>NZ_RJVQ01000003.1 GCF_003856525.1 Vibrio viridaestus
TCGCGGGTGAAGAGCTACCAGAATTAAGCGAAGACGATCTACTCGAAGAAGCGGCATCAGAGCCATCTGAATTAGCGGATGCTGACGAGAGTGGCGAGCCTGGAGACGCTGAGCCGGAAGATGTACTGGCGGAGCTTGCTGATGATGATCTTCCTGAATTTGACGAGGGCGATGCGTTAGCCGAGTCACAAGCAGAGGAAGAGACTGACGAAGCCACTGCTGAAGACGTTGATGCTATCGCGGGTGAAGAGCTACCAGAATTAAGCGAAGACGATCTACTCGAAGAAGCGGTATTAGAGCCATCTGAGTTAGCGGATGCTGACGAGAGTGCACCTGCAGAAGTCGAGCCGGAAGATGTACTGGCGGAGCTTACTGATGATGAAGCACTCATCGATGAGGAAATAGATCTCGAAGATGATGGTCTTGGTTCAACGCTAGAAGACGCACTTTCGGATGACGAATTGCCTGAATTCAGTGAAGAAGACGCAGCAGATAGCTATGAGTTAGATGCAGAAGACGATAGTGAAATACTCGAACAGAGTGATGGAAGTCGTTTAGAACTTGCGGATGAAGATCTTCCCGAGTTTGGTGAAGAAGATTTAGTTACACCTGAGCCGGAGAAAAGTGATAAGTCAATTCCAAGAGGAGAGTTTGACGAGAAAGCTTTAAATGAATTGCTTTCGGAAGACGAGGCCTCAGAAAGATTTAGTATGTCCCAACCTATGGATGATGACTTCATCGATAGCGCAGGTATGAATATCGATACCATGCTTGAAGGCATGGATGGTGAAGACTGGAACGGCTTTAAACTATCACCTGAACATCAGGGTTCCTTGCCATCGGATATTCCAGAAGACGAGCAAGATATCTGGAATGACGCCGTACAAACTGCTGAACCTGAATTGGAAGATGAGAATTGGTCTATTCAGGAAAGCGTGGTTGACAGTGACCCTAAAGAAAAACGTTACATGACCATTGATGAGCTAATGGCTCAGGTTGACGCTGAAGGTGGCGAGTTCGAAGAGCAAGATCTCAAGTTAGATGTAGGATTAAATGAGTTTCCTGACGTTATCGGCAATATTAGTGATATTGATGTAGACAGTAATGCTGAAGCATCTGGAAAATTAGATTTAGCGAAAATCTATATGGAGATGAATGATGAGCAGGGAGCAATAAAACTGCTCGAAGAAGCTATCGTTGATGGAGACGATTCTATACGTCAGGAAGCGAAGAAACTGATTGACCGAATTAACAGAGGTTAGGTTTCGGAAGTAGGTTAGATATTTTTAATAATTAATATTATACTTCCGACCCCATTTTCTAGAGATAAATTAGATGAGAATCGCTTTAGGCATAGAATATAATGGTGCGAATTACTATGGATGGCAAAGGCAGAGAGATGTTGTGAGCGTTCAACAAGAACTCGAAACAGCATTATCACAAATTGCTAATCATCCAGTAGAGGTATCGTGTGCCGGGCGAACTGATGCAGGTGTGCATGGGACAGGACAGGTCGTTCACTTTGATACTGATGTCGATCGGAAGTTAATCGCTTGGATGATGGGGACCAATGCCCATCTTTCAAATAATGTCGCCGTTAGATGGGCTAAAGAAGTCCCAGAGAGCTTTCATGCTAGATTCTCTGCGACGGCAAGGCGTTATCGGTACGTGATTTATAATCATAAACTCCGTCCGGCGATACTGTCTTCAGGAGTGAGTCATTATCATGGTGAGCTTGATGAGAAAAAAATGCATGAAGCAGGTCAGTTTCTTTTGGGTGAGAATGACTTTACCTCATTCCGAGCTGTGCACTGTCAATCGAAAAGCCCTTGGCGTAATATATCGCATCTTAATGTTTTTCGCTCTGGCAACTACGTCGTTATCGATATAAAGGCGAACGCATTTGTCCATCATATGGTACGTAATATTGCTGGAAGTTTAATTACTGTTGGTAAAGGCGAGCAGCCTGTTGAGTGGATACAGTGGTTACTTGGTGCGAAAGATAGAAAACTTGCGTCAGCGACTGCGAAAGCTGAAGGATTGTATTTAGTGCAGGTTGATTATCCTGACGAATTTGGTCTTCCTCGCGAGCATGTCGGACCCTTGTTTTTACCTGATAATCTGAACTCTTTGGTTTAATATAACTCAAATCAGTCAGATGTAATATTTGTGCCATAATAGGTACAACCAGTTTTTTGTCTACACGCAGCGATTAATGTGGTTTAATCCGGTGCGTTTTATTCCGAAAGAATGCCTTTTTTAAGCATGAAAGGTTAGGAGAGAAAGGTCTTCCATGAGTTGGCTCGAAAAGATTTTAGAGAAAAGCAACATTGTTACTTCACGCAAAGCGTCAATACCTGAAGGGGTATGGACGAAATGTACGTCTTGTGAACAAGTGCTTTACTACGCTGAACTAGAGCGTAATTTAGAAGTTTGTCCGAAATGTAATCACCATATGCGTATGAAAGCGCGTAAAAGATTAGAGACTTTCTTAGATGAAGGGAACCGGGTTGAGCTAGGGGACGAGCTTGAACCACAAGACAAATTAAAGTTTAAAGATTCTAAGCGTTATAAAGAGCGTATTGCTGCGGCTCAAAAGTCTAGCGGTGAGAAAGATGCTCTTATCGTAATGAAAGGTGAGTTACTTGGCCTTCCGTTGGTTGCTTGTGCATTCGAATTCTCATTCATGGGCGGTTCAATGGGCTCAGTCGTGGGGGCTCGTTTTGTTAAAGCGGTTGATGCTGCAATTGAAAATAACTGTGGTCTAGTTTGTTTCTCTGCAAGTGGCGGTGCACGTATGCAAGAGGCTCTAATGTCGCTTATGCAAATGGCGAAAACCAGTGCGGCGCTAGAAAAGTTGTCTGAGAAAGGTCTACCTTTTATTTCAGTCATGACTGACCCGACAATGGGTGGTGTTTCAGCGAGTTTAGCAACGTTAGGTGATATCAATATTGGTGAGCCTAAAGCATTGATTGGTTTCGCAGGACGTCGCGTTATTGAACAAACCGTACGTGAAGACTTACCAGAAGGTTTCCAGCGTAGTGAGTTTCTTCTTGAGCATGGTGCGATTGACATGATTGTCGACCGCCGCGAAATGAGAGCCAAGATTGGTGGCCTAATTGCTAAGCTGACTAATTCTGCATCACCGTCAGTACAAACTGAAGAAGATGCCGCTTCTGATGTATCAGAAGAAGAGAAAAAAGGTTAAAGTAGTCGCTAACGAAATCCATAATCTGATGGTTTAAGAGTTAGATGACGAAAATCCAAGTACCTCAAGCCACATCCTCTCTATCGATGTGGCTTGAATATCTTAATAGCATCCATACGTCTGCTATTGATCTCGGTTTAGATAGAGTTCAAGTCGTTGCTAATCAAGCAAATTTAACCAAACCTGCCCCTACTGTTATTACTGTTGCCGGAACCAATGGCAAAGGCTCTACTTGTGCCATGCTGGAAGCCATCCTGATTGATGCAGGGTATAAAGTCGGTGTATACAGCTCCCCCCACTTAATTCGATATACTGAACGCGTGCGTATTAATGGTTCTGAGTTGTCAGAGCAAGAGCATGTTGAGGCATTCCACTATATTGAAGAGATTCGTGGAAAGACAAGTCTGAGCTTTTTTGAATACGGTACTCTGGCAGCTTTACAGTTGTTTAGAACTCATCAGGTTGATGTGGTTGTATTAGAAGTTGGACTTGGTGGACGTTTAGACGCAACCAATGTAGTTGATCATGATGTTTCGGTCATTACCAGTCTCGCAGTCGATCATGTCGATTGGTTAGGTAGTGATATTAATGTTATTGGATTTGAAAAGGCTGGGATCTTTCGTAGTGGTAAGCCTGCTATTTGTGGACAGCCTAATCCGCCAGCAACCGTTGCTGCACATGCTGACGATATCAAAGCTGAGTTTCATCAGGTTGGGATTCAGTTTAGCTATGAGGTTAAACAAGATAGCTGGGATTGGAAAAGTGGTGCATTTGATTTGGTCGATTTACCTCTACCAGGTCTACCTTTGCCTAACGCCGCGACAGCCTTAATGGCATTGGGCTGCTCTGGTCTAGATATTAGCGATTTAAATATTATAAACGGACTGAAAAGGGCTCAGTTACCAGGGCGCATGCAGGTGTTATCTGAATCTCCAACGATTCTACTGGATGTTGCTCATAATCCTCATTCTGCACAATATTTTGCTGAGCAGCTTGGCAAACGATACCCGAATAAAACCGTTCATGCTGTTATTGGTATGCTACATGACAAAGATATCAAAGAGACGATGGCGAAGTTAACTCCTTCTGTTTCGTATTGGTACCCTTGTTCGCTTACTGGACCACGTGCAGCGAAAGCATCAGAGATAAGCTGTCATATTGCTGGTAAAGTGAATGAATATATTGATCCAGCCGCCGCTTTTAATGCCGCTCTGACACAAGCAAAAGAGACTGATGTCATTGTTGTCGTCGGTTCTTTCCATACTGTTGGAGAGGTTTTAGAGTATTGGCAAAGTAAGGAGAAACATAAGTAATGGCAAGTCGATTTCAAAGTCGCTTAGTTGGTACCATTATTCTTGTCTCTATCGGTGTGATTATTTTACCTGATGTGTTTGATGGCAAGAAAACACATTATCAGGAAGATGTAGCAAGCATTCCGCTAAAGCCTGATGTGGGTGATAGTACAGAGACTTATGAAATGCTTGAACCTGAAACGGATAAAGCGGATCTTCCACCTGCGCCGGTAACGGAAAAACAACCGAAGCAGGATAAGTCGGTGCAATCTTCTCCAGAGCCTCAGCGAGATAAGGCACCCGTTCTGGCTAACCCTCAAACTCAGGTTGTTGAAACTCAAGAGCGTAATGTTCCAGAAGCCAATGATTATCAGGATAGTGCGTGGATTATTCAGCTGATGGCGTTAAAGAATGCCGATAATGCGAAAAAGCTCGTAGCTGATTTGCAAAAGCGTGGTTACCAAGCCCATACAAAAGTAGAAAATGGCTTTACCCGAGTTATCATAGGTCCTGATGTTTCAAAGAGTAAGCTCGAACGCCAATTGACCGAATTGGAAAAAATTACCGGTGCAAAAGGTCGATTGATTAATTTTAAACCACTAAATCCTTAAGAAAACGTTTGCGTGCGCGTTTTTTCTGTTAAAATGCGCGCCAACTTAAGATGTAAATGCACATATGAATTGGTTAGATATTGTCATTTTGAGTGTGATCGGCCTGTCAGCGCTGATTAGCTTGATTCGTGGCTTCTCAAAAGAAGCATTGTCATTGATAATTTGGATAGGCGCTTTTTTTATTGCGGGTCATTACTACCCTAAACTAGCGGTTTATTTTTCTAATATTAAAGACGAAATGTTTCGTAATGGTGCTGCGATTGCAGCGTTGTTTGTTGCTACGCTGATTGTAGGAGCGATTGTCAACTATGTGGTTGGTCAATTAGTCCAAAAGACGGGCTTGTCCGGAACGGATAGAGTTCTTGGCGTCGTCTTTGGCGGGCTACGGGGCGTTTTAATTGTCGCCGCGATCCTATTTTTTATGGATGCATTTACAGCATTCCCAAGTTCAGAATGGTGGAAGAATTCGCAATTGGTGCCACAATTTAGTTGGATAATTGTATGGTTCTTTGACCATTTAAAAACTTCATCAAGTTTTCTATCAGGTACTGTTTAGACGGTGCCTGTTAATTGTCGCAAATCGAGGATTAACACATGTGTGGTATTGTTGGAATCGTTGGTACATCACCTGTAAACCAGTCAATTTATGACGCTCTTACGGTCTTACAGCATCGTGGCCAAGATGCCGCTGGTATTTGTACCATAGATAGCAATCGTTTTCGTCAACGTAAGGCGAACGGTTTAGTGAAGGACGTATTTGCTGCAAAGCACATGCAACGTCTTCAGGGAACAGTTGGAATTGGCCATGTTCGTTATCCAACGGCGGGTAGTTCCAGCGCATCAGAAGCTCAACCATTCTACGTAAACTCGCCTTTCGGTATCACACTTGCACACAACGGTAACCTGACAAATGCTCAGGAAGTTCGTGAGAAGTTGTTCGAGAAAGATCGTCGTCATATCAATACTACCTCTGATTCTGAAGTACTTTTGAATGTACTGGCACACGAAATCGACATGGTTAAAGGTAACGTTACCGACGATGATGTTTTCCGTGCAGTGACCAACGTTCATCGTACTATCCGTGGTGCCTACGCTGTTGTTGCGATGATAATTGGTCATGGAATGATAGCGTTTCGTGACCCACATGGTATTCGTCCTCTATGCCTAGGTAAAAGAATTGAAAACGGCAGAACAGAGTACATGGTTGCATCTGAGTCTGTGGCTCTCGATGCGATCGGTTTTGAGTTTGTTAGTGATGTTGCTCCAGGTGAAGCGATTTACGCGACATTCGAGGGTGAGCTGTTTACAAAGCAGTGTGCAGATAACCCTTCTCTGAACCCTTGTATTTTCGAGTACGTATATTTCGCACGCCCTGACTCATTTATTGATGAGATCTCTGTATACGCGGCTCGCGTAGAAATGGGTAAAAAGTTGGGAGAGCGTATCAAGACTGAATACTCTGAGCTTGATATTGATGTTGTTATCCCAATCCCAGAAACATCAAATGATATTGCGCTGCAAATAGCACAAGCTATTGAGAAGCCATACAGACAAGGTTTTGTAAAAAACCGTTATGTCGGCCGTACGTTTATTATGCCAGGTCAGCAGCAACGTGTTAAATCTGTACGTCGTAAACTCAACGCGATTCGTTCAGAGTTTAAAGATAAAAACGTTCTACTTGTGGATGACTCGATTGTTCGTGGTACGACATCTGAGCAGATTGTAGAAATGGCTCGTGAGTCAGGTGCGAACAAAGTATTCATGGTATCTGCTGCACCAGAAATTCGTTTCCCGAATGTATATGGTATTGATATGCCAAGTGTTCATGAACTGATTGCTCATGGTCGCGACGTTGATTCAATCTGTGAAAAAATTGGTGCCGATGCGTTAATCTTCCAAAAGCTCGATGACTTAGTCGAAGCTGTAGGTAAAGGTAACCCAAGTGTTGAGCGTTTTGAAACGTCAGTGTTCAATGGTGAATACGTTACGGGCGATATCGATCATGAATATCTTGAGTTCTTGGAATCTATGCGTAGCGATGATGCAAAAGTTCAGCGTGAAATTCAGCAAGATTTAGCGAACTTAGAGCTGTATAACGAAGCTTAATTATAAAAACGACGTTGTTGGCTAGCGACGGATATATCTCAGTAATGGAATAGCCAAAATACTGAGATGCAGGAAAAACCAGATACATTTTCTGTATCTGGTTTTTTTATGTTAATTAAACAGTGTGGTTAACCGAAAGCCTGCAATCTTGTGAACTTCATTCATAGCAAGTTCAAACTCAACCTCAGGCGTATTCTGTAAACGTAATTTGAAGTCTTCCAAGATAATATCTTTAGTTGTTCCTTTCACGGCCTTAATAAATGGAAAACCAAACTTGGTTCGATAAGCATCATTTAGCTGAGTAAAGCTCGTTAGCTCTTCTTCTGTACATTGATCTAACCCAGCTCCCGATTGTTCAGATATAGACGAATCAGTCATGTCTCCAGCTAGAGCAGCTTTACCAGCCAGATCTGGGTGAGCACAAAGCAGCGACAGTATCGTTTGCTCAGAGGCATTATCAACGATTCGAACCATAGTCGACTGTATCCATGCTTGAGATAAAGTCACTTCCTCACAATCTGTTTTTTGCTTTATTTCCCAAAGTTCTCTCGCCACCCACTGAGAATGTTCGTAAATATCCCCGAACATATTTACAAACTGCTCCTGATCTAAATCGTTAACTACCTGGCTGTTGAGCTGCATAGAAATTCCTTTTCTTGTTTTTGTATCGATATTCAACAATAGCTTGATAATGGCATACATTTTGTTCTAACGTGATTTATTACTAAAGTAAATTAAGACGTTTTGATAAACAAGGAGGTATTTTGGGTCACTTAACCACACACATATTGGATACAACACAGGGTATTGCAGCTAGAGGTGTGACGATTCGACTGTACAGATTGGCGGATAACCAGACCAAGCATCTCCTCAAGACAACCGTTTCTAACGATGATGGACGTTGTAATGAACCTCTATTGAGTGGTGATGACTTTCAGCGAGGCCGTTATGAATTGGAATTTGATATGGGGCGATATTTTAGTCAGCAGCAAGGCCTAAACGAGCAAATCCGTTTTCTCGATGTCATCGTGATTCGCTTCGGTATCGATGACGAGTTAAGCCATTATCACGTGCCCATCATTGCTACTCCCTATTCTTACAGTACCTATCGCGGTAGTTGATTTTTATGCACCTTGTTGGGCTTTGATGTGCAACAGTGGTGCAATTCCTTACAAACACATCCCCAATAGTTCATCGCTAAATTTCACTTAAATCTAGCCAAACCCCTGAAACCATTGTTTCAGGTTGATTGTATACAAGAAACGATCGTTTTGGGTACAAATCTTGCCAATAGACTTTTGTGCTTTGAAATATCTAGGAAGGAAATCGGAATGAAAGCAATTGTTATTGGTGCTGGGGTTGGTGGTATGTCGGCTGCCGCGGCATTGAAAAAGCAAGGTATTGAGTGCGAAATATTTGAGGCAATTAAAGATATTAAGCCGGTGGGGGCGGCGATATCGGTCTGGTCTAATGGCGTCAAATGCATGAACCATCTTGGGATGGGGAGCATTATGGATGCACTTGGTGGACCGATGCATTATATGGCCTATAAAGAAGGTAAAACGGCCGAAGTTATGACTCAGTTTAGTCTGAAACCTTTGGTTGAATTAGTTGGCGAACGTCCTTGTCCGGTTTCACGTGCAGATTTACAGGCAAGTATGATTGATTGGTGGGGTAGCGAATCAATCCATTTTGGTAAGAGACTGGCTGAGATTGACCAAGATTCTACAGGAGTCACTGTTACTTTCACTGATGGTTCAACAGCAACGGCCGATTTTTTAATTGCGGCAGATGGTACACATTCAGTTGCTAGGGAATATGTACTTGGATATAAAGTTGAGCGACGTTATGCAGGCTACGTTAATTGGAATGGATTGGTAGAGATAGATGAGTCTATCGCACCGGCAGACCAATGGACGACATTCGTTGCTGATGGCAAACGTGTATCCGTCATGCCTATCGCGGACAATCGTTTTTACTTTTTCTTTGATGTCCCTTTGCCATTGGGGTTAAAGGAAGATAGAACTACGCTAATTTCCGATCTTAAACGTTACTTTGAAGGGTGGTCACAGCCAGTTCAAACGCTTATCGATGCTATTGATCCGCAAACAACAAACCGGATAGAGATCCACGATATTGAGCCATTTGAACCACTAGTCAAAGGTCGAGTTGCACTGCTTGGCGATGCTGGACACAGTACGACTCCCGATATCGGGCAGGGTGGATGTGCAGCTTTAGAAGATTCCGTTGTATTAGGAAAGTGTTTTACAGATAACGTAACGGTGGAACAAGCGCTTCAGCACTATCAGGAGCAACGAGTCGACAGAGTTAAAGATTTAGTACTGAAAGCACGTAAGCGCTGTGACGTCACTCATGGAATGGAACCTAAAGCTACAGAAGCTTGGTATCAGGAACTACGAGCGGAAACGGGCGAAAATATAATGGATGGTTTACAAAAAACCATTATGGGTGGACCGTTATAACTTACCTAAATAAGTAAAGTCAGTAAAAACAACAGATACAGGCAGTCGTGCGTCTTGAAATGTTACGTTCGTTGCTAATGTACATAAAATGGAAACGACCGCGTCAGGAAGAGTGGTAAATAACACTAGGAGAGTATATATGAGATCAGTTCTTCGGATATCACTATTAGCAGGCTTGGCTATCAGTTCAATTGCAAATGCCGCAGATAAAGTTACGTTTCAACTTGATTGGCTTCCTGGAGGCGATAAGGCTCCTGTTTACGTCGGCATTCAAGAAGGCTTCTTTGCTGAAAAAGGCTTGGATGTGTCTATTGCAAATGGACGAGGCTCAACCGATGCTCTGACCAAAATTGCGACAGGCCATGCGGATATTGGCTCGGCTGATATTGGGGCATTAATGGCAGCTAAAGCTCAGGATGATATCCCAGTTGTCGCTATTTCGTCTTATTTTACCCAAGCCCCTCACGCATTTTTTGCACTGGAAGGATCGGGCATAAAGTCGATAAAAGACCTTAAAGGTAAGAAAGTAGCGACTTCGCCTTTTACGTCATCTAATGCTTTTTTACCGCTTGTTCTTAAAGAAAATGGTCTCGACGAAAAGCAAATTAATCTTGTTAAAACGGATCCTGGTGCGTTAGGTCCGATGATGATTACCGGTAATACTGACGCAATTATTGCCTGGGTAACCAATACGGCATTATTCCGTGATCAAGCTAAGAGCGCAGGCAAGAAAGTGGTTGAGCTTCCTTGGTCTGATGCTGGACTCTCACTTTACAGCTCATCATTATTAGCATCGGAAACGTTTCTAAAACAAAGACCTGATGTCGCTAAGCGCTTTGTAGAAGCATTTAACAAGTCTGTTCAGTTTACCTATGCTCATCCCGATAAAGCTGGCGATGATCTACATAAAATGGTCCCAGAAGTTGACGCTAAGATTGTCGCAGCTCAAATAACCAGTATCAAAGGATTAGTCTACAACGACATATCTGAAAAGGATGGTATCGGCCACTTTTCACCACAACGAGTGCAGCAGACATGGAAGTATGTCGCGGCTGCAAATGAGTTGAGCGAAGATTCTCTGGAGCCAGCCAAAATTATCGATACATCATTTCTAGCGGAGTAGGGTATGGAAAGTAGTACGAGTGCACCAACGTCTTACGTAAGCATGAAAAATGTTGGCCATTGTTATGACCCAAGTGTCAATGATGTGATGGCTGTACAGCATATCGATTTAGATATTTATCGTCATGAATTCGTTGCAGTAGTTGGTCCATCAGGATGTGGTAAATCAACTCTGTTACGTATGGTCTCTGGGTTGTTAATTCCCTCTCATGGAGAGGTGTCGGTTTTTAATCGCCCAGTGACTGAACCGAGAGAAGATGTCGGTATTGTTTTTCAAAAGCCCAATTTACTTCCTTGGCTGACTGTGAGAAAGAACGTTCTTTTCCCGCTAAAACACAAATATGGGAGTTACTCGAAAAAAGACGAAAAGCGTACGGATGAGCTTTTGGAAATGGCTGGATTGAGTCAATTCGCCGATAAGATGCCGGATGAGTTGTCTGGTGGAATGCAGCAAAGAGTCGGGATTATAAGGGCGCTATTGCTTAATCCGGATATTTTATTGATGGATGAACCATTCTCTGCATTAGATGCATTAACGAGAGAGCAAATTGGGTTCGACTTGTTAAAAATTTGGAATGATAACCCGAAAACGGTTTTATTTATTACGCACTCAATTAGTGAAGCTGTATTGCTGGCCGATAGAGTCTTAGTCATGAGTAAACGTCCTGGGTCCGTTCTCGATTTAATTGATGTTGATATTCCAAGACCACGCACGAGTAAAACGATCAATGATCCGCGTTTTGCAGAACTTACTGATACTATTCGGGGGCATATCTATGAGCCAAACGTATCAATCTAAATCCTGGATTGCTCAGCAAACGTATCGCATGGCACCCGTCATTTTCTTTATCTTTCTCTTATTGGCATGGGAGTTTATTTGTCGAGTAGGCTCGGTTCCCAGTTACATATTGCCTTCACCTAGTGCTATTGTGGATGCCTTTTTTAATGTTCCAATCACTCGTTGGTTAGATCATTTGTGGGCTACGCTCCGAGTGGCATTGAGTGGGTTTATTGTTTCTTTGGTCATTGCCATTCCACTTGCGATCGGTATGGTGAGATCCGAGTTGCTCAACAGAACGTTATATCCGGTACTAATCGTAATTCAGTCAACACCTGTAGTCGCTGTTGCACCACTTATCATTGTGCTTTTAGGTACGGAAGACCCATCAAGGATTCTCATTACCTGTCTTATTACGTTTTTTCCATTAGTCGTTTCAACGACGACTGGACTACTGGAAACACCGCCTGAATTAATTGAATTAAGTCAGTCATTGAGAGCGCCAAGATACAGAGAAACCTGGCAAATCCGCATCCCTTATGCGATTCCTCATATTTTTAGTGGCGTCCGAGTCTCTATTACTCTGGCTATTATCGGTGCAGTGGTCGCGGAGTTTGTTGCGGCAGATAAAGGACTTGGTTACTTCATCCAGTTCTCGACGTCCTATTTTAAAATACCGCAAGCCTTTGCCGGTTTGTTCTTTCTGGCGGCGATCAGCTTACTGCTGTTTAAGTCCGTACAATGGATTCAAGTTTGGTTGTTTCCATGGAGCTTGCCCAAAAAGAAAAAATAAAAAAAAGGCTTCCTCGGAAGCCTTCTTCTTATTAAAGAGTCATCGCGGCGATCCAGCCAAAGATAACCAAGGGGATATTGTAGTGTATAAATGTGGGTACAACGGTTTCCCAAATATGTTCATGCTGACCATCGGCATTTAGGCCTGCTGTAGGTCCTAAGGTTGAGTCGGATGCAGGGGAACCAGCATCGCCAAGTGCTGCCGCTGTTCCAACAAGAGCAATCGTTGCCATTGGTGAAAATCCAAATGCCAGAGCTAATGGTACGTAAATAGTGGCAATGATAGGGATGGTCGAAAATGAAGAACCGATGCCCATTGTGACCAAAAGACCGACGATTAACATCAGTAGAGCTGCTAGTGGTTTATTGTCACCGATACTATCTGATAGAGAATGTACCAGTGTTTCAACTCCGCCAGTTTCTTTCATAACTGCAGCAAAACCCGCAGCAGCAATCATAATGAAACCAATCATTGCCATCATATGTACGCCGCGAGTGAATACGTCTTGAGTCTCTTTCCACTTGATGACACCACCAAAAGCAAACACCATGAAGCCCGTCAAAGCACCCACGACCATAGACTCTGTAGTCAGCTGAACAGATAGAGCCGCGATGATGCCAATAATTGCAACGATAATGTTTTTCTTATTAATCGTAACGTCACTTGCGTTCACCACCGTCAAATCATTTTCTTCGTATTCTCTAGGTTTACGATAAGTGAAAAAGACAGCCATGAGCAAACCAAAGACCATTCCTGCTCCTGGTAGCAGCATTGCTGTAGGAATCTGAGAAGCTGTTACGTGAAGGAGTCCATTGTCTCTAAGGTTTTTCAATAGTATGTCGTTAAGAAATATACCGCCAAAGCCAATTGGTAGAACCATATAGGGGGTAATTAAACCAAAGGTCAGGATACAAGCGATAAGACGACGGTCTATCTTTAGCTTCGCAAAAACGCCTAAAAGAGGTGGAATTAAAATGGGAATAAATGCGATATGGACTGGGATAACGTTTTGCGATGACATAGTAACAAGAACTAATGCAAACAGCATAGCGTATTTAAATCCTAGACTAGCTGCATTATGGTCTTTACCAGAAATCTTTCTCACAACACTTTGTGCAACTAAATCGGTTACACCCGATTTGGAAATTGCCACAGCAAAGGCTCCGAGCATTGCATAACTCAGGGCAATATTAGCGCCTCCACCAAGGCCACTTTCAAATGCTGCGACAGCATCATTAAGGGACATCCCTGAAAATAAGCCACCAATGATGGCACTAAATGTGAGTGCAACGACCACATTTACCCGCATCAATGCCAAAATCAGCATAATGCAAACGGATATTACAACAGGATTCATACTACTCTCGTCTGTTATTTTTAGTCTAAATGTAAAAAATATTTTTAATTATTATCTTCGTTATCATCGCTAATCAGAGGCCAGCCACCAAGGTCTTTCCACTTATTAACGATTCCGCAGAATAAGTCTGCTGTCTTTTGCGTGTCATATAGCGCTGAATGCGCTTCTTTTGCGTCAAATTTCATACCTGCTGTTTTACAAGCTTTAGCTAAAACGGTTTGACCGTAAGCCAGTCCAGCTAATGTTGCAGTATCGAATGTAGCAAACGGGTGAAAAGGAACTCTTTTAAGTTTTGCTCTCTCATTAGCGGCTTTAACAAAGCTATGATCGAAATGAGCATTGTGGGCGACAATAATTGCGCGTTGGCAACCTGCATCCTTCTGTTCTTTGCGAATTTGTCTGTAGATTTCTTTAAGCGCTTCTTCTTCACTGACCGCCCCTCGAAGAGGGCTAAAAGGGTCTCGAATACCATTGAACTCAAGCGCTTCTTTTTCTAGGTTAGCACCCTCGAATGGCATTATGTGAAAGTGCATCGTGGTGGCTGGTTGTAAATATCCCTGCTCATCCATTTTGGTTGTAATCGCACAGATTTCGAGTAACGCATCGGTTTCAGCATTAAAGCCTGCGGTCTCTACGTCGATAACAACAGGTAAATAGCCACGGAAACGTGCTTTTAACAGAGAGGTATCGCTGTGATTTGCCATGATTGCCCTAGATTATAAAATAGGGGAGGCATTATTACAGATAATGGAGATTAGCAAAACCCTGATCGAAAAACATTGCTGCTTTTTGCCTATTTTATTTGGTCTGGTTCTTGCTATATCTCTATGGGTTGAGTTGTAACGGCATTTTTTTGCCGCTTTGGGTTGTTGTTTGGAGTATTTAACGTGAAGAATAAGTGGTTTCTAAAAGTATCGATAGGAATTGCGGTCGTATCTGCGACTACTGCTTATGCGATGGATACGCGTTACGTCGCCAAACCTACTGAGTCGCATTGGGATATGCTCAAGGACACGCCACTGGAGTGCCAACTTGTCCATCCTATTCCTCATTATGGTACCGCTCAATTTACAGCCCGAGCAAGCAAAAAGCTCAACCTTGACTTTGAACTAAAGATGAATCGTCCGATGGGCGAGACAAGACAGGTTTCTTTAGTGTCTATGCCACCTTCCTGGAGGCCGGGAGAGCGTGCTGAACAAGTAGAGAACCTAAAGTTCTTCCAGCAGTTCGATGGTTATATTGGTGGCCAGACAGCTTGGCTTATGCTGACCGAACTAGAAAGAGGCCGTTTCCCAACCTTTAGCTATCAAGAATGGCAACGGAAGGATAAACGCATTGAAGTAGCATTATCGTCAGTACTTTTCCAACAAAAATACGACGACTTTAGCCAATGTATCAGTCGTTTACTGCCGTACAGCTTTGAGGATATTTCCTTTACGATTCTTCATTATGATCGAGATAGTCTTCAAGTGAATAAGGCTTCTCAAAAGCGTTTGGCGCAGATTGCTGAGTATATCCGTTACAATCAGGATATCGATTTGGTTTTGGTTTCCACGTATACCGATGGCGATGGAACTAAAAGTGAGCGGCAGGATTTATCCGAGCGACGGGCAGAAGTGTTACAAGAATATTTCCAATCGTTGGGACTTCCTGGCGATCGTATTCAAGTAGAAGGTTATGGTAAAAGACGACCTATTGCTGACGATGCGTCTCCTGTTGGTAAAGAGAAAAACCGCCGCGTAGTTATTTCTTTAGGTCGTTCACAAGTCTAGTTGAGTTTAAATCGCTTGATTAGATTACAGTTCGATGCTGTCTCTATATTTTGTACGACACTTGCGATAGCAGGATTAGGGTGGCGCTTCATGTATTCGATAAGCGCCTTTTTACAGCAGCCTAATGAATCAATAAATGAATCACACTCACGATTCTGACATTGTGGCACTAGCATCAGTACTTTTTCAGAAGCCAGTTGCAAGTATTTCAATTCGAACTCTTGATCACCGATACTACGCCATAGCTTGGCCATATTGTGGCAAGAGTAGATGGAAACTGTGAGTTTATCATCTAAGGATAGTGCTTGAGACTGCTGCAATTCATCACTGATCGCCAGAGCTTGCTGGTAATGCAAAATACTGTTCATGAAGTCGTTCTTCTTTAACGCATCTTCGGCGATTAGGGTGTGTTGTTCCCATTGCAACATAGTCATCTTATTCGCTCCTCTAACGATGATTCCAATAAAATAAATGATAATCATTATCATGTAAAGATAAAAATAAAGCGGCTCGATGGCCGCTTTATTTAGATTAAAAATTCGTTTTTTGGTTAGTCGTTACCGAGACCTTTCCCTGCTGATTTATTTTCAATCAGCTCAATCATGTAACCATTTGGATCTTTGATAAATGCGATATTTGTCGTACCACCTTTTACAGGACCAGGTTCGCGAGTCACTACGCCACCCATCTCTTTCACACGGTCACATGTACCAGTAAGGTCATCAACACCAATTGCGATGTGCCCGTAAGCATTACCTAAATCATACTCAGAAGTACCCCAGTTGTACGTCAACTCGATAACAGCACCTTCTGACTCTTCACAATAGCCAATAAAGGCAAGAGTATATTTGTATTCTTCGTTTTCGCTTTTGCGAAGTAATTTCATACCCATTACATCAGTGTAGAATGCGATAGAACGATCAAGATCGCCTACACGTAACATGGTATGAAGAAGTCTTGTATTTGACATAGCTTTGCTCCTAGCTTTCCGGGTAGATTTTCTCTTTGTATTCACAAAGATCTTCTATTATGCAGCTGCCACAACGTGGTTTACGCGCTATGCATGTATAGCGACCATGAAGGATCAACCAGTGATGTACGTCCACTTTAAATTCTTTCGGTACGACTTTTAACAGTTTTTGTTCTACTTCATCTACGTTTTTACCAACCGCAAATTTGGTGCGGTTAGAGACACGAAATATATGCGTATCGACTGCTATTGTTGGCCAGCCGAAAGCGGTGTTTAGGACCACATTCGCCGTTTTTCTTCCAACGCCAGGAAGGGCTTCTAATGCAGCTCTATCCTCAGGAACTTGACCACCATGTTTTTCAACTAGCATTCGGCAGGTCTTAATTACGTTTTCAGCTTTAGAATTAAATAAACCGATAGTTTTTATGTAGTCTTTTACGCCATCAACGCCGAGGTCAAGAATGGCTTGTGGTGTATTTGCTACTGGATACAGTTTCGCGGTGGCCTTGTTGACACTAACATCGGTAGCTTGTGCACTTAGTAAAACGGATATCAAAAGCTCAAATGGATTTGTCCAAACCAGTTCGGTTTCTGGTTTTGGATTATTTGCTCGCAAGCGTTCGAGAATTTCTACTCTTTTTTCTTTATTCATAGGAATAGTTGATATCACTGAGTAACGTTAGTCACTCGTGCTCTCTCAATTTTAGGTTTAGTTTCTTTTGGTTTTCTCTGTGCAACACCACTATCGATGACATTTTTTATTGCAATTAGCAGGCCGACAAAAATAAACGCACCAGGCGGTAACATGGCGAGTAAAAAACCATTATCTAAATGAACGACTTCAATTCTGAGGGATTTAGCCCAATCACCCAAGAGTAAATTCGCGTTATCAAACAATGTTCCCTGGCCTAGAACCTCCCGAATCATGCCTAATACGACTAATACGGCGGTCATCCCTAGCCCCATCCAAAAGCCATCTAGTGCAGCGGGAATGGGTTGGTTTTTTGATGCATAGGCTTCTGCACGACCAATGATAATACAGTTAGTTACGATCAAGGGGATGAAAATACCAAGTGACAGGTATAGTTCGTAGGCATAGGCGTTCATCAATAATTGAACGCAAGTAACCAGAGAGGCGATAATCATAACGAAAATCGGAATACGGACATCTTTAGGAACGTAATCTTTTACCAGAGAGACGGTCACGTTAGAGCAAACCAAGACTAAAAGTGTTGCTACCCCTAAACCAAGAGCATTTGTGACTGTTGATGACACAGCAAGAAGCGGGCACAAGCCGAGCAACTGAACCAGTGCCGGGTTGTTTTTCCACATACCGTTGGTCATTAATTCTTTGTTTGCGCTCATCTTAATCTCCTGTTGAGCAGTCAAGAGGCTGCGAATATATTTTGTCACGATTACTCGCGACAAATTCAAGAGTATTCTTGATCGCTTTGACTACTGCTCTCGGTGTAATTGTCGCACCAGTAAACTGATCAAATTGCCCACCGTCTTTACGTACATGCCACATGGCTTGATTGTCTGCAGTAAGATATTTGCCTGTGAATCCAAGAATCCAATCAGAAACCCTAAGGTCAATTTTGTCACCTAATCCCGGTGTCTCTTGCTGTGATAACACTCGAGTACCGGTCACGATACCTTTATTATTGACGCCAACGATTAATTTGATTTCACCGTTATATCCATCAGGTGCTATGGATTCGATTGCCATACCTGTTGGTTCACCATTTTTGCGCGCTATATACGCGTGAACTTTGGGGGCCTTAGTCAGATAATCGAGAGTAACCAGTGTACAAGACTTATACAAATCATTGTCAAACTCCGTTTTAGGAATGACTTGATTCAGAACGGCTAGAAGTTGTACTCGTTGCTGTTCCTTGATTTGGTTTGCAGTAAAATATTGCGTTACTGCAACCAACCCTGTTGAGGCACAGGCAAAAATAGCCAAAATTAATCCATTTTTTTTGATCGCATTAATCATTAGTTAGTGCCCGTAAGTTCTTGGTTTTGTGTAGTAGTCGATCAGCGGAACACACATGTTGCCTAGCAAAACGGAAAAAGCAACACCGTCAGGGAATCCACCCCAAGCCCTAATCACGAATATCATGACACCAACAAAACAACCAAAAATAATACGGCCTTTGACCGTAGTTGATGCCGTTACTGGGTCAGTGGCAATGAAGAAGGCCCCAAGCATCGTTGCTCCAGAGAGTAAATGTATTAGAGGTGATGAGATCGTTTCTGGAGCGATTAGCCAACCAATAGCACTCGAGAGAGAAATGCCAGCTAACACCATTGTCGGAATCTGCCATTGAATCACTCTAAGTTTAAGTAGCAGTAAACCACCGATGAGATAGGCAATATTTACCCATTGCCAACCGATACCAGCCAGTGAGTTAAACTGCGGTGTCGAAAGCGCATCTTGCATAGAGTGCCCGGCGTGTAAAGACGTTCTAATCGTATCAAGTGGCGTCGCCATTGTGATACCATCCACGCTAAGACGAAGCTGTTGCAAGGAAAGGCCACTACCACTGTAGCCAGTAAAAATCACTTTTAAACAATCTGACAGTGACGTTGGGTTACCCAGCAAATCAGCGGGCGGTAGCCAACTGGTCATTTGCAGCGGGAAGGCAACAAGTAATACAACGTATCCGATCATGGCTGGATTAAACGGATTTTGTCCTAATCCTCCGTAAAGTTGCTTTGCAACAACGATAGCGAAGAGAAGACCGATGGTGATAACCCACCATGGAGCCAGAGGTGGTATAGAGACCGCTAACAACCACGCGGTGACAATACCGCTGTAATCCCTAATGTACGCTGTCGTTTTGCGTTTGCGCAGTAATGCTATGGTTAGTTCCAAAAATAAACTGAATACAATAGCAAAAATGAGCTGAATTAACGTTCCCCATCCAAAAAAATAGCATTGAGCCAGAAGACCGGGAAGGGCTGCGATTGCAACCCATTTCATCACATCTGAAGTTTTTCTTTTTGTATGCGTGTGAGGGGAACTCGTTATGAAAAACGCCACTTATTTATTCTCCTCTGAGTCTTTTTCTTTTTCCTGATGAGCCTTACGTGCTTTGGCTCGGGCTATAGCCGCTGCGACTGCAGCTTTTTTCGGATCATCTTGAGTGTCAGCCGATGGTGCTACGTCGGTAGCGCCTTGTTGGTCGCTCTCAGTTGTTGCTTCTTGCTGAGCCTTGCGAGCTTTAGCTCGGGCTATGGCCGCTGCGACAGCGGCTTTTTTCGGATCATCTTGAGTGTCAGCCGATGGTGCTACGTCGGTAGCGCCTTGTTGGTCGCTCTCAGTTGTTGCTTCCTGCTGAGCCTTACGAGCTTTAGCTCGGGCAATAGCCGCAGCGACAGCGGCTTTTTTCGGATCATCTTGAGTATCAGCCGATGGTGCTACGTCGGTAGCGCCTTGTTGGTCGCTTTCAGTTGTTGCTTCCTGCTGAGCCTTACGAGCTTTAGCTCGGGCAATAGCCGCCGCGACAGCGGCTTTTTTCGGATCATCTTGAGTATCAGCTGATGATGCCGCGTCGGTAGCGTCTTGCTGACTGTTCTCAGTTGTTGCTTCCTGCTGAGCCTTACGAGCTTTTGCTCGGGCAATGGCCGTCGCGACTGCAGCTTTTTTCGGATCATCTTGAGTGTCAGCCGATGAGGCTACGTCGGTAGCGCCTTGTTGGCCGCTCTCAGTTGTTGCTTCCTGCTGAGCCTTACGAGCTTTGGCTCGGGCAATGGCCGCCGCGACTGCAGCTTTTTTCGGATCATCTTGAGTGTCAGCCGATGAGGCTACGTCGGTAGCGCCTTGTTGGTCGCTCTCGGTTGTTGCTTCCTGCTGAGCCTTACGAGCTTTGGCTCGCGCAATAGCCGCTGCGACAGCAGACTTTTTATCCTGATCTGCGTTCGTCTCTGACTCGGATGTTTCATTGGCCTTTTCGGCCTTTCTTTCTCGAGCAAGACGTTTTCGCTCTTCTCTGAGCTTCATCATTTCAGAATTGTCTGGGATTTCTGAATTTTCTTTTACTGCGTTATTTTGCTTCTCTTTCGCTCTAGCGATAGCTGCAGCTACAGCCGGTTTAGGCTGATTACTACTTACGGTAGTCTGTTTTGCTTTTACACGTTCGATTGCAGCCGCGATAGCATCCTCACCACCGTTCTCCTGCTGCATTTTTTGTCGACGTTGTTCTGCTGCTTTCTGGAAGCGATCTTCTCGCTCTTGTTTTTCTCTTTCCATACGAGCTTTCTTCTCTTCGAAGCGCTCTTTTGCTCTTTCTGCGGCAATAGCGTCTGCCTTTCTGGTGCGTATTTCTGCTTTGGCCTGACGATAATAATGAACAAGCGGAATTTCACTCGGGCAAACATACGCACAGGCACCGCATTCAATACAGTCTTTTAAATTAAGCTCTTCACACTTTTCGAATTCTTCCGCTTTTGCATGCCAAAAAAGTTGTTGGGGTAAAAGTGAAGCAGGGCAAGCTTCTGCACACGCTGTACATCGAATACAGGCTAACTCTTCAGAGGAACCTGAAAGTTCACGTCGTGTAGGGGCAAGTATGCAGTTAGCGATTTTTGTTATGGGGACCTGACTGTGAGGTAAGCTGAATCCCATTAGTGGTCCACCCATAATCAAACGAGGCAGTTTCTTATCCTCTTTGTAACCAAATTGATTCAGCAATGACTGTATTGGTGTGCCCAAGCGTACCCATGCGTTCTGCGGATGCTTAAAGGCTTTACCTGTAAGGGTGACAACTCGCTGTATTAGAGGCTCGCCGTCGAGTACCGCCTTCTTAATGGCATGGACGGTTCCTACGTTAAGTACCATCTGCCCAATATCAGTGGATCGTCCACCACTAGGTACTTCTAAGTTTGTCAGAATCTTAATGAGCTGTTTTGCGCCACCTGATGGGTATTTCGTTGGAACGACACGAATGACGACATCATCTCGATGTGCAGCGGCTTTATTCAATGCGGCAATCGACTGAGGCTTATTATCTTCGATACCGATTATCGTCAGTTTAGGTGAAAGAATGTGCTCTACGATCTCGATACCGGCGATGATTTCTTCAGCGTGTTCTCGCATCAATGCATCATCTGCTGTGATATATGGCTCACATTCCGCAGCATTGATGATCAACATTTCTATTTTTGATTGGCCAGATTCAATTTTTCTCGCTGTAGGGAAACCAGCTCCACCCATACCTGAAATGCCTGACTGACGAATAGCTTCTATTAGATCTTCTGCCGAGTAATCCTTAAAGTTAGGTATAGGGTGTTTATCTCCCCATGTATCTTTAAAGTCAGGCTTAATGATAATACAAGGCTCTGCTAGTCCTGATGGATGAGCGACCGTTCTTGGCTCAATTGCCGTGACAGTGCCTGAAGTCGGTGCGTGAACAGGAACACTGAAGGCGGTAAGGCACTTCGTAAGTGGTTGCCCTTTAAGAACTTTGCTCCCAGTTTGGACCAGAAGATCTCCCACTTTGCCTATATGTTGCTTTAGAGGAAGAATTAATTCATCGGGAAGTTCGGCAACAGCCAGCGGTTTTTTTGTGGATTGTTTCTTATTTTCGGGTGGATGGATCCCACCAGGAAAGTCCCAAATTTTACCGGATTTAATTTGCTCGATTAATGACAACATACCTGACCTTACTTCACGCTTGTCTGAGCGTGCTGCTCAGCTTCAGTAACATTAACAACCGGAATTGCATTTAGCTGCCATTTCCATGTTTCTGGTGTTGTGTTGACAGGGATCATCTCAATACAGTCAGTTGGGCATGGCGCGACGCACAGGTCACAACCCGTACATTCGTCTTTGATCACCGTATGAAGTGCTTTGGTCCCTCCGACAATCGCGTCAACAGGACATGCCTGAATACACTTAGTACAACCAATACACATATCTTCGTGAATAAAAGCGACTTTCTTTACTTCTTCTTCGAGATCGTGTGCTGACTCAGGAACGTCTACACCCATTAGATCAGCCAGCTTTTCTATAGTTGCTTGACCGCCAGGAGGACATTTATTGATGTTGTCGCCGTTTGCAATTGCTTCAGCATAAGGACGGCATCCTGGATATCCACATTGACCACACTGAGTCTGGGGCAGAATAGTATCGATTTGATCGACAATTGGATCGGCTTCAACCTTGAATTTAATTGAGGCAAAACCAAGAATCGCACCAAAAATAGCAGCGAGTGCTACTACTGCTAATACGGCAATTAGTATTGTACTCATTAAAGTTTCACCAACCCTGTAAAGCCCATAAATGCAAGTGACATAAGGCCAGCAGTAATCATTGCAATGGAAGCACCTTTAAACGGAGCAGGAACATCTGCAACGCTGATACGTTCACGCATTGAAGCGAAGAGAATTAAGACTAACGAAAAGCCAAGTGCGGCTCCAAACCCGTAGATTATCGATTCAATAAAATTATGATTCTCATTGACGTTAAGTAACGCAACCCCGAGCACTGCACAGTTGGTTGTAATCAAGGGGAGGAAAATACCCAGTAACCGATAGAGCGTCGGACTGGTTTTGTGGACAACCATTTCTGTAAACTGAACTACGACCGCAATAACGAGAATAAAGCTCATGGTTCGTAGATAAGCGATCCCTAAGGGCTGCAATATATAGGTTTCAACCAAGTAGGAACACACAGAGGCAAGGGTTAACACGAATGTAGTTGCTAACCCCATACCAATTGCTGTTTCAAGTTTTTTTGAGACGCCCATAAATGGGCAGAGGCCCAAGAACTTTACCAGTACAAAGTTGTTAACCAGTACAGTACCAATTAACAACAAAATATATTCGGTCATAATTATTTAAGTGTGATAGTCCGATCGCATTATTATCGCGCCTTGTAGAGTCAATAACAACCAGGGAAAACTAAGGTTTTAGCGGCTGAACATTTAATGAACGCAAAACTTACGATAAATACACAGATGTAGAAAAAAAGTAGTAATAGATTCATGCGCCTATGCAACACACCTAAGAAAATTCCTATCCAGAAAAAGGATTAATCCATAATTTAATTATGGAGATTTAAGCTGTGATCTGTAGTTAAGCGATGACCTATGCGTATAGCGTTAAGTTTAACATATTCAGTCTAAAAAGTAGAAATCAAAAGGGCGTCATTTATCGGTCGGATAAACGAGTCGGATAAGCAAGTTATGGAGAGTGACTCGTCTAAACAACACAGCAATCAATAATATTACTATTGAGTGTTCGACAGACTTAATTGCATGCAGCGGAAAATTATTTCTGAACACGGAGTTTAGAAATGAAAAAGCCCAGTCGACTGACTGGGCTCTCAGAATATGGCTCCCCCTGCAAGACTTGAACTTGCGACATACGGATTAACAGTCCGCCGTTCTACCGACTGAACTAAGGGGGAATTTTCAAACGCGGCGAATGTTAACGATCCCACCCTGAGATGTCAACGAAATCAAAATAAAAAAAGTTAAAAATAATTCTTTACTTTTCTGCAGCCCTTACGTGTTCTCAGCTACATATGCTTATCCACTGATTTTGTGGATAAGTGTGTGGATGAAGTCTGATTAAAATAAATGCCAGAAGGAGAGAGTAGGTGTTTTTGCAAGTAATGTTGTTTGTATCTATCTGATTTTTATTGTTATTAATTTTTTATCCACATTTTAAACTATGCGTATTTATGAGATAGATATTGACATGAATCTGACATTTCTAAGTCATTTTGGGGAAAAGCGGTGGATTATTTTTTCTAAAATTGGATGAGGATATCCGGAAGGGGAAAGAATAATATCAAAGCTTAATTAGGAAGGCTATAAGAAAAACTAGAAAATTTAAATTTCTGACAAAGAAGAGTTGCATCGGTTTCCTCTCTGCAGGGATAATTGAACAATTATGTATCTTAGGCTACGGATGAAATATGAGTAAAGCGTTTGAACTTAAGTCTGCTTATGCACCTTCGGGAGATCAACCTACTGCGATTGCAAAGCTGCTTGACGGTATCGACTCTGGTTTGGCGCATCAAGTCCTTCTCGGTGTTACTGGCTCGGGTAAAACGTTTACCCTAGCGAACGTAATAGCAGAAGCTCAGCGGCCTGCTATCCTACTGGCTCCAAATAAAACGCTTGCAGCGCAACTTTATGGAGAGATGAAATCCTTCTTCCCTAATAATGCGGTCGAGTACTTTGTTTCCTACTACGACTATTACCAGCCAGAAGCTTATGTACCGACAACTGATACCTTTATCGAAAAAGATGCCTCTGTAAACGCGCATATCGAGCAAATGAGACTTTCGGCAACCAAGGCACTACTAGAACGTAAAGATGCGATTATAGTTGCTTCTGTGTCAGCGATATATGGTCTTGGCGATCCCGACTCTTACCTTAAAATGATGTTACATATTCGCCGGGGTGACGTATACGATCAGCGTGATATGTTACGTCGACTTGCTGAGTTGCAATACTCGCGAAATGACGTGGGTTTCGAACGTGGACAGTTTCGAGTTCGTGGGGAAGTTATTGATATATTTCCTGCAGAATCTGATCAAGAAGCGGTTAGGATTGAGATGTTCGACGATGAAGTCGAAAATATCAGCCTGTTTGATCCGTTAACCGGAGTCGTCGTGCAAAATAATTTGCCTCGTTTCACCGTCTATCCTAAAACACACTACGTAACACCTCGTGAGCGTTTACTGGAAGCCATTGATAAAATTCAAGATGAACTACGTGGTCGCAAACAGTATTTTCTAGATAACAATAAGCTGTTAGAAGAGCAGCGTATCAGTCAGAGAACACAGTTCGATGTAGAAATGATCAATGAGTTAGGCTTCTGTTCTGGCATTGAAAACTACTCTCGTTATCTTAGTGGTCGAGAAGAAGGTGAGCCGCCACCAACCCTTTTCGACTATTTACCCCATGATGGTATTTTAATTATCGATGAGTCACACGTTACCGTCCCTCAGATTGGAGCAATGTATAAAGGGGATCGCTCTCGAAAAGAGACATTGGTTGAATTTGGTTTTCGTTTGCCTTCTGCTTTGGATAACCGGCCTCTTAAATTTGATGAATTTGAAGCGCTGGCGCCACAGACTATTTTCGTTTCCGCAACGCCCGGTCCTTACGAGTTAGAAAAGTCAGACGGTGAGATTGCAGATCAGGTCGTGCGACCGACTGGGTTACTGGATCCTGAGTTAGAAGTTCGACCAGTTGCTACTCAAGTCGACGATTTGCTGTCTGAAATTCGTATTAAAGCAGCTAAAGATGAGCGAGTTCTCGTCACCACGCTAACTAAAAGAATGGCCGAGGATCTGACTGAGTACCTTCAAGAGCATGATGTTAAAGTGCGTTACCTGCATTCAGACATTGATACTGTAGAGAGGGTTGAAATCATACGAGACCTGCGTCTGGGTGAGTTTGACGTTTTAGTTGGTATTAACTTATTGCGTGAGGGGTTAGATATGCCAGAAGTATCATTGGTTGCCATTTTAGATGCAGATAAGGAAGGCTTTTTACGCTCTGAACGTTCGTTAATCCAAACGATTGGCCGTGCTGCCCGTAATATCAATGGTAAAGCAATTCTGTATGCAGATCGTATTACTGGCTCAATGAAAAGAGCGATGGATGAGACGAACCGACGTCGTGAGAAGCAACAAGCATACAATGAAGAAAGAGGTATTGAACCACAGGCATTAAGGCGTGATGTCCGAGATATCATGGAATTGGGTGCGGTGGCGAAAGTTCACGGTAAAAGCCGTGGCAAATCCAAAGTGGTGCCATTATCTAAAGTTGCTGAAGACGCTGCGGGATATGCTGCAATGTCACCACAGGAACTTGATAAAGAAATTAAGCGTATGGAAGGAGAAATGTATCAGCATGCGCAAAATTTAGAATTTGAACTCGCCGCTCAGAAACGAGATGAGATTCAGGCACTACGTGAACAGTTTATTGAAAATAGCTAATTATCTCGTACGAAAAAAAAAGCCAATAGAAACTCTCTATTGGCTATCATTTTGTGAATAATTATTCACTAACAACGTCAGTTGGCTAGGTGACCCTTTCGGGTCAGTTTATATAAAGCATTTACCGTGCCAGTTTTTTTGTCAATAAATGTCATAATGAGAGCTTGTTTCAAAGTTTTTTGATAAATTAATTTGCAAACTGCAAATCGAGATGCAATTATATTGCAAAATGCAATTAAAAAGTCGGCTAGAATATGCAACTCGAAAATGTTTCGCAGAAGACAAAATATGTATTGATGGTAGAAGATACGGCATCCGTTGCAGTACTATACCGCTCTTATCTCACTCCACTCGATATCGACATTAATATTGTTGGTACGGGTAAAGATGCATTGGAGAGTCTCGAATTCCGAGAGCCTGATTTAATACTGCTCGACCTCCGTCTTCCCGATATGACAGGGATGGACGTTTTAAAAGAAGTAAAACGTCGTAACCCAGATGTCCCCGTTATTTTTATGACCGCCCATGGTTCTATCGATACTGCTGTTCAGGCAATGCGTTTTGGTGCCCAAGACTTTTTAATTAAGCCATGTGAAGCAGACCGATTGCGTGTTACGGTGAATAATGCGATTCGTAAGGCCAGTCGAATAAAAGCTCAGAGTGAAAATAGCTTAGGGCAAAATTACAAAGGCTTTATTGGCAGCAGCCAAACAATGCAGGCGGTATATCGAACGATAGACTCGGCAGCTTCAAGTAAAGCCAGTATTTTTATCACTGGAGAGAGTGGTACCGGTAAAGAAGTGTGTGCTGAGGCAATTCATGCCACGAGTAAACGCAGTGATAAGCCATTCATTGCTATCAACTGTGCCGCAATTCCAAAAGATCTTATTGAGAGTGAGCTTTTTGGCCATGTGAAGGGCGCCTTTACTGGTGCCGCTACTGATCGCCAAGGAGCGGCAGAACTTGCTGACGAAGGAACACTGTTTCTCGATGAACTGTGTGAGATGGATCTGGACCTACAAACAAAATTGTTAAGATTTATTCAGACAGGGACGTTCCAAAAAGTTGGCTCTTCAAAAATGAAGAGCGTTAATGTTCGGTTTGTGTGCGCGACGAATAGAGATCCATGGAAAGAAGTCGAAGAAGGTCGTTTTCGGGAAGATTTATATTACAGACTGTACGTCATTCCTTTGCATCTACCACCTCTTCGTGAACGTGGCGATGATGTTATTGAAATCGCCTATTCATTGCTTGGTTATATGGCCAAAGAAGAAGGTAAAGATTTTGTTCGTCTCGACCCTCAGGTTATCGATAGATTTATTCAATATGAATGGCCTGGCAATGTTAGACAACTACAGAATGTATTGAGAAATGTTGTAGTGTTGAACCAAGGTAAAGATATTACTTTGGAGATGTTACCACCACCGTTAAATAGACCTTCTAAGCCAGAGTTAAAATCTGAAGCTGAACTCACTTCTGTGATTGGCGAGAAAAAAATTTCAATTCAGGATATTATGCCGCTTTGGATGACTGAAAAATTAGCGATAGAGAGAGCTATTGATGCCTGCGATGGGAATATACCTAAAGCAGCAGGGTTTCTTGATGTCAGTCCCTCAACAATTTATCGTAAACTACAGTCTTGGAACGCGAAAGAGAGTGATTGATGGAAGTACTCAAGAATCAACAAACTATTGATGAATTAGCAAATGAAATTGGTGCAGAGAATATTCCTATGCTCTTGGCCATTTTTCTCAATGAGCTCTCTGAGTATCTTGATATATTCAATCACTGCGAAGATTCACAAAAAGTGACTCATCTAACGGACATCAGTCATGCATTAAAAAGTAGCGCTGCTAGCTTTGGGGCAGATGCATTATGTCAGCTCGCGATATCAATTGATAGCAAAGCTAAGCAAGATACTCTGAGCGACATTAACAGTGAAGTTAAAGCGTTGACCCAATTAATAGAAGAGACCAGATCGACCTATGAGCGCTCAGTGAGCTAATATTTCAGGTTCGAATATTATCTCGTTAAGAGCCTCTCGCAACTTTTCTCGGTCGTGGCGCCAACGGCGACCAGAAGAAGCCAGAGGCTTTTCTACAAATTGAATCTGCAACTGCTTAGAGGGGACTTTTTCTCCGATAATCAGGTCTATTTTTCTTCCGTGACATGCGTTCTCACACCAGTTGATTTCTTCTTCAAATGTCATCTTTCCTGCAGGCCCATATTCTGGTGCAAGATTCTGAATAAATAGTAGTTTCGCTTTTTTATTACGAGCAATTGCTTGACTAATCCCTTTGAGAAGAAGTGGTGGCATTACACTAGTCAGAAAGCTGCCTGGTCCGAGAATGATAATATCCGCACAACTAACTGCAGTAACGGCTTCCTCTGTTGCGGGGATATTGGGACTTAAATCAAGGTGGAGAAGTGCTTCTTCACTTGCATCGACACCGGTCTCTCCATAAATTGACTTTCCGGTCTTTGTGATACCAGTGAGATCCGCTGGATGCTCTGACATTGGTACGATATTGACGTCGACCTGGAGTAGGTCTCGAATCAGTTCGATTGCTTTTAATGGCCTAACCGAAAGATCATCCAAAGCGGTAAGAATTAGGTTACCCAAATTATGTCCTTCGAGTTCACCATGGCCACGAAAACGATATTCGAAAATCATTGAAGGAATCGTTGGATCTGTAATCAATTGATTAATGCAGTTTCTCGTGTCACCCCAAGCTATACCACCTCGCGTTTCACGTATTCTACCTGTTGAGCCCCCGTTATCGGTTGTCGTCACAATTCCGGTTACGTTTGTTCCGTGATCTTTTAAAGCAGACAGAACTCGACCTAAGCCGTGCCCGCCACCAATAGCAACAATTTTCTTATTCATTTCTTCTATTTATGTTCAACCCACTTATCTAAGCTATAGATTAGCGGATATTGAAGGAAAAGTGATAAATTTTATGAATTACATAGAGCTAAATGATATTGCTGGCAGAGATTAAAGAATTATTCCCCAAATCCTGTGTGCTAAATTTCAAATCAGTGTCAAAAGTTACGTTTAGTAAACATTTAAAGTGTTCTATAGATAACATCTATCAATGAAATTGGATAATTCCATTTAGTATTTTTACAAAATTCGATCAAACTTAAAGCGATCAAAGCATATCTACCGTGCTAAGGAGATTATATGGAATCGCTAAAAGTTAAAGACTACATGACTCATCATCCAATTACCTTTACAAAGGAGATGTCGCTAACTGCTGCATTGGACAAACTGATTGAGTCTGACAGTCTGGGTGGTCCGGTCGTTGATGATATTGGCAATGTGATTGGGTTTATTTCAGAGCAAGACCTGTTAGATAAACTCGTTAAGGTAAGTTACTACTGTCAAGATAGCTATGTAGTAGGTGACTGTATGAGCAACAACGTATTGTCGGTCAACATCGATATGCCGATCATTGAGTTGGCTGATCTGATGAAAGTGGGTAAACCTAAAGTATACCCAGTTGTTGCAGACTCCCGTTTAGTCGGTTTAATCAATCGTCGTGCGGTGCTAAAGGCAATTAATGAAAATCTGAAAAGTTGTTTTTCTCATCAGGTATAACCTGAATATTGAGGGGTTTGTGACATATATCACATATAATTGTCGTCCTGTTTTTCTGTTTAATTGAAAGTGTGATTTATGGTGCTTTATCCCTCCATGCTAAACGGTATGGTTGTGCTTGAGCATAGTTGATGCATTTGGAGGAATTAATGTCACAAACCGTTTTTCATCTTGGAATTAGTAGCGAAGACTTGCAAGGGGCTAAGCTCGCTATTATGCCTGGAGATCCAGATCGGGTTGAGAAGATTGCAGCTCATATGGACTCGCCAGTTCAACTAGCGAGACATCGAGAATATAACAGCTACTTGGTCAAACTTAATGGACTTCCAGTAGTCATATGTTCAACGGGAATTGGGGGGCCATCAACATCAATTGCAGTTGAAGAACTTGCTCAATTGGGTGTAAAGACATTTCTTCGTGTGGGCACAACGGGAGCAATTCAGCCTCATATTTCTATTGGAGACATAATTGTTACCACAGGGGCTGTTCGTTTAGATGGAGCCAGTTTGCATTTTGCACCTATGGAGTTTCCTGCGGTAGCGAACTTTGATGTTATGGTTGCTATTAAGTCGGCGGTTGATGAACTCAATCTCAAAGGTCATACCGGTATTACGGCATCAAGCGATACGTTCTATCCAGGGCAAGAGCGATACGATACGTTTTCAGGAAGAGTCGTTAGACGATTCCAAGGATCCATGAAAGAGTGGCAAGAAATGGGAGTGCTTAACTTCGAGATGGAGGCAGCTACTCTTTTCACTATGTGTGCTAGCTCGGGATTAAGGGCTGGCTGTGTGGCGGGCGTTATTGTTAATCGTACTCTAGCCGAAACGCCCGATCATGAATTGGCAAAAGCAGCAGAGTTAAATTCAATTAAGGTCGTTATAAAAGCAGCAGCTAAGTTACTCAAAACAGCTTAAACTGCACATTGAAATGAATTAAAAAGGGAGATATGTCATATCTCCCTTTCGCTTTTCTAGTTTAAGCTGTCATTAACTTTGGGAGAGGTTGGTACAAAGTTTCAGTCAGCTCAGTCAACATATGATCGTATACGTGAGCAATGCTCAATGATATGTCTGCTGTTAACTGATACATTTCACTCATCGTCAGCTCAAGATTAACGTCATCGTGCAATTCAGCTAAAACTTGAACCGCTTTTGCGCAGGATGGGGCAGAAATCGAAAGTGGGCTGATTAACGCCATATGATTTAATTTGCGTCTTACTACATCAGAATAATGTTGTAAACGGACCCTGCCTTCTTGAGTTTCCATATCTTCTATGCAGATACGAAGTTGAGTGAGAGCATCCATTGTATCGATGATCTGCTGCCAGTTCATATGGTATTCGTCACTTAGGTCTTCTCGATTGACGTCGACCAGCCATGCTAGCATTACTTCATCCATAAGAAACATGCAGTGCCGTATTGCTTTACCATGAACCATCTGGTTTCGAGCAATATTGCGATCTTCCCATTCCGTGACCAAAGCTTTAAGTTTTAACTGCAAAACTCGGTACATAGGTTTATTGTCACCAGGAGCAATCGATATCAGATGGTTCGTCTTATCTATCAAAGTATCCTGAAGATGTTCGACCTCGGATTCTCTTTGCTCACCGAACATTAATGAGTGATGAGTCGCACTTCGATGCTGACGGCACAGGTATAATACCTGTCGTAGATCGATAAGGAGTTCGAATTTTTTTTGAAGAGTTGATTCACGCTGTTTGGCCAGATAGAACATAAACCCCAATATGCCTACTGATATCAACATCGAAACGATAACAAACATAACCAACTCCTTGCTAGTATCCATACTAATTCCTTCTATGCATAGATGGTGCCAGGAAAATACTTTATACAAATCAATGGTTTAACTTATGGTTAACAATTGATTTGCTTTGTTTTGGTGCAAGTTGACGTTGTGGATCGCTTTGATTAGTGCCTCCTTAATTGAAAATCCCCGATATTAGATATATCGGGGATTTATTAGCGATTACATAATTCTCATGCCAGGTTGAGCACCTTCATGTGGTTCAAGTATCCACAATTCGCTGCCACCAGGGCCTGCCGCTAGTATCATCCCCTCAGACATACCAAACTTCATCTTTCTCGGTTTTAGGTTCGCAACCATGACAGTAAGTTTACCCACCAAGTCTTCTGGCTTGTATGCTGATTTTATTCCTGAGAATACTTGTCTCATTTCACCACCAATATCAAGCTGGAACTTCAAAAGTTTGTCAGCTTTTGGTACAGCTTCACATGAAACAATTTTTGCAACACGTAAATCGACTTTGGCGAAATCATCAAAGCTAATCTCTTCCGCGATGGGATCTTTACTCAATTCTGTTTCTGGCTGAGCCGATGCTTTTTCCGCGGCAGCATCTTCTTTAGATGCGTCTATCATCGCTTCGATATTTTTGGGGTCAATGCGATTGAATAGAGCTTTAAATTTGGTTACCTCATGGTCAACCAGAGGAGAACTCAATGATTCCCAGCTAAGTTCTTGGTTCAAAAATGCTTCACTACGAGCCGCAAGTTCTGGCATGACAGGTTTGAGGTAAGTCATGATAACTTTAAACAAGTTAATACCAACTGAACATACATCTTGCAGTTCCTGATCTTTGCCTTCTTGTTTTGCAATAACCCAAGGCGCTTTATCATCTACGTATTGGTTTGCTTTGTCAGCGAGTGCAGTGATTTCACGAATCGCGCGACCAAACTCACGTGTTTCGTAGAACTCAGAAATACGCTCTGCAGCCGCCGCAAACTCGTTGTAAAGAGCTGGTTCAACACAGGTTGCAGACAGTTTTCCGTCAAATCGTTTAGCGATAAAGCCAGCGTTTCGAGATGCGAGGTTAACGATCTTGTTAACAACATCGGCGTTGACACGTTGAGTGAAATCTTCAAGGTTAAGGTCAAGATCATCAATACGGCTATTTAATTTAGCAGCGTAGTAGTAACGAAGACACTCAGGATCAAGATGGTTGAGATACGTGCTAGCCTTAACGAAAGTGCCTTTCGATTTTGACATTTTTGCACCATTCACAGTCACATAGCCGTGAACGAATACGTTGTTTGGCTTACGGTAACCTGCACCATCAAGCATCGCCGGCCAGAATAGACTATGGAAGTAAACAATATCTTTGCCGATAAAGTGATATAGCTCTGCTGAACTATCTTGCTTCCAGTATTCGTCAAAGTTAATGTCACCACGTTTATTACATAGGTTTTTGAACGACCCCATATAACCAATAGGCGCATCTAGCCAAACATAAAAATATTTACCAGTCTCACCAGGAATTTCAAAGCCAAAATAAGGCGCATCACGGGAAATGTCCCACTGTTGTAGACCTGATTCGAACCATTCCTGCATCTTATTTGCAGTTTCTGCCTGAAGTGAGCCAGAACGAGTCCATGCTTTAAGCATGTCTTCAAATTTTGGTAAGTCAAAAAAGAAATGTTCTGAGTCTTTTAAAACTGGAGTTGCACCAGAAACGGCTGATTTCGGATTGATAAGTTCGGTAGGGCTGTAGGTTGCACCACAGGCGTCACAGTTATCACCGTACTGATCTTCTGATTTACAGCTAGGGCAAGTGCCCTTAACAAAACGATCAGGAAGGAACATTTCCTTTTCCGGGTCGTAAAGCTGAGAAATTGTGCGGCTTGAGATGTAGCCATTTTCTTTTAGCTTGAGATATATGTGAGACGATAACTCGCGGTTTTCATCACTATGAGTACTGTGGTAGTTATCAAAACTGATATCAAATCCAGCGAAATCCTTCTGGTGCTCTGCGCTAACCGAAGCGATCATTTCTTCAGGCGTCATACCCATCTGTTGAGCTTTAAGCATTATTGGCGTGCCATGGGCATCGTCAGCACAGATGAAGTTTACGGTATTGCCACGCAGGCGTTGGTAACGTACCCAAATATCCGCCTGGATATGCTCAAGCATATGTCCAAGGTGAATAGAGCCGTTTGCATACGGCAGGGCGCATGTTACCAAAATTTTTCTTGGATCAGTTGCCATACTTAATTATTCGCTTTATTTGATAGGTATAAATGTGTCCGACAATACTAACCGATGAGGCGTTACACGCCAAGGTTCAGCGGGGGGATTACCTCAATTTTTTCAGGGTTCTGTATTGCATTGAGTGGTGGTAGCATACCAGAAACAGGAGGGCGGGTATGCGACAATTTAAATGCAAAGAAGATTTTGTTGAGTGGTTGAGTGAATTTTATCACTTCTCTCTTATTCCCGGGTGGGCAACGGTTCCCGGTTTTGTAAGTATAACTAATGACAAACTTGATATATCGATTCCTTTTGCAGCGGATTCATTAGTCGGAGAACTTACTGATTGGATATTGGCTCAGCAGGCAGAGTTGGATGTGTCGTTCCCATTTTCCGTTACATGCCGAGTGAAGCAACTCACTACCTCTTTGGGTAAGTATACTCGTGGTGTAAAGAACATTATTGCGGTTTCTTCGGCCAAAGGTGGCGTTGGTAAGTCTACGACTGCAGTCAATCTGGCGTTAGCCTTATCTTCAGCTAATTCCAAGGTGGGTTTGCTTGACGCGGATATTTATGGTCCTTCCGTGCCACTTATGCTGGGTACGAAATCTCAATCCCCTGAGGTTGTAGAAGAGAAATGGATGAAGCCTATCTTAGCCCATGGTATTTACACTAATTCTATTGGCTATTTGGTGAGCGATGATGAAGCTGCAATATGGCGAGGTCCAATGGCATCGAAAGCGCTGCAGCAGTTGCTCAACGAAACATTGTGGCAGGATTTAGATTATCTGGTCATCGACTTGCCGCCGGGTACTGGCGATATCCAGCTGACCTTGGCACAACAAATACCGGTTACCACGGCTGTTGTCGTCACAACACCGCAAGATCTGGCGTTAGCAGATGCGAAAAAAGGCGTAGCAATGTTTGAAAAGGTTCATGTTCCTGTGGCCGGATTTATTGAGAACATGAGTTATCATATTTGCAGTCAGTGCGGTCATCATGACGATATTTTTGGTCATGGTGGCGTTGATAAATTAGCTCAGGATTTTGGTCTACCAGTCCTAGCTAAACTCCCATTGCATACCGATATTCGAGAAGATATTGATGAAGGGCGTCCTACGCTTATTCGTCGTCCAAAGTCTGAGCATAGTCAGATGTATCTGGAGTTGGCCGAATTATTAGCGAGTCAGCTATTCTGGCAAGGCAAGGTTAAACCAGACGAGATTCCAGTTATGACCGTATGATGCAAATAGGCACATATTGATGTAATCGATTGTATGCGTGCTGGTGTTTTTTAGACCATAATTAATTGATACTTTTAGTTAAACTGAACTGGTATCGCTGGTTGGTTATTACTATAATCACGCGCGAATTCATTCCACACCAAATCACTGACTGGGTGCACATACATGTCTGAAAACAATCAATGCGTCATTATCGGCATTGCTGGCGCGTCTGCTTCAGGAAAAAGCCTTATAGCAAGCACTATCTATAACGAATTACGTGCAAAAGTCGGCGACCATCAAATTGGAGTGATCACGGAAGATTGCTATTACAAAGATCAAAGCCATCTTAGTATGGAGGATCGAGTTAAAACAAACTACGATCATCCGAGTGCACTCGATCATAACCTGCTCTGTGAACATCTAGAGCAATTGATGCGTGGTGAAGCTGTTGATGTACCTGAATACAGTTACTCGGAGCACACTCGTACTTCACACACTAAGACGATGACACCGAAGAAAGTTATTATCCTTGAAGGTATTCTGCTTTTAACCGATCCTCGTTTGAGAAAGTTGATGCATGCGACTATCTTTATGGACACGCCACTCGATATATGCCTTCTGCGTCGTGTTAAACGTGACGTAGAAGAAAGAGGAAGAACGATGGAATCGGTTCTGACTCAGTATCAAAAGACGGTACGCCCTATGTTTTTACAGTTTATTGAGCCGTCTAAGCAATACGCAGACATTATCGTGCCTCGCGGTGGTAAAAACCGAATTGCGATTGACGTACTGAAAGCGCATATAGCAAGATTATTAAAATCTTAACGTTTTTTATACATAACAATACTTTATTTTTGTTTTTAATAGTGGCACCGTGGAGTGCCACTTTTTTTAGCTGAGGTCAGGTACTGATGATAAAGAAATTACTGATTACGTTTGCTGTTTTAGTCTGTCTCATCGTTATTGCGGTCACGACACTGGTTTTTGTTGTTAATCCAAATCAATTTAAACCTTTGATTGTAGATGAAGTTAAAAAATCCACTGGGTTTGACTTAGCTATAAACGGCGATATTAGTTGGAAATTCTTCCCAACATTTGGCCTTGAACTTGGCGAGATTCAAGTTAAGAACCCTGAGGGGTTTAGCCGTCCTAATTTAGCCAAAGTAGGTAATGTCTCTGTTGACGTCGCTTTGGTTCCTTTGATGGATAACAAGCTAAAAATTGGGGAAGTTAACCTCGATGAGGCTGATATTCAGTTAGAAAAATTGAAATCAGGTAAAACTAACTACGAGATTTCGTCATCAGATAAAAAGGCAACATCTGAGGTATCGACTTCTGATACATCTGTGAACACCACGTCTGAGTCTGACGCCCAAAGTAATCCCTGGGCAGTTGAAGTGGAAGGTGTTGCTATCAATCATGCCAGGTTTGCCATGATTGATAAATCGACAAACAGTACAACAGCCATAAAAGACCTGACTTTTAGTGTTAGGGACTTTCAGTTCGATGCATGGTCTCCTTTCTCATTTAACGTTACTGGAAGCCTGAACGATCAGACGTTTGGTCTCGAAGGCAAGGGTGAGTTTAAAGTTGATCAGCAAGTAAAAAACTATGCTCTTAAAGATGTTGAACTGAGTGCAAACTATAAGACTCCTGACTTGAATATCGATGAGGCTACATTGGGTATCGCCTCATTTGAGCTAGGAAAACCGAGCCCCGTTCAGATGAACGTCTCGATGAAAGGTGATGGCGTTGCAGGTAAGATTCAAGGGCAAACGACTCTTTCTATTGATTCCGCATTTGATGTGATTCGTTTATCTGGATTGGCTTTGAAAGGGGATTTGTCGGGTAATACGTTACCGACAAATAAAGTAGAAGTTGATTTAAATTCGGATATTAGCTTTAACAACTCAGCTCAAAAAGTGTCTGTGACCATTCCTCAGCTCCTTGTTAATGATATGAGTTTGGATGGGCAAATGAATGCTGTGCTTGGTGATATTCCTAAAGTTCGTTTTGATTTTCATAGTAATAAACTTGATGTTGATAGCTTATTAGGTCAAAAAGACGGAGCTGGTCAAGCATCTACTGGTGCTAAAGAAGTGACCGGAAGCGGTAGTACAACGAAAGTGGCTGAAAAAGAGCCGGATCTTTCTATATTGAAGCAACTTGATATTGCGGGTTCTTTACGAGTCGATAAGTTTAAGGCGAGCAACATAGAATTAAGCAATATTACGACTGCAATGCAGATTAATGATGGTAAAGCAACGCTGAGTAAATTTGGCGCCGATCTCTATGATGGAACCATCACAGCGAAAGCATTATTAAATGGTACTAAAGCGACTCCCACATATAGTTTAGACGCTGATATCAAAAGTGTTCAGGTTCAACCATTGCTGGTTGCGGCGGCTGATAATGATATTTTGGAAGGAACAGGAGATATTACAGCATCTATCACGGGAAGTAGTCTAATTTCGGATAAACTGATGAAAAACCTACTTGGAACGATTCAGGTTAAGTTCTCAGATGGTGCGATCAACGGTATCAACGTCCCTCAAATGATTCGAGTGAATTACGCCAAGTTTAAAGGGGAAACACTCTCCGAAGAAGATACGGTTAAGAAAACTGACTTTAGTTCACTAACCTCAACGATCAATCTCAAGGGCGGTGTAGCTTCAACATCGAACCTTGCGATGTCATCACCCCTCTTACGTATACATGGGGAGGGCAGTGCCAACTACATTGAGAAAACGACTGACTTCCTTGTACGTACCTCTGTCGTGAAGTCATTGGAAGGTCAGGGTGGAAAAAGTATTGACGAGCTAAGAGATGTAACGATTCCAATTAAAGTCACTGGTCCATGGGCGAAGCCAAAGTATCGATTAGTTTTTGATGATGTGCTTAAACAAAAAGCGAACAAAGAACTGGATCGAGGATTGGAAAAATTGGATGGCAAGATAAAAGATGAAAAAACAAAAGAGGCTGTAAACAGCTTACTAAAAGGTCTACTCAAGTAAACCCGCTCTTCATAAGAGTAAAAAAGCCTGAACATCATTATGTTCAGGCTTTTTTTCAACGATAACGTACAACCGTGTTTCTAGCTATTACCAGTCGATGCCTCGGCGGGCTTTTAAACCCGATTCGAAAGCATGTTTCACGTTCTTAACTTCGGATACCGTATCTGCAAGCTCGACAATTTCTCGGTGTGCAGCACGACCCGTGATCACAACGGACTGCTCTTCTGGGCGGGTTTTTAACGCTTCCAGAACTTCTTCAAGCTCAATATAACCGTAGTTAACCATGTATGTCAGCTCATCAAACAAGATGACATCAATAGACTCATCTTTTAGCATGCGCTTACATTCTTGCCAAACAGCTTGTGCCGCTGCGGTGTCAGCTTCTTTATTTTGGGTTTCCCAAGTAAAGCCTGTTGCCATCACCTGAAATTCAACATCAAGCTTTTCCAGGAGATTTTTTTCTCCGTTATCCCATGTCCCTTTGATAAATTGAGCAACTGCACATTTTTGTCCGTGACCTACTGCGCGGGTTATGATCCCAAATCCAGCGGTCGACTTTCCTTTGCCGTTACCAGTAACGACCAAGAGTAGCCCTCTTTCTTCTTGCGCAGCAGCAACTTTAGCATCTACGCGCTCTTTTACTTTTTGTTGTCTTTCTTTATATCTCTGACTTTTGGCGTCTTCGTTCGACATCAACTCAATCCTTTCTTCGGTCTGCTAGTGTCATTCTAACGTAACTTTAATCAGGCAAAAACCTTGAAATAATCGCGGTCTATAGATTAGAAAATAACAAGTTAAAAAAACGCCCTTTAATAAAGGGCGTAAATGGAAAAAGACAGTTTTGAACTTAAACAACATTATATAACCTGTAATCTACAAGATGCTCAGGAGTATGTTTATGCAGGCGTTTTGCAATTGCCAAGACGACAATGTCAATGACAGGTTCAACAAAAATAACACTCATATAAGCGCCACCGAATAGGGCGATATCATGAATATTTTGCGTCGAAAACCCCTGTCCATAAATGGCCCAAAAAGCGACCCAAATAACAATTCCACCCTGATAAACAACAGAAAGGCGCAGTGCCTGACTGTATTTAATATCGACATAAGCAATACTCTCATCCACCATCCTATTGGCAAAGACTGACATTGCAAAGAGTGGAACTAGTAGAGTTGTTACATTCATTCCAAATTGAGGCAGGTCGAACGGTGCAAACACAAGACCTTGCGTCAGTAATCCTAAGGTCAACCCAGTCCCGGCTGCTGCAGATCCAAAAATCAGAAACAAAGATGAACCAAGGATTAGATGAACTTCGGATACGCCAATTGGCTGGTGGGGAAGAAGTTGGAAAAAGCTTAAGACCAATAATGTTGAAATTACTGATTTCAGAATAAATGAAAAACTGCCAGATTTGTTGATGTCAGATCGGACTTGTTTGGTGAGATAGCCGATTGCGAAGGCCGCTGTCGCGTAGCTGAGTATTATTTTATCTGGGCTGACTATTCCCGGCTCAATATGCATATATGACTCCTGTTTCCTACATCCCCGTAGGTTTGAACAAAGAAGATAAGATTGAATCTAGTGTCCGGACTTAGTACCACTAACTGTCCTTCCCAGCTTTGCCAGTGGCCAGTTATATTACTTCCATGATGTACATACCGTTGCGGGGGCAGTAACTGTTTGACTCAATCCATTAAGCGAACAGTTTTCCTAGTAGATAACAGGTTCTTATCATTCAATCCCTGATATGAAACGACGTGATTTCATCCACGAAGTATATTCTTTCAGAACTTCCCGATGCTGACTTAAATCAATAACTACCTTGGTGATCGTTTATTTATATTGAAGTCATTACCTTTCTTATATTGGATTGATATAGTATTTATTCTTTATTAATCAATAAATTATTGTATATGCAAAATAAGGTGTAGATATTATGTGTCTGAGAAAATTAGGTTCTTTCATTCTTCTTTTGTCTCTTATATTACCTTTCTCATCACAAGCCCAGACTGATTCCTGGTTACAACAGCACGTCGTTATTTCTCATCCGCAATTACTGCAGATGTTAGACCGAGCGACAAGCACCAGTGCGCGGCTTTCAATAGAAAATCAAACTGGAAAACCCTTGTTCATTAACCATGCTGAGTGTGAAGGGTTTGAAAAAGTAATGATTCACAAAACATCATTTAAGAATGGTGTACAGAAAATGGAAGAAATACCTCAGCTCATGATTGCTGATGGCAAGCGTCAAAGGTTAACCGCAAATGGCATTCATTTGATGTTCATGCAACCTAAGCGTACCTTTAATATAGGTGAATTTTTGAAGATGGTGGTTCAGACAAATCAGGGAACATTTTTTGTTCTGTTAGAAGTTGTTCCACATAAGATTCGGTAAATTTTAGTAATTGGAATAGCGGTGCCATAATGAGTACATGAGTTGAATTGAATCATGGGGATAAGCATCAATGAATAAGCGTGTTGGCTTATACTGGTTTACGAATGACCTACGACTGAATGACAACCAATTATTAAGGTTAGCTGCACAGCAAGTTGATGAATTGCTATGTTTTTATTGCCTACCCAAAATTTCACCGTTTACTCACCGATATGCGCAAGAATATAGCTTTGGCAAAGCTAAGCAGCAATTTATCATCGAATCCTTATGGGAGCTGGGTGCAGAGCTGGAAAAATTTGGTCAAAAGCTGATTATTGCCACGCCTGAACATGCTTATATCGAGTTACTCAGCATAATCAAGAGGTTTGGTGTTACCTCTTTATACTGCGAACATTTTAGTGGTAGTGACGAACAAAAGATTGTTGGACAGTTACAGCATCAATTATCCGATCTAGAAGTATTTCAACAAGGAAATTCAACGCTATTCGATGAAGAACAATTACCCTTTTCAATAGAGAATCTGCCGACTTCTTTCACCCAATTTCGTAAGTTGGTGGAAGCCAATATAAAGCCCAACAAACCCTATGAATGGCATGGACGCTTGCCACCTTATCCTAAGCATTCGCCAGAGAGTGTTGCTCTTGTTTATCCCTCAACTCTCTCGTCTTCTTATCGTGGCGGTTTATTATCCGGAGAGGAACATTGTGCTCAATACTTTTCGACACGGTACCCAAGCTATTACAAAGAGACGAGAAATGCTTTAGATGGGCAGTATGAAACGACAAAATTTTCACTTTGGTTGGCTCATGGTTGCCTATCGCCCAAAATAATTTATCAGCATCTACAGATGTATGAGTCTAAGTATGGCGCAAACGAGTCTACGTACTGGATTTACTTTGAATTGTTGTGGCGTGAATATTTCTATTGGTATGCAAAACGATATGAAAAAGCCCTGTTCAGTTTTACCGGTATTACTCAAGACAAGCCGCTTACCAGTTTTTATGGTCAGCGATTTTTAGCCTGGAAACATGGCCAAACCCCATTTCCAATTGTCAATGCTTGTATGAATCAATTGAAGGCGACAGGATTTATATCCAATCGGGGACGACAATTAGTGGCGAGTTGTTTGGTTAACGAACTTCAGCTCGATTGGCGTTATGGCGCAGCATACTTTGAAACACAGTTAATTGACTATGACGTCGCTTCGAATTGGGGTAATTGGCAATATTTGGCCGGAGTCGGGGCTGACCCAAGAGGAAGTCGCCAGTTTAATCTGCAAAAACAAACCGAACTGTACGACCCTGAAAATAAATTTATCCAACAGTGGCAAGGGGATAATGGACTGTCAACGATGGATGATGTTGATATGGTCGACTGGCCAGTCGTATAGTTTTGTGGAGACATACGATGAATGTTTTAGTTATCGGAGCAAGTGGTGGAATTGGTTCGGCAATCGTTGATGTCCTTCTCCAGCGATACCCCGAAGCAACTATTTATGCAACCTACCATCAGCACCCACCAGCAGATCAGAAGCATGAGCGGGTTCATTGGTTTCTGCTTGATGTAACAAATGCTGAAGAAATAGAAATACTCAGTCAGCAGTTTGATACTCTGGACTGGCTAATCAACTGTGTTGGCATGTTGCACTCTAGTATGGGGCCGGAAAAGAGTCTTCAGGCGGTAGATGCCTATTTTTTCCAACATAACATTGCGGTTAATACGCTGCCCACCTTACTGCTTGCAAAGTATTTCACACCAATACTCAAGCTCAGTTCTCAACCTAAATTTGCCGTTTTGTCTGCGAGAGTGGGGAGTATCACCGATAATCAATTAGGTGGTTGGTATAGCTATAGAGCGTCAAAAGCAGCGCTCAATATGATCATTAAAACGATGTCTATTGAATGGCGACGTTCTGTTAAGAAAGGGACGGTACTCGCACTTCATCCCGGAACTACGGATACTGAGTTATCCAAACCATTTCAGCATAATGTTCCTGAAGGAAAACTATTTCCAACCGGAAAAGTCGCAAAAATGCTAATTGATATCATTGAGCGGAGTACTGATATCCAAAGTGGGGCTTTTATGAGCTATGATGGCCAGATACTTGAGTGGTAGAGTAATATGCTGTAACTAGCCTATCCCTCATCATTACCTCACTAACTTGTTTGCGCCCCTATGTTCAAATACTTGCCGATAACTGCCTTATTATTTCCCTGTTTTGCCTTCGCAACTTCATTCGATGGCTGTTATGCCCATCAGGAAGCTATAACGGATGTTGTTTCCGGTTCTCATGAAAAGAAAATCAGCTATGTAAAAATCTCTCGTAATGAATCGGATTATTTAGTTAGAGGCGTGTTATGGGGTGGTAACTTTCACATTTGTTATATTCAGTCTACTGAAGAAGGCACGGATAATCCTTTATCGATGTCCCGCGTCGGGGACAGCCTTATTTATACCGAGTCGGATCCTGAGTACGATATTTACTGTAAGTTAGAAATGAAGCTTAAAGGTGATGTACTACACATTGAAGATGCTAATTTTGACTGTAATCGAATTTTTTCATGTGGAGCAAGAGTCGGTCTGAATAATACAGACTTAAAGAAATCGCCGGGCATGTGCTCAGAGTCGCCAGATATTTCAGAAGATTAAACACAGTGAGTATTTGATGAATCATAGCGAATTTAACTTTTATTGCAGTTCACTACCATCTGTGACTCACGTAGTGCAATGGGGGAACTCCGAAGTATGGAAAGTCGGAGGCAAAGTATTTGCCATTGGGACAAAAAGTAAACAAGGTGATGATGCCTATACGTTTAAGGTATCTGAACGTAATTTTCATTTTCTGCGAGAGTCTGAGGGATATATACCCGCTCCATACTTTGCGAGTAGGGGAATGCTGTGGATTCAAATGATTGAGAGCGTTACACCAAGAGATGAAGAACTGAAATATTATCTGTCTGAATCCTATCGATTGGTTGTAGCTGGTCTAAGTAAAAAAGCACGTGAAACGTTAGGCCTCACTATTTCGACTGAATAAGGATGACTATGGAGATAAGTATCCAACTAGCAAAATTATCGGATATTGATGATGTTATGATGTTACAAGCTAAATATCATGTTGATTCAATTAACGAGAACGATAGAAAGGATGGCTTTGTTACGACTCTCTTTAGTCGAGAGCAGCTTTCTGAGTTGATTGTACGAGAAAATGGCTTGGTCATTGCTAAAGCTGGAAAAAATGTTGTGGCTTATATCATGGTGGCGTCTTGGCAATACTGGTCAGCTTGGCCATTATTCGCACATATGATCAATGATCTATCTCGTTTACATTATCAAGGATATGACTTAGATACCGCCAATTCTTTTCAATATGGACCGATATGTATTGATAAGTCAGTTCGAGGGGAAGGGGTGTTAGAAAATATCTTTGCATTTACGAAAGCTCATATGTCGCATCGCTATCCAGTATTAGTTACATTTATTAATCAAAATAATCGTCGCTCCTACGAGGCTCACAAGAGAAAATTGAAACTCGACGTGATCAACGAATTCCACTTCAATGATAACCACTATTTTGAGTTAGCGTGTTTGACCCGCCAAGACTGATATCATTTGCTAAATATCGTTACTGCCTGCTCTTAGTATTTTGTGGCTGATGAAATGAGATTATAATTAGGGCGACGAGTTTGGTTATGCTAAACTCGCCGCCCTTTACCATTTCTGAGAGATACCATCATGAGCCTCAAGCAAGAATTGCAAAACTTACATAATCGCCTTCAAACCTGTCAGCGTAAATTAGATGCAGCGAAGAGTCGTGACGATCAGGAAATGGTCATTAAGTTTACAGAGGAAATGGAAAAGCTGACTAAAAAAGCAAACTCGATTAAGCATAAGCAGCAATACGACATGAATAAAGAACGTAAGAGTTTGTTAAATATGCCATTTTCACGAGAGATTACCAAGGCAGAACAGGCTGACCTAGGCAAGCTAAAAAAATCGGTGAAGGGATTAGTTGTGGTTCATCCAATGACAAAATTGGGTAAAGAACTGCGCCTTGATGTTATGACTGGCTTTGCACCTAAACCATTCTAAATCGTATAGCTAGATTTCCATATTCAGAAGCGCCTAAGGGCGCTTTTGTTGCTTTTGCGTGGTACTAAGCTGGATGCATTCAGGGGTTCCATTCAATGGTGGAATATCATACTCTGCAATTGACGAAATCAATAAACCTAGGAACGCTGCGCTATGACGAGCAAAAATAAAACATCAATTCTAGTCGTCTGCATGGGGAATATATGCCGCTCTCCTACAGGAGAAGCGATACTGAAAGCCAAAGCCGCTGAGCTTGGAAAAGATGTTTATATCGATTCAGCAGGCACTATTGCTTATCATCAGGGTAACCCCCCGGATTCTCGAGCCCGAGCTGCGGGAGAAAAACGTGGCTACAGTTTTTCTGGTATGCAAGCTAGGCAGGTAACGGAACAGGACTTTATCGATTTCGATATGATACTAGCGGCGGATAGAGATAATTTACGTGATTTACAATCACGGTGCCCATCTGAATATCAACATAAGCTTTCTATGTTTTTAAGTCACGGTCATTCGGATTATAAAGAAATTCCAGACCCTTACTATGGTGGCGAGAACGGCTTCGAGTTGGTCCTGGATTTAATTGAGGACGCAGCGGAATCGATTTTGACCAAGGTATAAAAAAGCTCGCCGTAAGGCGAGCTTAGTCATTTTAGAATGAGCGGCTGTATTGCAGACCCATCAGCACAGCATCTGCGTGTGTTGTTGCGGTGAGACTAGAAAGAGTACTTGTCTCAGAAACATGTACATCTTTACCTACCAAGTAAGTGAAACCAAAGTCTACCGTTGATTTTTCTGTTAGCTGATAAGTAAATCCGGTCGAAAACCACTGACGATCTGAGTCTGGTACAGATATCGAAGTAATGGAATCTTGGGCACTAGTGTCATACATATACCCAGCGCGAAGCGTCCATTTATTATTCAGGTAGTAGGTACCACCCACGGAATAATGCCAACCATCTTGCCATTGGTAGGTTTTCAACGTACCACTCGTATCCGCGTTTAGAACATCGAATTCAGACCAGTTAATCCACTGAATACTGTAATGCACAGCGAAGCTTTGGTTAAGACGATGGTAGCCCGAAAACTCTGCTATATCCGGTAGTGGCATGACCAAAGTATCTGAAATGGCACCGTTTGCTCCAGTATAACCAATATAGCTGATATCTCCGTCTGCTTTCAGATCTGGACTGTAGTGATAATCAAGACCAAAACGGTTATTTTCATCGAGTTCATAAACAGCACCAAGGTTATAACCTAGTGCCCAACCATCAGCGTCAGCATTTAGCGCTTCATCTTGTCCACTGAAAGCAGCCGCTGCCAGAGTAGATTGCGCGTTGCGTGATAACTTACCTTTACCGTAAATAAAATCAATTCCAGCACCGATACTCCACTGTTCATCAATACGATATGATCCAGTCAGACCAAAATTCATACTGGCGACATCGGTATTTCCTCCGTACTCATATCCTTTGTAATCGTCTGCGAAAGACGTTTTGGTACCAAAGTTTGAATAGGCACTCACGCCCCAGGCAAACTGTTCATTGACTGGAACAACCAGATAAAAGTTAGGAACAATTGATGTGTCGCCTGCATCATCGTAAGAGGCATCAGTTGATACGCCTGCAACGTTTTGATAGGTGGCGTTTTTTACGTCGATTAATGTTGTGATCGTTTCGAAACCTAACGACATTGATACATCATCAAATAGCGCCATCGCAGCAGCATTACGAGCAATGACTGATGCGTTATCCGCAATAACTCCATCACCTGCGAATGCACGACCGAGTCCAGTTGCCGACTGAGCATTTACCTGGAAACCTGCTGCCAAAGCATTCTGAGCTGTGATCGATAGTGCCACAGCCAGCAGTGAGCGGCGAAATAAAGGTGAAGAGTTCATTGCGTGAGTTCCTATCTAAAAATGGCGAGCAAGATCGCCTAAAATCATTATTTTTGTTTATATTTGAGTAAATACTCAATTGGGCGGCTGATACTATTCTTTTACGCTTCGATTACAAATCCGACCATTGACCAGTTGGTGAAGAAAGTTTGTAAAGTGATAGGTTGGTATGTTTTTTTACGGGGATAAGGATGTGTATTGAAATGCCGTTCTATATAGAGTTAACGTATAAAATACAGGGCGATTAGTGCACAAAAATCAATATTATGTAAGTTAAATTCTCTCTTAAAAATGAAAACATAAGTTGATATTGTGTTGAATTCCAAGGCTTATAAAGGTTTGAAAGAAACTTTTTTTCCGGAATCGAACGAAATAGAAATAAAATTGATCTATTTCAATATCCATAAACTCAAAGGACGTATATTGGTCCTTGTCATCTGGTTAGTCGTGAGACTGACATGTTGAGCAAGATGACACTTCCTTTTGAAGGCTGACTTTACTTTCTCCTAATCAGGAAACTGATTTTCAATTGGCGTAAGTTAATTGCTTTATAAAATTTTTCCAACCACACACCTTTGTGTGGTTTTTTTTTGCCTTAAAATCCACGTTAACTCTCACTTTAACACTCATCTTTATCTGCTGACTGGAATGGCCCTTTGTTTTTACTAAGCTTTTTGTAAACAGGGTAACGGTGTGGCCAAACAATGAAAAATCAACAGGTCGTGGATTATCAAGGTTCAAGGGTAGCAATTATTGATGGTGTGAGAACCCCCTTTGCTAGGCAGTCTTCAGAATTGAAGGCGCTGTCTGCCATCGATCTTGGTGCTCATGCGGTAAAGACACTGCTCAATCGTTATGATGTGAAAGAGAATGAAGTTGATCAAATTGTATTTGGTCAGGTCATACCCAAAGCGGATGCGCCTAATATTGCCCGAGAGATTGCTTTGATCTGTGGAATGGGGGATCGCGTTGATGCGTTTAGTGTCAGTCGGGCCTGTGCTACCAGTCAACAAGCATTAATCTGTGCGGTACAAAATATTTGTAGTGGCTCGATAGAATCTGCCATCGTAGGTGGTGCTGATTCTGCGTCAAATCTACCTTTTACCTGGTCGGCTGAAATGGGGCTTATGGCATTATCCCTTTTTAGGGCAAAGACACTACCGCAGAAACTGCAGATTTTACGAAACCTTAAGTTAAGCCATCTCATTCCATCTCCTCCGCCAGTCGCAGAGTTCTCGACTGGATTATCGATGGGTCAGACAGCCGAGCAGATGGCAAAAACATTCGCCATCAGTCGTCTTGCTCAGGATGAATATGCGCATCGCTCTCATATTTTAGCGAGTAATGCATGGCAAGATTCTCTGTTATGTAAGCAAGTCGAACCAATTCATCCCCACCCACATCAATTTCACCTGACAGAGGATAACGTTCTGCGCCATAGTTCTCAGTTGTCAGATTATGCGAAGTTGCGTCCGGTATTTGACCGTCACGCTGGAACAGTAACCGCGGGAAATAGTAGTGCGTTAACAGACGGCGGCGCAGCTTTATTTGTGGTTAGAGAAGACACTGCGAAAGCCATGAATCTGCCAGTGCTTGGGTATATTCGTGCTTATGATTTTTGCGCAATAAGTGTGAAAAAAAATATGTTGCTTGGTCCGGCATACTCGATTCCAAGGGTATTGGAAAAAGCGGGTATGAGTATTAAAGATATCGAACTCATGGAAATGCATGAAGCATTTGCGGCTCAAGTGTTGGCAAATCTGGCGTGTCTTTCAAGTGATCTATTTGCTCAACAGCAACTTGGCCGATCACAAGCCGTGGGGGATATTGACCCTACACTGATGAATATACAGGGCGGATCACTTGCCTACGGGCATCCTTTTGCTGCAACAGGGGCAAGGATGATTACCCAATTACTGTATCAGCTTAAACGTAGTGGTAAAGGTATCGGTCTTGTTGCATCTTGTGCTGCTGGTGGTATTGGTTCATCAATAATACTGGAGTCAGAATAATGAGTAAGCATCGTAATTACCAACTCACGATAGATGAGTTAGAGATTGCTTGGTTGAAAATTGACATTGAGAACCAGTCAGTTAACACACTCAACAAATCATTTGCAGATGATATGTCCGAAGTTTTAGAGCAGTTAGATCTTCATTGCCATGAATTAAAGGGCTTGGTTATCTATTCGGGTAAAACGAACTGTTTTATCGCTGGCGCCGATATTGAAATGATTGATAGTTGTGATTCTGCGGAACAGGCTGACTTACTGGCTTCGGGCGCTCAGGCCATTTTTGAGCGTTTAGAAAAAATGCCTTTTACCACGATTGCCGCAATTGATGGAGTATGTTTGGGTGGCGGCTTAGAATTCGCTTTGGCTTGTGATTATCGTATTGGTACCACTGAACCTAAAACAATGCTGGGTTTACCTGAAGTTAAGCTAGGATTATTACCCGGAGCTGGGGGGACTCAACGACTACCTAGGTTAATCGGTTTAATTCCCTCAATAGATCTTATCCTGACTGGGAAGCAGATAACCGCAAAAAAAGCGTTGAAATTGGGTCTAATCGATCTAATAGTTGATAAAGATTCGCTTATCAATACCTGTCAACACGTTATAGTTTCTGAAATCCGCTTTACAAAACGTATCTCATTTATCGCCAAACTCAATACTCATTTATCTAATAATGTTTGGGTTCGTAAATTCATCATTCGTCAAGCCAGGCGAAAAGCTCAAAACAAAGCACACTATAATTATCCGGCAATAGATAAAATTCTCGATTGCATTCTTTTTGGTCTAGAAAATGGATTTGAGAAAGGCATTCGCAATGAAGCGGAAGCGTTTGGTGAATTAGCGATGACGCCGGTTTCTGAAAGTTTAAGACGGTTATTTTTTCTGACTACTGCGGCTAAAAAACGGTATCGACTCGAACAGGATGCTCAAGAGATTAAACAGGTCTCGGTTATTGGTGGCGGTCTCATGGGGGCTGGAATTAGCTTTGTGACCCTGGCGGTAGCGAAGCTCCCTATTCACATTAAAGATCTTGAGCATGCCGCAATATCAAAATCGATAAAATACTCAGCAGAGCGACTGGAGCGCAAAATTCGCTCAGGAAAAATGACGCGCTTTGAGCAGAAAAAGACACTGCTTAATCTAACGGGTAGTACAGATTACGTTCGGGTAGGGAAGAGCAACATTATTGTCGAAGCTGTTTTTGAAGATATGGACTTAAAACAACAGATAGTCAGAGACTGTGAAGAGGTGTGTTCATCTGAAACGGTTTTAGCGTCTAATACCTCATCCATTCCCATCAGCAAAATAGCGGAAATGGCGATACATCCTGAGAGAATCATTGGTATTCACTACTTCAGCCCAGTGGAAAAAATGCCCTTGGTCGAAGTGATTCCTCACGAAAATACCAATCCGGCCACGATTGCTACAGCGCTCGCATTAGCGTATCAACAAGGGAAAACTCCGATTAAGGTTAAAGATAGTGCCGGCTTCTACGTTAATCGTATTCTCGTACCTTATATTCAGGGTGCATTTCGTTGTCTCAAAGCGGGTGAACCTATAGATGTGATTGATAATGCACTGGAAGATTTTGGTTTTCCTGTGGGTCCATTTGCGTTACTTGATGAAGTTGGGTTTGATGTGGCAGGTAAAATCCCGCCTATTTTACAGGCGGCATTGGGGGACCGTTTTGCATCCGACGGAATATTTGAGGCAGTACTAGAGGATGGTCGCAAAGGTCGAAAATCGGGTCTAGGATTTTATCGTTATGGTCAGACAAAAAGGGTCGATAATAAGATCTATAAACTTTTAAGTATCGATATTAGTCCGCAGATGAAGGCGCAAGAAATTGTACTTAGCTGCTTATTACCGATGCTCAATGAAGCTACTCGTTGTTTAAAAGACGGAGTGATTGAAACAGCAGAAGATGGCGACCTCGGTGCCGTATTAGGTATTGGTTTTCCCCCATTTTTGGGAGGCCCTTTTTATTTTATGAATACAAGAGGGATAGCCTCAATAGTAGAAAAAATGCAGTTACACTCGAAGAAGTTTGGGCCATTTTACGAGCCCGATACCGAGTTAGTGTCAATGAAAATGAAAGGAGAGTCATTCTATTAGATCTTGCTTTGAGAACTCGGTATCGAATAGTGTATGCTTGTTGATTATTCCGTTTTCAATAATAAGGACAAAGACATGGAAGCGTTAGATTTACTTCTGAACCGACGTTCAATGGCAAGATTAGAAGCGCCTGCTCCTGATGGGACAGCATTGGAAAACATTCTTCGAGCAGGAATGAGAGCGCCTGATCACGGAAATCTGACTCCCTGGGAATTTGTTATTGCTGAGGGTAAAGGTTTGGAAAAGTTGTCATCGATACTGACTAAAGCCGTAGAGTCAGAGAATGGTGACGAAGCCACGCTAACAAAAGTTAAAAATGCACCATTTAGAGCGCCAATGGTGATTACGGTTATTGCTCGTGTTACCCCTCACGAAAAAGTACCGGCATTAGAGCAAGTCTTGTCTGCCGGGTGTGCGGTGCAGGCGATGCAAATGGCTGCAGTAGCCCAAGGTTATCAGGGTATTTGGCGTTCAGGTAAATGGATGTTCCATTCTGTTGTCAGAGAAGCATTCAATGTGTATGGCGATGATGAAATTGTTGGTTTTCTTTACCTGGGTAAACCCGGTATCAAGCCGATGAAAGCGCCAGAACGAGCCATGTCTGAGTTCGTTAAATATATCTGATGAGTAACGTTATCGACGCGTGTTGTGCTAATGCACAACACCATCGGTGGTTAATGAATGTTATATGAAATGACAAAGTCGATGAATAAGCGTACTTTTTCTGGAAGGTGATCTTTGTGATTGTAAAGCATATAAATTTCTCTGGCGTTGGCACTCCAGTCACCCAAAATTCTAACCAATGAGCCATTTTCCAGATATTCTTTGATCATGACATCTGGCATTAATGTTATGCCTAGGCCCTCTGAACATGCCATCCTGACGACATCTAGGGTATTCGCCTGAAATCGACCTTTATCCGTGTTAATAATGGTCTCGCCCTTACTATTCTTCAGCTGCCATTTCATCAATGGGTAGCCTTTAAGTAATGAATGTTCGTGAAGCTCCTCGGCATGACTCGGCGCTGGTTTTTTGACCAGATAATCCGGGCTGGCAACCAAAATATCTTTTACTTGATTGATTTTGCGAGCGATGAGTGAAGAGTCTCTTTGCGGACCCACTCTAAAAATGACATCCCATTCAGTCGGATCAAGCTGATCCGCCATGTTATTTGTTGTTAGCTCCAGATTGATGTCCGGATACTGTTTCATAAATTCATTAAACATTGGCATCATCATTCTTTTGGTAAGATTTGATGGTGCATTAATACGTATTTTGCCTGATGCGCCACGACAATCATCACTTATCTCTTCAGCGGTGATGGAAAGCTGTTGCAATAATGGAGAACATTCTTTGAAGAACATTTCTCCCGCTTCTGTTAACGAAAGCTTGCGAGCATGACGATTGAGAAGGCGCAGGTTAAGTGAATCTTCTAACGCTTGAATACGTCGAGTAATGGTTGCAACAGGAATCATCGTTTTGCGCGACGTTGCTGTGTAACTACCGTTCTCGACAACTAAGCGAAATAGATTGAGATCGTCTAATTTCATGTCCACTGATACATCTTTATTGAGGTTTAATTACTGTATACGTAAGTGAATTGTCAAATTTTGAGTCACATCAACATGTTTGCTGAAAACTCATTTTTCAATCTTAAAACAAAACAAGATAAATGTTTTCATTTATTCTCGATTATTTGTACAAATACCCAACTGGTTCTACTTTTAATATAGCGGTTTTAAAAATATCAATAATCTATACTGCTACGGACAAATTTTTTGAAAACTTGTGCTCTGTATTTGGCATTTAGTGAGGCTGTAATATGTTGAAACCTAGTCACATAGCTAGTGAGGCTGCGGTTAAGGCGGAAGTGCTGGCTGGTAAAACGATTTTAATTGTTGATGACGATCCTATCTTTAGACGTATCACCGGAGGTTTTTTAAGTGCGCAGGGCTGTGAAATTTGCGAGGCTGAAAATGGATTAGAAGGGCTGCGAAAGCTTAAATCCGAAAGCCCGGACTTGGTTCTGTGTGATTTGGCCATGCCAATTTTAAATGGTGTGGAATTCGTTGAAGAAGTAAGTATGGCTTATCCATCACTTCCTCTTATTGTAGTGTCTGCAACAGAGCAGATGTCTGAGGTTGCGAAAGCGTTAAAGTACGGAATTAAAGATTTCCTGCCCAAACCAATCAATAATTTTGTGCATCTGTCCGATGCTATCGTCAATACACTTGAAGATAGTGATAATCATATCGCGGACCAACGAGATTTCTCGAGTCAATGGTTCAGGGTTGATGATGGGGGGGATTTAGCAGAAGAGCAGGAGCTTCATTGGCATCTGCAATATTTGCAATCGAACCCTAGTGCCGCCAGAGATTTATTAAATGCGTTGATGCCTGATAACGATTCGTCGCAAGGTGTGTGGCATTGTAATTATCGCCTTTTGCAACCTGCAGAGGCGATGCCGATTGTCTTTGACTATGTGTGGTCGATTAATGGTCAGTATGCATTCTATGTAGTCGACTCAGAAGAGGAAGAAAATACCGTTGCGACGACGTTGATGGTTAGGGCTCTTTTCCACGACTACATGCGTAATTTAAAAACGTATAGCGCTGATCTGAAAGACTTAGCAGAAATTTTAGAGAAAGGACTACAGTGCTCTGAGTATACGACTAAAGCATCCGTTTTGATTGGATTGGCGGACCTTACCTACGGGCAGCTATCGATCATGCCTGCTGGTTTGGACTGTAATTGGTCGAATGGTAGTCAATCATTGCGTATTGAGGGTGGGCGGAATCTTGGTGATAATTGCATGAAAAACTTCATGACAAAAGATCTCCCGATGAAAAGTAAAACACAACTCGCGATTAATCGGATTGGGAGTAGCTCATTTGTCTTAGAACTCTCTCGCCGTGATACACATTAATCGGAAATAGAAGCACCAGTGGGTTAATTTTTATTGACACACTGCGTGTTTCTAACGTGTTATATTGTTTAACACTAAACGTAGAACGCGGGCTGTTTCAATTGTTGAGAGTTTTACTTATACTCACAGGGATGCTTTCCATCGCATTAGGAATTCTGGGAATATTTCTCCCCCTTTTGCCTACCACGCCGTTTCTTCTTTTAGCTAGTGCTTGCTTTGTGAAAAGTAGCCCTAGGTTCCATCATTGGTTAATTTCTCATCCAACTTTTGGTCCGATTATCGATAACTGGCAGCAGAACCGTTCAGTAAGTTCTAAAGTTAAGCGCCGCGGTGCGATTGTTATGCTGATCAGTTTTTGTTGGTCCATATGGGTTGTGCCTATATTCTGGGTGAAAATTGCACTATTTATCGGTATGTTGATTGGGTTAACCTTTTTTCTTCGACTCAAGGTGAATGACTAGGTTGATCAAAGAGCAAAAAATCAATAGCATTACGCCGAAGTGTGCCCACTGATTTTAGTGGGCGTTTGTGTTTTTAGCAGAACGTAAAGTTTATTGTTTCTGCTTAAGGTGCTCTGATGTGCGAAGCACTATACTGAAACACCTTGTTAAAGAAAGTTATGACGTTATGACAACTGAAACAATCTCAAAAATTAAAGCCAGTATCAAAAGTATTGCTGACTATCCAAAACCAGGCATCATCTTCAGAGACGTAACCAGTCTTTTAGAGGATGCGGAAGCGTACCGTTCAACAATTCAGCTTTTAGTTGAAAAGTACAAGGACCTAGGTTTTACCAAAGTCGTTGGTACAGAAGCTCGTGGCTTTTTGTTTGGTGCACCGTTAGCCATTGAACTGGGTATTGGTTTTGTTCCCGTTCGTAAGCCTGGCAAGTTACCAAGACCGACGGTTGCGGAGTCTTACGAACTTGAATACGGCCAAGATACGTTAGAAATCCACGTTGATGCGATTGAGAAGGGCGATAAAGTACTTGTGGTCGATGATCTGCTTGCGACTGGCGGTACGATTGAAGCAACTACAAAACTAATCCGTCGTTTAGGTGGCGAGGTGACTCACGCTGCATTCGTGATTAATTTGCCAGAGATTGGTGGTGGAGATCGCCTGAAAGCGCTTGGTTTGGATGTTTACAGTATCTGTGACTTTGAAGGACATTAATCCAGACACCAGGGATCATTGATGAGTTATCTAGCACTTGCAAGAAAATGGCGTCCAACAACTTTCTCTGAAGTTGTTGGTCAGTCACATGTGTTAACGGCATTAGAAAATGCATTAGACCAGAATCGTCTGCATCACGCGTACCTTTTTAGCGGTACTCGTGGTGTTGGTAAAACGACAATCGGTAGATTGTTGGCAAAAGGGCTAAACTGTGAGACTGGCATTACGTCCCATCCATGTGGACAATGTCAAACTTGCCGAGAGATCGATCAAGGCAGATTTGTTGATTTATTAGAAATTGACGCCGCTTCCCGAACTAAAGTTGAAGACACTCGCGAACTGCTAGATAACGTTCAATATAAACCTGCGCGTGGACGATTTAAGGTGTACTTAATTGACGAAGTCCATATGCTCTCTCGTCATAGTTTTAATGCCCTGTTAAAAACACTCGAAGAACCGCCGGAATACGTGAAGTTTCTTCTTGCGACAACCGATCCACAAAAGCTTCCTGTTACGATTCTTTCTAGATGTCTTCAGTTTCATTTGAAGCCGATCAGCGTCGAAAATATAGAGCAGCAATTAGCACATATATTTGATGAAGAGTCGGTATCGTTTGAACCTCGTGCCGTGAGCTTGTTAGCGCATGCCGCTGATGGCAGTATGCGAGATGCATTAAGCTTGTCCGATCAGGCGATAGCCCTTGGAAATGGTCAGGTCAATATTGAGCAGGTATCCCATATGCTGGGAACCATCGATAATGATCAAGCTTTGCACATTCTCAATGCAATCAGTCACAATGATCCGCAAGTCATTATGGATCAAGTCGAATCATTGGCGTTAAATGGTGTTGATTGGGACTCACTACTCAAGTCGTTGTGTGAACAACTGCATCGGTTAGCGATGTATCAGGTTTTACCTGCATCTGTTGATAAATCTTCTCCGGATGGAGAGAAAATCCGTCTGCTTGCTCAGGCTATATCGCCTGAAGAGGTCCAGTTATATTACCAAATCGCGCTTAAAGGACGACAAGATATCCCACTGTCACCAACACCAAGAATTGGTTTGGAGATGGTACTTTTGCGGATGGTTGCCTTTAGACCCGTACCAGCCTCACCCTTGCGCTCGATAGAGAAGCCATCCTCTATTCATCCGTCTGATTCACACATTGAACAGAGCGCAAGTCGTGTAGCTAAACCTGAGCAACAGAGAAAACCCGAAACCAGTCGTCCGAGCGAGAGTACGCAGACTCATTCTATTCCTGTGTACGATACACAGAGAACTCCAGTGCAACAGGTCGAAGCTCAGAATCGACCTACTGTTACTGAGCCGCCACAGACTCCAGCCATGGTGGATCCAGAGTCGAAACCTGCAACAGCTCATTCATCAATCAGTGGTTTAAGACATCAGTTACGCTCACAGCGCAACAGTAATTCGTCTGAAGGGAATTCCTCGGGAAAAAAGCCTAAAGCGGCATCGCAAGAGGAGTCGGTATTTGATCGACTTGCCAATATAGCGACTCAACATAATGTTGATATGCCGCGCCCTTCGGTCCCTCAAACTGAAGCCAATGATGATATTTCATCCGATGAAGCATATCGTTGGATGCCAATGTTCGAGGATGAAATTTCTGAAAAAGAGATCAATCAGCCACTATCGCCATCAGAGTTAAAACAGGCGGTAGAGCATGAAAAAACGCCCGAAATGGCAGCTAAGTTGATTGAAGAAGTGAATGCGAAAGATGAATGGTCCAGACTGATTCAAAGTATGCAAATTCCTAAGCTAGTGGAACAGTTAGCACTTAACTCTGCCTATCAAAAACAGGGAAACTCAGTGAATCTCACACTACGAGCTAATCAGCAGCACCTTAATACAGAAAAAGCATATGGTGAGCTACAACAAGCAATTTCTCAAGCCATCGGTGAGTCGTGTCAACTGAATATCTCTATAGGGGACATTGGGCAGACGCCTCTTGAACTGAGAGAGCTTTGTTATCAGGAACATCTGCATCAGGCATATCAAAGTCTGCAGCAAGATAAAATAGTTCAATTTATTGAAAAGCGGTTCGGCGCGGAATTAGATAAAGACACCATCAGACCGATCTAAATCTCAATTATTGAGAAGGTCGATTTGATAGAGCAGGGTTGAATTTTACGATATAACCCCCACAATTATTACATCAGTCAAATAGTACTAGAGAGACACACATGTTTGGTAAAGGCGGTATGGGCAACTTAATGAAGCAAGCCCAGCAAATGCAAGAGCGTATGCAAAAGCTTCAGGAAGAAATAGCGAATATGGAAGTGACTGGCGAGTCTGGTGCTGGTTTAGTTAAAATCACTATCACGGGTAGTCACAGTGTCCGTCGTGTTGAAATCGATGAAAGTTTGATGGAAGACGATAAAGAAATGCTAGAAGACTTGATTGCTGCTGCGTTCAACGATGCGGCTCGCCGTGTTGAAGAAACCCAGAAAGAAAAGATGTCTTCAGTGACTGGCGGTATGCAGTTACCACCAGGTATGAAAATGCCATTCTAAATTTAGAGAAGGTATTCAATGCGAACCAGTCAAATGCTGGAGCAATTGATGGAGGCCTTACGTTGTCTGCCTGGGGTTGGCCCCAAGTCGGCTCAGCGTATGGCCTTTCATTTGTTACAGCGTGATAGAAAAGGCGGCTTACAGCTCGCGGATGCGCTATCAAAAGCGATGACTGAAATTGGTCATTGCCAAGAGTGCCGAACTTTTACTGAGGAAGACGTTTGTCATATCTGCAAAAATCCCAAGCGTCAGGAAAACGGTCAGCTTTGTGTGGTCGAAAGCCCTGCGGATATTGCGGCCGTTGAATCAACAGGTCAGTATGCAGGACGATACTTCGTTCTAATGGGGCATTTGTCACCGCTAGACGGAATTGGTCCGAGCGATATAGGCCTTGACCTACTCGATTATCGTTTGCAGCGTGGGGATATTCAGGAAGTGATTCTTGCAACGAACCCGACTGTAGAAGGTGAGGCTACGGCTCATTACATTGCTGAGTTATGCAAGGAACATAAAGTTCCAGCAAGTCGAATTGCTCATGGTGTGCCAGTTGGTGGTGAGCTAGAGTTTGTGGATGGTACCACGTTATCACATTCAATTCTTGGTAGACAAAAGCTGTATTAATTCAACGTTGTTGGCTGCTTAGGTGGCTGACTACGTAAGACTTTCCAACATGATAAGGTTGTCCAGAGCCTGCTGGTTTGTGGCACCACAAACATCATCACATGCTTTAAATTCATGACACACTTTGGGCCTTTCGGGCTTACCAAATAATTTACATAGATTGTCGTCGTTTAGCTGAATGCAACGCTCTCCTGCAGGCTTGCCATTGGGCATTCCAGGGATAGGGGATGAAATACTGGGCGCTATGCAGCATGCTCCGCAGCCTAGTCGGCAATTCATGATTTTCTCGCTACAATGATCTGAGGGCGGCGAGTCTAGCAAAATTGTAGAGAAAGATGAACGGTTAATGTTTAAGCTTGAACTTTTTTCATCAGATCGGTATAACACGCCCCTCGAACTCCCCAAAACTAATAGAGCGATGTCGATGAATACACCATTTTGGCAACAAAAAAAACTGGAAGAGATGTCCGAGGATGAATGGGAATCTCTCTGCGACGGCTGTGGAAAGTGCTGTCTGCATAAGTTAATGGATGAAGACACCGACGAAGTTTACTACACCAACGTAGCTTGTAGCTGGCTGAATAGCGATACATGTTCCTGCAAGGATTATTCTAATCGTTTTCAGTCCGGTGAAGAATGCTTAAAATTAACCAGAGACAAAATTAGTGAGTTTAACTGGTTGCCGGACACCTGCGCATATCGCCTTCTTGCTCAGGACCAGCCTTTACCACAGTGGCATCCGTTAATCACTGGGTCGAAATCAGCGATGCATAAGGCTGGAGAGAGCGTAAGGAACCGCGTCGTCTATGAAATCGAAGTGATCGATTGGGAAGACCACATCATCAATCATCCCAATTCTCGCTAACTTGTGATTTCATGTTAGTGATTTCCCACCATCAATGGTCAGCGTAGTTCCCGATATGTAATTCGCATACCGGGAGCAAAGAAACAACACTGCGTAGGCTATTTCTTTTGGCTCGGCGAAGCGTTTTAATGCGACAGTGGATTTTAATTCTTCAATATACTCTGTCGGAGTTTTGCCTTCTAGTGGGGCTCTAGAACTGAGTGCATCTCGCAGCAGCTGAGTATCAGTAAAACCAGGGCTGACTGCCGTAACACAAATACCATGAGAACCAAGTTCTTTTGCCAGCACCTGAGTTAGGCTATTAATACCGGCTTTGCTGATTGAGTAGGGACCATTACCATATTCACCAACCTTTCCAGCAATAGATGAAATGTTAATGATTTTGCCATGTTCTATACCCGAATTAACCATTGTTTGAGCAACTTGAGTCGCAAGAAGGTAGGCGGCTTTTAGATTGATGTTAAGAACACTATCCCAGTCATTTACAGTTAACTTGTCCATGGTTTTAGAAATGGACACGCCAGCACAATTGACTAGTATATCAATGGATCCCATGGCGAGAGCAGCTTGATTTACGAGAGATTTTATTCCTTCACTGTCAGAGATGTCTACTGGAAGCTGGAATAGATGACCTTGATTTTCTATTAAGCTCAAAGTTTCGTATGAGGCCTGCAATTTAGCCTTGTTTGCGCTGGCAATGAACATATTCGCGTTCAGATTTCGGAACTCTTTTGCTATTTCTAAACCAATGCCACTCGATGCGCCGACGATAAGACAGTTTTTTCCATTAAATGAGAATTGCATTTGTCGTCCTGATTTTAGTCTGTTTTTTGCAAGCGTTTACGCTAACAACATTGCTTTTAGACTTACAAAGGCTTTAGGCAAAGCTTCAATCTGTATCCACAAAATAAAAATCCGCATTACACAAAGCCGTGAGATTTTTACTCGACATGTTGATCTTTATCACTCAGGAAAGCCATCAAACCTTTTCGCTTCGATTCCATCTATATGCCACTGCGTTTGTTCACTACAGAATATTTGCGCATCTGGTTTTCGTGTTGGTTCCGAGTCTAAGCTTCCCGCTGGGATAATCAGTGCTTTACCACTTTTAGAAAGATAGGGAAGAGGGGAGCCACACTCAGTACAGAAAACTTGCGAAAATGTTCGTGTTGGGTGCTCATATCGCTTGGTAAGCTCCGCCCCTTTGATCCAACGAATATTATCTATACGGGTAAATAGATTACTCGCATGATCTGAACCAGTCATTCGCCGACATTGTTCACAATAGCAAAAATAAAAATGCTGAAAATCGTCTTCGACCTCAAAACGAACCGCACCACACACACAACTACCCGAGATTGTCCTTTGCATATAACGTCCTTTTGCTTAACTGTTTAAAAATCATACTCCAATCATCTGGGGATGTAACTTATTTATGTCGTGATCTCAAAGACAGTGAAAACAAACTGAGATAACATTATGGATAGTTAGCTCAAAAGGTTAAATATTATGAAAATTTCCGTTGATGGTGGTTCCTTCCGCCTAGCGATAGAGACTCAATATGACGGGTTGGTTGCAGAGTCAACTGCCGTGTTCCATGAGACTCTGGATGTGGCAAAAACAAATGACAGGGCAATACTGCGATTTCTACAGATCATTCTGGAACACCGTGAGGATGACGATGCAGTTGGCTATGCCGTTCTGGGTCTACTCGGTTGGTATAATGAAGTGATTAATCCTGTCACAGATAAGGATATCGAGCTTAATTTACCCAAAATATTACCTCATCTCATGAATCCGTCAGGAGATTTAAATGCGTTTAGTCCATCAGGGGCAAACACGTTTAAGCATTAATTTATTGTTCTTTTCATACTCCGATCAGCCCGTCATTCTGGCGGGTTGATCTCATTTCAGAGAAGCTGTTCCTGTCAGACTCCACATTTTTAGAATAAAATTTTTACAATTGATAACTATGTTTCTATGATGTTAAACATCTTAATAACGTGATGTATTTTTGATGTAAAAAAATCATAAGAGCAATAAAAATGAAACATGTGACTATTTCCGATATAGCAAAATCTGCGGGGGTAGGGACAGCAACTGTCGATCGAGTTCTTAATGGCAGAAGCTCAACTAAACCAGCGACTGTTGCAAAGGTTCTAAAAGCGGCAAGAGATTTGGGCTACCGTGATAAGCAATCAAAAATCTTGGTTGTAGAAGAGCCTGAACCTCAAGACGTAAAAGGGGCTTTTAGGGTTGGTTTTGTTCTGCTTTCAGAAAGTTATTCATTTTATAGAACGCTATCTGATTCTCTGAAAAAGCAGGCAAAAAGATACACTAATATTGAGCCTGAGTTTGTCTTTTTAGCATTTAATCAAATCGAAGAAGCTGCTACAGCAATTATCAACTTTTCAAAGTCTGTCGATATCGTAGGCGTTGTGGCACAAGATCATCCATTAATCCGTCATGCGGTGAACGAAGTGGCAGAAGATGGGACTAAGGTCATCACTATGTTATCAGGCCTATCTCCTTGTAAACAGGCTGCTTATATCGGTTGGGATAATAAAAAAGCCGGCAGAACAGCTGCTTGGGTGGTTGAGCATCTTTATCCAGACGCAGGGAAAATTGCCATATTTATTGGTGATAACCGTTTTCTATGCCAGGAGAGCTGTGAGATAAGTTTCCGCTCTTATCTGCGCGAGAACGGCATGCACCATTTGGTACTTGAACCTAAAAAGACCTGTGAAAATATCGAGGAGGCATACAAAGAAACAATGCAACTATTTGATGCACATCCAGATATTACCCTTATCTATGCGCCATGTGGTGGTGTGGAAGGGATTGCACGAGCTCTTAGAGAGCTAGAGATACAGCGTAAAGTTACACTATTGTGTCATGGTCCTTTAAATGAACAGCAGCTAATGTTTATTGACGGGACAATTGATGTGATGTTTTTACATCGTTTGGATGAGTTCTCTAATTACACCATGGCGGCATGTAAGAAAGTCTTCAGTGATCGGGAGTGCGGATTTTTAAATGTTAGCGTTGGTTTTGAGTTGGTTACGATTGAAAACTGCTAATGACTATTTAGCATGTTGAAAATAGGAAATTGTTTATTTGTGACATGTGGCACATGAATATTCTTATCCACTGATTGGTGGCAAAACATGCTTTCTAGGGAATTTGTTTTTTCGGTTCGCCTATTTGATTCTAAGGCATCAAGGTGAAAAAAATTTTGAAGATCTCAATCATGGTTTGATTGCTTTACATTTGTTTGGTTTCTTCTGCGGTGATTTAATATCCACATTGCATGTGGGAGTTTAATTACGCTGTATTTAGGGAGGACACCATGCGATCTCAATCTTCGGGACATAACGTTATTTATGTCATGTATATCTGCTTGGTCGCTGCGTTAGGCGGTCTACTATTTGGTTTTGATTCATCTGTTATTTCTGGAGCAATCGAGCCGTTAAGTGAATATTACCAGCTTACTCCCGCATCTGAAGGATGGGCTGTATCAAACGTTATTATTGGCTGTGTTGTTGGGTGTTTTTCTGCAGGGAAGATTGCTGATAAATACGGACGAAAAAAAACTCTGGTTGTGACAGCACTACTGTTCATTGTCTCGGCTGTAGGTTCCGCTTTAGCAACACATTTTAGTGCTTTTGTTATATTTCGTATGATTGGTGGGCTCGGTATCGGTATCGCTTCTGTTATTTCTCCTGTCTATATTGCGGAGGTTGCACCTAAAGATTTTCGTGGCAGAGCGATGACAATGAATATGATTTGCTGCGTTGGTGGTCAAGTACTTGTTCTTCTTACCAATTACTTAATCGCAAAAGGTGCGACCAATGAATGGTTAGTTTCGGAAGGATGGCGTTGGATGCTCGGTTCTGCATTTATTCCGTGTATTCTATTTTTAGTTTTTGTTGGTCTAATTCCTGAATCTCCACGTTGGAGTGTCATGGCTGGCAATGATGCTGGAGCACTAAAAACACTGACTCGCATTTCCGGGGCAGAACATGCAAGGCAGGTATTGGCCGAGATTAAAGAGTCGCTTCATCAAGACAGACAAAGTGCGCAGCAAGTTGAGAGTGTAAAATTTAATCGTAAAACAATGATCTTCCTAGTAATTGGTATTGGACTGGCTGTGTTTAACCAACTAACGGGGATTAATGTTATTCAGTACTTCGGTCCCTCACTATTGATGAACGTAACGGATACAGTACAGCAAGCTATGTATATGACGATTTTCCTCGCAGGTCTTCAGTTTGTCGGGGTCTGCGTCGGGATGTTTCTTATCGACTCTCTGGGTCGTAAAGTTTTACTTCTTTGGGGATCAATTGGTTCAGCAGTTTGTTTGCTTGCGACCTTTATTACGTTTTACTACGGAGTGAAAGGATTTACATCGGTCATCGGACTATTTGGTTTTGAATTCATTTTCGGCATTACCTGGGGACAAATTGTTTGGACGGTTATTGGTGAAATATTCCCAAACAGACTAAGGGCGGTTGGTATGGGAGTCTCAATTGCTACGATGTGGATTGCGAACTTCGTTATAAGCCAAACTTTCCCAATGATGAACCAAAGCACTTGGCTGACAGACAAATTTCATGGTGGTTTTCCACTCCTATTATTTGCTGTTTGTTGTCTGGTTTCTTGGTGGTTTGTGAAAGTGTTTGTCCCAGAAACCAAAGGTATACAGCTTGAAAAAATGGAGGATTTAGTTTTAAACAGAAACAACCCAAATAAAGCAGCAGAAGTATCAACAGAACGAGTTATTTCATAAACCTAACATCGAGAAAGTTGGAAATTATTATGACAATCAGTATTGCTAATGCTCCTTGTAGCTGGGGTGTTGATGACCCCCAAAATCCTTATTTGCCATCTTGGCAAAAGGTATTATCGGAAGCGAGTTCAGCAGGGTATAAAAGTATCGAATTAGGGCCATGGACCTTTCTTCCGACAGATCCAAAAGAGCTAACACATTCTTTGAATGTGTATGGTCTTTCGATAGTCGCGGGGACGATATTTGATGATTTGGTCAGTGAAAGTAATTTCCAGTATATAAAACAACTTACTCATGATATTTGCCGCAATTTATCTCAGATACCGACGGCTCAAACCTGTGATGGGGTGAATAAGCAGCCACCTTATCTCGTCATTATCGACTGGGGTGATAAAAACCGAGCACAACTTGCTGGGCAGGTGGAGATCTCGCCACGACTTGCTGATGAGAAATGGGTAACGATGATGGAGCACATTAAAATCATCGCGAGGATTGCTCAGGAAGAGTATGGCGTTCGACCAGTGATTCATCCTCATGCTGGTGGTTGGATTGAATTCTCTGATGAAATCGAAAAGCTGGTAAGAGATATTCCATACGATGTTGCTGGTTTATGTCTGGATACAGGACACCTTTATTACTCTGGAATGGATCCAATCACTTATCTCGATAAATATTTCGAGAAAGTTGATTACATCCATTTTAAAGATGTCGATGCAGATAAATATAGAGATGCGTTAGCTCGTCAAGTCGAATTCTTTGCTGCATGTGGAGAAGGGGTAATGTGTCCAATAGGCAAAGGCGATATTGATTATCCCGCTATCCAAGCCTTTTTACAGCAAAAAGGTTATCAGGGTTGGATTACCATAGAGCAAGAGAGAGATCCCAGAGATGCAGACGGTAGCCTTGCGGACGTTACTGCAAGTCTAGAGTATCTGACTTCCGTTGGATTCAACGCTTAATCCCCCAGAAAGTGATAAGGATGATGAATATAGGGCTCGTTAATACTAACGAGCCCTATATCTATATGTGGTGCTTTAGTTTAAAGCGGCCGTTGTACAGTGGGTATTCACATGAGCTGCGTTAAATGGGAGTTGATATTTCTTAGCAATGCGTACAAATCGAGCTACGTAGCTACAGCGATTTTTAGGCGGCAACCACTCATCAGGGCCTTTATCCCCTTTTTGGCGATTCAGTGATGCCTCAACGCTAACGAGATTCGCTGGATCATTAGCAAAAGACTGCCGTTTCTCTTTTGTCCACTTATTGGCACCGTGTTGCCATGCCCAACTTAGCGGTACGATATGGTCAATATCGATTTGAGAAGCCTTATAAATTACTTTACCTGAATAAGGAGATATCCACTTGCCACGAATAACACGACACTGCTTGGATGAGTTGTAGGTCACGGTTGACGTACTCTGGCGAATAAGAGCTTCTTGACGGCTATCTTGGCAGTCATGATCATTGTCAGCCCAGCCATGACCAAACTGTGATCGAGAGTAGCCTGAGTTTGATACAGAGGACGATTTGTTATTGGATTTGATTGATTTTGGGAGTCTTCCATTATGTGCCAAGCAAGCTTTTACTGTTTTAAATGACGTATAAGACTTAACTGAATTGTAGTAGGGCGAATTTGTATCATGGCATATTCCGCTGCTAGATTGCTTAACCAACGTAGCATCACTGGAGAATGACGCTAAAAGAAGTATCAATGAAATGAAAAAATTGTACATGTAGTGTTATTTTATGTGATGTGAGTCGAACTAATGATAGTAGCGTATCACTTACATCTCAATTTGTGTTGGGTTTTGTCGGAATTAATGTAAAGACACAGTTAAACATGAGCTTAACTGTGTGAAGTTATTATTTGGACCCTAAATAAGTAAGGTAAAGCAAATCTACTTGGGTTGATTGTGAGTGTTTTGCTCGATAAGTTGCTTGAGGTCTTGGATTTCTTGCTTAAGATCAGTAATTTGATCATTCAGGTTGGTAACAACATGGCGGTCTTTTTTGCTGTCATCATCTTCGAGAAACCAAGATGCGATAAAACCAGTAAAGGTACCAAATAACCCGACACCCGCTGTCATCAGGATAACGGCGACTATTCTTCCTTCATATGTTATTGGATAGAAATCACCATATCCTACCGTTGTTATAGTAACAAATGCCCACCACAGAGCATCTCCTGCACTTTGAATATTGGCGCCCGGCACTCCTTTTTCTAATTGTAAAATGGAGATTGCTCCAAAGATTACAAGGATGATAGAAACACAAGAAACGAGGGAAAAAGTACCGTGCATTTTGTTGCGAAATAAAAAATAGACAATGATTCTGGTTGAACGAAGTACTCGCAATACTTTGATTACACGAAAAATTCGCCCATACCGAAACATATCGAGCATTGGTATGCTAGAGATGAGATCTATCCAACCCCATTTCATGAATTTTAGTTTATTTGGTGCCGCTCTGAACTGAATGACAAAATCGATAAGAAAGAAGATACAAATTATATTATCAGTGATTCGTAGGATTTTTTTTGTATCTGTCGATATTGGGAAAAGCGCTTCAGCACACAAAGCAAGTAGTACATATATGGACAATATTAGAGTGAAAATTTGGAAAGGACCTATTTCACCTTCTGGAGTGTGAATTTTTTTTCTGGTCATGGTGCTTTTCCTGCAAGGAACGATATATCTTGCTTGATAGCATACCACTTTTACTCGGCTAGTTTCGCTTACAGTTACAATTAGAAAATAAAACAGCTTTTGGATGGTGTATGAATTAAAAAAGACTAGTGTATCGGGACTGCTGCTCTGAACGATACACTAGCAGTGAAAGCGCATTAGACAAGCGCAAGTAAAATTGTACCAACCGTTGCCGCTGCGGAAAGATATTGCCCCGCAGAATAAGAGCTGTCATCATCTTCTTTCATCTTGTCTGGATGTTCCATCCCAAGCGCACCATAGGTAAATGATTCAACTTTGTCGCCAACAGTCTTATCTTTTGTTTCTACTTTGCCTTCTTTATCAATTTGCTTTAAAGCTTCTAAAAGCGCCTTCCCTTCATCGGAAAGGGTAACTTTATTGTCTTCCACTTTCATAAGTGAACTTGCTTGCTGCTCTGCCGACTGTGGCTTTGCAAGAGAATGCGACTTCACTGATTGAGGTGAATATAATGACGTGGATGAACCAACTCTTACTGGATCCATAACGTTCTCCTACCAATCTCCTAAATGTGTTATCGGAGCGCTTTTGAAAAACTTGAATGAAAATTTACGAATTCAAGACATATTTCTGATAGAAGATTTATAGCAATATGTGTGCCTAGTTTATCTTGCGAAATACTCTTATGGAAAAATCGGCTTCACAGTGGAACTCGCTTCGAGATTTTAAATCTTGTTTTATCTCTTCTGATGCCCTCCAAGCAAACGGAGTCATCTGTAGTAAATCAAACGCAGATTCGCCATCTAAGCTCATCGGGTAATGTAAGTTATCGTCAGCAATTAGTTCAAACCCATCAATAGACTCTGGGGTTTCGTCGTGTAAATGAACCTCACTATAGATCAGCTCTTTTAGCTGATAAAGATGTCTACCAGCAGGAGTTACAGTAACTATTATGCCGTTCGATTTTATACAGCGCTGTAGCTCGTCACCATTGCATGGCGCATAAATACGCACTACGGCATCAAGCTCTTTATCTCCAAATGGAAGGCGGTTACTTGAAGCGACACAGAACTCACAATGCTTATACCGTTTAGCGGCATATTTTATGGCGACTTTAGATATATCGAGGCCAAAAACACTTGTGTCTTGTTGATTAGAAAAGGAGAGCGCAAAGTCATTGGTATAAAAACCTTCACCACAGCCGATATCGAGTACTTTAGCGCAAGGGTTGGTAACATATTGACTGAGTTTTGCCGTCACCTGAGAACGCATGGGCGTATAAAATCCTTTTTCCAGAAAACGCCGTCTGGATTGCATCATCTCTTTATTATCACCAGGATCCTTTGAACGCTTATGCTGCACCGGCATTAAGTTAATATAACCTTCTTTTGCAAAATCAAACTGATGTCGATTATTGCAGGTCAGACTATTCTGGTTTTTTATTAAAGGTTCGTGGCATAAAGGACATTGATACACTGAAATTGCCTCATTGGAGTTTTTAAGGCGAGATTCTACTAAAAAGGGCGGTAAATTGCCGCCCTAAAAGTCATTATTTTGCCGCTATATTAGTCGATAGCGTATAGGTTTCCCCTGGTTGCAGCGTTTGACCTGCGGATAGGCAATTTGAATAGAGTGTGGATTCCACACAGAGCATATGTTTGAAACCATCGTCGTTCATATCCGACATGCCTTTTGCACCAGCTTGCCATGGATTCCATGCGACTGCAGAATTATCACCACCATTTTTAACCACCAATGTACGATCCCACTCTTCGTCGTGCACGGTAATAACGGGGTCTGGCTGAGTGTAGACACGATCAATCGTGTCAGTGAGTACTAGCGTCTCTTCACCAACACACTCTTTTCCGCTTTGCAGACTATCCAAATAATGAATACCCAATCCTTTGGTTTGAGTTTTTTCGATGTCACCAACATTTAGGTAACTGTGCAAGGCACCGGAGAATGTCCAAGGACGTTCATCGGTATTCTTGATGCTCAGGCTTACAGACAGTGAGTTTGTTATTTCAATCGTTATTGAGACTGCAAACTCATAAGGCCATATATGGCGAGTCTCTTCATTATGTTCAAGGCGCAATGTTAGTATGACACCGTCTTCATTTTCGCGATGTTCGACTAGCTGCCATTCAGTAATACGAGCAAATCCATGACTTGGTTCTGCTAAGCGCGCAAACCAAGGCCAGCAGAGTGGAATTCCCCCTCTGAGGGCAGTCTTACCATCAAATTTTGCTTGCTTGCTCATGAACAAACACTCTTTTTGCCCTTTGGGTTGGAATGAGATGATGTGTGCACCAAATAACGAAATCGCCGCAGTGGCTTTTTCATGATAAATTCTAAGGACTTTAACTTGGTCTACTTGTACCACACTGATGCTGTCTGACAAGACGCTGATAGCCGGCAATGATTGTAATTCCATAACATCATTCCTTTCGTTTGGCGATGTAAACCTCTACTTTAGACTTATCGTTATGTAGAGATCAAAGTTGAGATATAAAAAAGGCGACTCAAGGCCGCCTTTTTTTCATTCTTAGACTTTACGTCAACTAATTACTTAGAGATGTGAGCAATTAGGTCAAGAACTTTGTTTGAGTAACCGATTTCGTTGTCGTACCAAGATACAACTTTAACGAATTTGTCAGTTAGAGCGATACCAGCTTTAGCATCGAAAACTGAAGTACAAGTTTCACCGATGAAGTCTTGAGAAACAACTTGGTCTTCAGTGTAGCCTAGAACGCCTTTAAGTTCGCCTTCAGAAGCTTCTTTCATTGCTTTACAGATGTCAGCGTAAGAAGCTGGGTTAACTAGGTTAACTGTTAGGTCAACAACAGAAACGTCAGCAGTTGGTACACGGAAAGCCATACCAGTTAGTTTGCCGTTAACTTCTGGAAGTACAACGCCTACAGCTTTAGCAGCACCAGTTGAAGATGGGATGATGTTCTGAGAAGCACCACGACCACCGCGCCAGTCTTTAGCAGAAGGACCGTCAACAGTTTTTTGAGTCGCTGTAGTAGCGTGAACTGTTGTCATAAGACCAGATTCGATACCGAATTTGTCGTTAAGAACTTTAGCGATAGGTGCTAGACAGTTAGTAGTACAAGAAGCGTTAGAAACGATGTCTTGACCAGCGTAGCTGTCGAAGTTAACGCCGTTTACGAACATTGGAGTTGCGTCTTTAGAAGGACCAGTTAGAACAACTTTCTTCGCACCAGCAGTGATGTGTTTGCGAGCAGTTTCGTCAGTTAGGAAGATACCAGTTGCTTCAGCAACTACGTCAACACCAATTGCATCCCATTTTAGATCTTCTGGGTTACGCTCAGCAGTTACGCGAACTGTGTTACCGTTCACTACTAGGTTACCGTCTTTAACTTCAACAGTACCTTTGAAACGACCGTGAGTTGAATCGTATTTTAGCATGTAAGCCATATATTCAACGTCGATAAGGTCGTTGATACCTACAACTTCGATGTCATCACGTTCACAAGACGCACGAAAAACAAAACGGCCAATGCGGCCAAAACCGTTAATACCTACTTTGATAGTCATTATAGTTGCTCCACAACTTAATTTCTGATTAAAGATAACTGGTAGTAAAATTACAGAAACCAGCAAAATCTGCAACAGATAATCCGACTTATATTGTTCAAAGTCAAAAAAAAGCACTGCTTTTTTTATCTGGCCTTTGCAAATGTTTATTTTTTAAACTTATTCAGTCCCTGTATACTAACAGCTCATTTCAATACCTAATAAATCCATGGTATTTTGTTAAATCTTAACTGAAAATGTTAAGGGTTGAAAGTATGTGCCACAAATGAAGTAAAGCGCAAGTTTTTCCTTACACAAATAATCATTTTCGAAAAAGGTAACAGGAAAGTAAGTTGGATAAGATAAATAAGCCAGATGAATACTGGCGTGAAAAACTCAGCGACGAGGCCTATCGTGTCTGTCGCGAACATGGAACAGAAGCCCCTTATACAGGAACCTTACTACACAATAAAGAAACGGGTATTTATCATTGTACATGCTGCAATGCGCCGCTATTTACGTCTGATAATAAATATGATTCTGGCTGTGGATGGCCAAGTTTTGATGCACCAGTTAATGAAGATGCCATTCGATATTTAGAAGACAAATCATTTGGTATGACGCGGACAGAAATTCGCTGTAATGCATGCGATAGCCACCTTGGACACGTATTTGAAGATGGCCCGCAAGACACAACCGGTGAGAGATACTGTGTTAATTCGGTGTCGTTAGTTTTCAACAAAAATGACTAAAAAGCACCAAAAACTGCACCCGGTTGTAATTTAATTAAATGTCTCCGGAATCAATGATGAGCGGTAATCGCCATCATTGATAGCATCTATTACTGTGTTTGCAATCGTATCCAGTTTTTCTTTCTTCTCTTCATCAAATCCATAGAGGAGAGATAGTTCTTTGTCAGAAACGATAGGAGCACCAAACGCTTTGCTTGTCATCGCCCAGATGTAGGATTTTTCCCTCTGGCGTAGTAATTTATACACACTCGCCAGCGATTCCAAAGCGCTTACATTAATGTTTTCAGGTGATTTAGTCAGTTCGATAGACCGATTAAGTAGCCCGACCGTTTTTTGTCGGTCTCGGTCTATGTAAAATGTCGCTAAAGCATATTGCATATCCGGTGTATCCAGCTCTTTTTTTCCTTCTAGCTGGAGAAAGCTTCTTCTAGCTTCGGTATCTCCCGTTTGACTCCAAAGGAAATAGAGTGATTTGGGCGTGTTGTAATTATGGAGTTCCTTTTCGAGTCTTTTGAGACTATCACCTGCATTCACCAAGGCATTAAATCGTTGCTGTTTTAGCTTGGCTTGTTCTATAGGTTGAATTTGAGCTGCCACTTCTAAGCATTTGAGGTATTCCTGAGTTAACGTGTACTCTTGGATTTTGTTTGCGTCTGTTGCATCTTTACTGACCTCATAACGGTGCCAGATGAGATTTGTTCGAGGAATACGACATTGACCATCATTAATGTTGAGTTCATCGCATTTTAGTTGCGGATTATTGGCGCAGAGTTCGTCCGTATTTCTGGTATTTTCAAAGCAGCCTGTTAGTGAGCAAATACATACGGCAAGCACAGTTAATTTTAGTTTTGTCATAGTGTAAGCTTGTGATCCATTACTACAATTTCCAGGTCGTCTCTTGACTCACCGAACATTGGGTTTAAGTTGACATAAATACGAAACAAAAGAGCCTAAAATCATCAATGAATAATCAACAATTAATCGATGCGATTACTCCCGAAGCTTATCAGCGACTTCTTTTTGCTGTCGAAACTGGAAAGTGGCCTGAAGGCAATATTCTGTCTCAAGAGCAAAGAGATTCCTGTTTACAAGCAGTTATGCTTTATCAATCTAAGCATAATCTAGAACCTCAACATATGACAGTCGCTGCTGGTGGCGAACTCTGTTTTAAGTCAAAATCTGAATTAAAGCAACAGTTTAAAGAAGATATAGCTCACGAAAAAATATTATCGATCAATCCAAATGAGTCTGATTCGTAGGTTTTCTGAGGTGTTGAAGTTAAAAAGAGCCGAGTGGCTCTTTTTTTGATAGGTATCTATTTAGACATTTCACCGCGAAGCACTTCTTGCATCTTTAGCTTAACATCTTCATAGCTAAGACCTTTGCTTAGCAAGTAATGTAATTTTGCCAGAGCGGCCTCTGGTGTCATATCGTAACCACTAATAACCCCAGCGTCTGCTAGAGCACACCCAGTAGCGTATCCACCCATGTTTACTTTCCCAGCCAAACACTGAGTTAGATTCACAACGATAACACCACGTTTAGATGCGTCTTCGAGTTGCTCAAGAATCTCGGGGTTTTGTGGCGCATTACCGACTCCAAACGTCAACAGGATCATGGCATTAACTGGTTGCAGTAGGGTATTGCGAATAACCTCGAATGAGATTCCTGGGTACATTGTGATCACACCTACTGGCTGAGGTGTTATATCACTTACACGGAACTTGCCTTCAGGCTTTTTGTCGATTTCGACGCCATTACTGACACGAATATTGATGCCAGCCTCGAGTAGAGGAGGCAAGTTAGGTGAAGTAAATGCATTAAAGCCATCGGCATGAGATTTGGTACTGCGGTTTCCGCGCATTAATTGGTTATTAAAGAATAACGTGACTTCATTAATCGGGTAGTTAGCTGCAATATGCAATGCATTCAACAGGTTGGCCTGGCCATCGGAACGAAGTTCAGCGATAGGAATTTGAGAGCCTGTTACGATAACGGGTTTACCCAAGTTTTCTAACATAAATGACAAAGCAGATGCTGTATATGCCATTGTGTCAGTACCATGGAGAATGACGAAACCATCGTAATTATCGTAATTATCGCGAATATCATTGGCTATTTGTTGCCAGTGCGCAGGCGTCATGTCTGAAGAATCGATGAGAGGTGAATACTCATGAATCGTATACTCAGGCATTTCTGGACGATGGAATTCTGGCATTCCAGCCAGCTGTTTTTCCATAAAACCAGCAACTGGAACGTATCCGTGATCTGATTTTTGCATTCCAATGGTGCCGCCAGTGTAGGCGATATAAATATGTTTTCTAGACATGGCTAATTGTATTTAGGGAACAGGAGGACAATTATAGCCGATTATCAGGTAATAAAAAGGGGAGATCAAACTCCCCCCGTATCTTATTCTGTTATCTCAAGCTTTGACATTATTTAACATCGCATGTGAGACACAACGAGTACTGACCTCTTGGATCATTGAGCATATCAATAAGCTCGCGATTACCCGATACCGCTTTCGCATAAGTTTGTAATGACTCAGGTAAAAGACTGCTGATGTCGAAGCCAATTGACGCCTTTGCGCTTTGAGTAAATTCAAACATTAACTGTTCGAATGTGGAAAGTGGTTTTTCCATCCAGTCGAGTTCGTAATGATCAATTTTCGCCAATTTTGCGGCCAAAGCGACAGCATCATCGAAATCACCCAGTTTATCGACAAGACCTAAGTCAAGTGCATCTTTCCCTGTCCATACATGTCCTTGAGCAATTTTATCTACATCGTCAAGAGACATATTTCTACTTTGCGCAACCAAGCTGATAAATCGATGATACCCGTGCTCAATTACCATTTGAATGCTCTGTTTGGCACCATCTGATAGACCAGATGCTAGCCCCTGATTAGAGAATGGTGTTGTGCCCACGCCATCAGTGCTGATACCAATATTATCCAACGCCTTTTCAAATGTCGTAATGACACTGAATATACCAATTGAGCCTGTTAAGGTCGTTGGTTGAGCCATAATTTGATCCGCACTCATTGATATCCAATACCCGCCTGATGCTGCCAAACTCGACATCGATACCACAACCGGTTTACCTGCTTTTTTCAGGGCGAGAATTTCGTTACGAATGACTTGAGAAGCAAAAGCACTGCCTCCGGGGCTATCCACTCGAAGCACAACTGCTTTGATTCTTGGATCGTTTAGTGCATCGCGTAGTAGTGCTGCAGTTGAGTCTCCTCCGACCGTTCCTCTTGGCTGATCGCCATCCATAATTGCGCCGTCTGCTACTACGACTGCAATTTGATTACCAGAGAAAGTTCCTTTCTGAGTCGTACCCATATAGTCATAAAAACTCACACCTTCAAAGCCATCTTTGCCATCACTACCAAATGTTTTGGCCAAAAGCTGGCGAGCTTGCGGGCGCGTAACCAGTTGGTCAACCAACCCCATATCGAGAGACAGTTGGGCAATATTTCCGTTTACGGCTTTAAGCTTGGTCAGAAACTCATTCATATCGAACTGTAATGTCGATGGTTCAATTTGCCTATTTCCAGTTACGTCATTGATGTAAGCGTTCCATAGTTGTCCCAGCCAGCGTTGGTTTGCTTCTTTTGCTGCAGGAGACATGTCGGTACGCATAAACGGTTCAACGGCAGATTTATAAGTGCCGACCCTGAAAATGTGTGTGTTGATGTTGAGCTTATCAAGTAAGGTTTTGTAGTACATACCGCTAGTACTATAGCCCTTGAGTAATACTGCACCATCGGGAGAAAGGAAAACTTTATTAGCATAACTTGCAAGATAGTATTGACTCTGTGAGTAATAATCACCAACAGCTATCACAGGCTTGCCAGTTGCTTTAAACTCATTAATAGCTTTTGCAATGTATCTGAGCTTGGTTAAGTTTGTCTCAGACATTTTTGAGAGTGAGAGAACGAGACCTGTAATATTTTTATCGTCCTTTGCAGCACGAATTTTATCGACGATATCAAATAATACGTTTTCCTTAGGCAGAGAGTTACCTAATACAGAATGATTCAGCGATTCAACTGGGCTGGCATAGCTCGCTTGCTCGACGATAGGACCTTCTAGATCAAGGACCAGCGCAGATTTGGTTAGAGTGGGTTCGGGCGAGCTGGTGGTATCCGTATAAGCGTAATAAATAGCGCCAATAATGACGAGAAAAATAAGGTTGAAAAACGCTTTGCGGATAAAATTAATTGCTTTCCAAAGTATTTTGAAAATTAGGCCGATAAATCTGAAGATTGGCTTCATTTTCTCTCCGTTAGATTTTGCCATGAGAAGCTATCGCTTCCTAGGGATGGATGACTGAAGGTAATCGTACGTTATAACGAAATAATGGACAACCAGTTGAACAGGAGAGAATAGATTAATTAACAAAGGTTTGAAGTACGGGACACATTAATGCATCCCGTTTGAAAGGAATTATAAAATAACGGTCTTGTTACCATATACCATGACATGATCGTCAATTACTTTAGTCAATGCTTTACTCAAGACATTCTTTTCAACGTCGCGACCCGCTTGAGCCATCGATTGGGCAGTAAACGTGTGGTCTACAGGAATGACGTCTTGGCAAATGATTGGACCTTCATCCAAATCGTTAGTAACAAAGTGAGCTGTTGCACCAATGATTTTAACACCACGGTCAAATGCCTGTTGATACGGTTTTGCGCCGATAAATGCAGGTAAGAAACTATGATGGATATTAATAATGCGATGGTGAAAGCTTTCTACAAAACCTGGCGTTAATACGCGCATGTATTTAGCTAACACAATAAAATCAGGCTCATATTGATTAATTTGCGCAAGTAACAATTGTTCATGTTCCTCGCGGCTCACGCCCTCATGAGAAACATGATGATAAGGAATGCCGAACTTTTCTGTTAGGCCTTGTAGCTTGTCGTAGTTACCAATGACAGCGGCAATCTCGACATCAAGACTACCATCAAAGGTTTTCATCAGAATATCACCCAGGCAATGCGCTTCTTTTGTTACCAGTATTACGATACGTTTGCGGCCGGAGCTAATGAGCTTGTACTTAGTATCTTGTGGTAATGCTTGCTCGATGTCCCCAAGGAACGTTTGATCGTTAAAGTAGCCTTCCAGTTCTGTTCTCATAAAGAAATCGCTGCTTGAAGTATCAACAAATTCTCTGTTGTGAACGATATTCAACTGATGCTTATAGCAAATGTTCGTGATTTTAGCGATCAGACCTGGTGCATCTTTGCAATGCGTGAGAAGGGTTTTCTTTTCCATTAGTGATGATTTCCGACGAATTTTGAAACTAAAATAGGGTTTTGATGCGTATTGGGTGAGAATACGCTCTCAAGATAGTGGGTATAATTAATCTAAATCGCGTCGATATTCAACAAAATCCCGTAACTAATTTTCATCAATGAATCTTTGTTTAATTCGTTTTGCTGCAAAATGAGCCTTTTTACTGAGATTAAGATTCGCTCTAAACGCTGAAAACTGCCATAATTTGCGGCCTGTTAATGTCAAAGAATCGGTTCGATGGTCGCAAAGATTTTCTCTCCACAAGGTGCGTTAGGCAAGGTTATCCCTGGCTTTCAGCCTCGTCAGGCTCAGATAGATATGGCTGAGGCAGTCAATGAAGCGATTGAACATGAGCAGCAACTGGTCGTCGAAGCTGGAACCGGTACAGGTAAAACCTTTGCCTATTTAGTCCCAGCATTGAAAAGTGGTAAAAAGATTATCATCAGCACTGGGTCAAAAAACCTGCAGGAGCAGTTATTTCACCGAGACTTGCCCTTAATCGTTAAAGCACTCGAATTTTTTGGCCATGTCGCACTTCTTAAAGGTCGCGCTAATTACTTGTGCTTGGAAAGGCTGGATAGACAAATTCTGGAGAGCCACACTGGCGAAGTCGATACTAGCCAGTTTTCTGAATTGGTGAAAGTTAGACAGTGGTCGTCAGAAACGAAAACAGGTGATTTAGGTGAGTGTGACTCTTTGCCTGAAGACAGTCAGGTCATTCCATCGATTACTTCAACCAATGAAAACTGTTTGGGGAAAGAGTGTCCTAAATTTAATGACTGCTTTGTCTCGAAAGCTCGTAAGCGTGCGATGGACGCTGACGTTGTGGTGGTTAACCATCATCTATTCCTTGCTGATCTGGCAATAAAAGAAACAGGCTTTGGTGAGTTAATACCTGAAGCCGATGTGTTTATCTTTGACGAAGCTCACCAGCTACCAGATATCGCCAGTCAGTACTTTGGACAGTCCTTGTCTAGCAGACAAATTCACGAGCTATCGAAAGATATCGAGATTGGTTATAGAACCGAAGCCAAAGACATGCGTCAATTGCAAAAAGTGGCTGAGAAGCTTCGTACGATATCAATGGATATGCGTTTGGAGCTCGGAGAAACTGGCTATCGTGGTAATTGGCGAGAAGTCGTTAAACGCCCAGGAATTCAACGCGCAATTGAACGTTTAAGTGAAACACTTCAATTCGCGATAGACGTGCTTAAGCTCGCTTTAGGGCGCAGTCAGTTGCTTGATTCAGCCTATGAACGAGCAACGACTGTTCTGGGGCGACTGAACCGTGTTTGCGATGTGTCTATCACAGGTTATTCCTATTGGTTTGATACGACACCGAGACATTTTAGTTTGCATATCACACCTCTATCTGTCGCGGACAAGTTTAATGACCAGATGCAACAAAAACAGGGAAGTTGGATCTTTACGTCTGCAACGCTAGCGGTAAACGACGATTTCGGCCATTTTTCCCATCGATTAGGGCTAAAGCCAGTCAAGCAGTTCTCTTTGCCCAGCCCGTTTGATTATCAAAATCAGGCACGCTTGTGTGTTCCTCGTTATCTGCCAGAACCTAACCACCCGAAAATGGCACAAAAGTTAGCCGAGATGCTCGGGCCAGTTATTGAAGCGAACCAAGGTCGGTGTTTCTTTCTCTGTACGTCACATCAAATGATGCGACAACTGGGTGAGATGTTTAGAGCTACGTTGAATCTTCCGGTACTCATGCAGGGAGAGACCAGTAAGCAGAAAACGCTCGCTGAATTTATGTCCCTGGGGAACGCTTTGTTGGTTGCGACTGGTGCTTTTTGGGAAGGTATTGATGTTAGGGGCGATGCCTTAAGCTGTGTTATTATCGACAAATTGCCGTTTACCGCACCGGATGACCCATTACTCAAGGCTCGAATAGAGGATTGTCGCCTGCAAGGAGGTGACCCTTTTCAGCAGGTACAATTACCCGAAGCCGTTATTACGTTAAAGCAGGGAGTGGGTCGTCTAATCCGGGATGCCGAAGATAAAGGCGCGTTGATTATCTGTGATAATCGATTAGTGACACGTGATTATGGCCGTTTATTTTTGGCTAGTCTTCCTGCGATTCCCAGGACACGTGATTTAAGTAATATTCAAGAATTTTTAGAAACCCTATCTCAAAAAAAGTAAGTTAGAGACCAGAATGAGCACAAAAATTTTAGCCATTGATACTTCAACAGAAAATTGCTCTGTAGCACTGATGATTGACGAGCAGTGCTATGTTCGCAGAAGTGTCGCACCCAGAGATCACACCAAAAAGGTATTACCGTTGGTAGATGAGTTATTAAAAGAAGCTCAGCTGACCCTTAAGGATTTAGATGCTTTAGCATTTGGTTGTGGTCCTGGTAGCTTTACTGGGGTACGTATAGGTATTGGTATTGCCCAAGGGCTATCTTTTGGTGCTGATTTACCACTGATTCCAGTTTCCACTTTAAAAGCAATGGCACAAGGTTGCTTTAGAACCACTGGTGCAAAATTTGTAGCGCCCGCTATTGATGCACGCATGGCTGAAGTTTATTGGGCTCGTTATGCTCGTCAAGATAATGGTGAGTGGACTATCATTGATCAAGAAGCTGTTATTGCGCCGCAATTGTTGGTGGACTCATTAGCTGGTGATAGTGAAACGTGGGTATCCGCCGGCACGGGTTGGGAAACCTATGGGGATACGCTTTCCGGACTCCCATTTGACACAACCGCCAGTGAAGTTTTATATCCTGACGCTGAGGATATCGCTAATATTGCACGATTTGAATGGCTTAATGGAAACACTGTGTCCGCTGAGGACGCTGCACCGGTCTACCTCCGTGACAACGTTACGTGGAAAAAGCTGCCCGGTAAGGAATAATTATTTTATTAGAGTAGTCTGAGTTAAGAGGACGGTTATGGTTTCAATTAATGGTTTGCCACCATCGTCAGGCTTATCCAGAACGAACAAAGCGTCTCGTTCAAAGAAGAGTCATGATGCTCAGACTTCATCTTCTGAAGCTAGCAGCAGCACTCAGCCAACCAGAGTAGCTAGCGCTGTTTCTCAGTCTCTTCGCACTATGAATGAGGCTGAAATTGAAGGTAATCGTATTCAGTATGATCTACCTGAAGGAAAGTCTAGGAGAGCTCTGGAAGAATATTATGCCATTTATAATCAAGCGAAACGTGATGAGCTTGCTCAGATGTTAGGAGTCGATATCTATATTTAATTACTCATTTCGAGAGGTAGGTTCGATGCGTTCTGTTTTTTCTATTCACACCGTTATCATCAGTGCGTTAGCTTTGGTTTTGAGTGGCTGCGTTACAATGCCAACTGAGTTGACGACAACAAACCCTAATGTCATTACTGATTATTCGAGATGGTTAAAAGAAACGCCGGCAGGAACACAAGTGAGGCTTGGCGGAGTTATCGCTAGTGTGACAAATCTTAAGAATCGCACCCGAATTGAAGTGGTTAATCTGCCATTGACCTCCGCTGGAAGACCGAATCTAAACTTTGAGCCACAGGGGCGATTTATTGCTTACATAAACGGATTCATCGATCCTGTTACCTTGTCCAAGGGGCGCTTATTATCCATGTTAGGAACCTCTCAGGCACCAGAAGAGTCGAAGGTGGGCGAGTTTAATGGTCAGTTCCCAGTGATGAACGTTGATAGTTATCATCTTTGGCGTATCGAAGAAAGAGTTGTTGTCGATCGAATGGGTTCGTATCTGAGACCTTGTCATACGATGCTGTGTCGAGATGATCAATTTAACCGAGCCAGAGTGATACAAGTCGTAAAATGAGATCCCCCTTAGCACGTATTGAATATGGAGACATTGCTACTGCGAAAGTCTCCATTATTTTTATCCACGGTTGGCTGGATAATGCCGCCAGTTTTTCTCGCTTAATGGAGAAAATCCTCCTTACCAGAGATGATCTTCACTTATGTGCATTTGATTTACCAGGCCACGGCTATTCAATGCATAAAGGTGAATACTACTTTTACCCATTTCACGACTATTTAGACGATCTTAATCAGGTTTTAGCCGAATTTAAGCAAAATCCTTGTATTTTAGTTGGACATTCACTTGGTGGTTTGATTGCAAGTTGCTATAGTGCCGCCTTTCCTGAAAAGGTGCAGGGACTGATTCAGATTGAGGGGAAAGGTCCTTTAAGTGAACCGCCGGAAATGAGTGTGGTCAGATTACGAAAAGGGCTAGAAAATCGTGAGCGGATGCGAAAAAAAACACGCAAAGGATATCCTAGTTTTACCAAAGCATTGGCTCATCGAAGTAAAAGTTCAGCATTATCTGAATCAATTGTGGAGCCGATAGTACGACGTGGTTTGGTTGAAGATAATGGCTACTGGTATTGGCGTGCAGATCCCAAGTTGAGTTGTCAGTCTTTATTTCGTATGTCACACGAGCATGCACAGGAAATAGTGGATCATATCGAGTGTCCGTATGCAATTATACTGGGTGAATCAGGCTACGAGCACCTAAAATCGACTTCAGCGATAAGATTGAAAAAAGACGTTGTGGTTGAAACTGTTGTTGGTGGGCATCATTGTCATATTGAGTCACCAGACGCAGTAAATAACATTATTCAAGATTTAGTGCGGCGTGTGGTACCCAGTCATTCGCTTTAAACATATCAATATTATAAGAAAGAACAGATTCAGTTTTTACGAGGAGTATCTGAGTGGATAAACCATGGCTTGGTCGTTACCCTAGTGGTGTGCCGGAAACCATCGATCCAGATATGTATCCGTCTCTGTTAGAGATGTTTGAAAATGCAGTAAACAAGTTTGCTGATCAGCCTGCCTTTATCAATATGGGTACGGTAATGACGTTTCGTAAACTTGAAGAAAGAAGTCGTGCATTTGCCGCCTATCTTCAGAATGACCTAAGGCTGCAAAAAGGCGATCGCGTCGCGTTAATGATGCCTAACTTATTACAGTATCCTGTTGCTCTATTTGGAATACTGCGAGCAGGTATGGTCGCAGTCAATGTAAATCCGCTCTATACCGCCAGAGAATTACAGCACCAGCTAACCGATGCAGAAGTCAAAACAATCGTTATCGTATCCAATTTTGCTCATTCATTGCAGAAAATCATCAAGCAGACGCCTATTGAACACATTGTGATCACGAGCCTCGGGCAGATGTTGCCGAAGCCTAAGGGGACTTTGGTCGATTTCGTAGTGAAATACGTAAGGAAGTTGGTTCCCAGCTATCATTTACCTAATGCCGTCTCTATGCGTAAAGCGATTCGTATTGGTCGTCGACAGCAATATGTCAAACCCGACATTACTGGAGATGATATCGCATTTCTTCAGTATACTGGTGGTACGACAGGTGTCGCCAAAGGCGCCATTTTAACCCACCGTAATATGGTTGCGAATATGGCGCAGGCTAAAGGTGCGTATGGCAGCCTACTTAAAGAGGGTAAAGAGCTCGTCGTCACGGCATTGCCTCTTTATCATGTCTTTGCGCTTAGCGTTAACTGCCTTTTATTTATTGAAATGGGTGGCAAAAACCTACTTATTACCAATCCTAGAGATATGAACAGTTTTGTAAAAGAGCTTCAAAAGCATCCTGTTACGGCAATTACGGGTGTCAATACACTATTTAATGCTCTTGTTCATAACGACGAATTTAAGTCGATGGATTTTTCACACATGCATTTATCCGTTGGCGGTGGCATGTCTGTTCAGCGTTCTGTTGCCGAAAAATGGAAAGCGATTACGGGTATTCACTTGCTTGAGGGATATGGACTGACAGAATGTTCACCTCTTGTGACAGGCAACCCCTACGACGTTAAAGACTACACTGGCTCCATTGGTCTACCTGTCCCATCAACGGAAATAAGATTGGTAGATGATGAGGGCAATGTTGTTCCTTTTACTGAAACGGGGGAGTTGCAAGTTCGCGGACCTCAGGTAATGAAAGGTTATTGGAACAGGCCTGAGTCAACTGAAGAAGTTATGTGTTCTGAAGGCTGGCTGTCGACAGGTGATGTCGTTCGAGTTGATGAAGATGGTATGGTGTTCATCGTTGATCGAAAGAAAGATATGATCCTTGTTTCTGGCTTTAACGTCTATCCAAATGAAATTGAAGAAGTGGTAGCGATGCATCCTCATGTGGTTGAAGTTGCAGCGATTGGTCAGGCAAGTGATGCGACAGGAGAGGCAGTAAAAGTGTTTGTTGTTGCTAAAAATGATAAGGTAACCAAAGACGATATTATTCAGCACTGCCGTCAGCATCTAACAGGATATAAAGTACCGAAGCTTGTTGAGTTCAGAACTGAACTGCCTAAGACGAATGTTGGAAAGATTTTGCGACGTGAGTTGCGTGAACAAAACGAAAAAAATTTACAGGCTCAGGCGTAGTTATTGTTGGTGTGAATCCACGAACGATGACCTGAGACTTTTGCTAAAGTGAGTCAAGCGTGAAATATAATATTATTAAAGAAGTGAGTCAGTTAGAAGATGTATGTACAGCAGCAAGGCAGCAGGAAGCTGTCATGCTTGATACCGAATTCGTCCGTATACGCACTTTTTTTCCTCAGCTTGGCTTGATCCAGTTATATGATGGTCATCAGGTATCGCTAATTGATCCCCTTGCTCTATCTGATATGACGGCGTTCGTTCAGCTCCTGCAGGATAAGTCAGTCATGAAAGTGCTTCATGCGTGTGGAGAAGATTTAGAGGTTTTTCAAAACAGCTTTGGTTGTCTACCAGAGCCTTTCGTCGACACACAAATTATGGCGGCATTTTTAGGGTATGGTTTATCTACGGGGTTCGCGACGTTAGTACAAGATATTGTCGATCTCGAGCTTGATAAATCAGAATCTCGTGCTGATTGGTTAGCTCGTCCTTTAAGTGATAAGCAACTCGATTATGCAGCGGGTGATGTTTATTACCTTCAACCTATTTACGATCACCTAAAACAGCAGATTGTTGCTCAGGATTGGTGGCAAGCTGTGTTGGATGAAGCACAGCTCCAGGCTGATAAGCGCGTGGCAGAATACGATATTGATAATGCATATCAGGATGTAAAAGGCGCTTGGCAGCTGAATCGAAAGCAACTGGCTACGCTAAAACCGCTGGCGAGCTGGCGCTATTCTGAAGCAAGAAGGCGCGATTTGGCGCTGAATTTTGTCGTAAAGGAACAAGATTTACTGACTATTGCCAAGCTCGGTTTAGTGAGCCCTAAAAGAATGGAAGAAGTCGCGACAGATGTTCGCTCTATACAACGTCATGGGAATACGCTTAGTCAAATCGTTGCGAACAGCTACAAGATAGCTGAAAGCGAATATCCAGAGCTAATTGTGCCAATTCATGATTATCGAGGCTATAAGCACCTGTTTAAGCGGCTCAAAGATGAAGTTAAGAAGGTTTCTCATACAACTGGCTTAGCAACTGAGTTTTTGGCATCGAAAAAGCAGATTAATCAGCTTATTAGTTGGGTATGGAAATGTGATAGACAAACGGGTCCATTGCCTGAGCTAATGCAGAGCTGGCGCAAAGATATGTTGGGCGACACTCTTAATACGATGATTGATCATCGAGACTAATCACGAGACAAGAATTAAGTAAAAGCCGGAGTTCGACTCCGGCTTTTACTTATGAATTACTTTTCTTCGTCTGGGAGCTTTACATTCAGCTCCAACACCGAGATATCATCGTCTTTATGCTCCAGAGACAATTCGACCATATCTGGGTCGATTGCCACATACTTGGCGATGACTTTTAAGATGTCTTCTTTCATCTGTGGCAGATAATTAGGTGCCGGGTCGTTTTGACTTCGACGTTCTGCAACAATGATTTGAAGCCGCTCTTTTGCAAGGCTGGCAGAGGTTTTCTTATTGGATCGAAAAAACTGTAATAATGACATTATGTAATTTAGCCCCCGAACAGTCGTTTAAAGATGCCTTTTCTAGGCTCAGTTAGGAAGCGGAACTCGACTTCGTTACCTAACAAACGATCAACGGCATCAAGATAAGCTTGGCCTGCATCTGACTGTTCGTCAAAAATGACTGGCACACCTTTATTCGACGCGTTCAGTACCGCTTGGCTTTCCGGAATCACACCGATAAGCGGAATATGAAGAATATCCTCTACGTCGCTAACACTTAACATTTCACCTTGAGTGACTCGACTAGGGTTGTAACGCGTTAACAGTAGGTGCTGTTTAACAGGTTCTAAACCTTTTTCGGAGCGTAGTGACTTCGAGTCTAGGATACCAAGGATGCGGTCTGAATCTCTTACCGAGGAGACCTCTGGGTTGGTCGTAACGATAGCTTCATCTGCGAAGTACAGTGCCATTAAAGCACCTTGTTCAATACCGGCTGGTGAGTCACAAACGACAAAGTCGAAGCCCATTTCGTTCAGTTCATCAAGCACACGTTTTACGCCTTCGGTACTTAGTGCATCTTTATCGCGGGTTTGTGAAGCAGGTAAAATAAACAGGTTTTCAGAGCGTTTGTCTTTAATCAGAGCCTGATTAAGAGTTGCTTCTCCGTTAATAACGTTAACGAAATCATAAACAACGCGGCGCTCACAACCCATGATAAGATCAAGATTTCGTAAACCAATATCAAAATCGATAACCGCGGTTTTTTTACCTTTAAGTGCTAAACCAGACGCGATAGCTGCACTCGACGTCGTCTTACCTACGCCGCCTTTTCCTGACGTAACAACAATAATGCGTGACATTTGTTTCCCTTATTAAAACTAAGCTGTAAATATTTCGAAGTGTAGTGTTTCGCCAGCTAAACTAAGCATCACTTTCTTTTGCCAATATTCACTCGTAATTTGGTCGCTTAACCAGTAATTGCCTGCAATAGAGACTAACTCAGCTTGCAGGTCATGACAGTATATTCTAGCTTCTTGAAGTCCACTAGCACCAGCAATAGCACGGCCACGTAAACTACCATATATGTGGATTGATCCGTCTGCAATGACCTCCGCACCGGCACTGACATTATTCATGACAACTAGGTCGCAATCTTTGGCATAGATCTGCTGACCCGAGCGAATCGGTGTGGTGACAACCTTCGTTGGCGTCATTTGCTGTGGAGCTTGTTGTGGCGATTTACTTGCCGTCATAACGGCAAATCCTGCTTCTGAAGCTAAAGTTTGTGTTCTTTTATCTTTTGTTCCAGTAATACCTACCGGAACCATTCCTGATTTAGAAATACCGTTCTTAAGCTCTGCAAAATCGATATCTCTTTTCACTTGAGCAATGTTGATGACCACTGGAGCATTTGCAAAAAATGCTGGGGCCTGTTCCACTTTTTCTTTTAAAAATTCGATACTACTATTGATGTCACCATCGGGAAGATGTAAAACCGACAGCGTAAAACTGCTACCTTTCAAATCAGGTGTATTTGACATTGGTAAATTAAAACCTCGACGCTGAAAATAACGCTTACAAATGGCATTGCCTGTGATTAGGGCTGTCATGTTATAGTCACTGAATGAAGTCAGCAAGTTATCTTACTTTTAATTGACTGTTTTCTTCCCAAAATTAAGTTAAGTTTATGTTTTGCGACAGTGAAATTCTGTCGACAAAATGGAATTGTTTAAAGGCGAATTATGCTCTGTTCTATCTATCGTAGTACCAAGAAAGAGGGTGCTTACCTCTACATCGTTAAGAAGGATGATTTTACAAAGGTCCCTCAGCCATTGCTAGACATGTTTGGCAAGCCTATCTTGGTGATGACCATGAAGCTGGATGGGAAGACTCTTGCAAGAGTTGACACAGAAAAAGTAAAAGAGGCTCTGGAAGAACAAGGCTATTTCCTGCAATTGCCACCACCGCCAGAGAATGTTCTCGAAGAATTTAAAACGCTAAAGTCAAAGCAATCGTAGACATAAACGTTGCCTCGGCTTAGGAGGAAAAATGAAAAAGATAATGTCAGTTGGTTTGGGAGTGCTCCTTAGCTTTTCATCGTATGCAAATCAGGTCAGTTTTGAAGATTATGTGAACAGCTTAAAAACAGAAGCGAAAGCCAAAGGCATTTCAGAGAAAACTATTCAGGATGCTTTTGCTAAGGTTGAATACAAGCCCAGAGCGATTGTTGCTGACAAAAACCAGCCAGAAAAGAGACTGACTCTGGATGAATATATCCCAAGAGCCGTTCCGGACTGGAAAGTTGAGCAGGCAAAGAAACTCTACAGAGAGCATGAAGCTGAGTTAAACCGTATTGGTGAGCAATACGGAGTATCGCCAAGATACATTGTCGCCTTATGGGGTGTTGAAAGTAACTTTGGTAAGTACACCGGCGGCTATCAGGTGATCAATGCGCTAAGTACATTGGCTTACGATGGACGTAGAGAAGCGTTTTTCCGTGACCAGACAATGGCAGCCTTAAAAATTATCGATGAAGGTCATATTAGCGCGCAAGATATGAAAGGCTCTTGGGCCGGTGCAATGGGGCAGTGTCAGTTTATGCCCACTTCATTTTTATCCTTCGCTGCGGACGGTAATGGCGACGGCAAGAAAGACATTTGGAAAACGCCTGCTGACGTTTTTGCTTCCACCGCAAATTATCTAGCTCAATCAGGTTGGGATAAGCATCATATCTGGGGAAGACAGGTTAAAGTCCCACAAGGGTTTGATATGTCGCAACAAGGCCGTGAAAAAGGCAAAGGTAAGATGTTGAGTGAGTGGGCAAAACTGGGTGTAATGAAATACAACGGTCAGCCACTACCGACGCCAACCGATGACGTTGAAGCTTGGTTAATTGCTCCGGATGATGAGAATGGTCGAGTCTACTTGGTCTATAATAACTACAATGTGCTGATGAAGTGGAATCGTTCTTATTATTTCGCTTTGGCGGTAACGCATCTGGCGGATCGTATTATTCTATAGATATCAAAAAAGGACCGTTTTCGGTCCTTTCTTGATTCTGCCAACAATGGTTAGTTTGTATGGTATTGTTCGCAAGCAAATAGGGTATTTTCAATTAGGCTCGCCACCGTCATTGGACCTACGCCACCAGGAACTGGGGTAATAAAGCTTGCTTTCTCTTTTGCTACTGCAAAATCCACATCGCCTACAAGTTTGCCGTTTTCTTGTCTGTTGATACCGACATCGACCACGATAGCGCCGTCTTTAATCCATTCACCTGGAATAAAGTTTGCTCTACCTACTGCGACGACAACGATATCTGCCTGACGTACGTGAGATTCCAAATCTTTCGTGAAACGATGGCATGTTGTGGTCGTGCAACCCGCTAGCAGTAACTCAAGTGTCATTGGACGCCCAACAATGTTAGAAGCACCAACGATGACAGCGTGCTTACCCTTGATATCGACATCGTAACGTTCTAGCAGAGTCATGATCCCTTTTGGAGTACATGAACGTAGCTTAGGTATACGCTGCGCTAGGCGTCCAACGTTATAAGGATGGAAACCATCGACATCTTTCTCTGGTAAGATTCGTTCTAAAATAAGCGTTGAATCGAGTCCCTTAGGTAAAGGAAGCTGAACCAGGATACCGTCAATTTCAGGATCGTTGTTTAATGCATCGACTAGAGAGAGAAGTTCGTCCTGAGTTGCCGTTTTAGGAAGGTCATAGGATTTAGAAATGAAGCCAACTTCTTCACAAGCGCGGCGCTTACTTCCAACGTAGACTTGAGAAGCAGGATCTTCGCCAACAAGAACAACAGCCAGCCCAGGTGCTCTCAAGCCAGCTTCAAGACGTTGTTTAACGCGAGCAGCAACTTCAGAACGTACTGTTTTGGAGATCAGAGTTCCATCAATGATTTGAGCAGTCATGACTTTCCTTTAAAAAATAATAAGCAAAAAAATTTTTGCGCATTGTCGCAGATTCTGCAAGTAACTTCTATAGGCAAACGTTTGCTTTGGAGGCTTTTTCAGCACTCAAAACAGTATTGTTCCATTTTTAAGCATTCAAATCATAATATTAGATAAATGCATTGATTTCGTCAGTTTAACTCGTATAATTCATCCCCATAGCGCGCCCTTAGCTCAGCTGGATAGAGCACCTGCCTTCTAAGCAGGTGGTCACAGGTTCGAATCCTGTAGGGCGTGCCACTATTCAAAAACCCCGATAGCTCTATGAGTTATCGGGGTTTTGTCGTTTATGGTGATACTCTATAAATGCGATAGTTCTCTAACTACTCACAGTGCTATTACTGAGTTTGATTTCAACGTAACTTATTTTTGCTCCATTACTGGTTAGAGTAAAGCCTTTTTGATTTCCTAATTGTGCTGTTTTGACATATCTTAGCTAGTGCAATGAGCGAAGTGCACGGCAATAGACTCCTTCTGATATTTTCTAATCTAAGTGCTGATTTTGTTTTGAAATCTAGTACGATACATTGAGACTAGTATATTGCGAAGACTACAAGAAGCTTGAAGATCTTTCGCAATGAAATCTGAATGTTAGATAACTCTTGTCATTGTGTTATATTGATTTCATAATTCTAAGGTTATTCGATTTGGCGCATAGGAGATTTATAAATGATTGGACAAGAAATCGATATAAATGACATAAGAGACACTTATGATATTAACGTCGTAATATTAACTGCGACCCAAATTGAACTAGAGGTTGCGAAATCTTTCCTTAAGCCAATTGATGAGCAAATTTTAGTCTCTTATGATTCATCAAATACCTATTATATTGGTATTTATGGAAAATTTCTTTGTGCTATCGTTAAAACAAATAATATGGGAGCAATTGCCTCAGGAGCTGCGTTGCAGACGACTCAAGATGCAATAAATACTTTTAGGCCCAAAGCTGTAATTATGGCGGGAATAGCACTAGGGAAGTCGAAAACGAAGCAAAAGCTAGGTGATTTGTTGATTAGTAAATCTCTTGTGTTTTATGAGCAAGCAAGAATAAATAGTGATGGTACAGTAGAGTACAGAGGCATAAAACCAGAGTCTAATCGTACGCTTTTAAATCGTTTTACTCAAAATACTAATCATCAGTACCATTTTGAAGGTCATGACAAAAGCGCAGCTGTTATAGCTGGTCCTATTTTATCTGGAGAAAAGCTTATTGATAGCGCTGAGTTTAAACAAGAACTTTTAACTCAATTCCCTGATGCTATTGGCGGAGAAATGGAAGCTGCTGGAGTTTATTCAGCTTGTAATAATGATAATATTCCTTGGATTATTTTAAAGTCTATATGCGATTGGGCTGATGGAACAAAAGAGAAGTCATTTCAAAAAGAAAGTGCACATATAGCCTTCTCTTTTCTTAATAAAGTTTTGGACTCAAGTCATGCTTTTACGAGTTTGAACATGTCCGCACATAAAAAAAAAAGGATCTACCAGAAGTAAATTTAGATGCAAGTAACATTCTGCCCCTCTTTGTAAGTAGGCGAGATCTAGATAGAGTTTTAGACACCCAAGAAATAATAAAGATATACCAAAAGAAAATCTATTATGAATATTTCCATTTTAAAGATCGAGGCAGAGTTGAAGGTTTTTTATTTATAGGAAAAAATGTCACAATAACTAACACATTAGATCACTTTGTGGATAATTTTGATGTTCCGGATATTCTAAACTTATATGTTAATAAAAAGTATAATAATAATGGACAGATCGATAGGATATCGCACCTTGACAAAGAGTGTTCGAAAAGGGGATTATCAAAAAAAATATATGATGGTGTATCATATTTAGAAGAAGTTATTTGGGATTCTACATTAAGATCTTATATTAAAGAAGAACACCATCGAAGAAGCGACTATATAGATCAAGACTTGTTTACATACTTTCAAGAACCTGAAAACTTAGGCCAAGGAATCGATTATTTTAAAGGAGTTCTGTCAGATAAGTTTGGTAGTAGTATTTCTGTTATTTTTGGACGAGGTGGTGTAGGAAAAACAACTTTCTGTGATGCTTTAAAAAATGAAATTGATACAGGTGAAAATAAAAAAGGTGTCTTTTTAATCAAAGGAGAGCAAATTAGTAATCTTGTAAACTTCAATGATATATATATTGAATCTATTTTGGATCTGTTTGAAGCTTTTAAAGTTGAAAGCAATCTATCTACTTTATCAAAAAGTGATTTTAGCCTTAATTATTCCTGTGGAAATATATTGGTAATAATTGATGGGTTAGACGAGATTGATAGTGCACTAGGTGAAAGGTTCAATTTAGAAAAGTTTTTTAGCTCTTTGTCTGATCTAGATGACCGTTTCCATAACACTAAAATAATTCTAACTACACGTGACTACTTTGAAAAAAATATAGTTTCAGCATCCCCTTTGATACGAAAGTTCAAATTAAAAGGGTTTACTGAAAAGGATATAGAAAAATATAAGAAAATTAAATTAAGTAACGATATTCAGAAAGCAAATTTTGATAAATTACTAGAGGTGAATAAGCTTAAAAATAATGGGTTCTCTTTGCCAGTTATTATCAATTTAGCATGTCAAGCGGTTTTAGATAGTCCTGATGAACATATAGTACAAGGTTATCAAAGTGAATCTGATTTCTTAATTGGGACTCACGTATATGATTCAATTTTAGAATACATGTTAACTAGAGAAATTGATAAGCAAAAACTAAATACTACAGTTGATGGCCTATTTCAGTTGCTTTCTGAAATAGTCATTGACTATAAAAATAAAATGAGCATTAATGATCTTAACGAATATGTAGAGCTTACTTTTAACGAAAATGGTGATAAATTCCTAAAGAATCCTCTTTTAAATGTCAGAGATAACTTTATATCAATAAAAGAAGAAGCGTTGACATCGTTAATTAAAAGTCGATATCTCATCTACCTATTAAAAAATGACATTTCTCGGTATGAAAAGATCAGTGATATATTGAAAGATTCTTATAAAGGATCTGGAGATACTTATAATACTCTACGAGAATTTGTTGATAACACTGATTTTGATTTTAATGCTACTAAGCTTATCAAGAAACTAAAAGAATCTGAAGTTAAAACAGAATTAACTTATGATAAATTAAAATATAGAAAAGCCATATCTTCGTTGCTGTATGCTTTATTAAGTAACAAATCATCATTTGATAAAAATGAAAGATCTGATTATATTTATAAATTATTAGGGGGCAAGAATAACATTATAGATGGTTTGCATATATATGGGGATTTTTATTCACTTGGTTTTGATTCTTATAAGGTTATGAACTCTTCTTTCAATGAGTATAATAAATTAAGTGACTGTCATTTCGGAAAAGAAAATGAGTATATATTTTCTTTTTGTAACTTTAGTAATATAAATATAGCTAAAGTGGGGGACTTAGAAAACTGCTTTTTTGAAAATTCCTGTAAATTTGAAAAATGCAATATTGTTAGTGTTTTAAATACTAAGTCTGATGAAAATAAGAAGAAAAAAGAGAACATAAAATCGAATATAATATCGATTGCAAAGTATATAGGTACTACACAAAGATCTTTTAACTTGATAAAACTTAATACAACCGTTAATTGGAACAAATCACATAAAGGTTTTATTGATGAGCTAAAGAAACTTGGATTTATTCAAGTTGATAAAAATGGATATTTTAGATTAAATAAAGATTACTATGATGATTTACCACACATTACTTTAGGAAGATTTCCAAAAACTTTGAATAATATTGTAGATTGCTTAGCTAAATAGATTAACTTATAGTGGTTAATCGAATTTGGCCATATTAATAGAGGTTTGGTCGCATGTTTTATGACATTTGCAATAACAAACCTTATCTAAAACTCATGATTAGATGAAAAATACTAACAAGGTTTTGTCCATCAACGTGTCAGCGAGGTCTTCGTTGGCACGAATCAGCCCCTTTACAATTTGACGGTTGTATATATCTAATTTTCAAATGTCCCTCATTCACCTTAGCTTTTTAATAATCTTTCAGTTTTAAGACCCGTATCAATATAATTTGTTATATGAGGTGACATTCTGACCAGTATTAAATGACCTTGTCTTACAGGAATAGCTTAAATATATGGGATTAGCAATCATGGATGACGCGAAAAACATTGGAAAAATAGCAGAATCACACTTTGAAAATGGGCTTTTATGTGCAGAAAGTGTAGTTACGGCTATTGCGGATTATCACGGTGTAGATAATAAACTCGTATCTAAAATGGCAACGGCATTTTGCGGAGGTATGGCACGTACGTGTGGACAATGTGGTGCTCTATCTGGTGCCGTTATGGGTATAAGTCTAGCTTTGGGACGTGACTCAAAAGACGACACAGTGACAGAAGCATATGAAGCGACCCAAGAGTTGGTTCAACGATTTGAAAATGAGTTTGGAGCAAGGGACTGCCATAAGCTATTGGGTTGCGACATAAGCACTAAAAGAGGAATGGAACAATTTAAGGCTCAAAACCTTCGAGTTAACTGTACTAAATATACTGGTAAAGCAGCAGAGATTGCAGTACAGGTTTTGAGCAAAAATAGCTAGCCAAGTATTACGGTTTTTCCAGATTTTGAAATACTTAGTGGTATCCGAATAGCAACTATTGCGTTACCCAGTCAAACTCACTTCTGTCCATAAACGTGTTGGCATTCTCCTCCTTGCTTAACAGCCTTAACCCTTTTTCAATGTACATCGATACGGTTGTCCCTGTGGGAAGAATAAGGCCAATCGCTGTTTATAGTGTTTGCATCATTAATAAAAATATCTTCGGTAGTAACTGTCGTTGTTCTTGCCCATTCGTTAAGTAGTCGTGATACCAAGGTTACGCAGAACTCTATTATCCATTTCAAATAGAACTTCTAACATCTGATCTTCTAATACATAGAAAAGCTCGAAGGCAGGATTGCTTAGGAGAGGGAAGTTAAGCTCTAGGTTGAGCATTTTATTTTTGATTCAAATTCTCTTTTAACTGATTCTCAGGATCATAAAGTGTGAGAGACATTCTCAGGCATTTTTACGGAGCAAAGCCTGAGAATAATCTAATCTCTCTTAATATTTGTAACTCATATTCAGTCCGACGCCGTAATTTCTGCCTGGAGCGGGTTCGTAGTAACGACTATAGCTATCGTTAGCGACGATGGAACCAATGTAGTTTCTGTCAAAGACGTTATTTACTCTGCCGTAAATGTCCAATTGCCAATCTTTGAAGTCGTATTTATAACCGCCACTAAAATCGGTAACAGAATAGGCTGGTGCATGATCGGTATTGGCATCATTCACCTGTACTTCTCCAACATATTGAATGTTGGTTTGTGCATACCAACCGCTTTCAGGTAAGAAACCGAAAGAGAGGTTGCCGATGTTGTCAGCGATTCCAGTCAGTTTATTGCCAGAGCGAATGCTTGTATCGCTAGAGCAATCACTGGTACTGCATTCATCACTACGATATTTTGCATCCATGAGTGTCCAAGACAATTGCAGTTTCCAGTCAGGCGCAAATTCATGTTGATAAGACGCTTCAATTCCCTGGCGGCGTGTTTTTCCTGCATTCTTATAGGTTGTGCGGCCATTAGAGCTTTGGTCAACCACGATTTCATCTTTAGTATTAATCTGGAAAAGAGCCAATGACAGCAAATCTTGACCAAAATATTTTTTGGTTCCGATTTCAAGACTCGTATTTGTCGTTGGTTTTAGATTAAGATTTAAACCACCAGTACCATCGCTACGATAGGAAAGCTCGGTAATGGTTGGACTTTGAAACCCTTTCCCGATGGACGTGTAAACGTTCCAGTCTGGTGTGAGATAATATTGTAGTGAGGCAACCGGGAGAAGTTTATGAGTGCTGGTGTCGCCACTATCATCACCATTGTCATCGGTAATATAATAGTCGTTTGAATCGAAGTAGACGGAGCTATACCTCAAACCGAGGTCGAGTCTTAATTTGTCGGTCAGGCTAAGACTAGACTGAATATAAGGGTCAATATTCCACATTAAATTCCGTTCATTTCGGCGCAGACTACCAAGAACGCCAGTTGTGTAGTTACCATCAGACTCGGTGTAATTTTCGAAGCCACGGCGACGTTCGGTCATCGTTTCATAATCAATACCCGTTGTGACGGTCATTGGAATATCGGATAGGTAGCCTTGGTGAGTCCAACGAGAATCAATACCTTGATAGTCACGTTTTAATATGATTGCTCCACCTGCATGCAAAGGGTTGTTTTCTTGAGTTGAATAAGGGATTGCAAGGTAGGATCGCATTTTCCGTTCACCAGCATAACCAGTGAAACTTAGACTATCGTTGTCAGTTAATTCTTTTTCATAACGTAGTCCAAACTGTGTTTGGTTAACATACTTTCGGGTGTTGTAGGATTTGACCGCATCTCTAGCTTGGCTCGGATTTTCTTGCCATGAAGAATAATTCAAACTACCGGGGTCATTGGCATCGAGGTCCACGGAATTAAGAATCAGCGTTAACTTACTAGTGTTATCGATGATAAAACCCAACTTGGCGTTGGCGATGTCTTTATCCGCTGCACTATGTTCACGAAATCCATGAGTCGAGAACCTGGAGGTGGATAGTGTGTAGGTCATATCACCCGCTTGATTACCAGTTCCCGTTTTACCAACGGCTTTTACGCCGCTTTTCCATGTGCCGTAACTGCCGTAGTAATGACTGGTTTCAATCTTATTTGGTTGGTTTACCGCTGTCTCTGTTTCTATGTTTATCACGCCACCGGCAGAATTTCCGTAGAGAGCTGAAAACGGGCCTCGTAATATGGTGACGTTATCAATGGTGTCGATATCAATATTGGATGTCTGACTTTGTCCATCGGGCATAGTGGCAGGAATACCATCTACATAGATTCTTATTCCCCTCACACCGTATTTCGCACTAGCTCCAAAGCCACGAATCGCCATTTGTAGGTCTTGTGCGTAATTTTGGCGGTTTCTTACCTGTAATCCGGGAATGTCTTTTAATTTTTCTGATAAGTTGATTGCTGGTGTGGCTTTTCTTAATTCATCTCCCGATTTGATCGTGACAGATTCGGGGGTATCAAATTCAGATAGCGCGCCAGATGATGCGGTAACCACTATGGTATCAAGATTTTGTGTTGAGTCTGTTTTATCTTTTGTACGGTCCGTTTCGGCATGCAGAGCCGCAGGTAGAAATAAAACAGCGAGACTGCTGAATAGTATTTTTTTCATTTTAATTTTATGAGTGATTTAAATAAATCAAAATAAATATCGTATTCAATAAAAATATAAAATAATTTATTTTTGAATGATATATATTCTAAATTATTTGGTTTTATTATGTCATTAAATGTTATATCCAAGATAATATCTCAATCAAGAAAATAAAAACCACTTTATTTATATAGGTATTTATTGTTTTTTTAAATTTTGATTTTAGTTTTAATTAGGAAGATAATATAAAAGAATTAAATAAAGTATAAATCTAAATTATAAATAGTGGAGTAAAGTAAAACATGAATGATGATTCAAAAAGGAGGCCAACGCTTTTAACGCTTTGGTATTATGTTTTCTCGATATTGCTTTTGTTTACCGGCGGCTACTTTGTTATTGGTGGCGTCGAACTGATATCTTTAGGAGGTAGTTGGTATTTTCTTCTTTCTGGCATCATTTTCTTATTATCTGCTATTACTCTATTCAGAAAGAAATCCATATCCATTTCTCTTTTAATTTTAGCGTTTATTTATAGTGTTGTTTGGGCTCTCTATGATGCTGGCTTTGAATTTTGGCCATTAGAGTCTCGCCTGATGGTGCCTGCTGGCTTGATGTTATTTGGATTTTTGTCATGGCCAGTTCTACGTCGATACGAAGGAAAACAAAGTCTTACTAAAATATCCTACGGGTGTAGTGCTATTTTGTTGGTCGGTTTGTTGGCTGCTTTTTATTCTATGTTTCAACCTCATCCAACCGTTGCGTTTTCTGGAGAAAAATTACCGCTTATTCCTGTAGATAAGACTCAACAACAGAAAAACTGGGAAAATTATGGTAATACCCCTGAGGGTGACCGGTTTGTCGCATTAGACCAAATCAATAGAAATAATATCAAAGATTTAAAGGTTGCTTGGACATTTCATACTGGAGATATTCCATTAAGTCCGGGGGGGAATGGTGCAGAAGATCAACAAACTCCTCTTCAGGTTGGAAATAAACTCTTTTTATGTACACCACATAATAATGTAATTGCGGTTGATGTTGATAGCGGTAAGAAAATTTGGGAACACAAAGTTAATGCGGAATCCAAAGTATGGAATCGATGCCGTGGATTAGCTTATTTCGACGCAACCAAACCGATTATTCAACCGACGATTAAAGATGCAGACCCGGTTATTTTACCTAAGTTAGCTTCAAGCGATAAATGTGAACGTAGAATCATCATGAATACGATTGATGCACGTTTAATGGAATTCAACGCGGACAATGGCGCTACCTGCCAAGATTTTGGTGATAACGGTACTGTTGATTTGAAAAAGGGCTTGGGTGATGCTGGAGATCCTAAGTATCAGCTGACAGCTGCGCCAACACTCGCAGGGACAACTGTTGTTGTGGGTGGGCGAGTCGCCGATAACGTATCAACCGATATGCCTGGTGGCGTTATGCGTGGATTTGACGTTATTACTGGTGAAATGCGTTGGGCATTTGATCCGGGTAAAAAAGACCCGACTTTAAAACCCAATCCAAATCAACAGTATGCGCGTAGTACACCAAACTCATGGGCGGCTATGTCGTACGATCCAAAGATGAATACGGTCTTTATTCCAATGGGCAGTTCATCGGTAGATTTATGGGGTGCAGACAGGACGCCGTTGGATCATAAATATGCCACGTCAATTCTGGCATTAGATGCAACAACAGGTAAAGAAAGATGGGTATATCAAACGGTTCACAATGATTTGTGGGACTTTGATATTCCAATGCAGCCAAGTCTAGTCAATTTCCCAATGAAAGATGGCTCGACCAAACCAGCCGTTGTTGTGGGTACGAAAACCGGACAGATTTTTGTCTTAGATAGAATGACTGGTAAGCCACTGACTAAAGTGGAAGAAAAGCCGGTTGAGGTTGGTAAAATACCCAATGAGCAGTACTCTGCGACTCAGCCTTTCTCTGTAGAAATGCCTCAAATTGGTAATCAGACATTAACTGAATCTGATATGTGGGGAGCGACTCCGTTCGATCAACTTGCATGTCGTATCAGCTTTAAATCAATGCGTTACAATGGTTTGTTTACACCACCGGGAACCGATTTATCGCTTAGCTTCCCAGGCTCTCTAGGCGGTATGAACTGGGGTAGTATTTCATTTGACCCTAATAACCATTACGCCTTTGTTAATGACATGAGAATTGGTCTTTGGGTACAAATGATTCCACAAGACAATAGTAAAGCGAAAACCAGTGATGGTGGTGAGTCTGTTAATGCTGGGATGGGGGCTGTGCCTCTAAAAGGCACGCCTTATGGAGTCAATAAAAACAGATTCACATCACCGGTCGGTATTCCTTGTCAAAAACCACCATTTGGTACGTTGTCCGCAATCGACCTGAAAACTCGTAAGGTAGTGTGGCAAATGCCTGTTGGTAGTGTTCAGGATACAGGTCCATTCGGCATAAAAATGCGTATGAAAATGCCAATTGGTATGCCAACGCTTGGCGGCACTTTGGCAACCCAAGGTGGTTTAGTCTTTATTGCTGGGACTCAGGATTACTATTTACGTGCTTACGATTCGTCGACAGGAGAGATGCTGTGGAAAGCTCGACTTCCAGTTGGGAGTGGTGCATCGCCAATGAGCTATGTTTCTCCAGAAACAGGTAAGCAGTATATTATTATCTCTGCAGGTGGCTCTCGACAGTCTCCTGACCGAGGTGATTATGTGATTGCTTATGCGTTAGACAATAAGTAGTTTGTACGAGATTTTCCTCTTCATTTTCAAGATAAACGGCCTAATAGGGCCGTTTTTTATTGAATATTGTTTTCGCTAGTATTGATTCTGGTGTATTGACCTTCCCTCAAGGGTAAGCTTTATGCTTAACCTAAAGATATTTTTAGGAAGGGAAACTTGTGAAACGTAGAGACGTACTTCGAGGTGGGGCAGCTTTGGGAATGATGGGGTTAATCCCGCTTCCTTTTCGATTTGCTTTAGCGAATACATTGAGCCGACCCAATCTTCCAGTTCCATCCATATTGACGCCAGACGGTGATGGTTATTTTCATCTAATCACTCAAGAAGGGCACACCCGTTGGGACGAGACACTTGAGGGAAAAACCTATGGTGTCAACGGTCCGATTCTTGGACCAACAATTCGGGTAAAACAAGATGATGTTGTCAAAATTAAGCTGACTAATCGTCTAAATGAGACCACGACTATGCACTGGCATGGATTACTGGCTCCTGGTGATTGTGATGGTGGTCCCCAGCAAATGGTAAAGCCTGGAGAGTCCTGGAAAACCGAGTTTAGAATTAACCAACCGGCAGCGACATGCTGGTACCATCCGCATCCACATCATGCGACGGCACGCCAAGTCGCAATGGGTATCGGGGGCATGTTTATTATCGACGATAAGCGCAGCGAGGAGCTGCCATTACCAAAAGAGTACGGAGTTGATGATATCCCCTTAGTCCTACAAGACAAAAGGCTAACGGATAGTGGGGATGTTGATTATACCCTCGATCCGGTTATTGCATCGGTAGGATGGTTTGGTAATACGATGTTAACTAATGGCGTTATCGAGCCACAAAAAGAAGTGCCGAAAGGTTGGGTTAGATTGCGTCTATTAAACGGGTGTAATGCTCGGGTGCTCGCCATTGCGACTTCTGATAAACGGCCTATGTATGTTATCGCAAGTGATGGAGGATTACTTTCCAGTCCAGTGAAACAGAATGTACTACCAATCATGATGGGAGAACGATTTGATATTATAATCGATACGAGTAATGGGAAGCCCTTTCAACTTATTGCGTTGCCAACAAATCAGATCGGAATGACATTACCACCGTTTGATAGCCCCGTTGTGGTATTACATTGTAATCCAACCTTACCTCGAAATAATACCAGTTTACCTAATTCGCTGGCCGATGTTCCTGACGTTGATATTCCTTCAGACGTAAAACATAGAACGATTCAATTAACCATGAATCACCAATTACATATGTATGGGATGTCCCAGTTCCGAGAACAGTATGAAGGTGGACGAGGAATGATGGGGATGATGAGCGATGATAGTGAGCCAACAACAGAACAGCTATTACGTAGTAATTCTATTGACAACAAACCTTATGAAATGGGACAGCCTGCTTTTGATGTTAAGCAAGGACAGTATGAGGTTTGGCACATTTCTGGAATGATGCTGCATCCTTTTCATGTCCATGGAACACAGTTTCGGATTATATCAGAAAATGGCGTCGCTCCTGAGCTACACCGTCAAGGATGGAAGGACACTGTGTTGATTAACGGTTCTGAGAGTAAAATCCTCGTTAGATTTGATCATACAGCAAGTCAGCAGCACGCATATATGGCACATTGCCACTTGCTTGAACATGAAGATACCGGAATGATGATGTCATTTACGGTAAGTTAGCTCTCCCGAACTAACTTATTTTCCCAACACTGATTTCGCACCGTTCAGTATGAAATAAGCGATAAGAGAACCGCATACGACGCCAATTAAGTTGAGTAGGATATCATGTACTTCAAGTTGATGATGGTGACCCCAAATTTCAAGTACCTCGTGCAATACTGGGATGGAAAGAATAATGGTTCCGCTCCACAACGCCTTTATATTAGTAAAAGACCAGTAGGTAACGAAGCCAACAACAGCGTAGGCGAGAATATGAAGTTGGCTATGCCATGGTCCGGCAGCTTGACCAACCTGAGGTAAAAATGCGCCTATAAATAACGTAATTAGAAGGACTACAAAGAGACTTAGTCGCCATATTCTCGAAATATATAAAAGATTAAGTACGTTCATCAAGCTCCTCCCAATGATATAACCGTAATCTAATTTACACGGTTTATGTCAAATGTGTTACAGCTTAAAGTAATCACTTAGTTGCTATTGCCTGAACAACATGACTTTGTCCATTATGCTTAAATCCTTCATGTATAACGCGCTCAGTTTCATGTAGTAGGGTGAATGACAGTTTAGGTAGTTCATTTAATAGGATCTCTTGTGTGACCATTAGATCTGGATTACCCGGTCCCCCTGTTTTAAATTCGAGTTGTTTCGGAGTATAGGATTCAGCTAGATAAACTCCATTAGGTTTCAGCGCGAGCTCAATTCGCTTGTGGAGCGCTTGTCTTATACCACCAGGAAGATGGCAGAATATAGAAACAATGCCATCCCACTCATGGCTTCCTAAATCGAATTGTTCTAGGTCGGCTTTAATAAACTTAATATCAACTCCATGATCGTTTGCCAGCGCTTGTGCTTTTATTAAAGCGACCTCGGACAGGTCAACTGCGGTGACATCAAACCCTTTCTGGGCTAAAAATACCGAGTTGCGACCTTCACCGTCTGCAAGACAGAGGATCTTTCCATTGGCGGGAAGAATGTGGACGTTATTGGCTAAAAAGTCGTTTGCACTTTTACCGTAGACGTAGTCTTCATTATTGTAGATATCATCCCACATAAATATTCCTTATTAGTTATTTCTAATATATCGTAAGGCGAGACAATATTGAATTCAACCTAAGGGGCTTTATGAATTTTAGAGGTTCTTCACACAACCCTGCGCCTAAATTTGATAATGTCCAAATGTGTCGAGCAAAAACTAAATTTAAAGCAGCAAAGCTGCGCCACATGTCTCCTTATATTTCATAATTATAATTCCGACACAATAGAAACGTAGACCTCTACTTTTTTAGAGGGGCTTTCTTTCGCCTTTAAAAACACGTTATCTGTTGTCGATTCTATCCGTGCCATCATTTGAGCAAACCGCTCGGTTATACCTATTACTTGCACATATGATTTAACGGAGCACTCCTATGACGTTACCCGTCTCTGAAATTCGAGCACTGATTTTGAATGGCCAAGCAACTCTGGGGATAGAACTTGGTTCGACTCGGATCAAATCGGTACTCCTTGACACAGAAAGCCACGTGATAGCCACTGGTGGCCATGAATGGTCGAACGCTTATCTAGAGGGAGTATGGACATACTCTTTGCAAGACATCTGGCATGGTATTCAGGAAAGCTACCGCACTATGGTTGCTGATGTTAAGAGTAAGTACGATGTTGAACTGACTCAGTTAGCCGCTTTAGGTTTCAGTGCCATGATGCATGGCTATCTCGCTTTCAATAAACAGGATGAGTTGTTAGTCCCTTTTCGTACTTGGCGTAATAATTTTACCTCTGACGCGACTCAGGTTTTGATGGATACATTTAATTACCCGATACCACAAAGATGGAGTATTGCACACCTCTACCAATCTATCTTAAATAATGAAAGTCATGTCAAGGATCTAAACTATATGACGACGTTGGCTGGCTACGTTCATTGGCAACTCACGGGTGAAAAAGTTCTGGGGGTTGGTGATGCTTCTGGTATGTTCCCAATCGATATTGAAACGCAGCAATTTAATCAGCGGATGATCGAGCAGTTTAATGAATTGGTGAATCAGCATCATTATTCCTGGCAGGTTCAGGATGTGATGCCTGGAGTGTTAGTTGCAGGTGAAACGGCAGGGAGACTAACGGAAGAGGGAGCAAAACTACTGGATCCTAGCGGCTGTTTGCAATCAGGGGGTGTTCTTTGTCCTCCAGAGGGGGACGCGGGTACGGGGATGGTGGCAACCAATAGCGTTGCTGAGCGAACTGGTAACGTTTCGGCGGGCACATCAATTTTCGCTATGGTCGTTTTAGAAAAAGATTTATCGAAACTTCATCCAGAACTTGACTTGGTCACTACGCCTACCGGAAAACTCGTTGCTATGGCCCATTCTAATAACTGTTCTTCAAATATTGATTCTTGGATCAAAGTATTCAAGGAAGCGACAGAGGCACTCGGCTTTAGTGTTGATATGAATACCCTCTATAGCACGCTATACAATAAAGCACTGGAAGGGGACAAAGATTGTGGTGGCCTTCTTGCTTACGGTTATCTTTCTGGAGAACATATGACGCACTTTGAAGAAGGACGTCCCCTGTTTACACGTACCTCAGATAGTAACTTCAACTTAGCGAACTTTATTCGGGTCAACTTACAAACCTCTCTTGGTGCTATGAAAATAGGAATGGATATCCTTCTCAAGGAAGAAAACGTCAAGCTAGATAAAATGCTTGGACACGGTGGTCTCTTTAAAACGGCCGGTGTGGGACAACGTTTCATGGCCGCAGCGGTTAATGCGCCTGTAGCTGTCATGGATGATACCGCAGGGGAAGGTGGGGCTTGGGGCATTGCGCTGTTAGCAAAATTCGTCATTGATAAAAAGCAGGGTCAGACGTTAGAAAATTATCTGTCTAGCCATGTTTTTGTCGATAGCCACGAAACCGTAGTCGAGCCCGATTTAGACGACGTAGTCGGATTTGAAACCTTTATGGAGCGTTATCGAGCAGGACTACCAATTGAGCGCGCGGCGGTTGAACACTTAAAAAGCTAGCGACTAACATTTGATTGGGGCGATAGAGCCTCAATCAATATTACTACCAGGTATCTTGCGTCTATAGTTATTCCGAATATTTTTTAAGTGAACCAGGCTGGTTAACTTTATTGCTGGCTTAATAATTAGTTGGGCACTGCCGACAATGAACAGCCAGGTTCCACTTTGCATCAATGAATCGTTGAGAAAGAAAAAACTGCCAATTAAGAACCATACGGCGATAAGAAAATCGTTCAGAGCACCTAATGCATCGTAGCGGCTTTGAATAACTAAGTGCTCATGACCAATGGGAATATCGATGTCTCTAGGTTTCTTTATCATCATTACTCCTTGTTTTTGTATTGTATCGACGTTAACACCACTGTTTTAATTACACAAACATCTGGATCAAATCGCAAATTTAAATTTGCAATATGCGAATTTAGATTTGCGATTTTGTAATTTAGTAGCTGGTCATTTTGTGAACTCCGAAAGATGAACTGAATGTTGTTAATGTTAATCATTTGTTATTTAAATCATTTATTGAATATTACTCATTAAAACGTGATGTGATACCAATTTTTGTCACACTTCTTGCATAAGCTAGTAAAGTTGGGCACAACCTTTTGTAGCCCGCTGATTCAAACATTCATTCACTGGTGGTGGCTTATGTTTTCATTATTTAAAAAACAAAAATTAGAATTGTTGGCGCGCGAGCAGGAGAAGGCTTTTCTTACTAGCACGATTGCTGCGATTCAAAATAGCATGGCGACCATCGAATTTGATACGTCTGGCAAGATCATGGACGTCAACGATCTTTTCTTAAAAGTGGTCGGTTATCAAAAGCAAGATGTGGTTGGACAACACCATTCAATGTTTTGTTTTAAAGAACTGACGTCATCACCAGAATACAAGACATTCTGGCAGTCGCTTGCGAATGGTATTGAACAGCGAGGTACCTTTAAACGTAAAGATAGTAATGGAAATACCGTATGGCTTGAGGCGAACTATTTTCCGGTAACGCATGAAGGCAAAGTCATTCGTATTATGAAAATTGCGTGTGATATTACCGCTCAAATGGAAGAAAAGTATGCTACTGAGAGTATCATTAAAGCACTAGATAGCTCTATGGCGGTGATAGAATTTGAACCTGATGGAACCATCATTGATGCAAATCAGAATTTTTTGAGCACCGTAGGATATCGATTAGAGCAGATCAAAGGTAAGCATCATAAAATGTTCTGTGACGATGCCTTTTTCTCTTCTCATCCTCATTTTTGGCGTGATCTGGGGGCTGGTAAGTATCAGTCGGGTAAATTTAAACGGATTGATGCGTCAGGTAGAACAATATGGTTAGAGGCGACCTATAACCCCATTTTTGATGCAAGTGGTAATGTTGTCCGTGTCATTAAATTTGCGTCTGATATCACGGCTAAAGAAGAACACAATATTGCTATCGCGCATTCGGCTGATCTTGCGCTAAGCACTGCGGTTGAAACGACACAGATTGCTAAAGAAGGTGCATTGCAGCTAGATGATGCTGTCGAAGTGTCTAAAAATATCGCACTACAAGTACAGGAAACATCGAGTAAGATTCAGTCGCTTAATGCTAAGTCAAAGAATATTGAAGAAATTGTTTCAACCATTCGTGGGATAGCAGAGCAGACTAACTTATTGGCACTCAATGCAGCAATAGAGGCCGCTCGTGCCGGTGAGCAAGGGAGAGGGTTTGCGGTTGTCGCTGATGAGGTGCGTAAGTTAGCATCGAGAACGTCGCAATCGACAGAGGAAATCGCAAAAGTCGTACAGGAAACCAATGTCCTTATGGCTTCAGCAACCAGTGCAATGAAGGAAGTGGATACTATTTCGGAGCTAGGCAAAGATAAGATTAGCCAAGTTACCAGTGTAATTGATGAAATCTATCGCGGTGCAGAAAATATCTCTAATTCTGTAAGTGCGCTTAACCTGGCGAGTTAGTGGTGATTTAAGTTAGAATGGTTCGAAAAGTCAGAGTGATTCGGTCATCCATATCTCTCTGGCTTTTATTGAGTCCATGTTTCCAAAAATGCTGAATTTGTCCCCCCATAATCAACAATGACCCCGAACATGGGGAAATCGAAAACTTATCAATGCCGTTGTTATGCCTAAATAATAGGGGTCTTGATTTTCCGAGTGTGATCATTGCAACAATCGGGTTTTTACCGAGTTCTGGTTCATTATCGGCGTGAAATCCCATGGAGTGTTTACCATGTTGATACCAGTTGCCTAATACACTGTTAAATTGTTTATCACAGAATGAGTTGACCCTATCAAGAATAGGACGTAACAGGGGGGCAAATTGTTTGGCTGGCAGCGTAGTGTTGGAATAGGTATACGCCTTTTCTCCGTACCAGCACTGAAGTCGTGGTATGTTGTGTTGTTTACCAAACAGAGTTATCTGCCCTTGTTGCCAATCAAGGTCTCTCTTTATAGAGGCAAGAAGGTTAAGAGGGTCTTCTATCCACTCCTCTTGATAGTCCAAGTAACCGTCCAATAACTCAATTCGTTGCATGAGCTTACACAGTTATTAAATATTGCTGGCAATAAGTGATAAATTTATCGATCTTGGCTGGCTTTGAGAAATAAAATCCCTGAAACTCATCTATGCCGAGCTCTTTTAATTTGTCTAACTCTTCTACTTTCTCCACGCCCTCCGCTACGACGCGGATACCGAGGCCATGAGATAGTGACACAATAGAGGAAGTGAACAGGCTTTGCTTATCGAGTTCATGGATATTGACGATAAAAGAGCGGTCGATTTTCACTTTATCGAAACTCAAGTGATTCAGGTTATACATAGAAGACCATCCAGTACCAAAGTCGTCTAAGGCCGTACGGATACCAATTGATTTTAAGTCTTGTATAACGGCTTGGCTCAGGGGTAAATCATCCAGAGTCATTGTTTCTGTTATTTCAAATATCACCGACTTTAAAAGGTGTTCGTTGTCTCGGCCAAAGATATCTAAAACAGTCGAGGATAGGTCTGTATTAAAAAGTGAATCTGACAAGTTTACCGATATTTCGACTCGTTCAGAATACGGCTTCAACTTATCCAAAAGTACATCCCTAACACAGCGGATAGCCCACAATCCAAGCTTTTGACCTAACCCAGCCTCTTCAGCGATCGAAATAACGTATTCTGGGTTAATCATACCAAAATCTGGGTGGCTCCATCTGAGTAAAGCCTCACATCCTATTTTCTCTCGCTGGTTAATATCAACTATCGGTTGATAGCAAAGGTAGAGCTGAGTCTGGGTATTGCCTTCTAATAACAGCAGTGACAGGTCATCAGTTAATCTTTTCCGTTTTCTGGTCTCCTGCTCAATGTCTTGGTCGAAGTAAACTATAGGACCATTTAACGCTTTCTGGGCACGATTTAATGCTAATTCTGCGTGGTTCAAAATCAGCTTATCGCGACGAATGTGCTGGGAGTTACTTAAGAGTGCGGAACTTGCGACGACACCCATTGACAAAGTCATCCTTTTGGCTGGATCAAGTTCTTTGAGACAGGCGTCCACTTTGTTCCACAAGCGTTTTGCAAAGGATTTTACTTCTAAATCCGGATTGAGTGACGTGATGGCAAATTCATCTGCGCCAATACGAAAACAGTGAATTTCGTATTGTTCAGAAATAGCCATAAGCTGTTTGGCTACAGAAACTAATAACTGGTCACCATATTCGTATCCGATACTATCATTGAGTCCTTTAAAACCATGAATATCAAACAACAAAAGATGAAAATTCGAATTAGAAGACTCTTCTTTGAGTAAGCGCATCAGGTCATTTCGGTTACCGAGCTTAGTTAATGGGTCTTTCCACGCTAGAAACTGCTGCGCTTTTGCATCTTTGTAGACCATATAAGACAGAACGATAAAGACCAACAACATGACCAGAATATAGAGTGAAGTTTCATTCTTATTTCTAGAAAGTAATTCGCGTTGTTGGACAGATTGTTCACTAGTGAAACTGATGATAATCAGATCACGAATATCTTTCTCCACCTGATTGAAGTCGTCTAACATCCGAGCCTGTGCTCTCAGGTCGTTTGTAATTACAGCGGTTTCATATAGCTTGAGTTTATTAAATGCGGTTGTGACTTCTTCTTTTGCATTAAATTTTGCTCTCATCTGAGCTGTTTCTTTGCTGGTGAGGAAGGTTGAGTAGCGATTCCATAAAATATCATATTTCAGCTGCAGGTCTTGTTGCGCGCCAGCTTCACCAAATTGGTTTTTCTCAATGGCACGAACTAAATCTTCTGTCTCTAGTCCCATTTTGGCGAGAGCCCAAGCGGAAAGCTGAGTATGTTTGGTTAGAAGATTATAAGAACCTTCTAACTTATAAACAGTCCAAAGACAAAATATCAGGACGAGAGTTAGAAGGCTTACTAACCCAAATAATTTACGGCTGAGCATAGTTATCGTTATCTATTTTAATTTGCGGTCCATTCAATTTTTGAGGTCTGCCAAACCATTCGGCTGTGCAAAAGCTCATTATTGACTTCACCTTTTTGAGACAATGGGTAGACGATCCATAATGGCCCTTTATCGCGTATTGGCATAAATTTGCCATTTTTCTTTATCGCAATGATTGGATCATAGTTGTCGATGTCTGAATAAGGTATTTCTGACCAATAATTGTTGAGAGCAATGACTTTGAACGTTCCGGAGCTGATATTATGCTGTTGAGCGAGTTTTTTTAACGATACACCGGAGAAGTCAGTTTTACCCGCGGTCCACGGGGTCTCAGTTTTAAACTCAGTATCAGACATCTGAGTAAGATCATCCAACGTATATTGATAACTTTCATTATTAATCTCAAAAGTTAGAATTGAGTTTTCTTTTGCATTAATTGTAAATGAAAAAAGAGCGCAAAAGGCGATGACTAGAGAAAGACAAAATTTCGGGCTGAGTATATTTTGCATTACAGATACCTTGAGTGATATGCAATGAGCGTTATTGTTATTATTAATTGATAGGCAACTATTGGTATTTCTTCAATTCGCTTTCATGATTTTATTTGTCTATGTGAATTGCCGATGGTTTCTTGTAGGTAACATCTTCAATCAGATATACCGGCAGCGTGACTGCGGTAATGATCAGTATCGCGGCAGAGCAAGTCATTATTTTGGGTGCTTTATTATGTAATCTCATAAGAACCTCTCTCAAATTGCAACGAATTAACGGCACTTTGTTAAGGTAATGCAAAATATAAGCCATACGTGAGGTCAAGAATTACCAAAAAGAGGTGACGGGTATTGCAATAACAGGCGAGTAATTTATTCATACTCGCCTGTAGTAGATGCTCAGGATGCTTATTTTATTGCATTAGATGTTTTACCGTAGAGATCTAAACGGCGGTGACGCAGGTTGGTTACTGAGCCTTCTGTATTAAGTTGCTTTAACTTATCCAGATCGACATCTGCAAAAATAATCATTTCTGTATTTGGATTGGCTTCAGTGATGGTTGCATCATGAGGGAAGAAAATGTCCGATGGCGAAAATACTGCAGACTGCGCGTACTGAATATCAACATTATCCACTTGTGGCAAATTGCCAACGCTACCACCAATAGCAACATAACACTCATTTTCGATTGCTCGAGCTTGAGAACAAAGTCTTACTCGTTGATAACCGTTTTTCGTATCAGTCCAGAATGGTACGAATATAATCTGCACCCCTTGCTCAGCCATGATTCTGCCTAACTCAGGGAACTCACTGTCATAACAAATTAGGATGCCAACTTTGCCTGCATCAGTTTCAAATACCTGAATTTTGTCGCCACCATCAATAACCCATTCACGCTCCTCGTGTGGAGTAATGTGAATTTTGGCCTGTTCGTCGATATCTCCGTCGCGATGAAGAAGGTAAGAGACATTATAAAGTTGGTCGTCTTTCACTTCTGGCATACTACCCGCGATGATATTGATATTGTAGGTGATAGCCATTTCAGAAAAGCGATTTTTAATTTGCTCGGTAAAAGACGCTAGATATCGAATCGCTTCAACGGACGACTGACCATGCTGTAGACCCATCAACGGTGCGTTGAAAAATTCAGGTAGTAATGCAAAATCGGCTTTGTAATTGGAAAGTGACTGTATAAAGAATTCAGCTTGTTCCAACAGTTCTTCTACGCTGGCAACCTTTCTCATCTGCCATTGGATGATACCTAAACGAATAATGGTTTTTTCTGCGTCGTGGATTGAGTGTAAATCACCTTCGTAATAGAAGTTGTCCCATTCAAGAAGCGTTGCGTAACCCTGAGAACTGTTATCTTCTGGAAGATATTTCTTCATCAAGCGTTTTACGTCAAAATCATTCGCAAGTTGGAATGAAAGAATAGGATCGTGAATTTCTTTGCGTTTTACTTTTTTTATGTAGTCAATAACTTCCATCTCCTTAGCGTATTTTTTATAGCCCGGGATTCGACCACCTGAGAGGATGGCTTTTAAGTTATCATTGCGACACAGTTCTTTACGCGCTTCGTAAAGCCGTCTACCGAGGCGCAAACCACGATAATCTGGATGAACAAACACATCTAAGCCGTATAGTGCGTCACCATTTGGATTGTGCTGAATGACGTTATGCTCATTGACAATGTCTGTATAGAAGTGCGGTAAAGAATAACGATTATAGTCAACTTTGATGGTCAGGGCGCCACCAATGATTTTTCCATCGTCTTCGATACATATTTGACCGTCAGGATACTGATGGATTAGGTCCATAATCGTCATTCTTGGCCACGCTCCGCCGACATCCGGGAACACTAAATCCATCAATGCCGCAAGTTCGTCGTAATCACTTTTTTCTATAACGCGTAGTGTTAATCTTGGCGTTGCCGTTCTCATTCGGGAGTACTCCTTTTAATATCTCTTTTCATCTTGAACAACCTAAGCATCTAATTCAAGGACTGTTTTGTTATTGATTATGCCGTGGGAAAATATATGTTCCTTTTATTGGTGTTCTGCGACTGCTTAGGTTTAAAGCATTATAACCTAGTAACTTACTCGGGTATTTGCTAGTGTTGAAATTAAGATTCTTAGCAATTAAGTGTATTTCAATGACTCTTTCGTTCCCTCTAAAGTTCCATCGCCGTTATGCTTCTCTACCGACTCAATTTTACACCCGACAGCAACCTGAACCTCTCGATGATATTGAGTTGGTGGTATGGAATAGCGCTATTGCGAAAAAGTTAGGATTTCCTCCAGAACCTACGAAAGAGCTGGTCAATCAGCTATCTGGTTCTGAGCCTCTGTCATCAGAAAGTAATCAGTCATTAGCAATGAAATACGCAGGACATCAGTTTGGTGTTTATAATCCGGATCTCGGGGACGGCCGCGGTTTATTGCTGACTGAAATAGAAGATAACGAGGGTGTTATTTGGGACGTTCATCTTAAGGGAGCTGGGCGAACACCTTATTCCAGAATGGGAGATGGGCGTGCTGTGCTGCGCTCAACCATCCGTGAATATCTGGGTAGCGAAGCATTGAGTGCCTTGGGAATACCTACAACTCGAGCCCTTGCTATGATGAGCAGTCAGACACCAGTCTATCGTGAAAGCAAAGAAACTGGCGCTATGCTGCTCCGAATTGCAAAAACACACATTCGTTTTGGACATTTTGAGCATTTCTATTACACCCAGCAACATGATGAATTAAAGTTGTTGGCTGACAGCGTTATTGAGTGGCTTTATCCTGAATGTGCGAAAGCAGAAGCACCTTACGACGCTTTATTTACGGCTATTGTGAAGAAAACCGCTCATATGATTGCATTGTGGCAGGCCTATGGTTTTTGTCACGGTGTAATGAATACCGATAATATGTCTATTATTGGTGATACCTTCGACTATGGTCCTTATGCATTTCTTGACGATTATGATCCAAATTTTATCTGTAATCACTCGGATTATCAGGGGCGTTATTCCTTTAGTATGCAGCCCCGAATTGCCTTATGGAACTTAACCGCATTAGCTCAGGCTTTTTCCCCACTAATAGAAAAAACACAATTAGAAGAGGCGCTAGCATCATATGATGATGCGTTAAACCATAAATACAGTGAAATCATGCGTAAAAAATTTGGCCTGATTGAGCGAAGTGCTGGAGATGGTGATTTGATCTCAGATTGCTTCGCATTATTGGAAAAAGACCATGTTGATCATACAAGGTTTTTTAGACAGTTATCTATGTTGGACCAGCAGTCTGCTGATCATGTTATTGACTTATTTGTGGATCGCGTCAGTGCAGAGAAATGGATAAACAGGTATATTCTGCGCTGTGAGTCAGAGTCAAATGTGACTAATCAAAGAAAAAGCGTGTTTGAACGGTGTGATGAAATGCGCGCCATAAATCCAAAATACATATTAAGAAATTATTTGGCTCAACAGGCGATATCATTAGCAGAAGAAGGTGATTATTCCGAAATTGACAGGTTGTTGAAGGTGTTGTCCCGACCATTCGATGAACAGCCCGAATTTGACGAGTACGCCAAATTGCCACCTGATTGGGGCAAACATCTGGAGATCAGCTGCTCTTCTTAGCCATCCGTTGATATTGCGCATCAGGGATGATCAATAACAAAAGGTTTGAACGTGTTAAGTGCCCGAATATTAGTCGTCGATGACGATCCGGAAATCCGCGAATTGTTGCAGGAATATCTGTCGCAAAGTGGATTTTTGGTCGATACCGCAGAAAATGGTCGTCATTTGTTCCGCTATCTCGATGAAAATGAATACCCCGATCTGATTTTATTGGATGTGATGTTACCAGATTCCAATGGGTTTCAGTTATGTAAGAAGATAAGAGAGAACTCATCTGTACCCATTATTATGCTTACTGCTGTATCTGACGAAGCGGATCAGATCGAAGGATTGGAAATTGGCGCCGACGACTATATTGCCAAGCCGTTTAATCCTCGTCAGCTTGTTGCTCGCATTAATGCGGTTTTGCGTCGCGTCCAACTCATGAGCGAAAAGAAAGAAATTGCGCTACCTAAAACCATTCGTTTTGGTGACTGGACTCTCGATACTCTGTCGCAAAGAATGGTCGATATTGATGGGAATGAACATAATCTCTCGGGTGGTGAATTCTCGCTTTTAATTCTGTTTCTGACACATCCCAAAGAAGTACTAGACAAGGATACAATCTCTTACGCAACCCGTGGCCGAGAAACGTTACCCAATGAAAGAGGTATCGACGTACAGATAAGTCGGTTACGTCAGCGCTTAGGGACTAGTGAGGTGTTTCCATCGTATATCAAGACGATGAGGGGTAGTGGTTATATTCTATCTGTCCCAGTCACTTATGAGCGGTAATCATGGCAAAACACTCGTCTTGGTATGTATTCAATCCTAATCTACTCGTAAACCGGACTTTATTACTGACCCTTTCTGCTGTGGTAATCGCTCAGGTTATTGTCATGACAGTGATGTATCGTGATACTCGGCAGCAACATATCGAAGGGGTTCAGTCTGTTTCATCGAATATGGCTGGTATGTTTGCTTCAACGGTGACGTTTTTCCAGTCTCTTCCCGTAAAATACCGCCATATTATTCTGGATCAGGTGCGCAATATGGGGGGAACTCGTTTTTTTGTCTCGATTAACAAAGAACAACTGATTGTTGAACCTGTTGCAGATACTTTTTTGAAAGAGACATCAATACGTACTGTGAAGGATGTTTTGCAGCAGAAATTGGCGAATGTCGAGTCAATTCATGTCGAATTTTCTAAGCCTGAACGGTTACGGTTAATAAAGAACGATATTTTTCTATCTGATCTGCCTCGCTCATGGGCGTATCAAACGCTAACCCTTGAGCCTCTCAATCCCCCGGTTTTGGTCGTTCAAATCGAACTCAAAGCTGACGAGTGGATTTACATAGCGGCTTTATTACCGTCACCCTATATGAATTTAAGTATCCCTTTCATTGGTAAAGAGCAATTATTTTCATTAATAATGTCGACACTGTTGTTACTCATGCTGACGTTTCTTCTGATGCGTCGTCAAGTTCGGCCTCTGAGAAAATTGGCTCGAGCAGCAAATGAAATGAGTATGGTCGATGAGCCAACGCTGCTAAAAGAAGAGGGTGCTGAAGAAGTGATTATGGCAACCCGAGCTTTTAATCGCATGCAGTTGAGAATCAGACGGTATATATCTGACCGGGAAAAGCTATTTTCCTCTATATCTCATGACTTAAAAACGCCAATTACTCGGCTTCGCCTACGTACAGAGCTTTTGGATGATGATGTCAAAAGACAAAAATTCAATCATGATTTAGACGATTTAGAAATGATGGTGAAAGGCGCATTGCAGTGTCTTAGGGATACTGATTTGCATGAGAATGATGCTGAAATTGATATTGTCAGAGAAATTCAGTCGATAGCAGAAGCTTATAATATCGATGAGCAAAAAGTGTTTTTCTACTCCAACGCACCAGTCAGAATGATGGGTAAGCCTCTGGCTATTCGTCGGGTGTGCGCCAATTTGATTGAGAATGGCATTAAGTATGGAGAGCGCGTCGATATACTGGTTGATAGCGATCCGCAATGGATATACTTGTCGTTTTCCGATAAAGGCCCAGGGATAGATGAATCGAAGCTGGAGGCGGTTTTTGAGCCTTATTTTAGGTTAGCTAAAGACGATACTGGACATGGATTAGGGCTGGGGATTTGTCGCAGTATCATTCATGGGCACGGTGGTAGTATTGAACTCAATAACCTAGAGCCAACAGGTTTGCGTGTTACCGTGACGCTTCCCAATACTGAACGTCTTTTAGTAAGTGAATGACATGAAATATGTGAATAGAATCCTCATGTTGATTATTGTGATCTGCTTCTCTACGAGTGTATTTCCTGGGGAAGTGGAGGTCCTTCATTGGTGGACTTCAGGCAGCGAAGCTAAATCGATTGACTTGCTAAAGGATAAATTACGCCAGCAGGGACATCATTGGAAAGATTTTGCTATTGAAGGAGGTGGGGGTGAGAGTGCGATGACCGTATTGGCAACCCGGGCAATATCAGGTAACCCGCCTTCGGCTGCGCAAATTAAAGGAAAAGATATCCAAGATTGGGCGAGTTTAGGTTTACTCGCGAATATGAATGATGTCGCCAACCAACAACATTGGGACCAATTATTGCCGCCACTGATTGCCAACATAATGAGATCTGATGGCCGTTATGTTGGGGTGCCTTTAAACATTCACCGTATTAACTGGATGTGGGTAAACTCCGCCATTTTTCAAAAGTTTCATTTAGAAGTCCCTCATTCATTGGATGATTTTTTCAAGGTCGCTAAAACTCTAAAATCCAAAGGAATTTTGCCGCTTGCCCACGGAGGAGAACCATGGCAGGACGCTACTTTGTTTGAAGTTGTCGCGTTAGATACCTTGGGCGTGGATGGGTACCGTAAAGCGTTTGTCGATCTCGATTCTTCAACCTTGAATAGTCCTAAAATGGTTGAGGTTTTCAGCAAGTTTAAACAACTGTCATCCTATGTCGATACCAAGTCTCGCGGTCGAAACTGGAACCAAGCGTCATCGTTACTTGCTTCAGGTAAAGCCGCGATGCAAATTATGGGAGATTGGGCAAAAGGAGAATTTGACTCGCTTCATCTTAGAGCTGGAGAAGACTACGAATGTACTCCAGCGTTTAATACGGGCGGTGCTTTTATCTACAACGTAGACAGTATTGTGTTCTTTCAGTTAGAAAAGCAAGACGATATTGAAGCACAAAAAGCGTTAGCCAAAACGGTTTTGACGCCCGATTTTCAACGAGTCTTTAACTTCAATAAGGGGTCTATCCCGGTGAGAAAAGATGTTTCCCTGGAGGGTTTTGATGAATGTGCACTCCAATCTCATTATGCTTTCATTGAAGCATCACAGAATAACACTCTCGTACCCAGCATGGCTCATGGGATGGCAACAACCAGTTATGTCGAACGTGCTATGTATGATGTTATTTCGAGTTTTTTCCATGACCCTAACTCCGATCCTAAACTCGGAGCTTATCGCTTATCTAAAGCTGTTCAGGCTGCGATGTAATCTCTCTGTCTAGAAATGGGTGGAAAACTACCCATTTATTATTTTATTACGAGTAGAATCCCACCCATATTTTCCATAACTGCTCTGTCTGAATAATTGCCTTTGTATTTAAATTATTGATGTAATTTAAAATAATTATCATTTTTGTCATTTGGCTTAACTATTGCTGTATAAGTCTAACCCTCTAGCAACAATGCTTTAAAGGTTAATCAAAGGAGAACAATAATGAAAAAGCCTCTTGCTCTACTCGCTGCCTCGATTTTAGCTGCTACCAGTTTTGGCGCCTCCGCCAATTGTGATCCTGGTGAGGTGGTTATTAAATTCAGTCATGTAACCAACGCTGACAAGCATCCTAAAGGTATTGCTGCATCGTTACTTGAAAAGCGAGTAAACGAAGAAATGAATGGCAAAGCATGTATGCAAGTCTTCCCTAACTCCACTCTTTACGATGACGATAAGGTCCTCGAAGCTCTTCTTAATGGGGATGTCCAACTTGCTGCTCCATCGCTGTCGAAGTTCGAAAAGTTCACCAAAAAATATCGTCTCTTTGATTTGCCATTCTTGTTCAAAGATGTCGATGCAGTCGACCGCTTTCAGACTTCGGATGCCGGTGAAAAGCTTAAAAATGCCATGCGTCGAAGAGGTCTTCAGGGCATTGCTTTTTGGCACAATGGCATGAAGCAGTTATCTGCGAATAAGCCATTAATTCATCCTGAAGATGCAAAAGGTCTTAAATTTCGCGTTCAGGCCAGTGATGTTTTAGTTGCACAGTTTGAGCAGCTTGGCGCTAATCCGCAAAAAATGTCTTTTAAAGAGGTTTATGGCGGTCTTCAGACTAAGGTAATTGATGGGCAGGAAAACACTTGGTCAAACATTTACGGTAAGAAATTCTTTGAAGTTCAAGACAGTGTAACGGAAACCAATCATGGGATTCTAGACTATCTTGTCGTCACATCGACAGACTTTTGGAATGATCTTCCAGAAGATACTCGTCAGCAGCTAGGCACTATCATTGCGGAAGTAACCGAAGAACGTAACGCAGAATCGATGAAAGTAAACCTTGCGAATAAGCAAAATATCATTGATGCAGGAGGAACAATTCGTACTCTGACTCCTGAGCAGAGGGAAGAATGGGTAACGGCGCTTAAACCCGTTTGGCAGAAGTTTGAAAAGGACATTGGCTCCGATTTGATTGATGCTGCACTCGCATCGAATCAGTAATCCTCCTGCGCCTCACCTAAGTATTTTTGGGTGAGGCTATTATAAAAACGATGAGACTACGACGATGAAAAGTAACTTCTTTAATCGTGTTGGCGCCATTACGGACTCTATAGAAGAGTTCCTGATTGCCTTTTTTTTGGGGGCAATGACGTTGCTCACATTTGCTAACGTTGTGCTGAGATACGTATTTAATGACAACATCTTATGGGCGCTAGAACTTACCGTATTCATGTTTGCCTGGATGGTTTTGGTTGGAGCCTCTTACGGTGTCAAGAAACACTTCCACATTGGTGTTGACGTTATTATTAATATGGCACCAGATGGGCTTAGGAAAACGTACGCAATATTGGCTGCACTGTGCTGTTTAACCTTTTCCATATTGCTTCTCGTTGGTGCGTGGAATTATTGGCATCCTTTTATCACAACTCGAGCATGGTATGAAACAGATGACATTCCCATGCCAGAAATTCTCCAATTTTTAGCGGATGTTTTAAATGAAGGGGAACGATATGAAAAATTACCCCGTTTTATTCCTTATGCCGCTTTGCCGATTGGTATGGCATTACTCACATTCCGTTTTGTGCAAATGACAATTCAAATTCTTAAAGGTGATATCGATAGATTAATTGCTGGGCACGAAGCGGAAGAAGAATTGGAACAGTTAAAAGATCAAGTTCTGAATGGAAATGATCAGGACAATAACGGAGGTTCGAAATGAGTATTCTTTTACTGTTTATATTCGTTATTGGCTTCATGCTGATTGGCGTTCCGATCGCCGTCTCTTTAGGCTTATCAAGTATCCTATTTCTAATGATGCATTCAGAGGCGTCTTTAGCGTCTGTTGCCCAAACGTTATTTAATGCATTTGCCGGTCACTACACATTACTGGCTATCCCATTTTTTATTTTGGCTTCGAGCTTTATGTCCACTGGGGGGGTTGCTAAACGCATCATCCGATTCGCGATTGCCATGGTAGGTTGGTTTCCAGGTGGCTTAGCGATGGCGTCGGTTGTCGCATGTATGATGTTTGCTGCTTTGTCTGGCTCTTCTCCCGCAACCGTTGTTGCGATTGGAAGTATTGTTATCGCTGGGATGGTTAAGAATGGCTATACCAAAGAGTTTGCGGCAGGGGTTATCTGTAATGCTGGAACACTTGGTATCCTTATTCCACCTTCAATCGTTATGGTGGTCTATGCTGCGGCTACAGACGTGTCCGTGGGCCGTATGTTTCTTGGGGGAGTAATCCCGGGTCTGCTTGCTGGTGTCATGTTGATGATCGCCATTTATATTGCAGCTAAGGTCAAAAATCTTCCCAAACAGCCGTTTGTTGGGTGGCGTGAAGCGTTTAGCGCTGCAAAAGACGCCGTCTGGGGGTTATTACTCGTTGTGATCATTCTTGGTGGTATTTATGGAGGCATCTTTACTCCAACGGAAGCAGCGGCTGTTGCGGCAGTTTATTCGTTTCTTATTGCAAACTTCATCTACAAAGACATGGGTCCATTTGCCGACAAGAGTAACCGTCTTCCAGCATTAGCAAAAGTTGCTCAGGCCTTTGTGCACAAAGATACGAAAGCGACACTCTATGACGCAGGTAAGTTGACTATCATGTTACTGTTTATCATTGCTAATGCTTTGATTCTGAAGCATGTTTTAACGGAAGAACGGATTCCACAGATGATCACAGAATCGATGTTATCCATGGGCTTAGGACCGATCACATTCTTAATTGTGGTGAACGTCTTACTGCTCATAGGTGGTCAATTTATGGAACCATCAGGGCTGTTGATCATTGTGGCTCCGTTAGTATTTCCAATCGCTATAGAACTTGGTATTGACCCAATCCACCTGGGGATAATGATGGTTGTGAATATGGAAATAGGGATGATAACCCCACCAGTGGGACTCAATCTGTTTGTTACCGCGGGTGTGGCAAAAATGTCGATGATGAACGTAGTGAAAGCGGCATTGCCTTGGGTCGCAATCATGTTCCTATTCCTGATTATCGTTACTTACGTACCTTGGGTATCGACTTGGTTACCTACGACATTGATGGGACCAGAAATTATCACGAAATAGTTTAAACAAACTTTATCTCGTTCTAAGGTGCCACTCAATGAGTGGCACCGTTTTTTATTCAGGGTTTATAGTGATCCTTGTTGAGATGGTGTTTCTGCATTTTGTCGTATAAAGTTTTACGGGCGATTTGAAGTTTTTCCATAGTTAACTTAATGCTTCCGTTAGATTCTATGAGCGTATTTTCAATCAGTGACTTCTCATATTCGGCGACTTGTTCATTAAGATTCAACGCACTATCGGTTGGATGTTCAGCCATATCTAACTGAATCAATTTTCCCAACAGCACAAATCGTTCTGCTGCATTACGCAGCTCTCTTACATTTCCTGGCCAATTATGGCTTAGTAGGGTGTGCACTTCCTGATTTGATAGCGCATTAGCCGTTTTTGCATATCGTGCTGCGGCTACGAGTAAAAAATGGTGGAAAAGGGTAGGGATATCTTCCTTTCGTTCCCTTAGAGGAGGAATGTTCAGTGTGACAATATTAAGACGATAGTAAAGATCTAAGCGAAAATCGCCGGCTTCTGCTGCTTGCTTGAGGTCTACTTTTGTTGCTGCGATAATACGGATATCAAGCGGAATAAGGTCATTGGAGCCAACTCTTTCAACCATCCTTTCTTGCAAAACGCGCAGAAGCTTAATTTGCGCCGGCATTGGCATTGACTCGATTTCATCAAGGAACAGCGTTCCTCCCTGAGCGTGCTCGAATTTACCGATCCTCTTGTTGTCGGCACCGGTAAATGCGCCTTTTTCGTGGCCATAGAGTTCACTTTCTAATAAGTTTTCTGGCATTGCACCGCAATTGACAGCGACGAAGTTATTCTCGCGTCTGGGGCTCTGCTCATGAATAGAACGAGCAAATAACTCCTTACCAGTGCCAGTTTCACCGAAGAGTAGAACATCGGCATCGCTCGATGAGATCTGAGTAATGGTTTTACGAAGATCTTTTATTGAGTCAGTATCGCCAATGATTCTTGGACCTAGCGCTTTAGTCTCTTTTAAACTCTGTTTTAATTGATTATTTTCTATAACTAGTGAGCGTTTTTCATGAGCTCGCTTAACTGAGTCAATGAGCCGCTCCGTTGAAAACGGCTTTTCGATAAAATCGTAAGCTCCGTCATGGAGCGCTTGTACGGCCATAGATATGTCCCCATGACCGGTAATTAAAATCACAGGGATGTCTGGATCGTGATGCAACACTGAATTCATCAACTGAACGCCACTCAGGCCCGGAAGCTTAATATCACTCACCACAACGGTTGGGGTAATACCACGTTTAAGCTCAACTAATGCATCTTCTGCACTCGCAAAAAACAATGCTGAAAGTTCAGCCAACTCAAAACTTTGCTCCATTGCGGTTCTGATGTCATCTTCATCATCAATAAAAAACACATCGCACATAGAATTATCCTTGTGTTTTAGTTAATCGCAATAAGGGGAGGGTAAGTATGAACCTGGCTCCACCATTTTCATTTGAGCACGCGATAATTGTACCGTCCATGGACTCTGCAATTTGCATCGAGATAGATAGGCCCAATCCAAGTCCATTCTTTTTCGTAGTGTAAAAGGGTTCAAATATTTTGTCTGTGTCATCAGCTTGAATTCCTGGTCCAGAGTCGTCAACAGTAATGTTGCATTCGTCCTGATGAGTTGAAACACCAATGTGAACCTTTTTATCTTCTTTTTCATCTACGGCCTGAATAGCATTGGTCACTATGTTGACTAAAACTTGCTCAAATTCGACTGGATTCACGTAAAGGTAGATATCAGGTGTGTTTTCATCCAGAGTTAAATTCACTCGATGACTTTTAAGCTGCGGTTGCAGGAGATCTTTGACTGACAAGATAAGAGGAAGGACCAGACACTTTTTGCGTTGTTGATTCGACCTCTGTGAAAAGGATTTGAGTTGCGTACTAATTTGAGCGATACGCTCTGTCAGTGCTGAAATTCGAATTAAGTTGTCGTCAACCCGCTCGTATTTCTCTTTAGTCAGAAAGCGCCTTCCGTTTTCGGCATAGCTCCGGATTGCGGCAAGAGGATTATTAAGCTCGTGACTTACACTTGAAGACATCTGGCCTAGTACAGCAAGTTTAGCCGCTTGAATAAGTTCATTTTGTGTTTTGCGTAGCTGCTGTTCTGTCTTTTCTCTTTCGATAATTTCGCTGTGCAAGTCAGCCGTTCTTTCCATTACCTGAAATTCGAGTTTTTGTTTTGCTTCCGCCTGCAATAGTTCCATATGTCGTTGACGGACACGACGGCTATGTAAGAGAAGAATGGAAAGATATAAAATTAGAGAAGCCATGAGAGATAATAATATGTATGAGAAACTCGACCAAAATACGGAAATCTTGGGTGTGACGACTCTGATAATGAGAGGGATGTTTGTTAGTGCTTTGTTGGAAACAATGTAGTCTCCCTGCATCCAGTCAATTCGGTTATCCAACCACTCATTGTGGGTTATATGGCGGTTTATCGTTAATTGTAATGGCTCAATGTCACGGTTGAGGTAGCGACGTGACTGCTTAATGGCTTCCATTTTTATAGCGTTTATAGGCGTTAAACTCTTAAACAGCCAATCCGCTCGGCTCGACATAAAAATAATATTATTGGTGTCTGTTGCGACAAAATAGCTACCATCATTTTTCCAATGTTCTTCGATAGAGGACAGATCCATTTTTACGACGACCACACCGAGCACACTACCTGCGTGCACTATTGGGCTTGAGTAATAGTAACCACGTTCTCCAGAAGTTGAACCAAGAGCAAAATATTGGCTACTCTCGCCTTTCGATGCCTGTTGGAAGTAGGGTCTCCATTCGAAGTTCCGGCCAAGAAATGTTTTATCGTTTTGCCAGTTACTAGCAGCAATAGTTGTACCATTCGCATCAAGAAGATACGTGTCTGAGGCGTTAACGATTTGATTAATCTCCTGCAAATAGCGATTTGTAATATCGATTTGAGCTGAGTTCTTGGGTTGGTACAAGGCATCAATCAGTTGTCTGTCTTTTGATAAGAGTTTAGGTATATGTGAGTACTTATCAATCGTGGTTGTAATATGGCTTGAGAATCGCTCAAGTTGTAATTGGTGTTCGGATATTAGTGACCGATAGCTATGGTGCCAAACTATGTTGGCGCCGACAGTCACTAACAGTGCAACTAACAAGGCAAAAATAATATTGATTCGTTTAATCGACCACATATAACACCATTGTATAGTTACGACTTTAAAGGAGAATACAATTTTAGGAATGGTTCGACGAAATAACATTGCGAACTTTGAATTAAAATCTGAGCCAGATCTCTTTTTAAAATGAGGGTTAAAAAAATCGTTCGATTGTCTTGAAAATTAAGATACTGTCCCCATTTTTTAGCGATACAAGTTATATTTTGCGCCAAATGACGACTTTTTTCTGATTTTTGCTTAGAGATTCACCTCTGAACGGGCTTAGGCTCGACAGTTGGAAAGTTGGTCGTTAGAATGTCGCGTCTGGAAATTTGTCTAAAGACGATTTATCTCCGTTCGCAAACGTGTATCGAATACCCTTTTATTCGTGTCTTGTGTTTGAGGACGAGTAAAAAATCATAATGAGTACCTTTGGTACAAAACATGGATGAGGCTTTAGTTCGAGTGAGACTAAAGCTCATGATGCTCACGTTTATATGAGCGAGTTTTGAGGTTTATATACAATGCAAGTTACTGTTGAAACGCTAGAAGGCCTAGAGCGCCGTCTGAATATTACTGTTCCTGCTGCAAACATCGAAGATGCTGTAACAGCAGAACTACGCAACATCGCTAAAAATCGTCGTTTCGACGGTTTCCGTAAAGGCAAAGTGCCGATGAAGATGGTTGCAAAAATGTACGGCAAAGCAGTACGTCAAGACGTTCTAGGCGAAGTAATGCAACGCCACTTTATCGAATCTATCGTTAAAGAAAAAATTAATCCAGCAGGTGCACCAACGTTCGCTCCTGTAGACAACGAAGAAGGTAAAGACCTTGTATTCACAGCAACTTTTGAAGTGTATCCAGAAGTTGAGTTGAAAGGTTTGGACAACATCGTTGTTGAGAAACCAGCAGTGACTGTTAAAGACGAAGACGTTGCTGAAATGCTTGAAACTCTTCGTAAACAACAAGCAACTTGGAAAGAGTCTGACGCAGAAGCAGCTGAAGGCACTCGCGTAAATATCGACTTTACAGGTCGTATTGACGGCGAAGAATTCGAAGGTGGTAAAGCTGAAGGTTTCAACCTAGAAATGGGTCAAGGCCGTATGATTCCTGGTTTTGAAGACGGTATCGCTGGTAAGAAAGCGGGTATGGAATTCGAAATCGAAGTAAACTTCCCTGAAGATTACCACGCAGAAAACCTGAAAGGTAAAGCGGCGACTTTCGCTATCAAAGTAAACAAAGTTGAAGAGCGTGAGCTTCCAGAAATCACTGATGAATTCGTTGCTCGTTTTGGTGTTGCTGAAGGTGGCATTGAAGCTCTGAAAACTGAAGTTCGTAAAAATATGGAACGCGAACTTAAGCAAGCGATTAAGCAAAACATCAAGACTCAAGCGATTGATGGCCTAGTTAAAGAAAATGATATCGACGTACCTGTTGCCCTTATCGACCAAGAAATCGGTGCATTGCGTAAGCAAGCTGCACAGCGTTTTGGTGGTAATGAAGAAGCTGCAGCACAGCTTCCTCGCGAACTGTTCGAAGAGCAAGCAAAACGTCGCGTTGTTGTGGGTCTCCTTCTAGGCGAAGTCATCAAAGCTGAAGACATCAAAGCTGACGACGAAAAAGTGAAAGCTCTGATTGAAGAAATGGCATCTGCTTACGAAGATCCTTCTGAAGTTGTGGCTTACTATGAGCAAAATCAACAGCTTATGGACAACATGCGTAACGTAGCTCTTGAAGAGCAAGCGGTAGACGCACTTATTGCTAAAGCAAAAGTTTCTGAAAAAGAAATGAAATTTAATGAGTTAATGAACTCTGAAGCTGCGGCTTAATAAGCAATATGTAGCGTAGATGGTTGACTTTAGGTGAACTATTCTGCTAACAATGGTCCGTATGATACCCATCATCCGGGCCATTTATTTTAGGGACATAAGAATATGAGCTACCAAGAAAAAAATGCGATGTCACCAATTATTGACGCGTTAGTGCCAATGGTGGTCGAACAGACTTCACGCGGAGAGCGTTCTTACGATATCTATTCTCGTTTGCTAAAAGAGCGTGTTATTTTTCTAACTGGTCAAGTGGAAGACCACATGGCTAACCTTGTTGTTGCACAGTTACTGTTTCTTGAGTCAGAAAACCCTGACAAAGATATCTTCCTATACATCAATTCTCCTGGTGGTAGTGTGACTGCGGGTATGTCAATTTATGACACAATGCAATATATTAAACCTGATGTAAGTACAGTTTGTATGGGTCAGGCTTGCTCAATGGGTGCCTTTCTACTCGCTGGTGGTGCTAAAGGCAAGCGTTATGCGCTTCCAAATGCCCGAGTTATGATTCACCAACCGCTTGGTGGATTCCAGGGTCAAGCTTCGGATATTCAGATCCATGCTCAAGAGATCCTAAGTATCAAACAAAAATTGAATACGTTACTTTCAGAACACACTGGTCAGCCACTTGAAGTTATTGAGCGTGATACAGACCGTGATAATTTCATGTCTGCGCAACAATCTGCTGATTATGGGCTAGTTGACGCCGTCTTGACTCATAGAGCTGACAAATAGAGTCAAATAGAGTGACGCAATTTGGTTTGAATTGTTATAAACTCAGTGTATGAGTGAAAGCTAAGAGGTTAGCGAATGACAGATAAAAACAAAGAGAACGGTAGTGGCAAGCTGTTGTACTGTTCTTTCTGTGGCAAAAGCCAGCACGAAGTTCGCAAACTGATCGCAGGTCCATCGGTTTATATTTGTGACGAATGTGTCGATCTTTGCAACGATATTATTCGTGAAGAAATCAAAGATGTTCTTCCAAAGAAAGAATCAACTGCTCTACCTACCCCTAGAGAGATTCGTGAACATTTAGATGACTATGTGATCGGTCAGGATCATGCAAAGAAAGTGCTAGCTGTTGCTGTGTATAACCACTACAAACGGTTACGCAATGGAGACAAGACCAGTGATGGTGTTGAACTGGGCAAAAGTAACATTCTACTTATTGGCCCTACAGGTAGTGGTAAAACGCTACTTGCAGAAACACTGGCTCGCTTTCTGGACGTTCCGTTTACAATGGCAGATGCCACAACACTAACCGAAGCCGGTTACGTTGGTGAAGATGTTGAAAACATTATCCAGAAGCTACTGCAAAAATGCGATTACGATGTTGCTAAAGCAGAGCGTGGCATCGTATATATTGATGAGATTGATAAGATTTCCCGTAAATCTGAAAACCCATCAATCACACGCGATGTTTCGGGTGAAGGTGTTCAGCAAGCATTGCTAAAACTTATCGAAGGTACTATCGCTTCAGTTCCTCCTCAGGGAGGTCGTAAGCATCCACAGCAAGAGTTCTTACAAGTTGATACTTCTAAGATACTATTTGTTTGTGGTGGTGCATTTGCTGGGCTTGACAAAGTGGTTGAGCAGAGAGTTGCAACGGGTACTGGTATTGGCTTTGGCGCAGAGGTGCGTTCTAAATCTGAATCGAAGACTATTGGTGAGCTATTTAGTCAGGTTGAACCAGAAGATCTTGTTAAATATGGTTTAATTCCTGAGTTTATCGGTCGTCTTCCTGTGACTGCGACACTGACAGAGCTAGATGAAGAAGCTCTTATTCAGATATTGTGTGAGCCGAAAAACGCGCTTACCAAGCAGTATGCAGCATTGTTTGAGCTTGAGAACGCCGAACTTGAATTTAGAGAAGATGCTCTGAAGGCAATTGCTCAAAAAGCAATGAAACGCAAAACAGGTGCTCGTGGTTTACGTTCTATTTTGGAAGGTGTTTTACTTGAAACAATGTATGACTTACCTTCTGCAGAGAATGTGAGCAAAGTTGTAATTGATGAAACCGTTATTAACGGAGAATCAAAACCGCTGCTCATCTATTCCAGTAACGAAAATCAGGCCGCTGGCGCCGAATAGTCACAAAAAAGTTCAAAAAGGAGGAATTAATTTCCTCCTTTTTTAATTCTGTCATTGAAACCAGTTAGTTAGTCCCCATATACTCCCATATATACTTAAAAGCGGAAGAGAGAAGCATATGAACTTGGAACGTTCCGAGCGTATTGAGATTCCCGTATTACCTTTGCGCGATGTAGTGGTGTATCCACACATGGTGATTCCGTTGTTTGTAGGTAGAGAAAAGTCTATCCAGTGTCTTGAAGCGGCAATGGATGTCAATAAACAGATCTTATTAGTTGCACAAAAGCAGGCTGATACTGATGAACCCACCATGAACGATTTGTATGAAGTGGGTACAGTTGCAACTATCCTACAGCTTTTGAAATTACCTGATGGCACCGTAAAGGTTCTGGTTGAAGGTCAACAGCGCGCTAAAATAGAATCTTTTATCGAAAATGATTTCTTCCTTGCGAACGCCCAGTATCTTGAAACACCTGAGCTTGATGAAAAAGAGCAGGAAGTTATTGTTCGCAGTGCAATTAGCCAATTTGAAGGCTTTATAAAGCTCAACAAAAAAATTCCACCTGAAGTTTTAACCTCTTTAAATGGTATCGATGAAGCGGCTCGTTTAGCTGATACCATTGCAGCCCACATGCCTCTAAAGCTTGCTGACAAGCAAAATGTGCTGGAAATTCTGGACGTAGTCGAGCGTCTCGAATTCTTGATGGGCCAGATGGAATCGGAGATTGATCTTCTTCAGGTTGAGAAACGAATTCGAAACCGCGTTAAGAAGCAGATGGAGAAATCTCAGCGTGAGTACTATCTGAACGAGCAAATGAAAGCGATTCAGAAAGAACTTGGTGAGATGGATGATGCTCCTGATGAATTTGAAGCACTGAAAAAGAAAATCGAAGACTCCAAAATGCCTAAAGAGGCAAAAGAGAAAACCGAACAAGAACTGCAAAAGCTCAAAATGATGTCTCCGATGTCTGCTGAAGCGACAGTCGTTCGTGGTTATATCGATTGGATGGTTAGTGTTCCATGGCATAAACGCTCCAAGGTTAAAAAGGATTTGGCGAAAGCTGAAGAAATTCTTAATGCTGATCACTACGGTCTTGAACGCGTAAAAGAGCGTATTTTGGAATATCTCGCGGTACAAAATCGTATTAATAAGCTCAAGGGACCTATTCTGTGTCTTGTTGGTCCTCCTGGTGTGGGTAAAACGTCTCTAGGTCGTTCTATTGCAGCTGCAACGGGTCGTCAATACACGCGTATGGCGCTTGGTGGTGTCAGAGATGAAGCTGAGATTCGAGGTCATAGACGGACTTACATTGGTTCCATGCCCGGTAAGCTGATTCAAAAAATGTCCAAAGTTGGCGTTAAGAACCCGCTATTCCTTCTCGATGAAATCGATAAGATGTCATCAGATATGCGTGGTGACCCTGCATCTGCGTTGCTTGAAGTTCTTGACCCAGAACAGAATAATTCGTTTAACGACCACTACCTTGAGGTGGATTACGATTTATCTGATGTGATGTTTGTAGCGACTTCAAACTCAATGAACATCCCTGGCCCATTGTTAGATCGTATGGAAGTCATTCGTCTTGCGGGTTATACCGAAGATGAAAAGCTGAACATAGCTAAACGTCACCTTGTTACTAAGCAGATCAAACGTAATGGTCTAAAAGAGTCTGAAATAGACATTGATGATTCGGCTATAGTTGGTGTTATTCGTTATTACACGAGAGAAGCTGGGGTGCGTGGCCTAGAGCGTGAGATTTCGAAAATCTGTCGTAAGGCGGTTAAGAAAATTCTTCTAAATAAAGACAGCAAAACAGTCGTGGTAAACCAAGACAATCTAAAAGAGTTCTTAGGTGTACAGCGTTTTGACTATGGAAAAGCAGAAGATAGTAACCGAATCGGACAAGTGACTGGACTTGCATGGACGGAAGTTGGTGGTGACTTACTTACCATTGAAACTCAATCTATGCCTGGTAAAGGTAAACTAATTCAGACAGGTTCTCTCGGCGATGTAATGCAAGAGTCTATTCAAGCAGCGATGACCGTTGTTCGCTCTCGTGCATCTAAGCTGGGAATTAATGAAGACTTCTACGAAAAACGTGATATTCACGTTCACGTGCCTGAAGGGGCGACGCCTAAAGATGGTCCGAGTGCAGGTATAGCCATGTGTACTGCATTAGTTTCGAGCTTAACAGGTAATCCAGTTAAAGCTGAAGTTGCTATGACGGGTGAAATTACATTACGCGGTGAAGTTCTTCCTATCGGTGGCTTGAAAGAAAAACTTTTAGCTGCTCACCGTGGCGGTATCAAGACTGTTCTTATCCCTAAAGATAACGAGCGAGATCTGGAAGAAATACCACAAAATGTCATCGCCGATCTGGATGTGATTGCTGTGCAATGGATTGATGATGTTTTGAAAATTGCGCTTGAAAGAGATCCGTCAGGAGTTGAATTTGTGTCACAAAAATAGTGATATGTGGCAAAAATAACTAAAACTTTACGCTGATTCGCATAAAAAGGCTTGTCAGCGTTTTTTTTGGACGCTAAGTTTATCGACTACAGCTTAAATCCAGCCATACCAAGGCTTTAGGCTTGTTTTAATAACATTAATGGAACTAGTAGGCACCTTAAAAAATAATAACAGGTCGCCAAAGGGGTATAACAGTGAATAAAACTCAATTAGTAGAACAAATTGCTGCTAACGCAGATATTTCAAAAGCTTCAGCTGGCCGCGCTCTTGATGCATTCATTGAAGCAGTTGGTGGTGCGCTACAAGCTGACGATCAAGTTGCGTTAGTAGGTTTCGGTACATTCAGCGTGCGCACTCGTGCGGCACGTACTGGACGTAACCCGAAAACAGGGGAAGAAATTCAAATCGCTGAAGCTAAAGTTCCTTCTTTTAAAGCAGGTAAAGCGCTTAAAGACGCTTGTAACTAATAAATTTTCCGATTTTAGGATAAATTTATATCGAACCATTTGAAAAAATGCGCATCTTAGTGATGCGCATTTCTTTTTTCTGATATCATCCGTTGACTTAGTTTATAGAAATAGAAAATTAACCATAATCTTCCTGTTCGGAGAGTAGTTTTATTATGATGGATCGGTTACGCGAGGGCGCAAGTAGTCTCGCGATAAAAATTATTTTGGGGATAATTATCCTGTCGTTCGTTTTCGCTGGTGTTAGCAGCTACCTAGTTGGTGGTGGCAGTAATGCTGCGGCTGAAGTTGATGGTGTTAAAATCAGCAGAGCTGAATTCGAGCAAGCATACCAGAACGAACGTAATCGCATGCAGTCTCAGTTGGGTGATTATTTTTCAAACCTTCTGGCTGATCCTAATTATGTAGCGTCGCTTCGCCGTTCGGTCCTAGATCGAATGATTAATGATGTATTAGTAGAGCAGCATGCCAAATCTCTTGGACTCCGAGTGAGTGATGCTCAAGTTAGCCAGGCTATTTTGGATATTCCTCAGTTCCAAACTGATGGCAAGTTTGACCAAGAGCTCTATAAGAACGCGCTTACTCGCGCTGGATTCTCTGCAGACTCATTCGCATCATATATGCGTAAAGATCTGCTCAAGCAACAACTTTTAGGTGCAATCCAAGCAAGTGAGTTCACTCTAAAAGATGAGGCTAAGCAACAGGCTGAATTGTTCGCTCAAAAAAGAACGGTTAAAACCATTACGCTTAACGTCAATGACCTTGCTAAAAACGTATCCTTAAGTGATGACGAAGTATCAAAGTATTACGATGAGCACAAAGATGACTTTACTCGTCCTGAACAGATGAAAATATCTTATTTAGAATTGTCTGCAGATAAGTTGAAAAACGCTATTCAAGTAACCGACAAAGAAGCAAAAGATTATTATCAGCAACATATCGATCAGTACTCAACCAAAGAGCAACGCCACGTTAGCCACATTCTCATCAAAGGTGATGATGAGAAAAAGGCTGAGGCAGTGCTTAAAGAATTACGTGATGGTGCTGACTTTGCAGCAGTAGCGGAAAAAGAATCGCAAGATTCTGGTAGTGCAAAAGAAGGTGGCGACTTAGGATGGATTGAGAAAGGTGTGATGGATCCTGAATTTGAAAAGGCAGCATTTGCTCTTAAAAATACAGGGGATATTTCAGATGTCGTTAAGTCCAGCTTTGGTTATCACATTATCAAATTAGATGATATTAAAGCCGCTCAAGCTAAGCCATTTGATGATGTAAAGAACGATATTATTGCTAGTATCCAGCAAGAAAAAGCGGTTGACCAGTTCTACACCATGCAAAATGACTTGGAAAAAGTTGCTTTTGAAAGTCCGGATTCATTAGAACCATCGGCTGAGGCGGTTAAAGGTAAGGTAACGCACACTGATTTTATTTCGCTAGATGATTTACCAGAATTGCTTTCTTCTACTGCGGTTAAAGACGCATTAACCAGTGATGATGTGAAAGAGCAAGGTTTGAACTCTTCGGTATTAGAAGTTGGTCCTGAAGATGTCGTTGTCGTTCGAGTTGATGAGGTTCGTCCTGAAACAGTGTTGCCGCTCAAAGAGGTAAGATCTCAGGTGGAAGAAAAACTATCGAATGTTAAGGCAGAACAAGAAGCAAAAGCATTAGCACAGAAAACAATCGCTGCGCTAAATAAAAACGATTCATCCGTGCTAGAACAGAATAATCTGTCTTTCGGTGAAGAAGAGGTTATTGATCGTAATTCACCACTAGCCAAAGCTGTGTTTGAAATGAAAAAGCCTACTAAGGAATCGACAAGCTATGCTCAAACTCAAGATCAGCAGGGTAATGTTGTGATTGTTGCATTGAGTAAAGTTGAGTCTTCACCGCAGGATCAATTCATTAAGCAGGTAGAGAGTCAGTTAGTGCGGGTTAATCGCCAACTAGACGCCACAGGTATTGTGAGTGTTTTACGCGCGAATGCAGATATCGAATATCATTTAAGTGCGACTAACTAAGCACTTTCTGTTTAGAACAATGTAATAAACGACGGACACATTCGTGAGTTCGTCGTTTTTTTATCTGCTTTAGCTTACTCATATGCTGGTTTCAATTTATTGTCTCCTGGTCAAAATCAACGGAGAAATTTAATGAAATTTATATCTTTAGTATTACCCATTTTACTCATGGTGTGTTTTTCTTCTGCGTCACAAGCTGGAGAGCAAGCTGAAACTAGTCCAAATGAACACCTTCTGTCAGAACAAGTAAAATCGGAGAATCAGGCAAACGTTATTGTTAACATTAACGTAGCTAGTGCTGAGGAAATCGCAGCTAAATTAATCGGTATTGGTCCCTCCAAAGCGCAAGCGATTGTAACTTTTAGGCAGGAGCATGGCTTGTTTAGTAGTGTCGAGTCATTAGCGGACGTTAAAGGGATTGGTGCCGCGACGGTTAACAAAAATCGTGAACGTATCACTCTCTAATACCTATCCGTAATTCAAGAAATTGAGCAGTACGCTCAATTTCTGTTTCAAAGATCTGTTTTTCGTAACTAATTCCAATAACGAGTGGTTCATAAACTTCTTAGCCATTATAATTTGTCGCTGAATTAATCGGAGCTGTTATCCGAAAGCAGAAAATTGGAGCAAAATATGTCCTCTGTTACATCAGTAGTCACGGTAGACGGGCCCAGTGGGGCCGGTAAAGGCACATTGTGTATGTTATTGGCCAAGAAACTTAATTTCCAATTACTTGATTCAGGTGCTCTTTATCGTGTTTTAGCCTTGGCAGCACTCCACCACGCTGTTGATCTTGAATCGGAAGATGCCTTAGTTCCTCTAGCGACGCATGTGGATGTCGAATTTATTGCAGAAGGGGATCTGGTTAAAGTGATACTTGAAGGTGAGGATGTTTCCCTCGAACTCCGAAAAGAACAGACAGGTATGGCGGCTTCAAAAGTAGCGGCATTACCTAGAGTAAGAGAAGCACTTTTACGTAGGCAGCGATCTTTTGCCAAGGGTTACGGGTTGGTAGCTGATGGTCGTGATATGGGGACCGTCGTATTCCCTGACGCTCCAGTAAAAATATTCTTAGATGCCAGTGCAGAAGAAAGAGCGTCAAGAAGATTCAAACAGTTGCAAAGTAAAGGTTTAGATGTTAACTTTGACGACCTTTTAAGCGAAATTCAAGAACGTGACGATCGTGATAGGAATCGTCCGGTGGCACCACTAAGACCAGCGGAAGATGCACTTGTGTTAGATTCAACGCAGCTGACTATCGACGAAGTTCTCGAAAATGCGCTAAAATATACAAGATCAAAGCTGTCAGATTAATACAGTCTGCCAGTGTAGAACGTTGACCGCAAGGATGGTGGTTGGCGAAATTCATAACCCCACGCGGTAGGATGCCCGTGGTTGTTTATACACATTGTGAAGATTAATTAAATGACTGAATCTTTTGCTCAACTCTTTGAAGAGTTTCTAAACGAGACTGAATTCCAAGCTGGTACTATTGTTAAAGGTACTGTAGTTGCTATCGAGAACGGTTTCGTTCTTGTTGACGCTGGTCTTAAGTCTGAGTCTGCTATTCCTGCTGAACAGTTCAAGAACGCTGCTGGCGAACTTGAAGTTGAAGTTGGTTCTGAAGTAGACGTAGCCCTAGACGCTGTTGAAGATGGTTTCGGTGAAACTCAACTTTCTCGTGAGAAAGCTAAGCGTCACGAAGCTTGGATCGTTCTGGAGAAAGCGTACGAAGAAGCTGAAACTGTTGTTGGTATCATCAACGGTAAAGTGAAAGGCGGTTTCACTGTTGAACTTAACGGTATCCGTGCATTCCTTCCTGGTTCTCTAGTAGACGTACGTCCTATCCGTGACACTGCTCACCTAGAAAACAAAGAGCTAGAGTTCAAAGTAATCAAGCTAGATCAAAAACGCAACAACGTTGTTGTTTCTCGTCGTGCTGTTATCGAGTCTGAAAACAGTGTTGAGCGTGATGAGCTTCTTGAAACTCTACAAGAAGGTACTGAAGTTAAAGGTATCGTTAAGAACCTTACTGATTACGGTGCATTCGTTGACCTTGGCGGCGTAGATGGTCTTCTACACATCACTGATATGGCTTGGAAGCGTGTTAAACACCCATCTGAGATCGTAAACGTTGGTGATGAAATCCTAGTTAAAGTTCTTAAGTTTGACCGTGATCGCACTCGTGTATCACTAGGTCTTAAACAGCTAGGCGAAGATCCATGGGTAGCAATCGCTAAGCGTTACCCAGAAGGTCACAAACTAACTGGTCGCGTAACTAACCTAACTGATTACGGCTGCTTCGTTGAAATCGAAGAAGGCGTTGAAGGTCTAGTTCACGTTTCAGAAATGGATTGGACTAACAAGAACATTCACCCATCTAAAGTTGTTAATGTTGGCGACGAAGTTGAGGTTATGGTTCTTGATATCGACGAAGAACGTCGTCGTATCTCTCTAGGTCTGAAACAATGTAAGACTAACCCATGGCAAGATTTCGCTGAAGCTCAGGCTAAAGGCGACAAAGTAACTGGTAAGATCAAGTCTATCACTGACTTTGGTATCTTCATCGGTCTAGAAGGCGGTATCGACGGTCTTGTTCACCTATCAGACATCTCTTGGAATGTTCCTGGAGAAGAAGCTGTTCGTGAATACAAAAAAGGCGACGAAATCTCTGCTGTTGTTCTTGCTGTTGATGCAGAACGTGAGCGTATTTCTCTTGGCGTTAAGCAAATGGAAAACGACCCGTTCAACGCATATGTTGCTGATAACAAAAAAGGCACTCTAGTTAATGGTACTGTTACTGCAGTTGATGCGAAAGGTGCTACAATTGAACTAGAAGATGGTGTTGAAGGTTACATTCGTGCATCTGAAGTTTCACGTGACCGTGTTGAAGACGCATCTCTAATCCTAAGCGCTGGTGACAGTGTTGAAGCGAAATTTACTGGTGTTGACCGTAAGAATCGTGTAATCAACCTATCTATCAAAGCTAAAGATGAAGCGGAAGAGCAAGAAGCAATGGCTTCTCTGAACAAGCAAGATGATGCTGCGTTTGGTAATGCTATGGCTGATGCATTCAAGGCTGCTGCTAAGAGCGAATAATTATAATCGCTAGAAAGGGAGCCCGATGGGCTCCTTTTTTTTCGCGACAATGTCATTATCGATATTGCAATGATGAGAGGGAAACTATGACGAAATCTGAATTAATCGAGAGATTATGTGCTGAACAAACACATCTGTCAGCAAAAGAGATAGAAGACGCTGTGAAAGATATTCTGGAACATATGGCTTCTGCATTAGAAACTGGTGATAGAATTGAGATTCGCGGTTTTGGTAGTTTCTCATTGCACTATCGTGAGCCTCGTGTGGGTCGCAACCCTAAAACTGGTGATAAAGTGGAATTGGAAGGTAAATACGTTCCTCACTTCAAACCTGGTAAAGAGCTACGTGAACGCGTAAATAGCGGTATATAATCAAATTTTTTGATATTTTTAAAGGCGGCTAATCGTAATAGATTGCCGCCTTTTTCGCGAAACATCTTAATCTTAAACATGGTTTCGCATGACTTTTTCCTGCATAATCGATGGAGCCAATAACTAAAAGGGTTTTCTAATCATGAAAGCAATAAAAATAATTCTTCTGTTGATTGTGTTTATTATCGCTTTGGCACTTGGCGCTCAAAATCAAGTGTTAGTTGAGTTTAATTATTTGATCGCGAAGAGTGATTTTCACTTAGCGTGGTTATTAGGTGGTGTCTTTATCTTCGGATTCTTCATTTCTTGGTTAATTTTTGGTAGCTTGCATCTGAAAGCGAATATTAAAGCTCGAAGATTAGCGAAAAAGCTGAAACAATACGAAGGAACAGAAATCGCTACTAAAGCCGAATAAACTCGTTACGTAGGTCAATTCGTTAATGTTAGAAATTCTATTCTTGTTGCTACCAATTGCTGCCGCGTATGGTTGGTACATGGGGCATCGAAGTGCGCAACAGAATAAACAGAAACAATCACATCAGCTTTCCCGCCAATATGTGGCCGGCTTGAATATGCTTCTGTCTGATCAATCTGATAAAGCAGTTGACCATTTTATTGAGCTGCTTCAGGTTGATGATGAGACGATTGACACCCATCTGGCGTTAGGTAACTTGTTTCGTTCACGAGGTGAAGTGGATAGGGCAATTCGTATCCACCAGAATCTAATTTCAAGATCCGGTTTAACGGTTGAACAGAAGTGTTTAGCTCTACAACAATTAGCGAAAGACTATATGGTTGCAGGGTTTCTTGACCGAGCTGAGAAAATTTTCGAACAGTTACTTGATGAACCAGATTTAAAAGAATCCGCTTTACTCCAATTAGTTTCAATCTATCAGCAAACTCGGGAATGGTACAAGGCGATTGATGCTGCCCAAAGTCTAGTCAAACTTGGAAGTAAAAAAATGCGCGCTAATATCGCTCATTTTTATTGCGAATTAGCCGCTGATGCCAATGCTGTTAGAGACGAGCAAAAAGCCATCCATCTTTATAAAAAGGCGCTTTCAGAAGATTCAGATTGTGTTAGAGCGTCTATCGAGTTGGGCAAGCTATATCTAGAGAAATCCGATTATAAGCTGACTATTAAGCACTTGAAGCATGTCTTGGAACAAGATATTGATTTTATATCGGAAGTTCTGCCTATTATTGCTGAATGTTATCACCATTTAGGACAAGAAAAAGAGCTTGTTGAATTTTTGCGTGAGTGTATTCAAAACAAAGCAGGGGCAACGGCTGAATTAATGCTGTCTAATCTGGTCGCGAAACATGAAGGGACTGAAGATGCCCTCGACCTTATGACTCGTCAATTGATAAAAAATCCCACGATGAAAGGTTTTTATCGTTTGATGGACTATCACTTAAGTGAAGCAGAAGAAGGGCGAGCGAAGGAAAGTTTAACTGCATTACAAATCTTGGTTGGAGAACAGCTTAAAGCAAAGCCTCACTACCGTTGCAGGCAATGTGGTTTTTCCACTCATTCAATGTATTGGCACTGCCCGTCTTGCAAAGGATGGGGAACTATCAAGCCTATTCGTGGCTTAGATGGTGAATAAAAAATAATATCGAGTAAAGATTAGGAGATAAGATGAACGACCCTAAAGTGATCGTTGCACTAGATTATGATAACCAAAAAGACGCTTTAGCGTTTGTTGATCGTATTGATCCTACAGCGTGTCGATTAAAAGTAGGTAAAGAGATGTTTACTCTCTTTGGGCCTGAGTTCGTCCGTTCTCTGCATAGTCGTGGATTTGATGTATTTTTAGACCTCAAGTTTCATGATATTCCTAATACATGTGCAAAAGCTGTAAGAGCTGCTGCAGAGTTGGGTGTGTGGATGACAAACGTCCATGCCAGTGGCGGAATGCGAATGATGGAAGCTGCGCGAAACATTATTGAGCCATACGGAAACGATAGGCCTCTGCTTATTGGGGTTACCGTTCTCACGAGTATGGAGCAGTCTGATTTGAGTGGAATAGGCATTACCTGTGAGCCTCAAGAACAGGTAATGCGCTTGGCGTCATTAACCAAGGATTCCGGTCTAGATGGCGTTGTTTGTTCCGCTCAGGAGGCTTCGCAGCTTAAGAGTGCATTAGGCCAAGATTTTAAACTTGTTACACCGGGCATCCGTCCATTAGGTTCAGATGCTGGAGATCAACGCCGAATCATGACTCCTTTCGATGCTGTTCAATCAGGGTCTGATTATTTGGTTATTGGCCGACCGATCACAAAAGCTGACAATCCCCTCGATGTTTTGCAGAAAATTAATGACTCGCTGAGATAGTTGTTGCTTTTCAGATAGATAAAAAGAGGCTAATCAAGCCTCTTTTTTTATACTGGAGTACCACTATGGAACTTGAAATCATCGTCTTCGTTTGTGATTAATTCGGCTTCAATATTTCTGAAATATTCTACGCGCTCGGAGATATCATTAGTTGATATCGACTGAGCAAGGGCTAGATAGTCCTGGTAATGACGCGCTTCAGAGCGAAGCAATGAGATATAAAATCGTTTAATCGATTCATCCATATAGGGTGCCAGACTAGCAAATCGCTCACATGAACGCGCTTCTATAAAGGCGCCAATGATTAATTTGTCGACTAAAGCATCTGGCTCATAGGTTTTCACGTGACGAATAAGGCCTTTAGCGTACCGACTTGCAGGCACGTTCTCATAAGAGATCGCGTTTTTCTGCATGATCTCGAGTACCTGATAAAAATGGTGTAATTCTTCTTTTATTAACAAGACCATTTTATCTATTAAATCTTGGCTATAGCTACTATCACTCTTTGGTTGCAGTTTTTTGGAAATCTGCGCCTTGCCTTTTAATGACTCCATGTCACCAAGGTAGCGATAAGCATAATTTTCGAAAGGTGAAATCCAGTCTTGAAGGATTTGCTTACTCTCATCATCGACAGCGTACTTACGTATTAAGAATAGCGCGCTTTGTGCTGCTTTAAGCTCACATAGCATATGATCACGCAGAATGACTGGTAGGTTTGCTCGTTGTGATGCTTTATCTAACCATGATTGAGGTGTTTTAACGGCTAAAAATTGATGGATAGGTTCTAAAAGTTCTTGGTACATGGGTTGCTAAGATTCGTATTCTGATTGTATGGATTCTACCACGCGAGGTTAGGCGGGCAATAGCTTAACAATTTTCCTTGTATGGAAACAAAGAAGCCATCTTTAAGATGGCTTCGTAGCAAATATCTATAATGACGTTTACCATTTTTTCTTTTCACCAAACAGTGCTTCCATATCACTATCTCTCTCTGTTTCTGCATTTGCAGCATTCTCATCAGAGCGTTTGGCCTGTCTTTTTTGTTCTAGCTCATCGTACATGGTCTGGAGCTTCTCACGAGCCTGATTTGAGTAAGCATCGTTTTTGGTACTCAGGACATCAATACCTTTTTTCAATAACTGGATTGCTGTTCCGGGTTGCCCTCTTGCCATAGATTCGTTCGCACGTTTGATGACGTTCTCTATATTTATTCGAATTTGAATACCTTCGAGACGAGCATTTTCAGAGACGTAGCTCTGAGTATCCATTCTTCCTTTGTTGTGCTCACTGCGGATAGTATCGCGGAGCCGCTTAACGAGCTTGAGCATCACGATTGCTTGCTTATCGCTAGTTGGAGACTTAAACGTTGTACTCTCAGAGTTTTGTGCCTGCTTCAACGAAGCTACTTGTCCTTTAACATCTTCGAGTCTTTGTGCAAGGGATTTATTTTTAGGATCGAGCTCATGCATGTTTTGTAGTGAATCGAGAATGCGATTATTCAAGCAGAGTAGAAGATCTTTACTAAATGGGACATGGTGAGCATTACCAATTAGATCTTCAGTGGCATCAATAATTGCAACATATCGAGCGGATTCTTGTTTCTTGGCGCTGTCAGCCTTTACTTTGAACTGCAGCATGATGTTATACCCCAACACCAAAACAAGAAGAATGACCACCAATGTAATGATTAATCCGATACTCATATCAATTGATTCTTAATCCTAATTAAATGTACTTTTAAAGAATACACTATTTATAGATTTATTTATTCAATAAACTTATAAAATTTAAAGTAAAACTCACTAAACTGTGGCATAAATTCACTAAAAAGCTACGTTAGTATTGAAAAATACTTGGTAAATTCAAATAATCTTTACAATTTAGTATATACAACAATTTGCGTTCTTATTAGTAAGCTTTGCAATATCAGCTCGCTAGCCACGCAGTGTGCTAATTTACTTTGACTGGAGCCATGCATGAAATTACAGCAGTTAAGATACATTGTCGAGGTGGTTAATCATAGTTTAAATGTATCTGCTACTGCCGATAGCCTTTACACATCACAACCCGGCATAAGCAAGCAGATTCGGATGTTGGAGGATGAGCTTGGCGTACAGATATTTGAGCGAAGTGGCAAACATTTGACTCAGTTGACCGAGGCAGGTCAAGAGATAATTGATATTGCACAAGACGTGCTGTCTAGAGTGGATAGCATTAAAGCGGTTGCGAATCAGCATATTCACCCTGAAATGGGGAAGTTACTTATATCTACAACCCATACACAAGCTCGCTACGTGTTACCGACTATTATTCAGGGATTTACCGAGCGCTACCCTAAGGTTTCTCTGCATATGTACCAAGGGACTCCGGAGCAAATGTCAGAAGCGGTCTCTAAAGGTTTAGCCGATTTTGCTATCGCAACAGAAGCGGTTCATTTATATCAAGATGCTGTAATGTTGCCTTGTTATCACTGGACTCGTTCCGTTATTGTCCCTAAAAATCACCCGTTAACGAAAAAAAGTATTGTGACGATTGAAGATATTGCTGCGTTTCCTTTAGTTACTTACGTATTTGGTTTTACAGGTAGGTCAGAGTTAGACAATGCTTTTCGTCGCGCAGGATTGAATCCGAAAGTCGCGTTCACCGCTACCGACGCCGATGTCATCAAAACATACGTAAAGATGGGTATGGGTGTAGGTGTTATTGCAAGCATGGCTGTAGATAGAGAAGAGGATAGTGAACTGGTTTCTATTGATGCGAGCGAAATTTTCGGATCAAGTACGACATGTATTGGCTTTAGGAGAGGGACTTTTCTGCGCTCTTACATGTACGACTTTATCGAACGGTTCGCTCCTCATCTAACGCGCGCAGTCGTCGAACAAGCCGTATCTCTGAAATCCAACGCTGAAATAGAAGAGATGTTCCGAGACATTGTGTTACCGATACGATAATTCTTGATTTCTGAATTGAGGTGATTACAATTCTGCGTCTTTTTTGTTCGAACGAGTCATAATGCAGCCAGAATTTACGCAATTAAGCCAGTTTCTCCAGCGCTATCGAGATATTTGGTCGATTGAACCCTTTATTCTTTGCCAGCATGACTTGCCACAGCAATTTCTTGAACATCATTCTGATTTAAAAAATTGGTTACTTTCTACTTCAGATAATGAAATAGAACGTTATCAGCAAGACCTTAGCGACTTTATTCAAGATTCAGCCCGCTTTTTGCCAGGATTAAAGGAACTTCACGATACCATCAACCTAACCGTTGAGGGTACCTTACAGACTGACGTAGCATCAAACTTCGAGTTTTCTGGTATTCCAGGTAGAAAGCAAGTTCAGATTCGCGAATTTACCCATCGCTTAACCGAGAAAAACATCGGTTCTGAGTGGTTGGAGTGGTGTGCGGGAAAGGGATATCTGGGAAGGGTGTTACACCTTGATTCAGGCAAGCCTGTGAAGAGTTTGGAGTTTCAACATAGTTTGTGCGAAGCAGGGCAGATTTATGCTGAGGAAAACAACCTAGACATTCGCTTTCAGCAAATTGATGTTTTCCATGAATCTGTAATACAACTTATGAACGTCAACCAGCATGCAGTCGCTTTACACGCATGCGGTGATTTACATTGCCACTTAATCAAACTTGCTACAAAAAAACGTTTGCCTGCGATCTCGATATCTCCCTGTTGTTTCCATCTTATTCGAGATGAATTCTATCAACCTCTTTCGTCTGAAGCACAAGCATCTGGAATCCGTCTATCTAAAAAGGAACTGAGGATTCCATTACAGAAAGTCGTGACAGGAGGGATGCGAGTAGAAAAGCACCGTTTTCTCGAGATGACCTTTCGCCTTGGCTTGCAAGCCTTGATTGAAGAAAAGGGGCTGGCTGAACACTATGTCCCATTTCCTAGTATCAAAAAGTCTGTGTTGAAATATGGATTTGAATCTTTCTGTCGTGAGGCATTCAAATATAAGGGCTGGGATTTAGACGCAGAAGTCGATCTCAAACCTTATCAAGATATGGGAATACGTCAGTTTAAAGTGATGGAGCGCTTAAATTTACTTCAATCGCTTTTTCAGTCACTTCTTGAAGCTTGGCTTATCTATGACAAAGCTCTCTTTTTGAAACAGCAAGGGTATGATGTGTCGGTAAGTCGTTTTTGCCCGGAACACATCACCCCAAGAAACTATCTAATTCAGGCTATACGCGCTGATACAAACTAGAGTATTGAGAGAACTTCCTCTAACGGTGTAAAGGGCAGGCTAAACTGACTTGCTACACTTTTTATTGTTAGGTGTCCTTCAAAAACATTCACTCCTGCTCGTAATCCTTCGTCCGCTTTCAGAGCTAACGCGATTCCTTGATTCGCAATAGAAAGCACGTAGGGCAGAGTAGCGTGATTTAAAGCGATTGTTGACGTTCGTGCCACAGCTCCGGGCATATTAGCAACACAATAGTGGACAACATTGTGCTTAATATATATTGGATCAGAATGTGTTGTGGGATGAGAAGTTTCAATACAACCACCTTGATCGATAGCGACATCGACGATTGCCGAGCCTGGTTTCATTTTTTTTACCAGTGCTTCATTTACCAATTTCGGTGCCTGTGCGCCTGGAATCAGTACGGCACCAATTAACAGGTCAGCGTCCATTACATTATTCTCTATATTTTCCTTATTAGAGAATATGACTTCTGCTCGACCAGAAAACTCTTGGTCTAGTTTTCTTAAGGTATTGATATTATTATCTAAAATTGTCACTCTTGCCTTGAGTCCAATTGCCATTCGAGCTGCATTGGATCCCACTATACCTCCTCCTATGACAACGACATGAGCAGGGGCAACACCCGGAACACCACTAAGCAGAAGGCCTCTTCCACCATTTGCTTTTTGTAAAGAATATGCTCCGGATTGAATAGACATTCTGCCTGCAACTTCAGACATTGGTGCTAATAGTGGCAAATTACCCATATAATCTGTTACAGTCTCATAGGCTAAGCAGATAGCTTTGCTCTTGATTAGCTCTTCAGTTTGTGGAAAATCAGGAGCTAGGTGTAAGTAAGTAAATAATATTTGCCCTTTTTGGAGTTTAGCTCGTTCAACAGCCTGAGGTTCTTTTACCTTTACAATCATCTCTGCTTGAGAGAACACCTCGTCAGCAGTAGGAAGAATGGATGCGCCTGCAGCGATGTATTCATCGTCTGGAAAACCGGTCCCATACCCGGCATGGGACTCAACAAGCACTTGGTGACCAAGAGCGGTAAGCTCTCTGACACTTGATGGAATCAAGCCGACTCGATACTCGTGATCTTTGATTTCTTTCGGTACACCAATAATCATCCTGGCTCCTTTATTTTTTTGGTTGTATTCACTGGATGTTTGGATAAGATAACGAACATATAACTAGTATAGTAATAGTCTTTTAAATTGAGCTACTTTTACTAATGAGTTGTAATTGGATTTTGCAAGGAAGTATAAGGTGGAATAAAAATGGCAGACAATTATAAAAAGCCGTCCAAGGATTTAGACCGTATAGACCGTAATATTCTTAATGAGTTACAGAAAGATGGTCGTATTTCAAATGTCGAGTTATCAAAGCGCGTGGGACTTTCCCCAACACCGTGTCTTGAACGTGTTAGACGTCTGGAACGTCAAAACTACATCACTGGTTATACAGCGTTACTAAATCCTCAGTATTTAGATGCGTCATTGCTAGTGTTTGTAGAAATCACGTTAAATCGTGGTGCGCCTGATGTATTCGAACAATTTAACACGGCAGTGCAAAAACTCGATGATATTCAAGAGTGTCATTTGGTTTCGGGGGATTTCGACTATCTGTTAAAAACACGTGTATCTGACATGAGTGCCTATCGTAAATTGCTTGGTGACACGCTGCTGCGTTTACCTGGCGTTAACGATACTCGTACTTATGTGGTAATGGAAGAAGTTAAGCAGTCAAATCAGTTGGTTATCAAAACGAGATAAACTGTTGGTTTTTTACTCTTTTTAAATAACTTTTTCCTGATTCTGACGTAAGCAGATTGGGTTTTATTAACCAATATGGTTAAATTCTTAATATTAATCCGAGCGGCATTTGCCGCTCGGACTGTTTTTACCTAACTTAGTGGTAAAATACTCTTGTCACTAGGCTGTAATCAGGAACGTAAAGTTGGTTATGTTCAAAGAGAATAAAAACAATTCAATCAATACCGTGATAAAAACTAAACCCGAAAATGACGATATTTTCAGGTTAAATGGTCTTCAACGTCTTCGGGAATGTGGCTTTATTATCGCCGTGCTTGTTGCGATATTCTTCGCTGTATCACTCTTCACCTTTAGTCCGGCTGATCCATCATGGTCTCAAACTTCTTGGGGCGGGCAATTGCACAACGCCGGAGGTTACATTGGAGCTTGGATCGCGGATACGCTGTTTTTCACGTTTGGCTCACTTGCCTATCCGTTGCCATTCCTTATAGCGCTCGGAGGTTGGGTAACGCTTCGTAAGCGAAACGAATCTGAATCTTTCGACTTTATGCTTTGGGGAACGCGCCTTCTCGGACTATTTGTGTTGCTTATTACAAGTTGTGGTTTAGCGGATATCAACTTTGATGATCTGTGGTATTTCTCATCTGGCGGCGTTGTTGGTGATGTTATTACGACACTTGCGATCCCAACATTTAATCTTCTTGGGTCAACTCTAATCTTACTTTTTTTCTGGGGGGCGGGCTTTACCTTGCTCACGGGAATATCATGGTTAAGAATTGTCGATTGGCTTGGTGAAAATGCAATTCATGCGGCTGCGAAGTTGGTCAAGCGCATGAGAGGGCGCAAATCAAACGAAGATGTATTATTCAAAGCTGATACGCGTGATACGGAAGAGCATTTAAAAAACAAAATAGTGGAGCGAACTAATGCTTCAGAGAAAAAGGCGTTCGAGCTTGCTCCTGAGGTCCCCGAAAGCGACGACGTCAAAATGGATTTGAGCGATGTAGAGGAAGATTCCCGTCGTCGTTTTAGTATTCATATGCCAAGTTTTAAAAAATCTGACTCATCTGATGTTGGCGGTCCTGATTTGGGTTCAACAATTGAAGAACTTGAACAACACGCTCGGGATGACGATGATTATGCCGATCAATATGTCGGCCTAACAGATCAACAGAATGATTATCAGGAGACTGATAGCATTGAATCTGATCACGAACCTGAATTAAGTATGACGTCTTATGAAGTTGAAGACGATGATTATCCGTCAATGTCTACGCTTCCCGATGTTGATGAAGACGATTCTTCCGAATTTGGGGGAGATGACGACACTGACTATGATGAAGATGACGATGTCGTTGCCTTTCAGAATATGGTGTCGGATGCGCAGAAAGCGAATATTGCACAGCAGAATCCATTTTTAGCCAGACCAACTGAGAACTTGCCTAAGCCGAAAGAACCAATGCCAACCCTCGAGCTACTCTATTCTCCAGAGCACAGGGAAAACTTTATCGATAAAGAGGCTCTGGAAGAAATCGCTCGCCTCGTTGAGTCTAAGTTGGCTGACTATAAAATACAGGCTGAAGTGGTTGGTATCTATCCGGGACCTGTTATTACTCGATTTGAATTAGACTTGGCCCCAGGTGTTAAGGTAAGCCGTATTTCTGGTCTTTCTATGGACTTAGCTCGTTCTCTTTCTGCTGCTGCGGTAAGGGTTGTTGAGGTTATCCCAGGGAAGCCATATGTTGGTTTGGAATTACCAAATACAAGTCGGCAAACAGTGTATCTATCCGATGTAATCAGCAGCGAGAAGTTTGAGAAATCTAAGTCTCCAACGACAATTGTGCTTGGGGAGGACATTGCCGGTGAAGCCGTAATCGCCGATCTCTCTAAGATGCCGCACGTGCTTGTCGCTGGTACAACAGGTTCAGGTAAGTCTGTTGGTGTAAACGTTATGATTCTGAGTATGCTTTACAAGTCGACTCCGGAAGATGTTCGTTTCATTATGATAGACCCGAAAATGTTGGAGCTTTCTATCTACGAAGGAATACCTCACTTACTATCGGAAGTCGTCACGGATATGAAGGATGCGTCGAACGCGCTACGTTGGTGTGTGGCTGAGATGGAAAGGCGTTACAAGCTGATGTCGATGCTTGGTGTACGTAACATCAAAGGTTTTAATGAGAAGCTTAAGATGGCAGCTGACGCGGGTCACCCGATTCACGATCCTCTATGGCAAGAAGGCGACAGTATGGATTCAGAACCTCCGTTGCTTGAAAGGCTACCCTATATTGTCGTCATTATTGATGAGTTTGCCGATCTTATGATGGTGGTCGGTAAAAAAGTTGAAGAGTTGATCGCACGATTAGCTCAAAAGGCTCGTGCTGCTGGTATTCACCTTATTCTTGCTACACAGAGGCCTTCTGTTGATGTTATTACTGGTTTAATCAAAGCTAACATTCCAACACGTGTTGCGTTTACGGTATCAACTAAAACCGATTCCAGAACGATTCTTGATCAGGGAGGAGCGGAATCTTTGCTTGGTATGGGAGATATGCTTTATCTTCCACCAGGATCCAGTCATACAATCAGGGTGCATGGCGCGTTTGCTTCAGATGATGATGTTCATGCCGTGGTTAATAACTGGAAAGCGAGAGGCAAACCAAACTATATTGACGAAATTACTAATGGCGACCAAGGGCCTGATGCCTTGCTTCCAGGTGAAAAAATGGAAGACGACGAAGATATGGACCCACTATTCGATCAGGTTGTTGAGTACATTGTTGAGAGTCGAAGAGGGTCGGTGTCAGGAGTCCAAAGACGTTTTAAAATCGGTTATAACAGAGCCGCGCGTATTGTTGAGCAGTTAGAGGCCCAAGGAATAGTAAGTCCTCCAGGCCATAATGGTAATAGGGAAGTGCTCGCCCCATCACCAAAAAGAGACAATAACTAAGATTAAATAGCCAACCCGAAGTTGGCTATTCTTTTATTTACGGCTCTTGAACTGAGAGATTAGGAAGATAACAGCAAACAGCACATTGGCAGAAAATACGACAACTAGCCATTGAGGCATAGAAAGCGTTAGGAAAGTCCATACGATATCACTGCAATCGCCATAAGCTTCAAACATCCATGGTATCCATTTATTTAATGGTGCCCATTGTGGGAATTGGACAAATACATCGCAGGTAAAAAATGGAGAAGGGTGTAATTGGTACTGAACGTGCTGCCATGCCAACGTCGTTCCTTTTATCGATGTCGCTAGCCAAGCAAGCAACCCTAACCATCGGATAACTGACACTTTGGGAGCCATCATTCCGATCAAAGCAGCAATAGCCACTCCCCACATTGCAACGCGTTCGTAGATACACATAACGCAGGGCTCGAGTTTCATGAAGTGTTGAAAGAAAAGCGCACATAACTCAAAGGCTAAGGCACTAATAAAGAGAAGTCGCCATGCCGTTTTACCGGTTGATATTTTTTTTAATGTTGAAAGCATAATTTGTTCAGTCCTAATAAAAAAGCTCTGATTATTCAGAGCTTTTTACATCGAATTAGTTCAATTCTCAATACATTTAATGACCAGTGGTTGAAACCGCATTCTTGAGCATTTCGCCAGTTGGTTCACTCAGCCATCCCCACTCATAGAAATGGGTTGTCATTGGGTCAATAAAGAAAATAATGCCCAGTAGGCCAACAACCGCCAGAACTATCGTATACGGTAATGCCATAACAACCATGCGACCGTATGAAAGGCGAATGAGTGGTGCGAGTGTTGATGTTAGCAGGAATAAGAATGCAGCCTGACCATTTGGTGTTGCAACCGATGGTAAATTTGTTCCGGTGTTAATAGCGACAGCCAATAATTCAAACTGTTGCTGATTGATAATCCCTTCCATCAATGCTGTTTTAACTTCGTTTATATAGACGGTACCGACAAATACATTATCGGATACCATCGACAGTATTCCGTTTGCAATATAGAACAAGACCAATTGTAAATCAGCATTTTGAATGTGCAATACAGCGTCAATGACAGGCTTGAATAAATGTTGGTCGATAATAACGGCAACAACAGAGAAAAAGACCGATAGTAAGGCTGTAAATGGCAATGCTTCCTCAAATGCTTTACCAAGCGCATGTTCTTCGGTTACACCGATCAAAGAAGTGGTCAGAATAATCACAGACAGACCAATCAGGCCAACAGCGGCTAGGTGTAACGCTAACCCGACGATTAACCATACCGCGATAGCGCCTTGAACCCAAAGCTTTGCAACGTCTAAATTTGTTCTATGGTTCGCTGATTCCTTCTCGAATTCGACCAAAATATCACGGACACGATCAGGTAGTTCTGCACCATAGCCAAACCATTTCATCTTTTCTAGCAGAGCACAGGTTAAAATACCGCAGATGAAAACGGGGAATGTGACTGGTGACATACGAATAATGAACTCACCAAACTGCCAAGCAGCCTGGTTAGCAATAATTAAATTCTGAGGTTCACCTACCATAGTCATCACACCGCCAAGAGCACTACCAATACCTGCATGCATCAATAATGAGCGAAGAAAGGCACGATACTGTTCCAGATCTTCACGAGTTAAATCGTTTAGTTGGTCGTCTTGTGTATGATCATGAGAAGTTGACAGTTTCTGTCCAGATGCGACTTTGTGGTAGATAGAATAAAAACCAACCGCAACACTGATAATGACAGCAATAACAGTTAGAGCATCGAGAAATGCAGAAAGAAAAGCAGCTGCGACACAAAAAGCGAGAGCAAGTGCAACTTTGGAGCGAATTCCAAGAAGAATTTTTGTGAACATGAATAGCAGAAGCTGCTTCATGAAGTAAATGCCAGCAACCATAAAGATAAGAAGGAGCAAGACTTCAAGGTTTGATGAAAGTTCATGACTCACTTGCTCGGCAGATGTCATTCCAATAGCGACTGCTTCAATTACTAAAAGTCCACCCGGTTGCAATGGGTAGCATTTTAACGCCATCGACAGAGTGAAAATAAATTCTACGACAAGTGCCCAGCCTGCAACAAACGGGCTGACCATATAGAAAATGATAGGGTTTATAATTAGAAACGCAATTATCGCCAATTTGTACCAGTCTGGCGCTTTACCAAGAAAGTTTTTGATAAATGCATTTCCTAACGATATCGGCATGGTGTTTTTACTCTTATAGTTGTTGTGAATAGATATCGACGTTCTCGTCAAATCTTTTTCGAAACAAATACGAACGATCCATTCAGTAGTAGTGATTTTGCAGTAACTCTGCGAATTTACTGAGATTTACCGCGTCCCGATTCGCATGTCAACAAAATGACGTGCGACAATCAACTTAGTTCTGTTCCTTGACCAAAAAAGAACCAAAATTCAAAGTTATATTTACTTTTATTTTTCAAACGAGATCATATTAGCACAGAATACTCAACTTATTTACGAGCATTCTATTGCATTCCTTGTTGATTTCGATCTTATGAAATCTAACTAAATAACAAATTTTTTAAATAAACAACACAATTTTAGGCTAATTATTGTTGTTTTTATTATTTAGTGCTCTAGGAGTTTAGGATTATTTCAAATTCTCGTTATTAAGCTAAATCAATTTATTGGCCTAAAAACGACTTTGTTGAGAGTCTTTGATTAACGATTAGACAAATTACGTTTTAACTTTGGGACCATAAGTTTACGATATGTAAAAACTAGTGGTATGATGAGTGCCTTTCAAACAGAGAGACATCTGGAATCGTGTTTAATGGTTATTAAGGCAAAAAGCCCAGCAGGTTTTGCTGAAAAATACATTATTGAAAGTATTTGGAATGGTCGTTTTCCACCGGGTTCGATCCTCCCAGCTGAAAGAGAATTATCTGAGCTGATTGGCGTTACACGGACTACTCTTCGTGAAGTATTACAAAGATTAGCGAGAGATGGCTGGTTGACTATCCAACATGGAAAGCCAACAAAAGTGAATCAGTTCATGGAGACTTCCGGTCTGCATATTCTTGATACACTCATGACATTGGATACTGATAATGCCACGACTATAGTAGAAGACTTGCTTGCTGCTCGCAGCAACATTAGTCCTATTTTTATGCGTTATGCTCTCAAGGCAAATCCAGAGAAGTCTGAAAAAACGATTCTACGCGTCATTGATTCCTGCGAAAAGCTTGAAGAATCTTCATCTTGGGAAGGCTTCATCGAAAGTTTCCCTTATGCTGAGAAGCTATTACAGCATGTGAGAGAAGATACAGAAAAAGATGCAGATAAAAGGGAAACGATTCTCTTCGCAAAAGCGTTTAACTTTTATGACTATATGCTGTTTCAGAGACTTGCATTCCATTCAGGAAATCAGATCTACGGTCTCATCTTTAATGGATTAAAGAAGCTTTATGACAGAGTAGGGAGCTACTATTTTTCAAATCCTCAAGCGCGTGAGTTAGCTTTGCGATTCTATAAAGATTTATTGAGGTTATGCCAGGGTTCGCGTAAAGAGCTGAAAGAGGATCTTGATATACTTATTCGCCAATATGGTAGAGACAGTGCTGCAGTTTGGCAGAGTATGAAAGTGGATCTGCCAACCAGTTTTACTGAAGATGAACATTGATAAAAAAACCACCGTTAAGGTGGTTTTTTTATCATGCTTGTAGTAATTCTCTACTACTATTCAGGATCGCTACCACCCGCTTCCATAAACCAGTTTCTTAAGTGAGTTCTGAGATCTTTAAGTTCATCCGGACCGATTAGTGCGAGTCCAAGATCCTGTGCTCTCGTAATATCATTATGTCGTAAAGGTCGGAAGCTCACCAACATTGCTCTTGCTTGTAAACCACCGAGCAAGTCTCTTAGAGACTCTAATTTATAGAGCGTATCATCGCCGTCATCCCGCATACCTTTTGTTTTACACTCAATAATATGCAGTTTGTTATTCACAACCGTCGCCACATCGAGTTCATTTCTGACTTCTCTTTCCCCTAGCTGGCGGTAAACCTGTACGTTGAGTGAACGGTCCTGAATAGTCGGAATATCGGTTTGCAGTTGCTTAACCGTGCTGTGCACCAATGTTTCTAGCCATTCACCATTAGAAAAGCGTCTTGCATCTTCGTTGGCAAAGGTGAGAATGCCTTTTTCGTAAGTTGCAATTTCAGCATTAACAAGATCGGTGATAAGCATATTGAGCTCGCGGTAACCCTGTTGTTTTTCTGAGAGTTCGACATCGAGTTTTTGCTCTTTCCGGCATGTTGTTGCGAGGTAGTTTAGTGTTGCAAGCCCTGGACCTAGCTCTAGCGCATTTCCGGCCCAGCGTTCACCGAGTTCATAAAGCGTCTTATCAAGGGCTGGAGCAATCTCCGGTTCTAAAAATTCACCCTTCGCTCCAAACATAGTCAGGTAATCGGAAATGGTGATTCTATCTTGTACTTGAGTATCTTGATAATGTTCTGGGAATAACCAACATAATCGGTCGCTATTAGGCTCTACAACGAAAATGGGCCACTCATAGCTACGAAATACTTCATAAACTGACAAGAGACGATGCCTTAAACCGCAACTTGCGTTTAAGCGTATTTTATCGCTGCTATGAACGAGTTTTTTTGCCAACTCATCGATAGAACGTTTGATGGACATGATATTTGAGCTGCAAGGTATTTCATGAAACTCTGTCGTGATATTTCGCTGATCGAGTACGCCTTTAATACGGTAAAATACAGGCTTTTGGGAAGCGTCGCCAATAAGAACAATGCTCGTAGCAGTACTTCGATGATCAAGTAATGGTGTTACCAAACGAACGGGATCTTGGTCAATGATACCAACATGAATGGTCATAGATTATCCTCAAATTTCGCTTGCAATAAAGGAGACAAGTAAAAGGTAGCAAGCTTCTCTAGATATAAAGTCACTATGTCCAAAAAACAAGAGCGATTTAAATAAATCCCACATTTTGCCCAATGTTTTACTTCAAATTTACAATGATTACACGAGGTTAGTAATAATTATAAAACGTAAGATATTTTGTCATTCATAAGTTGAATAACTATGTGGTTATTTATTCATCTATAAAGTCTCAATTTGGGGTATCTCGATATTTTTTAAGAGTTTTAGTTGAGCTTTTTATCGGCCTAGCGCATACTTTTGACGCTATAAGCACACGACATATGCTTTATTTCATCGTGTGTATAATCCATCCTGGAGGACGAGTTTCATGGCAGAAGAAACCATATTTAGTAAGATTATTCGAAAAGAGATACCAACTGATATTCTTTATCAGGATGAATTGGTCACCGCCTTTAGAGACATTAGCCCCAGAGCGCCATCACATATCCTTATTGTACCTAATAAGCTTATTCCTACCGTTAATGATGTCGAGGAACAAGACGAATTGGCACTTGGACGTCTATTCACTGTCGCGAGAAAGTTAGCTGCCGAAGAAGGGATAGCCGAAGATGGATATCGTCTAATTGTGAATTGTAATACTCATGGTGGTCAGGAAGTTTATCATATTCATATGCACCTTCTTGGTGGTAAACCTCTTGGTCCTCTTCTAATGGGTTAAGTGCTATAGATTTACAGCCTGGCGTTATTCTATGATATTTCGATAACGCTTAGGTTTAGACAATTTTTGGTATCAAATGACAAAAGCATCTAACTTATCTTTGGTTCGAGCCTTTTCTATTCTCCTCCTGTCGTTATTCTTATTCGGCTGTTCAACTTTTAGCGCCGGTAATTTCTTTAGTCACTATAGTGCTCAGAATGAAGAGATGCATCATGAATTGAGTTCTGGTGATTACAATGCAGCGCTTTCGAGTCTCGATGCAGACGGTGCTGGTGATATTCTCTCAAACTTTGAAAAAGGCAGACTAAATTTGTTGGCTGGAAACAGTAGTCAGAGTTTGTCTTTTTTTGATAAGAGCGATGCTGCGTTGAAAAAGCAGCAAGAAAAAGCACTGATTTCTTTGAGTGAAGGCGCTGAATCCGTTGGTGCGCTTGCAGTGAATGATAATTTGACGACGTATGAACCTACAGATTACGAAACGGGTTTTTTGCATCTTTATATGGCTCTTGATTATATAGAGCAGAATAAACTTTCAGATGCGATGGTCGAATTCCGCCGGGCAAATGCTGTCCAAGAGAAAGCAAAGAAAATACGCGAAGATACTTTAGATCAGGAAAAGGAAACTCTATCAGGTCAGGGGATTATCCCAAATGTTGCTAGCGTGCTCGCAAACTATCCGGGGAGCAGTTCGGTCCTTTCATCGGTCCAAAATGGTTATCTGTTTTTTCTATCTGGGCTGATGTATGAAGCAAATAAAGACATCAATGATGCCTATGTAGATTATCGCAGAGCATTGGCTGTTGAACCCAATAATCAGGTTATTTTAGATTCAGTCTATCGTTGTGCACATAAGCTAGGTATGAAAGATGATTTAGCGTTGCTCAATAAACGTTATAAAGATAGAGGTAGACAGCAGTTAAGAGACGACCAGTCTCGTATTATTATTATTCGTGAAAGTGGGGTAGTTGAAGCTATGCGTAGCTGGAAGCAATCTTTACCCATTTTTGACAGTCGTGGTCGTGCAGTCATCTATTCTCTTGCGTTGCCTTATTACCCAAGTAATTCTACCGAGGTTCCTTCAATCCCTCTAACGATTAACCAACAATCGATACACTTCGATGATCTCGTTGATGTTAATCAGATGGCTGCGTATGCACTAAAAGAGCGGATAGTGAAAACCATTTTCCGTCAGGTGATGAGACTGGTCTTAAAAGATCAAGTACGTCAGCAACTCGCTAAGGATAATCAATTAGCGAGTCTCATGGTTAGTGTATGGAATGCCCTGACAGAGCAGCCTGATACGAGAAGTTGGCAAACGTTGCCTGCTCGCGTTTCAGTTTCAGAAAAAATGGTTGCGCCAGGAGAACAGAAAATAAGTCTGGGTAATAAAAATTACGAATTTAATGTAGAAGGCGGGATAACCGTCTTTGTGTGGGTATCTCAACAAGGGCCAAACAGTGTCATTTGGCATAAACAATTAGGAAGGCTATGATGAAAAAGTCACTAATTTTTATTTTTATCAGTATGGTAATGCTGGCAGGGTGTGCTGGATCGAAATCATCGGGCCTGTCAGTTGATAGCGAGTATCAAAAAGTCTTATTCGGTGATAGTTCAATGTCTTCATATCTCCGCGTTGATGATATCTCGACTGAAGAAGTAAACGGCCACACCAGAGGCGTGGTTAAGCTCGAGAATTTGGATGACTATACCAGAACGCTAGAATATCGTTTTTCTTGGTATGACGATAATGGGTTAGAGGTGAATACCAAGCCCGGAGCTTGGAAGCAGGTTATTATTGGCGGTAAAGAGATGAGTTCTTTATCACAGGTATCTGTTTCGCCAAAAGGTAAAAATTTTAGACTTCAGGTAAGAGCTTCGCATTAGACCTGAAAGGAAGGAGTATAAAATGAAGAAGAGTGTAATTATTCTATTAGGCGTTGCTTCGGTCCTTTCGGGCTGTGCAAATACCGTATCATACGGTGATGCTCAATCTGTTGAAACCAAGACCGTTGACTTTGGTTCTACCGACCTCCAGAAAATCGCATCAGACATGGTGGATAGTATGATGATGTCTGGGTCTGTTGCTGCGATCACGCAAAATTCACGTCCAATCGTTTTTGTTGACGGTATAAAAAACAAAACTAGCGAACATATCGATACCGAGTCCATTACTGATACTATTAGTACAAAGATGCTGAATTCTGGGAAGTTCCGTTTTGTGGACATGGATAGAGTCGAAGACGTTAGGAAACAACTGCAATTCCAAAACAACGATGAACTAGTAGATAAAAGTAGTTCAATTCAGTTTGGTAAAATGGTTGGCGCTCAGTACATGTTGTACGGCAATCTATCGAGTATCGTGAAAGAGGCGGGACGAGATAAAGACGTATATTACAAGATGACGATGCGATTAATGGATTTAAAATCAGGTCTCATTGAATGGGCTGATGAGACAGAAATTCGTAAAGAACAGTCGAGAAGTTTTCTCGGGTTATAACGTAGCGTTTTATGGCAAAAATACCATGGGATGAAGCATGCGAATTTGATCCAACTCTCCTTGCTCTTGGGCGGGTTTTTGACGTAATCCCGCCCAATGTTGAAACGCTTACTGGAGGTCTTACAAATCGCTGTTGGAAGGTACATACCCATGATGGTCAAGAGTTTATCTGGAGACCAGTCACAAGCCTTACGCGTAAGTTAGCGATCTCTCGTCAGCAAGAGTATTTGATTCTGGGGGCTTTGCAAAAAAATGCTTGTTACTTTAGCCCCAAACCAATATCCCGTCAGCCTGAAGGCATACTTGTCGAATGGCTTTCGGGTGAGCCAGTCAAAACAGTGCAAGAAATGGATCTAGTCAGATTGTTGCACGACATTCATCATCAAGATCTTTTTCACTCACCAGTCTCTCAATTTAATTACACAGCTCGAGTAGACCATTATTGGTTAACGTTAGAATCAAATAATATTGATTTATCCCGCTATAAAGACCTCTATAACAAGTTAAGAGTTGCTCCTTCAGTTATCGCGTTAAAACCAACCTTATGTCATTTAGACCTAGGGAAACATAACCTTATTCGTAATCAAAAAGGCTTGTGTGCTATTGACTGGGAATACTCTACGCTAGCTGACCCTCGTTTAGATTTAGCGATGACCTTGTCGATGGAAGATTTTGATGTGGTTTCTTTTGTCGCACGCTACTGTCAGTTGGCTGGATACATCAATATTGATAATTGGATTGATGGAGTACAAGCGTGGATGCCAAGGGTCAATCTGATGGCTCTGTTATGGTATCTCGTTGCGTATCATCATGGGTGTGGCGAAGAGTATTTATCTTCGGCGGAGGAAATATTCAACCGACTGCAAGAGTAAGTAATATATCCTTTCTTTTTGTGGTAGATTAAAAGTATCAAAAACATGGAGTAGTCAAAATGATAATCTATCTACATGGATTTGACTCGACAAGCCCGGGTAACCATGAAAAAGTCATGCAACTGCAATTCATTGACGATGATGTCAGATTCATCAGTTATAGCACGTTACACCCTAAGCATGATATGCAGCACCTACTGAAAGAAGTGTCGAAACTCCTCGATTCGACTGACGATAAGCAGCCACTAATTTGTGGTGTTGGATTAGGTGGTTATTGGTCAGAAAGAATTGGATTTCTTTGTGGTATTAAGCAGGTCGTTTTTAATCCCAATCTTTTCCCTCATGAAAATATGCCTGGTTTGATTGACAGACCAGAGGAATATCTGGACATTTCAACTAAGTGCGTTGATAACTTTAGAGAAAAAAATAGTAAACGCTGTTTAGCGATTTTATCAAAACAAGATGAATTACTTGATATTCAGAGAATAGAGCAGGAATTATCTAACTATTACCCCATCATATGGGATGAGTCGCAGAGTCATAAATTTAAAAAAATTTCTCAACATCTAAAAGAAATTCAATCATTTAAAGAAAGTAATTAAGTATTTTATTTTATTAAATAAAAAGCAGCATTTAAGCTGCTTTTTTTTATCTTTAAGTCCACGTTTTTTTACATTTTTCGAATGAATCTTTAGTTGCATAGGGTATTAAGCTCTATATAATATCCGGAGAAATTAGACTTGATGTTAATCAAAAAAAATGAAAGTGAGAAGTGAACTCACTGTTGCATATAAATTGTTCACAAAGTCGCTTTAGATTGCTGCGTTAGAGCTGCAAATATCCTTAATTCTCCGTGAGCAAAAACGAATTCGAACGGTCTGGTGCTTTACCGGACCGAAATATTTTTACATTTTGTTGAGGGTTTTTTTGTGACTCGTATTGTAGTTGTTGGTGGTGGGGCTGGTGGTTTAGAGCTCGCAACCAAATTGGGACGAACTTTAGGTAGAAAACAACGCGCACATGTGACACTTGTGGATCGCAAGGCAAGTCATCTATGGAAACCATTGCTTCATGAAGTAGCAACTGGATCACTAGATGAGGGGGTTGACGGTCTGAGCTATAGAGCTCACGCGAAAAATCATAGCTTTGATTTTCAGATGGGGAGCCTGAAAGATATAGTTCGTGAACGTAAAGTGATTGTTCTAGATGACTTGAAGGACGAACACGATGAGCTTTTGGTTCCTAGCCGCGAAATTGAATACGATATTCTGGTTTTGGCGATCGGTTCAACATCAAACGATTTTAATACGCCAGGGGTGAAAGAAAACTGTATCTTCCTTGATAGTCCAGAACAAGCACATCGTTTCCGTACAGAAATGAATAATGAGTTTCTTAAACTTCATGCTCGTCGCGGAGAAGGCACGGTAGATATTGCGATTGTCGGTGCAGGTGCAACAGGCGTAGAACTTTCAGCTGAGTTACACAATGCCCTACAGCAATTACAAAATTATGGTTTTGGGGATCTCGATTCAAGTAAACTCAATGTTAACCTTGTCGAAGCCGGTGAACGCATTCTTCCTGCGCTACCTCCACGTATTTCAGGATTAGCGCATTCTGAATTGTCTAAGCTTGGTGTGAACGTTCGTACTTCAACAATGGTTACCAAAGCTGAACCTGATGGTTTGACGACAAAAGACGGTGAAAAAATTCCTGCTCAAATTATGGTTTGGGCTGCGGGGATCAAGGCTCCGGACTTTATGAAAGATATCGGTGGTTTGGAAACAAACAGAATTAACCAAATTGTAGTTAAAGATACGCTACAGTCTACGGTCGACGATAATATCTTCGTTATTGGTGACCTTGCGCAATGTACTCAGCCTAACGGTAAATTTGTTCCACCTCGAGCTCAGTCTGCACACCAAATGGCGTCAAATACGTTTAAGAATATTATTGCCATGCTTAACGAACGTTCATTGAAGCCATATGTCTACAAGGATCATGGCTCACTAGTATCGCTGAGTCGCTTCTCTACTGTAGGAAGTTTAATGGGGAACCTGACTCGCGGATCAATGATGGTAGAAGGCCGAATTGCAAGAGTGGTTTATATCTCTCTTTATAGGATGCATCTCATTGCTATTCACGGATATTTTAAAACCGGTCTTATGATGTTAGTCGGTCGGATAAACCGAGTCCTTAAACCAAAACTCAAATTACACTAAGAAAAAAGCGCCTTTAAGGCGCTTTTTTTAATAGGCTTTTCTGACCTGAATAATCATTCCCATTAGCGGATGATCAAAGTAGTGAATCTCTCCACTGCGCATTCGTCGTTTCTGATTCATTCGATAAGGTTTGAGAAATGTTTGAGTTTCTACTTCTGGGGTGACATTTTGCAAATTTCCAAGTCTTACTATGCTATCGCCAGTACTATTATTGGTATCTTGCGGCTCGATAGCTGAAACGCTTCTTAGTGCCACTTCCCGTTTGCTAGGCTCTTTCAAGTCCATCTCAACATCAGCATAGAGGTAATGCTGCACATAAACCTGCAATTTACCGTCAAGTTCATACAACGCTGAAGGAACGCTATTCTCTGTGACGCCAGAAATCGGAGTAGCATCATTATCACTGCCGACTGGTGTACCATTATGATTAAACTGACCTGAGAAATCGCGTCCAGCTAAAATGTGAAAAACTGGTGCACTATATTTACTTTGGTCACCTTGTCGCCAAGCTGTATGCATTAAAACACGATAGCCTGCGTGGTTACGCAGTCTCTGTTCTGCTTCATTCAGTCGATAGGAAGAGTGGGGTAGTAAGGTTACTCCTTTTCTTTCCATATAAGCTTGCGAACCAAGACTTCCTACACCATCGAGCGAGATAGCAGGTAAATTGTTAGGCCAGGACTCTTGGGTCTGTTCAGCGTTTACATTGCGTTTAAAGATAATGACTTCTACATCAAATTGACGTGCCATTGCTGGCATCGCAAACATGAGCATAAGAAGTGGGACCAGTCGTTTCATTATTGCTCCATACATGGTCTTGTTATTATGGTTGGCAGCTTATGCTGCCAACCGGTTGTTTTGAAATTCTTTCAGGATATTGCTGACGAATTCTATCCGTTCTGCGCTGTCTGACAAAGGAATACTGAACTTAAATTTTGTCGGTCCTTCCAATGCAAATTGCTTCGGTTGAGATTGTAATAGTTTAACTAAATATCCGGGGTCTATGTCAGCATTTGGATAGAACTCAATGTATCCACCCTTTTGATGAGCTTCGACTTTCTTAATCTTCATCTCAGCCGCATTCAACTTAAGTTTAGTCACTGACAGTAGGTTTAATGCGGCATCAGGTAGCTTGCCGAATCGATCAATTATTTCACTTTTGAGGTCATTTAATTCATCAACGGAATCGACACTTGCGATCTGTTTGTACATTGAAAGGCGCGTGTTGATATCGGGTATAAAGTCATTGGGGAGGAGCGCTGGTAAACGCAGTTCGACTTCTGTCTGCTCTCGTAACAAGTCGTCCAATGCTGGTTCTTTGCCTGATTTGAGTGCTTCAACTGCCTGTTCAAGCATTTCCATGTAGAGTGTAAAGCCGACAGATTGAATTTGACCACTCTGCTCGTCTCCCAGGAGCTCTCCTGCTCCACGAATCTCAAGGTCATGTGTTGCCAACGTAAATCCAGCCCCTAAATCCTCTAGCGAAGCCAATGCTTCAAGACGTTTTACGGCGTCTTTTGTTAATGCTTTAGGTGGTGGCGTCAGAAGGTACGCATAAGCTTGGTGATGAGAGCGTCCGACACGACCTCTGAGCTGATGTAGTTGAGCAAGGCCGAACTTATCAGCGCGATCGATAATCATCGTATTTGCCGTCGGCACATCGATCCCTGTTTCGATAATAGTGGTACAAACTAAAAGGTTAAATCGTTGATGATAAAAATCATTCATAATTCGTTCTAGTTCGCGCTCTCTCATTTGTCCGTGGGCTACTGTAATTCGCGCCTCCGGAACAAGCTCTTGTAACTGCGAGGCGACTTTTTCAATCGTTTCTACTTGGTTATGGAGATAGTAAACCTGACCGCCACGCATGATTTCACGTAATATCGCTTCTCTGGTTGCGTTATTATCATGTGGGCGAACGAAGGTTTTTACAGCTAAACGGCGAGCCGGAGGCGTCGCGATGATAGATAGATCTCGCATACCACTCATTGCCATATTGAGTGTGCGGGGTATAGGAGTTGCCGTTAGTGTAAGAATATCTACGTCAGCGCGCATTGCTTTGACTTTTTCTTTCTGTCTTACACCAAAGCGATGTTCTTCATCAACGATTAGAAGACCGAGGTCTTTAAACTGGATGTCACTGGATAAAAGCTTGTGCGTGCCTACAAGGATATCCACTTTGCCATCGGCGACATCCTGAATAATCGCTTTTTGTTCTTTTGCGGTTTTGAATCGAGATAAAACTTCGACTCGTATAGGTAAGTTTGCGAAGCGATCGCGAAAATTTTCAAAATGCTGCTGAGCGAGTAACGTTGTGGGAACTAAGACCGCAACTTGCTTGCTATTGTCTGTACAGACAAATGCGGCTCTCATTGCCACTTCAGTTTTACCAAAACCCACATCGCCACAAACCAGACGATCCATCGCTTTAGGTTGACACATATCCGATAACACAGCATTAATGGCCATTGCTTGATCATCGGTTTCCTCAAACGGAAAGTTTGCACGAAACGTACTGTATTGCTCGCGGTCAAGGTGGAATTTATAGCCGGGTTTGAGCTCACGCTTGGCATAAACATCCAGTAGTTCAGCTGCAACATCTCGAACTTTCTCAGCTGCTTTTCTACGTGCTTTACTCCATGAGTCAGCTCCAAGCTTGTGAATCGGGGCATTTTCTTCTGCCCCACCAGAATATCGGCTGATCAGGTTTAAAGAGGCTACTGGGACATACAGTTTCGCCTCGTTCTGGTACTCAAGAGTAACATATTCAGTCGTTATGCCACCTGCCTCTAGCGTCTGTAGACCAATGTAACGACCGATACCATGGTCAATATGGACAACGGGTTGGCCGGGCTTTAATTCTGCAAGGTTGCGAATAACGGCGTCACTATTGATTGATTTTTTATCTTTGCGACGTCTCTGTACTACTCTGTCGCCAAGAATATCGCCCTCACAAACGAAAGCTGTTTTCCCATCAGGGAAAATAAACCCTTTTTCGGCCTGACCAATAATTAAAGTAAACTTTAGTTTTTTCGATTCAGCTTCATCAAGGCTATTCGCTTCTGTGAGTTTGATTTTTAATGGGGCTAATAACTCTTTTAACGCTTCTCGTCGTCCTTCCGACTCAACAGAAAAAACAATATTACCTGTAAATGACTCACAGAAGCGACGAAGATCAGCCAGAGGCTCTTTTGTGCTGTGTTTCGCCTTTATATCGGGCAGCGAAGCGATGGATAGGTTGATGCGACCTGACTTTTCTTCGATTTCATCACGGAAGAAGAAAGTCTGCGGGTACTGATTTACTTGGCTAAAAAACTGATCCTTTTTTAGCCATAATTCATTTGGAGGTAAGAGTGGTCGTAAAGGGTCCACTTTACGTTGCTCATAACGTGCATCAACATCACTCAGGAAACCGTCAATCGCTGGCTCTACGTCACCAATAACCACAACGCGAGTTTCATCTGGTAGGTAGTCAAATAGCGTTTCAGTTTCATCAAAAAACAGAGGCTGCCAGTATTCTATCCCTGCGGGCCATGTGCCTTTCGAAACTTGCATATAGACGGATTCAGGTTCTCGTCTTGCTTCGAAACGTTGGCGCCAGCGAGAGCGAAATTCCTCAATAGCAGATTCTGAGGTGGGAAATTCGTGAGCTGGTAAGAGTCTAATCGTAGAAATTTCTTCTATCGAACGTTGATTTTCTGGATCAAATGTACGGATAGTATCAATTTCATCGTCAAAGAAATCGATTCGATAGGGAAGTTGGCTGCCCATAGGAAAGAGATCAAGTATGGAACCACGACTTGCGTATTCGCCTGGCCCAAAAACTTGGTCTACATGTCGATATCCAGACAGTTCTAGCTGTGTGCGAAGCTTATCTAATGAAAACAGATCGCCTGCTTTAACCATTAGCGTGTGCTGCAGCAGATAACTTCTAGGTGATTGTCTTTGCAATAACGTACTAATCGGGGCGATAGTGATACCGTTATTTAGCGTTGGAAGTTGGTACAAGCGAGAAATTCGGTCGGAAATGATTTCCTGATGAGGTGAAAAACTATCGTATGGGAGCGTTTCCCAGTCCGGGAACAAATTAACGTCACTTTGGGAGAACTGCTTCACTTCATTTTGTAAGCGCACAGCACTTTGTGAGTCCGGGACAATGACCAAAGTATGTTTTTGTGATGAGTTGGCGACGTTTGCAACAGCAAGAGACAAACTTGCACCAATTAACCCACCATTCATTTTTTTGTCGCCGGATTTATCCGCCGCTAAGAAAGGTAAAGATCGATTCTTGTTCATATTAGTGTGGCGATACTCTTATTTATTTCTGTCTATTGAACGTTGGCGTAATAGTTTCTGTTGTTGAAAAAGTGCGGCTTTGATGAGTAAGTCTTGATCACTTTCTCTTAATAGGTCGTATTTTACCGTTGTCTGGTATGCATGACTGTCACTCGCTATCTCTGCAACGTGTCCGTATAGGTAGATTGCAGCTGCAGGATGTTCCAGAAAGAGTTTAACTCGTAAAGGCGAATTCACTTCGAACGGGTCTTTGCTAATAAAGGTAAATTGACTTGCGCCAAAAGAGAGGGTTGTATAGCGCGACTCATCTTCTCCCTCTTGAGTTAACATGTAATTCAGAAGTAGGTTTAATTTGTTGTTTTGAGCTTCGAGTAACTGCAAAACATGTTTAAACTCACTGTCTTTTAATTCTTGTCGAGCCAGATCACCTAACGAATCTAGCTGGCTGAATTCGTTTGCTACTAAAAAGGGTGTTGGGATCTCTGCCTCGAAAATAGCCTGTTCAGGTAACGTGAAGTCATGCTGCAAGGCTTCGATATTTACTTTAAGAGCATGATGTACTGTAAAATATTCTTGATCGACCATGAGTGTTATCCTGTAGGCTTTTTAGTGATTATCAATAAAAAGTATAACTTATCAAGGTATCTCTAAGAATTTACAAGGATTTGCCAAATTAAAGCTACAACCTGCTAGATTTAACCGTTAAAGTACAGGTCACATAATTAAAGCTGTTTAGAAACATGTATCATCCACTATCTATTTTTATCGGGTTGAGATACCTCAAAGGGCAATCCACTGACAAGTTCAGTCGGTTCGTTTCTTACATGTCGACTGCTGGAATCACGATTGGTGTGCTCTCATTGATAACAGTACTTTCTGTTATGAATGGGTTTGAAGCCCAGCTCAAACAAAGAATCCTTGGTGTTTTGCCTCAGGCTGTTGTCACTCAAGTTGACGGTAAAACTGATCTTTCCAAATCTCTTCCAGAGCAGTATGCAAAATGGTCAGTTGCAAAGCAGCCTACACCGATAGTGCGCGGTGAAGCGGTAATTCAAAGTCCGGAAGAACTCTCTGCTGGGTATATGTTAGGTGTTGACCCAAAAAAAGATGATTCGGTTCAGCAATATATGATAGCAGGTTCGCTGAAAAATCTTGAGGCAGGAAAGTATCGGGTTGTGTTGGGGTATCGTTTGGCTCGGCAACTCAATGTTTCCGTTGGCGATACTGTTCGACTTATTGTGACTGATGCCAGCGTTTTCACCCCACTTGGACGCATCCCTAGTCAACGTAATTTTGAAATAGCTGGTCTGTTTAATACGGGTTCTGATGTTGATGCGCAGATTATGTATGTCAATATGAGTGACGCCCAAAAGCTACTGCGTCTGAAAGAGAACCAAGTGTCAGGCTGGCGTCTGTATTTTCATGACCCTTTTGACATCTCATCATATTCGAATCAACAGCAACCCGATGGTTGGCATTGGACCGATTGGCGAGATCAGCGTGGAGAATTATTCCAAGCAGTTAGTATGGAGAAAAATATGATGGGGCTGATGTTGGGGCTGATTATTGCTATCGCAGCCTTCAATATCATATCTGCGCTTATCATGGTCGTAATGGAAAAGCAGTCTGAAGTCGCTATTTTAAAAACTCAGGGTATGACGAACTATCAGATTCAATCGATTTTTATGGTTCAGGGTGCAAGCAGTGGTGTTGTCGGCGCGATTGTTGGTGGTCTGCTAGGAGTGATTGTAGCCCTGAATCTTAACCCTATTTTAATGTTTGTTGGTGCTGATTTACTGAGTTTTGGCGGTGAATTACCCATATTGGTGAATCCAGTTCAGATCTTTGTGGTTGAAGTTTTGACCATTTTATTAAGTGTTGTCGCCACATTGTACCCATCTTATCGAGCATCCACAGTTAAACCTGCAGAGGCATTACGTTATGAGTAGTCGTTACCTTCTAAACTGTAATAACTTAGTTAAAAACTATCAGGAAGGCAGCCTGACAACGAGTGTATTGAAAGGCGTTAACTTTTCGCTCGATGAAAGAGAGCTCGTTTCAATTGTCGGTAGTTCTGGATCGGGTAAAAGTACGCTATTGCATATATTGGGTGCGCTGGATACCCCAACATCAGGCGATGTGTTTTTGATGGGGAAATCATTAACCGAGATGAAATCTGGTCAGCAGGCTAAATTGAGAAATGAACACATCGGTTTTATCTATCAGTTTCACCATTTGCTTACTGATTTTTCCGCCATAGAAAATGTAGCGATGCCTATGATGATTGCGGGCAAAAAACCGAAAGAGGCCCAGTCTAAAGCGAAAGAGTTACTTGAACTCGTTGGGTTAACTCACCGTGGAGAGCATCGTCCTAGTGAGTTATCTGGAGGTGAAAGACAAAGGGTTGCTATCGCTCGCTCTATCATTAATAACCCGAAAGTTGTTTTGGCTGACGAGCCGACTGGTAATCTTGATCATAAAACAGCGCTAGCGATTTATGACCTCATGCGCGATCTCAACCGAAATTCTGGAACAGCATTCTTAATTGTTACGCATGATAACGAACTTGCAGATAAGATGGATCGTAAAGTCTTAATGCAAGATGGCGAATTGGCTTAGGAGGTCATGATGTTTGATTCGCTAGCGTTAACTATTGGTCGTCGCTTTAGCCGATCTCGGAAGCGCAATAAGCTCGTTTCCTTTATCTCAATTTCTTCTACTCTAGGTATTGCCTTTGGCGTTGCAGTTATCATTATTGGCTTATCTGCAATGAATGGCTTTCAATCCGAATTAGAAAAAAGAGTTCTTGCTGTCATCCCTCATGGAGAGTTTGAAGGTGTAAAAGGGCCTATTCAACAATGGCAGCCCATAATTGATTTAGCTGCAAAAGATTCTCATGTTGTTGCGAGTGCGCCCTACGTTAGATTTACTGGTTTGGCTGAAAAAGCAGATAAACTGAAAGCGATCGAAGTCAGGGGGGTCGATTTAGAAAAAAGCGAATCGGTCTCTGACTTATATAAATTTGTTGCCGGTAATGATTGGAAAAATCTTCAGCCCGGTAAGAACTCTATCATTATTGGTAAAGGTGTTGCGGATAAGTTAGGCATCAATGTTGGTGATTTTATGACATTGATGATTCCGCAAGACAATGAGTCGGGGAAGTTGCAGTCTCCGCGCAGAGTTCGTCTAAAAGTAGTTGGATTATTAGTATTAAGTGGGCAAATCGACCACAATATGGCGATATTACCTTTGTCTGATGCTCAGGCCTATACCCGGATAGGTGCAGCGGTCACCGGTGTAGAGTTGAAGGTTGATAATGTATTTAATGCCTCTTCTATTGTTAGAGATCTCGGTAATCGCCTAGAAACATATGTTTATCTAAAAAACTGGCAGCAGCAATACGGCTATCTATATCACGATATTCAAATGGTTAGGACTATTTTGTATTTAGTTATGTTTTTAGTCATCGGTGTCGCATCTTTTAATATCGTTTCGACTCTTATGATGGCCGTCAAAGATCGTTCTTCTGAGATAGCGATTTTACGTACGATGGGAGCCAGCGACATGTTGATTAAAAAGATTTTTGTCTGGCAGGGAGTCATGTCTGGGGCAATTGGTTCGATTGCCGGAGCGACCATTGGCGTTGTCGTTGCACTTAACTTAACAACGATTATTCGTGGCGTAGAGTTTATTGTTGGACATAAGTTCTTATCTGGTGATATTTACTTCGTTGACTTTTTGCCATCCGAAGTTCATTTAGTCGATATTTCAGTTGTCTCTGGCACTGCGATTTTACTGAGTATTCTGGCCACACTGTATCCTGCGTCCAAAGCAAGCCAACTCAATCCTGCGAGAGTGTTATCTAGTAAGTAACCATCGCTTCTTAAAACCTCATTAAAAAAGCCTTAGACTTTGCGATCTAAGGCTCTTCTCTACTGAAATATCTTATTGCTTGCATATTTTTGTTCTTGTTCGGTCGAAGTCGCAAATGCACTTCACGACTGAAACTCGACTTGCTCTTATCCTATCCATCATTTCTAGCGTAATTGACGTTTCTGCCAGCTTCTCACAACAGAGTAACGCCAAAGCCCATGAATACCAAAGTACCCGATAATCGCGCATACAGCACCACAAATCATACATCCAACAAAGAGTGGAATCGCAATTGTCGACATTTGATCACAAAGAAACTGCCAAGTGAGTTCAAAGTGAAAGTGGACCGGGGGCTCATTGAGAACCCAAGCCCCGAGCTTATATGCGAAGTAAAAAAGAACGGGCATCGTTATTGGGTTACTTACCCAAACTAAAGCGATAGATAAAGGTAAGTTCACTCCGCACAGAACGGCCATTCCTGCAGCCATGATCATCTGGCTAGGTAATGGAACAAAAGCAATAAACAGACCGATAGCGAATGCGCCCGCTGCGGAACGCCGATTTAAGCACCACAGATTTGGGTTATATAAAAGGCTGCCAAAAACCCTGAGAGCTTTTTGCTTTTTAATCAACTCACGATCTGGCATGAAACGTTTAATAAATTTTCTAGGCATCTGAAATTATGACTCTTATTAAGAACTTTTGGAGACTCAGTTCTTTTTGCATGACGTTCTTCACCATACCTTATTGGACCATGATGCCATCTAAAGAATGGATTGTTATTATTTGCCTGCTTGTCTTCGTTAATATGACATTTTTCCAGTTTCACTGGATATCTGGGATAAGTGTCGCACTAATCATTATTATTGCAAAGGGAAATATCATTGAGTACCAACACGAACACCTTACCAGTAATGGGCAGAATATTATCATAAATGGTAAAGCTGGCAGCTTTTTTAAACAAAATAACTTTGGTTTTAGGGGCATCTTTGAGGTACATCAGGTAAATAGACACCGATTCCCAGTGGGGTTGAGACCTAAGGTCTTGTTATACTCTCAGAGTATGATAGCACTGGATCAAACAGCTTCATTTTCCGCTAAGATCAAACCCATTGTGGGTCTAAAAAATGAGACTGGATTTGATGCTGAAAGTTACTATTTTTCTCATTCAGTATTAGCAAAAGTCTTTGTGGTAAAGGAACTCAATCGAGATATTGAAAGTCACTATTCGTTGCGTCAATGGTTATATGACTGTTTTACTCGTCAAACCTCTAAACTCAGTAATAAGGCACTTGCGAATGCCATTAGTTTTTCTGACCGAACCAATCTCACTCAGCAGCAATGGACATCATTAAAGTCTGCTGGAATTGCACATTTAATTGCGATATCTGGTCTGCACATCGGAATCGCTTACTTGATCGGCTTTGGATTTGGCAAATTATTTGTTCGAGCAGGTAACCTCACTTTATGGATACCTATTATTTTTGGTGCATTAATGGCGCTCGGATATGCATGGTTAGCTGGCTTCAGTATATCGACAATAAGAGCTCTCATTATGGTATCAGTCAACATTGGTATACTGATATTTCGAGTTAAAATTTCTCTTACGACTCGACTGCTCATCACATTATCATTTGTCTTAGTCATCGATTCTTTTGCTTTCCTATCTTCAGGTTTTTGGTTGTCTTTCGGAGCTGTGGCGGTTGTCTTTACTCAAAAACAGTGGATGCCGGATATAAAAAACCACTGGGGTCGGATCATATTGCTCAATGGATTGCTAAGTATCGCTATTCTGCCAATATCAGGTTTTTTCTTTGGTGGTGTTAGCTTATTTTCTCCTATTTATAACAGCCTTCTTATCCCACTTTATACTTTGGCGATCATTCCCTTATTATTTTTGTTATTGGGAACCAGTGTGCTTGTGCCAGATATGGCAAATTGGATGTGGATAAGTTGGGATAGGTTATTGAGCATCGGCCCTTGGTTAACCCGAGATGCAGATGTTGGTTGGATTGCCGTATCTGGTTCACTGGTCTTATTTACAGCTGCAATCGTTATATTGCTTATGGTTCGTAGGGTATTGGGACCTAAAATAATACTGTGGAGTATCTGCTGTGTATTTTCTTTACTGATGGTTGATACTCAACGACAAGATGTATGGAAGGTGACCGTGCTTGATGTGGGGCAAGGAAGTTCGTTGCTTATCGAGCGGTTTGGTCATTATATCCTTTATGACACAGGGAAAAGTTGGCAAGGCGGTAGCATTGCAGAATCTGTTATATCTCCTGTATTAACCTATCGAGGAGCCAAGAAACTTGATGGTTTTATTATCAGTCATAATGATAATGATCACTCAGGCGGTGAAAAAGATATTCTATCTGAATGGCAACCTGACTGGCTAATGACGAGCCGATCAACACAAGAACAACGCCCGTGTGTTCAAGGTAATACTTTTTTATGGTTTGGCCTCACATTTGATGTTGTTTGGCCAACTACCCTCGTAGCAAATCCTCGAAACAAAGATTCTTGTGTCATTAGAGTCAGTGATGCTTACGGGAATTCTGTGTTGTTAACTGGCGATATTTCTAAAATAGAGGAGTGGACACTCGTTCATTCAAAGAGGCGCGTTAAATCTGATGTTATGATCGTACCCCATCACGGGAGTAAAACATCGTCTTCGAGAGACTTCATTGAGTTGGTTGAACCCGAATTAGCGATTGCAAATCTGGCTTACAATAACTTCTGGGGATTTCCATCTGCAGAGACGACGAAAAGTTACGCCCTAGAAAACGTAAAATGGATGGATACAGGGATGTCGGGATCAATTGATATCACTTTTTATTCAGATGGTTATGAAATCGGAACTTCTCGCTCAATGTCTGTCCAACCATGGTATAGGCAGATGCTACGTAAAAAGGTAGAATAACGCCTCAATTAAAAAAGAGAATTCGATAATATATGTCTAACGAGACGGATCAAACTACCTGGACTACGTTTAAGCGTCTATGGACCTACATTCGTGATTATAAGTCGGGTCTAATTGTCGCTACTATTGCGTTGATTCTTAATGCTTCTGCTGACACTTATATGGTGTCATTGCTCAAGCCACTTCTTGATGAGGGTTTTGGATCGGCTGATTCAACTTTTCTTCGAACGCTTCCTTTTATTATTCTCGGAATGATATTTCTCCGTGGTTCAAGTGGCTTCGTATCCAGTTATTGCCTGAGCTGGGTGTCTGGTCATGTCGTTATGCGAATGCGGCGCAACGTATTTAATAAATTCATGCATATGCCCGTCAGTTTCTTTGATAAAGAATCCACTGGAGGGTTGTTATCTCGTATCACGTACGACTCTGAGCAGGTAGCAGGCGCGACGAGCCGAGCTCTGGTTAGTATTGTTAGGGAAGGGGCGAGTATCATTGGTCTACTATTCCTAATGTTTTGGAACAGCTGGCAGTTGTCACTGGTATTACTTGTAGTCGCTCCTCTGGTTGCTTACGCTATTCGTGTGGTATCAAAACGTTTTCGTCATATCTCCAAGAATATGCAATCGGCAATGGGCGAAGTAAGTTCCTCTGCGGAACAGATGCTAAAAGGACATAAAGTCGTATTGAGTTATGGAGGACACTCCGTTGAACGTGCGCGGTTTGATTCGGTGAGTAATCGTATGAGGCAGCAAACGATGAAACTCGTTGCGGCTCAGTCAATTGCTAACCCTGTGATTCAGATGATCGCTTCTATAGCGGTTGTCACGGTTCTGTTTCTTGCCAGTGTTGATTCCATTCGAGACCAACTGACTGCAGGTACATTTACGGTTGTCTTTTCTGCGATGTTTGGACTGATGAGGCCATTAAAAGGTCTAACAAGTGTTACGTCTGATTTCCAACGTGGTATGGCTGCAAGTCAAACTTTGTTTGATTTGATGGACTTAGAAACCGAAAAAGATACAGGAACTCTGAAGAAAGACGACATTCAGGGTGATATCAGTGTCGAAAACGTTACGTTTACGTATTCAGGAAAGGAAAAGCCCGCTCTGAATAATGTGTCCTTTGAGTTGCCTAAAGGAAAAACGCTTGCGTTAGTGGGACGTTCGGGGTCAGGTAAAAGTACCATAGCGAATTTGTTTACTCGTTTTTACGACGTTGATAGTGGCGTGATTAAGTTAGATGGACATAATATTCAGGAGTATCGACTCTCGAACTTACGAAGTCACTTTGCCCTTGTTTCGCAAAATGTGCATCTATTCAACGATACCATAGCAAACAATATCGCGTATGCCGCTACCGAGACCTATTCTCGAGAGGAAATTGAAAAGGCGGCGAAGCTCGCTCACGCAATGGATTTTATAGAACGTATGCCTGATGGCCTCGATACATTGATTGGTGAAAATGGTGCGAGTTTATCTGGTGGGCAACGTCAACGAATTGCTATTGCCCGAGCATTACTTCGTAATGCCTCTATTCTCATTTTGGATGAAGCAACCTCAGCGTTAGACACCGAATCTGAGCGAGCTATTCAGGCTGCTTTAGATGAGCTACAAAAGGATAAAACGGTGCTAGTGATAGCGCACCGTCTTTCAACCATTGAAAAAGCGGACGAAATTTTGGTCATCGATGAAGGTGAGGTGGTTGAAAGAGGAACTCACAATGAGTTAGTTTCTCATGATGGGCCGTACTCACAGCTTTATAAAATTCAATTTGGTGAGTAGTTCGCGTGATAGAAAAACTTTGGTACGAGCGTTCATTATTAGGTTTTTTTCTATATCCCATACTGCTTCCGTTAGGTAAGCTTTATAAAATGATTAGTGAGCGACGCCGAAATGCTTACCTCTCAGGAATGAAAAGTCGTTACAAGAGTCCTGTTCCTATTATCATCGTTGGCAACATTACTGCTGGTGGGAATGGGAAGACACCAGTAGTGATATGGCTTGTTGAACGTTTAAAAGAGATGGGATTTAAACCCGGCGTCGTTTCTCGAGGTTATGGTGGTAAGTCTGACACGTATCCTTTGAATGTGACCGATCAAATTAACGCTAACCAATGTGGCGATGAGCCAAAGTTAATAGCAAGTAGAACAGGGGTGCCAGTCTCGGTCGATCCTGTTCGTTCTGAGGCAGTTAAACAGCTTTTACTCGAGTCAGTCGATGTGATCATCTCTGATGATGGTTTACAGCATTATGCTCTGGATAGAGATATCGAGTTTGTCGTTGTAGATGGTAAGCGACGTTTTGGAAACCGAAAGTTCATACCGCAAGGTCCACTGAGAGAAGGGCTAGACAGGCTGTCATCGGTTGATTTCGTTATTAATAATGGTGGAGTGGCTGATGAGGGTGAGTTATCGATGATTCTCGTACCTGAACTCGCTATCAACCTTGTTAATGGTGAAAAAAAATCGGTGTCTCAGCTGCAAAACCTAAAGGCGTTCGCTGGTATCGGGCATCCCCCACGTTTTTTCTCTACACTAAACCAATTGGGTGCCAACCCGGTCGAAACGGTATCTTTTGCTGATCATCAGGATTTCGACGAACAAACATTAAAGCCTTTTGCAGAGCATGATGGTGATATTATCATGACAGAAAAAGATGCAGTAAAATGTAAACAGCTTGCTAGAGCTAACTGGTGGTATTTACCCGTGAGTGCTCAATTTAGTTCTGAGGAAGCAGAACAAATAACGAAAAGAATTGAAGAGGTCATTGCAAGTTATGGATCATAGACTATTAGAGATTGTGGCATGTCCCGTTTGTAAAGGTAAGTTAACCTATGACAAAGAACGTCAGGAGCTGATTTGTAAATTTGACCGTTTAGCTTATCCGATTAAGGAAGGGATTCCCGTTTTATTAGAGCCGGAAGCAAGAAGCATGTCTATGGATGAGGGACGATAATGTCTTTTTCTGTTGTCATTCCTGCTAGATATCAATCAAGTCGATTGCCAGGTAAACCGTTGGAATTGATAGATAATAAGCCGATGATTCAATGGGTTTATGAGCAGGCAGTTCAGTCGGGTGCTGATGATGTCATCATTGCGACTGACGATGAAAGGGTTCGTGCAGCAGTTGAAGCGTTTGGTGGTCAGGTATGCATGACTGCAACTACACATGAATCAGGGACTGAGCGTTTAGCGGAAGTTGTTCATAAAATGGGGATTCCAGAGAGTCACATTATTGTTAATGTTCAAGGCGATGAACCATTGATACCACCTAAAATTATTCGTCAGGTCGCGAATAACTTGGCAAATAGTACTGCGCCAATGGCGACTTTGGCGGTGGAAATACAGGATACGGACGAAGTTTTTAATCCGAATGCAGTAAAAGTAGTCACTGACAAAGACGGATACGCAATTTATTTTAGTCGGGCATCAATTCCTTGGGATAGAGAGCATTTCGCTGCGCATGAAGTGGTTCATCCTCTTAAGAGACACATCGGCATATATGCTTACAGAGCGGGATTTATCGGACAATATTTAAATATGCCGGTAAGTCCGATTGAGAAAATCGAAAGTTTGGAACAGCTTCGGGTTCTCTGGCACGGTGAGAAAATACACGTTGATATAGCCGAAATTGCGCCTCCAGCCGGTGTGGATACACCTGCCGATTTAGAAGCAGTTCGCCAGTACGTCGCTAAGAACAAATAGCATCAGAATAAAAAAGGAGCATCTGCTCCTTTTTTCTGGCTCAATTGTTCATGCCTTTAATCATGCTTTGAAGGGCAGGTTGCGAGAATTTCAGAACGTCCCGTTTCCATTTTTTCCTGTAAAATTACATCAAAGCCCCATAGTCGGTGCATGTGTTTCAATACTTCTTTATAGCTTGGGTCCAATGGAACTCTGTTATGAGGAACATATTGCAATGTTAGCGAACGGTCTCCACGAACGTTAACGTTATACACTTGGATATTCGGCTCTAAATTACTCAGATTATATTGCGCTGCAAGTTTTTCTCTGATTTTTCTATACCCCATCTCATCGTGTATTGCGCTGACTTCTATGTAGTTTTTAACATCATCATCACAGATTGAAAAGAGCTTAAAATCACGCATAAGTTTCGGGGAAAGATATTGGCTTATAAAACTTTCATCTTTGAAATTATGCATAGCAAAGTGAACTGCTTCTAGCCAATCACTTCCAGCTAACTCAGGGAACCACTCTTTATCCTCATCTGTTGGCTCTTCACAAATTCTACGAATATCTCGGAACATAGCAAACCCAAGAGCATAGGGGTTTATACCACTATAGTAGGGGCTATTATAGGACGGTTGAGCGACTACACTTGTATGACTGTGTAGAAATTCAAGGATAAACTTATCTGAGACTAGTCCTTCATCATACATATGATTAAGTATTGTGTAGTGCCAGAAAGTTGCCCAGCCTTCGTTCATCACCTGTGTCTGCTTTTGCGGATAAAAGTATTGGCTAACTTTTCGAACGATTCGAACAATCTCCCGCTGCCAAGACTCAAGTAATGGGGCATGTTTTTCGATAAAATAAAGAATGTTTTCTTGAGGTTCACTCGGGAACCGGAATTGTTGGTCTTCTTCCCTCTCCTTAACCTTGGGAAGTGTTTTCCACAGATCATTTATTTGTGACTGCAGATAAGCTTCACGCTCTTCTTGTCGCGCTTTTTCTTCTGCAATCGAGATCTTTTCAGGCCTTTTATATCTATCAACACCGTAGTTCATCAGGGCATGACATGAGTCCAATATCTCCTCGACCTCTTTAACCCCATATTTCTCTTCACATTTTGAAATATAGTTTTTGGCAAAAAGAAGATAATCTATTATCGAACTGGCATCGGTCCAAGTTTGGAATAAATAATTACCTTTGAAGAAAGAATTATGTCCGTAGCAAGCATGTGCCATAACTAACGCCTGCATCGTAATTGTATTCTCCTCCATGAGGTAGGCGATACAGGGGTCTGAGTTAATAACAATCTCGTAAGCTAAACCCATTTGACCGTGACGGTATCCTTGCTCCGTCTGGATGAATTTCTTTCCAAATGACCAATGGTTATAGTTGATAGGCATACCAATACTTGAGTATGCGTCCATCATTTGCTCTGATGTGATAATTTCGATCTGGTTTGGATAAAAATCCAGCTTGTAATGCTCAGCTACACGTCTTATTTCAGTATGATATTGATCGAGTAACTCGAACGTCCAGTCAGGACCATCCGGGAGCATTTTACTCTTATTCTTTGGAGCAGCTTCTTTCGTTTTTGTCGCCATTGCGTCCCCCTTAAACAGTTTCTTTGTGGAACAACTCCCTGAATACAGGGAATATATCGTCCACAGACTGGATATTTTTCATGTCGAAGTTATCTAGAGACTCGAGTTTTTGGTATTCATGCCACAATGTCTGATGCGAACGACGAGTTATCTCGATGTAGGCATAATATTGGCATCTCGGAAGAATATCGTCAGTAAGCAATGACCGACATCTAGGGGAGTCATCTGCCCAGTTATCTCCGTCCGATGCTTGTGCACCATAAATGTTCCACTGATCGACTGGATAACGGTCTTCAACAATTTCTTTCATTAATTTGAGGGCACTGGAAACAATGGTTCCACCGGTTTCCTGTGAGTAGAAAAACTCGTGCTCATCCACCTCTTTTGCTTGGGTATGGTGACGAATAAAGACCACTTCTACGTTTTTGTAAGTTCTGGTTAAGAACAGATACAACAATACATAAAAGCGTTTTGCGATATCCTTAGTTGCCTGATCCATTGAACCTGACACGTCCATCAGACAAAACATTACTGCCTGACTTGAAGGGATAGGGCGTTTTTCGTAGTTCTTATATCTTAAATCGAATGTGTCAATAAATGGCACACTGCCAATTTTACTGCGTAGCTCTTCGATCTCTTCTTTGAGTCGCCTTTCCTCCAGTAACTCTGGTGGCTCACATTTCGCGATACGTTCAAGCTCAGCTTCAAGTTCGCTAACGAGCCTGCGTTTCCCAGCCGTCATGGCTGTTCTTCGTGCAAGAGATTGCTGCAGAGAACGAACAACGGAAATGTTGGAAGGCATACCCGCGGTTTGATAACCAGCTCTATGCGTTTTCCATTCGGTGATACGATTGATTTGGCGTTTTTCTAGATTAGGCAAAGCTAAATCTTCGAAGAGTATGTCCAGATATTCGTCTTTTGAAATTTCAAATACGAAATCATCTGAGCCTTCCCCGTCTTGACTTGCATCACCTTCACCAGAACCGCCGCCTTGACCTCCACCACCCTGAGGGCGGTCAATCTTATCACCAGTTATGAATTGATCATTACCAGGGTGTACTCGCTCTTTAAAGCCACCTTTGCCCTGATGAAAAATAGGTTCGCTAATATCGCGTTTAGGAATTGAAACCTCTTCGCCAGTTTCAGTATTTGTGATTGAACGGCGATTGACGGCATCTGCGACCGACTCTTTTATTTTTTGTTTATGGCGACGTAAGAAACGCTGGCGGTTTACCGCGCTTTTATTCTTACCGTTCAGCCTTCTATCAATAAATTGCGCCATGAAATTCCCCTCATATTCTGTTTCTGAGATCGACTCTTACTCAGAAACGCACTCCAAACAATCTTGATAGGGGAGGACGTCCCCCCCTTTCTTTGTGAAGTGCATTAATTCAACATCATGATTATTGATGAGAATTAAGAAGATTTGCGTACACGAAGATACCATTCAGACAAGAGTCGGACTTGTTTCTCTGTGTAGCCTTTTTCCATCATACGCGCGACAAAGTCGTCGTGTTTTTTCTGCTCATCAGAAGATGTTTTGGCATTAAACGAAATAACAGGTAGTAGCTCTTCTGTGTTTGAGAACATTTTCTTCTCAATTACAGTACGCAGTTTTTCGTAGCTCGTCCATACTGGATTGTTACCGTTGTTATTCGCTCTCGCACGTAGAACGAAATTCACGATTTCATTACGAAAATCTTTCGGATTACTAATACCAGCTGTTTTCTCGATTTTCTCCAATTCATTATTCAAAGCAGCACGATCGAATAACTGTCCTGTTTCAGGGTCTCGATATTCCTGATCTTGGATCCAGAAGTCGGCATAGGTTACGTATCTATCGAAGATGTTCTGTCCGTATTCAGAGTATGACTCTAAATAAGCAGTCTGAATTTCTTTACCTATAAACTCAACAAATCGAGGAACTAGGTATCCTTTTAAGAACTCTAGATAGCGTTCGGCTGTTTCTTGAGGGAACTGTTCACGTTCAATCTGTTGTTCAATAACGTAGAACAAATGAACAGGGTTAGCGGCAACTTCAGTTTGGTCAAAGTTAAATACACGTGAAAGTATCTTAAATGCGAAACGTGTTGATAGCCCTGCCATCCCTTCGTCCACACCCGCATAGTCGCGATACTCCTGATAGCTTTTCGCTTTAGGATCGGTATCTTTTAATGTTTCACCATCATAAACTCGCATTTTGGAGAAAATAGATGAGTTTTCTGGTGCTTTCAAGCGTGAAAGAACGCTGAATTGAGCCAGAGTTTCTAACGTACTTGGTGCACATGGAGAGTTGGAAAGCTCACTGTGATCCAGGAGTTTTTGGTAAATTTTAACTTCTTCGGAAACACGTAAACAATAAGGCACTTTCACGATGTAAACACGGTCAAGGAACGCTTCATTGTTTTTGTTATTGCGGAACGCTTGCCATTCAGATTCGTTTGAGTGAGCAAGAATCATCCCTTCAAATGGTAATGCTGACAGCCCCTCAGTACCGTTATAGTTTCCTTCTTGAGTTGCTGTTAATAATGGGTGAAGCACTTTGATTGGTGCTTTGAACATCTCTACAAACTCCATCAGACCCTGGTTTGCACGGCATAGTGCACCAGAGTAGCTATAAGCATCTGGGTCGTCTTGTGAGAAATGCTCTAATTGGCGAATATCGACTTTACCAACCAAGGAAGAGATATCCTGGTTGTTTTCGTCGCCAGGTTCTGTTTTGGCAATGGCAAGTTGATCGAGAATTGATGGTCTCACCTTGACCACTTTGAATCTCGAAATATCACCGCCGTAATCATGTAGGCGTTTTGCTGCCCACGGAGACATAATGGTTTTGAGGTAACGTTTATCGATACCATATTCTTTTTGCAGCAATTCACCATCTTCATTAACGTCAAACAGGCAGAATGGGTGGTCATTTACTGGACTTCTGACTCCATCCGCTGTGAGTACATAAATAGGCATAAGTTGCATTAATGCTTTTAGTTTCTCTGCTAGGGACGATTTACCGCCACCAACAGGACCTAATAAATAAAGAATTTGTTTCTTCTCTTCCAATCCTTGTGCTGCATGCTTCAAGTATGAAACTATCTGCTCGATGGCCTCTTCCATTCCATAGAAATCTTTGAAGGTGTCATAGCGAGCAATCACTCGGTTAGAGAATAGACGACTCAATCTAGGATCTTTAGACGTATCCACTAACTCGGGTTTACCTATAGCCATGAGCAAACGTTCTGCTGCATTGGCATAAGCACTTTTGTCTTCCTTACAAAGATCAAGAAATTGCTGCAAAGACAGTTCTTCTTCTTTTGCTGCCTCGTAGCGAGATCGGAAATGGTCAAAAATACTCATAGTTAATTCCCCTCTAAAATGTCGAAATGACATGTAACCGCTTAAACGCAAACCGTTAACACTTTAAGCCTAGTCCTTGTTTACCAATTCTGCTTAAAAAATATGTGTTTATTTACAAAAAACCGATCAATTTGATGACCGAATGGCATGCGGTGAGAAGGTCTATTACAACAGAATCGACGGTATAAATAGTTCGTTGTGGGAATAATATTTTGAGTAAATAGTAGACTACTGGAGAGGAAATAAGAAAATGAAGAGATTCACAGAATCTCTTCATTGTTTAGACTAAGCACAAAAGATTTGTCCGAACTCCGATGGAGAAAGATGATATTGTCGTGGACAGTTTTTCCAAGTCTTTAGCATGCGTTGATATTTATCGAGCATAGGGACTTGGCTATTAAAATAGTGATCGCCTCTATCAAATTGATTATACATACCTTCTGAATCAATTAAGAAGCGTACGTAGTTAACGAGCTGAGGTTCCGAGGATAGATCGAAACCTAAGAATTGAAGTCTTCGCACATCAACGTTTAGTTGTTGTTCTGCAGGCAGATTTTTATGACTCTCTTGCATTGCATGATACATCTCTAAAATATCGAGTATCTCTTTGCATTCGTCGTCATGAAGGCAACCAAAGTCTTTGTTCATTTCTTTCATATTTAGCTCATAACCACGTTCCACAATAGTTTGTAGGCGTTTGTATTTCTTTGAATTTTCGGGGTCGAGCTGAGACATCAAATAATATTGGTTTGATAAAATGAGTCGTTGAGCATTCGTCATTTCCATAGTAGCAACCTATCAATATTCATTAGTAATCGGTAAATTTTCTGCAGTTAGAATATCGTCAACAACGTGCTTGAAACATGATCTGAACACGTCTTTTGTGCATATAAAAATGGATTTTTAATGAGAAATTGATACAGGTTAGAAATTTTAATTTGTGAGATAAAAGATACAGCAGCCAGTAACAACTGCTGTACATTCTAGTAGTCTTAGTATTTTACGTTTTCTTGATATTGACTGAGAATATTTTGGATACGATCCATGGTCTCTTTAGACGGAGGATTTACGCCATCAAGTGGGTAGTCAAGGCCAAGAGCTTCCCATTTATGAGCACCTAGTTTGTGGTAGGGAAGAAGCTCAACTTTAGTAATGTTTGTCATTGGTTTGATAAATTCGCCGAGCATATGAGCAGATTCATCATCATCTGTGTAGCCTGGAACGACAACGTAGCGAATCCAAGTATTTTGCCCACGTTGATGAAGATAGTTAGCAAAATCTAAGGTTCTTCGGTTTGATACCCCGATAAATTTCTGGTGTATTTCATCTTTCATTTGCTTGATATCAAGCATCACCAGGTCTGTTACATCCAGTACTTCGTCGATGACTGGTGTATATTTACGAATATATCCATTCGTATCCAAACATGTATGAATACCTTCTGCGTGCGCAGCAGTAAACAAGTCACGGACAAATTCTGGTTGTAGCATCGCCTCACCACCAGAACACGTGATACCTCCACCAGAAGCTCTCATAAAGTGTTTGTATGACTTCGCTTCAGTAATAATCTCTTCTACCGTGGCCTCTTTGCCGCTATGTACATCCCAAGTATCTCTATTATGGCAGTACATACAACGCATTAAACAGCCTTGCATAAAGACAATGAAACGAATTCCTGGGCCATCTACTGTGCCACAAGATTCAAACGAGTGAATACGACCTATCGTTGACATAACTTAATCTCAATACTTCATTTGTGGTTATTTTATTACAATTAAATACTTTTATGTAGCACTGAGTTAAATCAGTTCCTCAATATTTAATGTTAGTAGTCGATAAAATTATGTTTTTTTTGTGTTATAACAATGTTAATTATAAATATATCAACCAAAATACTGGATTATGTGTTGTAGATAGAATAAAACTCGGGAGATTAGCAATCGATGTTTGTTAAAAACTTATCGCAAAAACAAAAGCTTACTGCTTTTACAGTTTTGCTCTGTATTGGTTTTATTGTCATGGCCACCTTTATTGCGTCCAAATTATCAGACATGACTAAGCAGTACGAGCAGAGTGGAACTATTTCTCAAGGTGCAGGAACTTTATTTGAGACTCAGGCCAAGTTGCTCCAGATCGGGTCAGAAGCTGACAAATTGAAAAGCACCAATGTTTCCAATTTTGAGGCAATGATTAAGAATGTTCGCACTGAAGTCAAAGAAGATGTCGAATTTCTCAATCAGTTTGGTTTTACCAAAGAAGGGCAGGATTTTGAACAGGCCATGGATGACTATAACAAGGCTCTGACGCCATGGCTCAAAATGAAGGCGGAATTAGGCTTTACCAAAGATGAAGGTGTTACTGGTCAGATTCAAACTAACATCGCAGCTATTGAGAATAAAATTCAGGAAACTGGAATGGTCACTGTCGTGAGTGAATTCCAAGCGATGGTCAAATCTCAGCAAAAATATTTAGAAGCACAAACAGAGCAGAACGAAAAGTTACTGAAAAGAGCAAAGCTGCAATTTATTAATATTTCAAAAACTTACGCAATGCTGAATTTGTACGAAAAGGACCTTGATGCTTTAGAAAAAGCGTTTTCTCGTTCTGTAGAGCTCACCAATCAATTAAAAGACACTACCTCACAAGTGGAGTCTGCCCAAAATCGTGTACTTAAATCGATTGAGTTAGCCTCGGGTAAGCTCATTAGTATGAGTGATCAATATCAGACTCAAGCCAGTAACGATGCGAGTGAAACTCAGCTGTCCGTACTAATCGCATGCTTTATTCTTGCGGTAGTTACCGTTCTCATCTTTGTTATGATCAGCATCTCATTGACCAAATCGTTAAAGCAAACCAAGACGGTACTGGATAAGCTATCCTCGGGGGATTTATCTCAACGACTTCCTGTGTCTGACAACAAGAATGACGAGTTTAATCAGTTAGCCTTAGCGATTAACGATACCTGTGAACATTTGGGCAAGTTGGTTCGTCGTGTTCAATCAAGTAGTGAAGAGCTTTCAGGAGATTCGGCATCATTAAATAATGGATTGGATCAGTTAGTCGAAGCTCAGTCGAACGTATTGCATCAAACAGAAATTCTTGCCTCAGCAACAGAAGAAGTGAGTGTTACAGCGCAAGAAGTATCTAATTCACTCGAATTTGTTTCAGATGTCAGCCGACAATCAACTACTGCTGCGGAAAATGGTGGTATCGTAATCGAATCTGCAATTAAAAGTTTGGAAGAAGTTGGCAGTATTTTACAACGAGCAACCAGTCATACTCAGCAGTTGGAAGAGGCGTCTGCGAAAGTTGATTCGGTCATGGAGATTATCAACAGTATTGCCGAGCAAACCAACTTACTTGCTTTGAATGCGGCTATCGAGGCAGCAAGAGCTGGTGAGCAAGGCCGTGGTTTTGCTGTTGTTGCAGATGAAGTAAGAAGTTTGGCTGTAAGGACAGTAGATGCTGTAACCGATATTACTCACACGATTGAAACGATGAAACGCGAGAGTGGAGAAGTGATTCAGTATATTGAGCAGTCTGAGGGAACGGTTAAGATAGGTCAAGAAAAAGGCCTTGAAGCGCGTCAGGCTCTGGGCGAAATTACTGAGAAAGCTAAAGAGGCAACGTACCAGACGGAAGTCATAGTTTCCTCAATAAAAGAATTGGCGCAGACGAGTCACTCTATGGCTGACAACATGTCAGAAATATCGACGCTGATGAAAGACCTTGAATCAAATAACGAAGCACTGCGCAAAACGAGTCAGGTAGTTGATGAACGTTCTACGGGGCTATCTAGAGATTGCCAAAAATTCACTATTTAGGTCAGATTGTTCTGCTTAACTCAGAAACAATAAAAAACCCGCAAATTGCGGGTTTTTTGTTACTGCTATAAACTCAGCGAGCTTACATTGACTCAGTAAAAGTACGAGCAATGACATCTTGTTGCTGTTCAGCTGTTAGCGAGTTAAAGCGAACTGCATAACCAGAAACACGGATTGTTAGCTGAGGATATTTCTCAGGATGTTTCACTGCATCAAGAAGAGTTTCACGGTTTAACACGTTAACATTTAGATGTTGACCACCTTCGATTCCAGACTCATGGTGGAAATAACCATCCATCAAGCCAGCAAGGTTAGAACGTTGTGAACCTTCTTCCTTACCAAGTGCATTAGGTACGATAGAGAAAGTATAAGATATACCGTCTTTTGCGTGCGCAAATGGTAGTTTACCAACAGAAGTCAATGAAGCAACTGCACCTTTTTCATCACGGCCGTGCATTGGGTTAGCACCAGGACCAAATGGAGCGCCAGCACGACGACCGTCAGGTGTGTTACCAGTTTTCTTACCGTACACTACGTTAGAAGTGATAGTAAGGATTGACTGTGTTGGGATTGCATCACGGTATGTTTTCAATGAACGGATTTTGTTCATGAAAGTTTCAACTAATTGACATGCAATGTCATCAACGCGATTGTCATTGTTACCAAATTTTGGATAGTCACCTTCAATTTTGAAGTCTACCGCTACGCCGTCTTCGTCACGAATTGGTGTTACTTTAGCGTATTTGATTGCAGATAGTGAGTCAGCTGCAACAGATAGGCCAGCGATACCACAAGCCATAGTACGTTTCACGTGTAGGTCATGTAGAGCCATTAGTGAAGCTTCATAGCTGTATTTGTCATGCATGAAGTGGATGCAGTTCAATGCTGTAACATATTGTTTTGCCAACCAGTCCATGAAGTGGTCCATCTTGTCCCAAAGCTCATCGTAGTCAAGAACTTCAGACGTGATTTTAGGCATTTTAGGACCAACTTGTGCTTTAGATTTTTCATCAACACCACCGTTGATAGTGTAAAGCATAGTTTTAGCAAGGTTCGCACGAGCACCGAAGAACTGCATTTGTTTACCAACAACCATTGGAGATACACAACATGCAATTGCATAGTCATCAGATTCGAAGTCTGGACGCATTAGGTCATCGTTTTCGTACTGGATAGAAGAAGTATCGATAGATACTTTAGCACAGAAACGTTTGAAGCCTTCAGGTAGTTTTTCAGACCAAAGAACAGTGATGTTTGGCTCTGGAGAAGGACCCATTGTGTATAGGCTGTTTAGGAAACGGAAGTTAGTTTTAGAAACTAGAGTACGTCCGTCAAGACCCATACCACCTACAGATTCTGTTGCCCAGATTGGGTCGCCAGAGAATAGGTCATCGTATTCAGGAGTACGTAGGAAACGAACCATACGCAGTTTCATTACGAAGTGGTCGATCATTTCCTGAGCGTCTTCTTCAGTAATTTTACCTGCGTCGATATCACGTTGGATAAAGATGTCTAGGAATGTAGAAGTACGACCTAGAGACATAGCTGCACCGTTTTGAGATTTAACAGCAGCTAGGTAACCGAAGTAAGTCCATTGAATAGCTTCTTGAGCTGTTTCAGCTGGGCGAGAAATGTCACAACCGTATTTCGCAGCCATTTCTTTGATTTGGCCTAGAGCACGGTGTTGTTCTGCAACTTCTTCACGTAGTTGGATAGTTGCTTGTAGGTCTTCGCCGTTTTCCATTTGCTCTTGAAGAGAAGTGAATTGAGCGAATTTATCTTTCATCAAGTAGTCGATACCGTAAAGAGCGATACGACGGTAGTCACCGATGATACGACCACGGCCGTAAGCATCTGGAAGACCAGTCAGAACGCCGGATTTACGACATGCTAGGATTCCTGGAGTATATACGTCGAAAACACCTTGGTTATGTGTTTTACGGTATTCATGATAGATTTTTGAAACTTGTGGATCCAGTTCACGGCCATAAGTTTTGCATGAACCTTCGATCATACGTACACCACCGTTAGGGATGATCGCACGTTTTAGAGGAGCTTCAGTTTGTAGACCAACGATTTTTTCTAGATCTTTATTGATGTAACCTGCATCGTGAGCAGTGATGGTAGAAATAACAGAAGTATCGAAATCTACAGGAGCGTGTGTAGAGTTTTCTTGTTTAATACCTTCCATTACTTTAGCCCAAAGCGTTTTAGTCGCTTCAGTACCTTCAGAAACTAGGAAAGATTCGTCGCCTTCATAAGGAGTGTAGTTTTTTTGAATAAAATCGCGAACGTTTACTTCGTTTTGCCAATCACCTTCAGCAAAACCTTCCCAAGCTTTAGCAAATTGCTCTGCCATGACATACCTACCTTATTAGTAGAAAAAACACGCACTGTTGTTGCTGTTGAGCAAGCATTCCTTGTGAGTAAGGAACAGTGCACTCTCTGATTTAAAAAACAATATAAACAGTCAATATGACGTGAAATCGACTTTTGATATTGTCTTTCTTAACTCAATTGGTTGAAGCACATAAATTCTTTGTAACTAAACCACGAGACCTAGGTTAGATTAAAAAAAAGGAGCAAACCTTAAACTAAATCAATAAATCTTAAAAAAAGCGCAGAATTCTTGGTTGTTATTTGAGCGTTGTTACTCAACTAGTGTTATTTCTCTTCTTGTGATCACTTCTACCCTCATCTTGATACAGCATCAACCAGTTGTGTATAAAATTATCATTATGTATCAAAATTGTTGCATTAATTTTAGCTGTCGTTATCGATTCATCATGATAAATTTGATTTAGAGCATTTTTATCGAAATTTTATGCCATATTTTGAATATATACTCATATATTATATTTACTTATGTCGGCTTGCTAGGTTAATAATTTGTTGAATGTTTTTGGGCGGAGTGCTAGTTTAAAAAATATTATCGAGCCTCAGGCACAACATATTATCGGGGAGTTCTAGCGCATGAGTCGAAGTCCAGCGCTTACTATTAATAATTTACATAAGACGTTTGGTGACAATGAGGTCTTGAAAGGCATCTCTCTTGAAGCTTTTAAAGGGGATGTCGTATCGATTATAGGTTCATCTGGTTCAGGGAAAAGTACATTTTTACGCTGTATCAATTTGTTAGAGACGCCAACTGCTGGTGATATCTGGGTGAACGGCGAGCAAATTGAAATGGCAGTGAATAGTAAAGGACTGTACTTGCCAACGAATCAGAAACAGGTTCAACGAATTCGTTCCCGATTAGCGATGGTTTTTCAAAGCTTCAATCTTTGGTCACACATGACTGTTTTAGAAAACGTGATTGAAGCGCCTGTACATGTTCTTGGCATTAATAAAGATGAAGCTATAGCGAACGCCGAAAAAATATTACTCAAAGTGGGTCTGCTGGAACGCAAGGATTACTATCCGAGTCATTTGTCGGGCGGGCAGCAGCAACGAGCAGCAATTGCTCGTGCATTAGCGGTAAACCCGGAAGTCATGTTATTTGATGAGCCTACTTCAGCTCTCGACCCTGAGTTAGTAGGAGAAGTGCTAGGAGTAATGAAGGATTTGGCCAATGAAGGGCGGACGATGCTTGTGGTAACTCACGAGATGGCATTTGCGAGGGATGTTTCAAATCATGTGATGTTCTTACATGAAGGTAAAGTGGAAGAGCAGGGTGTTCCCGAGCAACTGTTCACTTCCCCAAAATCGCCTCGGTTAAAACAATTTATATCGACAGTGTACTAGAATAATTAAAACTTAAATAACAACTATAAAGACAGGAGTATGGAAATGAAAAAGTGGTTACTTATGGCTGCGATAGCAGCGGTAACAACAACTGGAGTCGTACAGGCAAAGGATTGGAAGGTTGTTCGATTTGGTACTGAAGGTGCCTATCCTCCATTTAGTTGGACAGAAGCCGACGGTTCATTGAAAGGTTTTGATGTGGACATGGCGAATGCATTATGTGCGCAAATGCAGGTTAAATGTAAAATAGTTCAACAAGATTGGGATGGTATTATTCCGTCTCTGTTAGCTCGTAAATATGACGCTATTATCGCTGCCATGTCCATTACCGAGGAACGTAAAAAGAAAGTTGATTTTACGGATAAATATGCACTGATTCCTAACAAATTTATTGCTAAAAAGGGGACTAAGTTAGAGTTCACCAAAGAAGGCCTTAAAGGGGTAAAAATTGGCGTACAGAGAGCAACAACACATGATCAGTACTTGACTGATAATTACGGCGATTCAGTTGATATCGTTCGTTATGGCTCTTTTGATGAAGCGTATTTAGATCTTGCTAACGGTCGTATTGATGCTGTTCTGGGTGATGCCTCTGCGCTTGAAGAAGGCGTATTGAACAAAGAGGGGGGCGATAACTATGAATTTGTTGGCCCATCTTTGACCGATCCTAAATGGTTTGGGGATGGCTTTGGTATCGCAACACGTAAACAAGATAAAGAGCTTACCGCGAAGCTGAATGATGCTATTAAGGCGTTGCGCGAAAACGGCGAGTACAAGAAAATCGAAGCGAAATACTTTAACTATGACGTTTACGGCGACTAGTTCACTTTTAATCTAAAAGTGCTTTTACAGTCTCAAACAACAGAGAGCAGAACGCTTCTCTGTTGTTTTTCTTTATTTATGAATACCAGATAATTTACATGTTTGATCTTAAAGGATACGAGGGGGCCATATTCAGTGGTGCTCTGTTAACTATAGAAGTTGCTTTGTTATCATTAGTCATGGCTGTGATATTGGGTATGCTGGGCGCATTGGCAAAGTTGTCCACAAATCACTTGGCTAAAGGCATTGCGACTGTCTACACCACCGCTATTCGTGGTATTCCCGATCTTGTCTTGATGATGTTGATATTTTTTGGCGGTCAGATTTTTCTTAATAGTAGCCTTTATAATATTAATGAGTGGATAAATGGTGCGATATCCATGCTTGATTCAAGTCATGAATGGACTTCTTACCTACCTGATTATTTGGATGTAAGCCCATTTATTGCGGGTGTATTAACCATTGGCTTTATTTTTGGAGCATACATGGCTGAGACGTTTCGTGGCGCTATTCTAGCGGTGGATTCGGGAGAGTTAGAAGCCGCAAAAGCATATGGCATGAGTCCAGCACTTGCTTTTCGCCGAATCTTATTCCCCCAAATGGTACGACATGCTTTACCGGGCTTTGGTAATAACTGGCTTGTCTTACTAAAAACAACGGCGTTGGTTTCCATTATTGGGCTTGAAGATATGGTCCGAATGGGCGCTATTGCAGCGGGTTCTACGAAAATGCCGTTTACCTTCTATATGACAGTGGCGATTATTTTTCTCTTTTTTACTAGCGTTTCTACGGGATTACTCCGTGTTGTAGAACGAAAATACAGTGCACACATAAAATAGCTATGGATTTCTCAATAATTATTGATACTTGGCCGATGTACCTGGGTGGCCTTTGGACAACAACCTGGCTGGTGGCGCTATCGCTTGTCATCGGTTTTACAATTGCCATACCTCTTGCTCTGGCTAGAAATAGTCGCTGGTTGATTTTATCCCAACCGGCTTGGCTTTATATTTATTTCTTCCGCGGTACACCATTACTTATCCAGTTGTATCTCATCTACTATGGCATGGACCAGTTTATACCCGTTAAAGATACATTGTGGGAGAACGCATGGTTTTGCGCTCTAGTGGCCTTTGTCTTAAATACATCAGCCTATACTGCTGAGATATTCAGAGGGGCTATCAACGGTCTTCCTAAGGGAGAAATCGAAGCCGCTAAGGCCTTTGGCATGTCAACCGTTCAAATATACAAACGTATTATATTACCCAGTGCTCTCAGACGCTCATTACCCGCTTACAGCAATGAAGTTATATTTATGCTCCATGGTAGTGCGGTTGCGGGTATTGTAACGATTATTGATCTTACTGGTGCAGCTAGACTGGTGAATGCTCGTTACTATGCACCTTTCGAAGCATTTCTCACTGCTGGACTATTCTATATGATGCTTACGTTCATCATACTGGCGACGTTTAAGCAGTTAGAGAAATATTTATTGGCTTATATGCGTCCAAGAAGTTAACTCAAATGTGCAGCTGAGTGTTGTGTTACAACCTCAGTTGTGTCGCTACATTGCAACATTTTCTGTGTTACTGTAATGATATTGAATCCAAATAGACAGTAACTCAATGATAAAAAGAATAAGATTACTCCTCGTAGATAGTGCCTGGTTTGTTCCTTTTCTTTATGGTGTGGGGGGATTTGTCCTTACCATATTTACACACTTAACCAGCATCTATTTTCGACATGATTTACCGCATTTTATTTATATTGAAAAGGATTCCGCTGCGTCTCTACTAACGGCATCGTTTACTAGCCTCATGACAATGATGACGTTCAGCTTCTCGACCATTCTAATGGTGCTCACGACGTATTCGTCGCAATTTTCTCCTCGAACAATCAATAATTTTCTAACCAACTCTACGGCCAAACACACGTTGGGTCTCTTTATACTGACCACCATCTATGGAATATCGAATCTCTTTTTGATTCGGGCAGAACAGGAAAGCTCAGTTATTGCTTCTGTTGTTATCGTCGCGTTGGTCATTCTATCTATTTGGGCTTTCGTAAAATTTATTCAGACGATCAGTGTTTCGATACAAGCCGAAAGGTTGCTTTCTACTCTTCATAGAGAAGCACTATCGGTTATCCATGAGCAGAGAGAGACATTGGATAGAAATGATGTCTTTATCGATTCAAAGCCTGACGGAAGCGCGTTTGATTCCGTTCCTATTTATGCGGAGAAAACTGGGTATATTCAGCTCTTCCTGAAAGAAAAGTTGGCAGACTCACAGCATGACTTTGAATCCTATGTTGCAGTAGGCGATTTTGTCGCGAAAGGCGATATTTTAGGCTATTGGAAATGCGATGAAATGAAAACGCAAACATCGCTTTTTACCATTGGAGAAAATCGCTCCTCTATCCAAGATCCCTCTTTCGTTGTTGAGAAACTTGCAGAAGTGGCTCTGAAAGCTATTTCTCCGGGTATTAATGATCCTAATACTGCCATTCATGCTATTCACTACATTGGAGATGTGCTCCGAGAGTTAGCTGAAATCCCTGACGGCGATTTTATTTTTAAATCTGACGATTGTTCTTGGCATATGAAGCGTAAACCAATGGGGGATATTTTATTTGATACGTTTGCATCATTAAAATCCTATGCAAACAAAGATATCTTTGTTCTCGCGGCGTTATTTGACGCTTTACGTATTGCTCAGGTAAACATGGATAAAACACATAATATTGCGTTTAAAGAGATTATCACCTATCTGGAAGATACGATTAGTTGGGAAGAGTTACACTGTAGAGAAAAGCAGTTTCTGAAGAAAAAGCTCTGTAGCGTAAGTCAAAAATAGGATGAATGAAACGAGGGAAGGGTGAGTCACCACCCTTCATATCGTCTATAAGTCCGCAAAAACTGACCAAATCGGAGCATGGTCAGAGGGTTTTTCTATTCCTCGAAGCTCATAATCAATATCTGATTCGACGCATTGTTTGGCCACAGAGTCAGTCGCGAGAATGACGTCTATTCTCAGCCCTCTGTTATCGTCAAATCCACGTGAACGATAGTCGAACCATGAGTAACGTTCAGTCACATCTGGATTAACGAGACGATAAGTATCTTTCAAACCCCAGTCACATAGCTTTTGATACCATTCACGCTCTTCAGGTTGGAATGAACATTTCCCAGTTTTTAGCCAACGTTTACGGTTAACTTCACCAATGCCAATATCTTTGTCTTCCGGACTGATGTTGATATCTCCCATGATGACTAAGTTTTCATCGTTCGAGTGATGTTCAGTAAGATAGGTATTCAGGTCGGAATAGAATGCTCGCTTATAAGGGAATTTCGTCTCATGACTTATGTTATCGCCTTGGGGAAAGTAGCCGTTCATGACACAAATACTCTGACCATTTTCTGTAGCAAATGTCCCAATAATCATACGTTTTTGATGCTCGGCTGTGTCGGTCGGAAACCCCTTAGTTATCGACAATGCCGGCTTTTTAGAGAGTAGTGCGACACCATAGTGCGCTTTTTGCCCGTGAAAATAAACGTGATAGCCCATGGCTTCTATATCGGCTAGCGGAAAAGCTTCGTCATGTACTTTGATTTCTTGGAGGCCAATAATATCCGGAGAGTGTTTATCAATGATTGCCTGCAGTTGATGAAGTCTGGCTCTTAGGCCATTTATGTTAAAGCTGATGATTTTCATTGGTAATAATGTCCTTCGCGGATGCTGTTAATTATTTATTTTTTTTAGGTAATCGTTTTTAACGATGTCGAGAGCTTTCAGTGCAATCTCTGGTTCAATATTATTCTGTTCAAGAAGGTAAATTAGGTCAACGGCCAACTGAATTTCTTCTGGCGCATCTTTTAGGTTTTGTTTGGAATCTGACATGGTTATCCTTTGCGCTCTCTTTTCGCTATTTGATTTTCAATTTTGTTTTTAGATTGCTGGCAACGGGAAAGTCGTTGCTCGACGTTTAAAATTTGCTGCTGGATGAGTTGTCTTTTATCCGATTTAGACTCGACCAAAAGTTCCTGTTTGTCGATTAACATGAGCTGTAATCGTCGCTCCCAATCCTGATGCTGGGCAAGTTGTTGATACAATCCGTTTAGTGAGTAGTCTTTACTATGAAACTTAGGCTCGTATTGACGCAAGTTGAGAGTCGCAAGTTCACGTTGGATTGCGCCCATTTGATTGATGAGCCGATCGCTCAGGTAGCTTACAGATGACTCGTACTGACTACCACGCTGGGTCACTACATGTTGAAGTTCAGCGAGCGTTTGTTTTAGCTCATTCACACAAGGTAACAGTAAGCGTGAATTACATTTAAATAGCGTTCTATCAAATCGTTCTGAAACATGCTCGCCTTTTTGTTCGTCAAGATGTTTTGCCTGACTTTTCAGCGTATCAATGTGGTTGGCAAGTTCGATGAGCTTGGTATTGTCCATAAGTTTTCATTATCGATGTTATTAGGGTCAGGATGGCACGAAAATGGTTGTAGTGCTAGTTTGTATAATGTACGACTCTTTTCATTGGTGGTAATGAATCTAACAGGGCTTTTCCGTATCGCTTTGAAATAATTCTTCGATCCAGAACAACTACTCTCCCGGTGTCACTTTCTTTTCTTATCAGACGACCAACACTTTGCACTAACTTTTTACTCGCATCAGGAACGGATATTTGCAGAAATGCATTCCCGCCTTTACTTTCTATGTATTCAGCATGCGCTCGTTCGATGGGGGAGGTTGGAACCGAGAAGGGTATTTTAGTGATGATCACATTTTCTAGCAGTTCTCCTGGTAAATCTAACCCTTCAGAAAAACTTCCTGTGCCAAATAAAACCGATGTGCCGCCCATCTTTATAGTAAAAGCATGTGTTTTTAGAAGTGATTCTCGAGAGGACTTACCTTGTATTAAAAGGCTCCAGCCTTTCTTTTTTAGTTCTTTTGATATCTTTTTTGCAACAGATTCCATTTGCCAATAAGATGAAAATAAAACTAGGTTTGCTTTCTTTTCGAGAATAAATGTCGGTATTTTTTCTGCCAATTCATCTGTAAATTGGTCGGCTGAAGGTTCGTTAATCATTGTAGGAACGATTAGCTCTGAGTTATTTTTATAGTCAAATGGAGAGGCGAGAGAAAGAAAACGTACTCCATCTTCAGGCTTAGTACTAATTCCTGTTTGATAGCAAAAGTGATCAAATGAATTTAGGGCACGCAATGTTGCGGAAACGAATACAGATCCAACGCAGCGACTCCACAGTTGTTGGTCGAGTTTCCAACCCACTTCTAATGGCGATGAGCTGATAATATAATCTTCGCTTCCATCATCTCTTTTTTCTATCCAACGCGCCAAGGGGGCACCGTACTCTCTACTCGGCGTGGCCATCATACTCCATACTCGAGATAAATTATCTGTACGTGAAAGGTAGAATCCTAATTCTGATAAAATTGGGTCAGCTATTCTGGAGCTTAGCTTTCCTTCTTTGATTTGTTCCGCGAAAAGATCGGCTAATTTAGATAAATTTTGATTAGCTTTTTTTGTGAGAACTTTTAAATCCTTAGCTCGAGATTCAAGCCACTCTGGAAGAATACCATGCTCAAATCGGCAAACATGCTCTTCATATGGTAATGGTGACACGAAGGATAATAATTCCCGTAGCAACGGAATGATTTCCTGCAGAGCTGCATTTAGCTCATTTCTAAACCGGTAAGAGCGGGATTCGTCTAAGTGCGAAAGGTATTTAGCGGTGGCTTTATTCAGGTTTTCCAACCAGTTCGTTGAACCTTTTAGACTTGCTGATGCAGCTGAGCTATCTCGAGAAATGGGAGCAAGATGATGCGCTTCGTCAAATATATAGATAGACGATTCTGGTTCTGGTAGGACGATACCTCCGCCGAGTTCAGCATCAGCTAAAACTAAGTGATGATTTGCGACAATAACATCAGCTATCTCGACTTCCTGTCTTGCCTTTAAATAAGGACAATTATGGTGGTTAGAAAAGCCGTGATTGCATGAGTGTTTATCGCTGACAATAAGATTCCACTGATCGTCAGGAATAGGTGTCGGCCAGTTATCTCTATCGCCGTCCCATTTACTCTTGCATAAGGCAGTGTAGAGTTCATCAAAAAGAACTTTACTCTTTTCGTCTGGTTTTGTCTCCAAAAGCACAAGTTGGTCGCTTTCATCCGGCCTGGCTACCGCGGCCAGTTTCTCTTTACAACAGTAGCGCTGCCTGCCTTTTGCTATACGAAACTCAAAATTAACTGGGCAAATACGCCGTAGAAGAAGTAGATCTTTTCTGATCAGTTGTTCCTGTAATGCGACTGTTGCCGTCGAAATGATAAGTTTACGATTATTTAGGACGGCCACAGGAATGGCTGCCATCAGGTACGAAAGTGATTTGCCAATTCCTGTGCCGGCTTCTGCCACCAACACTCTATTAGTTTTATTGTATTCGCCCGATAAGGCTTTTGCGATTTCAGATGTCAAATAATTTTGAGCTCGACGCGGAACAAACTTCTCTAGATTCGATTGGAGGTTTCGATAACTCTGTTGTATCGACTTTTGAATTTTGGGTGTGAGCATGAGTGAATCCAATTTAGTAGGCCTCGGGATATTATCACAATCCTGTTTTACTGAGGAAGTTCCCTAAAAATTCAAATTTGGCGTTAAAAATTAGATCTAATTCACAAAAAAAATCGCTAAGACAGATACTTAATATAAATTTAGGGGATAAAAAATATTATCACTATACATTCAGGGTAAATGTTTTATAAAAACCCAAAATTTATATAAATAATGATGTTAAACAGATATAAATGCTAAATAAATGAGAATAATAGGATGTCATTTTTGTGACACTGTCGCTATTTTTAGTTTTGGTGGTGTTGTCTTTTTTGTATAAGTTATTGATTTAATGTTCTATTTTATATTTTTTTTATATTTTTTATAATATTTGACAATAGGGGATTTCTCTTGCAATCTAGGTTTCGAATTTAAGGAGACAGCTGATTACGGTTAGTTGTCATCAAAAAAAGAAAAGGGATCCAAAAAAGGAATTCCTAAATTTAAGAAAAGGCAGTGGATTAATATGAAAAAGACTCTAGTAGCTTTAGCTGTGCTAGCGGCAGCTGGTTCAGTAAACGCAGCAGAAGTTTACAACAACGACGGCGTATCTGTATCTGTTTCTGGTGCAGGTGAAGTTCAATACTACCAAGATTACGAAGCTGACGGTGACGATGTATCTTCAAAAATCCGTATCGACGACGCTCAAGTAAACGTAATGGTTGGCGTTGAAGTGACTGAAGACCTAACTGCAGTAGCTGGTCTTAAACAGACTTTTGAAAGCGATGACAATGCTACAGGCACAGTTTCTACTGACGGTTCATACGTTGGACTAGCAAGTGCTCAATTTGGTACTTTAACTTTCGGTCGTCAGTACCTAATCACTGATGATTCTGGTATCGGCGCTGACTTCGAAGTAGGTGCAGCTCAGTATGGTCAAGACGTAACAATTGGTTCTGACGTGATCAAATACGTTTACGACAATGGCCAATACTACTTCGGTCTTTCTCACGATCTAGATGAAGGCGAAGGTTCAACTGCTGACGAAACTTCAACTGACGGTCGCTTCGGTTTTCGTATGGGTGGTTTAGACGCACGTTTATACATCTACTCTGGTGAGTCTGTATCTCTTGGTAACGATTTGCTAGGCACTTCTTACGGCACTGGTGACGAAGATTCTTACAACCTAGAAGCTGTTTATACTTTCAATGACCAATGGTCTATGGCTGCATCTTTCGGTAACGAAAATAAAGATGTTAACAATGCTGAAGTAAGTGACAGAAAAGTATTTGAAGTTGTTGGCTCTTACGCAGTAGATAAAAATACTTTCTCTCTAGGCTACGTATATGCTAACGAAGACGAAGGTACTAACGCTGGCGAGTCAAACAACATTTACGGTGTTGTTGTTCACCAACTAAATGCTAACGTACGTGCATACGCTGAACTAGGTTACTATGATGTAGATCTAGACACTGCTGCGGATCCAGATTTTGACGTAGCTTACACTGTAGGTATGGAAGTTTCTTTCTAATCTAGTGTAAAATTGATTTATACTAAGAGCCGCCTTTTTAGGCGGCTTTTTATTTACCTGATCGTTATCTATTTTTGAAATAAAGGAAAGACAGATGAAGTCTCATAAGCGATTCGCTTTTTTAATTCCTGTATTAGGGTTTGTATTCGGTTCATTTTCACTAACGTCGCAGGCAGCTTCTGTTCAGACCAGTTCTTCGATTGAGCTTCTTGCATTAGATGGAGCCGAGGTAGAGGCGTCCGATGCTCATAATGGCATTCAACTACAGCAAGGTAAGCACCAGGTCGTTTTTCGTTATTATGGCAATGTTCGTAAGGGTAGCCAAAAGTCAGTCGTCTACAGCTCTCTGCCTTACGTAGCTGAAGTGGACCTAAAGCAAGATGATACGCTGAATATTCTAGCTCCAAGACTTTCTGTATATTCACAAGCAGAAGCGTATTTCCGCCGTGATGTGGAGTGGAAAGCCGAATTAAATAATAAAGATATCGTTCTAGCCGCAGAAGAGCTTGAAGGAAATGGTATCGCTCCATTTGCTGACATTGAAGATGCTGTTGCTGACTACAATAAAAAGCAAAATAATCAATTTGCCCCTGTGCCTGTTCAGTACGCCCCAGCAATAGCAAATCAATCGATTCAGACTAATCCTGCCGATGATACGCTAATCCAAACAATTCAGTTACTGTATAAAAACGCAACACCTACGCAAAAAGCTCGTATTCAAGAGTGGATTGCAACGCAGAAATAGTGAGATGTAAGTTGCCATGCTTTTAAATTGCGTGGCAACGACTTACTTCAGAAACCTTTGTGATAGCACTATCGTAGCACTGAGCGGTTAGCTCCAAGGAAATCCCAAGTTTACAGGTCATGCTTTGTACGGTATTCCATTCTGCATGGTCATAGGCTTTAGCTAAGGACAAAACGTCACCCAAGCTCCCTTCTCCTTTAAGCAAAGCATTGCTCACTTCCTTAGATAATGGTATTTCCTTGAGTAGCTGTTCTAAAGATTGATCCATGATGCTATCTAGATAGCAGAATATGCCAGTTAAGAAAGCACTGCCAGGTTCTGTTTTCGTTATGATGAGTTTAGATATTTCTTCACAGAAGTAGGCATTTTGTAACGATAGAGTAAATAAATGCCTAGGTTTTCCCTCTGCACTGGCGGCAATCGCTATAAGCGAAACAAATTGGCGAAGCCTTTCTTCGCCTAAATAGGTGATCGCTTGTTTAAACGACTTAATCTTAACCAGAACATTGGGTGAATTATTAACTAAGGTGAGGAGCTTATAAGACAAGCTCACATCTCGGGATATAATACTTTCAACGCGGTCGAAATCTATATTCGGTTTAGCCATTTGCTCACATAATTGCACTGTTGCAATTAAAGAGGGGTCTATTTTCTCTTTACGAATCATTTCAGGCTTACTAAAAAAGTAACCCTGAAATAAATGGAATCCCACTTCGATACATTCTTGATATTCTTGGTAAGTTTCTACTTTTTCAGCGATAAACTTAATATTGGTTTTTGCCAACTTATCAATAAGCACTTTAGCTTTCTGGGGAGAAACTTCTGTAATATCAAATTTGATATAATTAACAAACGGTAAAAATGGTTTCCACTCCGAACTAGGAATGAAATCATCCAATGCCAATTTATAGCCCATGCCAGACATTTTAGATATTGCTTCTAAGAGCTCTTGGGTTGGTTTGCAATCTTCCAATATTTCCACGACCAAACGTTCTTTGGGCAGCAGGGTTGGTACGTGGGAAACTAAACTTTTATAGGGAAAATTTACAAAGGTTAGAAGGCCTTCAGCAACGCGATTATGCAGGGTTAAGAAGTGCTCTGATAATAATCTGCTGGTTGCCTGGTCTGAATCAATTTTTGGAAATAAATTCTCAGGTCCATCTCTGAACAGCAATTCATAGCCAAGGACGTTTTTGGCTGGATTAAATATTGCCTGTCGGGCGACGTATGAATACTGCAACAGACTGATCCTTATATCAAGACGATAGAATTATCGTATAAAACTTATGAACATATGGCAATAAAATTATCAGTTGCAAGATGACTCAGGGAAAGTTCCATCAACGTAGAACCATAGCCCATTAACTTTTTGAAAACGTGATAATTCTTCTAATGCATACGATGCGCCATTTTCTATATAAAATGCTTTAAAGTGAACAAAGCCCTCAGTTTCATTTTGGGATAGAGATGAGGATTTTATGACGAGTTTTGTCCATGTGAGTAATGTGCCAGATTCTATTTCTTTACGTGGAAGTGTCGTGGCAATTTCATGTGGGTATGTATTTATAATAAAGTCAATAAGACCTAAAGCATAAGCTGAATATCTTGCACGCATTAATTGTTCAGGTATCTGGGCTTTTGAGTGGTCCTTGTGAATGAGTTCACAACAGTTTTTATATCTTTTTTTACTGCCACAAGGACATTGATTACGCATAATTTTACTCGGCATCGACAAATAATTCAGACGTCCATTGTATCGCTTCTGCGTAATAATTCGAAATTTGGTTTTCTGTTAGGCTAAACTCCGTTGCTAGAACTTCTAATGAAATCCAATCCGCATGCTCGTAGCAAAGAGCGATTTTAAGCAGTTTACCTAATACAGTCTCATTTCCGAGCAAGGCGGCCTTCACCTCGTCTTCGATGGGAAGTTCATTCAGAATGAAAGAGAGTGGTATTTCAAGTAGTGTTTCTAAATAGCAGAACATTCCCGTGAGGAAAGCGCTACCGGAATCAGCCACTTTCGTTTCTGATGCGATTCTTTCACAAAATCGCGCTGTTTGAATTGATAGCCCATAAAGGTATTGTGGCTTATCTTTACCCACATTAGTGATTGCTAGCAAAGCGATGAATTTACGAAGTTTTTCTTCTCCGAGATAAGCAATGGCTTGTTTGAAGGAGTTAATCTTAACTTGGATGGCGGGAGAGTTATTAACTAGAGCTAACAGTTTATAAGACAAGCTTAGGTCACGAGATATAATGGATTCGATGACATCGTAATTGAGAGGAGCTTTAGTCGTTTGTTTAAATAGATGGAGTACATTCATCACAGCTGCTTCGAGCTTTTTATTCTTTAATAACTCCGGCTTACTAAAAAAATATCCTTGAAATAAGTCAAATCCAGCAAGAATGGCTTCCTGAAATTCTTCATGTGTTTCGACTCGTTCTGCTAGAAAGCGAATTTTGGTTAGCGATAATTTTCTTATGATAGATTGTGCTTTCTTAATTGGGAAGGTAGATATGTCAAATTTGATAAAATCAATGTACGGTAAAAAACGTTGCCACTCAGGGGCGGGTATAAAATCATCAAGAGCTAAATGATACCCTTTACTACGCATCGATTTGACTGCTGAAAGCAGTTCATCTGTAGGTTGGCAAGTCTCCAGTATTTCAATTACAAGCTTATTGGCTGGAAGAAGCGTAGGAATTTCCTGAATCAAACTATCATAGGTAAAATTAACAAAGGAAAATGTGTCCCCACATACTCGATTGTGAACGTTGAGGAAATTATCAGTAATAATTTTACCTGTCGCTAATGTCGGATCGATATTAGGGAAGCTATTATTAGGACCATCTCGAAACAGCAACTCATAACCAAATAGATTACTATCTTTACTTAAAATAGGTTGTCTGGCAATAAATGTGTACTGCAAACTCGCTCTCCCTCGTTATACATTAGCGAACAGTTTAAACATGAAGATCTCATCAAGCGATACCGCGCGCTTTGTTTTAGATCTCATATTTGATTGTGGTCATATCAAAGTTGTTATCGACCCTTAGAGCGTAAGCGAATTTATTCCAATCACCTAAAACAATCCGATGCTTCTCACTTGACGAATCTTTTCCGTCTACATGATGATCTGGGCGATGAGTATGACCGTGTATCAAATAATCAACACCATATTTTTTCATGACATTAGAAACCGCAGATGGTGTAACGTCCATGATGGTCAATTGCTTTGTTTTCTTATCTTCCCGGACGGACCCCTTTATTTTAGCAACGATTTTCAGTTTTAGTGAAAAGGGCAATAATTTATATAGCTTTTGTAACCATGGCTTGTGAACTTTTTCTCTGAATGCCAGATATTTTATGTCCTCAGTGCAAAGTGTATCGCCGTGCATTAATAACGTTGAAGTACCATAAAGCTTAATCACCGTTTCTTCTGGAAGCGTAATTAATCCAGTGTCTTGGCAGAATTTTTGACCAACTAAAAAGTCTCGATTTCCATGTAAGAAATAACAAGGAACTCCTGAGTCGATTAGCTGACAAATCGCTTCTTTTACCTGCTTTGCAAAGTCGCTTTGATCATCATCACCAACCCAAAAGTCAAAAAGGTCTCCCAGAATGTAGAGCGCATCTGCCTTATAAGCGTAATCTGTAACAAATGAGCAAAACGCTGTTGTTAGGTCGGGTCTATCAGGTGATAAATGGAGGTCAGAAATAAATAATGTATGCATTGAATTTCAATTTTGGCTGAGAGAGAGCACGAGGGTGCTCTCTCGGGAAAAGTCAGGTCACTTATTCTTCAATCGTTGTGCCTGTGATTACAACGTCTTCCAGAGGAACGTCTTGATGCATACCGTAAGAGCCTGTGCTTACGCCTTTAATTTGATTAACAACATCCATTCCGTCAACAACTTCAGCAAAAACACAGTAACCCCAACCGTCGAGCGATTCTGCGCGGTGATCCAAGAATGTGTTGTTGTTTACATTGATGAAAAACTGCGAGCTAGCTGAATGAGGTTCCATAGTTCTGGCCATAGCCAATGTGCCAACTGCGTTGCTTAGACCGTTATTCGCCTCATTCTTAATCGGTGCTCTTGTTGCCTTTTCTTTGAGACCAGATGTCATGCCGCCGCCCTGAATCATAAAGCCATCGATGACACGGTGGAAAAGCGTATTGTCGTAGAAGCCATCCTTGCAGTACTGAAGAAAGTTCGCGCTTGTTTCTGGAGCTTTTTCTTCATTCAGCTGAATTTTAATGTCACCGAAGTTCGTGTGAAGGGTGATCATAACTATTACCTTTTTATATGTTGTCTTGAAATCACATTTTAGCGTAGTTATTTATACAAGCAAATCAATGTTATTGAAGATTAAGGGTGACCGGACCTAATTAGCATTGCTATAATCGAGGTCGTTTTGTTTAACTAACTTTAATAGATAGAGATCATGCTGAAGATATATAACTCGCTAACAAGGAAAAAAGAACAATTTAAACCTATTACCGAAGGTAAAGTAGGTATGTATGTTTGCGGTGTCACTATCTATGATCTCTGCCACATTGGTCATGGTCGTACTTTCGTATCATTCGACGTCGTATCTCGTTATCTTCGTTATAGCGGTTATGATTTAACACTGGTAAGAAATATCACAGATATTGATGACAAGATAATCAAACGTGCTGCCGAGAACGAAGAGTCATGTGATAGCTTGACCGAGAGGCTGATCAGTGAAATGCATGCAGACTTTGATGCACTTAATATTCTGCGGCCTGATGTTGAGCCTAGAGCGACTCGATTTATCAAGGAAATTATCGAACTGGTAGAAACATTGGTTAGCAAAGGTTTTGCCTACGTAGCTGATAACGGCGACGTCATGTTTGAAGTTAGTAAGTATGACGATTACGGGAAACTATCAAAACAAGACCTAGATCAGCTGCAAGCTGGTGCTCGCGTCCAGGTCGAGTTAAGTAAGAAAAGTCCACTTGATTTTGTTTTATGGAAAATGTCTAAACCAGGAGAACCATCATGGGAGTCTCCTTGGGGGCTAGGTCGTCCAGGATGGCACATTGAATGTTCTGCGATGAACTCTTCTATTCTTGGTGATCATTTTGATATCCATGGCGGAGGTTCTGATCTTCAGTTTCCTCATCATGAAAATGAAATCGCACAATCTTGCTGCGCGCATGGAACTCAATATGTGAATACATGGATGCACAGTGGTATGGTGATGGTCGATAAAGAGAAAATGTCCAAATCGCTGGGTAATTTCTTTACGATACGCGATGTATTAGTTCACTATGATGCCGAGACCGTGCGTTACTTTTTGATGTCAGGTCATTACCGTAGTTCGCTAAATTATAGTGAAGAGAATTTGAATCAGGCTCGTTCTGCTCTTGAACGTCTTTATACCTCATTACGTGGCTTAAATTTAACGGTAGAAGCGCGAGGTGGTGATGAGTTTGTTGCTCGATTCAAAGAGGCAATGGATGATGACTTCAATACACCGGAAGCGTATTCTGTGCTATTTGACCTTGCGCGAGAAGTGAACCGAGTAAAAGGTCAGGATACGCTTCAAGCCAGTCATCTTGGTGTTAGACTTAAAGAACTAGCAGATGTTATTGGTATCTTATACCAAGATCCTGAGGCATTTTTACAGGGTGATGCTGAGGGTTCTGACGATGTTCAAGAGATTGAAGCTCTAATTAAATTACGTAACGATTCTAGAGCTTCTAAGGATTGGGCAAACGCTGATATGGCTAGAGATAAGCTCAATGAAATGGGCATTATATTAGAAGATGGTCCAGGCGGGACAACTTGGCGCCGCAAATAATCTCTAGTTATCATGTTGAATATTAAAGGGGGGCATTGCCCCCTTTGTCATAATAAAAATAAGTCAATATAAAGAGAAATCGAATGTCCATCATACTTGGTATTGATCCTGGTTCGCGAATAACGGGTTACGGTGTCATTCATCAGAAAGGACGCCAACTGGTGTATCTGGGTAGTGGATGTATCCGCACTGGAGACGGGGCCTTACCAGCTCGTTTAAAACAAATATATGCGGGTGTGAGCGAGATTATTCTACAATTTAAGCCTGATGTATTTGCGATAGAACAGGTCTTCATGGCAAAAAATGCTGACTCTGCCCTAAAATTGGGGCAAGCAAGAGGCAGCGCTATTGTTGCCGCAGTGAATGCGGATTTACCTGTATATGAATATGCAGCAAGGTTAATCAAGCAGGCTGTTGTCGGTACAGGGGCGGCGGATAAAACTCAGGTCCAGCATATGGTGAAGCAAATGTTATCTCTTCCTGCAAAGCCTCAAGCTGACGCTGCTGATGCCCTAGGTGTCGCTATATGTCATGCGAATACAAATAAAACGTTGTTAGCATTAGCGGGTAAAGCGACAAGCGCTAAGAGGGGGCGTTATCGTTAAATACTGGCTATCTATCCAGTTATTTATTATCATCTGTCTCATAACTTAATAAGTAAGGATAGTTAATCGTGATAGGCCGTTTGCGTGGAACGTTGTTAGAAAAGCAACCACCAGAGCTATTAGTTGAAGTGAGTGGTGTAGGCTATGAAATTCAAATGCCAATGAGCTGTTTTTATGAGCTTCCCGAAGTTAATCAAGAGATTACGATTTACACTCATTTTGTCGTGAGAGAAGATGCTCAGCTACTTTATGGCTTTAATACTGTTCAAGAAAGAGCTTTGTTTCGCGAAGTGATTAAAGCAAATGGCGTCGGCCCAAAACTTGGTTTAGCTATCTTATCTGGGATGACTGCAAGTCAGTTTGTGGACTGTGTCGAAAGAGAAGATATATCGACACTGGTTAAACTTCCTGGTGTGGGAAAGAAAACAGCAGAACGATTGGTTATAGAAATGAGAGATCGTTTAAAAGGTTGGAATTCATTTGATCTGTTCCAGACGCCTTCCACGGTTTCACCACAATCAAAAGGAGTGGCTAAAGTCGCCCCAGAAACGGCTCCAGATGAAGAAGCCGTGAGTGCCCTTATTGCACTTGGTTATAAGCCGCAGGTTGCCTCGAAAGTCGTTTCTCAAGTTGCAACTTCCGATATGACGAGTGAGTCCATCATCAAAGAAGCCTTGAGATCCATGTTATGATTGAAGCAGATCGTCTAGTCTCTGCAGAATCGGAGACTTTTAAAGATGAGGAAGTATTTGATCGCGCGATCAGGCCAAAGTCTCTAGCCGACTATCAGGGGCAAGATCACGTTCGTGAGCAGATGGAGATTTTTATTAAGGCGGCCCAAATGCGTAGCGAAGCGTTGGACCACCTACTGATATTTGGTCCTCCTGGTTTAGGCAAAACAACGCTGGCAAATATTGTCGCCAATGAGATGAACGTTAACATAAGAACGACTTCTGGCCCAGTCTTGGAAAAAGCCGGCGATCTGGCCGCATTACTGACTAACTTGGAAGAGAATGATGTTCTTTTTATCGATGAAATACATCGTCTTAGTCCTGTAGTTGAAGAAGTGCTTTATCCGGCGATGGAAGATTATCAGCTGGATATCATGATTGGTGAAGGTCCTGCAGCTCGTTCTATCAAGATAGACTTGCCGCCTTTTACACTTATCGGAGCAACGACTCGGGCTGGTTCATTAACATCCCCTCTAAGAGATCGATTTGGTATTGTCCAGCGACTGGAGTACTACAACGTTGGTGATCTGCAAAGTATTGTGAAACGTAGTTCAGATTGTCTTGGCTTGTCAATGGATGCCAATGGGGCGTTAGAGATTGCACGTCGCGCGCGCGGTACGCCACGTATTGCCAATCGTCTATTGCGTAGGGTAAGGGACTATGCAGAAGTGAAGGGCAATGGACATATCTCGTCAGAAGTGGCTGATTTAGCCCTGAATATGTTGGATGTGGACGTACTTGGTTTTGACTATATGGATCGTAAATTACTGCTCGCAATTATTGAGAAGTTTTCGGGCGGACCGGTGGGACTTGATAACCTTGCTGCGGCAATTGGCGAAGAGAAAGATACCATAGAAGATGTATTAGAACCTTATCTTATTCAACAAGGTTACTTACAAAGAACACCTCGAGGAAGAATCGCGACTGAACGAGCTTATTTGCATTTCAACTTCGAGAAGTAAGATTCTGAAATTGAATCGTTCAACAAATGGCTAATAATTTGTGATCATTATCACAAAAATTGAATCCAAAATAAGTTGTGATTTATATCAATAATAGTGTGTTTGTTAACCAAATGTGGAAAAAATCGGCTTCGTTATTTCAAATTTTACTAAAAACCAACATTATTCCGTACATTAGCTTGATCTAAATCATTTTGATGTTTTGTTGTTTCAGATCCGAGTGATTGACTTGATGCAGATCAAAGCGTGGGGTCCCGATAAATCCTTTGAAACATAAGAGGTTTGCAAGTAATATTTTTGCCAATTTAGTACGAGTGTCTTTAGATAAAAATTTTCGTTTTACTCGGACTCTACACCCAGTTTCAATTTTCATTTTGTATAAATTAGCAACCCAAAGTTGCTCTTAATAGTAAGTGTCTTCAGCCGACACAAAGGAGTACACATGATCGATATAGTGGATCTATCGCGATTGCAGTTTGCAATGACTGCGATGTATCACTTCTTATTCGTCCCGCTAACACTCGGGATGACTTTCTTACTCGCTATCATGGAATCACTTTACGTGATGACAGACAAGCAAATCTATAAGGATATGACGAAGTTTTGGGGTAAGCTCTTCGGTATTAACTTCGCTCTTGGTGTAGCAACAGGTCTTACAATGGAGTTTCAGTTTGGTACCAACTGGGCGTATTACTCTCATTATGTAGGTGATATCTTTGGTGCTCCACTTGCCATAGAGGCATTAGTCGCATTCTTCCTAGAATCCACTTTTGTAGGTTTATTCTTCTTTGGTTGGGATCGATTATCTAAGCGTCAACACCTTATGACAACATGGCTTGTTGCGATTGGTTCAAACTTCTCCGCACTTTGGATATTGATTGCGAACGGCTGGATGCAAAACCCAGTTGGTTCAGATTTCAACTTCGAAAGTATGCGTATGGAGATGGTGAGCTTTGCTGATGTTGTATTTAACCCAGTTGCGCAAGTTAAATTTGTGCACACGGTTGCATCTGGTTACACAACTGGCGCGATTTTCATTCTTGGTGTAAGTGCATATTACCTTCTTAAAGGTCGTGATATCGCTTTTGCTCGTCGTTCGTTCGCTGTTGCAGCATCTTTTGGTATGGCTGCAGTATTGTCAGTTATCGTACTAGGTGACGAATCAGGCTATGAATTGGGTGAAGTTCAAAAAGTGAAGCTCGCTGCAATCGAAGGTGAATGGGAAACTCAACCAGCTCCAGCCGCGTGGACCTTAATCGGCCTGCCTAGCCAAGAAGAACAGGAAACGAAATACGCTATTCAAATTCCTTGGGCGTTAGGTATCATTGCTACACGGTCACTTGATGAGCAAGTTACTGGTCTACGAGATCTAAGATCAGAGCATGAAGCCCGTATTCGTAATGGTATGGACGCTTATGGATTGCTACAGAAATTACGTTCTGGTGATCAATCTGAACAGACTAAAGAAGCATTTAACGAAGTGAAAGGCGATCTTGGTTATGGTCTTCTTTTGAAACGTTATACTAACAACGTTGTTGATGCTTCTGAAGAGCAAATTCAGGCAGCAGCAGACGATTCAATTCCAACGGTATGGCCGCTATTCTGGTCTTTCCGTATCATGGTTGCATGTGGTGTTGCAATGTTACTTGTGTTCGCAGCATCATTTATTCAAGTATGCCGTCAGAAAATTACCTCTAATAAATGGGTATTAAAAGCAGCTCTTTTCAGTATTCCATTACCATGGATTGCTGTTGAAGCGGGATGGTTTGTTGCCGAGTTCGGTCGTCAGCCATGGGCTGTTGGTGAAATTTTACCAACGAGTGTTGCAAACTCAGCGCTAACTACTGGTGAGTTATGGACATCTCTATTTGCAATCTTGGCGTTATACACTGCATTCCTTATCGCTGAAGTTTACTTAATGGTGAAATTTGCACGTAAAGGTCCTAGTAGCCTTAAAACAGGTCGCTATCACTTTGAGCAGGGCGGTAACTCCGCAACTGATCAAGTTAACCGTCAAGTAGAAGCTTAAGGCAAGGAGAATAAGATAATGTTTGATTACGAAGTCTTACGATTTATATGGTGGGTACTGATCGGTGTGCTATTCATTGGCTTTGCCGTAGCTGATGGCTTTGATATCGGTGTATGTGCTCTAGTTCCTGTTGTAGGAAAATCTGATACTGAAAGACGTGTCATGATTAACTCAATTGCCCCTCACTGGGATGGTAACCAAGTATGGCTAATCACCGCAGGTGGTGCATTATTTGCCGCGTGGCCTCAGGTATATGCGACAGCATTTTCTGGCTTCTACTTTGCAATGATCATTACGTTAGCGGCGTTATGGCTGCGTCCGCTAGGTCTTGATTATCGTTCAAAAATTGAAGATCCAAAATGGCGTCGTACTTGGGATATTTGTATTGCGATTAGTGGGTTCGTTCCACCGATTATTTTTGGTGTGGCATTTGGCAACCTATTGCAAGGTGTTCCATTTGAGTTAGATGAGTTACTCATTTCTTACTACCGTGGTTCTTTCTTCGGTTTATTGAATCCATTTGCTCTTTTGTGTGGTCTAGTGAGCCTATTCATGTTCCTTCTACAAGGTTCTAGTTGGTTACAGATGAAAACGGCTGGAGCGGTTCACGACCGAGCAAAAGGTGTTTCTCAACTAAGCGCAATTCTTGTTGCTGTGCTCTTCGTTATCGCAGGGTTTTGGGTACAAAATATCGATGGTTATGTGATTAAAAGTGTTGTTGATACAGCTGCAGCATCGAATCCGCTAACGAAAGAAGTTGTGCGTGAATCTGGAGCGTGGATGGCGAACTTTGATAAGTATCCATTATTGTGGGCTGCACCGATACTTGGTGTCGTGATGCCGTTAGTCGCTATATTGGCATCTCGCCTTGAGAAGGGCTGGCTAGCGTTTATTGCGTCTAGCCTGACTAACGCTGGTGTTATTTTAACAGCTGGTTTCGCAATGTTCCCATTTGTAATGCCTTCAAGTTTGTCACCAAACAGCAGTTTGACAATGTGGGATGCCACTTCAAGTGAACTCACATTGAAACTAATGACTGGTGTTGCTGCTGTTATGGTTCCTGTTATTCTTGCTTACACGTTCTTCACTTACTACAAAATGTTTGGACGTTTGAATAACAAATATATTGAAGACAATAAACACTCACTTTACTAAGCTAGGGGAAACATCAATATGTGGTATTTTGCATGGATTTTAGGTGTCTTACTTGCTTGTGCTTTTGGCATCATCAACGCATTGTGGTTAGAACACAGTGAGATGATGGATAAAGACGGTGAGTGAGGGAAGTATACTAGACAAAATTTATCAACCGATTGATAGATGGTATTTCAGACTACTATTAATTGGAATGGGGATGTATCACGTTGGGCTGCTCATGTGGGAGCCTAACGTGTATGCAGACACCATCGGCGGTTTTAATCTTGCTAAAGTTTGGTTTCTGATTTGGGGAATGTGTTCGAGTATGATTTTCGGTGTTGGTTTTAAACCTAGAATGACGCTGTTTAAAATTATATTCAGTCCTTACATCTCTTTTATAATTTTGCTGTACTTCACCATAATACGGTTTTAAAATAGTTTCGAAGTAAAAGCGCTGCACTTATGCAGCGCTTTTTTTGTGCAATTTTCGTAATTGAAGTTAAACAGGCTGTAAAAGTGCTTCACGAATAGGTTATAGTAATCGACGATATTAAGTTGTTTAAATTTAAAGAAGAAATATGAAAATCTTTGATTGGCCAATAAGAGTCTATTACGAAGACACCGATGCTGGTGGTGTTGTTTATCATTCTAATTACTTAAATTATTTTGAACGTGCTAGAACTGAAATGCTCCGTAGTGAAGGCATATCACAGCAAGTTCTATTGGAACAAAATATAGGCTTCGTTGTCAGAAGTTTAACAATTGATTACGTAAAAGCTGCCGTGCTTGACGACGAGCTGACGATCAAGACACATATTAGTGAAATGAAAAAGGTTTCGCTTACTTTTTGTCAGGAGCTAGTTAATGATGCAGGTGAAGTATTGTGTAAAGCAATAGTTAAGGTAGCATGTATTAATAATAAAAAGATGAAACCCATCTCAATGCCTAGTGATTTCTTTTCGGGGAATAAGTAGTGAACTCTGATATTTCAATTTTAGACCTTTTTTTACAGGCGAGCTTTTTAGTTAAGCTTGTCATGTTAATTTTGCTTGGTATGTCCGTTATGTCATGGGCAATTATTATCAAACGCAGCAAAATTCTTTCTAATGCTGAAAGCGTTACATCTAAGTTCGAAGATAAGTTTTGGTCAGGTACTGACTTGACGAATCTATATCAGGAGCTAAAAGCTCGTCGTGATTCTTTAAGCGGTAGTGAAGAAATTTTTTATAATGGTTTTACAGAATTCGCTCGCTTACGTAAGAGCGCTTCGGTTGAGCCTACATTTGTGATGGATGGCGCGGCTCGCGCGATGAGAGTATCTATCTCAAAAGAAGTTGAAGAGCTTGAAACACACTTACCATTCTTAGCTACAGTGGGTTCTATTAGCCCTTATATCGGTCTGTTCGGAACGGTGTGGGGGATTATGCATGCTTTCATCGCTTTGGGTGCTGTCAAGCAAGCCACTCTATCCATGGTTGCACCAGGGATAGCTGAGGCTCTAGTTGCGACTGCAATGGGGCTATTCGCCGCAATTCCAGCTGTCATGGCTTACAACCGTCTTAGCAGCCGGCTAGGTAAGATTGAGACGAGTTACGCTACTTTTTCCGAAGAATTCCATAGCATTTTACAACGACAAACGATTTCAGGTTCTAAGGAGTCGTAAGTATGTCTGGTTATCAACCAAAAAAGAGGAAGATGACAGCAGAAATTAACGTTGTTCCTTATATCGACGTTATGTTGGTGTTGTTGATCATCTTTATGGTGACATCGCCGTTTATCACGCAGGGGGTAGATGTTGACCTACCTAAAACTGAAACTGCGAAACCAGCATCAGAGTTGGCTGAAGAGGGCGATGGTGGCTTTATCATTGTTGAAATTACAAAAGATGGCAGCCTAGGCGTTAGTCTAAACAACGATCCATTTAAGCGAGGGCTTTCATTACAGGACGCAATCGTGATGGTGAAAGCTGAGTTATCGCTTCATCCTAAATCACCAGTCGCTGTAGGAGGGGATTCAGCTACTCCTTATGCGGATGTCGTTCAAGTATTGGATCAATTAAGTCAGGCCGGTATACCTAAAGTTGGCTTATTAACAGAAATTCGGGAGTAGGCCTGTATTTCATATGAAGTTAAAAAAGAAAGGACTTAACAATTTAGGCAAGCCAATTATCATTTCTTTGGTATTGCATATCGTATTAATTGGTGCGCTGATTTTCGGTGGATATTTTTCTGACGATAAACCTCAACCTTCGGGCAGTATGGTTCAGGCTGTTGTGATTGATCCTGATGCAATTCACAAGCAGGCTGAACAGATTAAGTCGCAAAGACAAGCGGCTGCAAAAGAAGAACAGGACCGGCTAGATAAGCTTCGCCAAGAAAGCGAACGTCTTGAAGCAAACCGTAAAGCAGAAGAAGAGCGAATTCGGCAGCTCAAAGAACAGCAGGCCAAAGAAGAGCAGGCAGCTCGTGAAGCTGAGCATGCTCGAATTGAACAACAAAAGCAACGTGAGGCAGAAGTAGCCAAAGCCGCTGCAGAGAAGAAAGCTCGTGAAGAGCAGGCAGCGAAAAAGGCTGAGCAGGAACGTTTAGCCAAAGAAAAGGCAGCAAAGGCAGAGCAAGAGAAAATAGCTCGAGAGAAAGCTGCTGCAGAAAAGGCGGCAAAAGAAAAAGCGGCCAAACAAGCTGCAGAGAAAGCTCAGCGTGAAAAAGCCGCAAAAGAAGCCGCTGCAAAGGCAGAGCAAGCAAAAATAGCGAAGGAAAAGGCGGCGAAGGCAGCCGCTGAAAAAGCGCGTAAAGAGCAGGAAAGATTAAAGCGGCTTGCTCAGGAGAAAAAGGAACGTGAAGACGCTCTCAGCGATATTTTCGATGGTTTAGAGAGTGAAAACCAAAAAATCAATAGTGCTCGTGGACAGTATGTCGCCAGCGAAGTTGATAAATACGGTGCGATTTACAAACAGTTGATTCAGCAAAATCTGCGTATCGAAGATTCGTTTAAGGGAAGAACGTGTAAAGTAAATCTTAAACTGATCCCTACCGGAACTGGTGGGATTGTTGGCGGGGTGAGTGTATTAGACGGTGATAGTTCGGTCTGTGCGGCGACTAAGCGTGCGATCGCTCAGGTAGATACCTTCCCAATGCCAAAAGATGATCCAGATGTTGTTGCTAAGTTAAAAAATATTAATTTGATGGTAGTACCGGAATAAGAATTGAAGGAAGAAATCGTGTTAAAACGTATTATTCTAAGTTGTGTGCTTTTAATCTCGTTGGTGGCTCAGTCTGCGAACGCTGCGCTAGAGCTGGTGATTACTGATGGTATCAATTCAGCGCGCCCTATAGCGATCGTGCCGTTTCAGTGGAAGGGTAGTCAGGCTCTTCCAGAGGATATATCTTCAGTTGTTGCTTCAGATTTGCAACGAAGTGGAAAATTTAGTCCTGTACCTACTGATAAAATGCCACAAACGCCGTATTCTGAGTCAGACGTAAAATTTGCTGATTGGACGAAGTTAGGTGTTGATTCATTACTAACAGGTACGATTGAGCAGAATCCTCAAGGCGATTATGTCATCCGCTACCAATTAGTTGATTTGATTAAAGGACAATTTAATCAGACGGGTAGTCAGCAATCTTTAACATCAGATGGGCAATTAGTTCCATCAAAAGATCATCTGCTACTGAATAACGTTGCGACGGTTCCCGCAAGTCGGATGAGAGAGTACGCTCACAGAATATCTGACCTCGTTTATGAGAAGCTAACGGGCGAAAGAGGGGCTTTTTTGACTCGTATCGCGTACGTCGTCGTTAACGAGCAAGAACAATACCCGTATCAATTAAGAATTGCAGATTATGATGGTTACAATGAAAGGTTGGTTTTAAGTTCTAGACAGCCAATCATGTCGCCGGACTGGTCTCCAGACGGACGCAAGCTTGCGTATGTTAGTTTCCAGAATGGCAAAGCCGAAATCTATATCATGGATATATATTCCGGTAAAAGAGAGAAAATTTCCTCTTATCCTCGACATAATGGAGCTCCGAAATTCAGTCCAGACGGTAAGAAATTAGCGATGGTTCTGTCTAAATCAGGCTCACTGAATATTTACGTTATGGACTTGGCGACGAAGAAATTAACAACAGTGACGAACGATAGATCGAATAACACTGAACCATTTTGGTATCCAGATGGAAAATCTTTAATATTTACATCGGATCGGGGTGGTAAACCGCAGATTTATAAAGTAGATTTATCTACGGGTCAGACAAAACGTCTTACTTGGAAAGGGTCTCAAAACCTAGGTGGACAATTAACGCCAGACGGTCGCTTTTTGGTAATGGTAAACAAGAGTGATTCAGGCTTTAATTTGGCTAAACAGGACTTAGAAACCGGATCTTTGCAAATTTTAACAAAGACTTTGCTTGATGAGTCTCCAAGTATAGCGCCTAATGGTGGTATGGTTATCTACAGTTCGATTTACAACAAAACCAATGTTTTATCGATGGTTTCCATCGACGGACGGTTTAAAGCCAGGTTACCCGAAACCAATGGACGCGTCGTCGCGCCAGCGTGGTCACCGTTTTTATAATTAAACAATTAATAAAAAGTAAGGAAAAACAAGATGCAAGTAAACAAGGTTCTTAAAGGGCTACTGATTGCGCTTCCAGTATTGGCAATGACTGCATGTAGTTCAAGTGATGATGCTGTGAAGTCTTCTGGTGCGGAAACTAACCAAACTTCATCTGCGTCAACTGTTTCTTCTCCAATGTCTTCATACGGACAACTAACAGAGCAAGAACTAAAAGACAAAGTAATGCAAGAGCAAACAGTGTTCTTCGCATTCGATAACTCTACTATTTCTTCTGATTATCAAGATATGCTTTCAGCACACGCAGCATATCTTACTAGCCACCCAAGCATTACTGTGACTATTGAAGGTCATGCTGATGAACGTGGTACTCCAGAATACAACATCGCGCTAGGCGAACGTCGTGCTGAAGCAGTTCAAAAATACCTTCAGGCTTTAGGTGTTCAAGCTAGCCAAATGTCTATCGTAAGCTACGGTGAAGAAAAACCACTAGTTCGTGAACACAACGAATCAGCTTACTCTAAAAACCGTCGTGCAGTAATCGTATACTAATTACTACTGGGTTTTTTGATATGTATAGTAACTTCAAGCGATTAACCGCGTTTGTGTTACTTGCCAGTGCAGCGAGCTCAGTGCTCGCTGCACCTGCTCCAGTCACAGATATTGATTCTTCTTCATCGAGCAATTCCAGCTCCCAGCCGGAAACTGCGCTACAACGACTCGAAAGACTTCTTCGTAATCAGAACCATGTTCAGCTGCAGATGCAGCAACAATTGGATGATATGACTGGAGAAATCCAAAACCTCCGTGGTCAGGTAGAGCGTAATTCGCACGACGTATCTCAAATCCTAGATCGTCAAAAAGAGCTTTTCGTTGAACTGGATAAATTACGCCAGCAACAGTCAGCTCCGAAGGCAGAAGTCACACCGACACCAGATGACACTGGGGACAGCAGTAACTACGTGGCAAGTGGTACAGAACAGCAGGCTTATCAGGATGCAGTCGATCTCATTCTAAAAAAACGTGATTACAGCGGAGCGATAGCTGCGTTTAATAAGTTTAGAGAAGACTATCCAGACTCCACATTTACGCCTAATGCGTACTATTGGCTCGGGCAGTTATACTTTGCGCAAAAGGATAATGCGAAAGCGATCAGTAGTTTCGAATCTGTGTTAACGTTTAAATCTTCTAATAAAAGAGCAGATGCTTTAGTTAAGCTCGGTGATTTAGAAGAACGAAATAATAATGCAGAGAAAGCGCAAGCGTATTATAAACAGGCTGTAAAAGAGTATCCGAATAGTGCATCAGCCAAAACGGCTAAGAGTAAACTAGCTAATTAGTTTCACTCTTTGTAAATTATGGGAGAAATAGTATTCTCCCTTCATTCTATCTATTCAAATTCATTGGTTTTCAATCTCCACTTTGGTTCTAGGTCCATTCAGAGTACAATGATCGGATTTATAATATCGGAAGTTGCATAGAGCAGAGCAATGAGCCACATTCTTGATCAAATCGAAACTGTATATCCTTTTCCCCCAAAGCCGATTCCTCTTAGTGATGATGAAAAGGCGGCTTATAAAGCAAGTATAAAGTCGTTATTAATCAAACAGGATGCGGTTTTAATTGCACACTATTACACTGACCCAGAAATCCAGGCGCTAGCCGAGGAGACGGGGGGATTTGTTGGTGATTCTTTGGAGATGGCGAAGTTCGGTAATCAGCACCCCGCTAAAACGCTTTTGATTGCAGGTGTTCGTTTTATGGGTGAATCAGCAAAAATTTTGACTCCCGAGAAGCGAATTCTAATGCCAACCTTAGATGCAGAATGTTCACTTGACTTAGGTTGCCCTGTCGATAAGTTTACTGAATTTTGCGATACACACCCTGACCATACTGTTGTGGTCTATGCTAATACGTCCGCGGCTGTAAAAGCTCGCGCTGACTGGGTTGTGACGTCAAGTATTGCTCTTGAAATTGTGGAACACCTTGATTCTGAAGGCCGTAAAATTATTTGGGGACCAGACAGACACTTGGGTTCCTATATTCAGCATAAAACTGGTGCAGATATGCTCCTTTGGCAAGGCGAGTGTGTTGTTCATGATGAATTTTCTGCTGCATCATTGAAGAAAATCAAATCGCTCTATCCAGATGCAGCAATTCTGGTACACCCAGAATCGCCATCCAGTGTTGTAGAGTTGGCTGATGCGGTAGGTTCAACTAGTCAATTGATTAAAGCGGCAAAAGCGCTCCCCAACAAACAGTTGGTTGTCGCAACTGATAGAGGCATTTTCTATAAAATGCAGCAACTGGTACCAGAGAAAGAGCTAATTGAGGCACCAACAGCTGGAGCTGGGGCAACGTGCAGAAGTTGTGCTCACTGTCCTTGGATGGCTATGAATGGGTTAAAAGCAATTGAAAATGCGTTAACTTCGGGTGGACGAGAGCATGAAATATTTGTCGATGAGGACGTTCGTGTAAAATCACTGATTCCTCTAAACCGGATGCTTAAATTTGCTGAAGAGCTGAACCTTAAAGTAAAAGGTAATGCCTAATTGGAAAAGCGCTGAGCTTAGCTCAGCGCTTTTTTTATTCTGCTTGTTCACCTTTCTTCGCCAGTCCGACTAGCATTTGGGGCACTGCATCATAGATTTCCTCAAATTGGTCAAGTCCTTCTATGCCGTGTTCCGTGAGTGTCGTCATCGCCGTATCTGGATCGAATAGCATAGAAATAGATAACAGAAACCCGCCAAGTAAAGCGCCATCTTCAGTCTCTTCAGGCATGATAACATTCCAGTCATCAGCAGTTAATTGCCAGCCCTGGAGTATACCTTCACATAGATCCCGCACTGGTACTGAGACAATCTCATCTTCATCAAGGACAAAACCTTCAGGCCAGTTCCAACTACCATCAAGAACGGCTGAACGATGCCCATTCCACATCGCAACAATGATATCAATATACTGTTCTAGCATTTCTCCATCAGTAAAAGGAGCCTGCTCAGTGCCACCCCATAAATAAGGGAGCCACTCTGTTGGTGGTAGCAGGTTGGGTGCAACTGCTAAAGCTGTCAGAAAGCCGTGTGTTTTAGCTTCGTTTAACACCGATTCCTCATTGTGTGTTGTGGTAATAAATTCACTTAATGTCATTGTGTTTTGAGTCAAAACAAAGCACCTGTTATTCATACGATTAGCAATATGGTATTGGAATTAGACTGCGTACACTAGGAAAATTCGTTATAAATGTTGCTATTTGCTTAATTATGGGCAAAAAATTACCTATCACATCTTTCTAATTTAGGTTTCGAACTGTTGTATATGAATAGGACTTCACTCAAACAAAAAACGCTAATGGTATTGGTCATATACTCATTTGTTTTTATCACGGTTATTGGAGTGTTGGCCTATCAAATTATTAGAGTCCCTTTAGGTGAAGAACTAAGACAAAACCTCGATACCAGGGCTGAATTACTTTCAACAAAGATTTCAGAGCCGCTAGACAGTGCGCTGAGCATTCTCAGAGCGATATCGAGTGTTGGTGAGACTGATTTATCGCAGAGCCAACAGGAAGTCATGCTCAAGAATTTATTCGGCAGTATAGACGGAGAAGTCGTCAGTGGTGGTTTGTGGCCCGTTCCTGAAGAGATAAGCGGTGATAAACAATACAATAGTATGTTTTTCAATCGTTCAGTTGACGGTCAAGTTGATCAAATTTTTTCTTGGAATAACAAACAAAATGGGGGATACGACAAAGAAATCTGGTACACATCTGTTGTTGATAAGCCCAAAACCACAGTATCTTGGTCGCCAGTGTACATCGATACTTACACTCATGTTCAGATGATAACCGCGTCGGCACCTTATTATATCAATGGCTCTTTCGCTGGAGTGGCAACCGTTGACTTATCTCTGAATCGATTAGTCGAATTTATTACAAAACACGCTGAACGCACAGGGTTAGGTGTGTCTCTTAAAGATCAAGATGGCAATATTATTACCTCTCATAATTTTCGTGTCAGAGACGGGAGCTATATTAGTAGCGAAACCTTTGGTAAATTTGATTGGTACATTCAAATTGTAAATGCCGATCGACTCGTTTCTGATGAGATATTCGGTATTGTGACAGAAATTGAACTGTGGTTAATTCCGCTTTTGTTTGGTGGGATGTTGCTAGGGTACTACTTCATCAGTCATCATGTTATTTCTCCTATCGTCAGTTTGTCTCAAAAGGTCCAGGAATCTAAACAGGGTGGATTAATCGATCTTCCGTTTCGTGGCAAGGATGAATTACGTTATCTGGTTGAGGCATTTAACGAAAAAACGATCTATTTAGAAGAAGAAAAGCTAAAAGCACAAGCCTCGACGGAAGCAAAAAGTGCTTTTCTTGCAACGTTGTCACATGAGATCAGAACCCCCATGAACGGTATCCTGGGTAATGCACAAATACTTCTAAAAAGTAATCTTAATAATCAGCAGACCCAGCAATTAAAGCAATTATACGATTCGGGTCAACATATGATGACGTTACTCAACGAGATATTAGATTTTTCAAAAATTGAAAAAGGTCAGTTCCGTCTCGATATTCATTTATTCAGCTTTTCGCAAATCCAAAGCGCAGTCGAAAATATTTATCGCAATCTTTGTAAAGAAAAAGGGTTGAGCCTCACAATAACCTCGGATATTGCAGAGGAACAATGTTACGAGTCGGACATATCTCGCATAAAGCAGGTTGTTTTTAACTTAATGAGTAATGCGGTTAAATTTACACATCAAGGATCGATACAGGTACATTTTTCAGAGAGAGAGACGCAGGGAGATATATTTCTTTATATCAGTGTATCTGATTCAGGTATAGGCGTACCTAAAAATGCTCAGGGGCTTATATTCGAACCGTTTCAACAGGCGGAATCTAGTACTACTAGACGATTCGGTGGTACAGGTTTAGGGCTCTCGATTGTAAAAAGTATTTGTGACTTAATGGATGGAAATATCACTCTTACCAGTGAGGTAGACAAAGGGACTACTTTTGAAGTCCTGCTTAAAGTGAATAAGCCAGCGAAGCTGGAAAAACCTTCACTCAAAAGCGAACTGCAAGAGTTGCCTGATTGTCATCATCTTTGTGCGCTAATCGTTGAAGATAACAGAACGAATGCCATTATCTTAAAAACGTTTTTATCCAGTATGGGGTTTACTTGCCTAACTGCGGCTAATGGTTTAGAGGCGATGTCAGAACTCAAGCAAACACGAATTGATTTAGTCATGATGGACAACCACATGCCAGTAATGGATGGGATTGTGTGTATCCGAGCCATTCGTGATTCCCGGGAAAGTTTTAAAGACGTATTAATAATTGGCTGCACTGCCGACATACAAGAAGACGCTAAGAAAGATATGATAGCGGCGGGCGGAGACGATATTATTTTTAAGCCGGTAGAAGAAGCCCAATTGAAATCTCTATTGATTAAGCATAAAGAGAGACTCTTTCGTTACGATGCTTTATCTGAAGAGCTGCAATCGATGGAATCGCTATTAGTAGGGTTTTGTATGGCGGTCGAAAATAAAGATGTTCGAGCAGCGTTGACACACGCGAACAGTATTAGAGATCTATTAGAGTCGTTTGATGATATCCCCAGTGAAACGATGGACATCGTTGAGAATTTTATTCAAATGCTATCTCGAGAACAGCTCCCTGATAAAGATCGTATGGACCAATTTACCGTGTTACTCAGTCAATTTTGCCTATGATAATTTACGTCTTAGATACCGCTATTTATCAAATGAAACAACTTGATAACATGCCAGTTATGCATGCTAATTTCATTTCATTTTTTAGCTGTTTATTCATGAAATTGTTTTAACTTTGGTGAGTAAATCTAAAAATACTATGTTCTAATTCCCATAAATTCTAGTTATTAAATCGCATTGTAGTTTGATTAACTAGAAATAATAAAAATATATAGTGATTTATATTGAGGAATTAGAATGTATGAAAATCAAAGGTACTTTCAATATTAGAAATGCTATCGCAGACACTTTTGCTATGGTCGTTTTTTGCTTTGTATTTGGTATGTTAATTGAGATTTTTGTTTCAGGTATGACTTTTGAACAATCTCTTGCATCACGAATGCTCTCGATTCCCGTCAATATTGTTATAGCTTGGCCTTATGGTTTCTTTAGAGACTTCATTTTAAAACTCGGTAGCCGACTTTCTTCGGGAAAACTCATGAAAAACGTAAGTGACCTCGTTGCTTATGTCTTATTCCAGTCACCGGTGTATGCTGCGATACTTTTTACTGTCGGCGCATCATCTGAGCAAATTTTGACCGCCGTATCAAGTAATGCAGCAATCTCATGTGCGATGGGTGTGGTATATGGGTACTTTCTTGATACATGCCGTCGTTGGTTTCGTGTTCCTGGTTATGCACCTGCCGTGTGATATATTTTTAACCAAAGTTGTTAATATATCGTCAATCAAACCGTTTAGACGCGATTTTTTTAGATTTGTACTTGACCAAGTTGAATAGAATCATTAAATTAGCGGCTCATTGAACGACACGTTCAATATACGGTGAGTTGTCCGAGTGGCTGAAGGAGCACGCCTGGAAAGTGTGTATACGGCAACGTATCGAGAGTTCGAATCTCTCACTCACCGCCACATTCAAGTCCGTAGACGTTCGTCTGCGGACTTTTTTCTTTCTAAGTCCCTGATTTTCAATTAATTACTGTCCGCCACTGTTCGTTCCCGTTTGCGCCTATCCGTCCATTTGTGTATGCCAAAACGTATGCCTAATATTATGGCTCTGATTTGGCATACACTTTTGATGTTGTCTTGAGTTAATGAATTAGCTGCGTTTAGCAAAATAAATAATCATAAAAGCAAGTATTATCAATGAATTATCACCGAAAGTGTATAACGTGAAATTTACCCGTTTTTATTAAAAATCGGCATACACTTAAGGGCTGATTTATGGCTGGGAAACTATATAAACTCTCTGCTCGTGAGGTCTCAAGCGCTAAGGCAAAATTGAAACCATACCGGATATCTGATGGTGGCGGTCTTTATCTTTATATCCGTAAAAATGGCAATAAAAGCTGGGAGTTTCGTTATGCGAAGCCTACAGATTCTAAAAAGACATTTATAGGGATTGGAACATTTCCCGATATAACGCTAGCAGAAGTCAGTTTTAAACTCACAAGTATTTGACAGAATAACTAAAGCTAAAGTGCTTAACGCATAGCTAAGTTTATCATTGAGTTTTCTAGAAATGGTGCTTTGACTTAAGGTATTGCGATATCGTAATTCGAATAGACTATAGCTTGCCTGAGAGAGGAGGTCACAGCAAGTGTGACTAAATTGTTTTTTTCAGGGGGGAGGAAATTAATAATGAACACCTATTAGAAAGGTGTTCATTATTTCTGTGATATTACTTGTTTGTATTATCACATGCGCCAATTGCATTAGGAATTGAGATCGCTGGAATCAATAAGTAATCTGTTGAGCAGCTTCTGTCTTCGTTATAAGTTGTTCCTGTGCAGCCTGCTAACACAGCTAGAGCCATACCGATAATCGCTAGTTTAGAGAAAGATTTCATTTTGATTGTCCGTTTAGATTAATAAGAAGCGGCATTATTGGATAAAACGTTCTGAGAGTACAGATTATTTAGCTAAATAATTAAAATCAATAGGAATTTGTCGCATATTTAAAACACAAGAATCTTAAAAATGGACAATTTAAATTTATTTATCAGTTGTGTTGATTGTTATTAAAAAATATGTTCTTTAGATTTGTTATTGTTGTTTTTATCAATATTTCTGCTTTGACTATATTTTATGCAGCATGTGATTCTCACATTATTCACTGGCTTTTAAATTTAATTCCAACATTCATTCCGTTTTTTTATCTATTTATGGAGGTATTTAGTCAAGTTCATTGTTAGTTATAAGCAATTATTTGAAAATGAATCAACGGTTGTAGTGAAATGATTAGTAAGTGTGTGGGAGCAAATAAAGCCGTTAGCTGTTAACGTTTACCTACTTGTGTAGCATGATTGAGATTCAGTAGACGAACCACCGAAAATAGTAGATTTATCTAACCAAAATTATGAATATGCTTTAGTCGATTAATTGGTGATGATGAATGAAAAGTATTTTTTTATGTTCACACCGAGAATGCGATTTACATAAATACTTTGTATCTAGCAATGAGCATTTTGATAGCGGTTCCTATTTCGATTGTGACTTCACTTTATTTAGTTAAAAGTACGAGCGATTCATGCCTGATATATTCTTTTTTGCACTGTTTGCTGATAGAGCTAAAGTTACCAAGGCAATTATGGTCTTATGTTTGGTCCAGTTTGCCGTTATATGTTGCTGCCTTTTATCATGGGGAGTAGCACTCTTTACAGGTGGACTTTACGATTATATTACGAGTCATTTTCAGATATCTATCCAAGCTTGTGCCGTTGTTTTTCTTCAACCTTATTTAATTGCTCATTACCTGCAGTTTTATGTCATAAATCAGTCTAATAAAAATAATTCTAATCAAATCAGAGTGCATTAGTTAGTTTGATTCTAGCATTGTATGCCTTTTTTCCCTTGAGAGTTCAGGTGGGGGAGATAGTTAAATGTATCATTATCATCTTTTAAGAAATACTTTATACTTTGCTATAAATTAAGAAAGTTTAATGTCGGTACGTTATGAGTTTGTTATCGCCTCAGGTTGTCGCATTTATTGCGGTTATTGAAGAAACCAGTTTTGAGAGAGCGGCGAAGCGGCTGTCTGTGACACCATCGGCCATTTCTCAGCGTATTAAACAGCTTGAGGACCGTGTTGGTCAGTTGTTGGTGGTTCGGACGTCCCCTTGCAAAGCAACACCAGCTGGGGAATTATTACTTAGTCGCGTAAAACCCATGTCTCTTCTCGAAGCCGAAGTGTTGGAAGATTTTATGCCTGATGAGCTTGAATCGACGCACGCGAAAATGTTCTCTATTGCCGTTAATGAAGATTCTCTTTCCTCATGGTTGTTACCGTCGTTATCGCAACTCTACAAAGGCTACGGTCACCGGTTTGATATCCGCGTGGATAATGAAGATTTTACTCTTAATCATCTAAGAAATGGTGAGGTCATTGGTGCTCTCACATCGGAGAAGAAAGCACTACAAGGATGTGAAGTCCATCCGTTAGGCAGTATGCGTTACTGTGCTATTGCTTCTCCCGATATCTACGAACGTTATTTCAAGCAAGGTCTAACCGCAGAGGCCTTTGAGCAAGCGCCAACGTTGGACTATGACCATAAAGATTACTTACAAAAACGCTTCGTCAAGATGATAACTAAACAAGACGTTGTGCCTAATAACGTGCATTACCTGCCCACCTCTATTGGATTGGTTGAAGCAGCAAAATTGGGGATGGGGTGGTGTGTGACGACGGAAGGGTTGCTTGGTGATGCGATAGAAAGCAAGCAACTGATTAATATTGCGCCAGACATATCTCTATTCGAACCGCTATATTGGCAACATGCTGGGGTACGTTCGCGAGTACTTAAGCAAATAACGAACTCATTTATTTCAGCGTCCTCATCAGTGTTATATTCAGACAAAGTTTAATATTGGCAGGGCGTTAATAATGCCCTGCCTGATTGTCTACCAGATACACTGTGTTGCTGATAGTTTAGCTCCAGTCGTCAAAGTCATCAAAGCCACCATCACCTCCGCCGAAGAATCCGCCATCGGTGTTGTCTGAGTCACCCGCGAATGGCGAATCGGTGAAGCTGTTATCAAACCCGCTACTCTGATCATTGGGGTCGACGTCCGAATTCGCATAGCTATCGTTTAGAAAATCCGCGTCGTTATCATTGTTGTCTGTGAAATTTGTATCCGCATTACTCCCCATGTCCTGCATAGGCTCTTCATTAATGATATTCACAATTTCTTCAGGATGATGATGACTAAACATATCCATCATTAAATTGCCAAGAACAACCCCGCCAGCGACTCCGGCAGCTGTTTGTAATGCGCCACCTAAAAAACTGCTACCACGGTTATAACCGCCATAGCCTCGGTTCGCTGCGTTGCTATATTGGTTGCCAGCTTGACCATAGTTAGGTTGACCATTCGAATTCTGGAATGTGTTTCTGTTCGAGGTGTTTGAGCTACTTTGATTATTACCACCGAATAGATCAGAGAAGAAGCCACCCGATGATTTTTGGTTTTGTTCGGTTTGTTGTTGTAGTGCTTCGATTTTCGCGTTGAGCTGCTTAATCGTTGCCTCCTGCATGATCATCGTCTGTGCCATGTAATACGGTGCTGCCGGATGGGCGACAAGATGCTTCTCGATAAGAGATTGAGCTGCGTTGTCTCGTACAGGGTTGTTCTTCTCTGCCTGTTCTAGGCGTTCGAATAAACCATCGATAATGTTTTGTGTCTTGTTATCCATCATTTTGACCTCTGCGATATTTCAAGGACGGCTATTGATATTAGTCTGGGTTGATGTGATGAAGTTCAAGGTTTTTTATTTGTTGAGGTATTTTTTGACCTTAATTTTACTTAAGTTCCGTGCTAGTCGTGCCTGCTGGGAGAAATGGTAATTAGGATAGTGCCAATGCCACATATTCTGTTGAAGCTAGAGGTTAATTATAGAGAATTTTATGCGTAATAACGTCTAACTGGGAAATACATCACTTTTAAGTACAGTTTGTGTGGTTATTATAGGCGTAAAATTAATCAGGTCAGTTACTGCTTAATTTATAACAATAATATCTAGGGAATGGAGTAAAGGAAGATTATTCATAAAGGTGAATTGCGTTAGCAAATGCTCATGTATGTTGGTGTCATAACCAATAAGTCTTACTGAGTTACATAGGGAAATTATGAAACTAATTAAAATTCAACCTACGATTCACAAATTTGAGGCGTTCTCTGAGTTTGCCACTGAGTTTAACCTAAGCAGCACAGACGTCATCGTAGTTAACGATTCTATTTTCAATAAGTTTATTAAACAGCTTAATCTCAATAGCATATTTATCTCTCCTAAGAAATATGGCAAGGGTGAGCCTTCTGACGAAATCATTGATAGTGTGATTAAAGAAGCTGCTCAGTACCAATATCAAAGAGTCATTGCTATCGGTGGTGGCGCTGTAATGGATATTGCGAAATTTTTGGTATTGGATGGTATTAGTGAATGTTTGGATGTTTTTGAGAATCGGACCTCATTTAAAAAGATTCGTGAACTTATCGCTATTCCTACAACCTGTGGAACCGGTAGTGAAGTGACGGCCATTTCAGTGGCGGAGATTAAGTCCAAAGGGACCAAAATGGGGACTGCAATACCCGAATTCCTGCCTGATCACGCAGTTATGATTCCCCAGTTACTTAAAGACATGCCATACAAAGTATTTGCGTTTAGCACTCTGGATGCTTTGGTTCATGCCTCTGAATCTTACGTTTCTCCTAACTCGAATGCTTATACAGAACTGTTTGCTGAAAAAGCGATTACACTTATTCTTCAAGGTTATTTAACGCTAAAGGAAAAAGGTAAAGAGTATTATTCTGAAATCATTGAAGATTTTTTGATTGGCAGTAATTATGCAGGAATTGCGTTTGGCAATACTGGTGTTGGAGCAGTTCATGCCTTAGCTTACCCATTAGGGGCTAATTACCATGTCGCTCATGGAGAGTGTAATTATGAATTCTTCACTCCCGTGTTCAAACTTTATAATGAGAAAGCGCCTGAAGGTAAAATCAGTCAGTTTAATGCGTTGATCGCTTCGATTCTGAACGTCGAAAAGAGCGATGTGTATGCTGTGATGGATGAATTATTTGATTTTATCTGGGAGAAACAGAAACTGAATACCTTTGGTATGAACGAAAGCGAAACCGTTGAGTTTGCCGAAGGGGTTGCGGTTAAGCAGGTACGTTTGTTAGCTAACAACTATGTTCCCCTCTCAGTAGATGAACTGGCTAGTGTCTATAAAGAAACATACTAATTATTATACGCCCCCGACATGGGGGCTGTTTACCGTTAATAGAGCGTAGTAATAGTAGAATAGTATTGAGTAACGATGTCTTCTAATACAGTGATTAGGTGTGACGCTTTGTCTTCGCGCCATTCAAACGGTGGTTTCTCATCCATGTAATTGATTTGTGCGAGTTCAAGCTGTAGTGCATGAATATGTTGGTCTGGCTGTCCGTAGGCACGGGTAATATAGCCACCTTTAAATCGACCATTGATAACCCAGGTGTAGTCGGTTTTCTCAAGTATCGTTTGCAGCGTTTTTTCTACTGAAGGCGAGCAACTCTGGCCTGAGTTGGTGCCCAAATTAAGGTCGGGAAGCTGGCCGTCAAATAGTCTGGGAATGTTAGAAGCAATCGAATGAGCGTCGAACAGGACTGCATAGCCGAATTCCGCCTTTAACTGCATCAGAACGTCTTGTAGCTTCTTATGATATGGGTGCCACACTTGCTCTAGACACATGGAGCGATGTTCTTGATTGGGCTCTTTACCTTTTTGGTAGGTTTCCACACCATTAAATAAGGTCGAAGGAAACAGGCCTGTTGTTGCGGTTGTGTAGAGTGGTTGATCATCAGCTGGGCGATTTAAGTCGACAACAAAGCGAGAGTAGTCAGCGACAATCATATGTGCGCCCATATCCAGCGCAAATTGATACAGTTTTTCGACATGCCAATCGGTATCAGGAAGGTGTTTTGCACTGTCCGTTAATCCCGCTGCGACCTCTTCTGTCAGTTGTGTACCTGCGTGAGGGATACTGATAAGTAATGGAATCGAGCCTGGAATATAGTGATACGAATTCATGACAATTCTCCTCCTGATGAGTATTGCATATTTGTATAGCTGTAGTATAAATATGTATATACAAATTAGCAGGGAACGCAAAAAATATGAAGCGCTTTTTTATGCACAATGCCTTTATTCAGGATCGCTGGCAAAAAGATGTGATCATTGACCTTGATGAACAAGGGGTAATTCGTCAGGTAAGTGCTAATAATACTTTCGATGTTAATGCGACTGAAATTAAAGGGCTCGTTTTGCCTTCCATGTCCAATTTACATTCCCATGCCTTTCAGCGAGCGATGGCAGGTTTAGCGGAAGTCGCAGGTGACCCACAGGACAGTTTCTGGACCTGGCGTGAACAAATGTATCATCTGGTTGAGCGGCTTAGCCCAGAGCAGGTAAAGACGATAGCCAGTTATCTTTATATCGATATGCTGAAAGGGGGATACACTCAGGTCGCCGAATTTAACTATCTTCATCATGACCAAAGTGGTACTGCGTATGAAAGTGATGATATGTCAGTCGCCCTTCGTGATGCTGCTCTTCAAGCGGGTATCGGGCAGACTCTACTTCCTGTTCTTTATACCTACAGTGGTTTTGGCGATCTTCCCGCTCAGCCATTACAAAAGCGCTTTATTCAAACCACGGATCAATACATAGCCCAGTGCCAGGCTTTGTGTAAATCAGAACAAGGATTATTAACTACGGGGATTTGTTTTCATTCCTTACGCGCTGTGAATATCGATCAGATTAAACAGGTACTTGCTCGGTTAAGTGATAATGCTCCCGTTCATATTCATATTTCTGAGCAGATGAAAGAAGTGAATGATTGTCTCAGTTGGTCCGGAAAACGTCCGGTTGAATACCTGTACGACAATATCTCAGTAGATAAACGTTGGTGTTTGATTCATGCAACACATCTCAATGATAGCGAAGTTAGCCGCATAGCAGATAGCGGTGCTATTGCCGGAATTTGTACAACGACAGAAGCGAATCTGGGCGATGGGATTTTTCCTGCAACGGATTTTATTCAGCAAGGCGGTCTCTGGGGCGTGGGTTCAGATAGCCACGTATCCTTAAACGCCATGGAGGAGCTACGTTGGCTTGAGTATGGTCAGCGGTTAGTGCAACAGAAGCGCAATCGAATGGTCACTGACAGTCAGAAATCGGTCGGTGAATTGTTGTGGATACAGGCTGCAAAAGGCGGAGCGCAAGCATGTGGTGTTGATTTGGGTTGCTTGGATGTGGGTTATCGAGCGGATTGGCTCGAACTTAAAAGCGATGAATGGTTAACGAATTTACCTTCAGAACAATGGATAAATCGCTGGCTATTCGGCGGTGATAAAACACAGATTGAGAGTGTTTATGTGGCGGGAAAACGTGTGATTCACCAAGGTTCCCATCAGGCAGAAAAGCGTATAAAAGAAGAGTTTGCCGCCGTCATGGCTCAGCTAAGCCATTAAGCCGTCCTTCAATTAACTATGGTGACCACCTTTAAAGTGACCCAGTAACTTATATCGAGAACCTGGGTACAGCAACTTCGAGTAGGTCACTATTTTGTTATCGCTCCATGTTTGACGACGAATGAGTAAACATGGTTCGAATTCATCAATATCGAGGTAAGAACGCTGACGATTGGTCGGCATAACGGCTTCTACAATATGTTCCCCAGCAGTCAGGGGGGCAATTTTCATCAGGTAAGTGTATGGAGTTTGGTTTTTATAATCTTGGTTAAGATAGTCAGGAGCCATCTTAGGATTGACCAGACGTTCTTCCAGTTGAACCGGAATATCATTCTCATAGTGGATGATATGAGAATAAAAGATTTTATCACCGGTACTTAAGCCCAGAACTGCCGCTTGTTCTGGGTCTGCACTGACTTCGGCAAGAGATAGTAACTTACTTGTGTGCGAGTGACCGCGCTGAGCGATTTCTTCCGCGATGTTATGAACCTCAAGCATTGCGGTGTAGCCTTTTATTTCGGCGACAAACGTACCAACACCTTGCATTCTCATGAGATAGCCTTCGGTAGTTAGCTCTCGTAACGCTCTATTGATCGTCATACGACTGACACCCAGTTCGTTAACAAAATCGCTTTCGGATGGAATCTTTTGGTTATGCTGCCATGCACCACTCGTGATCTGGTGGACAATCGCATCTTTGACACGCTGGTAAATTGGTGCTGGATTTCCTTCCATTGTAATCGCCAGATGTTTTGCGAGCGGTTTATCAGCCATTGACGTGGATCCTCATTGATATTGTTATAAATCTTATCTTAACGCGAAATAGTTTTAGATGTATATACATGTTAGGTGTAATATGATGATTTAGACAAAGATGTACTCATATGTTGATGAATTTGAGCGCAAATTGTCTGTTATTTAAGTGGTGCATGTAAAAGGACGGTACATGAATTTAAATTCCGAAGATTATCGCCGCAAGGCTCGATGGATTCTCCCCAAATTTGCTTTTGATTATGTTGATGGTGGTGCAGAGACGGAGTCTGCCATGGCCAGCAATCGTAATGTTTTCTCTAAATGGGGTTTTATCCCTTCTGTTTTGGTCGATTGCGATAAGCGAGACACCTCAGTCACTTGGTTTGACCAAACTTTTTCAGCACCTTTCGCCGTCGCGCCGACGGGCTATAATGGCATGTTGTGCAATAAAGCAGATGAACATTTAGCACTTGCTGCTGCGAGTAAAAATATTCCTTATATCCAAAGTACGGTCTCGACCAGCTCAATAGAGGACATTGGTCAGCATAAACTGTCCAATCATTGGTTTCAGCTCTATGTATTAAGAGATAGAAAGGTCACAGAGAACCTTTTGGATAGAGCACGTGCCCAAGGCTGTTCAACATTGGTTGTTTCCGCAGATGCAGTGTATTTTGGTAATCGAGAACGAGATAAAAGACACTATGCAAAACCTTTCCAATTATCGTTAAAAAGCTATTTTAATATTGCGATGCACCCTTGGTGGGTGAGTAAAGTGATTGTTCCGCAAGGTGTCCCTGGATTTGGGAATTTGGTGCCTTACTTACCGAAGGAGTATCAAAAAGGGGTGGGGGCTGCCGCCTATTTTGCTGAACAAATGGACCCTACCCTAGATTGGGAAACGCTGAAATGGGTAAGAGAGCTTTGGCCGGGTAAGTTGGTTGTAAAAGGTATTATGAATCGAGCAGATGCGAAACGTGCGGTAGAAACTGGCTGTGATGGTATCGTTTTATCCAATCATGGTGGGCGTCAGCTTGATTATACGGTTAGCCCAGTGGATATGTTGGCCGATATTCGCGACGAAGTCGGTAATGATATGTTGCTGTGGGTTGATAGTGGCTTTCGTCGAGGTACGGATATCGTTAAAGCGATTGCACTTGGCGCCAATGGTGTTTTGATCGGCCGCCCATTCCTGTATGCGTTGGCCGTCGAACGGCAACAAGGTGCGGAGAAGATGATGACACTGTTACAGCAAGAAGTCGATCGAACAATGGCTCAATTAGGTTGTAAGACTATCAGCGATATTCATTCGTCGTTATTGCACAAGATGTAGAAAAACAGGAGGTGTGAACCTCCTGTTTTTCTCAGAATGGATTAAATGGCGGCTAGGTAGCCACCGTCAACGTAAATCACCTGACCAGTAATGTACTTTGACGCATCAGAGGCGAGGAAAATAGCTGTTCCGACCAAATCCTCTAATTCCCCAAAGCGTTGCTGAGGGATTTTTTCGAGCATCGATTGGCACCATGACTTATTTTCATAGAAAACTTCGGTCATCTCAGTTTGGAAGTAACCAGGACCAATACCATTGACTCGGATTCCTTTGGGAGCCCACTCAGTACTAAGAGCTCTAGTCATCCCCAATACGCCTGATTTTGAAGAACCGTAGGGAACCGCGCCAGGTACACCCACTTCACTGGTGAGTGAGCATAGGTTGATAATGACTCCACGTCCGGTAGGAAGCATTTTTTTGGCCGCAGCTTGAGAGCAGAAGAAAGCACCTTTTAGGTTTGTACCAATAATGGTGTCCCATATTTCCTCTGTGAGTTCGAGAGATGGGCAGACGTGTTCAGTACCTGCATTATTAATCAGCACATCAATTGAGGCTACTTTTTGAAACGCCTGCTCAATACTAGACTGGCTGGTTACGTCGACAACAAGAGTGCTTACTGATCCTGCAACGTCGCCAATACTTGCTTGGGCAACGTCGAGAGTCTTTTGAGAGCGGCCTGCAATAATGACGTTTGCTCCTGCCCCTGCAACACCTTTTGCCAAAGCAAGGCCAATACCTCGGCTTGCCCCTGTGATTAAGATTGTTTTACCGGTGATAGAGAAAAGTGAAGAATCCATAAATAACTCCGGCTTAAGGTTGTACGACGGCTTTGAGGTAAGGAACCTGTTGCGACGTCAGTATCTGATAGGTTTCACCAATATTGTCCAATGCAATTGGTGCAGAAATGAGCTTTTCGAGTTTAGGCGCTAATCGTTCAAGAAAATCGATGATTTGATGTTGTTCATTCTGAAATACACTACACCCGATAAGCTGAATTTCCTTCTCGACGATAGATAAAATATCAATTTCCTTATTCGCATGGGGTAAGCCAACTAGAGCGACTTTTCCGCCAGCCTGAATATTCGAGATAATTTCGTTGATAACAGCTGGAACACCGGTAGCATCGACAGCGCAGTGGTAGCGTTCAACAGTGTCCAAATCAATTATATCAGACAGCAGTTGCTTACGGTCTGAATTTGGCTCTTCAAGATCAATACGACATTGATAAAGTTCTTGAAGTAGTAGGGCTGTTAATCCGCCAATGGTACCACCCCCATAAACCTTAACCGCATCACCCCGTTCAGGACTGAGTTGGTTCACTACGCGTAACGCGACACCTAGTGGTTCACTCAGAACAGCAATAGAAGGCGCGACATTCGTTGGTACTTTTATCAGTGATTTCTCATCGATTGTGACAAATTGGGCGAAACCGCCATTGCAGACTTCGCCAACAAAGCCGAGTGACTCGCAGTGATTGAACTGATGTGCTTCACAAGCCGGGCACTGACCACAATAAGCCCGAGAATCCGCAACAACCTGGTCGCCGATAGCAAAATTTTCAACATTTGAACCAATATCGGTAATGGTTCCACAAAATTCATGACCGGGTGTGACGGGTACGGAAGCAAGCCACTGACCTGTCTTGAAATTATGGAGGTCAGACCCACAGATTCCGGCTGCGGTCACTTTTACTCTAACACTGTTATCTTTGAGTTCATCTTCTGCGATATCTTCTATACGAATATCACCTATACCGTAAAGTCTCGCTGCCTTCATATTCTCTTCCTTAAGATATTAGTAATTCATCAACCCAGGCACTAAGACCTTCTTGCGATGGATTAGCCAGACTAACCGCAACCGCAAAACCAAGGGGGGAGCTGTAAGGGGTATGGTTACTTAATCCATCAGCGCGTAAATCCATTACGAGCGTTGGACAGCAAAATAAACCCAGACGAATAATCTCTTGCCAATTAGATGGTAGTGCCTTGCAATCATCGAGATGACGGATGAGTGGCTGCCAATAATTGCGTATTTTCGAGTCTAAAAATGCCTGACGTAATTGGGTCAATGTCCAATCATGCTTGACGTAAATCGTATTATTTTCAGTGTGGAACTGAACTGAAACATGGTAATTCTTTTCAACCAGATTGGGTTCATATAGCCAGTACGGATGGGCGAATATGTTATGAAACGTTGCTTTTACTTCAGCAAGCAGCGCTGGAATATGTTCGCCGGCGAAGGCTGGGTCAAACATAGACAATTTGGGTACATCACCATTCTCGTACCATACGTTTGCGTTGTGGGCATCACCATGTGCCGTCACGGCGCCGTGATCTGCCAGATGACTTGGTTTAAGTGTATTGGCTGATTGGGTAAACAATTCTTCAATGGAATAAGGGTAATTAACCCCGTTAATGCACCATTTCGCTTGCGAAAAGTTTTCCCAGTCAAGTGTTGTGTCGCCCAGTTGAAAGATTTTACCAACGTAAAACTTATTAACTCTACCACCTAGGCCATCAGGGTGTTGCCCGTCAACTAAGCGGCGATAGAAAAGCTGATGAATCGCTTCAGATTCGACTTCATTTTCTGTAACGGGCTTATAAGACTCAAGCGTTTTAGTTAGGGTTAATTTATCCAACTCAATTTGAGCGTTCACAATCGGGTCTATCGTCTGATAGGCCGCTTCAGATTCGACTTTTCGACATACATCAGCAAGACGCTTATCATCGCGCTGGCGATAGAGAAGAATTTGTCTACCGGGCTCTTTACAGGCGAAAACGGGCACATCAACAGGAAATCCATAGCGCTTCAGCAGTTCTGCGCGATAGTATTCTTCGATAGATTGTTCTTCACCTTCTTCATGATGGTATTTGAAGAAATAATCACTTCCGTCACTTACTGAAACCAAGCCATTCAATGAGTTAAGACTGTATTGGTCACGGTTTATGGTCAAAGTGGTGACGCTCGCACCGGTAATTTCACCGATGAGAGCAATCAACTTCTTCTGAGCACCATCCCAATCGCCGCTTTTACTTAAAACATGGGCCTGAGCCGCGAGAGGTTCTTTGTGAATGGTGTCAGACATCTTATTCTCCGAGAATCTTGGTACGTTTGTCAGATACAGCAAGTGCATGACTTGCGAAACCTTCGTACTCAGCTAATCGCTTCGCATTTTCCGCTAATTCGGAATAGCCTTCTTTGGTTACATAACCGACCGAAATGCGCTTCATATAATCAAAGACTGATAGCGGTCCCGCTGTTTTGGCGGCGCCGTTTGTTGGCAACACAGCATTGGGACCGAGTACAAAGTTACCTAGAGAAATAGGCGTGTGATTACCCAAAAGAATTTCGCCAGCATTACGTATTTTGGTCATGTCAGCCATGGGTTCAGCGCTTAAAATTTCCAGGTGTTCTGGCGCGTATTGGTTTACAAATTCAATGGCAGCATCGAAATCTTTAGTCAGCACAATACCACCATGTTCACCACATAAAACTGTTTGTGAGAATTCTGCACGTTTCTCTGGCATTTCTTGCCAATATCCCGGAATAGCACTTAGGGCTTCGTCAACAACACGTTGCGAAGATGTGACCAAAAATGCCGATGAATCGGGACCATGCTCGGATTCGATTAATAGATCTAATGCCGCAAGTCTACCGTCTGCTGTGTCATCTGCTAAGATAACACTTTCGCTTGGTCCAGCAGGCACACCCGGATCAATAAGGTGAGTGAGTTGTTTTTTCGCGGCCACGACCCAAGGACTGCCCGGGCCAACGATTTTCAAGCATTTTGGTACAGACTCAGTACCATAAGCAACAGCTGCGACGCCTTGGGCGCCACCACATTTGTAGACTTCTTTGATACCAACCAGCTGAGCCGCAACTAGTGTTGCATCATCGACTTTACCGTCAGGTCCTGGTGGGGTAATAATCACTGGTCTTGGTACGCCGGCTACGACAGCCGGTACCGCTGTCATAATCAGTACGCTTGGGAAGGATCCTTTACCGCGCGGCACATAGCAAGCAACAGCGTCAATAGGAACATGACGATCACCAGCAAATGCACCTGGACGCATTTCTTTAAGCCACATCTCTTCAGGTTTTTGCGCTGCGTGGAAAGCACGCACGTTTTCTACTGAAAACTTAATAGTTTCAATCAATTCAGGATCGAGGTTAGCGAAAGCGGCTTCAAATTCGCTTTCTTCCGCTTTAACAGAAAAGGTTTCTGGAATAACGCCATCGAAATTACGGGCAAATTCTATAAGAGCGGCATCACCTTTTTCTTTTACGGCCGCGATAATAGGCGTCACTTTTTCACTGAAAAAAGATAAGTCAGATTCTGTTCTTGCCAGTAGTTCTGCTGGAATGTCAGTCGAGTTCGTTAAATCATAGAATGAAATATTCATGGGTAAATCCTTATCTTTATACCATTTCTAATGGTTGACTAATCCTGTCATATACATGCTGTTGTAGTTCGGCAAAGGCGTCACTACGAGTAATCGATATCGGTCTTGGACGTTCGAGATTGACATCCAAAGTTTCATCAATAGCTCCCGGCTTCATGATGACGATTCGATCGGATAGAAAGACTGCTTCTTCGATGTCGTGAGTAACAAACATCACCGTTAGACGATGTTTTTCCCACACCTCTAGGAGCAATTGTTGCATCTGCTGACGGGTCATGGCGTCGAGTGCACCAAATGGTTCGTCCATCAGCAATATTTTAGGTCGATAGGAGAGTGCTCGAGCGATAGCAACACGTTGTTTCATCCCCCCTGAAAGCTCGGCTGGCCATTTATCAGCGGCATTACCAAGTTTTACCAGTTCTAGGTGTTGCTGGGCTCTATCACTACTTTCGGAACTGTTATAGCCGGCGGCTTTTAAAGCGAACTCTATATTTTGGCGTGCGGTAAGCCAAGGTAGTAATGTATAGGATTGAAATACCACCCCACGGTCTATACCCGGTCCTTGAATTGGATTACCGTCAACGAGAACGTCACCGGAATCAAATTCTTCCAGCCCAGCTGCGATGGAAAGGAGGGTACTTTTGCCACAACCTGATGAACCAACGATTGAGACAAATTCATTATTCGCCAGAGTCAAATCGATGTTATTTAATACCGTGTTTCGCTCGCGTTTCTTTGCTGGATAGCTCTTAACCAGATTTTTAATCGTCAAAGTAGCCATGATTAACCTCGCTTGTTGTAGCGGAACAGAAAACGTTCTGCTGCACGCATGATCTGGTCAGTGATTAAGCCGAGAAGGCCGAGAAGCAATATGTAGCCGATAATCGTATCGGTTTGGAAATAACGTTGAGAGACCACTATGCGATATCCAAGACCGGATGTTGACGCGACTAACTCGGCAAGTACTAACCAAGTCCAGGCCCAACCAAGACTGATCCGCAAAGCATCCCAAATATTAGGTAGAGCTGCAGGTAACACAATTTTGAATAAAATCTTACCGTCGTTCATGCCGAGAGTTCGACCAAGACCAATAAAGTCCTTAGGCACACGCTTCACAGCGTCGATCATCATCAGCACTTGTTGGAAGAAGGTACCGATCCAGATAACTAAGAATTTTTGAAAGTCATCAGTACCTGTCCAGAGAATCGTTAGTGGTACGAATGCCACAACCGGCATATAGCGAATGAAGTCTACCAAGGGTTCAACTACCGCTTTAACGAATCCATAGCAACCCGCCAGAATACCGATTACGATCGACATGACAGACGATATGAAAAAAGCGACTGCGATGCGATACAAGCTACTTTGCATGTCTTCCCAAAGTGTACCCTGACTCGCTAGGGTAATTAGGCGCTTCCAGACTTGCTCCAGTCCAGGCAGAAAGATTGGCTTTACTTTTCCCGTTGAGGTGGCTAACCACCAAATTGCAAAAAGAATAACAAAAGTAGCCACACCAATAATGATCGCTTGAGTACGAGTTGGTGTGTGGCCAATGGTAAAGAGTGTCCGTTTCAAAACATTCTCCCGCTTTTTTGTGTTTTTAACAGGAGAGCCGCAGCTCTCCAGGTTTGTCACAGACATTAAGATTCCTTACTCTTTTTCGATGAATGATGAGTCGACGACTTGATCGAAAGCAAGGTCAGCAGAAATGATTTTTGCATCATTGGCTGCTTTCAAAATGTGAGGGAAAGTTTGATCTTTGAATTCGCCAGCAAGCATGGCTTTATTTGCTGAAACATTAAGATATTTCACACCATCAAAAGCCGTAGAAAGCTCTTCAGGACTAGCACCAACCGCTTTGGAAATGATCTCACGACCACGTTTGGTATTGGTGTTGTACTCTTTTAGCGAAGCCGCCCATACCTTGATTAGAGCAGATACCTGTTCTGGATGATCATCAATCACAGATTGACGAACGACCAATACGTCACTTATCAGGCCAGGGTCTGAAGCACCGCTATAAAGCATTTTGATAGATGGATCGTTGTTTTTAGCTACAGTTAAGTAGGGTTCATAAGTAACGGCAACCGGAACCTGACCCGCAATTAGAGCACTACCGGCATTCGATGCAGGCATGGGTACTGGCTTGACGTCTGCTGTTGTCATACCAACAGAGCTAAGCGCGCTGTGCAGAAGAATATCACTGGTCGTTCCTTCTTCATAAGCGACTTGTTTACCTTTAAGATCTTCCAGTGACGTAATGTCTTTCGATACGATAAGGGCATCGGCTGTTTCACTTTGATCTAACAACATAATGACTTTGATTGGCAGCCCAGCTGAAATCATGCCCATTGCTGTGTGTGTCGCAATGTTCGCCACATCAATTTGTCCGCTTGCTAATGCCGCATTGATGTCTTTATCTTCCGCGAAATTGACCACATCTACTTGGTCGAAGCCCTGTTTCTTAAACAACTTATCTTGTGCGGCTATATGCCAAAGGCCGTATCCTAACCATGGTTCAATGCCCATTTTTAGTTTGCCTAAATCCGCAGCAAATGTGTTTGCTGAACATGCAATAGCCGCCGTAAATGCGACGCTTTTGCAAAACTTCTTAGCGCAATTAAACATCATTATCTAACTCTCCTTGTGATAAATGTTTTTATAATGAGTGTATATGTATATACAAGTTGTAAGCACGTATTGTGCCAATGTTTTAGTGATTAAATAAGGTGCATATTCATCACGATTTTACTGCTTATTTATGTCAATTAACTTACCCGGATTAAGTAAGTTATATGGGTCTAGCGTTTGTTTAATCGTACTCATTAAATGTAACGCTGGCTGAGCAACCGTATGGTGAAGAAAATCTCGTTTTAGAGTTCCAATACCATGTTCAGCTGAAATAGAACCGTTGAATTCTTCTACACAGGCGTATACTAATTGATCTGCTGCGAGTTCGTCTATTCCGTCTGCAGAACGCTTATCTATGGTTAAGTGCAGATTACTATCACCAATGTGACCGAAGTTAATGGTTAGTGCGCCAGGCCATTTCTCATCAATTCGTGATTTACAGGTCTGGACGAACGTATTTATCTGCTTTATCGGCAAACTGATATCAAAATTAATTGGTGCCAGCTTGGTCGGAAACTCGGTTGTTGCTTCACGAATTTCCCAAATTTTCTCTCTCTCGCGTAGAGATGACGCGATAACAGCATCAACAACGAGTTCGTCTTCGAATGCGTTTCCCAGAGCCTCATTAAATTTCTCTTCTTCACAGTCACGGCACTCTACCAACACGTAAAGAGGATAACCGATAGAAAGTGGCGGGTTATCGGCGCAAAACCACGAACAGCTCATTTGGTAAAAATCTGGCCACATCATTTCGAAGGCGTGAATCGATTGACCTAGTTTCTCTTGTAGCTGACGTAATAAAGCGACGCCATTTTCGTAGCTTTCCAGAGCACACAATGCTGTGCGAGGTTCACCGGGAACGGATGTCAGCTTTAGAGTCGCTTTGGTAATAAAACCAAGTGTCCCTTCACTGCCAATAAAGAGTTGTTTCAAGTCGTAGCCCGTATTGTTTTTGATCATCCGGTTACTTAGGTCAATAATCTCACCATTGGCTGTTACGACTTCTAATCCCAATACATTGTCACGAGTCATTCCGTAGCGAATTACATTGTTTCCACCCGCATTTGTCGCCAGCACACCACCAATTTGAGCGCTTCCTCGAGCGCCAAAATCGACCGGAAATGCACGTTTCACTTCGAGAGCAGCTTCTTGAACTTGCTGCAGCGTAATGCCGGTTTCAACCGAGATTGTATTTGACATGGGGTCAAGATCGTTGATGGCATTCATTTTTTCAAACGAAATACAAATTGCATCTGGTACAGGTGTTGCAGCACCAGCAAGACCGGTTCTCCCGCCTTGAGCGACCATCGGTTGACGATGTTTCACGCAGATTTTGACAATCTCTGCGACTTGCTGCGTTGACTCGGGATAGACAACGGCAGCAGGGGCGACAGGCGGGGCACTGCTCCAATCTTTGTGAAAACTGATATCGACAGCATCACTTTGTTTGATTTGTTCTGCTTGCAGTACCGTTTTTAAATCTGTTAAACACGCTGGCGTGTTACTCATCATCATACTCCCAAAGATAAACGCGTAAAATTACTCAGTTGGATGCAGGATTGCTGCCAAACTGGTAATAAATTGCTGATTTTCTTCTTTATTACCGATAGATACTCGAACATAGTCTGTGTATCCCTGTTCGAGCCAAGGTTTGATGATGACACCATGCCAACGTAACGCTTCTGCGAGATCAGTTGAACGCATATTGGTTCTGAAAAACAGGAAATTCCCTTGAGATGGAATAGGTGCTAGGCCCATCTCTGTTAATTGGTTGAATACCTCTGAACGGGCCTGACTGTTCCACTCTAGTGTTTTGGTGAGATGCTCGTTGTCGTTTAAAGCCGCTTTAGCTGCTTTTTGTGCCAGTCGATTTACGTTGAAGGGTAAACGTATTTTGTTTAAGTAGCGTGCGATATTTTCTGAGCCACAAAGCGCGTACCCAACACGTAAACCCGCGAGAGAATAAGCTTTAGACAGAGTGCGTAGCAGGATATACGGTTTGCCTGATTGTTTTAGTTTTTCAACTACATCGCTATACGTACTTTCATGAGCGGCAAATTCATAATACGCTTCATCGAAAACAAACAAAGTTTCTTCTGATTGATTTTCTATTAATTTATCGACATCCGTTGATGACAGCGTACACCCTACCGGGTTGCTTGGACTGGCTATAAAAAACAGTTTCGGCTTTGCTTTTAATTTCTCAACTAAATCATCTACATCGAAAGTGAGATCTGAGGTCATGTAAGACGCGATGACGTTCGCACCATAGGATTTTGGATAAAGAATATGCAGACCAAACGAGGGGATAACGGTTAATACATCGTCTCCGGCTTGTAGAAACGAATGACAAATCATATTGATTAAATCTTCAGAGCCATTCCCCATAACAAAATGACTGGTTGGTGCATCTAGGCGACTGCTTAGAAGGGATTTGAGTTCACTACAGTCTGGGTCTGGATAGTGAGCAAGATTATCATCTTCACTGAGTGCGAGCTTTACCGAGTTGGCTGTACCAAAGGGATTTTCGTTGCTCCCCAGTTTCGCTATTTTCTCGACCTGATATTTCTTTTTAAGTGCTTCGATTGATAAACCTGCGTTGTAGTCTGTTAGTGGTGCTACATAGCTGCTGACGAGCTGATCGGCAATCTCATCGATCGTTTTCATTCCTGCAAATCCTTTTGAATCGTTTATCACTGCCATCTTGGCAATTTAAAATTAGTATATACATGTATAGTTTTTATACAAATTAGTCCAGACTTTATTGATAATTTTTTCAATATAGAGATTGAGTATTAATTATTGGTAAAAGATAAAAATTAAATATGATTATGAAATCCCATCAATAAGAGCAGTTTTATTTCAGTCCATTATCTATCATATTTCTGCTTTTTATTTGTGCATTTCACCATCTTGGGGTTCGTAAATAGTGCATCTGGTTGGGTAAAAAAGCAATGGGACGGATAAAAAGAAAATTGTTAGGGATTTTGGTAAATAAAATGGTTCAGAGTCTTGTTTGATAAAAAACGCCTGTGCTATATATGTATATACAATAGGTTTTGGAAGAGAGAAGTGCTGGTTTCTACTGGCTGCTTTGAACCTTGGCATTTTATATGGAAATCCGGCTATATCCGGTGAGCTAAATGGAGAGTTAGAATGCGTAAACAGAAACATCAATATCGCTTGGGTAGTGCAATATTGCTTCTTAGCAGCCTGTGTGCTTTTGCTGCTAATGCTGATGTCTTATCCGATGTAAAAGCAAAAGGAGAGTTAGTCATCGGTACCGAACTGCAATTTGCCCCGTTTGACTTTCTGAAAGGTGATAAGCACGTCGGCTTGAATAAAGATTTCTTTGATGAGGTGGGTAAAGAGCTTGGCGTAAAAGTGAGCTATGTCGATCTGCCGTGGTCAAGTGTTTTACCTGGGCTGGAAGCCGACAAGTTTGATATGGTTGCCGGGCCAGTTACTATCACGAAAGAACGCGTCAAGCGCTATGATTTTACCTATCCTATTGCAGATGCTTCAGTTGCATTACTTAAAAAGCGTGGAGACAGCCGAGTCACCAAACCTGAAGATATTGCGGGTATGAAAATCGGTGTGCAGAAGTCTTCTTCTCAGGAGCAGCAGTTGAAAGACTTCTCAGATACCCTGTCTAAACCTGTCGAAATTAAGTCATATGTCGATTTCAACCAAGCGTACTCTGAGATCATGACAGGACGTGTAGCCGCCGTTGCCAATGCGCTTCCAAACATTGGCTATATGGCCAGTCAACATAAAAACTTCGAAGTGGTGATGCCTCCGTTTGGTAAAAAGACTTATTTTGGATACGTAGTAAGAAAGGATGATGATTCAGCGAGTCTTTTAAAAGCCATTGATGACATCATGGTTAAGATGGAATCAGATGGTCGTATGAAGTCCATTCAGGAAAAATGGTTTGGTGTTGAAATGAGCCTTCCGCAGGAAACCATCACACCTGTTATCTAATCAGTTAGGAAGGATTGAATATGCTTGATTTTTCGATTCTTCCCTCAACGCTTCCCATACTATGGGACGGAGTCAAAATGACTCTGTTCCTTTCCTTTATGGCAGTGTTTTTGGGATTACTGGTCGGAATGGTGATGTGTGCTCTAAGAATGTCACCAAATCGATATCTACAATTGTTTGTTAAAATCTACGTGTCCGTTTTTCGTGGTGTGCCTTTGCTGGTGCAACTGATGGTTGCGTACTATTGTCTGCCTCTAATTGGTATTAAGGTTCCTGCACTCGTCGCTGCAACGGCTTGTATTGGAATGTGTGCTGGTGCCTATATGACGGAAATCTTACGTGGAGGTTTTCAATCTTTACCCGTAGGACAGAGCGAATCAGCACAGATGCTCGGCATGACTCGTATGCAGGTTCTGCTGCATGTTGAGTTACCACAAGTGTTTAAGCTCACGATTCCTGGTTTAGTCAATGAAACGATTCTCCTTGTCAAAGCATCCTCTTTGATTTCCGCGATTGGTATTGCTGAGTTAACCCGAACAGCGCAAAACCTTGCAGCGAGTAACTTCCAACCGTTTGAATTCTATCTAACCGCTGCTGCGATGTATTTTGTGCTCAACAGTGTTATCTCAATTCTCGGCTTGTGGTTGGAGAAAAGAGCAAAACATGGAGTAGCTGCCTAATGACCTTTGATTTTTCAGTTATCACCAGCCATATGTCCGATATATTGAGTGGGTTTGGAACAACGCTAGTCGCGACGGCGATTTCATGTTTGTTCGGCATGGGACTTGGGCTAATTGTCGCGCTTGGACTGACAGCAAAATCGAGAATCTTTCGATATCCTGTAAGACTCTATGTTGAGGTCATTCGAACCACTCCGTTTCTGATACAGCTTTTCCTTTTGTATTACGGTGGACCGTCAATAGGTCTTTATCTTGAGCCTCTGCAAGCAGGCATTATCGGTTTGGCTATTTATGGTAGTGCCTATTATGCAGAAATCTTTCGTGCAGGGTTCCAGTCAATACCCAAAGGACACCTTGAAGTGGCACAAATGATGGGATTTTCTCACGTTCAAATGATCTGGCGTATCCAAATTCCACAAATGATGGTGCTGATTGTGCCTGCACTCGTCAATACGTCGATTATTTTAGGCAAAGAAACCGCCGTTCTCTCTATCGTAACGGTTCCTGAACTGACATTTGTACTAACTGGAATCGGTTCTGAAACATACGCCTATGCCGAAACGTTATTAGTCTTATCGATTGCTTACCTTATCATGGCAGAAGCAACATCTCGATTAGGGTTAAGAGCGGAAAAACGTTTAAGTAAATATATGGAAAGATAATCATGGAAGTGAAACAAGAAGTAAAACCGATTGTTCAGGTTCAGAGCATGGGGAAGTCCTTCGGTGATAATGTGGTACTAAAAGGTATTAACTTAAACGTACAAGCCTCTGAAGTTGTATGCTTAATTGGCCCATCAGGTTCAGGAAAGAGTACGTTGCTGCGTTGTATTGCCTTCCTTGAGCAGTATTCAAGTGGCACGGTGTTGATTAATGGGGAGTTGTTGGGCTACAACGATGATACGGATTATCGGAAATTAGCTTCAACGAAAGAACTGAATCACGTGCGCCGCAATATGGGGATGGTATTTCAGCAGTTTAACCTCTGGCCCCATATGACGGCATTGGGTAACGTGACGGAAGCTTTGGTTCGGGTAAAAAAAATGTCTCGCGCCGACGCTGATGCGAAAGGGCAGCAGTTGCTTAAAAAGGTAGGGTTATCAGAACGAGCAAATCATTATCCAGCCCAGTTATCAGGAGGCCAGCAGCAGCGTGTCGCAATTGCACGTGCATTGGCAATGGAGCCACAAGTGATGTTGTTTGATGAGCCTACATCGGCACTCGACCCTGAATTGGTGGGTGAAGTGTTACAGGTCATGAAAGATCTCGCGAACGATGGCATGACAATGATTGTTGTGACTCATGAAATGGGCTTTGCAGCACAAGTAGCAGATACCGTTGTGTTTCTCGATAAAGGCGAGATCATGGCGAAAGGGTCTCCAAGACAACTATTCCAAGGAGCAAAGCCGCCACGATTACAGCAATTTCTGAAAAATTATATGGATCGCAATGCGTTTTGGGATCAGGACGAAGATGAATCAGTACCGTTAAAGGCAATGCCTTAAAGTGATTCAATTTGTTGCCTTTTGTATCGTGTTAGATCAAGGCGAACATCAAGATGATGGGTTACATTACATCATTACCACCTAAATAGGTGAGCATTTCAAATCAAAGCTGGTCGAAATAAGACCCGCTTTTCTGATGAAAGGAATCGGGAAGGATTCGTCGTTCCTTAGTTTTATTGAAAAGTCGCTTAGGGAGTACTGGAATGAAAATCCTTGTCGCAGTAAAGCGAGTGGTAGATTACAACATTAAGGTCCGGGTGAAAGACGATAACTCTGCTGTTGAGACAGATGGCGTTAAGATGTCGATGAACCCGTTCTGCGAGATTGCCGTTGAACAGGCGGTTAAATTAAAAGAGCAGGGGCAGGTCGACGAAATCGTAGTTGTCTCTATTGGAGAGACAAAGGCTCAGGACCAAATTCGCCACGCTCTTGCTATGGGAGCAGATAGAGGGATTTTAGTAGAGAGCCAGAGGCTTCTTGAACCTTTGCATGTGGCGCAGATACTGAATGGTGTTGTCTCTGAAGAACAACCCGACCTAATCCTGATGGGTAAGCAGTCTATTGATGGCGACAATGCCCAATCTGCCGCGATGCTATCCGGGCTATTAGATTATCCAATCTCTCATTGTGCATCTGCTATTGAATTTAATGAAGGATGTGTTCGTGTTCGCTATGAAGTGGATAACGGTGAAGAAGTTGCCGAACTGGGGTTACCCGCGATTATAACGGCTGATCTTCGACTGGCGGAGCCGAGATTTGTCAAACTTCCCAACGTAATGAAAGCGAAGAAGAAACCTCTGGACGTAAAAACACTCGACCAATTGAATATCGATGTTGTTTCTCATCAAACACGGGTTCTGCTTGAAACGCCTCCGGGACGAGAAGGCAATGGTGTCATTTGTGCATCGGCTGGCGAATTTATCGGCAAAATATTAGCCAAGATGGGAGAGTAGAGCATGACGGTATTAGTAATCCTTCCAACAGAAACTGAGTTGAACAGCATTTCTGATAAGTTGGTGTCGTGTGCACAGAAATTTGGTGAGTCAATTACACTTTTGATTCATGAGTCAGCCAATCAGCCAAATTACATCGATGCGCTATCAAAATTGAATTTAGTGACTGAAGTGATATCGCTTGATTACGCTCAGGAGCCAATGGCACTGAGCCAGGTCTTGACGCAAATTATCCAGAAAAATCAGTATTCAACACTGCTAAGTAGTGATGGTAACCTCTTTCAGGCAACGCTTCCGCGAGTTGCGGCCAAACTGGGAGTCGGACAGGTATCCAATGTTACTTCTGTTGTCTCGAATAAATGCTTTAAACATCCAATTTACGCTGGCAATGTTATTGAAACTGTTGAAGTCGTTGACCCTATCGTCGTCGCGACGGTGCGTTGTAGTGCATTTGATTTGGCGCAGCGTTCAGCATCTAACAGCCTGACTCAACAGCAATACCCAAAACCTGATAGCCATGAATCGATACGTATTATCGAGCACATTTTTAGCGAGCAAGATTCATTAGATATAAACAGTGCTAAATGGGTCATAGGAATAGGAAGAGGTGCAGCTAATTGTGAGGTCTACCGACGTATCACCGAATTCGCCGATAAAAAAGGATTTGCATTAGGTGGTACAAGAGCGGTTGTGGACAGTGGCTTGATGCCAAATGATAAGCAAATTGGGCAAACAGGCAAAGTTATTGCACCGGATATTTACTTAGCGATCGGTATTTCTGGCGCCATTCAACACTTAGCCGGTATTTCTGCTGCAAAAACTATTTTTGCGGTGAACTGTGATGCCGATGCTCCGATTATGTCTATTGCCGATTACGCTTTCGTTGGCAACGCTGATGAGATCCTCCCTGAACTTCAAGCCGCTATGGCATGATAAGGACAACAGATGGATACGCAAATAGAACGTGATGAGATGGAATTTGATACTGTCATTGTTGGCGGTGGACCAGCTGGATTAGTTGCCGCGTACCGACTTCTCAAGCAAGCTCAGCTTCACGGTATTGAACATTCCGTCTGTGTCTTGGAAAAAGGGGCAGAAATAGGTGCCCATATACTTTCTGGCGCGTTATTTGATGCCAAAGTACTGCATGCGATATTCAGTGATGAAGAATTAAATACAGCACCACTTGGTATTGAAGTTTCTGCTGAAGCATTGTGGTTACTTAAACCGGACGGTTTGACTTCAATGCCAGACTTTTTAGTACCCAAAACCCTGCACAACAAAGGTATGAGACTGCTAAGCTTGGGACGTTTGTGTCAGTGGCTGGCGGAAAAAGTTGAAGCGCTTGGTGGTGAAATTTTTTGTGGCTTTACCGCAGCAGATCTAGAGTGGGGAGATAACTGTATTCGTGGTGTTATTACTGGGGATATGGGGCTAGGAAAAGATGGGCAACCAACTGACAGATTCGAGCCTGGTATGCGTCTGTTAGCAAAACAAACCTTGTTGTGTGAAGGGAGTCGCGGTCACCTTGGTAAGCAAGTCATTGACAGGTTTGGTCTTAATCAAGGTGCAGACCCTCAGCACTACGCGCTTGGTTTTAAAGAAAAATGGAAGATTCCTGCGGAACAGCATCAAGCAGGAATGGCGATTCATGGCTCTGGATGGCCTTTGGCGAATGACACTGGTGGTGGTTTTTATCTTTATCATGCAGACAACAATGAAGTCTGGTTGGGGTTAATTACTGATTTGAATTATCGTGATCCTTATTTTAACCCTTATGAGTCCTTCCAAACTTTAAAAACACATCCCGAGATCGCTAAGATCCTCGAAGGTGGCGAGAGACTGGCTTATGGCGCGCGCACTATCACAAAAGGCGGTTTTAATTCTCTAGCGCAAATGTGTTTTCCTGGTGGATTTATATTGGGTTGTGATGCTGGTACTCTTGACGTATCAAGAATGAAGGGCATTCATACCGCGATGTATTCATCAATATGTGCTGCTGACACCATTCTTGACATCAAAGATGAGGCAGAAAAAACCGAGCAATTTACCAGTTTTTGGCAATCTTCGCGGATTTATCGTCAGCTTGAAGAAACTCGTTCGTTTGCTCCAGCACTGCATGCTTATGGTCGACTTTTTGGTGGTGGTTACAACAGGCTAAATGAGATAGTCAGGTTTAAATTACCTATTGTTAGAGATAAACGACCAGACGCAGCACAGTTAAAATCAGTAACTAGCGAAACTTCAGATCAGGATTTTAAAGCGGATAAGGTATTGACCTTTTCGTTGCTGGACTCAGTTTATTTAGCCAATACCGAGCATGATGAAGAGCAGCCATGTCACCTACACGTGAAGCAGCAAGAAAATTGGTTAGTGGAAAGCTATCAACGATTTGATGAACCAGCTCAGCGATACTGTCCTGCTGGCGTGTATGAAGTGCACGAGATTGACGGCAGCAACACTCTACAGATCAATGCGCCTAACTGTCTGCATTGCAAAACATGCGATATTAAAGACCCGAGAGGTATGATTGAATGGACGCCACCGCAAGGGGGCAGTGGTCCAAACTATCAAAGTATGTGAGAACAGATCAAAGCAGAGCGACGCTCTGCTTTTTTATGACTGACTGGACTTATTTTTCTCGATGAACCGAAAATGGAGACCATGCCTGAGAGGTTGGCATGACCTCCATTCGGTTAATACATATATGGTCAGGCAATGTAGCAAGATAGTACATGGATTCGGCAATATCTGTGGCATCAAGTGCTTTTGCTCCGTCATAAAGAGCATCTGATGCTGCCTGATCACCCTTAGTTCTGACTAACGTAAATTCCGTTTCAGCCAGACCTGGAGCCAGGTCTGTAACACGAACGCCAGTACCGAGTAAGTCGCAGCGCAGATTGTAGCTAAACTGTTGGACAAACGCCTTCGATGCACCATACACGTGGCTTCCAGGATAGGGCCATTGTCCGGCGATGGAGCCTACATTGATAATCGAGGCACCACTGCCAGTTTCAATAAGTGTTGGCAGAAGTGCATGAGTGACATTGACCAGCCCGGTAATATTGGTATCTATCATGGTTTGCCAGTCTTTGATATCGACTTTTTGCGCTGGCTCTGGGGCCAATGCCAAGCCCAAGCCTGCGTTATTAATCAGGCTGGTTATTGATTTGAATGCATCTGGCAGATCTGAAATCAGCTGATCGACTTGCTCTTTATCTCTTACATCCAGCACCTGATAGTGAACAGGAACATTTGAGAGTTCCTCGGCGAGAGCCTGTAAGCGCTCTTCACGTCTTCCGGTGATAATTAGTGCCCATCCGTTTGCTGCAAACTTTCTAGCTGCTGCTTGACCAAATCCAGATGTTGCTCCAGTAATGAATACAACTTTTGACATATAGATCTCCAAGTGCTGTCATTTTCCCTATTTATCGTACTCTATACTGAGCTAAGTTTCTGTTTCACCGTAGTGCCAATTTTGGGTTGTTGTTGGGGCAATTGTTGGCGGATAACCCGGGCTAGCATCATGATACCCGGTTCAATGTTCTCAATTGAAATACCAGAGAATCCAAGCCTTAGATAATGGTTAGCATTGTTTTCTGGTTGGTGAAAGTGTAAATCTCCGTCTTCAACTAACACCCCAATTTCCATGGCTTTCTTAACGACTTCGTTGCTGCTAATACCCTCGGGTAATTTTAGCCAAAAGGCACTACCACCCAGAGTCTGGCTGGTAATGCACTGGGGAAGGTGACGCTCTAAAGCCTGACGTAACACTGTCCATTTCTCTGTATAAGAACGACGAATACGGGTGAGATAGCTATCGTAATAGCCTAGAGAAATAAACAGTGCGCTCGTGCGTTGGTTGTTAGCGGGTGGATGTCGATACATTAAGCGACGTAACTTACGAGCTTCATCAATTAGAGCCCGATCCGCGACCATAAAGCCAATCCTTAGACCAGGTGATAATGATTTCGATAGGCTACCAACGTAGATGACGTTTCCTTCGCTATCCATACTTTTTAACGATGGAGAGGGCTTGCTGTTGAGATTAATTTCGCTGTCGTAATCATCTTCTATAATGACTAAATTATTTCTTTTCGCGCAATCCAGTAATGCCGTACGACGCTCCATGCTCATGGTCACATTGGTTGGTACCTGATGGCTAGGTGTGGTGTAAATGTAGTCACACAGAGCAAGATTATTGTTCAACTCAATGCCTTGGCTATCGATTGGTAGTGGGAGCACTTTGGCACCAAACGTTGAAAAAATATTGCGGGCATCAGGGTAGCCGGGGTCTTCTATACCGACCACTGTTCCTGTATTGGTCAGTAGTTGAGCAAGCAGAAATAATGAATTTTGGGTACCAATTGTCACGAGAATTTCGTCTTCATGAGCACTGATCCCCCGTTTGCTTAGCACGCTGGTTTGAAGTTGCTTGATCAACAAGCGATCATCACAGTCTATGTGGTCTGAAATCCAATCTCGAATAATGGTTTTACGTTGCGCTAGCCGAACGCACTCACGCCAATGGTTGGATGGGAAAAGCGTATCTTCGGGCTGCCCAAATAAAAACGGATAAGGATAGCTCTGCCAGTTTGGCGTCTTCTTGATATTGCGTTGTTCTGAGAAATCAACTTTAAATTTTTTAGCCCATTTTAGTGCAGACTCATCACTAGTTTGGTTCGTCTTAGGATCGACACTAAATGACTCGGAATAACTATCGGGATTGGCAAAGAAACCACTACGCTGCTGGGAGATTAGAAACCCTTCATCAACCAGTTTTTCATAGACCAACACGATGGTATTACGAGATACGTTGAGCATTTGGGCAAGTTTTCTACATGATGGCAATGCTTTAGTGCCAAATACACCCTGGTTTATTTTCGCAATGAGGTGTTCTCTGATCTGCTCTTGGAGGCTGCGATCTGGAGAAAATTCGATGTGAATGAGGTGATCATTTTTCATGCGATCGTCTTTCTATCTCTACCAACTTAGTAAAGAAAATGCACGATATATGCCAAGCAACCTATCGACTATTTGTGATATTGGTACCACACTGTTATATGGGGCCAGAATTGTTCCAATAAAAAGCCAATTCTGGCGCTAAAACTTATTGAGTTGTCGGCATACTGTTATGTTTAACAGATAAAAAGGAGAAAAATAATGGATAAGGAAATTTTGGAGAATGCTATCGAGCTCGATTCAGCTCATGTTTGGCACCATATGACTCAACACGCAACGACAAAAGCGCCTATGTTTGTGAAAGGCGAAGGAAGCTACCTGTGGGACTCTAATGGTAAGCAATATCTTGATGCAACTGCAGGTGGTGTTTGGTGTGTTAACGTGGGTTATGGTCGCGAGTCTATTGCGAATGCGGTTAAGGACCAACTACTGTCACTGAACTACTATGCCGGTTCCGGTGCAACCCCTATCGCGAGTCAGTTTGCAGCGAAACTATTAAGTGTCATGCCCGGTATGAGCCGTGTTTACTATTCGAACTCAGGCTCAGAAGCGAATGAAAAAGCGTACAAAATGGTTCGCCAAATTGCCGCTAAATTTTATGGTGGCAAAAAATCCAAAATTTTATACCGTGATCGTGACTACCACGGCACGACTATTACTTGTTTAAGCTCATCGGGTCAGGAAGAGCGTAAGAACCAATACGGTCCGTTTACGCCTGGTTTTGTCGAATTTCCACACTGTTTAGAATACCGTAGTCAATATGGCGAAGTGGATAATTACACCGAGCTTTCTCTTAAAGCGTTGGAAGACGTTATTCAGAAAGAAGGTGCGGATACCATCGGTGCGATTGTTGTCGAGCCTATTACTGCTGGCGGTGGTGTAATTGTTCCTCCTGAAGGTTACTTAAAAGGCGTTAAAGCACTCTGTGAGAAATACGATATGCTTCTTCATATCGATGAAGTGGTATGTGGTCTTGGCCGTACGGGTAAATGGTTTGGTTATCAGCATTTTGATGTTCAGCCTGATATCGTAACCATGGCAAAAGGATTGGCTTCTGCTTATGCTCCAATCTCATGTACCGTGGTAACTGAGGAAATTTTCCAGAAATTAAACGACCAGCCTGAAGAGCGTGAAAGCTATTTCCGTGATATCAGCACCTTTGGTGGTTGTACCTCAGGCCCTGCAGCGGCATTGGAAAACTTAGCCATTATCGAACGCGAAGGTCTTTTGGAAAACTCAGCCAAAATGGGTGACTACTTGATGACCCGTTTATCTCTATTGAAAGACAAGTACGAGATTATTGGTGATGTTCGTGGTAAAGGATTGTTCCTTGGTTTAGAACTTGTTAAAGACCGCGCGACAAAAGAACCAATGGAAGAAACCGTCCTGATGAAAATCGTTGGTCACTGTAGTCAGAATGGCGTATTGATTGGACGTACTAACCGTTCTTTCCGTAAGTACAACAATACTCTGTGTCTAAGTCCAATTCTTACTTTAACGCAAGAGCAGGCAGACGCTATTGTAGATGCTATTGATAACGCCTTAGCGAGTTTGTAATTACATATCAGTCCGAAAGTTTCGGATATTGTTTGTCTAAAGGGTCGAGTTAAAAAACTGGACCCTTTTTAAATGAGGTCAGAATTACATAAAACTCAAGTTGCTTGACCGGACATCGACATCGTCATCTATGATTCTCTGAGCATATTGTCCAATTGATCGACTAATTCGGCCCAGTCAGCATCTTGCTCGATAGCGCGTTTAAGAAAATCCGCTTGTGAGTCATTCCAAAAATTCGCTTCGTGGAGCTGCATTGAGTCGAGTCTCTGCCTGTGGCTTTTTACGAAATTCTTGATCTCGTCTGGAGAGCTGCCTAATCCTAACTGTTCAAATAAATCGGCCATACCGTGCTGATACATTTCCATAGTCTGCCACCTAATTTGCATGTATGTATCTCAAGTATATACGCTACTGAGGAAATTATTAGAAAGAAGGGAAATAGCCCCTCGAGGGAAATAGTCAATCAGTCAGTTAGCTTGTAATTTCTGTGCAAGTTAGAACATTAGTTTAGATAATTGAATCAAAGGTTATTATGAATAAGCAGTCCAATACGATCCCAACTAATATCATCACAGGTTTTTTAGGTGTTGGGAAAACAACAACGATCAATTCTCTCCTCGCAAGGAAACCACAGCACGAAACCTGGGCGATATTGGTCAACGAATTTGGCCAAGTTGGTATTGATCAGGAAATGATGCCAACGCAAGATGGATTGTACGTTAAAGAGTTAACAGGGGGCTGTATCTGCTGTTCTCTTGGACTGTCATTGGGGCAAACACTCACGACACTAATTGAACAAACTCAACCTGACAGGCTTATTATCGAACCAACGGGTATTGGTCACCCTGAGGGGATTATCGATACGCTCATGGGTCCTAAATTTAGAGACACCCTAGATTTACGTGCAACCATCTGTTTGCTTGATCCACGTTGGTTGGATCAAGAAGAGGTGATTGGCAACGAAATCTTCCATGATCAGCTTAATCTCGCCGACGTCGTCCTAATCAATAAGTGCGATATTGCCACTGAACAGCAAATTCAACTGGCTGAAGATAGCCTTAACAATATGTTTCCAATCAAACAGCATATTGGCCGTACAACGAAAGGTGAAATCGATCTGATACTTTTGGATTTAGTTCGAAATGGACAACTGAAATCGCAATTGCCACAAGAGCACCATCACCATCATCATGAGCATAATCATGGAAGCGATAAATCTCCCGAGCCTGGTATCCCAGTAAGAAAAACAGGTAATGGCTCTGGGCTTTTTAGCTGCGGCTGGGTATTCCATCGTGAGGATTGCTTTGATTATTGGGCGTTAGAGAGTGTGCTAGTCTCCCTCCCTAAAGTGAGCCGAATAAAAGGCGTGATAAGAATAGGCTCAGCATGGGTGTTTTTTAATCGAGTCAAGGACGAGCACGATTTTGATAAAGTTGCGTATCGTCGAGATTCTCGGATTGAAATTATCAGTTCAGAGGAGTTGGACTGGGAGCAAATCGAAGCTGATATGATGGCATGTCAGACATCGAAATAAAATCGCTAATTCTATCCGTGTTTTAAGGCCTCGGTTGAGGCCTTAATGTGGAGTAAAAGCTTAAACGGACTACCGAACAATCAAGCCCAGTAAAATACCGATTGCGCCAAAGTCTGCATCGCTAAAGGTGGTATTAGCAAAACCTAAGTCACCCAGCACCGGTAGAAGGAAAACAGGCAAGAATGTGATGAGCAGACCTTGGGCAAATGCCCCCAAAATTGCGCCACGACGTCCACCTGTCGCGTTACCGAAAACACCTGCGGCTGCACCGACAAAGAAGTGAGGAACAACGCCAGGAATAATGACGGTTAAATTCATCATGTACAGTAAAAGCATACCAACCAGACCCGCTGCGAAGCTGGATAAGAATCCAACAAGAACTGCATTAGGTGCATATGGAAAAACAACAGGACAATCAAGAGCGGGTTTTGCATTCGGTACCAATTTATCTGAAATGCCTTTAAACGCTGGTACGATTTCAGCGATGATCATTCGAACTTAAATAAATGAGCAAGTTTTGGAAAAAAGGTCCGAATATTTCTAAATCAAAGATAAATTCGGACCCTATAATGAATTAAACTCGGCAAGCTGAGATCGGACTAATCCTTAATAGTTACCACCGAAAAATCTGAATTGATTTTTTCAACGTCTCTGCAATTTCTGTGAGTCCCTGAGCCTTTGCATGGTTTGTATCGGAAATATCGACTGTAGAACGTGCCAGTTCGTTAATTTCCTCAACACTAGTACTGATTTCTGACGCAACGTGGCTTTGCTCTTCTACTGCTGCTGCAATTTGTGAATTCATATCCTGAATTAACTCTACAGACTTTTGAATTTTTTGTAAGGCCTGATTGGCCAACTCTGATTGTTCTGAAGTCGCCTGAGCATCGTTCATATTTTCTCGCATCATTTCTACTGATTGAGTTGCCTCACTCTGTAAACGACCAATAGTTTCGTTGATCATAGTGGTACTTTCTTTCGTTTTATTGGCCAAATTACGAACTTCATCTGCAACCACAGCAAATCCACGTCCATGTTCTCCAGCCCTTGCTGCTTCTATGGCCGCATTGAGAGCGAGTAAGTTGGTTTGTTCGGACAATCCATCAATAACATCAAGTATTTGACCTATACTTTGAGTTTCTTTTTCTAGTTGGATATTCACATTCACAACTGTTTCTATTCGTTCGACTAATGAAACGATACTCTGGTTCATTTCCTTAACGATCGCTAGCCCTTGTTCGGAAGAATCATTTGCGCCTTTAGCCGCATCAGATGCTTTAAGCGCATTACGAGCTACTTCATCGATAGACGCAGACATCTCATTTAATGCTGTTGCAGCTTGTTCAAGTTGCAACATCTGTGATTCAGAACTAACTTTCACTTTTGATGAAATCTCCGTCATCTGCTCAGATGCTTGCTCAAGATTTTTAGATGAATGAGTAATTTGGATAATGGTATCTTTTAAATTTGAAACCATAGTGATCATTGCGCCTAAAATACCTTGTTCATTGCCTTTAGAATCATTAGCAACGGTTAGGTCACCTTGGGCTGTTTTTTGTACCATTTCTTCAATATCGGTAGGCTCTCCACCAATAGGACGATACATAAGCCTAATGATAGCAACATAGGTCAATATCAAAGCGAGAATCAATGCCACTGAGCCCCACAGTACTCCTCTGTGCAGGTTTGCTCGAGAAGCGGCGCCAATATTTTCCTGACTTTCCCAACTCCAAACTGTCCAACCGAGTTCTTCTGAAATGGCATTAACGACAAAGTAGGGTTTGTTTTCGTACTGATATTTATGGCCAATGCCACCCTTATCTTTATACTCGGAGTACGACGGTCTCAAATCGAAGATGTTTTTACCGACGGAATCAGGATTATAAGCAGATAGAATATAGCCATCTTCTCGATTGAGGAATATTTGTCCTTTTTCAGATAATGTTTTGATATAGGAAGCAGTATCACCAAGGTCAATATTCAGACCAATAACGCCAACAACTTTCCCATTACGTTTCACTGGTTCTACTTGAGAAATGATCATCGAGCCTGACGCCTCATACGGCTTAGTTGTTACATGAGCTTCTCCTGTCATCGCTCTCAAAAACCACGTTCTACGTAGTTCTCTCGCATTGAAGTCTGCAATTTCTCCTGTCTTACGGTAACTTACGCCATCGGCTCTCGCATAAAACGCCTCGACGATGTCATAATTATTTTCCATAAAGTTAAGTTTATTTTTCAGCTGTTCGACATTTAGATTGCCTTGATCGTCTACATCAATTGAATCGGCTGCCATAACTAATAAATCAAAATTTCTCAGCATTTTCTGCTCAGAAGCTGCCGCTATTAATTTAGCTTCGATTTTTAGTTTATCAGTATAATTTTTTTCAGAAGAGTTGCTAAAAGCAAAATACCCATTCCCAACAATAGATAAGATGACAATAAAGAAAAGACCGCCTATCGATAGTAAAATTTTATTTTTTGCACTCATGGTGTTCCTTAAAGTTACTCATAAGTTAGGTTATTTTATAAATAATACGACTTACATTTGTTTCGTTTTGAATCTCTATGCCTCATTACTGTTGGATCAGGATAATTATTTTATAGCGCTAATTTATTCAACAATTGATTAACATTCAAGTTAATTAATCTCCCGATATAATACCTAGGAGAGTGATTTAGTATGCGTTTTGTGGAGTATATTTATGAGCAAGAATGGAATAGAAAGTGCTGATTAATTCCTCATTAAATGTGGGGTTTTAGGGGCGTATAAGCGTAATTTGTATTGAGGTGATGATTCTAAGAATAAGAAAAAATAAATTATAGATAGGTACATAATAATTTTAAAACCCCTACCATTTTCTATAGCAGGGGTAAAAATAAGTGTTGTTGTAACGATTACGATTTTAATCGGATTGACCTTATCGTTAACCGTTATTAATTCTTCACATCCTTTGGCTGCGTCTGTCGGTGTGTGAGGTGATTGAAATAACGTGACAGTTTTTCATCTTGATTACGTAAGTAAATAAAGAGTAGGAGGGTTCCTCCCCATAATGCCATCGTCAGAAAGTTGTTAATACCAATCATATTAAAGCCACTCTCCATGGCTTGAAGAAGTATTAGAGCCAGAACGATACCGATGGTCTTGCCAAATCCACCATCAGGATTAAGCCCGCCTAGTACGGAAGCCAGTATCGTTACGAGCAAGAATGATTCACCGTAAGATGATTTGGCTGAATTAAATTTAGACATCATGATTAGAGCCGCGAATACACATAGAAGTGACGAAAGTACGTAGGTCAGCAGCAAAATCTTATTAGTATTTATGCCTGAGTAGAAGGTTGCCTTTTCATTAGAACCCAACATATAGACAGATTTACCAAAGGCGGTTTTTTCTAGCGCTAACCAAAAGAGTATCGCGACAAACAAAAACAGTATCATGGGAAACGGAATACCCAATACCTGAATTTTCTCGATGTTTAAAATGTATTCTGGGAAATTAGAAACAGCTTTACCACCAGATAATAATATATTGAGTCCATTAATAAATGTCATGGTGCCCAACGTCGCGAGGATAGGCGAGACCCGAATTTTAGCGACTAAGAGACCATTGAGCAGACCCGTCAAAACACCAATTACAACACCGCCAAGCAGAACAACCGGCAGATATACTGCGGAGTTAGGCAAAGTAATGGCTAGCCAACCCATAACCAGAGCACATGCATTTGTAATAGGGATGATCGAGAGGTTGATCCCGCCTGTTAACATAGTGATTGCCATGGCAAACGTTAAGAATCCCAACAACGGAATCTGCGCTGAAATGGACAAGAAATTATTCCACGACCAGAACAGATCCGGAATTTTTATAGAAAAATAGATACACATAGGTAGCAGAAGTACCAAAAGGTACTTCTCAAGGTTGCGTTTAGATTGCCCTGAAGCCATTGCTTACTCCTTCTTTTCTCTGACGCCAAGCGGTAGTACTAATACTTACTAAAATGACACCGCCAGTGATAACCGTGTGCCAGTAGGAAGACACTCCCAATAAATTGAGTCCGTTCTGAATGAGGGCAATGAGAATCACACCAAGTATGGTGCCAAAAAGCGATCCTCTTCCGCCGATAATACTGGTTCCACCTAACACTACCGCTGCTAAAACAGTGAGTTCGTATCCAAGCAACGAGTCAGGAGCGACGGTAAGAATAGTGTATGACTGAACGACACCTGCGATTCCAGCAAGCAGTCCCAGATAGCCGTAGGCAAATAGCTGGACTTTCAAAATACTGAACCCAACTCGAGAAGCCGCTTCTGAGTTTCCACCCACGGCAAAGATTTGACGTCCAATACTAGTCTTGTTCATAACGAATGAAGTGATTGTTACAACAACAACAGTGACGATCATTGGTAACGTTAAACCATAGTCGTAGCCATCTGATGCGGTAAAGCGAAAAAGAGTAATACCATCTTCAAACCAACGAGGATACTTGTATAGCCATTCACCTTTTGAGAGAAAGAGCAGTAAACCATAGAATACATTGAGGGTGGAAATCGTAATGATGATGGATGGTACTCTGAGTTTATTGACCAGCAATGCGTTGATCAGCCCCAAAAGAAGGCCAATGCAGCCCGAAATTGCAAAGGCCACAACAAAGTTACTGGTGAACGCATTGATTGCCAATACCATGACATACTGACTGATTATGGTTGTGGCAGGGAAGGAAATGTCGATTCCTCCCGAGATCAAAACGATAAATAGACCACAAGCCAAAATAGTTAACATGGCGTAGTTATTCAGTAGGTCATAAATATTGCCGACGGTTAGAAACTCTGGGGTCATAGCGGTGATGACCAAGGCAATGAGCACAATGGTACAAAAAAGAATGGCTTCATTCTTTTTTAAAAGTGAAACCAGCCAACGTTTATCCATAGATTACCTCCGAAAGCGCTTTTACAGATGTCTCTGCTGTAACGAAGTTTTTGACGAGTTCACCGTCTGCAATCACGGCAATATTATGACTGTTGTAGCAGGCTTCCTCGATTTCGTCTGTCACAATGATAACGGCGACGCCAGCCTTAGATAATGTTTCGATAACATGATAGATACCCGATTTATTGGCGATATCGACTCCAACCGTTGGCGAGTCGAGAATAAGAACTTTGGGTCGAATGGCTAACCATTTAGCGATGGACACACGTTGAGCGTTTCCCCCGGATAACGTACTGACAGGATCGGTAGAAGCGCCGATTTTTATTTTCAATTGATCAACGAGTTGTGTTACCAACTCAAAGGCTCTGCTTTGTGAAAAAAGTCCAAAGCGAGGTTGAAGTTCGTTGAACAGTGTACTGACTATATTGTCTGCAATAGGTTGTTCCATAACGAGCCCTGTACCCATTCGATCTTCTGATACATAGCCAATTCCAGCCTCGATAGCGTCTCGATTGCTGCGAAATATAACGGGTTTTCCCTCAAGTAGCACATCACCAGAATCGGGAGAATTTAACCCAAAAAGACCCAGGCAGAGTTCAGTTCGTCCCGATCCTAATAAGCCTGTTATTGCAAGTACTTCGCCACGATGAACACGGATGTTGATATCGTGAAATTGGTTCTGTTTCGATAAGTGGCGACACTCAAGTACGACTTCTTCTGAGTATTCAGTAGAAAGGGGAGTAAAAGTAATATTTCGACCTGTCATTAATTCGCTCAGTCGTTGTACGGTCATATCCTGAGCTGAGATAGTAGCAACCAATTTTCCGTCTTTTAATACAGTGAAACGGTCTGATATTTCTAAGACTTCGTCGAGCTTGTGGCTGACGAATATAATGGCGATTCCTTGCTGTTTTAACCGCTTTACATAGGTAAGTAAGTGTTCCACTTCATGGTGAGTTAATGAGGCAGTAGGCTCATCCATAATGATGAGTTTGGCATTCTCTGCCAACGCTCTGGCTATCGCCACCAACTGACATTTAGAAACGGTTAAATCACCGACTAAATCATGTGGAGAAATATTAGCCTCCATATTTCTCAGTACTTCAGACGCCTGTTCAAGCATGGCTCTTGTGTGGCGTAAGCCCCGACTGTGGTAGGCATTGATCATTATGTTCTCTGCCACAGTCAAATTAGGAAATAACGATAAATCTTGGTAGATAACCTGAATACCTTCGCGAACGGACTTTATTGGGCTTAATGTTGTACAGCGCTTTCCTTGTATTTCAATCGTTCCACCTTTATCTGGCTGATGGACGCCCGAAATGACTTTGATGATAGTTGATTTTCCGCAGCCATTTTGGCCCGCGATACAATGAACTTCTCCGGGATAAATATCAAAATTGATCCCTTGGAGTGCATAAAAGCCGTTAAAATTTTTACTAATATTGGTGAGCTTTAAATAAGGCTGCATGATGTACGTCCTCACTGACTGTCATAATCTGTCCCAGCAGGAAAGCTGGGACATGTGCTAAACCGTTGTTAACCTAGTAGAGCTGGTCAATATTGGATTTAGTAACAAACAGTACTTTGTGGAACTTAATCAGTTTCTCTTCCTTGTTCACTTCGGCTGGACCAAAGCCTTTGATGGTGTATCCTGGTTCGATATCGACACCATTAATGACATCGGCTGCTACTTTTGTTGTTGCATAGCCGCCAGTAGCCGGATCATAGGTGATACCCATAGTGATATTGCCATTACGAATTAGCGAAGCAGCTTGAGAAGGAATCATCATGCCGAAGACACCGACTTTGGCTTTTGCTCTGCGCTCTTGAACTGCGCGACCTGCACCGATTGGTCCTTGCGAACCGAAGGAAATTACCGCTTTCAAGTCTTTATGCGCACGCATGAGCTCAAGTGTTGTGCGCCGAGAATCATCTATGTTTTCTGCAACTGGCATACGTGATGTTACTTCGTACATATCGGGGTATTTCTCTTTTTGGTATTGCACGAAATAGTCCGCCCACAGGTTGTGTTGAGGAACGGTTAGCCCACCAACGTAGATAACATACCCTCCTTTACCCCCGGTAAATTCGGCCACTTTTTCTAGATAGTCCTGAGCGAATTTTCGATCATCGATAATAGATACCTCCCAGTTTGCACTTGGTTGTCCGGGAGATTCATTGGTAACAATCGCAATACCAGCTTTACGTGCCTTCTGAAATACGGGTTCCAGCACTTCGGCATCATTTGGGACGATGGTAATGGCATCCACTTTTTTGGCGATTAGGTCTTCAATAATTTTTACCTGAGCGGTTGCATCGGTACTAGAGGGGCCAACCTGATACGCATTGATATGATATTCCTTGCCAGCTTCTTTTACGCCATCACCCATTCTATTAAACCAGGGCATACCTCCGATTTTGGGGATATTGACGATATCGAGTTCTGCTGCCTTGAGCGGAATACCTATTGTGGAGATACAAGCCAAGGTAGCTAAGACCATTGTTTTTGTTTTATTCATATGTCAGTCCTTTATGCTATTTCACGTTATTGCTCTAAGTAGAGTCACAATAGGTATAACAAAGGGGTTTCACATCAAGCAGTGTCTGGTTAGCAAAAGAAGACTGACAGCAGAAAAATCCATAGGAATGACAGATTAATATATATAGAAAAATCAGTAATGGTGAAGTGTTACCTATGTTCAAAATAATCGAAAGTACAGAAGTAGTCTAACTGAGGAATTAGAGTCGATAGAATCAAATCGGTAACCATCAAATTATGGCAATACTCAACTTATCTGATCTCTTCACCTACAAATTTTCCAAGCTAAAATTTGCCTAGTTTCGATTATGTTGATGTGATATTTACTTAATATACTGATTTATATGAGTTAAATCTATTTAAAAGTATTTTAGCGAGCTGTTGAGATCACATTTTTTTTCTAGTAGCAGATATGTACAGGTTTCTTAGCCACTGAGTTAAGTCAAAAATTCAACAAAGATAATATAGTTAATTCACTGGAATTAATTAGCGATTTTTTTGGATGGAGGATTGAGTAGAAATAAAAGAAGGGGAATTGTGAGGATATTATAGATGAACATAACAACGTAATATTTATTTTATTATAAATATTAAATTATCCTCACATGATGATTATGATTAAAATAAATGAGATTTGTAAAAATGCAAACAGAATCAAATATTGAATCTAGTATTCACATTAACGATGAAATTGAAACAAAATGGTCTGCAACAATAAGTAATGACAAACAACCAAAAGCTCCTGTATTAATAGGTGTCGCTGTTGGTATTGGCGCACTTTTTTGGTTAGCTCCATTCATGGGGATTAATTCTGTATTGAATCCTGCCAAATTGAGTTACATTATTGGTGATAGCTCTAAAGTAAATAGCCTGCTAGCTTTGCTTGGTACATTAGGTGCTATTACTTCAACAATTACAACTATAGTTATCGGGGCTCTATCAGATCTAACTCGATCACGCTGGGGTAGAAGAACTCCTTGGATAATATCAGGCTCCTTTTTAACTTCCGCTGTTATTCTTGGGTTAGGGAAAATAGACTCTAGCGAAAATCTTACATACTTTATTATATTATGGTGTCTACTTCAGACATTTATTAACTTTATAGTTGCTCCACTAATTGCGGTAATTGCAGATCAAACAGCACCTAAACATCGAGGTTTAATATCCTCAATATATGCTGCTGGATTTATTATTGGTCAATATGGCGGTCCGGTAGTTGGAGGGTTTTTCCTTAGTGATGTCAACCCTAGTCTCGTTGATACTGGATATAATGCAATGGCGATATTGATGCTCGTATCCGGACCAATTGCTGCGATATTAATGAAAGAGAAGTCCAGCCTAGACATGCCTAAACAAGGGGAGTTGAACTGGGATTTCTTCATGAAGTATTTTGTTTTCCCAGTCAAAAAAGCAAGGGACTTTTATCTTGCTCTTTTTGGTAAAATGCTGATTAATATAACATTAACTGCATTTAGTGTTTATCAACTATTTTTCCTTACGACAGGGATGGGCTTAAATAATACTTCTTCTGGTAAATTCATCTCTCTTATGGGAGTTGCTACTATGGTTACAGCACTTGTATTTGCTCCTATTTCCGGCCCAATTGCAGATAAGCTAAAAACACGTAAAAAACCAGTCGCGTTTTCCGCTCTTTTAATTTCATTAGGTACATTATTACCTTACTTATCTGGCGAGCCAAGTTCAATGATTTGGTATGGGGTTATTGCGGGAATCGGTTCGGGAATATTCTTCTCTGTAGACCAAGCATTAAATTTAGAAGTTCTACCAAGTCCTGAGAATGCTGCAAAGGATCTCGGAATATTAAATCTTGCAAATACTGGTGCTCAAATTCTCGGACCAGTACTAGGAGCATTATTATTTGGGATTTTTGATCATCAGTATCTCAGCATATTACCTGCTTTATCAGGCATATCATTTATTGGCGCTATTCTGGTTATGATGATAAGAAATGTGCGTTAGGTGAAATTTAAAAATTCGTTTTTATTTTTTAATAACAGAATAATAAATTTCATGATGTCTGATACTTGATTAATGGTTCAATACTGCCAATTCAACAATTAAACTTTAATTTAATAGGAAGTAATATGTCTAATTTATATTATGGAGTTGCTTATTATGATGAATATATATCAGATGAGAGATTAGATAAGGATATTGAGCTTATGCTCAAAGCGAACATAAATGTTGTCAGAATTGCTGAGTCAACATGGAGTACTTTAGAGCCAAAGGAGGGTATCTTCAACTTTCATCATATTGATCGTGTTTTGGATGCTATGCATGTAGCAGGAATAAGTGTGATAGTTGGGACACCAACCTATGCAATTCCAATTTGGTTAGCTAAAAAATACCCTGAAATCATGATTACAGATCCATCAGGTCACCAGGTATATGGAAGAAGACAGATAATGGATATTATGAATCCAGATTTTCTTCGTCATTCAGAACTTGTCATCAGAGCTTTGGTACAACATATTCATCAGCACCCGTCTATCATCGGTTATCAAGTAGATAATGAAACTAAGCACTACGGGAATGTAGGTAAATTTATTCAAAAAGCATTTGTTGAACATCTCCAGAATCGATTTCCAAATATCGATGAAATGAATGATAAGTTTGGCTTAGATTATTGGAGTAATAGAATAAATTGCTGGGAAGATATCCCGCCCATCGAAGGTACAATTAATGCTAGCTTAGGTAACGAATTTGCTCGTTTTCGACGTAGTAAAGTGAAAGATTATCTTGAATGGCAGACTAAAATTATTGCTGATTACTCAAGATCTGAACAATTTATAACACAAAATTTTGATTACGAGTGGCGTGGGTATTCATTCGGATTACAACCTAGCGTTGACCACTTTGATGCTGCAAAAACAATGGATATTGTCAGTGTTGATATTTATCACCCAGGTCAAGACCATCTTACTGGACGGGAAATAGCTTTTGGCGGTGATGTAGCCAGAAGTACAAAAGATGGTAAGAATTATTTTGTTATGGAAACTCAGGCGCAGGGGTTCCCCAAATGGACACCGTATCCTGGTCAGCTTCGATTGCAGGCCTTTAGCCATGTATCAAGTGGCGCTAAAATGGTTTCTTATTGGCATTGGCACTCTATCCATAACTCATATGAAACCTATTGGAAAGGGTTGTTAAGTCATGACTACGAAGAAAATCCGACTTATTGTGAAGCAAAGATCATTGGGAAGGAGTTTCACGATCTCTCGGAAGAGCTAGACTCTTTGAGTATAGAGAACGATGTAGCTATCTACGTTAGCAATGATGCCATGGAGGCGATGAATTGGTTCAGACCAGATACACCTCAGCCTGAACTTAATAGTGGCGATCATTATATCTATAATGATGTATTACGCGTATTTTATGATAGCTTGTATGACCATAATATTTCGGTTGATTTTGTAAATTCGCTCGATGCAGATAACTGCAAATATAAGCTGGTTGTTATACCTGCTTTGTACTCAGCGACAGATTCAGAATTGGAAGAAATTAATAAATATGTAGAAAAGGGTGGGAGAGTCCTGATTAGTTTTAAATCAGGATTTTCTAACGAGAATGTTAAGGTAAGAAGTGAGACTCAACCTGGAATTCTAAATAAATCCTGCAATGTATCATACAGTCAGTTTACGATTCCCGATAACGTAAAAGTTGTGTCAAATACAAATGAAATTGTTTGTGACAATGAAAAGCCAGATTTATGGATGGAGTTATTAACTCCTTTAACTGATGAAACTCAAGTTCTTCTCACATATGACCATAGCTACTGGAAACATTACGCCGCAGCAACTCTTTCTAAATATGGTTCGGGTCAAGCTTTGTATCTCGGATTTCTACCATCAAAAGAGCTCACCTATGAGCTTATCTCTTATCTCGTAAGAGATTTAACTCTAAAATCTAAGCGGTCAGATGCGACGTTTCCTATCGTAGTGAAAGATACGATCAACAAGAAAGGGAACACTATTCGATTTGTATTTAATTATTCGAATGAAGAAAAAGAAATGAAGTTAAGCTCGCAATATTATGATCTTCTTAATAGAACTCAGTATTTTATTGACGATATATTAACTCTTGGTCCATGGGATATGAAAATATTGACCGCTATATAAGCGATTAATATTAAGGAGAAAGTATGTGTTTTACATTTGATTCCTACTTAGTTGCTGGTTTCACTCCGATAAAAAAAGGAAATTGCTTTGATAATCCTATTTATCGACCTGAAGGGATGAGAGGCTTTATCATCAATCTGACCGTTGCTGGAATCGGTGTTATTACGACTAATAATGGTGAGTTTCTTTGTAAAAAAGGAGATTTACTAATTTTTCCACCCGATATCATACATCACTATGCTCGTTGGGAGCGTAGTGATAGGTGGGAGCATTATTGGATATACTTTTTCCCGAGGCCATTTTGGATTACTTGGTTAAACTGGGGGCAAAATGATAAGGATGTGGGGATTTTATCTTTAGGTGACTCTGATGATTTCTTTAACATTAAGGCGTTATTTATAGAGACAATACAAAGATTTTCCCAGAATAACCATCTTTCAGAGGCGATGGCGATGAATACACTTGAAAGAATTATTTTAGAAGGTGTTTACTGTCAGAGTGATACATTAGAGTCAAAAAAGGATCCTAGAATAAAAGAAATATGTGACTATCTTGAATCTAATATTGAAAGTGATGTATCTATTGATGAGTTAGCTGAGCAAGTGTTTTTATCACCTTCTAGGCTATCACATCTTTTTAAAAGTGAAATGGGGCAAACCTTAAATATGTGGAGGGAGTCCCAGAGAATAACTAAAGCAAAAATATTACTTCAGACTTCTAGTAATTCTATTTCTGATATCGCATCTTTAATTGGATATAATGATCCATTTTATTTTTCAAAAATATTCAAGCGCCATTGTGGCTCATCTCCAAGTAGTTACCGCACTAATTATTTTACATCGAATAAGAAGATTAAATAAATTAATCCTCTTATTCTGACTTGTTTTTAGGTCTGGGCTAAACACGCCTAATGAAATATATACAAAAGGTATTGATATGATTATTATTAATGCATTTATTAAGTTATGTATTAGATCAAAATCTGTATTGTTCATTCATGTTTTTATTCTGATGCTATTAAACCCTGCGTTTGCGTATAACCCAGCTGGAGGGACTCTTTATTCCGTTAACTCGAATACCGCATGCTTGAAAGGTCATGGTAACTGTGCAGTTTATCCTAAGTCTGTCGAGTTACCGAACGGACGACTTCTAGCTGCTTTTGAAAATTCGGTTGTTCCACAGAGTGGTAGTGCGATAGGTCAGACAATACCAATATATAAAAGTGATGATAATGGTGATAGCTGGCAATATTTAACAGATGTACCCGCTCCTGCTTATTTGAGTAATGATGAACGTGTACAAGGATTAGTAAGTAACTGGACAAACCCTTATTTGTATCGTGTTCCCAAAGATATTCCTGGTTTTTCGCAGAACACAATACTATTAGCGTCCGTTGTTTCTGGAGATGATTATTTCTATATTGAAAACAAACAGCTAGATTCAACCTGGGAGCCTGATAATGATGGTGATCGCGCAACGGTTTCGATTGCATTGTATTCAAGTACTGATAACGGCATGACGTGGAAGTTTGAAAGTATTATTTCGTATGGCGGTTGGCAGGGTGGCAGTGCGGGTTCTTCAAATGTATCCAATGCGAACACATATCGTCAGCAGGATCCTTTATGGGAACCCTACCTAATGGTTTATAACGATAAACTTGTGGCATTTTATTCCGACGAGAATGATTACATTGGTTACGATTCTCTGACTAGAGAGCCTATTTTAGATCCGGATAATGATACTGCAATTGATAGTCGGGGACAGGTTTTAGTGCATAGGGTATGGGATGGTGCCGTATGGAGTAATCCTGTTATTGATGTTGCTGGTGACGCTGTTTCGGTTGATGAAAATAAAACCGAAATTGGTGGAGGAAGGCCGGGTATGACTACTGTTGTCGCGACCACGGACAGTAAATGGTTAATGACTTATGAATACTGGGGCGGAAATGCTAATGTCCGTTATAAGTTAGCTAATTCGCCGCTAGAATTTAGTTTCTCCGATAATTTTGAAATTACTCATTTAACTACGTCAGCAGGTTCCACATCATTGGGCCAAGGAGGAAGCCCCGTACTAGTTAGTCTTCCTGATGGTCGCATTTTGTATAATGCGGGAGGGAGTGGAAATATATGGGTTAATCGAGATGGAGCTAGTGATGGCGTGTGGACGGAGTATCAGACGCCAATAGGCTCCGGATACAGCCGAAATCTTCAATATGATTCAGATACTGGGCAAATAGTAATTCTCCAAGCTGCTTGGGGGAGCTCAAGTAGCAGTGCAAATATAAACTTTGGAGAAGTTGACCTTGGAAACAGCAATGGTCGTTACTATTTGGTCATCAACGGAGAAACTAATACAGTATTGGGCACACAAGGTAATGTTACTGATGCAAATATAGGAAACTCAGGTTCTCCTGATATCGTTCTTGAAGAATTAAGTTCAAATTCTCAAGATCAGACTCAGTACTGGCATATTCTTGAAGAAGACGATGGTACCGTAACATTATTAAATAAGTCAGGGGGAAGAGAAGCTGCCATATGGACAGGAGTTACAACTGCAGGACAAAAGTTAGGATCTTGGGTAGATAATGAAAAAGGGGGACTTTTCAATATCATTTATGTTGATAATCAGTTTGTGAAATTTCAATCGGTTGAAAATCCATATTTATATTTGACTGGTGGGGATGACAATAAAGTTACATTAGAAACTGAAGTAAATGATAATTCTCAGAAATGGATGATAGAGTATGTCCATTTTAATGAAAATAATAGGAAAAATAAACATATTAAAAAGCATAAAATATAGATATCATGGGTCATTTAATAAAAACAAGTCAAAGTAGGCTTGTTTTTATTTATATTAGTTAAAAGAATTTACTTTCTTTTTTCTAAATATGACTCATAGTCTGGGACTTCGACCTCAACGTCCGAATCAATTAAAGAAGACGAAAAAATAAAGTCAGCACTAGCTTGATTTGTTGCTACTGGGATATTCCACACACTTGCAATTCTCAGTAGCGCTTTTACATCTGGATCGTGAGATACAGAATTTAAAGGGTCCCAGAAGAAAACTAATATATCAATTTTTTGTTCTGAGATAAGCGCTCCTAACTGCTGATCTCCCCCCATTGGACCGCTGTAGAGTCTTCTAATAGCTAGGGTCGTTTCCTGACTTAAAATTTTTCCGGTTGTCCCTGTTGCATAAAGAAAGTGCTTTTGTAGCTTTTCGCGATTGGTCGATACCCAATCAAGAAGTTCTTTTTTACAGTGGTCATGAGCGACTAAAGCGATATGCTTGTGTGCTGGTATGGTTCTTTTACACTTATCCATATTAACGTATTCCTTGAATCATAATCTGCTATTTTACATATTGAACGAATACTTTATTGGAAATTTTATTTATATTACATGGACACAATAGTTAAAGTGAAGCCCAGCATCGCTGGGCTTCACTATATCATTATTTAAATACGCTTAACCAACACTTGGTAGTAGTCCTTTTGGCATTAAGCCGTTGTGCTGTGCAGAAAGTAAAACGTCATTTGCTTTGGCAATATCTGGTGCGAAATATCTGTCTTTATCATAGAAAGACACATGAGCTCGCAACATGGCTTTGGCCTGCTCGATTTTCGCTGTCGATTTCTTCGGTGTTCTGAAATCAAGACCTTGAGCCGACGCTAAATATTCGACCGCTAGAATACCTCTTGTGTTTTCTCCCATATCTCTCAGTCTGCGAGCAGCAAAAGTCGCCATAGATACATGGTCTTCTTGGTTAGCTGACGTTGGCAGGCTGTCTACTGATGCAGGATGTGCCAGTGTTTTGTTTTCGCTCGCGAGTGCTGCGGATGTTACCTGTGCGATCATAAAGCCTGAGTTAACACCACCGTTATCCACCAAGAACGGTGGTAGCTTGCTTAGACCGCTATCGATAAGAAGTGCCATGCGACGTTCAGATAAACTGCCTATTTCGGCAATGGCTAATGCAAGGTTATCAGCTGCCATTGCGACGGGTTCCGCGTGGAAGTTGCCACCAGAAATAATGTCATCTTCATCCGGGAATACCAATGGGTTATCCGAAACCGAATTTGCTTCTGTTAATAACACATCGGCTGCATTACGGATCTGCTGTAAGCATGCGCCCATCACCTGAGGCTGACAGCGCAGAGAGTAGGGGTCTTGAACCTTTTCACAGTTAGCGTGAGATTCGCCAATTTCACTCTCATCACCCAGTAAATAACGATAGGCAGCCGCCGCATCGATTTGTGTCTGGTGACCACGAACTATATGAATCTTAGGATCGAATGGGCGGCGGCTACCTAATGCCGCTTCAACCGACATTGAGCCACAGACTGTAGCAGAAGCGTATAGATCTTCGGCACCAAATAGACCTTCGAGAGCAAGCGCTGTGGAAGCCTGTGTGCCATTGAGCAGTGCAAGCCCCTCTTTCGGTGCAAGAGTAATTGGCTCTAAACCAGCTAGTGATAGTGCGGCTTTACCAGAGATGATTTCGCCATTGTGACGAGCCTGACCTTCACCTAATAAAACGGTACACATATGCGCCAGTGGGGCTAAATCACCGGATGCGCCCACAGATCCTTTTTGGGGAACACATGGGTACACCTCACTGTTTACCAGTGTCATCAGAGCTTCCAGAACTGTCAAACGGATACCAGAGAATCCACGTGCCAGACTGTTAATTTTGAGTACCATCATTAAACGAACTGTTTCGTCGTGCATGAACTCGCCGATACCAGCTGCATGTGAAAGGACAATACTGCGTTGTAACGTTTCTAAATCTTCAGGCGCAATTTTAGTATTGGCAAGCAAACCAAAACCCGTGTTGATACCATAGACGGTACGGCCTTCACTTATTACTTTCTCAACCATCTTCGTACTTTTTTCTATCGCTTCGTACGCATCTGGTGATAAAGAGAGTTTGACCGATTCACGGCTTACGCGACGAATCTCCGCAAGGGTCAATTGGCCCGGATGAATAGTTAAATCAAACATGAAATGTCCTTACTTCAATTTAGCCAGTTCAGCATTAAGCATAGGTAGATCCAATTTTTGCTCTGCTGCACATTGTTTAGCGATGTCGTAGCCAGCGTCAGCGTGACGCATTACACCTGTTGCCGGGTCATTATGAAGAACTCGACCGATACGCTCCGATGCATCATCAGAACCATCACAACAAATAACCATACCAGAGTGTTGAGAGAAGCCCATACCAACGCCACCGCCATGGTGAAGTGATACCCATGTCGCGCCGCCTGCAGTATTAAGCAGTGCGTTGAGTAAAGGCCAGTCAGATACAGCATCTGAACCGTCAATCATACCTTCTGTTTCACGGTTTGGACTGGCGACAGAGCCTGAGTCAAGGTGGTCACGACCAATCACAACAGGTGCTTTTAATTCGCCATTTTTTACCATTTCATTGAATGCCTGACCGAGACGTTCACGGTCTTTCAATCCGACCCAACAGATACGTGAAGGTAGTCCTTGGAAGTGAATGCGCTCTTTTGCCATATCTAACCAGTTGTGAAGATGCGGGTCATCAGGGATCAGTTCTTTTACTTTTTGGTCAGTTTTGTAGATGTCTTCTGGATCGCCTGATAATGCGGCCCAACGGAAAGGACCAATCCCTTCGCAGAATAGAGGTCGAATATAGGCAGGTACGAATCCTGGGAAATCAAAGGCATTTTTGACACCTTCTTCCAAAGCCATCTGACGAATATTGTTGCCGTAGTCCAGAGTTGCTGCACCACGAGACTGAAGATCAAGCATTGCCTGTACCTGAACAGCCATCGATGCTTTTGCTGCTTTGACGACAGTCGCTTCGTCAGTTACACGCATGTCTTTTGCTTGCGCCATCGTCCAACCCTGAGGTAAGTAACCATTTAGCGGGTCATGCGCCGACGTTTGGTCAGTAACCACATCTGGAGTAATGTTACGATCAACCAGTTCTTTAAACACGTCAGCCGCATTGCCCAACAAGCCGACAGATACAGGTTCGTCAGATTCATTGATGATTTTTAATGCGTCATCGAGTGTAGTTGCTTTCTTATCAACGTAACCGGTACGTAGACGATAGTCGATACGTGATTCATCACATTCAACGGCGAGCATTGAGAAACCAGCCATCGTTGCGGCTAGCGTTTGTGCGCCACCCATACCACCTAAACCACCAGTTAAAATCCAACGACCTTTTGACTCTCCATCAAAGTGTTTCTTCGCGACTGCAACGAATGTCTCGTAGGTGCCTTGAACAATCCCCTGAGAGCCGATGTATATCCAAGAACCCGCGGTCATTTGGCCGTACATCATCAAGCCTTTTTTATCGAGTTCGTTGAAATGGTCCCAATTAGCCCAATGAGGAACGATGTTGGAGTTGGCAATCATAACGCGAGGTGCGTTTTTATGTGTTGGGAAAACACCAACTGGCTTACCTGATTGAATCAACAGTGTTTGATCATCTTCAAGGCGTTGTAATACTTCTACAATTTTGTCATAGCATTCCCAGTTTCTAGCTGCTCGGCCGATACCGCCGTAAACCACCAGTGCATGTGGATGTTCAGCAACATCGGGGTCAAGGTTATTCATCAACATGCGCAGAGGCGCTTCGGTTAACCATGATTTTGCATTAAGTTCTGTACCTCGTGGTGCGCGGATAGTTCGCGACTCATCTAGGCGCGTTCCGATTTTATCTTGTGCTGACATAGTGTAACTCCTTGTTCTATCGCTATTAATAGCGATATGTCTTGCAACTGTTATACAGTGTTAAATAGTGTAATAGTGCCCATCAACGATTCTTGCCAGTGCCTTCTGGTGGCCAAACTGATAGCTCAAGTCTGCTGGATGATTGGTATTCCATAATGTTAAATCTGCAGCCATTCCGGGTTTTATCTGACCGATCATGCTTTCAAGACCAAGCGCCTTTGCTGCGTTACAGGTGACGCCGCGCAATGATTCTTCTGGCGTAAGACCAAAAATAGTGCAGGCCATATTCATCATTAGTGTTAGGTCGTAGAATGGTGACGTACCTGGGTTTGCATCCGTTGATATGGCGATGGGAACATTGAACTCACGTAGTAATTCCACAGGGGGATACTGAGTTTCTCTTAGAAAGTAGAACGCACCGGGTAGGAGTGTCGCTACAGTGTCACTTTGTGCTATAGCTTTGACGCCAGCCTCATCTAGATATTCGATGTGATCGACGGAAAGGCCATTATATTTTGCGGTAAGCGCACTGCCTCCTAAATTCGAAAGCTGTTCAGTATGCCCTTTAACTTTCAGCCCGTATTTAATGGCACATTGAAAGACTTTTTCAGTTTGCTCGAGTGAAAAACCAATAGATTCACAGAACACGTCAACGGCATCAGCAAGATTCTGCTTGGACACTTCCGGGATAATGCGGTCACAAATTAAGTTCACGTAGTCATCTGGGCAGGTTTTGTATTCAGGTGGAATCGCATGAGCGGCAAGTAAGGTTGTTTGAATCTTGATTGGACGAAGTTCACTCAGTATTTTTGCGGCTTTCAGCATTTTAATTTCGTCTTCTAAATTGAGACCATAACCTGACTTAACTTCTACCGTTGTGACGCCACTGCGAATCAAGCCATCAAGGCGAGGTAAAGCGTATTCAACTAACTCGTCTATTGACGCTGCGCGCGTGGCATTAACGGTAGCAATGATTCCACCGCCCTGATTGGCAATTTCAGTGTAAGGTACACCTTGTAAGCGCATTTCAAATTCATTGGCTCTGTTACCGCCAAAAACTAAGTGAGTATGACAATCAATAAGTCCTGGAGAGACTAACGCTTCATGGCCATCTATTACTTCTATACCGGTAGCGACCTCATTGATGTCTTGATGGACAGCAAAAATCTGGCCGTTCTTTATCTCAATATGTCGTAAGTTGGATACTGAGTAGCCATTCTCTCCTTGCTCCATAGTGACGATATGAACGTTTTTTAAAATCCAATGCATTGTCCTGTCCATTTGTATATTCAATATGTATATACAAATAAACCAAACAAAACACTTTTACAAGTATTTTGTTAATAATTTGATCTGTTCTTATTGTTCTTTAGGAAGGGGCATTAAACGCTCGCCATTAGGAACATAATAGTAAGGCTCCACACTTTCACCATTCGCTACTTTGCGTAATACTGAATAGGTTTCTTTGCCAATCTCACTGAAATCAACATAGACGTAACCATGAATAAGATTCTCATCGAGTAATGCGTCTTTTGTTGTGACTATGGTACTTGTCGTGACCAGCATTTTCACCTTACCTGTAGTAAGTAGATTCTTGTACGGTTCAACGGTCTGTCGGTATAACCCTTCTTCTACAACAGGCCAATGTCCGACGGAAATGACCAAATCAGGTCGGATGTTTTTTAGAGCGTATTCGACTTGTGTTAAACCCTTATTGACATCTCCCGAGGTATCTAACGGCGAACGAGGGCATTCATACCAATTATTTTCTCCTTCGAGATGCTTGGTTACTGTCTTGTTTTGACTCAAGGATTCTCTTAGAGCTTCGACTCTTTCCTTTAAGTTCGGATGGTAAAGGGCTGTCATGATGCATACGATACCACCTTTTGGGTAGAGTTTTTTGGCCAATTCACCGAGTTGGCGACCCAGTGCTTTGTTATCCATACCCACAAACGTTTTGCGTGCGGACTGATACGCTGAGTTAAAGTCAGAATCAAATGCAATCACAGGAATATTCAGGCTACTTAGGTGCTTAGCAAGAAAATCAGACTTAGTGACGGAAATGGCTAGTGCGGAGAGAGAATGGTCATGTATTGCCTGTTCTATGGCTATTATTTGGCGTCTTGCGTGGGCAGGGCCGTGTTCGCCAATAAGAACACATTTGTCATTATTTTTTGCAGCGGCTTCATTACAGCCTCTCCATGTATCCGTAAAGTTGGCATCATCAAGACTTTTTGCAACAATTCCAAAAGTCTGTCCTTCTGCTAGGGCGATAGTAGGAGAACTAAAAATAGCTATGGCTAGAAACCATACTCTTATCATCATACACATTGCTCATTATGATTATCCTGAATAAAGCTTAGCTAAGGTATATTCTGATAAGAGTCTTAATGTTCGAATTGTGATTTATCTCATGAGAGTTTTTGTCTGAGACGGTATTTATATCGAGCAAGCATACTTTGGTTACCCAAAATACCGCCCTGATGAAGATAAATTAGTGTTTTATCTTGATTGTTTGGCAGCCATTCCTCGAGGCAACGCCACATAATTGGATCGTATAGCAATTCGAACTCTACTTGCGTTTCTAGTTTGAGTTCATCCCATATGGCGTAATGTTCGTCGTATAGTTTGCCAAAATGATGCTTCTTCTCGAGTGATAAGATCGTTGGAAAGGTTGTGTCTGGTTTTAGTTCTTTAAACTGGGACTCAAGATATTGGTTATCCCCAACACAGGCGCAGGTCAGAACCTCGACATCATGTTCTTTTAGTTGGTTATGTAGGAAAATGGCAGTTGTTCCAGTGCCAGAAGGTAATGCGACAACAACATTTTGCAGCTGGTGCAATCTAATAAAATCAAGTAACTCGTATGCAAGTGAGTTTATTCCCTCTTCAGCCAGCCCACAGCGAGCACCTTCAGGGATGACAAGGCAGCTTTCGTCCGGTTGCCGAATATCATTGATGAAATCTTTTGGATGTGTTCCTTTTTCTGCCCGTTGCTGAACTGGAATGACTTTTGCGCCTAGTCCAATAGCACCTTTATAGTTACCGATAGGATGATTAACTAACATTTCGGGAATATGGTCGACGTAAAATTCGAACTCCCAGCCACGTAAATATGCCAGAGCAGCAAACGAGTACAATGAGTTGGCTTGAGGGGAACCATAACTAATCAGTGTTTTGATATGAGGTAACGGTTCTTCCATCAACGTCTTTAATTTACGCGCTTTATTCCCTGAAAAATGAGGATGAAGCAAATCATCTCTTTTTAAGTAAAATGGGAATCCGCGAAAGTTGTGCTCCGTCACTGGGCTGTGGGATAGGGCAATCATTGGATACTCTCCTTGCAATACGCGCGTAATATATCACAATGATGTCGGAGATAATTTGACTTCTGAAGTCACAATGTCGAAAATTTTAGAACGAAATCAGCAGGAATTGGATGGGACGTGGGCTCCTAGAAAAAGAAAACCCAGCACTAAAAGTTGTGCTGGGCATAAATAGGAGTTAACAAGAAAAAGCAGCGTAAACAAGTAAACTGTATGTTGGCAAACAAACATGTAGTTTTACCGTTAACGTGTACTTATTCAGACGGCCTTCATCGGAAATAGTTCCAAAAAGTTTTAAATATTTTTTATTAGGATAAAAATTGAACGATTAAAGTGCGCAAGAACTCTTACCTGTTCGCTTTTTTGTTAGAAATTACATAAATAAGATGAGTTTTATGTTGGAAACTTTTATCCTAGCGAGGTTTTTTAAAGGAAGTTGAATATGATCATCAAACCTAAAATCCGTGGATTCATTTGTACAACGACGCACCCAGTGGGTTGTGAAGCGAATATCAAAGAGCAAATCGAATATACCAAAGCGAAAGGTAAAATCGAGAATGCGCCTAAGCGTGTTCTGGTTGTAGGCGCATCAAGCGGCTATGGCATGTCATCTCGCATCGCAGCTGCATTTGGCGGTGGCGCTTCAACTATCGGCGTATTTTTTGAAAAGCCAGGTACCGAGAAAAAACCGGGTACAGCTGGTTTCTACAACGCGGCAGCGTTTGAAAAATTAGCGCATGAAGAAGGTCTTTATGCGAAAAGTATCAACGGCGATGCTTTTTCTCACGAAGCAAAACAGAAAGCCATTGAACTGATTAAAGAAGATCTAGGTCAAATTGATCTTATTGTTTACTCACTGGCTTCTCCAGTTCGTAAACTACCTGATTCAGGTGAGTTGATTCGTTCTTCTCTAAAACCAATTGGTGAAACCTACACTTCAACTGCTGTTGACACTAACCGTGACGTGATTATCGAAGCGAGTGTTGAACCTGCAACAGAACAGGAAATCGAAGATACTGTTACTGTTATGGGTGGACAAGATTGGGAACTGTGGGTAAATGCACTGGATGAAGCTGGTGTACTTGCTGAAGGTTGTCGCACTGTGGCTTATAGCTACATTGGTACTGAGCTAACTTGGCCAATTTACTGGGAAGGTGCGCTTGGTCGTGCAAAAATGGACCTAGACCGCGCAGCTACTGAGCTTAACAATAAGCTTGGTGAGAAGGGTGGTTCAGCGAATGTTGCTGTTCTCAAGTCAGTAGTGACTCAGGCAAGTTCTGCGATCCCTGTTATGCCTCTTTATATCGCGATGGTGTTTAAGAAAATGCGTGAAGAAGGCATTCACGAAGGTTGTATGGAGCAAATTTATCGTTTGTTCAGCGAACGTATGTATCGTGCAGACCAATCGGCTCCTGCTGTAGATGATAAAAATCGTCTACGTTTGGATGACTTGGAACTCAGAGATGATATTCAGGCTCATTGTCAGAATCTTTGGCCTCAAATCACTACTGAAAACCTACGTGAACTGACTGACTACGATGCATACAAACAGGAATTTTTAAAACTGTTTGGTTTTGGCATTGATGGTGTGGATTATGAAGCGGACGTCAACCCAGAAGTTAAATTTGATGTAATTGATTTATAATCAGACAATGTTATTGAAAAAGGCGCCGAATGGCGCCTTTTTTATTATTATCAGTCAAAAAATACAGATGTTAGGTAAGAAGAATCATAACTGTGCCAGCCAGAGTCATTAAAATATTGGCAATAGTATAAGTCCCAGCGTACCCAAGTGCTGGTATGGTGGACTTCGCGTAATCGTTAACGATATCCATTGCTGGTGCACAAGTTCTGGCTCCAATGATTGCGCCAAACAAAAGCGCTCGGTTCATTTTTAGAACATAGGCTCCGACAAGATAGGCAAAAAATACCGGGACCACACTGACTAACAACGCAAGACCGATTATTTGAATACCAATTTCAGAGAGATGCTCAAACATTTTTCCACCGGCACTCAAGCCGATACCCACCATGAAAAACATCAGGCCCAAATCTTTGACCATATTTAAAGCACCCTGAGGAACATAGCCGAAAGTAGGGTGGTTCGCTCTAAGATAACCAAGCATAATTCCTGACAGAAGCAGTCCAACAGCATTACCCAAGCCAAATGATACATGACCAAACGTCATGGTAATAAGACCGAGTAATATTCCCAGAATGAAGAAACCACAAAATGCGAGTAAATCGGCAACCTGACTATGGATAGAGATAAAACCGATCTTTTCTGCCAGTCCTTTGATGCGCGTTCTTTCACCACTAACCTGAAGTACGTCACCTTTGGCCAGAACAATATCGAGGTCCATAGGCATTTCGATTTGCGCACGGGTTACCCGGTTTAAAAAACAGCCGTATTCTGACAAGTTAAGATCGGAGAGACGTTTTCCAACGATGCTGTCACTTTTGACCACGATCTCTTCATCAGAAATTCTAAGGTCGAGTAAGTTTCGATCAAAGACCTCTTTACCGTTACGAAAGCTTGGGTCGAGCCTCGCGTGACTGTCTGGAAATCCCATTAGTGCTATTTCATCACCTTCTTGAAGAATGGCATCGCCATCAGGGTGGGCAAGAATGCCATTACGTCTGATACGCTCTATGTAGCAACCTGTCTGACGATAAATACCCAATTCTCTAAGGTTTCGGCCATCTATCCAATCTGTCAGTTCTTTACCGACACGGTAGGCTCTAATAATGGGGAGGTAGACTTTTCTTTGCCCGTTCCCACCTAAGCCACGTTCGCGAGCGATACGCTGAGCTGAATCAGATAAGTTTTCTTTTTGCAGCTTTGGTAGCAACTTGGCGAAAATGATCATACTGATTAGTCCAATCAGGTAAGCCATCGCGTAACCAACCGATACGTTTTCCAGCACAATGCTCAGGTTCATATTGTGAGGAATATTGGCTAGACCAGAATTGAGAGCATCCTGAGCACCGACAAGTACGGGTGTCGAAGTTAACGCCCCAGCCATCATCCCGGCAGACAGACCGTAATCAAGATGGAGTAGCTGTCCACCAAAGTAGGCAATGAGATTAGCGAAAAGAAGTACAACGAGACTTAAAACAAGATAATGTTTTCCATCACGGAAAAATATACCGAAGAAGTTGGGTCCAGCCTCTATACCTACAGCGTAGATAAAAAGCATAAAGCCAATGGTGAGGGCTTCTGGATTGAATGAAAAGCCTAAATGTCCCATGACAAGGGCTGTCATAAGAACCCCAATTGAGTTTCCAAACTGGAAACTACCGATTCGAATTTTTGCTATCGCCAAGCCAATACCAAGGACAACAAAGATTAATAAAATCGGATTTTGATCTAGCAAACTAACGACGTCTATATTCACGGCAAACTCTAATTAACTATGCCAAAAAGTAATGTAATTGCCGAATAATTGTATAGTAAATAATAAAAAATATAACGGTAAATTTTATAAATTCACGATTTTTTAATAGAGAATAAAAAAACCCGCAGTGTGCGGGTTTTTAGAAGCTTAATTTGATTTAATATTAATCAAATAGGCCTAAGTTTTCTTTCGCGTAAGCTTCAAATTCAGTACATCCACCGATGTGCTCTTGGTCTAAGAAAATTTGTGGAACTGTTTCTACAGGTTTACCAACCGTTTTCTCTAAATCTGCTTTGCTGATGCCTTCTGCCTGGATATCAACGTAACGATAGTTAAAATCATCACGTTTTTCTTTAAGAGTTTCGGCATGCTCTTTTGCACGAACGCAGAATGGACAGCCGGGACGACCAAATATCACTACAAACATATCTTTCTCCTTATTTTCTATAAATACATATTGCACGAATTAGTTGAGAAAATAAAGCAGCAAGCACCTCTTGCTTTAATAGATAAAATCTATTGATTAGATTCCCATCAATTCTGATACATCATTCTTGATGAAATAGAAAAGTGGTTTCTTTCTATCCTGTGAGCATGCGCAATATCTAGCAATTATATTGCGCTAAGTTTGAAGCAAATTGTAATGAATCAAATAAATATTTCGTAATAGGGTTCAAGATTTAAAAAAAAGTATCAGAGGTAGGAGTGTAAAGTCATGTTCCAGTTTATGACCTCAACGAAAATTTGCTTCGGTGAAGGTGTTCTTGAACAATCACTGTCAATAATAAATCAATATGGCTACAGTGTGCTACTCGTTTCAGGAAAAGACCCTTCTCGCTTTAATATCGTTGTTGAGTATCTTAAAGCGCAAAAGATGCATTACCAGCATGTCGGAATATCGGGTGAGCCATACATCAAAGTCGTGGAGGAAATTGCACAGAGAGCGAGACTCTTTAAGCCTGATGTTGTAGTGGCAATTGGCGGGGGCAGTGTTATCGACACTGGTAAAGCTTTAGCCGCGCTGATTCCCAATAAGGGTAATCTTTATGATTATGTTGAGGCTGTCGGGAGGAGAGTTCCTTTAAAAGCGAAACCTCTGCCATTTATTGCTATCCCCACTACCGCCGCGACTGGTTCTGAAGTCACTAAGAATGCGGTGTTAAAATCCGGGCAAGACAAAATCAAAGTCAGTCTCCGTGGGCCAGAAATGCTACCTGACGTGGCGCTAATCGATCCCTCGTTAACCTATGGAATGGATCCCTACAAATCGTCTCGTGGCGCAATGGATGCTTTTGTTCATCTTATGGAAGCGTATGTGTGCGGTGAGCCTAATCCTATTACGGACATGATATGTGAAGAGGGGTTGAAAAGGATCAGGACGTCGATAGTTGCTGCTTGTTTGCACGATGATCATGCTGCGAGAAGCGATATCTCTTTCGCTGCAATGCTCGGCGGCATGGCTTTAAGTAATGCTAAATTAGGTGCTGCACACGGACTGGCGTCAGCTCTGGGTGGAAAATTGGACGCGCCGCATGCGGTTATTACTGCGCGACTCGCTCCACACGTCATGCAAGAGAACATCAATGCTGCTCGTGAGCAGGGGCGCAAAGACATTCTAAAGCGATATATGAAGCTGGCTCAAATTCTCACTGGTAGAAAGCATACTCACGTTGAAGATTCCGTTCTCTGGGTTAACATGATGCTTAATCAATTACCCATACCCGATCTGGGAGACTTTGGTGTCTGTAAGACCTCGTTTGAGGATGTAGCAGATGACGCATTAGTCTCCTTTTCTATAAAGGGAAATCCTATTCCTTTAACCAAAGAAAGACTGATGTTGATATTGGATCAGGTTTGCTCTTGTGATGGTAACTGTCATGACGAGGTTACGGAGCAATACAACGAAGTAGAGTACATATCCGACCCGACACTGGTGCATGGAGCGAGTACAGAATAAGCTGAGCATAAAATAAAAAAAGGAGGCTTGAGCCTCCTTTTCGATTTCTTAAAGCTGGGGAAGTTTATCGTAACGCGAATCTTTCAACGCATCTTTAACGCGTTTTAAATTATCACGGAAACCACTACCTCGGCGTAACGTAAATCCAGTCGCTAACACGTCAATGACCGTCATCTGTACAACTCGGCTTGCCATTGGCATGTATACATCAGTATCTTCTGGAACGTCCAAACAGATAGATAATGAACTGCATTGATCTAGTGGAGAATCCTTCGCTGTAATCGCAATAACAGTAGCGCCATTCTGACGAGCTAAGTTAGCTATTTCGACCTGGCTTTTTGTTCTACCTGTGTGAGAAATGAGAACAATCACGTCATTGTCTGTACAGTTGATACAACTCATACGCTGCATCACTATGTCTTCAAAACACGAAATTGGAATATTAAAGCGGATAAATTTGTTTTGAGCGTCACGTGCAACAGCGGAAGAGGCGCCCAAACCAAAAAACGAAATACGCTTTGCTTGAGTCAAAAGGTCAACTGCACGATTAATCTGAATTGGGTCGAGACTATTTTTGGCAACATCCAGGCACGCCATAGTCGATTCAAATATCTTATGTGTGTAAGCGTCAGGACCATCATCTTCTTCGACATTACGGTTCACATAAGGTGTTCCATTGGCTAAGCTTTGAGCCAAATGCAGTTTAAAATCTGGGAAGCCTTTTGTATCGAGACGGCGACAGAAACGGTTTACTGTGGGCTCACTGACATCGGCCATCTTTGCAAGCGTCGCAATACTTGAATGAATTGCTGTTTGCGGTGAAGCCATAATTACTTCAGCAACCTTACGTTCCGACTTGCTAAAATTTTCTAAGTTATTTTGAATCTTTTCTAATGTATTCATAGTGTTCACACGAGGTTGTTCGATGGCCAAGTTAAAATTAACTGAAAAAAGGGAATGCCCCTTAAAATGATCTAAGCCTACGCTTACCAGCAGTATAAACCTAAGTCATCGCATTTCTGTAGTACTTCAAAATACCAAATGATAAGAATATGACAAGCCTCAAACTAAATTTCAAAAATGTTGGGCTACTTTCGAAAATTTAGTCAAATTTGGACAATATCGATAGATTCTGAAATCAACATTACAAATTAGAGAAATTATCTTACATAGATAGATGAAATTCTAAACATTCATATGGGCTATTAATATACTCTCGCAATTGAGATTTTATGAATGTTATGAGATAGATGAACCTTACATGAAGTTGGCTGTAAATAAAAACGTAACTTTTTATTGCCACTGGACAAATGACTAAGATCCAAACGTTATTGGATTTGGGTCTTTATCCTGCTCATGACAAATTCCCTGAAGCCGCTCTATTTTAAGAGTGGCTTAGGTTAGTTTACACAGTACATCAAAAGCCAGATGAATTCACAACGTCTGAGACCAGTGCGTCAAATTCGTGTGTTGCTTTGCTACTCAAATCGTAGAGCACTTGAGCACCATCGACACTTAACTCAAGCTCTGGCTCGTCTATATCTTCGTCTTGTTTTCTTGCCAATAAAAGATAATAGGCGAGTTGGGCTATCTCAAGATATGAAATACTATGGCCTTGTTGGGTGATTGACTGATTACTAGCCACTTCTTGAAAGTCAGTATCAAAACCCCAGCATTTGAGCACATGTAAGCTAATATCAGAACACTTTGTTTCGAAAATACGCAACGCCATGTTCTTTTCGATATAGTTTCCGCGGTCAAGGAACATTTGGTATTCACTAAGCAAACAAAATAAACCGATATCTGCTAACAGTCCTACCAAAAGTGCTTTGTCCGGTTCAAGGTAATCGTATTTATTGCTATTAATTTCCTTGAAACGCTTAGCGATGAGTACCATCGTTGCCCCAAGTTCTCTTGAATTTATGGCACTTTGTCTGAGAATTTGTTTGCAACTGTTTTCCAGATTGATGGAATACTTTAATTGCTCGATTGATTGAGCAGTAACAATATCTCTAACACGTAAAATCCCCAGCCTAGATACCGCTGAGTTTACGTCAGAAAAAACAATGTTGCGTCGATTGAAAATGACTGAGTTAGCTACTCTTAATACGACGGCTGTTAGGCTAGGGTCATTGAGCAAGCATTCGGAAACATCAACAATAGTCGTGTTGTCTTCGGTGCATAGGCGCTGAATTTCCAAAACGACGTTAGGAATAGGGGGCAGCACTATTTTGCCATTCTCTAGAGAGCTGTCGACCATATGACAAAAGTCATTTTCGACAGAACCAAACATATCTTGTTGGTGCATAGGTGTCCAAAAAAAAGAAACGTGATCCATAGTAGATGTCTTTGATTCGCATGTACTAATATTATTCATGGCTTTATCCTATGCTGCAATATTTTGTCTCAATTAAATGACAATTTTTTGGCGTGCTAAATGAAATATGAGAGATTTTTCGCATAAATACGAAAATATCATTCCTGAGTTGATGACAAAGTCGCCAGTCTCATATGGCTTACACCTAATTTGCATTTGAATGTTCTAATATTCACCAAAATTATTAAATGGTTATGAAAGATTATTATAAATTAAATAAAGGTGTATTAGTCCAATGAAAATCCAATCAAACGTGAACGGTGAGTATCTACATTCTTTTGTGTTAACTGATGAGATGACAACAAAATCGGTATTTGGTAGTACCGGCGTATTTTGGCGTGGTGCAATGTTTGCCATCATTGGTGAAGACAAATTATTTCTCAAAGGAGGAGGTTGGCTTGATGAATGGTTTAGTGAGTTCAATTGCAAACGGTTTGTTTTAAAAAAGAAAAACTCAACATCGACTGTAAATTATTTCGATATTACTCAGCTCGCGATCAATCATCATTCTTACGTTGAAGCAATGGTCTATTCTTCACGGCATCTGGCTACTCGTCACTATGACTACAGTCATAGTGCAGAGAGCAGGCGATTGAGAGAGTTAGCGAACATGAATATCTCGTTAGAACGTATGTTAAAAAAATCTGGCATATATTCTGTAAAAGAACTCTACTCACTTGGCGCGGAGCGAGCCTTTACAAAGGTTAAGGCCAAATATTATGGTCAGGCAACCGATGTTAAGTGTTTACTAAAAATATATGGTGCGATTCATGGCTGTCATTGGCAGTTAATCCAGCAACCAAAAATAGAACAACTACTAAAAAATGTAGATGAATTGGAACGGGCTGAGCATTGAGTGGCGATGAATTAAATGAGCACCGCAAATCGGTGCTCATTATATGAATAAAGTTAGAATTTAAAGCGCGCGCTAAACATTAACTGGTCGTCATAGACATCGTTAAAGCGTGCTTCTGCTCCGACAGAGAATAGTTCGGTAGAATGAAAACGGACAAAAGCAGCACCAAGCCAATCATCGTTGTCGTCGATCGTCAAATAACCTACTTTACCACCGACTTCTAATTGTGGCCCCAACCACTGGCGTACTCCGAGGTTTAGCTCCATTCCAGTGTCGCTGCTACCATGTTCAGGATCGATATATTTAAGTAGCGCTTCACCTGTGAAATCGGCCCAGTTATTTATCGGTGCATGAAATCCGACACCCCCAGATGCATCCATATCACCTTCAAGTTCTGAATCGATACGGCCAATAACATGTGCGTTGGGATGGATTGACATACTCATACCCGCACCGTAAGTATTAGGACTTGCGCCGACACGAGCTTCAACGTAATCGTAGCTAAAGTTACTCATAACTGACGAGCTGTTGGGATCGACCGCTGCTTGTGTTAAACCTGATACTGCTAATAATAATGTTGCACTTATGACTTTACGCATGGCTAAAACCTGTTGTTATTGAATCCCTAGAAATTGACACTTAACGTTTGATTAACCTATCTCAATTATTTTTAAACACTTATAGTGAAAAAATCTACGCTAGAGCGTCATAGTTCCGACTTTCTAACAGAAATTTAGCAAATATGATGCCACTTTTAGCTATTCCCCGTAGTCGATACGACTATCGGCCATTTTTTTTAACAGCAGTTCTGGCTCTAAGATGGTAACCCAAGGCTTGAGATCTTTAACCTGACTGACAACATATAAAGAAAGCTGATGGCGTATAGTGCTGCGTAGTTCATCGCCATTCCATGGCTTACTAACGTAAAAATCCAGGCATGCGTGATTAATTGCTTCGACTGTATCATCAAGTCCTGCCTGACCTGTTAAGAGCAGTTTTCGGGTTGGATAGGTTGCCTTTTCATCATTAAGTTCGATTAGAAAGCTAATACCCGTTTGCTCCGGCATAATGTGATCACATAGAATGAGTGCTAAGGGAATGTCGCGAGCAGCATAGTCAGCAATCACTTCCTGAGCTTCGGATACAGACTCTGCAGCTTCTAACACAAAGTGCTCTTCAAATTCCTCAAGGTCTTGGACAACACTATCCAAAACTTCTCGTTCGTCATCAACACATAGGATAAGAAACTCTTGATGGTTCATTCTTGCTCTCCTGCTTTTATTGCGGTAGTGGAAGATACGCTGAGATGGTTGTTCCTTTACCTGATTGGGACTCTACATCAATCCATCCTTTATGCTGGTGTATGATCTGTTGACAGATAGAAAGCCCTATGCCGAGTCCAAAATGACCTTCTTTCTTTGTTGTGAAGTTTAGTTCGAAAATATGAGGCAGTCTTTCATCCTCAATACCGATACCATTGTCGCTGACGGAAATCTGCGCATAGTGGACGTTATTTCGTTGAAATTCAGCCGTGGATATAGTGATTTCTCCAGAGGTTGTACCCAATGCATCAAGCGCATTAGAAATAAAGTTTGTCCATACTTGCTGCAGTGCGTTTCCCATCGTGTACAAGTGAGGTATTGCACTGTATTTACGAATCAATTTATGGTGTTGTAACTTGTTCTCGAAGATAACGATTGTATCTTCAATTCCTTCATGAACGTCGACTAATTGACGTACTTCTGTGTCTTTTCTTGCATACGATTTAAGGCTTTTGACCATTTGTGTGATGCGTTCAGAGCAGACACGAATTGAACGTAGCGATTCACCGAGTTGAACGTAGTTTTCCAGCTCATTGACTTCGAATTGGGTTTGTTGTGGAAAGTGAAGCGCGCTATCGATGACCTCTTGGCTTGAGTCTAAATTTAAACGAACAAGCTTTTTACTTAACAACCGGTTATTCAGTCTCTGATCGATGCATTTTACTCGTTCTCGTTGCTCACTAGTTGATAGTGGTGTCGTAGTCTTTCCTTGTTCAAACATATTTCTATACGTTGGATGAAGCAGCTTTTCGGTGGTGTCCTGATGTTTGTCTAAAATCGTATTTAATGTCGCAGTTAATTTTTCCGCTTGATGAGCTATTGCTGCAACAGGGTTATTGAGTTCATGAGCAACACCAGCAACGAGTTGCCCCAGCACCGCCATCTTTTCTCTTTCGATTAACTGGTTTTGGGCGTTTTTTAAAGAATCTAATGTTTCCTGAAGCTGCATCTTAGTATTGATGCTGCGTTGTAGGCGGCGATTAAAATGCCTTAGCAGCAGGTTAGTAAATAGTGGCAGTAGTTCGCTATTCGAATGCATTACTTTCGAAAAAACATCTCTATCCAGCTTTATAACTTCTGTCTTACTCAGTGTAATGGCAGTAGAGAAGGAAGCTTCACCTGTTACAAAGGACATGCCACCGACCATTCCACCTTTAGTATGTCTGATCACCTCGCGACGGTGTCCATTATCATCCAACTTGTATAGGGCCACCTCACCACTAGTAATGAACCACAAAAATTCATTTTCAGTTCCTTCTTTTGTCAGAATATGGTTTTTTGAGTAAGTTCGGCATGCTCGTGTTTCATCTTCTATATCGAAAAAATCATGTAACGCGACAATAACATTTTCAGCTAGCTGCTGATCGGAGAGGTCATGGTAGTTACGCATGAACCCTTGTCGATATTGGTGCATCGATTGGTTAATATGTGCAGTGAGCAATGTCTCGTTTTCGAGGCTTTGACTGTAATGCAACAAGTTGTCGCTATCATTTTCGATAACGAATTTGGTAAGCTCCCTTTTTGCTATAGTATATAACACCTTACTTGCCAATGGCTTAGTCAAACAGTGATCCAAGCGACCCTCGTTCACTGTATTTAGCATGGCAGGAAGATCTTTTTCATCACTTAGAATTAACACTTTTCGACTCTTTTGAGTCTGGCTGGATTTATCGAGCGTGGTTAAATAGTCTGCACCCGCTAGAGCCGAGTGATGGCTGGCGACAAATAGGGCAATTGATTGGTTTTGCTCAAAAATAAACTCAACGGTTTGTTGTGCATCTTCAATGGACTCAACACAGTAAAGATCAAAGCAGTCAGAAAAAAATACGAGGTCGTCTTGAAATTGTTCGATACAAATGGGGTTATTATCCAGACATACTATCGCAAATTGATTCATCAGCCGCCTCGTTAACTTAGCAAGAGCTTTAATAATAGTTTACGCTTTTTTAACAAAATGGTTTGGGAGCTGGGTTTTATAATAGTCATCACTTTTAGCTAAGCTCGTGACTAAACACTAATTTATTACAGTGGGTATTATGAACAAATTAAAAAAAGGGTTTGCTGCTGCGGGTGCAGTATGTTTGATTGCCTGTTGGCCATTGGTTATTGGTCAGATTGGTCAACGTGTCGCAGAAGATAATTTGTCACATGTTCACAACAGCTCAATAGATATTACATTACTCAAATATGATAGGGGTTATTTCTCTTCAGATGCTCAGTTTAAAGTGACCATCACGAACCCTACAATTAAAAGTTCTCTTGAAACTGAAAAGTTACCGACTGACTATATTTTCAACTCTCATTTGTCTCATGGACTATGGTCTATTTCAGGCGTAACGGAGCCCGAGAATAAAACGGCGTTACCTCTAAAAATTGTTAGTGATACTCAGTTGAATGGCAATACGGAGCTGGTTTCCACACTCGATAGCATTGTTTACAAAGGTACGCAGTCTCCATGGGATGTGACGATTTCCCCATCAACGGTCAAAACAACAATCACTGTCCTGGGAGAGGTTAATTACGATGTGGATGTGCCAAGTTTGCAATTGATCTCCAAGAATGGTGAAAACATCAATTTCAACAATCTCACGCTTGTCGGCGATGGTAAACAGTTAAATCATTTTTGGATAGGCAAAGGTACGCTGGGCCTTGATAGCTTGATCTATTCGACTTCTGCACAACCGAACGTGATACAGTCACACGATATATCGTTCTCTATGTCCTCCAACATTGATTCTGAAATGACTCACTATAATAGTCACCACGAGTTAAAAGTGGGCGATATCACCACGCAGTCAGGCGAAATAATAAATGGCGAAATTGATGTTGAGATAGGGGGCCTAGACGCAACCTTACTTGATCAGTTGGCTGCTTTATCTGAACAAGCGTCAGCGAAAACACACGATGATTCCGTGTTACTCAAGCAGAAAATGGTCGCAACCATAAACGATTTGGTTGCAAAAGGTTTATACGTCAATGTGAATAAGCTTGGCTTGAGCTATAAGGATGGAAAAATGTCCAATGAAGTGAAATTGTCGGTTCCGGCAAATGATAGCCAAGAGCCTGCTGATCTCGCTAAGGTCATTACATCACTAGAAGGGAATGCAGCATCATCCGTTGATAAAGCACTGGCAAAAGATTTTCCTAATTTACAGTCTGCCCTTGATGAACTAGTGGTTATGGAAATGGCGACAGACACGGGTAACTCCTATCAAATAAAAGCCGATATAAAAGACGGTAATGTCCTATTTCCTAATGGACAGAAGACGCCTATAATCAGTCTTCTTTTCCCCTTATTGGTTCAATAAATAAGGGATGTGAACGGAAAAGAATAAGATATTTTTTTCCTTCACTTTTTTTATCGGATAATTAGTGATATTAATCACCTTTCATTTGTAAAGCAGGAGCGAGTTACCCATGGAGTCAACAACTGACACCGTATTTAATTTCAGTGCTGGTCCGGCAGCACTTCCTAAAGCTGTTATGGAAAAGGCACAGGCAGAATTCATTAACTGGAATGGACTAGGCACGTCAGTTATGGAAATCAGTCACCGTAGTAAAGAATTTATGAAAGTGGCAGAAGAAGCAGAGCAGGATTTGCGTGACCTCTTATCTATTCCAGATAACTACAAAGTTCTATTTTGCCAAGGCGGTGCTCGCGCTCAATTCGCAGCTGTTCCATTGAATCTTCTGGGTGACTCGAAAAAAGCAACGTATGTCGATGGTGGTTATTGGGCGGAAAGTGCGATTGATGAAGCAGGAAAATACTGTGAAATTGACGTTTGTGATGTAAAAACAACTATTGATGGCAAGACTGCGATCCTTCCAGCTAGCGAATGGAAGTTTGATTCTGAAGCTGCATTCGTTCACTTTTGCCCAAATGAAACTATCGATGGTATCGAGATATTTGATTTACCGCAGACAGACAAACCAATCGTAGCTGACATGTCATCTAATATTTTGTCTCGTCAAATTGACGTGAGCAAATATGGTGTGATCTACGCGGGTGCACAGAAGAATATCGGTCCTGCCGGTATCTGTATTGCTATCGTACGTGACGATCTTCTTGATTTTGCACGTAATGAGTTACCAACGATACTGAACTATAAAGTATTGGCTGAAAAAGATTCTATGTTCAATACGCCACCAACGTTTGCTTGGTATCTTTCTGGTCTTGTTTTCAAGTGGCTAAAAGAAATTGGCGGTGTGAAAGCAATGGAAGAAATCAACGCGAAGAAAGCAGAAACATTGTATAGCTGCATTGATGAGTCAGATTTTTATCGCAACACGATTCATCCGAATAACCGTTCTCGTATGAATATCCCGTTCCAGCTAGCTAAACCTGAACTTGATGCAAAATTCCTTGAATTAGCTAAAGAGAAAGGTCTTGTTGCTCTTAAAGGTCACCGTGCAGTAGGCGGTATGCGTGCTTCGATTTATAACGCAATGACTCTTGAAGGGGTTGAAGCGTTATGTGCATTTATGAAAGAGTTTGAAGAGCAGTACGCGTAATTTTTTCAGTCTAACAGATAACAAAACAGCGCCTAATGGCGCTGTTTTTGTTTCTCTATCTCTGCCTTGCAGTTTGTTTCTGGCGAGGTTTACTGTTTGAACCACTGCGATTGTTAGTTTGTTTGTTACCTGAACCACCGTTATTGTTGTTTTGGCTCTTGTTGCTATTGCCACCGTTAAGAGGTTTAAAACCTGGCTGCGACTTAGTATGTTTTGTCGCAAAACGGTTTGAGCCATGACGGCCTGACTTTCTGCGCTGTGATGGTGTTTGTTTTTCTGAATCTTCGGCAGGCACCAAACAGCTTGGTTTATCGCCAATTAAATACGCTTTACCCATCTCTTTTAAAGCAGTACGGATCATAGGCCAGTTAGCAGGGTCATGATAGCGTAGTAAGGCTTTATGTAAGCGGCGCTGTTTTTCACCTTTTGCTACCGGTACTTCTTCTCTCTTCTTGTATTTCACTCGTTTCAGAGGGTTTGTCTCTGAGTGATACATTGCAGTCGCATTACACATCGGTGAGGGATAGAAGTTTTGTACCTGATCACACTCAAAATTATTACTTTTAAGCCACAGAGCCAAATTGAGCATGTCTTCATCTTCTGTTCCTGGGTGAGCAGAAATGAAATAAGGAATCAGATACTGTTTTTTACCTGCTTCAGCACTGTATTTTTCGAACATTTCTTTAAAGCGATCATACGTTCCCATTCCTGGCTTCATCATCAGGTCTAGTGGACCCTTTTCCGTATGCTCAGGCGCAATCTTCAAATATCCGCCCACGTGATGAGTCACCAACTCTTTAACATATTCAGGAGATTCAATTGCCAGATCATAACGAACACCTGATGCAATGAGAATTTTCTTCACGCCTTCAACCTTACGCGCTTCACGATAAAGATCGATGGTGTGTTTGTGATCGGTATTGAGCTTGTGGCAAATGCCAGGGAACACGCATGAAGGACGACGACAGTTGGCTTCTGCTCTTGGATCGGAACAGCCGAGACGATACATGTTAGCTGTGGGCCCACCCAAGTCTGAAATGGTACCGGTAAATCCGGGTACTTTGTCGCGAATCTGTTTTATTTCACCGATGATCGATTCTTTTGAACGGTTTTGAATAATACGACCTTCATGCTCAGTAATCGAACAGAATGAGCATCCACCAAAACAACCACGCATGATATTAACCGACGTTTTTATCATGTCATAAGCAGGAATCTTTGCTTTGCCATACATTGGGTGCGGAACCCTCGCGTAAGGTAAGTCAAAAACATAATCCATCTCTTCAGTTGTGAGTGGGATAGGGGCTCTGTTTACCCATAACTCTCGGTCACCATGCGATTGCACCAGTGCACGTCCTGAATATGGATTGGTTTCCAAATGAAGAATTCGACTTGCGTGAGCGTATAATACTCTATCGTTACGAAGCTTTTCGAAAGATGGAATACGAACGGCGGTTGTTTCTGCATCGTGCTTTGATGGGCGAATCGTAATTGGTTGAGCTACTGCTTCCTCTTTTTGAGACGTTTCACATTGAGTTTCAACTTCGTAAGGATTGCTTGGTACGAATGGTTTTCCCGGCTTTTCAATACGAGAGGAGTCAATAATCCGATAGTTTTCTGGCACTGTCGATAAATTGACGGCCGTGCCTCTGACAAACGCAAGATCGGCCATAGAAGCACCATTAGCAATCTGGTGTGCGACTTCAACCAGTGCACGTTCAGCGTTACCAAAAAGAAGGATATCGGCTTTAGCATCAAATAAAATGGAGCGACGGATTTTATCAGACCAATAATCGTAGTGGGCAACGCGTCTTAAACTCGCTTCGATACCACCAAGTACGATAGGAACATCTTTATAAGCTTCTTTACAACGCTGAGAGTAAACGAGAGTGGCGCGGTCTGGGCGTTTACCACCTTCATTGTTAGGTGTATACGCATCATCATGGCGCAATTTTTTGTCCGCAGTGTAGCGGTTAATCATTGAGTCCATGTTACCCGCAGTGATACCAAAGAAAAGATTAGGCTTACCTAAAGCCATAAAATCGTCTTTATTATCCCAACGAGGCTGAGCAATGATACCAACACGGAAACCTTGAGCTTCCAGCAAGCGACCAATAATCGCCATACCAAAGCTAGGATGATCAACATAGGCGTCACCGGTTACGATGATGACGTCACAGCTATCCCAACCAAGTTGCTCCATTTCTTTTCTACTGGTCGGCAGAAAAGGTGCCGGACCAAAACACTCCGCCCAGTATTTTTTGTATTGGAAAATTGGAGTGGTATCGTTGTTCATATTTTAACCTCTTCGTTGCGAGGCGGGCATTATAGCGACAAGTGATTTGAGTATCTAGCTCAACATATCCATGATAAATTTGAGGGAATGTTAAAGTCGTTCTGTCGTGTTGTCTTCTTTGATAATTATCGTCTTTTTTTACAAGTATTTTTCAAAAAACTCCCAAAAATCTAATTACAAACGTAAGCAAAGGCCTTAATTTGGTGACTTATTTTTAAAGTGGAGACAAGATTGCGATGGCAACACAGCAAACCACAACTGATTTTGGTAGTCGGTTATGCCCGATCTCCGATATATCGCACATTATCTGCCTTGGGGCATCGATAACCGATGGCATAGTGAATCGAATGGAGGACTGTATTGCTCAAGAATTCAAACGACAGGGGCTATCCGTTAAGGTAATTGATGAGGCTGAAGGTGGGCGAGGTGTTGAAGCGACTTTGGCTGCGTGGGAAAAGCATAAATCCAAATATGCTGGAGTGAGAGCATTAGTGGTTATACACACGCTAGGTAATGATGTTTCCGATTTTCGACCATGGTCGAAAATGCGTGAGAAGACTAAAGAAGCGTTATACACAGCGATGAAGACGCTTATTCATTCTATATGGTCAAATGGGAATATTCCGTTATTGGTAAACACCTCTTTTCGTGCTTATGATAATGGTGATGCCATTATGAATGAAGATATCGGTTCCAAACCCTTCAATGAACATATCATTTATCCACTTGCCAAAGAGATGTCGCCGTGTAATTGGCTAGACGATAAGCCTTATATGGATTGGTACGATTTCTATCGCAATCGTAATTTTCATATTCTAAATTCAGATGGAACACATAGTCCCAACTACACCGTGATTCGCCGCTGGTATATAAACAATATCGTTCGACGTATTCGCAATGAGTCACCTCTTCGCGAAGCCCGAATTGATAATCCGACACAGCTTGCTCCAGTATTACCCGTCAAAGCATTAGTTCATTTTTGTGTACAACCTCATTCAACCGGGGATTCTGAGTTTATCTTAGGCGCGCATCAGGTGTATTCGACCGGAGATAGGGATTCAATAAATCTCTCACCATTAGAGGGATACGAGCCAAGTTCTATTAACATGCAAACGTTCTTCGAATCGAATCAAATTCGCTACGGGAGTAATAAAGGCGCTCTTGAAAGTGGTGATATTACGGTATCGGTGACCCATGATGCTTGTAAGCGTCAATATACCTACACCCAGTCCAAAGAATACGTAAAACACTCTTCATTCAGTGGTTTTAAGCCACAACAGCAGATTTTGGTGACTATATCTGCTTACCGAAATTCTCCAGGAGCGGATAAAATTGGTCGGTATTCTGTTGATCATGGGAAATCACACGTAAGAATTGATGCCTCAGTTGATAATCCTACACCTCATATGAAGACACTCACTGCTTATGCCAATAGTGAGGGTAAGTTCGATGTCTACTTTATGTGTGATGAAGAGTCGTCAAGTCGCTATGCATTTATCAATGCCATTATGGTGGAGCCTCTCTAGTGAGTGGATAAGGTATGTGAAAAATAATAGAGACCATAGGGGGAGACTTTTGATAAAATTAAGAAAAACTTAATGTGATTCAATGTCTATGTTTGATTCAATACTTGCTGTAATACCTCCTTTGGCGACTGGCGCGTTGCTGTTGTTATCTACTGTGCTTAAAAAGGGACAGATTTGTCCGGGGCAGCGTGGTCGTATTCATAAAATACTCCCCCTTATTCTTATACTGTGGGTTCTTGCGTCATTCAAATTGCCTTTTGTGCTCCTTAACGTCGTTTTTATCGGTTTCTTTATGACGAAAGTCCAAACGGGTAAAACTCGCGAAGAGGGACCGCTTTATGCACTGTATATAGCCAATGTATTCTCGGTGTTGGTTGTTATCTATCAGATGTTTATGGCACCGACTTGGGTTGCGGGCGTATTAGTTTTAATTGAAGCATTTATTCTTGGTTTGATTGGAGCTCATTGGATGTTAACGATGGCCAGAACTCGTTTACAGGCGTTCCATAAAATCTTACCGGTTAGCGGAATTTTTGCTGCGATGGCGATAGCTTTAGTATTGGTTCCGTTTGCATCATCCTTGGATCCGGTGACACTGAATGAACTGCTTCATGTGATTCTTATTAACTTCGCGCTCCTAGTAACAGCTGTTGTCATCTGGGCATGGCATCTCATAGTGACCCGCTCTATTAGTAAAGTGCAGATTTCAGTTGCCAGTATTCTGATGCTCGTCTCTATCGTGAGTTTTCATCAGGTCTATTTCCATGTTATCTGAGCAAGTTAACATTTCTCATTTTTGAACATGCAATATGAGTAAAAGTGACTAAGCTAAAATCGTGGTCATCAGAAGGAGCCCGATTATGGATTTGAGTAACGTCAGTCGTTTAGACAGTCATATTTTACTTGGCATCATTAACGAAAAATTGAGGCTGGAATGTGGGAGTCTGGAAGATTTAGTCTCTACTTATGAAATTGATGTGCAAAATGTAAGAGAGAAACTCTCAAGTGTTGGGTATACGTATGACCCACTAACAAATCAATTTAAGGCTTCCTAATTGAATTCGTATCAGAGCAGCTACACAGTTTGTGTAGCTGTTTTTTTATAAGGGAAGCTCGAGTGATTGTTTGGGAGCATCGAGTACAACCTGAGTATTAACTCTCTTAATATTAGGATGGTTCGACATCATAAGCTCAATTAGTTGGTCATAGTGCTTTGTACTGGTGGCATTAATGATCATAACCAAATCATTGTCACCCGTGACATAAAAGCTCTGCTGTACTTCAATTCGTTCTTCAGCCCACTGATTTAACTGGCGTAACGCGACGTAATTGTCTCTGTCTATTTCGATTCCCGCAATAAAGGTAATCAATTGCGGTAGGGTGCTATTGCTCAGTATTGCCACTTCACTTTTTATAATGTTATCTGCTTTAAGCTTTTTTATGCGCCTTTGTATTGCGGAAGCGGAAAGCCCAACTTTCTCTGCAATCAACTCGGTTGGAACGCGGCAATTCTTCTGAATGATTTTTAGGATCTTTTTATCGAACTCATCAAGCACAATATTTCTCTGCACTGAAGTGGTGTTTTATGGGCATTATGCAGTCTTCAATGCAGAAAATCTTCTTTTTTGTGGGCTAAAATGCCGTTCAAATGCATCGAGATTAGCGATACTGGTTTCTGAAATTGATTAATTGGACTCTGACTCGGTGAATGACATCCTATTACATCCAGAAACGAAAGCATTAGGCGCTAACTTTGAATTAACTAATGGCTTTGGTGCGATTGCTCCTGATATTTCGATGTCGGTAAATAATATCTATGACCCGGACTCAGGTAACTTTTCAGCAAAAGGAATGACTGATCTCATTGAGTCACCGTACGTTTATGCTGGTTGGAGTAATCCAACGGTGCGTCAGCTTGAAAAACGCTTAAGCGAGTTAGAGGCGATAGAAGAGACATTTGTTACGGCGTCTGGAATGGCTGCTATTTCAGGTACATTACTATCACTACTTCATTGTGGCGATCATCTGATTGTCAGTGATGTCTGTTATGCGGCGGTCAGCGAGTTTATTCGTGAAATATTACCTCGCTATGGAGTCGAGGTATCAATTGTTAATTTGACGGACAGTCAAACACTTCGCGATACCATTCAATCTAATACGCGTCTTGTCTATGCCGAAACTCCTTGCAATCCTTTGCTGAGACTGACTGACTTAAAAGCGATTGCTGATATCTGTCATGAACATGATTGTCTGTTATGCGTTGATTCCACGTTTGCAACTCCGGTTGTCACAAAACCGTCTATATACGGTGCTGATTTGGTTATCCATTCTTTGACAAAATTCATCAATGGTCATGGTGATGTTCTAGGGGGCAGTGTTAGCGGGAGCAAATATCTGGTCAGTAAAATTCGCGCCCACGCTGGAGTTTACTTGGGGGCGACGATGACAGCACAAAGTGCTTGGTTAATTATGCGTGGAATTGATACGTTATTTGCGCGGATGCGTTGGATATGTGAATCATCGCTAAACATCGCGCAGTGGCTTGAAAGTCACCCTAATGTTATAAAGGTTAACTATCCGGGGTTAGAATCTCACCCGCAGAACCAACTTGCTCAGAGACAGATGAACGGCTTCGGTGGGGTAATTTCTTTTCAGGTAACCCATCCCAGTCGTACACTGAAACGGTTTATGCGCGAAGCAAAACTGTTCCTTCATGCATTCTCTCTCGGTCATCAAAGAAGCTTAGTTGTGTACTTAAATAGTGAAGATTTAGTCAAGACGTCATATGATTTTTCTCAGCAGCAAAAAGAAGAGTACCTGGAATTCGCCGGGGAAGGTCTGTTTCGATTGTCGATTGGCTTAGAGAACAGTGATGACTTGATTAATGAGTTACAAAGGGTCTTAGCTTAGAATGTGACCGTTAATGATTGCTTTTTAGGCGAATATTCGAGACGCAGTCACTAAAACATCACTTATCTATAGATTTTGGCTCAATATCACTATATAAATTGGGTCACCATAATAAAAATAGCACAACATTGCATTAACGGAACGAGAATTGTTGAATATCAACAAATTGAATATAACTAAGGAATGTTATGAAAAAGTTCATTAAGACCGCTGTAGCCGGTGTCGTATTAGCCGGATCAACTCTTTTAAGCGCTAACAGTTTTGCAGCCGAGTCAACATTAGAAAACATCATCAAATCTGGTGAAATGAAGGTATGTTTCGACGCAGGTTATATGCCTTTCGAAATGAAGACAAAAGATGGTCGTTATGTCGGTTTTGATATCGATCTCGGCAAACATATGGCTCGCTCAATGGGAGTGAAATATGTTCCAGTAAACACAGCATGGGACGGTATCATTCCAGCTCTGCAAACTGGCAAGTGTGACATCATTATTGCGGGTATGACTGTAACCGCAGAGCGTAACTTAAAAGTGAATTTTGCTGACCCATATATTGTTATCGGTCAGTCTATTCTTATGTCGCCAAAACTAGAAGGCACAGTGAAAAGCTATAAAGATCTGAACGATCCTAAGTACACTGTAGCGACTAAACTTGGAACGACAGGTGCAGAAGCAACTCAGCGCTACCTACCAAAAGCAAAACTGAACCTATTCGACACTGAAGTGGATGCAGTTCTGCAAGTAACTAATGGTAAAGCTGATGCGTTCGTGTACGATTTTCCATACAACGCTATTTATGCATCTCAGCATAAGGAGCAGTTAGCTCATTTAGACAAACCATTCACGTTTGAACCACTTGCTTGGGCAATCAAACAAGATGATCCTAACTTCCTTAATTTCCTAAACAACTACTTACGTCAGATTAAAGGTGATGGTACCTATGATCGTATGTACGATAAGTGGTTTGAGTCAGACAACTGGCTTAAACAAGTTCAGTAAGAACCTATTGGTTTAAAACAGTTGAGCAGACGAAAGTCTGCTCTACTTTTTCTATTTAGTAAGAGTAATTTTGTGATGAAATCTAAATCCGGTCGCCTGATAGGACATGGACTCTATGCCATTATCATGCTGATGTTGGTTGGAGGCATTTATCTTTCAGGTAAGACAATTGACTACAATTGGCACTGGGAGAGGCTTTGGCCTTACGTAATCAATACTGAAATGCAGGATATCCGCGCTCAAGCGGATGGTGTTGCTAATGTCAATGATCATACGTTAACCATTCAATTTGATAATCAGGATTCTCAGCAGGTCGTAAAAAAATACGACAAGCTTGCCGTAGGGGACGGGGATTTAATTTTTGAAGGCGATACGATCGCTTATCTTAATGATTGGAAGTTTGGTCCAATAGCCGAAGGCTTATGGGTGACCGTTAAAATCTCCTTTATTTCTCTGTTTTTTGCTGTGATTTTGGGACTCGTTTTTGGTTTGATGCGGGTATCCAGTAATATTACGGCGAGAAACTTAGCATTAACGTATGTTGAAATTATTCGTGGAACACCGTTATTGGTACAGATTTTTATCGTCTACTTTTTCATTGGGACGGTTTTGGACCTGGATCGCTTTACGGCTGGTGTCGTCGCGCTTTCAATCTTTACGGGTGCTTATGTTGTCGAGATTATCCGTGCAGGGATTCAGTCTGTAGCCTCAGGTCAAATGGAAGCGGCTCGCTCACTAGGTATGACTTACCCGCAAGCGATGCAATATGTTGTATTGCCGCAGGCATTTAAGAGAACGCTTCCTCCATTGGCAGGCCAGTTTATTAACCTGATTAAAGACTCCTCGCTGGTTTCCGTCATATCTATCACTGACTTAACCAAAGCGGGAAGGGAAGTAGTAAGTGGAAGCTTTGCACCTTTTGAGGTGTGGTTTACTGTTGCTGCATTATATTTAGTGGTAACAGGCACGTTATCGTGGGCAATTCAACGACTAGAGAAGAGGTTATCAGCCAGTGACTAGAGGATATAACGGTGACGAAATGGTGGTCGCAACTGGAGTCGATAAATTCTACTCAAATGGTTGTCACGCCCTAAAATCGGTTTCTGCAACGATTAAACGTGGTGAAGTAGTCGCAATAATCGGACCTTCCGGTTCAGGTAAATCGACCTTTCTACGGACAATAAACCAGTTAGAAGAGATTAGTGAAGGCACAATATTCGTTGATGGCGTCGATATGTATGCTAAATCAACGAATATCAATCAACTGCGCCAAAACGTGGGTATGGTGTTCCAAAGTTTTAACCTATTTCCGCACAAAACAGCTTTGCAGAATGTGATGTTGGCCCCGTTGAAAGTGGCGAAACGTCCTGCGAAAGAAGTGGAAGAGCAAGCCAAGGCGCTTATGAAGCGAGTGGGTCTTGCAGATAGGATGAACAACTATCCTTCACACTTATCTGGCGGTCAGCAGCAGCGCGTTGCGATAGCACGAGCTTTGGCAATGCAGCCAGATTTGATGTTGTTCGATGAGCCGACATCGGCACTCGACCCTGAAATGGTGGGTGAAGTTCTTGACGTTATCAAAGGACTCGCCAAAGAAGGGATGACAATGGTAATCGTAACCCATGAAATGGGCTTTGCGAAAGAAGTTGCTGACCGAGTGTTGTTTATGGAAGAGGGGGCGTTGTTGGTTGATGATGCGCCAGCTCGAGTCTTCGATAACCCGGAACATCCAAGGCTGAAACAATTTCTTGCTAAAGTCTTATAATGAAAAAAGCCAACGTAAGTTGGCTTTTTTTTACACCATTTTTATGCCTTCAAGATGCGTTTTGCTTTGCTGTCTCGCCGTGGCAAAAAATGCCTGTAAGTAACGTTTATCTTTGTCGCTATGGCGTACCGCCGCAAACAGTCTGCGCCACAAACCTTTACCTAGTGGTTTACTCACGATAAGTCCTTGTCGTGAAAACTCACTGATTGCCCAGTTTGGTAGAGCGGCTACACCGAGTCCTGCCGAGACCATTTGAACGAGCATCAACGTATTATCAGCTTGCTTCCACTTAATGGGCTCGATTCCTGCGGGCTGCAAAAAATGTTTCACAACATCTAAGCGCTGCTTTTGCACCGGATAGGACAGCATGGTTTGGTCAGCTAAGTCTTCAGGTTGAATAAAGGCCTTTTCTGCCAAAGCATGAGTTGACGATGTGATCAGACACATTTCAAAGTCGAACAAGGGCTCATAATGTACTTCAGAACGAGGGAGTATGTCCGATGTGATCACCAGATCCAATTCTCCGGAGAGTAATGCCGGAATGGGTTCAAAACCAAAGCCTGATGAAAAATCAAGAGTTACGCTTGGCCAGGTAATCTGATATTCACGAAGTGCTGGCATTAACCACTGAAAGCATGAGTGGCAGTCAATCGCCATATGCAGACGTCCGTTAACATCTTCTTTAAGGCTGGCTAAGTCATTTTCTGCTCTCGCCATTTTCGGGAGTATGTCATCGGCAAGTTTAAGAAGAATTTCGCCTTCAGAAGTAAAGCGCACTGGTCGAGTTTTACGTAGGAAAAGTTGGCTTCCTATACGTGATTCAAGATCTTTAATCTGATGCGACAGAGCTGACTGAGTAAGATGCAGCGCAGTTGCTGTCGCGGTCAAGGATCCGGTATCTCTAAGAGACATCAATGTTTTTAAATGTTTTATTTCTAACATGAATATTTTTTATATTGAGACTGACGTTATAGCAATAAGTTACGGAGTTCTATGAAAATTGTAAACCTCTTTGTTGCAATAAATTCAAAATAATTCATGTTTTACCCTGTAACATGAATTTAATTTGAAAACTGGTTGAATATAAATCCATTGTCCAAGGTACGGAATAATCTCACTATATAGACGTCCAGACATCTTTATTAGTGAGGTACAATCCATGACAACAACGCATATCCTAGGTTTTCCCCGAATTGGTGAACAAAGAGAGCTCAAATTTGCATTAGAAAAATATTGGCGTCGCGAGCTGAGTCAAACACAACTTGAGGAGGTCGGTGCTGCTGTACGCCGTAAGAATTGGCAAAAGCAGAAAGAAAGCGGCCTGAGCTACGTGACGGTTGGCGATTTCGCTTGGTATGATCACGTGTTGAATACTTCGTTGTTACTCGGTCACGTTCCTAAGCGTCATAGAAGTCAGTCAATTACAATCGATACCCTATTTGCAATTGCTCGCGGCAAAGAAAAACAGTGTGATTGTTCCAACATCGCAGCGTCCGATATGACGAAGTGGTTTAATACTAACTATCATTTCATCGTTCCTGAATTTTCCCAAGACGATCAATTTTCGGTGTCATGGCCCCAGCTATTTGATGAGATAAAAGAAGCTCAGGCGCTTGGTCATCGTGTTAAGCCTGTTCTTTTGGGCCCCATTAGTTATCTGTTTTTGGGTAATCCCACTGATGGTACCTATGACAGAAAAGAATTACTTCCGAGAATAGTGAACGCGTACCAAGACATCTTAGCGCGACTCTCCGAACTGAATGTTGAATGGCTACAAATTGACGAACCGATTCTTGGGTTGGAATTAGAACCAAGTTGGTTGGATCTTTTTAAACCTACCTATAAGACATTATCAGGAAACGTTAAGCTGCTGCTAACAACTTATTTCAGTGGGGTTGAGCACGTTATCGATGTCATCAAAGACCTCGCTGTTGACGGTCTACATCTAGATTTAGTCGCGGCGCCGAACCAACTGCAGCCATGTCTGGAAACACTTCCCAAGCAGTGGGTGATTTCTCTGGGCGTTATTAACGGTAGAAACGTGTGGAAAGCCGATCTCAGTAAATGGTGCGATCACCTAAGTTCTGTTTATCGTGATTATCCTGAACGAGAGTTTTGGCTAGGTTCGTCTTGCTCATTATTGCATAGTCCTGTGGATCTAACGCTTGAGTCTTCGTTGAGCGAAGAGACTTACTCATGGTTTTCGTTCGCTTATCAGAAATTAGATGAAGTTTCGTCTCTCGCTCAGGCTATTGATGGTAAACCAAACGCCTACAATCACTGTATTGAATACAGCTTGCCCATTCAGCAACGAGCCAGCAATATAAACGTAAATAAACAGGAAGTGGCTGACCGAATTGCAGGCTTAACCAGAAAAAATAGCCAACGTTGTCTGGAATACGCTGAGCGTTCTGAGTATCAAAAAGACGCATTACAATTACCCATTTTACCGACAACAACGATAGGTTCCTTCCCACAGACCAATGAAATTCGTCAAATACGCAGTGCCTTTAAGCATGGGCGGATAGAAGAAGTGGATTATAAAACCCGTATCAAACAAGAGATCGAAACGACCATCAGAGAGCAAGAAGCTCTGGATCTCGATGTGCTCGTTCATGGTGAAGCGGAACGAAATGATATGGTGGAGTATTTTGCAGAACATTTTGACGGCTTCCAGACCACTCAGTTTGGCTGGGTACAGAGTTATGGATCACGTTGTGTTAAGCCTGCGATCGTTGTGGAAGATGTAACAAGACCGGCTCCCGTGACGGTTGATTGGATTACCTATGCCCAGTCTCTGTCGACTAAGCCAGTGAAAGGAATGCTGACCGGACCGGTAACTATTTTAGGTTGGACATTCCCTCGAGAGGATTTACCACGTGAAACCGTTGCGACACAAATCGCACTGGCAATAAAAGATGAAGTGGATGATTTACAAAAGGCTGGCATAGGCATCATCCAGATAGATGAACCCGCACTACGGGAAGGGCTGCCAATAAAACACAGTGAGCATAAACACTATTTAGATTGGGCTGTTAGGGCATTTAAACTTTCCGCTGCTTCAGCATGGCCAGAGACGCAGATCCATACCCATATGTGTTATAGCGAATTTAATGACATTATTGAGTCGGTCGCGGATTTGGATGCGGATGTCATTACAATTGAAACCTCGCGCTCGAATATGTCGCTACTTGATGCATTTAAGGAGTTTAAATACCCGAATGAAATAGGTCCGGGTGTGTATGATATCCATTCTCCGAATATTCCGAGTGAGGAGTGGATTACATCTTTATTGGTTAAGGCGGGTGAACTGATTCCATATCAGAGACTGTGGGTGAATCCGGACTGTGGACTAAAAACCCGTGGGTGGAATGAAACTCGTGCATCACTAAAAAACATGGTGGCAGCAGCGAAAAACTTGCGTAAAGACATCCATTAGACGTGCAAGCATGAGATGAGAGTCTTCGTTAGGAAGACTCTTTTTCTCAACTATTCCATTATTCACTCAGACTGATTTCTACCCGTTCTTTTCCCTTACCAATATTTTTGCGTTTTAGTCGAATGTTGCCCACTTCCGATGTTCTTTTGAGGTGAGTACCACCGCAAGGTACCTGCGCAAACGAATCGACTTTCCAATAACGCCGTTGGGCTTGTTCATCGGAAAAGTCACACTCAATTGGAGAATCCGCATGGATAAGGCTGTGTGCTTCTTCCTCTAATTTCGGCAATAGGGGACTGATACTTTCTGGCCATTCAAAATCAATACGACTTTTATCCTGAGAAATATGAGCACCAATCTTGACTATATTCGGGTAACGTTGGGTAAGCAGCTCCAAGATCACTTCCGCTGCAAAATGCAGTTTCATTAATGCGTGACGTCGTTGCCAATCAATGCGAGTGACTACGTCATCACCGACAGAAAAGTCAGGTGCAGACGCAAGTGTGTAGATAATATCGAGCCCGTCTTTCTGTGCTTTCAATACTTCAATATTGCCAATTGTCCCCGCATCGCTTTCTTGACCGCCTGATTCTGCGTAGAAAATTGTATCGGACAATGTGATGTTGTTACCATCAACACCGGTTACACGTGATGTTAACTCTGTGAGATAGGGATCATCCCAAAAGACTTTGTGCGCTGTCATTGCCACTTCCTTGTCGTAAGCTCATTTCCTATAGAGATAACATATCATTCCCATCAGAAGAGATCCTGAATATCTTGCAGATAAGGCTGTGAGCAGGCAAATAAGATGGCAGCATTGAGCGCAACTGTTAGCCAAAGCAGTGATTTAAAAGGCTGTTTTTTCGTTTTATGGTTCAGGCTTACTTGTGCGAGTAGAGCACCTGGCCATCCTCCCGCTAGAGAGAGAAACAACAAGATTTTCTCTGCAATACGCCACCTGCGATTACGAGCTGCTGATTTATCCCAAGCAAAAACGAAGAAGGTGACAAGACTAAAACAAGCATAGAATCCGCCAACATACGCTTGATAAGAGTAGGTTCTAAGAACCAATAATACATAAAGAGTGAGTAGGGCGATGCATGTAAGACGAGTCTTCATAGGGATATTATTTTTTATCTTTGAGTTCAGTCGTGAGTGAGTGGTAATAATGCCAGAGAAACAGCGCGCCGACACTCTGCCAAGGCGACCAGTGCTCGATCATTTTACGCGCTTTAGCTGGTGTTGGCTTCGTTTCCAAACCTTTCAGTTTTTGTAGTCCGAGTAAAATACCCAAATCATCCGCGGGGAATACATCGAGTCTCCCCAACGAAAACAACAAATAAATTTCAGCACTCCAGCGACCAAAACCACGCAGTTTGGTAATCGCGGCGATAGCGTCTTCGTTCGTCATGGATTCCAATGCGTCAATATCAAAACGTCCCGAGATAACTTCTTGAGCTAAACCCTGGATGTATTCGATTTTTCGTCTGGATAATCCGACGTCACGCATCTCTTGTTCAGATAGAGAGGAAATCCTCGCAGGGGTTATTTCTCCCGCAAGCGTCGCAAATCGCTTAAATATAGTATTGGCAACCTTGGTTGAGAGTTGTTGACTGATAATGGTTGAGACAAAGGTAACAAAGCCTTTGTCACTGACTCTAGGAGCCGGAACCCCAACGATTTTCACGGCGCTTTGAATATCGTTATCTCGCTGTGAGAGAAAGGTGATTCCAAGTTCTATTGTGTTGTTATCTATCATTCGGGAACGGTCAGGCGAATAGGGTTTGGAAAGCATAACGGCTAATGGCTTAGAAAAACATCCGAATTTTGTGCGTGGATATACGTTTGGTTCTTAACACTACTTCCTTTGTCAGCCGTTATATAGCCTAAGCTTTTGCGCAATGCCTACCGTTAATCCAGATTTTTAAATAAAGTACCGCTAAAATTGTTTCTGTAACTATCGCTAGCAATATCCCTGCACCAGCAAAACCACGAAAATATTCCACAGTCCCGAGCGTTGCTAAACCAAACATTGAAACTGAAAAGCAGAGACACACGGACTGCCTATATTCTGAGTGTCCAAAACTTCTCACAGACCAACTTAGCACGGACAAACCAAGAAATAGCATTGCAGCTCTCCTTCCCATAAAGAGTGCAGAACTGTATGCTTCGACACCAAAGAGCCAGAATAATACCTCAGGTACTAGTAGCAGCACAGCACATAAAGTCAGTGCGATTAATGCGGTAGATATGCTTAAAAGTTTAAAGTTAATCATATTAATCTGATATTTGTTTCAGCTTCTGCTCGAATAGAATTGAAATGCTTGCATATTTTGTCAATTGAAACGCCTTGTTAGGCATTTTTCTCCACTGGTGCATACAACCAAATTTTTAATTCCTGATCAGAGCCAAAATTTGTTTGCACATGAATCATACCTAAATCATCAGGCAAAATTACCCGATGTTCTTCTATTAGCTTCTCAATTCTCTCAATATAATCAGGAACTTTTCTATCAAAAGCGATTGCACTTTTATTGATTTTACTAAATGGATTGTGAGCATGAAGCATATCTCCACAAGAGTCATAAGCATCACGAAATTGCTTTTTAGTTAGATATCCAGAACGAAGATCATGCCACTTACCTTTGAAATATCCTTGTGCGGGTATAGGATAGAAATTAGGATTTATAGCCTCTATTTTCGAAATAATTCGATTTGCATGCCAATCTTTTGCTATATCAGCTCGCACTTCTTTATATTGTTCTTTGTGTGCGATAAGAGACGCGTATGCAATTAATTCAAGTATTTTTCTCAGTTGTAACGCTTCTGTTTCTATTTTTGCTTTCAGGTATACAACATCTGCTTTACCATCGCACAATGCTTTTAATACTTCTATTCTCTTGTCTATTTCGCACATTAACCAGAGATATTTTTTCCTGATGCGTGAATTATCCACTTGCGACCTGACTTGTATGCCTAACGCTGAGCTAAGTGGCTGCCAACGCCTTGATTACTCAAAGCACTGCACCTTAACCACAAAACTGGCTGAAACTAAAAATGCCACGCGTTGGCAGTCCGCTTGAGCGACTTGTTATAGCGCTACTCACCATGATTGCATATTAGTTCTAGCATCGAGGTCGTGCATTATTACGGAATCAGCGCCATCTAACTCTTCACTAATGTCATTGATCATTTCCCCAAGATGACGGAGGTTTATATAAAAGATCCCGTCAGTTGACCCCTTGCCACTTCGATCAGTTGAATACCTAAAACTCATTGAATCAGGATCTGCTTTTGCTAATTCATTAACAAAGTGCTCGACTCGGGCAAACTTCTTATCAATGTTAGATTCGAAAACTTGACGCAAAATCCCTTTGACCGTTTTCCAAAGCTCATCGATTTTATGGTGTTTTGGATAACCGCCTTCTTGGTCTAAAAGTTGTCGACCATTGCTGACAATATTTTTTAGAAGTAACTCTATATGCTGCCTATATAAAAACACTATCGGATACACCAAATAATCTTGGTCTCTGCCCGTATCATTTACCTGTAGCACCAACGAATCCGCAGCTAATTTATATCCATTGATATAGCCATGTGACATATCTGAATGAAAGTTCAAACAAGCATTATTACGCCAATCACTGTCCGATTTGAACAATGGTTCAAACTCTTGTTTAGCCATAGAAACCTCCTGCGCTATAACAGTCTCTTTTCACTGGACAATGTCCACATCACATCTTAGACAAAATATGGATATAAAAACGCTAAGTTTCTGATTAAGCTAACTTATCTTTTTGCGGAAAAGCTTAAATAACGACATTGTCCATTATATCTGGTCAGTAATGATAAAAACGCTAATCAGTTTAATCCATGAGATGCATATTAAATTGAATAAGACACTTAGGCAAATCTACACAATTCTTGTTATTGAATTTATCGTATCGATTGAAATCGTTCCGTCTTAGCAAAAAACGGATAGCGTCAATGTCGTAATTATGATGATATTTGTGGGTTAACGACGGTTAGGAATAAGCCATGAGTGAAGAACAATTCGGTCAACATACGTCACTGGCTGAAGCACTGGTGCGGTTGGCGCGATATATTGAAGAGCATGCGGATGAGAAGATTACCTTAGCAGAATTAGCGCAACAGGTTGGGCTGTCAGCATCACGTTTGCAGCGTGTTTTTAAGAATCACTTTGGTTTATCGCCAAAAGCGTATCAGGATGCAGTGCGTATGGACTTACTTAAAAAATCGCTTAAGGAATCCAACAGTGTTACAGACGCTATTTTCGAGGCTGGATTTGGTTCAGTGAGCCGAATCTACGGTGAAGAGTCTCGTTCACTAGGTATGCCACTCAAGTCTTACAAAGTTGGTGGGGAAGGGGAAGTCATACACTATGTAATTAAACCTTGTTCATTGGGGCTGATGTTAATTGCCGCAACGGATATTGGTGTCTGTTGTCTTCAATTTGGCGATAGTGAATCTGAGTTAGTGGCTCTGCTTGACCAAGAGTTCCCCAACGCTGAATTAATACTCTCTCTCGCCCAGTCTGATTCGCCGCTACTGACGCAATGGATAGACGCGATAGAACACCATCTTAAAGGTATCGGCCCAAGACCCGATATACCTCTGGATATTCGCGGAACGGTCTTCCAGAAAACGGTATGGGCGTTTCTTTTAAGCATTAAAGAAGGGGACGTTGTTACCTACGCTGATGTGGCAGAAAAGATCGGCAAGCCAAATGCTACCAGAGCGGTGGGAACCGCTTGTGGCAAGAACCGTATCGGAGTGCTTGTGCCCTGTCATCGTGTGTTGCGCAGCGATGGGGGACTGGGTGGATACCGTTGGGGTTTGGAGCGTAAACAGTGCTTGCTTGAAAAAGAGCGTAAAAAGTAAAACGGCCTCATCAGAGGCCGTTAATATTAGGACGGATTTTTAACCGGTTCACACGTCTTCTTGGTAATGATCTGATCGACCATTAGCTGGCCGCGTGGATTGCGCATCTTAATTCGATAGGCAATACCAATATCAAGATTTGCCAGGGTGGTTTTATCATTGCAGTAAAATTTAATGCTTTGATTTAGCACCTGTTTTATGGGCTTGGCACCGCTCTCATCTGAGTTATAAATCATCATGATTTCAATCATGCTTTTGCTCGCACTTGCACGCATGATATGAAGAGGGCCAACTTCATAAGGAAGTTCAGACTGAATTAAACTCGCGCGGTTGGCCGCTAAGAGTTCGAGTTGCTTTTCTTCATTACTCGTTGAACTACAGGCAAAGAGAAAAATTGAAAATAGAACGACCAGAAGGCGTTGAATAGACATAATTAGAATACTTGTTTATAAGGTTTAACAACAACAGAGGCATAGACTCCTGCTTCAACATACGGGTCGGCATCAGCCCATGATTTCGCTTCTTCTAAAGAATTGAAATCAGCAATAACGGTAGAGCCCGTAAAACCGGCTTCCCCTGGATTCTCTGAATCTATCGCTGGCATTGGCCCTGCAGTGAGCAGACGGCCTTCATCCTTAAGTGTTTGAAGACGTTCCAGATGCTTTGGACGCACGCTCATACGTTTTTCTAGTGAATTTTCGATGTCCTGAGAAAAAATAACATACCACATAGACGAAATCCTTATACGAGATGATGATAAAAATATACAAATAACCTGACTGAATAACTTACAGTATAGGGCTAGTCATGCATATGAATTAGGCCACAATTTACCTTAATATGACTGCGAACTCAGCCTTTAATTTCATCGACCTACGAATTTATTTTTCGATCGCGCGAGGTTTGCCCTCTGCATCGATGGCTACGTAGTTAAACGTCGCATCACAAACCATGAATCGATCACCGATACCGTCTTTTTTCACCGGTTTAACCCAGACTTCTAAATCGATAGACATGGAAGAGCGACCAATTCTGACGCATTCGCCATAGACACAAACCACATCACCAACTCGTACTGGCTTTTTAAACGTAATACTCGAAACAGAGACGGTCACGATTCTACCACCCGAGATCTCTTTGGCCAAAATACCACCTGAGAGGTCAATCTGGGACATAATCCAACCACCAAAAATATCACCATTGGCATTGGTGTCTGCGGGCATTGCTAGGGTGCGAGTTAAAAGTTGTCCTTTTGGTGTTTCAGTCTTTGAGCTCATGATTTACGTTATCCATTCATTAAAAGCACTAGGCAAGAAAAAGCCAAGAGTGACTAGCTCTTGGCTAAAAATGCATTATATCGATTCAGCAAGGATTGTGAATCAAAGGTTTTGCAAGGTGTTAGAAATTATTTATCCGTATCTTTCGGAATGTGTTTATAGATGTAGATACCCGTAAGAAGGGTGTAGACCAGCGTGGCAACTAATAGACCAAATACTTTAAAGTTCACCCAGACATCTAGGGGTAAGCGAAACGCCACATACACATTGATAATCGCACAAACAACGAAAAACAGAACCCAAGCCCAGTTTACTTTGGTCCAAACTGCATCTGGCAGTTCTAGCTCTTTACCCAGCATTCCTTTGATTGCCGATTTACCCATCATGTGACTAACTGCTAAACCGATAGCAAATACAAGATAAACAATGGTTACCTTCCATTTTATAAAGTTGTCATCATGCAAGAAAATAGTCATGCCACCGAATACAGCGACGAGAACGAAAGTAATTAGCTGAACTTTTTCGACTTTTTTGTAGAGGAAGTAAGTGACGACGATTTGGATAGCGGAAGCAACGATAAGGGCGCCGGTGGCAACATAAATATCGTAGAGTTTGTACAGTGCAAAGAAAATAATTAGTGGTATGAAATCGATGAGTTGCTTCATAAGTTTTGTTATTCCTACTCTTTTAACTGGCGCTAGTCTAACGGATTTCTCAGGCGAGCTAAATAGCAGGTAGCACTTAGAAACAAAAAGGCTGCCATTTGGCAGCCTTTTTCGTACTCAACAATGAAATATTATTCTTGAGTCACTGTTTGTTTCTCGGCTTCTTCTTCAGTCTCTTCGATTAAAGAATCAACGATTAACGCACAAGCAGCATCACCAGTGATGTTTAGCGCGGTACGAATCATGTCGAAGATACGGTCAAGAGCGAATAGTAATGGTAGACCTTCAATTGGAATACCTGCCGCAAGCAGTACTGCAACCACTAAGAACGATGGTCCCGGAACACCAGCTTGACCAACAGCGCCAAGAGTCGCTGTGATAATGATAGCAACATAAGCGCCCATACTTAGGTCGATGTTAAATAGTTGCGCAAAGAAGATAGCTACTAGGCCATAGTAAATTGCGTTACCTGACATGTTAATCGTCGCACCTAAAGGAAGTACGAACGATGCGGTTGAGTTACGTACACCAAGGTCATTTTCACATGCGTCCATCGTCACGGGAAGTGTTGCCATAGACGAGGCGGTTGAAAGTGCGACAGCTTGAGGTTTTTTCATTACAGAAATGAATTTACGCGCTGAAGTCTTTGTGAACAGTTGAATCATCAGTGGGTATACGATGAAACCAAAAATCAGAATTGCAGCAACATAAACAACAAACAGTTTTAAAACAACAGTAAGGGCGGAGAAACCAAATGTACCAACGGCTTCTGCCATAAGACCAAACACACCAATTGGAGCGATGATCATCACTTTGTTGATCATCCAAACCATAGCATCAACGATGGTGTTCACGCCTTTGATGATTGGAGTACGCTTTTCTTCACTTTGTTTGGCAATCGCGATACCGAAGAATAGGCAGAAAACCAAAATTTGCAGAATGTTTGCGTCGTTCAGTGACTGGAAAACGTTGGTTGGGATCATACCAATGATGGTTTCCCAGAAAGTAGGTAAGTCACCTTTCGATGCGTATTCCGATGAGAACATTCCTTGTACTCCGGAGACATCAATACCAAGTCCTGGTTTGAAGATCGCACCCATGACCAATGCTAGTGCTACCGCTAGTGCTGATGTTACAGCAAAGTAGAGTAAGGTTGTGACACCTACTTTACCAGCAGATTGGCTGTTCCCAAGACCTGCTGCACCTGAAATTAGGGCAACTGCGACCAAAGGAATAACAAGCATTTTAATTAAATTGATGAAAATAGCGCCAAGCGGTGAAAATACCGCGGCATCATGTCCCATCATGGCACCAACAACAGTACCGACAATCATCGCAATAACGACTTGAAAGCCGATATTTGTAAGTAAATTCTTTTGATTTAACACTTCCATAACCTCTGTGCTAATTAATGTACAACATCCTGGAATTAACCACTTATTAACAATAAAAATGTGGATAATTATTCGACTGTGCTTTTTACACATCTCTGACTTAATGATCAAGCAGAATTACTATGAATGGGGATCTAAACAGGAAAATACTTCATGTTTGGGGAATATGTAGTCAAATATAGGGTAAAAGTATTGCGCAAACGTTTACGGCACGTTATCGATGTTACGGAAATGAGAGATATGGAAGCAGACGTATATACTGAAAAAGGGCTTGTTTACATAAATAAACAAGCCCTTTAAAAGTGCATAATTCTATCGAAGAAATCTATTTCTGAGTCGCTGCTTTCATTCCTTGAGTGAACGCTTTTAGCTCAGCAAGCATCTTGTCGGGATCATCTTGATAGGTCTCGACAATTTTGACAACTGCTGAACCACTAATTGCACCTGCTGCGCCAGACTCTAACGCAGCTTTTACTTGTGATGGCTCTGAAATACCAAAGCCAAGTAGACAAGGTGGGGCGTCAAAAGAAGCGAGTTTATCTAGTAGTTCATGTACAGGCATGTTTGCCTTGGTTTCAGCGCCTGTAACACCAGCACGTGAGAGCAGGTAAGTATATCCTGAACCCAATTGAGCTACGGCTTTGAGTGTTTCTTCTGGAGCAGTTGGCGGAGCAATGAAAATTGGGTGGATACCAAATTTTTCAGCGGCAGCAACAAAGTCTTTGCTCTCATTAGTTGGTACGTCAGCAACTAAGACTGAATCGACACCAGCGTCTTTACAACGTTTGTAAAACGATTCTACACCGTTAGCAAACACCAGATTGGCATACATTAGTAGTCCGATCGGTAAATCTGGGTAGGCAGAACGTACCGATGTGATGATATCGAAACACTTTTGTACTGTGGTGTTCGCGTTTAACGCTCTTAGGTTCGCCCCTTGTATCGTTGGACCATCAGCCAGTGGATCAGAAAATGGCATACCAAGTTCCAGTGCGTCAGCGCCGCCTTCCACAAGTGCAAAGATTGCTTTTTCTGATAACTCTGGATTTGGATCGCCAATGGTTAAAAACGGAACAAAAGCGCCCTGATTTTTTTCGCCAAGACGGTCGAATAGTGCAGCATAACGATCCATTATAACGTTCCTCTTTCTTCTAATGCTTTGTTTACAGTGAAGATATCTTTATCGCCACGTCCTGATAAATTGACTACCAGTATCTGTTCTTTCTCTGGGTCTGAAAAGGCAAGTTTAAGCGCGTAGGCTAGTGCGTGAGAACTCTCTAACGCTGGAATAATACCTTCGTGTTTCGCTAAGTTTTGGAAAGCATCCAGTGCTTCGTCATCTGTAGCATTTTCATATTGTGCACGACCAATTGCGTTCAAATGAGCATGTTGAGGACCGACAGAAGGGAAGTCTAGACCTGCAGAGATAGAGTAAGACTCTTCAATTTGTCCGTCCTCTGTCTGCATCATAGGTGCTTTCATTCCAAGGTAAATACCTGTTTTACCGTGGCGTAAAGGCGCGCCATGCATATGGGTATCGACACCTTTACCACCTGGCTCGACACCGATCAATTTGACACTGGGTTCGTCAATAAAATCAGCGAACATACCAATGGCGTTAGAACCACCACCAACACAAGCGATCACTGCGTCTGGCAGACGTCCTTCTCTTGCAAGTACCTGATTCTTAGTTTCTTCGCCGATCATTTTTTGAAATTCACGTACGATCGTCGGGAATGGGTGAGGGCCTGCTGCTGTACCGAGTAGGTAGTGAGCATTTTCATAAGAACCAGACCAATCACGCATTGCTTCATTACAGGCATCTTTTAGTGTCGCAGAACCAGAGTGTACAGGGATGACTTCCGCGCCCATCAAACGCATACGAAATACGTTAGGACTTTGGCGCTCAACGTCTTTAGCACCCATATAAATACGGCATTTAAGGTCTAGGAGTGCACATGCAATAGCGGTTGCAACACCATGCTGACCGGCACCTGTTTCGGCAATTATCTCGGTTTTACCCATGCGTTTAGCCAATAATGCCTGACCTAACACTTGGTTAGTTTTGTGAGCGCCACCGTGAAGTAGGTCTTCACGTTTAAGATAGATTTTTGTTTTTGTACCTTTGGTGATGTTACGCGTTAACGTAAGCGCAGTTGGACGACCTGCATATTCTTGTAACAGACCAAGAAATTCAGCCTGAAATTCTGGATCGCTTTGAGCATCGATAAACGCTTGCTCTAATTGGTCTAATGCAGGGACAAGAATCTGTGGTGCAAACTGACCACCGTATTCACCAAAGTAGGCATTTAATTTAGACATAATGTTTCCTTAAAACTGAAATTGTTAGGCGCTTAGCGTTTTAGTATTGACGTAGTTTTTCAAACGCCAGTTTTAATTTTTGACTGTCTTTTTTGCCGGGTTCGCTTTCTACCCCAGAATTGAGATCCAGTCCAATACAGCCTAGGTTTGCTGCTGAGGCAATATTCTCTGGTGAGATTCCGCCAGCGAGCATAACCTGATTATTCGTTGAAAGAAGTTGCCAGTCGAAGACCTTACCCGTCCCACCAGACTGGTTACCAATCTTGCTATCACATAAGTGGCGATCGACATGCTGCGAGATAAGTTCAGGGAATTGATCTTTAACACCGTACGCTTTCCAAATCTGGGTTGAATCGGGTAACAATGTTCTAAGGGCATCAACGTAGAGCTGATCTTCGTCACCATGCAATTGCACTGCGGTTAAATTGAGTTCACGTGCAACGTGCTCCACATCCTGGATATCCTGATTTTGGAATACACCGATGTATCTTAACGGTGCTCCATCCATAATGGATTTTGCTCTGTTGACGTCCACATGACGTGGCGATTTTTCGACAAAGATTAATCCACCAAAGATAGCGCCGGCTTGATAGGCTTTAGCCGCATCGTCTCGTGATGTCAGTCCACATACTTTAATTTCACCGTAGATGACTTTACGTACCGCAAGCTCAATGTTGTCTTCCGACATCAAGGAGCTGCCAATTAGGAAACCATTAGCAAACTGGCTTAACTCTCTTACTTGCTGGTTGGTATAAATACCTGATTCAGAGATGATCGTTACATCTTTAGGAAGTTTAGGCGCCAGCATCTTGGTGCGATTGAGATCGGTGGTGAGGTCACGAAGGTTACGATTATTAATACCAATCACCTTTGCGCCTAAATTAATAGCTCTTTCCACTTCCTCATCGTTACTTGCCTCAGTTAACACCCCCATGCCTAAAGAATGGGCGAGTTTTGCGAGATCCTGATAGGCATCATCTTCCAATACTGAAAGCATGAGTAAAATCGCGTCAGCTTTATAGTGACGAGCTAGATAGACCTGATATTCCGATACCATGAAGTCTTTACACAGCACGGGTTGTGACACTTGGCTGCGAACCTGATTGATAAAATCAAAGCTACCCTGAAAATATTTCTCGTCGGTCAAAACTGAAATCGCGTTTGCGTATTTGTTATATATAGACGCAATATAATCCAGGTCGAAATGGTCGCGAATCAGTCCTTTGGATGGCGATGCTTTTTTACATTCCAATATGAAGGCGGTTTTCTCGGACTTAAGCGCATCATAAAAACTTCTATCTGATTGGGTAACCAGAGATTTGAAGCTATCCAATGGTTGAGTTTTCATTCGTTCTTCAACCCAAATACGCTTATCTGCCACAATCTTGGCCAGTACTTCTGCCATTTGAGTGTCTCTGGTTGTGATGTGCTCAGATAACTTATCCGTCATTTCCTTATCCTCGTGCTGCAAGTTTTTCAACCAATTCAAAGGCTCGACCTGAGTTCATCACATCAATGGCTCGTGCAGCATTCGCTTTGAGATCTTCTTCACCGAAGAGGCGAAGTAATAAGGCGACGTTAGCTGCAACGGCAGCGATATGAGCAGGCTTACCTTTGCCGGTCAATATATCCGTTATAATACGCTTGTTTTCTTCCGGTTCTCCACCTTCAATCGCAGAGAGTGGGTAGGTCTCAAGGCCAAAGTCTTCAGGAGTCAGCGTGTATTCTATGATGTTACCATCTTTAATTTCGGCTACCTGGGTTGGACCATGAATGGCCACTTCATCAAGACCAGAACCATTAATAACAGCGGCTCTTTTCATACCCATTTTTAACATAGTTTGTGCGATAGGTTGAATTAATTCCGGACTGTAGACACCCATTAGCTCAATATTTGGTCGGGCTGGGTTAATAAGGGGACCGAGGATATTAAAAATAGTACGGGTTTTCATGGCTTGTCTTACTGGCATTGCGTGCTTAACGCCACCGTGATATTGCGGTGCAAACATGAACGCAACCCCTAATTCATCCAAGGCTGTGCGAGTATCTTCTGGAGTCATGGCCAGATTGATACCAAAAGCATCAAGCAGGTCAGATGAGCCAGACTTACTTGATACACCACGGTTACCGTGTTTCGCTACTTTAAAGCCACAAGCCGCAGCAACAAACGCGGATGTAGTCGAAATATTAATCGTATTCGCTCCATCGCCGCCAGTACCAACAATATCAGCAAAGTCATAGTCTGGACGAGGGAACTCGGTTGCGTTGGCAAGTAACGCTTCTACGGCGCCTGATATTTCATCGGGCGTTTCTTTTTTGATTTTCAATGCTGCTAGTGCTGCACCCATTAAGATAGGATCAAGTTGACCTTTAATGAGAGTATCGAAGAGCGTTTGGCTTTCTTGCTTAGTCAGATTCTGCTGTTCATAAAGCTTGTTTACGATTGTTTGTGTTGCTTGCATGTCTTTAATCCTTTATTTCTATTCTCGAATGTCTGGCGCAGTTATCGTTATCTTTGTTAATTACTGTTGCGCCCAACTGATCGCATTCGAGAGCAATTTTGCACCGTATGTCGTCATAATTGATTCAGGGTGAAATTGAAATCCGCACACCTTGTCTTGTTCGTGTACAACCGACATGACTAGCCCATCAACTTCCGCTGTCACCGTTAATGTCTGAGGGACTTCTCTTGCAACCAAAGAGTGGTATCGAGCAATCGCAAATGGTGATGGCAAACTTTCATAGGTTGGATGATTGTTGTGTTCCATCATCGATACTTTACCATGGATAATTTGTCCGGCTCCGCTGACAGTACCGCCATATGCCTCAACGATTGCCTGATGGCCGAGACAAATCCCGATCATTGGCACTTTGCCTTTTAAGGTTTGAATAAGCTCAGGCATACAGCCTGCGTTGGATGGGGTGCCAGGTCCAGGAGATAACACGATAATCGAGTTCGGTGTTTCCAATGCTGCAGAAGCAATTGTTGCCGCTGAAATACTGTTACGATAGACCGTCACGTTGTGACCAAGAGAACGAAATTGATCAACGAGGTTATAAGTGAAGGAATCAAAGTTATCGATAAAAATTATATTAGCCATGAGAATATCCTTACTTCACTTGATGTGCGGTTTGAATTGCTGAGATAACAGCTTGTGCTTTACCACGAGTTTCATCAGCCTCAAGTTGAGGGATTGAGTCATAAACAACGCCGGCACCAGCCTGAACACTTGCAACGCCATTTTCAACATACGCAGATCGAATCACGATACATGTGTCTAGATCGCCATGACCCGTTAAGTATCCAACCGCACCACCGTAGCTTCCGCGACGTTCTTTCTCATACTGACGAACCAATTGCATTGCGCGAATTTTTGGTGCGCCAGTAAGCGTGCCCATATTCATGCAGGCTTGATAGGCGTGTAAAGCATCAAGGTCTTCTCGTAACTGACCGACAACGCGCGAGACCAAGTGCATTACATGGCTATAACGGTCAACTTTAAGTAAATCGGCTACGTGTCTGCTGCCGGCTTGGGAGATACGCGCAACATCATTACGCGCCAAATCCACTAACATCATATGTTCTGCGTTTTCTTTTTTATCAGTTCGCAGTTCCAGCTCAATGCGGCCATCAAGGTCGAGGTTAATCGAACCGTCTGCATTTTTCCCACGACCACGTGTGCCTGCGATAGGATAAATTTCAATCTGGTTAGTGTCTTTTTCATATTTGAGTGCACTTTCTGGAGAGGCACCAAACAAGGTAAAACGCTCGTCCTGCATGTAGAACATATATGGACTTGGGTTACTGGCTTTGAGCGATTTATAAGCAGCCAAAGGCGAAGGGCAAGGTAGTTGAAAACGTCTTGATGGTACAACTTGAAAAATATCGCCTTTAACAATGTAATCTTTTAGCTCAGAGACCGTTTGGCAATAATCTTTATCGCTAATCGAGGTGGAAACACTCATATCGGCGACTTTGATTGCTTCTGGCAACGTTACAGGGTTGAGACATTGTTCGCTTATTTGTGTTAAGCGGTTATTTAGTAATGTCAAAGGGGCATTATCGCTATCAAATATTGTTCCCTGAAGAATGCACTGTTCTGATTGATGGTCAATTATGAGTAGCGTTTCAGCCACATAAAATACGTAATCAGGACACTGGTTGATAGACTTTGCTTCTCCCAGTGGTTCGAAATTAGCAACAAGGTCGTAAGCGAATAATCCGCCGATAAAAATGGCGTATTTATCTTCGTTATCAAGATGGAACGTTTGCTGAATCATTCGTAGTGCATCAAAGGGTGATGCTTGTTTTAGACGAGAGTCTTCGTCCAGATTACTGTCTGCTGCAGTAAAGTGTAGTGTGAGTGCATTTTCCTGAGTAGAAAACGAAATAGACTCATTTAATTTATCAGCTAGAAACTGAATGAGGTTATGACCGTTGGTAGTTAATGCTTCAAATGTGACGTCCAGACCTTCGCAGACGATTCGTACTGCCGAGTCAATGAGTAGTAGGCTCTTGAGATCTTCTTTTGAATCAATCTCGGCAGACTCGAGAAGAAGGCTATCTGTTTTCTTTTCACACAACGTATGGAAAAGACTTGTAGGGTCAGAATAGTACGGGATAGATTGTCTGATGACGTTAATGTTCCCTTTATTTGTACCGTGTGCTGAGTTTTTCATCCGATATTCCCTAAATAATTTTCTTTTCTATGAGACACAGTTTAGAGTGTATTTATTACTTTTTCGGTACTGTGCTCAAACGAAAAAGGCCCGCTCAAAAGCGGGCCTTTCATCAGGATTTATGCACTAGGCATCCGCTTGATAGTTCAAGAAATTAATATGCCACCAACGCCAAGAGCTTAGCGATAGTTCGGTTGTGGCATTTAACAGTGACTTAAACTTATGTAGCATAGCGAGATACCTGTTTTGTATTTGCGTACTAGTAAACTAGTTCAAGCAAAAAAAGTCAAGCCTTAAATGGTCATTTTAATAAAAATATTATGAAAATAGATTTACATAGTCACACAACAGCATCGGACGGTCGTTTGACGCCTTCTGAGCTTATTGCTCGAGCAATGGAGTTTGATGTTAAAGTCCTTGCCATTACTGACCATGATACGACGAATGGGTTAGCTGAAGCTCAAGCGTATCTCAATAATTCAGATAATAACTCGCTTCAGCTGATCTCCGGGATTGAAATATCGACATTATGGCAAAACAAAGATATCCATATCGTTGGACTTAATATTGACCCTCAATCTCCGATTCTTGTCAGCTTCATGGAGCAGCAAAAAGTACGTCGGCAGGAGCGGGCTGAGTTGATTGCTGAACGTTTGAGTAAAGCATTAAAAAATGAGCAAATATTGGATGAAGTAACAGAAATGGCTAACGGAGCATCTCTAACTCGGGCGCATTTTGCTAAGTGGTTAGTCGATCATGGTTACGTCAAAAATATTCAGCAAGTGTTTAAAAAATATCTCTCAAGAGGCAATACAGGTTACGTACCGCCAAACTGGGGTAGTATGGAAGAAGCCATTGATATTATTCACCAATCTGGTGGTCAAGCTGTTCTAGCGCACCCAGGTAGATATGACTTAACCACCAAATGGGTAAAACGCTTAATTGGTGCGTTTGCAGAAGCTGGTGGGGATGCAATGGAAGTGGCTTTGCCGCAGCAAAGTCAACAAGATAGAAGAAATTTGTCCGATTATGCTATACAATACAATTTATTAGCGTCACAGGGGAGCGACTTCCACTATCCAACAAATTGGTTGGAACTTGGAAGAAATTTATGGCTCCCAGCAGGGGTTGAACCCGTCTGGAAGGATTGGGGTCTTTCCCCGGACAAAATGGCTGAATAGGCCTGTTGGCGAGGAGTAGTGATGAGCCAGTATTTTTATGTACATCCCGAGAACCCACAAACAAGACTAATTAATCAAGCGGTTGCAATTATTCGTAACGGTGGTGTCGTCGTTTATCCAACTGATTCCGGTTATGCTCTTGGTTGCCAGCTTGAGAACAAGCATGCACTTGAGAAAATATGTCAAATCAGACGTTTAGATGACAAGCATAACTTCACATTGTTATGTCGTGATTTATCCGAATTATCGATTTACGCTCGTGTTGATAATGTGGCGTTTCGTTTACTGAAAAACAACACACCGGGGCCGTACACGTTTATTTTTAAAGGGACTAAGGAAGTTCCGAGAAGACTGATGAATGCCAAGCGCAAAACAATCGGTATTCGAGTACCGAATAACAAAATTGCGCTAGACTTACTGGAGGCGTTGGGCGAACCATTGATGTCGACATCTCTTATTTTGCCTGGTAACGATACGACGGAAAGTAATCCTGAAGATATTCGAGACCAACTGGAGCATGCAGTTGATGTTATTTTAGATGGCGGATACCTTGGTGAACAACCAACCACAGTCATTGATTTTAGCGAAGGCGAACCTGAAGTTGTTCGTGTAGGCTCTGGAGATATACAGCCTTTCGAATAGTATTATTATGATGCTTTTTTCGCTAGAGTTTGAGATAATGTGCGACCGCCTAATGCGGTCGCATTTTTCTATTCGACGTCTGAGAAGACGACATACAAGGTAAATAAATGAGCGAAAAGTTACAAAAGGTTTTAGCACGCGCAGGTCATGGTTCTCGCAGAGAATTAGAAGCGTTGATTCGTGCAGGTCGCGTAAGTGTTAATGGCAAGGTAGCTACTCTGGGTGAACGCCTAGAGGACGAAAACGCTGTTGTGCGTATTGATGGACATAATGTTTCAATCAAAGCACAAGAAGAAGTGATATGCCGTGTATTAGCTTACTACAAACCTGAGGGTGAGCTGTGTACTCGTCATGATCCAGAAGGTCGCCGTACGGTATTTGACCGACTACCAAAAATCCGCGGGTCGCGCTGGATTTCTGTTGGTCGTCTGGATGCTAACACTTCTGGTCTGTTGCTTTTTACAACGGATGGCGAGTTAGCCAACCGTCTGATGCACCCAAGTCGTCAGGTAGAACGTGAGTATCTGGTTCGTGTATTTGGGGAAGTTAACGAAAACAAGATTCGTAATCTCGTAAATGGTGTTGAACTTGAAGACGGCGTTGCCCGATTTGAGGACATTGTTTATGCTGGTGGAGAAGGAATCAACCATACTTTTTACGTCGTTATCAACGAAGGTAGAAACCGTGAAGTAAGACGTCTTTGGGAGTCTCAGGACACAACCGTAAGCCGTCTTAAACGTGTTCGCTATGGTGATATTTTCCTAGAAAAAACGCTACCTCGTGGTGGTTGGACTGAGCTCGAATTGAAACAGGTGAATTATTTGCGTGAGTTGGTAGAGCTTAAGCCAGAGCAACGCACTATGATTGATCAAAATAAAGATAACACGTCAAGAAAACGTGAAAGAGCGCGTAGTCAGAAAATTCGTCGTGCGGTCAAACGTCATGAAGAGCGAGTAAGTACTCCTCGAGGAAGAAGCACTGCAAAAAAAGCGGGTAACAAACAACAGCGTCGCCCGTAATTAGACAGTTTTCTATTGTTTCAAAAAAACCTGAGTGATGAGCTCAGGTTTTTTTATGTCGGAGATAAACCGTTTTTACAGCGTTTGATTTAATTGATAATAGCGACCACCTTGAGCCAATAACGCGTTATGGCTGCCGTACTCTACAACTTGTCCTTGCTCTATCAGACAAATGGAGTCCATCTTATCCAGATTGACTAGTCTGTGTGTGACAAACAACACCGTTTTATTCTCAAAATGTTTCATCAACAGGTTCATGATGCTTTGCTCTGTTGATTTATCGAGACCTTCGGTTGGCTCATCTAGCAGAATAATATCACCGTCGTGAAGAAGGGCACGAGCGATACCAATACGACGCTTTTCACCGCCAGACAATTGTCTACCACCATCACCAAGCCATGTATCAAGTCCAGCTTCTTTTAACAGCTTGTCCAAACCCACACTGGATAGAAGATCGCTAAGTTGCTCATCTGTTGAATCAGATTTTGCGATTAACAGGTTATCTCTAAGTGACCCGTTTAGAATATCAACTCGTTGGCTTACAACGCTAATTGCTGCACGCAGTTGACTTTCGTTCCATTGGGTAAGATCAATACCACCAATAGAGACTGAACCACGTTTAGGATCCCAGTAACGTGATAGTAGCTGAATCAATGTTGATTTCCCTGAACCGGTCTGACCTACAATAGCCAGCTTCTTCCCGGTCTGGATTTCAAGGTTGATGTCTTTGAGTGCGTAGGACTCATCATCTGAATAACGAAAATCAACGTTCTTAAATGCTATATCGAGATGGTTAATTTCGTTTTTCTCCGATTTAAATTCAACCTCAGGCTTAGCGTCGAGAACTTCATTTAGTCGGCGTGCTGATGAGAGTGTTTGCCCCAAGTATTGAAACGCACCGGCAATCGGCATAAGTAGCTCAAAACTCGCCATCGTGGCAAAAACCGCCATCGCGATAAGAGGATCTTGTTCTACGCCGGAATGAATACCATCACCCACGACCCATAACATAAGTACCAGCGTCAGGCCGTTAGTTAACAGCAATAGTGCCTGAGCAAGACCCGTTACATGAGCATTGAACTTCTGCTTAGCAATGAGGTTAGTTTCATGTGTCGAGATACGATCACGATATTGTTCTTCTGCGCCGAATATACTTAATTCACTAAAGCCCTGAATCCAGTCCATTAACGCCACTCGGAACTTGGCTCGCTCGTCGGTCAACTCATATCCATTCTTCTTGCCTAATTTGTAGAAGAGAAATGGCCAACTGATGAGCAGAACTAATAAGATTCCACCTAAGACCAATCCCATTTGCAGGTTAAACCAGCAGAGAAACAGAGTTAGGAAAATAATTCCGAATGTACCGACCAACATCGGGCTGATCAAACGTAAATAGACGTGGTCCATTGCGTCAACATCAGCAACCAGTCTATTTAATAAATCCGCATCACGAAGGTTGGCTACGCGCCCTGGAATCAGAGGGGATAATTTGTCGAAGAAGAAAATACGTAAATCAGCGAGTACTTTAAATGTCGCGTTATGACTGACTACTCGTTCACCCCAGCGACCTGCTGTACGTCCGATAGCGAGGCCACGGACAAACGCGCCGGGAAGCATATAATTGAATGTTTCTCTTGCGATAGTCAGTCCTGCTATAGCCGACGCAGACAAGAACCACCCTGAGAGTGTTAACAGGCCTATTGACGCACAGAGCGTTAATAGCGCAAGTACCATACCCAGCGTTAGACCAAACCAATGTTTACGATACAGTTTTAAGAAAGGGATTAAATCACGCATCTAAGTTCCCCTTATCTTGAGATTGGATTACTACATTAGCATTGAGCATCTGTTTAAACACACCCTCCGCTTGGCTTAGTTGGTCAAAATCACCAATTTGAATAATTTTGCCGTCTTCGAGCACGAGGATCTGATCCATAGATTTTAGTGGGGCGAGCTGGTGAGTAACGAGCAATGTTGTCTTATTGATCGTTTGATTATCCAAGCCTTGCATCACTAACTGCTCGCTTTTTGCATCTAAGCTCGCTGTCGGTTCATCAAGGAGCCAGAAGGACCCATTTTGAATTGCTGCTCGCGCTACAGCAAGTCGCTGCGCCTGTCCGACGGAAAGTCCGCCCGAGCGATCCGAGATCAAGTAATCCATGCCATGCGATTCTATAAACTCAGAAGCGAAAGATTGATCCAGTGCTTCTTTGATGGTTTCTTCTGCTACATTATTCTTACCTAGCGTGACATTGTCACGAATTGAGCCGTGCAGTAATACAGGGTTCTGGCCGACCCAGCTTATCTGTTTACGCCATTCCGATAGATCAAGATCGTGCATTGGAACGCCGTTTATCAATAGTTCGCCTTTATACGGCATAAACCCAAGAATAGCGTTGATAAGTGAAGTTTTACCCGCGCCACTCGGACCAACAAGAGCAGTATGTTTTGAACTTGAAAGCTTAAAAGACACCGGACCGACAAGTGTTGATCCTGTTTCTGGATTTAAAACTTCAAGGTCACGCGCTTCAATCGATATGGTACTTGGGTTTGGAATGCTATTGCGTCCAAATTTGATTTCTTCAACTTCTAGGCTTAGGAAATCGACGATACTTTCTGCTGCGCCCACTGCCTGTTGCTTAGCGTGATAGAAAGTGCCTAAATCACGTAAAGGCTGATAAAACTCTGGAGCCAAAATGAGAATGAAGAGTCCGGAGAATAGAGTCACGCCCGCACCGTAATATCCAAAATTAAGCTCGCCTATGAAGCTAAAGCCAAAGTAAACCGCTGTTACAGCGATGGATACTGAGGTGAAAAATTCCAGTACAGCTGAAGACAAGAATGCGATACGTAAGACATCCATTGTTCGTTCACGAAAAACATCGGATGCTGCACGCAGATGATCGGATTCCGCTTTTGTCTTATCGAACATTCTTATGGTCGTCATTGACTGAAGACGATCGTAAAAATGTCCTGATAGTCGTTGTAGAGCTTTGAAGTTCTTACGACTTGCATCTGCTGCCTTGATACCAACCAGAGCCATAAAGAATGGAACGAGTGGGGCAGTAATCAGAAATATTAAACCCGCAGCCCAGTTTATTGGGAATACGACGACCAGGATGACAAAAGGGATAAACACAGACAGAGACATTTGTGGTAGATAACGGGCAAAGAAATCTTGCATGTTTTCTACTTGCTCGAGCGTTAAAGTCGCCCAGGCACCTGCAGGTTTACCTTTGATGTAGGCCGGACCCATTTCTCTCAGTTTATTTAGAATAAGCTGACGTATATAGATGCGGATTTCTTGTCCACATCTAAAACCAGCTAGCTCTCTGGCCCAAGAACAGAAGGCTCGACCAGCGATTAAGGCGATAAGACCAAAGAATTGGGGAATAAGTGTGTGTTTATCTACTGATTCGATAACAAGCTGATAAAGCATTGATGCTAATAAAGCGGCTTGCCCGATCAGAAAAAAACTTGAAAGAACACCAAGACCGACAGCGATCATTAACCAGCGCTTAGCCAGTTTACTTTGCTGACGTAGCCAAGTATTCAAGCGTTTTTGCTTTTTTCTATCCATTGTTTTGAAGGCTTTCTTGTTAGAATGATGATAATGAAGTGGGAGCAATAGTATACAAAATAAAGCCCAGAGGAAACACCACTGGGCTTATCATTAGTATATTCTAACAAAAACGTATGCGACTTATTTAGCTAGGCTATCCAGATAACGCTCTGCATCTAGCGCAGCCATGCATCCAGTTCCTGCAGAAGTGATTGCTTGACGGTAGTTATGATCCATTACGTCACCAGCAGCGAATACACCCTCAACACTTGTTTGTGTTGCGTTACCATTCAAACCTGACTGAACTACGATATATCCGTCTTTGAGCTCTAGTTGATCAGCAAAGATGCTGGTGTTTGGCTGGTGGCCGATAGCAATGAAAACACCCATGACATCGAGTTGTTCAACGTCACCGGATTTTGTGTCTTTAAGACGAACACCAGTTACACCCATATCGTCACCGACGACTTCTTCAAGCGTGCGGTCAGTGTGTAAAATAATGTTGCCGTTTGCAACTTTGTCCATCATACGGTCAATCAAGATTTTCTCTGAACGGAACGTATCTCTACGGTGAATAAGGTGCACTTCTGAGGCGATATTTGACAGATAAAGTGCTTCTTCTACTGCCGTATTACCACCACCAACAACTGCCACTTTTTGATTACGATAGAAGAAACCGTCACATGTAGCACAAGCTGATACACCACGGCCTTTGAATGCTTCTTCTGAATCTAGGCCAAGGTACTTAGCTGAAGCGCCCGTAGTGATAATCAATGCGTCACAGGTATAAACTTCGCTATCGCCTTTCAAAGTGAACGGACGTTGTTTAAGATCGACCTCATTAATGTGGTCAAAAATAATTTGAGTGTTGAATCTTTCTGCATGTTCTTTCATGCGATCCATTAAACCCGGACCAGTCAGACCTTCTGCATCACCCGGCCAGTTCTCTACTTCTGTTGTTGTTGTAAGCTGACCACCTTGTTGCATACCGGTAATCAATACTGGATCTAAATTCGCACGAGCTGCGTAAACCGCTGCAGTGTATCCGGCAGGACCGGAACCTAAAATCAGAAGTTTACTGTGTTTTGCGTCGCTCATAGTCGCCCCATTTTTATGTGTCTATTATTTCGAAAGATTCTAAGAGATTCCTTTACCAAGTTAAAGCACTAAGGGTAAACAACCGGTAAATAAAAGGTTATGTATTAGAACCGAAAGTACGATACATCAGAATGCTATTAATTAGGAGATGTTCGTGCCTATTAATAGGATAGGTCAAAGTTATTGAATTTCGTTACAGGACACTTCTTTCCGTCATAATTCCTTGATATGGAGGGTAAAAAAGGCGTTATTAATAAATTAATAGATAATAGTTCTAGGATTAAATATAACCTGGCTTTTCTTTTGGGTTTAAATACTATTATTTGTGCCATTATCGGCCTTAAATTACATATATGACTTTTTTGTGACGTTAAATGTTGAATAAATTTGAATTGGCAGAATGTTTGACTAATTTTAGTAATGAGAATGTTATCAGATAAGCTTCGTAAGGAGTGATATATGATTACCACAGAACATGACAACACGTTACATCTAACACACTTAAGTCAGAGTGCAGTAAGGGAACTCGCTCCTTCGTTTGAGCAATTACCTCATACCGAGCATGCCGACGGAAAATTTCGTCTTAGACGTTATTCGGTCATCCGCTTTGTTGATCAGCAAGTTGTACCAACGGAAAAGCACGACTTTACTCAAAGTGAAACATACAATCACTATCAGGGTGGTGTGAAACGGAACTTCGAGCCATTATTAAATCGCACTATTGAAAGCAAGGGGTTAAAAGAGTTGTGCGAACTGTTCGTCGAATTAAATCATCTGCCCAATGGACAAGAAATTGAAATTCACCAAATGAGGATTGCGCCAGTATTTGATGAAACTCCTGTGTCACCAGAAGGTGTCCATCAGGATGGCTTTGACTGCATCGCTATGATTGGGATAAATCGGCAAAATGTGGTTGGCGGTGAACTTATGATTTATCAGGGAAATCATGATGCGCCGTTTTATCGTAAGGTACTTGATGACGGTGAAATTGCAATGCTTGCTGACCATGAACTTTGGCATAATGCCAGTCCTATTCGTGCGGTTAAAAATGATGGAGAAGGGCATATGGATGTGTTTGTTATGACAGCAAACCGCAACAGAGCGTTATATCATTCTTAGTGCTGAAAAATAAAAATGGGTTAGTCATCCGTGACCAACCCATTTTTGAGAGGAACTAAGTATATTGTCAGATAGTTATAGCAACTGAATGATAAATGTTGCCAATATGAGCATGAACGCTCCACCGATTCGGGATGAAATCTGTGCAAATGGCATCAATTCCATACGTTTACTGGCAGCCAATACAGCTACGTCGCCAGTACCACCCATATTTGCCATACACAGGCCAGCAGTAATTGCTGCTTCGATTGGGTTGAAGCCCATGAGGCGTCCCAAAAGACCTGTCCCTACAACCGCACCGAGAACTGTTGCAGTAACAATAAGGAAATAGACCAAACTCAACGAGTTAACAATTTGGTCTAGATCAGTATAAGCGACACCAATACCAACGAGCAGTGCAGGCGTTAGGTTATCTACGACAAATTTATACCAAGCGTGTGCTGCTTGCTCTAATTGACGTGGCATGATGCCGGTAACTTTTAAGAATGCTACGAATAAAATCATGAGTGCGTAAGAGTGCATCGCGATTACGTTACTCAGGACTGTGCCTACGAAGAACATGGAGATTGCGATTAAAGCACCCGTACCTAGCAAGTTAATGGTAATAGGCACATTTTCTTGTTCTTGCTTAGCCACGTCTTGGCCACCACGAATAAGTTGTCCATTACCCGTTAGAGATGGGAATTTCTTACCTAACTTATCAAGTAAACCTGCACATACAATGGATACCGCGTTACCAATGGCCAGAGCAGGAACCATTTTTGACATTAGGAATTCGCCTGACATACCAGTTCTACCAGACATGATTTCAACTAGTGGAACAGCGCCGGCACCCATACCACCGCCCATGATTGGCAAAGCGAGTAACATGATTGAATCGAAAAAGCCATTCCCTGCGATCGCGCCTGCAATACCAGCAAACAGGAAAGCAAATGCGACACCAGCAAGAATGACGGGAATGTATTTTAGTGCTGCTTTTTTCAGAACATCTCTGTCCATACCGAGTACAGAGCCGGTGACTAAACTGGCGATAAAGAAGGATAAGAAGCCACCACTTTTAACGAATGTCGTGATCGTTTGAGTTGTTTCTGCTGGCATCCATTCGCTATGGAATAGATACGATGAGCCAAAAATAACGGCAATCGCACCGCCACCAAAAAACTGGTTTAGGATTGGAGTTCGATCACCAACAACATTAAGTATGTAACCTACAACAGCCATGATACCTAAAGCACCAATTAAACCTGATGGAAGCAGATTCTGTGTTGCAGCAAATAAAATGATAACGGCAGAACAGAAGTAGACGATATTCATCGCTCTTTGCTCGCGTCCAACCTCATTCTCGCGTGAGGACATCACATTACTAAGCATAATTTTAACCTTAATTTTTATGTAGAGACGTAGGGTCAACTGCTGCGAAGTCTATCAGTGATTATGAGGAATAACGTTGCGTTATCCTTTTATGTAACTATGTGACACTTTTGTAACTTTTGTTGGTTTATGTAAATAATATTGAAAGGAAAATAACCTCTATTAACAAGAGGTTATCTATTATGGATGTGATTGAGATACGTCTTTAGGCAGTGACTTCAACTTCATATGAAGTGAACTTTCTGATATTGATTACCCCTGTATCGAACAGAAGATACTGACCTTTGATGCCTTGTAAAATGCCTTCGACTACGGGTTCTTTATCAAAGTTATGGGAGACTATTTTGGTTGGATGTTGTTGTACTGGATAGGATAAATTCAACAACGCTTCGTCTTCTAGAATAGTGATAGAATCGGAACCAAATTGTTGCTTTAGTGAGTCGATATGGTCTTCTACCAGAGGTCGTAATTGTTGCCATTTTTGATGCAAATCGAGTTTATCCCCATCGCCTTTCAATAGGGTTCGCCAATTGGTCTTATCTGCGATGTGCTTCGCGAGTTCAACCTCGATTAGCCCTGATAACTGACGTGTTTTGACTTTTATAATGGGTAACCCCTGAGTTGCTCCCTGATCTATCCAGCGTGTCGGTATTTGTGTATGGCGGGTAATCCCAACTTTTAGGCTCGATGTATTTGATAGATAAACATAGTGGTCAACCATGCAGTGAGACTGAGCCCACTCGGGTTCCCGACAGGTTCCTTCGTCATAGTGGCATGTCTCAGGTTTCATTATGCACATATCACAGCTCGCCAGTTTCTTCATACAGACAAAACAGTGGCCCTGTGAATAGCTTTTCTTGGTTTTCTTACCGCAGTTACAACAGTATATATTTCCGGAATGGACCAGAGATATTTTCTTACCTATTAATGGGTTTAAGTGAACAAGGTGTTCACCTACAGGTAGGTGATAATCGATTTGCTCGTTATCACTACCTTGCATTTTTCTTAGGACACCTGAAACGGTAAAAGTCATGACATTACTCATCGTTGTATTTATTTGCTGCCAATGGTAGCAGATTCTTACACGAGAATTGAACTCAACTTACTTTAACGGCGCTCAGTTGTAGTATTTGTAATCGGAACTTTGGGACCAAGAAATTTAGGTTTAGCGTTCAGTACATAAAGATCAAGGACGGCTTTTACGCGGGCAAAAACCTCTCGTATCCTTAAATTTAGACCGACTTGATTTCCCGGGCTCGGTACAGCCAAACATTTCGCTTGAATATTATGTGCATTGGCAATAAAGAGCGCTCTTTCACAATGAAAGCGTTGCGTAATAATAAGAAAGTCATTGGAAACAAATACATTTTTTGCTCTAACAATAGAATCGAGTGTTCTGAAGCCAGCGTAGTCAAGAGCGATTTCATTGTCCGGTACTCCCGCTTTAAGTAAATCGCGCTTCATGGTCCAGGGTTCATTGTATGACCGGTGTGCATTGTCGCCACTGAGTAAGAAGTAATCGACTTTATTATGTTTAAATAGATAAATAGCTGCGTTAATACGATTGGCGTAGTAATCGTTGAGAGTATGACCCAGATATTTACTCGTTCCTAGAACCATCGCAACCTGAAAATGGGGCACACTTTCAACATTCTGTATGATCTGTTTTTGGGTAGACCACGTTACCCATCGATCAATCATAATTAAGCCAATAATTGCCAGTAAAAACACTCGCAAGGACGTAATCAATATCCCATTTATATCCAGGTGCTTTTTGACTGCTTGAGCGGCAGAAGCAATTAAATGTGACGGTTTTTTTGAGCCCATAAACCAATTAATATAAAACTTGTTAGAAGAATTGCAACCATGATGCCTTTTTCCAGACCTTGGAGTGTCCGAGTTAAGTAAGGGCTTGATTTTACGATGATGAGTCCATAACCAAATGCGTTGATCAGAATAAAAACAAGCGTCCTAACGATAAAATGTTGATTGCGCATCGCTCTGCGTAAGAAAGCGTTAATTTCTCCACCAACCATAACCAACAGACATGCGATGAGAGCAACCGAAATTTCGCTCAGATAAGGGTAAACAAATTGTCCAAGGGGATTAAGTAATTCCATAGTGTCCCTAAAAAATAAAGCCTTCAAATTATCGAAGGCTTTATTTAAACACTGATTTAAGTGAGTTGTAAATTAGAATGCGGTGCGCTTGTAACGGCGATAGTTTGGCTGCCAGAAATGTTCATCGATAGCGTCTAACAATGCTTGCTCAGTAATGGCTTTTGCCACACCTTGTTCAATAGCTTTTTTACCAACAGCAACAGCAATTTTCTTAGACACTGAGTGAATGGCTTCTAATGGTGGTAATAAAGCACCATGGCCATTGATGGCAAGCGGTGAGCATTCTGCTAACGCTCTGCTTGATTCCATCAGCATTTCATCTGTAACACGCGTAGCATTAGTCGCAAGAACACCTAAACCTATGCCAGGGAAAATATAGCTATTGTTACACTGAGCTATTGGGTATGTTTCGCCATTAAACACGACTGGCTCAAAAGGGCTGCCTGTTGCAACAAGTGCATTACCTTCTGTCCATGTAATGAGATCGCTTGGTAGTGCTTCTACACGGCTTGTCGGGTTTGACAATGGGAAGATAATAGGACGCTCACAGTTTTTGTGCATTTCTTTAATAATTTCTTCGCTAAATAGACCCGGAGCACCAGATACACCGATTAGGATAGTCGGTTTACCCTCACGAGCAACGTCTTGTAGAGAGAAACCGTTACCTGATGATGAAGTCCATTCTTTTGTGTTCGATTTCTTCTGCATTAAACGCTGTTGGAAGTCGAGTAGGTTCTGCATACCTTCTTCTAGTAGACCCCAGCGATCCACCATAAAGACTTGCTCACGAGCCTTTTTATCGCTAATGCCTTCAGAGACCATTTGCGCAATAATGGCTTCTGCTATACCGCAGCCAGCAGAGCCAGCACCAAGGAATGCAACACGCTGCTCAGATAATTTGCTACCAGCTGCTTTACATGCCGCTAATAAAGAGCCAACAGTAACGGCTGCTGTACCTTGAATATCATCATTAAAGCAACAGATACGATCTTTATAACGCTCAAGCAAAGGCATCGCATTTTTCTGTGCAAAGTCTTCAAATTGAACGAGAGCGCCAGGCCAGCGACGTTGAACCGCCTGCATAAACTCTTCAACAAACGCATCGTATTCGGCGCCTGTGATACGAGGATGTCTCCAACCCATATACATTGGGTCAGCAAGTCGTTGTGGGTTATTGGTACCAACATCAAGCACGATAGGTAGCGTATAAGCAGGACTGATACCACCGCAAGCTGTGTATAGAGCGAGTTTGCCGATAGGAATGCCCATACCACCAATGCCTTGGTCACCAAGACCAAGAATACGTTCACCGTCTGTGACAACGATGACTTTAACATTATGTCTTGACGCGTTATTTAATAAGTCATCAATACGGTCACGATTAGGGTAAGAAATGAAAAGACCACGGCCACGACGATAGATATTTGAGAAGTTTTCGCAAGCAGCACCAACAGTAGGGGTATAAATGATCGGCATCATCTCTGTGATGTGATTCTGGATAAGACGATAGAAAAGCGTTTCGTTCGTATCCTGGATATTGCGCAGATAGATATGCTTATCCATCGCATTATCAAAACTACAGTATTGTTGGTAAGCGCGGACAACCTGTTCCTGAATCGTTTCTGTTACTTCTGGAAGTAACCCTTCAAGATTAAATGATTGTCTTTCTTCTGCTGTAAACGCTGCGCCTTTATTGAGTAGGGGAGTACTTAGCAACGCAGTCCCAGCGTAGGGAATGTATAAAGGTCTTTTGTCGTTTTTCATTTCAGTCTGTATTTTTGTGGGTTTTGAGGGATTTTTCAGCGCAAAATTCTATGCCGCTGTCCAATTTTTGTAAACATGCTTACTAGATATGTAACTTTTTAAAACGAAATCGCTATTTCGAGAAAAATTGAAATAAATATTAAGCAACTTGATTTATATTTTTTCCACATGTTTACCTAAATGTTAATAGAATGTGTTGAATATAGCCTATATTGAGCTAAAAACCTTCTAAAAGAACATTTTTCTATATTGTATTGCTATATAGAACTCAATGTTGAATAGTAGATTAAGCATTTCTGAATCATTTGGGGTTTAATAGCAATGAGTGAGCCCAATCATAGTGTCGTTTTTGACTACACAACATTTTTAGGAACATCCAGCCAGAAAAAGTGGACTTTTGTGGATGCATTTCACTTTTTTTCCGCGTCTGATGAACTGGAACAAAATCCAGATGACTCAGAACAGAACGAGCTTGAGGTTCGTTTGTGGACGAAAGCGTTAAATGTTTTGTCTAGTCGCAAAAGTGACGAGGCTAACTTATTAGCACTGATTTCGATTGCAAAGTCGGAAGGTATTGAAGAATTAAAACTGCTGATGCCATATGATTTGGAACCTGATCAGCTAACCTCAATACGCAAACATTCAAAAGACATTGTCAGCGATAGTGAACACGATGAATTATTCATCATGCTTTGATTGCTAATTAACATACAGCGGCTCACCAAGTTACGAGTGAACCGTTTGAAGCCGCAGCAATAATTCACATATTGCTGCGTCAGATTCCATTCTAATTTCTATTGATCTTATTTTGCGATCAATCCGTATTCTTTATCCAAAACATCGATTACTTCTTGTTTAGGATTTTCACTTAATTCTATCTTACGTCCAGTTATCTTCTCAGCGATACCTATATAAGTACGTGAAATGTCCATTAGAGCGTCTAGAGGTAAAGCGTTATCGCGTGCAAGTGCTTCACGCTCTGGCATGCGATTTTTGTTCAGTAAAATATCTGGGTCAGGGAAGTATGATAGTAGGAACTGACGGAAACCCTCTTTTGAGTTTTCAACGATCTTTCCTTGCGAGTACTCCTGAGCATCCCAAATACGTGATGAGTCTGGCGTACCAACTTCATCCATGTAAATAAGCTTTTCATTTCCTGAAGCGTCAGTTACGTAACCAAATTCAAACTTCGTATCGACAAAGATCTGATCAATATCTTTTAGTGCATCACTAATTACGTTAAAGCCTTGTTTTAACAACTTTTCATACTGAGCTATGTCGCTAGCACTTGAAAAGTTGAATGCAGCGTAATTATCTTCGATATTGCTGCGAGTGATGTTCACATCATCTGCTTCAGGAACGCCCGGGATACCTTTTAGTATGCCCTTAGTTGAGGGAGTAATAAGAAGATCATCGAGAATACTATCTTTTTTCAGTCCTTTAGGAAGAGTGATACCACAGAACTCACGTTCACCTTTTTCGTAGGCACGCCACATTGAACCAGTAATATATTGGCGACATATCGCTTCAATTTTTATTGGCTTGGCTTTTTGCACAATCCATACGAATGGGTGAGGAATATCAAGAATATGACTATCAGCCAAGCCATTCTCTTTAAAAAGTTTAAACCAGTGATTAGAGATTGCATTCAACGCTGCACCTTTACCAGGAACACCTCTTACATCGCCCTCTGCATGCCAGATACAGTCGAATGCGGAAATTCGGTCACTAATTACCATTATTGCCAAAGGTGCATCAGGCGCAACATTGTAGCCTTTCTCCTGAATTAGACGTTTACTATCTTCTTCAGTTAGCCAATAAACGGAGCGTACTTTACCACTATGAACAGGTTGATTAGTACGAATAGGGAGGTCGTCGTTGACGGCGAGAACTTGATCTGCAAGGTTCATTAGGACAATCCTGTGTATTACAAAGTCAAACTTGAACGCTATCTCATCGAGATATAATTGATTGAGCGCATCATACCAGAATTAGGCACAACTACCAGAGAAAAAGCAAACGTTTGCTTCGTTTGTATTGTACTGATGGATTGAGAAAATTAAAAAAACCGACCCATGATACTATAGGTCGGCCACATGAATGTTTGGCAGTGTTCAGTATGTAGAAAATGTGCTTAATGATAAAAGGATTTGGCACTATCAATAAAGAATAGCTGGCAACCAATTTCATCACTAAGATCACGCAATATATTCTGCTCTAATTTTGAGATCTGCTTAGACACCACTAGCGCGCTTGCATTTCCACTTTTTATCGCTTTTCGTGCAACTTCAAATTCGGTGAGATGAGCCGACGCTTTTAATTGTATAACCTGATTTACAGGAATATTACTTGCTGAGAGTTGTTGAAGAGAAGGGCGAATACTCTGTGAAGTAAACCAAATCCATTGGTTTGAACGTATCGTCTGTGCTAATTGATCAAATAACTCACTGTGAACGTTGTGTTGTTCTTCCAACATTGCTTCATGAGCGAAGGTAGTTTGGGTAAAAGTGATGTTTGAACTAAGCATAAGAACTGTCTCCATATACATACTGTATATGTGTACAGTACTGTGGTTTTACACATAGATCAACTAAAAGATCGCATATTTTATAGGCAAGTATGATAAAAAGTGATCAAGATCTAGTTGGAGGCTGATTGAGCTATCAGCAGAAATGGTAGATAACGTATTAGTTAGGCTAAATTGAATTACAAGTACGGGAGAAGCTGTATGCAAAGAAGAGAAGCAGTATGAAAATAAGATGAAGTATTGAAACTTGGATAGAATAGGGAGTATCTATAGGTCGGATGGCACTTCCTGTTACATCCAACCCGGCTGACGTGTGCTAATTATGCACTGTGGTGGTGTGTTTGCTGTGTTTGTTGTAAAGCTGTGAAACTTGCTTGCTCTAGGTTATATAATCGAACGTCCATTTTAGCGATATCACTGCAGCTTGCGCATGCAAAGTTCGATTTTCCGTCTACATAGTTGAGTTTAGTTACAAGAGCGCGTTTTTTACACCAATCACATACACCGTGTTTTGAGAACATCTTTCCTCCTAGTTATGGAATAAAGCACCATTATTATGGCGGGTGAATGTTACACCTATATGCAACATTTGTTAAGTATTGGTTGAAAAATAAGCATGAAAAAAACTAATCCGATTAGTTTTTTTGCGCAAGTATGATCTTAAGTGCCTGATTTAACCTCTTCATTTCGTCATCAGATCCTTTCATATCTGGGTGGTAGATTTTGCTCAGTTGTTTGTAACGCAGTTTGATGTGTTGTTTGTCTGGAATTGAGCTTGGGCTAAACCCAAAAATCGCGCAGGCAAGCAGTAACTTTTGGTCTTCTTCTTTTTCTTTTGCACGTTTTAACTCATTAAATAATAGAGTGATTTGCTGCTTTTGTTTTTGAATTTTGATAGTAGCAGCGGTTCGTTCCTGATTTCGTTCTGAATCGACGGACTTTTTGTCTGACTTAGATGACTTTAATTTTCGGCGCAGATGAAGAATGTACACGATAAGAGTCAGTGGAATAGCGAATATAATCCAAAAAATCCCATTATCAGAAACAGTACGACCTGTATGATAGGATTCAGTGTCAATACTCAGTCCATTTGATGTGCTGCTGTCGATGACTCCTTCGAGTTGTTGTGTATCGTTAAGCTGGTTTTGTCTGGACTGATTAAATTTATTCTGAAGATAGTTTGAGTAGGCAGCTTCACCTTTATCGTTATCTGCAGCGGCTAGTTTAAGCCATACTTCCGTTAAATCAGGAACATCCCGGGTATTTTTAAAGTAATCGGCTAGACTCAGCTTGGCATCAGTATTCCCTTTAATTGCGAGAAATGTTAGCCAGTATATCGCGAGATTGTCATCTTTTTTTCCAAGGGTTCCGGACAGGTACTCTCTTGAAAGAAATTCTTGCGCTGGTTCATAGCCATTTTGTGCAGCCGTTTCGAACCAATAGAGTGCCAGAGACTTATTTTCATTAGTTTCTGGTTGAAGCAACAGATAATGAGAGGCTACATCGTATTGAGCTTTTGCATCGTTCACCCTGGCTTTTTGTAGTGTTTCTTCAAAAGACGCAGACAGTGAGGAGAACGTAATAAGCAACGTAACTATTGCCAAAAAGTATTTCAATAATAGCCTCTCATTAATGTGCCAGATCTACTTCAATGGAAGGATCTGGATTTCTACGCGGCGATTGCAGGCGCGGCCTTGTGCAGTACTATTTGAGCAAAGAGCCATTCGTTCTCCCATTCCGCGCGCAACTGCACGACCTGGTGCAACGCCTTGATTAACCAAGTATGCTCTTACTGATTCAGCTCTCTTTTCAGATAGGACCTGATTGGTCAAATCGCTTCCAGTACTATCGGTATGCCCCTCGATTATTAGGCTGGTGTTAGGATAGGCAACCAAAATTTTTGCAACACCGTTTAGTGTATTGTATATGCTGGACGACAGTTGATACGCGTTTGTGTCAAAACCAATGCCATTTTCCATTCGAAGCAGGAGTTCATTGTCGGAAACTCGTTGGACTTGAACGCCAGAATTAAGCAACTCTTTTCGCAACGCTGCTTCTTGCTTATCGAAGTAATAGCCGACTCCACCACCAATAGCAGCGCCACCAGCTGCACCGATCAAAGCTCGTTGACGACGCTCTGTTGCGTTATCGCCTGAGGCAAGTCCTACGGCCACACCAGAAATTGCGCCAATAATCGCACCTTTGGTCGTTGAGTTGGTCTCATATTCGCCTGTTGTTGCGTTTTGCCTTTGTGTTGCTTCACAACCAGATAGCAGTAGCAAAATCGCAGCAGCAGCTGTTAGCTTTTTTAACATAATAGTCTCCATACGCCTAAATAATGGCTGATACACCATAATAATCTTAATTGTGATACTCAAGAAGTACCTGATTATTTCAGCATTTTTGGAGCTTGTGCACCATCTATCGGACGATTGACAGAAACTTTACGCCCTTTTTTCAGGCCGACTTCGTAGTCTTCCGTTAAATTTTTCATCGCTTCTTTCAATTGTTTTTTAAACGTTTCGCGATCGATGTTTTCAAACTCTTTATCAATATAGTTGTTAATCTTATTGCGTGAGTCATCATCGGGAGAAATCTCGGGCAATTTTTCCAAAGCGCCTTCTATCCAACCTGAAATAAATGAGTTTACCCTGCGTGTAACTTCGAGATTAGACGTACCTGATCCGGAGAAGCTATTACGAAATTGACCAGTCTGTTCGTTCATTTCGCGATATATAATATCGAATGCAAAGGCCGCAAAAATTGCGCGGTCTGCTTCGCCAATAAACTCAACGCGTTTAAGTCCTTTATGATTAAGAAGCACAGCCTCTACGCCAAATTTGGTGTTGATGCCTCTGATGACTCTTAAAATGTACTGTCCGATATTGGCTGGTAATAAATGCGTAGACTGGGTTTTCCCCATCTTAATGAATTCAATATCGTCTTTGTCGAGACCATATTTCACCATGAGTCTGTGAGCCATACGAATGGCCGCTGCAGCCTCATTGACGTTTGCTGAATTGCCAAGTTCAAGACACTTGGCTATCTTTTTAAGTGCTTTTTGTTTGTCCATTGAACAGTCGGTATCTCGTTTTAGAATGGTAACAAAAGTCCGACATTTTAGCGTTTTTCAGCCGAAGATTAAAGAGAACATCGTGCGATGTTCTCTGGTGTTGGAGGATTAAATGGAGTTGAGAATTAAATTCCGAGCTCGTCAAGTAGGTCAGATGAGCCAGTTTCATCTTCTGAAGACTTAGCTGCAGTTTTGGCAGACTCTTTGTTTCGTGCCGCCTCAAGAATTGAGTCTGGGCTTTCGTCTTCTTGGACTTCGAATTCTTCTAATTGAATAAACTCTGTCTTATCCATCGCTAGCTCAAGATAAAAAATATTGTTTTTAGCGGTAGAGAAAGTAACCCGTCTCGCTTGAGGCCGATCGAGATTGGTATCAACAGAAAGGATAACCTGTTTGTTTAGCGATAACATTTTGGGTTGGTTTTGAGTGATGTTGGTTTGCAGGTCTTTACGAATTTTGTTGGTAAAATCGCCTACGATTTGGTTCATTAGCTCACCCAGAACATCACCAACTTCGTCTGAAGTGTGGAGAACGGCAAGTTCGTCTTCTGGCATCCCCATATTACGCATGTAATTGGTATAAAGTTCCAGCGCCGCTTTCGCTGTGAAGTTGATAACGACTAATCCAGAAAAGCCACCATCAAACAGAACAAAGCAGCCAAAATCAGGTTTCAAAGCCGTTTTATTAATTTTCTGTACCATAGCTGAGTAGGTGACATCGGAAGCAGAAGCTGCGGTCAGTACCCCTGAAACTGACTTACACAGTTTGAGCAAAATATCTTCTGTTGTGACAACTTGGTTTTTTTTCATATTATCGTCCATTTATATTCATACGGTTGAGCGTATCGCTGCAGTACAATTCGCCGCAAGAAAATCATCATTTATTATTGTGGCATTGATATTCTGTTTTGATCACTTCTCTAAATGTTGTAAAGTGACGCAACTCAAATATCAAGAATAAATTACTCACCCAGTGCTGAGCGGAATCAGCAACATACGGGCAGGAAGCATATGTTACCGAGACTTCATCATCAAACTGACGTTGATCCCATCGTTATCAGCTTTTTACAAGAACTCGATAATTCTGGTTTTACTGGCGACATTGAAACCCAATATTCAAGCCGTCTAGCTGTATCAACTGACAACAGTGTCTATCAACAACTCCCTCAAGCGTTAATCTTACCTAAAACAACTCAAGACGTTGCATTAATAGGTAAGCTTAGTAGTAAATCGCAATATAAAGCAGTGACTTTTTCTCCGCGTGGCGGTGGCACCGGTACAAACGGTCAGTCTCTGACAAAAGGGGTTGTTGTCGATCTGTCACGCCACATGAACAAAATATTAGAAATCAACGATGAAGAAGGTTGGGTTCGAGTTCAGGCTGGTGTGATTAAAGATCAGCTTAATGATGCAGTGCGTCCTTACGGTTATTTCTTTTCTCCTGATTTATCGACCAGTAACCGCGCAACTTTAGGCGGAATGATTAATACCGATGCTTCTGGTCAAGGTTCTTTGAAATATGGTAAGACATCAGATCATGTCCTTTCTCTACAAGCGGTATTTGCTGATGGTTCTATCCTAGAGTCAGATTTGTCTGAAGGCAAACCTGAGGCTGGCTCATACGCCCAGAGAGCTCTGGAAGTTACCGAGCAGGTCTGTCGAGATAAACGTCAACAAATCGTTGACAAGTTTCCTGACCTGAACCGCTTTCTTACTGGTTATGATTTAAAAAATGCGCTTGATGAAACCGATGATTCGTTCAACATCACTCGAGTGTTGTGTGGAGCTGAAGGCTCTCTTGTGTTTATCACCGAAGCGAAGCTAAATCTGACCAAAATACCAACCGCTCGAACTCTGGTGAACATTAAATACGATACGTTTGACTCTGCATTACGTAACGCACCTTTGATGGTTGAAGCAAAGGCGCTCTCGGTCGAGACCGTTGACTCAAAAGTATTGAATCTCGCTAAAGAGGACATCTCTTGGCACAGTGTGAAAGATCTCATTACTGATGTACCTGGAAAGGAAATGCTAGGTATCAACATCGTTGAGTATGCGAGTCAGAACCCTGAAGAGAACCAACAACATGTTGACGCTTTAACCGCTCGTATTGATGAAATGATGGCTAATGGTGAAGCTGGCATTATTGGTTATCAGGTTTGTGATGAGCTCGCCAGCATTAACAAAATCTATAATGTCCGTAAAAAAGCCGTCGGACTTCTCGGTGCTGCTAAGGGTCGAGCCAAGCCAGTTCCTTTTACTGAAGATACGTGTGTACCTCCCCACAACCTAGCCGACTTTATTGCTGATTTCCGCGAGTTGCTTGATGGCCACGGTTTAGCCTACGGTATGTTTGGACACGTTGATGCAGGGGTTCTTCATGTCCGTCCTGCACTCGATATGTGCGATCCTGAGCAAGAAAAAATGATGCACCAAATATCTGATGAGGTCGTAAAGCTCGTTGCTAAATACGGCGGTCTAATGTGGGGTGAGCATGGTAAGGGATATCGATCTGAGTACGGTCCTGAGTTTTTTGGTGATGAGCTATTTAACGAACTAAGACGTGTTAAAGCTGCGTTTGATCCAGATAACAAAATGAACCCGGGTAAGATCTGTACACCGCTTGATACAGAACATGAATTAGTCAAAGTGGCTGATCAGAAGCGAGGACATTTCGATCGTCAGATTCCAGTCCAAGTGCGCGATAGCTTTAAGCAGGCTATGGAATGTAACGGTAATGGACTGTGCTTTAACTACGATACCAGTTCTCCTATGTGTCCATCGATGAAGGTGATGGCAGACCGACGTCATTCTCCAAAGGGACGCGCAGGTTTAGTCCGTGAATGGCTGCGTCAGTTGACTGAAGAGGGGATTGATATCCTCGATTTAGAGCAGCAAACTCTGAATTTAACGTTATCGGTTAAATCTTTGATTGACCGAGTACGTAATCGTTTTAATAAGCGTCATGAGTATGACTTCTCTCACGAAGTTTATGAGGCTATGAATGGGTGTCTGGCTTGTAAGGCGTGTGCGAGTCAATGTCCGATCAAAGTCGATGTGCCGAGTTTCCGCTCGCGTTTTCTGAATATTTATCACTCTCGTTATCAGCGTCCAGCCAAAGATTATTTGGTCGCTAATATCGAAACGATGCTACCTATAATGGCAAAAGCACCTGGTGTGGTGAATACTATTCTTGCTAATAAGTGGGTCAAAGATCTTACCAAGAAAACGGTAGGTTATATTGATGCGCCTCTACTTAGTGTCCCTACACTAGAGAAACGCCTGAAAGAACGTGCTGTTATTCAGTATAACTATCAGGCCATTAAGGATATTCCAGAAGAGCATAAAGAAGACTATGTCATCGTAGTACAGGACCCATTCACAAGTTATTACGATGCTGATGTTGTTGATGATTTTGTTTCTTTAGTGGTTAAGTTGGGTAAGCATCCCATCTTGTTGCCATTCAAGCCAAATGGTAAAGCACAGCATATCAAAGGATTCCTAAAACAGTTTAAGTCCACAGCAAGTTCAACCGCTGAGTTTTTGCGGGAAGTGGCCACTTTAAACATTCCTATGGTGGGGGTTGATCCTGCAACTGTGCTTTGCTATCGAGACGAATATGCAGAAGTATTATTGGAAGAGCGTGGCGATTTCAACGTACTTAATGTTCATGAATGGTTAACACCACGTTTAGATACATTAACGGCAACGGACAGTAAGGCGGTGGAGCCATGGTATCTTTTTGCTCACTGTACGGAAAAAACAAAGATGCCGAACGCTGAGAAAGAGTGGACGCAAATCTTCGCTCAATTCGGTGCACAGTTAGTACCAGTCTCTGTTGGATGTTGTGGCATGGCCGGGACGTTTGGTCATGAAGTTGACAAACTACAGGTCTCAAAAGATATCTACGGATTGAGTTGGAAACCTAATTTAGAGAAGCTGCCTAAAGAGCGCTGCTTGATTACCGGGTATTCCTGCCGAAGTCAGGTCAAACGTTTTGAGGATGTTAAACCCAAACATCCTGTTCAGGCTCTGCTCCAACTCATATAATTAAATAATATCGCCAATGTATAACGCATTGGCGATTTACTTTATACCAAATTATAAATCGAGGTAGAGCATGGAACTGAAAATTCCTCCCGTGATCGTGTTCATCATTGCTGTGTTGGCCATTTATGGTATTGGTTTGTTTGATGCATCACTTTCTCTATTCGATACATTGTCTCTATGGTGTGCGATTGCCTTTTTTATAATGTCGGGAATCTTTGGTTGCTTAGGTGTGTTGTCTTTCAAGCTATCGTCCACAACGGTAAACCCGATGGAGCCAGAGAAGGCGAGTCAAATAGTATCAAGCGGGATTTTTAGATTGTCTCGTAATCCGATGTACCTTGGTTTGCTCTTTCTATTGATCAGCTATTGCTTCTTTTTACAGACTGCTTTTGCTTTTCTTGTTTGTGTTCTATTTGTGCTTTATATGAATCGTTTCCAAATTTACCCTGAGGAGAGGGTGTTAGAGGCGAAATTTGGTCAGGACTACCAACAATATAAGAGTCGAGTTAGGCGCTGGATATAGAAATAAAAAAACCGCATAGAAAAGTATGCGGTTTTTTATTTGATTTCATTTTGCTAGGTGATTGTTAGGCTGCGGCTTCTTGAGCAAATTGGTCTAAGAAGTAATTTTTTCTCTCGTTAAAACGAGTCACCAAGTCATCAACCGCCTCTTGGGAATAGGGTTTAAGGCCACTTGCAACCATTCGTTTTACACCACGGCCAACAACGCTACCTTCTTCCAGAAACTCGAAATTGAGAGTCACAACGCCGCGTTTACCATCAACATCAAATGTAGCACCAGTAAAAGAGACTTCAGGGTGAGTCAGGTTTAAATGAGAAAACTCGACTTCCATACTTTCATAGATAACCAGCGGTCTATCGCAGTTGATCATCATTTGCTTCTCTTCCATAAGAGGAACCATGATATGAGGAAAGTTTTTACCTGAAAATTTGACGTAGCTCGTGACAACGTGTTCGATAAAGGCTTTATCGGTACTGGTGTCGCCTTCATGATGCATATGTAGGTATTCTTTACCATTCACATCAGTAACAGCGATTTCACCTGCTTCTTTTTCTTCGATTTGAAGAGGAATGCCGTCATTTACCATCCCAGAAAAAGTAAACTTCATCTTTTGGCAAATGCCATGCTTTTGCAGCAGTACTGCAAACAGAAGATCACCAGGAACGCAGAAGCGCTTGTTATCTTCATCATGGATGGGATTAAAATCTCCAGCGACCTTTTTCGCGAAATGACTCGCTTGTTGACGGGTAAACTGGAACTGTTGTTCATTTGAAGAAAAATAAGGAGCTAAAAACATAATTTACGTTATCTAACCAATACTAAGTCAAATTATATATGACAATCTTGTTTCAATGGTCTATCCAGTTGCCATAAAATGACATCGCGGCTGATATATTAATCAGTTATCCCAGACAGATGCTTGAAAGCGAATGTGCTAGTGTATGAATAATTGCGAGAAACACAAGGAATTTATCTGCATTGGCATTCTTTGTATTACGTCAGCGTCACTTTTGAGGACAGCTTATATTTACTTGCTGGATGATAAAGTAATGCTGAGCTGATTAGTTTCTCCTCACTCCAAGTTCGACGGTTGAGCAGTAAACAAGGCTCTTGATTTGTCAGCAAAAGAGCCGATTTAACTTTAGAATCAGGCGTTATAGCTTCAACAGTGTGTTCAATCGCGCTTAAAGGGCAGGCGATTGACAAGTAGTGATTGGGTGTGATTTGAGTAAAATCCTGATTTATATAGTCAGGAGCAAATTGAGCATTTACCCAACGAACTTCAAGTTGCAGAGGGATGTTATCAGCATAGTGAATGATTTCTGTATAGTAGGTTTGCGAACCCAACATGACCCCGAGTTTAGTCGCAATGTCATCATCAGCGATGATACTTTTTTGAATTTTAACGTCACTCCGATATTCTTGTCCGCGGTTATGTATTTCATCAGCAATATTGCGTATATCAAGCAAAGGCGATTCTGCTTTTTGCTGAGGGGATGATACAAATGTGCCCAGACGAGGCCGTCTCTGCAGCTTACCATTATTCACGAGATCTCTGATGGCTTTATTCACTGTCATTCTACTGACACTAAATTGTTTCGCTAACTCAAGCTCCGTCGTTATTCTATGACCCACAGGCCAAAAACCACGATCAATATTGTCTTCGATATAGCGTTTTATCTGTAAGTAAAGTGGTGATTCGCTCATAATGACTTCGAAATGATTTGAATATACAAATCATCTCGATTTATCGATCAAAATGCAACTATTAATCCTTGTTAATTAAAGCGAAGTCGATATGCGAGTGTAAACGCAATGTCTGAACTGTTGTTCATATTAAAAATATTCTCGATCATTGATAGCTCAATAGCTGAGGATGTTAGCTTATATCGATAACCAACGACAATTTCGTTCGAAGGAGAAGAGAAGTCGTTTGCGCCGTATGATATACCCTCAAAAGCGTGATATTCGGCAATGAAATCATGATGAGGAGTTATATTGTATTGATAACTCAGACCAAAAGCGCCACTTGTGTCTTTGTAAGGAAAACGTCGCCAATGTCCCTGTGGATGATGAAAAGACAATCCTGCTAACATGTCTAAATGATGATGATTTCTGCGGTAACTGTAATTTAATTGTATAGCCTGTTCAAAGCGCGTATTGCTAAAAATGCTATGATTGATGTCGTTGTAGTAGACGGAAGCGCCGAATGATAGGCCATGATGGGTAGTAGTAAACAGTTGATATTGAGTATAGCCAGTGATAGCACTGCTCAGCGTTTCACCTTCGAATCCTTGTTCTGATTCATCGTATTCAGGATATGAAAGGTAAAATCTATCTTTATCTACTTGATTTCGCCCATTTTGAGATATCCCTAAAAGGTCATGAAAAGCCACAGTGAGGTGATCGAGTTTATTATCAGCGGCGACATTCCATCGATAGTTTAATGCAACTTGCCAGTCATCATTAACCTGCCACTTACCACCAACAAAGAGCTGATTTTGATAATAATCAGCTGAGTATTCTGGGGTATTTGCCCAGACACTAGAGGCTGTTCCACTGACTCCGATTTCCTTTGTGTTTATTGGCAGAGAGAAGCCCGAACGTAACTGAGTTGTCAAAGCATTAACCTGAAGAGGTGCTTGAGAGTACAACTCAAGAGGTCCGTATTGCAGGGCAAAACTCCGTATCGAAGTGGATAAAAGAAATGTGACGAGAAGGAAACGAAAAACAAGTTTAGAGTCCATTATCTTTTACTATTGTTAGAAAACACATCAATATTAATAGCATGAAAAATAATCGATTTCTTTAATCGTTAGCTTATTTTGTAAATATTTAGAGTTATTCAGTGAAGAGTAGGAAAATTCAGCCAGAGAAGTATCTGGCTGAAGGAGAGTATGATTAATCCCGCTTCCACAGTATGTGGCAAGATTTATTGTCCGGATCGAGGCTGATTAGCATTCTGGCGAATATGTCGTCTAATACGTCATTTTCTTCATTTACCAGACCTATACGAATTTCAGCAAACAGTTCTTGGTCTACTTCAAACCCGGTCTGTTCGGCCCAGTCATTGCCGATGTCAACCAGTTCGGCCGCACCTCTGTCATCAAATTGAGCGGTAAATAAAATAACATCCACAGGCTCGAGATTATCAGGTGCCATTTCCAAAAAGATGTCATAAGCCGCATCAATTGCTTCATCGTAAGTTAATTTATCAGCCATAGTATTTCCGTTAAGCTCTGCTCATGAATCTGCGTTCTGCAGTGTTAATGATAATACGGTCTCCAGTTGCAATGTACTCTGGTACCTGTACAACTAAACCTGTACTTAAGCGAGCTGGTTTAGTTCTTGAAGATGCAGATGCGCCTTTGATAGACGGATCGGTTTCTTCAATGACTAGTTCAACCGAGCCAGGTAGTTCGATACCTACTGGTTTGCTGTCAACCAGTACAATTGCAATACCTTGCGTTTCTTCGTTAATGAAAAGTAACTCGTCTTCGATTTCATCTTTTTTGAAAACGAATTGAGTGTAGTCTTCATTATCCATAAAAATGTATTCATCACCATCGGCATAAGAAAAGGTAGCCATGCGCTTATTCATATCAATTGTATCAACAAAGTCATCGGCTTTTAGTCTTTCATCTACGCGCGTTTTGTTTGTCAAATCATAACAACGCAGTTTGTAGATTTTAGAACCACCACGACCACCAGGTGTGGTCACTTCCATATCTTTAATCAGTAAAGATTTACCGTTTGAATTAATAACTAAACCCTTTTTCAGTTCACTTGCTTTTGGCATGGAATAATTCCTAACATTAGATAGTTGTCTTATTATATCCAAAGTTATTCTTGAATAGTATTCTAATCATATGGGTATTATGCTGATTAGCTATATTATCATCACTTAATCAGGACATTCATTACTACGCTATGCCACTTTCTGTTATTGACCCCAACGAACCATTCCAGCCAGACTATCAGCAAGTCGTTGATGACCTGGTCCGTTATTTTCGCGCCGGCCTAGGTGGCAACCTCCATAGTCTTTATATCTATGGTAGTGTGGCGAGAAAAGTGGCTAAACCTCATCGCTCTAATATTGATGTGATTGTCGTGACTCATCATGAGTTTGAAGAAAACCGGCAAACTCTATTTAATAGTTTGCGTTGGCGCTTTCAAAAGGATTTTCCTTTTGTTCCTGACATTTCAATCAAGGCCGCGTTAGTGAAAGAAGTGGCCTCTCTCGATAGCTTGTTTTCCTGGGGCTTTTTGTTAAAGCACTGTGCGGTTTGTATCTACGGCGACGATCTTAGTGAGTGCTTTGGTGAATATGAGCCTAGTTGGGAAATTGCTAAGTATTGGAATATGGATCTTGGTGAATCGCTGCCTGTGTATCGACAAAAGCTAGCCAGAGCCAATTCACCTCAAGAGCAGATCGCCGCTCAAAGTGTTATCGCAAAAAAATTGCTACGTTCGGCTCATACATTAGTCATGTATAAAAATGGGAAATGGCTCGAAGACCCGATGGAATGTGGCAAGGCTTTCCTTGCGTATTTTCCAGAAAAAGAAAAGGATATTCAAAGACTCGGGATTCTGCTTAAAGGAAAACCCATCCCCAAACGTTCTGCGATTGGATTAATCGACGATTTTGGTCCGTGGTTGGTGAAACAATATGAAAAAACCGAATTTCGCATAGGGTAGGTCATACTTAAAAAAGCCCTAACTGAGGTTTGAGTATGTCATTAAAGGTTTTACCGATGAAAGGCAGTATCGCATCAGCAACGGGTTTTAGTTGCTTATTGATGTAATGATCGTAATCAATAGCGTGTTTTCGGTACTCGACTGGTTCCGGGCCAGCAATTGTGATGACATATTCGATTGTTCCTTTATTTTGATATTGCAAAGGTCTGCCCATCTGCTTATTAATGTCATCAGCAATTCTTGCCGCCCTGACTTGAGGGGGAATATTTTTTTGATAATCCGCTAAATGTCGGCGTAGTCGTTTGCGGTACACTAATTCATTATCATGCTCACCCGCCAGCGTTGCTTCTACAATGTCTTTCACATATTGTTCTGGATCGTTGTTTTCAAATATTGTGGAGTAGAGTTGGTACTGAAATTTCTGAGATAATTCAGTCCAATCAGTACGAACACTTTCTAGCCCTTTGAAGATCAGATTTTTTGTGCCGTCATCTTCGATTTTTAATCCGGCATAACGTTTTTTGGAGCCAACTTCAGCGCCACGGATCGTTGGCATCAAGAATCGTTGATAGTGAGTTTCGTATTCTATTTCCAGGCAACTCTCTAACGCATAGTCTTCCAGTAAGAGTGTTTTCCACCATAGATTTATCTCTTCGACTAGTTGTTGACCAATCTGATTCGCTCTGCTGATATCCGTTTTTGAACCCAGAGACACGAATGTCGAATCGGTATCACCATAAATTACGGTATAGCCTTTTGCTTCAATCAGTTCACGAGTTTTTTTCATTATTTCGTGTCCCCGCATCGTGATACTGGAAGCAAGTCGAGTATCGAAGAAGCGGCAACCCGATGAGCCTAAGACGCCATAAAACGAATTCATAATGATTTTTATGGCTTGCGAAAATGCTTTCTCATTATTCTTCTTGGCGACGTCTCTGGCCTGCCAAAGTTCATCGATCATTTGCGGCAAGAAATGTTGGGTTCGATGAAATTGACCACCTCGAAAGCCAGGGACAGCTTGGTTAATATCGTTTCCGATTTCTTGGCGTAGACCTTCAATAAGTCCCAGCGGGTCGATGAGAAATGTTCTTATGATTGACGGATAAAGACTTTTGAAATCGAGAACTAAGACCGAATCATACAAACCTGGAATAGAATCCATTACGTAGCCGCCAGGACTGGCTATCCAGTTTTCAGAAAGCAGATTTGGCGCGATATAACCTGCGCGGTGTAACTGGGGGAGATATAAATTGGTAAACGCCGCGACAGAACCGCCAACTCGGTCTATCTCCAGCCCCGTAAGTTTCGAACGCTGTACCAGAAAATCCATCAGGTGCGTTTTTGCAAAGATCTTGGTGACGAGTTTGCAGTCTTGAAGATTGTATTTTGCCAAACTCGCTTTATCATGCCGAAACATATGGTTGATCTCAGCCATTCGGTCATGGACATTATGGATTTTCTTACCTTCTCCTAAGAGTTCTTGTGATACCGATTCTAACGACCAGGAGCGAAAATAATACGTTGCCGTTTTTAATGCATCGATACCATCTATTACCGCGCGCCCGGGGATTGAAATATAGCTTTTTTGGTTGGCTGAGGTCCGAAAGTAACCTTTTAGTCCTCCTCTACCTATATTGAAAGGTAAGTTATGCCAACTAGCGCGCTTATACAGAAGCTGAAAATCAAAGTCGATAACATTCCAACCAATGATAATATCGGGGTCGAACGTTTCAAACCAACGAAACATTGCGAGTAGAAGGTCTTTTTCATTTGCAACCCATTCAATTAGAATCTCACTTGTAGCGTCTCGTGCATCGCCTATCATAATGACTCTAGAATCGCTATCGCCATGTAAACCAATTGAATAGAGAATGCCTTTCTCTGAACATTCCAGATCGAGAGAAACCAACTTTAAATGGGGTGTGTAGTCAGCAGCGCGACATCGCACATCGTGAAATTCCAGATGAGAAAAGCGATGCTCTCTCGGTTGACCGACAAATTCCAGGCCGCCCTTAATAAACCGCTCCATAAGATAGCGTTCGGCTAGTCGGATATCATCTTCATATAAGATGATGTCATGCTCATGACATAGGGAAGCTAACTGATTCGCTGAAGTGAGAGTTTGAGTATAGATCGCTACCACAGGAATTTGTTCAAAGGTATTTAGATTCACCTTTTTGATTTCTATAACAAGCTGGGCAGTTCTTGCTAGTTCTTCAATCTTTTGCGCATACTCTTCAGACGCAAAATAACAGTGAGTCTGCTGAGGAATAACCAGACGAGTTGGTCCGTTATCGGTGGTAACCCAAAATTCGAGTGAAGATTGACCATTAACTTCCCGCACCTGATGTGTGAGGAGAAATCCATATTGACGTACCAAATGCTACGGACCCAGAGTGATAAACATTAGGGTCCGATGATAGCAAAGATTAGTAGTAGAAATAAGCCGTAACCTTGGCGCTCATCTCTTCTTCATGCCATTTAGAGTAACCGACTTTAGTCCGCAAAGCCGTATTCGTTGATGTGCTCCAGTTCCACGTCGCATCGATAGAGGAGTGATTATCTGCTTTATCATTAAATAGAGATAGCCATTCCGCTTCTATACCGAGGCGGTGCTTTTCATTGAGAGAGTATAGCAGGCCTGATTTAGCTCCAAGTCCATAGGCGAAATCGTTTTCAGTAAGGTCGCCTTGATTGACTTCCGCTTCGACTAACCAGTAAAGGTGTAAACTGTCCGCGCTACCCCATGCTTTTCCAGTCCCGCCATTTAAGAACCAACGTCCTTCATTGGATGCGTCAGGGCGATCAAAACCCAGTTTAACTCCCCATGCTAAGCTATCGAAAACTCTGTTGCTTGGGGCAAGTGCCATCGCATCCATAAAATAGAAATGGTCAACAGCGGTATTTCCACGATCGTTGATGCTGAGCTTGGTATCTAAGAAGCTAATTTGTGCTCCAGGAATAAAACCCTCCTGAGCATCAAAAAGATCGTGATACGATGGGCGCCATTCAATCGAAGTATTATTCGTCTTCTCACTGAATGTATTACGAGCGATTCCTACTCTTGCTGAACCATGACCCTGATCTGGTGAAGTTTTAGGCTTAGCTACGGGAGGAAAAGGAGAAGAGGCATCCACTCGGCTACGCGCGATAAGAATTTTAGTGAGTCTTTTGGCTGTCAAATCGCGCTCAAGTCCTTGGTCATACAATTCAAAATTTAGCCACTCGTAAGCAAATTCTAAAATAGCAGCTTGTTCTGATGAGGTGTACTCCGCTGGTGTTGGGAATATTCCGTCTTCTTTGAGCCTTTTCGTAGCTTGATAAATTCGCTTATCAACGACATCAGACTCATGCAATAGACGAGTACCAAACGCGGCTCGATAGTCGGGCTTGTTGGTTAAACCATTTTTGACCAATGTTTTAACCGTGTCGGATGGCACGGCAGTAATAGGAAAATCACTCACTAAATCTAAGTCTTGATTTCCTAGCTGGAGCAGAGCTAAAAGTTGGTATGAGCAGTTTTCATCGAGAAAGAAGTAGTCAAATTCCGCTTGTTCCAGTTCCCACAAGTGAAGAAGAATCCGGTTTACTTCCTCATTAGTAAAGTTAAGAGGGTATTCCCAAATATCACGAGATTCAATATCGTTGTATTCCCGAACTTTCTTATAGTAGGGCATCACCGTAAAACGACCGGGGTAGGAGCCAACTAACCCTTTCAGGGCGTAAAGCGCTGCGTTGTCACTGGTATTGGGCTCCGCGGCAAAGTTGATAGCAAATGCGACGAGTTCGTTATTTTTGTTTTGATTTTTCGCGTCAATTCGAACAAGGGTATGTCCGAACATTGAAGAGGGGTTATTCATAAACGCAGTCGGAAACACAAGCGTCAATTTATCTGGTTCAATGGCATTCTGCCATTTTATCAAATCAGGGCAATTGAGCTCGGGAGCTTTGTGTCCCATTTTTCGTTCAAGCCATGTATAACGAGCTGGGAACGTACATCGTGCTTTCTGAACTTCATCTGGTGAGCCTGCATACAAGGCTTTAATAGTGGCAGTTAATTCCTGTTGAGGATCGTGCTTTCCTTGGTGAGAGAGAAAAAATGTCGAAGAATCAACGGTGCTTTCGTAATTACTTATAGATCCCTTGAGGTAGTGTCCTAATTTTAGCCAGTAAGCATTATGGCTTAGCGTTGGAACATCAAGTGATTGTTGTCCTGAGAAGGCGGAAGGAGAAAAGAAAGAACAACACAGAAATGAAATACTTAGAATTCGGGATAACGTCATGGATTGTCTTTAGGTTAAAAATGCCTCGCTTGGCGAGGCATTGACTTTACGAAACGCTAAATTAAATAGCGTAAGAAGAAAGCGCAGAATCTTGAGCGATTACTGAATTTAGGTTGTTAAGGACTTCGCTTGAAGTCACGCTTTCAGATTTGAACACTTTTGCGAAATTCCGCTTAGCCATTGTATTAAAGCTTGCTTTATCTGCGTCTTGGATGCCCCAAACTTCAGATAGTGTCGCTAGAGTTTCACCTTCGCCTTTCGCCATGTCGCGCGCAAGGTTATCTAAGTTTCCGTCGATAAACATAGCCAGTTTTTGTTTGGAATCGATAGTACCAGTTCCATCACAGCCCAAAGTACCGAAAGTGATACCGAAAGTTTGGTTACCGGATGTGCCGTTTGTTGTCGCACCTAGTACTTTAAATACTTTACCTGACTTACCATCAAACACCATGGTGCCAAGTCCACAACCAATATCATCATCTGCCATCGCAAAGTGTGAAAGAGGAAGGGTTGCTGCCAATGCTGCCACTGCAAGTAATTTTTTCATATGTTAAATCCCTAAACTGAATTATAAGTTGTGTGATCCGCACGCTACTACTTAATGACGCTTAGTTAGCCTAGGGTATTGATACAGACATTTCAAGTTGTTGCATTTATTAGATATCATAATGATATAAAGATCATGAATCTAATTGGTCGCTTATTATACAGTTTGCTGATTTTTATCATGAAATGTGCAAACAGTAGGGTATTAAAGGTGTTCATCGAAAGAATTGCTTGCCAAAGAAGTCGTTTGGGCTCATAGTCAGGGGAACGCATTTGTGAGAGTCACCCCATTTTAATCGATTCTCATTAATTCAATGGTATAGAGCCTTTTTGATTTTGGAGATACAGGTTTGATTAGTGTTTTCCTTGTAGATGATCATGAGCTGGTTCGTACAGGGATTAGACGGATTATTGAAGACGTCCGTGGAATGACAGTAGCAGGGGAAGCTGATAGTGGTGAACAAGCTGTAAAGTGGTGTCGTAGCAATCATGTTGATGTTGTGCTGATGGACATGAATATGCCAGGCATTGGTGGATTGGAAGCAACGAAGAAAATTCTTCGCTACAATCCCGACGTAAAAATCATCGTTTTGACAGTGCATACTGAAAATCCATTTCCAACCAAGGTTATGCAGGCTGGTGCCGCAGGCTACCTGACAAAAGGGGCTGGTCCAGACGAAATGGTAAATGCTATTCGATTCGTGAATAGCGGACAGAGATACATCTCTCCCGAGATCGCTCAGCAGATGGCTTTGAGTCAAATTTCTCCTGCTTCCGACAATCCGTTCGCGGATTTATCAGAGCGCGAGCTGCAAATTATGATGATGATTACTAAGGGGCAGAAAGTCACTGATATTTCAGAACAGCTTAACCTTAGTCCAAAAACTGTGAACAGCTATCGATATCGATTGTTTGCAAAACTCGATATAAACGGTGATGTAGAACTAACTCATTTAGCGATTCGGCATGGGATGTTAGATACCGAGACGTTGTAGTGGCTAATCCTTTCGATCATATTTCATTTCTTAAAAGTGTAACGAGTCAGCCCGGTGTGTACAGAATGTATAACACCGGAGACGAAGTTATCTACGTCGGAAAAGCAAAAGATTTAAAAAAGCGCTTATCGAGCTACTTCCGCAAAAATGTGGATAACGAGAAAACTCGAGCTTTGGTCACTCATATTGCTAAGATCGACGTCACAGTTACTCATACAGAGACCGAAGCTCTTATTTTAGAGCATAACTACATCAAGCAATACTTACCCAAATACAACGTATTATTGCGAGATGATAAGTCCTATCCCTACATCTTTATTAGTGGACATAAACACCCTAGGGTTTCCATTCATCGTGGCGCTAAGAAAAAGAAGGGTGAATATTTTGGGCCTTACCCTGACTCTGGTGCTGTGCGCAATACTCTCCACTTAGTGCAAAAGATTTTTCCTGTAAGACAGTGTGAAGACTCGGTTTATAGTAATCGAACACGTCCTTGCTTAATGTATCAGATTGGTCGTTGTGCGGGGCCCTGTGTCAGTTCTGTTATTTCTGATGATGAATATGCTGAATTAGTACAATATTTACGCCTCTTTTTAAAAGGTAAAGATCAGCAAGTATTAACGACATTGGTCGATAAGATGGAGAAGGCAAGCCAAGAGCTTAAGTTTGAAGATGCCGCTAAATATCGAGATCAAATTCAAGCTATCCGTCGTGTACAGGAGCAGCAGTTTGTATCTGACGACAGTAGCGACGATATCGATGTGGCAGGCTTTGCTCAGGAGAATGGACTTGCGTGTATCCATATTTTGATGATCCGACAAGGTAAGATTCTTGGTAGCCGGAGTTTCTATCCGAAGATTCCCAATAATACGACTAAAGAAGAAGTGTTTGAGAGTTTCTTTAAACAGTATTATTTGGCGCACAGCGAAAGCCGCACGATTCCAAATAAGATTATTTTAAACTCTGAACTTCTTGAAGATACCTCCGCGTTAGAAGAGGTATTATCCGAGTTGTCCGGAAGAAAAGTGAATTTTCATTCATCGCCCACCGGAACAAAAGGTCGGTATTTGAAACTTGCCAATACTAATGCATTGACCGCTATTACCACGAAAATTAATCATCGAATGACGATTGCGCAACGAACACGTGAATTGTGTGATACTCTGGGGATGGAAACGATCGGTCGAATGGAGTGTTTTGACATCTCTCATACGATGGGTGAGAACACCATCGCTTCTTGCGTTGTATTTAATCAGGAAGGACCAGTGAAACAGGAGTATCGGCGCTACAACATCGAAGGAATTACTGGCGGAGACGATTACGCCGCAATGGCCCAAGTGTTAGAAAAACGATATTCAAAACAGCTTGATGTTGATAAAATCCCAGATGTTATTTTTATTGATGGTGGTAAAGGTCAATTGTTTCGTGCCTATGACGTTATCCAGCAATGCTGGCAAGATTGGCCGAAAAGACCTACTTTGATTGGTATTGCCAAAGGCGTTACCCGAAAACCTGGGCTTGAAACCCTCGTTTTGGTTACCGGCGATGAATTTCATCTTGAAAGTGACTCACCAGCATTGCATTTGATTCAGCATATCCGCGATGAAAGCCACAATCACGCTATAAGTGGCCACAGAGCTAAACGTGGTAAAGCGAGACGGACAAGTTCTTTGGAACACATTGAAGGGATTGGTCCGAAACGACGTCAGGCACTTCTAAAATTCATGGGAGGAATGCAAGAATTAAAAAGAGCAAGTGTAGAAGAAATTGCAAAGGTTCCTGGCATTAGCCTGACTCTCGCAGAGACGATTTATCAGGAATTGAAACATTAGACTCAAAACCCAACGCGACTAATAAGAGCAAGTGATATGCGTTTGAATATACCCAATATTTTATCTTTAATACGATTATTTTTAATTCCTGTTTTTGTCATTATTTTTTATCTTCCTTATCATTGGGCTCCTTTTGGCGCTGCATTAGTGTTCTGTATCGCGAGCATTACCGATTGGTTAGACGGCATGCTAGCGCGCAAGCTAGGTCAAACCTCTCGCTTTGGTGCGTTTATTGATCCGGTCGCAGATAAAGTGCTGGTCGCCTCAGCATTAATTCTTATCACTGATTACTACCACAATATCTGGATTACGATACCCGCTGTCACCATGATTGCCCGTGAAATTATTATTTCTGCGCTTAGAGAGTGGATGGCTGAAATTGGTAAACGTGCGAGTGTTGCTGTTTCATGGGTAGGTAAAGTGAAGACAATGACACAGATGTTCTCTCTTCTTGCCTTGGTTTGGCGCTATGATGAATGGATGATTTGGCTTGGTTACTTATCAATTTACGTTGCGACAGTATTAACCTACTGGTCGATGCTGCAATATCTAAAGGCAGCGAAAGGGGATTTATTGAGTCCCGAAAACTTGTAGCATTATGAGATCGCATAAAAATGGCCAGTATGTAAATACTGGCCATTTTTTATTGTTATCCACAAAATCTGTGGATAACCTGTTTTATAGTAAGTTGATAGATTTAACTTATTGAAAAATAATACTTAATTTAAACGTTATTTACGCTATTAAAAACGTTAGTTGTCAAGCGATTCTTCTGGGATAAAAGTAACTAATATTCGACCTTCATTTGATATACATCTGAGTATCACCATTTTTATTGTTATTAATAATGAAACGGTTAACACCACAAAGATAGCAATCATGATCATGAACTGGTACTTAACGGCTGTGATGGGGGTCGCACCACCAAGTATTTGTCCCGTCATCATGCCCGGAAGAGTCACGAGGCCAATTGTTGTCATAGAAGCAAGAATAGGCGCTATTGCCTTCTTAACGGCATCTTTGACAAAAAGCTGGCTAGCGTAAGCGGGAGATGCGCCCAGAGAAAGCGCACCTTCGTATTCGGCTTTACGTTCTCTAAAGGAAGTAAACAAATTTTGTAATGCAATAATATTACTGCTCAGAGTATTCCCCAAAAGCATACCTGCCAAAGGAATCATATATTGAGTGTTGTAAAACGGGGTTGGTTTGACAATAAAAAGGCACAAAATCAATAAGACTGGAATACAGCCACAAAATAGCCCAAGACTAACTGGCAGCCAAAGCTTTTTCTTCGGAAGGTTCGCTTTATCAATAATAGAAAATGCTCCAATAAGCATCATGATGACCAGCCAAAGACTGTTCACCGTTAAGCTATTTAAATTAAAAAGATAGCTTAAATAGATTCCGACAAGTGCAAGCTGAACGCCCATTCGTGTCACAGATATTAAGATATCTTTCTCAACTCTTAACTTTAAGTGGCGGCTAATAGCAAAAGGAATAAGGAGGGTAAGGCTAAACAGAGCAAGTTGCAGCCAAGAGATATCAATAACACTGTTCATTAGGTCTTCCGTGTCTTTTTTACATACCTAAGTATTGTCTGAGAGGGGAATAAATAGATTGCGAGTAAATTTCGTCCAATTCACCATTTCGCTGCATTTCTTTATATCGTCTAATCAGGATTGGCTTTAATGTTGTCTTATTCATGCCCGCTTTTACTTCGGGACTATACAATAATTTAACCAGAGTTATATCGAGCGGAGTCAAAAAGATGTCTGGTGTATGGTCATTAAACACTGAGGGAAATGATCGGTCAGAATCGTTTTTTAGTCCCAGAGCCTGAGTGGTTTCCTCAACAATACAAGAGACTAATTTTCCTTGTTCACGAGCTTGATCGACAGGTATGACAATGACGGCTTGCACGATTCTTGATGTTGAACGTTCTGATCGAATGTTAAACATGCAGGTCGAACCGTATGTATTCTCTGCCGATTTTTCTCCCATCTCTCGTCTAACAATATCTTTCCAGAGCGCTTGTTTCGTAAAGAAGATAAGCATATTGGCTTCGTATCGTTTACTAACCTTGGTGATCGATAAGCCGGTCAATTTGCGCAATTGCTGTAGATGAAGTGAGAGAAGGTGGTTATGAAGTTCTTCGTTACCAACATCGTGCTTAACCCAAACTTTGATTGGGTTTTCCCATTTTAATGCAGGAGTCAAGCCTGAGCTAAACTCGCTTTCTAGTACAACGTCTGAAAACGCATTTTCAACAAAGGGGAGATCACGCCAACCGGAGTTTCTTTCCAGTGCGTCAGAGAATATAGGATACACAATCGAAAAAACGATTAATAAAAATAGACCAATTTTCTTCAATATATTAAAACACCAGTGACTTATTAAAGTGACTTTCAATCATACGTTGTGTGACGATATGTTGAGGATTTGACAATACTTCTTGAGTATAGCCAGATTCCACGACTTCGCCCTCATGCATAACAATCACTTTATCAGTTATGTGCTTAATAATGCCAATATGCTGTGAAACATAAACGAAGGAAACCCCCATTTCTTCCTGAAGTTCAAGAATCAGGTTAATTATCTGTGAGCGCATTGCCATATCTAAACCATTTAATGCTTCGTCAGCAATAATAATGGAGGGTTGTAGAATAAGCGCCCTGGCTAAGCAGACTCTTTGCTTTTGGCCTGTTGCTAACATTTGGGGGTAGAAGTAAGCATGTTCTGGGAGCAGTCCCACTCTCAATAAAGTTTCTTTAACTCGACGCTGTCTGTCTTCCAGAGACATATTGGTATTTCGTCTTAAAGGACCATCAAGAATTCGACCAATTTGAATCCGAGGATTAAGAGAGGTGTTCGGATCCTGAAAAATCATCCGAATGAGCTTGCAGCGCGTCTCATAATCTTTATGGTGTAACTCTTCTCCATTGACCTTGATTTTACCTGTCGTCGGCTCGACAACGCCAGCAAGGATCTTTGCTAGTGTCGATTTTCCAGAGCCATTTTTACCTATGAAGCCAATTGTTTGTCCGACCTCGAGAGAAAAACTGACCGGTTTTACTGCTTCGTACGTTTTCTTTTGAAAGAAGATAGAGTGACTAGAAAACGATTTAGATAAATTAGTCACTTCCAATAATGGAATACTCATTTTTCTTCTCTCTGTTCAACGTTAAGCGGAAAATGGCAAGCATATTTGTGACGCTTGACTATCGTACTTCGCGGCACTTCAACACACTGGCGTTGGGCATAAGGACAGCGAGGCCCCAACCGGCAGCCGATCGGTAAATGCTGTAATGGTGGAATCGAACCTGGTAAAGAGTGCAGCTTTTGCTTATGCGGGATGGCATCACTAAAGTCTGGCATTGCGGTCAACAAGGCAACAGTGTAAGGATGCTTGGGCGCTGCGATAATATCTTCCGTTGCAGCAGATTCAACCGATTGACCACAATACATGACGGTAATTCGGTTGGCCCATTGGGTGATGGTTGTTAAGTCGTGACCAATTAGAAGAATGGTTGTGTTATCAACCTGATTCATACGACTTAACAAGCGTAATATTTGAGACTGGGTTATCGGATCTAAGTCATTTGTTGGTTCATCAGCAACCAATAATTTTGGTTTTGCCGCAATTGCCATCGCAATCATGACCTTTTGACATTCACCGTCTGTTAACTCATAGGGATAGCTGTCCATGATGCGACTGTGATCTTTTATACCCACTTTGTGCAACAGTGCAATAGCTTGCTTTTTGCGCCATGCAAATCTTTGCCACCAGGCGCCATCAAAGGCGCGAGAAGGAATCGCTTCGATCAGTTGCTTGCCTAATTTGTCGGAAGGGTCGAGACAGGTAGAAGGCTCCTGAAAAATCATAGCGACATCGCGTGCGATAATACGGCGTCTTTCTCGTGGTGTTAATTGGAGCAGATCGACATTTCCCAGTCGCATACGGTCAGCAGTAATGCGCCATTGCTCTTTACACACACCAACGAGTGCTTTAGCAACAAGGCTTTTCCCCGAACCTGACTCACCAACTAATCCACGGATTTCGCCTTCATTCATGGTGACGCTCATTCGGTCGACCGCTTTTACAATGCCCTGAGGTGTATCGATTTCAATCGTTAAATGGCGAATATCTAAGATCGGCATTATTCAATCCCCGCGCTTAGTGCTCGACGTGTTCCATCACCAACGAGATTCACAACAATAATTGTAAACATGATGGTTAACCCGGGTAGGGTAACGGTCCAGGGTGCTAAATACAATAGCTCTACCGAATCACCTAAAATGGCACCCCATTCAGGACTTGGCGCTTGAGCTCCGAGACCGAGAAAACCAAGCGCGGTAATATCAAGAATCGCCGCCGATAATGCAAAAGTAATCTCAGATGCGATAACTGTCAGTACATTCGGTATAATTGAATTCCACAATAGATAGATATCACTGGCGCCATCTAAACGTGCGGCCATTATGTAGTCTTTCGCAACTTCGTTATGCACAGCTGTATACAAAGAGCGGATAAAGCGAGGTATCAGTGCTAGCGCGATAGCGTAAAGTACATGAAACTCACCAGGCCCAAGGAAAGCAACAAAAATAATCCCCAGTAGAAGCGACGGAATCGAGGCGATGGTATCGAGTAAGTGGTTCAGAGTGCTCGATAGAATACCTGATGTCATCCCAGCCAGTATGCCGATAGTGCAACCCACCACCATTGACGTTAGAGTGATTAGCACTGCGGCTCCAAGAGAATGACGCGAGCCATCAATCACTCTCGATAAAATGTCTCTTCCTAAATCGTCAGTACCAAAAAAATAGTCGACGCTTCCTGATGGATCCCAAGAGGGGGGTAATAGTAAGTTGCCTGTCTGGGTTTGCGCATTATGCGGCGCGATCCACGGTGCTAGAATCGTAATGATCAGCAGAATTAATAGACACCATAAACCAAACATAGCCAAGCTGTTCGAGCGATAACTACGCCAGAATCGTTCAAATTGGCTAGGGATTTTATCTTCTTGATAAACGTTATTGCTGAGCATACCAAGTCTTCCTTACCAGTGGATTGATAATGGCACCTATCAGATCGGAAATAATGTTTGCTGATAGTACGACTGTAGCAACAACAATGACGCCAGCCTGGATTGAAACGTAATCTTCTTTCGCTAATGCGTCTAATAACCAGCGGCCGATACCTGGCCAGTTAAAGATAGACTCAGTAATGATAGCGAGAGCAAACATGGTTGATAGCTGAAAACCGAACTTCGGTATAATTGGCGGTATCGCGTTTCTCAACACGTGTTCACGTACGATACTGTACTGAGATAACCCGCGAATTCTAGCAACACGAATATAGTTTTGACTCATGACGTCAGCCACGGATTCCCGCATTAAACGAATGATTTGTGTAGTCGGTGACAAAGCTAAAACAACGCAAGGCATTATCATATGTTGAATGACACTTTGAATAGCCTGAGCTCTATCATCCTTATGAGATAGGAACACGTCGATTAGAGTAAATCCCGTGATATGGTCGATATTATATAAAAGGTCATAGCGTCCGGATACTGGGAAAAGTTGATAGTTTAGAGACAGAACCATTATCAGAATCAACGCAATCCAATAAATAGGTGCTGAGTAACCACACATAGCGATAAACGAAACGACAGTGTCGATCCATTTACCTTGCTTCATTCCAGCGATTGTGCCGAGAGGAATACCGACAACTAATGCAATTGTGAAGGATAGAATGCACAGTTCCAGTGTAGCTGGAAACACTATTTTAAGTTCATCAAGTATCGGGGTGCCTTGATGGTTTACCCCAAAGTTAAGCTGTAATAACTCTCTTAAATAAACAAGCCATCCAGACCAGTAATTATCCTGGGCCCAATGGGAGAGTGGATCCAATCGCATAATGCTGTAACCAACGATAGTTAAAATCAGCAGTGTAATGATGAAGAGATTAAACTTCCTCAGCATATAAATAAGCATTAATGGATCCTCTCGACGGTATTAAACGGGGATACATTAAATGGATTTACGTGAAACCCTTTAAGGCTATTGTTATAGGCTTTAAATTGCATTCCATGCGCCAGAGGAATTACTGGGAATTGTTGGTTAATAATATTTTGAGCCTGCTTGTATAAGTTTAGACGATAGCGTGGGCGGTTCACTTCGAGCGCTAAGTCTAACAAAAAGTCGAAATCTTCGTTACACCATTTTGACAGGTTTATGCCGGTTTTAACGGCAGGGCACGAGAGAATAGGTCGTAAAAAAGAGTCGGGATCTGGTGTTTGACCTGACCATCCTGTCAATATTAAATCGACGGAGTTTAATTCACGGCGACTGACATTTTCTTCGGATATTAAATGCAACGTAATGCCAATATCTTTAAGATTTGATTGTATGAGCTCCGCCGTTTTTCGTGGACTCGGGTTATAAGCTGATGGTCTCAAGGGCACTAGCATCGTTAGCTCCAAACCAGAAGAAAACCCAGCATCGCGCAATAATCCTAAAGAATATCCTCTGTCATAGCGTACCTGAACAGTATCTTTTTGGTATGCCCAAGAGGAGGGAGGAAGAATGTTATAGGCAATACTGCCTGTTCCATAGTAAACAGAATCGAGAATCTTATTGCGGTTAATAGCAAAACTAATCGCTTTGCGCACGCGAGCATCATTAATGGCCGGATGTTCAGTGTTTACTGCAATAAACGAAACATTCATCGCAGGCGCAGACATCAGACTAACGTGCTCTCTTTCTTCGATTATTGGAATCTGGCTTGAGATTGGTGTACTTAGTACGTCACATTCATTGAGTAGAAGTTTGGCTAGCGTACCTGTCCCTCTTTGGGATACATCGAACACAACCTGAGACATTTTAGCTACACCGTTCCAATAGGAATCGTTGCGTTTCAAACGAATAAAGTCATTGTTGTGGTATTCGGAAACATAAAAAGGACCCGTACCAACTGGGTTTTTATCGATGAGGGGTTTCTCATCGGCCAACAAAAGTTGGTCTGCATACTCTTTAGATAAAAGGACTGCGTGAGAAGTCGCGATGTTAGAAAGAAAACTATTGTCTGGATGGCGTAGTACGAATTCAACCGTGTAATCATCCAGCGCTCTTACCGATTCTACGAGACGGTTAAATCCAATACCGTCAAACCAAGGATAACGGCCGCCGCCGACTTCATGATAAGGATTATTTTCATCAATGATACGGTCAAAACTGAACACGACATCTTGAGCATTTAAACTTCTTGATGGGGAAAACCACGCTGTTTTCTGAAACTCGATATTGTGTTTGAGCGAAAAAGTATAACGAGTACCATCTTCACTTACCTGCCAAGATTCAGCAATACTAGGTTTGGGCTTTTGATTATTGTCATCCAGTATCAGAAGTGAATCGTATATTTGAGGACCTAGGGCATTAGTTACAATCCCACTCTCGGTCAACTGAGGATTGAAAGTCGTGGGACTTCCTTGACCACAATAGACGAAGCCGGTATCCCGAACTTTGCTATGTTCAACGTTATCTTTACAAGCTGAAAGTATGACCAAGCTAAAAATGCCTAGCATCACATCTGATAGTATTTTCATATTTAAAGAAGTCTGATAATGCAGGGAAGTGACTATCCCATTGTACTTGCGCCACTTTAACACTTTTAGCATAGTCTACCAATCATAAAGGTGTGGGCAGTCGTCTTAATTAACTGTTTTTTGTCGGAATCCCATATTTCCTTACCAGCCCTCTCAATTGATGATAGCTCAGTCCTAGTTGGTGAGCCGTATCTTTTTGATTTAAGTTATTGCTAGCTAATGTTTGCGAGAGAATTTGTTGTTCCGTGGATTCTAGCCAGTCTTTGAGATTCATAGGTAAGGTATAGAGTGGTTTGTTGGCTTCGTCAGGCTTATCTTGTGCCGAAACGAAAGGACTTTTTAGAGGTTCGAGTACAATTGTTGTGACAGGTTGGTTGGGATCCGAATTCAAAAATACCGCGCGTTCCACTACGTTTCTTAGTTGCCTTACATTGCCAGGCCAGTTGTAGTCCAACAGTTCCTGTTCGACCGTTTTACTGAACCCTGCAAAGAAAGAGCGATTGATTTCTTTACACATTTTGATAGCAAAGTGTTGAGCCAATAACATGATGTCTTCTTTACGGTACCTTAATGGAGGTACATGGATAACATCGAATGTGAGTCGGTCGAGGAGGTCTTCTCGAAATCTGTTTTGTTTGATTAACTCAGTTAAATCTTCATTGGTCGCGCTTATAAGGCGTACGTCTGAATATAATGTTTTACTACCACCGACGCGTTCGTATTCACCGTATTCTACAACTCGGAGAAGCTTCTCCTGAACGTGGAGGGGAGCAGTCGCTATCTCATCTAGAAACAATGTGCCTTTTTCTGCTCGTTCAAATTTACCACTATGCTGGCTTCTGGCACCGGTGAACGACCCTGCTTCGTGTCCAAATAATTCCGAATCGACTAACTCTTTAGACATAGCAGCACAATTCATGGTCACATAAGGTTTGTCCCAGCGTGTTGATAGAAAGTGAAGCCGAGAAGCGATAAGCTCTTTCCCTGATCCTCGTTCACCAACGATAAGAACTGGTCGTTCAGCTTTGGCAAGAATAGATACTTTTTCTAATACATTAAGAAATGCGGGTGATTCTCCAATAAGGTTATTGCGACGATTCATAGACACCTCCAGTTTGGTTAAAAATACCACTAAGAAGTTATTTATTCACCATTATTCATTTTCATGCTTTGTGATTTTTATTAACTAATTGATTTTTATTGTTTTATATTTTGGCACGAACATTGATTAAAACTAGGTAGGTAATCATCGAAACGAGCAGGAAGGATAATATGGGTATTTTTTCAAGATTTGCCGATATCGTAAATTCAAATATCAGCGCATTACTGGATAAAGCGGAAGATCCCGAGAAAATGATTAAGCTTATTATTCAGGAAATGGAAGATACATTAGTTGAGGTTCGAAGTGACTCTGCGAAGGCAATCGCGGATAAAAAAGAGCTAAGTCGTAAAATTGTCAGTCTTGAGGAACAAGCTGATGATTGGGCGAACAAAGCATCGCTTGCTTTATCTAAGGAACGTGAAGATTTGGCTCGCGCAGCGCTCATCGAAAAGCAGAAGTTACTCGATATTATTAAAGAGTTAAAAAATGAAGCCACGTTGGTCGAGGATACGATAGAAAAGTTAACTGGTGAAGTGAGTAAACTCGAAGCAAAAATTATTGAGACGAGAGCAAAGCAACAAGCACTACTAATCAGAAACTCTGCCGCTGGTGGACGTAGAAACATACAAAAGCATCTTTATCGTAGTCAAACTGACGAAACAATGGCCAAATTTGATCAGTTTTCGCGAAAAATTGATGAGCTGGATGCGGAAGCCGACCTATATGCTCAATCAAATAGTAAACGTTCATTACACGACGAGTTTGCTGAACTTCAGGCTCAAGATGAAATTGAAAAAGAATTGGCTGAGCTGAAACAAAAAATGAATAAAGGAGCAGGTGATAAAGAATGATGACATTTTCTTTTGTATTTCTCCCACTGTTAGCCTTTATAGTGTTTGTCGCACCATTATGGTTAATCTTACATTATCGCAGCAAGCGCAAGGCGGACTCAGGGCTGAACGAACAGGATATGGGACAATTGCATGAGTTAACCCGACAGGCTGAGTCCCTTAAGCAACGAATAAGAACATTAGAAAAAATTCTTGATGATGAGGCACCGAACTGGAGGGAGTATAATGGCAGGTAAAGAGCTTTACCGCGATCCGGTTGAAGGCAAAATCTCGGGTGTATGTGCGGGGATCGCGAACTACTTTTCTTTAGAAGTTTGGCTAGTTCGGATTATTGTGATTTCAGTGGCGTTGCTCGGTGGCGCGTTTATTGTTGTTTTAGCGTATATAGCGCTAAGCTTGATGCTGGAAAAACGTATTGCATCGGATGAGGCAGTAAATAATTATCACAAGGAACACACTCTCAAGCAACGTCCATGGAAACAAGGCGAATCGCCATCGGAGCTACTTGGCAATTTAAGTGCCGAGTTTTCATACATGGAGACAACAGTTCGAAAAATGGAGGCGTATGTGACTTCAGAAGCTCATAAAGTGAATAAAGAATTTAAAAATTTATAGGGAAATTATGCCAGAAAGTGAGCAGATTATAAGGTGTCCTTGGTTGGATACGACAAAAGAAGACTACGTTCGCTATCATGATGAAGAATGGGGAAAACCTGTTTATGATGATCGAGTTTTGTTCGAGTTTATTATTCTAGAGTCTGCTCAGGCGGGTTTAAGCTGGTACACGATTTTAAAACGTCGGGAAGGATATCGTGATGCATTTGCGCAATTTGATCCTCAGGCGGTTGCGCAATTTGATGATGCAAAAATAGAAGAGCTAGTGACCAATACCGCGATTATTCGCCATCGGGGGAAAATAGCGGCAGCAGTAACTAATGCTCAAGTTTTTATTCAGATTCAGCACGAATTTGGATCGTTTAGCGCCTATCTTTGGGGTTTTGTCGATAACAAACCTTTGATCTTGCGGCCAGATAGCATTAACGATTATGCTGCAACATCGCCACTTTCGGATCGAATTAGTAAAGATTTAAAAAAACGTGGTATGCGTTTTTTTGGATCAACTATCTGTTATTCGTACTTACAAGCCTGTGGTGTGATTAATGAGCATAGCGCTAATTGTCTATGTGCTTAATAAATAGATGCCATAAAAAAGCCCATAAACGAGTGCTTATGGGCTCATGTTATTGTTACTCAGGCAGTCTTATTCTGGCTTTTCGCTTAGTACCTTACGATAGCGTTCTAAACCTGCTTCTAAATCCTTAATTAGATCATCGGCATCTTCTAATCCGATATGGATACGGAATAATGTGCCTTCAAATTGAGGATTTGCAACTGTGCGCAATGATGTAAAGCTTTTGGGTTCATTTGCCAAAATGAGGCTTTCAAATCCACCCCAAGAATAACCCATGCCAAAGTGCTCCATTCCATCTAGTAATGCGGTCGTTGCTCTTGGATAGCTGCTTTTCATCACGAAAGAAAACAAGCCGTTTCCTCCAGTGAAGTCTCGTTCGAAGAATTCATGACCAGGACAAGACTCAAGCGCTGGGTGACGGACGTGGTCGACATCTGGTTGGCTTTCTAACCATTTGGCTACTTTTAAGCTGCTTTCCTGATGTTGTTTCATACGAACATCTAACGTTCTCAAACCTCTCAATGAAGCATAAGCGTCATCAGGTGAAACACACTGACCCATCAGATAAGCTTGCTCACGCAATTGATCCCAGTATGCTTCTTTAGCAACCGCAGTTCCCATCATTGTGTCTGAGTGGCCAACAATATACTTTGTCGCCGCCTGGATCGAGATGTCTACACCCTTATTGAGTGCATCGAAGTGCAGTCCGGCTGACCAAGTATTGTCCATCATGACAATTATATTGTGTTTGTGGGCAACTTCAGCAAGCGTTGGAATATCCTGAACTTCCATCGTGATAGAGCCCGGCGATTCAGTGAACAGAATTTTCGTATTTGGCTGAATTAGGGATTCAATTTCTGCACCAAGCGTTGGGGTATAATAGGTAGTCTCAACGCCCATCTTCTTGAGAATAACTTCACAGAAGTCTCTGGTCGGTTCATAACACGTATCGACCATTAGGATATGATCACCAGTTTCGACAAACGAAAGAATCGTGTTTGCAATGGCTGCAGCGCCACACGGGAATAGCGCACAGCCAGCTCCGTCTTCGAGTTGAGTCATGGCATCCTGAAAGGCAAAATGAGTATTTGTCCCCCGGCGACCATAAAATAATGCTTTGTTGGCGCGATTAACGGTTGCTTTGTGTTTCTCTTCGACCGATTCGAACAATACAGTTGATGCTCTCTGAATCGGTGGATTGACAACACCATGGGTCCACTGTTTCTTGCGTCCCATCGTGATGAGTTGTGTTTTTTTGCTTTCTGACATTACGAGTCCTTGTTACGAAAAGAATCAACCAGAGCCGTTTTGAGACACTGGTTTCTATACTCTTAATTCGGCTCCCACTATAACAATGGGTTAAACAAATAGTAAATTCGTTCTAGTACTCTGTTATATAGCGGACGAGATTGCCAATCAGAATAAAGCACTTGGGATGATTGTGCTATATACTGTTTTTGAATCTCATATAACTCTCGGGTGAATTCTCGGTCATCAACGGCTAGCGTCACCTCGAAATTAAGCCATAAACTGCGCATATCGATATTCACTGTTCCGATTAGACAAAACTCTTCGTCGATCACAACGGATTTGGTGTGTAGCAAACCGCCATAGAATTCGTGAATATTGACACCGGATTGGAGTAAATCACCATAGAATGAGCGAGATGCCCATTTTACCATTAAAGAATCGTTGCGTTGTGGGATAACGATATTCACGTCAATACCGCGCTGTGCAGTGAGTTTTAGCGCACCGAGAAGATCGGCGCTTGGGACGAAATAGGGCGTCGTAATGGTGACACTCTTATTCGCCTGATGCACTGCTAATGTTAGTACCTGTAAAATTAAATTCTCAGGCAACCCCGGACCTGAGGGAACGACCTGGATCGGATGAGGTGCATTGTCTGGTGTAATAATACATTCAGGTAAACTCGGGAAATGGCGTTCTCCTGTTTCAAATTCCCAATCCCAACTGTGGATAGCACCCAAAACATTGACTGTGGGCCCTGTGACTTTAACCATGACATCTATCCATTCACCGACACCCGCATTACGTTTAAAATGGTTGGGGTCGACCATATTCATCGAACCGGTATAAGCAATTTTTTCGTCAATGATGATTATCTTTCTATGTTGTCTAAGATCGATACGGCGAAGAAATATACGCCACAAACGAACTTCCAAAGCAGCAGCGACGTTAATCCCTGCATCTTTCATCATCTGATACCAGGGCGTAGCAAAGAAACGATGGCTGCCTGCTGCATCGAGTAAAAGCTTAACTTTAACGCCACGTTTAGCCGCTTGAATCAGAGCGGTTGATACGCTCTCGACCAGTCCCGTTGGGTGCCATATATAAAACACCATTTCAATGGACGTTTGTGCTGTCTGAATATCATCGATAATGGATTCTAAAATTGTCTTAGGATCATGCATCAGCGTGAGCTTGTTTCCACTCAAAGCAGGAATATCCATGCGGTGATTGCACAATTCATCGATTTTATAGATATGGGCTCCCATAGTTTCCGTTACATGAGCCTGACAATCGTTTAACTGACGAAACCAAGCACGGTAGGGCTCGTACATCTCTTGAGCTCTTTCGGCTCTTTTCCGCCCGAGATTGAGTTCACCAAATAAGAAATAACAGATGACGCCAAAGATGGGGAGTATATAAATAACCATTAACCAGGCTAGAGAAACGCTGACAGCGCTGCGTTTTAAAACAACACGAATTGTTACGGAAGCGACTAGTAACCAGTATATGGCGATTAAGGCGAGTGTAAGTAGATGGTAAACTTTATCCATATAATCCTGACTTTCCAAGGGTGAATTAGGATAGTAAATGGAAAAGCACTGAGTTAAAAGAGAGCAATGCCCCTGTACTTAAAATTTGTACAAGGGCACTGTCAATTTTTATTTAAGTTTGAACTGTTTAATTAGATCATTCAGTCTGTTTGACTGTTCAGTTAACTCATTTGCAGCAGCTGAACAAGCTTCCGAGTTACTACTGTTTTGATGAGTAACTTCATCAATTTGGTTAATACCTTGAGATACTTGTTCAGCACCTTCGGCCTGTTCACCCGAGGCTTGTGCGATTTCATTCATAATTCCAGAAACTTCACCTGCATTATCAACAATCTGATCCAGTGCGTTTGCCGTATCTTGCGATAACTGAATACCATTTTGTGTTTTTGCTGCCGAGGTTTCGATTAAACGACTTGTTTGTTGGACGGCTTCTGCGCTTCGCGCGGCAAGCTTACGTACTTCATCCGCTACGACCGCAAAGCCACGTCCGAATTCGCCCGCCCGGGCCGCTTCAATTGCAGCATTAAGTGCTAGCAGATTGGTTTGTTCTGCAATATCTTCGATAGCTCCAATAATATTGTTAATGTCCTTGCCAGACTGTTCTATTTCTCGCATCGCGTCCTGCAATTCAGCCATGAGAGCATTACCTTTTTCTGCGGAAACAAAGTTGGCTTTTGAAAGATCACTTGCCTTTTCTGCGTTATCTGAGGTTTGGCGTATCTGTGCTGCGATTTGGGTAATCGTCGCGCTAATTTCTGTGATAGCCGACGCCGATTCGTTAGCACCACTGGAAAGATCATGACTAAGCCCGGATACATTGACAGCTGTCGAGGAAATGACTTCTGAACGTTGCTTGATTTGTCCAACTAAGTTATTAAGATCTTTGGCCATTAATTCCAGTGCCTTACCTAATTGGTCCTCGCTAGAGGCAAGTTGCACATTTACGTTCAGGTCACCCTTAGCAATTTTCTCCGCGATGAAAACTTGCCCTTGAAGGGATTCCGCCATGTTATCCAGGGATGCTGCAAGTTGACCGACTTCATCATCACTTTTGTATTTGAGGCGTTGATTAAATTGACCTTTTGCTATGGATTGAGCCATTCCAACCGCTTTCATTACAGGGACTGCAATGCGTTTTGCCATTAGTACGAGCATACCGATACCAACCAACGTAATCACAATACCAATGATGATCTGCCATTTAATATCGGATTGATTGTTTGCCGACATTTCAGAAACAAGGTTATCGACATCGGCAAGAACTAGGGATTTATTCACTGAAATGGTTATTGCCCATTTGATGCCAGTCTTACCAAGAGTAATGGGAGCCATAACCATCATAGTATTGGTCTGCTCATCTTCCTCCACATTGCCTTTACCTGCTTTGACGGCATTGACGACTTCATCTGATTTATCATTGAAGATACCAGTCAGCGACTGGCCAATGAGTTTGGGTTGACGACTGTCTGCTATAACCAAGCCATCTTGAGTGACTATCGTAACTTGTGATTGTCCGTTATATAGCTCTTGAGCAACTTCTACGGCGAGTTTTTGAACAAAGTCGAGATTATAATCGGCACCCACAACACCTTCAAATTTTCCGTTGACGAGAATCGGAACGGAAAGAGTCGCCAACCAGACATTTTTGCCTTGTACAACATATGGTAATGGTGCCGTCACTGTTTCCTTTAAAGTTGCTTTTGGCACTTGGTACCATGCACCTTTTATGACGCCATTTGGATGAGGCTCTGTTGAGTCGTATTCAACCAGTGATTGAACTTCGATTTTCCCCGCTGTGTCTCTAACCCAATAAGGAGTGAAACGGCCGGTTTCAGCATTATTACCATTTTGCCCATTCCTAAATTGAGAGTCTTTGCCGTCAAAGGAATTCGGCGCCCAGCATGAGTAGGTTCCGTTGAGATCCATATTACTGTTAAGGACCTCTACTAGCATGTCATTAAAAAGTGTGCGATTTAACGATTGGGTATTATTCTTTTCATCATATTCTTTACTTGCTGAGGCTGCGTTAGCCGTGGCACGTGCGGCACCAATACCATCTTCTAAGCGTCGACTTATTGCCTGTGCATAATCTTGTGCAGTAGCGACCAATTTTTCCTCAGTGGTTTTACTAACAAGAAGTGATACGTTCTGATTGACGAACGTTTGAGTTGTTGTCGAAGAGTAAATACTAAAAGCGACCAAAATACCTGCAGTAATAAACAGGCAAAGACCAGCTGTAAGCGCTATTTTTGTTTGAATCGATTTAAATGTCATACAAGGGATCTCATTTAAAATGGGAAGTAACATTTCATTGCGAATACCAAAATAATTTTAGAAGAGATTTTTAATAAGGACGGACTTTTTAGGTAGTTATAGACAAATAAGTCAAAAAAGCGGGGATAGCTCCAATTTTACGCTCTAATATCGTATTTATTACTAAAGTTTTTTACTAAGGAATAGTGAAGTTTTTAATGTGCAACAAGAGGAGTTTCTTGAGTAGGTTGATGTGTTGATTCTAAGTTAATGACTGGTTTTATATTTGATCTTAATTATTAAATGCAGGACATAAAACTTGATAGCGCCAAAAAAATAGAGAGATTTACAATTTTGAGCTTCCAATTGTATGCTCAAACTGGTTTACTTGCCACGCTTTAAAAAGCACAGACAGAATTTCAGGATGTACAAAATTTTTTACACCTAATTTTTATTGCATGGCGTTAGCCGTGAATAGTTGAAAATTAAATATCGGTAAATAAAAACATGGCAAGCAACAACAGAGGCCAGTTCTCTTCTAGACTGGGTTTTATTATGGCAGCAGCTGGTTCAGCTGTTGGACTTGGAAATGTATGGGGATTTCCAACAAAGGCGGCTGGAAACGGTGGAGCAGCATTTTTAGTTATCTATTTGGTGATGGTCTTCCTGTTAGCGTACCCGATGTTAATCGCGGAGCTTACAATTGGCCGTTATGGACAGGCGAATCCGATTTCGTCTTTGCGCTCTATTTGGAAGAACAACCGTTTTGGTGCCGGGTTCCTGGGCTTTATTGGTTTGCTAACCGCCGCATTCATTCTTAGCTTCTATTCCATTATCGCGGGTTGGTTAGTCGGTTATGCTGGTGCACCTATCACTGAACTCATGGGATTTAATCATCTGACGAATTGGTTAGTGACTTTTGGAGACACCCGGAATATTGTTCTCGCTGTACTTTTCAGTCTTATTACCATTTTCGTCGTTCAGAAAGGCGTTTCTGATGGTATCGAAAAGTGGTCTACTCGTCTTATGCCCCTTTTGTTCGTTCTATTTGGTGTGATGATCGCATATATATTCACGCAGGACGGTGCAATGGAAGGGTTGAAAATGTATCTGGTTCCGAACCTTTCCCACATTAATGGTGGATTATTGGTTGATGCAATGGGACAGGCATTTTTCTCTATGTCATTGGGTTGTTGTTCAATGATGGTGTACGGTTCGTACCTTCAGAAAGACGTCAATATTCCTAAAACGGCTGCTCAGGTAGCATCTATCGATACGGCTGTCGCATTCTTTGCTGGTCTTCTGATTCTTCCTGCTATGTTCGTGGCGAAAAATAACGGAGTTGAGATCTTTACTGAAGATGGTGCGCTGAAAAGCTCTGTTGATCTCGTTTTTGCTGTTCTTCCTTCGATGTTCAAGACGATGGGGAGTATTGGTATTGTCCTAGGTTGCGGCTTCTTTATACTGATGATTATCGCTGCATTAACGTCTGCAATTTCTCTGCTAGAAGTTCCTGTGGCCGCGGCTCAAGATGAGCTGGGGTGGAACCGTAAAGCAGCGACTTGGATCATCGGTGGACTCATTCTTTTGGTGAGTATCGTTATATCGCTCAATTTTGGTGCGCTGTTTGGATTGGTTGTGGATGTTACAACGGTATATATGCAGCCGCTGCTTGGTGCGGTTTGGGCTGTTGTGGTTGGATGGATTTGGAAGAGAAACAATCTTCTCGAAGAGATTAAACAAGGTAATCCAGAAATTGCCTCTTCATTATTCTGGCGTATTTGGCCATGGTATGTGAAGTTTATCTGTCCAGTTGCCATACTCATGGTATTTGCTTACCCACACCTATAATGTGTTGTTAAGAGAAAAATGGTCCATCAGGACCATTTTTTCTTTGTAGTAATCAAAGTAGCAACCCTCTATAATCCGATGCCGATAAAAGAGGTGGCTATGTTTGAGATATTGTACACACATGATGACTTTATAATTATTAATAAGCATTCTGGCGTATCGGTGCATAAAGATGATGGTGACATTATGTTATTGCAGGAGATTGCAAAAGAGAGTGGAGATAAGCAATTATACCTTGTTCATCGTCTGGATAAGATGACCTCAGGGTTACTCATTGTAGCTAGAAATTCTAATGCGGCAGCGGTATTTGGCCACCTTTTTCAAGAGCATGCTATCGATAAGTTTTATCTTGCTATAAGCGACAAAAAGCCGAAGAAAAAGCAAGGTCTTATTAGTGGTGATATGTCCCGATCACGACGTTCATCGTGGAAGTTAGGTAAAACCCAAACCAACCCAGCACAAACTCAGTTTTTTAGTGTGACAACGTCACCAGGATGCCGTTTGTTTCTTTGCCGGCCGTTAACGGGCAAAACGCATCAAATCAGAGTGGCTCTTAAGTCAATTGGATCCGCTATAGTCGGTGACCCAATCTATAATTCTGCGTCTCATGCTGATAGAGGCTACTTACACGCATATTTCTTGGCTTTTGAATTTAATGGCTCACCATTTAAGTTTTGTTGTCGTCCTGATAGTTCAATAGAAGGCGAATATTGGAGCTCCACTGGGATTGAGGAAAAATTAACATACGATTGGGCCGATCCAACATCTTTGCCATGGCCAGCACCAAAAAATAAATAGAGAATAAAATGAAAGTAGAATCAATCCGCACTTTAATTAATGAGATTGAAATCCAACTAGAACACAGCTCGGATGAGGTTAAGCGTCTTTTTCATGGTCGAGGTCGTTGTTGGGAAGGCCTAGAGCAAGTGACAGTAGATTGGATTGATCGACAGTTAGTTGTTGCTTTATATAAAGAGCCCGCTGCTGATTTTGTCTCAGAACTTAAATCAGAACTATTCGCTCTAAGTGATAAACCTGTTTGGAAACAAGCTGGTGGTCTTACTGTGCTTATTCAATATCGTTATGTTCAAGGTGCTGAAACCGAAGTTGTTTTTGGTAATGTTGAATGGGAACCTATTGTTACGGAGCATGGTTTAAAGTTTCAAATGTCCCTGGGGCGTAATCAAAATAGTGGTCTGTTTCTAGATATGAAAAATGGCCGACAATGGGTCAAAGAGCATAGTGAAAATAAACGTGTTTTAAATCTCTTTGCATACACCTGTGGCTTTTCAGTCGCTGCTGTTGCGGGAGGAGCCGATCTAGTCGTTAACGTCGATATGGCCAAGCATTCTTTGTCTACAGGACGAGATAACCACAGATTAAACGCACATGACCTCTCTAAAGTAAAATTCTTAGCGCATGATATTTTTAAATCTTGGGGAAAAATAAAGAAAAGCGGCCCCTATGATATTGTCATCATTGATCCACCGTCATTTCAAAAAGGCAGCTTTGCGTTAACCAGCGATTATAAGAAAATTCTGCGTAGATTACCCGAACTCGTTGCCGAAGATGGCATGATTATGGCGTGTGTGAACTCTCCTGCGGTTTCCAGTCGTTTTCTTGTTGAACAGATGGCTGAGCATGCACCGCAATATACGTTTCATGAGCGATTGGATAACCCGAAAGAGTTTCCTGATGATGATAAAGAAGCGGGATTAAAAGTGATGTTATTCCAGTAAAAAGCTCTGCTTATTTGGTTTAAAGCTCCCCAGTAAAAATAGGGGAGCCATCTGCCCAGAGCCGTAAAGGGACTGATTTTCAGTTTGTTACAGTAAAAAGTAGGTTAGTATCACCGTTAGAAAGCGTTAGTGTATTATCGCTAATATTGATCGCATTCTCTTCGCTCAGATGTTTCTTAAACGTATTTTCTAGTTCAACAGCGTCTTTTTCACAAACTTTACGCGTTGAATTCATTTTGTCTATTGAGAGTTTATCGCGCTTGATATTCGCTTCTGCAAAGAAGCGGTTACAACCAGTATAACCAACCGCCATCATCTTTTCGTCGATGCGCAAATACGGAACTGTATTTCCATCTGACACTTGTACTGCTTGACCATCTATTTGCTGTAATGACCACTTTTGCATCTGCAAATCTTCAAGTGTATAACTGGACGTTTGTGTACCAGTCGATTTACACCCAGTCATAGCAAGTGCAATTGCCGAAATAGTAACAATTTGCTTTAAACTGAACTTCATATAACCAACCTTATACGCTAAAGTAATAATAACGATGACGTTTTAATCATTAATGTTTTATTTGCGGCAAAGTTTATATGAGTCAGGAAATAATTCAATTTTAAAACCGAGAATTTCGCTTTATGGAGCAATTAGAGTTTTTTGATGTACCAAGCCCTTGTGTAAGAGTCTGTACTGTGGACGAAAAAGGCTATTGTCAAGGGTGTATGCGTAATAGGCAGGAGCGCTTTAATTGGTTAAATATGACGACAGAGGAAAAACTGAATGTCATTAAATTGTGTCAGCGCCGATACAGAAGAAAACGCATGGAACAGCTCAATATTAAAAAACCGTCGGAAATAATCCCAACGGCTTCTGATGCTTCTGATAATGATCAACAACCAGAATTGTTTTAGCTCCGATAGATTATTTCCATCGGTCACTGACCCAGCCACCTGATTTTTCATCAAAGTGAGCACCATTGAAGCTTCTTTTCATTTCGGGTTTGACTTCTTTCTTAGGCTTGTCCACTAGTAGATGTTTGATGTAGTCCGCCATAGGGTCTGTGTCACTCACATTTTGATCGTGGTGCTGATTTCGAGTAGCAACTTCTTTAATCATTTGTAGACGATATGCGGAACTAGAGCGCTTCATTCTTGACCTCCTATTGATAACGAACCCTATAAAAATTAGGCCTAAATAAGAAGTTGGTCAATGTAGTTTCGTTGGTACTTTTTTGACGTATATTAAATATCAATAAGATACAGAAATATTATTATTTTTAAGTAAAAAAGCCATACCTCAGAGGTATGGCTTCAATATCAATAAAATACTGCGTTCAGCTTACTTAGCGACAGGTTTTTTCTGATAGTTCTCTAATTGGGTGTATAGGTTGTCCTTATACGCAATACTTCCCCACAGAGAAAATGCGTGAGCGTCTTTCAAGGCTTGTTGGCTCACATCTGCCTCTGTTAACTGTTTTGTCTGGCGATCATAATGAAATGTTTGGGCTTCTTTTTGTGGCTGATAAACGACCACATCATGATTAGCATCCATCCAAGCGAAAGTATGATCTCTCTGCATCAACGCTCGTTGTTTTTCTATCGGAATATTTTGAGTCATATCATGGCCAATCATTGGAGTATAAGCACTAATACCTGCGAGTGATAGGAGTGTCGAAGGCATGTCTAATTGACTGGTCAATCGATCATCTAGCCTAGGCTCAATGCCACCTCCAGTAATGACCGCTGGGATATGAAAGTGAGTAATAGGGACAATCTGATCACCGTAGGTTCTTGCGTCATGATCGGCGATTACAAGAAACACCGTATTATCCCAATAATTTGATTTGCGCGCTTTTGCAAAGAATTCTCCGATAGTGTAATCGGAGTACTTAACCGCATTTTCTCTCGTCGCTGCTGGTTCATTAACGTGAGTGATTTTACCCTCTGGATATTCAAAAGGACTATGGTTTGATGAGGTGAATACCAGGCTGAAAAATGGCTTGTTCTCTTTTGTAAATTCAGTGAACTGTTCGTCGGCCTTGTTAAACAAATCACCGTCACTTGCTCCCCAAGAGCCTACAAATTCGGGATTTTTAAAGCTTGATGCATCCTGGATATTGTTAAATCCATTGCCTAAGAAAAAGCGCCTCATATTATCAAAATGACTTTCTCCACCATAGATAAACTGAGTGGCATAACCCCGTTTTTTCAACACGTCCGCGATAGTGAAGAAGTTATTTTGGCTTTTCCCTAGCTTAACGGTTGAGCGGGCTGGGGTTGGAGGAAATCCTGACGTAACAGCCTCTATCCCTCTTACCGAGCGCGTTCCGGTGGCGTATAAGTTGGTAAATGCCCAACCAGAGTGTATTAGTTTGTCGATATTCGGTGACAAGTCTTCACCACCTAATGAACTGACAAATTGTGCACCGTGACTTTCAAGCAAAAGAATCACAATATTTTTTTGCTTATCTCCGGTAGCTTGATGGTATGCAAGCGTTGGGTACTTATCCGAAACGAAAGCATCAGATTGCAACTCACTTTGCTCTCTAATCGTTTCTATCACAGCGGATTTATCCATTTTAGGATACATTTTTAATGCGCTGGCTTCGCTTTCCATCTGTGACATCGCAAAGATGACTGAATATGAAGAGTTTAACGCCAAATCATTGACCAGTGGATCGGTTGAGAACGAAACCATCGCAGGGTTCATTGGTCTGTGTTCGAGGCTGTTTCTCGCGCCAAGAACGCCAAGAGCGACTAAGATGACGCCAATAAATGGGCGATAATACCACTTAGGATAAGACAAATTACGGCACCAACGTCCTGTTGCTTTCCACAAATACCAGATGGTTAATACAGAAACGACTAAACCGATAAATAGCTCGAGCTTGTAACCGCTCCAAAGCATTGAAGAAACTTCTTTCGGATAAATTAGGTATTCAACAAAGATTCGGTTGGGACGCAAGTCATATTCAAGGATGTATGGGACAGTTGCTACTTCCATATAGACTAAGAGCCAACCACCAGCAACTAACCAAATTCTTAAAAGGTAGTGCCAGGCTTTGCCGAGGAAGTGATTCCCAGAAATGACTGAGTGAATTAAAGCGGGCAATATCAGGAGATAGCATAGTGTGGAGATATCGACACGGAATCCACCAATAAAGAGCTTCATCCACTCCCCAGTCCCGTGTAATCGACTTGATTGCCAAAGAGACAATCCCAACCGAGATAACGTTAGAAATACAATTGCTAGAATTAAAAATTTAAACAAAGGTGTAAGGTAATTCCGTGTTTTCATCATAAGCCTTCCCAAAGGCGATTAACCATAATAATCAAGTTGAATATACTTCCTTACAATTAAGACTCGCTTAAGTTGAGAGATCTTACTGGAAGTTCAAAGGGTTATTTAATGCACAAGAGTATAGCCTAAATACCATAGGTTGATTCATAAATATCAAGAAAAGTAACAATTTATCATATAGTTGAAATGAATGGTCTTGTACGATTGATAGGACTTGTCAGAGAGTGAAGACAAAAAGCACCTCCAATTGATCTAAGTTGGGGTATTGAATAAAGTTAGTCACTGATAAATGTTCGCTGTGAACTCGGCGCTTTAATTGCTTGGTCATGTTTGGTGTCAATAACGGTAGGAGGCTTGATCACTTTGAAATGTGAAACATACCACCATTACGACTATAAAAACTTACATAATAATAAATGAAAGTTTTTATAGTTGTATTACTTTCGTGAAAGAAATAAATGTCATTTTTCATACATTATGATTTAACAACCCTTACACTACAAACCACAGTTCCCAAAATCAAACATGTGTCTTGAATTGGTAGAAAGCGAATACTTGGAGGATATTCGGGATTTAGAGCCTTAAGCATCACCTTGCCATCAAGTTCCACATACTGTTTAAATGTGGCTTCTTTTGTATCTTCAAGCATAGCGATAACATGAGCTCCATTTCTTGGTGTTTTCTGGGTAGGATCAACGAAAATATAGTCTCCAGCAAGATACTCTGTTGCCATGGAGTCACCATTTACTTTTAAAACAAACGTTGATGATGAACAGCGAATGGGACAAGCGATATAGTCTATATCATCAACGTTCATTGCTGGGGGCATCTCGGTCCACATTCCAGCTTGAACCCAGCTTAATAAAGGACATTTCTGCTCAACTGGGGGGCCAGCTTCTATTGACTCTATCGCACCAGAACCGAAAGCCAGCCACTCTGGGCGACATTTTAGAACACGGCATACAATAAGAAAAACAGAGTCTTTCATACTTTTTTGAACGTCATTCTCGAGGTTCGATACGCTGACACGATTGAAACTAGCATCAGGTAGCAGTCTTTTAACTTTTGAAACTAACTCCTCTTGCTTTAGACCGAGTTGAGTTCGCCGCCATTCTAATCTCTTTCCAATTGTTTCCATAAGCTTCCAATTATAAATGTATGTTTTTGTACATTATCTATTTTTTTTATGTATGTTTCCTTAAAAAAAACTTGCCTATTTTCTTACATGTGATGTATGTTTACATACATGCATTCGGTGGTGTGAGCTCATTATCGGATGTGTCGCTAGGATCTGATTGAAATTAATAACTTAATCGTAGTTGCACGAGGTTATTCACTGATAGTGATAAACACGAGTATGAGGTTTCAAAAATGAGTTCACTTTTTTCTTTGATCAAAGCCACTTCGGCTGGAGCAATTCTTTTCGATAGGGCTACTTTGTCAATCGCAATGGGTAGTGGTACCACGATGGGCGTAGGCGTAGCTCAGGGCGTAGACAACTACCGCTCAATGCTTGATTCAAGCTTAGTCGAAATTCTTGCCGGGAATTTTGTTTGGTATGGAAGTGATATTGCGTTTGTTGTAGGAACTCTTTTATCAACTGCTGGTGTTGCGGTTTCGACGTTGAGATGGTTCCAAGCTCGGCATCTTTTTAATGGAGAAGACGAATGAGACCTAACAAATTAATGGGTGCTGTACTGTTTGGTTCGGTGGCTTTAACGGGAGCCATTGAAGGTCTAAGGAATGACACTTATCAAGATATGACAGGTATTCCAACAGCATGTTATGGCGAAACAGAAGGTATTAGCTTAGATGATAGTTTTAGCGATGAAGAGTGCGCGCAGATGCTTGCAGTTTCTCTAAGTTATCATAATGAACCTTTCGAAGAACTGCATTATCAACTGAAACCTAACATACATATCGCGGTATTAGATTTCACTTACAACTTAGGGACCAATGCTCTAAGACGATCGACTCTCTATTATAAGTTAAAAAATAAACAATATATTTGTGATGAATTTAATCGTTGGGTTTACGTTGGTGGTAAGGATTGCAGAGTTAAAAAAAATAACTGTTATGGAATAGTGAAGCGACGAAATATTGAAACGCAATTATGTAAAAACGAAATATCAGTAAAACAAGCATTATCAATTATGAATAAATCTAAAACAGATAGGGAGGTAATAGCTCATGACTAAATACATTATTATCGGTCTTGTCGTAATCGTTATTTCTATTATTGGGAGTATTCTATATCGTTTGGAAACGCTAGCAACTAAAAATGAATATTTAAATCAACAAATAAAAAATGAACAGGTGCAAAATATGGTTAAAGAAAATGTTATTTCTAAATTAAGTAAAGAAAAAGAATATATGAATGATTTATTTAGTCAAAGGGAGATAAAGGCCAGAGATTTGGAGGTTGGATTAAATGAACAGATTGATTCACTTAAAAAACAGCTTGAAGATATTAATTGTAATATTCCTCAATCTGTTACTGAGCAGTTGCAGTCTAATTACTGATCGTCACCCGGTTGTAACAACTGAATTTCTATTACCACCAGCTGGTCTAATTGTTCCATGTCAAAAGCCAAAAGTTATCGGTACTTGGCCTAGTGTTATTACCAATGATATACCGAGGCTAAAATCCGCATTAGGAAAGTGTGCAAATCAAACACAGGAATACCTAGATTGGATTGAGATGCAAAAGTAATAATATTAATAATCAAAAAAAGGAGGTTTTAAAAAATTAACATAAAACGAGTGTAATAAAAAATAAATCATTGTAATACGATAGGAGAATCAAAATGAATGTTATCGAAATTTTAGATAAAAATGACCATGAACTTGGTAGTGAATATGAGTCTGGTAATACTAGATGGATAGTTACCGATGCAGAAACTCCATTCTCATTGAATGATAATCTCTACTTAAAAGCAATTGGTGACGTATATGTAGAAGATTTTAATAATGGTATTCTAACTCAAAGTGAATATGTGGGAAAAGCTCATAGTTATTGCATGGATGCAACAACTAACAACCGGCTAATTTTTGATAATGGAATTGATTACACTTTTGAAAAAGAAGATTCGTTTGATATATATGTTGAATCTGGTGGTTGGTATTGTTCTGGGAACTGTAAGTTAATTTGGAACGACAGTCCGACATCGGGATATGCAGTTCGTATTAAGGGGCGATTCGATTATGATAGCGAATATGCAAGTAGAGTGAATACATCAAACTTCGAACCGTTTAGTGGTTTTACAATAGGAGAGTATAACGCCCAGAGAGAGGGTATTGGTTTACAAATTGGGTATGCTGATTCTCTTACGTCAACTTCGAATGGCGTTGTGACAAGTAAATTTAAGCTAAGTAGAATAAATATTTTCGACTTTGATGATGTTATTGCATTTTATCCTGGAGTTTGGGCTTGTGAATTAGAGCATGTTCATACTATGGGAGGCTCTTGGACTACACCTACTAATTCTGCTGACACCGATTTTGGTGAAAACATTAAAATATCTCACTGTTTTATTGCAGATAACCACTCAAGATTGGTCGATAGCACTTACGGAACCGTTTCGTTAAATAGTGGTGAGTGGTTATTTGAAGGCGGTTCGTTCGATAATATGAAAGTGGTGATAGGCGGAGATGCCTGCGTAAAAATGAATAACCCGCATTTTGAAAATCCAACCTCGACAAGTATGAATAAGCGATTTCTAGAAGTGACGGGGTCACATGCTTATTGTGTACTAAATTCACCTCAGATTGTTATAAGAGATACATATATTTTCTCAAATCTCTTTTATTGCGTCAGTGGCGATTGGTCAGCAGATAATGACGGCGATGGTTATAAAGATAGGTTTCCTTTTTCTGGAGGGCTCGTTATGAATGCGCCGTGCTATCAATCGCGAGCTAAATATCGTCCGGATATGGCTTCTCGAGTTGCAGAAACACTTGGTACGTCATTCGATAGCGATGATACGTTGGCTTTAATTGGCGGTTCAGGTCGTATCTATTGTAATTCAGGTGCGTATGTTAATTCGCTATTTAGTAGTAATAAGCCAATTCCACTATCTCAGTCTTTATCGGGTGGATCCATTTCAAACTCTAACTTCGAAGATGATACGGTAGGGGATGCAGCTAATTATTGGGTTGAGGATACAAGTGGTAGTTATGTTTCTGGAAGAGCCGTTGTCTCAGATGATTACGCTTGGGCTGGCACTAATAGTTTGAAAACAACCGTTGACTATAATGGGGGGCAGACTTGGAACTCTACCCATACGTATCAGGATATTCAATGTAGCAGAGGTCAATTAGTTCAAGGAATAGCAAAATGTAAATGGCTTACAGAACTACTCAATGATACCACTGGAAGCGTTACAGGAAAAATTTTAATTTCGTTAAAGTTCTTAGACGCAGAAAAGAATACGATATCTACTGCATGGTCGAAAACGTTTTCTGTCAATACTGAGGCTTCAGAAGAGACTTACTCATTTTCTTATGATAATACAGATTATGAGGTTGATTGCGAAGGATGGAAACACTGCGAACTACTCGGTTCTGCCCCTGATGGTACAGCTTACGCACGAGTATCTTTAGTTTCTTATTCAACATCGAACTCTGCTAGTAAAAAAATACATACTTATTGGGATTCTGTTCTGATTAACGTCATATAAATATTAACTTCTGATGAAATTAAAGCCATCTTCACAGAAGATGGCTTTTGATTTATTTCACTCCTAATAAGTCATTAATTCTATTTTGCAGTGATCTGTTTATCATAATGATTTCATTAACTGTTAAAATTCCCGGCTCTTCTATTAATTTATTTATTTTATCTTTTTTTAGTATAAATGAATCCTCTGATAGTGAACTACTATTTATTATTTCTCCATTTGCTACTGTTAACAATAACCTTCCAGAGTAATTATTTACATTTATCATTGTTTGGTTTTTCTCGATTTTTCTGGATATTTCTTCATTTTTATTAACTTCTTTCTGGATATTCAACCAATAACGATACAGTGTGGCACATCCTATCTTTCTATAAAACTCAACTTTTTTTTTAGATTCATCGTTCAAGTCCTGTTCAGTAATCGTTATTAACCAAAAATAAAGGTTAGCTAGGGGTATGAAAATTTTTTTTGAACATTGCCATCATTACTAATTTCTATACTTTTTAAATCATGATTAGATTTTAAATCTACTATTGATTGATTATAGCTTAATCCAAAAGAAGAAATTAAACCATCTACCACGATATAAGGTGTATCTTTTATAACTATAATTATTAATTCATCGCCTTTAACTCTTACGTTGTATTTTCTTTTCATTATCTCTCTCCATTTATATATGGTATCTATATAAATATATAAGTTTTTTTAATTTTATGGTCAAACGTATATTAATTTATATTTTATTGTTTTGGGGCGAAGTCAATTTTGCTGTTTTATTTTTTTTTGCTTGTCTTTTTTGTGACATTAATTATTTTATTTTGTCTATATTGAAAGGTTATGGTTTGCTTTTTATGAATTAAATTTATTTGGCGGCAATATATATTCTAGTAGTGATGTTTCTTTTTTTTAATAAAAGTTTACACTGCGCATCTTTGAAAAAGATACTATCTCTTAAAGAAAAAGCAAAAGGCGAGAATTGATATATGACGTTAAACTTGATGATCTAAGATAGTCTAGTTACTTTCGAAAAGCTGGATAAGAGTAAAGACTGTTCAATGTAAGGTAGTCGATGATTTTAGATACATAGGTATTCAAATTAAGATTCTTTTTCACTTATATCATTAAATTTGTAACAAATTTTATTAAAGATTTCATGCTTATGGCCGATGTCTATTGTTATTAAAATCTATAAATTTATTTATCAGCTTTCAATTTCCGCCGGATTAACATCGTCGAGTTCGAACCATGAGAATTAAATCAATAAGAATGAAAATCGCATTTGCTGCCGGGCTTTGCCTGATTGTTACGTCTGCAGCGCTTGTCGGATACAGTGTTTTCTCTTCTAATCAATCTTTAGACCTTGTCTCTGAAAAAACCTCTTCTCTAGTTAAAGAAGTTACCTTGCAGCAATTTGAAGCGACTGCCGCTGAGTCTGCACAAACAATTTATCAAAGAATTAATGAAGGATTGAGTATTGCGCGCACAATTGCATCGTCTACATCGGCACTAAAGTATTACGATCTGATGCAAGATACTCATAGCTTAAATAGGCGATCGTTTAATGACTCATTACTAGCGGTATTAAACAGTAATAAGGATCTCAATGGCGCATACAGCTGTTGGGAACCGAATGCTTTTGATGACCATGATGACCGTTTCAAAAGCGCAAATGATGGGAGCAACCCGCAGACTGGACGATTTACACCTTATTGGACCAGAACGGATTCCGGACACATTGAAGTGCAACCACTGGTAGAGTATGACTCTAAGGAATCTCATCCCAATGGAATCGTAAAAGGCGCTTGGTACCAAACACCAAAAGCCAATCACCTTGAAACGGTAACTGCACCATTACCCTATATTGTGCAAGGAAAACAAGTGTGGCTTGCAACTATTTCTGCACCTGTGATGGTGGGGCAGGAGTTTTATGGTGTTGTAGGGGTTGATTTCAATTTGGACTTTGTCCAAGACTTAGCGACCAAAGTCGCGCAGCGAATTTACCAGGGCAATTCTCACGTAACGATTTCGACTGATCAAGGATTGATTATTGCTGACAGTCAAAATAAGGAGTTTGTTGGTAAAAAAGTAGAAGAAATATATGGTAATGACGCGAGTAAAATTGTCGATCTTATAAAAAAAGGTCAGCTTTATACGCGAGACGATCAAGAAAATAATATGTACAAGGTATTGGTTCCTATAGCGCTGGGGCAGACTGGAGTTAAATGGGGTATTACTCTCGAAGTCGATAAAAACCAGATCTTGGCAAATGTAAACTCTTTAGAACAATCGCTTCATGAACAAAACAATACGGATGCGCTTTATCAGGTCATTATTGGTTTGGTGATTACCGTAATGGCTATTCTCATTTTGATGTATGTGGCAAATAAAATATCCAAACCTATCTTGGGTGCAGTCAGCATGGCGAAAACGATTTCATCAGGTGTATTTGGTAGTCGCCTTAACTATCGTTCGGATGATGAGGTTGGTCAATTGAGTGATGCGCTCGATCAAATGTCTTCTTCATTAGAGAAACAAGTTAATGTTGCAGAGAAAATAGCTCAGGGGGATTTGACCGCAGAAGTTATTCTCTCTTCGGAACACGATCAACTTGGTAAAGCGTTAGAGCGCATGGTAAGCGATCTCAACGATCTCGTCGGGCAAATTAGCCAACGCTCAGACGTTATTGGGAAAAATTCAGTGACAGTCTCTGATCTCAGCCAAGATCTTGCCAGCGGTGCCACACAATCTGCATCATCCGTAACAGAAATCAGCGCGACAATTACACAAATTGCAGCGCAAATACGTCAAAGTTCTTCTCATGTTCAGCAAGCGAGTGATTTATCAGGTAAGAGTCACTCGTTAGCATTAAGCGGTGATGGATTAATGAATGAGCTTAAAGACGCAATGGTTGAAATCGAAAGTTCTGGCAATGATATCAACAACATTATCGGCGCAATAGAAGATATCGCTGAACAAACCAATTTACTGGCACTAAATGCAGCCATTGAAGCTGCTCGTGCTGGCGAGTTTGGCCGTGGTTTTGCTGTTGTTGCGGATGAAGTAAGAAAGCTGGCTGCAAGAAGTGCCGAGGCTGTTCAGGAAACCTCTAAGCTGATTGCTGCCTCTGCTACCAAGACGCAGAGAGGTATTGAGCTTTCAGAAGAAACATCGCTTGCGCTATCTGAAATTGTTGAGAATGTTAGTGAGGTTTCTTCATTGATGACTGAGATAGCTCAAGCATCGACAGAGCAGTCAGTCGGTGTTGACCAAGTTGCGGAAGGAATCAATCAGATTGACGAAGTAACACACCATAACAGTAGCAATTCAGAGCGTTGTGCGGTCGCTGCTGCTGAACTCTCCGAACACTCACAGAATCTTACTCATTTAGTCGGTAGATTTAAACTGTAGAATAGGATGGAAGAGCAGGGAGGGTATACCTCCCTGATTCAAGTTACTTGTTGCAGCAAGGATAGTCTGTGTATCCCGTCTCGCCACCGCCATAAAGATAATCACTTAATATGTCATTGAATGGAATGTTATTAGCTAAGCGATACGGTAGATCCGGATTAGCGATATAAGGACGCCCAAACGCGACTAAATCTGCGTAGCCTTTACCCAGAACCCAATCTGCGCGCTCTTTGGTGTAATTACCTGCGACGATAATCGTATTTGGGAAGATGGCTCTTGCGAGGGCTCGAAACTCTTCTGGTACGTCAGGTTCTGCATCCCAGTCTACTTCGGCAAAATGAACAAACCCAATTCCCATTTCACCCATCTGTTTCATCGCTAGCAGAACAGTTTCTGGAGTATCTGGGTCATCCATACCACGGGCTTGGTTGTGTGGTGCGAACCGTACACAAATTCTTTCTGGAGCAAAAACAGTTTTCACTCCATCCAGAATTTCCATCAGAAAACGAATACGATTTTCTGGCGAACCACCGTACATGTCTTGTCGCTGATTTGAACTTTTACGCAAGAATTGGTCGATTAGATAGCCATTACCACCGTGCAGCTCGATACCATCAAAGCCAGCCTCCTTCGCATTTCTTGCTGCCTGAATAAAATCCTGCTGAACCTGATGTATCTCATCTAAACTCATTGTTCTGGGTGGTGTACATTCATGCTCTTTTCCACCATTTCCATCTCGGTTTGCAATCCAAACGCCTATTCCTTTTGGTGTAGGGATCGCTGATGGTGCGATAGGCGCCTTACCATGATGAAACAACTCATGGGACATTCGACCTGTGTGCCAGACTTGGAGAAAAATCTGCCCATCATTTTTATGTACAGCGTCAGTGACTTTATTCCAACCCGTTATCTGCTCATCAGAATGAATGCCAGGAGTATATGAATACCCCTGGGCGTCTTCCGATACTTGTGTTGCTTCCGCAATAATTAAGCCCGCAGAGGTACGCTGAGCGTAATATTCAGCCATTTGATCCGTTGGAATATTACCAGGCTGAGCTGAACGACAGCGAGTCATCGGTGGCATAACAATTCGATTTTTAAAATCTAGCTTACCCTTGGTAAGCGGCTCAAATAAGCTACTCATATTTTACTCTTTGCTGGCGGTGTTTAGTAAATTCATCTCTTCGTTTGACAGGGATAACTCGGCTGCTTGGGCAAGCTCGTTTAACTGTTTAATCGAGGTGGCGCTGGCAATAGGTGCTGTGACTGATGGACGATGAATTATCCATGCTAATGCGGCTGACGCCATTGGAACGTTATGGTTAACGGCTACCTGTTCTAATGCCTGAAGTATTTTTTCACCTCGAGATGTCATGTATTTCTGTACGAAATCGTTGCGTTTCGAGTTCTTTACATCATCCAAACTACGGTATTTACCTGATAGATAACCACTTGCCAGTGAAAAGTATGTCACGACACCTAGTTCGTTTGACTTACAGACGTTTTCAAGAGCACCCTCATATCCTTTTCTGTCGAACAGATTATATTCTGGTTGGTGGGCAATAAACGAGGGCAAATTATTAGCACGAGAGACCTCTAATGCAGACTGTAATCTTTCTGCACTGTAGTTAGAGGATGCGATTGCGCCAACTTTCCCGTCCTTAATCAATTGATCAAAAGCAGATAATGTTTCTTCCAGTGGAACGGTTTCATCATCTTTATGCGCATAGTAAAGATCGATGTGGTCAGTATTCAGTCGTTTTAATGACGCTTCAGCTGAACGTATAATGTAATCTTTAGATAACCCTTTATTACCATTGGGTAATTCCATCCCCACTTTTGTTGCAATGACGACTTTGTCTCGCTTACCTGATTTTTTTATCCATTGGCCGATGACACTTTCTGATTCGCCACCATTATTATCTGGTGCCCAAGCAGAGTAGACATCTGCTGTGTCGACCATATTGATGTCTAAGTCGACAAGTGCATCTAGCAGTTTAAACGACTGTTGTTCATCTGCTGTCCAACCAAAAACGTTTCCGCCAAAGACCAATGGTGCAATCTCTATAGCGGAGTTACCTAATCTTCTTCTGTTCATAACAACTCCTCATTGCATTGAATAATTAAAGAAATAGTGTAATTAATTTTGTTTGAGTTGATAATGGACAAAATAACGAAGTCTATATTTGGAAATATTAAATAATTATGGTTGAGTATATTTCGGATTTACGACTGTTTATCACAATCAGTCGTACACTTAATTTTCGTGAGGCTGGGGAAAGATTAGGTTATTCGCCCGCTGTGGTGACAACAAGAATGCAACGTTTGGAGGCTATGACAGGAAAAACATTATTCATCCGCTCAACTAGAAATATCAAACTGACAGAGGAAGGGCATCAGATGGTTCGTTATGTTGAGCAAATGCTTGATCTAAGTGAACTAATTAGTAGGCCTGGAAGCAGTGGACTGAATGAGCATAATCTGAAAGGTGTTGTTAGAGTTACTGCACCACACTCTTTCGCTCGACTATTTTTACAACGTCCTCTGCAGATACTAATGAAGGATCACCCTGAATTAACCATCGACCTACTTCTGGAAGATGGGATATCAAAGATTGTTGAAGAGGAGATTGATATCAGTTTCAGAGTCGGGGGAGAGTCAGAACCATTTGTAGAAAGTTACCCTCTATTTAAAGATTCGAGAATCTTAGTCGCTTCTCCGGACTATATCCAACAGAATGGCGAGCCATCTGTACCGAGTGATTTAAGTCACCATCGATGTCTAACGTATTCACATGGCAAGTTTTGGCATCTGTATAAAGAGAACAAGGTAGAACGTATTCCAATTAAAGCGGTACTTATGTGCAATACAGGTGATTTTCTAACTCAATTAGCGATGAGTGGAGGAGGTATTACGACAAAATCTTGGTGGTCAGTATCAGAAGAGCTTAAAGCAGGTAGTTTAGTCAGAGTTTTGTCTGGATACACCACTGATTCACAGACTGTCGTTCATGCTCTGTTACCGAAAAGAGACTACATGCCCGCACGCGTCACTTATGTGCTCGACACGATTAAAAGTTATATCAAGGAATTATTACCTGAGGAAATTATCTTGTAAGGTAAAAAAGACCCTCCGGCATGGTTAGTCCCGGAGGGGGGATAGCGTGTTGGATATCTGAGGTGTTTATACGTGAGGTTCTCAAATAGCCCAACAAATAACTATGCCAAGTAGGTCAAGGAAAATTCGTTCGTTAAATACAAAAAATAACGAAAGAATTTATTCGAATAAATAGCCGAAACATTTACTCTATGAAGGATCTTATTATCCTTAGAAAGGCATTTATGTGAGATAAACCACAAAGAATCAGTAGGTTATGGTTTATTAACTTCCAAAACTGTGTACATAACTTTTAAATCACGTCTGGCGGCATTCACACTGTATTACGATCAGAACTCTATAGATGATTTGGCTTCTTCAGATAAAAAGAAACCCCATGCCATTGGGCATTGGGGCCTTGATAACGATTCGAGTAGCAAGAAGCATATGGGGGTATGACATTCTCAACTCGATCAATAACTACGAAAATAGGTCAAGAAATAAAACAAGTCTCTATCAGTGACTTGAGCCTTTGAAAAAACAAAGAATGTAACATTTATTTCGTCGTTAACTTTATCTGTTTAAATAGTCATTAAATGTGATCAATATCACATTGATATTTGAGCTAGATCTTTAAAAACTCTCTTAAGTATGTACATAAGTTTCATTAGATAAACAGTGTAACCAAACAAAATTAAAGCCACTTTATATTTGAGTATAAATTTACTCGATGTGAAGTGGATAGTGACATGATAATTTTGAAACGTGAGCAATCTTAACCGTTTATACAGTTATGTTCGCGAGTTGGGGAGATGTGGGTAAAAGTATGTTTTACTAATTATTATTGGAGCTTTTTTGACTTCTTTAATTCTTTTTCTTATTGATGTCCATTAGCAGCGTCGATTTGTAAGCTATTACGACTACGAAGAAGAAAAATAGTCATCATGAAAAAGCCCCGATGTTGGTAGCATCGGGGCCTTGAAAACTTTGTCTCGGTTGGTAAGACCGATTTTATGCAAAAGGATTGGATTTAATCCTAACTAATTCCTTGGTGGGAAATTAGATACGGATGAAGTCCATGTGCGTTACTTTTGGCTTGAACGCGTGACGTTGAACGTCTTGTGGTTTAACCTTAACTTCTTTACCGTCGATTACTAGAGTAATCGCTTCGTAGAATTCAGGTTTATCCATTTGGTTGATAACGTCATCGTGGTTTAGCGAAATAGATACTGGCGCTTCAGTTCCACCGTAAACGATTGCTGGGAAATCGCCAGATAGACGTAGGCGGCGGCTCGCACCTTTACCTAGTTCAGTACGTAATACTGCTTCAAATTTCATAGTATTTACTCTCAAATTAGTAAATTTAATGTTCTAGTTAGCAATGCGACCTTGCTAACTCTGTTTCACTTAAAGTCGAGAATACTCAACGTTTAAGTGAGCGCGGATACTATCATTCTATTAACTACAGAGCAATATCCGTACGTCGGAAAATCTACCTTTAACGTGGATAAGTCGACCTAAATAGCCAAATTACTTAGTTCATCAGCGAAAATTCTATCTCTTAAAGACCAAAATCGCCCGTTCTTAGAGGCTATGACGTACTTAGGTAATCGAAAACGGTGTTGATTATCGACAACTTTTTGCGGTGATAACTCATTAAACACCCGATGTTTATCTGCGAGATGTGTCTGAACAAAAAACTGCATAAATTTTGCTTTTTGATTTTTTGTCCTAAGATTCCAAAATTCATGTACTTGGGCTCCCGATTCACTGTGATAAGTAACTTTTAGTTGGGTCAGCCCTTTGTCTGTCTTCGTTGTTGATAAGGTCATATCGACACATTCAAAAACAAGGTTATCTTTGAGGTTTAGGGCGTCCTTGAGCTTTTTATCAGGATCGACTAATGTCGCATCACATTGGTTGCACACGCGCGCGGCGATATCATTTTCAGCACCACAATCACGACAATATTTTGCTCGAAAACGGTAGTCACAATGTTCTCTTTCACCAGTATCTTCGTCGGTGAAGAATCCACGACATTTCCGTCCATAGTGCTCAATTAAGTAGCCATTTGAGTCGAGTTTGCCCCAGAAAGAGTTATTGAAACCACACGCCGGGCAGGGGACTGTAATTAACTCGCTATCCGCAGTTGGTTTGGGCTCGCCGATTTCAGGTTGAAACAGGTCGTACTGATTACCTGCATAATCTAAAATTAGGCATTCGTCTTTACCCTCAGAAAGACGCAGCCCTCTCCCTATAATCTGTTGATATAAGCTCACTGATGCGGTCGGGCGCAGGATTGCGATTAGATCAACATGAGGTGCATCAAACCCTGTCGTTAAAACAGAAACATTAACAAGATATTTAATGTCTCGTTGTTTAAAGGCGTTAATAATGCTGTCTCGTTCAGAAACCGGGGTGCTGCCAGTGATAAGTGCTGAGTTAGCTGTTGGTAAGAGATTCTGTATTTCTTCTGCATGACGAACTGTCGCTGCGAAAACCATGACACCTTGTTTGTTCTCGGCCATCGTTTCTATTTGTTGGACTATTTGAGGTGTTGCTCGTTCGTTCTTTGAGATAATTTGATTGAGGTCTGACTCTTTGTAGACACCCGTTTTAGAGTGACTCAGCTGAGAAAAATCATAGCTGAGAACAGGAGCGTCTAGCACTCTTGCTGGGGTCAGAAATCCATCATCTAACAGATATTGAATTGGCAATTCATAAATACATTCATAAAAGAAACGCGGTTCTTCCGAACGTATGAGACCTTTTGAATGGTACTGATATATCCAACCTAAACCAAGCCGATAAGGTGTGGCCGTGAGTCCGAGAATTTTTATTCCAGGGTTGATATCAATGAGGTGCTGGATGACTTTTTGATAGCTGGTCTCTCTATTTTCAGGAACTCTGTGGCATTCATCAATGATAAGTAAAGAGAACTGATTTTTAAAATCGTCTAAATTATTCGCTACTGATTGAATTGAAGCAAAAATCACTTGTTGTTCGGTTTCTTTTCGCCCTAAGCCAGCAGAAAAGATACTTGCTTGCAGCCCATACCCTTCATATTTGGCGTGATTTTGTTCAACCAACTCTTTTACATGGGCAAGGACTAAAACTCTGCCTTTTGCCAAACGAGCTAATTCAGCGATGACGAGACTTTTACCAGCTCCGGTAGGCAAAACCACGACTGCTGGCTTTGAGGAACGACGGAAAAAGTGAACAACAGCTTTGACTGCATCTGATTGGTAAGGACGAAGGACATACATAGGAAATAAAAATGTGAAATAGTTCAACTAATCAATACTGACTGAGTATAATACCCGACTCGAAGAGATAGAGGTATCCATGAGACTCGATAAATTTATATGTGATAGCTTAGGTGTCACTCGTAAAGAAGCGACTAAGATTATTAAAAGCGGTGATGTTACTGTCGAAGGAGACATCCAGAAGTCGGGTGCGTTTCAAGTTAGTATAGATGCTTGCGTAGAATGGCAAGACAGAGAGTTACCCAAGCCGGGGCCTAAATATATAATGCTCAATAAGCCAGAAGGCTACGTATGCTCTCAGGAAGATGACTATAACCATACTGTTTATGTTCTTCTTGATGAGCCGAATGCATTTAAATTGCATTTTGCTGGGCGCCTTGATGTTGATACTACGGGTCTTGTCTTAATGACAGATGACGGTAAATGGTCGCATAGAATTACGTCACCGAAACATAAATGTGAAAAGCTTTACCGAGTTTGGTTAGCCGATCCAATCACGGATAACTATATTGAAAGATTTGCTGAAGGTATTGAACTTCGCAACGAGAAAGAGCCTACTCGTCCGGCGCAACTTGAAATTATCAGTGATACTGAAGTATTGCTGACTATACATGAAGGTAAATACCATCAGGTGAAACGTATGTTCGCAGCGCTAGGTAATAAAGTTGTTGGCTTGCATCGCGAACGTATAGGACCATTACGATTAGATGATGATCTTGCTCCTGGAGAATATCGATACCTTACAGATGACGAAATCGCATCTATATTTCAATAAAAGATAATAAAGTCAGCTTCAAAAAAGTCAGGTTCAAATATGATTAAAAGCGATGAGCATTCATCGGGGCAAGGAAACCATGTCGGTTTCCTTTTGTTTATTATTCTAGGTGCATTAGGTGCGATTACCCCTCTAGCAATCGATATGTATCTGCCTGCGATGCCAAGTATCGCAAGTGATCTAGGTGTCAGCGCTGGTGCCGTGCAAATGACCCTAACGTCCTATACAGCTGGATTTGCAATAGGACAGTTACTGCATGGCCCTTTATCGGATAGTTTTGGTCGCAGACCTCTCATGTTAGTCGGACTCATTCTGTTTGCCTTGGGTTCCTATTTCTGTACTAGTATCACCGACATTAATGGTCTAGCTATTATCCGTGCTGCACAAGGTTTTGCAGGCGCAGCTGTTGCGGTGGTTATTCAGGCTGTCGTTCGAGATATGTTCGATCGAGAAGATTTTGCTCGTGCGATGTCTTTTGTCACGTTAGTCATCACTCTTGCCCCATTGTTAGCTCCCATGATGGGGGGACATCTAGCGGTTTGGTTTGGTTGGCGTTCAATATTCTGGTTTCTTGTCGGATTTGCACTTCTTGTCGTTTTGATGGTGTTGTGGAAGATTCCCGAAACTCTGAAACCGGAAAATCGTCAGCCACTTCATTTAGTTCAAACGTTAACTCACTATCTTGGCTTGTGTCGCTCTAGTCAGGCGATGGGACTGATGTTTTGTGGTGCATTTTCGTTTTCCGGTATGTTTTCTTTTCTCTCCGCTGGTTCTTTCGTCTATATCGATATTTATCATGTTTCACCTGATATTTTTGGTTATCTGTTTGGTTTAAATATCGTTGCGATGATCTTTATGACCATGCTTAATGGGCGGATTGTAAAAAAGGTCGGTTCGCACTTTATGCTGAAGTTAGGATTAACAATTCAGTTGATTGCTGGTCTCATGCTGATTGTTGGTTGGCTGATGAATTGGGGACTATGGGGAATTGTTCCGTTTGTTGTTATGTTCATCGGGACGATATCAACGGTAGGCAGTAATTCAATGGGACTTCTTTTAAGTGAATATCCTCGTCTTGCAGGAACGGCATCCTCGTTGGCGGGTACGGTAAGGTTTGGTCTTGGTTCTATTGTTGGTGCCGTTGTTGCTTCTATGCCGGGAGGTGTCTCTTGGCCAATGGTAATGAGCATGGCAGCCTGTTCAGTATTATCTGCGACGTGTTATTGGGTATTTGGAAGACATGCGTAATGAGTGATTACTATTTAGAAATTCAAAAGCTGGTTAACAGCGCTTTGGAAGAGATGACAAGTCAGCATAAAGCTGGAAAATTGATTGATTCTCCGGTATCGAATAACCATTTTTTGGTGAGATGGATAACAAAGTCTCTTAAACAGCAAACTTGTTCAAAATTAGTCACCAGTGATCTAATACGTTGGCAAAAAATGGGGCGTTCACAAGGTTCTGGAGCAGCACTACCTCTTCTATTTCGGAAAATTTCTGGTTTCTATCGAGATAGTTTCAAGCAAGAGCAAGAGATAACAGATAAACAAATCGAAGACTTTTTGGATACGATGGAAGCCGCTGATTGGGAAGTCTCTACTTCCGAGCCGCTAGTCAATGAGGGGAAAGTTCAGATACTTACCGAATTGAATAACTCTCTAGCTTTGTGCTCAAATCAGTGTGAATCCTGTTTTGACGGGGAAGTTCTGATTAAACCTATGAGCTGGTTTGTCCGAGGGAATCACCAGGAATTTATAACGAAAGCGTGGGAAGCGGGCTTCGTTGTCCATAAACGTACCGATTACAAATCGAATGTTAAGTATCACGGCGAGTATTTGATATACCCGCAGAACAAAGGTGAATTTCTTGCAGAAATTCCTCTCGATTATCAACCGTAATTACACTTAAGTCACTGCAAGTCAGTGACTTTTTTCTTGTTCTGCTTCTCGGCATATTTTGCGAACCATACCGCGGAATATGAATAGGTGCGCTGGCATCATGGCAAACCAATACAGCAGACCACGAAAACCTTTTGGGTGCCACCACGCTCTAATATCCAATTTTCTATTTGTTCCCTGCTCTATGATTCGAAATTCAAGTCGACCAAGCCCTGGTGCAGTGAGCCCAAACAAAAGAGAAAGAAAACGATTTTTCTCACAGCGTATCACCTTCCAAGAGTCAATGTAATCACCGACTTGCAGTTCGGCCCCCAAAGGTGATTGTCTGACAGGCTTTTTCCAGGTGAAAATGGTATCCATCCATTCTCTTGTTCTCCAAAGAATATTGGCAAAGTAGTAGCCTTTTTCTTTACTGCCTATTTTCTCTATGACTGACCATATCTGTTGTGTTGACGCCTGCGTTATTTCGCTCGCGCCGGCATTTTTAGGATAGTATCCATATCCCGGTTGCCACCGTTTGTACGCATTTGGATCGAAACCCCACACATTACTGATAATAAATCGCCCCTCTTTCGATAATGTGTCTTCAACGGCATCTTTGTAAGAGAGTAAATTTTGTGGATAGATTGACGCTATATCACCAGTGTGTGCAATGTAGTCATGTTCTAGCCCTGAGAGTAATGCTTGACCAATGTTTTTTGGTACAGAGGTGACTAATGATAACCAATACGAAGCGATTTGAGGGGTGAGAAGTTTCGTAGAGAATAACCGATAGGGTTTCTTCGCCAGAGAGCTAATTACTTTGAATTGTTCGCGATAGCTTACGGTATCCGGTCCACCTATTTCGTATATTCGGTGTGATGAGGGGGATGCTTTAGCTAACTCGATTAAATAGTGGTTGAGATTTTTTAGTGCGATGGGGTTCGCTTTGGAATCAACCCAAATAGGGGCTATCAAGATTGGCATGTTATAGACAAAGTCACGCATTATTTCAAATGCGGCTGACCCTGGACCTATAATAACTCCGGCCCGTAATTCCGTTACAGGAATCGAGAGTTGACGCAGTATTTCGCCTGTGCGTTTTCTTGCTTCGATATGTTGAGACGCGCCACTATTTGGTTGAATCGCACTTAAAAAAATGACGTGTTTTAGCGATGGTGTGTTTTTCATCGCGTCTACTGCGTTTAACGCTAATGTTGTTTCATAGTCTAGAAAATCGGAACTGTGGGCCATTCCGTGAACAAGGAAATACACGATGTCTTGACCCTGCAATGGTGTCTTTAGTGACGTTTTATCTTCCAGATCAACATGGCAGACTTTTAGATTGGGGTGTTCTGGAAACTTATCATTGAGCAACTCTGATTCTCTCGATGCTGCAGTGACAATGTAACCAGATTTTAAAAGTATCGGTACAAGTTGAGAACCAATGTAACCTGATGCGCCCAATACGAGTACATTCTTATTTATCATTGAATTCGTTCCTGATTCACGGATTAGCAATATTATATTACAAGGATAATACTCTAACTTGAAATACAAATACTTAAGTTCCGATTTCGGGCGGGTATAATTCTTAGTGGTATTAACTTTAGAACGATTATATGGTACCTATAGAATATGGTTTTGTGGTTATTTTAAAGACCTTTCTATCCTCGCAATTTTAGTGTAGATTCCCAGTTCAATTTCAAACGTCGAGAGAGTTTAATGTTACAGTTGTCGAACCTTTGCAAAGGCTATGTTGATGGTGGTGAATTTCATCCCGTTTTGCAGGGGACCGAGCTGACATTAAATCGAGGCGAACAGCTAGCACTTATGGGAGAAAGTGGCTCCGGTAAAAGTACGCTATTAAACCTGATTGCAGGGCTTGATAAAGCGGATTCCGGGGAGATATGGTTTCCCAATTTTCCCATGCATAAAGCATCTGAACATAATAGGGCCGCATTCAGAAGGCACTATATAGGGCATGTTTTCCAACAGTTTAACCTCCTTCCCACACTGAACCTTGCTGATAATATTCGATTCTGTCGTCAGTTGCGTGGATTGCCTGAAGATCCAGGCTTGTGGCGCCAAATCATGTCGGCACTTGATTTAATGTCGCTGCTCGGTCGATATCCGGAGGAAGTTTCTGGTGGGCAGCAGCAAAGGGCGGCAATCGCTAGAGCTCTATACATGGAACCTAAATTGCTGCTAGCGGATGAGCCAACTGGAAGTCTCGATGAACGTAATGCTGCTGCTGTGATGCGTCTTCTGACCTCACTTACGAAACAACTTAATTGTTCTCTGCTACTGGTTACTCACAGTCAGAAAGTCGCAAGCCACATGGAAGGTTGCGTTAAATTACAGGGAGGAGTGTTACATGTCGTGGCCCGTAGTTAAAGCACTTCTCGGTCACTATCGTCGTTACCCTCTGCAATTTGTACTGGTTTGGTTGGGTTTAACACTTGGAGTGTCTTTGTTTACTGGTGTTATCGCCATCAACCACCATATTCTTAAGAGCTATCAACACGGCGAAAAATTATTTGCCAATCCGCTTCCTTATCACATTATCTCAAGAAACCTGAATGATGAGCTTCCCCATAGCGCATTTGACGACATTCTTAAGCTCGGTTTTTCACAGTGTTTACCTTTAGAAAGGGCGGAACTTTATTCTCGTTCAGGTGAAGAACTTACTTTGATTGGAGTGAAGTCTGCCAGTCCTCACGCTGGATTATCAATAGAATCCCTTTCTCATGGACAGCTCAAAAGTTCAGCTACCAAGCATACGGTTTTAATCAGTTCCGAATTTGCTGAGACATTGGGAGTGAAAAGTGGTGAAACGATAATATTATCAACAGGGAAAAAACTTGGCCCGGTGCTCGTTGATGGGTATAACGTCGTTTATGGCAATAGACTCCTAACGTTGACGAAGAATACTCGTCTCTTTAAACCGAATACGGACTTAACCGCGATCACTTGCGGTGAAATGCCATTTGAAGATTTACAGCGCCTAAAAAGCGCTTTACCAGCAACAATGATGTTGGTGCGAAATCATCGTTCAAATTTTGGCACATACACAAAAGCACTTCATATGAATCTTACCGCTATGGGGATGCTTGCCTTTTTAGTCGGACTGTTTATTTTCTACCAAGCCATGTCATTGTCTTTTGTGCAGAGACAACCCCTGGTGGGAATGCTACGTCAAGCGGGCGTATCTGGACTGGACTTAATGCGAGCGTTAGCCATTGAGCTATTTACGTTTATTGTGATTTCATGGATTTGTGGAAACATATTGGGGTATATCTTATCGATGTATCTCGCTCCTCATTTCTATATCAGTCTCGATGATGTTGCGTCTGGAAGTATGTTCAATTTCATTGAATGGAAATGGACCTGGTGCTTACTAAGCTTTATTCTTGCTTCATTTGGTGCAGCAAGTGCTTGCGTATGGCCATTATTCAGACTTCTTAAATCAAGACCAATTAGGTTAACTGCCAGACTGTCTCTCATCCGATTTGCGGGGTCAGAATGTTCAATACAGGCCATTATCGCTCTTATTCTGATTGTTATCTCAGTCATTATGTATCAATTTACAATGACACCAATAACCGCTTTGATGATTCTGGCTCTTGTACTAATAGCAGTCGCTCTGCTTGCGCCTTATATCATCTGGAAGGCTTTTGATTTTTTTTCATATCGGTTAAAGGGGGTTAAGCAACGTTGGTTCTTTGCGGATGCTGCTGCCAGTATGAGTTACCGAGGTATTGCAACTATGGCATTTCTCATTGCTTTGTCTGCTAATATCGGTGTTGAAACGCTTACAGGGAGTTTTCGCTCGACAACCGGAGATTGGTTGAGTAAGCGACTATCTGCTGATCTTTATATATATGCCTCTCCAGAGAATTATCAGCCAATTCAAACTTGGCTGGAGAAACAGCCTAATATTAGCCATGTTTGGGAACGTTGGGAACGAGACCTGACTACAGATAATGGCATTTTGCAGATGGTCAGTGTTGGCAAGTCAGAAGCAGAAAGAATTAGCCTGACAGTGAAAGTCGCAGTTCCTGATTACTGGAGCGTATTACACAATAGTCGTAGCGTAATGATCAGCGAGTCAACTGCCTTAAAACTGCATTTGAGACCTGGCGATAATATCTATCTGCCACAACCTATAGACAGTAAATGGACCATTGCTGGCGTCTATTATGATTATGGTAATCCGTTTTATCAGGTAATAATGCCCACAAGAAAATGGCAGCATTTCTTCTCCGACGAAGGGGATATTACGTTGTCTGTTGCGACGAAGGAACATAGCTCAGATAGTCAGGCTATGATTGAGCAGGCGCTGATGCAACGTTACCAGCTAGACTCTGAACGCATATATGGTGTTGGAACCATTAGACATTTAGTGATGGATACCTTTGATCGGACCTTTGCTGCAGCAAAAGCTCTGGGAACGATTACGTTGGTCATCGCCGTTGTTGGTATCTTTTTCGCGACTATTGCCGGTGAAGTGACCAGGCAGCGCCATTTTGCATTATTGCGTTGCTTCGGTGTTTCCAATAAAGAGCTGATATTTATAGGTGGCCTTCAGTTGTTGATATTTGGCGTGATTGCATTAGTGATTGCTTTGCCGCTCGGCATTGGCTTATCACAGATGGTCATCAATACGTTAGTAAAAGAAACGTTTGGCTGGTCGATTCAGCTTCACCCGGCTTATCTTGAATATGCGAAAACGATTTTTTATTCGCTTTTTGCACTTGTTTCCGCTGGCGTCATACCTCTGATTAAGTTATTAACTCGCTCCCCAATGCAGTACTTCAGAGATGCACTTTAAGTAAACTCACCCTAAAATTTTGACTATTCTGGCTTTTTTCCTAGTATTTATATTGATGGTATTTCGTTATTTACAAGTTTAAATGGCGGACTATTCGGAAAAACCGAAGAGTTATATCCGAACAATCGATTTTTCTATCTGTCATTCCCTAGATACACTCTTAGGCGTTTTGTTAACTCTGTGTTAAATAGAAGGGACTTATTTATGATTGGTATCATCCGTGCATTCTTTAAGCTTGAATCTGCCGGTGGTATTCTGCTCGTTATTGCTGCTGCGGCGGCAATGATTACGGCAAACTCACCTATGTCGTCAACCTATAATGATTTTCTCCACGCCTATGTTGGTGGGATGTCAGTATCTCATTGGATCAATGATGGTCTAATGGCAATCTTCTTTTTACTTATAGGCCTGGAAGTAAAAAGAGAACTCATTTCTGGAGCGCTGAAATCCAAAGAAAAGGCCATTTTCCCAGCTATTGCAGCGCTTGGCGGGATGATTGCTCCGGCTTTGGTCTACTGCATCTTTAACTATAGCAATCCGGTAGCAATTGGTGGTTGGGCAATTCCTGCAGCGACGGATATCGCTTTTGCTCTCGGTATAATGGCATTACTGGGCAATCGGGTGCCAATTAGCCTCAAAGTATTTCTTCTTGCCTTAGCGATCATTGATGATTTAGGTGTTATCGTAATCATTGCTTTATTTTACAGTAGTGATCTTTCTGTTTTAGCGCTAATCATCGGTTTTGCTATGACAGTGCTTTTGATGGTCATGAATATCAAAAATATTACCAGTCTGACCGCGTATCTAATTGTCGGTACAATATTGTGGATAGCTGTACTCAAATCCGGGGTACATGCGACGCTTGCTGGCGTTGTTATTGGCTTTGCGATACCGATGAAGGGCAAAGAAGGGCAGCACTCTCCATTAAAACATTTAGAGCATATGTTGCATCCTTACGTATCATTCCTGATATTGCCAATATTTGCCTTTGCGAATGCGGGCATATCTCTAGAGGGTATTTCATTAAATACATTAGCGCATCCCGTGCCGCTCGGTATCGCGTTGGGGCTCTTTATAGGGAAACCACTCGGTGTATTTTCGTTCAGCTGGTTAGCAGTTAAATTAAAAATCGCTCAGCTTCCAAGGGGCATATCGTTTACCCATATATTCGCCGTCTCTGTGCTGTGTGGTATTGGTTTTACAATGTCGATATTCATTTCGTCACTGGCCTTTAGTGGTATTGAAACGGACTTCGACACGTATTCTCGATTGGGGATTTTGGTTGGCTCAACGACTGCTGCAATTATTGGCTATTTTATGTTGAGTAAAAGTTTACCGAAGGCTCGTGCTACAGAAAGCGAAGAAGTCTCTTCCTAATTCAATTGAATATTGTGCCATCCCCTTATAGCACAAGGGATGGCACAAAAATTAGCGCAAATACAATGTGATATAGAAAGTCCGAAAATCTGAGGTGTCTTAATTATCATTAAGAGTAATAAAAATGTTTGCATTACAAAGTCTTTTTGTGTTAATTTCGCGAACAATCTCGGAGGGAGTAAGTTTATCTGGGGGAAACGCGTAGTGAACATTCAAGCTGATTGTTAAAACTACGTAGGGTAGGTACTAGTAAGGCCTTTTACTAGTAGACGGGATACTGTTGTCGTGGGAGCGACTTTAAATGGGAAACCCAACATTGAATAGACATATTTCACCATCACTCATCAGCTTTTTGTTACCTGAATGTCCTGTATTACAAGATAGCAGTATAACTGAACCTTGATACTGGCGAGCAATCAATCTTGTCATTCTTAATGACCCAATGTCGCCGCTTTTACTCTGTTTAAAAGTGGATGTTTTGCTGTTTCTACTTCGCAACTATGCGTCCAAGTAGAGTGTAAATATTTTTTTAAGGGCAAATATAAATGAGCACAGCCTTTGAAGTTGGCGATTCTGCCAATAGCATTTTTTCAAGCCAAATTCCTCAGGTAGACGGAATTTATGATCTTACCCCAGACCAGGTATTACTTGATCAGGAGCAGAACGAATCGTCGGTTCGTTCATATCCAAGGCGTCTACCTATTGCTATTAAACGTGCTTACGGTGTTTTGGTGGAAGACACTCGTGGACAGGTATTTCTTGATTGTCTAGCTGGTGCTGGCACATTGGTGTTGGGTTATAACCATCCAGAGATCAACCAAGCATTAAAAGAACACTTAGATTCAGGTCTGCCATATCAGACTCTTGATATCACAACGCCAGTAAAAGATAACTATATCAAGCGCGTTAAGAGTTTTCTGCCAGCTGAGTTGAGTGATGATTGTGTTATCCAGTTCTGTGGACCATCTGGTGCAGATGCGGTTGAAGCGGCTATTAAGTTAGCTAAGCAGACAACTGGTCGTAATACGATGATGGCTTTCCGCGGCGCATACCATGGTATGACAAACGGTACGATGGGTATGATGGGTAACCTGGGTACAAAATCTCGCCGCACCGGCCTGATGTCTGACGTACATTTCATGCCTTATCCATACAACTTACGCTGTCCATTTGGTTTGGGTGGTGATGAGGGCGCTCGTGCCAGTATTCGCTATATCGAGCGTCTATTAGGTGATGATGAAGCCGGTATCATGAAACCTGCTGCTATCATTGTTGAACCTGTTCAGGGTGAAGGTGGTGTAATTCCAGCTCCTGCATTTTGGTTGAGAGAATTACGTCGTATCTGTGATGAACACGGTATCCTACTAATTTTTGATGAAATTCAATGTGGTGTCGGTAAAACAGGCTACAACTTTGCCTTTGAAGAATCTGGTATCGTTCCTGATATTCTTTGTCTATCGAAAGCGATTGGCGGCGGTCTACCAATGTCTATGCTTGTGCTTAAACGCGGTATCGATACTTGGAAACCAGGTGAACATACTGGAACATTCCGCGGCAACCAGTTAGCGATGGTTTCAGGTGCAAAAGCATTGGAAATTCTTCAACGAGATAATCTTGTTGAACATGCAAACATCGCTGGTCAATATTTACGCCTGGGTCTAGAAAAGATTCAAAGCCGCGTTAACTGCGTTGCAGAAGTTCGCGGTAAAGGTTTGATGCTAGGTGTTGAAATTAAAGATCCTGCTGGTGAGTTGAATAAATTCGGTGAGCCTAAAGCGGATGGCGCATTAACATTACGCATTCAGCGTGCAGCGCTAGAGCGTGGTTTGATGGTAGAAAAAGGTGGCCGTGAAGGTTCTGTGATCCGTTTCTTACCACCTGTGATTATTTCATTTGAACAGATTGATTTCGCCTTACGCGTTCTAGAAGAAGCGATTCTTGTCGCTGGCGGTGGCAAGAAGACTCAAGAAGATAATCAAGCTGAATGGAAAAAACACTTCATTCAAACAGGTGCACAGGGTAGTAAGTCGTTTTCAGCAGTGATGCATCACACGACGGCGGCTCTGAAATCGGTATTCGAGAAGGTTGAAGCGCCATATTCTGGCCTAGATCCCCTGGAACTTGAAAAAGCCGTTAATCGAGTTGAGCTCGATCACAACAGCTCTTCGCTGATCGATGTTGTATCTGATATGACTGATTTAGTGGCGAAGAATTCTATCATCGTTCAGCATCCGAATTGCATTGCACATTTACATACACCACCTCTATTGGCATCTATCGCTGCAGAAGCGATGATTGGTTCACTTAACCAGTCAATGGACTCTTGGGATCAGGCATCCGCTGCGACATATGTGGAACAGCGTGTTATGGATTGGATGTGTGAGAAATATCACCTTGGTGAAAAAGCCGATGGCATTATGACCAGTGGTGGTACTCAGAGTAACCAAATGGGACTGTTGCTTGCGCGTGACTGGATTGCAGACAAAATGTCAGGCCATTCAGTTCAGAAACTCGGTTTACCTGAGTACGCTTCAAGGCTACGTATCGTGTGTTCTGAAAACGCTCACTTTACTGTGCAGAAATCTGCCTCTTGGATGGGGCTGGGTGAGAAGTCTATCCTTACGGTTCCTGCTCATGAGAATGGAACAATGGATGCGACTAAGATTGCTGACGTTATCGAAGCATCAAAAGCTCGCGGTGAAATTCCATTCGCGATTGTTGGTACGGCAGGTACAACCGATCACGGTGCAATTGATGATTTAAATGTGGTTGCTGATATTGCTCAACAGTATGAGTTATGGATGCACGTGGATAGTGCTTATGGCGGCGCGTTAATTTTAAGTAGCCATAAAGATCGCCTATCTGGTATCGAAAGAGCTCAATCTGTTTCGGTTGATTTCCATAAGCTGTTTTATCAAGCAATCAGCTGTGGTGCTCTGCTTGTCAATGATAAAGATAATTTTAAATATCTTCTTCATCACGCAGACTACCTAAATCGCGAGCATGATACGTTGCCTAACTTGGTCGACAAATCTATTGCAACGACTAAACGTTTCGATGCATTGAAAGTGTATATGACAATGCAAAGTGTTGGACCTCAGGAACTTGGTCAAATGTATGACCATCTGATCGAGCAAACACAACAAGTTGCTCAACGAGTAAGCGAAAGTGAATCGTTTGAGCTATTGGCACAGCCATGTTTATCAACAGTGCTGTTCCGTGTCGTGAAGTCTTCCTCACAAAATCTGGATAAACTAAACCAGAAATTGAGAATGGAAGCTTTGACCCGTGGTATCGCAGTTCTGGGTGAAACGGTTGTTGCTGGCAAAACAGCGCTTAAGTTCACTATTCTGAACCCATGTTTAAACATGTCAGACTTCGATGCTTTACTTTCACAAATTGAGGATCTAGCAGTTGAGCTAGACTAAGAAGGGTAACAAGAAAAAATGTCAATTCTACAAATTGGTGCAGGCGGTGTTGGTTGGGTTGCGGCTCATAAAGCGGCTCAAAACAACGACGTCCTGGGTGATATAACTATTGCGTCTCGCACCATTTCAAAATGCGAGAAAATCATTGAGTCAATTAAAGGTCGCAATAACCTGAAAGACTCTACCAAGAAGCTCGAAGCTCGTGCAGTAAATGCCGATGACGTAGATGCGTTAGTAGCTTTGATCAATGAAGTTAAGCCTGATCTCGTTATCAACGTAGGTCCTCCATGGGTGAATATGAACATCATGGAAGCTTGCTATCAGGCCAAAGTTTCATATCTTGATACTTCTGTTGCAGTTGACCTTTGTTCCGAAGGTCAACTTGTCCCTCAAGCTTATGATTGGCAGTGGGAATACAGAGATAAATTCAAGGAAGCAGGTATTACAGGGATATTGGGAGCAGGATTTGATCCAGGTGTAGTCAGCGTATTTGCTGCCTATGCGGTAAAACATCTGTTCGATGAGATAGATTCAATCGATGTGATGGATGTGAATGCTGGAGACCATGGTAAGAAATTTGCGACAAATTTTGATCCAGAGACAAACATGTTAGAAATCCAAGGTGACTCTTTTTACTGGGAAAAGGGTGATTGGAAGCGTGTTGGTTGCCATACTCGAATGCACGAGTTTGATTTTCCTGTCGTCGGCAAACATAAAGTTTATTCGATGGCACACGATGAAGTTCGCTCACTGAAAGAGTTCATCCCAGCGAAACGTATCGAGTTTTGGATGGGCTTTGGTGATCGTTATTTGAATTATTTCAACTGCATGCGTGATATTGGTTTATTGAGTCCAGACCCAATTACTTTACCTGATGGTCGTGAAGTCCAGCCTCTGCATGTGCTTAAAGCATTATTACCAGACCCAACGTCTTTAGCTCCTGGGTATAAAGGAAATACATGCATTGGTACATGGGTACAGGGCTTGAAAGACGGAAAAGCGAGAAGTGTTTTTATTTATAATATCGCCGACCACGAAGTCGCTTATGAGGATGTTGAGCATCAAGCGATCGCATATACTACGGGTGTTCCTGCGATTACTGCCGCTTTACAATACTTCAAAGGGCAATGGGCAGAGCATGGTGTCTTCAATATGGAGCAACTTGACCCGGATCCGTTCCTTGAAACAATGCCTTCTATTGGCTTAGGATGGGATTTTGAAGAGCTAGAACCTGGACAGCCAGATATTCAGATCCTGAAATAGTCACCTTTAGGTGAATCAATACAATCAAACAGCTGCTTGCCTTCGGCGCAGCTGTTTTCTTACTTAATGAGTCTCGAATTATGAACAAATCTGACTTAAAAACCCCATATTTCATGATCGATGAAGCCAGCCTGTTGCGCAATCTGGAAGTAGCAAAGCATCTGAAGGATATCTCTGGTGTAAAGCTTGTTCTGGCTCTCAAATGTTTTTCCACATGGGGCGTCTTTGACATTATCAAGCCTTATCTCGATGGTACTACTAGCTCTGGACCATTCGAAGTTAAATTGGGCTATGAGACGTTTGGTGGTGAAACGCACGCCTATAGCGTTGGATATAGTGAAGATGACGTCCGGGAAGTTGCCGATATTTGCGATAAAATGATCTTCAATTCCCAGTCTCAAATGGCCGCATATCGTCACATTGTTGAAGGCAAAGCGTCAATTGGTCTTCGTTTGAATCCTGGGGTGAGTTACGCTGGACAAGATCTAGCTAACCCAGCACGTAAATATTCTCGCCTGGGTGTTCAGACAGATCATATTGATGGAAGTATTTTCGATTCTATTGATGGCGTGATGTTCCACATGAACTGTGAGAACAAAGACCCGGACGCCTTTATTAATCTGCTTGACTCTATTTCAGATAATTTTGGTCACTTCCTTGATAAGCTCAGTTGGGTAAGTCTAGGTGGTGGAGTATTCTTTACATGGCCAGGTTATGATGTTGAGAAGTTGGGTGCGGCGTTAAAAGCGTTTGCCCAAAAACATAATGTGCAACTTTATCTTGAACCGGGTGAAGCGATTATTACTAAAACAGCGGATTTAGTGGTGACGGTCGTCGACATCGTAGAGAACGAGATAAAAACAGCCATCGTTGATTCTGCAACTGAAGCTCATCGTTTGGATACGTTGATCTATAATGAGCCAGCGTCTATCGGTGAAGCCAATGACAGTGGTGAGCACCAATACGTCATTGGGTCATGTTCTTGTTTAGCCGGCGATCAGTTTTGTGTTGCTAACTTTGAACAGCCATTAGAAGTAGGGCAAAAGCTGCATATCTTGGATAGTGCAGGTTACACAATGGTTAAACTCAACTGGTTTAATGGTTTGAGAATGCCATCTGTTTATTGTCAGCGTACTAATGGTGCTATTGAAAAGTTAAATGAGTTTGGTTACGAAGATTTCAAACGCACACTTTCTCAGTGGTCAGTGAAATAAGTCGAGTTAAATAACAAAAAAACCCATGGTGTTTTCACTATGGGGCTTTTTATCATCGTTAAATTAAAGCTTGAATGACGATAATTTTAAATCGAGTTGACGTGACATATCCGCCAACGTTTCACTTTCTTCTGCTAGGTGATTCGCTGCTTGAGACATTTCCAGAGCCGAATCATTGATTCCTGATACGTTTCTATTCATATCCTCGGCGACCATACTTTGTTCTTCTGCAGCCGTTGCAATCTGGGTCGATTTATCACTTACGTGTTGAATGTGATCAACAATCGAAGTTAAATCCGTACCGCAACTTTCAGCACATTGAACACTTTCGTAAGCGAGGTCTTGGGATTTTTGCATTGTAGACGCAGCACCAACAGCCAGTTGCTGAAGTTGGTTTATCGTACTTTGTATTTCTTCGGTAGATTGATTCGTTCTGCTTGCTAGGTTCCGAACTTCATCAGCAACAACCGCAAAGCCTCTACCTTGTTCTCCGGCACGAGCGGCTTCAATTGCAGCGTTTAGAGCCAACAGATTCGTTTGTTCCGAGATGCCGCTAATGACGTTGGTTACATCACTTATCTGCATTACGCCTTCTTTCAGTTTGTTTACCTGACTTACGGCCGCTTCTAACTCGACAGAAAGTGCTTTTATACTCGAAACGCTCGAGGCCACATCTTTATTACCCAACCCAACTTCGTTGGTGGCTTCGAGAGTGTCTCTTGCTGTTGATTCTGCGTGGTCTGCGACTTCAGAGACTGTTGCACTCATTTCATTCATGGCCGTGGCAAGTTGGTTCAGCTGGTCTCTTTGCGATGTGACTGCCTGGCTGGTTTCTTCTGCAGAAGCAGCGATTCGGGTCGCTGCATCTGATAGCATTCTTGCTGAGTGAACCGACTCATGTAATGCATCTCTTACAGAAGCGATACTTTTGTTGATTTGATCAGCTACGATTCCTATGTCATCTTTGCCTAAGACAGGAACTTTTGCTGTCAGATCACCTTTTGCTATTTTTGCCATCACTTCTTGAATTGAATTCAGAGGTTTTGTGACGGCTTTGGTAATAACAAAGCCTAAAATAACCATGACAGCGATGATGAGTAACGTGAACCCACCCATTTTTAATTGTTGGTTTAGAATTTCTGTTTGTATATCTTCAAGCAACATTCCTGAACCGATGATCCAACCCCATGAACCCTCTGTTTTAACAAACGTCATTTTGTCTGAGGGCTTGCCGTTAGTTCCTTTCCAAGGATAGATAACAACGCCACCTTTTGATTGAGAACCAATATCGATAATATCAAACCAAAATCCATCGACAGCATTGCGATTACTACCTGCAGCCATCTGTTGACCCACCAATCCTTGCTGAGTTCCATGCGCAAGCATGTAGCGATTGTTATTGACAGCGAATGTATAGTTATCGCCATCAAAACGAGTATTTTCTATCAGTGCCTTGGCTTTTTCTTTCGCCTCCGCTTCAGGATAGAGCTTCTTTAATGCGTTGATTTGACTGATTGTTGAATCTACTACTGCGGCGAGACGAGCTTCCTTTTCTTGCATTAGGTTTCTTTTTAAAGCGTTATCAGAAACGACTAAAAGAAGAATAAATCCGATTACGGAAACCACGATTAGGCTAGTCAGTTTTACACTGACCTTCATATTCCTTAGCATCAACATGACGTACCACCATTGGTTATAAGACGTTGTTTGTGACTATTACTTTTTGTTATCTAGTAATAAGTAATAGTCGATTACATAAATTTTTGTGTGTAAAGGTATGCTTTTATTCACATAAATAGATTTACAATATACTTATGCTTTTATTTATTGATTATTATGATTTTTGTAATTAATGAGAGCGGTCACATTTATTACTCCTAGCTCTCGATAATCACTCTCGTATCTTCACTGAGAGACTCTAATTCATTCACAACGTCCTTTATCGGCATGTTGTTCGGTAACTTTATAGTTAAATTTGCAGAAAATAAATTGGTATTGATTCCGTCTACGCCTGAAATGAAAATACGTTGACAATTCATATCGATAACACGAATTCTCTGATTATCTAAAAGGTGTGTTATTTCATTTACAATACCAAATCGATCTGTTGCGTCAAACCGCAAATGATACACATCCTGATGCTTGTTATCGTTTTCTTCTCCCGATGTAAACTCGACCGTAATTCCTTCATGTGAGCGAAAGCCGTCTTTAATCAATTGGCTGCTTTCTGATGGGGCTTGAACTTTGATTAAGCCCGCTACGTTTTCATCAATATAATTAATCTTACTGATGAGCCATTTTCCACCGTTATCATGCGTAATTGCCGCAAAACGTTTTATATCCTTGGGTGTAGCTATGCCAGTAAAACCAACGATAAATGTTTCTAACGTCATGATGTCACCTTTCAAAGCATGGTTTCCTATCGAAAGTTTAGTTCTGCAATTTGATAGTGATGGTGGGAAGCGGAGGTTTTTGCTATTTGGATCTTGTATTCGATAAGTTTCCAACCCAATTTTGCGACATATTTAAGGTTTTTGTTTTAATAGAAAACAGAAACGTTATGATTATAATCACTTACTCTGATATTGATTGTCTTCAGGACCGTATCTAACAGGATCTATTATGTTGAAAATCGCAATGCTCAGTACAGGAGAGGAAGTCCTGCACGGTGATATCGTGGATACAAACGCAGCCTGGCTATCGCGTTTATTCTTCGAAGAAGGTTTCGAGTTAACAAAGCGCTCTACAGTGGGAGATAGTGCAGCCAGACTTAGAGAAGAGCTAATTATGTTATCTCTTAATTCTGATATTGTCGTAGTTAATGGTGGACTTGGTCCAACAACGGATGATCTCACGACGCAAATAGCTGCTGAGATTACTGAGCAGGAGCTCGTTCTATCCCAATACTGGCTCGATACTTTGACGGAGTTTTTTGCCAAGCGCGGTAAAGAAGTGACTAAAGTGAATTTGAAACAGGCAATGCTACCGGAAAAAGCAACGTTACTTGATAATCCAATTGGTACAGCCTGCGGTTTTAAATTACGTATCAATGAATGTGAGTGCTATTTTACGCCGGGTGTCCCAAGTGAATTTAAGCGAATGGTAAAAGAGCAAATCATTCCTGATTTACAGCGTTCTTTTCCAAGTCATCAAGGTATGGATTGCCATAAAATATTCACACTTGGAAGTTCCGAATCAGAACTTGCCGAGCTTCTAGACCCGCTTGCCTTACCTGAAGGTTACATGCTCGGTTATCGATCTTATATCCCATTTATTGAAATTAAGCTGTTTGGTCCACGTGGTGATTCTGAGACAGCCTTTAAGGTTATTGAGAATATCTATAAACGGGTGGCTAAGTGGACGGTCAGTATTGATAAGACTATGCCTGAACAACTTGAATCGCTGTTAGCAGATAAAAAGTTGTGTTTTGCGCTAGCGGAGGAAAGCACATCAGGTTGGTTAGCGAATTATTTATCTAATAATGCCTATATTCACTCTTGTATTGGTAGTAGCTGGGTGTTGGGGCCTGCTGTTGTGCAGAACATGGCGGGAGAAGACTCTCTGGCGGCTTCTTTAGCATTAGCTGGTGCTACTCGTTCTAAAAGTCAGACAGATTTAGCTCTGGTTACTGGAAGACTTGAAGATGGACAATTCAGTTTGGCGTTGTCTGCACCTGAAGGGGAGTGGGGACAAATCTTAGAGTGCCGCCGTCAATTTTCGATAGAAGAAATGAAGATCATTATTGGTACAATTGCAACTGATATGCTACTCAGATACCTAAGCGGAAAACCCGTTATAGGTCAGTACAATATCGCGAAAGAAGTAAAAAAAATGCACCTTCCAGCGAAGGTTTTAAAATAATTCTTATCTAATCTTATGAAAATAAAGCATATTATTTTATGCTTTATTTTCTCATCTCATATGAGAAATTACTCTAACCTCTAACTCTCTGATTCAGAATTGATCTGCATTTTTCTCATTTAAGCGATGATCCATTACATGAAATTCAGTCTAATATAAAAGCTCACGGATCGTTGTGGCAGGAGGCGAATTGATGGAAACACATTCAAAGATTCTAGTTTGGTACCGGGTTGCGACTCAACGGATAGTATTAGGTGAGGCTCGTTTTACCGAAAATAATACACTTACATCATTGTGGGTGAACACACCCTCTATACTTGGGAATTTGGGAGACCCTGGGTTTGGGATATCTCTGATAGGTGACGACGGCAGAGAGATTGCAGACAAGGCAATCTCGATGTTAACTGCTGACACGCTACTTATTGATAATGCAGAAGCGGGATTGGTTCCTTAGTTCTGCATCACCATCTTTAAGCACGTTTTACTTTTTGTTTATAGTGAACTGAGTCTAACTCGATATCACCTTTTGCCCGGCATATACACGGCAGAACTTCGTTCTCCTGTGTATATGCCATAGCAAAACCAACGTATTCTACTTCTCCAGATACCAATCTACATTTACATGCTCCGCAATGTCCGTCGCGACAATGGTATTCCGCTTCCATTCCTGAATTTTCCATTGTTTCTAACAACGTGTTTGATGGGTTAGATTCAATGGAGATAACACCGTTGATTTTAATTTTTGACATTAGAGTTCGAAGTCCTCAAAGTCATCTGCGCTTACTTGAGTATCAATCTGTCCAACAAGATATGAGCTTATCTCTGCCTCTTGAGGAGCAACCTGAACGTTATCGGAAGATAACCAAGCGTTAATCCAAGGGATTGGATTGCTTGTTGCATTCGGATAGGCCGCTTCCAGACCAACAGCTTGCATACGAATATTAGTAATGTACTCGACATATTGGCACAAAATGTCTTTATTCAAACCAATCATTGAGCCGTCTTTAAATAGGTAAGATGCCCATTCTTTTTCTTGCTCTGCGGCTTCTTTGAATAAATCAAAACACTCTTGCTTACATTCTTCCGCGATCTGGATAAAGGTAAAATCATCCTGACCATTGCGTAGCAAGTTAATCATATGCTGTGTACCGGTGAGATGGAGTGCTTCATCACGAGCGATAAGCTTGATGATTTTTGCATTTCCTTCCATCAATTCACGTTCAGCAAAGGCAAAAGAGCAGGCAAAACTGACATAGAAACGAATAGCTTCCAACGCATTCACTGACATCAGGCAAAGGTAAAGCTGCTTTTTCAGCTTGTTTAGGCTGACTTCAACCGTTTCACCATTAATTTGATGTTTGCCTTCACCGTATCGATGATAGTCGTTAGTCAACTGAATAAGGTTATCGTAGAAATGAGCAATATCTTTTGCACGTTTAACGATGTGCTCGTTTTCAACGATATCATCAAATACCACCGCAGGATCATTCACGATATTACGAATAATATGCGTGTATGAGCGCGAGTGGATCGTTTCTGAAAATGACCATGTTTCGATCCACGTCTCAAGTTCTGGTAGAGACACTAAAGGAAGCAATGCTACGTTTGGACTGCGTCCTTGAATAGAATCGAGAAGAGTCTGGTACTTTAAGTTTGAGATGAAGATGTGTCTTTCGTGCTCTGGCAACTTGTTGTAATCGATACGATCGCTTGATACATCAACTTCTTCTGGACGCCAGAAGAAAGACAGTTGTTTTTCAATGAGCTTTTCAAAAATTTCATATTTCTGTTGGTCGTAACGTGCCACGTTAACTGGCTGTCCAAGAAACATGGGTTCTTTTAACTGATTATTTTTTTTCTGAGTGAATGTACTGTATGCCATGATCGCCTCAATTCTATTTTCCCCCTCTTTATTACGGAAGAAGGGGATACGTTATTCAAGTATTCTTTTTGCGGTTAGATCTTACATGCACCGCCAGCGCAATCGTCCTCGACTTCCACTACTGGAGCTGAGTCTTTTTGGTCGTCTTTCGCACCGTCACGAGTATTGTGATAATACAGTGTTTTAACGCCAAATTTATAGGCTGTCAGAAGATCTTTTAATAACTGCTTCATTGGTACTCGACCAGTATCAAAGCGTGTTGGGTCGTAGTTTGTATTTGCTGAAATGGCTTGGTCAACAAATTTTTGCATGACACCAACAAGGTGTAAGTAGCCATCGTTAGAACCAATGTTCCAAAGAAGTTCATAGTTATTCTTCAGCTCAGTAAACTCAGGTACAACTTGTTTTAAAATACCATCTTTAGATGCTTTTACTGACACGTAACCACGAGGTGGTTCGATACCATTCGTTGCATTCGAAATCTGTGATGAAGTCTCTGATGGCATAAGAGCTGTCAGAGTAGAGTTACGCAAACCAAACTCCATAATATCTTTGCGGAGTTGCTCCCAGTCGTAATGTAGGGGTTCATCGCATATTGCATCGATGTCTTTTTTGTACGTATCGGTTGGCATTAAGCCTTTTGCGTAATTTGTCTCATGGAACGATGGACAGCGGCCTTGCTCTTTAGCAAGATTCATTGACGCTTTTAACAGATAGTACTGCATCGCTTCAAACGTTCTGTGTGTTAGACCAATGGCACTGCCGTCAGAATATTTAACACCGTTCTTCGCAAGATAGTATGCGTAGTTGATAACACCAACGCCCAAAGTACGACGGTTCATTGTTGAACGACGAGCGGCCGGAAGAGGGTAGTCCTGATAATCAAGCAATGCATCTAAAGCGCGTACGACTAACTCAGATAGTTCTTCCAAATCATCGAGCGTTGTTATCGCACCTAGGTTAAATGCAGAGAGAGTACACAGAGCAATTTCACCCTGATCATCTTCTACATTTGATAGTGGTTTTGTTGGTAATGCAATTTCTAGACATAGGTTAGACTGACGCACTGGCGCTACAGTCGAATCAAATGGACTATGCGTATTACAGTGGTCAACGTTCTGAATATAGATACGGCCAGTTGATGCCCGTTCTTGCATGAGTAGAGAAAATAGCTCTACTGCTTTAACGGTTTCTTTACGAATTGAAGGATCGTTCTCATATTTTTCATACAGACGCTCGAATTCGTCTTGATCTTCGAAGAACGCATCGTATAACCCTGGAACATCCGAAGGTGAAAATAGCGTAATGTTACCGCCTTTAACTAAACGAGAGTACATCGTTCTGTTAAGCTGAACACCATAATCCATATGACGCACACGGTTTTCTTCAACACCACGGTTGTTTTTCAGAACCAAAAGTGATTGAGACTCTTTATGCCATAGTGGATAGAAGACAGTTGCCGCACCACCACGAACACCGCCTTGTGAGCAGCATTTTACCGCAGTCTGGAAATATTTATAGAAAGGGATACAACCTGTATGGAAGGCTTCCCCACCGCGGATTTCCGAACCAAGAGCTCTGATTCTACCTGCGTTGATACCGATACCAGCACGTTGAGAAACGTAACGCACAATCGAACTTGCTGTTGCATTGATCGAATCTAAGCTATCACCACACTCGATAAGAACACACGAACTGAATTGGCGTGTTGGCGTACGAACGCCAGACATAATTGGCGTCGGTAATGAAATCTTGAACGTTGATGTCGCATCATAAAAACGCTTGATGTAATCAAGGCGAGTTTCTGTCGGATATTTGGCGAAAAGACAGGCAGCAACAAGTATATAAAGGAACTGTGCACTTTCGTAAATTTGTCCTGTAACTCGGTTTTGAACGAAGTATTTACCTTCGAGCTGTTTCACCGCTGCATAGGAGAAATTTAAGTCACGAGTGTGATCGATGTAAGCGCCAAGTTCTAGCCATTCCTGCTCAGAATAATCGACTACTAAATGCTTATCGTATTTGCCCATTTCAACCAGCTTACGGACATGATCGATAAGAGTTGGTGGCTCATATTGGCCGTATGCTTTCTTACGAAGGTGAAATATAGCTAAACGAGCCGCTAGATATTGGTAATCTGGAGAATCTTCAGAGATAAGATCCGCTGCAGATTTGATAATAGTCTCATGGATATCGCTTGTCGTGATTCCATCATAAAACTGAATTTGTGAGCGTAGCTCAACTTGAGAGACGGAAACATTAGAGAGACCTTCTGCGGCCCATGCGATCACACGGTGGATCTTTTCGAGATCGATCTGCTCTTTACGTCCATCTCGTTTAGTGACTGTAAGTTGGTGGTTCATGCTGCTTAATTTCCCTTACAAACTGATTTTTAGTGCCGTTTGTCCTTCTTTAGCATTTTTTCTATGAAGTGCGGCTTTGTTTGGAATACTACATATTGAAGGGTAAACACAATATGTAGGGGGTGTAACGTTGTCGAGTTACAAGATAGAGCCAATCCGACATCATTGCAAGTTACAGATCTGGGACAGCTTGTGGATAAGTTAAAATTTAAAAAAATTCTGTTAGTGTCTACTCACCGACGAGTTTAGTTAGATAAAGACCAACTAATTTTTGGAATCAAAGATTGATGGAATCATAAACATGATCAAAAAAAAATAGCTTGATCTTTAGAAAAAAAATGAACCAAAAATGACGTTGATGAGAGAGTAATCGAATGCACAAATGCTGCTCATTTTTCGAAGATTTCTGCACCTATAAAGTGCAGAAATCACACGCTGTTTAAACGTTGTACTGAGTATGGATTATGTAATTCACATCGACGTTTTTACCGAGTCGATAGCTATCATTAAGCGGGTTATAATGAAGTCCTGTAATTCCTTGTTCCGTTAACGGAGTGTGGTCGACCATCTTCATTAACTCTGAGGGGCGAATGAACTTATTGTGATCATGAGTTCCTTTAGGCACAATTTTCATCACATGCTCAGCACCGACGATAGCGAACAAGTACGATTTGATATTTCTATTCAATGTCGAAAAGAACACATGGCCACCGGGCTTGACCAATTTGGCGCACGATTGAACAATCGACAGGGGATCGGGAACATGTTCTAGCATTTCCATACAGGTTACCACGTCATAGCTGTGAGGATTTTGTGCTGCATGGACTTCAATTGTTTCTTGGATGTAGTCGACTTTAACTCCAGACTCTAGTGCGTGTAATCTGGCCACTTCTAAGGGCTCTTTACCCATATCGAGTCCAGTCACTGTTGCCCCTTCTTTAGCCATTGATTCCGCAAGAATACCGCCACCACAGCCGACATCGAGCACTTTTTTCCCGAAAAGACCACCAACATTTTTTTGCACGTAATTCAGTCTCAGAGGATTAATTTGATGAAGAGGTTTGAATTCTCCTTGTAAATCCCACCAACGAGACGCCATGTCTTCGAATTTCTTAATCTCGTCAAGATCGACATTAATAGTGTCAGTCATTGTAAATACTCTTCTATTTTGCAGAACGCCCACTTACGAGCATCCTCATCTTTTTCGGTTAATCAGAGCATTATACTCAGAACAGCATTATTCACCACTGTGCATCAGACCGAGTATGAATAAAAAGCTAAGATTGAACATTTTGTAATCACTCAGCACAGAACGAGAGTAAGAACACAAGAAAACCTCATTTAAAGGAGTCCCCCAAATCAGAATTCTGTGTTATATTTTCGTACCTTATACGTATCAATATACGATCAAAATATAGAGGGATAATGGCTCTATGAGCGATCTAGCTAAAGAGATCACGCCCGTAAACATAGAAGAAGAGCTGAGAGGTTCTTACCTGGACTATGCGATGTCAGTCATCGTGGGTCGTGCTCTTCCTGATGTGCGTGATGGCCTAAAACCTGTACACCGTCGTGTTTTATTTGCGATGAACGTACTAGGTAATGATTGGAATAAACCTTATAAAAAATCAGCCCGTGTTGTGGGTGACGTTATCGGTAAATATCACCCGCATGGTGATAGCGCTGTTTACGATACCATTGTGCGTATGGCTCAGCCGTTCTCACTTCGTTACACGTTGGTAGATGGCCAAGGTAACTTTGGCTCAATAGATGGAGACTCTGCGGCGGCAATGCGTTATACGGAAGTACGTATGGCGAAGATTGCTCATGAATTGCTAGCGGATTTGGATAAAGAGACGGTTGATTATGTACCTAACTATGATGGTACTGAGCAAATTCCGGCAGTTCTACCAACCAAAATTCCTAATCTATTAGTTAATGGTTCATCTGGTATTGCGGTTGGTATGGCAACCAACATTCCACCTCATAACTTGGTGGAAGTTATTGATGGTTGTCTTGCTTATATCGAAAATGAAGACATCACCATAGATGAGCTTATTGAATACATTCCTGGTCCTGATTTCCCAACGGCAGCCTTAATTAGTGGTCGTAAGGGAATCATAGACGCTTATAAAACTGGGCGCGGTAAAATTTACATGCGTTCAAAAGCTGATATTGAAGCGGACAAACATGGTCGTGAAACGATTATTGTTACCGAAATTCCTTATCAGGTGAATAAAGCTCGCTTGATCGAAAAAATCGCTGAGCTAGTAAAAGACAAGAAAGTTGAAGGCATCAGTGCGCTTCGAGATGAGTCTGATAAAGACGGGATGCGCATCGTTATCGAGTGTAAGCGTGATGCTGTTGGTGAGGTTGTATTGAACAACCTGTATGCTCAGACTCAGCTACAGACAACATTCGGTATCAATATGGTTGCTCTTGATGGCGGTCAACCTAAGTTATTCAACATTAAAGATATGTTGAAGTGCTTCGTTGATCACCGTCGTGAAGTAGTAACCAGAAGAACTATTTACGAATTACGTAAAGCAAGAGATAGAGCGCATATCCTTGAAGGTTTAGCACTTGCTCTGGCTAATATCGATGAAATTATAGAGCTGATTCGTCAGGCCCAGACTCCTGCTGATGCGAAGCAAGGTCTTCTTGCTCGTGGTTGGGAATTAGGTAGTGTTGCTGCAATGCTCGATCGCGCTGGTGACGATGGCGCAGCAAGACCAGATTGGCTTGAACCTGAATATGGTATTCGCGATGGCTTATACTATCTAACAGAACAGCAGGCACAGGCTATTCTAGATCTTCGTCTGCACCGTCTGACTGGTTTAGAGCACGATAAGATCCTTGAGGAATACAAAGGCCTATTAGACGAAATCGCAGAGTTACTTCATATTCTTTCTAGTACAGAAAGACTGATGGAAGTGATTCGTGAAGAGCTAGAAATCGTTCGTAGTACTTACGGCGACACTCGTCGTACAGAAATAACAGCGGCGACTCACGATATCGATATGGAAGAGTTGATCGCGAAAGAAGATGTTGTTGTTACGTTATCCCATGAAGGCTACGTTAAGTACCAAATTCTAAGTGAATATGAGTCTCAACGTCGTGGTGGTAAAGGTAAGAGTGCCACTAAGATGAAAGATGAAGATTTCATCGAGAAGTTATTGGTTGCAAATACTCATGACAATATTCTGTGTTTTTCCACTCGTGGTAAAACATATCGTCTGAAAGTATATCAATTGCCACACGCAACGCGTACTGCGCGAGGCAAGCCCATTGTCAACATTCTTCCTTTAGAAGCGAATGAACGTATTACTGCGATATTACCTGTTTCTGAGTATTCGTCAGATAAGTTTATTTTGATGGCAACTGCTGACGGTACCGTGAAGAAAACGTCATTAGATCAGTTCTCTAATGTTCGCTCTAATGGCCTGATCGCAGTGAATCTGCGTGAAGATGATGAGCTGATCGGTGTCGATATTACGAATGGCGAAAATAGCATCATGCTGTTCTCCAAATTTGGTAAAGTGGTCAGATTTAAAGAAGCTGAAGAGATCCCAGCTCTTGATGAGAATGGCAACCAAAAACTTGATGAAGATGGTAATCCAATTATTAACTTCAAAGGTGTCCGTCCAATGGGACGTACAGCATCAGGTGTTCGGGGAATGAAACTTGCCGACGGTGATAAGGTGGTTTCACTTATTGTTCCACGTACAGACGGTGATATTCTAACCGTAACTCAAAATGGTTATGGTAAACGAACCATTATTTCTGAATATCCAGAAAAAGGCCGAGCAACGCAGGGTGTCGTTTCAATTAAAGTATCAGAGCGTAACGGTCAGGTTGTCGGTGCTGTACAGGCTGTCGAAGGTGATGAGTTTATGATGATCACTGATGCAGGCACACTAGTGAGAACACGTGTTTCTGAAGTTAGTCAAGTTGGACGAAACACTCAAGGTGTTACTCTAATTAAGACAGCGGAAGATGAGCATGTCGTTGGACTTCAACGTATCGAAGAAGTTGATGAAGAAGACATTGTTGATTCGGCTGAATCTGATGAAGTGGTTGCGGATAGCCCACAATCAGATGAGCCTACATCAAGCTCAGATGATTCATCTGGTGAGTCAGAAGACTAAAACTAAACATTAATGTGATTTAATGTTAAAAGGTCGGTTATATAATCGGCCTTTTTTATTTCGATCTAATTATTGATCAACTTATTGAACTTAAAAGATCTTTTATTTCAAGGCGTATCTAACAAATACCTTCCCATTAAAATGTGATATTGCTCCATATTTTTCATAATTTTACAGACAATTGATGAGAAAATGATAATATTTTTATACGTTTAGCCGAAAGATTGGATGTGAGCGGTGACTGTAACAGCGACGAAACTTAAAGAAGATTTTTATCGTCAAATTGAACCCATTGACCTCAAGCCCAGTACAGGAAATGGTTCAGTTTGTAAAGCAACAGTGTCTTTTCTCACGGAAGAAGAAATTCGTTCTCTCGCTAAAGTATGGGTTGAACTTGTGTTGTGGCAACAGAAACAGTCGCGATAAAAAACCTTCCGCAAAGCAGATTCTTTTATTTAATGAACCCAGTTGTTGAGTAAAACACTGGGTTTTTTGTTGCTGTTTTCTGATATTGTTATATTATAACAAGTTAATTTAATGCCCAAAATCGTTTTCAAATATCTTTCTCATTGTAAAATGACTCATCTCGGTGTATTAAACATATCAAATGATAGTGAATCTCCAACTATCTTAGAAATAATGAAAGTAAGTGAGAAACAATATGGCGGAAGTACGTGCCAGGGTCGACCTTAAAGTCGGCGCAAAAAGCAACATAGATGCAGAAATATTATCTTTTCAAGGTTTAAAAACAGATAAAGAGCACGTAGCGATTATCTTTAAATCGGCCGATAAGACTCAGTCTGTTCCATTAGTTCGTATGCACTCTGAATGTTTAACCGGAGATGTGTTTCACTCTTCACGCTGTGACTGTGGAGAACAGCTGGAAGAAACCATTAATAAGATGGGTAAAGAAGGTGGCATTATTCTCTATCTTCGCCAAGAAGGTCGTGGTATCGGTTTGTACAATAAAATCGATGCGTATAAGCTTCAGAGTGAAGGGCTAGATACATACGAGGCTAATAATCGTTTGGGATTTGCTGACGACTTGCGCGATTTTTATGAAGCAGCACAGATGCTTGATGCATTAGGTATTAATCACATCCGATTAATCACAAATAATCCCAAGAAAGTAAAAGAGCTTAAAGAGTTTGGCATAGAGATCGATGAGGTTGTTAACACGGCTGCGCATATCAAACACGGTAATGAAAACTACTTGAAAGCGAAAGTCTGTCATGGACATCATAACCTCAAATTATAGCGTCTTACCATTTATTAAAATGATGTAAAACCTCACATATGTGGGGTTTTTTTATATTTGGCTATTGAAAAATTTACGTATCTTTGTATGATTCATAAAACAAATGATAACTATTAACATTATTAGTAAAGTTTAGTAAACAAGGATGCCTTTCCATGAAATTTAAATCCGCATTAATCGCGGCCTTAGTTGCTGGCGCGACATTGTCATCTACCTCTGTGTACTCCGCTGACGTAACTAAACAGCAAGTTGTTGAAAACTACGCGACTATCGCCCATGCTGTCTTTGAAGATTCGCTGATTACTGCAACAGCACTTCAGCAGTCAATTAACGCATTTCTAGCCGCTCCGTCGAAAGATACGTTAGAGGCAACTAAAAAAGCGTGGCTTGCAGCTCGAGTTCCGTACCAACAGTCGGAAGTGTTTCGTTTTGGTAATGCTGTGGTTGATGATTGGGAAGGGCAACTAAATGCTTGGCCTCTGGATGAAGGTCTGATCGACTACGTTTCTTCTGATTATCAACACGAATTGGGTAACGCAGGCGCTACAGCAAACATCATTTCTAATACCTCAATAAAGATTGGTTCTTCAACCATCGATACGGCAAAGATCACTCCTGAGCTAATAGCGAGTTTAAATGAACTGGGTGGGTCAGAGGCAAACGTTGCTTCTGGCTATCACGCAATTGAGTTTCTATTGTGGGGACAAGATTTAAACGGTACAAATCCAGGTGCAGGCGAACGCCCATACACTGACTATGTTACAGGGTCGCAGTGTACTAACGGTCACTGTGATCGTCGTGGACAATACCTTAAAGCCGCCGCAGAATTACTTGTTTCTGATTTAGCATGGATGGAGCAGCAGTGGGCTGAAGGCGTAAAAGGCAACTATCGTGAAACATTATTAAGCGACAACGCTGAGAACGGCTTGCGTAAAATGTTGTTTGGTATGGGGTCGCTATCTTTAGGTGAATTAGCTGGCGAGCGCATGAAGGTAGCTCTAGAAGCAAATTCTACTGAAGACGAGCACGATTGTTTCTCTGACAATACTCATAATTCACACTATTTCAATGAACAAGGCATCTACAATGTTTACACGGGCTCTTACTCACGTGTGAATGGAACATTAGTTTCTGGCGCAAGTATCAATAATTTGGTTGCACAATCTAATAAGAGTGCGGCGAACGATATCCAAAATCAGTTTGATGTGACTCGTTCTGAAGTCGGTGAATTAGTTAAATCGGCTGAGGAAAAGCATGTGTACTTTGACCAGTTAATTGCATCCGACAATACTGCGGGTAATCAGCTAGTCACAGGTGCTATTCAGGCATTGGTTAAACAGACGGCGGCCATTGAACAGGCTGCTAAGATTATTGGTATCGATAATCTAAACCCTGATACGGCGGATCACGAGTTTTAATCAGTATTAATACCCAAATACTGACTTTTAAATTAACCCAATACCGGCAGTCCATGATGGACTTGAGGTATTGGGTTGTTGTGTTTTTAGTAAAACAGAATTGCCATGAATAAAGTGACACATTTTTTTCTTGCTGGGCTGTTCGTGTCGTTCTCAACTTATGCAGATGATTTTCTGTCTGGTGGAGATACAACAATAGTCAAATCGGGACCTTATGCATTCTCGCAGCCTGCAAGCAATCTCCCTCTCGCTGAGAAACTGGATTTTAGTGTCGGTAATAGTTTCTTTCGTAATCCTTGGGTACCCGCTCCTTCATCGACAACGGCACGAGATGGTTTGGGACCATTGTTTAATACAAATGGTTGCCAAAACTGCCATATTAAAGATGGGAGAGGTCACGCTCCAAAAGACAACAACGATCTGGCCGTTTCTATGCTCGTAAGGATGAGTGTGCCCGTAATGAATGAAGCCGATCGTCGTCTTTATGCTAAGCTTGGCGTTGTCCCTGAACCTAATTATGGCGATCAGCTACAAGATTTCGCAGTAGCAAACCAAGTTCCTGAAGGTAGGGTTCATATCACGTATTCGAAAGTTCCAATCACGTTATCTGATGGAGAAATCGTAAGCTTACGTAAGCCAACGGTGACAATCATTGATCTAGGATACGGTCCTTTACACCCCCAAACGATGCTTTCGGCTCGAATTGCGCCGCCAATGATTGGATTAGGTTTGCTAGAGGCGATACCCGAAGAGACGTTGCGTTCATTCTCTGATCCCGATGATAAGGATGGCGATGGAATATCGGGTAAATTGAATCGGGTATGGAATTTTAAAACTAGACAATATCAAGTTGGCCGTTTTGGATGGAAAGCTGGGCAGCCTACATTGATGCAACAAAATGCGGCAGCGTTTAGTGGCGATGTGGGGTTAACATCTACGTTGTTTCCAAACCAAAACTGCAGCCAAACGCAGGGTATATGTACTGAGCTACCTCATGGTGGAGAACCTGAAGTAAGTGACAGAATTATGCGCTTCATCGAATTCTATAGTCAGCATCTGGCCGTTCCGTCACGTCGAAATATTGAAAGTAAGTCTGTTATACTTGGGAAAAATATCTTTAATGATGCGGGGTGCTCAGCGTGCCATCGTTCGAATATCAAAACTGGCAATGTGAAGGATAGGCCCGCGTTGTCGAATCAAGTGATTCACCCATATACGGATTTACTCTTACATGATATGGGGGACGGTCTGTCTGACCATAGACCAGAAGCCGAGGCATCTGGTTCTGAATGGCGCACACCACCGCTTTGGGGAATCGGCTATACAAAAGAAGTAAGTCAAATAGAAAATTATTTGCACGATGGACGTGCAAGAACGTTGCTTGAGGCAATTCTGTGGCATGGTGGTGAGGCGGAACCTGCGAAGCAGGCATTTATTCAATTATCCAAGAAAGAGCGGGATGCTCTGATTGATTTTTTAAACTCTCTTTAATGAGGCTCTATGAAACAGATTAATATCGCCGCTTTAGGACTGATAACGGTAGGGTTGATGGGATGTCAATCAATTACGTCATCATCAGGAGAGGTTCAAGCACAGAAAACGAACCATGAAAGTCAGCATGTTTACGAGCTGGAGTTCCTTGCTGCTAATAATTTAATGCGAAAGAGCCAGATCCTAAATGAGCAGGTAAGTGAATTTTGCTCTAATTCACTATCACTACAGGAATTACAAAACCAGTGGATGGATACGATGCAATCATGGATGGCATTACAAGGTCAGGAACGTGGACCCGCTGATGCCTTAAAGCAAAGTTGGAATATACAGTTTTGGCCTGATAAGAAAAATACCACTGGTCGTAAAATGACTCAGTTGCTAGAACAAGAAACGGTGACGCTTGAGGATGTAGAGAAAGGTAGTGTAACGATTCAAGGGCTAAGCGCTTTGGAGTGGCTACTATTCGATAACTTATCGCCACTAATGAATAATAAATATGCATCTGGTTGCATTGTGATGCCCCTTATCAGTGAAAATTTAGCGAATAACACCGAGAATGTGACAAACGCTTGGAAAGAAAACCCTTGGAGACAGTTAGATCATGCTGGATGGCTATCTGAATATGTCTCTCTTCTTTCAAATCAGCTTGAATTTTCTCTCTCTAAGTTAGTACGCCCAATGGCTAACATTGGAAAACCACGTCCATATTTTGCCGAATCTTGGCGTTCAAAAATGTCATTAGCCAATATGAAGTCCAATGTAAAAGCAATCCGAACATTGTATATTGCTGATGGCTATGGTCTCGATAGTTTATTGAGAGCCAAAGGGTATGATGATGTTGCGGATAGAACCCTATCGCAACTTGATAACTTGATATCTTCTTGGCCCGAATCCAATGACCTGTTCGATTCATTACAAACGAAAGCAGGATACAGGCAAGCGTTACTGTTACGAAACAAACTCGAACAACTTAAATACCTAATGCACGATGAGGTTTCCGTTGCTCTGGGCGTCACAGTGGGGTTCAATGCAACTGATGGTGACTGATAATACCCGACGTGATTTACTTAAATTGGCTTTGGCGGGAATGACGGTTCCGCTACTGCCGTTCGGTTGTACTTCTGCTCAGGATACAAAAACTTCACCCGCATTAATTGGCTGTTCGATAGGCCGGAACCGGAAATACTACATGGTTGTTGCAAACCAAGACGGTATCCCGATTCATCAAGTCTTACTTCCTGCACGGGGGCATGGGGTTGCTATTTCGCCAATTAGTCAACATGCAGTCGCGTTCGGGCGGCGTCCTGGAACCTTTATGATGGTCATTGACTATGTATCTGGAAAGGCATTGACGTTATTGCCGAGCAAGCCAGATAGACACTTTTATGGGCATGGTGTCTATTCGCATGATGGGCAGTGGTTATATACGACAGAAGGCGTTAAAGGAACATCTGAAGGTATTGTTGGCGTTTATGATACGTTTTCGCGCTATAAAAAAGTGGATGAGTTTCGTGGCTTTGGTATCGGTCCACACGAAATTATCTTAAAAGCTGATGGCACCCTTGTCGTCGGTGTCGGAGGTGTAGACACGGATGGTAGAACGCCAAAAAATATCGCAACAATGAAGCCATCCTTAACCTATCTTTCCTCGACTGGTTTCGTGTTAGAGCAAGTGTCACTAAGTGATCATCATCTTAGTATTCGACACTTAGCTCATGATGGAAATGAAACAGTGCTCTGTGGACAGCAGTATAGGGGAGAGCCTGATAGTTACCCATCTCTCATTGCTATGCATCAGCCGGGTAAACCAATGCTCTCTTTGAGAGCTGAGCCGGAGGAGTGGGCGCGTTTTCATCATTACATCGCTAGTATCGCAGCAAATGAGAAGTGGATTCTCGCGACGTCCCCTCCTGGGAGCTGTTATGGAATTTGGTCAAAGACTTCTGGGGAGTTAGTTGAACTTGCGTCATTACCAGATGCATCTGGAGTTGTCGTCCATGATGATGCGTTCTTGATCAGTTCAGGCTCTGCAAATGTTGTAACCCACCATTATCCGGAAAAACCTAGATATCGTTCAGTAAATGTACAATGGGATAATCATTGGTCTGCCATTGCAACATGATTCTGTTAGGTTTTCGTTAAACTTCTATCCATTTCCTTACAGAATATGTTGAATCTCTTGTCATAAAATGAGAGCAATGTCATAGTATTCCTATTGGTTTATTAACAAGGTTGCTTATGTCTCTCAAATATAAAGTAGTTCCTGTTACGTCTTTCTCGCAGAACTGCTCGATCGTTTGGTGCGATGATACGAGTCAGGGAATTGTTATCGACCCCGGTGGTGATGCGAAAGAGCTATATGATCTCATTTGTGAATTAGGGATCACGGTTACTCAGCTTGTTCTCACTCATGGTCATTTGGACCATGTTGGAGGAACGGAGGAGTTAGCTGGCTACTTGAGTAGTCCAAGAGTTGTTGGGCCTCATAAAGAAGATCTTTTCTGGCTACAAGGTTTGGAAAGTCAAAGCCAAATGTTTGGTTTCCCTTTAACAAAATCATTTGAACCGACTCAATGGCTAGATGAGGGTGACGTTGTCACTTTTGGCAAGCAGGCTTTACAGGTCATTCACACTCCTGGTCATACACCGGGCCATGTAACACTTTATAGTGATGAGGCTAAATTGGCGTTCGTTGGTGATGTACTTTTCAATGGCAGTATTGGACGAACAGATTTTCCCAAAGGGGATTTTAATACTCTCATTGGTTCCATTAAGAACAAGCTGTGGCCATTGGGGAATGATGTGACCTTTATCCCTGGACATGGTCCTTCGTCGACTTTTGGTAAAGAGCGAGTAAGTAATCCATTTGTCGCTGATGAAATGCCTTTATATTAATAAAGTGTTCTATCTGGCTCAGCAGCCGCCAGAAAGCGTCTGCTGAGTCCAACGAATTCGTCGCCTTTACGGTCTAAATCTGCAACGGATATAAAAATGTCGTAACCGTGATATTGACGTTGGTACTTCATTCGATTAGCTAGCATCGCAAGTAAACCTTTATAACGCTTGCCATCTTCCGCAACAAACGTTGTAGGATCGAGCACAATATCTTCAAACTTAGTCGCACTTCCGCTTTGTTTCATCCCTAAATAAAGCAGCCCTCTCTGAGAAAGTAACAATTCACTGATAATCCTTGGGCAAATACTGTTTAAAAATGGAGAGTAATGCTTTAGCCGGATACCGATCCAAGGTAGGGGTTGATGCCAGCCCTGGTTCTGATATGTGCAGATATCAATGCGACTAATATTATTCCACTTGACGACCCAGCCACCTTTAAACAGATGTTGTTGGAAATGAGTAGGTGTAAGCGTATATCTTACCTGGCTTTTCATAACCAACCAGTAAGTAAACAATCCGAATGCCGACAGTATTACAGTGAAAAACACAGCTAGAGTAAACGTGGCGGCAAACATGACTACTGAAAGCGAGATGATCGTGTATAAAAGCAGGATGATCTGTATGCGTCTACTTTTAGGATCGAACTCGAAATTTGCGACGTGAACCGTTTTCATCAATCACTCCTGAAAGTAATAATATTATCAATATAGTATAGTATCGATATTAAACTATATTGATTATTTCTTGCACAGTTGCTGTCATAATGGGGCTTTTTCACCGCAATTATCGGCAATAGGCTACAAATCGCTCCCGAATTTTGATATAAAACGCGCTTTCAAATTAACACTGCGCTTAGCAGTAACACGGAGACACATTGAATGAGACTAGCTCACAAGCGTAAGGTACAGAAGAAATTACAAAAGCGAATCCAAGCGATGAGAGTTACTTTAGCTCGCTCAGAATCGCAAGTAAACTCTCCAGTTAAGTCTGTTGTTATCGCACAGCCTCAAAAAGTGGAATCTGTATCTAAAACAGTATCAAAAGATGTCGCGTTAACTCCTAAGCAGCAACAGGTGCTCGATATAGTCGCTCGTTTCTCTGACGGCATAAATCCTAAATCAATTGGATTAGAAGCCGGACAGGATGATTCAAAAGCGGCATCTTGGGCGACCGGTGCATTGAAAAAGCTTCTAGACGAAAATCTAGTAGAGAAAGTGCAGTTAGCAGGAAACAAAGTCCTGTATAAATCACTTTAAGTTACTATAAAAAAACCTCCCACTCAGGAGGTTTTTTTATATCTGAAGAGAGTGAATCAAATCATATTACTCGGAGTGGGCAATATTCCCAATCTCTAGCATTGGAGCAACGTCATAGTTGTCAGCGTTCATCATACCTGATAAGCGTTGTACAGAAGACAAGATAAGGCTTTGTTCCCAATCCTCAAGTTGTTGAAACTGAGTTACAAATTCTTCTTGCAAAGGTTGGGGAGCCCTGTTTAATAGTTCTTCACCAGACTCAGTTAAGTGTGCGTGTACTTTTCTTTTGTCGTTAACACTTCTCACTCTGGTCACATATCCATTTCTTTCGAGGCGATCGAGAATGGTCGTTGCAGTTGCTTGGCTCATATTGGTATGACTAGACAGCTCTCTAATTGTCACTTCACCGAGTTCTTTAATCGAGCGCATTAGAATTAGCTGCGGGCCAGTTAGGCCAGCAACCTTACTAAGTCTTTTGGAGTGTAAATCAATTGCTCTGATTATCTGGCGGATTGAAACCAGCACTTCTTCATGTTTTTCCAAAATCAAAATCCAAGCTGAGGTTAACAAATTAATACGCGGACATTACCTCAGATAACGTAAGAATGAAAGCATTGACGTCATTCTTTTTTTTACTGTTCGAGTAATGGTCGGTCTTGGTGAAAGACGAGATTAAAATATTTGAGTACAAATGAATATTCTATACTAATGTGAAGGTTTCGGTTGAAGAAAACGATGCCCTTAATTTCGAAACATAGTAGTCGAGCCTTTGTATATTAAATCAACCTCATATCTAAACAGTGTAAGGTAGTAATTAACGACTGTAAAACATTTGAGTACAAATTAAAGTAATGTTTTTCAAGAATGTTAAAGTTGGTGAAACAATCGCCTTAAATTGCCTTTATCTGTGATTTTTGTCCGCTAAATTGGACTTTTAAGGAAATTTTGTGTAAATTTAAGCGGTTTTTAATAAGATAATTTTCTATGTGTACTAATTAATTGGATGTCGAATTTTTCTAATTAGTTATAGTACGTTTCAATAAATGATTGTTAACCTAATCGACTAGAGAGGGGATATGACCAAAGGTATAGATAAATACAGTATTGATAATACTGATTACACCGTTGGCCAAGATAATGTTCAGAAATGGGGTTTTGATGTTCATAATCCTGTTTTTGGTATCAGTGCTGGCTTAATTCTGATCTTTTTGATCGCGACACTTGTTACCGACCCAGCAACAGCAAAGGGGGTATTAGACGGAATTAAGTGGAGTATCATTGGCAATTTTGACTGGCTGTTTATTGACGCTGGTAACATTTTTGTTATTTTCTGTTTGGTACTCATCATCACCCCATATGGGAGAATCCGTTTGGGAGGGCAAGATGCAACCGCTGACTACTCATTTATGTCTTGGTTGGCTATGTTATTTGCTGCCGGTATGGGTATTGGTCTTATGTTCTGGAGTGTTGCGGAACCTGTTGCGTACTTAACAGGCTGGTATGAGACACCACTTGGTGTTACGCCAAATACTCCCGAAGCTGCTCGTCTCGCTCTCGGTGCGACGATGTACCACTGGGGTCTGCACCCTTGGGCTATTTACGGTGTAGTGGCGTTATCACTAGCGTTTTTCTGTTACAACAAAGGCTTACCATTATCTATACGCTCAATTTTCTATCCAATTCTGGGTGATAGAGCTTGGGGATGGCCTGGACACATCGTTGATATTTTAGCGGTTGTTGCGACACTATTTGGTCTAGCGACATCATTAGGTATGGGCGCTCAGCAAGCTGCAAGTGGTATTCACCATGTCTTTGGCATTGATTCAGGTTTGACACTACAAATGTGTGTCATTGTTGGCGTTACGTTACTTGCGATCGTATCAGTAGTTCGTGGTATTGATGGTGGGGTAAAAGTCATCTCAAACATCAACATGGTAATCGCACTGATTCTTTTAGTAGCTGTTGCATTTATCGGTTATTCAGTAACGTTCAGCTCTATTCCAACAACATTGATGGCATACATCGAAAATATTCTTCCTCTAAGTAATCCCTACGGACGTACAGATGAAGCATGGTTCCAAGGTTGGACTGTATTCTACTGGGCATGGTGGATTTCATGGTCACCATTTGTGGGTATGTTTATTGCTCGCGTATCTCGCGGTAGAACAGTACGTGAATTCCTGATTGCTGTGTTAATTGTTCCAACGCTAGTTACACTAGTCTGGATGTCAGTATTCGGTGGTATGGCAATAGACCAGGTAGTCAACAAAGTTGGTGAGCTGGGAGCAAACGGCTTAACTGAAGTCTCTCTAGCGATGTTCCAGATGTTTGATGTTATTCCATACGGGAAAGTGCTCTCTCTTGTCGGTGTTGTGTTAGTTCTGGTCTTCTTTATCACGTCTTCAGATTCTGGTTCTTTGGTTATTGATAGTATCACTGCGGGTGGTAAAGTTGATGCACCAGTACCGCAAAGAATATTCTGGGCTTCTATTGAAGGGGCAATTGCAATGGCATTGCTCTGGGTAGGTGGTACTGAGTCGGTTCAAGCTCTTCAGGCTGGTGCTATCTCTACTGCATTACCATTTACAGTTATCCTCCTTCTAATGTGTATAAGCTTAATTAAAGGCATGAGCACAGAAGATTATCGCTGATAGTTTACTGCGCAATTATTAATCAAAAACCAGCCGTGCGGCTGGTTTTTTTGTTATTTAAATTACAGTTAGTTCAACAAATAACCTCTTCGACAGAATTACGTCGCCCTCTTTGTATTTTAGTCATTTTTTTGACTTATTACCATATAAAACAAAAGCTTATATTAATTATAATTACTATAATTAGTGCATATTAGATAAAATGCGGTTAGTATCTCGCACGACAGAATAATAAATGTGTGGGTAACTACTAAATATGAGATTTACACTAAAACAAAAGTTAATTGGAGCGAGTCTGACTGCTGTAGTGGTTATGGCTGGCGCGTTAACATGGTTGTCTATCGATCGACTATACGAGCAAACACAAAAATCTATGCGGGAAAGGGTCGAAACATTAACGGCTACTGCATCCAAGGGTATTTCAGATTGGGTATCTGATCGCAAGTCAATAACAGCGGCTTTCAAAGATTATGCGGACGTCAGTGATCCTATCCCATTTTTAAAGCAAGGGCGTGTTGCTGGCGGCTTTGATGAGTTGTATTACGGAACCACTGCTGGAATCATGTACCGCTCGCACCCAGAGAGAAATCAGGCCGGTTATGATCCTCGTAAACGTCCTTGGTATATTGATGCTTCTTCTGCTGGAAAGATGATTCTGACTACAGCGTATCAAGATGCGGTGACTCGTGCGCTTTTGATCACGATAGCAGAGCCGGTGCTTATTAATGGGCAGTTTTCTGGTGTCGTTGGTGCAGATGTGTTGATCGATCAGCTGATTTCTGATGTCCTTTCGTTTGATGCTGGCGAGAATGCTAGAACGATGTTAATCGATACCCAAGATGGAAATTGGTTAGCTCATCCGAATAAGGATTTAACACTAAAGCCAGTTTCTACGGTTTCTCAGTCACTGGATATTAATACGATTGATAAAGCCGCTAGAGACCAGACTTTGGTTCCTGTCGAGTTAGCTGGTGTATCGAAATGGTATTATTTTAAATCGGTACCAGGAACGCAGTGGATATTCGCCGTTGAACTAGACAAAAAAACGGAGATGGCATCAGCTGATTCCTTACTCTGGGGGCTAATATCAACTGCTATTGTTATTACATTGTTGGTACTCTTAGCTGTCTCATGGTTAGTGAATTTTCTAGTAAGAGATTTATCTCGGGTCAGCAAAGCTCTGGAAGAAATTGCGTCGGGTGACGCCGACTTAACTCAACGTTTAACGATTAATTCAGATGATGAGGTGGGACGGTTAGCGCATAGCTTTAACCAGTTCGTTGATAATATGCATCAAATGGTGACCAAACTTGGTCATGTATCAGCAGAACTTCTTGAGCAGTCTGTTAGAGCCGCTAAGCAATCTGAGCAGAACAATGCACGAATTCAACAGCAGCAGGATGAAATCAATATGGTCGCGACTGCGATCAACGAAATGTCTGCAGCGACTCATGAAATCGCGGGAAATGCTGAACAAACTGCTGGAAGTTCAAATAATGCCGTCTTTGCATGTAAGGACGGAGCAAACCAGGTAGCTCAGACACAGTCGTCTATCGAAAATCTTGCGAAAGAGGTTGAAGTTGCAACAGGTGTTATTGAAGAGTTAGAAGGTCATGGTAATCAGATTAGCAGTATCCTTTCAACCATTCAGGACATTGCTGAGCAGACCAACCTGCTGGCTCTTAATGCGGCTATCGAAGCAGCTCGTGCAGGGGAGCAGGGACGAGGTTTTGCTGTTGTGGCTGATGAAGTTCGAGTTCTTAGTCAACGCACCCATGCATCGACGAAAGAAATTCAACAAATGATTGAAACTCTTCAAGGAACAACAGGTAAAGCGGTTTCTATCATGACAGATAGCCGAGCGTTAGCCTCTACGAGTGTCGCTGACGCAAGCAGTGCATCGGTATCGTTAGAACAGATCAAAGAGGTTGTTTCTGCGATTAGTGATATGGCGACACATATTGCTTCTGCTGCTGAGGAACAAGCATCTGTCACTTCTGAAATTACGCGTAATACTGAGGGCATTCGCGATGTCTCAAACGCATTCTCCGCAGAAGCCAAGGATGCAGCAGAACAAGCGGTTCGACTATCGTCATTATCGCAAGAGCTCGAATCAGAGATTCGTCGTTTCAAAGTATAATGACAGTTAGCCGTGATAAATATAAAAGGGAGCCAGTGGCTCCCTTTTGTTTTCTATAGCCAAAACTGACTGATTTCCTGCTTGGCATTAAAGTAATGTGCAATCTGAGCTTGAAGTAGTTCAGCCGTTGCAATTGCATCGGTTAGAGCGTGATGTGGCGGGTAATTCGGTAGGCCGTACCGACGTCGGCTGAGCGCTAAACGTGTTGAAATTTTCTCGGGCGAATTGCGAAAATTGAAGAATCCTTTTTGTGACTTCTTCAATACTTTTTCTTCTATGTTCATTGTATCTATAACAGGGAACTCGAAACCTTCACCCACTCTTGATTTAAACACTTTATCAAGAAATGTACGCTCAATTTCTAGGTAGTGGACAACCATAATCCTGCCTTCCATCATTTTTAATAAGTCTGGAAATATCTCCGTAAAATCAGGAGCATTGGCTATATCACTATGTGTAATACCATGGATTACGATCGATTCCTCACTGAGCTTACGTCGTGGTTTGACCATCCATTCTCTGGCATGACCTAAATAGACGCGATCAAGTGTGAAAGGTACGACACCAATGCTAATAATATCGTCTTTCTGGCTATTTAATCCTGTTGTTTCTAAATCAATAGCGAGAAACTCGATCTCTTCTATCGGAGTAGTAGGAGCGGGAAGACCAGAAGAATAAAATGACGTCAGAAGTGTATTGTCTGAACGCTGTTCTCTGGCGGCATACTTACTCGGCCAGTCTATGATTGGCGGTTTAAATAAGCTAAATAGTCCCATTATTTCAGACCCTTATTTCCTTGATAGCGATATTTTAAGAAATTCTGGGCATTACTTAAAACCTGAAAAGCATCTTTGAGATTTCGCCTTTCAAAATCAGAGAGATTTTCTGGCTCAACGTTATTATCTGGGTCTATTCCATTTTCGACATCGTAGGCTTGGTGGCGAATACGTACCATGGATATAAACTCCATTGCGTCACGTAAATCGGCTCCTCGGCCTTTAGGCAGCACACCTGCTTCTATAATGTCATCTAATCGCTCAAAAGAGTTTTTAGCTCGTGACCCTACAGCAAGAGCATGCACACGAATGACGTCAGCGAGTGGTGCGGTCCCACGTCGTTTCATGTTGATTGAATTATTATGTCGACCGTCTTTTTCCATCACGAAGTTCTTAAAAAATCCTAATGGAGGCGTTCTGTTTAGAGCATTTCTTGCGAGACATGCAAGGAATCGATTGTTTTTCTTAGCCCTTCTCACAATGAAGCTGTTGAGTTGCTCTGCCCATTTTACTCGGCCGTATACACCATCTAAATCAAAGAAAATGGATGCGTTTAACAGGGCTTTGGCATTTGGATTATCTATCCAGTCAGCGAAACACTCTTCCCATTCTTTGCGAGTCATTCGCCACATCGGGTTGGAAGCCATAATATCCCCGGTACAGTAGCTGTAACCGCAACGAGCAAGTCCATCACATACGATTGTTGATAAGGCGGCAAAGTATTCGCCATGTTTATCTTCATCGTATTTATCGTCAAGAATAATTGCGTTGTCTTGGTCCGTCACCAGAAGTTGCTCATCTCGTCCCATAGACCCCATGGCGACAAAACAATAGGGTATGGGGGGGGCACCCAATTCAATTTCAGCCAACTCGATAATTCGCTGCTTGAAACTCCTTCCGACGACAGACATAGCTGTCCCGATCATATGTGCATTGGCATCTTCATTGACCATACGTACAAAACTTTCATCAACTTGTTTTGAAACACTTTCAAGTTCTTCAATACTGTTTTGATGGAAAATACTGTTAACTAGTAGCAAAGAGTTTTGCGATTCGTAACGAACAATATCGTATGTCTCTATGATGCCAATCGGTTTGCCTTCTTTCATTACTGGCAGGTGATTAACCTTGTAGCGCAGCATGGCTAAAATAGCTTCGTAAACATACGCATTGTGATCAAGAGAAATAAGCTCTGTCGACATAACTTCTGCTATGTTTTCATCGCGACTTAATCCTGTGGCTAAAACACGAGTACACAAGTCCCGGTCTGTGATGATTCCGATTAGGGAACTGACGTCTTCTTCAGTATCAAGATTAATCTCATTATCTAGGATGAGTAGAGCGGAATAATTTTCGTCAGCCATCTTTTGAGCAGCATCACGGATAGTGGAGTTTTTATCTATCCACGGTGAGCCACCCATTAATAACTTTTTCACTTTGGATGTGGTCAAGTCATTTTGTTCACCTGTGTTTGATACAGCCTGACGAAGCCTGGCTTTATCATCAACTTCGACGTATTCCGCGAATGCTTCGTGTTTTTCATATAGTTCTTGGAAATACGTATCTGGTAAGCAATAAACAAGGGTATCTTCAATCGCTTTTGCTGGGAAAACGACCTTGTTGTCAGTGAGCAGTCCCATTTGGCCGAAACAATCGCCTTCAGTTAGACGATTATAGAGTTCCCCTTTTCTTCGGTATAGCTCAACAGCACCACTCCTGATGATATACAAGTCTCTAAGCTTGCCACCAAATGGAATAATGTCAGTGTCACTTCGATAGTAGGATATTTCGATATGGTGAACGAGTTCCTCTACCTCCTCCTCAGGTATTTCAGAGAAAGGAGGGTATTGGAGCAGAAATTGTTTTATGTCGAGCAGTTCGGGCTGCATTGGCCAACCTTAATTTTAGTCTTTAGGTTAAACATAGCAAAATTTACATGTTTAAGCAGTTTTGAATAGTTTCTAGTTATTATTGATTTACAAAAAATCTAGGCGCATATCAAACCATCTTGCACCACCGTGGCAAGAGTCAGATACCCCTAAATTTGTGAAGCCAAATTGCTGATAGAAGGGGATAAGGTGTTCTTTACAAGTCAAAAACATACCGCAAAGATCTCTACTCTTACTCACATCTACAAAATGTTGCATCAATTCAGTAGCAAGTCCTTTACTCTGATAGGTGGGTAGAACTGCCAGGCCAAAAACAGTTTGATATTTACCACTGGGTTCATGAAGTGTAGCGTTTTCAAATAATTCGTCTGGCAAAGCGGGTTGATTAAATCGACAACCATTAGTATGTGCGACAACAACACCATCTATTTCAAGTACGAAAAAACATTCGGGAAACGCATTAAAACGAGATTTAAATGAAGCAAGGCTGGCAGCTTCTGCCGCAGGAAAGCAGAGTTTTTCAATATGTGCGATTGACAAAATGTCACTTTCAGTCGCTGGACGTATATTTTTCATAGATTGAACTGGTTTTATATAATTAACGATAGAGTATTCTCCCTTTGAGAAAATGTAAAAACCATCAATACTGTTTTTTTATACAGCATTTAAATTTACAATGTAAAAATTAATGATGACCCCACTATATTTAAAATGTTTAACTCCAAATTAATTTTATCAATTGATGAGGTATTTAAAGTAAGTTTATGATTAAAAATATAATTTTTGATATCGGAAATGTAATAGTTAGATGGAATCCTCTTGAAATTATTGCTCTGACATTTCCTCAAGATCCTAGCCCTTATGATAAAACTAAACAGGTATTTCAGAGTGAAATTTGGTTGAAACTCAATCAAGGTATTATTTCCGAGCAGGAAGCGAAATTACAGTACCAACTTAAACTCAGTTTGAGTCCTGACGATACAGAGACACTGTTCTATTACGTCAAAGCAACTCAGATCTTGTTGCATGGGTCTATGGAGCTACTACTTAAACTAAAGCAGGCTGGATACAAGCTGTACGCATTAACCGATAATGTGACTGAAATTATTGATTATTTAAAGAAAACTTATGACTTTTGGTCCCTATTTGAAGGCTCCATTATTTCTGCTAACGAAGGCGTTCTTAAGCCCGATCCCACTATTTATAAGTCGGTACTTAACCGATTTGATTTACGTGCGGAAGAGAGCGTCTTTTTGGATGATATGGCAGCTAATGTTAAGGGAGCTGAAGCTGTTGGGATTCAAGCTATTCAATTTTATTCTGCGAGACAATGCGAGCAAGAATTAGCGAACCTCGGTATTACGGTATAGTTTCGTTGATGATTTTATGTGCTACAAAGTTATTGAAAATAAGTGTTACTTGACTACCTTTAAGATTGCAGGAAGTGAATATATTACAAATAAAAGTGTATCTGAAGGGAGTAACCTCATGAAGGGAGCAAAGTTCGTCACTATCGTATCGTTAGCCATGGCAGCGAATATCTCTATTGCATCTGAGTTATCTGATATTTCAAATCTTCAGTGGAAAAATAGAGTCATTTTAGTCGATGAAACTAAACATAACTTAAATTCAATTAATTACTTTCAAAATAGCGTATCGGGCGTTGCTGAGAGAGATGTAGTGTGGTTTATATTTCAACCTGATGGCGTTAAAACTAATTACACGGGTAAAGTGTCCAATGATCTCTATATGAACTCAAAAGAACGCTACGGTCTTGGAAAAGATGCCGTTCTTCTCATTGGAAAAGATGGTGGTGTAAAACAACGGCTGAATAAAATGGAGCTCAAAGAGCTGTTTGGTGAGATAGATAGAATGCCCATGAGACAGCGTGAGATGCGTCAGCAAGGCGGCTCAGACCAGTCCTAAAATAACCATCTGAGCTGCGCATTATGAATAGCCACTAAAGATCTGATTCAGGAACCGTTATCACAGGCTCAGGAACCGCATCCTCGATACTGGATGTTACGTTTCTCCGTTTCACTACATTTAGACTATAAAGGATTAGCATTAAAGTCATTACGCCACCCGAGAGGGTGAACAGTTTGGCATAGCCTGTGTTTACCGCGATCATGCCATATAGTATTGCTCCACAACCATTGCCTATATCCAACATGTTGTAAAATGTTGCACTTGCAGAGCTACTTCTACTTTCAGGGACTCTATTCAATATCTCTGTTTGTAATGCTGGGAATAGGGCGCCTAGGCCAAAGCCATATAAAATAGAGCAGAGTAAAAAGCTAAACTGTGTTCTTACGTAGTACAAAGAGTAGAACGAAATTAAAAAGAGTATGATTCCGGGAATAATAGTGAATGCAGCCCCTTTCTTATCGTAAATTCTTCCTGAAAATACTCTAGAGATACAGACGCATATAGTAGAAACAAGGAAAAAATATCCTGCATTTCCTATTCCTTGCTCCTCAGAAAAAACAGAAGCGAAGTTTAAAATACTTCCGTAACCAACTCCAAATAACAATGTTAACAATGCTGGAAATCGTGCGCCTTTTACCGCGAATTGGTCTGAAAATGATATTTTATTACCAACTACTTGGCTAGAAAATGAATAGTGTTTATCAAAGTGGCAAAAATAAGTCCAAATTAAAGCAACGATTTGACATGAAACTGCAAATATAAATACAGCGTTAAAACTAAAGTCAGTTGCCAGCCATAATCCAAATGCAGGTGCTATTGCCATGGCTACGGTGGTACCTAAGCCAAAGTAACCCATACCTTCACCTTTTCGAGCGCGGGGTATAATTACTGCTGCTAGCGTAGCATAAAATGTTGTTGCAATACCGAACCCTACACCATGAAGAATACGTATTGACAGTATTCCATCTACACTCGGAAATAATGAATATCCCCAAGCACATAATAGAGAAATCATGATACCTAAAAATAAGCAACCAATGGTACCTAAGTATTTCTTCCCTATATCTGAAAACATTCGGATAATAATTGCAGAGAATACGAAGATACCTGCGACAAGACCTACTTCAGTTGGAGTGCCACCCATTTTAGATACATAGAGAGGCAGAACAGGTAATAATAAGTGAAATCCAGCAAAAAACACTCCGTTTGTAATAATAAGCGAGATGAAGTTACCAGTCCATAATCGCCTGTAATCTGAGTTGTCAATATTGGACATTATATGCTCCTTCTAATATTTAAAATTTATTAAATATTAATTATCTTTAAATTATACAAAGTGATTTTTATATTTGGAGAAACATTGAATTTCTAGGAATTATAAAATCTATTTTACGAGAAATATAATAGGCCTATCGTTTTTGAAGTCAATTTTGTTATTGGAGCTGTTCTTGATTTTAAGCTTTTGATTTTAATGTCATATTTATTTAGTGAATGACAACTATTTAAAATTTGAATCAATTAATATAAGTGTAGATAGTTTTATCAAGGAGTAGAAAAATATCTTGTTAAAGCGTATTATATCGCATTTGTGCTAGGGTGATTTTAAGAGACGAATAATCCTTCATTCTATGACGAAAGTTGAGCTTCGCTACGATTGTTGTGAGCAGAATTGCATATGTGATGAAAGCTTAATGTCAATCAATGCTTTGCCTATGAGTAAGTCGTTAGTATAAGAGACACAAGCGTCTTGAAATTGTTCTTAAATTTGATATAACAAGAATCCAACTGGATATAAAAACAGTAAATATATGTTAAGTAGACTGACAATATGTTTGTCGATGCTTTGTCCTCTAGTGTTGGCTGGGTGTACTTCATTCACTAGCCAGGTCACTGAACAAAAAGTCGTTCAACAACAGCAACCAAAAAAGATATCTATTGATCCCGGAATCAAAGACCACTTGGTTAAAATTGTTAATGATTCCTATGGTCCGGGAGATAAGCTCCTCAATCAACTGCTTGCGTCTGATGTCAATGTAGACGATCACGGTAGTTTCTCTGTTATTACAGCGAGATATATTACCCCCACGAGTCCGATTAAAATTCGTAGTCAGGTAGATAATTATTGCCATACATTAAAAGGACGTATGAATAACGGTGGATGTGAACTGAGTTCGGATCCTGATATTATCGCATTTTATTATAAGCTGTCAGGCTCATTGAATAGTAATTATATTAGCGCGTATGATATTGATTTTTATTCAATTGTGCCAAAAAACGCAGATCAGAATGACGCTCTCAATCTAGCAAAGGAGAAAGGGTATGTTGACTCAATTCAGACTGCAAAACAAAAAAGTATTGATGATAAAAAAGCTCAGGAATTAGCTAAAAAGAAAGCTGAGTATGACAGAGAGATAGAGCGTCAAGCTCGATTACAGGCCATGCAGAAAGCAAGTATTGATACACGCGCTAAAGTCTTGAGACGTGGTACAAAAGTGTGCCAAGTTAGCCTTGATGATGTTGTTGTTGGCTATACTGAAGATGCTGCCAATGGAAAAGTGAAAGTTCTGGTTAATAATAAATTAATTTGGGATTGGCCAGATAACTGGTTCGCATGTGATAGATAGATAAAAAAGCAGCCTCCATAAAGAGGCTGTTTTCTTTTGAAGCGTTCATTATTCCGCATACCCACTACCGATTGCTCTAAAGGGCATATCAAGCTGTAATTCTGGTACTTGTTTTCCCACCCAGGCAGGAAATGTGTTGCTATTTGGACCCGGAAAGACTGTGTATTCATCAGACCAAGGATAATTCGACACTGCGACTGCAATTTTCGGGATCAGCTCCTTTGCTTGTTCGCCTGTTAACGACAGGAACTTTTTAGGTTTCGCTCCGTACCAATAACGATCCGGCGTTGCAGTTTGATATTCGTGGAGTGCGGGTAGGCCACGCTTCAAACGCCATCCAACTACTTCATAAACTGTGTATTCCTTGGCGTTTTCTGGTTTCACTGCCAGCCATGTGTGCACAGCAAAAATACCTCTCCATCCATACGCATTAGCCGCGTAAGCTTCGATGACGGCATCAGAATATTCTGTTGGGTCTATAGCTATACCTGCGGGGGCTCGACTTGCTGTTCTCCAATCATCATTCGAACATCCAGCTACGAGAAGAAGAAACAGTACACTTAAAATGCGCATAACCCTTTGGCCTCCTTGGTGAAAATACCACCAATCATCGTGCCTCATTCGTAATTGACGTGCAAATTTACGATGTAACAAAGCATTAAAAATTAATGTGGAACAAATTAACTATAGTGCATTATGCTTTTTTTCGTCAAATTACTTGAATTTATTAAGATTCTTCTAATAAAAGTGATAGCAACTCTCCGTTGTGCATTGCTCTTTTGACAAGTGCGTACCCACCCATAGTCCCTTGCTCCTGAAATTTAGCGACACATAGAAACATTTCTTTATTAAATTTATTCAATGCTTTACGCTCAATTTGAGTCTGAAGTTCAGGGAATAATATCTGAGAGCTACCAATAATTTCACCAGCCAGCAGAACTTTCTCAGGGTTAAAGACGTTGACTAAGATAGAGAGGACCTGACCTAAATACTGGGCTGTTTCTTCGACAACATGTACTGCGACTTCATCGCCATGTTCCGCAGCAGCACAGATATTCTCTACGGATAAAGAATCGAACGCTAAAGAAGTAGGGTGTCCTCTATCAATGAGCGTTTTTGCTCTGGACACAACAGCTCGGTTAGAAACAACAGTTTCGAGACACCCAAAGTTGCCACAATGACATTTTTCTCCGAACGGATCGATTTGCACGTGGCCAATTTCTCCAACGGTTCTTTGTTTACCGCTTAGTAAGTTTCCATCGGACACGATTCCAGCACCAACACCACCGTGGATCGATATGAGAATAAAATCGTCGCAGTGTTTTGCATTACCAAGATAGTACTCAGCAAGTGCCAAAGCTCTGATGTCGTTGCCAACGAAAACCGGCAGATTAAATCCGTTGAGTGAATCGACCAGATTAAGGCCACCAATTTCATGGTTGGGTGAGTAGTGTATTAGGCCGGATTGGGTATCGATCAAACCTGCTAGGGTTACCGCAACGGCGATGATTTTAACGTTAGAATGCTGTTTGATTGAAGCTCCAATGACAGTATTTAATGTTGAAACAATACTGCTCGGATCATGATTTGTCAGAGGTATGCGCTCGTGGGAGAGACTTTCTCCTGCGAGATTCATCATTGCAACATGCAGTTCCGTTCGACCCAGTCGACAGGAGACAAAGTGAAGTGAGGCTTGATTCGTGGTCAATGCGATAGCTGGCCGCCCACCAGTCGAAGCTTCTTGAGAAAGTTCCGATACAAGACCATGCGACATCAACTGACGAGTAATATTAGTGACACTTGCGGGGGCAAGGTTGCTTTGCTGTACGATATTGACGCGCGATACCGGTCCGTTAAGGTCGATGAGCTGGTAGACTAAGGCTGCGTTATTAAACTTAACCTTTTCGTTTGTTTTAACCTGACCACTAATATTACTCATCGAAATTAATTCCTCATTATCACTCCATTCACTATGGACGCTGACACTTTATAGTCTTGATTCATAACGATCAAGTTTGCTGTGTATCCTGGTTTGATTTGTCCCAGTGAGTTATCTACGCCAATCGCTTTAGCCGGGTAGAGTGTTGCCATTCGTATTGCTTCTTCTTTTGCAATATTCGCCTTCTCTACTAACAGACGGACGCCTTCATCCATAGTCAGCGCTGAGCCACCGAGGGTTCCGTTTTCATCAACGCATTTCCCATTTTGGATGAGTATTTTACTACCGCAAAAGTCAAACGAAGACATATCTTTAGGCGCATTAGCGCCTGCTGTTGCGTCTGTTACTAAGCAAAGCCTTTCTTGCATAATAGACTTAGCGATTCGGATGTTTGCCCAGTGAACATGGTAACCGTCGGCGATAATTCCAGCATAAATATGTTGAGCATCAAGCACTGCCCCCACAACTCCGGGCTCACGTCCACTTGATGTAGGGCTCATCGCATTATAAAGGTGGGTTGCAAATGACACGCCATTTTCAATCGCACGACGAGCCTGATCATACGTCGCTGCTGTATGGCCGATACTAACGATAATCCCAGCATCTATTAACTGTTTAATATGCTCCTCTTTGTTCATCTCTGGGGCGAGGGTGATTTTTTTTAGCCACTGGGATTGTTCTGCTAGCCAAGAGATCATTTCCTCATTTGGCTGACGTAGCTGAGCTTCAGGATGGATTCCTTTACGTTTGGGGTTGGTGTAAGGACCCTCAAGGTGCATGCCTAACACTTGATGCTTATGTTGGCTCATATAGCGCTTGCAGGCCTCTATTCCTAATCGGATGGTATTATCACTGTCGCTAATCAGGGTGGGTAAAAAGCTCGTGGTTCCACTCTTCAAATTTACCTGATGCATGTGTTCAAGAGTAGCAACGTCAGGTTTATCATTAAACATGATACCGCCACATCCATTGAGCTGAAGATCAATGAAGCCTGCGCATATCCACTGTCCATGAGTATCAAATATCTCCGCGCTGCCGGGAATTCCTGTCTCGTCGATAATATCGACAATGGTATCATTTTCTACTAAGACTGCCTTGTTATGCAGGGTATCAAAGCCAGTAAAAACTATACCGTTAGTTAAAGCGAGCATACTTATTTACCCTCATCAACGGCGCGGATTTCTTTCTCTTCTAATTGCTGAAAGTAACGTAGAGTTTTTACTTTTAGCTCCATAGAGGCTGGCTCATCACAAATAATAATACTTTTAGCATGGAGCTGGAGTGCAGATATCGTCCATAAGTGATTAACTGCACCTTCTACGCCAGCTTGTACGGCAAGTGCTTTATTAGCACCAGTTGCTAGAATAAGCACTTCTCTCGCGTCCAGTAGTGTACCTACACCCACAGTCAGGGCCATTTTAGGAACTGAAGCGATATCATCATCAAAAAATCTCGCGTTATCCTGAATGGTTTCTGGGGTTAATGTTTTTATGCGAGTACGAGAGCTAAGAGATGAAGCTGGTTCATTAAATGCAATATGACCATCGCTTCCAACACCGCCAAAAAACAAGTGAATTCCACCCACACTACGAATCTTATCTTCATATGCTTGGCATTCTGTATCAAGGTCATTTGCCATACCATTTAGGATATTGACGTGATTTTTGTCGATATCGACGTGGTTAAAAAAGTTGTCGAACATAAATGCGTGATAGCTTTGAGGATGGGATGACTCCAAGCCTACGTATTCATCCATATTAAATGTAATAACATGCTTAAAGCTTACTTTCCCTTCTTTATAAAGGCGAATCAATGCTTGATATGTAGTAAGAGGAGTGCTGCCTGTCGGCAAACCCAGTACAAAAGGGCGTTCTTTGGAAGGAGAAAACTGATTAATTCTTTTTACGATGTAATTTGCGGTCCACTCTCCAACCTGGACTTTATTTTTTAATGGTAGTAAGCGCATGTTCATTCTCCGTTCAAATCATCAAATTTAGTGTTCTTTGTTTACATATTGAATAAAGTAATTGTATTTGGCAAGTTATTAGCTGAAAAATTTTGCAATAAGAGTAAAAGTGTGACATAAATATTAACACTTAGTTTATTGGATGAACTAAGATAAGAGTGAGCAATGGATAAAGTATGATTACAAACTTTATTCGCAGTACAGAATTCAACTGGAGGAAGCTATGAACGTACTGGGATACACACAAAAATTAGGGAAGGCGATCATGCTCCCGATCGCGATTCTCCCCGTCGCTGCAATACTACTTAGATTAGGGCAGCCTGACATGCTCAATATTGCGTTTATGGCTCAAGGTGGTGGTGCAATATTTGGGCAACTTCCTTTATTGTTTGCTATTGGGATCGCTGTGGGTCTGGCAAAAGATGATGCCGGTGCCGCCGGTCTTGCCGGTGCAATTGGCTATTTAGTTCTCACTGAAGCTGCAAAAACCATTAATGCAGATATTAATATGTCTTTCTTTGGTGGTATCGTGGCCGGTATTGTGGCAGGTCATTCTTATAATCGCTTTTACAATGTTACTTTGCCTGCTTATTTGGCTTTCTTTGGTGGTAAACGTTTAGTCCCTATCATGACTGGCTTAATTTCATTGATTCTAGCTGGAATTATGGGTGTTGTTTGGCCTTCAATTCAGAATGGTATCGATTCTTTTGGTCACGCGGTTGCCAATTCTGGCGCTTTGGGACAGTTTGCTTACGGTACATTAAACCGTGCGCTAATCCCGGTTGGTTTACACCACGTAATGAATTCGATCTTTTGGTTTGGGTTAGGTGAGTGTACTAAGGTTACTTATGAGCTGGCTGGTGCGATTCAAAACATCTGTGTTGATCCGGCATTAGCTAAAACTTACTCAATTGGTGCAGCATTGCCAAATATTGATGGTAGCCTAATTAAAGAGATTGCTGCACAAACAACTCGTGGAGACCTAAACCGTTTCTTTGCTGGTGATCCTGATGCTGGAGTATTTATGACTGGGTTTTTCCCAATCATGATGTTCGGTCTACCAAGTGCAGCACTAGCAATGTATTTCGCCGCACCGAAAAGTCGTCGTAAACAGGTAGGGGGGTTACTTGCCTCAGTTGCTCTAACCGCTTTTTTGACTGGTGTAACCGAGCCACTTGAGTTTACCTTCATGTTCCTTGCTCCCGCTTTATACGCAATTCATGCTGTACTGACCGGGATCTCCTTAGTTGTGACGAACTCTCTGGGTATTCTGGATGGTTTCGGGTTTTCGGCTGGTCTGTTTGACTTTGTAATCAACTGGGGCTTAGCAACTAAACCTGCGCTGTTGATTGTGGTTGGTTTGATTTTTGGTGTGATCTATTTTGTTGTCTTCTACTTCATGATTAAGGCTTTCAACATTAAAACTCCTGGCCGTGAAGAAGAAACAAGTATCAGCAATAGTGGTAGCGTAAGTAAGAATGGTGACATGGTGGCTGTAGCAAGACAATACATTTCCGCACTAGGTGGCGCGCAAAACTTGGATCAGATTGATGCGTGTATTACTCGTTTACGCCTGTCAGTAAATGACATGGCAAGTATCGATGAAGCAACAATTAAATCGTTAGGAGCAAGCGGTATTGTTAAACTTAATGCTCATAACGTCCAGGTGGTTCTGGGACCGCAAGCAGAAATTATTGCTGGTGAGATGAAAGAGATTTTGAAAAGCTAACCGTATAACGAGAATCACATCGTACTTAATTTAAAAGCCAGCAATGCTGGCTTTTTTTGTATCAATTATTGCTGCTGCGTAAAGTAACTCTTCCATATATTTAACGACTGAGTAATTTGTTGAGAAAGTTCTTCCATTTCCGCGTCGTTGCGAGGGGGAGTGTTTACTGGATTACCTTTGAGTACAAATTCAAAGACAAACGGACCTTCAAAGCCGCCATCTTCCAGACCTTTGTGATAAGCAAAGAAGTCAAGATTACCTTGTGCTATACCTTCTCTGTTTGCTCCTGAGATATGAAAGATCGAGTTGCGTTTACTGTACTCATGCAGCGTTTTCATTGGATTTCTCTCACCTATGTTCATGTGAAAGCTATCTAGTAAAACCGCTATTTCTGAACAGCCAGTTTCATCAACTAGCTTCTGGTACTCGTCCGCTGTATGAATAAAGGGTACCTCATATAAATTACAAGGCTCATACGATAAATCGACACCTTTAGACAAGGCATAGTCACTGATAACTTGGACGCTTCGGACTAATTGATCCCACGCTTCCTTATCGCTGTCGCAACCCTTTGTCCATACACTCAAACCTTGTAGAGTGGCTCCACAACCAAGAGCGTGAGCATAATCAACAACATCTTTATACATAGTGATGGCACTTTCGATATTACCGTCACCGTAAATACCTCCAGGACCATAGCCAAACGGGTCGTATACGAGAATGTCTAGACCGTATTTCTCAGCTGCCTGTTTCACATCTTCTGGGTTATGTCGTTCCATCGGTTCACAATATTGAATGGAATTGAGACCCAGAGACTTCACCTTCTTCATCAACTCATCGAGATCGTTTATACCGAGAGTCCAGCTACATATACCGATTTGATTCAACTTCATTGCTTCCTCCGTAATAAAAAAGACAGCTACCAATGGGTAGCTGTAAAGGCATTGGATTAAGTTATAATGGAAAAGTGATTTGAGATTTTAGAAGCGATATTCAACACCGACAGATGCCTGTTTGAAGTCTGTTTCCGTGTCTGCACCGTTGGATACGGCATCGGCGTCGATGTCTGCGTCATACCATGTGTATTCGACGTTAACTAGGAAATTGTCTGTCACTTTGAAGCCTACACCTGCACCTGCAAAAACACCTTCATCGTCTCTGCTCCCGTTCACTCCAAGGACACTATAATCGGTGTTGTACCAGAGCTGACCACCTTTACCGTAAAGCTCAACTCGCTCGCCTATAGGAGCAATCACTTTAAGTGCGGCGGTGTAACCATCGGTACTGGCACTCGCGCCACTTTTACCGTAGTCGCCAAAATCAATGTAACTACCTTCTAAAGCGAGGTATTTGTTAAAGCGAAAGCCCAGTAGACCCTGATAAACATCATTATCGTCATCAAAGTCATCCTGACCATCGACTTTGACATATCCATAATTACCACCGACATAAAGGCCATAATCGTTATCAGCAGCTTGCGCGAAACCAGAAAGCGTTAATAATGCAAAAGCGCCAGTTGCTACAGGAAGTAATTTTTTCATTTGTTATCTCCTAGTTGGGTCGTTCTTGAAAGTATGAAATGGACTAAGCGATATATGTGCCAGATTTTAAGTGGTTGATTTTAAAGGTTTAAATTAATTTAATAAAACTGAATATATTACATTTCTACATTTAAAGTGTAATTATTTCATATTTAATTAAATTTTTATTTATCTACAATATATAAGTTTTCTTATTATTGTTTTTTGGTTTTTAATTAAAGTTTACATAAACTACGCTAAGAAAATTTATTTTTATAATAACGTAAGAAATATGTAAATTTTTATTGTTTTCCATATCGGATTTAGTTTTGAGTGCTAATGTTGTTGTCGACAAAACCAGAGTAGAGAGGATCTTGTGGACAATAATAAAGCGGTAACTTCAGGCATGATGGTCGCTAACTTTATCGCTACTTTATTTGTAATAGCGATTCATTACAGTTCTAAAATCCATGTAGATGGACCAGAATTAGAAAGTTGGAATTATCTGTTTCAAGAGTTTTTCTCTAATGGTATATCGCGAGTCGCGGTGCCATTTTTTGCACTCACATCGGGCTTTTTTCTTGCTAAGCAGCTCCAATCTGACAGAACCTATAAAACGATATACTCTGGCAAGATAAAAACACTTATTCTTCCCTATGTTATTGGTTCTACAGCAATATTTGTTCTGTCTGAAACGGTCAAGTGGATAGACCCAGCTCGAAGCAATTCGACTATCTCCCCTGAACATCTGTTTCATGTGATAGTGATGCACCCTAAATCGATCCAATTTTGGTTTTTACGCGATCTGATTATACTAACGCTGGCATCGCCTATTTTATTTACTAAAGAAAGGGTTTTGGCATATGGTGCGACAGCGATTATGGGTGTTTCGTGGTGGCTCGATTATCAGCCATTACCCGTTGTGTCTGGTTGGTATCTAGTCAATATCGAAACACTGTTTTACTTTATGCTGGGTCGAATTGCCTACGATAATAAAGATAAGTTTTTTGCATTAGTGAATATTAAAGGGTTATATAAATCATTTATCTTATTTGTCTGGTTAATATTAACTGCAGTCCGTGTATATATCGATCCTAAAATAAATGTTTGGTATGACGATGATTATACATTACAGTCTATCTTGATATATAAAACGGCAATTGCTGTAGGCGTGATTTCGCTTATGCAGTTATCTGTTTATCTAGCAAATAATAAAACGATTATTTATCTCTCAGGGCTGACGTTTTTTGCCTACTTGTTCCACTTTGTGCCTCTGGTTTACATGCGTGATATTACGTATGCGTATTTTGACAAAGCCTATGCCTTTTACATCAACTTTCCATTATGTTTGCTTGTTGTCTTTGGCTTGGCACATGTGTGCGCCAAATATAGTCCACTTATCTTCGCACGCCTGACTGGTGGAAGAGACCCTCGTAAGTCATTACAGAGAGTCAGTAACCAAAATTAGTTCGTGACGTTTAAAGGAAATAAACATGAAAAAGCGAGTACTGGTGTACAAAGATTTGCCAGCAACAGAATTATCAAAATTAGAGCAACGCTATGAAGTAAAGGTGATTGATAATGCTACGGCTAACCAAGAAGAGTTTGTTACGGCATTTCGTTGTAGTCACGGTGCGATAGGTTCTGGGGCTATTATTGACAGTGCATTAATTTCGTCTGCACCTGATTTACAAGCTCTCTCTACAATTTCAGTTGGTGTTGATCAATTTGATATTGCTGCTTTAAATGAGAGAGGTATTCCACTCATGCACACGCCGGATGTACTGACTGAAACAACTGCAGATACCACATTTATGTTGATGATGTGTGCAGCAAGAAGAGCAGTAGAGCTATCCAATTACATTTTGCGTGGTGATTGGAAGAGCGGTATTGGAGAGGAGTTATACGGGCTAAACGTTGCAGGAAAGTCAGTCGGTATTATAGGTATGGGCCGAATTGGCTCAGCCGTTGCCAAAAGAGCTAAGCTGGGATTTAACATGCCAGTCTACTATCATAATCGTTCTAGAAACGACCAGACAGAAGCTGAATTGGATGCCACTTGGCTACCTTTGGAGCAACTCTTCAAACAGTGTGATTTTGTCGTCAGCTTGCTTCCGGCCACAGAAGAAACCTTTCACCTTATTGGAGCTAGAGAATTTGCACTCATGAAATCGAGCGCAGTGTTTATCAATGTTGGACGTGGGACTGTGGTCGATGAGAAAGCCTTGGTTGATGCGCTGTTATCGAAAGAAATAGCTGCTGCGGGTTTAGATGTTTTTGAAGTCGAGCCATTACCTGAGACATCACCATTGATGAGTATTCCTAATGCGGTATTGCTTCCTCATATTGGTTCCGCTACACATGAGACGCGTCATGCTATGGCTGTGTGTGCGACCGACAATTTAATCGCAGCGCTTGACGGTAATATAGAGAAAAACTGTGCGAATGGTTCGAACTTGAAAGCGAATTAATGAGCCTTATTCGATTTAGTTCTTAGCATATTTGAAAATATTATTTCATTTTGTGTTGAAACGAAACGTTTATTTCCTTAATATTAACCCTGTGACATAGATCACTAAAAATTAAATTTCGTTTTTGAGTTATAGTCAGTTAGATAAAAGGAAAACATTATGCCATTGTTAGTATTTGATGTAGTTGAAGGTCGTAGTGATGAAGAGATCAAAGAGCTTCTAGACGCAACGCACGAAGTGGTTGTTGAGTCGTTTAACGTTCCTCAACGTGACCGTTACCAAATTGTTCACGAGAACAAAGCAACTCGTATGGTAATTCAAGATACAGGTTTGGGTTTCACTCGTACAGAAGATATGGTTGTTCTGAGAGTGTTTACCAGTCCACGAACAGTAGAAGAGAAAGAGCGTTTCATGAAGTCTCTATGTGAAAAATTGAAAGAGCGTTGTGGTTTGCAAGAGACCGATCTGATGATTTCGTTCTTTGCCAATGAACGCGGAGACTGGAGTTTTGCTGAAGGCGTGGCTCAGTACACAACTGGTGAACTTGGCGCTAAAGGAAGTAACGTTACTTTGAACTAATGCATTCGAAACTTAGCGATTTAGACATTCTTAATTAGAAAAACTCTCACCGAATTTTGAGATTCCACTGCATATACCATGATGCAGTGGCTCATCGCTCAATAACCTCTTTACACTTTGATACAGCACGTTATATTTTACTATACATATAGCAGCATAGGGATTGTTGTATGCACATAGGTATTGTGATTTATGACGATGCAGAAGTCCTCGATTTTTCTGGTCCTTTCGAAGTATTCTCCACCGCAAAACGAATTAATGCTCTGGATTGGAACGTATCCTTGATTGCAGCAAGTTCAGATACTGTTCAAGCTCGTGGAGGCTATAATGTCCTGCCGCATTATTCTATTCATGACTGTCCAGATATTGATGTATTGATCGTAGTGGGTGGTTTTCACCTCAATGTGATGAACGACAGTTCTTTAATTCGATGGATATCATCAGCCGCTATAAGCGCTCAAATTACCGCATCTGTCTGTACGGGGGCGTTCTTACTTGCTGAAGCCAAGGTGTTAACCCACCAAACCGTGACCACTCATTGGGAAGATATTTCAGATCTCAAGCAACGCTATCCAGAACTCAATGTGGTCGAAAATCAAAGAGTTGTTAAACAGGGAAATTTGTATACATCAGGTGGTATTTCAGCTGGAATCGACATGAGTTTGACGATTCTGGCTACGTTGACAACAAATGAAACCGCCACCAAGGTTGCAAGGCAAATGGAATACGCTTGGCATCTGGAAGAACAATTATCAAAACGATGACATAGTGTGTCTCAATTATGCGTTTTAATCATGCTAACATTGTTTTCATGCTTAAAGCCGAGTTAATGGGGGATAAACGTTTGTCAAAAGTATTTGTGATAGGGGCAACTGGCGGTGTTGGACATAGACTCTGTCCTGAACTTATTCACAACGGGCATAAGGTGAAAGCCATGTACCGTTCTGATGAACAAAAAGAAACGCTTAAAGCCATAGGTTGTGAAACCGTTAAAGCCGATCTGATGGAAATGACGGCTGAACAGTTGACAGATATGACTAAAGGCTGCGATATCATTGTTTTTTCCGCAGGCGCTGCTGGAAGCGGATTACCTAGAACTAGTGAGATAGATGGGCAGGGCCCAGTCAAGATGGTTGAAGCGGCTGAGCGTAATGGAATCCGACGTATATACTTAGTGTCTGCGTTTCCAGAAGCAGGAAGAGGTAACGATCCTAAACCTGGGTTTGAACATTACATGAAAGTGAAAAAGCAGGCAGATACCTACGTTACCGCAAGCGATTTAGATTGGGTAATTTTGCGCCCTGGGACGTTACTTCATGAAGATGCAGATGGAAAAATCGCGCTCGGTTGGTCACTTAATTATGGCAGTGTTAAGCGGGGAAACGTAGCAAACACCTTAGCTAAATTGATTGACTCGCCACAAATCAAAAAACAAATACTAGAGTTAACCGACGGTAAAAGCACTATTGCAGATGCTGTCTCACCGTTTCTGAAAGACTCATAAATAATTAAGATTGTTACTACAGGATTACTACATAAATGAAAAAAGTCGGTTTAGTGATCGCGCTAGCGCTAGCTTTAGTCGGTTGTAAAAATGGTTTTGAAGGTGAGTATTCCGCTCAGACTGGAGCGAATAATGAACTTTTGAGTAATATCGCTCAGTATGCGCCACAAGATAATATTGTTATTGGTGAGGACTATATTGATATTGAAGGTAAACGGACTCAGTTCGATAAGATTTTTGAGCGCTCGTCAGGCGGTAAAAGATACCTTGTTTTTGAACGTAACAATCAGGAAGTCGACGTTTGGAAAATTGTTGATGACAAAACTTTGATTCAAGAAAAAGGGCTATTAAACATCACTTATCACAAAGTTAAGTAGTTTAAATATTTATCGGAAAATTTAGATGGCAGATGGATTTACCACGTATCAATACGGAACAGAAGAGAGTCAGTGCGTTGATCTATATCGCCCTGACTCGGCCAAAACCTGCAAAGGACTCATTTGTCTGATTCATGGTGGATACTGGCGTTATCCTCATTCAAAAGAGCAGATGAACGCTATTGCGAATTCATTACGTGATGATGGATATTACGTTTGGAATATCGAGTATCGTCGAGTACGAGAGCGCGATGGCGGATGGCCAAATACGTTTGAAGATGTTGTTGCTGCAGTAAATTTCATCTCCCAGTTGTCTTTGCCTATACCATTAAATGTACAAATAGTCGGTCACTCAGCTGGAGGTCATTTGGCTTTGTGGTTGGGTTATCAGCAGAAATTTCTTAAAGTGCGATTAGACAGAATCTACGCATTGGCGCCTGTGGTCGATTTAGTCGCAAGCCACAGAGCACAGCTGGGAGAGGATGCTGTCGGTCAGCTCCTCAAAACCACTCCTGAACAAGATCTAAGTCGATATCAATCTTTCTCACCAATCGATCTGCTACCAAATAACGTTCCCCAGATTGTTATTCATGGGGATAGTGATGAGTATGTTGACGTCGCGGAAACTCATAAGTACATGGAAAAGGCTAGAAACCTCAAATGCGATGTTCGTTATACTGAAATAAGGCAGGGTATGCATCTCGACTTTCTTGATCCCCATACTCAATCAACGTTGTCTCTTTTCAATTTTCTTAAGGAAGCCTAATACCAAAAGGAATACAAACATGAAAACGGCACTATTGCTTGTCGACATTCAAAATGATTTCTCTCCCTCAGGAGCGCTTCCTGTACCGCAAGGTGACAAGATAGTGCCGGTTGTAAATAAACTTCTCGATCGATTTGATCTTGTGGTTGCTATGTTGGATTGGCATCCAGAGAATCATGGTAGCTTTGTAACGCAGCATAAAGGCAAGGAGCCGGGCGAGTTAGTTGAACTCGCTGGGATACCGCAAATCGTCTGGCCTGTTCATTGTGTACAGGAATCTGACGGAGCGAAATTCATCGAATCTTTACAGACAAACAAGATTGATCACGTTGTTCATAAAGGGACCCATGTCGATGTTGATAGCTATAGCGGGTTTTTTGATAACCAAAAAATCAATGATACAGGCCTGGCTGAACACCTACGCTCTCAGGGGATAGATAAAGTCTATGTTACAGGCTTAGCGACCGATTACTGTGTCAAATTTACCGCGTTAGATGCGGTTGAGTTAGGGTTTGAAACATACGTTATAACGGACGCAACTAAAGGTGTAAATATGAGTCCAGGTGATGTAGAAGCCGCATTACAAGTTATGGCCGGAGCTGGATGTACCTTGGTCACATCTCAACAACTAATGGAGTAGGATGACATGAAATTTTTGATTTTAGGTGCTGGTGGAATTGGTTGTTATTACGGAGCAAGACTTCTGTCTGGTGGGCATGAGGTTGTTTTTGTTGCTCGCGGTGAACACTTAGATGCGATGAGAGCGGATGGGCTATGTGTTGAACATAAGGATTTTGCCTTTTCTCAGCAAGTGACAGCCGTCGATGTGGATGTATTAAAAACCGAATTCTCTTGCTCCAGTTTTGACCTTATCATTCTCGCAAGCAAAAGTTCTGCGACTGATGACTTCCTCAATGAGTTAGATGACTGGGCAAAAAATGGCACCACTCCCATTCTGTCGATCCAAAACGGCGTAACTAACGAGTCTAAAATTGCGTCAGTATTAGGTAATGAGCGGACTATTGGTGGTTTAGCTGTGCGTATTGGCGGTCATATTGTTTCTCCTGGTCACGTGGAAGTAAAGGGGATATCGCAAATAGAAATGGGCGTGTGGCCTAATCATCGAATGTCTCCAATGCTTGAAAATGATGTTCTTCAGTTTGCGAAGATATTTGATGAAAGTGGTATTCCGACAACCGTTCACGAAGATATAGAACATGCGCTATGGAATAAGCTAATCATTAATAACAGTGTGAATCCTTTATCGGCTTTAACCGGACTAGACACAAAGCGTATTACCTCCGATCCCAATCTAAAAAATGTTGTACTGCAGTTAATGATGGAAACCGCTCGAGCTGCAAATTATGCCGGTGTAGAAATTACTCAAACTGATATCGATTCAATGTTTGAGTTGATCTCCAATTTTGATGCCATTAAAACGTCGATGTTGGTGGACCGTGAGAAAGGACGCCCTTTAGAAGTTGAAGATATTTGTGGACCTATTATCTATCAACATGAAACGAATGATGACACGGCGCAAATGACTTCGCTGATAAAATCTCTTCTTGAAGCGAATATGGCCTTTACTGTACCAGCGACAGAAAATACTGATTAATAAGTCTTGTTGCTTATTGAAGTTTGCCGATGGCCTAGATATTCTGACCAACTACACAAAAAATGTGGATTATGGTTGCTGTAGTGGATTTGTCTAAAATTCAACCCAATGTAAACGTTATCGTTGCTTATCTATTAACCATGACAATGTAACAAACTTATTTAATTGTTATTTTATTGAGAATAGGCTAAATAAACTTGAGTTTTGCTGAACTTTCTTGTTGAATATGACAATACGATTAATTCTTATTTCGGTCTAAAAGAGGCAAGTCTATGGGACGACCAAAAATCCCTAGAAATATTTGTGGGGCTCCGGCGAACAGTTGTTTTAAGCCTAATGGTATCCCAATGGGAAATTTAGAGCGCATCACTCTTAATCCAGATGAGTTTGAAGCAATTAGACTGGTAGATTATCAGGGAATGTTACAACTAGAAGCCGCTTCTGTCATGGGGGTTTCCCGCCAAACATTGGCTAATCTAGTAAAAGCAGGAAGACAAAAGGTTTCTGACTGCCTATTGAACGGAAAAGCTTTGATGATGACCACTTCTGAATAACCTGTTTCATCAAGTTTCAAAAACCACAGCTATTAACTGGCTGTGGTTTTTTTATGTCTGTTGTTTAGATGTTTAGAATGTCATGTACCCGATTACACGATGGTGAAATGTAAATTTTCGCAAATTAAATGGCATATGCTTATTATTGGGGTATATTTAGCTTATGCTATTTAATTTAAGGAGCGTTAATATGATTACTGCTTTACCTATTGTGGATAACCAACTGTCTAACCACTTCACTAAAGCTCATCATTTTGTTTTTGTTGATGATAACGGAGCACTCATCTGCTCTGCACCAAATCCTTCTTTAGGAGCTGGCTGTTCAGGTAAAAAACACCTTGTTGATATGTTGCTAGCGAATCATGCTGATAGAGTAGTGGTGAAGAACATCGGAGCTAAGATGTTATCTCGCTTGTTTGAGAGCAAAATTGAAGTGCTAATGACAGATAAAGGCAGACGGAGTAACCTGCAGGGACTCTTGGAAGATCCTAACGTAACTCGACTGGTTGACTTATCACGCGCTAGAACCTCGATTAATTTTGATCGTAAGCAATTTGAAGGTGGTTGTTGTGAACAGCACGGACATGAAAATGCGCTAGAAAATTCCTGTTGTCAGTCGCTCGATTCGTTAAGCAGACAAAGAAAAAACCACCACAGATACTGTAAAAAATGAGCACTGCGAATATTGAGCACAGTGCGCAGTATACACAACACCAATACTGCTTTGCCTGTGGGCCGGTGGCTACTGGTCTGGGTATGCAGTACTGCCAAGGTGAAGATGGTGATCTGATTGGGGATTTTAGGGTAGGCGATATTCATCAGGGTTACACTGGGCTGCTCCACGGAGGACTGGCTTCAACACTTTTGGATTCCGTCATGACCTACTGTCTGCTCAGGAAGCAAATTAATGGTCTAACCGCTGAGTTAACCGTGAAGTTTCATCAACCGATTCATGTTGGTGACAAAGTACAAGTACGCGGGCGAATAGAAGGCAGGAAAAAGAGAATTATCTTTTTATCTGCTGAGTTGATTGTTAACGGAGTTGCGACGGTTTCAGGCAAAGGAAAGTTTATTGAGTCTAAATAGTCTTGTTGTACAGTGAACGTGTCAGGTATTGATAGATAAACCGGGTATTAATACCTTTCATGCGCATTTTTAGTTCTAGGTTACGTAGCGCAGTGATTGAATGTTGCAATTCTTGTGTTTCGGTTTCGACACTATTAATGAGATCGCAGAGTTGAATAGCGTGGTTACGCTGTTCTAACTCAGGTGGTAAATAGCCTGCATTTTTTAACATTCGATACCCTGATCGCAGCTCTTCTGGGATGAAGGTTTCGTCTTCCAATTCTAAAGGCTTACCACGACCTGGCAGATTATCTAAATCGCCTTTTTCTATCGATTTCTGAATAGCTCGTTCTGCCATTTGATCAATAAGAAGAGTCACAACATCACCTTGATAGTATTAGACAAACGACGCCCACAATGCTGATATTGGCATCGCAATAATTAATGCTGGCAACATGTTGGCTACAGGGAACTGCATCAGACCACAAATTCGAAATCCAGTTGCGAACATAACCAATCCACCGACAGCGGAGAAATCTGCAATCATGACATCATTAGTTAGTGGCATGATGGCCGACGCTGAGAAATATAATATCATCTGGACAATAGTTTGTGGAATAGCCAAAGACGCAACAGGAAAACCAAGTCGAATCGCAAAAATAACCGCGGTGAAGAAGTCGAGAAAAGATTTCACAATTAATAAGGTCGGGTCACCGGTAACCCCTTCATTCATCGAACCAAATACACCAGTGCCGCTGACACAAAAGAGTATTAACACAGAAATGAACGTTTCGATGTATTCGTTTTGGCTGATACTTGCATTCGGTTTTGGTAGGGCTTTTTCAATAAAACCTTTAAGACCTTCGGCCAGTTTCTTGATCTTTTCTTCGAGATCGAAAATCTCTCCAATGACCGTTCCAATCAACATAGAAAGTACCATTGCGGGTAGCAGTTGAACTTTCATTATCATCGCGATACCTAAACCCATTGAGGTCAGTCCGAATACCAGAGGCATACGTTCCCGCATTTTTTTCGGGAATCTAGAACCCGCAACAGTTCCAATAACACCACCAAGTATAATTGAAGCGGCATTTACGAAAGGACCGATCATCTTATTTCCTTTTTACATCTATGCTTATGGCTAACAAGGGAAGGGTTGCCTGAGAGAATGAACGATTTATGGCAACGCCAAAGGATTGTCACCTAGATGTTACAACCTGATCAAGTGTTATATGTTTATTGTATTTTTGTATTTTAAATCATCTGTAAGAGTGATTTTACGGCGGTCATTTCGACTCCAAAACACGTATAGACATACTTACAGCAGAGGTTCGATTATCCACTTCCAACTTTTTGTATACCTGTTCTAAATGCTTATTTACCGTTCGTGGGCTCATCTCTAATATCTGAGAAATTTCCCAATTTGTTTTACCAAAAGAGAGCCAATAGAGAACCTGAGATTCGCGTTTAGTGATATTGAAAGTTTGGCGAAGGTCTTCTTCGGTACCTACAACTTTAGGCGGGCTGATACGGACCAACGCATGCAGTGTGTTGTAGTCCCCAGCGTAAATCGCCTCAATTGGTTGGGTAAACTGATCGAGTAACAGGGGCGTCTTTTTATCATTAGACAAAAGCCATATGGCAATTTCCGATTGGATGCCTTGCCAAACTGCGGCGATATCAGCTGAATTACTTATTTCCGCCAGCAGTTGCTGCGCGTGCGGAGTGTACCATTCGAGATTGCCAGTGACAGTAGACACGCACAATATGTATTGACCTGCGTAATCTAGGGCTATCTGCGCCGATTTAGCGAGGCGGGCGTTATAGCTGTGTACTTTGATTCTCGCGAGAACCTCATCAGGCACTACCGGTTTAGTAATGTAATCGACGCCTCCCGCTTCAAAGCCTCGAATTACGTGTTTAGAATCATTAAGGCCGGTCATGAAAATAATTGGGGTGGAGGGAAGGAGTTCTTTGAGTTTGAGGCAGGTATCGAAACCATCCATTTCGGGCATAATGGCATCAAGCAAAATTACATCAGGCTGAACTTTACTGACAATCGAAATGGCTTGCAGCCCACTAAGAGCGACAAGCACGGTTAAACCAGCTTTATTAAGAGTTGCGTTTAACATGCCCAATGATTCAGGAGAATCATCCACAACCAGAACGATAATATTGTTATCGGAAAAGTTATTCATTCATAAGTCCGTTTATATGCTCAATAATTTTATCAAAGCGGCAATGTTCGAGATACTCACGTTGAGTTTCGATAAATATTGAACCTTTTAATCCTTGTTTTTCGAGTATATCAAGTTCTTCGGAGAGTGCCGACATAAAGCCTATTTCAGCAAAGCGCTTTAGTTTATCTAGTTGTGCTGCATCTGGTACCGCCTTGTGTTGATCGATCACCGGTTCAACATCGATAGAGGATGCGGTGTATTGCCAGTCCAGTTTTAATAACTTTCCTAGTTTTGCTAAAAGCTCCGGTATTGATACGGGCTTGGTTAAGTAGCCATTGTGATGATGCTGAAGGTGATTGCTGCTTTCCAGTTCCTGTACATTGCCAGACAGCATTAAAATAGGCTGGGTTATTCCTTTATTACGCAGTTGAATAGCGAGTTGCCAGCCATTCACATGAGGCATGAAAATATCAAGCATATACAAGTCTATTGCCTGACTTTCGGCGAGAGCCAAAGCTGACTCTGCACTGTTAGCTTCTAACACACTAAATCCTATTGGCGATAGGATATGCTTAATCAAACCTCTTTGGTCTTCAAGATCATCGACAACCAAAATGGTTTTGGGTGATCCTTGGTAACCACAGACATCAGTATTAGGTAGCTCGGGTTGGACCTGTGTATCTGAAATCGTAGGGAGCAGAATTTTAAGTGTAAATCGGCTTCCGTTTCCAAGCTGGCTCTCACAGGTAATATCTCCGCCCATAAGTTCAGCCAGGGCATTCGAAATTGTCAGTCCTAATCCGGTCCCGGAAATGTGAGTCGTACTTTCCGTTTGAATTCGTTCGAAAGGCTTAAAGATTAACTTTTGATCTTCAGCTGAAATACCGATACCGGTATCTTCGACGATAAACTGCGTGACTTGGTTTCGGTATATTACGGAAAAAGTTACTTTTCCGAACTCGGTGTATTTTACAGCGTTATTGAGCAAATTGATGAGTATTTGCCGTAAACGTTGTTTATCCGTTGCAACAAACTCTGGCAGGTAAGGAGAGCGCTTGTATTCAAACGTTAACCCCTTCCGTTCTGCCTGCATTGCAAACATATCACTTAGCTGATCGATCTGTTGATGGAGACTAAATTCATCACGATGGAGTTCGAGACGACCCGCCTCGATTTTCGATATTTCAAGCAAGCTTTCTAACAAGTCAGCAAGGTGTTTTCCGTTACGTTGTAATACCTTGGCGTAATTGCGCTTTTCTTCGTTGAGTTCAACATCAGTGCTTAATAATTGAGCATAACCGAGTAGCACGTTCAGTGGTGTTCTCAGTTCATGGCTCAGACCTGCAAGGTACCGGCTTTTCGCGTTATTAGCTGTTTCAGCTTGTTTCTTGGCACGTTCAAGTTCAATCGAGGTTCTTTCGTGCGCATCAATCTCTTCGGTAAGTAACTGAGTATGGGCCTGAAGTTCCTTCATGGCTAATCGGCTACTGGTTCGAGCCAATACAAATAGCCAACTGATGATGCCAATGGGTATCAGTAGTAAAGAAAAGGCTTTGACCAGACTCATTGAAAGAGCTGCCATTCTTGGTTGTTCTAAGATAGGAACCTGACTGTATGCAAGGGCTAAAATAGCGGCAATGGTGAGGCTCATTAGTAACATCACCATAATGAACTGACTAACAGAAGAGGATAATTGTGTTACCCATCGGTGCGGAAGTATTGGGTTAAGTAATGCTTTTAGCTGGGCATGAAACGTGGCTTGTGGGCGGCATTTATCATGACATCGCACATCCAGTGAACAGCACAATGAGCAGATATAGCCCCGGTATGCCGGGCAGTAAGCCATGTCCTCGTGTTCAAAAGTATGTTCGCAAACTGTGCACGTATGTTCTTCATGAGCTGATGAAATAATAATGTTATTGGGTACTAAATAGAAACGACTTTTTGTCAGTAATGCAATCAAAGGCGCCGCAAAAAAAGGCACTGCGAAAGAAACATAAGATGCGAACGCTTTCATCTCAATTCCCATCACTCCCAAATGAGCGGTGAAACCGACGATGGATGCAATCGTCATAGATCCAAGACCAACCGGATTTATGTCGTACAGTTTGGAGCGCTTGAATTCGATATGTTTTGGACTCAGGCCTATTTGTTTATTAATCGCAAGATCGGCAACGATAGTACCAATCCAGGCTAATACCAATACCGAATAGACCTGGAGCGTCTTTTCTATGAGTTGATAAACACCCAATTCCATCAATAGTAAGGCGATGAGGACATTAAAAATCATCCAGACAACACGACCGGGGTGATTGTGGGTTAGGCGAGAAAAGAAATTTGACCAGGCGAGTGAGCCGGCGTAAGCGTTAGCTACGTTGATTTTAAGCTGAGAGATAATGACAAAGACACCAGCAAACAGCAAAGCCAGTTTTTGATTATCGGTCATATAGCCAAACACATTGAGGTACATGTGCGCAGGGTCACCAGCCAGAGACGGACTAACACCGTGATTGATGGCGAGCCAAGCTAAAAAGGCACCTAATGCAATCTTCATCGCGCCAAAAATCATCCAGCCAGGTCCACCAAGTAACATGGCTCCCCACCATTTCCATTTTCCACATTGAGATTGCTCAGGCATAAAGCGAAGAAAATCCACTTGTTCGCCTATCTGAGCAATGACGGAAAGTAACACCGCGGAAGCTGAGCCAAATAGTAGCCAGTCAAATTGAGCGGGATAATCGTGTAACCCACCAAAATTGAGCCAGTCGGATATTTGTGTTTCCGGATGATTAAACACATAGAATAGCGGCAGGATTTGCAGTGCTAACCAGAGCGGTTGTGACCACATTTGGAAGCGACCAATTTGAGTAATACCTAATGTGACCAGGGGAATGACGATAATGGCGCTGATAATGTAGCCCCAAAACAAGGGAATACCGAACAGCAATTGCAATGCCATTGACATGATCGCTGCTTCGAGGGCAAAAAAGATAAATGTGAACGACGCGTAGATAAGCGATACGATTGTCGAGCCGATATACCCAAATCCAGCGCCACGACTTAATAGGTCTGCATCCACTCCGTACTTTGCCGCGTAGTAGCAAATAGGAACGCCGCTAATGAACACAACGGCAGACACACCTGCTATCGCCCACAGTGAATTGACCACTCCATAATTTAGCGCAATTGTACCACCCAAAGCTTCAAGAACGAGAAAGGAAACAATGCCTAGTGCGGTATTTGCTATCCAACTCGCCGACCACTTGCGGGCTCTTTTTGCTGTGAAACGAAGAGCGAAATCTTCTAATAGCTCGTTTGCAACCAGCTTATTGTATTTACGTCGGGTAACCGGGACTTTGCGATTTTTGTTCTTCACTGTTCATCCATGATTCAGTGTGGTGCCATGTAAAGCGCGGGGAATTGGTTTATTTATAAAGATATAAATAGCGATTCATTATACGCCTAATTGAACAATAAAAATATGCGTAATTCTACGTAGAAATTGTGCCCTGATCGCGCATATTCATATCACCAATATTCTTTAATACTAGATGTCGAGTTTGTTAAGTGTGTTTGTTTGTAATAATCAATAAACTAAAGGAAGAAACTAATGAAAAGGACATTTCTATCGACTGCCGTTCTAGCGGCCTCTTTGTTAAGTGGGCATGCGCTCGCGGCCGATACGATTAAGGTTGGTGTACTTCACTCTCTTTCCGGAACAATGGCTATCAGTGAAACCACACTGAAGGATACTATGTTGATGCTCATTGACGAGCAGAATAAAAAGGGTGGTTTGCTAGGAAAAAAACTTGAGCCTGTTGTCGTTGACCCTGCCTCTAACTGGCCTTTATTTGCAGAAAAAGCTCGAGAGCTTATCTCGAAAGACAAAGTATCAGCGGTTTTTGGTTGTTGGACATCGGTTTCACGTAAATCTGTACTTCCCGTTTTTGAAGAGCTTAATAGCATCCTATTTTATCCAGTACAGTATGAAGGTGAAGAGTCTTCTAAAAATGTTTTCTACACTGGCGCAGCTCCAAACCAGCAAGCTATACCTGCTGTCGATTATCTACTGGATCAAGGCGTGAAACGCTGGGTTCTGGCAGGTACAGACTACGTGTATCCTCGTACCACCAATAAAATTTTGGAAGCGTATCTGAAAGCGAAAGGCGTTGCTGACGCAGATATCATGATCAACTACACGCCATTTGGTCATTCTGATTGGCAATCTATTGTCTCTGATATTAAAAAATTCGGCTCGCAAGGTAAGAAAACCGCGGTTGTCTCAACCATCAACGGTGATGCAAACGTTCCTTTCTACAAAGAGTTAGCTAACCAAGGTATCACGGCTGATGAAATTCCAGTTGTTGCATTCTCGGTTGGTGAAGAAGAGCTGTCAGGTATGGATACATCGCCACTTGTTGGTCACCTTGCTGCGTGGAACTACTTTGAAAGTGTCGACTCAGAAGCAAATGATGAATTCATTGATGAATGGCACAAGTATACGAAAGATGAAGATCGTGTAACCAATGACCCAATGGAAGCTACTTATATTGGTTTCAATATGTGGGTTAAAGCTGTTCAGGCTGCGGGTACAACTGATTCTGCCGCTGTACAGAAGGCGCTTATTGGTACATCGGTAGCAAACCTTTCTGGTGGTTACTCAACAATGATGCCAAATCACCATATTACTAAACCTGTTCTTATCGGCGAAATTCAAGACGATGGTCAATTCCAGACCGTATGGAAAACCAAGGGTCTAGTCGCTGGTGATGCGTGGTCCGATTATCTACCGGGCTCTAAAGATCTTATCTCAGATTGGCGCGAACCTTTAAGCTGCGGTAACTACAACGTTAAAACAGGTAAGTGCTCTGGACAAAACTACTAATCAACACTTTTGATTAATATGGGTGGCGTGACAGCGTCACCCTTTGGCGTGTTTTGTTTATAAGGGCAGACCAATGACATTATTTAATCGCACGGATTCAGGCGGTAGGAAAGCGAAGTTAAGGGCACTTTCTTTATTTGCTGTTCTCTCATTTTTTGTTTCTTTTTGGGTACAAGCCGATACTACCGATACTGCTAGTAAATTCGATCAAGGACTGCAGCAGCTTGTTGAGTCTGGGTTTAGTAAAACTGAACAGGCGGTGGAGTTAATCAGTACCAGTGGAGATGAGAGAGCAATTGACGTTCTAACATTACTACTTGGTGGCGATCTCTATCAAATTAAAGCAGACCATGTATTGGTAACAATACACGGTAAGGATGGCAGAGATTATATTGTTGCTCCTTTGTTTTCGACAGATTCTTCAGAGCAACAAACGCTTTCAAAGCGTAAAATCAAAAAGATTGCTATCAATAATAATCTTCGTCGATCGATCAAATCATCGTTGGCGGGCTTAAGCCTATCCAGCCCTAAAGCAGAAGTACGCCTCAAAGCGATTTCGCAGCTGATGGGCAGCATGGACGAGGATTCGTACGCCTTGCTAAGTCAGAAGCTCAAAGACGAAGAAGACTCAGATGTTGCTGATCTGGGCAATACGGCGTTAGCGATTTTTGACTTAAAAAATAGTCATGATGAGAAAGTTCAGGCTGCAGCAATAGAGACTCTGGGAACGAGTTATCAGCCAGACGCTCGAAATGCACTATCACTCTTTATCAATGCTCATGCCGATTCATCACTCGTTCTTGCAGCTAAAAAATCGCTTGGTCTTATTGAGCAGCGTGAAAATGTTGCCGATTGGGTTCAGACGTTATTTTTCGGTTTGAGCTTAGGTTCGGTATTAGTCCTTGCGGCGATTGGTTTGGCAATTACGTTTGGTGTAATGGGTGTGATTAACATGGCACACGGCGAATTAATTATGCTGGGGGCTTACACAACGTATGTAGTGCAAACACTGATGCCAAATCACATCGGCTTATCAATCTTTGTTTCAATACCTTTGGCATTTATAGTCTCGGGCTTGGTTGGTATCGCTATAGAAAGAGGTGTGATGCGCTTTTTGTATGGTAGACCTTTGGAGACGTTATTAGCGACATTTGGTATTAGTCTTGTCCTACAGCAAGCGGTTAGAACGATCTTCTCTCCATTAAACCGTTCCGTTTCTACTCCTGAGTGGATGCAAGGTGTGATTCATTTAAACCCAATGCTCAGTCTGACGCTTAACCGTTTATACATTATTGTGTTTTGTCTGATTGTGTTTGCCATTCTTTTCATGATTTTGAAATACACGCGTTTGGGGATTGAAGTTCGCGCTGTGTCGCAAAACCGTAGTATGGCCAGAGCTATGGGCGTTAAATCAGAATGGGTTGATGCAATGACCTTTGGATTGGGTTCTGGTATTGCCGGTATCGCTGGTGTTGCGCTTAGCCAATTAACCAACGTAGGTCCAAACCTTGGACAGGCTTACATCATCGATTCCTTTATGGTCGTTGTCTTTGGTGGGGTGGGCAATCTGTGGGGTACGCTGGTTGCAGGTATGTCATTAGGTATTGCGAATAAAGTGATGGAACCCTGGGCCGGTGCAGTACTGGCTAAGATTCTTGTGCTTGTATTCATCATTTTATTTATTCAGAAAAAGCCCCGAGGTTTGTTCCCTCAGAAGGGCCGCTCGGCGGAGGGTTAATTCATGGAACAACAACCTAAGTTGTTTGATCGTTCAACGCTATCGTTTTTATTGGTATTAGCTGTTGCTATTTGTCTTATACCGAGTTTGAACCTGATATTGTCTCCTGGCAGCGCACTGCATGTTTCGACATACACAATTACCTTGATGGGTAAATATCTGACTTATGCATTACTCGCAGTGGCTGTTGATCTCGTCTGGGGATATCTCGGAATTCTTAGCCTGGGTCACGCGGCGTTCTTTGCTATTGGCGGGTACGCAATGGGGATGTACTTAATGAGGCAAATCGGTGATCGAGGCGTTTATGGTAACCCTGATCTTCCCGATTTCATGGTATTTCTCAACTGGAAAGAGTTACCCTGGTTTTGGCATGGTTTCGAACACTTTGGCTTCGCGGCTCTGATGATTGTATTGGCTCCAGCGGTCCTAGCCTTTGTGTTCGGCTGGTTTGCTTTTCGCTCGCGAGTTACCGGTGTTTATCTTTCTATCATTACTCAGGCGTTAACATACGCGTTGATGCTGGCCTTCTTCCGCAACGAAATGGGCTTTGGTGGTAATAATGGGCTAACCGATTTCAAAGATATTCTGGGATTTGACCTACAGTCCGATTCGACGCGTCTTTCGCTGTTTGTGCTATCCGGACTGGCTTTGGGCATAGGCTACATTGCTTGTCGTTTCATCGTTGTGAGCCGACTTGGCCGAGTCGCTATGGCAGTTCGAGATGCTGAGGCGAGAACTCGGTTTACTGGCTACAAAGTTGAGTATGTCAAACTAGCCATCTTCTGTTTCTCAGCCATTCTTGCTGGCGTTGCTGGGTCCTTATATGTACCGCAGGTAGGCATTATCAATCCATCGGAATTCTCACCGCTTAACTCCATTGAGCTTGTTGTCTGGGTTGCTCTGGGCGGGCGGGCAACACTTTATGGTGCTGTTGTGGGTGCCATCGCTGTCAATTATGCGAAAACTTACCTTACAGCTGCATTGCCTGAAGTATGGCTTTTCAGCCTCGGTGCCATGTTTGTGTTAGTTACACTGTTTTTGCCTAAGGGGATTGTAGGTCTTATTCGTTCTAAGGAGGCAAATGCATGAGTATTCTCGATGTAGCACGCTCACTAAAAGATCGTGAACATGTATATGATTTTGTTCGTCCACAGGAGAACCCAATGCTCAATGTTGGGCATGGTTATTTACTCTATTTGGAAGGGATTAGCGTTACATTCGATGGTTTTAAAGCCATTAATGATCTCAATCTATACATCAAAGAGGGTGAACTGCGCTGCATCATTGGTCCCAATGGTGCGGGGAAAACAACCATGATGGATATTATCACTGGTAAAACTCGACCTGACTGTGGAACCGCTTGGTTTGGACAGAACATTAATTTGCTTAAATTGTCAGAACCTGAAATTGCTCAGGCGGGTATTGGCCGTAAGTTTCAAAAGCCAACGGTATTTGAGCAGCAGACCGTTTTTAATAACCTTGAACTTGCTATGGCAGGACCCAAAACGGTTTGGTCATCATTAACCGCGAAAATATCGTCGAGTGAACTAGACTATATAGATCATGTTCTTAAGCAAATTGGGTTGGACAAACAACGCTACTTGCTAGCGGGTGCGTTGTCCCATGGACAGAAGCAGTGGCTGGAGATTGGCATGCTGCTAATGCAAAACCCCAAGCTGCTACTTGTAGATGAACCTGTTGCGGGCATGACACATCAGGAGATGGATCGAACTGGTGAGTTGCTGACTGAACTCGCAGGTGAGAGGACGATCGTCCTTGTTGAACATGATATGGACTTTGTTCGTTCACTTGCCCGTGATGTGACGGTACTCCATCAGGGCTCAGTACTTGCCGAAGGAACCATGGATCAAGTACAGAACAACAAAAAAGTGGTCGAAGTATATTTGGGAGAAGAGTGATGTTAAGCATTCAGGGAATCAACCAGTTCTACGGACAGAGCCACACTCTTTGGGATCTCGATATGGAAGTGCCAGAAGGAAAGTGTACCTGTCTGATGGGGCGAAATGGCGTCGGTAAAACGACATTACTGCAATGTGTGATGGGTCTTCTACCCGTTAAAAGTGGCTCTATTTCATTTATGGGTGATGACATTGTCAAAGTGGCAGCTGAAAAACGAGCGCCGATGGGGATTGGCTATGTCCCGCAAGGACGTCAGATTTTTCCATTACTAACAGTCGAAGAAAACTTGCGTATTGGTTTACCGATGCGCAGTGATAAAAGCCGCAATGTGCCAGAATTTATCTACGAACTCTTCCCGGTTTTAAAAGACATGCTTCACCGTCGTGGTGGAGACTTATCGGGCGGTCAACAGCAACAATTAGCGATTGGTCGAGCTCTGGTCATTAATCCAAAGCTGCTTATTCTTGATGAGCCAACCGAAGGTATTCAACCCAATGTGGTTGCTGAAATAGGCGATATTATTCGTCGGCTTAACGAAGAGATAGGGTTAACAGTCCTGTTGGTTGAACAGAAGCTGCCATTTGCGCGCAAAGTTGCTGATAACTTTTGTATTCTAGACCGTGGCCGACAGGTGGCATCAGGTGAAATGAGCTCACTTGATGATAAGTTGGTCAAACAGTATCTGACGGTGTAGTGATGAGTACGATTCTTCCAAACCTTGATTTGTCGACACAGTCGCAGCGACATTGGCCAGCCAGATTGTCGCTGGGCTTCGACTATCAACATGGTAAAACAAGAATGCATCAAATGTCGTTTCATGGTCCGCTGCGCGTACAGCGACCATTTTTTCCTGAAGGCGATGTTTGTCATGTGTATCTGCTTCACCCACCTGGTGGTTTGGTTTCGGGTGATGAACTCGTTATTGATATTGAATCATCAGAGCAGGGACATGCTTTAGTGACCACTCCATCTGCAGGCAAAATCTATAAGGCGGATAGCAAAAAAGGTGTGCAACAGCAGCAGGTTAATATCGATGTCAATGATGCCTGTGTTGAATGGTTACCCATGGAAACGATTGTGTTTGATGGGGCTCATGGACGTCTTGAAACTCGCGTTAATCTCTTTGGTAACGCGAAATTTGTCGGAATAGATGTGTTTTGTCTCGGACGACCTAAAAGCGATCTCCCTTTTTTATCAGGAAGTGTCGAGCAGCGCCTCGCTATTTATAAAGAGCAAACGCCGATACTGCTCGAACGTCAGTACATTGCTGCTGATGATCCGTTGATTCATGCAATGAGTGGTTTCAACGGCAATTTAGTATCAGGAACAATGATTATCTACGGTCTGGAGACCCCTGATGAAGCGCTGGCGATTATCAGAGAACATTACTCACAGATACCCGGTACGCTAAGCGCCAGTTATCGTATGGGCGTGCTCGTTATTCGTTACCTCGGTCATTGTAGTGAAGAAGCACAACAACAATTAAGACACTGCTGGACGTTGGTTCGCCCTATGTTGTTAGGCAAACCTGCTTGCCCTCCCAGAATATGGAATACCTAGAGGATTCATTATGGAACTATCACCAAGAGACAAGGATAAGCTGTTGTTATTCACTGCAGCTTTGCTGGCTGAAAGACGTCTAGCCAAAGGGATTAAACTCAATTATCCAGAAGCCGCCGCGTACATTTCCGCTGCCATCATGGAAGGTGCGCGCGAAGGAAAAACAGTGTCACAACTTATGAGTGAAGGACGCAACTTATTAAGTCGTGATGATGTGATGGATGGGATATCTGAATTGTTAGACGAGGTTCAGGTTGAAGCGACTTTCCCAGACGGAACCAAACTAGTCACCGTCCACAATCCGATTCAATAGGGAGCGAACGCGATGATTCCAGGTGAATACATTCTTGATAATACCCCGATTGAATTAAATAAAGGGCGTAAAACGACAACAGTCTCTGTCGTTAATCACGGTGATAGGCCAATTCAGGTTGGTAGTCATTACCATTTTTACGAAACCAATCCTGCACTCGATTTTGAACGTGAAAAAACGAAGGGGATGCGTTTAAACATTGCAGCCGGAACGGCTGTGAGATTCGAACCCGGACAATCAAGACAGGTTGAGTTAGTTGAAATCGATGGTGAACGGATCATCTATGGTTTCCGTGGTGACGTTATGGGCAAATTATAAGCTGTAAGGAGACAGGTTTCATGGTCAGTATAACCAGAGCCGCATACGCCGATATGTATGGGCCGACTGTAGGCGATAAAGTACGCCTTGCAGATACAGAACTCGTCATTCAGGTAGAAAAAGATTTCACCACCTATGGTGACGAGGTGAAATTTGGCGGAGGAAAAGTGATCCGCGATGGAATGGGACAAGGACAGAAATGTCGCGCTGAAGTGATGGATTGCGTGATTACCAATGCTTTGATTCTCGATCACTGGGGTATTGTCAAAGCTGATATTGGCATTAAAGACGGTAAAATAGCCGCGATTGGCAAGGCGGGGAACTCTGATATTCAGCCTGATGTCACGATCAATATCGGTGCCAGCACCGAAGTCATTGCCGGTGAAGGAAATATTGTAACTGCTGGTGCAATCGATTCACATATCCATTTTATTTGCCCGCAACAGATAGAAGAAGCGTTGATGTCGGGTACGACGACGATGCTAGGTGGTGGTACCGGGCCCGCTACAGGAACGAATGCGACCACTTGTACTCCAGGGGCGTGGAATCTGGCACAGATGTTACGCAGTACGGATAACTTCCCAATGAACTTTGGCTTTTTGGGCAAAGGTAACGCCAGTCTACCCGATGCACTCGCAGAACAGCTAGAAGCCGGTGCTTGTGGGTTGAAATTGCATGAAGACTGGGGAACCACGCCAGCCTCAATTGATAACTGTTTATCGGTTGCAGAGCAGTACGATGTGCAAATCGCCATTCATACTGACACACTGAATGAGTCAGGTTTCGTAGAAGACACGTTAGCTGCCTTCAAAGGACGCACCATTCACACGTATCATACGGAAGGTGCCGGTGGTGGACATGCCCCTGATATCATCGTTGCATGCGGCCAGCCCAATGTTTTGCCTTCATCGACCAATCCTACACGTCCTTATACCGTCAACACAATCGATGAACACTTAGACATGCTAATGGTGTGTCATCACCTTGATCCGAATATTCCAGAAGACGTCGCCTTTGCCGATTCTCGTATTCGTAAAGAAACGATTGCAGCAGAGGACATTCTTCATGATTTAGGCGCGTTTTCTATGATTGCATCTGATTCACAGGCGATGGGGCGAGTTGGTGAAGTCATCATTCGTACTTGGCAAACTGCACATAAAATGAAGGTTCAACGCGGCTTACTTCCTGAAGATGAAGCTTGTCAGGCGGATAATTTTCGGGCGAAGCGCTATATCGCCAAATACACCATTAATCCAGCGAAAGCGCATGGTATCGATAGCTATGTTGGATCGTTAGAAGTCGGAAAAATGGCCGATATTGTGTTGTGGAAACCCGCATTTTTTGGTGTCAAACCCGCTCTAATTATTAAAGGTGGATTTATTGCTGCTGCACCGATGGGAGATGCAAATGCGTCTATTCCCACACCTCAGCCAGTCCATTATCGATACATGTTTGGTGGGTTTGGTGACGCTGCCAGTGCGACGTCCGTGACATTTACCAGTAAAGCGGCCATTGAAAATGGTCTGAAACAGTCATTAGGTATCAAACGAGAACTCAAGGCTTGCTTTGGCTGTAGAACCGTCACCAAAAACGACATGATTCATAACGACTACATGCCAGTTATCTCCGTTGATCCTCAAACTTACGAGGTGAAAGCTGATGGTCAGTTATTGACCTGCGATCCGGCAACGGAACTGCCGTTGGCTCAACGTTATTCACTATTTTAAAGGAGGCTCTGTATGTTACGAGTCGTAAGTCGGGAAGACCATCATCACGGTGATGTATTAGACAGTGTGGTTCTGCCTTTTGCTTTAAGGCAGAAGGGGCGCTTTCGTACCCAAAGTAAGACAGGTTTAGATGTCGGCGTATTTTTACCACGTGGTGACGTGCTGCATCAAGGTGATTGCCTTATCACTGAATGTGGCAAAGTTTTAGAAGTCATTGCAGAAAAAGAGGACGTTGTTACCGCGACAGCAGAAGACTGGATTTCATTTGCGAAAGCCTGTTACCACATGGGTAATCGTCACGTTCCGATGCAAATTGGCGAGCGCTGGTTGCGTTTTCAGCCCGACCACGTTCTGCAAGAAATGATTGAACGAATGGGCTTAACCTGTACTCAACACCAAGCCGAATTTACACCCGAAAATGGGGCTTATCATGGTGGGGGACATCATCATCACCATCATGATGGAGAGGAGCACAGCCACTAATGAATACCCAGTCATTAATGTCATTACTTCATCTTACCAGTCCCAGCCTACCCATTGGCGCTTTCGCTTATAGTCAGGGTTTGGAAACTGCAGTGGAAATGACTTGGGTAAAGGATGAGGAGTCTCTGTGTGAGTGGTTGACCCCGATTTTATTGCACGCTCAGGCCAATTTGGAAATCCCTTTATTGGTGAGGTGTTATAACGCTTGGCAAAATCAAGACAATGATGCCATTCATTACTGGCAGCAGATCTTATTGGCGAATCGAGAAACATCAGAGCTGGTTCTGGAAGAGCAGAAATTGGGTCAGACCCTGTATCGTCTAATGAAAAGCTTAGACATACCCTTGGACAAACAACATGCTGATTTAAGTTACTTACCACTATTTTCTGGTGCGTGTTGTCACTATCAAATTGACGTGCATGAGGCGTTGACGGGATGGTGTTGGGCATGGCTAGAAAATCAGGTAATGGCAGCGTGTAAAACGGTACCACTTGGACAAACCAGTGCGCAAAAGGTATTGGTTCGACTGATGCCCGTTATTGAGCAAGCGATAGAGCACGGATTGAAAGTTGAAGACGAGGCGATTGGCTTAACATTGCCAAGTTTTGCCATGGTTAGTGCCTGGCATGAAACGCAATATTCAAGATTATTTAGGAGTTAGTAATGAGCAGTCAATGTTTACGAGTTGGAGTGGGTGGTCCTGTTGGATCGGGTAAAACGGCACTGCTGCGCCAGCTTTGTCTGGCGATGCGTAAAACGTATAACCTGGCTGTGGTGACCAACGATATCTATACCAAAGAAGATGCTGAATTTTTACTGCGCAATGAGGCATTAGAAGCCGATCGCATTATGGGGGTAGAAACGGGCGGTTGTCCGCACACAGCTATTCGGGAAGATGCATCAATGAATCTTGCTGCAATTGACGAGCTGCAGGAGCGTCATGCCGGTTTAGAATTGGTATTAGTTGAAAGTGGCGGCGACAACCTGAGCGCGACGTTCAGTCCTGAGTTATCCGACCTAACCCTTTATGTAATCGATGTTTGTGCTGGCGACAAAATCCCGCGTAAAGGTGGCCCGGGGATTACTAAATCTGATTTACTGATCATCAATAAGACTGATCTAGCACCAATGGTAAATGCCTCTCTGGAGGTAATGGATCGTGACGCGAAAAAAATGCGCGGTGAAAAACCATTTGTTTTCACCAATTTAATTCGTGGCGATGGTGTACAGCAGATTATCGATTTCATCGTCGATCAAGGCATGCTAAATAAAAACGAAGTGGACGTTGTGGTTACTCAAGAGTAATCCACCTGATATTAAAAAAGGAATATGACTATGAACAGTTTTGGCAAATTTTCGGCACGATTCTCTGCTCTGATGCTTTTAAGTGCTCCCGTTTTCGCGCATCCAGGACATGGTGAAGCAAGTTTTTCTACCGGTTTCTTACATCCGTTGACTGGCTATGATCATTTGACCGCTTTGCTTCTGATTGGTCTGTTTGCGGCTGGTTATGCAACAAAAAGTGCGTGGAAAATAATAGGGTGTTTTGCCTTGGCTCTAATCGGTGGTTTTGCTATTGGGGTTGAATGGGCTGATGCGCATCAAGCTGAAGCGCTAGTGTCTCTTTCTTTACTCGCGTTGCCAGTCGCTATCTTGGCCTATCGTAAAAAAGGCATTGTAAAGTTCATCTCTATGGCGGCCATTTTTGCTTTCAGCGCTTGTCATGGTTTGGTTCAGGGAGCAGAATCAGTAGGTAGTGCTGCTCAGTTTGGGCTGGGATCTCTTGTTTCCAGTCTTATGGTTATTACCGTTGTCATGCTAGTGAGCAAAGCCGTTAAATCGACTATTCACGAATTGAAATCAGTGAAAGCAAAATAAGTAATATGCATCAGGAAGCCCTTAATCCTAAGGGCTTCTAACTATCCTGTTTCATTTCTTCGATAACGAAATCAAGATACGATTTAACGGCTCTAGGTAGCGTTCGACCAGCCAATATTTGAACTTCAATGTTTCGTATCCCCATCCCTTTATCTGATATTGGAATCCCTCTAACGATATTAGCTTTCATTAAACGTCTTACGGATATTTCACCCGACAACGAAATACCACAATGATTAATGGTGAATTGATTGAGTGTTGACATGTAGTTACTAACCAGTGCGGGTTCGTATTGGAGTTGTTGTTGGCTGGCACAAATATCAAATAATTGTCTGACGGTTGTATCCGGATATGGAAGTGCTAACGGATGCGCGACGACTTGACGTAGAGATATCTGCTTTTTATTTGCCAAAGGATGATCCGGAGGCACCACGGCCAGAATTGGTGCTGGTTGGGTGTGTACGACGCGAATATCCGGCGTGGGTTTTAAACTGAAGGTGAGGCCGATATCAGCGTCGCCATTGATCACTGCACTCGAAACTTCCTTTGGTGGGTACACCGCAAGCTTAAACTGTATTCCGGGGTATTCGTGACGAAATTTTGCTATTGCGTAAGGCAGAAACTCCATTGCGAAGCCTTCCGTTGCTGCAAGTGACACATGTCCGGTTTGCAGACCTTCTAACGCATCAATTTCACCAATGACTCTGTCCGTTTCTAAAAGCAGTTTACGGGCATACGCCGCCAAAAGTTCTCCTGCTGCACTTAACACCATTCCCCGCGGTCGACGTTCGAAAAGTGGTGTACCAATGTGATCTTCAAGCCCTGAAATTTGGCGACTTATTGCGCTTGATGCGACATTTAGGTGCAATGATGCCTCACTAATGGACCCGTACCGTGAGACTTCTAGAAAATAACGTAAGGCTGGTGCCGTTAATTGGTGTTTTACCGCCATTGTAGAACTCCTTTTCTACTAACCAAATTGGTGACCCAAAATGCAGCAAAATCCTTGCCAAAAAGGCAATGAAGGCTTGCTATTTCTCTAATTGTGGCAATGAAAAAGCTGGCTTATAGTAATTTTGTATCTGTGTGATTTGTTTGTTGTATTTGTGTTGTTTAAGGGAATTTGAAGGCGATAAATGCAAAGGAGTTATTGGTGCTTTTTTTAGGCGCGAATATTGCTGGCTTTCAATGATTAAGTTTTGGGATATTTAGTATAAGGAAATGCCTATGTCTTTATTAAAACGCTGTCTTCCTCTTGCGATTGCTACTGCGCTCACGTTTGGGTCTGCAAGTGCAATGGCAAATAAAGCGGATGACACTTTAGTTTATGCGTCCAACAGTTGGCCTGAAAACATTAGTCCATACCACAATAACCTGCGTGAGGGCGTTATTCTTGGGCATCTAGCTTGGGATACACTCGTATACCGTGATCCAGAAAGTGGTAAGTATCTTCCTATGTTAGCAACTGACTGGACATGGAAAGATGACACACATTTGGTATTTGACCTGCGTAAGGATGTCAAATTCCAAAACGGTGATGCATTCACAGCTGATGACGTCGCGTTCACGTTTAACTATGCTCTTTCACCCGAATCTAAAGTAGTTACATTACAAAACATCAGCTGGATTAAAAAAGTAACCAAGCTGGATGATTACAAAGTTGAATTTGAATTAAAACAACCTTTCCCTGCAGCACTTGAATATCTCGCCGGTCCTTTACCGATCTATCCTGAAAAATACTTTAAAAAAGTTGGCTTAGTTGGGTTTAACAAAGCGCCAATTGGAACCGGACCTTACCAAATTGTGAAAGTGGTTAATGGTCAAGAAGCCGATATGGTGAAAAACCCACATTACTTCAAAGACAGCCCGATCGGTCAACCATCTATCGGTAAAATCAAGTTTGTTCTGATTCCTGACCCAGACACACGTCTTGCGCAGCTTATGACTGGACAAGTTGACTGGATCTGGCGTGTTCCATCTGATCAGGCTGATCAGCTTAAAACGATGCCGAATATTTCGGTGCTAAGTAGCGAAACGATGCGTGTGGGATTTTTAACGCTCAACAGCCACGGCACCGAAAGTCCAGACTCACCATACAAAGATCTTCGTGTTCGTGAGGCAATTAACTATGCAATAAACCGTGATGGACTGGCTCACCAGCTTGTTCGTGGCGGTAGCCGACCACTTTATACCCCTTGCTTCCCTGAGCAGCTCGGTTGTGTTCAGGATGCTGCGGTGAAATATCCTTACGACCCTGAAAAAGCGAAAAAACTGCTAGCGGACGCAGGTTATCCAAATGGATTTGATACAGATATTTACGCTTATCGAGATCGTGACTATGTCGAAGCGGTTATCGGTAACCTGCGCAAAGTGGGTATCAAAGCGAAACTGCATTACATGACTTATGCTGCGCTACGGGATGAGTTGCGTGCAGGCAAAGTACCTATGTCGTTCCAGACCTGGGGTTCGTATTCAATAAATGATGCATCGGCAATTATCAGCGTTTACTTCAAAGGCGGCGCAGATGATGAAGATAAAGATCCAGCAGTCGAAAAATGGCTGGAAACAGCTGATACCTCTGTAGATCAGAAAGTGCGTGACGAATATTACGGTAAAGCGATTAAACAAATTACAGAAAAAGCGTATTGGGCGCCTATGTTCTCATATACCAGTAACTACGCTTTTACCTCTGATTTGAACTTTAAAGCGTATCCAGATGAGTTACCGCGTTTCTGGGAAGCAAGCTGGAAGTAATTACTACGTAGAACCATGTAACAGGGAGGTTATGGATGCTGGGTTATTGTCTTAGACGTTTACTGATGGCTGTTAGTGTGGCACTAACAGTTTCAGTCGTGTGTTTTATGTTACTGCATCTCTCAGGTGATCTTGCTACAGCGATTGCAGGTCCCGAGGCTACGGCGGAGCAAATTGAGCAGATTCGCGTTCAATTTGGCCTCGATCAGCCAATAGGTATGCAGTATTTACACTGGTTATGGAATGCCGTCCATATGGACTTTGGCGAGTCTTACTATTTTCCAGAATCTGTAATTTCTCTGATACATGAACGATTGCCGGTTACTTTAACATTAGGTGTGATTGCCCTGAGTGTCGCGACACTTATCGCGATTCCACTTGGTGTGATTGCGGCAATTAAGCAAGATACATGGATTGACCGCCTTGCTCTGATGATTGCCGTTTTTGGTCAGGCGATGCCGAGTTTCTTCTTTGGTTTGGTGCTGATCATTATCTTTGCCGTGAACCTACACTGGTTACCAGCGGGTGGCACAGGAAGTTGGCAGCACTTCATTCTTCCTGCGGTTGCGTTGGGTTATTACGCAACACCATCGATTATGCGACTAACTCGTACCGGGATGCTTGAAGTTCTTGGGTCAGATTATATTCGTACTGCAAGAGCAAAGGGAATCAGTGAAACGAAAGTGATTTTGAAGCATGCCTTACGTAATGCTGTTATTCCTGTTGTCGCGCTATTGGCTGTTGAACTGGGTTTTATGTTGGGTGGTTCGATTGTGATTGAATCGGTGTTCTCTCTCAGAGGTTTGGGCCAATTAGCGTGGGATTCTATCGCGCGTAATGACTATCCAGTTGTACAGGCTATCGTCTTGCTCATAGCTGTGTTTTATATCGTGCTCACGTTCATTGCAGACCTTATCAATGCGATGCTCGATCCTAAGCTGCGAATCGCGTAACAAGGAGGTTATATGATGTCAGTCGCTGTTTCAGAAAAAGTAAAATCATCGATTAATGAGATCCCGCCATGGAGAAAAGCCTTTAGAAAAGTGCTGGGTCACCATAGTTTAACGTTAGGTGCTGCGATCCTCATTATTATTGCTCTAAGCGCCTTATTCGCGCCATTACTTGCTCCTCATGATCCTTATGAGCAGGATGTTATGCAGCGTATGATTCCACCTGTATGGCAGGAAAAAGGCACATGGGAACATATTCTTGGCACCGATAAACTAGGGCGGGATTACTTTAGTCGTTTACTGTATGGTGCTCAAATTTCCCTGTTCATTGGCCTTGCTGCTGCATTCATTTCAGGTGTAATCGGTACAACAATGGGTATTCTTGCGGGTTACTTTGGTGGCCGTACCGATGCCGTTATCAGTTATCTCATTACGACTCGTTTAGCGATGCCAGTTATCCTGGTGGCACTCGCGATGGCTTCATTGGTCGGTGGCTCCTTAAATGTCGTCATACTTTTACTCGGATTTCTTCTATGGGATCGATTCGCCGTCGTAGCCAGAGCAACGACACAGCAGCTTCGTGAATCTGAGTTTATCGCCTCTGCGAAAGTACTTGGTGCGTCTACACCATATATTCTTATGAAGGAATTGCTGCCAAATATCTTAAGTCCGTTAATCGTGGTCGCAACACTCGAGATGGCACACGCTATTCTTTTAGAAGCCACCTTATCTTTCCTTGGTTTGGGCGTTCAGCCACCATTACCTTCGTGGGGATTGATGGTTGCTGAAGGTAAAGCCTACATGTTTTTCCAGTCCTGGGTGATCGCTATTCCGGGAATCGCGCTAATGATTTTGGTCCTCGCGATTAATCTAGTTGGTGATGGACTACGCGATTTAAATGCACCTCAAAACCGCAGCTAGAGGAGACAGCACATGTATGATGCAATTTTAAAAGTCAAAAATCTTCGGGTGTCTCTACCTACGGCAAATGGCCCTTTGCGCGCCGTACGTGGTATCGACTTTGAGGTCAAACGCGGTGAGATGCTGTGTATCGTTGGAGAATCTGGATGCGGTAAGTCGATGACATCGATGGCTCTCATGGATCTACTTCCTCGCAGGGCGGATTGTACAGCGGATACATTATCGTTTGATGGTATTGATTTGCTCAATGTACCGAAGAAAAAGAGAAACGCGCTACGTGGACTGAAAATGTCGATGATATTTCAGGAACCGATGACTTCGCTTAATCCTTCTTACAAGCTCGGTGATCAGTTATGTGAAGGGATCATTAAACACAAGGGCGTGTCCAAGAAAGAGGCGCAAGAACGTGCGATTTTTCTTCTCAAACGAGCAGGTGTTCCATATGCTGAAGAACGTTTAAACCAATATCCACATCAGTTATCTGGTGGTCTCAGACAACGTATTATGATCGCCATGGCGCTAATGTGCGAACCCGATTTGATTATCGCTGATGAACCGACAACGGCGCTGGATGTAACAATTCAGGCGCAAATCTTAAAGCTGATTCGTGAATTGCAGCAAGAGTTTGGCACAGCGGTAATTTTCATCACTCACGATTTGGGTGTCGTTGCGAGAATCGCTGATCGTGTTGCTGTGATGTATGCGGGACAGGTTGTCGAAACTGCGCCAGTAAAGGATATTTTTACCAATCCACAGCACCCATACACGCAAGGACTATTGAGTTGTATCCCGATCCCGGGAAGAACTATTGCGGGTAAACCGCTGGCAACTATTTCAGGGGTCGTTCCAAACTTGGTTGGAGAGTTATCAGGATGTGCTTTTGCCAACCGATGCAGTAAAGCGAGTCATTCATGTTCTACCGCATTACCATCTTTGGATTCTATTTCAAACGTACATTCAGTTCGTTGTCCTTATGCCGAAGGACAAATTAAGGAGGCATGCTAATGGAATGGGCATTGGAACTATGCGATCTAACACGTCGCTTTGATATCAAGAAAGGCATGTGGAAAAAACCAACTGAATTTACTGCAGTAGATAAGGTAAATCTGCGGATTAGGCCAGGTGAAGTTCTTGGACTCGTTGGTGAATCAGGATGCGGTAAAAGTACTTTATCGAAAATGATACTGGGTCTATTAGCGCCCTCAGAAGGCAATGTTCTGATTGAGGATAAAGAGATTGATCTGAGCGATCGCCTAGCATTGGCGAAGATGATTCAGCCCGTATTTCAAGATCCGTATTCATCTTTGAATCCGCGCAAAAAGATTAAAGATATTATTCGTTTACCTCTTGTACTGCACAAAATCGGTTCAGCAAAAGAGCAGGAAGCATCAGTGTTAGCTATCGCTGAGAAAGTAGGATTGCCTGAACGTCTTTTGGAGCAGTTTCCGGGTCAACTGTCTGGTGGACAACGACAAAGAGTAGCCATCGCCAGAGCGTTAATTTTAAACCCACGGATATTAATCTGTGATGAACCAACTTCTGCGCTGGATGTGTCAGTTCAGGCGCAGATTCTCAACCTTCTACTAGAGCTAAAACAAGAACTAGGTCTGACCTATCTGTTTATTAGCCATAATCTGGCCGTTGTTGAGCATTTAGCCGACAGAGTCGCCGTGATGAATCAGGGACAGATCGTTGAGCAAGGTGAATGCGAACAGATTTTCCATAACCCTAAGCATCCTTATACACAGGCGCTACTGAGTTCAATTCTGACGCCAGATCCTAGCCTTGGGTTACCCGATGAAGCTGATTTAGTTTGGCAAAAAGCCAGTTGAACACTTCAATCTAGTCGTCAGTAAATAAAATTTTAACTATCTAGCTCCCATTGCCTGTAGTGGGAGAAGGATGAGTCATGCCAGTTATTAGGAGTTATTATGAGTCGCGAGCAAGCCATTCGTACCGTTACCGAACTATATGAATCAGGTGCATTTTTAAAACTACTCAGTGATCGTGTCCAAATTCACAGCGAGAGTCAGACCCCTGATGGTTTTCCAGCCTTATCGACCTATCTTGAATCCAATATTATTCCTTACCTGGAAGCAATGGGGTTTACGTGTGAAATAATGGCCAATCCAAGTTCTGACGATCCCTCTGCTTGGCCACTATTATTGGCGGAACGTATTGAAAGCCCAGAACTACTAACCGTACTTACCTACGGACACGGCGATGTCGTAAGAGGATATGACGACCAATGGCGCACAGGATTAACGCCTTGGGATGTTATCGTCGAAGGTGATAAATGGTATGGACGAGGTACAGCGGATAATAAAGGCCAGCATACAGTCAATTTTGCTGCGCTCAAGGCTGTAATGGATGCTCGAGATGGCAGCCTAGGGTTTAACGTAAAGGTTCTTCTTGAAATGGGTGAGGAAGCTGGCTCTCCAGGGTTAAAGACCTTTTGTGAAACATACAAAGACCGCCTGAAAGCCGATTTATTCATCGCATCCGATGGCCCCCGTGCTGGTGCAGAACTTCCGACTTTGTTCCTTGGTTCACGAGGCTCATTAAACTTCGATCTCACAGTAAATTGTCGTGAGGGTGCTCATCACTCTGGCAACTGGGGTGGTTTACTTGTGAACTCTGCAACTCGATTGATGAATGCATGGAGTACGCTGATTGACGCTAAAGGGCGTATTCTGGTGCCTAAGCTATTACCTCCTGCGATTCCAGACATCGTAAGCGCGGCGGTTAAGGATATTCCTGTCGGACAGGGAAAAGATGATCCTGAAATAGCGCTTGACTGGGGTGAGCCCGGCCTTACGCCGGCAGAACGTGTATTTGGGTGGAACACGCTGGAAATTCTGGCCTGTAAAGCTGGTAACCCCGATGCTCCTGCCAATGCAATTCCGGGGAAAGCATCGATACATGCTCAAATCCGTTATGTTGTCGGTAGTGATGATGACCACTTTTTGGAAGCGATTCGAGATCATCTGAGCGCAAATGGCTTTGACGATGTTGAAGTGACCCCTGCTGGTGTGGTGAAAATGGAAGCAACCAGATTGGACCCTAGCGATTTATGGGTTAAATGGGCACTCAATTCTATCGAATCTACGACCCGTAAGAGCCCAACACTATTGCCTAATCTTGGTGGTTCTATTCCAAATGATTCGTTTGCTTTGACTCTTGGTTTGCCGACTCTGTGGATCCCACATTCCTATCCTGCCTGTTTGCAGCATGGCCCAAATGAGCATATGTTAGGGAGTGTCGCTCTTGAAGCTTTGCAGGTAATGGCGGGAGTTTTTTGGGATTTGGCAGAACAGGGATTGTCAATTAAGGAGCAAAGGAATGGTTGAACCAGGTCTTATTGAGTATGTAGAAACGTGGCTAGAGCAGCATAATCAGGACATGGTTTCTATGCTCGAAACATTGGTTAATATCGATTCATTCAGTCAGAACATCGACGGTGTGAAAAAAGTTCGCGATACGATCATCGAGCATCTAACCGAAGGACATGTCCTTGCTGAGGCGATAGATGTTCAAGACACGGTAGGCGTACTGGCATTCGTTGGAGGAGAGCGAGGAAAAACGTTTGCTCTGACAGGGCATATGGATACCGTCTTCCCAACGGGTGAGGTCGAGATAAGACCTTACACCAGTGATGGTGAACGTGGTTACGGTCCAGGTGTCGCAGATATGAAAGCTGGGCTAGTGATGAATACCCACTTGCTGATGGCGTTTCGTTCTTATGAATTGCATAACAACGTAGTATTACCCTTTCGATTAGCTCTTTTAATGACCGGAGATGAAGAAATTGGTTCTCCGAAAGGACGTAATCTTATCTTTAAATATCTGGAACAGGTTGACGCGGTATTCAATGCAGAACCTGGGCGGGTGTCGGGGAATGTTGTTACATCACGCAAGGGTGGTGGAACCTATGAATTAAAAATTAAAGGTAAAGCCGCTCATGCTGGCGTCAATCACAAAGACGGTATTAGCGCGATTGGCGCGTTAGCTGAAATGATCACTGCAATTCACGGTTTGACGGACTATGAAAAAGGGATAACAACTAACGTGGGCGTTATCTCTGGCGGGACGACACCGAATACGGTAGCAGAATATGCATCGGCAAAGATTGACGTGCGATTTGTGACAATAGAGCAGGGAGAGTGGCTTGATTTTGCTCTACAGGATATTGTCACGACCCATTCAACTAAAGTGGAAGTTGGGTTAGCTAAAATCGCTGGATTCTTACCTTTTGAAGAAAAAATGAGTGAGATGTTGATGTCGGTTTATCGGGAGCAGTCACAAGCTCTTGGGTTGAGCATCGATGGTGAATTTACTGGTGGGTGCTCTGATGCTGGTTGGACGTCATCAATGGGAATCCCGACATTATGTGCAACTGGTCCTGTGGGAGGACATGCTCACACGAGTCGTGAATATTGCTTACTTAATACCTTCTACGAGAGAAGCCGTTTAGTTGCGCGTTGCTGCGTTGCTCTTGTTTAAAAAAAAGCCAGATGAATCTGGCATTTTTTTATTACAGTACTTTGCAGGCGAAGCCTTTTAGATAGAAACCTTCAGGATAGGCTGTATCAATAGGGTGATCAGCAGCTTGCTCAAAGCGTTCGATAAATTTGACCGTTCTGCCTGAGTCAACAGCAGCATCGGCTATCACTTTTTGGAACAAAACCTGATCCATTAAGCCCGAGCAAGAGTAGGTTAGCAGCGTACCGCCTGGGTTAAGTATCTGCATAGCCAGCATATTGATATCTTTGTACCCACGACATGCACCATTAAGTTGGGCTTTCGATTCAGCAAACTTGGGTGGGTCCATGATGACGACATCAAACTTTGTTCCCTGATCTCTGTACTCTCTAAGTAGCTTAAATACATCAGCATTGAGGAAAACGGCCTTCTTCTTGCTGATATCAAATTTATTGAGCTCTGCGTTACTTTTTGCAGTATCCAGTGCTGGTTGAGAAACATCGGCATTGATGACTCGAGAAGCCCCCGCTTTCATTGCGTATAGGCCGAATCCGCCAGTGTAAGAAAAACAGTTTAGGACCTCTTTCCCCTCGAGGTACTTCATTGCCTGAAGTCGGCTATCACGCTGGTCGAGATAAAAGCCGGTTTTATGACCTGACTGGATATCAACCTGAATTTTTATGCCGTTCTCTTCAATAACAACAAACTGTGGAGGCTCAATACCACGCAGCACGCCTGTCGTTTCAGTTAAGCCTTCTTTCTTTCTTACCGCGACATCGGAACGCTCATAGATATTGTGTTCAGGAAAGCAACTGAGTAGTGCATCGCAAATGATTTGCTTATTTTGTTCCGCGGCAGCACTTAAGAATTGGCAGACTAAATAGTTGTCGTATTTATCGATAGTAATACCTGGCATTCCATCTGACTCTGCCGCTATCAGTCGATAACCCGTCAATCCGTCACGTTGAATAATCTCTTCGCGAAGAACCTGAGCATTCTGAATGCGTTCCACGAAAAAATTAAAATCAATTTCGCATTTAGTAAAACTCCAAACGCGAGCACGGATCTGAGAATGAGGTGAATAGCCTGCTTTTGCTAACCACTGGCCTGAGTGGCTAAATACATCAACCGTATCCCCAAGCTCTGGCGTTCCCTCTATTTTTTCGATCGCTCTGGAAAAAATCCATGGATGTTTGCGATAGAGGGACTTTTCACGGCCTTTGGCCAGATAGATTGCTGATGACATGGGAAAACTCTGTGTATTTTACAAGGGCGGGTATTTTCTTTTATGTATGACAGAAAAGCAAATGATATAGGGGTTAAAGACGTTTATTGACTGCAGCCACCGGTGGATAGCCGAACGCTTTTTTAAAGGCGTTAGTAAAATTGGCAGGATGACGATAACCTGCGTTATAAGCCACCTCCGTTACGCTAGCGACGCCTCGTTCTAAATGTTGGCGAGCTATCTCAAGTCGTCTGCGTCTAATGTAGCTTTGTACACTATGACCTAACGTTTGTTTGAACTTTCGTTGCAAACTGGATTCACTCATACCCATCGTTTGCGCCAGCTGTTTTGGTGTGAGCTCACTTGAAAGGTGGGTTTCAATGTATGTTATCAGGCTTCCCAGAGTCATCTTTGACACATGATTTGTCTGGTCGCCTGAGTTGTGTTTGACGTTATTAAGCCGAGAATCGCAGATGACCATTTGCTTAAAAATATTAGCGAAAAGTTGGTAGACCAACGTTTCTAATTCTAATTTCCCGATTAAATTAGATGGTGTATTCGTAGCCATAATAGTTTGCGATAAATTGAGCAATGACTTGTTAATCGAGAGTTCAAAATCACTGAGATGGGATGAGAGAAAGTCGGTAATCAGCTCTGGTGAATCAAGACGTTCTGCAATCCAATTGAGTGGTAATAAAATATTAATTTTTGAAACTTGGTTATTTTGCGTCAGGGTACGTCTGAATGTTGCAGGTTTAGTGAGGTTAACAACCAAACCCTTTGGCACAGTATCGGCGTTCATCTTAAATCGCACATCATCGTAGCTAAAATCCAACTTCCCGCTAAACAAAATAATGACAATCAAGCCTTTATGCGCTGTAGATATAACTTGGTAATCTCTGAGCTCTCGTGAGTTCCCACTGTGTAATGTAAAGCCATTATTGACATGGTAATGCTTAAGATCCGCTTCTAATAGAGCTTCTTTTTGATATTGAGTTTCTGATATAAGGGTTTGTTTTTCATGACTATCAACCCAGTGAACTAAAGCACTTTGTTTAAAAGACGATGGGATTGGTTTACTCATGATGCTTGCCTTATTCTCATAACAATCTGGTGATTTTGCATAACTAAATATGCTGTGAGTCACACAAAAACACACTTACCATAAATGATAACGAATATTATTACCATTACTATTTGTTGGCTGGATTTGGTCACTCAAAGGTAAAAATATTTCGCTAAGAGTGTGTGAACTCCAACAAGCCGTAGAAGTACTCATTGATTCAAACAAGGTTGTCTTCCTGGTTCTGATAAGGTCAATAGGCTGCGTCAGCTAAGTTCCTATCACGCATGTCGCTAATAACAAAAATCATACATTGAGTAGGATATTGGTATGAAACCTAATAAATTAAGCCTTGCCGTGGCTTTTGCGCTTTCTTCGACGCTTTCTTTTGCTGCTATAGCAGAAGAAGCAAATCAAGTGGATTCATTAGATACGATTACCGTCGTGGGTGAGAAAACCAACAAGGATTTAAAACACACCACAACTGCGGTTACGGTTATCGATGCAGACCAGTTTGAAAACGGCCAGAATAAAAAACTAAATGATATAGTGACCTTAGCACCAAACGTTGTGGCCGAGGGTTTTGGTTCAGTCACTATTCGTGGTATCTCAGGAACGGGCGCATCGACAGGACAGTATGCGTATTTAACTGGTAGTCGTTCTCGCATTGCGACTATTGTCGATGGTGTCACGCAGCGCTGGACAGGATACGGTTATTCTCCATCGGGTCTATGGGATGCAAAAAGTGTTGAAGTATTGCGCGGGCCTCAATCAACGTCTCAGGGGACTAATGCTATCGGTGGTGCGCTGGTTTCAACCACAAATGATCCGACTTATGAGTATGAAGCTGCTGTTCGGGCTGGACTAGAAAATTACGAAAATGGTAATTTTAAAAATAATCTTGCTGTGATGTTCAATACCCCGTTAATTGAAAATGAATTGGCTCTACGTGTAGCCGTGGATGGGACAAAAGGGGAAGGGTGGCTAAACTACACTCAGGAAACCGATCAGCTAGATGTTGGGCCTGACGTGAACGATTCAAAAAACCTCAATTTAAGAGCAAAACTACTTTGGGAACCCAGCGCAATACCAGGATTGTCTGCCAAGTTAACGTACAACTATCATAAGTACGAGGGTGAATTTCTTACGTGGGTTAATGACAGTGATGATGGTTACGGATCGCAAACATTAGAGTTAAAAGCGAGCTCCCAAAATGGTAATACTCGCCTGCAAGATACCGATATCCATACAATAGCGCTTGATGTGAACTACGATTTTTCGAATGGTATTTCTAACCTTACTCATTTTGACTATCAACTCAATCATATTACCTTTTATCAGTATCCATTAAATAAAACTGAGCTAGATAACAAACTGTATACCTATGAGTTAGATAACAGAGTGAGCTTCGCCGTGCCAGATTCGGATTGGTCTGGTATGACGGGAATTTACTTTTCGCATGAGAAAAACGATTTTGATATCGATAATAACGTTAATGGTTGGACAAGCTATGCAAGCCTCGCTGACTCTCAAGTGATTGCTCTATACGGAGAAACAACGTATGCAATGTCTCAGCGTTGGAATCTGATTGGCGGTGCTCGTCTTGAAAATAACTCGGTTGATCGAGATATGGTATATGCGCCGAAGGGAACGGCTTACAATCTTGCACAAAACGATGACGAAACTGTATTTCTACCTAAAGTCGGTATGACATACGACCTGACGGACAGCACGACTGTCGGCGGAAACGTTCGTCGAGGCTATAATGCTGGTGGTGCAGGCCTCAAAATGAGTACGGATGAATACTATTCTTATGATAAAGAAACGGTCATTGCCTATGAACTGACAGCAAAAACGCAGTTTGGTAATCGAGCCACGCTATCAAGTAACTTGTTCTATAACGACTATGATGGTTATCAGGCGCAATCTGATTCTAAGATTACCAACGTCGATTCTTCTCATACTTATGGACTTGAGCTTGAGGGTACATTCTGGGCTACGAATGACCTAATGTTACGTGGTTCCGCCGGGCTACTTGATTCAAAAGTCGATGCGAACAGCAACACAACGGGTGACGAGCTGCCGTATGCGCCTCACGCTAACTTGAGTGTTGGCTTTACGCAGTATATCGGAGAAAGTTTCTCATTCGGTGCTGATACTAAGTACGTTAGTGAATATTACTCTGATTTGGATAATGACAGTGATTACACTGCAGGGGACTACGTCACAGCAGACGCAAGGCTAAGCTACACTTGGGGTGATTTCACCATTGATGGATACATCAAAAACTTAGCAAACGCTGATGTCATTCTGCTTAAATCGAGCAGTCCAGAAAGAGCATCAGTAGGGCAAACCCGCACTTACGGATTAAATGTTACCTATAAAATGTAATATTTAATTATCATTTTAAAGTTTCTATCTTGGTAAAAAATGTCGTAAAGGGCTGACTTTTCTCTCTTTACGGCTTTATTTTGCCGTTATTATTCTAGCCGCCAATATTTGCCTATACCGTTCCAGACTTTTATCAATTATCAAATTAATTAACATGTGGTTATTGAATCAAGATATTCGAGAGGGAAAGTTGATTAATGTCTTACCCGATTGGCAAGCGGCACCGTTACCCGTCTACATTATTTATCCTTATGCAAAGTTCTAGCTAGCCAAACTCACCGCTTTTATTCAGTTTTTGCGTTCACGGGGCTAGTCAGTTCTACAGTCTGTTATCGAAACAATTAGCTAACTTTAACGAGATAATGGTGCATTGAAGTTACACGAAAAGTAAAAAAGTTTCAGATCGTCTTTGCCCATAAATTGCGCAATTTTTTCTTTTGATAAAAAATAATAAAATGTTTTACAAAAAATGATCAAAATTAGTGCTTAAGGAATTACTTAAGTAATATCCTAAATTTTTCATTAAATTCAATAATCCTTCATGTATCAGGATTTTTCTATATTTCATTTCATAATAATCAATGAGTTAATGTGGTGCGTTATAGTCGAATAAAGTGTGTAATCATTGCACTTAATTTAGGCGTTGCACCATTTATTGCACCAATTTAAATGATGAATTTTAGTTGAATATTCAATTGACTTTTAATCTATATCGTAGCAAGTATATAGAGGTGCACTTGAGCCGACCGTACGGATAGGTTGGCTAGTGTGCCGTAACAAAAATAAATGGATTTAAAATTCATAAAAAGTCAGTCATACAAATTAGGATAAAATATGAAACGGAATTCAACAGATATTCTGAGAGTTTGTCTGCTCTCTACGTGCGCCTATTTGCCAGTAATGGCTCACGCCGATTTCTTAGATGACAGTTCTATTCAACTCGATCTCAAAAACTTCTATTTGGACAGAGATTACTCGGGTACAACCTCCGATGTAAGTAGTTGGTCTCAAGGGGCTGATCTGCAATTCTTCTCTGGATATACCGATACCGCCTTACAGTTCGGTTTTGATGCTTCTGCCCAGGGGGCAATCACGCTCGATTCTGAGGGAAATGACGGAACACTTCCATACGATACGACGACGAGTGAAGCGCAAGACGATTACGGACGAGTTGGTGCCACATTTAAGATGAAATACTCAAAAACCAAATTAACGGTTGGTGATCATCGCCCCCATCTTCCCATTGCCTGGGATGATACGAGCCGTCAGCTTGATACCATCTATCAGGGTGCCGTTATTCAAACAGATGAAATTGATGGATTGAGTCTGACTGGTGGACATTTTTGGTCAGCGGTAACTCGTAATAGTGAGAAAAAAGAAGACTTTTATCTATGGGGAGGAGATGGTCAGGAACGCAGTGACGGTCTTTCTTTTGCTGGCGGTACTTATGATGTAACAAAATCACTCGCTGCGACCTACTTTTATGCTGAACTTAAAGATATTTACACTCAGCAATATGCCGGGTTGAAGCACAGGGCTGAATTGGGTGGCGACTATAGGCTGACGACTGATATTCGCTATTTTGATAACAGTGATAATGGTGATGATTTATATGGAAAAGTGGACGGCAGTGCTTTTGGTACGATGTTTACATTAAATAAATCAAATCATATGTTTGCATTAAGTTACCAGAGCATGAATAGCGACAGTTTCTTTCCAACGATGAACGGTTATATTCCACAGCCTTATCTAGTACATTGGTCGTCATTAGCTTTTGTTCGCCCAGACGAAAAATCGTATGGTGTTCGATACGGGTATAACTTTAAAGACTTTGACTTACCTGGGCTCGACTTATTTGCACGCTATATCTACGGCAACGATATTAATGTAGGAAGCGATAGCAATGCTAATGAGATAGAGCGCGACATCTACGTAAGCTACACGATTCAGGAAGGTTCGCTTCAAGGGCTGAAATTTGACTTAAGAAATATCCATGTGAATAAATCGTTTTCAGATGGCTACGACGAGTATCGATTTATCACCACCTATACATTTAAAAGTTAGTCTTCCTAACCGGGTCATGGACCCGGTTTCTATTTTTCATCAAGCTTTTAGCCTTCTAACATTTTCGTTGAAAACACATCTCCATTGCTAAAGCTCCAGTCGCTAGCGTCAGTGTATTGGATGATAACCATAATGTCGGCTGAGCGTATCGAAGTTTGCTTGGTCAATTGGAGGCACAACTCGCGATAGAAACGGGTTTTCTGTGTTAAGTTCCTAGGTTTACCTGCGGTGATGTAGAAAAGAATATATCCACTAGTGCGACCTGGGGAGAGATACTCACGATCAACGATGATATTATTCTTCTCAACTTCTTCAATTATTTGAAATTGGTCTCTCACAGGAACATCAAACTCGTTGACTAACACAGCGTGCAATATGTGCGATATTTTATTTAACTCGTTACGACTGTAGTGTTCCTTTTGAACAATAATTCGGGTTAGCGGCATGATTCATCCTTCTCTGGCAATCGTTCGAGGGCGCATATCGCACTGGGCCAACCTGTGTAAAAAGCGAGGTGCGTAAATATTTCTATCAGTTCATCTAGGTTTAGCCCGTTTTGTATTGCGTAGTGAATATGCCACTCTAATTGATCGTGTCTTCCTAATGCCGTCAATGCTCCTAGTGTAATTAAACTTCTTTCTCGGCTACTCAGTTCTTCTCGTTGCCAAATATCGTTGAATAAAACCGTGTTGGTTATCTCTGCTAATTTTGGAGCAATACCCACCAAGGACTCTTTATTGAGTATTTTTGTCATTCTATTTTCCTCTTCAGTGTCTGAATGACATTGTTTACGATTTTTATATTGTATAAAATCAAAACTATTGGGAATTAATGTCCTGAATTAGAGGATTGTAATGAAGAGACCCGAAGCTTTAGATCTCGATGCTTTGCGCACGTTTGTGACTGGAATTGATGCTGGAAACTACGCTATTGCGGCACAAAGATTAAGTCGTTCGACATCTGCTGTGAGTGCGCAATTGAAAAAATTAGAAGCACAGTGTGACAGGCAGCTTTTACAAAAAGAGGGGAGAGGCTTAACGCTGACTCAAGATGGCGAGCTTTTACTAAGTTATGCGCGTAGGCTTTTAGCTGTGAATGATGAAGCGCTACTCGCACTCAAACAACGGCAAATGGATGGTAAAGTGACCATCGGATTTCAGGAAGATTTTAGCGATATTTTGATTCCTAATCTTCTTGGCCGGTTTTGTCGGGCTTACCCTGCTGTTGAAGTGGAAGCGCAATCCGGTAGGAATCGTATGCTTACAGAATCGGTTGAGTGTTGTGCTCTTGACTACGCCCTTTGCTGGGAAGCCCCAGATCAGTATGATGCTGACTCTCATGTGGCTGAGTTGCCGTTGTATTGGATAGGACTTGATGAGACGATCGTCATCAATGCTATGAGTAGTGGTGATCCTCTTCCGCTTGTCATGCTCGAAGCTCCATGTGTGATCCGGAACATGGCAATCGAGGCGTTAGACAACGCAAATATCCCATGGCGAATGTCTTTTACCAGTGGCAGTCTTAGCAGTGTTTGGGCCGCAACGCGAGCCGGAATGGGCGTGACTGTTCGCTCTAGTGTCGGAATGCCTACCAGTTTAAAATATCTTGTTTCTTCTTCACTACCGTCTCTCCCACAACTTGGTTTATCACTAAAAGAGTCTAAAACGATCAAAGGTGTTGCTCAAACCACATTAAAGTCACTTCTAATGGAAGAATTGCAGGCTTCGATTGCGTAAGCGTGATGACAGCCACCGTAAATATGAGTTTACATGGTGTTTTTTGCTTTGTTCCAGTTCAACGATGCGCATAATACAGCCGATCTGCTAATGTACGATTAACAAATTCGTTATGGAATAACGAGTGCATTTGATTTGTACAGGGAGAGTTGGCATGACTATTAGCCAAAGTAAACTGGCCATTATTGGTATGGGGCACGTTGGTTGCGCATTAGCACATCACCTTACTATAAGTAATACGTGTGATGAGTTGATTCTGATTAACCGTCGAATTGAAAAAGCATGGTCGGAGGCCGAAGACCTCAAGCATTCTTTGGGTTTCTCAGAGAATCGTATGAGAATCCGATCTGGAGACTACTCTGATTGCTCTGATGCAGACATTGTTGTGTTGTCAGTAGCGGCACCCTACAAAGATGGTTATACCCGTTTAGACATGCTGGAACAGGCTACATCCATTGTCAGTGACATCGTACCAAAGGTTATGGCGAGTGGTTTTTGCGGTATATTTATTGTAATCACCAATCCCGTTGACGCCATTACTTACCTAGTCCATAAACTGTCGGGTTTGTCTGCGAACAAAGTTATTGGGACGGGGACATCGCTTGATTCTGCACGGTTACGTTATTTTCTCGCTGATACAATGGAAGTGGATCCCCGTAGTGTCGAGGCGATGTGTATGGGAGAACATGGCGACTCGCAAATGATACCCTGGAGTCAGGTTACCGTCGGCGCGAAGCATTTTGTGCAAATTCTTCATGATAATCCAGAAAGACTCTCTGGAATTGAAATTGAGAAAGTACAGAAAGAGATTAGCCAGATTGCCTATCGAGTCGTGAAAGCAAAAGGGGCGACGGACTATGGTATCGCATCGGTTGCTGCCAAAATGATAAGAGCAATTATTCGTGATGGTAATATTGTTATGCCTGCATCAGTGATGTTAAAAGGTGAGTATGGTGAAACGGATGTTTACGCGGGAGTTCCTGCCGTGATCACTCGTAACGGTATAAAAGAATTGGTTACCTATCATCTGCAAGATAACGAACTTGCTGCATTTAAAGCATCGGTTTCGATATTAAGAAATGTCAACAAAACGATGATGAACGCGATAACGACAGAGCAGCTCGTGTAGTTGAACACAGTACAATATGTAGTTTGTTATTCATGGTTTAGTTGAGTGATCTTTGCCATACTCGGTAATAATGGCTAGGCATAACCTTGTACTTTGGAGTTCAAATGGAGAAAAGCGAAAAGTTTATTGTATCGGGAATCGTGCAGGGAGTTGGCTTTCGTTACTTTACTGCAAATCAAGGTCTCAAGTTAGGTTTAACCGGATATGCTCGTAATCTGAGTAGTGGGGACGTAGAAGTGGTTGCAACGGGTAAACCGGAGCAAATTGAACTGCTATATGAATGGCTACACACCGGGTCACCGATGGCAACAGTTGATCACATAGAAAGAATGGAGTTTTTTCCAGAGAAGCCATTCCGAGGCTTCTCTACGCATTAGGCTCCGATTATAAGCATTTAGCCGGCTTGGGTAGTCCTGCTAGCTTGGTTGCCTGCTTCGCTGGGCCTTCACGGAATAGTTTAAATAGGTATTTGCTGCTGCCTTTTTCTGGGCCGTATTCTTTAGCCATCGCCTTGACCAGCATACGAATCGCTGGAGAAGTATTGTATTCTTCGTAAAAGCGACGAACAAACATGATTACCTCTAAATGATCATCAGTCAGTTCAATACCTTCTGTTTTCGCCAGTTCAGGTATCATTTCTTCTTCCCACAAAGAGAAATCCAACAAGTAGCCTTCTTTATCTGTTGCGATTGGATTACCTTTATACATCAACATTGTAATACATAACCTTATGTTTAATTTTGTGAAGCATATGATCTTAAGGCGCTAAGTTTACGCTGATGGATGTCCTTATGACAAGTGAGCATCTCGCTTACGTAGACTAAATGGCCTAACAACAAAAAAGCCTCCGTAAAGGAGGCTTTGGAAACTATGATCTAATTGCAATAATTAGTCGTCGTTCATCACACCAAGCAAACTTAGTAAGCTTAGGAACAAGTTATAGATAGACACGTAAAGTGTCACTGTCGCTGAAATATAGTTTGTTTCACCGCCACGAACGATTTGCTGAGTCGTCAGCAGAATTGCACCCGTTGAGAACAAAACAAATAGAGCGCTCATAGCAAGGTAAAGAGCTGGCATCTGTAGGAAGATGTTAGCAACCATACCAACAAGCAGAACGACGAAACCTGCCATTAACATCCCGCTAAGGAATGATAGGTCACGTTTTGTTGTTAGTGCGTACGCTGAAGCAGCCATAAATGTTAATGCTGTACCACCGAGCGCTGTAAGAACAACGTCTCCCATTCCAGCACTAACGTACATGTTCAAGATTGGACCTAACGTATAGCCTAGGAATCCTGTAAACAGGAATGTAAAGACAACACCTAAGCTGCTGTTACGATTTTTCTCTGTTAAGAACAGTAAGCCGTAGAAACCAACTAGGGTAATAATTAGCCCCGGACGTGGTAGGTTCATCGCCATAGATACACCAGCAACAACAGCTGACCATAGCAGTGTCATTGATAGTAGCGCATAAGTATTGCGCAGAACTTTGTTCGTTTGCAGTACACTGCTTTGTGATGACGTTTGAGAATAGATAGGTCTGTTCATACTCTTCCTCGTATGGTTATTACCCGTTTATTTATAAGACATTTATGGGGACAGAAGTTCAATATTTCAAGTCCCTACATTTTCATACTTCTATAATAATCAATTTGAGGCGACAAGTAAGGGGGAAGTTGTAACACAATCTTTCTATTTATTGTGTTCTACATAAGAAAAGAGACACCAGATGGTGTCTCTTTGTATGTGTAACTGTCCTTTAGTGAGAAAGAATCTGCGACAGGAAGTTCTGTGTACGATCCGACTGAGGATTTTCGAAGAATTCTTTTGGATTGTTTTCTTCAATAATCTCACCAGCATCCATAAAGATGACTCGGTCTGCGACTTCTTTAGCAAAGCCCATCTCGTGAGTAACACAAAGCATGGTCATACCTTCACTTGCTAGCTCGACCATAACGTCAAGTACTTCACGTACCATCTCTGGGTCGAGTGCCGATGTAGGTTCATCGAATAACATGACTTGTGGGTTCATACATAGTGAGCGGGCTATCGCTACACGCTGTTGCTGACCACCGGATAATTGTCCTGGATATTTCAGTGCCTGATTCGGAATTTTCACACGCTCAAGGTATTTCATCGCGATGGCCTCAGCTTCTTTCTTAGGCATTTTTTTCACCCAGATAGGAGCAAGAGTACAGTTTTCCAACACGGTTAAGTGAGGGAATAAGTTGAAGTGCTGGAAACACATACCAACTTCACGACGAACTAGCTCGATATCCTTTAGGTCTTCGGTCAGTTCGTTATTGTTTACGATGATCTTACCTTTTTGATGCTCTTCAAGGCGGTTAATACAACGAATCATTGTTGACTTCCCCGAACCTGAAGGGCCACAGATAACAATCTTTTCGCCTTTTTTTACGTTTAGATTGATATCTTTTAGTACGTGAAATTCACCGTACCACTTATTCATGTGTTTAATTTGAATCATGAAATCTTCGTTTGAATCTTGCAGCGTCATAATACGTCCTTAATTCTGCTTATCGTTTGTGGCCGGTATTTAATTTATTTTCTAGCCATATCGAGTATCTCGACATGCCAAAACAAAATATCCAGAACACTAACGCGACAAATACATAACTTTCAGTTGAATAGCCTAGCCAATTCGGGTCGGTATTCGCCGCCTGACCAATACCAAGGACGTCAAACATACCAATAATAAGAACAAGGCTGGTATCTTTAAACAGACCGATGAAAGTGTTTACGATAGATGGAATCGTAATCTTTAATGCTTGCGGCATAATAACAAGTGCGATTTTTTTCGAGTAGTTCAATCCCAACGCATCGGCAGCTTCATACTGGCCTTTGGGGATGGCTTGAAGACCACCACGAATTACCTCAGCCATATACGCTGAGCTAAACATCACCACACCAATTAAGGCACGAACCAGTTTATTGGCTTCTGTTCCATGAGATAAGAATAGAGGCAACATCACTGACGCCATAAACAATACAGTAATCAACGGAACACCACGCCAAACTTCAATATACACAGTACAAAGACTGCGTATCACTGGCATGTCTGAACGACGGCCTAACGCAAGAAGAATACCAATTGGTAATGAAACCACGATACCTACTAAGGCGATAATCAATGTAATCATCAGGCCGCCCCATTTATGCGTATCAACAATAGGTAGGCCGAATAGGTGTCCTTCAAGCAGTTCACCAATTAAAAATGGGTAAACTGTTACAGTGAAGAGAAATATCCACGCGCGCTTTGGTGTTTTGTCATAAGCGATTAACGCGATTAAAATAGCTAATGTCGCGAAAAAGATCTGAGGTCTCCATATCTCAGCTTCTGGGTAGAAGCCAAACATGAATTGCTCAAAGCGAACGCTGATAAATACCCAGCACGCACCGTCTTTTGTACACGCATCGCGAGTATCACCCATCCAGTTAGCATTGATAAATGCCCAGTCGACGACATGCCAAATTCCAGTAAACGCAAAATAAGCGATGACAAAAGTCAAAACAGTATTAACAGGGCTGTTGAACAGATTTTTTAGCATCCATCCCATCACACCTCGTGTGTTGGCTGGTGGTGGGAGATCTGGAAGGAATTCGTGCTTTTTCATATTATCTCTCCACCAACGCAACTTTCTTGTTGTAAAGGTTCATCAGAACCGATGTCAGAATACTTAGGCCGAGGTACACACCCATTGTCATAGCAATAATTTCGATTGCCTGACCTGTTTGGTTCAATGTCGTACCCGCAAACACAGAAACGAGATCAGGATAGCCTATGGCCATCGCTAATGACGAGTTCTTGGTGAGGTTCAAGTATTGGCTGGTAAGCGGTGGAATAATAATTCTCATCGCTTGTGGGATAATAACTAATTTCAAAGCCTTTGAGCGTGGGACGCCAAGAGACATTGCTGCTTCTGTTTGCCCATAGTTCACTGCGTTGATACCAGAGCGAACTATCTCAGCAATAAATGCTGCAGTGTAGACGCTTAGCGCTAGTAGCAATGCCGCCAGTTCAGGCATAATTCCTATACCACCTCTAAAGTTAAAACCTTGAAGGTGAGGGTAATCAGCTGAAATAGGCATGCCTGCAATGAAGTATACGACCACAGGTAAAGCGATGATCAGACCAAGTGCAACTCGTCCGATTGGAAACTGTTGACCGGTAAGTTTTTGGCGGTTTTTAGCCCAAACATTAATAGCAATTGTCGCTACGATACCAATGATGAATGCAGCAATGACTACACCGCTGCCAGCTTCAAACACTGGTGCTGGTAAATATAATCCGCGAACATTCAGAAACACAGATTCACCGATAGACATACTCTGTCTCGGTGATGGTAGTGCCTGAAGCACTGCAAAGTACCAGAATAGAATTTGCAGCAGAAGGGGTATATTACGGAAGGTCTCTATGTAAACCGCAGCGATGCGGCTAACTAACCAGTTAGACGATAAACGAGCGATACCAAGGACAAATCCGATAATGGTTGCGAAGAATATACCGAGTGCAGATACTAGAGCCGTGTTGAGAAGACCGACAAAAAAGGTCCGGGCATAAGTATCTGTTTCTGTGTAATCGATCAGTGATAATCCAATACCAAACCCGGCAGGTTGGTCCAGGAAGCCAAAGCCAGTTGCAATACCACGAGCTTCTAGGTTTGATAACGCGTTGCTTACAAGCGTGTAAACAAAAAAGCCTAAAGCGAAGATAGCAATAACTTGGAAGGCGACTGATCGAAAAGTAGGATTGTAAAACAAATTTGTGTTCTTTGATGGAGCGATAGGCTCCGCCTCTGAAACACGATTATTCTCAGGTTTCATACAGCTATAACCTCTAATCTAATCCATATTTTCGAGAAAAGGGCGAGAGTGAATCCCGCCCTGTCTGTTTAGCTTAGAAAGTTAATTAACGTAGTGGTGGAGCGTACATGAAGCCACCAGCATTCCATAGCGCGTTTACGCCACGAGAAATTTGAAGTGGTGAGCCTTTACCAACTGTTTTTTCAAACACTTCACCGTAGTTACCAACTTGCTTAACGATTTGGTAACCCCAGTCATCACGAATACCAAGGCCAGTACCTTTTGGACCATCTTCACCTAGGATACGAGCGATGTTTGGATCAGAAGATTTCTTCATTTCATCAACGTTTTGAGAAGTGATACCATATTCTTCAGCGTTGATCATTGCGAATAGAGTCCACTTAGCTACGTTGAACCATTTATCATCGTCTTGACGAACTACCGGACCAAGAGGTTCTTTTGAAATGATTTCTGGTAGAACGACTGCAGTACTAGGATCTGCTAGGTTTAGACGAAGAGCGTATAGACCTGATTGGTCAGTAGTAAGAACGTCACAACGTCCTGAGTCGAAACCTTTTGCTGTTTGAGCACCTGTATCAAAAACAACTGGTTTGTATGTCATACCACTTTTACGGAAGTAATCCGCAAGGTTAAGTTCTGTTGTTGTGCCAGACTGCACACATACTGATGCGCCGTCCAGTTCCTTAGCACTTTTAACACCAAGTGATTTCTTGACCATAAAACCTTGACCATCGTAGTAGTTAACGCCAACGAAGTTAAGACCAAGGGCAGTATCACGTTGTAGTGTCCATGTTGTATTGCGCGAAAGAATGTCGATTTCACCAGATTGTAGCGCTGTGAAACGTTCTTTAGCTGTTAATGGCACGTATTTTACTTTAGTTTTATCACCTAGAACCGCTGCTGCTACTGCTTGACAGTATTCGACGTCGATACCTTCCCATTCACCTTTTTCATTTGGGTTAGAAAAGCCTGGAAGACCAGTACTAACGCCACAAGTAAGGTAGCCTTGAGAAAGTACTTTGTCTAAGGTACTTTCAGCTGCTGATGCAGTTGTAGAGACAAGTGCAGCAGAAACAGCTACAGCGGAGGCTAGAAGTGTGAGTTTGTTTGCCATTTGTATCCTTCCTGTATGATCCATATGTAAACAGGGTAACCCTGGTACAAGGTACATAAATGTTGTGTTTGTTTGTTATTAGCGCTGCATCTACTAAGCAAAAAGATTGCCACTTATTAGTGCAGACTTTTTAAAGCGTAGGTAGAAATTAAAATTTTCTCAAATCTGTGGTCATTAGACTTATAATTGAACTCTTACCTACGGGTTTTAGAATGGCGAATTGTTATTCAAATGTAAATGGTGCAAATGAGTTCCATTGTGGTGCAACAGAATGTCCTGTTTTTTGTGGAGTGGCATAACTATACAAATAACTGGATAATTTGGTTTTAATGGAGTTTTATAATCAGAAAATGGTAAATATAACGCATTATTTTTACCGAATGGCATTTTAGAGAGAGCCGTGCACGTTTTTAGGTAGGGTCATTTTGACCAGTATAAGGGAGAGTTTTAGACTAAATGCAATATTTTCCACTATTTATGGACTTGAAAGACAAGCCTGTGCTGGTTATCGGCGGAGGAGAAGTCGCTAGCCGAAAAGTAGAAGCGTTGGTCAAAGCGGGTGCAGATGTTCTTATAGTTTCCCCGCAGGTGAGCGAGACTTTACAAACATTGGTTTCAGAAGAGCAGTGCCGATGGTCTGCAAGCTGTTACGACAGCTCAGTAATGGATACTTATCCTTTTGTTCAGGTATGGGCGACAACTGACAGTAATGAGCTCAATCATCAGATACACGCAGATGCTAAGCAGAGGAATCTTCTGATTAATGTGGTTGATGATCAGCCATATTGCGATTTTATTACACCATCTATGCTCAATAGAGGGCGTATCCAAATTGCAGTGTCAAGCGGAGGAGCATCCCCGGTATTAATTAGAAATTTACGGGAAACGTTAGAATCTGTACTACCCCAGAACTTGGCGTTGCTAGCCGACTTTGGCGCATCTAAGCGAGATTCAATAAAAGAAGCGTTACCAACCGTCGATCTCAGACGAAAATTCTGGGAGCGTTTTTTCGCTGATTCTGAAGTGAAGCTGGCGGACAATAATCGTGTTCTTGAAGTACGTTATCAGGAATTAATTAGCAAGCCAACATACGAATCATGCGAAGAAAACTGGATCATCATAGAGAAAGATGTCGAGCTTCTTCCTCTTAAGGCTTTGCGGTTTATGCAGCAAGCAGAGATCGTTTTACACAGCGATCATGATTGCCTAGCGTATTTAGAACTTTGTCGAAGGGATGCTGAACGAGCTCAATATCGAACCAAGGCAGACTTGGTTAAACTTTTGAATGAACACCGGAAGGAAAATAAGCGAATTATTGTTCTTATCCATCCGACGCTACGTTATCTTTATCAGCAATGTTCACAAGCCGCGTCATTATTTCTACACGGACATATTGATAAGCACTAATAAAGCTTCATTGCGTGGTGAGACACTCGCCACGCAATGCGTTTTCAAATATCGAGATGATTAATCTCGGAAGTTATTGAACTGGAAAGGTTGTTCGAAATCACTTTCACGAAGTGCAGCTATCACGCTTTGTAAGTCATCTCTTTTTTTGCCCGTTACACGAACTTTATCGCCCTGAATTGAAGCTTGAACTTTCAATTTTTTATCTTTAATCAATTTAACGACTTTCTTCGCTACGTCAGTTTCAATGCCTTGGCGAAAAATGACGTTTCTAGACCAGTTCTTCCCTGTGCATTCTGACTTTTGTGCGTCAGCAGAGCGAGCGTCAACTCCGCGTTTGGCTAAGTTACCACGTAAAATATCCATCATTTGATTCAACTGAAAATCTGCTTCAGCCGCCATTTTCACTACGTCATCTTTTAGCTCGAAACTGGCATTAATGTTACGAAAGTCGAAACGTGTTGATAGTTCTCTGCTGGCATTATCAACAGCATTACGCAGTTCAACAGTATCTACTTCAGAAACAATATCAAAAGAGGGCATGGTTCACTCCTAAGGAAATCAGATTAAAAACTTTTGCTAAATATTAGGGCTGTAAGATAGCTCATAATGTCCATGATATAAACTCAAACATCGACAAAGCAGTCAATTCTGGTCAAGAGTTCCATCTTTTTCTCCTTAATCCTTTATATTTGTAGTGATTCCGCTTGTATTTATCTACTGCAGTCGGTATTTTTCCACTCATATACGATGATAATAATGAAATGGAGCAGTAATGAGCTTAGAGCATCCTCAAGTTGCTAATGGCACAGTTAGTTACGGAAATGTATTCCCATCAGACATTCAGCAAGATAGTGCAATTCACTTGTACATTTCGTTGGCCGAGTTGGTGGCAGAAAGCGTATTTTATCATCCTTCTCTTGCTAATGAGGACGAGGGGAGTTTGAGCGAGCAGGAACAACAGGCGTTAAAGGCTATTGTTGGTTCGGCATCGATATCAGAACACTTTGTTTCTACTTTAGTTACCAGTATTACTGCAAAATTTAAGTCTCAGTCATATCAGTCGATTAAACTCTGCTTAAGCGACGCTGATAGTTTTGCTTATAGTGCGCTCATTGGCGGTTCCGTTGCAGAAGAGAAAGAAACTAATCCATTTATGGGTGTACGTGGTGTTTCTCGTTACGCGTCAGAAAAATATGCCACTGCGTTTTCTTTGGAGTGCGATATTGTTAAAGCTCTACGTACGCAAGGGATTGATGTTGAAATTGTCGTTCCTTTCGTTCGCGCATTAAGCGATGCAGCAACGATTATCGATCGATTGGCTGAAAATGGTCTGCCACGTGGGCTCAATGGGTTGAAGGTATCGTATTCATGCGATGTTCCGTCAGCTGCGCTTCTATCGGAAAGATTGCTTCAGTATTTTGATGGCATTGTGATTAACGTCGATCACTTAACTCAGTTTACTTTGGGTGTAGACCGTTTTAATGAGCAATTGGAACATCTATTTAAACCAGAAAACGAAGCAGTGATATCGCTAATTGATACAGCGGTGAAGTGTGCTCACATTGCTAAGAAAGACGCATCGATCATTTACGATAACTCAGCGACAAACGACAAGTTTGAATTTTATTTAACTGAACACTGCCACGCTGATACCATCTATCGCTACTAACTTATTATAAGGCTTACTTCCGCTTAGGGAGTAAGCTCTATCTTTTCTATGTCCACGATTTTGTTTCTGCTCAATACGACTTTATAACGGTAATAATTTGGTACGCCTTTGTGATTATTTTCTTTAATGATCAAGTTCAGAAGGTGTCTCTTTTCTACTTTTTCTTTACTAACTTGGCCATTATTTAAGATATAAATACTGGTTGCACTTTTATCGAATAAGCGTGTTAGCGGACGAAAATCGATATGGATCGTCTCTCTGGTTTCCTCATATCCCGAAAGAAACTTGGATGTCGACATTTGAGTTTCTGAGCGGTAATGGACGATTCGTTCCTCTCTCTGAACAACGCGTTTCTTGCGAATAAACTTAATTCGATCTGGTAATTCAGCCAGAGTTTTATAGTCTAGCCATTCCACTTTATGACCCACCTGTGAGCCGGTAGTGGGATCATTGTAGCGACGCTTCCATTTAGGTTTCCCTTTTCTCAACCAGCGCCACAATAACTCCTTTAAGTCGTCCTTGAATATTTCACGTAATGCGTAGAGTAGTGACATCACAACGATAAATGATGCAGTGATTTCGCCAAGATAATCTCTTGCCATGACAGCTGTAATGGTGACAAAAACCATAATAAAACCAGTAGCGATGCCTTTTACTGCGCGACTGATATTTTTACCTAACGAGGACATCTCTTGCTTTAAAACAACGGGATGCTCAATAAGACGGCGAAGTAAGCGCATTTTGTTCGTCAGTCGGTTAACATTTTCTGACGCCTTTTTCGAGTTGTAGTGATTCAGTGTGCGATGCGCTTCTTCTTTCTCTGCTAACGTAATCAGACGATTTTTAATTGTCGTGTAATCGTCGTTACGTGGTAACGTCGAAACTAAACTTAAGAAACTTTGTTCCGTATACCAAGACAAGTAATTGTCGATGTTATTGTAGTAACGCTTGATATTTTCTTCATAGGGGATTGTACGTCTCAACCTACGAAGAATATCGAGCGATAGTTCGATTACACTGTCTATCTCATCTTCGGTAATACTATCTCCATGTTTTGTGAGGTCATGGATGGCTTTATCAAGGGCAATGACGTACTGATATGCAAATAAGCTAAGACTCACCCTGTACTGTGTGGTTGAGAGGCGCCCACGTTGCGCTAATCGGCTATGGATGAGAGGAAGAAGAATTTTATCACTGAAGTAGGTACGCTTTTGGGTAAAGCAGTTGTAATAAAATTCTGACTCATCAATGATGTTCCGTGATAAACCAATTTCACCAGGAACGAAGAGAAAGATATCAAGATCGCACGCCTTAGTTTCAGGCATGGCGTGGGTGATTTTTAATGTGATTGCATCGTGTTTACCGACGTTAATCAAATGAAGCTCTCCTAATCTTTATTGTTATCTGTCTCAAGTATCCATTACTTCAACAACTTGCTTGTTGAGACAATTTATTTTTATTCTTAGAGAAAGGATATCAGAGATAAAGTATAATCTCCGCAAATTTGATGTGAGACTGAAAAAAGTATGGCCCAAATAGGAAAAATAAATAAGTTAACTGTTACTCGTATTGCTGACTTTGGAGTATTCCTCGACGCCGATGATTTTGGCAGTGTGCTGCTTGCGAATCGTTGGTTGCCTGAGAGTGTAGAAATCGGCGATGAACTCGAGGTATTTATTTATTTTGACTCAGATAACCAGGTTGTTGCGACAACCGAAAAACCTATTGCTCAAGTTGGAGAATGGGGATTGATGAAAGTGGAAGGGGTAAACAATACTGGAGCCTTCGTCAATTGGGGAATCAAAGGTAAAGACTTACTGGTACCTTACAGTGAACAGCGTGGGCGTTTAGCTGAGGGCCAGACTAAATTAATTTATGTCTATACGGACAAAGCCTCTGGACGAATCGTGGGCACCACTAAATTCAATAAGCTGTTAGACAAAACACCAGCTCGTTACACAAGTAATCAGCAAGTCGACTTATTAGTTGCTGAACGAAGTGAACTCGGTTTTAAAGTTATTATCAATGAATCTCATTGGGGAATGATTTTCCCAAGTGATGTATTTGGGAAAATTTTTATTGGTAAAAAACTGAAAGGTTACATTAAGCAAGTGCGAGAAGATGGCAAAATTGACGTCTCGTTGCAAAAAGTGGGTGTCGCCAAGTTTGATGATCTTAGCGAAAAAATCCTCCAGAAACTCGAAAAAAATAGTGGCTTTCTACCACTAAGTGATAAGTCATCTCCAGAAGCGATTTTCGCGGAATTCCGCACAAGCAAAGGCACCTTTAAGAAAGCAATAGGCACTTTGTACAAAGCCGGTAAAATTGTGATTGAAGATAACGGAATCCGTATTAACTAAATAGCACACAAAAAAACCCCAAATCGGGGAAGATTTGGGGTTCAGGGGAATGGCTCTCATAGAGCCTGCGCTAATCGGTTATCGCGGTGCGCCTTATCTATTTTAGTACACCATTTTCAAAAACGAGAACTTTTAAAGTACACAATTCGATAACAGAATGAATCAGAATAGGTTTTTATCCCTAACTAGTTCTCGCGGAAGACCATTTTTGATTCGGTTACCAACCCATTTACCTAAACCAATCACCATTCCTGAATAACTTACTAGAACCTCACCGGCACCCGTTACGCCTTCTGGTCTTATATCTCTACCCATAAACCACTCGCGAGCATCATCTTTTACAAGATCAACAGTGACGGTGTCACAACTCGTTGTGAGAGAAGTTGCAACCTGATGTTGCCAGCGATAACCGGTTTTATGCATTTCGGCAATTTTTATTCCGATTCTTGAAAAACGCATTTGACCGATGAAAGGTTCGAAATCGTTGGGAAATAGCCAGACTTCCTTATCTCTAATCCAAATCTGTTTATCATTTGGTATTGTGATATTAAATGTGTTCTTTAGTAAGTCATTTATCTCATTTGCTTGCTTAGCTGTTGCCTTACCAAATGGGAACTTGCCCACTTTTTTCTTTGCTTCAACGGTTGGGATTGAAGCGTTTTTACGAATTCTAGCCACAAAAAAACCTTCACTATCAAATATTTGTGGGAATATATGTAGGAAGCCTTCTGGTGTTATTGCTCGTTCGGCATTAGGAAATAAGTGGTTTAATGGTTCAAAAGTGACCGCGTCACCAAATAGTTCTTTTAGGTGATGACAAACGTGCTGATTCTCTTCAACACTCAACGCACAAGTCGAATAGACTAGTACGCCGTTAGGTTTTAATGCTTGAAATGCCGATTCAATAAGGTCTTTTTGTGTGGATGCGATTTCAGCTGAAGAGGATAGGCTCCAATTTTTTAGCGCGTCGGTATCTTTTCTGATAGTGCCTTCGCCTGAGCATGGTGCATCTAAAAGGATGGCATCAAATGATTCTGGTAACCACTGGCCAAAGACTCGTGCATCGAAGTTAGTCAATGCACAATTGGAAATACCGCAACGTTCTATATTTGCATGCAGTGTTTTAACTCGACTGGCAGAGAATTCATTTGCGACCAACAGATGTTTGTTATTCATGATCGACGCTATCTGTGTGGTTTTTGAACCCGGAGCTGCCGCCATGTCTAAAACAGTTGATGCGTTGATAAGCGCGTTTTGAAGAGCGGTTACTGGCATCATTGAACTGGCTTCTTGTATATAGAAAAGCCCCGCCATATGCTCTGCTGTATTGCCTAGTGGTGTCTCCGACTCATCAGCTTCTATCCAGTATCCGAATTCACACCAAGGAATAGCTTCTAATATCCATCCTTTAGCATTGGCTTGTTTCTCAAACGATTTAATATCGATCTTTAGAGTATTAACGCGAATGCTCTTGCGTAATGGTTTATTGCAATACTCTAAAAACTGTTCAATCGTTAAATGAGCGGGAAGAAATTGCTGAACATGCTGGATAAATTCGTTGGGGATAAAAGCGTTATTCTGCACTAGGTCGGTTCTCATGATTCATTGTGGGGGGCATTATATACCGAAAAAGAGAACGATGGGGGGACTCATCGTTCTCTTTGCGGATTAAGGTTTAGCGATAGGCTGGTTCCATTCAGACCATTCAGATCGCTTTTCTTGATGAAGTAGATATGCATCGCCTGTATGAGCGACGGGGGAAATAGGTTGGCTTAATGGCGTGTTAAACGCGATACCACCAGTTACCAGCGATTGTAACGAACCCGTTTTGATGTCTGCGCCAGTTAATCCCACCGATACATTAATCCCCGATTCATTCCAGAATACGCTGTTCTCTCTGACTAGATAGGCAAACTGATTATCGATATGGACTGAGACCAAAACTCGATCAGCGAGGTCACCCAGACGAACATTGGTAACTTTGCCAACTTCAATTCCTCTAAAGGTCACAGGCATGCCAAAAGTAATGGAATCACGATTAGCCGTTTGTAAAATCAAATCCAAACCCTGACGGTTTGGCGCGTTCAAGTGGAGATTAAATTGTTTAACAAACTCGCCTTGTCCGGGCATCACCTCTATTGTGGGTATAATTACCGATTTGATGTTTTTCATGACTTCCAGCGCATTCTCGCTTTTGCCTTTTATCCAGAAATAACTGGACTTAAGAGCGATTTTTCCTCGAAATTCGGGAAGCACATATGCTGTAATCAGTACGTTGTCATGAGAAAAATCGGGTAGTACTGACGATACTTTACCAACGGTGACCCCTTTAAACTGAATTGATGTGCCTTTTGTGATGCCATAACTTTCAGGAGAAGTGAGGGTAATTTGCTCGCCATAGAGCTTCGCTTCATCTAACGATTTAAAGAGAATATAACGGTTGTTCGATTTGTTTTTTATTCCATTGATCGACGTAAACTCTATACCGCCCTTGAGAATTGACTCAACGGGTTTGGATTTCAACGAAATACCATTAACAGAAGCATCCACTTCTAAACCAGATGTGCCCCAGAAAACCGTTGTACTATTGATTAAGTGTGAGTATTTATTTTCAATGAGTAAGGTGATAACGACGCCTTTATCACCTAATTCATATTTCTCTACCCGACCAACTTTTATATTGTGATAGATAACAGGGCTGCTTTCACTGATGGCGGGTAGGCTATCAGCTAATAGCGTTAATCTCTGTGTTCCTTGCTCGGTTTCTTTAGCAAGGTTAGCGGCTTCTTCACTTGAATATAACCGGTAAATACGACGGGATTTGTCATTGCCTTCGCTTATAAATCCAATCCCACCAGAAATGAGATCAGAAACAGGAGGAATAGACACATTCACGCCATTATTTGTTAACTTAGCTGACGCGACAGTATTGATATAAAAACGGTTTTCTGAGCGAACTAAGTATTTGTACTTATTGTTTATATAAATGTGAATATTGACGCCTTCATCAGCGATCTCAATATGACTGACGGCACCGACGCTAAGGCCACGGTAACGAATAGGGCTGCCAGGACTCAGTCCCATTGCACTATCAGAGTTAAGTGTTAGGCTTAACGCATTTTCTGAGAGTTGATTGAATTGAGATTCTTTGATCGCTGTAAAGCTTCGAGCTCTCTCTTTACCCGAAGGGTTCGGTAGTAAAATGAGATCATTACCTTTAATCAGGTTAGGTAGTTTCTTCATATCAGTGAGCGAGAGCCGCGCCTGATCAATAATGAATTTGCTGCCGTTAACGAGTAAGTCGCTAAAGGTTGGCTCGACAGCGATATTCGCGAGTACTTTGGTTTTTTGCTTATTGAATACTATGCTTAAAACCTGACCTATTTTCATACCCTTATATAGGACTGACGACGACTGAGCTGTAAGTCCATGATCCTGAGGTAGTTCGACCTGAATATGAATGCCTCTCCCTGCGGAGCGAATATCGTCATACAGTTTATATTTTTGTCCTGACTCGACAGGATTTCCATCGTCAGGAGAATCGACAGCGATGCCTCCTGCCAGTAATGAGGAAATGCTCTCAAGTTGTATGTCTACGTTGGAAAAATTAATGTTGGCATTGACACCACTGACGTTCCAAAAGCGACTTTTATCGGTAATCAGCGGCGCGTATTCTTGTTTTATGCTGGTCTGTATTGATACTGATTGATTATCTTGACTTAAGTTATATCCAATTACTTCGCCAATCGGGATTTTCTTATAGAGAATTTTAGAGCCAACATTTATCCCATCTAATTCATCAGCCGTCAGTTCGACGATCAGATCCTTTGTATTCTTTATATTGGTTGGCGCGTTTTTTAATGCGTAGTAGGCATCTTTAATATCTGATTCACTATCAAGGTTATCAGGTAGTAGGGCAATGTAATTACCAGATACCAAGGCATCCAGACCCGAGATGCCAGACAAACTCGCGGAAGGTTTTACCAGCCAAAATTTGGTATCACCGTTAACGAGATATGAGGCTTCTGGGTATACCTCGGCTTCAACGTAAATGCTATCGTTCTTCTTTTCCAGTTTTACGTGTCGAACCATACCGACTTCGAGGCCTTGATAGCGAATTGGTGTTCGACCTTCTATAAGCCCCTGTGCATCATCGAAATAGATCGTTACCATCTCGCCCGTGGCATTGACAGCTTTGAAAATTAACCAGCCAGCAATTATGAGAGTTAAGATTGGAAGAATCCAGAGTGGAGAAATACCCCGTGCTTTTCTTACAACGGGAAACTGGCTATTGGGCTTTTCATTACTCATTTACTTGCCTTGAATTATCGTTTTGCCAAATCAATTGTGGTGAGAAAGATTCGGTCGCTAACATCGTAAATACGACCACTGCTGCAAATGCTATTGCACCATAACCAGGAACAAAGTCCAGTAATTGGCCACGGTCGACTAATGTCAATGTTATGGCAATGACAAATAGATCAATCATTGACCATTTCCCGATCCATTTTAAAAAGAAATAGACTTTGGTATTTTGTGTGTTAAGTCGACCGGAACCCCAACGACAACTGGCTATAAGATAGCCCAAGCCCAAAATTTTCAGCATCGGAACCGCAATGCTGGCAATAAATATGATAACTGCCAATCCACCCAGTCCATTCACCATGAGATACTCGACGCCCGAAAAAATAGTATCTACTGTACGATTACCATTAGACATGAGTATTGATATAGGAATGAAGTTTGCTGGGACAAAACAAATTGCTGCGCAGAGGAGCAGTATAGAACTCAGAAGAGTATCCCGCTTTTTGTCGACTCTCAATGTCGTCAGTTGGTGAAAAAATACAGGAGAGCGTTCTCTGAGATGGTGCTCGTATACTTTTGAATTTGAACGGATTACAAGCATGATGGTTAAAACTTGCAACACGATAAATATGTATAAACCTGTAGGTACGTCAATCTCTGCAAAGTCTTTAAGTCTGACACAAGCAATGGCGACGCTTAACAAGAATACATCGATCATGACCCATGATCGCAAGTGAGCTGTCAGTTTTTCCATCCGATGGTACAAGCCTACATTATGCTGTGAGATAGCGTAATGCTGAATAAACAGGGAAATACAGAATCCCGTTGGCGCGAGAAACCCACAAAGTGCAATCAATAGGCTAAGAAGTCCAAACCCCGAATCATATAAGGCGATAAGCATCGTAAAAAAAGAAGCTGAAATCTTCATGCCAATTAAATGAATCGTTAAAAAATTGAGCGAGTAAGCAGGGATGCATAGCATTAAACAACTTATCAATAGCACCATGTTGCCTGATAACGAAGGATAATCAGCACGATATAGATTGGTATTACAACGTGGACATTGAGCTTTTGTTCCTGAAGGAATCGCTGCTCGGGTCAACTGTAGACCGCAGGTCGGGCAATTGAAGTCCGCTCCAGAAGGAGATGTTTTAACTAGTTGATTCATCTTTGCTTGTAGAACTAAACGGTCCCATAAAGAGTTTGATAAAGGCCATCCTGATTAAGCAACTCGTTGTGAGTGCCCGCCTGAGTTACCTGGCCATCCTCTAAAACATAGATTAAATCAGCTTCTTTTATTGCTGACAATCTGTGAGCAACGATCAATGTCGTTTTATCATATAAAAATTCGCTCATTGCTTTATGAAGCGCACTTTCTGTGGCTGTATCAAGAGCAGATGTCGCTTCATCCAGTATGACAAACTTCGGCTCAGATAGAATCATACGTGCTATTGCAAGTCTTTGCCGTTGGCCACCAGACAGTTTTAAACCGTTACGTCCAATTTGAGTTTCGAGACCATTCTCCAATTGTTTGATAACGTCACCTAATTGCGCAATTTCGAGACTTTTCCATAGTTGCTCATCAGGGATTGTAGAGCCTAGAGTTAAATTTGCCCGCAGAGAATCATTGAACAAAATAGGATGTTGTAGAACCACGGATATGTTGTTACGTATTTGTTCATATCCAATATCTTTGGCTCGAATATTATTAAATCGAATATCACCGGAGAACGGTTGATAAAGTCCAAGTAATAATTGGATCAACGTTGACTTTCCACCGCCACTTGCACCAACGACTGCGATGCGTTTCCCCGCAGGAATATGCAGAGATAAATTGTTGAGAACAAGAGTGTCTTCATCGTAAGCAAAACTGATATTTTCTATATCGACTGATATTTTGTCACTGGAATTGAACGGATTGGCCTTGAGTTCTCCGCGAATTTCTTCTTCCATTTGTAACACACCGTTAATTCTCTTTAGTGCGGCTTTCGCGCTATACCAGGAAAATTGAATACCGAGTAATTCTTGTACGGGAGAAAGCATAAACCAAAGATAACCAAATACGGCGAAAATTTCACCAATGGTTAAGTTACTGAAAACAACCATTAACATAGCTACAGCACGAAAAAGTTCAAAACCGACTAAAAATAGTAAGAACGACATACGCCCAGCCGCTTCAGATTGCCAAGAGTATCGATCAGCACTGTCTCGCACATCATTGGCGCGACTTTTTAGTTCTTCGAGGAAAATGCGTTCCCTGTTTGATGCTCTAAGCTGATAAATTCCATCCAGAGTTTCAATTAAACGATTCTGAAACCGTTCGAAGGATTCATTTTCAACCCGTTTTAATGTCTTAACACGACTTCCTAGCTTACGAGAAAAATAGACAACGAAAGGGTTGACCAACAGGATGAAAAGTCCAAGGCGCCAATCTAGCCAAAGCAATATAACGGCTGTGCCAATAACGGTAAAAAGCCCAATGATAAAACGACTCAACGTTGTACCAATAAAGTTATCAATCGTCTCAATATCAGTAATCAGATGGGCATTAAATACACCACTACCGGTCGTTTCGTATTGGCGCATGCTGACACGACCGAGTTTATCAATCATTTTGCAGCGCATTTTGTACGTAATGGTTTTGGAGACTAAAGTAAATTGACGGCTTTGAAGAATATTCAAGATTTGTCCGACCGCCCGCATGAGAATAACCAAAATTAAGGTTAGGACAATATAGCCGGTTGGACTGTGATAGCTCGGCGGTAGTACATGATTCATAATACTCACGCCGGATGCTGGTTTATTGAGCAAGACTTCGTCGACCATTAAGGGCATTAGCATTGGGATTGGCACACTGACTAAAGTTGCAGCGATTGCAACGATATTCGCAAAAATTAGCTTGCGCTTGTGCTCAATAACCTGTTTTATCAGCCACTGAGTTCCGATTTGGTCTCTTGTTTCGCTCATAAGCCTTTTGTATTGTAGTTATGGCATGCAAAACAGCAGTACCATTAAAGAAAGAAATTGTTAGGAAATAATTATGAAATTAGAGCATTATGAACGTTTAGCAAAGCAAGCGATAGCGTTAATTGAAGATGAAAACGATATGATCGCGAATTTAGCAAACGTCAGTGCTTTGTTGAATCTTGAGTTATCAGACTTAAATTGGGTTGGCTTTTATTTAATGAATCAGGGTGAATTAGTTCTTGGTCCATTCCAAGGTAAACCTGCATGCGTGCGTATCACTGTAGGAAAAGGGGTATGTGGCACCGCTGTTGCTAAAAACACAGTTCAACGTGTAGAAGATGTCCATCAATTTGAAGGTCACATAGCATGCGACGCGGCCAGCAACTCTGAAATCGTGATTCCGTTCAGTATTGATGGTGAGGTTGCTGGTGTACTGGACATTGACAGTCCATCAATAGGTCGATTCACCGAAACTGACGAACAAGGGCTAGTAAACTTGATGCGACAAGTAGAGCAAGTGCTTAATTCGCACGCTAATAATCGATAATTTTGTGATTGACGGTGGTTTTTCCAAATCAGCTCACTATAATACCGAAAATATTTAATAAACATATTTATACATGCTAGCGGTCTAGCCGCACAACCAGGAATCCTCATGGAAAACACTGAAAAGTTAAAAAACAGCAAAGAAGTGATTGCATATATTGCTGAATGTTTCCCTAAATGCTTTACTCTAGAGGGTGAAGCAAAACCTTTGAAAATAGGTATTTTTCAGGATCTTGCTGAACGTCTTGGAGAAGATCCAAAAGTAAGTAAGACACAATTACGCGCTGCTTTAAGACAGTACACATCATCTTGGCGTTATTTGCATGGTGTAAAACCTGGTGCAGTTCGTGTTGATCTGGATGGAAATGCATGTGGTGAATTAGAGCAAGAACACGTTGACCATGCTCAAACGGCACTTGCAGAGAGCAAAGCGAAGGTAAAAGCTCGTCGCAAAGAGCAACAGGCGAAAAGTGGTCCGCAGGATAACAAGGCAAAAGCTAAGCCTGGCGTGAAGAAAAGTCAGCCACGTAATAAATCAAAAGGCAATAAGCCGAATAACAAGGTAGTAGACACAAAACCGCTTAGCTCTGATGAACTTAGTGTAGGTAAAGCAGTCAATGTTAATATGGGCAACGGAAATATGTCTGCTACTATCGTAGAAATCAATAAGGAAGATGTGAGAGTTCAGTTAGTAAATGGCCTGCAAATGGTTGTGAAAGCGGAGCACTTGCGCGCTTAAAGGAGAGTCTCCTACGCATGAAATGCCGTTCAAAATTGACGATTATTGCTACTAGCTTATTGCTAGTAGCATCTTCAGCTTACGCTGTTGATACTTCTATCCAAGAAAAAGACCTTCCTGTTCTTGCCCCAGAAGTCCAACACTCCACAGCAACCAAGAGAATCACTTCTCGTTTTACCCGTTCACATTATAAACACATTGATTTAAATGATGATTTCTCGAAAAAGATGTTCGAGCGTTATTTAGAATCTCTTGATTACAATCGTAATATCTTTACACAGCAAGACATAGACAGTTTTAAGAATTGGTCTGTTCAGCTTGACGATCAACTTAAGTCAGGTGATGACAGCATTGCATTCGATGTTTATAACATTGCGATGAAAAAGCGATATGAACGCTTTAAGTACGCATTGTCTTTACTGGATAAAGAAATAACATTCGATAAAGATGAATATATCGATGTAGATCGTTCGAAGGCTGCTTGGCCAAAGAATGAGCAGGAAGTGAATGAGTTATGGCGTAAACGTGTTAAATACGATGCTCTAAACCTTAAGCTTGCAGGGAAAACCTGGCCCGAGATAAAGGAAACATTGAGCAAACGTTATAATAATGCGATTAAGCGACTTGCGCAGACTCATAGCGAAGACGTATTCCAAATTTATATGAATGCGTTCGCCCGCCAAATCGATCCGCATACTAGCTATTTATCACCACGTACGGCTGAGCAATTTCAGTCTGAAATGAACTTGTCTCTGGAAGGTATCGGAGCGGTTCTTCAACTGACAGATGATTATACTGTTATACGTTCACTTGTTGCTGGTGGTCCTGCGGCTAAGAGTCACAAGCTTTCTGAAGGTGACCGTATTATTGGTGTTGGTCAAGAAGGTAAAGCCGTAGTTGATGTGATTGGTTGGCGTCTAGATGATGTTGTTGAACTTATCAAAGGCCCGAAAGGAACAAAAGTTAAGCTCCAGATTCTTCCCGAAGGAAAAGATGCTAAAAGTCACGTTGTAACAATTGTTCGTGATAAAATCCGTTTAGAAGATCGAGCGGTGAAATCAAACATTATCGAGAAGGACGGTAAGAAAATTGGTGTGCTCGAAGTACCAAGTTTCTACGTTGGTTTATCGAGAGATACCAAAGTTCTGCTTGATGAGTTTGATAAAAAGCACGTTGATGGTGTGATCGTTGACCTTAGAAACAACGGCGGCGGAGCTTTGACCGAAGCAACAGGCTTAACGGGTTTGTTTATCAAGAGTGGTCCGGTAGTACAGGTTCGCGACAGCTACGGTCGAGTGAACGTGAATACCGATACAGATGATCAGATAAGCTATGATGGCCCGCTAACGGTATTGATTAACCGCTACAGCGCATCGGCATCGGAAATATTTGCAGCTGCGATGCAAGATTATGGTCGAGCGATCATCTTAGGTGAAAACTCATATGGTAAAGGGACAGTGCAGCAGCATCGTTCATTGAATCATATCTATGACCTTTTTGATGAGAAGCTGGGTTATGTTCAATATACGATCCAGAAGTTCTATCGAATTAACGGTGGTAGTACCCAGAACAAAGGTGTCGTTCCTGATATCGCGTTCCCAACTGCAATCGATCCTGCTGATACTGGGGAAAGTGTAGAAGACAATGCACTTCCATGGGACAGTATTGATAAAGCTGATTACAGCAAAGTTTTAGACGAATCGAGCTATATCGATAAGCTTAAAGCAGACCATAAGTCTCGAATTGCAAATGATATGGAGTTTAAATTTATCGATCAGGATATTACCAAATATCGTGCAGATAAAGATGATAACCGAGTGTCATTAAATGAAAAGACTCGACTTAAGCAAAGCGAAGATTCAGAAAGCCTTGAGCTCAAGCGTGTAAACATGCGCAGAGAAGCTGCGGGTAAAAAACCGTATAAAGCGTTTGAAGATATCCCTAAAGATTACAAAGCTCCTGATGCTTATCTCGATGAAGCGGTTGCTATTACTAGTGAGTTAGTTTCTCTAGAAAAATAGTACATGTTTTCGAGATCTCAATGATAAAACGGACCTACTCACTAGGTCCGTTTTTTATATCCTGACAGAAATTCGCGTTCCTCACTGCTCTTGCCTAAGCTTAAAGAAAAGTGAGGAGAATTATCATGCAACTATGCATTAAATGGTGGTCGTTACCACTTCTTTTGATAGTCACTCACGTTACGTTGGCGACAGAAGATCAGAAACAAGATGATCTTACACAGTTTGATTATCCTTTTCTGCTCGGCGATTGGGTGCTCATTAATAGTTCACCTTATGACGAGAAACAAAATTATCAATCCATCCACCTCAAACTCCAGTCTGACTATTCATTCCTTGTGCAAATTCAACGAATGGATAATACCTATGAGTACTGGGATGGGGAATATGAAGTCAGTGGAGATACCTTGGTTCTAGGGAGGACCAGTATTGAACCCCAACTCTATTCTTTTGCAAATACACATAACCGGCTGATTTTAAACGGTGTCACTTTTTTAAAAATGATTTCCCAGAAAGTGTCCGGAGCATGGCTTAGCGACAGTATAGGTGGGCATGATATTCAGTCAGTGGGTGTCGATAAAATGTTATTGGTGCTTCAACCGGATTTTGTTTTTTATTTCAAAGCGAGTAACGAAAAAGGTAAAGAAGTCTTGCATCGAGGAGTCTACTACCTAGAAGATGACCATCTTGTATTGGTTTATGAAAATGGCGAGTTAAATACCACGTTTAATATCCGCAATAATAGAATGAGCTTGATGACCGATGATGGTGAAATGACGGCGTTATTAACTAAACTTCAATAGGTTGCCTGATATATATGACCTCGCTGGGTTGATAATTTGTCTCATGTCCCCAATTATAATTATATGCTTTTAACGTGTAATGCTCATATGAAGCATTGAGGCACGTGCTCATCATTAATAATGATTTAGAGAAAAGGAACCTGCCATGGCCAACACTCCGCAAGCCAAATTTAGAAAAGATTATCAGTCGCCTTCTCACACCATTACTGATATCGCATTAAAATTCAATCTTGAAGAAACTCAAACTCATGTTGTTGCAGTTTCAAAAGTAAAGCAGCTTGATGATAGTAATCAATTAGTGCTCGATGGAGAAAACCTCAAATTAATTTCTGTTAAGGTTGATGGAGTTGATTGGAGCCATTACGAAGAAATAGAAGGGCAGCTCAAGATTACAGGTTTGCCAAAACAATTTGAACTAACAATAGAGACCCAGATAGACCCATTAAATAATAGTGCGTTGGAAGGGCTATACATCTCTGATGGAGCGTTTTGTACTCAATGTGAAGCGGAAGGCTTCAGGCGAATTACGTACTACCTTGACCGACCTGATGTTTTAGCCCGTTTTACTACAACTATCATCGCAGATAAAGCACGTTACCCATATCTGTTGAGTAATGGTAACAAAGTGGAATCAGGTCTAACAGATGATGGTCAACATTGGATTACTTGGGAAGATCCTCATCCTAAACCAGCATACTTGTTTGCACTAGTAGCTGGTGATTTTGACGTACTTAGAGACTCCTTCATTACTAAAAGCGGAAGAAATGTTGCACTAGAGATATTTGTTGATAAAGGCAATCTCGATCGAGCTAGTCATGCAATGACTTCTTTAAAAAATGCGATGAAGTGGGACGAAGAACGCTTTGGGCTTGAATACGACCTTGATATTTATATGGTCGTTGCCGTCGACTTCTTCAATATGGGCGCGATGGAAAATAAAGGGCTGAACGTATTTAACTCAAAATTTGTCCTGGCGAATGACCAAACTGCGACTGACTCCGATTATCTGGGCATTGAATCAGTTATCGGCCATGAATATTTCCATAACTGGACTGGTAACCGTGTAACTTGTCGTGACTGGTTTCAACTCAGTTTGAAAGAAGGCTTGACCGTTTTCCGTGATCAAGAATTTTCTTCAGATTTAGGTTCACGGGTTGTTAACCGCATTCATAACGTACGCATTATCCGTGGCCCACAATTTGCGGAAGATGCCTCACCAATGTCACACCCGATTCGTCCGGATAAAGTGATTGAAATGAATAACTTCTATACATTGACCGTCTATGAAAAGGGCAGCGAAGTTATTCGTATGATTCATACTTTACTAGGTGAAGAAGGTTTTCAAAAAGGGATGCGTTTGTATTTCGATCGACATGACGGCACGGCTGCTACCTGTGAAGACTTCGTGGCTGCGATGGAAGACGCTTCAGGCGTGGACTTAGGTCAATTCCGTCGTTGGTACAGTCAGTCTGGTACACCAATATTGGATATTACGGATGAATACAACGCTGAAAAATCTACCTATACACTTACAGTCAAACAAAGTACGAAACCAACAGCAGAGCAATTAGAGAAACTACCGTTACATATACCACTGAATATTGAGCTCTATAGTAAAGATGGAAAGACAATTCCGTTACAGTGTAATGGAATTCTTTTAGATAATATTCTTAATATCAAAGATGCTGAGGAAACTTATCTATTTGAAAATGTGAATGAAAAACCTATTGTTTCGTTACTTCGAGAGTTTTCTGCTCCGGTGAAACTAAATTTTAACTATTCCGATCAAGATCTCTCATTTCTTATGGTACATGCGACTGACGAGTTTGCTCGTTGGGATGCTGGACAAATGTTACTTGCGAAATATATTCGTGACAATGTCACTAAAGTATCTCAAGGTGAGAGTGCTGAGTGGCCATCTTCACTCATCGACGCTTTTAAAGGAGTCTTGAGTGATAGGAGTATTGAGACTGCATTTGTAGCGGAAATGTTTACCTTACCATCTCACAATGAGGTTTTTGGTTGGTACGATAGTGTTGATGTAGATGCAGTAGATTCTGTACTTTCTTCACTTAAGCTTACTTTGGCTAATAGTCTGTTGGATGAATTTTATAATCACTACGAATCACTTGCTCAGGCTGACTACACAATTGAGCATGATGCTATTGGTAAAAGAGCTCTGAGAAATGTTTGCCTTTCTTATTTAGCACATACTGTTAAAGGGAACGAATTAGTTCTACAACAATATCAATCTGCCAACAACATGACTGACACTATAGCGGCCATGAGTGCTGCGAATCATGCGCAGTTAGATTGTCGTCAGACCCTTATGAATGATTATAGTGATAAGTGGAAACATGACGGGCTTGTAATGGATAAGTGGTTCATGATTCAGGCGACGAATCCAGCGGATAATGCATTAGCAGTTATAAAGGAAAGCATGGGGCATGAAGCATTTACGATGAGAAATCCAAATCGTATTCGCAGTTTGATTGGTGCCTTCTTGAATAACAATCCGACTCAATTTCATAAAGTTGATGGTTCTGGATACCAATTCGCCGGTGATATTCTTAAACAGCTTAATACGACTAACCCGCAAGTCGCATCACGTTTAATCGATCCATTACTGAAATTTAAACGTTATGATTCTATTCGTCAGGAGCAAATTAAATCTGTTCTAGAAGAGTTACATGGCTTAAAAGGGCTCGCAAAAGATCTCTATGAAAAGGTTACAAAAGCGTTAGAAGCATAAGGAAATATAATGAGGGCTTTGGCCCTCTATTTTTGTTATGAATAGCTATTACTTTTCTCTTCATATCAGTTATGTCGATTTTCATCAGCTCTATACTGGCGCCGCTTCAACGGTTTTGGTGACGACAGAAAATGGCTTGCGTCTGCAGTTACCCGCGTCACGCCTTCGCCCTTTTTTAAGTCAGCTTGGTATCCGCGGAAGGTTTAAGCTCAGTGTGGATAATCACAATAAAATCATAGCGATCGAGTCAATATAACACTGGCTTTGTATTGATAATTAGCTCATAAGTTAGAGGGACATCATAATCTCTGACAAACTTTCGTAGATTCCAAAATTTTTTCTTATCTCAAGCTATCCTTATGTTAAGACAATAAAAACTAACAAAAACGGGTAAGAGGTGAGGTATGGGATCGAAACAATCTGTCCAACCTGTCTTATTAGAGAAAGTTCAGCAACTCATAGATACGAAATTAGATGATGGAGCTCAAGCAATAGTGACAAAGCTGGCTCATCATCTTTTAGGTAATATTTCTCTGGATGATTTAGCCAATCGGACGGAGTCTGATCTGTATGGTGCAATAGTCAGTGTGTGGCATCACTTAAATGAATCTAATGCCACGTCCCAATCAATTAAAGTGTTTAATCCGCAGGTAAGCAAACATGGTTGGCAATCGAGTCACACCATTATAGAGATTGTATTACCTGACACCCCATTTTTAGTGGACTCAATAAAAATGGTGCTGGCACGTTTTGACCTCGCGACACATATCATGCTTCATGGACCCGCTCGAATTAAATGGCAAGATCAAAGTATCTCTGATATCGCATGCGATAACGGAACATTGATGTCAATGTTTCATATTGAAATCGATCGGATCAACGATAAGGCTAAGATCAACGAACTTAAAGATGAGCTGATGTCAGTATTGTCGGATACTGCGCTTGTGGTCAAAGACTGGCAGCCTATGGTCGATAAGCTAAATACGGTCATTAAGCAGTTGGAAAAACAGAAGAAAGTGATTCCAATCGAGAGCGATAGGTTTGTCGAAAATCTTGAGTTTTTACGCTGGCTTGTGAATCATAATTTTACGTTTATGGGTTATAAAGAGTACAACCTTGTTGATGTAAAGGGTGATATTGAACTTCAGCCAACGCAAGAAACGGGATTAGGTATTTTTACTGATAAAAAGCGTGTGCGCAGTGTTAAGCTGTCGCAATTTTCTGAGTCCGCTCGCAATGAAGCGACAAAACCATTCATTGTTATTCTTACCAAAGGGAATACACAGTGTCGAATTCATAGACCCGCATATACCGATTATATTGGGATCAAGAAATTTGACAGTAAAGGTAATGTCATTGGTGAACATCGTTTTACCGGTCTTTACACGTCTGCAGTCTATAACCAAACCGTCGAGTCCATTCCTTTAATTAGAGAAAAGGTCGAAAGAATACTAATGGCGAGTGGCTACTTTAATGGTTCATACGCCTATAAAGCGCTACATAATATTCTCGAAAATTATCCGCGTGACGAATTACTCCAAGCAAAAGAGGAGGAGCTTCTTCAAGTAGGAAAAGGGGTTGTACAGATGCAGGACCGAGATCTGCTACGTGTCTTTGTAAGACGAGATCCTTTCGGTCGTTTTTTCAGTTGTATGGTTTATGTGACAAAGGACCGTCATACCACAGAGTTACGGAAAAAAACGCAATTAATCCTGGCTGATTATTTTGGTTCAAAACAAAAAGTTGAATACAGCGTATTTTTCTCTGAAAGCTCACTTGCCAGAACGCACTATATAGTGCGGGTAGATAGCAATATCATGGACGTCGATGTGAAACAAATAGAACAGAACTTAACCGAAGCTTCAACCAGTTGGGATGATAGACTTTCTGACGCTATTGTTGTTGAGCTAGGTGAAAGCAAAGGCTTGCCTCTGTCAAAAGAGTACATGAGTGCATTTCCACGTTCGTACAAAGAAGCCATGCTACCAAGCAGTGCTGTCGCAGATATTGAAGCTCTAGAAAAGCTGAGTGAAGATAGCAAACTAGGTATGCTCTTTTATCGACCTCAGGAAGAGTCATCTTCTTCAAAAGTGGTTAGGTTAAAAATCTACTACAGAGATGAACCGATACATTTGTCAGATGTGATGCCGTTGCTGGAAAACATGGGACTACGAGTAATTGGTGAAGCCCCGTATGAAGTGATTAAATCTAATGGACAGATATATTGGATCTTAGATTTTTCAATGTTAAGTAGCAGTAATAGTCCGATCGATATCCGTGAATCAAGAGATCGTTTTCAAAACGCTTTTGCGGATATTTGGTATGGTCGGATCGAAAATGATGGCTTCAACAGCTTAATCCTTAATACAAAAATGAGTGCTAGGGAAGTTGCTATCTTAAGAGCGTATGCACGTTACATGCGTCAGGTGGGTTTCCCATTCAGCCAACAATATATCGAGATTACTCTCAATCACTATCCACATATTGCAAGTTTATTGGTGACGTTGTTTATCAACAGGTTCGAACCTAGAGGTAAACCGTCGAGCGATAAGCAACAAAAGATTATCGATCAGATTACACAACATCTTGAAGATGTAGAAAGTCTCGATGATGACAGAATTATTCGTCGTTACATGGAGATGATGGTCGCGACTATTCGTACCAATTATTTCCAGAAAGATGAATTAGGTAAGGATAAACCTTGGATCTCATTTAAAATGAATCCGAAGAAGATTCCTGAAATACCAGCCCCGGTTCCAGCCTACGAAATTTTCGTTTATTCACCTGATGTTGAGGGTGTGCATCTGCGTGGTGGGAAGGTAGCCAGAGGAGGGTTACGCTGGTCAGATCGATATGAAGATTTCCGCACAGAGATTCTCGGCTTAGTCAAAGCGCAACAGGTTAAAAATACGGTGATTGTACCTGTTGGTGCCAAAGGTGGTTTTGTTTGTAAAAAGCAAAGTTTACTGTCCGGCAGAGATGAAATTTTTGCTGAGGGCCAACGTTGCTATAAGATCTTTATACGCGGTTTACTTGATGTCACGGATAATATTGTTAATGGTGAGATCCAACCACCATCACAAGTGATCCGTTACGATGACGATGATCCTTATTTGGTCGTGGCTGCTGACAAAGGTACGGCAACATTTTCTGACTTGGCTAACAGTGTATCCCGTGAGTATCACTTCTGGTTAGACGATGCGTTCGCATCTGGGGGATCAAATGGTTACGACCATAAAGCGATGGGGATAACAGCGAAAGGAGCATGGGAATCAGTTAAGCGTCACTTTAGAGAAGTCAACATCGATTGCCAAACGACGGATTTTACCGTTGTCGGTATTGGAGATATGGCTGGTGATGTGTTTGGTAATGGCATGTTGTTATCAAAACATATACAGCTCGTCGCCGCCTTTAATCATATGAATATTTTCATTGATCCTAATCCTGATTCATCATCAAGCTGGGTTGAACGTGAGCGTTTATTTAATCTTCCTCGTTCATCTTGGGAAGATTATGACAAGTCACTGATTTCTAAGGGGGGAGGTATCTTCTCTCGCAAGGTAAAATCGATCAGTCTCACGCCTGAAATGAAAGTTATGCTTGAAACCAGTAAATCTCAAGTTACGCCCAATGAGTTGATCCACTTGTTGTTAACCATGAATGTGGATTTATTGTGGAATGGTGGTATTGGTACCTATATTAAGTCATCGAAAGAATCCAATGCGGATGTTGGTGATAGAACTAATGACGCACTTCGTGTTAATGGCAGTGAAGTAAAAGCGAAAATTGTCGGAGAAGGCGGAAATCTGGGTGTAACGCAACTTGGACGAGTCGAATATGCCTTAAGTGGTGGACGTATTAATACCGATTTCGTAGATAACGTTGGCGGGGTTGATTGTTCAGATAACGAAGTGAATATTAAAATCTTCCTGAATAGCTTAGTACACAATGGCGATCTGACATTAAAAAATCGCAATGAGCTTCTTGTAAAAATGCAAGATGAAGTGGGCTCGATAGTACTTTCTGATGCGTATCAACAATCAGAGTCGATTTCCGTTACTGAAAGTCAGGGCACATCGGTTGTTAAACAACAGATTCGTTTCATTCACTCACTTGAAAAGTTAGGATTTCTCGATCGCAACTTAGAGTTTTTACCTGATGATGAAACGTTGTTTGAACGTGAAAAGCGGGGTGAAGGGTTGACTCGGCCCGAATTATCGGTATTGGTCGCCTATGGCAAGATGCTACTTAAACAGCAACTTGCTTCGGAGCGTGTTGCATCGGAACCATTTCACTCAAAACTACTGCAATCATCATTCCCAACGGAGTTACAGCGTAACTTTAATCGGGAGTTGGAGTCTCATCCTTTACGGACTGAAATTATTGCCACTACGCTAGCAAATCAAATTGTTAACGAAATGGGCTGTAACTTTGTATCGCGACTACAAGAAGAAACTGGCTCTGATGTGATTGATATAACAAATGCTTACACCGTAGTACGTGAGGTATTTGGGTTAGGAGAAGTGATCGATACGATTAGAACGAGTGACTTAACTGCGACGGCGCAATCACAATATTCACTCTTAATTCACCTTAGAAGAATGCTTCGAAGATTAACTCGTTGGATCTTAAGAAACCAGAATGCCCATCAACCGATCGAGGCATTGATCGACAGATACTCGGATTACGTTAAAACGATCTTTTCGCAAATGGATGATCTGCTTGTATCTTCTGAAGTAGAAGAGCATTTAATGTTAGCAAGCCGATGGATCGAATCGGGAATTGATGAAAAAACAGCGCACTATGTTTCAAGGTTATCTAGCCTTACGTCTGCTCTCGATATTATTGAAGTCGCGTATGAACATGAGTCTGATATCGTTAAAACAGCACGGCTTTACTATCATCTGGGTGATCGTTTGTCACTGCATTGGTTCCTGAACCAAATTAACCATCAGGCAATTGATAATAACTGGCAGGCTCTTGCAAGAGCGGCTTTTAGAGAAGATCTTGATTGGCAGCAACGATCGCTTACTTCAAAAGTGATGAATTGTGCTTCTTTGGATAAAGAACATGCAGAACTCGAAGTTTTAGAGAGTTGGATTAGTGAGAATAAGAAAGCACTGCTACGCTGGGACAACATTCTCAATGAGTTCAAAGTCGGCTCTGTACACGAATTTGCAAAATTCTCCGTTGCTTTGAGGGAATTAGCACTTTTAAATTTGAATTGTACGACAAATCAGTGATAATAAGGCCCCGTTTATACGGGGCTTTTCTTTCGGAGGCACAATGCTCTACCGCTTAGCCAGAAGTGGCTTTTTCCAACTTGATGCCGAAAAGGCACACGATCTTGCAATACAGAACTTTAAACGATTTACTGGGACTCCTCTGGATCTATTCTATCGTCAGCAATTACCTAATAGACCGGTTGAGTGCATGGGCATAACGTTTAAAAATCCGGTCGGCCTAGCAGCTGGTTTGGATAAAAACGGCGAATGTATTGAAGCATTTGGCGCAATGGGCTTTGGATTTGTTGAGGTAGGGACTGTGACACCGCGTCCACAACCTGGTAACGATAAACCAAGATTATTCAGATTGGTTGATGCAGAAGGGATTATTAATCGCATGGGTTTCAATAACCTAGGTGTAGATCATCTCGTAGAAAATGTAAAAAAAGCGAAATATGATGGTGTAATTGGCATCAATATAGGTAAGAACAAGGATACTCCCATCGAAAAAGGAGTTGACGATTACTTAATTTGTATGGACAAAGTTTATCCTTATGCTGGTTATATTGCCGTAAATATATCTTCACCCAATACTCCAGGACTTCGCTCGCTACAATATGGAGAAGCATTGGATGAACTACTTGCTGCTTTAAAAGAGAAGCAGAAAGAACTTCAGATAAAGCATGATAAATATGTTCCTCTTGCTCTCAAGATAGCTCCGGACTTAAGTGACGAAGAGCTAGTTCAAATATGTGATTCTCTCAAAACCAATGCTATCGATGGTGTTATCGCAACGAATACGACTTTAGACCGTTCAGTTGTAGAAGGTATGAAATACGCCAACGAAACGGGTGGATTAAGTGGGCGCCCAGTTCAACTTAAAAGTACCGAAGTGATCAAGAAGCTTTACGAGCAGCTCGGGGATCAAATACCGATTATCGGTGTTGGTGGTATCGACTCGTTTGTATCAGCGAAAGAAAAACTACTCGCAGGAGCTAAACTCGTTCAGGTTTATTCTGGTTTTATTTATCACGGACCTGGTCTAGTTAAAGATATCGTAAAAAATATCTAACTTACTCTGCATAAATGATGGTTTAAGACGTCTATCATATTGATTCTAAGAGAGGGAATGACTTTTCATTTCCTCTTTTTTTTTAAGAAATCGTTTATAGAATGAATGATATTCGTTGGCAAATTCAGCAACGTCTACGTTAGAACCACTATCAAATAGACAGAGTAGAGAGTTGGAACAATGCTTAAACCAAGTGACAAATGGAGTTGGTACTTCTGTGATAAAGAAGGTCACCTGATGCTCGACCTGGGAACTGATATGCTCTTCAGGACTAATTTTGCTGGAAAAGTATTAGTAGACTGCGCTTTCTGTGATAACGATTTTACCGTAGATGATGCAGGCGATTACCAAACGTTCTGCGAATCCATTTCTTATTTACCTATTATTGAAGCGCGTAAGGTAGAACTTGTTCTTAATTGCGTTGCAGCGAAGCGATTCTATAAGCCAGTTCAACCCAAAAGTTGGTTTTTTGATACTCAGGGTATCGACATGCAACCAAAAGAGGGCGAGCTAATTTCTTTAAGAAATGGTATGAATGATGGTCATTTTGTTGTGATAGAGGCTGGGGATTCATCCAGTCTGTGTATTTGCGTTGAACAGGATGGGTTTGATTTGAGTGCTTCGAAGGCACTCAATTTTTCAGATGTTATAAAGGTAATGCACGATCGCATGGCGTTACCCAATATTAGTTTCCAAACTGAGATGTTGTCGATGGTTAGCTAGCCACCTCTATGGCGGACTAGTTTTTATGTTCCATTAATGTTGAATCGGTCTTATGGCCGATTTTTTTTGCCTCAAATAACGCTACTTTTCGTGAAAATAGCTCTCTCAGGAATGAGATGGGCTCAATTAGTTTAAAAATCCTACATATTTTTCTCCAACAATTTCATCCAATATCAGCTCATGATGCGATAAAAATTCCTCTATTAGCCAAAAAATGAAAGTAAATTACGGCTAAAAATGGGTTCTGGTATAGACCAATTATTGGTGTGAATAAATACTCACTAACCTGTAATTCCTTATTTTTATGTTATCAATTTAATTGATAGTAGGGTTTGGGTATAAATTAGTGTTGTTTGTCGGAATGGATAAACGGACAAGGGAAACTAGAGAATTTTTAGCTTAATGAACGTGTCTCAGTTATACTATTGGCCGTTTTGAATTCTAGAAAATTACTATGCGTCAATATTTAGCAATAACCTCTAATGGTCTTGAAAATCTCTTAGCAGAAGAGCTTGCTGAGATAGGAGTCATTGATCCAAAACCTGTACAAGCAGGCGTCAGATTTAATGCTGATCTTGCTTTAGCATATCGTTGTTGTTTATGGAGCAGAATTGCTTCTCGATTTGTACTTGTTCTATCTGAGTTTACTTGTAACGATGATATGGATCTCTATCTGAGCTCTACGTCCGTTAGTTGGTCATCAATATTCCACGCAACTAAGCGATTTGTGGTTGATTTCAACGGTACTAACCGATCTATTCGAAATAGCCAATATGGCGCAATGAAAGTAAAAGACGCGGTAGTAGACCATTTTACTAAGCGCAACTTACCAAGGCCGATGATCGATAAAGATCGTCCGGATCTTAGGCTGCACGTTCGTTTGCATAAAGAACAGGCTCTTCTTGGCGTTGATTTTGTTGGTGGTGGCCTGCATATTCGTGGTTATCGACGTGAGTCTGGTGGTGCACCGCTAAGAGAAACGTTAGCTGCTGCATTAGTAAGACGCTCCGGGTGGACCGATGAAGCTCTAATCGACCCAATGTGTGGCTCTGGCACGCTCTTAATCGAGGCGTGTCTTAAAGCTGCAAATATGGCGCCTGGTATTCATCGAGTGAAGTGGGGTTTTGAATCGCTTTTAGACTTTGACCGTGATAGCTGGAACGAAATCAAAGCAGAAGCTTCTGTGACTGGTAAGCGTGGTTTAAAACAGCTCGAAACAAAATTTTTTGGTTATGACCTCGATCCAAGAGTTATCGAAGTTGCTAAGGCTAATGCGCGCAGAGCTGGTGTTGATTCAGCAATCGAATTTGCTGTGGGTGATGCTGCAAAGTTACAGCGTCCCTCAGGTATTGAGCAGGCCTTCATACTTTCTAATCCACCATATGGTGAGCGTTTAGGGACAGAGCCAGCACTCATAGCGCTTTACTCAGCTTTTGGTGGTCAACTTAAGCACGCTTTCCCTGGTAGCAAAGTCGCTTTACTCTCAAGTAATGATGATTTGTTAAGTTGTTTGCGCATGAGGGCGGATAAACACTTTAAAGTCAGTAATGGTGCATTACAGTGTCACTTTAAACTTTATTCTATTTCTGATCGTGAGCGTAGCACTGAGGTCTCAACGGATTCAGGTGGTTCAGAAACATCATCGAATGAAGTTGTGGTCGCACCGGATTTCACAAATCGTCTGAAAAAGAACTTTGTCAAATTGTCTAAATGGGCTCGAAAGGAAAAATTAGACTGTTATCGTGTTTATGATGCGGACCTTCCTGACTACAATGCAGCAATTGACATTTATGGTGAGTTCGTTGTTGTACAAGAGTACGCGGCACCTAAGAATATTGAACCAGAGAAAGCCAAACGACGTTTAACAGACATGTTACGTGCCATTATGCTTACTCTGGATGTGGATTCTAATAACGTCATACTAAAAGTCCGCGAGAAGCAAAAGGGAAAATCTCAGTATCAAAAGCTAGCCAAACAAGCCGAGCAATTTACTGTACATGAGTATGGTGCTGATTTAATCGTCAATCTGCAGGATTATCTTGATACAGGTTTGTTTCTCGACCACAAACTAACTAGACGTATGTTAGGGCAAATGTCTCGTGGTAAAACGTTCCTCAATCTGTTTTCTTATACTGGCTCCGCAACCGTTCATGCGGCTTTAGGTGGGGCATCGAAGACGACAACTGTGGATATGTCTAAAACGTATCTTGATTGGGCCAAGCAAAATATGCAGTTGAACGGAATGTCTGGCTCTGAACATACATTTATTCAAGCTGATTGTTTACAGTGGCTCGAAAGTTCAAATGATCAGTTTGATCTGATATTTATTGATCCGCCGACATTTTCAAATTCAAAGCGTATGGACAAAACGTTTGATGTCCAGCGAGATCATGTGGATGTATTCAAGCACTTAGAAAGACTTTTAGCTCCAAATGGTGTTATTGTTTTTTCTAACAATAAGCGTCACTTCAAGATGGATGAAAAAGGGCTAGAGGCGCTTGGATTGGAAGCGCAAAATATCTCATCCAAAACATTGCCGCTTGATTTTGCGCGTAATAAACAAATTCACAATTGCTGGTTAGTTAATCGCAAATAGTAACAATATAATTTGATCGTCAAGGGGCCATAAGTATGGCCCCTTGCTTCATATAAACGAATGGTTATTGGTATATGGCTTTAATTAATATTCATAATGGACTTTTAGCTTTTGGTGATCACCCACTACTCGATAATGCCGATTTTACTCTAGAAGATAATGAAAGAGTCTGTTTGGTAGGGCGTAATGGTGCGGGTAAGTCAACTTTAATGAAAATACTCGCAGGAGAAGTCTTGCTAGACGATGGTAAGATGATTGTTACGCAGGACGTGACAGTGTCTCGTTTGGAACAAGATCCACCGAGAAACGAGTCAGGCACAGTATTTGATTATGTTGCAGAAGGACTAGCTGAAGCTGGTGACTTACTGAAAAGGTATCAAGAACAGCTCATAAAAGTTGAAAAGGACCCATCAGAAGCACATATCAACCAGCTAGCGAAAATCCAAGAGCAGTTAGATCATGCAGGCGCATGGCGATTTGAAGATAGAATTGCCAACGTAATGTCTTCGTTGAATCTTAATGGTGAGACGTTACTAACGGATCTTTCTGGAGGATGGCAACGAAAAGCGGCATTGGCGAGAGCATTGGTTTGTGATCCGGATGTCTTGTTACTCGATGAGCCTACCAACCACCTTGATGTAACGACAATTGAATGGCTAGAGTCGTTCCTAAAAGATTTTAAAGGCTCTATTATCTTTATTTCTCATGACCGAGCATTCATCAAGTCCATGGCTACACGTATTGTGGACCTCGACAGAGGTAAGCTATCGTCTTTCCCTGGTGACTATGAAGGTTATCTGACGGGCAAAGAAGAACTTATTCGTGTAGAAGAACTGCAGAATGCAGAATTTGACAAAAAATTAGCACAAGAAGAAGTGTGGATCCGTCAGGGCATTAAAGCGCGCCGAACTCGCAACGAGGGAAGAGTACGTGCGCTCAAGAAACTCAGGGAAGAACGAGGTGAGCGCCGAGAAGTTCAAGGTAAGGCCGTTATTCAAGTTGATGATGCCGTTCGCTCAGGAAAAATCGTCTTTGAAGCTGAAAGTATCAATTATGAGATAGATGGAAGGTCGATCATTAGCGATTTTAGCTTTACTATCCAACGCGGTGATCGAATTGCGTTAATTGGTCCTAACGGTTGTGGTAAGAGTACGCTTCTAAAATTGATGCTGGGTGAATTGCAGCCGACATCTGGAAAGCTACATTGCGGTACCAAGCTTGAAGTTGCATATTTTGACCAATATCGAGAGATATTAGACCCCGAAAAGTCTGTGATTGATAACTTAGCGGATGGTAAGCAAGAAGTCATGGTTCAAGGCAGACAACGTCACGCCTTAAGTTACCTTCAAGACTTCCTGTTTGCGCCTAAGCGTGCTCGTACGCCGGTCAAAGCGTTATCTGGTGGAGAAAAAAACCGTTTACTATTAGCGAGAATTTTTCTCAAACCAAACAATTTGTTGGTGCTTGATGAACCAACTAACGATCTTGATATTGAAACATTGGAACTTTTAGAAGATTTGCTTGCCAATTATCAGGGCACATTACTTTTAGTGAGTCACGATCGTCAATTTGTTGATAATACGGTAATGACAAGTTGGATTTTTGAAGGCAACGGACACATTGAAGAGTTTGTTGGTGGTTATCACGATGCTCAGCAGCAGCGTATGCAAGCAAAAGCGGTACGTGAAAGCCAAAGGCCAGTATCAAAACCCGTCAATAATGTTGCTCCAACAGTGGTTCAGCCGAAGAAAGTGAAAGCAGCGAAAAAACTTTCTTACAAATTGCAAAAAGAGTTGGAAGATCTTCCAGCTAAATTAGAGCAGCTTGAAGCGAAAGTTGAAGAGCTTCAGGTTGTGGTAAATGACGCGAGCTTTTTCTCGCAGAGTGTGGATATCACACAACCCATTTTAGATGATTTATCCCAGGCTGAGGCTGACCTAGAAGCTGCATTCGAGCGCTGGGAAGAATTAGAAGCATTACAACAGGACAGTGAATAATTAATAATGACTAGACATCCGATTAAATTGACGACGTTAGCTTTTTCCATTCTGGCGTCTTTTCAGGCTAGTGCAGCACTTTACCGCGTAGTAGAGGTGACTCCTCCAAGTGGTATTACCTATGGAAGTGAATACAAAAGCTCGTTTGGTATTGCTGTAGAGCCAGAAACGGGAAGCACAAGTTGCTTTTCTACGAGTTGTTCGGCATCTGATTACCCGCTGTCTGGTGAAACACGTTATCAGAAAACCATGGCAGGACAGCCGATCGATGGATATGACCTAAAAGAAGAAGTTCCATTCGGTTTAGATAATGAGTTCTCTTATATCGATAGCGAATCAGAGTTTCAGAGCTTTTGTTCGACATATATTGGCTACAATACTTGTGACAGCTGGGGTGAAGCCCGTTGGAATGAGAAGGAGCGCGAGGATAGCGGTGAACTGACTTCTTATGCGTTTACTCAAGATAGCGGCGCAACAACGTCATCGTTTGCGGTTGCTTCTACATCGGCATCTACCGGTACAAACAGTGTGGTAACAAGCAGTGACTCTTCCGGTGATGCTGTTGGTTTCTCATTAACTACGGGTGATGGAAGCGTAGATCGTTCAGCGATTACACCAACGGCTACCGTGAGTGGTGAAACAAAAGTGAGAATTTGGAAAGACGATCCATCCTCTGGCGTAAAAGCGGGAAGTATCACTACGAGTTATTCGAGTTACTATACGTCCCAAGCTGCATTGTGGGAGAACTCGTCTTCTACACCTTTTACCATAGGCTGGACTAGTACTGGTACTGGTACTGATTCAACGAGAAACAGTCGTTATGCTCAGGGGAGTATCAGAGACTTTTACGTTGACACTAGTGAGAATATGATTTATGCCGTTGGTTATAATAGCTATGGCAACTATAACTATATGAGTGCCACTCTATTTAAAATTGACATCAGTGATAGTAGTGATTGGGAATTAGATTCGACATCTTTGATTTCGGGTGCTGAAGTGACCAGTTCAAGTAGCAGTTATTCTAATACCCGCCTTACTGCAATCAATGCAAATAAAATCGCTGTTGGTGAAGCAAAATTAGATAATGGTCATGCACTAAATGGTGCTTACGCAAATAAACTTTTTGTTACAGATTTAACTGCATCTAGTCCATCAGCAACATTCTTCTCGCAGGGAACAGGTAATATTGGTTTCAACGGAGCTGGCGGTCATGTTAATGCTATCAACGATGATAATGATATCGTCGGACAGATAGACACTGAAACGGCACGTGAAGTCGATGGTAAACCTCGTCGTAAACGTGGTTTTATCTACCCATATAATGATTCTACTAACTCTAGCCGATTTGGAAGCCAAGCATGGCTATTGGATGACCTAACGAACGGCGGTAGCTATAGCTCTTCTAATAACGCGTATAGAATCCTGAGCGGTAATGATATTAACGATGCCGGCGTTATCGCCGCTACTGCGATAAAATGTAGTGGTGGTTACAGCGCGACAACTCACGATGCGACATGTAGCGGAACTGAGAAAACAGTTGCGGTTAAATTGATTCCGATCTCAGGAGCAACATCGTCAGATATTTCAGAACGTGGATATGAAACCTCATCGGTCTCACGCTCTGGTGGCGGTAGCTTTGGTATTTTGGGTGTATTTTCACTCTTCGGTTTAGCTTGGTTCCGTCGTAAAAAGTGAATTTTTGTAAATAGTGGGGACGTGTCACATAACGTGACACACCCTAAATTCGTGCTTGAGTCTGATGCTTTAATGAGCGATTCTTATTCTTGTGGTCATAAAAAAGCCACACAACTGTCATAGTTGAAATGAATCACCAATGTATGAGGACTTAATTATGAAGAGACAAAAGCGTGATCGCCTGGAAAGAGCTCAGTCTCAGGGATACAAAGCTGGCTTGAATGGTCGTTCAAGCGATGAGTGTCCATATCAGCAAATGGATGCTCGGTCCTATTGGATGGGAGGCTGGCGAGATGCTAGAGAAGACAAAAATATGGGTCTCTACAAATAAATAGCTGCGCTTAACTCTCCACATACGAAAATGAAAAGGATAGCCCCATAGAAATGGGGCTTTTTAATTTGCTCTTAGTGCACTATAACTAAATATCTAAGCAAAAATATAACGGTGAAAACACCGCTATATTAGAAATCTCGATTAAAACGCTGACGTGTCTTGGAACAGGCCAACCTTAAGATCTTTTGCTACGTAGATTTCTTTACCATCTACAAATACATGGCCGTCAGCAAGACCCATAACCAATTTACGGTTAACAACTCGCTTCATGTGAATTTCATAAGTCACTTTCTTAGCTGTTGGTAGGATTTGTCCAGTGAATTTCACTTCGCCAACACCCAAAGCACGACCTTTACCTTTACCTCCGACCCAGCCAAGGAAAAAGCCAACTAATTGCCACATCGCATCTAGGCCAAGACAGCCAGGCATTACTGGGTCACCAGGGAAGTGGCAGTCGAAAAACCATAAATCAGGAGTGATATCTAATTCGGCCAAAATCAAACCTTTACCAAAATCGCCTTCATCTTCAGACATTTTAGTGACTCTATCCATCATCAACATGTTTGGCGCTGGTAGTTGAGGATAGCCTGGTCCAAATAACTCGCCGCGGCTAGAGGCTAGAAGATCTTCACGATTATAAGATTCACGTTTGTTTTGCATTATTTAATAACTCCAATTTGTAATAGCGAGCATGTTAGTGAACACGTGTACGCTAAACAAGTCCGATCAGTGACAAAAGTAATTTTTAATTCGTTGCCAAAGAGAACTTGGTTCTGAAAGTTCGTCTAATTTGTCGATTCGTTTATTAATTTCGTCAACAATACTTAGTGTAGTCTGTTCTTTATCTGATGTACGAAATGCTCGTTTGAGTATGATCGGTACCGCTTGATCGACGTTTGTAACAGGCCAAAGGTGAAATTCGCCTTTCTTTAGGCTTTCTATTACATCAGTATTTAGAGAAAGGTTAATCAGATTGGTTTCTGGAAGTATGACACCTTGTTTTCCTGTGAAACCCTGGTGCTTACATACTCGGAAAAATCCTTCAATTTTTTCATTCAATCCGCCGACAGCTTGTACTCGGCCAAATTGGTCGACTGCACCTGTAACAGCTATTTGCTGGTCAATAGGTACTTCCGATAATGCACTGAGTAGAGAGCACACTTCGGCAAGAGACGCACTGTCTCCGTCCACTTCACTGTATGATTGCTCAAAGACAATAGAAGCAGAATAGGGAAGTGGGGAGTCGAGTTTGAGCGCACTACTCACGAAAGCTTGCATAATCATCATACCTTTCGCATGAAGACTGCCGCCCAAGTCAGCTTTACGTTCCACATCACTAATATCACCATCACCGAAATGAACGACACAAGAAATTCGAGCAGGCTCTCCGTATGACATAGGATGACCAGCGATATCGATAACCGTTAAACCATTAACTTGCCCAACATGTTCGCCTCTCGTTTCGATAAGAACCTGGCCTTCCAGAATATCGTTTGCGGCTCTCTCTGGGAGATAACTTTCTCGGTAATATTTATTTTGTATGGCTCGATGAATGTCACCTTCATCGATTTTCTCATCAGTGCCAATCGACGCTTCTTCTAGAATCGCTCGAAGCCATAGTAGGGAGGTCGGAACGTAGTTTTGGTCTTCTGTTTGACGAGTCCCCGTCGTTAATAAAATTTCAAGAGCCGAATTGGTGAGCTCAGGCAGCGAGTACCGCTTACAAATCCATTTAATGTACGATAGATAGCTGTTAATGGATGTGGTCGTTAGCGCGAAATCTTGTTCAATTTCACTATAAAACGCTACACCGTCACGTAAATCTGCATCGAGAAAATCTAAATTGGCTAATTGTTCTCTTTCACCGGTGATAATGAGCTTAACGTCATATTGCTTGGTCCATTGAGCATGGATAGGAGAACGTGGATCACAATTGCGACCATTAATCGAGTACCCCATAACAGCAGCTTTTAATTCAGGCCAATCTTTCGCGTTAGCTAGAATCCAGTTTGCCGATACAATCAGGTAGCCGCCGTTAGCGTGATCCAATAGCCCTGGCATCTCATTTATAATGTAGCCTTTTTCTGCCTGAAGTATGGGAAACATATCGTAAGAGCTTAACGTTTCACTCATAACCACAGGAATTTCTTCGTTAGCGACTAACTCTGACAGTCGCTCACTAAGAAGCTCGCGATACAACGGGTTATCAAAACTATTTAAAAGTAGAATTCTGCAAACACCTTTAACCTTAACAAACTGTTCTAGTGCTAGGTTTGTTCTCGATTGGCAGCTAAAGAAGCCGGCAGGCTTTATCTCATTGTATTGAGATAAATTGGCACTATATTTTTCTAGCTGTGGCGTTACTTTTTGCCAAATTTCTTTTGTCATTTGAATCTTACTACGATGATTTTGGAAGGGATTATATAGAAAAAGTGAAGCAGGGCATAGAAGAGTCGAATAGATAAGACTAGAGTCAATTTTTGTATAATAAAAATTGAACTTACGAATGATTGGGGTTACGCTGTCACCATAAACTTGGTCACGTGATTAAAAGCCGATAATGAAATATCAACAACTTGAAAATTTAGAATGTGGTTGGAAATGGCAATACCTCGTTAACCGTTGGAAAGATGGTATCGAAATAACGCGCCATGTCGACAGCAGCGAAGCAAAAGCCGCTGTTCAAGAACTGCAGAGCTTAGAGCATGAGCCAACAAAAGTGCCGGCTTGGATAGACGTTCATATGGCTGAAGATCTCGATAATAAGCTTAAGCAAGCGATCCGAGCAAAGCGAAAACGTCACTTTAATGCTGAGCAAGTTCACACACGTAAGAAATCAATTGATTTAGACTATAGAGTCTGGGAAAAATTATCGGTTCGCGCTAACGATTTAGGCTGTACATTGTCTGAGGCAATAGAATACTTATTGTCAGAAGCGTCTAAGAGCGAGAAAGCAAACAAGAAAATGTCTTCATTGAAAGAAGATTTGAGTAAATTATTATCGGAATAAGCTGAGAAGAAAACGATGACTACAGTATTATTTATTGCCGTAATTGCGGTTGTGTTTTGGCTAACGCTCATAGACCGACCGATATTGAAGATTCATATTAAACAGGACAGCATTGTAAAAGTATCCGGCCATCTCTCACCAAGTTTCCAGCACAACTTACAAGAAATCATTTCCAAATCACCGTTCGACGGTCACATCAAAGCATACCGAAACCGTTCTGGTATAAAATTAATTTTTTCAAATCAGGTTCCCAAAAACGTCAGACAACGAATCCGCAATGTTTTTCCGTTTGCGTCATATAATCCGACTCACGCGACGAAAAGAAAGAAAGGCTAAAGAAAGGCTAAGGATAGGCGGTGAAATTCATTCTTAAAGTGGATAGTACATTGTGGGCGGTTAATAAATCGGATAGACAATCGTACAAATAGATTATTTGAACAACGTAATACACATTCGATTACAGCGATAATATGACCTGTCTTTAAGTGCGCATTATGTATATTATGTTAAATAATGTTTCTACGAACACCAATGTTGGCCGCCTATTGTTTCTATCTATGTCTCTCTTCCCTCGATCTATTAAACATAACTGTATTTACCATAAAATCTATAATAAACAGTAAATTATCTTACGATCATTTACTGTTTATTACGTTAATTGCTTTATGCAGTATCTTAGTCGTTACTAGTGTATCTAATTCATAACATCATTAAGGTTGAACTGGTCTTATGTATGGTACTATTTTGCGTATTGGAAGCTGACTATTACCAATTAATGGTGTAATCAGTTTTCCAAACGATTACAAAAAGTTCAGTCCAAAGGAAAAACAATGACAATTGAAAGAATTGAGTCGACCGATCGTATGAGCCGTATTGTGAAGCATAATGGTACAATCTATTTGTGTGGTCAGACTGCTGGCGATGCTGCGTGGGACATAGCTGAGCAAACCCAGCGCTGTTTAGATAAAATCGATGCCTTATTAGAAAAAGCTGGTTCAAACAGAGATAAGATACTATCTGTTACTATTTATATTCGCGATATGAAAGATTTCGCTGCTATGAATGAAGTATGGGATGCTTGGATCGCTAATAGTGAAAAGCCTGCGCGTGCGTGCGTCGAAGCTAGAATGGCTCGCGATGTTCTTTTAGTTGAAATGTCTGTTATCGCGGCTCAATAATGTCGACCTTCTTACGTTTACGAGATTGAATCATCAGGATCTAATAGAAAAATTGCGTCTCAGCTCATAAATAACACTAGTTAACAAGTTAAACGTTGGTTACCACGAACTTAAATTCTTTAGATCCTATTTATTACTAACTGAATGTTGTACTACAAAAAAGACAAGCTAGCTTATCCTATCAGTATCCTCTCCTATTCCAGGTATCTACGTAGACTGCTCGCTCATAACTGTGTGCTGGGGAGTTAAACCTGAAACAAGCGTTACTCAGTGATCAACTCTGATTGATAGATACACCACTCAAAACAATAAGAAATTACTATCTATCTCAGTACACTTAATTATTAGAATTATTGGTTTACCCACTAAAATCAAATACGTATAACATTTTTTAAAATTTATTTTAAATTTTCTACTAATTTGTAACCAAATATTTCCATATATGAAACTATAGTGATATCGTATCTTTGATCTTAATCAAACTAGTCACGTTTTACGCGACGTTTACTTCAGTTCCTCTCACCTTAATTGATGTCTTGAACTCATAGCGTTCGCGCAAGTCTAGCTACGTTTCTTTTATAAAAACTATACAAAAGATCAGTAACTACACGTTAATAGTAAAGTCACTGGAGGTAGCATTTTGAAAAATGTTATACACACTCGCGAGCCTAAGAGTGAATCTCTCTCGGGTAATGCAATTAGCCGGCGTAAATTTTTATCTAACGCTATATCCACCGTTGTCGGTGGTTATGTTATGCTGGCTTTCCCATCATTTTCTTTCGCCGCTGAAGCTAATTTAGCTGCGGAAGACATACAGAAGATAACCTCATTTTTAACTGATAAAGACATAGGTTTAGCTTTAGCTAATCGCGCTTATCAAGCACTAACGAAAGTTGATTCTCAGTTTCCTCAACGATTTATCACTCTCAATAACTTTTTGGCGAGTAACCAATTTAGCAGTGTTAATGAGTTGAAAGATCACCCTCAATTTACTGGCGAGCTTAAGAATACCGCTCAAGAAGTAATTTCAGCGTTGTATTTAGGCTACGCTGGACAGCCTAAAGCACATTCTTCAGAAGACAATGTTGAGTTTGTCACTTATACGCAGGCGCTTACCTATCAATTAACGAAAGATTTCACGCCGATACCCAGTTACTCGCGACTGAAAACGGGGTACTGGGCTCATTTGCCCAATAAAAAATCATCAGCGTAGCGTTAATCTTATTAATTAATTGAAAAGGAAATTATTTTGGCAAAACAATATGATGCCGACGTAATTGTCGTCGGTTCGGGCGCGTGTGGATCGAATGTAGCAAATGAACTTGCCTTAAAAGGGAAATCGGTCATTTTGTTAGAAGCTGGCCCGAATGTCCCACGGTGGAAAATTGTAGAAAACTTTCGTAACTCTGGCCGCCATTACGACCATAATGACCCGTACCCCAATAATCCATGGGCACCAACGAGTTATCAACCAGGGTATTTACACAATACGGGTAGCTTCAATGAAATGCCTGGGATGTTAAAACTAGTGGGCGGGACAACTTGGCACTGGGGAGGCGCAACTTGGCGCTATATACCTAACGACTTTAAATTGAATTCTTTGTATGGCGTTGGTCGTGACTGGCCAATTAGTTATGATGATATCGAGCCATACTACGTTCGCGCTGAATATGCCATTGGTGTTGCTGGTTCTGATACAGAAGATCAATCAGGCCAAAATCCAGGAATGTCCTACCCTCCTCGCTCCAAGCACTACCCTGTTTCATCAGAAGTAGACGTGTTCAGTACATCACTGATGAAAGAAAGACTCACGCCCGCGGGACATGCTGTTATTCACGAACCGACTGTCCGTACACATAAGCCATACGATGGTAGACCCGCATGTCAGGGAAATAATAATTGTGATCAAGTTTGCCCGATAGGCTCTCTTTACAATGGTTCCATTCACGCAGATAAGGCTGTTCGGAATGGCGCGAAGCTTATCAGCGAAGCTGTTGTACATAAAATTACTAAAGGTGCTGGTAATAAAATTGAATCTATTAGTTATTTAAAACCTGATGGTACAGAACATACGCTAACAGCAAAATATTTTGTGTTAGCTGCTCATAGTTTCGAGACTGCAAAACTAATGATCATGAATGATGTTGGTAACTCGTCCGATATGGTCGGAAGAAACTTAATGGATCATGTGGGTTTGAGTTTTACATTTTTAGCAGATCAAGCCGTTTGGTCTGGTCGAGGTCCTGTACAGCAGGCTGCTATTATGACTTGGCGTGATGGTCCCTCGCGTGCCGAATATTCAGCCAACAAACACGAGTTCGCTATTAATAACCCACAAATCGATATTGCACGCCGGGCCATTGAAAGTGGCTTAATGGGCAAAGAACTTGACGACAGAATAATGGACTGGTCATCTCGTTGGCTATACATGTATAGTTTTTTTGAGCCATTACCTAACCCTGCAAATCGAGTCGAACCGAACCCTAACTGGAAGGATAGCCTTGGTCTTCCTGGCATTCGTGTTAATTTTGATGTGGATGACTACGTCAAAAAAGGTGGCCAGCACGCAATTGAGCAATATAAAGATATTGCGAAACTCATGAACGGAGAAATCATTGATATAAACTCCGATTTTGAAAATCATGATCATCTAATGGGAACGATGATTATGGGGCATGATGCTAAAGACTCTGTAGTAAATTATGAATGTCGTAGTTTTGACCACGATAATCTCTTTGTCGCGTCTGTTGGTGTGATACCCGCTGCCGGTGTGATTAATCCGACTCTGACGGCGATTGCATTGTCAATTCGTGTTGCTGACATCATAGCAAGAGAGGTTTAGTCATGAAAAAGTCTACATTGATTTTATCGGCACTGTTTTCCGTTATGATGTCGCAATCTAGTATTGCCGATGATAACTCATCCTTAATTGAATATGGCCGCTACCTCGCAACTGCGGGTGACTGTACGGCTTGCCACACAAGTAATGAGCAAAAGCCTTACGCTGGCGGATACAAGTTTGAAATGCCGATGGGCAATATCATTTCGAGTAATATTACTTCCTCCAAAAAATTTGGTATTGGACGTTGGACGGAAGAACAGTTTGCCAACGCAGTGAGACATGGGGTTCGACCTGACGGCTCACAGCTCTACCCAGCAATGCCTTATACGTCATATTCCGCTATTACGGATGCTGATATGAAAGCGTTGTATGCATACTTTAAAACGATCCCTGCTATTGATGAAGCGCCGGCAGACAAAACAGAGCTGTCTTTTCCTTTTGACTTACCAGGCTTAATGTGGGGATGGAATGCAATGTTTGCTAGCGGCGAACAGTTCCAGCCAGACCCTACTCTAAGCTCTCCGGAAAACAGAGGGAAATATCTTGTTCAAGGATTGGCTCACTGTTCGACTTGTCATACGCCACGAAATCAATTAATGGCTGAAGACAAGAGTCGTTTTCTTAGCGGTGCACCTATTGATGGTTGGGTAGCTCCCAATATTACATCTGATCCGATTAGTGGTATCGGTGGATGGTCTAATAAAGAATTGGAGTCCTACCTCAAAAATGGCCATGCAGTCGGTAAAGCTCAGGCTGGCGGTCCAATGGCTGATGCGGTACAACACAGTTTTCGTTTCATGACAGATGATGATATTTCTGCAATTGTTAGTTACTTGAAAAAAGTCCCTCCAATTAAAGACGGCGATGTATCACAACCTGCTTGGTCTAATGATAAGGCGAAAGCAATTGACTGGACTAGCTATGAACCTGGAAATGTTGCAAGTAATTCACCTGACTATTCAGACACAAGCTCAACAGATGGAGCGGTTTTATACAATACCAACTGTGCTGCTTGTCATGGGCAAAGTGGAAACGGATCTGACGATCAATTCATCCCTTCGTTAACGAATAATACCGCTGTTGGGGGATCGGACCCAACTAACCTCGTTATGGCGATAGTTAACGGGATACATCGTGAGGGAGCGGATGGTAAAGCAGTCATGCCGGCCTTTGGTGAGCATCAGCAAGTTATTCATAGTTGGCTTACCTCGGACCAGATAGCCTCAGTTGCGAATTATGTTACTCAAAGTTTCGGTCGAGGAAGTGCCAATCTTACTGGCGCTGATGTCGAGAAAATATCATCAGGTATTCAAGATGTACCATTCTTAGTTAAAAACGCAAAAGCGTTAACTATTGTTGGTATTGTGATCGTCCTACTCATTCTGATTATTTTTATTAAGCGGATACGTCGTAGTAAAAGATAGCTTCCTCTTTGAGATATAGATGGGCCTTAGCGCCCATCTACAAATCAAGATATTCACTCAGAACATTAAATAACTGTTTTTTCCTTGCTGGCTTCATGACTACATCGTTGAAACCTGAATTAAGGTAGCGCGACTTTTCGTTTGTTATGGAATGGGCTGTTAATGCAATAATGGGTATGGTCATACCTCGCTCTCGAATCTGTTTGGTTGCCTCGAATCCGTCCATTAATGGCATAGAAATATCCATGAAAACAAGATCAAATACTTGATGGTCGAGTATTTCCAGAGCGTCAACTCCATTGTTTGCTATCTCAACGCTCAGACCCAATTGATTTAATAATAGTTTTATTACCATCTGGTTCGTTGGAGTGTCTTCCACAACTAAAATTCTTGGTTGATTCTGTTTTTGGCTCGTTATTTTATCCGATAATTCGCCTTCCACTGTCGGCTTTTTTCTTCGGCTGACTAGCGGGATTGTTAGCTCAAATTCTGTTCCCACACCAGGATTCGACGTGAGCGATATCTTGCCATGCATTAAATCAACAAGTCGTTTAGTAATAGTTAATCCAAGGCCTGTTCCACCAAACTGTCGTTTATTCCCATTTTCAACCTGAAAAAATGGACTATAGAGTCTATCTATTCGGTCCTTATCAATACCGATACCTGTGTCCTTCACTCTGACAGTGAGTTGGTCTAGTGAAGCTTGAATTAAAAGGTTAACGGATCCCTTTTCTGTAAACTTCACCGCATTTCCGACCAGATTGGAGATAATCTGTACGACTCGGACAGAATCAACGTAGAAGGAGTGATTTTCATAGACATTGATACTTTGGAAAAAATCGATTCCTTTTGTTTCGGCCATTACTCGATAATAGTCAAAAGCATGGGTCAATTTAGCATTAAGTTGAGTCCATTCACGATTGAGTTGAAAATGGCCGGATTCGATTTTACTCAGATCAAGTATGTCACTAATAATTGCGTGTAGCAGTTCAGCGGATCCTTCCATCTTTTCCAATAATAATTGTTGTTCCGGAGATGAGTTTTCTCGCATAACATCAACAATTCCAAGAACTGCACTTAATGGCGTACGTATCTCATGACTCATCATAGCAAGGAACTCAGATTTAGCATGGCTTGCCTTTTCGGCTGCCAATCTTGCTTCCTGCAGCTCGTGAGTTCTTACTTCTACTAAGCGTTGAAGTTCTTCTTTTAACTCAATATCTATGATTGCACGCTCAAGTAGCGGTCTGAATCGAGAGAGCGTTTGTTTTGTATCAACACTAAACTTTCCGGAATGATGACCAATCATTAAAAGAATGAGATCACTTACCTGCCCTTTGATGCCAGTAATTAAAACGGTATTGATAAGCTGCTTCAAGCATGGACTAAGGCGACAGAATTCTTCTAATGAGGAGGTTTCATAGAGAAGAATAGACTCTCCCTGCAAAACACGGACAAACTTATCGCCGTGATTCCATTTTTTGCCTACGAAAAGGTTATTCGACGACAAAAACGTCTCATAGTCAGTATTGTTTTTACCTTTCGAGATAACCACGAAGTCATCGAAAGGGATATATTTAGCTATCACTCGATTGAGTTCATCAAAGATCTGATATTTGTTTTCAGCAGTACTCAAAGATGATAGCGAAGCGAGAATGACACGATTTTCTTCGGCTAACCGTGCTTCTCTTTCTTTACTCTGTTTCAACTCAAGTAAAGTTTCTGTTAAGGCTTCAAAACCATCTAATTGCATAATATTACTCGGATTTATAAAAAATAACGGCTGATATCATCAAGTTGCCGTGGGCGTTTTGACCACCAGTAAATCGTCCTTGCTCTCCATATGTGAACGGACAAATAAACGATTTACCGGGTAATTGCTGTATTACGTTTTCATGAACCCGGTTGATATCATCACCTAATCTCAGCATTGCGCCCGCACAGAAAATCATAATCGCTCCCAAAGGTAAAGATCTCGCGTAATTTTTAGCGTTTGCTTCTTTAATCACTCTAGACGCACGGGTAATTAATTGTTCTTTATGACCAGTCATTAAGGTGATTTCTTCACCTTCATACACGTTAGCGAAGACTTCCAATGCGCCATCATTTTTTACCTGTATGGGATGAGTGAGCTTGTAATATGGCTGATCGTACAAATCTCCAACAATTCGCCCTAATGGATAGCTCGTCACATTCTCAAAACTAAACTCGTCATCGATCTGAATCCCGGAATGATCACCAACCCACTCTTTATAAATATCTTTCGCTGGCTCGCCATCTATCTCGTAGATACTTCTGCCATTGCATTTTGTTATTCGTCCGACAAATTCAGTTGGAGAGTAACCTGCGCTTAAACCTGAAGAAACAGCGCTTGAAGGGAAAAGTAAGGAAACGACGATACCATTACTAGAAACGGCTTTATCTGAAATAACCGACCACTGCCCAGACAGCGAAGTATCTGCAGAACTACCGCCAATAATAGGCACGAGAGTTCCAAACATTTTATCCATTCTCTCTATAATTTCCTCTTCCTTACCCGGAGTAGAATGAAGAATAATCAGGCTAGGGATCTCACCTTCTCTCTTCGCTGAGCAAAGGGCTTGTTTTACTGCAAAATCGGTAGCGTCACATACAGAATCAAACTTCGAAAATTCAGCGCTTCCGGTTCCATATGAACTAATGCCACTGTCTGAAATAGCTAGTAATCCCATGGCGGGCGCCGCAAAGTAACCTTGGTCGGTCATAACACCGGCACAAGACGTACAACCGATATAAGGTATGTTGGAAATTTTTTTAGAAAGAGATGAATACATCTGTTCAGATGAATAGTTATCTGTAAAGTAAATCACATATGTTGATAGTGCTGAGATATCAATACCTTCCACCAACTCATCTATGGCTTTTTCTATATCACAGTGTTGAGAAATTTTTGAAATGATATGCATGGACTATATAGCTAGCAACAATAAGTAATCAGTTTTATACATGATAAAAGTTAATGGGAGAATGTTACAGGTCACGCTTGTGTATTATTTTTGCGATTTTGGTAACTCTAGTTGCAATGTTTTTCCATTTAAAGTCACAGCAACAACGTTTCCAAGCGGCTCTTCACGATGATATACCATTTCTTTATCTGTGGATTTTATCAGTATAAATGTTGGATTAAATTCAACAGATAGATTAGTCTTAGGCGACTTTTTAGCAATTGTTATGTAACTTGCCCCACTTTCAGTGACAAGTTGTATGTTGGTTTGCTGAAACGTAACAGAGCATTGGGCTCTTTTCTCACATTGGTAATCGTTGTTATCGGAATGAGAGTATGTTCGCCAAAAAAATGCAACGATCAAGATAACCATGATGATTGAGATATGAATGAGTTTTTGAGGTGTCAGTTTTTCTGCTGGCATAATATTCTCTTGTTACGTAGATCAAACTTTTTGGCAATTAATCGCGCATCATATATAAATTTTCGCTAGTCTACGCGCTTTTGATCGCTTGTGCTCTGTTTTGTTTATTCAGGGAGAAGATTTTAGCTAATTGTAGAACAAAAACTATTAGCTATTTATCTAGTTGAATAGCATCGTGTTTTTTTCACTATGCTTTATTATTAAGGAATGGTAAAATATTGATGTATATCAATATAGTGAAAGGTTATTATGATTTCTGATAAGCCAGCCGGAAAACGTGTCCAATCAGGGGGTTGTGCAATACACTGCCAGGATTGCAGTATTAGCCAACTGTGTATTCCTTTTACCCTAAATGAATCTGAACTTGATCAACTTGATGAGATCATCGAACGTAAAAAGCCAATCCAAAAAGGACAAGAGCTTTTTAAAGCTGGAGATGATTTACGTTCTTTGTATGCTATTCGTTCAGGAACTATCAAAAGCTATACGATTACAGAGCAAGGTGATGAGCAAATCACTGCGTTCCACTTGGCTGGTGATTTAGTAGGTTTTGATGCAATTACCGGTGATTCTCACCCTAGTTTCGCTCAAGCCTTAGAAACATCAATGGTATGTGAAATACCTTATGAAATACTTGATGATCTATCGGGTAAAATGCCAAAGCTTCGTCAGCAGATCATGCGTTTGATGAGTAATGAAATTAAAGGCGATCAGGAAATGATTTTACTGCTTTCTAAGAAGAATGCAGAAGAGCGCTTAGCGGCCTTCCTGTTTAATTTGTCGACTCGTTTCTCTCAACGTGGTTTTAGTCCAAGAGAGTTCCGTCTTACAATGACTCGTGGAGATATTGGCAATTACTTAGGCCTCACTGTTGAGACCATTAGTCGTTTGCTCGGACGCTTCCAAAAGTCTGAAATTTTAAGTGTTAAAGGTAAGTACATTACCATACTTGATCACGACGCATTAATGGAACTAGCAGGCGTAACCGAATAATTCCAAAAGAATTTTGATGATGTGGTGCTTTATTTAGTACCACATCATATTTTTTGCACAAAGTTTACCCTACTTCTCATAATCCCCTCTCATTTAAGCTAAAGTTGTAATGTCACCCTAGAAAATCCGGAGTACAGGATGAGCATATACAACAGTATTTTAGTCGTAGCCGATATCAACCGTGATGAACAACCCGCACTAGCCAGAGCGATGCACCTTGCAGCAAAAAGCAAGAGTAAAAGTCGCATTACTTTGTTCATGTCCATATATGACTTTTCGTACGATATGACGTCTATGCTTTCTTCTGACGAACGAGAAGCGATGAGAGGCGGTGTAATTTATCAGCGGAAACTTTGGTTGGAAAAAATATCCCAATCTTATCTATTAGATGGGATCGACTTTGACATTAAAGTCGTTTGGCACCACAGACCTTATGAGGCAATCATTTCGGAGGTCTTTTCAGGTGAATACGACATCTTAATAAAAGCAACACGAAAACACGATACGCTTGAATCTGCTATTTTTACGCCTACGGATTGGCACTTGTTACGAAAATGCCCTTGTCCAGTGTTGTTAGTAAAAAATGCAGAATGGCCGCAACATAGTAAAATATTGGCATCGGTTCATGTCGGTTCAGAGGAAGAAACACACCACGCGCTCAATAATAAAATCGTCGACCAGCTGCTCGAAATTTGTCGTCGATTCGATTCGTCCCCTTACCTCGTAAGTGCATCACCCTATACTCCTGCTAATATCGCCGTTGAAGTACCGGAGTTTGATGCTCTTTCATATTCTGAAGCGATTCGTAGCCATTATCTGACTCAAATGAAGATGTTGAGACAAAACTTTGGCATTGATGATGAAAATACGACAGTGGAAGAAGGATTACCTGAGGAAGTGATTCCTCGTGTTGCAAATGACCTACATGCTTCAATGGTAATAATAGGTACCACTGGAAGAACAGGATTATCTGCCGTATTTATTGGTAATACGGCTGAAAGCGTAATAGACAAGCTGACTTGTGATGTATTAGCCCTAAAACCCAATGGGTATATTAGTCCACTGGACCCAAATAATAAATCAAGTTAACAACAGACTTGTAGTGGTGTCATTTTCGACACCACTATTTTCTACGACTTAAACGTTTGTTACATCGATGAATAAAGACTCATCGATATTCGTTGAAGAAACGGTTGCTTCACTAAATGCATATTCGTCTCGCTCACCATCGCGATCTAATGGTAGGTTTTCAAAGTCAAAAAGAGCTCTGTCGGCTAACTGACTTGGACTGACATTTTGAATGGACTTAAATATCGCTTCTACTCTTCCTGGCGTCTTTTTATCCCAACCAATCAACATTGATTTAATAGCCTGGCGTTGTAGATTTTCCTGTGAACCACACAGGTTACACGGAATAATCGGAAACTGCTTATGGTCTGCATATTTGATGAGATCTTTTTCTCGGCAGTACGTTAAAGGTCTTATTACCACATTACGACCATCATCTGATCTTAGCTTTGGTGGCATAGCTTTAAGACGTGAACCATGAAACATATTGAGGAAAAGCGTTTCTACAATATCATCCATATGGTGACCGAGTGCTATTTTCGTTGCTCCAATCTTCTCTGCGAACGAATACAGGGTTCCACGTCGAAGTCTGGAACATAAACCACATGTGGTTTTTCCTTCGGGTACTTTTTCTTTAACGACAGAGTAAGTATCTTTATCAACGATGTAATATGGTATATCAAGACTCTCAAAGTACTCAGGTAATATATGCTCAGGAAAACCCGGTTGTTTCTGATCCAAATTCACCGCAACAACATCGAATTTAATGGGTGCTGCTTTTTTTAGATTAAGAAGAATATCCAGCATTGCAAATGAGTCTTTACCCCCACTAATACAAGCCATGACCAAGTCATTTTCTTCGATCATATTAAAGTCGGTAATCGCATTACCAACATTTCTTCTTAAGCGCTTATGTAGCTTATTAAATTCTAACGTTTCTTTACGCGTATCTGTTTGGTTCATTACTTTATCTCATACTACTGATTCGAGTTCAGCCATCAGTCAGGTTTTCCGCAGGGCGAGGATTATACGGGCTTTTCTGTCAGGTTTAAACAGAGGGATTAAAACCGATTTACCTTGCCTGATAAATCGGTTTTGGGATAGTTGAACTAATTTAGTGGTTTCCAGTATTTGCTATTATGATCGAGCATCGTTTGGATAATATCAACGTATCGTTGACCTTTCTCTGAATAATTGACTAATCCATTGGTAAGGTCATAAGCGGCTTTAGCCGTTAACATAGTTTTTCCATTGGCTCTGCGGGTCGCTCTGATTTTACGTAGGTCTTCGTACGCATCATTGCGATTGACGTTGAGAAAATAGTAATGAATAGAACGTTGAACCGATGAAAACTTTGCTACTTCGTGAGTCATTCCATCCCCTCTAGCCAAGGGAACCAATCCACACCCTTCGGTATAACACCATTGACCGAAATAATTGTTTCCGTCTCTGGCAAATCGGGATGTTCCCCAAGCAGACTCATTCGCTGCCTGTATGAGCACAAGTGGGATAGGCAACACGTCTACCTTTTCAAGTAATCCATTAAACCAGGCTGGTGTTATATCACCCTCTTCTGGCCAATCGACTCGATACCGCTTAGCAAACTTCTTTAGAGTGTCTTTGTCCTCGTTATTTAGAGAGTCTTGTCCTTTTAAAGCAATAATTCTCTCTCTTTCTAAAGCTATTAAGCTATTCTCATACTCGATTCCCGGAATGAGATAGGAAAAAAACTTCTTTTTCCGTTCGCTTATTTTTTTTATTGCTTTGAAATCTGGTGCTGGACCTACTTTATCTCCCTTTACAACTAGGTCTACATCTTCAGATGTGTCATTTATGCTTTTGATATATTGGATAAAGCTACACCCAACTAAAACTGTTGAGCAAATAGTATAAATAAGCCAATGTTTACGCATTAAATACCTTTGTTGATTTGTCGTTTGAAGTGGAAACTATAGTCAGCTTAATGCCGAACATATTGCGGTAAAGAATTCCCTTCACGTGAAGGAAAAACGGTAATACGAAAATCAGACCAATTCCGTAGAATGCAAATGCCATAACGAATAAAGCGGCACAAACGGCGTAGATAGCAAACAATTGGAATAACTTCTTGTTTGTTGCTCTTATAGATACCCACATAGCTTGAAAGATACCCATTCTCTTCTCACATATTAGTAAAATGGAATGGCTTAAAGCGATAGAAAAGTATATAGAAAGAACAGAAAACAGCTGACTTGATACGGCCTGAAGAATCAGACTTAGCATAGTAAATAAGATGACTGAAATCGTAAATTGCAGCCCTTTTCCAATGAAACTGGTTCCGGTTTTAAGGCCTGCTGCGTGACTCATCGCCATCAAACAAACACCCGCATATATAGGAGCACTTACTACTTCATAGGTAAAGTTAGCAATATAAAATGACCAAACTAAATTTGGAGTTAGCAAATTAGGATCGCTCACAACCTGCAGGTAAACGGTTAAATCCGGCACCTGTAGTTTTAGCGCGGTATAAAAAATAGCAGCTTGCAACAGTACCAAAAGAACGACTGCTGGGGTGAAAGATACAAAATGTTTTACCGTTACTTTGAATGCTTCACTCAATATCTCATGAATGCTTAGCTTATAATCACCACTGAGTGCGCGGTCTACACTGCCACCTAAATTAAAGTCTTTTTCTAAGTCGTTGTTACTCATAACATCCTAATGCCACATCACTCGTTTCAGCTGGGCTCAAATCTAATAAAGGATCTATTATAGCGAATTTATCGTAAACCCGAAATTAGACATCTTGTTGCAAAACATGAATGAAAAAGTTTCGACCCATTTATGTAGGTTATTCTCATGACCCCATGATACTTTCGAGAGAAAAAAAGATTATTTTTTTATGCAAATTCTCAATAAATTTCTTTAAATGATCCTTGGGTATGATTATGATTCGCGAAATATTCTTATGTTAAGAATTAACCTTATAAGCTCTATGCAACCAAAGGGTTAGTCATTTAAATCAAGTGGAGAAATACAGACATTGACTGCATCTGAACAACAACCTCAGCCTGTCGTTAGCCTGCATAACGTAACGAAACAATTTGACGGTAAAACTATCATTGATGGTTTTAATTTAGATGTTAAGAATGGGGAATTTTTAACCATTCTTGGACCTTCTGGCTGTGGAAAAACGACAGTTTTAAGGATCATTGCTGGGTTTGAGGCTGTCGACCAAGGAACTATCACATTAGATTCAGCGGAAGTAACTGATGTGCCAGCAGAGTTGCGTCATGTTAATACCGTATTTCAGAGCTATGCCCTTTTCCCTCATATGACGGTCTTTGAAAATGTTGCTTTTGGCCTGAGGATGCAGAAGCTGCCTCAGAGTGAGATTGATACTCGCGTAATAGATGCACTTAAGATGGTTCGTCTAGAGTCTTTGGCTCAACGCAAACCGCATCAATTGTCTGGCGGTCAACAACAGCGTATTGCGATTGCCCGAGCAGTAGTAAATAAGCCTAAAGTATTGCTTCTCGATGAGTCTCTATCAGCCCTTGATTATAAACTGCGTAAAGAAATGCAGGTGGAATTAAAACAACTTCAGAGAACGTTGGGCATAACTTTCATCTTCGTTACTCACGATCAGGAAGAAGCGCTCTCGATGTCGGATCGTATTATTGTTATGAAGAATGGCAATATTGAGCAGGACGGTACTCCTAAAGAAATTTACGAGGATCCGAAGAACTTATTCGTTGCCAGCTTTATAGGCGAAATCAATGTATTTGATGCAATTGTAGTTCGTAGATTAGACGATAAGACTATTCTTGCCACGATAGAAGGTTGTGACTCTGTTCTATATTACGCTAAGAATGTTATTGAAGGACAATCACTTAAAGTACTACTTCGTCCCGAAGATTTACGTTTAGAAGAAATAAAAGCCTCTAGTGACGCCGTCACAAAAAGTATAACGGGTTCAGTCATTGATCGTACCTATAAAGGTATGACTTTAGACTCAGTGGTTGAACTTCCATCAGGTCAAAAAGTGATGATTAGCGAATTCTTTAATGAAGACGATCCAGATGTTGACCACTCAATTGGTCAGAGAGTGTCGATCACCTGGGTTGAAAGCTGGGAGGTTGTATTAGATGAACAGCAATAAGAGCAAATTCAACTTACAGAATATAATCATTACTGTAATTGTTAGCTGGCTAGTATTGTTTGTTCTCATACCTAACCTGATGATAGTGGGAACGAGCTTTCTTACGCGTGACGAAGCTAATCTCATCAGTCCAGTGTTCACATTTGAAAATTACATTAGATTGATTGACCCATTATACGCGAAAGTGGTGTTGCATTCGTTTTATATGGCATTGATCGCGACTGCAATATGCTTAGTTATCGGTTATCCCTTTGCCTACTTTGTTGCAAAAATGCCAGAGAAGTGGCGCCCTTTTATGCTGTTTCTCGTCATTGTTCCGTTTTGGACTAACTCCCTGATACGTACATATGGTCTCAAGATCGTACTAGGAACTCAGGGTGTGTTGAACAAAGGATTAATAGCAGCTGGACTTATTGATACACCTTTTCGAATCATGTACACGGAAACCGCTGTCATGATTGGTTTAGTTTATATTCTTCTGCCGTTTATGATTCTCCCTTTATATTCGTCAATAGAAAAACTAGATAACGTTTATATTGAGGCTGCTCGGGATTTGGGTGCTAACAAATTCCAAATTATTAAGCGCGTTATTTTGCCTTTAACGATGCCTGGAATTATTGGTGGATGTCTTTTAGTTTTACTGCCCGCTTTAGGTATGTTCTATATCTCCGACCTCTTGGGAGGGGCTAAAAACTTACTTATTGGGAACATCATCAAAAGTCAGGTACTTAATGCTAGAGACTGGCCGTTTGGCTCTGCGACAAGCATCGCACTGACTGTCTCCATGGCAATTATGCTTTATGCCTATTATCGGGCTGGTAAGTTACTCAATAGAAGTTCGGAGTTAGACTAATGAAGGGTTTTCGTATTTCATTTATGGGATTGGTATACGCCTTTCTATACCTTCCAATTATCGTCCTCATAGTTAACTCATTTAACGAAAATAAGTTTGGTATGAGATGGGATGGTTTTAGTACTAAGTGGTATGAAGCGCTAGTAAACAATGCGAGCCTTACTCAGGCTGCATGGCATTCTATTACAATTGCGGTATTCTCAGCGACAGCTGCAACTATTATTGGTAGTTTGACTGCAGTCGCCTTGTATCGCTATCAGTTTAAAGGAAAAAAACTGATTAATACCATGCTGTTCATTGTCATGATGTCACCAGATATCGTGATGGGCATATCTCTCTTAGCATTATTTTTGTTTATTGGGATGCATTTAGGTTTCCTATCACTTTTGATCGCCCACATTACTTTCTGTCTGCCATTTGTTGTTATAACTGTATACAGCCGACTTAATGGATTCGATGTGAAAATGTTAGAAGCCGCTAAAGATCTAGGGGCAAAAGAGTGGATTATCTTAAAACAAATCATCCTGCCACTTGCCAAACCAGCAGTCGCCTCTGGCTGGTTATTGAGTTTTACACTTTCCCTTGATGACGTGATTATCAGCTCATTTGTCACAGGGCCAACCTATGAAATTCTACCATTAAAGATATATTCCATGGTTAAAGTCGGCATTTCTCCTGAGGTAAATGCATTAGCGACAATTATGTTGATTATCTCACTCACATTAGTTGTTTTAAGCCAACTGATAGGACGTGATAAAACTAAATAAACAACACTTTGCTCCGTTCAAATATTGGTCGGAGCTTTCTTCCGTTATATTATTAAAAACAAGACAATTCTTGGAACCTACCGCCCATAATCCCGCATCTTATATGTATCAATAATGATAATTTATTCTGAAATGCTGTCGAATATTTAATTAGTTGCTATACTGCGCGCTCAAATAATAATTGCTTTGCGTTCAACGTGTTAAGCGGACGATTACGGTATCAATATGAAGAAAAATTTATTTGCGGGCGCTTTATGTGCCGCAGCGTCATTATTTGCTAGTTATAGCATGGCTGAAGATCAAGAGTTGTACTTTTATAACTGGTCAGAATATATCCCTAATGAAGTACTAGAAGACTTTACTAAAGAAACTGGCATCAAAGTTATTTATTCTACTTACGAGTCGAATGAATCAATGTACGCTAAGCTAAAAACTCAGGGAACGGGTTATGACTTAGTTGTACCTTCAACGTATTTTGTTTCAAAAATGCGTAAAGAAGGCATGCTACAGAAAATCGACAAGTCAAAACTATCTAACTTCGATGGTTTGGATCCAAACTACTTAAATAAATCTTTTGATCCAAATAATAACTACTCTATCCCTTATATTTGGGGTGCCACTGGTATTGGTGCAAACCGAGATGCTATTGACGAAACCAAGATCCATAATTGGGCTGATTTATGGGATCCTAAATGGAAAGGTCAATTACTGATGATGGATGACGCGCGTGAATTCTTCCACATTGCGTTATCTAAATTGGGCTACTCACCAAATACGACAAACCCAGATGAAATTAAAGCAGCATACGAAGAACTGAAGAAGTTGATGCCTAACGTTCTTGTTTTCAACTCCGACTTCCCTGCTAACCCATTTATTGCTGGCGAAGTAAACTTAGGGATGCTTTGGAATGGCTCTGCGTATATGGCTCGTCAGGAAGGTGCTCCTATCGATATCATTTGGCCTGAGAAAGGTGCAATCTTCTGGATGGATAGTTTAGCGATTCCAGCTGGCGCTAAAAATATCGAGGCGGCACACAAAATGATCGACTTCTTATTGCGTCCAGAAAATGCTGCAAAAATTGCTCTTGAAATTGGCTACCCTACACCAGTGAAAGCGGCATACCCATTACTTCCTAAAGAGTTTATGAACGATAAAAACATCTTCCCACCACAATCTGTACTTGATAATGGTGTTTGGCAAGATGAAGTAGGCTCAGCTAGTGCTTTATATGAAGAGTATTATCAGAAGCTACGTGTTCGTTAATTTTCAGAACAAAACGTAATTACTAATTATTTTGCGGGGCCATCAGCCCCGCTTTTTATTACGACTCTAATGCTAGGATTTCTTCAACTAACTTAGGCACTTCTATGCTCGCCTTACCATATCGTTTCTCGTCAAATTCACTTTCTGTTGCACTGGGCTCTAAATTAACTTCGATCGTGTGTGCCCCATGAAGTTTGGCATCATGGACAAAGCCGGCTGCGGGATAAACTACCCCAGAAGTTCCGATCGATATAAACAAATCTGCTTTTTCAAGGGCATGGTATATGTCACCCATCCCTATCGGCATTTCACCAAACCAAACGATATCAGGTCTTAGTTGTGAGGGAATTTGACAGCAATGGCATAAATCGCCTTCATTGAGATCGCCTAATTGTTCAAAAACTTGTCCTGATTGAGTACAACGAGCCTTTAACAATTCGCCATGCATATGGATAATGTTCTTACTCCCTCCACGTTCGTGAAGGTTATCAATATTCTGTGTTACGATTATCACTTTCGCATCTGACTCAGACTCAAGCTTACCCAGAGCAAAATGAGCAGAATTCGGTTTTATTGTGGGTGATAATAATTGTTTGCGCCGTGCGTTATAGAAGTCTTGGACGAGATCTGGATTTCGATGGTAGCCCTCTGGTGTAGCAACATCTTCTATTCGGTGGTTTTCCCACAAACCATCTTGTGAACGAAACGTTTGTATACCTGATTCGGCTGAAATCCCAGCGCCAGTTAACACAACAATTTTTCGATATGGAAACTTCATAGCTATTCCTTTAGTTGCATTTACTTAAGGTTAGCACCAATCAATATTGATCTGTAGTGCGCTGAATAAAATAAAAAAAGAGCGTAACTCTTTATAGATGTTACGCTCTTTTTTAATGATTAGATGGGACAAGCCTAATTTTAATTTTCTTCGTTCGTTGACGAAATGTAGTGTATAGAAAGATCGGCTCCTCGGAATTCTTCTTCCTCAGATAATCGTAGTCCCGTTAACTTATGCAGTGTACCGTACACAATGAACGAGCCAATAACAGCAATTAGGATACCTGTAAAAGTACCTATCACCTGAACCATCAAACTAACTCCGCCTAGACCACCGAACGATGTTTGCCCAAAAATGCCACAAGCAATCCCACCCCAGGCGCCACATAGGCCATGCAATGGCCATACTCCAAGCACATCATCAATTTTAGTTTTGTTTTGTACATAGGTGAATACCCAGATAAATAGAATGCCAGCAATACAGCCGGTGATAAGAGCACCAAATGGGTGCATTAAATCAGACCCGGCACAAACCGCAACTAACCCTGCTAATGGTCCATTATGAATGAAGCCGGGGTCATTCTTACCAGCTACCAGTGCTGCTAATATACCACCAACCATTGCTAACAATGAGTTCATGGCAACTAAGCCACTGATTCCATTGATTGCTTGAGCTGACATTACATTAAATCCAAACCAACCAACACAGAGAATCCATGCTCCTAGCGCTAGGAACGGAATGTTTGATGGTGCGAAATTGGTATGTTTCCCGGCTCTAATTCGACCTTTTCGCATTCCAAGAAAAATAACGGCAACTAAGGCTATCCATCCTCCGACACCATGGACAACGACCGAACCGGCAAAGTCGTGGAAGCTGTATTGAAATTGGTTTTGAAACCACTCCTGAAGCCCATAATTACCATTCCATATCATTCCTTCAAATAAAGGATAGACGATCCCTACAGTGAAAAACGTCGCAATAAGTATTGGGTAAAACCGGGCGCGTTCTGCAATACCTCCCGACACAATTGCAGGGATTGCAGCTGCGAACGTTAATAAAAAGAAAAATTTAACAAGGTCATAGCCATTGTTCTGACTTAATGTTTGTGCATCAGCAAAGAAATTAGCTCCATAAGCTATCCAGTAACCAATAAATAAATAGGCAATGGTTGATATACCAAAGTCCGCTATTATTTTAACCAAAGCGTTTACCTGATTTTTTTTACGCACTGTGCCAACTTCAAGAAAAGCGAAGCCAGCGTGCATGAAAAACACCATTATCGCTCCTAGTAGTAGGAATAGCGTGTCAGAGCTTTGAGTCAATGCCTCGACAGCACTCTGCACTTGATCTACAGATTGGGTCATTCTCGTTCTCTCCAAAATACAACGCACAAAATTTGTGCTATTAAAGACTAAAATCCCCATTTTGGGGCTTGTAATTTTATTTAAGGAGGTTTAGCAAAAATTGAACCATAATTGTGCTTTTGGGTTATTTTGATGCAATTATTATAACCACATGAAAATAAAGTATTTATTTTTTAATGCTAATAACTTTATGGATAATCTTAAGAACTTAAGACTACTATTGTGCACCAAAATAAAACAAAATGGATCATTGTGGTTCACTAGGGGTTGGCTTGAGTGTTTCAAAATTGTGCAATATGTATAAAAAAAGGTAACATTGCGTTACCTTTTATCGATTAAGCTATTTGAGGATAAATCCAACTAATAGGTATATTCTTTTAACCATTCCGTTACTTCATCTGGCATATCTTTAGATAGAACAAGAAACCCTTTCTCTGTAAATCGATCTGACACTCGTCGTGAAGCTGTTGCCATTAATAAGCGATCCTGTTCCCCTTCTATACTTTCGATAACAATGAAAAGTTTGGGATGCTCAGTTTTTAAATTTGCTCGATAATCCTTTTTCTCATTAGAGTAAAGATTGAGAATAACGCTTTTATTTGTAACTTTATCAGGATTTAAATTGAACCCGATAAGTTGTTTTTGCTTAGTAACCCATGCGCCGGTAATAATACTGTGATCAACAAACTCACAAGCAATAGACCATGAATTATGCGTCCTGAATGTATCACTTATTTCAAACATTGTTTGTGACATAATATACCTAAATCTTTAATCGCTCACATGCATATGAAGACATATTTCAACTTAAGGATACCGTATTAATAAAGTAACAAATGTCTCAAAAGTTAGATCACTTAGGAATTTAAAAAAGATGGATAAAGATTAACCTTTACCCATTCGATAGGCTTACGTTTACAGGAAGATAAATGGTAAATGTTGTTCCTTTACCTTGAACAGACGAAACAGTAATCTCTCCACCTATTTGATTTATAATACTATTTGATACTGCTAATCCTAGACCTGTACCATCTTTCTTCATAGAGAAGAAAGGGTCAAATATCTTGCCTAACTGATCATCAGGAATACCACACCCTTCATCGGTTATATTAACAATAACACCATTAACTGACCCATCTGTATTTATATCATCGTCCGTTGATAAGATTATTTTTCCGGTCCCTTGCATTGCATCAATTGCATTGAGTTCTAAATTAATTAAGACTTGTAACATCTGATGTTTATCAACGACAGTAGTAGTCCTTGCATTACAACGAAGTTCGAAAATAATATTCTTTTTAGCGCATCCAGTATTCGTCAATGTAATACTTTCTTCAATAATAGAATTGATATCTTGATAGATTGGCTGGTTAAGCGCCGCTGAGGGTTGTTTGCTGTATTGCAATAAACTGTGATTAATACTCTTGATGCGATCTATTTGCTCAAAAATAGTACGAATCTCATCTCCAATGTCTAAGCTTCCTCTATTTACGGCTATTTTAATTAGCTCCACGTTACCTAGTATAACGGCAACTGGATTGTTAATTTCATGCGCTATTCCAGCAGTTAAAACACCTAATGCAGCGAATTTTTCTTGTGAAACCAACTTGTTTTTTGTTTGATTGAGAAGATCAATATGATGTTCTAACTGCTTAGTTTTTATTTCTAACTTTTCAGTTCGCTCAGCAACTTTAAGTTCTAAATCAGACACAAGTCCTTTGATCTCTTTGTTTTGCTCCTCAAGGTTATCGAGCATGAAGTCGAATTGTCGAGCTAATACCGATAATTCATGGTTTTCATGCAGTCCTAAGTCGCCGATACGAGTGGTTTCGCCTAGCTTGATGCGCTTTATCACCTCTCCCATCTTCTCCAATGGTAAAAACAGTGCCGAAGATTCTTTTAGTACAAAATAGGTTGCTAAGATAAGTAATAAGAGCGCAAGCGAGAGTAAAATTGAAATACTAATAATGTATTCCTGAAGAAACGACCAGATTGAATATCCTGTATAGACAATACCAATATTATTACCATATTCGTCTTTGATAGACTGATAGCCTGCCACATACCAACCATCAACGACGTTAGCGAGGCCGAGCCATACTTTATCTTCTTTGAGCACTACTGTTGCGACTTGAACTGACACTTCAGTGCCTAGTGCTCGAGTTCCCGAGGATCTGAACTTGTTGGCATTAATCAATGGTACATTCGTTGAAACCCGGTACTTATCTAAAAAGAGCGTTACGGTTCCCAGAGATGAGTGGTTAATATGAGTAGGCGGATAGATTAAATCTCTCAACTTATCGACGATTTCACTCGAGTTATTGATAAGCACACCAGCATCTAGGTACCCAACGACATTAAAATTGACATCAACGACCGCACTGACTGTTTTTAATACCAAACCACGACTCAATGTAGCACCTGACTTCGCCAGCCGAATTTTAGACTGCTGCGATAACTTACGATCAATTTGATTTAAATCGTCAGAAGATAACACACTAAAATACGAGCCATAAGTTACATTTTGTGGACTTCTTGAGCTATCTGTTAAGGGATAGTACTGAATATAATCAACTGCATACGACGTAGTTAATGTCTTTAGAAAATCATTGATATATTTCGTATTAGCCTTTTTCCTCAACAGCTCCTGAAACCGATAGGACTGTGATATTGCATTCAGACTCGCTTCTTGAGTGGATTTTAAGAGGCCAAAACTACTTTGGGCAATTTGAAGGCGAGTCGATACATCGTGAAGCGTATTTTTCCATGTATAGCTAAACGCCCAATATAGGGTAATCCCTATTAACGCGATGACCGTTATCAGGATGGGAGCTGATGTAAACAGTAATATTCTGTATCGAGCCGAAGACGAATATTCTTTGAGCTTATCAAAAGGAAACATAGTCCGTTTAGGGTTAGACAAAGTGATTTTCCTCTTCTTCCCATTCTTTGTACTTTCTCTCTATGGTCTTACGCGACACACCAAGAACTTTTGCAGCAGCAGATTTATTTCCATCGTTGGTTTCAACTACTTTTTGAATATGGCTTTTTTCTATTTCTTTTAATGACCAATTACTGGGATACCCCTCATGTTCCACCACTTCCTTCATCGGAGGCATATGGTCACTGCTAGATACAGATAAAGTGACTTTTGTCGTATTACCCAGAGCACTATCAAGCCTTCTATTCCAATATTGTAGAGGCGATATGTTAAGTAACAAGCAACGCTCAACCAAATTTCGCAACTCTCGGGTATTCCCCGGCCATTCATAATCGTACATGTCCGTATGAAATTCACCTAACCATTGAGGTAGCGGAAGTGATAAGTCTTTACAAATGCAGCGAGTAAAGTAGATGAGCATTTCTTTTATATCTGTTTTACGCTCTCGTAATGTAGGCATTTCAATTTTTAACACCCCGAGCTTGTAATATAACTCTCCCCGAAACTTACCTGTCTCAATTAAACTTTGTACGGAATGTGTTGTTGATGCGATGATTCGTACATCTATTGGCTGTGATTGACTGGTGCCTAGCGGAGTAATTGAACGATTTTGTATGATACTAAGTAACATACCTTGTTGTTCGTAGTTAAGGTCTGTAATTTCATCGAGATATAATGTGCCGCCATTAGCGATGATGAAGAGTCCTTCCTTGTCTTTTTTTGCCGACCCCAAAAGCTCAGTTTCGATATCAACATAACCCAGAGTTGAACAGGTGACCGATACAAATGGTCCAGGTCGACCACTTAGCTTATGAATTCTTCGTGCCGCCCTCTCCTTACCACATCCCGCTTCTCCATGAATTAAAATATTCGCGTTAGACGGCGCAAATTGCTGTATGACCTGCTTAAGCTGCTTTGTTTTTTCGGAGACACCAATAATATTGGTATCAACATATTGAGATAGGTCCCTGAATAGTGCCTGTTCACTACGATGGGCAATTCGTTTATCCAAGCAGCGAAACACCGACGAAAGTATCTGTTCTAGATTAAATGGCTTTAAAATAAAGTCAGAGGCACCGAGTTTTAACGCCGAAATCGTCATCTCTACTGTCGCATAACCGGTCATAAATATAACGTCAGACTTGGTTCGGTTCTCAAAAAGTTCGTCCCACTCTAGTCCAGAACGCCCAGGTAAATTGATATCAAGTAAGATAACGTCATAATGATTTTCTTTAAAAAGATCTTCAGCTAACTCTACAGAACTCGCACAATCGATTCGGTAAAAATACTCGCTCATCGCCTTTTTTAAAAAGGTCTGTATACCTACTTCATCGTCAACAATCAGCACGGAAAATACAGCATAGTTCTTCCGATCATTAGAAATTTGGCTCATGAGTCTAAAACCCTCACTAATAGGTATTTTGGTGTATTGTTACCTACCAAAGCTCTGATGTCATTATCTAAGGAGCAGTTATTTGATTTATTACATGCTTATCAGTATGCAGTATGGAAAAATTCAGAGTTTCATTGATCTGGTTAGTGAAAAGTTGCTAGATGTTTTACAATAGCGGCTTCTACAGATAAGGATGAACGTTGTGTCCCGTACAATTTTATACACATACAAAAATGAAGAGAAAACGCTGACCTTCAGTTATGAACGTTTCCATAATATCCATGAAGCAGTTGCGAATGCCGAAGGTATAGACATTTCTGAGTATCTAAAAATGGAAGCTCAGATTGAAGCGATTTCTGATACAAAAGCCGTAAAAAATTACCGTGATAACTATTTTAGAAAGTTGGGATTTACCAAGATAACGTTAAAGCCTAAAGATAATCGTGGTATCGGAGAATAAAAAAAGGAGCATCGCTCCTTTTTTTATTCTCCGATGTTTAGGAAAGCCGCGCCCCTAACACCACCAGAATCACCATGCTTAGCCTTGAGTATTTTTGGGCAAGTCGCAACGGACAGCAGATACTGAGGTATACGTTTTGGAAGTTCATCATATAGTACATCGAAGTTAGACAAGCCTCCACCCAGTACAACCGCATGAGGGTCAAGACCAGTAAAGAGATTACCCAGACAACACGCTAGAAAATCGAGGAAAAACTCCACGAACTCACAACTGACCTTTTCATTGTTGTAATATCCGTTGATAATATCTTTGGCACTTTTCTTCTGACCATTGTGATTCTCGTAGAGCTGCTCAAAGCCTCGACCAGAGAGATAATTATCTAAACACCCTTTATTACCACATCCACACTGAAACATCGGTGCTTTCTCACCTAGTTTTAACCAAGCATCAATTGGAACTCGGATGTGGCCTAACTCTCCGGCGCAACCGTTTAAGCCAGAAAATACTTTCCCTCGGTAGGTCATACCACCGCCAAACCCAGTGCCCAAAATCAAACCTAGAACAGATGGAAAGCCTTTTAGTTCATCATCCCAAGCTTCTGATAGAGCAAAGCAGTTTGCGTCATTTTCTAATATAACGTCACGTTTCAACTGACTACTGAGGTCTTTGCCCAATGTCTTACCATTAGCACAAGGTATGTTTACCGTTAGAACTTTCCGATCGATGCTGCTTTCTGTACCGGGAAAACCAATACCTACAGAGCCTTTAACTCCAAACTGAAGATCATATTTAGTCACTAAACTTACGATTGCATTGACTAGGTCGTCATAGTTTTCTTTTGGTGTTGGCACGCGCTCAGAAGCCACTCGTTCCAAATTATTGTCGAAAGCCCCAAATTCTATTTTTGTGCCTCCGACATCAAAGCCAAAATACATTTCTTCTCTCCGTTATGCACATCGATGTTTAGTTATTAATATAACTCTATTCATCAATGAATTACAGCTTGAACGCTCTTCATAACTATCAGGTTTTAAGTTTGGTTAAATAGGCATCGAGTGAAGGCCTGCTTTGGTCTTTTTTTGCTCTTGACTTGGAAAGGAGATAAGTTTCTCTGAAAACCTGAAACCAGCTTTCTAACACGTTTCCTTCATTTATGAAGCCAGCCTCTCGAAGTACGATAGAAGAGACTTCTGCAGTAGATAAGTGTTCTTCTTTACTAGACTTACGCATGATGTATTCAGAAATCCGTTCCGGATGAATAGAAAGAACAGGCAGAGAATCCAGATAAGGTGAACGACGAAACATTCTTCTTGCTTCACGCCAACTGCCATCAAGTACGATAAATAAGGCCGTTTTCCCTTGTGGTATGTGCTTTAAATCGTGCGTACTGATAATCCTTTCTTTGTTATCAACATATTCATCGGGAAATACAACAACGGGATAAAGATTCGGATCGCTAAGCGTCATTAGTAGTGAAGAAGCGGGTTCTGTCCTAGACCATAAATGAACTTGGGTATCTTTTACAACATCTGCGATCAGTCTACCTGTATTACTGGGTTTAAAAATCTCAGTGTCAGATACTAAGAGCATGAATTTCGCTTTACTATCGATATTGGGTTGAATATCACATAGGCAAAGTGATGATTCTACCTGACAGTATGTACAGCGTTTTACTTTGGCTCCGCGCGCTATAAATGGCTTTGTTGCTTTAGAAAGTCGTTCCTGATAAACCATATGGAACTGGTGAGTCCTCATCAATCATAATACCCCAATAACGATAATGACGAGGATTCTAATACCACTTTACCGAATTACAACTTAGAAATTATCTAAGTCTAAATTTACCCAGCATATTTTCCAGTGTTTTAGTTGTCGCTTGTACTGTTCTTGCTGATTCAACAACCGAAACCAAATGCGATGACGATTGACTTGATTGCTCACTAATACTTCTTACAGTATTACTCACATCCAACGTTGCCCTTTCCTGCTGCTCCGCGGCAACAGCAACCTGTTCTATCCTTTGACTAATATTGGAAATAGCATGGGTAGCGTCTTCAAATGCGACTTTTACTAAATTTGAAGACTCTAGAGCTTTAACCATTTGATCACGGGAAAGTTGCGTAACTTGGCGGGACTTTTCACTAGAGGATAAAAGTTCATGCATGCTTTTGCGGATACTTTCTGTTTGAGATGTCGTATCACTTGCAAGACGACGCACTTCATCAGCCACTACCGCAAACCCTCTCCCTTGTTCCCCTGCTCTTGCAGCCTCAATAGCCGCATTTAAAGCAAGTAGGTTTGTACTTTCCGCAATACCATTAATCAGATTAACCATGTCTTCGATACTTTTTACCTTTTCATTCAGTTCCAGCATAGACTGTTCATTAATATCAAGCGTCGAATTTAAGTCTTCAAGCGTCTGTAAATTAGAATGGAGTGATGCAACACCTTCATTCAGAGTTGATGAACCTGAACGAGTGAGAGACAAGACATCATGTGTGGCGAGTGTAATCTCTTTTGTGGATGTTTGAATCTGTGACATGGTATCGCTCATCGCGGCCAACTCATTATTTTGCTCTCGGAGTAGCTTTTCCGATTGCTCTATATTCTGATACGTGTCAATGGATGCTCGGCGTAATTCGTTAGAGTTTTCTTTCACCTGAAGCAGAGAGTCACACACTATGTTTTCAACTCGTTGTATGCCTTCAGATATATGAGAAAATTCAGAGGGACCATAAGTACGAGGAGCTTGAGCGTTATCCTGAGAGAGCTGTCTTTTTCCAAGATGTTCGAGATGCTGATGAATCTGAGTTACGCTCCTTCTAATCCAGCGATGAATTAAAACAGCAACAACTAAAAGTGCCATCATCCCCAAACCTGCACTGATCAAAATAAAACTCAAAGAATTGGAAAGGACATGATGTACTTTGACCTCTTTACTATCAAGGTTTGACATCATAAGAGCCAACATATTGTCCAGATTAACCAATATATCATCTGACAAAGAAGACATATTTTTCAGCTTGGCTACTTGGTTACTTTGTATAACAATTAGGGACAGCGCACTATCCAGTATTTGCCCCGAAGCAAACCCATTAGTTACAATGTCATACCCAGATGTAAAACTTGTAAACTCAACAACGTCGGGATAGCGTTCTTTAAAGTCATCATAGGCTAGATTGACACCAGCTAAGCGATTCTTTAGTTCTTTTACGATGTCATTTCCGCTTTTCGGGTCGTTTTCCATAAGCAATGATAAAAATAAACTGTCCATTTTAGACGCATTTGATACTAGTCTGTTTGCTGCATCCATTGCTTCAGGATCGCCGAAAGCTAAAGAGGTGGCAATACGATTCATTTCAGGACCTAATGAACCTAATCCATACCTAAATTCACTTTTATCTGCGTCAACTTGGTTTAGAACATCAATGTATAGCTTTCTTGACTCAATCAATTCAAAAGCACTCTTTTCAAATTGAGCAATTTCATTTTTGATCGCTTCTAATTGATTGGTTGATATAACGATATAGTCGGCATTCATAGAATTGAGTTCAAGCAATCGAGTCAATTCTTTATCTAGTTCTGCTCTCGTTGAATTAATTCGCAGAACGACATGCTCTACGTTTTGTAACGACGATTTTTCTGTAATCACTTTCGTCAATAAATCATTCATTCTAAGTACGTGTTGAATGATATTGGATTGTGTCACAGCGAGAGGAAAATCTTGTGTTGTTATGTATTGAAATTGCTTTTGAATTTTCTTTAGGCTTTCAATACTTTGAAAACTAATAAATCCAATAACAACGAAGAAAGACAGTATGAGAAAAGAAAAAACTTTTATTAGAGAGAGGGTTTTAAGAAAGTTAAACATATTACCACTGTATGAATTTTTCTAACTACAGGGATAATATGTTTGTAATTTATCACTTTTGATACGCTTTTGTGACTGTTTAATGACAATGCTTGATTGATAAACCTAATCGTAAGTAGCAACGGCAGAATCAAACAGGTTCTTAACTAAGGCAATATACTCGTCTAAAAAGATAATCTGTTCGTTGGTAGCCCTTTTCGTCCAGCATCCCGCAAGCACTTCGCCCAAATCTTCGGCGACAATGTCAGCTTCTTTAAGTAATTTAAAACGAACACTAGAGTGCAACTCTGGATTTTGCTCAAAAATAGCCATGATATTGCTGGCAATCATATCGGTAACAACGTCTTCTACACTTTCTTGTCCGGTATCTCCGTCCTTGGTAAAAATATCGAGATTTAAAGCCAAGTGTTCTATCAGTGCTGTATAGCCTTCTTTATCCACAACCACGGCGGAACTCCAATCAATAAACTTCGTTTTATAAGACAATTCTATTCAATGAATTGGCAAATTCACACAAATGATACATTTAGAATGCCAGTTTATACCATTTTATTGATAAATATCTAATTTAGTTAAAATGTTAAACCGAATTTTTGAGCTAATGCTAAATTTGAGTATGGCATAGTAGTATGAAAGCTCAAGTTAACTCTTGCAGTTTCAAAACAAAAATATAGCGCAAAAAGTGTACGTTATATCTAAACTTACCAACAACTAAAGTGAAAACACGAGGCGCTTATGTGGGAAGGTATTGCTAAGCATATTTCACAAGAGTTAGAACGTGGCTTTATTATATCCAGACGAGAGCATCTATCTGGGGGGGATATCAATGAAGCATACGTAATATCCAATTCCAAATTGAGTTTTTTCGTTAAAGTCAACGATAAGCCAGCAATAGATAACTTTGTCGCTGAAAGTGAAGCTTTGCGAAGACTGCAGCTAACTAATACTATCCGAGTTCCTGAGGTCATAACCTGTGGAACAAGTAAAACGCATTCATTTCTTGTCTTAGAATATATCCCCTGTACCACGCTAATTGATAGCTCGATAAGCTATAACGCTGGAGAGGAATTGGCAAAACTGCATAAATGTGATGATCAGAAGCAGTTCGGTTTCGATCAAGATAATTACATTGGATTTACCGTTCAGCCTAATCCTTGGAGTAAAAATTGGGCGAGTTTTTTCTCGGAACAACGGATAGGCTGGCAACTTCAGCTACTTTTCGACAAAGGTATTGTCCTAACAGACATAGAATCCTTTGTTGGTTTGATCCATGATAATTTACTTGCTCATAACCCTAAGCCATCTCTTCTTCATGGTGATCTATGGACAGGGAATTTATCCCAGTACTCGAACGGCGCTGTATTTTATGATCCAGCGAGTTATTGGGGAGACCGTGAATGTGATATTGCGATGACTCGCCTGTTTGGTCAATTTCCGAAAGAATTCTATCAGGGATATGAGCAAATTTATCCTCTATCCCCAGGCTTCAAAGAACGAATGTCGATTTACAACCTCTATCATATCCTGAACCACTGCAATTGCTTTGGTGGTCACTATTTAGCTCACGCAGAATCCATGATTCAGGAAATAAAATTGGCACTAACAGTTTAAGCCACTGCGTTCTTGTTATTGTGCATAACACGTTCTACGGTATCGACGACCGCCTGGGTGCTTGCGTCTATCTCAAGGTTTACTTGATGACCGATTTGACGTTTCCCAAAAAGAGTTCGTTCGATTGTTTCGGGTATCAAATGAACGGAAAAATGATCGTCTTTAACATCGCCAATCGTAAGAGAACAACCATCAAGGCCAACAAATCCCTTGGGAAGAATATACTTCATTAATTCTTCTGGAGCTTTAAACCAGATCGTTTTGTTGTTTTCGCTAGCTATAATTTCGGTAATATCAACGGTCGCGATAATGTGCCCAGACATAACATGACCACCAATCTCATCGCCAAACTTTGCTGCGCGTTCAAAATTGATGTAGCTACCTTCTTCCAGCAAACCAAGATTGGTGAGCTTTAGAGTTTCCTGCATTAGATCAAACGTGACATTGTCACCTGAAATGGCCGTCACAGTTAAACAACATCCATTATGAGCAACTGACGCACCTATTTGAAGATGTTCAGTATGGCCTTGCGGCAACGAAATCGTATGCGATTGCAGTCCTGGTTTCTTTTCTATGTGGGTAACTTGCGCGATCCCCTGAACTATCCCAGTAAACATGTTACTTCTCCTAAATTTTAATAGCAGTATAAGGCGCATTTCTTTATCATGGCGCCTCTTTCACCACGGATAATCTTGCCATAGTACCCATCGGAGAAATTGGTGTCTAATTATAAGAACGAAGCAAACAACTTAGTCCGACTAGCGACCCCCGTTTTAATTGCGTCTGTGGCCCAGACAGGCATGGGCTTTGTTGATACCATTATGGCAGGTGGATATAGTGCTGTTGATATGGCAGCAGTTTCGGTAGCGGCAAGTATCTGGCTTCCCACTATCTTATTCAGTATGGGGGTATTGATGGCTCTGATTCCGGTTGTAGCCCAATTATCCGGTGCCCGGCGAATAGAAAGTATCCCTTTTGAAATACAACAAGGTATTTATACCGCTTTAATCCTTACTCTACCGACGGGATTGGTACTTTATCAGTCCCATTATATCCTTCAGCTGATGGACGTTGAACCTCAGTTAGAACTTAAGACCGTACACTATCTCTATGCCATGATCTTTGCTGCGCCAGCATTTTTACTCTTTCAATCATTACGTAGCTTCACTGACGGGATCTCGCGAACCAAGCCTGCAATGTTTATCGGTTTTGTCGGATTACTGTGTAACATTCCGCTAAACTGGATTTTTGTATACGGTAAGTTTGGTATGCCTGAATTGGGTGGCGTTGGCTGTGGTATTGCGACAGCATTAGTCTATTGGTTAATGGCCGCATTGCTTCTGTTCTATATCTTAAAAGCTCACGCTGTGCGCCACTATCAAATATTCCAAAAATGGCACCCTATTAATCTCAAAGAAGTGTGGAAACTATTTAAGCTAGGACTACCAGTCGCGTCTGCTCAATTTTTTGAGGTGACATTGTTTGCCGCAGTGGCGTTGCTGATTTCACCGTTAGGCCCAACAATTGTGGCAGCCCACCAAATTGCGATTAACTTTTCTACTTTAATATTTATGTTGCCGATGAGCATTGGTGTTGCGGTTACGATAAGAGTCGGACATTTTTTAGGTGAAGGCCGAAATGAAGATGCACAAATAGCGACAAAGACAGCGCTGTTTGTTGCCATCGGTACTGCCTTGATAACGGCAAGTTTTACTATGCTAGGAAGTGGTATCATCGCTCGAATGTACACAAGTAATCAGGAAGTACTCGATCTTGCGGTATCATTATTAATCGTTGCAGGCGTTTATCAATGTACAGATGCATTCCAGGCAACAGCTGCTGGAGCACTTAGAGGTTATAAAGATATGCGTGCTATCTTTATACGTACCTTGGTTTCTTATTGGGGGGTCGGCCTACCTGTAGGATACATACTCGGAATGACTAATTGGGTTATCAGTCCCATGGGAGCCAAAGGATTTTGGATTGGCTTCATTGCTGGGTTATCGACGGCAGCAGTATTGTTAGGATTACGACTCAAAGTCATTTTTAAGTTATTCAAAAAAGTTCCAAACACACAGACTACATAAAACCATTGGAGGAGAAATGCAGAAAATCGTTGTCATCGTATTCCTGCTATTCTCCTTGACCTCCTGTACGGATGACCATTTACCAACACAAGCTTTTAGTACGTATCAAGAACGAATTGCGTCGATTTTAAACGTAAATGAAGTGGACCTAAGCACTCCAGATTATTCTCTTTTACCAGATAAACGAGAAATCCCCATCGTCATCGAAAGACAGTCTATGGGCTTGGTCGATAGCTACAGCTTGAAGTCGTGCGGTTTATTCGAATTGATTGCAGAGAAAAACTCGATCCTCGGAAAAGTAAGCGACCCATTTCGCAATTTAGACTACGAGTTGAAGTTCATTAAGATAGGTTCACAATGCCTAGCGGCCGATTTAAAGCCCGAAATAAAACAATTTATTGCCAAGATCATTGCCGAAAAGCAGCGGAATTTAACACTATATTGGCAGGCAGTTCTCTACCATAGCGAAGCGATGCGCGTACAACTAGGGAAAGCCGAGTGGTTAGTGTCGGGAATCCCAACTTCAGAGACTGAAACTGCATTGAAAAATCTATCTTCACTTTTTCCACTAATTAAAAATCCAGAAAATTTGGCATCAATAACAGTAATAAAAGTGACATCGTCACAAGAAGATTTGGAGAAACAGCCCTTGCTCGGGCCTCTACTTTTTTCAATGCAAACAACAACATCTTGGCTCAATCAAATTACCCAGTGGTTACAGCAAAATGATGAACGTTTATTATGTGGCCCCAACAGGGATAAAACCAAAACACTTTACCTAAGGAATGTGTTTTATAAATACTATATAGGAGTTATACAGCCCTATCTTGCTACCCTAGATAGCGTTTATTACCGAATAGAAGCATCTACAGTCATATTCGACATCCCCGACTCACAATATGTTTACCCAATAAAAAATGCACACACTCTGTTTAGGAAATCGATACAGAAGCATGTGCATTACTGGCAAAGCCTATTTGAACGCTGCAACATCTCACCCACGGCAGGATGAGAGGATTGAACAACGTATCACGCGTTTGACATTCTTTCCTGGTATTTTTGCAACTGGCTTAAATACTTAACCCAACTCTTTGTTTCTCGTGAAGGATGTAGATCATGAGCCTCCTGAGCGAGTCTTAATGCTGGGCCTAACTTATTTAAGCGATACAATACACGAGCTTTTGCTAACGCCACTTTATCTTTAGGGTAATGACCTTCCAGTGATTGCAGCGTTTGGTAAGCATCGCTATAACTTCTTTGCTGAAGCTCAATCTGAGCAACGTTCCAAAGGTATTTTTTATTCATTTGAGCAGCTATTTGCCAGGTCGACTTCGCTTGCGTCCATTCTTTTGCGTTTTGCCAATAGCTCGCGAGCTGCACAACAAGCTTACGATCCTGTTTGACACCCGAAATATTTTCGAGAACTCTTGCCGCTCTTTCCGGTATACCATTCTGTCCATATAGCTGTGCTAAAAGCAGAAGATCGGTGCGCTTAAGCGATACACCACTAGTTTTAGCGAGTTCAAGACTACTTAATGCATCTCTATGTTGATTCGTCTGCATTTGTAAATTGACTAGCTGTAACCACCAATTTCTATCTTTCTTATCAAGAGGGATGATACGTTTTACAGTAGGGATGGCCGAGCGAAACTGCTTGAGTTGCAGTTGTGCGCCTAATTTAATTGATAGAGGTGTGATTGCATCAGGCTTCTTGAACTTTTCGTATTGTGCTACGGAAGTAAGAGTTTGCTTCCACTGCTCTAACTGATAATGAATTTGGGCAACACGCAACCAGATTTGATCAATATCCTTACCATCCTGAGGATTCTTCAGCAAGTTTTCATAATGGGAAAGAGCTTGACGATACTCGTGACTATTGAGTAACAACCCTGCAAGCATGTTTTCAGTCGACCAGGCTTGCTCATCTTTAAGCTGAGCTGAATCCACCGAGGCTTTTAGCGCTTTAATCGCGTTGTTTGGTTGATTATTTTCCCAGTAATAGATACCAAGAATACGATTTAGGTACGCCTTATCATATTCGCTTGATGTATCGATCTTATTCAGGGTTGCAATGGCTTCTGAGAACTTATCTTTCTCAGCGAGCTGTTGAGCAACAATAATTTTTTGTGTCGTCCGGGTACTCAACTCGGCGGCATTTGCGCCCAAAGACGCGAAAATACTCCATACCAACAACGCTTTTATTACTGGCTTTTTCATTTTGCGATCCTAAATTCCACTTTAGTTTGCTGTCCTGTTACCACTGACGCTGTTCCATTTTCTACATTAGGCTGATATTTCCAACGTTTAACTGCTCTAATGGCTTCACGGTCAAACATTCTGCTTGGTTTTGATTCGACCACCTGAATATTGAATGGCCGCCCGTTTTCATCAATATCAAATCGAACAACAACATACCCTTCTATGTTACGTCGTAACGCTCGTGATGGATAGTTTGGTTGTACGCGGTAAATCGGCATTAGCTGGCGATTGTCGCTCACTTGACTAGTCAGTTTCCCGATACTAGGAGCCTGAATCGCGACTCCTTTTATTTGAGTATTCATACTCAACTGCGCTACCGGGCTATCAAATGATGCATCAAGCGATGACGCCGCAGTTGGTTTCGGTAATTCATTTGTTGGCGGCTCTGGCGGAGTTTCAGGTTGATCTGGAACGGAGCGTTGACGCCTTTGGACATCGGTATCATTTTCAACCATCACCATATCAAACTGAAGTGGAGAGGCCTGTTCCGGTTTCTGAGTTCTTCCGTTATCGACCATCCAAGCCATGAAGCTAAATAGAAGAAAAGCGATAAGAGCGCTTGCTGGCATCGCAATAAAATAACGAGCCATTATTTCTTCTCCGCAGCCAACGCGATGTTCTTAACTCCAGCGCCCTTTGCCGCATCCATTACTTTGACCACTGTGCCGTTATAAGCATGTTCATCAGCCTGAATAACAAGTGATGCATCTGGCTTATCGGTCATCATTCTTTCCAAGGTGGCTTGCACCCGTTCAACATCGACCTGATTCTTATCGATATAGATATCGTTTGCTGACGTTATAGCAACAAAAATTCCCGCATCTTTCTGACTCACTGCATGTGAGGCTTGCGGTCTGTTGACTTCAACACCAGATTCTCTGACAAAAGAACTGGTGACGATAAAGAAAATCAACATAATGAACACGATGTCTAGCATAGATGTTAAATCAACTTGAGCCTCATCCTGGCGATTTTGTCTACGTCCTAATCTCATGAGTAACTCCTAAGTGACTTTTCTAACTTCATTTCCATCATTTGGCATTTTTTCTGAAGACGTGCATGGATGAACAGGCCTGCTAACGCAGCTACCATTCCAGCCATAGTGGGCAACGTTGCTAATGAGATACCTGAAGCCATCAGTTTTGGATCCGCTGTCCCTTTGGTCGCCATCACATCAAAAACGGATATCATTCCAGTGACTGTGCCTAGTAAACCCAACATCGGACAAATTTGTACTAGCACTTTAATAAAATTAAGATGCTTAAAAAGAAGGATATGAGCTTCTGAGAGCCAGCCTTCACGTATTGATAACGCATACCAAGAAGAACGATCATTTCTGCTATGCCAATGTTTAATCCATTCTTCACTGTGCTTTGGAAAAGTAAACAAAAGGAACATGATCCTTTCCGCAACAAAGAACCAGGATAACAATACGATAAATGCCAGCCACCACAATATTGTTCCCCCTTGAGACATAAAGTCGTCAAGAGGAACAAAAAGATGATCGAGTGACAATAGACTCAACATTAGGCTGCTTTCCCAAGTACGTTTTTAAGACCATCTTTTTCAGCTTGTTCTGCAACCAGACCAATCCCTTGCTTTTCTAATATGGTTCGAATTGCTTCTGACTGAGAGGTAAGAATATTATGAGCAAGCAACAATGGCATTGCAGCGACTAATCCAAGAACAGTTGTAACAAGTGCCATCGAAATACCACCGGCCATTACTTTAGGGTCACCGTTACCGAATAGAGTAATAACCTGGAATGTTTCTATCATACCGGTTACCGTACCCAGCAGACCAAGCATTGGAGCCAGTGCAGCAAGAAGCTTAAGCATTGATAACCCTTTTTCTAAATGGCTTTGCTCGTCGATAACAGCTTCTAGTAAACGTAGCTCCAAAGCCTCTACTGACTGAGAGTTATCTTTCTTATAAACACCAAGTACGCGTGCCAATGGGTTGTCACCAAGTTGACTCGGGTTCTTAAGTTGGGCATTAATTTTCTGCTTACTTACCATCAGAACCACACCACGATAAATTGCGATAATCAATCCGATAACCAGTAGTCCAATGATGATATTACCTATAACACCACCTGCTTTAATTCTGTCAGAAAGTGTCGGCTCATTTTCAAGCTGCTTGATAAGCATCCCTTTTGAAGGGTCAATGGGTAGATACTGAGTTTTACCATCCATTAGCTGAGTAACCGAACTTAGAGTTGGTGCATTGTCTGGCTGAACAGAGTAAGAAGTCGCTTGATGCTTCGAGTCGTCCCACTCTAAATATCCAGAATTGTCGATCATGGCCAAATTGCCGAGACGAATAACTTGTTTTGTCGATTTTTCACCTTGTTGATCAACGAAAGGAACATCGATAGCTTTGATTTCACCGCTCGCAGAGATCTGATCTTGTAGAGCAAGCCACAAGCCGTTGAGCTGTTTTAGTGATGGTAATGATTTAGCAGCGACAATATCTGCAATAACATCGCTATATTGGTTATGATCAGCGGTGCTCACCGCATCTTCCATGTTTGAGTTGAGCTCTTTTGCATTTTGTCTTACGACCCCAAACATTTCACCTAAACTGCCACTTTCCAAGCGTAACTTCTCTTCCAACTTAGCCAACGAATCTTCGTTTTGACTAAATTTTGCCGAAAGCTGATCTATTTCTTTTTGGATTTGTTGTTTTTCTGCCGTCAAATCACTTTTTTCTTGTCGCAACTCCGCTTCTGAACGTTTAAATCCAGACTCACGTTGACGATCGTGACTCGCTTCCTGAGTTCTTTGTGCTTTAGCGTCTTGGGTTAATGACGCACTCTGAACTGAAAACGAAGAAGCCAGAGATAATGAAATGAGTAATGATGAAATTAATGTACGCTTCATTAGTTCATCTCCTTAGCTTTTAGAGAAAGTGGCAGAGTCAATAACTGAGGTGCAATTTGTTTATTTGCTAAGGCATATGCTTGGTTGACTTGCTCTAAGTAACCTTCATCACCTTTAACCCAACTTTGTGATGACTGTTCCCACGTCCAATATTTGGATTTATCAAGACTTCGGGCAATGAGAACCGCTCTACCAAGATAAAAAATATCAGCTTCGACAGTTCTATTATCGGCTAAGTCGATATCGCTTCTGTAGGTCGCCATTTTGTCACCATATTGATATTCAACTTGGTAAGCTTCTAAGATACGACGGTATTTTTCTGCCTCGCTCACATCTGCGCGGGACATCAAAGAACGCAGTTCGTCTAAACGTTGGATTCTCTTCTCTTTATTAATGGGTTTGTCTGTTTCGATCTGCTTTTGTAGTCCATCAAGCATCTCGTACATTAAAGGAACGATACCCTGACGAGTCTCTTTTATTTCGGTGATCTGGTTATTTAGGCTATTCATTTCGTCCTCTTGGCTTGCAACAAGTCCCATGAGGTGCTTTTTGTATATTTTGAGATTATGAAGCTCTTCGTTTAGCTGATCGATATCCGAACTCATTTGATTCGATCTTACGACACTTTTATCGATAGCCTTCTGGCTGCTTACAGAAGCCTGATTTGTTTTATTTTGTATTGACGTTGCAGTGTCGATGTCCGCGGCATGAAGCGCAAAACTCGAGAATGTGGCAACAAGTGCTAGACTAATTTTCATTTAATTGTTTCACTAAAATATTCATATGAGCTTGGTCTCAATCTTAATGAGAAAGTCTCTCATTATCAATAAATAACTTTGAGAATTTCACTTCTTTCGCTTTTAGCGGAGAATAAGAAACGCATTTAGGAGAACATAATGCCACTGTCATCAAGGCTAACTATTTTAAAAATTACATTTCTTTCAACTCTTTGCATGCTTATTTCAGCGTGCACAGGGATTCCGAATGGTATTACTCCAGTTAAAAAATTTGACGTAAATGACTACCTTGGTAAATGGTATGAGATTGCTAGACTAGACCATTCATTTGAGCAGGGACTATCTAACGTAACTGCCGATTATACTCTTAATAAGGACGGTTCATTAAAAGTCATTAATAAAGGTTGGAATGACAGTGAACAACATTGGGAATCCGCTGAAGGAAAAGCAAAGTTCGTTGATGACAAATCAACTGGTTATTTGAAAGTTTCATTTTTTGGCCCATTTTATGGGACTTATGCTGTATTTTATCTGGAACCAGATTATTCAGTATCACTTGTTAGCGGATATAACTCGGATTACTTCTGGCTACTGTCAAGGAAACCAAACATGGGCCAGAAGCAAATCAATCATTACATTGATATTGCTAAGAAGCATGGATTCTATACTTCTAAATTGATCTATCCTAAACACAACCTAGCAAGTAACAATTAAGCTAACTAGTAGCTTAGTCCAGTCTGTTTAGCCACTTTGATTATCTGTTGTTGCATCTCTCCAGCAATAGCTTTCAAAGTCTCCATTTCATCGTTAGTGAAGGGATGAGTCAGAATCGACTCAGCCCCTTTCCTTCCTATAACGGTTGGCAGACTTAAAGCAACATCTTTTAAACCATACTCACCACGCAGTAAGGTTCCTACCGGTAATATAGAACGCTCATTAATTGCAACCGCTTGTATGATACGGAAAACACTGGCTGAGATACCGTGTGTGGTATTTTTCTTCCTCTTGAAGATTTCATACCCTGCTTGTTTTACCGCATCGAGGAGTTCGTCAGGATCTATCCTTGGAATTTTATTTACATCGCAATAATAGTCGACAGGTTGCCCCCCAATACTGATCAAGCTTTTTGGCGTAAAACAATGACTTCCATGCTCACCGAGAACATAGCCAAAAATATTTTTAGGATCCAGATTGACTCTATTAGCGACAATTGACATCAGTCTAGCTGTGTCTACAACGCATCCAGCACTGATGATTTGCGATGGTGAATACCCGGTATTAGCTACCATAAAGTGCGTGACAATGTCACATGGATTGGTAACAACAATCAGAATGGCTTTAGGAGCCACTTTTTCTAGCTGCTTTGCTATGCTTACTCCAATTTGACTGTTAATTTCGGCCAGTTCTAGCCGGTTCTGTCCTTCTTGTATTTGAGCTCCGGCTGTCACAACAATAATATCTGAACCAACCAATTCCATAAAATCATCCGTGGGCGTGATTCGCGTATGTTTGGAAAAAGTGAGTGACATTGTATGTCTAAAGTCGAATACTTCGCCCTGTGCTTTTGCCAGAGTGCGATCGTACAATACCAGCTCTCTGACGCTTCCTAACATCAATATATAATTACATACACCAACGCCGACCGAGCCAGCTCCGATAACTGAAATTTTCATAGTACCTCCCTCGTTCCATGGGAACTTGTTATTATAATTATCCTTGAAGCAACCTTTGTGCCATATTTATATGTCGTTAAGTGTCCAGTATTTGGCTGAAAAATCTTTTACTGCACCATTAAAAAGCAAATTCTGCACGAACCAATAAAAAAGGCACTGACGTTGTCAGTGCCTTTGATTATAAAACGTACTGGCTATTGATCTAGACCTAAATCATTGGTTAATGCTTTAATTTGCTTAAGATCCATCTGATGAACTCTGATTAATTGATCCACCTGACTAATCCGAGAGTTAGCTTCATCTTGTTTATCACACGCATCAGAATGTGCATCCCAAGAAGTACCATTTAAGTAGGCATCACATTCCGTTTTGAATACCTTCAACTTCTTATTAAGATCCGCCTTTTCTTTCTCCAGCTTTTCTAGCTCTTGCTTGACAGTCAGTTCTTTCTGGAAGAGTTCTCTTGAACGTTCAAAAACCGATGCCTGCATATCCGCTTTTTGATTCAGTTTCTGGTTCTTGCTTTCCGCAGTTTTAAGTTCGCTATCTTTAGAGGAAACTTTTTTATCTAATTGCTGCTTCTGTGACTCTAATTGCTTAAGTTTATCTTGCAGCTGTGACACTTTTTCATCTTGCTGCTGCTTTAACTTCTCTATCTGCTCTTCGTAATCACTTTTAAGTTTTTCTATCTGTTCATCATTTTCTTGCTTGGCTTGTGCAAGCGTTGATGCACTACTTTGATCCATTTGTTTAATATTATTTTCTAGATCAGTATAAGTTCCTTCCCAATGATTACTCGCTACAGCCGCCCCAATAAGGCCGCCTGCAGCAAGTCCTATTAGCGCCGCGATAGCAATATAAAGAACCGATTTTTTGTCTCGTTGCTCTATGATGACCACGTCTTCATCATGTTCGTGATCGTCATTTTTTGTTTTCATGATATCTCCCAATTAACATCAATGAGCAAGTTCAGTAATGACCAAAGTCACCAGATAAATAATAAATGCAGCAAGAATGGTAATGACTACCCCTTTCTGCAATCGTTGATTGGTATTGTACCGAACCAAAACAAATGCCAGAGCGATAAGTACCACAATAGCGATTATGCGGATCATACGTCTATCCTATTTATAACTATATCTAAATTATATTGTTTTTTCGTCAGACTTTCGTGCGGATTGATAAAAAACAATAACTAATCAGCTAAGTATAAGTTTCTTATTGTCATTGTACCTCATATGTCTTAACATTCACCTCGCAAATTATCCTACAAAGATAATTGTTCCAGTGAAGACTGCAGGAGAGAGGTTTTTAACCTACTTATTACAAGTTTGTTAAAATAACCCGCCGAAGAAGTGAATCTTTCAGGTGCATAGCTCTTAGAAGCTTGCAAGGACTGTAGTTGGAGGAACCTCTGGAGAGAATCGTTTAATCGATCGCCGAAGGAGCAAGTCCCAGCATATTGGGGTGAAACTCTCAGGCAAAAGGACAGAGGAGTGAAAGGCGACAATTTTACCTATCCGTTTTGGCGTATTTTTATACCTTGCTTTTGGCTCGCGTATAACGCACACCTTTCCTCTTCTCCTTAGTTAAGTTTTATAAGGGGAATTTATGAACCAGTTACAAAATCTACTCAACTCAATCGACAGCTTTGTTTGGGGTCCGCCACTACTTATTTTGCTCGTGGGTACAGGCGTGTACTTTACTATTAGGCTTGGTCTTCTTCAGTTTCGATATTTACCAACTGCTCTAAAACTTGTTTTTGGCAAATCCGGTCACTCTCAGTCTGAAGGAGATGTATCGAGCTTTGCCGCATTATGTACTGCGCTATCGGCTACAATTGGTACAGGCAACATCGTTGGTGTCGCTACAGCAATTAAGCTAGGTGGTCCCGGTGCACTATTCTGGATGTGGATGGCAGCTCTTTTCGGTATGGCAACGAAATACGCTGAATGTTTATTAGCCGTTAAATACCGTCAAACAGATGAGAAAGGTCAGATGGTCGGCGGACCAATGTACTTTCTCTTAAATGGTGTTGGCTCCAAGTTTTTAGCAACGGCTTTTGCCATATTCGCTATTGGCGTGGCTTTTTTCGGCATTGGTACTTTCCCACAAGTTAACGCAATCGTTGATGCGGCCAATATTTCGTTCGGTATGTCCAAAGAGCTTACTGCAATCGTGCTTACGTTACTCGTCGCTATCGTAACGATCGGAGGTATTCAATCTATTAGTCGAGTGGCTTCAAAAGTTGTTCCATCGATGGCTGTATTTTACGTACTTGCGTGTCTTGCGGTCATTATAAATCAGTCAGAACATCTTATTGCAGCGATTTCTTTAGTCGTGTCTTCTGCATTCTCAACGTCCGCAGCTACTGGCGGCTTTGCTGGAGCAACAATAATGTTAGCAATCCAGTCTGGTGTTGCCAGAGGGGTATTCTCGAACGAATCCGGGCTTGGAAGCGCACCAATGGCAGCAGCGGCGGCAAAAACAAATTCGTGTGTTCGTCAGGGCCTGATATCAATGACTGGTACCTTTTTTGATACCATTTTGATATGTACGATGACAGGACTGGCACTGATCTTAACCGGTGCTTGGCAAAGTGACTTTGCAGGAGCTGCAATGACAACTCATGCATTTGCTACTGGTTTGAATTCAGATTTGTGGGGACCGCTCCTAGTCACAATAGGACTGATGTTTTTCGCCTTCACAACGATACTAGGATGGAACTATTACGGTGAGCGATGCGTTGTATTTTTATTAGGCACCAAGGCTGTCCTACCCTATAAAATGATATTCATCCTCCTGGTTGCATCGGGCGCTTTCCTCCACCTTGAGCTTATTTGGATTATCGCCGATATCGTCAATGGGTTGATGGCTATACCTAACTTGATTGGTCTATTGCTTTTACGTAATGTCGTTATCGAAGAAACAAAAAACTATTTTCGCACCGAAGCTTCTGTAACTAGAGAAGCCGAAGCATAGAAAAATGCCGGGATTAGCCCGGCATTTTCTTTTCGCTCATTTATAAAACTCACACTTATTTTCCATAGTAGGCAACGCGGTATAACTCTTTGACATCTTCAACTGTTGGGTTGCCTGGATTGGTCAGAGTACATGGATCACCGTGTGCGTGTGTACTCATTCGATCTAAGACCGCTTTAAATTTCTCTTCACTAAAGTCAACTTCGTCACAATCTTTGAAACATGACGGAATACCCAATCCAGCATTCAGTTTACGTACAGATTCTGCAACATCATCAAGCCCAATTAATGCTTCAGCAACTTTATACTTCTCTGTGAACTGACGATTATATTCAATGACATAAGGTAAGAGTATTGAGTTAGCTAGACCATGGGTTACGCCAAACTCACCACCGATTTTGTGTGCGAGAGAGTGAACTAATCCCAAAGATGCGTTTGTAAACGCCATGCCAGCTAAAGCTGACGCATTGTGCATGTTATAGCGTGCAGCTTTATTTTTACCGTCTTTAAATGCAGGGACAATGTTTTCTACTACTAGGCGAATTGCTTCAATTGCGTAAGGATCCGTAAATGAAGTGGCCGCGGTTGAAACAAGTGCTTCGATGGCATGAGTCAGTACATCCATACCGGTATTAGCGGTGATATAGTCTGGCATGGTTTCAGGTAGCAACGGATCCAAGATGGCGATATCTGGCACCATATCTGCTGCAACAATTGGGTACTTGATGTGATTTTCAGTGTCAGTAATCACTGAAAACGCAGTTATTTCCGACGCTGTGCCACTGGTTGAAGGAATAGCAATGAATTTCGCTTTATTACGTAAAGGAGGCATTGAGCCCACTTCGATGATGTCTTCGAATTTTAGATGTGGGTGCTCATAGAAACACCACATCACTTTTGCCGCATCCAGAGCTGAGCCACCACCAATCGCGACAATCCAATCCGGTTCGAATTTTTGCATCGCTTCCGCACCACGCCACACTGTAGCAACAGAAGGATTGGGTTCCACACCATCGATAATGATACTTTCAATACCAGCTTCAGCCAAGTGAGCCTGGCATTGATCTAGAAAACCAAAACGTTTCATGGAGCTTCCGCCAGTGACAATAGCGGCCTTTTTACCCTTTAAGTTTGCTAGTTCAGCAAGCGCGTTTTCACCATAGATTATATCTCTGGGTACTGAGAATCTCATTATGCTCATAACTTTCTCCGATTCATTGGAAGTTTCAGACCTTTTGAGCACACAATATGCCTCTCAAAAGTCTGAAATTCTGATTTAAATCAGGAAAAGGCTAACAATATTCTCTATTAGCGATTCGAAGCCAATATTTGACACGTCTATCACATTGAAAAACAGATATTACGCAGATTGCTTATCCAGCAATAACTTAGCGCCGAGAACGATCAAAACAACACCTGTGGTACCTTCCATCCATTTCATAAATGTCGGGTTTTTCAGGAGCTTTTTCGCTGAATTTAAGACAGCCGACAGACTGCACTGCCAAACCATAGCGATGACAAAGTGGATACCCGCCATCACCCACGACTGGAGTAATGCTGAATGCTCCATGCTCATAAACTGAGGTAAAAAGGCGAGATAAAAAACGGCGGTTTTAGGATTGAGTACGTTAGAAAGAAACCCTTCTCTCAGTGAACGCATTAAGCGTAATTGCCCTTGTGTCGTATTACTGATTTGGAGCCCATGATTGGTGTTTTTGAGAGACCTAAGACTGGAGATTCCGAGCCAGATTAAATAAACGGCACCGATTGACTTAATAATCTGGAAAAGCTCAGCTGACTGAGCCAAAACCGCAGAAATACCGATTGCTGAAAAAGTTGCGTGAACAAAGAGCCCGGTACAAATACCTAAACTGGTGACACTGCCATCGATTAATCCACCACGCGAGGTATTGCGAATAACCAGCGCGGTATCAAGTCCAGGTGTCAAAGTAAGTATGGTAATCGCGATGAGAAACGCTTCTATATTTTGAATATACATCCCTGAAAAACTGCCAATAAAACAAACTTAAAATCCTTATACATCAAGTTACGCTCTCTGTCTCTTACTGTATTTGTCCCAGATGGTCATTACACCATTTTCATCTTCACCGATATCAAGATTCCATTGTTTTATCCAATCAAGGTCACCGTTGTAAACAACACTGTTCCACAATAAATTCAAGTAATGCCCTACTTCATCAACACAAAGATCAAACAGCTCGTCATAAGGCATTCTACCAGCGGGGGTCGGCAGATTATTAATAAATTGCGGTTGTATATCTTTGATATCTGGATATTTTAGCCCCACGAAGGCAGCGACATGTCGTGAGAAAGGAAAGAGCTGGTAGTTATCTTCCACCACATTAATGACTTTCTGAAAGGACTCAAACCAAAGTCGGATGTTCGGCATTTCTACTTTGTTTGGCATATCGATACTCAGAAGGCCTAATGACCATATATCGATTAAGATAGGATCGAGTGGACTATCCCGTCCGGAACAGCACTCTAACGTTCGCGATACTCTTTCTTTATTACCTATATCACCAAGTCCCATACGATGCCATATATGGGCATCCTGATGCATCTCACAAACGCGATGGAGATTCTTGTTCTCCTTATAGTGTCCGACCGTACGTTCTATAACCGGATGAATGGTAATATCTGCCACGATATGGGCCAGATAGCCGCTAAGCCAAGCATAAGCCTTTGCAAAACAGTGGCCTTGCAATGATTTTACATATTCAATCATCTTAATGAGACAACTGTTCACACCAGAAGAATGCATAATATCTGCCCAAAGAGCCTGCGGCTTATTGCCAAAGACTAAATATGGAAAGTCTGGAGCTAGTGACCCTAACTCCATAAAGGGCTGATTCATAGTCAGAATTCGGCGAGCATCACTATCAAACTCTCGGACAAAATAATCCGAGAGGATCATTTTATTAACTACTGTTATGTGGGCAAATGCACCTGGCATCAGAATTCCTAAGAATCCGTTTAAGTTAGTTAAGATCCTATGAGAACTCTATTACAAAAATATGGCTGACTTACTCTGACTTTGTTGCCAATAATTTTTCCAATTCGAATTTAGGTACTGGCGGTGAATAGTAATATCCCTGAATAATCTGGCATCCTCTCTCAGCGACAAAATTAAGTTGTTCCACCGTTTCAACCCCTTCAACTACGATATTCAAACGTAGATCTTGAGCCATTTTAATAATTGTTGAGGTTAATTTTGCCTGCTCTTCATCATCTGGGATTCTGGTAATGAAACTTCGGTCTATTTTTAAAGTATCCCACGGCATTTTGGATAAATACGATAATGATGAATACCCAGTACCGAAATCATCCACTGCCAAGCAAACCCCCAACTGTTTGAGTTGGTCAAGCAGCGGGAATACCTCTTTTTCTCTCTCAATGTAGGCTGATTCCGTTAATTCCAGTTCAAGTAAGTGACGAGGGAAATGAGTCGTCTCGAGCGCTTTGTTTAGGGATGTAATAAACTGACCAAAGCGTAACTGGTGCGCTGAAACATTGACTGATAATTTAATATTGCGTTCCGCCCATGTAACTGCATCACTACACGCTTTACAAAGTACGTATTCTCCAAGCTTTTCAATCAGTCCGGTTGCTTCTGCTACTGGAATAAACTCCGCAGGTGAGATCCACCCTAGTTCTTGATCTCTCCAACGCGCCAAAGCTTCAACACCGATTAATGTTTCGGTAGTGGTTTGATATTGAGGTTGGTAATACACTTCAATTTCATTATTTTCGATTGCAACTTTTAAGTGAGAACTCAACGTTAATTTACGTTGGCTTTCAATGGTTAGACGATCTTCATAGATGCCGTAGGTGCCTCGCCGATTTTTCTTCGCTTCATACATTCCGGCATCGGCTTCTTGCAATAGATTGCGTGCTTCATTAACTGACTGAAAACTCGCACCGATAGTTGCTGATATATAGACTTCTGTTGATCGCTCAAGCTGAATAACTTGTTTAAGTGAATCTTGTATATCCGCAATAATACGCTTGCTCAATTCATAATCGTACACGTTGAGGAGCAAAGCGAACTCATCTCCACCCGTTCGACACAATACGCCAACATGGCCACTGTACTGGTTTTGTACTTGCAGTAAGCGAGTTGATACCTGTTTCAACACTTCATCACCTGCAGCATGTCCATAACTGTCGTTCACGTCTTTAAAATGGTCTAAATCGATGATCAGTAGCGCAGCTGCTCTACCACTTGCTTCATGCAATTTCTCATCCAGAACACGACGATTAGGTAATTGAGTTAATTGATCGTGTCGTGCAAGATGATTTAACTTACTCTGCGCTTGCTTTTGCTCATCGATGTTGACAAGAGAGAAAACAAAGGTTGATTCTTTGTTCGATGAAGATCTCACTTTTGTAACTGAGAGTAATCCCTGATGTTGATAACGTTCACCAAAGGTTACTTCACCACGCCATTTACCGGATAACACCTGAGTATTATGAATTAATAAGCCATTGTGCTGAAACAATGCACTCACCACCGTGTTTTTATTCGAGATATCGTCGTTTGATAACTTGAGCATCTCAAGAAATGATTGGTTCGCCTGAATAACTTGCCCACTATGAGAGACAAATGCGAGTCCTTCACTTGAGTTTTTAAATACCGTTGCTGCCTGTTCTAATCCGTATTCTTGATCTGACATTTCTTCGATAATTTGTGAACTCGTTTTAAACAACAGTCCCCAACGAAACGTATCTGACTCAAGGTAGTGAATGAAAGACTCTCTTTTTACTACCGCAAATATAAGGAGAGGGATACTAAATGAAGTTGCCGTTAAGACTTTTCCGTCTAATCCTCCAAAAACAATCGCAACAATCTCTGGACTGAAACCAAACGCAATTAGTGGAAAAGCAATTCCATCGAAACACAAAACAGAGATGAACAAGAGAATATAGATACACGCACTGAGTGCCGGAGCAAGATTGATCTTCTTGATTTGTTCAAACAAAAACAGAAGAACCAATAATTCCGAGATAATTAGAACTCCCCCCAAAATAATAAATGGAGTCGAGACATCGAATAAGGCTGCGGATGTGTTGTGTGGATTGATAACGGAATTATTTTCGAGGCTTTTCGCCACCAAAGATGAAAATAATACGTTAAATAGATCGACGAAAATCACCAAACGAACGACATGGCGTAGTATGAAAAAATCTTTCTCCACTAAAACAAAAAGCACGGCTGTCATCATAAAGGCGCCGTAGCAAATGTTACCACCTGACACGTTTATTTCTGAGGTGATAGGAAGTGAATACACGTTTCCAAAGAATCCACCAATCAAAAGTACAAGTGCCAGATAAATGTAGTACGAGACCCTGCGGATCGGGCCATCTAGTGTGGTGAAATACAGTGGAAATAACGAAAATAGCGCAACTTGAAGAAGAAAAAGTCCGAACATAGTGTGTAATGTCGTTATATTGGTCAGATCAATAGTTTACACTGACTTTTCTTGTGGATCATCTCTATGTTACATACCCTATTCTATTTACAGAAAACGAAAAGAAAAAAATCGCACTGTCCAGAGAAAACAAGTGCGATCAAACTACTAATAAAATATATTTTAGTTAGAATTAAGCTTCTAAGCTTTGTCTAAGCTGAGAAATGTATTGCTGATATTCGTCTTCCTGAAGATGAACTTTTGGATCGGGAGTAATGGCAAATACGCCACCCCATGCCGGACCATCTTCGTATTTAGGAACTAAGTGGAAATGCATATGATGTAGCTTATCGCCAAAGGCGGCATAGTTAATTTTGTCAGGTTTAAACACAGCTTCCATAGCTTTAACGGCTTTTGCCATATCTTGAGCAAACAATGGTAAATCTTCAGCCGGAATATCAGTTAGCTCTTTTGCATGTCCTTTATAAGCAACAATGCAACGACCTTTGTAAGTCTGATCTTTGAAAAAGAAAAAAGTTGATACACTTAATTCTGCGATTTCATACATCAGATTTGTTAGTCTTTCATCCTTCGTACAATAGAAACAACTATTATCCATTTTGAAACGCCTCAATTTGAATTTTTGGATATCTTATTGAATACATGCGTTACCATATCATTAGATGAAAATGAAATAAGTGTTTCATATCAAAATTTTGTGGATTTAAAATTCCAAAAACAAATCTATCGTGGCCTATTCTTAATAATATTGCTGATAAAAATTTGAAAAGGTTGTGATTCCTATTCCTCAAAGCTAGATTATAACTAGCGCCTTCAATATTGATAATAAAGGAAAATCTACATGAGTGAAGAGCTTGTTGCCCTGGGTTTGGCTATCATCGGGGTTATAGGACTGGGTTGCCAGTGGCTGGCGTGGCGATTAAAGCTACCAGCGATTTTATTTTTGCTTATCGCTGGGATCATTGTTGGTCCTCTGACCGGTTTTTTAAGACCTCAGGATCTTCTGGGAGAACTGCTATTCCCTCTTGTTTCACTCGCTGTTGCCGTTATCCTATTCGAGGGTAGCCTTACATTAAACTTCAAAGAGATTAAAGGGGTCAGTAATACTGTTTGGAGCATCATTTCCATTGGCTCTTTGATTTCTTGGGCTATTACCAGTGTTTCAACCCACTACCTGCTTGATTTCAGCTGGGAGCTAGCCTTACTGTTTGGTAGTCTGACAGTCGTAACGGGGCCAACGGTAATCGTTCCATTGTTAAGAACCGTACGACCTAATTCTCGTATTTCTAATCTCTTACGTTGGGAAGGTATATTAATCGATCCTCTCGGTGCTCTGCTTGTCGTAATGGTGTATGAGTTCATTATCTCAAGTAGTGAAGCACACAGTCTTCATGTCTTTGCACTCATCCTCCTTGTCGGGCTTTCTTTTGGTGTTATTTCGGGAATGTTGGTGGGTTATGCGTTGAGAAAAAGTTTGATTCCTGAATATCTGCAGCCATTTGCGGTATTGAGTATCGTTCTTGGTGTGTTCGCTGCATCGAATGCCCTTGAACCAGAATCGGGGTTACTCACTGTTACCATCATGGGGATGTGGTTAGCCAACGCCAAAGGGGTCGATATTCGTAATATTCTTCACTTCAAAGAGCAACTTACGATCCTTTTCATCACCGGTCTATTCATTCTTCTCGCCGCCCGAATTGAGTTAGACGATTTTACCACTCTCGGTTGGAGTGCCATTACGCTATTTGTCATCATGCAATTAGTATCGCGTCCAGTCTCGATTTTTATCGCGACATTGCGCAGTAAATTAACGCGCAGTGAGAAAACCTTTCTCGCGTGGTGTGCTCCGCGTGGTATTGTGGCAGCATCAATTTCTTCTCTATTTGCTATCAAACTCAACTCGCTTGGTATTGTTGAAGCCAATCTACTTGTTCCCCTGACCTTTATGGTTATCATTGGTACAGTTGTGCTGCAAAGTGCCACAGCAAGACCTATGGCTCTATGGCTTAAAGTTGCAGAGCCAGCGCCTCGTGGTTTTCTCATGGTCGGCGCAAACGAAATCGCTCGTGAAATTGCCAAAGCGATTACTAAATACGACTGCCGAGTCCTACTTTGTGATTCAAACTGGGATTACATTCGCCGTGCAAGAATGTCAGGCCTCGAGTGCTACTATGGTAATGCGATGTCGAGTCATGCAGACGAATACCTCAACTACATAGGTCTTGGACATGTTTTAGCGCTAACTCCGGATAAGCATTTTAACGTCATGGCTTGTATGCGCTTTGTCCGCGATTTCGATGAAAAAAGCGTGTTCTGTCTTCATGACAATGCGACGGTCAAAAATGCCGAAAAACACCGTGCAGCTGAAGAGTACCACGGCCTTTCGTTCTTGGGTGGGCAAGTCAGCTACAAGAAGCTAGCCAGTCTATTCAATCAAGGCGGCGAAATCAGACACACTAAGATCAACGAAACGTTTACTTATGAAGACTACTTGAAAGAATACAAAGACGACTTTGTTCTGCCTCTATTCGTTGTGGATAAAAAAAATAGAGTCAATATCTGCCACGATATTGAGTCAATAGAACCGAAGGAAGGTGAAGTATTAGTTTCACTGGTCAAAGTAGAATAAATTTGCAACGAGAACATATTGTGTCAAAACCGCTCTACATATTTGATATGGATGATACGTTAATTGATGGAGATTGCTCACTTCTTTGGAATGAGTTCTTAGTCGAACAACATATTATCCAAATTCCTGGCTTTTTAGATCAAGACCGCGCCTACATGGCGCGGTATGCGTCTGGATCCCTCAACATGGCGCAATATATCGAGTTTGCAATGGCACCATTACAACATCTATCGAAAAATGACGTAGATCTTCTTGCAGAAAAGTTCGTAGAGACCAAAGTCATACTGCTCATATTTCCTCAAGCCCAACAAACCATTGATTCACTTAAAGAGGCAAAGCACAACATTGTCATTATTTCCGCAACGGTCTCTTTTATCGTGAAGAAATTTGCGGATATTCTTGGGATCAAGCACTGCATGGGAGTTGACTTAGTTGAAGATAATAACGGTTACACAGACATCATTTGTGGCGTTCCAAGTTTTAAAGAAGGAAAAATTAAACGTCTTGAGTCTTGGGTAGACTCAGCAGAACTCTTTTTTACTCCGCTATATTTTTATACCGACTCTATCAATGACCTACCTCTATGTCAGTACGTAGACTTCCCTATAACAATCAATCCTTGTCCAAAATTACGTGCTGAGGCAAACAAAAATGATTGGCCTATATTATTTTGGCAACGCCACAAATAATTATGAATCCTGTCTAAATTTTTACGCATTTCAGGCGTTTTTTGTTCGCTCAAGTTACCTTTTATAAAGATATTGTCCTGCGATTAACATTTATCCTTAAAAGCATCTTGTAGTCACATTTTATGGTGGTATATTGAGCTCAGTTTTGATGTGCTTCACACAATATGTGTATTGTTGCATCAACACTCACCATCCATACATAAAAAACAGATAAAAGCACGAATGAATAAATATTAGAAATACGTTTCTGATGTTGTCTTTTGATGCCTACATAAAGGATGGCGTAAAAATAAAAGCCGAAAAAAGAGATTGAAGCCCCGATGAAAAAACATACTGGTCAAAATGGATTGAACCAGCGGAATTCTGATGCAAAGGATGAGCTGGTCGATGTCGTTCTAATTGGCGGTGGCGTGATGAGCGCTACGCTGGGTACATTATTACAGCAATTAGAACCAAGCTGGAAAATGGCACTATTCGAACGTTTGGATAACGTCGCAAACGAAAGCTCCAACGGATGGAACAATGCAGGGACTGGTCACTCAGCACTTGCAGAATCAAACTACACACCACAAACCTCAGACGGTGAAGTCAAAACCGAAAAGGCGATTGGCATTTATGAACAATTCCAATTGTCTCGCCAATTCTGGGCTTATTTGGTTCAAACGGGCCAAATAAAAGATCCATCGTCATTCATCACCAGCGTGCCTCATATGAGTTTCGTCACTGGAGAGAAAAACGTTGAGTTTATGCGCAAGCGTTACCAAGCATTGCGTCGTAGTCCTCTATTCGACGGCATGAGCTATTCCGAAGACCATGATCAAATTCGATCTTGGATTCCGCTTTGTATGGAAAGTCGGCAAACGGATCAACCCGTCGCTGCGACATTTTCCCGTATTGGTACAGACGTGAACTTTGGTGCGCTGACTAAGAATATGCTGGGTATTTTACAGGAAAATGAAAACTTCTCTGTTAACTTACGCCATGACGTAAAGTCTCTCAAGCGCAATACTGACGGACATTGGCAGGTTAAGGTGGTGAATAACGCCACAGGTAATACAAGAACAGTCAATGCAAAATACGTCTTTATTGGTGCGGGTGGAGCTTCTTTAACTCTGCTACAAAAATCCGGCATTCCTGAAGCGAAAGGTTACGCGGGCTTCCCCGTTGGTGGTCAATTCCTTGTGACAGAGAATCCAGAGATTGTAGAACGCCATACCGCCAAGGTATATGGAAAAGCGGCTGTTGGTGCTCCGCCGATGTCGGTTCCACATATGGATACCCGCATCATCGATGGCAAAAAGGTATTACTGTTCGGCCCATTTGCGAGCTTCTCTACTAAGTTTTTGAAGGAAGGTTCTTTATTTGATCTGTTTGGTACAGTCAATGCGTCCAATCTTCTGCCAATGACACAAGTTGGCCTTAAAAACTTCGATCTGGTTAAGTATTTGGTCAGTCAGCTTCGTCAAAGTGATGACGACAGACTTGATGCACTCAAAGAGTTTTTCCCTGAAGCGAGTAAAGAAGATTGGTCACTGTGGCAAGCAGGACAACGTGTGCAGATCATTAAGAAAAAACCTGGTACACCTGCGGAGCTTCACCTTGGTTCAGAGCTGGTTCATGCTGCAGATGGCAGTTTGACAGCACTATTAGGTGCCTCTCCTGGTGCATCTGTTTCTGCAGCAATTATGCTCGAACTATTAGAAAATTGCTTCAGCCAAGAAATGGCAACAGATAAATGGAAAGATAAAATCAGCTCTATGATTCCTTCATACGGAACCGAGTTAAATAGTCATCCTGAAATGAATGAAAAGGTATTATTACAGACCAGTAAGGCTCTTGGTTTAGAACACCATCTTCTGGATGTTGAAACAGAGTTTTCTCACTCTAATAAAACATCCGAAAACCAATACGCTGCGTTTAAATAATCGTTTTCTATTAATCCAGTCAGCCGGTGACATCATCGGCTGTCTTTATCCCCTAGATTATTTTTCATTATTTCCAGTTGGTGACTTACTAACTGCAAGACATCTTCATCAATTCCACAGGTCATTTTACGCGATAAGTTTTGCCGAACATTCATGATTAAATTGAGTTCTTCTTTACCTAAAGACGTTAAACTTAATACTTGTTGACGCTTATCCCGCGGATTTTGTATCCGTTCAATTAAATTTAATTGCACTAACCCATTCACCAAACGGGTTATCTGTGCTTTATCTTTATGTAACGCGACACAAACATCATGTGCTGTACAGGCTTCTATTTCACTAATCTGCAGCAATACCAAGCTTTCAAAAAATGAAACGCGGCTATTCTTTTGAATAAGTGACAGTGTAATTTTCTCTCTAATCACTTGTGTGAGCTGAGCTAATTGACGCTCAATAGGCTTACTCTTCATATGGTTGATATCGTCTACTAATTTACATATAGTTGACTATATCAACTAATCAATAAAGATTCCAAATGAAACTCAAGAAAATCGCTATCACGCTACCTGCTCCTATTTTTATTGTTGCGAGCATCACATTATTTATGACATTTATTAACCATGGTTTCACCTCTCAGTTTATGAACCAATGGTTAATATCGCTGGCATTCTCGTTGATTATCATGCTGCCTTTGGCTGGATTGCTGATTATGAAAATCTCGATGTTGGTTGAAACGAAATTATCAAATATAAAGCCACTTTATCAAAAACTCATTCAATGTTTTTTCGTTGCACTCTGTTTAGAATCCGTACTAAGCATCATTAACACTGCTACTACGGTTAATACGCAAGGAATACAAGAGTTTGTATGGGTATGGGCATTAACATTGATTAAAGCGATGCCATTGGGCTACGCCATCGCCATGATGATGATATTCATTGTTAAGCCTCGAATCCAACGAGCCCTAGCAAACGCCTAAAATAAAAACGCCTGTGCTTACAAACACAGGCGTTACACTTACAAGCTAACAATAATAGCTACTCTGTTGCTTTATGAATGGCTTCTTTGGTTCCCTCAACAGCATCACTTGTCGTTTGTTTTGTTTCACTCCAAATGTGCTTTGAGTCTTTTTTAGCACCATCCCATGTGTTAGAACAACCGCTCAGTACTATCGCCATCGCAATAAGAGAAAATATCAGTTTCATTCATACCTCTTTTCAAAGACTGTGTACTTAATAACCATACCGCTTTTTATCATATTCACAAAGTGTTACGACATAATTCTGGCACGAAATGACTTACCTTTCATCTTACCGTTATTCAGCTTTGACAAAGCCAGTTTCACTAACTTTCTTTCCACAGCAACATAAGCCCAAATGTCATGGACCTGAATTTTCCCAACATTAGCGCCACTAATTTCTTTCCCAGCGGTAAGTGCGCCCAATATATCTCCAGGACGTAGCTTTTGCTTTTTACCGCCTTCGATACGAATACAGCTCATCGATGCCTGAGAAGCGTAGTGGTCTAAATCAGCGGCGTTTGGTAGCGCTTTTAGCGATTGACGGCCAAATCTATCTTCCAAAAGTGAAAGTTTTAATTCATCTTTCGGTCCAACCAAGCTAAACGCTAGGCCCTTTTCACCCGCACGACCAGTGCGACCAATACGGTGTGTATGTGTGTCGGTATCATGAGCCATTTGATAGTTAATCACCAAATCGAGGTTATCAATATCTAAGCCTCGTGCCGCTACGTCAGTTGCAACCAGTATCGTGACGCATTTCAGCGCAAACAGTGCAAGTGCCTGGTCGCGTTCTCGCTGATCTAGATCGCCGTGTAGCGATTTGACATTAAAACCAATCGTTTCCAGATAATCAGCCACTTCCTGAGTTTCACGTTTTGTATTGCAAAATACGACCGCACTTTCTGGCTGCTCTTTTAATAACAGTAATTTTGTGGCTTCACGTCGACTATCCATATCCGTTACAGAATAAAATTGCTGTTGGATATTGACCTTTTCGCCTTCATCTTCAATTTTTACCGTAACAGGCTCATTCAGCATCCCTAAAGCCATGTCCTCGACTTGGTCAGGAAAAGTTGCACTGAACAATAGCGTTTGGCGCTTTTCTGGCATGAAGCGGTTAATTTCTTCTAAGGCATCCGCAAAGCCCATTTCTAACATTCTGTCGGCTTCATCCAAAACAAACTGGGTAAGATTGTCTAAATTAAGTCGCCCTTTGTTTAAATGATCTAAAACTCGCCCCGGCGTTCCAACGATAATGTGAGCGCCATGTTCGAGCGAACCAATCTGAGGGCCTATCGCTACACCACCACACAGTGTCAGTATCTTAATGTTATGAATACCGCGTGCAAAACGACGCAATTCACTCGCTACCTGATCAGCCAGTTCACGAGTCGGACAGAGAACAAGAGATTGCACTCGAAATCGTTTTACATTTAAGCGATCCAAAATACCCAAACCAAACGCGGCCGTTTTACCCGATCCGGTTTTGGCCTGAGCTAATATATCTTTTCCGTTTAGAACGTGAGGCAACGCAATCGATTGAACGGGCGTCATGGACTGAAAACCAAGCTCAGTGAGTGTTTCAAGTAGAGAAGGATTAAGTTTGAGTTGGCTAAAATCAGTGTTTGTTGTCAAAGGAGTACCCTGTTCTGAGTTGGTCGGAATTTACAAAAACTGAATTGTAACAGTGGAAACGCCTTTCTGATAACGAAATTCACTTTCCTACCCAATTTGAGTAGGAAAGTGTATAAATAGTGACGAGTTATTTAGCACCCTGCGTATTTACATACAACGCGTAAAGAGAATGGCTACAAGTCATAAATAGACGATTGTTATGTTTGCCGCCAAACGTTAAGTTCGCACAACGTTCAGGTGTATGAATATGACCAATAACGTTTCCCTGCGGGTTAATAACGATCACACCATCAAACTTGCTCGGATCTTCACCGACAGCACCGTTGGTGCCATAGCCAGCCCAAAGGTTTCCATCAACATCAAATTTAAATCCGTCTAAGCCACCATTTTTATCCGCCACAAAGAATTTTGACTTATTACTTAACTTGCCATATTTTGTGACATCGTAACGCCAGATAGTATTAGGCTGGGCTAATGTCTCTAAGATATAAATGGCTTTTCCATCTGGAGAAAAGGTTAATCCATTAGGACCTTTCAAATCATCAAGCACTAACTCAACATCGCCACTTTCGACTGCGCGTCCATAGATAAGTCCTGAGCTGCGTTCACCCCACCGCTGAAAACAGCCGCCACCAAAGCGCTGATAAGTACCTTTTTATACATATACCCGAAACAAAACTCATTTGAAACAACAACTCTACATGAGTTAATCGCAAAAATGAGCTGTAATAAGGCTCAATTAATAACTCAAATTTTGATTGATATAGGCGCTCGCTCGCCCTGCTTATTTCTATAAGTCAGAAAGAATTTTATCTATTTCACGCACCCTATCTGGATTTAGGTCCTTAAATTTTTCGCATGCTTTAACTATATATTCTCTGAAGTTATTTTTAGACATAACTAACTCATCGTCATGATACCTAAACTTTACACCATCAAAATATTCTTCATCTTCATCAAGTTCATCAGGAAAATCACAGGAGAAGTATTCATCTCCATAGCCTATTCCATTAACCAAATATGTAATAGAGCGAATAAACAGTGGGCCATTTATTGAATTAAAGAATTCTTTAGCTATCCATAATGGGTCATTTTTACAATCTATATCTTCAAATAATCTTTCATTCATAAATTAAAACTCCGGATGAAAATTATCAACTTGACTATTTCTTATATAAACCCTGATTTTAATTCCATCAGCTATAGCACTATACGCAGATAAACCCTGTGATACGGCCTGACTATATCCAGACTCGGCAGCTTTTACGCCTAAATCATAAATCTTATCATCAGAAATAACATTAGGATCATAAAGTGTTTTGGTAAAAACTTTATTCTTATATCCAGTCATATTTCCTTCTCTATCAAAAGAAGGAATCTGGTATTCAACTTGACTGATCCCTTCCATAGTCGGATGTTGATCATTACTAATAATTTTTAGATTTTTTTCACTTGCTATCTCGTTAAACGCATCCAAATTATGTCCACCAATAACGCCTTTTTGCTGAGAAAAACCATCAACTGTTGTTAAATGTTTCTTTATATTTTGATTAAAATTAACACTGTTTGACTGCGAACTTTTCCCTACCGGACAATCCCCAGGGACACTAGCCAGCCCCAGCGGATCTACCCATCCGGTCGGGTTCGGCACATACTGGTAGTTATTTAAACCACCGGCAAGGCCGATTGGATCGACAGTTGTGAAACGACCTGTGTCCGGAGAATAATAACGATGTCGGTTGTAATGTAAACCTGTTTCGGTATCACAATATTGCCCCTGGAAACGCAGCGGGTTTGCAATTGTTTCTACATGTTTTCTGACTACATTGCCGTACGCTCGGTATTGAACCGACCAAACACTGGAGCCATTTGTATCGGTAATATCAATTGGTGTGCCAATCTGGTCTAGGTGGTAATGGAAAACTTCCGCTTCCTTACCTTCACCTTTGATTAGTGCCAGTGGTTTAAACGTACCCGGCTCATAAAGATAGGTTTGGTACTCTTTACTATCTTTAAGCTCAGCAACTAAGTTATCGCCCTGCCAGACAAATTCTGTTGTGCTGGTTTCACCCAGTTTATTGGTCACCACTTTCTTAATTCGGCGGCCAAAGGCATCGTAGGTGTAGTTTGCTGTACTGCCATCCGGCATTGAAGCTTTGATCAAGCGGTGCTGACAGTCATAGTCATACTTGGTTACTAATGACTGATTTTTACCACGACGCTCTTCTGTTAAACGCCCAAACTCATCGTATTCATAATGGGTATCACCATGAAAACTGAGCTGATTACCTGCAGCTCGGCTGCGATTTTCATTAATTTGATTGCCCAGAGTCTGAGTAAGCAAATTCCCAGTTTCATCATGAACAAACCGCTCTTCAATATTGCCACGAACCGCAGTAAGACGTGACAACGGGTCGTAATCAAAATGAAAATCCCCATCGCGGGTATCATGAATTTGCGACAAGTTACCTAAAGAATCGTATTGATACTGACGTTTACGCTGAGTCTTCTGACCAATTTGTTGTTTCTGGGAAACTAAACGCCCCTGCTCATCATGCGAGAACGTGCTGACTACATTACCCTGTTGACGCTGTTTCTCTAATCCGTTTTGATAAACGTGTTGAGTCAACAGCTCATTATTGAGGTTGATTTTACTTAATACGCCACCTTTACCACGCTGATACGAGATTAACTTCGCATCCGGCAACTGCCAGTCTGTTACCTGACCTAATTCATCATACGAGAAATAGTGCGATGCCCAGCCCTGATGCTCTTCAGTCACATGGCCCATCAGATCATAACGCCATGCTAACGGAGTCACTCCATCATCCATTTCAGCAAGCTGACCATATTGGTCATAGCGATACTCAATTTCCCGACCATCAGCCAATGTTTTCGACACCAAACGCCCCATCGGGTCACGTTTAAATTCCGTAACCAGTTCAGTGCCTTCTGTGCCGATTTCCGTTTTCTTCGTGACTTTACCCAGTAAGTCATATTCATAAACAAACTGGCGGCCATCAAACGTTGTCTCACGTTCAACCAGACCATTGGTGTAATAATCAATACTATGACGTTCACCACGTTCATTGGTTATCTGGCTGACAAAACGTTTGGCATTATCGTATTGATAGCGAAGGCTTGTCCCATCCGGATTCACTACCCGACTGACTAGGTGGCTGTTCTTCTGATATTCGTATTCGGTCTTATTACCGTGTTCATCAACAACCTGAGTGACTTTGCCATACGCGTTGTATTCAAAACGCTTGGACTTTCCGTCTGGCTTATCAATTTTAACTAAGCGGTCTGCTGCATCCCACGAATACTGAGTAACACCACCAATAGATGAACGCTCATAAATCATGCGTCCCAGAATGTCGTAACGGTATAATGTTTCGCTGCCATCAGGATAATTTTCACCGATGAGCATGCCGAGCTTGTTCCAGTTCAACTGATGCTTGCTGCCATCAGCATAGATAATTTCGGTTAGATTCCCTTGTTTATCATAACGATAATCCGTGGTATTACGCAGCGGGTCCATTTTCTGAACCATATCGCCCTGACGATTATATAGATAACGCCATTTAGCATCTCCAACCATCACCCGGAATAATTTACCATCGATATAGCTGAAACGGATGACAGTACCGTCGGGTTGAATTGTTGCTTTACGCTGGCCGTCTTTGTTGTAGACGTGTTTGATTTCATTCCCCAACGCGTCCACGGTACTTAGCAGATTGCCATTGTCATCGTACGTATTAACCGTTTCCGCACCGTCAGGGTCAGACGTTTTAACTAGTTTGGCATTCTCATCGTGGGTATAACTGGCCACACTCTGGTCGGAATACACCACATTGACGCTGCGTTTTTCATCATCCCAGATAAAAGTTGACTGATAACCAGTGTTACTCCAGTGTTCAGTACAGCGAACAGATTTACCTTCACCATCCCATTTCCAACCGAACTCGACACCACCCGCCATACGACGTAGTGAAATAATATTCTGCTCATCGTATTGGTAATCTTCACCTTCATCTAAACCGTTACGATCTGCAATTAACTGCTCAGAATCGTTATACAGATAATGATGCAGAACGTGCTCAGATATCCAAACTCTACCTTGTTCTGTCTGTTTTGCGGTTTTTAGTTCAATTTGAGAAATTAAGTCATTGTGATAACTAAACCACAGTGCTATTCCAAGAGGGTTAATAACCGCATTAACACGATTATTTTCATCGTATTCAACATTGAGGCGGTTAGAATAGTTATCACTGAAGCCGGATAAGCGACCGATATCACCATCTCGTTTAAAGTGCAGAAAAGGTTTCCCTGCAGAGGCAAGAATAAACTCCCCCTCTTCAGTGCCAAGGAAAATAGCGGAACTTGCTAGGTCATTATAGATTTCGGGGGACTGCTCCGTTGGTTCAGGTAAAGTGGTAACCTTATTCTCATCATCATGCCAAAAAACACTGCCATCCTTAAACTCAAGATGATGCGCCAGTGTATGGCTCCAGCCGTACCCAAGACCGACGTTGATCTCACAGGCTGTCGTGCGGTATTCGCGTTTAAATGTAAAAGGGATTGAACCGGGAAGAGAAACATCTTCTATCGTTAACAATTCTTCCCCTGTGACCATCGATACCGGACAGCCTTCTTTTACTGTATTTTGGGTATCATCGACAGTCTCACCATTATTATTTCGGCTAGATTCGTTATGCGTCGTTCTCGTTGAATCCGTGACTACTTCCGTTGATTGTTTGGCATCAGCCGCGAAACCACTTGCATCCTCAACATGTTTACCTTCGATATCTTGCGTCTTCTTGCGTATAGTGCTCAGTCCACCTTCATGATGACGTGTTGCTTTTTCTAGTGATGAAAAGGCCTTATCCGAACTTCTCGTTACTAATTTAAACAGTTCTTCTAATTCATCGATTATTTTAAAAACTTTCATTATCTTTTATGCCTCGATAGCTGCAGTTGCCGAGGCAACATCCTGAATTGCATTCGCTGCTTTTAATGCCGCGCCGCCAGGAATGACAAAAGAAATCACAACTTCAACCAAAATGGCAGACAGATTATTAGCAATTGTGGTAACTATTTGAGCCGGAGTAAGCATTCGGATTCGGCAGTAGACCGCTTTCACTAAGACAAATAACCGAGCTTCGTCTTTTAGAAGTGTGAGCATCTTGGCCGCTTCCTCTTTTGCACTCTTTAACTTTTCAGCGACTAACTCGGGATTATTGATATATTTAGCGAGCTGCTTGGCTAATTTTTCAGGATGGCTTAATAATTTGAATAAATGAGAAATATCATCCCATGTCGCAATTATCGTTTGGATAAGTCCATCATAGAAATCTTCCAGCACATCTGTCAGATCAAAATCTTCTTTAACAAATTTCTGCCATTCGGTTTTTTGAGTAGACCATTTTTCATCTAGCCAACCACCCAGATCAGTTAACGTTTCATCATATGATTGAAGTAAAGTGTCTATGTCGCTTTTGGTAACTTCTGGATAAAACGTTATTCTTAATAACTTTCCACGATACCTATCTGCATCGAGCTGAACGTCTGCCATTCCATCTTTTCCAATAGTTCCCTCAATCGGATCTCCGTCATTAACATAGGAAACATTAGAGTAGGCGTTATAGCCCATATAATAGCTATATCCAGAACTGGTGGAGTTTCTCTTCTTTACTGGTTGGATCTTGAATGGCGTATTTGGAATAGGCACATAAACTTCTGCTTCAAAACAGTGAACGATTTTTAACTTTCCGTCATACGGACAAGTAATTAGCTCTGCTTGGATTGTCGAGTCATCCGCATCTGCAGATTTCTCACTACCATTCACTACAACTTTCTGCTCCATTTCTAATGCCCAGCCATACCAAAAGTTTTCACACTCTTTCTTGTACTGAGTAATGGATTGATCAAAGTCCGCTTTAATGTTTTTATACATCAACTCGATATCAGTATTTGCAAAAGGATTGCTCATCGATACACCTCGAGAGACAACGCCTGAAAAATATATTCGTTAATCGTCATATTTTTTGTCTTGGTATAACGTCGAACTAAATGTTCAACTTTGGCTTCAATGGTTCTTTGCGGAAAATAGAAATAAAGGTCAGCGTGATTTTCTTTAAGCCACTTAATACAATTAGTAATAAAGGTCGTTTTATCTTCTAATGTGTAGCGATCCATCACTTCCTTTGGAACATTCCACCAAGGAAATTCTTTCTCTTGCACTGTATCGGCTGGAAATAAATTAATGACTCGTTGCCCTTTACTTACCCATTCACACGTTGGCCCCATGAGTTCCGCACGCTGGGAATCATTACAATAACGAGCAATTCGGATACCGAAATCTGGATCGTAAAAACGGAAGAAGGCATGGGTATCAGATGGTACCCAAACCTGAGTTAAACTTCGAAAGTGAGCAAGTACATCTTCAAGATCGTGTTTTGAGCCGACCAACATTCCCCAATCATCTTGTGATTCTAATGCCCAAGATAAGAACTCATGCTCCCTATCAACCTGAGCGATCAGTGGCATTAAATCATTCCACTCAGCATATGGGGTGCCTTTCCAAATTTGATGAACACGAGTGCCGTTGCGCTGATAAAATTCGTTTTGAGGATTGCAATCACTGGTTGAATTCAAGATGACATACCAGTTTAAGTCTGAATTTAAATCGCGCATGCGCCATCCTTACATTTTTCACACTCTTCGCAGAATGCCGCTTTTGATTTCATCGTTGCTTGCTGAGCTGTTGTTTCTATAGCCAGTGGGTTATCTGGTTTCCCGTTAATTCCATTTGGCAACGTCGGCGACTTAACACTCACGCCACTACCACTTCCTGGGCTGCCACCGGAATTCAGATTGACCATCATTCCGCCCAAAGACACACCAGATGGATCGACTTTACAAAAGCTACCGCCACCGACGACAGAAATTTCTGACCCGGCTTCGATGGTGACTTTTTGACCCGCTTTGATGTGTATTTCAGTACCCGCATCGTTGACCCAAACTTTACCGGCCTTGATATGAAGTTCACCGTTAATAGTCAGGCTTTGCGTGCCTGCGATCTTATGGCGCGCTTCTGCATTAACCGTCAGGTGATCGTTAACTTTTACGTTTGAATATCGGTCATTCTCAACCGTGAGATGGCTATCGTGTTTGACGTGAGTTGTCAGATCGTTTTCAGTGAGTGATTCGAGATCTTTTTGTGCGTGAACATTTATTTTTTCACTACCAGATTGGTCTTCAAAGCTCAGCTCGTTATATCCTTCACCCTGATGACTTTCGGTACGTATCACTGTTTTGGTTTTATGATCAGGTAGAGCATACGGCGGTGTATTCTTAGTATGGTAAGTTCGCCCAGTAACGATGGGTTGGTCTGGATCACCATTTAAGAACGAAACGATCACTTCATTACCGATACGAGGAATAGCCATCATACCGTATTGAGCGCCAGCCCAACCCTGTGAAACCCTTACCCAGCAAGAACTTTGGTCATCACCGTTGCTGTAACGATCCCAATGGAACTGGAGTTTTACTCTTCCGTATTCATCACAGTAGATTTCTTCGCCTTTCGGTCCAACAACGAACGCTGTCATAGGACCATCGACTTGCGGCCTTGGCTGGGGCTTTGCCTGCCATGTAATATCAGATGGAATTGCAACAAACTGGTTGGCATACGTTGTTGCCCCACTGCCGGCCTCTTCTTCTAGCGCTTGTGGTTGAGTTCCCTGATGTTTTACCGATACAAGTAACCAGTCACGATTCATTGCATCATCAAGATGCTCGGAAAGCGTAAACACAACCCCAGACTGAAGGTAAGGATGATTACTTTTACCCGTTGCCGTATGCGATTCACGACGAAGATAGTTTAAGCGGACTTCATTGATTTTTTTACCGGTCGCATTATCTTTAAATCGTCCTGGAGAATCAAAATGCTCGTAAGTCTGCTTTTGATAATCCATATCCGTACCCTGGCTAGATTGAGCGTAACGATACGACGGCTTTTTAAAACTGTAGTCCTGAAGTACGGTACTGCTTGGATTGGATTGACGACGAACGTCCATCTGCGACACATAAGGTACATCGGTTGTTCCGCCCGAAAGTACATTATAAGGAACCGCATCACTTATCGAAGGCAAGCTTTCACTGTCATCGGTTAAATAAAGTGTGTGCTTCTGTTCTTCGTGAACAAAACTGTATACCAGTCCTTCTTCTGCAGCTAAACGGTGGAAGAATGCTAAATCTGATTCGCGATACTGAACACAAAATTCTCTTTTTGCGTAGTCCTTCTTCAGCGCATAGGTGTAATCAGAAATATTCATTTCCTGCAGTAGGATAGAAAGAATCTCTGGAACAGTCTGATTTTGAAATATTCGGCTATTGTGACGTAATGATAACCTCTCAAGAGAAGGCACTACGGTAATCGAATAAAACGTATGATGATGACCAGTATCGCCTTTGCCAAAACTACGTACGATGCCATGCACATTTTGTACTACAACACCGTTATGGACAACTTGCAGTAAAACTTTACTATCGACAATGGTTTCAGCAGACAAATCACTGAGCCGACTCGCGAGTTCAATTTGATAACGGTAACCAAAACAAGGACGACCTAGCCAGTCTATAGAGTCAGAAATAGACTCGTGCCCCTGATATTCTCTGACGACAAGCGTGTCATCATCTAAGCCATCTATCGTGACCTGAAAGCCTAACGTTGCCATGGATATCCTTTCTTATTTTTATAGGTTTACTGATACGACGAAAACCCTAAGCGCCATACACTGTTTAAATGCATCGCGCTTAAGGTTTCGAAAGTCACCCGCCATGAGCGGGTGACTTGAAAATCGAGGCGTTAAATTACGCTTCGATTGGCTTACGCCAGTCATCTGCACCTGAAGTACCAGAGTTAACGTGATCCCAAGTGATTTTACGGTAAGACATTGACACAGTTAGGTTCTGTGTGAAGTCTGCATCTTTAGGATCTTGACAGTGTGGCATTTCACACTGGATATCAACGATAGTTGCGTTTTCTAACGTAGTAGTGAAGAAGTTTTCTTGTTTGCCTTCGATAGAAGTGCGGTACCATTTTAGCGTTACAGAAGACATTTTCTCACCAGAAGAAAGTGCGTTGTAAAGTAGTGGTACTGCTTTGTTAAGGTTCACAGTAAATTTGAATGGTTTGTGAACACGTTGACCAGCAGGCTGACCAGATTGTGGGTCAGTTGGTACAGTTACAACGTGATCAAATTGTTGAACCATCATTTCATCTTCATGACCTTCTACATATGAGTCACCGATAGAATCTGAAGTACAAGCACCTGAAGTGATAAGACCCTGAGTTTCGCCTTCGATAGAGATATAACATGGAGTTGGCATTGCAAAATCCTTATATTAATTTGGTATTTTTATATTGTTAGCGTGAGTAACGCTGCTTTTTCGTTGGTATAGATAGAGCAAGGTCAATGCCAGTTTTAACCGTATATAAAAATCAATTAGTTATAAAAACACTCTAATCAACTGAGCAAATTCTTGCCCAAAACCAAGCAATAACCTGCTTGGCTAAGTAAGAAATTGCTTGTTGTGTTCATGAAACCAATTGTTAGACTAAACTTAAGAATAAAAACAATGAATTACTTACAAGGGATTTAGGATGAACGCATACGATAAGTTAATCGCACACTCAAAGAAAGTATCTCGGTTTGAACATCTCTCTGCCATTTGTGGCTGGGATCAGGCGGCTGTCATGCCATCCGGAGGTGCTCAGGCTCGTTCAGAAGCGATGGCAGAGCTGCATGTGCATATCCATAGCCTTTTGACTCAACCTGAAATTGGCGAATGGATTAATGAATCCGAATCGCTTGCTTTATCAGAGATACAAAAAGCGGAGATTCGTGAGATTCGCCAGCAGTGGCAAAATGCTAATATCCTTCCCGAATCACTTGTCGAAGCTAAATCACTGGCAGGCGCAAAATGTGAGCATGCATGGCGCACTCAACGACAATCTAATGACTGGAATGGCTTTGCAAAAAACTGGGCAGAGGTTGTGAAACTCTCGCGTGAGGAAGCACAAATACGAGCTGAGGCAACGGGGCTGACTCCTTACGATGCGATGATGCAGTTGTATGAACCTGGTCAATCATCAGCGAATCTTGACTCCATTTTTAATGATGTGAAAAGTTGGCTACCTAGCCTTATTGAAGAAGTCATTGAAAAGCAGTCTTCGGAAGACGTCTCTCTTCCCAATGGGCTATACGCTACAGAAAAGCAAAAAGCATTAGGCTTAGATGTCATGAAAACATTGGGATTTGATTTTAACCACGGCCGGTTGGATGAGAGTATTCACCCGTTTTGCGGCGGTGTTCCATCCGACGTTCGCATTACTACTCGCTATAATCCCGATGAATTTGTTCAGTCTTTGATGGGTATCGTTCATGAAACAGGCCATGCGAGATATGAGCAAGGTCTGCCTAAATCCTTGGCAGGTACACCAGCGGGAAATGCCCGTTCTATGGGAATCCATGAGTCCCAGTCTCTTTTTTTCGAAATGCAAATCGGTCGAAATCCCCTATTCATTGAAAGCCTCGCTGATATGGCAAAGCAACACTTTGGTGCGGATAACGATCCTGTTTTTGCAACAGACAATTTTGTAAACCTTTATACTCGCGTCAATAAAGGTTTCATCCGAGTTGATGCAGATGAAGTCACCTATCCTGCCCACGTTATCTTGCGCTATGAAATAGAACGGGATTTGATCAACGGCACTATCGATTATCAAGATGTTCCAGAACTTTGGGATCATAAAATGCAAGCCTATTTAGGATTATCAACAAAAGACAATTTTAAAAACGGTTGCATGCAGGACATTCATTGGACAGATGGATCGTTCGGCTACTTTCCTTCCTATTCATTAGGCGCAATGTATGCCGCTCAGTTTATGTCAAAGATTAGTCAGTCTCTAGACGTCAATTCATTGCTTAAAAACCGAGATCTAACTCCAATTTTTGAATGGCTACATAAAAATATCTGGGCGCATGGTAGCCTTCTGAAAACAAAAGATTTAGTCAAACAAGCAACAGGTCAGGACTTAAATCCGAGCTTCTTCAAAGCTCATTTACAACAGCGCTACCTTTCATAATCATTTGAATAGTAAGGTTAAGAATACAATTTACCGAGCTTAAGCTAAAAGTAGGATTTTCTTGTCTCTTGTAGTGGTTGTGTGGGTGTGTCGCATGTTTTGGACTACACTTTATTTGGGCATCTGCAGAAGCCACTAGGAGGAAAGGATAATGATTACTGTACATCGGGAATACACACTACAAACCCCCGACCACCCACATGCGCATGTCGAAGTTTGTCCTACTGGCGTGATTGAGGTTGAAATTGTTGAATCCAAAGAATGTTACAGTTGCGATCTTGACCGCTTAGCGTTTAAAGATTCAGGTTCTAAGACAAAATTGGTCGGGTTGAAACATCCCAATAAAAACTTAGTTGCTTGGGAAATCGCTCTCCACACCAATGATGCAACTGAACTTGTTGAAATAGTCGCGCAGGTAAATGAAGAATACGAGACATTGATGAACGACTTGATGTAGTCTTCTATTACCAAAAATAAAAGCCTAGCATTTGCTAGGCTTTTCAACATCAAAGAGAATGTAAAATCTAATTGATTAGATTGTACCATCCCAAGTGTTAGTAGTGTGTTTTTTACCTTCTTCTTCATCGAACCACGTTGTAGTAACAGTTTTAAGTTCTGTAAAGAAGCGAACACCATCTTCACCCATCGCGTGTAAATCACCGAAGAATGAATGTTTGTGACCAGTAAAGCCGAAGATACCAACAGGAACTGGGATACCAACGTTAACACCAACCATACCACCGTCTGTTTGTTTAGCAAACTGACGAGCATAGTAGCCTGATTGAGTATAGATAACGCTACCGTTCGCAAATTCGTTTGCGTTCATCTGAGCGATACCTTCTTCGAAGCTCTTAACACGTTTGATACATAGAACTGGACCAAATACTTCTTTCTGACCGATTTCCATTTCAGGAGTTACATGGTCAAACAGAGTTGGACCTACGTAGAAGCCGTTTTCGTAGCCTTCAACAGTGACCTGACGACCGTCAACAACAAGTTTCGCGCCTTCTGAGATACCTTTTTCGATCCAGTTGGTAACAAACTCTTTGTGACCCGCGTTGATGACAGGGCCTAATTGGCTGTCTTTACTTGTAGCAGGACCAACTTTAAGTTCTTTCATTTTAGAAACAAGTAGTTCTACTAAATCGTCTGCGATTTCTTCTTCAGCCACGATTACTGGAAGCGCCATACAACGTTCACCAGCACAACCGAATGAAGAGTTCATGATACCAGCAACAGTACGAGGTAAGTGTGCGTCTTTTAGTACTAGCGCGTGGTTTTTCGCTTCAGTCAATGCTTGTACACGTTTACCATTTGCAGCTGCAGTTGAGTAAATGTGTAGACCAACGCCAGTAGAACCAACGAAAGAAACACCTTTGATATCTGGGTGTCTTAGAAGTAGTTCTGATTCGTGACGAGAACATGTTACTAAGTTTAGAACACCAGCAGGTAGGCCAGCTTCTTCCCATAGTTCCAGAATACGCATTGAAGTTTGAGGTACAAAACTTGCTGCTTTGATAACTAGAGTGTTACCAGTTGCGATTGCCATTGGAGCCATCCAGCCCATTGGGATCATTGCAGGGAAATTCCATGGTGCGATACCAGCGAAAACACCCATAGGTTCTTTGAACTGAACTGTGTCGTAGCCACGGCTAACGTTCATCAAAGAAGTGCCTTTCATTAAGTGTGGGATACCACATGCAAACTCAACAACTTCTGTTACTTTTAAAACGTCGCCTTTAGCTTCGTTCCAACATTTACCATTTTCTAAAGCAACAAGTGCAGTTAATTCATCTAGATGCTCGTCTAGAAGAGTTTTCATTTTAAATAGAACTTGAACACGTTTGTTAGGTGGAGTTTCTTTCCAACTTTCAAATGCTGTTTTCGCTGTAGAGATAGCTTCTTCTACTTCTTCAATTGTACATTTAGGAGCAAGGGCAATAACTTCGCCATTTGAAGGGTTGTGACAATCCATGTACTCGGAAGTTTTAGACTCTTTCCATCCTGCAGCGTAGTATTTTAGCTTCTTAGGTGTGTTATCTGACATTCTTAATTCACCTTAATCTTTGAGACATTGTAATTAGATATTTCTTTTTGTTTACCGTTTGAGTTATTTCCATCAAGCTCAGCGGGGTTCACTCTCTCCTTCGAAATATCCTCGGACAACAACTTACCTCATTATGCGATTGTAACAATGGATATTGGTCACATTTTTATTCAATTCTTACTAAAAATTAGAATATTTGTATCATTTTTTTAAAATAAGCGTTCTAAAATATGTGCCACAAACCAAAATAAGGCTCATTTTGAGATTTTAATCACTAATATTAGACTTAAAGTGAAATGAATATTTCATGCAGTGATCGCCACTTTTCAAATTAAACTAAATTAATTTCATAATGAAAGTGGCATGATACATTGATTGTGGGAATCGATTAACTTTGGGTGAGAAATGCTAAGACCTGATGCAAATCATCAAATTGATTATCTGAAAAACTGAACTTATCAGCACAGCAATTATGATTAACTATGTATGTCGTCATACTCGCTGCTTTAGCCGCAATCAATCCAGTTAGACTGTCTTCTATTACTAGGCAATCTGCTGGCGATACGCCAAGTTGTTGAGCTGTCGATAAATATACTGAAGGGTGAGGCTTTCCGTAAGGTTCCAAATCAGCACTTCTTATTACACTGAAATACGATTTTATTTGTAATTTACTTAGAACCGCATCGACCACACGAATGCTGGAAGAAGTTGCCAGTCCAATTTTAAGCTGGTTTTGCAACAAAAACTGCAATATTTCCGTTACTCCAGGAAGCATATCCCCTTGTGATTGAATCAGCTGACAAATACGGTCTAAAATCGCATTTTCCAGCTGCTTTACATCAGCATTGATTGAGAATTCACGACACCAAATTGATGCTATTGCATCAATGCGTTTTCCCATGGTTTTCGCGATACATTGCTCAACGGTAATGGTAATACCCAACTTCGCCATTGTTTCGATTTGTGCCTGTTGCCATAGAGGCTCAGAGTCAATCAAAACACCATCCATATCAAAAATTACGGCTTTAAAACTTTTCAAAATAATCTCTTCTTCTACACATAATTAGAGCACAGCGTCACTGTGCTCTATCTTTTAATAAATTGCTTTAAACAATTTAAGTGACGCGCTACTGTATTAAACGATAAACAGTCTGAATACTGTCACGAAGTAACGATTCAAATTCAGGTTTATCTGCCAAATGACTGAATAACGCATGATCGGTTGCATACTGATGAATTGGATCATCAGACTGATACATTTGGTGAACAGCATCTGCATCTAAAATACCATCTTGATATTCATAAGGGAGTTGCCCATCGTGCCACTGCTCCATATAGACGAAGAAAAGTGCAGGTAACATTGCTGTTGCTTTTGGAATAGCACCTCTCTCATAACATTCGACCAGCGTTGGCGTAATCATTGCGGGTATTTTTGAGAACCCATCTGCGGCAACACGCTGATTAGTATCTTGGATGTGAGGGTTAGTAAAACGTTCTAACACCACATCTCTGTAGTTTTCCAAGTCAATCCCGTTATCGCCCAAGCAGGGAATGACATCTTGTGTCACGTAATCGTATGCAAGCTTATACACACTTTCAGTTAATGTACTCTCATGGATATAAGACTGACCCAGTAGTGTACCGGCCCATGCAATACAACTATGAGATGAGTTTAGGATGCGGATTTTGGCTTCTTCATAAGGCACTACCGACTCAACTAACTCAACACCTATCGATTCAAAATTAGGACGACCTGCGATAAAGTGATCTTCGATCACCCACTGAATAAAACTTTCTCCCATCACAGGTGCTTTATCAACAGTACCTGTTTTTTCTCTAATTCTTTCAGGTAGTGTCTCTGCTGGTCTAGGCGTAATTCTATCGACCATTGTATTCGGACAAGAAACATTGTTATCCATCCATTGCAATATATCATCCCGCCCAAGCGCAGTTAAAAACTCAATGAGTCCGCCATGGAATCGTTCTCCGTTATGACGAACATTATCACAGCACAAAAGTGTTACAGGTCCGGTATTTAACTCTATTCTTTTCGCTAAAATCTTAGTGATCGCGGCATAGATAGTTTCATTGCCTCCGGAAAGATCCTTCATAATAGAAGAATTACTCTTATCAAGCTGATGGGAAGTATCGAGATAGTACCCACCTTCAGTCACTGTAAAGGCTATAACCTTAGTTTTTTCCTGGGCTCCTTCTTCAATAAGTGGGGTTAAGTCAGGCTCCCACGATAATATTTTCTGGATGGAGTTTATTTCTTCATAAGCGCATTCACCTTTCGGACTGACGGTTTCTAGAATGTAACGACCAGCCTGTTCTTTTAGGGCATTTGCCACTCTCTCAGAGTCATTTCTAATATTACCGGCCGCTATCGCCCATGAGTTATCACCGTTTTTAATGAGCTGATTCATATACCATGCCTGATGAGCACGGTGAAAGGAGCCTAGACCGATGTGTAACCATGTGTATTCGTTGTTCATTTCTTGCCTCTCGTTATTGGTTTTATTTGATTGCCATTTTAAATGAACAAATGACCAATTAAAGAGTAATTGATCACAAAGGAGCAAATGATATTTTATTGGTCAAAAGAATACAATTAATTTAAGCTTAGGTAATAGAACGCTATATCAGAAAATCCAAGGATAAAAACGCATTTGGGTGAGAAAGAATATGAGTGAAAATTACACAAAGTCTGAGTTAATGATGCGGGCTGCTTGGCTCTACTATGTCAATGGCAAAAATCAAAATGAAATAGCATCGGTCCTTGGTGTATCACGGCCGGTTGTTCAGCGGCTGATTGCAGCGGCTAAAGATGAAGGTGCTGTGTCAATCAGTATTCAGCACCCTATTGCGACTTGTCTTGACTATGCTGAGTTACTAAAAGAAAAATACCAATTGCACACATGCAATGTTGTTCCCGTCGCTCAAGGACAAAGCGTACTTGAGTGTATTGCTTATGGCGGTGCACAGACTATTAGCCAACACATCGAACAGAACTCAATTCATACAATTGGTATTGGATCTGGTAATACGCTCAAGCGTTGCGTCAATCATCTTGAACCAAGAGATTTCAATCTAAAGCGTTGCGTTTCATTAATTAGCGCAATTGGTTTGGATGGACAGTGTAATTACTATGATGACGTATCTCTGATGTTAGCCAGCAGAATTAAAGCTAACTACTATCAGCTTGCAGCACCACGATATGCTCTCGACAAACGCGACATGGATATATGGTGTCATAATAGGCTGTATTTACATCATGCAGATGTCGCAAGCCAATGTGACATTACCTTTATCGGTTTAGGAGAGATTGGCAAAGATAGCCCAATTACAATCGATGGTTTTATATCTGAAGCCCAGAGTAAAGAATTAGAGCATCTAGGATGTATTGGCGAAATTCTCGGACGTTTCATTGATATAGAAGGTCGACCGATAGAATGCAGTTTCAACGAGCTGGTAACAAGTTTCGATATACGGCGTAACAGTAGTCAGCGAATTGCTATCGCCGGAGGAGAGAGTAAACGGCCCCCTATTCTTGCTGCATTAAATGGCAAATGGATTAATGGTCTGGTTACGGATGAATTAACAGCGAAATGGCTATTAACAAAATAAAAAGACGAGTGGACTAGCACTCGTCTCATATAGAATATGGTGGTTATTCTACATAAAGTGGAACGATGCATTGAACATAAATGTGCCCATGTCATCGCTATCCATCACATATCTTTGATAACTAAAGCCAATAGAAAGTGGTCCGCTCAAGAAGTATTCAGCTCCAACACCATACATTAGATCCACACCATCATCGATCTTTTGCCCGTTAACTTTTTCGTCCCATTTATGCAAACCACCCTTAGCATAAATATGGAGAGGACCAAAATCTAAACTAGGCTTTAAAGCTAAATACGCTGTACTCGCTTCCGTTTCCTGCCCAGGGGCTGTATCAATACTATTAAATTTCGTGATACCGCCTTCAATACCGATGAATGGCAAAATCCCCGTCCCTAAATGGACTGAGTACGCTGTACCATGATCACCTTTGTAAGTTGACTCACCAGCGGAAGCACCACCGTATAATAAAGAGTCTGCATTTGCCGATGTGGCAACGAGTGCCAGAGCAAAACCCGCTAGTGTCTTTTTCATCGTATTATCCTTTCTACTTACATTACGGCCGATAGTACAAACTTAGGACTATCGGCAATGTTTTGCCACTTGGAAGCAATTTCCAGTATGTAAGTAACTCAGAGCAAAGACTGTGCCTAAACAGACTCTATTGTGTTAATTATTCTTTTATCGGAAACCGGATAAGGTGTACCAAGTTGCTGGGCGAAGTAACTCACTCTTAGTTCCTCTATCATCCAACGAATTTCTTTGACTGAGTCAGGTATGGATACGCCTTTCGGAATCTTATTCAACAGCTCTTTGTAGCGATTGGTAACAGATTCAATCTTCAACATATGCAAACGGTCTTTATTTGGATCGATAGGAAGTTTTTCCAACCGTCGTTCTATTGCCTTCAAATATCGATGAATGTCAGGTAGCTTTTCCCAACCACATTCGGTAGCAAAACCCTTGAAGATAAGACCTTCAAGCTGAGCTTTGATATCAGATAACGCAAAAGCCATCGTCAGATCAATCTTACCTTTAAGCTTCTTGCTGATATTGAATGCTGTAGTTAGTATCTCTTCTACTTGTTTAGCAATATCGACAACGGTGTCCCCCAACTCTGTTCTTACATATTCTTTTAGTGCTTCGAACTGATCTGGAGTCCAGACCGAACCTCCATGCTGTTTAACCAATTTATCCACACCACAAGCGATGCAGTCGTCAATCAGATCCAGCACTTTGCCATACTGATTGAAGTACAAACCCAGTTTTGATTTGTTCGGCAACTTCTCATGCAGATATTTTATCGGCGAAGGGACATTCAGCAAAATAAGGCGTCGTTGACCCTGTCTCATTACAGTAGCCTGTTCTTCTTCCGTTTCGAACAGCTGAATGGCAACACTATCTTTAGTATCAACTAGTGCCGGGTAGGCTTTTACATCGAAGCCTCCCTTTTTCTGCTGATAAACTTTAGGTAGTTCACCGAAGCTCCAGGTATGAAGATCTTTTTGCTCGATATCATCATCAGCCACTTGAGATAACGTCTCTTTGACTTTTTCCTTTAGACTGTCTTTTAGCTCGTAGAGATCCTGATTTTCTTTAAGCTTTCTATTGCGATGGTCAACCGCTCTAAATGTAATTTTTAGATGGTCGGGCACCTGCTGTAAATTCCAGTCGTCTCGCAGAATTTCCACCCCCGTCATACGACGCAACTCTTTTTCTAACGCATCAAGTAGCGGTGTTTCTAACGGTGTTACTCGCGCCAAAAATGCCTCAGCATAATTAGGTGCCGGAACAAAGTTCTTGCGTAAAGTCTTTGGTAAGCACTTAATCAAACTCACAATCAGTTCATGTCTCAAGCCTGGGATCTGCCAATCGAACCCATCAGGCTCAATCTGATTGAGAACGGGTAATGGGATATGGACCGTGACACCGTCACTGTTATCTCCAGGTTCAAATTGATAACTCAGCTTCAATTTGACCCCATTTTGGTGCCAAAAATTGGGATAATCTAATTCGGTGATATGGCTCGCATCACCTTTAACTAACTGATCTTTTTCAAAGTCGAGTAGTTCAGGCTGAGTACGGCTTTCTATTTTCCACCACGTATCGAAATGACGTCCAGAAACAACATCTGTTCCAACACGTTGATCATAAAACTGGAATAGTTCTTCGTCATCCACCAAGATATCTCTGCGACGACTTTTATTTTCCAGCTCTTCAACTTCTCTGAGCAGTTGGCGATTTTTCTTGAAGAAAGCGTGTTTTGTTTCCCACTCACCTTCAACTAATGCACTGCGAATGAATATCTCTCGACTTAAAGTTGGATCTATCGTTCCGTAATTAACCAGACGTTTAGCAACGATGGGGACACCAAACAACGTCACTTTTTCATACGCCATTACAGCAGCGCGCTTTTTCGACCAATGCGGTTCACTATAACTGCGTTTTATCAGATGCCCTGCTAATGGCTCAATCCATTCTGGCTGAATTTTTGCGACTTCGCGCGCCCAAAGCTTAGATGTTTCAACTAGCTCTGCCGCCATCATCCATTTTGGTTGTTTTTTAAATTGCCCAGAAGCGGGGAATATACTGAAGCGCGCATTTCTCGCCCCCTGATATTCACTTTTTTCTGGGTCTTTCATACCAACATGAGACAATAACCCGCTAAGTATCGAGACATGAACTCCATGATAACTACCCGGTTCATCATTCAATTTAAACCCAAGCTCACGCATTGATTGATGCAGCTGTAAATAGATGTCTTGCCATTCTCTTACGCGCAGATAATTGAGATATTCCTGTTTACACTGCTTACGGAACTGGTTCCCTGTCAGCTCTTTTTGTTGTTTTTTAATATAATCCCATAAGTTCACAAAGGTTAAAAAGTCTGAATCTTCATGGTAAAAACGACGGTGCTTATCATCGGCCGACTGTTGTTTCTCTGATGGTCTTTCTCTTGGATCTTGGATAGATAGCGCAGAGGCAATGACCATGACCTCTTTTAAACAGCCATATTTAGGCGCTTCTAACACCATACGTGATAAACGAGGGTCGATAGGCAGACGTGACAACTGTTTCCCCATCTCTGTCAGCCGTTTTTTCGGATTGTCGACTTTATCGTTTATCGCACCTAATTCTTCCAACAAACGAACACCATCTTGAATGTTACGTTTATCGGGTGCTTCAACGAATGGAAATGCCTGAATATCCCCTAACCCAAGCGCAGTCATTTGGAGAATAACAGAAGCTAAGTTGGTACGAAGAATTTCGGGATCGGTAAATTCCGGACGAGAAAGGAAGTCATCTTCTGAATACAGACGAATACAAATACCGGCTTCAACACGACCACAACGGCCTTTTCTTTGGTTAGCACTTGCCTGCGAAATGGGTTCAATAGGTAAACGTTGTACCTTGGTTCGGTAACTGTAACGACTGATTCTTGCCGTACCTGGATCTATAACGTATTTAATCCCAGGTACTGTTAGCGATGTCTCCGCTACGTTAGTAGAAAGTACAATTCGACGCCCAGCATGAGGCTGAAAAATTCTATTCTGTTCCCCAGCCGACAGACGTGCGTATAGAGGCACGATTTCAGTATCACGCAGTTTGTGCTTGGTCAGTGCATCGGCTGTGTCTCTGATCTCACGTTCACCGTTGAGGAAGATAAGAATGTCGCCGAGTCCTTCATCACACAGTTCATCCACTGCATCAATGATACCCTGTAGCTCGTCCCTATCTGAGTCATCATCCTGAACTAATGGACGATAGCGTGTATCCACTGGATACGTTCTTCCTGATACTTCAATAATCGGCGCGTTACCAAAATGCTTCGAAAAACGTTCAGGATCGATTGTCGCTGACGTAATAATCACTTTTAAATCGGGTCTCTTAGGCAATAATTGCTTCAAATAACCCATGATAAAATCGATATTCAGGCTCCTTTCATGAGCCTCATCGATAATAATCGTATCGTACTGAGTCAGAAATCGATCGTGCTGTATTTCAGCAAGCAGAATACCATCCGTCATCAGTTTGATCTGAGTTTGATCCGAAACCTGATCGGTAAAACGCACTTTATAACCAACAGCGGAACCCATTTGAGACTCGGTTTCTTCGGCAATACGCGCAGCTACCGAGCGGGCAGCTAAACGTCTTGGCTGCGTATGACCAATAAGGCCAAACCGTCCAAGACCCAGTTCAAGACAGATTTTAGGTAATTGCGTCGTTTTACCGGATCCGGTTTCACCAGCGACAATCACAACCTGATGATTTGCTATCGCTTCAGCAATATCATCTTTCTTCTGACTAACGGGTAATATTTCCGGATATTCTATCTTGAGCTGGCTATTGGTTCTGGATTCAACAAGCGCCATAGATTGAGCAATATCCAATGCTATTTCATCGAAAACAGCGTCTCTCGCTTCCGCTTTACGAATTTTCATTGCGCCGTAAACGCGCTTTTCTATACGTCGACGATCTCGAATCGCACATTGACTAATTGCATTTAACAATTGCTCTTTCGAATTCGTTTTAGATTCTGGAGTATTAGACTGACTGGAGGAAGAAGAAGTCAAAACCATTCCTATAAATAACTCAGTAACATAATTGCCGCGGATTGTACCATAATCACTGGGTCGTGATACAACCAAGTCATTTATGCCTTTCAGCCATTATTGACAGTAGTACGTTCGAAATTTTCGAATATCTTCTGCAATTTACTCTGCTTACTCTTCAGATAGATTCCCGATAAAATACGCTCTAATGAAATTACTCAGACAACGAAGGAATCATTAACATGTCTCGTGTTTTAGCTCTTAAATCTAGTATCCTTGGTGAATACTCGCAATCTTCTAAACTTGTTGACGAGTTCGTGTCATCGCTTGATGCTGACGTCACTGTTCGCGATCTTGTAGCAGAACAGCTTCCTGTTCTTACTTTCGAAATTGCAACAGCTTTGCGTGCGACAGAAGACCTATCTGCAGAGCAGCAGGCTTATGTTGATCTTTCTGACAAACTTATTAACGAAATCAAAGATGCAGATACTCTTGTTATCGCTGCACCGATGTACAACTTTACAGTACCAACTCAGCTTAAAAACTGGATCGATCTAGTTGCTCGTGCTGGTGTAACGTTCAAGTACACTGAATCAGGTGTTGAAGGCCTGATCAAAGGTAAAAAAGCGATCGTTATTACAACTCGTGGTGGTATTCATAAAGGTCAATCTGAAGATATCGTTGCACCATTTCTAACTACATTCTTAGGCTTTATTGGTATTACCGATGTTGAATTCGTATACGCTGAAGCACTAAACATGGGTGAAGATTTTGCCGCAAAAGGCATTGCAAGTGCTAAAGAACAGTTAGCCAACGTTACTGCTTAATCTGCTAGTCCATTCCTTTTCCATACCTTAACTTTTAGCCAGCATATAGCTGGCTTTTTTTTACACCAATCACGTAACTTGTTGTGTTACATTAATTCTCAAGGTAATGTAGTTTATAAGATTAACAATAGTTAATTTTATCGTCATGGATGAGCTGTAATGACAATTAACATTCAATTCGCATCAGCATTATCAAGGAAGAATTATGAATTTAAAACGCAACATACTCTGCTTCGGTGACTCATTAACCTGGGGATGGGTTCCGAGTCAAAACAGTGTACCAACCTCTCGCTATGCTTTTTCAGAGCGATGGACAGGAGCAATGGCTATGTCCCTAGGAGATGAATATAACGTTATTGAAGAAGGCCTCAACGCTCGTACAACACACCTCGACGATCCAACCGATCCTCGCCTCAATGGTTCAGCTTATTTTCCAACATCACTTGCCAGTCATCTTCCACTAGACTTAGTCATTATTATGTTAGGCACAAATAACACCAAAGCGTCTTTTAGACAAACGCCTCAGGAAATCGCTGAAGGGATGTCGATTCTCGTCGGTCAGGCATACGCGAGTGCAGGAGGTGTGGGAAGCATTTATCCCGCACCTAAAATACTGATCGTTTCGCCTCCACCGCTCTCCCCTATGCCCGACCCATGGTTTGCAACAATATTCGATGGTAGTTACGAAAAGAGTTTGGAACTACCGAAATACTATCAAATGATGGCTAACTTCTGGAAAGTCGATTTTTTTGAAGCTGGAAGTGTTATTGAAACCGACGGCTGCGATGGTATCCACCTTTCCGCTAAAAGTAACCAAGTCCTTGGTTCTGCTCTGGCTGATAAAGTAAAGTCACTCTTTGTATAGGCTTAAACCCGGAGTCAATGACACTCAAAGTTGATTGACTCCACATCATATATCGCGATAGAGAATCCTTCTCCCTCTCTCATGAAGATTGACGTTTTTTGCAGCAAACTAACTCACAGATTATTAAATTTATTAAAGTTATGATAGCTTTGCCGTTACACTTACTATAGTGCGAATCGACTATCACTGTTGTGAGAAGTGAATGAAAGCTTCAGAAATGTTGTATCAGTTGCAAACAATCCTCAAGCAAACCGATCCTGAAATTGTTACAGGAGAAGACTGGCTGCCTGAAAGACTGATCAACCTACATCAATTGGATGACTTATTATTTCTCAAATTTGATTCGGCCCCGGAAGAGGGACAAGGCGATGAGGAAGGTCGCGGGTTCGTTGAGCATGAGATAGAGTTAATTCGCCAACAAATCATGGAAATTTTTCTCGAGAAAACATCATTAGAAAATAAGCAGGAAGCCATATTAGCATTGATACTCTTGGCTCATGAACAAATGCCTTCAGATGTTGTCCAAACATTAAATGATCTAAAAAATCAATCCAGCTAATTACCTCTAATTAAAAAATTACACATCAGAACTTAACGGTGGGGAGACGTTATGATAAACACCTTGAAATCGCTTTTTAAAGAACTTCTTGAAGGTGAAGACCTAGGACGCCAAAACGGCATATCTTCTGAATTAGCGATCGCCTGTTTACTGGTTGAAGTTGCCAAAGCCGATCACAATCTGGATGCTAAAGAACAAGAGTCTAAAACACAGCTTCTCAAAAAGCTCTGTGGAGTCGAACAGGAAAAAGCAACCAGTTTAATTGAAGACGCAGAGGCGAGAACCAAAGACGCTGCATCCCTTTATGAGTTTACTTCTCAGTTGCGTTCTCTTAGTCGGGAACAGCGCTTTGATCTGATCAAAGCGATGTGGGAAATGGCCTTTGCTGATGGTAACATCGACCCTCTAGAAGACTCGGTTATTCGCAAAACCGCTGAGCTTATTTATGTTGATCACAGTGAGTTTATTCGCGCCAAACTTCAGGTCACTGGAGAATAATTCCTTCGCTTCCCAGTACTATCTAATTGCTATCTTTCGGTATAATATTATTCGAAACGATTACCGTTCTAATAATAATTAGGTAGTACTCAGAGCAATGACAGTCCATACATATACACCAAACCAAACCACAACGCTGGACACCGCTAAGAAGACTATAGATGAGCAAAGTGCTTCTCTAAGTCCGGCTACTGGCAACAAAATCGGCTTTGTTTCTTTAGGCTGTCCTAAGAATTTGGTCGACTCAGAACGTATCCTCACTCAACTGCGTACCGAAGGTTATGATATCGTCAGCAGTTATCAAAACTCAGACCTGGTTATCGTTAATACTTGTGGCTTCATAGACAGTGCAGTTCAAGAATCGCTCGAAGCGATTGGAGAAGCCTTAAATGAGAATGGCAAAGTGATCGTAACGGGTTGTCTTGGCGCAAGAGAAGATGAAATTCGCGAAGTTTTTCCGAATGTACTTGGTATTACAGGACCTCATGCCTACACAAATGTATTGGAGCACGTTCACCAGTACGTACCAAAACCCTCACATGACCCATTCACTAGCCTAGTACCAGATCAAGGCGTAAAACTCACGCCAAAGCATTACGCCTATCTCAAAATATCGGAAGGATGCAACCATCGCTGTACGTTTTGTATTATCCCGTCAATGAGGGGAGACTTAGTCAGTCGCCCTATTGGTGATGTTTTGACTGAGGCTGAACGATTAAAAAATGCGGGCGTGAAAGAGCTGCTAGTTATCAGCCAAGATACGAGCGCTTATGGTGTGGATACAAAACATGCACTTGGTTTTTCCAATGGCATGCCTGTGCGTCAGAATCTCAAAGCACTGAGTGAAGAATTGGGTAAACTTGGCATCTGGGTTCGACTTCACTATGTCTATCCCTACCCACATGTTGACGATATCATTCCTCTGATGGCGGAAGGAAAAATTCTGCCCTATCTGGATATTCCGTTCCAACATGCCAGTCCGAGAATTCTTAAGCTGATGAAGCGCCCAGGTCAGGCAGAAAGAACATTAGATAAAATTAAAAAGTGGCGCGAAATTTGTCCGGACCTGGTTATTCGCTCTACTTTTATTGTCGGATTCCCTGGAGAGACTGAGGAAGATTTCCAATTATTACTCGACTGGCTCAAAGAGGCTCAACTGGATCGAGTTGGCTGTTTCAAATACTCTCCAGTTGATGGCGCGAAAGCAAACGAGTTGGATAATCCTGTTTCTGAAGAAATTAAACAAGAACGCTACGATCGTTTTATGGAAGTGCAACAGGCAATCAGTACTGCTCGCTTGCAGAAACGAATCGGCTCGACAATGAAAGTCCTTATTGATGAAATCGATGAAGAAGGCGCCATCGGAAGAACCTATGCTGACGCTCCCGAAATCGATGGGCTTGTTTATCTTAATGACGAACGCTCAGTTACCCCAGGTGACATTGTAACAGTCAAAGTCACACATTCAGACGAGTATGACTTATGGGCAGAACTCATTAAATAAAAGAGTAAACGAAGAGTCACACCCTTTTAGAAAGCCGGACCTTGTCCGGCTTTGTCGTATTATTGAATGAAGCTAAAACGATTTATATTCGGATCAGTGAATATATCGGACATATCATCAGAATGTGTCGAGAACTCAGACACGACAGCCCCCCCCTCATGAGCCTGAAACCAATGTTTCGTTTCTGGCTGCAACGTCAGTTGCTCCCCTTGTTTCAATACGACTTCTTTAAATACCGTGTAGTAATTAGAGCCAACATCGGGTGGAGTAACCGAAGGTGATTCAGTCTGCTTACCACTGATAAATACGCTTACAGTTCCGTAACGGCATCGAAATGTTTCTTCTTTACCTAACCCAGTAACCTTATTTGGGTGGCGATGCTCAGGGCAAGTCTGATGTGGTAGAAGTACAAGTTCTTTGGCACAACATCGCTCCGTGTTGAGATAGGTATGTACGGTTAAGCCTACTCGAGTAAAATCGTTTAAACCAAAATCTGACATTTCTAATTCAAGGACTTCCTTTTCTGAAAGAAAGATTCCCGACTCAGAAATAAGTGCGTTAATTCTGTCCCTATACATAAAATGACCTTTCACATTATTGGTATTCATTAAGGTGTTCATTAAATGGCTTTCTAGCCTTATTATTGTGTAGTTAGCTTACTATCATCAGAATGCATAAGTTTGTGACAAGCAGCGCCTATATGCCTGATAGGACTGCTCATAAAGCAAAACATTATTCGAAATGGGGCGTACCTCCGATTTTGGATCCAGTCCAACCCATATATCACACAGCTCATCAAGAGAAACAGGCGTGTCATTCGCATGATTGTAAGCCCACATAGCCTGTATTGCGCCACCTAATGCTGCCGCTTCATGTTCTAAAGGGCATATAACCGGCGTATTCATGATATCGGCTACCATCTGACGCCATTCCGCATTTTTTGCACCGCCACCAATAAGACGAATTTGCTCAGGTTCGATACCTTGTTCACGAAATAAATCCAGCCCATAGCGGATAGTAAACGTCGCCGCTTCTGTCGTTGCTCTAATTATATTGGCCTGACTTAAGTTGTCTGTTGTTAAGCCATGTAGCGATGCCGTGGCATTCGGCAGTGGTGGAATACGCTCACCACTAAAAAATGGTAAGAGTGTAATGCCATTGGCTCCGGGGCGGGTTTGTTGAAGCATTTGAGTAAAAGTATCTAACTCAATATCAAAAAGTGTACGCATAAGTGTCGTCGAGGCTGTGACGTTCATCGTACAAATCAAAGGGAGCCAACCATTAGAACTGGAACAAAAACTCGCAATCATACCATCATCACTTGCCATGGGTTTATCACTATAAGCATACAGTGTCCCTGACGTGCCTAGGCTCATCGTTACCGTCCCTGCTTTGATGTTCCCAGTACCGATAGCGCCCATCATGTTATCGCCGCCTCCAGATGCAATCATGACGTCGCTGCTTAACCCTAATAGCTGAGCAATCTCAGGTTTAATTTTTCCTATCATAGTTTCAGCTGAAATGAGCTGCGGTAAATGACTCTCAATGTCCAAGTTCGGTGCGACAACGGCAAACACATCCTCATCATATTGCCTATCATGGATGCTCATGTAGCCTGTACCAGAAGCGTCACCGAAATCTGTTTTAAATTCACCCGTCAGCCAATAATTGAGATAGTCGTGTGGAAGCATTATCTTATCAATTTTGGCATAAACATCCGGATGATTTCGATATAGCCAAAGAATTTTGGAGGCGGTATAACCCGTTTGCAGTTGAATACCGACTCTATCCATAAATGCTTTATGCCCGCCGAGTTTCTCAATAATCTCAGCATTTTCTTTACTAGACTCGGTATCACACCACAGTTTTGCGGGATATATCGGATTATCAAATTTATCCAACACCACCATACCATGCTGCTGTCCTGATATTCCGATTGCTTTTATTTCAGTGAGTTCGATACCCGATTCTTGCTTGGCATGTTTCAACGCCAACTTAAATGCGTCAATCCACCATTGAACATGTTGCTCTCGTCTTCCGCTATCGTTACTAATAATGTCGTGTTTACCATAGCCACTACCAAGAATAGTGTTGGTGCGGGAGTCACAAATCACGACTTTAGTACCTTGAGTACCACAATCTACGCCTAAAAACATAGTTTCCCCTAACGCGGGGTATCCCCGCGATGTTAACCAACAAAAGCACAAGCTTTTATATCATTATCATTATGATGAGACCGTCACCGACTATTTCGATTTAAAACTTTCCAGTATAACGGCGAGAATGATGATGACCCCTTTTACAACTTGTTGATGATAACCAGATATGTTCATCAAGTTCATTAGATTTGAAATGACGCAAAGGATTAACACACCAATAATGGTATTGATAACGTTACCTCTACCGCCAGCAAGACTCGCACCACCCACGACGACTGCAGCAATAGCGTCCAATTCAAATCCTAGGCCTAATACTGGAGATCCGACGCCCGTGCGAGTGGCAGCTATCACTCCGGCGATACCGCAAGCCATTCCGCTAATCGCGTAAACCGCAAATTTGAACCGTTCAACTCGAATCCCCGCGAAGCGCGTTGCCGTTTCATTGGAACCAATGGATATCACTAATCGGCCAAAAGACGTTTTCTTATAAACAAAATGAGCCAGGATACCAAAAGCCAAGAATACGTAGACGGGAAGCGGCACTCCCAAAAAGTACCCGGAGCCAAAATTGACAAAGGACATATCGTCAATAAACACTGGCTGCCCTTTAGAAACGATCATCGACAATCCGCGAGCCACAGTCATCATGGCCAAAGTAGCAATAAATGGGGCAATCTTAAAATACGCGACAAGTCCACCGCCAACACAACCCACTAATGTTGCAGTGATAACTCCGGTAAATATCGCCATCCAAAGACCGACTTCAGGAATCATCAAAGCGACGACGACAGAAACCAAAGCCATAATAGAGCCAACAGAAAGATCGATACCGCCAGTTAGAATAACGTAAAGCATGCCGAGGGAAATAAGTCCAAGAGGAACACTTTGTCTTAGGACGTTGGTAATATTATCAGCGCTGTAAAATTTATCAGAAAGTACAGCAGCAGCAATTAACATTACGATAAAAACAACGATAGTTGAGTTATCGGCAAGAAATAGGAGAGATTTTTTCCAGGACGGTGTCGTATCTTGCATCGTTTGAGCTTGAGTAATAGTAGTCATATTTATTTCCTCAATGTGAACGTTTTGGAATTGAAAGGTGCATGATATTTTCTTCTGTCATCTGGTCGCCGATGAGTTCCCCTGTCATCTGTCCTTCACTCATAGTGTAAGTCCGGTGACATAAGCCTATGATTTCAGGCAGTTCAGAAGAAATCACAATCATGGCGTAACCCATAGCAGTAAGATCTTGAATAACGTTATATATTTCCGCTTTTGCTCCTACATCAACTCCCCTCGTTGGTTCATCAAGAATCAAGACATCACAATTTGTATTAAGCCATTTAGCAATAACCACTTTCTGCTGGTTACCCCCACTTAAACCAGAAATGGGCTGTTCGATGGATCCGAGCTTAATATGCAGACTTCTTTTTAAGCGTTCGGATATACTGACTTCATCTGAGTGGTTAATGACACCAAATCTAGAGGATCCTTTTAGATTTGATAACGTGATATTTTCACGAATAGGACGACTTAAAATTGCACCTTGTTCTTTGCGACTTTCTGGAATCATTCCTATCCCCTGACGCATCGCATCCGCAGGATGTTTTATCTCAAGAGGCTGGCCGAATTTTTTAATGGTCCCGCTCGCCATTTTATCGATACCAAATAGGCAACGCGCTATTTCTGTTCGTCCTGATCCGACCAAGCCAGCTAATCCTACTATCTCGCCTTTTTTAACGTAAAGGTTTACATCCTTGAGGAAATTTTTGGTACTAAGATTTTCTATTTCTAATACAACCTGGTCAGTCGGTTCACTTTTTTCAGGGAAAAGACCGCCGAATTCACGTCCAACCATGTTGGTTATAATATCGTTCTCTGTACATGTCGCTGGATCAAGATCCGTGATTGTTTCTCCATCCTTAATTACGGTAATCGCATCGCACAAACGAAATATCTCTTCCAAACGGTGTGATATATAAATGATTGAGACACCCTTATCGCGAAATTCACGTAATTTGGTAAAAAGAATATCGATTTCTCTGTCAGACAAAACGGCGGTAGGTTCGTCAAGAATTAGAACGTTTACATTTCTCGATAAGCATTTGGCTATCTCGACCATTTGCTGATACGCAACACTTAGGCGGCCAACTTTTTCTCTGGGATCAATATCAAAGCCCAGTTGGTCCAACGCTTCTTTTGCTTTTTCATTCAGTTTCTTTTCGCTGATAAAGGCTGACCCAAAGCCTAGATCATTAAGAAAAATATTCTCCGCAACGGTGAGATCGGGTGAAAGAGCGAGTTCTTGATGTATGATACCAACCCCACCGGCTTGGCTTTCTTTAGGGTTAGTGAAATTCACAACCTTGTCATTTACTAATATTTCTCCCGCATCTTTGTGATAAATACCAGAGATCACTTTCATTAAAGTCGATTTTCCTGCTCCATTTTCGCCAACGAGAGCATGAATTGATGCTTTCTTTACTTTCAAATCGACATGTTTGAGCGCGTGTACGCCACCAAAACTCTTTTTGATCCCTTTCATGCATACTGCTAGTTCAGACATGATATACCTCACTGAATAATGCTCTCCGCTTTATAGCGGAGAGCGATATGTTGGTTTAGTAAAGAGATTTCGGATCGTAAACAGTTTTTGCGTTATCTTTGGTAATCAAAATTGGATCAATGTAGACATAGTCTGGGTAATCTTTCTGCCCATTATTGTAGTTACCCACAATATCCAGCACGGTCTTTGTTAGCGCATTAGGATTGTTTGATGCTGTTGCCTGTAACTCGCCACGCATTACAGCTTCTATCCCTTTTTTATATCCGTCGTGAGCGTAAACTTTTACCTGATCGAGTTTGTTCGCAGCTCTCAGCGCGCGAATAGCGCCAAGCGCCATATCATCCATTTCCGAATAGATGCAGTTCATATCTTCATTAGCCACAATTAAATCTTCCATGGCTTTTAGGCCACCTTGTTGGTCCCAGTTACCCCACCCTTGGCTTAAAACAGTTAGGTTGGTATGGTTGTATTTTCTCAGTTCCGCTTCCATTACCCCTCTGACGAAGTTAGTTCGACGCGCCTCACCAACCAGATTGCCCTGATTTCCCGAGATAATGACGCATTTCATAGGTTTATCACCGAACTGATCGACAGCATATTCGCCAATTTTTATGTTATTGACGGCATTGTTTGCCTGAACGCGTGTCACTACTGGTGCATCCAACGAAATATCGCTATCTAAAATGAATGTTGGTACACCTCTTTTTTTCGCCATTTCAGCAATACGGATACCAGCGGCAGGATCCTGTGGATTGAGTATTAGATAATCAATCCCTTGAGATAGCATATCTTCAACGTCAGAGATTTGTTTCGCCATGTCACCTCGAGCATCGGTTTCAATCAGATCAAACCCTTTTTCTTTTGCGTGGATTTTCATGTATTCAGTCAAGCCATTAAAAAATGCCCCGTTAAGAGTACGATTTGAGAAACCAACCTTTAATGCATCATCAGCAAATGTAGGGGCTGATACTGCGAGTCCTATTAATGTGGTAAGTAATAGTTTTTTCATGAGTTACCTCTTGTTTGTAGGGTTTTGTTGTTATAAATGTTATCGTTACCATTGTTTTATGTTAGAAGAATATATACCTAGCACGTATTTTTATGTGATCATTCTCTCGTGAGAGTTAAAATCCGATATTTTTGTGTTTTATTGTGTCTTTTATCACACAAAACATGGTATAAACTCTAAATATCTATGACAAATTGTCATTAATTCATATGGGATATATCATCATGGCGAAGAAACGCGTTACGTTATCTGATGTGGCAGAACAGACCAATTTAAGTGCGATTACAATATCCCGTGCATTTTCCGACCCTGAAAAGGTAAAACCTGATACGCTGGCATTAATTCAGGAAGTCGCAAATAGACTTGGTTATTCTCCCAATCGGGCAGCACGCGCATTAAAAAGTAATCACACCAAAACGATAGGTATCGTTAACCCAAATATGAGTAATCCATTTTTCGGTGAGATCACTCGTGAGATGGTGATGAGATGCCAAAAGCAAGGGTACGATGCACTAATATTTGATTCTTACGAATTGGAAGAGTTTGAAAATAAAGCCATTCATAATCTAATTGGATACTCTGTCGATGGCATCATTATTTCTACCATCTCAGCAGATCTTGGCTACAACCCGAAATACATCCCAGAACTTGAAGACAATGGCATTCCATTTGTTCTTCTGGACCGCGAATTAGAAGGTGGATACACGGGCATTTATATTGATAACATGGATAGTGGTTATCAGCTGGGTCAGTATATCGCTCACAAACATGCGAAGAGTGAAAAAATAGACATTATCGGCGCTTCTGAAATATCAAAGGTATCCAACAACCGAATTGCAGGCTTTCGTGCAGCCCTTTACAACCATAGTATTACTATTCATCACGCTGACTTTAATATGAACTTAGCATACGAGAAAACACTCTCCTTGCTTAGAGAAAATAAGAGTGGCCGTATTTTGGTAGGTTTGAATAACCAGATTACTCTTGGCATCATTAGAGCGATTATTGAGTCAGGATTAAGACCGCAAGTTGATGTTCAGGTCTACAGTATTGATGAAATTCCATACTCTGAAGTCTACGGACTATCCATCCCGTGTATTACGCACAACTTAAAAGAAATCGCATTCCAAGCGGTGAATTCAATTATTCGGCTTATTAATGGTGAACAGCTTAATGACAATAAAGTGGTTATTCGAGGTAGTCTGAAGGCGAACTAATATTAATGTTACTTACCATAAAAAATGGTATATCAATCATTTAATTATGGTAAATAACATACAAAATATTAGTGAGACATGAATTTAAAGCATGGTCAATGCGAGCTTGGCCAGATTATACGCATCGACATATCCTGAATGTTGTCTGCCTTCCCATTCAATATTGATGCTTTCTTGTGCTTGTTTATGGCCAATACGTTTATCTTTAAGTCGATGTTGGATACGGAATAGAGTCGATAGATTGATAAATTCAACGAAAGGGAAACGAATGTTTTTTTCAGCACATTCTTTGCGTAGAATTAGATCATCTCTCCCCCAAGCAGCATATATTTTATTGGTGCCACCAAAGTTCTTTATCATACTTTGAATAACTTCATCCAACGGGCGGCCCTGCTTCTCTATCTTGCGCGGTGTAATACCCGTCAGTTCAACGCAAAATTTAGATACCTGATCATGTTCAGGAGTAACATAGTATTGTGCTCGCTTTACTATTTTTTGTTGCACTAGGTCGATTTCAGCAAGTCCAATTTCAATAATTTCACCTGTGGTACCGACGCCACCTTCGTTCCAACAACACATTTCCAAATCGAAACAGACCACTCGGTTATGGTTCATGAGTCTTAGCACCTTAAGATATTCAGTAAAATTACAAAGCCGCTAATCATAACTGATCGGGAGTAAAAATCGAATCCTAAAGGGAGTTTCAACAGTGTTATCATGTGAAATTGTCATCTGAACGCAAAACCTTATGCAAAAATGTATAAAAGATAATCTATTGATCCGTTTATCCGAAATTTAAGCCTTCTCAGAGTCTTTGTTTTAGTTGACTTGTGTTAGTATTCTCACAATTTAGTTAATGTTTATTCTACGTACTGCATAGGATAATCCCTGTGTAGCTGTTAATCGCAACGCGGTCTAACGCCTACTTATAGAGATCTCATTATGAATTTCGATTTACAACTCATTCCAACCACATTTGACATGTTGCATGCGGGTCTTGCTGCAACAAGCGTCGTTTTACTAGTAGTTGCCATTGCGAAAAAAGGCAAAACAACTGAAAAAGTCATTGAAAAGCCGATTGAGAAAATCGTTGAAGTTGAAGTGCCTGTAGAAAAAATTGTCGAAGTCGAGAAAGTCGTCGAAGTCGAAAAAGTCGTCGAGAAAGTCGTCGAAGTTGAATCCAATGTCTCTTCTGCCCCAACAGATTCTGCATTACAACTCTTATCCATCTTGCAAAAAGAAGCACGTTTAGTCGACTTTTTCCATGAGGACGTCACTGCATTTTCTGACGAAGAAGTTGGCGCAGCTGCTCGTGTTATTCACTCTGGTGGTGCGAAGGTCTTAAAAGACTACATTACTTTAACGCCTATCGTTCAGCAGGATGAAGAAACCAGCTTTACGGTACCAGAAGGCTTTAACTCTCAAGAGATAAGACTGAGTGGTAACGTCATCGGCTCTGCCCCATTTACTGGAACGTTAATTCACAAAGGATGGAAAGCAGCGGACATCCAATTGCCAAAAACAGCAAAAGAGTTCGATTCAAGCATTATCGCACCTGCTGAGGTAGAGCTTTAATGGAGAATCAAGCACGTTATAGCATAGGCATCGACTTGGGCACGACACACTGTGTTATGTCATATGTTGATACACAAGATGAATCGACAAAAGTACAAGTCTTTCCGATAGCTCAAATGACAGCGCCGGGAACAATTGAACGTCTTGCACAACTCGGTTCTTTTGTTTACCAACCCCATGAACATGAGATGAGCAGCTCTTCACGCACTCTCCCATGGACAGCTGAGCCTAAAGCACTTGTAGGTGCAATAGCTCGAAATCTAGGTAGTAAAACACCAATTCGCTTGGTTAGCAGTGCAAAATCCTGGCTATGCCATGGCGGTATAAACCGAAGAGAAGCCTTCCTTCCAGCAGGTAGCCCTGAAGAGATCGAAAAAATATCCCCCTTACGGGCAACTGAACTTTATCTGGCACATCTCTGTGACGCATGGAATCATCAGTTTTCTCAATTTCCTATTCAGGAACAAGATGTTACTGTGACCATTCCGGCATCATTTGACCCAGCAGCTCGTGAATTAACAGCTGAAGCCGCAAGAAATATCGGTTTAACACAGCTAACGTTGCTAGAAGAGCCGCAGGCAGCTCTGTATAGCTGGATAGACCAAAATCAGGAAACATGGCGTGATACTCTTGAGGTCGGTGATACTGTACTTGTGGTTGATATCGGTGGTGGTACTACAGACTTATCATTGGTTGAAGTATCAGAAAATGATGGTAATTTGGCTCTCGAACGTATTGCCGTTGGGGAACATATTCTTCTCGGTGGCGATAATATGGATTTGGCACTCGCCTATCGTTTGAAGATGAAATTATCTCAGGAAGGCAAAGAACTACAAAACTGGCAAATTCAGGCAATGACTCACGCGTGCCGTGATGCAAAAGAAAAACTGCTTACTACTAATGATGTTATTTCGGTTCCGGTTGTTGTACCAAGCCGTGGTTCTAAGCTGCTTGGAGCGACACTCAAGGCAGAATTAACCAAAGACGATGTTTTGCAGACTTTAGTTGAAGGCTTCTTTCCACAGATTCCTGTCGAAGAACAACCAATTCAACGGACTCGCGGTGCATTGACCCAAATCGGTCTTCCTTACGCTCAAGATCCTGCAATCACTAAGCACATCGCAGCGTTCTTATGTAAGCATGGAAATAGCGCAGAACAAGATTCAATGCCCTTTGGCGGCATTCCAGGCATGAGTCAATCTCCAGACTTCATAAAGCCAACCGCGCTGCTTCTAAATGGTGGTGTTCTTAAATCCGACGTACTGACAAAAAGGCTGGTTGATACGATAAACCATTGGCTGACCACAGCAGGCTCATCACCAGTCAAGATGCTACAGGGTAACGATTTGGATTTGGCTGTTGCAGAGGGTGCGTCTTACTACGGTAATATCCGTCATGGTAACGGCGTCCGAATCCGAGGTGGTCTAGCAAGTTCCTACTATGTTGGGATCGAAAGTGCTCTTCCTGCTATACCAGGTTTTGCCCCACCCGTTGAAGCAATTTGTGTTGCCCCGTTTGGTATGGAAGAAGGCACCTCAGTAAATATTGACGCTCAGGAATTTGGTTTGGTCATTGGCCAACCTGTACATTTTCAGTTCTTTGGTTCAACCGTTCGTAAAGAAGATGGAGCGGGTGTTCGTCTGGAACAATGGGCCGATAGTGAGCTTCAGGAGCTACCAGAGATTCAAGTAACGTTGACAGCGGAGTCTGGTCGTCAAGTAGGCGAAGTGGTTCCAGTGACGCTTTCGAGCAAAGTAACTGAAATAGGCACATTATACTTGGAAGCTGTCGCAACAGATAACGGACAAAAATGGCATGTCGAATTTGATGTACGCGAGCCATCTTCCGATACTATTTAGTTATTTATCTAACGGCACCTCAAGGTGCCGTTTATTTTTTGATTCATTACAAACCAAATCACGTTGAGGTTGAATATGGCTAAGCCACGCTATCTGGTCGGCATTGATTTGGGTACAACCAATACCGTTGTTTCCTACTGCGAGAACAGTAAAGAATTAACCGCTGAGCCAATAAAGCTATTTGAAATAGACCAACTGATTGGTCCGGGTGAAATAGCACGTAGAGCCCTGCTTCCCTCCTTTCGCTACCACCCTGCGGTAGGACAGGTTTCTGACAAAGATCTTCTTCTGCCATGGCAGCATAATCCTGTCGAAGGTGATATAGAAAGAGTCATTATTGGCGAATGGGCCAGAGAGCTCGGTGTACAAGTTGAAGGCCGACAAGTTTCCAGCGCCAAAAGTTGGCTTTCACATTCTCAAGTTGATCGCGAAGATGATATCCTCCCATGGGCTGCGAACGACGATACACCAAAAGTATCGCCTGTAGTGGCTAGCGCAAGCTACCTGAACCACATTCGACATGCTTGGAACCATCGAAACCCTCTCAATAAGTTGGAAGATCAAGAGGTGGCGGTTACCGTACCAGCGTCATTTGATGAAACGGCAAGAAAACTAACTATAAAGGCTGCTCGCCTTGCTGGTTTGGAGCATGTTTATCTTCTCGAGGAACCGCAAGCTGTCTGTTACGATTGGTACACTCGTAACCTATCTCAAGTACAAGAAAAACTCGCTAATATCCCTTTATTACTGATTGCTGATGTGGGTGGCGGTACGACTGACCTGAGTTTGATAAAAATCTCCAGTAACTCTACTGGCCTAGTATTAGACCGTATTGGTGTTGGTGATCATCTCATGCTGGGCGGTGATAACATTGATCTCGCTCTTGCTCATCTTATCGAACAACGTCTTAGCGGAAATCAAAGGCTGAGCGCCGCTAAGTTAACCAAGTTAGTCCAACAAACTCGAAAAGCGAAAGAATCTTTACTCGCCCCCAATGCTCCAGAATCAGCGAAAATTACAATGCTAGGCTCTGGCTCACGTTTAATTGGAGGCAGTAAGAGCATTCCGCTGTCGAAGCAAGAAACACATTCAATGGTGTTTGATGGCTTTTTCCCCATAACCGAACTATCAGATTTACCGATGAATAAACGCAGCGCTGTTGTTGAGTTTGGTTTGCCCTATGTTTCCGATGCAGCCGTCAGCAAACATATTGCTGCTTTCTTACAACAGCATAGCGAAATATCTAAGCGCGCACTTGGTGAACAAAATCAGGGAGTACCTGTTGCTTTACTCCTCAATGGTGGTGTTTTTAATAGTGAGCTCGTTCGTGAGCGGATGCAATCGATAATGAATCATTGGTCTGAACAACCTGTGACTCTTCTTGATAACCCGCATCCCGACTGGGCAGTTGCTTTGGGAGCTGTTGCTTATTTAAAAGCTAGACGTGGAGCGCAGTTAAAAATCGGCGGTGGATCTGCCCGTTCTTACTTCTTGCATCTGCAGGAAAACAAAAAAAACAAAGCATTGTGTTTATTGGCTAAAGGATCAGAAGAGGGTCAGGAGGTCAGGCTAACAAGTCGTCGCTTTGCATTGACGTTGGATGAACCCGTTCGTTTTAATCTTCTATCGACCACGGCAGACCAACTCAATCACAACGAAGATATCATAAATGGTCTGTTAACGAACGTCGATACGGATAACTTAAAACCCCTACCGCCTTACATTACTGCATTAGCAAGTGATGCTGATCTTAACGTGGGTTCAACTCAGAAAAACAGGATCGAGGTTTATTTAGCGTCGCAACTGACCCCTGTAGGAACTTTGCAACTCGAATGCGTGAGTACCGAAGATTCGGATAAACGCTGGATGCTTGAATTTGAGGTGAGAAAAACGCAATCAGACGAAGAAGCGAGTGTGTCTAAACTACCAACACGCTTTCACGACGCAGCCGAGCAAGTCTCTAAATTGTACAGCGGTAACAAACAAAGTGCCGACGATTATTCAATTAAGACTTTGAACAAAGACTTGGAAAAGATGTTGGGGAATAAAGAGGAGTGGGATCTTAATACTTCTCGGAGTTTGTTTGACGTTTTTATCCAAGGAAGAAAGCGTCGCCGACGCTCAGAACTGCACGAACGCAGTTGGTTAAGAACAGCAGGCTTTTGCTTACGTCCTGGATTTGGCGATGCAACAGACCCGTGGCGGATCGATCAAGTTTGGCAACTCTATCCTCAGCGGGTTCAATTTCAAACAAACCAAACCTGGAACGATTGGTGGACGTTCTGGCGGCGCATCGCTGGTGGACTAAACCAAGAACAACAGGAAACCATACTGGCAGATATAGCAAAGTATCTCCATCCAGGTGCCACTAAGAATGGCAAACTCACCGATGATGCTAAGCTAAAAGGTTACGAATCAATGGTTAGATTGTCAGCTTCTTTAGAACACCTTGAAGCCGAAGATAAAGTTTTACTGGCTACTTGGTTTATGAACAAAGCTCTTCGACATTCAACCTTCACGCAGCCACATTGGTGGGCGGTGGGACGACTATGCAGCCGTTCACCATTATACGGTAGCTTGCATAAATTAGTTCCTAAAGAGCAGATCGAACAATGGTTACCTAAGATCTTAGATGTGGATTGGAACTCAGAACAAATGGCCGCATTTGCCTGCGTAATGGTGAGTAGAAAAACTGGCGACCGAACCCGAGATATCTCAGATGCAAGTCGAGATAAGGTTCTTGCCAAACTAACCAGTTCAAAAGTGCCTGAATCATGGATAACACTGGTGACCGAGGTGGTTGAACTTGACGCTAATGATTCGAAAAAGGCGTATGGAGAAAGCCTACCAAATGGACTGATGCTTTTGAAATAGTGTTATTTTTTGACAGATACCACCTACGAATGGGTGGTATCTTAATTTAATGTCGGTGTGATAACTAAAATTAACCCTTCGCTAATTCGACCCACTGCCCTTCAGTAAGTGCATCTAAATCACTTGGTTTTAACGCAAACATCGAATTAGGTGTGCCAGCTGCTGCCCAAATTTCATCATGAGCCTTGAGATCAGGGTCTAACACCGTAAACAGTTTCGTCTTGTGTGCAACCGGAGGCACGCCACCTATCGCGTAACCAACATGCTCTCTCACGTAGTCGGCATCTGGTTTACTCAACTTTACGCCTAGTGCCTTTTCAACCTTTCGTACGTCAACCATATTGGAACCGCTTGCCACAATCAGAACGGGCTCTTCCGACTTTTTGTTTTTAAAGATAAGAGATTTTGCAATTTGACCGATACTGCAACCGATTGATTCAGCAGCCTCTGCTGCAGTTCGAGTTGAAGATGTTAATTGTTTAACCTGAAATGCTTGCCCATGTTGTGCCAGAAAGTCCTGAACCTTTTGGGCTGACGATTTAAGTTCGCCTGATGACATACCTTTTCCTTAACCGTTTCATCAATGAACTTCAAATTATCAGCCTTACAAGCTAGCGTCTAGCTATTTGACGCAGTTACGCCCCATATCCTTGCCTTCATAAAGAGCTCTATCTGCCGCTCTCATTAGCTGTTTACTCTCTGAGAAACCCTGCTCGGTTGATGCGACTCCGATTGTAACAGTAATATTAATCTTACTTCCCCGGTAATCTATTGTCTTTTCAGCTATTAACATACGCAGTTTTTCCGCAATACTGAGAGCTGCTTTATAATCTGTTTCACTCAATATAAGACTGAATTCTTCACCGCCAACCCGTGCAAAACAATCTGTCTTCCGTATATTGTTCAACACGAGTTTTACAATCGATTGTAAAACGTTATCACCAGCATCATGCCCATATTGATCATTAATACTCTTAAAATAATCAAAGTCTAAGGTGAGTAAACTGAGGTGTTTATTAGTTTCTAGCCGACATTGCTTTAACTCATCATCAAGACGCTCGATAAAATAGCGCCGATTATAAGCCGACGTTAATGGATCTACCGTGGATTCTTTAATCAGTTTAAGCTCTAGCGATTTTTTTTCTGAAATGTCGATGAAAAAGCCGTCCCACCATGACGCATCAAATGTATCAACAGTTGGTAACGCATGTCCGTACACCCATTTGATTTGGTTTTGGATCTGGATGCGGAAATCGCATTGCCACTCAGAGCCAGACGTTATTGCTTTTTCCATACTTGCCTTAACACGTTCGATATCATCTTCGTGTATCACGCTGATAATTTGCTTTGTTAGCTGCCTTTTAAGTACCTTTTTAATACAAAAGAACTCACTAGCCTGAGGAGAAACAAAGGTAAAAGTCCCCCGATGATCTTTATCAACCTTATAGCGGAAGACAACAGCAGGTATAGAATGGATCAGCGAAAACAGTTGATCACATAAAAAGCGTCCTATGTATATGGGCTCATCTGTCTGTAGGTGATGGGTTTTTCTAATTTCGCCGATTAAGGTTTGATTTTTTGCTTTTAGCGTCACGTCAATATGATTGCGTGTCTGCATGATTGCAGGCAATTGATCGGATTTGAACTTTACGGACTCATCATCAATGAAGCAGATATCTTTTAAAAATGAACTCAGATGTGTTCTTCCCTGGTTATCTCCCGAAGCAGATATAGCAAGGCCTTCCGCATCAAATAAAATTACGAGTTCACCGTCTCTCATTATGACATTCACTCCACTTATGAATTAAAGTATTAATTCTTTTGTTAGTATACTGCAACTTCGACGGAAAAATGTGCCCCATCGATAAGAATTAGAGAAACACAAGTGTACAGAAGGCAATGATGGTTAAGTCATTGCCATGCAAATTATTGATGAGCTAAATGTCTGATATTATTGCTTTGAAAGGAAAGATTTTAAGTAGGTTTCTTTATCTGCCAGATATTGTTCTAATCCTGCTCGACGAAGGTCACATGAAGGACATTCTCCGCAACCATCACCAGGAATTCCGTTGTAACAAGTTAATGTTTTTTCTCGCACTAGATTCAAAGCGCCATAGTGATCAGCCATAGCCCATGTCTCAGCTTTGTTAAGCCACATAAGTGGTGTCACTATATCAAAAGTTCGATCCATACCTAAAACAAGAGCATTGTTGATGGCTTTAACAAACTCATCACGACAATCAGGATAACCAGAAAAATCCGTCTCACAAACTCCCGTAATGACAGACTCTGCCCCTATTTGATAGGCATAAATACCAGCCAAGGTAAGAAACAGGATATTACGGCCAGGAACAAACGAATTGGGTAATCCATTGTCCTGAAGCTCATGAGATACTGGAATCTCTGCCCGCGTTAATGAACTGATAGCGAGCTCATTTAACAGCGATACATCCATCACCTTATGTGCTGCTACTCCAAGTTCTTTTGCGAGATTTTGAGCGATTTCGACTTCAAGTTTATGACGTTGTCCATAATCAAATGTTATCGCATGTACCTCATCATATTCGCGTAAAGCTTTAACCAGACACGTGGTTGAATCCTGACCACCACTAAATACGACGACTGCTTTCTTCATATCTACTCCTTACGCGATATTCAAATATTTGTGGGTCTGAATAGACAGACGCCAATTACGTTCTATACAAGTATCGATACAAAGTTTTGTTGCTCTGCTTTTTTGGCTGATTGGTTGAAGTGAAATTTCAACACCTTTCTTGAGGTTAACTCCAGCGAGTAATACATCTAGTTGTTCGATATCTTTTTCTGTACCAACGGGATGTTTAATCTCGTTAGCTCTTTCTAATGCTTGCGGTAATACAGGTAGCTTGCCTTTCATTGCAATCTTAGGTGACACTGTCACCCATGTATCAGGTGTAACTTTCACCTCAGAAGTACCACTGGTTTCGATTTGACAGCGACATCCTATATTTTCAAATGCCTGGGTCAACGCAACCAAGTCGTAGATACACGGCTCTCCGCCAGTAATAACAATATGTTTCGCAATAAACCCTTTTTCCCGATAAACTTCTACTAATTCAGGTGCTGAAATGGAAGTCCAAGTAGGAGAATCTTCTTGTTTAAGTAGAATATCGCCTATTACCCTCTCATCATCAGGTCGCGCGTCCCACGTTTGTTTGGTATCACACCAAGCACATCCAACTGGACATACCTGCAAACGAATAAACACGGATGGAACACCTGTAAAAACGCCTTCTCCCTGAATCGTTTCAAACATCTCATTCAGTTTGTAGTATCTAATCAAAACTTATTACCGCCTATCGGGATTAACGGGCTGAGACCTTAATCCAACTACCCGTCAAGATCAATTGAAAACACGTTATTAACGTAATTTTAGTGCTTATCGGCGTCAAGTTACGTTACACTCAACAATTAAATTATTTTATAGATCGAAACAAAACGGCGACCCTATGTATAAACTAATAGCTATTGATATTGATGGTACCTTGCTTAACAGTAAGCGAGAGTTAACGAAGGAAACCAAGGATGCAATAACCGAAGCGCGATCTCAGGGCGTTAAAGTTATATTAGCATCCGGCAGACCAATTGCAGGAATGCGTAAACAGCTTGATGCATTAAATATAAATAGTGACGATGACTATGTGATTCACTTTAACGGATCCGTTGTCGAAACCGCAGGAACAGGCAAGGTTATTCATTCCGAAATACTAACAGGTGCAGATGCAAAACTGGTTGCTGAACTGGCTAAACAACTCAATGTTAACACCCATGCCTTTAGTCAATCATTAGGGCTTATTACGCCAAAAGAAAGTAAATATACAACCGTTGAATCAACTATCAATAATATCGAATTACATGAAATGGATTTTGGGTCTCTTAGTGACGATCACACAATCATTAAAGCGATGATAGTTGACGAACCACAGCAGCTAGATGAGGCGATCGCGCAACTGCCACCGGAACTCTATGAAAAATATACGATAGTGAAAAGTGCTGATTATTTTCTTGAATTTCTGAACCCTAAAAGTAATAAAGGTCTTGCGGTTAAGAAGCTCGCTGAAGCACTTAACATTCCACAGGAACAAGTAATGTGCATCGGAGATGCGGGTAATGACAAACACATGGTAGCGTATGCCGGTATGGGTGTGGCTATGGGAAATGCCATGGAAGAAACTAAAGCAGTTGCAAATTATATTACGGGGACAAATGACGAAAACGGCGTCGCACAAGCCATCAATAAATTTGTCTTGGGCAAATAACCCCCATTAAAGTGATTTTCTCAGCCAGTGGATGTGATGTGAGAAACCAATCGACTCATATACTTCCACGGCTGTTTTATTGAAAGCCCACACTTCAACGAAAATTTGTTTCACGCCGTAATCTTTAAGTTCCTTTTCGATACGCGTTAACAGTTTTTTACCAATCCCCTGACTCCTGTATTTCGGTAATACGTACAACTCATCGATACTTCCCATGAATATAGGTTTGCTTACTGTTGAAGACCACTCAGAGAAATGGGCTGTGACAAATCCAACGATCTCACCATCAATTATTGCGCAATAGACCAAGCCATCTGGCTGCTCAATATATTGCTTTATATCTTTTTCACTACAAATTTCGTCTGCTGTTTTAAAAAAATCCGGTTCAGCTTGATGATGTTCGTCATGAAGCTGATACATTAAGCGCTTTAAAGCTTTAACATCACGCGCAGTAGCAAGAGTTAAAATGAGTGCTTCCATAGGGTTAGAAGAATAGTAGGTATTTGAGTCAGTGTAATTCAGCTATTTGAAAAATTAAAATAGAATTTTTGTTTTTCAACATTCAGTTATAGTGCATTAAATGTAAGCTTTCATCAAAATGAGATGAGAGTAAACTTAAAGTGAGAGTCTTTTGTATACGAATTTGCTAAAATATAGCATATGCAAAATATGAGGTTATAAAATGACTATTCTTATCTGCTTTTTGATTTTTCTTTGTGTAATCGTGATGATGGCAATTGGTGTTTTGATGAAGCGTAATGCAATTCAAGGAAGTTGTGGTGGCCTAAGCTCAATCGACATAGAGCGCGTCTGTAACTGCGAAACGGTTTGTGAGGAGCACTCCCAAAAGCTATACCAAATTACAGAACCAGAGCAAAAGAATAACTGATTAAAGCGCTGATAATAGAATACCTGAACTTTTAGAAGTTCAGGTATTAAGCCGGTTATTCTTTTGACCCTAATTTAACTTTGCCGCTTTCTTTGAACCATAAAGCTTGGTTTCTTCTGCGCCCAAGCAATATCGGCCCATCATCATAAAAGAGAAAGTTTTTCCAATATTGACGAAAAACGCTCCACTTGGTTTCGATGATATTGTACTTTTCATAGCAAAAATAGACAGTGACATCATCCTGCCAATCAATAAGTTCTAGAATCTCGAATGGTAAAGATTCATCATCAGATTCCCATTGTGGCATCCAATCGATTTCTGAACTCCAGTTCTGAGCTTTCATTGGCCAATCGTCACTAGCTAATCGTTCGGAATCAGGACTCGTGCTGCTGATGTTCTCTTTCCAAAATTGAGCCGATCTTGCCTGACTCATCGGTTTAATTTGAGCTTGGATATCTTCAGGTACAGGCATTGAAGAATGATTAAATATCCACTTTCTTGCATATTCGCTAAGCGATATGTACGACATATATTTCCTCAGTTACTGCAGCCAGCCTTTAAACGCTGCATTTTCAATAAGTTCTTTTGTATATTGCCAAAGTGAGTCAGAAGCGTAACCAATTCGCGCATTTATCGAAAGAACCTGTTCTTTGCGTACGCCGTTTTCCTGCCAACTTTTACCTTCGTTATGATAATTCAGCATAATTGGCGCCAACCTATCTAACGCTTTTGCGAATTTTGCGTCATTGGACTCTGCGGCTTCGAACTCATGCCAGAGCGCTTCAAATTGCTGAGCCTGATCTTCTGGAAGTAAACCAAAAATACGCTTAGCCGCTTGCTGTTCTTTTTCTTCTTGAGCTTTACGAGCCGCAATGTCGTACACCAAGACGTCACCAGCATCAATCTCTACGACGTCATGTATTAATAACATTTTGACAACTCGGGCAATATCAACTTCGAAATCTGCATGCTCTGCTAGAATAAGGGCCATCAATGCGACTTGCCAACTGTGCTCTGCGCTGTTTTCGGCACGCCCTTCGGCTGACTTCACCTTACTTTTACGCAATACAGACTTTAGTTTATCGATTTCAATGATTAGATTTAGCTGACTCTCTAGTCGAGTGCTCATTAATATTCTGTCCAACTCGTATTTTTAAATGACATTAAAATATGGTCTTCCCATTTACCATCAATCAGAAGGTACTCTTCTGCTTTTCCCTCTCGGATAAAACCGACCCGCTTTAAGACGGCAGCGCTTTTACTGTTTCTCGGCATGTAAGCAGCAGAAATTCGGTGCATATTCTGTCTATCAAACATAAAATGACAAGCCAGTCTAAGTGCGGTCGTCATCACTCCCCTACCTTGTACATTTTGCGCCAGAGAGTAGCCAACATTACAAGAATAAACAGGAAATCGTGTCACTTGGCTAAACGATATTGTGCCCAGCATTTCTTCTGTGTTGGCATCGACAATCAGTAAATAGTAGCCCAGAGCCAAGTTATGCAATTCATGCAGTTTGATCAGTCTCTGTTTCCAGGTATTAAGCATAAAAAACTCGGGATCTCTGGTAGGCTCCCAAGGCTTTAAGAATTCTTTATTATTCTTAAAATACTCAACAATCATTTCAGCATCATCCACACGGGACGTTCTGACCACAATATTCCCTTCTTTTACAAAGACCTGATCAACCATACGTACATACCTTACTACTTATTGATACCGTACTCTCTTAGTTTGTTAGCTATTGATGTATGCGATACATTCAGTCTCTTAGCCAACTTACGGCTAGATGGGAAAGACTGATATAACCGCTCCAATACTTTAGACTCGTAGTCCTTCATAATATCGTCCAGCGATCCATCGAGCTTGACCAGGCCAGACATATTCGAGACCTTGTCCACATGCGGTAGATGAAAATATTCAATTCGTAAACGGCTATCCTCGACCTCCGTTAACGCACGCAAAACGACATTTTCTAATTGTCGCATATTTCCTGGCCATGGATATTCAATCAGTGAATCAATAACATCGTCATCAATTTTAGGCTTACTCATACCTAATTTTTCGCTGTGCTTAGCGACAAAAAGATCGAGTAACGACTGAATGTCACTGGTTCTTTCTCTCAATGCCGGAATAGATAGAGTCAGTACATTTAGACGATAATACAAATCTTGTCTAAATTTACCCGATTCTGCTAATTCCGCGAGGTTATGCTTTGTCGAGGCGATCACTCGGACATCAACATGAATCTCTCTTTCTTCACCTACACGTCTGAAGGTACCATCTTGTAAAAATCGTAATAATTTAATCTGTAGATGCGAACTCATTTCGCCGATTTCATCTAGAAAAACGGTTCCACCATTCGCCAGTTCAAAAATACCCTTATTTCCACCTTCGTGATTGAACGAGCCTGGCGCATGGCCAAATAATTCAGTCTCTGCGACATCATCCGGCATCGAAGCACAACTGAGTACCAAAAATGGTTGAGAGCCCCGATGAGAACGATTATGACAAGCCTTAGCAAGCATTTCCTTTCCAGAGCCCGTTTCGCCCTCAATAAGTAACGGATGATCAAGCATCGCCAATTTCTTCGCCTGAACCATTAACGACTTATGCTTATTAGACACACCCACAAAATGCTCAAAACCAAGATTATTATGGATAGAAAGATCATTGAGATCTGACGTTTTCTGTACCTGAGATTGTATAATCATCATCGTACTTGCTAGCGTCGATTCTTTCGATTCACCGGTGATATAGACTGGATTCATTTCCAATTGGTAGTCTAATCCGTCGACAACGATTGTCTCTCTTACCCGTGATTTATTCCCTTCCATCCACTTGGCAAAGTTAAAGTGTGGAATGAACGTCGATAGTGGCAGTCCAACCATATCCTCTTCATGAGAATTAAATAGCGCAAGTGCTGCAAAGTTTGCCATATCAATAAAGCCACGTAGGTTTATTGATAAAACCGCGTCTGGTAAGTTATTGAGTAACGATATCAGCTCCGTGTTATGACGTTCCATCGGCATAAATTGGATCCGACGAACATCTTTCACACCAGAAATACGCCTGATCTGTGCTAATAGCTCACTAAAAACATCGAAATCCGTATCCGGGCAATTGAGATAAATGATGCCACTAACGTCGATTTCTATACCTCTAAGGTCGATATTTTTAGAAGCCAGAATATCAAGCAACTCACGTGTTAAGCCGAGTCTATCTTCGCAAAAGACTTCTAATCTCACTTGGAGAACTCCGAAAGGGTGTAAGAAAATGTTGACAGTAGTTTCTACGAGATCGGAACTACCGTCAAGATTTGACTGATTGTTTACGGGATTAAATGGTGTTTTATGACTTATTGCTCAGTTTTAGCACCCGAGTGAGAATGGATTTTTTGATCGTTCCTAATGACGCTTGTTGCTCGTTCACCCAAGGTAATGGACGCATTAACTTCATGGCCTGTACACCCAGTCTTCCCGTCATTAAGCCGACACCAACGCCTTGGCCCGCCCTTGCAGACAGTTTTTGTACTAAATTGGTTGAAATAATATCCATCCCTGTATCGATTGCGAGCTCAGTCACACCGGCAAACGCCATGTTCGCAAGCACAAGCTTTAATAACCGCAGGCGAGACCAGTAACCCAACTCGATCTGATAAATATCCGCTATCTCTTCTAGCATTTTGAGACTGCGCCACGCCACTAACAACATATCGGCAATCGCGAGAGGGCTTATCGCAACCATGACAGCAGAATTAGCTGAATAGCGAGATATAACATCAATCGCTCTCTTATCTTGGTGCTTTAGGACAATAGCATCATAAAGTTCAAACACTTCTTTATCGTTATAGGCCGGATCTAACTTACTTTGCCAAACATCTACTGAACTTTGCTCAACACTACTTTGGATGAGATTCCGGCAGAATGGTTCTGCTAAACCCACGCCGTCTTCGCGAAGAATTTGTTCTGCCTTTTCCTGTGTCGAAAAATGCTGCTTAAGCTTCCGTAACGTTAGCCACTCCTTCCCTAATTTAACCAAACCAAAGCCAGCTAAGCCGCTTATGAAACCAGACCAACCTAGAGTCAACCAGTCTGACTCCTGATAAGCGGTTACCAGAGAATCCACACCCTGCCATGCGACCAATCCACCGAATACCGTCAGGGCTGCTGCACCCATCCAACGCTGCTTTTTAGGACGTATAATCGGCTCAATATTTAACGACTCAGTCTGTTCTTCAACCGATGAGAGTTCATCTGCCTGAAAATCGGCTGAATTATCAAAATGACGCTTGAGAGTTAAATCCTCTTCGGCGACAGTGTCTTGCTCTAAATTTTTATCAAAGGTTTGCTTTTCTTTAAATTCACTCATAGTAGCTTGTCCCCTAATAAAAACTCCATTGCTGTATCCACTCGTACATGCGGCAACGCGCTATCTCTTTCGTATATATCTGGCATGAACGCTGTAAAGTCAAACTGAGAGTTAATCCAAAACTCCATACCTGGCAGTTTCTTAGGTACCTCACCAGGATAAAGCGTCGTTTCCTTGCCACCAAATTCTGTACCGTGTATTGCACTATGAGGCTTACCGTTCACGGTTACATGCCCGGCCGTAGTAGTTCGTATAGAAGCCATACTGATACACTTCATTGCGATATTCTCGTATGCAACATGCTGCCACACTGGATTAATCAGTTGGTTCAGCAAAGACAGTAAGTTTCCATGCTGATCCGGTGTGATGTGATCGGCTTTAGTCGCCGCAAACAAGACCTTATCTATCTTTGGTGCGAAGAGACGTTTGATTAGCCCATTCTTACCATAACGGAAACTGCTTACTAGCTCCTCTAATGCCGAGCGCATATCCATAAACGATTCATAGCCCGCATTTAATGGCGTTAAGCAGTCAGCAAGAATAATTTGCCGATCAAACGTTGAAAAATATTGCCGGTAAAATTTTTTGACAATGCTATTTCGATACTCTTCGTATCGAGCTTCAAGCATTGCATAACCGCTGTGCTTAGCGCTCTTACCTGCCATAGCCTTGATAGGAAAAAATTGAAGAACCGGCGCACCTTCTAATTCACCAGGTAAAACAAAGCGTCCTGGCTGTACCCAATGCAGTCCCGACTTTTTACAGGTGTGTAAGAACTCAGTATAGACCTGAGAAATTCTCGCTATTTCAGTTTCATTCGCATCTTGAGTGGGATCAAACTGCTCAACTAGCTCAAGCCATTGTGCTGCATATTCTTTTCGAATCCCATGTAACGAATTAAATTGCTTTTCCGACCATTGTTCAAACGTTAGGTTAAGTATTGGTAAATCGAGAAGCCACTCACCTGGATAATCGACAATATCGACATATAAGGTTTGCGTTTTGCTTAGTAATCTTTTAGCTCGACTCTCTGGTCGGTATTTGATAGCAAGCTTTATCTCACTAACGTCTTTTGTAGGCTCGGGCCAGGCCGATGGTGTCGAATAAAGTGATTCTAGAGCGCCATCATAGGCAAAACTTGGCACCATCATATTAGATTGAGGTACACGCTTTGCGCCAATGAGTCTCTTGTCCCTGGCTGCATGGAGAAATGGCAGGTTATCGTGAGTAGAATACTGTAATAGTTGGTTGACAAATGAAGTAATAAAAGCCGTTTTCCCTGCTCTGGATAATCCGGTAACGGCTATTTTTACATGATTATCAAAGCTTCGGTGGACAATATCAGATATTTCGCGACTCAATTTAGCCATCTATTACTCCATTGTGGTTTAGTTTTAGTCGTCCTCAATCAATTTAAAAATAACAAACAAAGCAAGTTCGAGAACGACCCATAAAACTGAAGTCAATATAACGTACTTTTGATTAAAAATTGTTACTCCGTGAAGGACAACATCGTATGCCAAAACAGCCAGTACAACGACAGCGAAGGCAATTTGTAAAAACTTTATAAATTTAATCATGACACAGACTATTTAGTTATAAATCAAAGATTACCATACCTGATAAAAATAGTGGCGGCAAATGCCACCACCATTGTCAGACGTAAGTCAAAGCCTCAAAATTTTTTATTTTAAGCCTTTTCTGCTTCGGCGATTTTCACCTTCCAGGTATCTGGACCAATTTGGTGAGCATTCGCGCCTGTCGAGTCAACAGCAACAGTAACGGGCATATCTTCGACTTCAAATTCGTAGATTGCTTCCATACCAAGCTCTTCAAACGCCAATACTTTAGCTTTTTTGATCGCTTTCGCTACCAGATATGCCGCACCGCCCACAGCCATCAGATAAACTGACTTATGGTTTTTGATAGACTCAACTGTTGCAGCTCCGCGTTCCGCTTTACCGATCATACCCATGACGCCAACTTCATCTAGCATCATGTCTGTAAACTTATCCATACGTGTAGACGTTGTTGGACCTGCTGGGCCGACAACCTCATCACCTACAGCATCGACGGGACCAACGTAGTAAATAAATTTACCTTTAAAGTCAACACCTTTTGGTAGACCTTCACCGCTTTGCAGCATAGTTTGAATGCGTTTATGTGCCGCATCACGACCTGTAAGGATTTTACCGTTAAGAAGTAAAGTTTCGCCAGTTTTCCAACTACGTACTTCTTCTTCAGTGACAGTGTCAAGATTGACTCGACGTGTATTTTCACCAGCTTCCCATGTGATGTCTGGCCAATCTTCCAGTTTAGGTGGTGTCAATTCAGCAGGACCAGAACCATCAAGTGTGAAATGAACGTGGCGAGTCGCAGCGCAGTTTGGAATCATACAAACTGGTTTTGATGCAGCGTGAGTTGGAGCAGACTTGATTTTAACGTCAACAACGGTTGTTAAACCACCCAGTCCTTGTGCACCAATACCAAGTTTGTTTACTCGATTATAGATATCAAGACGCATCTCTTCTTCTGCGTTCTGAGGTCCACGTTCCATCAACTCATGGATATCGATATCTTCCATCAAGGCTTCTTTCGCCAGAACAGCCGCTTTCTCAGCAGTACCGCCAACACCTATACCCAGCATGCCTGGAGGACACCAACCTGCGCCCATAATTGGCAACATTTTTTCTACCCATTCAGCAATATCATCTGAAGGGTTTAACATCACCATTTTGGTTTTATTCTCAGAGCCGCCGCCTTTAGCTGCGATTTTAATTTCAACTTTATCGCCAGGAACCATGTTGATATGCACAACAGCGGGAGTATTATCTTTTGAGTTAATACGCTTTCCTGCTGGGTCTAAAAGCACAGATTTACGTAGTGGGTTATCTGGATTGGTATAAGCCTGTCTAACGCCTTCATCGACCATTTCCTGGACAGTCATATCGCCTTCCCATTGAACATTCATACCAATGTTCACGAAGCAGGTTACGATACCAGTATCTTGACAAATAGGTCGTTTGCCTTCGGCAGACATACGAGAGTTAATCAGGATTTGTGCAATAGCGTCTTTAGCCGCCTGACTTTCCTCTTTGTAGTACGCCTTTTCTAACGCTTTAACAAAGTCCATAGGGTGATAGTACGATATGTACTGGAGAGCATCAGCGACGCTGCTGATGAGATCCTCTTTACGAATTACCGTCATTGCTTGCCTCATTTCTGTTATATTAATTCGCTGCTACAGCTATGAATATCATAATCTTACGGAAAAAAACGCACCATACCATGATCTAATCCATTAGATAGCAGCTTTTCATTTGATTTTTATGATACTCTTGCAATCAACAACACGCTATGCGGCGAATTCATTCTGCGTCACACTTTAAAGAAATGGCAAACCATAAAAATACCGATATAAATACTATCAGCCTTGTTTATCATCCTGAGCTATCTTTAAACTACTTCGAAGCAATAAAACATAAGCCTTGGGCCATGTTATTGCGCTCCCCAGCTCACGATCATAGCGATAACCGCTACGATATTTTGGTTGCGAATCCTATCGCTACCATAGAAACGAAAGGGAAACATTCCCGCATCCGCATGGAAGGTCAAGAAACATCCAGTCATAGTGATCCCTTTTCTATTATTGCGGACTTACAGGATTCGTTAGTACCACATGTGAATAATCAAGCATGGGCTGACTATCCGTTTATCGGTGGGGCACTGGGGTATTTTGCTTATGACCTGGGTCGGCAGGTTGAGTCAATTCCCGAAAACGCACTAGATGATATTTCTCTGCCGGACATGGCAATAGGACTCTATAATTGGGCTCTGATCGTTGATCATAATAAGCAAGTCGCCAACCTCGTCGGTATTGGTATTGAGGCAGTTCATACCTGGTTAGAGTCCGTAAAATCACAACATATCGATAACTCAACTGACTTCGCTGTGACGTCTGAGTGGACGTCGAACATGTCGCAATCCGAATATGCTGAGAAATTTAATACCATCCAAGATTACTTGCAATCCGGTGACTGTTATCAGATCAACCTCACGCAGCGCTTTAATGCGTCTTATAGCGGTGATGAGTGGCAAGCTTATCGATTGCTGGAAGACAATAATAAGGCCCCCTTCTCCGCATTTTTACGTCTAGACGATCATGCAATTATCAGTATTTCGCCAGAGCGATTTATCGCACTAAATGACGGTTGTATTGAGACAAAGCCGATTAAAGGCACAATGCCCAGATCATCAGTTCCGAAAGACGATCTGATAAATGCAGAGATTCTGGCTAACTCTGCAAAAGACCAATCAGAAAATCTGATGATTGTAGACCTTCTGCGTAACGATATCGGCAGAGTAGCCCAACCGGGCTCAGTATGTGTACCGAAGCTTTTTAACATCGAAAGTTTTCCTGCTGTTCATCATATGGTGAGTACCATCACCGCCAAGTTAGATGATGATAAGTCAGCGACCGATCTTTTAAGAGCCTGCTTTCCGGGCGGTTCAATAACTGGTGCACCGAAGGTTCGAGCCATGGAAATAATTGAAGAACTGGAACCGCACAGACGGAGTGTCTACTGTGGAAGTATCGGCTATATCAGTCGTCATGGAAGAATGGATACCAGCATCACCATCAGAACGTTGATAGCAAAAGATTCTCAGCTATACGTGTGGGCCGGAGGCGGGATTGTTGCCGATAGCAAAGTCGGTAGTGAATATCAGGAAACCTATGATAAATTGTCTAAAATTCTTCCCATTCTGTCGTCATAATAATTGGCATACGCATGAGTCTTAGTATCGAAGAGATTATGTGCTCATTTCAGCTTAGTGAGCCACAACCTTACGACGAAACGTCACTGATTAGAGTGTCTCACTTAACTTCGTCGAAACTAAGACAAGCCGCAGTTTTAATCGGCTTTGTAGAAAGAAACAATGAAGCCCACGTGCTTTTCACTAAAAGGGCACTTCATCTGAAACATCACCCTGGGCAAGTCAGTTTTCCTGGTGGTAAATTTGAGCAGCACGATGGTGCCGTCATTAGAACAGCATTACGAGAAACTGAAGAAGAAGTGGGCGTCACATCAGATAAAATTCATGTTTTCGGTACGCTGCCAACACTCACTACCATTAGCGGCTTTGCTGTTACTCCTGTCCTTGCCAAGCTGGACGATACATTCAGCGTCACGATCGATACAAATGAAGTCAGTGATGTGTTTGAAGTACCTGGCTCTTACCTATTTGATCGGCAAAATCTGCTAGTAAAAGAGCTGGTTGTAAGATCACAACAACATCGGTTGTTTTTTCTTCCCTACAAAGAGCATCTTATTTGGGGAGTAACCGGTCAGATAATCGATGCTCTGCAACGGCAATTCTTGAATCTCACTTCATAGTAATCTTTAATAGATTTATCAGTAACGAACAACAAATTACTCAGTTAAATGATTTGCTTATAGCCTAGCCGTTCATAGTTCTGTATGCTACGCCGAATTTTAGACGATCATTTCGTAATAACTAAGTGATTTGGTGGGTTGTCCTTATTAAGGTCATGGGTATGATTAGTATTTTTGATATTTTCAAGATTGGCATTGGGCCATCTAGTTCTCACACTGTAGGACCGATGAAAGCAGGTAAGCTCTTCATTGATGATCTCAAGAGTAAAGGATTACTCGAATCAACCACAAAAATAAGTGTCGATGTATATGGCTCTCTATCGCTAACAGGCAAAGGGCACCATACAGATATTGCTATTATTATGGGACTATTAGGCAACGACCCAGAGCATGTCGATATCGAGCAAATTCCTAATACCATTAAGCAAGTCGAATCTACACAAGAATTGCACATCGGCAATCAAGTCATTTCGTTTCCGAGTGAAGGTGGCCTTACGTTCCACAAAACCAACTTACCAATGCACGAAAATGGCATGTCTATCACTGCGTGGAAAGGTACAGACGTTCTGTTCGAGAACACTTACTACTCTATAGGCGGTGGATTCATTGTTGATGAAGCTCATTTTGGTGAATCTATAGAAGTACTGGAAACCATACCCTACTCGTTTGATAGCGCGGCAGAGTTAGTTCAGTTGTGTAAAGAGAATGGTCTATCTATATCAACGCTCATCCTAGAAAATGAAAAAGCGTTACGCAGTGAAAAAGACGTCATCCAACATTGCACGAATGTCTGGCAGACGATGAAAAGTTGTATTGAGCGAGGAGCAAAGAAAGAAGGTATCCTACCTGGCCCACTGCGCGTACCTCGCAGAGCGGCTGCACTTAAGCAACACTTGCTGGCATCCGAGAGAACATCGAATGACCCGATGGCTGTCGTCGACTGGGTTAATATGTATGCGTTCGCGGTCAATGAAGAAAATGCCGCAGGGGGCCGTGTTGTTACAGCGCCAACCAATGGCGCATGTGGTATCGTTCCTGCGGTGTTCGCCTACTATGATAAATTCGTTCAATCAGTTAATCAGGAAGATTACGTCAAGTATCTAGCCACCTCTGGAGCAATTGGTGGACTATATAAAAAAAATGCATCAATTTCCGGAGCGGAAGTTGGCTGTCAGGGTGAAGTTGGCGTTGCTTGCTCTATGGCAGCAGCAGGATTGGCCGAACTGCTTGGCGGCAGTCCAGAGCAGGTTTGTATGGCTGCAGAAATTGCAATGGAGCACAACCTAGGTCTTACATGTGATCCGGTTGCAGGTCAGGTGCAGGTGCCTTGTATTGAACGCAACGGTATTGCGGCTGTAAAAGCGATCAATGCAACGCGAATGGCGATGCGTCGCTCTTCGGCACCCACGGTATCTTTGGATAAAGTTATTGAAACGATGTTTGAAACAGGTAAAGATATGAATGCTAAGTACCGTGAGACTTCTCAGGGTGGATTAGCCATCAAGGTAATTTGTTAATTCGATTAAGCCTGCTCACAGTAGGCTTTTTTATGTGTTACCCCCAGTTACTCTTCGACGAACTTCATCCATCTGCGACAATCTCCTACTCCAATCAGCGATTTCACGTCATTATTTGCGCGTTTATCTGTGTATAGCTAATTAAACCTGCTACAAACTGAGGTTTTATCAGCCATAAACGACATTAAAGGTTGAAGCTAGAAATTTCACAGGTAAACTGTGCCGTTGAATAAGAAATAATGTTTAACTCAATCACTTTTATCTCTCAGAATTTGTCTGACTTTTGTATATTGAGTTCAATGAATACCTCAATGGAGAATTAAATAAACATGACTTACGTGCCTGTAGTTGACGTATTAAGCGGAAAGCTTTCAGTCGATACTGAAGTAACAGTAAAAGGCTGGGTTCGCTCACGTCGAGATTCCAAAGCTGGAATTTCATTTCTTGCCATTTATGACGGCTCTTGTTTCAACCCGATTCAGGCCGTGGTTCCAAATTCATTGAATAATTACGAAGATGTCTTAAAACTGACTACGGGTTGTTCTGTTGAAGTAACTGGTAAGGTTGTTGAATCGCCAGCGCAAGGTCAGGACTTCGAACTTGCAGTTGAAGCTATTAATGTCATTGGTTGGGTTGAAGACGCCGATACTTACCCAATGGCGAAAACACGTCATTCTATTGAATATCTTCGCGAAGTAGCACATCTACGCCCACGCACCAATGTTATTGGTGCCGTTGCTCGTGTACGTAACTGCCTATCTCAAGCTATTCATCGCTTCTATCATGAAAATGGCTTTATGTGGGTATCGGCGCCACTGATCACTGCATCTGATGCAGAAGGTGCAGGCGAAATGTTCCGTGTATCGACACTCGACATGAATAACCTACCTTTAACAGATAAAGGTGCTGTTGATTACAACGAAGACTTCTTCGGTAAAGAAACGTTCCTAACAGTATCGGGCCAATTGAATGCGGAAGCATACGCTTGTGCTTTAAGCAAAGTTTATACGTTTGGTCCAACTTTCCGTGCAGAAAACTCAAACACCAGTCGTCACTTAGCAGAATTCTGGATGGTAGAGCCAGAAGTCGCTTTTGCTGAACTGGATGATGTAGCCAAACTTGCTGAAGATATGCTGAAATATGTCTTCAAAGCAGTACTAGACGAGCGTCGTGACGACTTAGAGTTCTTCGCACAACGCATCGATAAAAGTGCCATTACTCGTCTAGAGCAATTTGTTTCTTCTGACTTCGCTCAAGTGGATTACACCGACGCAATCGATATTCTTCTTAAATCAGGTAAAGAGTTCGAATTTGATGTTGAATGGGGAATTGACCTTTCTTCAGAACACGAACGTTATCTTGCTGAAGAGCATTTTAAAGCACCAGTTATCGTTAAGAACTATCCAAAAGACATCAAAGCATTCTATATGCGTATGAACGAAGACGGTAAGACCGTTGCGGCTATGGATGTTTTGGCTCCAGGAATTGGCGAAATCATCGGAGGTTCTCAGCGTGAAGAGCGTTTAGACGTGTTAGATGCTCGCATGATTGAAATGGGTATTGATCCTGAGCACATGAGCTGGTATCGCGATTTACGCCGTTACGGCACAGTGCCACACGCAGGATTCGGACTTGGTTTCGAACGCTTGGTTTCTTACGTTACAGGTATGGCCAACGTACGTGACGTAATACCTTTCCCTCGTACACCACGCTCTGCAAATTTCTGATTAATGTGTTTGCAAAAATGCCACTTGATTAAGTGGCATTTTTTTTACGTTTAATATGCTGAAGTGACACTAATAAACCCTGTTAAACTCTATACATCAAGACGTTTACAAGGTGTTAACAATGTTCGTAAAATAATTTCGGTTTTTTGTTCTGCGACGGTTGTAACAAAGTCAGCATAAAGGTATAAATACATGAACCCGCCAGGTTCATAACTGAATTTTTCCCCTACCAATTTAATACATGGATGAGCATTATGTTTGAAAAAGTTGTTGCCGCTCCGGCTGACCCTATTCTTGGCTTGACTGAAGAGTTTAAAAAAGATCCTCGCTCTGAAAAGATCAACCTTGGTGTTGGTATTTATAAAGACGAATCAGGTCAGACTCCTGTTTTAGCAACGGTAAAAAAAGCGGAAGCAGCATTGTTAGAAAATGAGAAAACCAAATCTTATTTAACAATCGAAGGTACCGCAGAATACGGTCTAGCAGTTCAAAAACTGTTGTTCGGTGCAGATTCAAACATAGTGACTAACAAACTTGCAAAAACAGCTCAAGCGCCGGGTGGTACTGGTGCACTGCGTCTTGCTGGTGAGTTCATCAAACGTCAACTTCCAAGCAAAAAAGTTTGGATCAGTAACCCAACGTGGGCGAACCACAACGGCGTATTTAAAGCGGCTGGCCTAGAAATCGCTCAATACTCATATTACAACGCAGAAGCAAAAGACAAAGACTTCGATGCGATGGTAGCGGATCTAAAAACAGCATCAGAAGGTGATGTAGTATTACTACACGGATGCTGTCATAACCCAACAGGTATCGACCCTACAGCAGAAGAATGGGAAGTTTTAGCGAAACTAGTAGCCGAAAAAGGTCTACTGCCTCTATTCGATTTTGCTTACCAAGGGTTTGCTAAAGGCGTAGAAGAAGATGCTCAAGGTCTGCGTATTTTCGCTAAATACAATAAAGAGATTTTAGTTGCGAGCTCATTTTCGAAAAACTTTGGCCTATACAATGAACGTGTTGGTGCATTCACATTGGTTTCAGAATCTGAAGAAGTTGCTACATCTGCATTCTCTCAAGTTAAAGCCATCATTCGCTCTATCTATTCAAACCCACCAGCACACGGTGCAGCAGTAGTCACTTACGTTTTAAGTGATCCATCTCTTCGCGCTGAATGGGAAAAAGAAGTGGCTGAAATGCGCGACCGCATTCAAGAGATGCGTGATCTTTTCGTTGCAACATTAAAAGAAGAAGGTGTGACTTCTGACTTCAGCTTTATTTCTCGCCAAAATGGTATGTTCTCTTTCTCTGGTCTAAGCAAAGATCAAGTTGCCAGATTGAAAGACGAATTTGGTCTTTACATTGTTGGCTCTGGCCGTATCAGTGTTGCTGGTATGACAAAATCTAATATGGGTCCATTGTGTAAAGCAATCGCTGCTGTTCTTTAATATCTCAGCGAATCAATAAGTAAGGAAAAGTGCCCTATTTGGGCACTTTTTTTATCTACTGAAATAAAAATCGTATGCTAGCTTTAAATCGATGGACTTCATTTTAATGCGAGGATGCGATGGACCATTTCACCCAACAAAACAAACCGACGATTCCACAATTTAACTCTCTCCTATCGCGGCACTACCAGCGTATCCCCTCGCCCAAGGTCTTGATTGTTTCGGACGAAAAATATGAAAACTCGATATTTTTGGCAAAAATGGGATTCGACGTAACAGCGCTTTGTAGTAGCAAAAGAGATTTATATAACGCGAATCGAAGAGGAAAAGCCCAAAAGGTCGAGATTAATTTTGTTCACTCAACTTTGAGAAGTTTTGAGTTAGGCAAAGATGACTGGGGAGCTATCCTTTCTTTTTATGGATCGTTACCCGTCGCCTCCCGACAAGCTTTTCACCACCGAGTTTTTCAAGCACTAAGAGACAAAGGTATTTTTATAACAGAAGAGCTGACTCAAAAAGATTCCGCCAATGGAACCGGCGAATTCGGGATAAATGCGTCGGTTCTACGTAACGAATTGTGCAATTTGAGTTTCAGTTACTTACAAGAGTCAGATAAGTATCTGCAACTTGGGAAAAATGAAACAAGAAAAGCACATGTTATTGAAGCGGTTGCAATCAAATAATATCAGATACTGTAATCGCTTTGCTGACGCAAAGTGTACCTCTGACCTAACCTCACCATTAACTGGTCAATAGTTAATGGTTTATCAAAGTAGTACCCCTGAGCGACACAATTTTGATACTGTTTCAGTTCATACATCTGCTCATATGTCTCGACACCTTCAGCAACGACGATAAGGTCAGAAACTTTCGCCATCGCGAAAATTGAATTGATCAGTGTACGACTTGTCGCGTTATCCATCATTTGATGAACAAAGCTTTTGTCGATTTTGATTTCGTTAATGGGCAGCTGATTGAGGTAGCTGAGTGACGAATACCCCTTCCCAAAATCATCAAGTGAAATACCAATCTGTTTATTTCGTAAATCATTAAGAATATCGCTAACGGACTCAAAATCTTTGATCAGCACACCTTCGGTGATTTCGAGCTGCACTCGGTGGTAATCAATACCAACCTCGTCCATGATTGATAGTAAATTCTCAACAAATCGATCCGCTAGGATCTGTTTCGGTGAAATGTTCACACTCAATTGGACCGCATCGTTACCATTAGGACTAATTGACACGATCTCTTTACAAGCTCGGCGGAATACAAACATCCCAATGTTATCAATAATTCCTGCGTCTTCAGCCACGGAAATAAATACGTCTGGTGGAACAAAACCTAGATGACTGTTCTTCCAGCGAACTAATGCTTCAACACCAACCACATTGAGTGATTCAAGTTCAACCTGAGGCTGATAAACAACAGAAAGCTCCTCGTTAATAATCGCAGTATGTATATGCTCTTCGACACTGATAAGATATTGAATTTCATTGTTAATATTTTCATCATAAAAGACAACGTCACCACGATTGTGATTTTTCGCTCGATATAATGCGATATCGGCATTTTTTATTAATGATTCGGCATCGAGACCATCATTTGGAAACGCACAAGCGCCCAAACTAAATCCCGTTTTAACTCGCAGCGATTCCAGTTGATAATGTTGCTCAAATACACCTTTGATATTATGAATTCTGGCTCTAGCCTCTTCAAATGAGTGAAGATTAGACAAGCAAAAAACAAATTCATCGCCGCCAAAGCGAGCAACTAAATCTGTGGGTTCTATTCGCTGTTCAAACTCTGCAGCGACTTTCACGAGGAGTTGATCACCTATTGAATGTCCATATTTATCATTTATCTTCTTAAAGTCATCCAAATCAACAAAAACTATCACAACCATATCACCCGTTTTCTTTGCCTGAGCGATTTCTGAATCTACTCTCTTAACCAATGTCGCTCTGTTGGGCAACGTTGTCAGTTCATCACGCATAGCCATGTACTGCATTTGGTTTTTCGCTTCTTCAAGCTCGTTTATATGAGCATGAATATTAGCTTGTAAACGAATGATTCTCTTTTGAACCAATCGACCTATATACAGGGATACAGAAAGCACAATGATTGAGAACAGAACACTAAAATAGACTAGGTTTAATAAATCATCACTCTGTTGGGATTTTAGCTGCTCAAAGCGATTTTTAAGTAGATTTTCGAAGTAGGCGTTGGGAATTGTCGTAATAATTGACCACCCCCAGTATGGTAATGGCCGATAGATAATATGGCTTTGTCCTATCGTGAGGGTTTTTCCCCCTTCAAAACTCAACAGGCCTTCTAGTTTCACCGTGGAGCTAGTCTGATGTTTAAAATTACTCCAGTTCAAAGATTGATGTGGCAGTTCAATATTGAAAAGCTCTTTACTGAGAAAATTCACGTCAGTAGCTGCAATAACCTGACCACTATTATCCATCAATAAATAGGTCGGATTGGATTTAACTGAATTAACATTGTGAACAAACTGGCTAAACCATTTTATCGTACTGGTTTTCATTATTTGCTCATAGTTTTTTACGTATTCTCCCGTTCCTATCATCCAGTTAAAAGGCTTAAATTCTTTCGCATAACCGATTTTTTCAAATTGTACATTGAGCGGTTTTCCTGGCATTGGATACCACCAATGATAGAAAGAAGCACCATGCTCTTTTACCAGAGCAATATGCTCTTTGAGTATTGGCGTACCTTTAAGGTCAATAGCGCCAATCTGATTGGTTCCTTCAATATTAGGAACCAATGGATGCATAACGCTTGTGCCATCCATTGTGAAGATAAAATAGTAACCACGGTTATCAAAAAATCGAAACGGCCGGAGAATATCAATGATATGCTGTTTTAGAACGTCTTCTGGCTCATCCGTGTGGGCTTTGTAAATTTGGGATGCAATCTGATATGCGTCCTCTACACGAGCTTTAACTGCATCTCGAAGCTCAGTCGAAACATTATTGTGGTTGTACTCGATCTGCTTTTGAATATAGTTGATTTTCTGTTCAACCATACTCTCTTCAACGTCAATAAAGCTAGAGCGTAATGCTTCAACATTTGCATTAAATTTATTACGCTCAATCTGATAGATATAGACAATGAGAGAAAGTGAAACCAAAGCAATAACGGCAAATGGAGCGAGCTGAATAAAACGCAATAACCGCTTATCTTTGTTAAGTAAAACAGTCAGATTATCCATTTCGCCTCAGTCACTCCTAAATACCACTTACTATGCTAACGACTTATACTGACGATACTTTAGCACACAATCCGCCACATGCGACCAGAACGGTATTAATAATGAGAAAATAATCAAATAGATATAGTGTCTTTGTTATAAATGAGCATCCTTTTGGTGAACAACCGACGCGGCAATTCGTTTGAATGTCAGCGTAATCCTTTCACACATACCTTTGAACATTTCGTAATTTTCTGAACTGATCCTATTTTCTTTAAGGTAGTTAAGAAACGCCTCATTCGCCTGCCCAAACTCAATACAATCCAGACCTGATGCTGACTCTGAATACGCCCGAGAAAGAGCTTTAACCCATTTATTCCAGGCTTCTTTCGCATTGGAATCCGTTTCAAGTGAACGAAACACCGAGTTTACCCGAATGAGAATATGCCCCAAATTTAGTCCCGTTAAGGCAATATCAGTCATGATTCTATCAGCAGTCGGCTTAGCTTTATCAAATGCTACGATGCGAAGTACCCGATCACCCATTCTAGCGTTAAACCAATCAACAGCGTTATTTTGGTTTGATACGCGTTTTAGATCTCGGACTGTTTCTGCAATTAAATCTTTCTGGATCGACTTAACACTTGGCGATGTAATTAATTGGAACAACCAGTAAAGCACGGTCACACCAACAGCAATACTCATGGCGTTACTGACTGTACTGTCAATCTGGAAAGAGTAGCTCATATCTGATGCAGGACGAACTAATATGGTGAATGGAATACAAAATCCCAAGCCATATGGCAAAGTTGGTCTAACGGCTAAGGCGAGGAGGCCAAGAAAGTAAGGACCAGCAAGTACCATAACCAGAATAGGAAAATCCCCTGAGCTCTGAGCTAGTAAGTTGAGTGCGTAGAAAATCGCTACAAAACTTGCCACAACAGATCCAATAACAATACGTTTAAGCACAACGCTCACGATCATTAAAGGTAATCTGGCCATCATGATGGAAAAGATGACTGGCAGAATCATCATCATAACAACGGCATTAGAACCCGTACCAATCCAAAGCCCCACGCCGACTAAAAACGACGTCGTCGTACGTACAGCGACAGAAAGGGCTATCATCGGATTTTTGTACGGCTTGAAGTTTTTAGCATTAAGCAGGATATCGCCCTGCTCATTGATCGCATTAAAGCTTTTCAATATGAGGACCAGTTCTGCTGCGACTTCCATCGCCACTTTGATTAAGCGAGTTTCAAGTGCACTCGATGCAACGTGATTATTTTTGTGCCTCAACAACGTGCGACGTAATTCCTGAGCAATATGGTAACAGTCGTCGTATGAAGATGATTCTTTGAGGCGATCAAAAGAAGACTGCATTTCACCAATCATAGTAATGATGGTTGAGGTCATCAGTTCTGGATGATTACGTTTTAGCCGACCAAATATTTGAATAACGGCCAAGAGTGACATGATTTTATTACATAGTAAGACTGCCGCTCGTGATATCCCTGGCCCTCTTGGTCCCTCATAGCTAACCGCACTCGAATCGTCTGTCAGTATCGTCAACGAGTCAAATATTGCATCAATTTTATTATGACGGCTTTCATGTGTACCGGAATCTGAAATTTCCAAAGACAGGTATTCCAGACAATCATTTATTACTTTTCTGGCATGCAGTTGAAGACCATCTTTCACTTTAACTGGCCAAAATAGCTGACTGATTACCGTTGCACACAAAGAGCCAACAATCAATTCACTGACCCTGGCTTGCGCCACATCGAAAATAGTTGCACTGCTCGCGGTAGTAGGTTGAACCATAACCAATACCACGACTAACACTGCGGTAATACCCGCCATCGCATAGGCATAAATGAAATTAGTCCGCCGGACCATAGCGGACAAGTAAGCATTCAGACCAATCCAAAGGCTTAAAAAGAAAAACGCCAACGCCGGATAAGGAATAAAGAATTCCAGAATTAAAATACCGACAATGCCGCCAATTAAGGTCCCTATTATCTGGCAAAAACCTTTTTCGATGACCAGCCCACTCTCGGGGCGAATCTGGAGAAATACCGCTGAAACCAGCGCCCAATAAGGTCTCTCCAAATTACAGTACATAGCGATATACAATGAGGCTGCCATTGCGATAACGCCTTTTATGGCGAATACAACGGCCGCTTTATCGGGCTTGAATATCGACGTTGCGAGTAATTTAGCACTCATTACTTATCATCTATTAACTTAATTGAAACCGTCATACCTGCACTTAATTGATCTTGTTGCTTGATGTCATCTAGCGTGATGTCGACAGGAATTCTTTGCGCTAACCGAACCCAGTTAAACGTCTGTTGAACTTGTGGTAACAATTGATTATTCGCATTGGTATTACTGTTTGCTATTGCTCTACCCACACTCACTACGTGACCTTCTAGAGGCTTATTACTATTCATCAACGTAACTTCTGCCTTCTGTCCTACATGTACAAGTGGAAGTTTGGTCTCTTCAAAGTAACCTGTGACATAAAATGAGTTCTTTTTAATTAATGCCAGTGTTGAAGTCCCTTGGTTAACATAGTTACCCTGGCGAAGGGTTAGATTAATAACCACACCATCTTCAGGTGCAATAACAGAGGTTCTTGTTAAGTTTAGCTTCGCTTCTTCTAACTCTGCTTTTGCCAATTCATAGTTGGCTTTTGCGATATTGGTATTGATGCGCGCCGTTTCTAAATCTTCGGTACTAATAGATTGTTTACTCGGCAGATTCTTACGGCGCTCATAGCGATGCTTTGCTAATTCCCAGGAGTACAGTTTATTTTCAACTGTGGCTTCAAGCTGGTGAATTTTTACTTCATAGCGAGTCGCATCAACTTTAAATAATTCATCGCCTTTCTGTACTTGCTGATTGTCTTTGACATTTACGTCAGTGACGAAGCCTGAAACATCAGGAGCAATAGTGATGACATGAGCATTCACACGGCCATCGCGAGTCCATGGCGAATACAGGTAGTGATCCCATACCCAGCGACCACATATAATCGCTACGATGACGATAGCGATTGTAAGTAAAATACGCATACTTTGCTTCATGCTTAAACCCCTAAAATCCGGATAATAAAAAATAAAATAAAGACAAACAGGCTTACCTCTATCCAGGCTGGTTTCCAGAACCTAGAATACAATCCGGTTTTGTACATGACTAAACGCATTAGGTAAGACAAAATCAGAGCCATCGGTATAAAAAGGACTAACGGACTGAACAGTAGTCCTCCGATAGCTATCTCTTGAAACATCGTATTAGCTCTCCTTGTGGCCATTTTTATGCAATTGTCGGCCAATGGTTCAATGTAACCTCATACTGGCTTCAGCCATACGTCATGGCCGAAACTTACGTATAAAGCAATATCATTTATTGAATGAAAGTTATGATTGTTAGTGAGTAACCTTAGCCTCTCTAACTTAATGAATATATGAAGCTATATCTCTAGCATAAACATTCTTTGTGCTTAAGTGAATATAGACTAAATAGTTAGTGACGCCCCATCGAAGACACGTTGTAGCGAGTGAAAAACAAAAATGGTGTAATAAAAATAAATATCCACATCAATATTTCAAATAAATCGATCGTCGATAACATCACCGCTTGTTGATTGATCAATTGATTCATCTGTGCAAGGGACTGTGTTCCAGTATCTGTCACCAACGGGTTATAAGGCGTGATATGCTCACCCAGAATCTCATGATGAATACTCGAATTCCTTGCCCATATCCACGACGTTAGCGAAGAGGCAAAGCTTGCCCCCAATGTACGAGCAAACGTTGATAATGAAGCCGCATCGGCCACTTCTGGACCATTTAAATCGGAGAGTAAGATCGTGGTCATGGGCATGAAAAATAAAGAAATACCAATACCCATAAACAATTGCACCAACGCAACGCTAGCGAAATCAACGTCAGAGTTAAATGTCGCCCTCCAATAACAACTAAAAGCAATAACCAAAAAAGAGAGCGCCGCCAGTTTCCTCATATCTAACTGGCTGCCAAACTTACCAAGTACAGGTGTCAGAAAGACAGGAATGAGCCCCATTGGTGCTGCGGCCAGACCTGCCCATAATGCGGTATACCCCATTTGGCTTTGTAGCCATTGTGGAATAATCAGATTGATACTAAAAAACCCAGCGTATCCTAAGGTCAAAAGTATTGTACCAATACAAAAATTACGATTGCTAAATAAGCGTAAATTCACAATCGGGTAGTCGTCGGTCAGCTCCCATATCACCATAAAAACGAGCATCACGGCTGCAAAAATACTGCCTGCGACAATCCAGCTGTTATCAAACCAGTCTAGATCATTGCCTTTATCAAGCACTACCTGAAGAACGCCTACGCCTAGTGCCAGAGCAGTAAAACCAATGATATCCAGTCTCGAATGAACAGGTTCATGAGGTTTATCTTTCAACTGATTCAAAATGACGACGATCGTAAAAATACCGATAGGAATGTTAATAAAAAATATCCATGGCCAACTGTAATCATACGTTAACCAACCACCCAAGATTGGTCCCACAATTGGACCAACGACGGCGACCATTCCTAAGAGAGAAAGTGCCATACTGCGTTTACTGCGGGGAAAGACCGATAGCAACAATACTTGGCTCATCGGAAATAACGGAGCGGCAGCGAATCCTTGCAACGTTCTAAACGTAACCAACTCGGTCATTGTCTGAGAAATACCACACAGGAACGAGGTAATGACAAACAGAGCCAGTGACCACACATACAGTCTTACATCACCGACTTTTCGACTTAACCAAGCGGTGACCGGAAGACCAATTGCATTACTCACCGTGAATGAGGTAATTACCCATGTCCCTTGGTTTAGGCTCACCCCCATATTGCCCGCAATCGTTGGTAACGACACATTCGCAATCGTACTGTCTAGCACCTGCATAAATACACCAAGCGAGATCGCAAGCGTGCAAAGGACAAGATTTGCAGGCTTAAATTGTTGCTCATCTTGCATTAATCAGCCCCTTACTCTTGACCAATGTCATTCGCTTTTAAAATCTCGGATACTAACTGATCCGCTCCGGATAATTGGTCTTCATAGACGTTTGTCGTGACTAAAGGACTCTCTGACTCTGATGCTTTTGGTAGAACGTCTCCTGACTGGCTGTCTGTTTCTACGGTCACAGTCATAGACAGTCCGATTCTCAGAGGATGTTTTTCTAACTCATCTGGTTCAATAGTGATTTTCACTGGTAAGCGCTGAACCACTTTAATCCAATTTCCAGTAGCATTCTGAGCGGGTAGTAAAGAAAATGCGCTGCCTGTACCAATACCTAAACTTTCTACACGCCCATGATAAGTGACATTGTCACCGTAAATATCAGAGACTAATGTGACTTTCTGCCCAAGGCGCATATCGGTAAGCTGCGTTTCTTTAAAGTTTGCATCGACCCATACAGAGTTGAGCGGAATAACCGCCATTAGTGGCGAACCGGGTGCCACTTTTTGCCCTAATTCAACGGATTTCTTCGCTACAAACCCATCCATTGGTGCAACGATCTTGGTCCTTACCTGATTTAAATAAGCCTGATTTAATTTTGCTATCGCTTCTTGAACTAAAGGGTGAGTTTCGACAGTTGTGTTATAAATCTTTGCCTGTTGGGCTTTCAGTTGCTGCTCTGACACAGTGAGATCTTTCTGCGCAGCTTCAACCATATCATTGGCATGACTCAATTCTTCTTGAGAAAGCCCACCCGCTGAAACCATATCTTTTCGGCGACTGTAATCTGTTTTTGCTTTGTTTAAAGCGATCTCTTTCTGTGCAACAACGGCTTTTGCCTGAATAACATTATTAAACAGCGTACGGACTTGTCGTACTGTTTGCCCAAGATTCGCTTTTGCCTGTTCCAAAGCAATATTCGCATCATTAGCATCAAGCTCGAGCAGAGTTTGACCTTTTTTTACAAATGCCCCATCGTCAGTATAAACATGCGTTACGGTACCTGAAATTTGCGGAGATACCTGTAAAATATGTCCCTGCACATAGGCATCTTCAGTTTCTTGCTTACCAGCCTTAAACATCCAGTACCAAGCTGAACAAACTACCGCAAGTGCGACAAGCACTAAAGCAAAAATAGTCAGTCCCTTTTTACGTGATTTCTGTCGTGGAGAATTCACCTTATTGTTTTGCTCCGACGTCATATTTCATTCCCTCACTTATCATTCTTATTATTCACATCTGCAGAACCAGATGAGTCTTCAAACCCACCACCCAATGAGCGAACTAACGTGACTTTTTCCAATTTTTGTTGATTTGTTAAGTTTATAAGCGCCGCTTCTGCATCAAGCAAACGTTGTTCCGACATCAAAACTTCTAATTGGCTTCCCATACCAGCATCAAATTTCTTTTCATTGATGTGATAACTTTTTTGTGCAAGTTCAACGCTACGCTGTGCATCTACTAGCTGCTGTTTAATCGATTTGAGTGTGTCAATTGAATCAACAACTTCACCTAATGCCGTCAGCAGAGTCTTATTATACTGAGCAACAGCCTGATCATAGAGAGAAGTCTTGTTGTAAAGATTCGCTTTTAATTCACCAGTAAAGATCGGTAGCGATATAGCTGGAGTGACATTCCAACTGCGGCTAACAGACCCAAATACTGCATCGCCTAATATTGATTTGAATCCTGCCATCGCACTTAAGTTGAAATTGGGATAAAACTGAGTTTTAGCCACTTTGATATCTTGAACGGCAGCTTTAACCTGCCATAAAGCTGCCGTGATATCTGGCCGGTGACTCAGTAAATTCGCAGTAAGATTATCGGGCAGCTCGACATCTTTTTGCGTTGCTAATTCTGGCCGTGAAATAGAAGCAGCAGCGTCCGTCCCCGTTCCTGTCAGGATAGATAATGCATTTTTGAGTTTCTTAACAGCCAGTGCCCGCTCCTTTTTAACACGTTCTGCCGATGCTTCCCCACTTTGAGCCGTGAACAATTTTTCTTCCGACGTTAAGCCATGAGTAAATAGCTTCTTCGATATGGTGACAATCCGCTGAGACCGTTCAAGATCGTGGTTAGCTAAATCAAGCAAAGCATAGGCGTTACTTAACTGAATATACTGAGCAACGACTTGACTTGCTAATTCTATTTTGGCTGCCTGATGTTCAACTTCTGCCGCTTTTTCGGCGTTAACCGCTGCCTGCCATTGCGCTTTTTTACCACCCCATAAATCAAACGAGTAATTAAAATCGAGTCCCAGAGAACGAGAGGTGGAATACCGATTACCCTGCATAGTGTAATCTTCAATCCGCGATAATCTTGCCCGACTGTACGACGCACTTGCATTAAGCGTGGGGTCAAGAGCACTATTTGCTTGCATAATAAATGCCTGCGCTTGATTTAGGCGCGCATCAGCCAACTGAATATTAGGGCTGTTTTCCAGCGCTTTTACGACCAACTCTGATAATTGTGAATCACCATATTGCTCCCACCATCCCATCTCTGGCCAGTTAGCTTTATAGTTACCTTCATCATTAAGATTATGACTCGCTGAGAGAACACTATTCGTCGCCATTGAACTGTGCGGTTTTATATCATCAGGCGCCGAACAACCAGACAAAATAAGGCCTGATGAAAACAATAAGTAAACAACCTTATGATGCATATATTTATGCTCCCGCAACGTGATGAAAAAGAATTTAAAACAGTGTTCAGTAGGACTTTTATTATGACGACAAAGATATATTAATCAATAATTAACTCATCAATAGTGTAATTATGATGAACGTTAATATACACAGGAAATAAAACACGTAATGATATTAATTTTATTTATAGATAATTGAGTTAGTGAATTTATATTTTGGTATAATCTCAAATGTTATTTCTTTTAGTAATATAAATCCTCCTTTAATACTCCTATATTTGCCAATAACGATTCCCGATTTCACCTACCACTAACAAAGAAGTCCGTCACACATGTCCTATTTTTACTAATCCTTGGCTCAACCTGCCAAGCTTTTTTCCCAATACTCGGACAAAGTAAAGGCTCATCCAAGGAATAAGGAAATCAACATGAACATGGGCTACATAAACGTAATAATGTGTTATTTATTGGTTGGTATCAGTTACCCAATCGCTGCAGACTCAATGAATGCCATTCCCGTATGGACATTTATAGCGATAACCTTCGCAATCGGGTTTGTGTTTCTATACATCATAGGCAGAGCAACGGGCGCACCCGCTATTTTTTCTTTAAGCATCAAAACGTGGGCTATCATCAGTTTGCAGTCTCTTTTAGGCGCCGTTTTATACACTGCTTTTCTGCTATTTGGTTTCGAATATTCGAGTGCAATTTCAGCTTCTATTTTTACCAGTATCGCTCCTGCAGTCGTATTGACTCTGTCTTATTTTATTTTGAAAGAAAAGCTGAGCTTTAAGAAAGGGATCGCTATTGGGTTAGCTATTGCTGGAGTATTGGTACTAACGATTCCAACGACCGAATCATCAGGCAGCAGCTCCATTTATGGCATTTTATTGCTGGCTCTATCTACCTTATCAACATCGGGTTGTGTTATTGCTGCAAAAAAATACGACGTACAGTTGCCAGCACTAACTATGGCGACAGGCGTATGTTTTACTGGGCTGATCTTCACCGCTCCATTAATGTTCATCCTTGAATCGAATAGCTTCGATATAACCACTCTATTTGATACTAAAAATACGTTGACGATGATCTACTACGGTATTCTTGTTTGGGCAGTACCCTACTTCTGCTTCTTTAACGGTGTAACTAAAATTCCGGCTAGCGCAACAGGTATGGCCTTTGCGGTAATTCCAGTCGCATCCACATTCTTCTCTATTCTATTCTTTAATCAGAGCTTATCGATGACTGACGGAATCGCATTACTCATGGTGACCGCATCAATCTTATTATCTGAATCCAAAGAAGTATCGTCAGATATTGCAGAGTTGGAATTAGAAAATTAAATAAACGTTTTACGCGATCCACAAAGCACCCATTTAGTGCGTTTTGTCTAAATGGGTGCAAGATCTTATAAAGATCCTTGCCCAATATTGTCCTATCTCACCTACCTCTATTATTATCCTTATTTATCAGATAATTAAAGTAACATATACTTCGATCAATTTTAGGTCATTGCCCTATTTTATGGCATTATTATTGCTTCACCTTAACTAGCAGTTTATTTAAAGGTGACCATTATGAGCAACGTATTTTCCACTGAAACACTTTCCCAGAAAGACCGATTCAACTATTGGAACGACGTGGTCACAAAGCATTACGCACCATGCCTTGGCCTCACCGATAATAGAAATAATTTTTCTGCGACAACCACTGTTCACAATCTTGGAGTCAGTGAATTAAGCAGTGTATTTTCAGATAGTATTCGCTACGACCGAAGAGCTACGGATCTCAGAGCGATTCCACGCGAGGACATTTTCGTCTCTGTTATGGTTTCTGGTGAAGGGTATTTTGAACAAAACAATCGTCAAGTCGCCCATCGTTCAGGAGATGTTTTGATTTACGATTCCGCGAAGCCTTATTCTTTCAATTACACATCAACATACAATGCTATGTTGTTGCGAATTCCTCGTCCACTTGTACAAGCTAAAGTATCTCATTTAGATCAGATTGGTGGAACCATTCTAAAAAGCAATTCCTCTTACGCTCGCTTGATTAAGTCGTTGCTCAATGACACATCGATTTTAGCATCGGATCCCGAGCTAGTCGGTGATAACCAGTTCATAGTCCCAACCTTGGATATGCTCACTACAGCGATTCAAAGATCGACAGAAGGCTCTTCTGGATTTGAGCACAGTTCTCATGGTAAGCTGCTGACAGAAATAAAAGCGTTCATTCGTCGTAACATCACCGATGAAGAATTAACGTTAGAAAGTGTTGCGTCGGACAATAATATTTCACTCAGAACGTTGAGTCGACTGTTTGCAGAGGTCGGTGAAACCCCAAGACAATGGCTTCAAACCCAGCGTTTATGTGCTGCATACGATGCTTTGATTAATCGTAAAGTTGCTAACGTAACTGAAGCAGCCTTAACGTATGGCTACAAAGATCTATCACATTTCAGCCGCTCCTTTAAGCAGCGCTATGGTTGCTCACCGAAAGATTTGATGAAATAAAAAAGGATAAGTCATCGAACTTATCCTTTTCATACAAACACAGCTTAGCTGTCACTTAATCACCAATTAATGGCAGCTCTTCTAACATTTGCTTCAGATTCAAAGAGTCCCATGGTAAGTGTTCAGCAACCCCAATACCGACAACTTTGGTATTTTCGCTGGCTACCTTAATCACTTTAAGCACTTCAGACATCGTCAACTTACCTTGAGCAATACCTTCATAGGCATCAGCAGGCACATTAGGGTTAGTAAATAATAGTGAACCAAAGTCACTGATACTAAGAACATCTAGATCTAGGTGAATCGCAAGCACTTTAATTTGCTCTTCTTCAATCCACTTTTGGATAGAGATGATATCAGATTTCACTTCTTCTGGACGACATACGCGCATGTTGCGCTCTTTGAGAAAGTTTGCTTCGAATTCACTTTCGTCATTAACACCAGCATACATGACTTTGTTGGGTTTGATTGGTGTATTTACGAATTGAGTAAGATCGCTATCGCCTTCACCCATCAATGCTCTCAGCACAGATGCATGAGAATGTTCAAACTCATTTGATGTCATGATATCAGGGTGTGCATCAACCCAAAGAATACCAAGATCGTCACCATACTTCTCTTGTAAATAAGCAAAAGGTGCAAGGTCGACTAAACAGTCTCCTCCGAGGATAACCAAGTTGTCAGGCTGGTGTTTTGCAATAATCGCTTTAGCTTGCTCAATTTGCGGAATGATCTCAGAACGACCAACAATGCCATTTTCATTTTCTAATTGTCTGTTTTCGTCGAAGGAAACATCCACTTCTTCAACCGGTCCCTTTGCCTTTGGTGCGAGCCACGCAAGCATTTGCGCACCAAAATGATAAGCATGATTATTGCCCCCCTGCCATTGAGGGATGTGCAGGCGTAAAGTTTTACTATTTTCAACAGACATAGTTTTTACCTATTTCATTTCATTTCATTGGGCCGGAAAAAACTCTTCCGGCTAATTTTTAATACTATTGGTTATTAAAGGTTTTCTATACCTTTACATTCGTTCAAGTTGTCTTTAGTGATAATTGGATTAGGCAGGTATGTATATTTAGGTTGTTTTTCGCCATTGAGAAGTTTTACAGCCGCATCAACTGCGTACTTTGCATCTGAATAGGCATCTGAAAGTACCGTCGCATATTGAATACCCGCTTTGATATTCTTATAGCCCTGAACTTCACAACCCACACCAACCAACGCTAGTTTATTAGCATCAATACCAGCACGTTCAGCAGCAACGATCACGCCCGCCATCATTAGATCTTCAACCGAGTAAACACCTTCGACCTGGTCGCCAAATCGAGTAAAAAGAGAAGATGCTGCTGTCATCGCAACGTTTTGATCCCAGTTTCCTGGTTGCTCACCTACGATCTTGATGTCTGGTGCAAGTTTGGCTAGCTCTTCTTTAAACCCCTTCATACGACCAATAGATGTAGGAGCACCCGGTGTACCTGTGATAGCAAAAATTTCACCTTTTTTGCCATAACCTTTTGCTTCAAATCCATCGACCATCGCTTTTGCTGATTCACGGCCAATTTCTTCACTATTACCACCCGTATAGATATCCCAATATTTTTCAGACTGTTTGGCTGGCATCGCATCACTAATGATAAGCGGAATACCAGCTTTCTTAATTTTACGCATCGATGGAATTAACGCATTTGCATCAACAGGCCATAAGATTATGGCATCAGGATGTTTAGCAATCGCCTGTTCAACCTGATTAGCCTGGTTAGCTGGGTCAAACGGACTGGTCGTTGTTTCGAATTTCAATCCAGCAGCTGTTGCTTCTTTTTTAAAGAAACGTAGGTAATCAGAACAGTAAGTACACTCTTCAGTCGGCTGAAGTAAAATAACTGACTTCTGGTCTGCCGCCTGCGCTGTCACGACTGATGCTGACGCGCCTAATATCGCCGACGCAGAAACCACTACTGATAATGCATTTTTTATAAATAGATTTTTTTTCATTTTAGACTTCTCCATAGTCATAAATTCTTATCCATGTACTCGTTTTGAGCGAGCAATTTTCAAATCACCCAATCCGCCGTTAATCACTACGACAGCACCTAACACACATCCGTTAACCAACAAGGTAGTTGCTGAGCTAACACCCATTAGACTCAAGCCATTATTCAAAGCAGCCAGGATAAAGACACCTACAGCCACTTGAGGAATACGTCCGACTCCACCACCCAGAGAGACACCGCCAAGAATCGCAGCAGAAGCAGCTTGTATTAGAAGCGTATCACCAAGTGTTGGAGAGCCAGTTGCCAAGCTGATCGAGATAAGAGCACCTGCTAGAGCAGCCAGTAAGCCCGACATACCGAAAGAAAATAGCAATGCGCCCGTCGTATTCGCACCACTCATAATGGCTGACTGGCGATGACTACCTGTCGCGTAAATATCACGCCCTAGTCGAGTAAAATTCAGCACCAAATAGATAGCGGCAATCGCAGCAATCGTAATCAGAATTCTCGGTGATAAAAGATAGAAGAACTGTGCATCCAACACGTCAGACGCATCAAAGTTGTAGTAAGGGACAACATTGCCATCCGCGATCCAGTATGCAAAACCGGACAAGAGAACCATCACGCCAAGTGTGCTGACTAATGACGATACTTTGAGTTTTATAATCATAAGTGCGTTAATCAGGCCAACAGCAAGGCCAAATGCGACAGCGCAGAGAACACCGACAATAGCACTGTCTCCTCCAGTTTTAGCCAGAATCAGCCCACCAACTGCAACCATGGGTGCGACCGATAAATCAAACTCGCCAACAATCATCGTCAATGCTAATCCAAGCGCAACGAGACCGACCAATGCAAAACTTTGCATTAAGGCAAATAGATTGCCACTGGTTAAAAAATAGGTGTTTACACAAGCGAAGATAACTGGAATCGCGATAAACAGTGATACGCGAATAACTTCGGATGTATTCCATTTTTGTTTCATAATACGCTTCCTTATTTACGCTTCTTCACTAATAACGCGCCTAAAATGACCGATATAATCACAACAGCCCCCTTAACCATCAATTGCACATCGAGCGAATATCCTTTAAGCAGAAGAACGTTACCGACAACTGAAAGAAAGAGCGCCCCAAAGACAGCATCGATAATCTTTCCATGACCACCATTGATCGCAATACCACCAACCAGTACCGCCGCAATCGCGCTAAAATCCAAACCCGCACCCAGCGATAAGTTACCCTGAGATGTTTGTGATGAAATAAGTATTCCGGTTAATGAAGCGGACATAGACGCAATCACATAGGCAATAGTAATCGCCATACCGGTACGCAGACCTGACAGTTTCGCAGCTTGTGGATTAATTCCGTTTAACTGAATTTCTCTCCCCAAACGCATGCGACACAAAAAGAATTCACAGGCGATTGCTACTAACGCTAGGATAATAATCTGATTTGGTACACCCGGCATGATATGACCAACACCAAGCCATGGAACTGTGACTTCACTACTAATGGTTCTGCCACCTGAATACCAAGAGCCTATCCCTGTGATAATCGATGAAGCTGCGATAGTCGTAATGATCGCATTGGTTTTTAACTTACCAACGGCTACTCCTTGAATAACACCAAATATCAAGCCGACAAATAAGGTGACTAAGGTAGCAACAGTGACACCGTATGACAGTGTACTGGCAAACACGATGGTCGAAATCGACGTTGTTGCACTGATAGACAACATAAAAAGATTACCGCTAATCGTAACTAACGCTAAGCCACAAGCGACAATACCTATAGATACAGTCGAAAACAGAACTGCACTCATATTCTGAGTAGTCGCAAACCCCTGAACAAAGAAGCAGGCAAATAGTGCCACGATTAGCGTCGCTATTCTTACAGATGTCGCTTGTATTCTTGTTGGAGATAAAAGTGCTGAACCACTAAAGCTCAATTTGGAGATCATGCTTTTCTCGCTTACTGTCCCTATCATGCTGCTTCCTTTCCTTTTCCATGGAGGATATCCTCTAAGATCTGCTCCTGAGTTGTCTCTGTTCTTATTACGCTGTTAACAAGCTCACCTTTAAATACCGTAACTATGCGGTCAGCAAAATCGAGAATTTCCTCAAGATCCGTTGAGTAAAATACAATTGATAAGCCATCATCTGCTCGACTTCTCAGGCGATCATAAATATCCGCACGGGCACCGATATCAACACCGCGAGTTGGCTCATTCAGCAGAAGAATATCGGGATTAGTTGCAACAGCTTTACCCAACACCACTTTTTGTTGGTTGCCGCCACTCAGTGTTGATACAGCTTCATGATTGCGTTTTGAGTTAACGGTAAACGATTCGGCCAACTCAATAGCTCTCTTGGTATCAGCGTCTTTTTGGATAATATCGAGGTTTGATAACTCCGCTAGCGCTCGAGAAGTAATATTGACCCCAATTGGCGCATCTAAAAAAGCACCTTTACCCGCACGGTCTTCAGGTACATAAGAAATCGCATAGCGATTTGCATCGTCAATTGTGTCGAGTGAAATAGGCTTTTTATTAAGTAGAATTGAACCAGAATCGATGGGAGCAAGTCCGGCTAAAGTTTGTAAGAAAAGATCAGCACCCGACCCTAACTGCCCAACAATCGCAACAATTTCACCTTTATGACAAGTGAAATCGAATGGTCCATAACGTCGATTAACTGAGACATTTTTACATTCTAATAATACTTCGCCATGATCACGCTGAGGTCTTACAACACCACGTTCAACTTCATGTCCTAGCATCGCTGTCACTAATTCAGGCCCTGAGACAGATGCCGTTTCTTTTGTAAAAATATGCTTACCGCCACGAAATACAGTGACACGGTCAGTGATAGCAAAAACTTCATCGAGTCGGTGACTGATAATAACGAGCGTTGTGCCACTGTCTCTCAACTTACGCATAATTGAGAACACTTTTTCAATTTCTGCGTCAGATAACGTCGCGGTTGGTTCATCGAGTAAAAGCACTTTTGCTCCACTTGCCAAGCCACGAGCGATCTCAACCAACTGACGCTCAGCAAGAGATAGAGTCTCAGCTAACTGATCTGGGGCTACGTGAGACAGACCAACATCTTCGAGTAACTGAGCCACTTTTTTACGATAACGGCTACGGATATAGAACGCGCTATTATCTTTAAGCCCTATCATGATGTTGTCTAACACACTAAGGTGAGGGAGAATTGACAGTTCTTGGTGAACGATTGTGATTAACGATGGGTCGACTCTTTGCCCTAAAGCAATATCCGTGCTGCCGATTTTGATACTGCCAGTATCGGGGGTGACATACCCACCGAGAATCTTAACCAGCGTGCTTTTACCCGCTCCATTTTCTCCGCAAAGTCCCAGGATTTCTCCTTTTTCTAGAGAAAAACTCACGTCATTCAGAGCAAACACACCGCCGTAGCGTTTTGAAATATTACGAGCATCCAGAATGATATTATCTTCCGTATATTTATTCATGCCTCAAATCCTTTGAGCATGCCAGGCAGCCAGATTTTGGATTGTGTCTACCGGCGTTTAGTATTGATTTAACAAAATACTAACGCGGTAGATCATTTTGTAGCTTGTCTAACTAAGACAAGAAATAGGAAAGGTAGGACAAAAGTAAATTTATAGAAAATTACTGTGGGCGGATAAGCTCGAATTTATCTTCGTCATTAATTCCGTAGTATGTACCAAGCCCGCCTGCGCGCATTACAGGCTGAGCCAATGTTGTTTGGTAAACGCCATCAACAAGATAGTCATGATTAATATGCACACCGATCACTTCGCCCATAACAAGCCAATTATCAATCTCTTGACTTTTAGCATTCGTTAAACGAATCAACTGCGTCAATTTACACTCAAAAGAAACTGGGCTTTCCGCAACAATCGGAGCATTGATTAATTTCGATTCTTTAGCCGTTAGCCCTGATAATTCAAACTCATCAATATCTGCTGCGACAGACTTGGAGCTCATATTCATTTGCTCTGCTAGAGTACGTGTCGTAAGATTCCAGCCAAACACACCCGTTTTCTGCACATTTTCTACGCTATCTTTCCAACCACAGCTAACAAAGCCCACTATTGGCGGAGTGTCAGAAAATGCATTAAAGAAACTATACGGAGCGAGATTATTTTTCCCTTCGGTACTGCGTGTTGAAATCCAACCTATTGGTCGCGGTGCAATGATTGCCTTGAACGGGTTATGCTTGAGTTGATGGCCTTTCGTAGGTTCGTAAAAATGGATATCAGTAGACATAGGCACCTCGAAGTAAGAATCAATAGTAACATCACCTTGCACCACTGATTCTTATAAATCAAGCGACCTGACGTGTTTAAACTCGACTCACATCAACTGATACTTTGAGGTTTTGACTATCTCCGCCATCAAATATAACGCCCTGAATCGGCGTCACATCGGCATAGTCCCTACCCCACGCAGTCACAATATGCTGTTCAGCGGGTATTAAATCATTGGTGGGATCGAATTCTACCCAACCTAGCTCAGGAACAAAGATCGCAAACCATGCATGAGATGCGTCTGCACCAACGAGTTTTTCTTGTCCGGGAGGCGGTAATGTTTCTATGTATCCACTCATATAACGAGCCGGTATCCCCACGGAGCGTAAGCAGGCTATCGCAAAGTGCGCAAAGTCCTGACATACCCCCTTTTTCTCTTTGAGTACCTGTTCAGGCGCAGTCGTCACATTCGTCGCTGTGGCATCAAATTTGAAATCGGTAAAGATATGATGCATAAAAGCTTTTGTAGCGCTCAAGACCAATGCTTGATCAGTAAAGAAACCACTGACGTATTGAGCCAATTCATCAGAGCGCCGTATCAGCTGGGAGTTAAGACAATACTCTTTTGCCAGTCTTATATCCGCCGTCGAGGCCAACACCATCTGTTCTCTTAGTTCGCCGCAAGTCAGCGGAAAGGTATCGATAATCGACTCGTACTTATGTTTTTGAATATCAAAGTAACTCGTCACATCAATCGTTAACCGCTTATGCGCTTCCTGAAGTGAAAAGTAAAAGACTGTATTGCCGAAGTAATCGTTCCCTTCCCGCTGATAGGTCGGTTGAGGGTAGACCTGAATTCTACGACTCAAACAACGCTGATTGGTTGTATCTCTGGGCAATAAATGCGTCATGTTATAACACAGGGTGACCGGAGCATTGTACTGATATTCAGTGGTATGTCTTACCCGATACTTCATATATCTAGCTTCCATTTCGACTTAATGAGCTGCTGAGGACCTGCAGTATGATCAAAGTATCTGTCGCTAACTTTATGCGTAAACTGTTCCAGCAGTTCGGTAGTAGAACGCATTAACTGATTGAGCTCCTCGCGGATATCAGAATCGTTACCACTACTGGCTAATACTTCAAGATCGGCCAGTTGCACGTCGTTCAGAGCACGAATCAATAAACGACTCTCATCGGTTAATCCACCGGGTCTGGCTACGGAACGCAGCGGCAACTCAGCTAAATACGTTTTGAGTTGATTTAACTGATAGATCAATGAACGCGGGTTAGACTCATCAACCATTAATAAATCTAGACCATTTGCGACATGTGTTCGGGTGCGGTAACGGCGACGGAAGGAAATTAACGCTTCCACGCTTAATAGTACAGACTCTAGAACCTGCTGTTGCGATACCGAAGGTAACGGCTGAGATAACGTCGATTTTAACAGCGTAGCAGTTTGAATGGCTCTTTCAGTCCTACGACCAATTTGTTGGAATGTCCAGTCCATACCACGTAACATGCTTTCGTGGTTGAGGCCCGATAAAGCCAACAATGCTGTGACCAGATTATCCAGTGATTCTTCTGGGATTGAAGGTAATCCATTCTTATAGGCCAAATCAACGTCATCAATATGATCCCGAAGTTCGTTCAGAATGATTCGGGTATCGGCAGACAACATCTCTTTAACCTGCTCGCCACAGGCTAGCATCGCAAAGAGGCTCGATTTAATTGAGCCTATCCGTTTTTCATTGGTAACAAGCTCAACTAGCTCTTTGTTAAGAAATGCAGAGTCGTTAATATCCTGATTGGTGAACCCTGGCAAGCAACCACTTTGATACGATAATGCGTCTAACAATACGCGTTTCGCATCATCTGGTAACGGATCTATCCCATTCAACTGCTTGAACACAGTGCGAAGTAAACGAATATTGATTTCAGCTCTCTCCGCATAACGCCCGAACCAAAATAGATTTTCAATAACTCGGCTTGGCAAATTAGAGCGCTGAGCTTCATCGTTACCAACGCGATCCAACAGTGACTGATGAGATGTGTCTGGTCTGTCAGAAAGTACCCAAGTATCCTTACTTAGCGTTCCAGATAACTTACAAACAATATAATCTTGTTCAGAGCCCGCCGTTCTGGTTAATCCACCCGGCATAACCTGATACTGCTCACCGTCTGCGACAGTAAACGTTCTGAGTAAGCTCGGGCGCCCCTTGAAGGAGTCATCTTGCCATATCGGGCTAAAGGCGCCTGGGATATAACTTTGAGCTACATACAACTCTGGCGATTTCTCAATTTTCGTCAGCAGTTCATTTTGCTCATCAACAGACAAACAGCCACCATAAATAGAGGTCTGATTATCAGTACGGTATATCTGCTTTATGATGAGAGTAGAGAAATTAGTCTTTACATACTCTAGTGAAGACGTGTGACCACACCACCAGGTCTGAACACTCGGAAGCATAAGTGGTTCGCCAAGCAGAAACTCACTAATCGCATCTAAGAAAGGCAATAACGCTGGCGTTTCTAATACACCAGATCCTAACGCGTTCGCTAGAACGACATTGCCCGCACGAGCGACTTCCAACAGCCCCGGAACCCCCAAGAGAGAGTCCGAATTAAGCTCTACCTGATCACATGACTGATCATCAAGACGACGCAAAATAACGTCCACCTGTGTCAGACCATAGAGTGATTTCATCCAGACTTTGCCATTTCTAACCGTTAAGTCGCCTCCTTGTACAAGGGGATAACCGAGATAGTTGGCTAAGTATGAGTGTTCAAAGTAAGTGGAACTGTAAGCACCTGGAGTTAATACAACGATAGTTGGTGTATCTGTTCTATGGCTTGCGAGTTCAGCCAAAGTAGAGCGCATCACATGAAAGAAGTGTGACAGACGACGAACCTGATTCTGTCGAAAAATACCAGGAATCACACGTGAAATAACAGTGCGATTTTCCAGAGAATAACCTGAACCAGAAGGCGATTGTGTTCTGTCACCAATAACCACCATTTGCCCATCAGGCGCACGAATCAGATCGACAGCATGAAATATCAACTGCTTACTGTGTGGCTGCATTACCCCACAACACTGACGTAAAAAGCCTGGATGGTTATAGATAATTTCCGCAGGAACAATACCTTCTTTGATTAACAGCCTTTGCCCATAGATATCTTTCAAAATGAGATCAAACAACTGCGAACGCTGAGCTATCCCCTTCTCCATAAATTGCCATAAAGACTCTTCAATAACGTTAGGAATCACATCCAGAGACCAAACACTGGGAGATAGTGGATCACTTTTCAGATCATAAGTTGCGCCATCATCACGGAGGATATGCTGTGCTCGTCTTTGGCGATCATTGATACCGTCAGTAGAAAGACTATCTAAGCTTGATAACAATTTCTGCCAATGTGCGCGTGCCTGACGAGAATCGTCATAGACTTCATCATAAGCTAATTCAGGTTTCACATACGTTGGTATGGATGGCGTCCCCTGACGGCCATCCATCGTATTTCGTGCAGGCTTTTGCATACCACTACATTACTACTAATCGTTAATTAGAGCCTAGTATAACGCTTTCGCAAGTCCAATGTATGAGGATATTCATGCGAAATTTCTTCCTCTGGAGGGCTCATTGGACAAGGTGCTGTTTCTCTTGGGAAAAACTCTCTAATAGCCTGAAATTCGGGTGGTGGTGTGAAGGTGCCTTGAGTAAATCCGTGCTCCCAAAAGCGATTAATCCGACGAGCTTCAGCTTCGTTGCTATTCACAGGCCGCGTATCGTAGTTTCGCCCACCAGGATGACTCACATGGTAGGTACATCCACCAACAGAGATACCGTTCCATGTATCAATTAAATCAAATACCAAGGGTGTGCTGACACCGATGGTTGGATGTAAAGCCGACGGCGGTGCCCAAGCACGATAGCGAACAGAAGCGACCGACTCCCCTTTTCTCCCAGTAGAACGCAATGGTACGCGTCGGCCATTACACGCAAGAACATAACGTCCTTCGGTAAGTCCAGTAAGACGTACTTGCAGTCGCTCTACCGAAGAATCGACATAACGAGCCGTCCCCGACTGAGTCACCTCTTCTCCAAGCACATGCCAAGGTTCAATCGCCCAACGCAATTCCAGTTCAACATTATCGATCTTCTGACGGCCATAATGTGGGAAACGGAATTCTTCAAAAGGTGCCAACCACTCTAATTTGAATGGCAACCCATGACGCTGTAAATCATCAACGACCTCTTTAATATCCTGCCAAACATAGTATGGCATCATAAAGCGATCATGCAGAGCCGTTCCCCAGCGAACCAACGGCTGATGATATGGCTCTTTCCAGAAACGGATAACAAGACAACGTAGCAGTAGCATTTGCACTAACGACATATGAGCATGTGGGGGCATCTCAAATCCACGAAATTCAAGTAACCCCTGTCGTCCACTGCTTGTTCCTGCTGCGTAGAGCTTATCAATACAAAATTCCGAGCGGTGTGTATTGCCTGTAATATCGACCAATAGATTTCGCATCAATCGATCGACTAACCAAGGCTCATCGACTAATCCATCAGGAAAGTTCTGGAACGCAATTTCCATCTCATATAGCGCTTCATCTCTGCCTTCATCTGGCCGAGGTGCCTGACTCGTTGGGCCAATAAACATCCCTGAAAATAAGTAAGACAAACCGGGATGATGCTGCCAAAAGGTGACCAGACTGCGCAGTAAATCGGGTTTACGTAGAAGCGGACTATCAGCTGGCGTCTTACCACCCAATGTAACGTGGTTTCCCCCACCAGTGCCAGTATGGCGCCCGTCTAGCATGAATTTCTCGGTACCTAGACGAGATAGATAGGCTTGATGATAGAGTGTTTCCGTGTTATCGACCAATTCCTTCCAGCTGCTAGCTGGGTGGATATTGACCTCGATAACACCTGGATCGGGCGTTATCAAAAACTTCTGTAACCGAGGATCTTTCGGTGGCTCATAACCCTCAATAACAACTGGCATTTCACACTGCTCGGCAACCGACTCAATATGGGCGATTAACGCAACATAGTGCTCTAAGGATGTCATTGGCGGCAAAAACAGATGCAGTCGCCCCTCTCTTGCCTCGACACACATGGCGGTTCTTATCACCGATTTAGTCTCTTTCTCAAGCGGCTTTTGTAGCTGTACTGGTTGAGATTCAGTGTTCGTAGAGATGTACTCAGTTCTAATAGCCAGAGGTTCACGTGGTGCAAAAGGATCCGCTTCGGGTATAACATCTTCCTCTTCAACGGCAGGGAGAGAGTTGAGAGGCAGACGAAATCCCATAGGGCTATCCCCAGGAACTAACGTGATGACGTCACTTCTAAGCGGCCAAATGCTACTCTCCCATTGATTGCCATTCCATTGAAGAGGAATAACATAACCAGACGGAAGGTCCAAACCTCGAGTCAGCAATTTCGCCAAGCGCCGACGTTCAAGATCATCCTTTAACGTTGCCTTTTTAGGATTCACACTGTCAGGTAACGAGCGCTCAAGCCATAGATAATAAAGGGTATCTTCAAACGCAGGTTGTAAATAACGCTCATCCAAACCTAGCGCATCACATAGCGTCTGCCCAAACTCGTAAGCGGCATTATGATCAAAACCATAATTCTTATCAACGCGTGCAAGCCATTGGTCATTTTCCCAAAGAGCCTCTCCGTCAGTTCGCCAAAAACAGCCCAATGCCCAGCGAGGTACCTCTTCTCCTGGATACCATTTTCCTTGCCCGTAATGCAGCAAGCCTTTGGTACTAAACTGCGTTTTGAGGCGTAGCAGAAGATCTTTTGCTAATCTCAGTTTGTCTGCACCAAGCGCTTCTGTATTCCATTGACCTGAATCCATATCATCAATAGAAACAAAGGTAGGCTCTCCCCCCATCGTAAGACGGACATCTTCTTTTTCCAGCATCTGGTCGACAACGTGGCCTAAGGCTTTGATGTTTTCCCATTCCGTTGCATCATATGGCTTGGTTACTCGAGGGTCTTCATGAATACGAATCACTTCATTGGTATAGCTGAACTCACATTCACACTCATCGGTAAAGCCGCTGATGGGCGCGGCAGAAATAGGTTCTGGTGTACAGGCCAGTGGTATATGCCCTTCTCCCGCAAATAGTCCACTCGTTGGATCTAAACCAACCCATCCAGCCCCCGGTAAATAGACTTCACACCACGCATGAAGGTCGGTAAAGTCCTGCTCTGGCCCAGAAGGACCGTCCAGAGCTTTAATATCAGAGGTTAACTGTACTAAATAACCTGATGCAAAGCGCGCTGCCAAACCTAACCGACGTAAAACCTGAATGAGTAACCATGCGGTATCTCGACACGACCCTTTGCGTAAAGTGAGGGTTTCCTGACATGTCTGAACGCCAGGCTCAAGACGAATACCGTAGCCAATGTCTTTTGCCAACTGGCTATTGATGGCGACAAGAAAAGAGACTATCGGTGTCTCACTCATATCAATCGATTCAATCCACTCATCGATTTCCGGGCAATCTTCAGCCGTTTTTAAATAAGGGAGCAATTCTTCATGTAGCTGCTTCGCATACTGAAAGGGATAGGTTTCCGCGTATTCTTCAATGAAAAAATCAAACGGATTGATTACTGTCATATCCGCGATCACTTCAACTGAGAATTCCAACTTTTTCATTCTCTCAGGGAAAACTAACCGCGCCTGATAATTTCCGAATGGATCTTGCTGCCAATTAACAAAGTGCTCTTCAGGAAGTACCTTTAGTGAATACCCATGAATATGAGTACGAGAATGAGGAGCCGGTCTCAACCTCAATATATGAGGAGAAACATTAATCAAACGATCAAACTCATACGTCGTTTTGTGTTGTATTGCGACACGAATTGTCATGCCAACTCTCCCTGAGTTTGTGTTTGATTCTGATCGTGTTCAAAGTGAAACCAGTTCTGCCCAATTTTCTGATTGAGCGCGATGATTGCTAACTGAACATCATTGAGATAAACACTGAATTGATGATCAAGATCTTCGGATCGTTCAATACCATGCGTATTATCCAAGAGGTCATCAATCTGACTGGCAAGTCCTTCGTAGCGCGGCAAATTGGCAGCAGCTGATTTAATTTCTTGTAGTGAATAGTATTGCGAACGAGGGAAATATGGGTCGGTTAGTAAAAACGTCACTGCCTTGGCACCGCTTATCGCACTTCGAACAGTACGTCGATAGTTGAGATACGCGCTTTGTGACTTGAGAACTTTTGACCATATCACCTGACTGAGCTTAATTCGCTCTTCTGTTTCCGACTGCAGAATCAGAGTCACAGCCGAATCGACAATCCGGGTATTCATATCGGCACGTTCAATATGGCGGCCGATGATAATGAAATTCCACGCATCATCACGACTCATTGCTCCGGTCAAAAGCCCAACGATTTTCTGACAACCTTCGATAACAGTGCTTAAAAATTCGTGGCGCTCAGAACGGTCAATGCCTTTCTGAATGTGGCGTTTCACATAGAGGTCTAACTCGTTGACTAACTCCCAAGTTTTTCCGGGGACAACATCTCTGGTGGTACGAATGTTCTCTCTCACCATTTTTAGAGACGACAACATAGAGCTAGGGTTATCCAAATCGGCAAGAAGAAACTTAACCACACTCTTCTCTTTCTTATCCTGATATAACCGACCAAATAGTGCCACACTGCCATTAATTTCAATCAGGTTATACCAAGAAATACGCACATTTCTCGGCAAGTCAAATAACAGATCATCATACACACTTAATAATCTGGCGGTATTTTCGATGCGCTCTAAATAACGTGCGCTCCAGTACAAACGTTCAGCAACTCTTGAAAGCATCTGTTATTCCCCCTTCGACGCCACGATCCATGTATCTTTACTACCACCACCTTGTGACGAGTTGACGACAAGGGAACCTTTCTTCATTGCAACCCTTGTCAATCCACCTGTTGTTACATAGGTTTTATCACTTTGAAGAATGAAAGGTCGTAAATCGAGATGACGAGGTTCTAGACATCCTTTGCTGATCAACGCTGGTGCGGTCGATAACTTAAGCGTTGGCTGAGCAATATAATTGCGAGGGTTTTCCGTTATGAGACGTGCAAACACCTGCTGCTCTTCTTTCGTCGAATGAGGTCCCACAAGCATGCCATAACCGCCAGATTCGTTGGCGGGTTTAACCACTAACTTATCGAGATTTGCCAACACGTATTCACGCTGTTCTTTATCTTCGCAAAGATAGGTTTTCACATTCGATAAGATCGGTTCTTCATTCAGATAGTAACGAATCAAATCAGGAACATAAGAATAAACGACTTTGTCGTCAGCCACACCGGCACCAGGTGCATTCGCTAAGGCAACATTGCCCGCTTTCCATGCGCGAATTAATCCCGGTACCCCTAGCATTGAGTCTGGAATAAATGCTTCGGGATCGATAAACAGATCATCAATTCGTCGGTAGATAACGTCAACACGTTCCGGTCCATAGATAGTTTTCATATAGACCACATCGTCATCACCCACGAACATGTCACTACCTTCTACCAGCTCTACACCCATTTGTTGAGCCAGGAAAGCATGTTCAAAATAAGCTGAGTTGTAGATACCTGGAGTAAGAACAACGATTTCTGGGTGTTCTATATCTCGTGGCGAAAGTGCCGCGAGAGTGTCATAGAGCTGAGATGTGTACGAATCAATCGGTAAAATGTCATCATTTTCGAAAAGCTCGGGTAAAACACGCTTCGTAATGGCTCGGTTTTCCAACATATAGGAAACACCAGAAGGTACTCGTAAATTATCTTCTAACACATAGAAAATACCATCGTCAGCACGGACTAAGTCTGTACCACAAATATGGGCCCACACTCCAAATGCCGGAGAGACACCAACACATTCTGGTCTGAAGTTTTTCGACTCTTTGATAATGTGCTCTGGAATAATGCCATCTTTAATGCAGGTCTGTTCGTGGTATAGATCATCGATAAATCGGTTGAGTGCGATAAGTCGCTGTTTGAGTCCCTGCTCGGCTATTTTCCAGTCTTTGCTATCGATAGTCCGGGGAATAATATCAAAAGGCCAAGCCCTATCTATGTTGCCTTCCTCGGTATATACGGTAAAACTGATGCCCATTTCCTGGATTGTTGCCTCGGCCATTAAACGCCGTTTTTCGAGCTCATCAGCGGAGAGAGTGTCTAGATAATTGAGAAGTTGAGAAGAAGCGCTTCTTGGATTGCCCTGTTCATCGAGTAATTCATCAAAAAAGCCGTCTGACTTATAGTTCTGCGTAAGTTTTTCCATCGGCGTTCCATCCTGTAAACAACCTTGGTTAACGTCTCTTGCAAGGATAAACTTCCCTTGTGCTCCAAGTTGGTGAATGGCAAATAAAAACAATCATCATAATGAAGTGAGACTTTTCTTTATTTATTAGTTACTTATTAAAATTTAATTTTATTTAGAATAAGTACAAATAATACATAGCAAATCTTACGCCATATTTTCACTTGTTGCATATGATAAAAACCGTACTAATATCCCTTTCTAATACACTTCAGTTATTAAAAGAAAAAAGCGAAGACCAGAGTCTTCGCTTTAAACATAACAATTAACGTTGATATTGACGTAGAGGGGCGTCGTTACCAACCCAATGACGATGATGGATTGAATAAGAATTTATTCAGCTCAGGTGAATCAATACCTTGGATGCTACTCATTGTATAAGCACCGTTGGCGCCTAACGTTTCCACTGTAGGCTTCTCTGACTTACTCAAGACTTCAGCATCGAACGGAGCAAGGAACGCTTTTTGTTGACCCTGCATAGTTTTGAAATGATACACAAGCAAACCACGTTTGGCATCGCTCGAAAGTGTAATTGGTTTTGCATATTCGACGTTTGTATCGTGTTCTGCATTTTGAACCAAGTTTTGACGCACTTTCTCAAGCACGTCAGCAAACGTGTGGTCGAGCTTATTTGTCTCTTCTCGAAGCTCTGAACGCAAGAATGCTTCTTTAACCTCTTTACTATCAATCTCATTGAGTTGTTCTTTTGCAGACTTTATGTTTCTTTCAGCAGCCTGATACGCCCAACTATTTGGCTCAAACTTGAAAGGATGCTGGTTTTGAGCAATTATTTTCTGTTTCTTCAGATCGCTTTTTGCATTATCTAATTTGAAGTAAAGCTGGCCATTCTTCGAGCCAAAGCGAGGCCCTAACTCTTGATTAATTTTCAATGTATCGATAATGATATTTTGGCCTACTTTAAAGGACGGTTTATCTGCAAGTTCAGTACGAACTGGTTTTAATGCATAGCAGCTGCCCTCATATTCGATCACATCAAACTTTTCTTTTCTGCACTGACTTCCGCGTTTTTTATAGTAGCTATAACGCAAATTAATAGATGTCTGTTTTCTAATCGGCAAACTGTAATCCATAATATCTTTATTGGTAGCATCAAGATATTGCTGTAATAAATCGTTTTTCTTATTGTTTAACTCTTCAACCTTTTTCTCAAGAGCCGTTATATTTTGTTCGAAAGGTTTAATCTGCTCCTGATAAGCCGCGAAGTTTTTATCTGACGTGTCGATATCATTTTGAGAAGTCACGATTTCTTTCTCTAACGCTGATTTTTTCTCTTCATGATAGCTAACCCACTGTTTTTGCGCCTGACTAACAGCATCAGACGTTTCTTTTATCGATGCTTCAGCCGCCGTTTTTACTGTATCAACATGTAAGTCGCTCAAGGTCAGTTTACTATCCGATTCAAGACCAAGAATGATATCTTTAGCTTCATCCGCCTCTTTAAGCGTATCCGCGTATATTTGATACTGCTCTTTTGGTAATTGATACAGGTCACCTGATACAAATTCTAATTGTCCGGCATTGACAAACATATTTAAAGCATCTGGGATCTTAACTTCTGCTTCTTTTTCACCACACCCACTCAGTAGAGCGGCAGCGATTATAGGAAATGCTAACGACGCTGTTTTTCTTGATATAAACAAAATATAAGTCCTTATAATTATTTCGATTTTTAATAACGGTCGGCATTTTAAGATATTGACAAGAAAAACCAGCGCTGCAAACTTGAGATATAAACAAACTTCTCAATGCTGAGAGCGTCTTGTTGTTTGAGTCAACACAATAATAAATAGCAAACTTAGTGCTATGTTGAGTACATCAACTCTACATAGGATTCGGTATGGATAAGCCTGGCATCATGGACGTCATCAAACGCTTTGGTTCAATAGAAGAAGCACTGCTGTATTTTGACATAAGTTTCGACCAAGCATTCATCGACGAATATCGCCTACCCTTGATCAAACGTTTTAATGGTTATCTTATTCTCAAACCACCGACCGACTGGTTTGAAGCAAGAAGAGCACTTAAAAATGCATATTGTAAAATACAGCGCTCTCGGTTAGATAAATACACGCGTCAGGCATGCAGAGGCTGTACAACCTGTCAAAGAAGATAGCTGCAAGTTATCTTTTATTTTCCTTCCTACTATCCCACTCAGCATAATTGCATTACATTATCCGATTCTAAACGGATTTTTATTTTTCACTGATTGTCAGTGACAGTACAAAGGAAATGTCATGCAGGTTAACGCCAAACACTACCTAATGCTTTTAGGGCTTGGACTCATATGGGGTAGTTCCTTTCCATTTTTAAAAGTTGTGTTGGAAAGCATGACACCAATTAGTGCGGCAGCATTTCGCTTGACCATTTCAGCCTTAGCCATGATTGTCATAATTAATGTCTTTAAGCTGAAAATACCCAATGATTGGCGTGTGTGGCGAGATTATATGGTAATCGCCATTATCGGAAATGTTGTTCCTTTTTTTCTTATCTCTTGGGGAGAACAACATATTAGTGCGGCTTTAGCGTCAGTACTCATGGGACTCATCCCGTTAGCCACAATGCTAGCAGCGCATATTCTCACTGACGATGAAAAAATATCGATGACCAAATTAGTGGGCGTTATTGTTGGTGGTGCTGGCGTTATCATCCTTATCGGCGTTGACGCATTGGATGATCTTGGGACTTATGTATGGGCGCAACTGGCTGTAGTTGTCGCGGCAGTCTGCTATGGTGTTTCATCAGTTTATGCGAGACGTAGCAAGGTTACCCAATTCAATCCATTATCAAACGCTGCCGGAGTTCTGATCTGCTCATCCCTAATCTCGTTACCGTTTGCATTTAGCTTTGAGTCGCCGTCAGAACTGGACATTACATTGCGTTCGATTTCAGCCTTACTGTTTTTATCGCTTGTTTGTACCTGTGCGGCATATTTTCTGCTCTACAATTTGCTAGCGCAGGTAGGAGCAACCTTTACTTCATTTAACAACTATCTTGTGCCTGTTTTTGGAATGATTATCAGTGTGATACTGCTAAACGACCCAATAAAAAGCACCACTTACATAGCACTTGTGCTTATATTTTCTGGCTTAGCAATTTCGCAGCAGAAGAGCGTTACCCTGCGTAACCCGCTTGGTTTGGACAAACGTTACTGAAGATTAAACCATCAGTTATTGCTCGCCAAAGCGGGCCCTTCTGACTGTTCCATTTCGTTCTTTTTAACCACATTATCGAATTCAGACACTCGCGCCAAAAACGACTTGCGATCTTTACTGGAAAGCGGTCTTGAATTCGGCAAACTGACTTTCATTGCGTTAACGGCTTTATTTCGTACCAACACCTCAAAGTGAAGGTGAGGACCAGTGATACGTCCTGTTGCACCAGAGAGTGCAATCTTTTCTCCACGTTTTACGTACTGGCCTTTCTTCACTAAGAAGCGACTCAGATGAAGATAGCGCGTCTTATAAGTACTATTGTGCTCTATCACAATATACTTACCCGCATAGGGATGGTTGCGAATTGCAATCACACGGCCATCACCTGTGGAGTATACGGGTGTACCCGATGGCGTGCCAAAGTCAGTACCATTATGCGGGGCAATTCGGCCTGTCACAGGGTGTCTTCGGTTAGGATTAAAGGAAGACGTGATTCTTCTATAACGCTGAGTAACAGGATAACGATCCAAAGAATGTTCTAAACTATTTCCTTTACGATCGTAGAAACGGCCATCATCGGCTAGAAATGCAGCGACTTCATGATTATGAAGGTCGATAGAAACCCCTTCAACTTCACTGTTCCCCGTCAACTGATCACCAAGAAACTGCCTCTTGACCAATATATTGAATTTATCGCCCTCACGAATCTGCCGAGCAAAATTGACTTTATCCCTGAACACTCGAGTAATATTGGCGACCTGATTCATGTTCAGCCCAGCATCTAAAGCTGACTTAGAAAAACTGCCGTGCACTTCACCCGTATAAAGTTTCTCTTTCCACTCTCCGGGCTCTTCAACATACTGATAGCTGTATGAATTATCATTTTCCAACGAGTAAATGGAGCGTTCGGCGATGCTTTCGTGGAAAATCAGTTTCTTTAGTTCGTTGGTATCGTGATTAATTACCAACTCCAAGCGATCACCTGGTTTAATGGTATCGAGTTTAAGATAGTTGAGATCAGCTTCGAGTAAACGCTGAACAATGATATAGGGTAAATTAAGATTAGAGAAAATGTCGCTGAGCGTATCACCATTTTTTACGACTACGTCAATATTCGCTATTGGATTAGCTTTTTCGACAGGCGCTTCAACGACCACTGGAGCCTCTTCATCTGCGTCTACAAATGACGTAGACTCGGCGTTATTTTCTTCTTCAGAGCTTCTTTCGACTGAGACAACTTCTTCAGAAGGCTCTAAGCGCAAGGTAATCAAACCCGCTAAAGCAAATGAAGCGACGGCAATAATAATAAGTACTGGTCGGACAAAATTCATAATCTAAACGTGATAACTCGCGATCTGTTATACTATAACACGCCGTAGTATATACGTTTCCACTTCTTTTTTAAACCTTAGTAGCGCATCATGAATGTGCCGAATAGATCCAGTCAAGGATCTGTTAGGAAGATCTAGTTTCTTTGTAAATTCAATAAAAAGCGAGCCAAATGGCTCGCTTTAACGTTTGATAAGTTAACTTATGCTGCGGGCATTGACGCCATATCGATAACAAACCTATGGGCCAGATCACCTGACGCCAATTTCTTAAATGCGTCATTGATTTCTTCGATTCGAATTAGCTCACATTCTGGGTAAACATCATGCTCAGCACAAAACTCAAGCAGCTCTTGTGTTTCAGCAATGCCACCAATCAGAGAGCCCGCGACACGACGTCGGCCAAATACTAATGGTAAGGTCATTGGCTCATCCAACATCCCAATTTGCCCCACAATCACTAGTGAACCATCAATATCCAATAATGGCGTATAGATATTCACATCGTGTTTTGCTGGAATGGTATCGATGATCAACTCAAACGACGCTCCAGCAGCTTTCATCGCTTCTTCATCAGTCGATGCAAGAATCCCTTTCGCGCCAAGTGCTTTAGCTTGTTCTTCTTTCGATTGAGTACGGCTAATCACGGTAACATCGGCACCCATTGCGACAGCAAGTTTCACGGCCATATGTCCAAGACCACCTAAACCGATGACAGCCACTCGAGAACCGGCTTTAACACCCCATGTTCTAAGTGGTGAGTACGTTGTGATGCCTGCACATAGTATTGGTGCAGTACGGGTGATATCGAGCTTATCTGGAATACTAAGAACAAACTCTTCGCGCACAACGATGTGCTTAGAATAGCCGCCTTGTGTAATTTCACCGGTTTGACGATCTGGCGCTCCATAAGTCGGAGTCATTCCATTACGACAAAATTGTTCTTCTCCGTGCTCACACTGATCGCATTCCTGACAACTATCGACCATACAACCGACAGCGACACGGTCACCAACTTTGTATTTTGTTGCCGCAGAACCAATAGCAGTAACCATTCCCACAATTTCGTGTCCAGGAACAAGAGGATAAGGTTGAGGTCCCCAATCTCCATTAACAGTATGTAAATCGGAGTGACAAACTCCACAGTGAGTGATTTCAATAGCAATGTCATTAGGACGCAAATCTCTACGCTCAAAATGATATGGGACTAATTCTGAATCATGTGAATGTGCTGCGTAACCTACTGTTTTCATAACACTCTCTTTTTACTTTATGTGGTTAAATGAAATATCGGCGTTATAAAACACCGATATCAATAGAGTATAGACTTAGCAGAGAATATGCTTGTCAGATAATCTTTAATTATTGCCTATTTGGGTGCGAGTGTAGTTACCGCTTATAAGTTGGAAATATCCATTACTTAGATTTACCGTATTCATAAGCTGCATACTCTTACTCTACATTGGTGATAGTTTGCTAAGCGAAAAGAAACATGAGCAAATATCATTCTTGTTTAGCGCCCTGCTCGGTTTTTATTCAACGCTTGCTGGGTTACACTGTAAACGCTCCATTCTTGGATCAAAAACCCAGTTCCAGACAGTAAACCTAAGACTGGCAGGTTTTACTATCATCATTTCAACATAGTCTATGTTTTCTCCCAACCGGATCGAATTAATGCGGCTTTATCGACACTTAAAATGGTTTTTATATGAGCACAAAGCGACTTACGCGATTGCATTACTCATGCTCTTTTGTGTCTCAGTTATGAATATGGCGGTACCCTGGCTTATTGGTAAGTCAATTGATCAACTATTAGAAACAAAAAGCTTCCACGAATCTGAAATCTACCTTATCTCGTTAGTCGCCATTAGCGTCATGGTGTATTTATTGCGCTTTGGCTGGAGAAGAATGCTATTTGGTACCTCCTACAAGCTTGGCAATATTCTGCGAAAGCAATTCTATGAGCGACTATTAAACCAAGGACAAGGCTTCTACAACAATTACTCGACTGGCGATCTCATGGCTCGAGCGACGAATGATATTGATGCCGTCGAAATGGCCGCTGGTGAAGGCATTCTGTCGGGATTTGACGGTATGATCACGTTCATACTGGTATTGATTATGATGTTTGTCTTTATCGATTGGCATCTTGCAATCCTTGCGATCATTCCTTTTCCTTTTATGGGGTATGTCTTTTATCGTTTATCCAGTCGAATCCATCATCAATTTAAAGAAACACTCAATGCATTCTCAACACTCAATGAACATACTCAACAAGCGGTATCGGGTATTAGAATGATCAAGTCAATGGGACGAGATGCAATAGAAAACGACCAATTTAGCTCAATTGCAGAGCGCGCTGCACAATCAACGTATAAAGTTCAGCGCTCAGAAGCCCTTTATCAACCCGTGATCCAACTGAGTCTTGGTAGCGCCATGCTTATCGCATTATTAGTCGGTGGTTGGCAAATCGAATCGGGCAATTTATCCGTTGGTCAACTCACCAGCTTTACACTATATTTAGTCGAATTGATTTGGCCAATGTTTGCCTTTGGCTGGCTGATGAATATTCTGCAGCGCGGTAATGCAGCAATTGGAAGACTAGAAGAGGTATTTTCCCTTCCTGACTCGATAAAAGATAAAGGCAATTTAATTCCTAGCGGCTATGATATTGAATTGAAAGACCTTTCATTTTCTTATCCGGAATCATCCAATGTCGTCTTGGATGGGATCAGTTTTCAACATCCTGAGAATAAAACACTGGGTATTGCAGGTCCAACCGGATCCGGCAAATCAACGTTGCTTCAACTGTTAATGCGTTACTGGGAATCTTCGAATGGCAGCTTACGATTTGCTGGCCAACCAATAGAACAGTATCAGTTATCATCACTGCGCCAACAATTCGCCTATGTGCCTCAAGATGCCTTTTTATTTAGCGTCAGTATCCTAGAAAATATTCGTATGGGTCGGAGCTCAGCAACTGACGAAGAAGTGAAAGAGGCTGCACAATTAGCCGCTATCCATGACGATATCCTTGGTTTTCCAGACGGGTATGAAACACTGGTTGGAGAAAGAGGCGTAACGCTTTCTGGAGGACAACGCCAACGCTTGTCCATCGCCCGCGCATTGATTAGTAATGCCCCTATTTTAGTTCTTGACGATGCACTATCAGCAGTTGATGTCGAAACAGAGAAAACCATCATTGACCATTTGCGTAACCGCAAGCACCAAAGCTTAATTATTGTGTGTCATCGACTATCCGCCATTGAAAGTGCGGACAATATTGTAGTGCTCTCTCATGGACAACTCTCGGAATCAGGTACACATGAACAACTCATTTCAGGAGACGGGTGGTACGCACGCATGGCCGCCTACCAGCAAATGGAACGTGATATGGAGAGCATGTCGTAATGAGCAATATCAAGACAACCTCTAGCCGACGAGCCGGGTCGGCAAAGCTTCTGTTTGGCTATGTTATCGCCGAAAAAACCAAATTTATAAAAACCCTCATGATGGTGGTTCTGGCTGTTGGCTTTGATGTTCTTGGGCCGATGTTAAGTAAGATCTTTATTGATGACTTCATCATGCCTGGGCATTATTCTACCTGGCCAATCGTCGGCGTTATTTCACTCTTTATTCTTTCGATTGTGATGGCGACCTACCTTAAATACCAGCAAACGCTACGTTTTCTAGATATCGCCTTAAATGCCGTTCTCGATATTCGTAAGCGCGTTTTCAAGCATGTGCTTAAACTTCCTGTCTCTTATTTTGATTATGCCCGCACTGGTAATCTCGTCAGTCGAATTACTAACGATACCGAGTCGATAAAAGACATCTACGTTCAGTTTCTGTCGAATATTCTTGCCAATATTATTATGCTTTTAGGCATTCTTACTGCAATGGCAATCCTAGATTTTCAACTCATGCTTGTTGCATTGTTGCTGATACCAGCAGTAATGGGACTTATCTTTCTTTACCAAAAGTTTAGCGTCAAGGCGGTCACTCAAAGTCGTCAATATCGTTCCGAAATCAATTCCTCGGTCAGCGAATCCATTAGCGGGATGGCGGTTATTCAATCGACCAATCAACAGCAAGCAAAGTCAGACCAATTTGATGATGTTAACCATCACTACTACTCCACCAGACTTAAGTCAGTCGTAGTCGGTTCTCTATTGCTGCGGCCTGCGATTAACTTACTTAGTATCTTAGTTCTTGGCGCCGTGGTGTGGTTTTTTGGTCTAAAAGTGATCCAGGGTGTAACCGAAGTCGGCGTACTGTACGCATATCTTAATTATTTAGGTCGTTTTACTGAACCCCTCGTTGAAATCACGCAGCGTTTTGGTCTTTATCAGCAGGCAATTGTTGCAGGTAACCGTGTTTATGAACTGCTTCAGGAGCCATTAGAACAACACGACAAAGCCTCAATAGAGACAATAGAACACGGTAATCTCGTCATCGACGACGTTTCTTTTAGTTATAAAAAAGATAAGCCAGTATTAAGCTCTGTTTCTATTCAGGCCAACCGGGGCAAGTTCTATGCGATCGTCGGCCACACAGGAAGTGGTAAATCGACCTTACTCAACTTACTTTTAAATTTCTACCAGCCTGATTATGGTGAGATCACTATCGATGGCTCTTCTTTAAATCAGTACACAACTAATGCGCTTCGTAATGGGATAGGTTTTATTCCGCAAGAGCCGTTTGTGCTCGCCTCAACTGTTTTCGATAACATTAATATGGGAAGAAAGCTAAGTCAGTCGGAAGTCAAAGTTGCCGCTAAAAAGGCGCATTTGCATGACATAATTGAGCAAATGGAACAAGGCTATCAGACAGAGCTTGGTGAAGGAGGCTTGCGGCTTTCAAAAGGCCAAAGGCAACAACTTATCATCGCCCGAGCGCTGGCTGGAACACCTAAGATATTATTGCTCGATGAAGCCACCGCTAATATCGATAGTGAAACTGAACAAATTGTGCAGCGCGCGCTCAACGAACTAAGGGGAAGCGTTACATTAATTGTAGTGGCGCACCGACTCTCGACGATCCATCATGCTGATAACATATTTGTCTTGGATAAAGGTGCTCTACTTGAGCAAGGAACCCATAGTGAATTGATGGCTAAAGAAAGTGGACGTTACCGTGCTATGTATCAACTTCAACAGCAACAGCGTCGTGTAACTCAGGCAGAGGAAGTGACAGAAAAGTAATACAACTAGGCCAGCAATCTCGCTGGCCTTTTTCTCTATTCAGCAACTTCAATTGTCACTGTTAGATTACCACCCCTCGTGAAGCGCTCTAAACCTTCATTAATTTCCCCCAAATGAATCAAGCCATTGGCGAAACCAAAATCCTTATAGAACACCACAAGATTTCCCCAAGGAGCATAATACGAGATGTCACCTCGCATTCCTTTCGAGCCCTTCGGAGCATTAGTCGTAATTAACTTTCTCGGTAGATAGGCGATTTTTTCCGTTTGAGCATAATCTTCTAACGCAAATGTTAGGGGCAATTGTTCAATAAAGTCCCGAGTAATCTCATTGTTTTCTAAGGTTGCGCTAACGGTTTTGTCATCAAAAATAAATCGAATGTCCAAAGAAGACTCCTTTTCTAGTATTTGCTCAGTTTCTACCTGTTCACTCCAGGCGAAACGCGCTATCGATAGAGTTGCCGCAAGTACCATTAGCGGTAACGTTAAGCTCACTTTCGACATTATTCGTACCATCCGTGAGGATTAGCGATAAAGGATTTTAGTTTGGTCGCCCCAAAATCTACCCAAGCAAAAAGGAAAGGAGCACTGGCAGGCAGTGGATTGCAGCGCTCCTTCTATTTTCTATTTCAGTAAATCGTATTCTTCGTCGGAAACGGGTTCACACCACTCATTAGATGCGCCTTCAGCCGGGATCTCTAAAGCCACATGAGAAAACCAACTGTCTTTCGCCGCACCGTGCCAATGTTTGGTTCCAGGCGCAATATGAACAACATCACCCACATTGAGTTCTCTTGGTGCCTGACCGTCCTCTTGGTACCAGCCACGACCGCCAGTAACAAGTAGTATCTGCCCACCTTTATGATGAATATGCCAAAAGTTTCGACACCCTGGTTCAAAAGTCACGTTAGCAACCACGAGACCCTCAGTATTCAATAGTGATAGATAACTGGTTCCGGTGAAGTAATCTGCATACGCCACATTTTCTTCACCAAAGGCAAAGATGCCTGAACCGTTATAATGATTTGCTTTTAATTCTTCAGGAATCAGTAAGTCTGCTTTGGTACTCATAATAGCTCCGATAATCGTTAAGTTGGTTGTGCCAGCGATGGATAGAGATGTTTTGTTAGACTAAAACAGCGTCCAAAACGTGTTTTGCATTGAAAGCAACATCTTCACCACATTCTTGCTTTAGCACAGAAATAAATTCATTAAGCTGTTCCGCAGATAAGCCATTATTCATAGCTATCCCGTAGTGCGCTTTTAGTTGGCTATTGACGCCCTGTATGTTGGCGAGCATAGCGATTGTCGCTAATTCACGCTCCTTCCAACTAAGAACCTCTCTTTGAAAAATATCACCGAAGAGGTGCGCTTTCAGATAGGTGTCGATCTCCGGCGCAAAGTCAAACAAAGGCCCTGAAACTCGCTGACCCACGAGCTTTGTTTGGTTTTCAGTACCAAACTCCAGACTGGTTCTGTCTTCAGGCAAAGAACTTGCCGGTTCTCCTTGCGCATCGTTAATGCCAGCTTCGGCTCTTTCGTTCACAAGTGACATCAATGCAGCCAAAGCATTTAAACTTCTGGGGAATCCCGCATACGCATAGACTTGGACCAGAATTTCTTTCAACTGCATGATACTAAGTCCGCTATCCAACCCATTGACCAGACTCTTCGTTAACTTTTCAATATCACCACTCGCGGCATTTGCAGCAACTGGGATCATAGCCAGTTCATTTTGTGTCAGTTCTGACTGCATAGTTTTGCCCTCAAAGTCGTCTCGTTGTCGGTACGTTTAATGTACTCCTCTCATGATATTTTTCGTTAGCCTATTGATGCCTAAATCTTGCCTAAAACTCCAAAGCATTGATAAAGGAAAACCGTAAAGATAGACTTAAGCAAAGTAATCGCCAAAAGAAAATTTCAAAATAACCAACTGATTTAACATGAATTAAATTCCAATCACAGTTTAGTGGAAAGCATAATTTGCCTAAGAAATTCTGACCAAATCATCAAATATCGCAAAACAGCGCATTGCCTAATTGTCTTACTTAGAGAAAATTACTGTTATAAATGAGGCCTAGCAACGCTGCATCTTTCGACGACTTGTTTTACAGGAGTGATGATGAATACACCCATTTCAGCGCCATTAGCATCACAACAACTGGCCCAACAAATTCAGAAATGGACTGGCGACAAAAACCAGTTCGATACCGATATTCCTGGTCTACGTTTGAGTCGCTGGACTTCCCCTACAGAGCCAACTAGCTATACACATAAACCGAGTATTTGCTTAATTGCTCAGGGTAAAAAAAGAGTTCTGCTTGGTGAAGAAAGCTATACATACGATAAAAATCATTTTTTAGTTTCGTCCGTCAACTTGCCGATTATCGCCAATATTATTGAAGCCGATCCTTCGCACCCTTATTTAGGCCTCATCATGGAGCTCGACCTGCATGAGATTTCTCAGCTCATCGTTGATAGCGAATTGACCTTTAACCATGAGAAAGAAGCACAGAAAGGGATAGCGGTGGGTGAATTATCGGAGTCACTACAGGATGCGTTTATTCGCTTAATGGATCTACTCAATGAGCCTCAAAGTATCAAGATCCTTGCCCCCGTGATTAAGCGGGAAATCTTTTATCGCCTGCTCATGACTGAACAAGGTGTCCGACTAAATCAAATCGTAACAACCGGAAGTCATAGTCATCAAATTTCAAAAGCCATTGATTGGCTGAAGAATAACTTTGTGAAACCACTGAGTGTGAGCGAACTCGCCTCCTATAGCGGAATGAGCAAGTCAGCGTTTTATACTCATTTCAGATCGATGACCTCGATGACGCCATTACAATTTCAGAAGAAGCTTCGCCTCAACGAAGCGAGACGTCTGATGCTGACCGAGAATCTTGATGCCATGGCTACCACATTCAAAGTCGGCTACGAAAGTCCTTCTCAATTCAGCAGAGAATACAGCCGACTGTTTGGTGCTCCACCATCAAAGGATATCAAAGCGCTCAAAGAGTCGAATGCAGCATAAATTCTGTCATAGAGCCACGTCTCACAGCAGCACTACTTCCAACGAGTATCTTTCTGCGCTGCGAATCCACGCTCGAATCAGACGGTTTATCGTGCTGATGGGATGAAGAACGACATTTATGGCACATAAAAGTAAAACTCCTTTTAGACGAGGCTCGTCCACACACTCACCTCTAAGAGTTTATTCTGGCCATATTTGTCGTTAACACCGTAATCTGATCGTCTCTAATTCTTGCCTTATTTTGCAAAGTTAGTTCATTTAATAGCATTCACTCAAGCTTGTTCACCCCTCCAGAAACGGGTTCGGCGGCTATTCGCCAACATAATGCCAGCGATAATTAGCAACGCGCTCTCTAGGTGTATCAATCCTATGGGCTCATCTAAAAACACAAAGGCTAACCCGCCAGAAAATAAGGGCAAAGAGTAATAGAGCATACCTGACGGAACCGGACCAATATTTATAATCGCCTGATTCCACATAGTAAAAGCCACAAGTGATGCACATACACCGATATAGATGACAGACAGCAGTGTTGTCGGCTCCCAAGAGGTATTGGGTTGACCGTGAGACGTCCATAGGTAAGCGGGCGTAAGAATCAACAGTCCCAGTGCAAACGTACTCAGTTGCATAGACCAAACACTCAGTTCTTTCGGTTTAAATTTTAACAACAGACTGTATATTGCAAATGACATTGCGGCTAACAGCATCCATCCATCACCACTCGCTAAGTTAAGGTGTCTTAGCTTATCGAAATCCCCACCCGTCAAAAGCATCAGGATGCCAAAGAGTACAACGGCAATCCCGCAGACTTTTTTAGTCGTAATGGTCTCATTAAGACATAGTCTTGAGGCCACGATGACAAAAACAGGAAAGGTTAATGAGATAAGAGACAGATTGATGGCGCTTGTCGTTTGGCCCGCTTTGTAGATAAGCGTATTGAACAGGGTTACGCCAAAGACAGCGGTGATCAAAAGATAAATAATGTGACGTTTTATCGCTTTCCATTCAACAATAATCGCCTTTAATCCAAAGGGAAGTACACAGACCACGGCGACAACCCAACGCCAAAATGCGAGGCTAACCGGTTCAATACTCGTGTTTAACCCACGAGCAACGATAATATTACCAGACCAAATTGCAGTTGCGGCTATCGCACATAGATAACCAATAGCCCGATGTGACTCGATTTTTGTGATGTTCATAATACTCCCCTCTACCCCAAACACGTACTACTCGAACGTTATCTTGACGATGTATCCGACTATCAACATCGTTTAGACACAACAATAATACGTAGGAATGGGAGCAATTTTGTGCTTATATTGCGCTATTAAATTCAATTTCAACAACAACGTTACGTATGGATAGGTATAACGACAGAATATTGCAAGAACTGCAGCAAAATGGAAAATTATCCAATGTGGAGTTAGCTGAACGCATCGGTCTTTCGCCTTCTGCGACACTGAGAAGAGTTCAGGAACTTGAACGTACGGGAGTGATAAAAGGGTATCGAGCAGTGATTGATAAGCAAAAACTGGAAATCGGTTTCGTTGCTTATGTCTCCGTCGGTCTATCGGATCACCGAAAACAATCGCAGACAGCGTTCAGAGAATATGTACAGTTTATTCCAGAAGTCGTGGAGTGCCACAATATCACGGGAGAACATGAGTATTTACTGCGGGTAGAGACAAAAGATTTACTGGCTTACAAACGTTTTCACTCCGATGTATTGGGTGAATGTCCGCAAGTCCGTTCGATTACGACTCTGGTCGTCATGGAGTCGTCTAAAGATGAGCGTTAGACTTCCAAGTAGACAGAGCGGCAGCTACGCCGCTTGTCGATAGCCGTTTGAATACTCGATGATTTCGTTAATCACGGTGATCGAAAATTCGTTGAGTCGCGTATTGGTGCAGAGTGACCTTGGCATACGTCTATCAATAATAAACTGACGGATCGTACTCACAAACCGCTTAGTATGTGATTGCACCGTTTCTTTACAGCGCAAATATTCAGTGAGTCGATGATCGACAATATCGACAAAATCATCCATCTCATTGCTCTGTTCATGAATACCAAAAAAATCGGCAATAGCATTGCGATTTAATTCGATAGAGGCAGAAAGCTTGTTACTTTCTTTTAGTACAAAAGCCTTATGAACGTTAGACACCAGTTTCATCATGAAACCTCCTCTCTTTGTAATTTTTATAACCTAGCTGTTTATCTACTTACCTTTTGAAGTGAATAGCCATTTATAGGCGTTTCAATGCCTATCAACAATTCATTGTTAGCAAATGCACTAATTGTGCCAAAATTGATGCTTATAAATTGACGGCTGGATTTTTAGGCAAAGAATGGAAGGGATTACTCATTTGATGTGGGGTTCAATTGGGTCAGCTAGCAATAGCGAGTTGATAACCATTGCCGTGACTTACTCAATTGTAATTAGACATGTACTAATTTAGCCAGTAATTGAACCAATTGAGGACATACAAGAGCTGGTCTATGTGAATTTGCCACTTATTGTCTCTTAGCTGCCAACTTCGCTACTTTATTTAACCAGCTTTGTCTGTTGTCGATGCTCGAGTTAATCACGGGTCCAAAATAGGTCGAAGCCACATTCTTAATACCAGAAAACTCCAAAATGGAATTCTTCAATTGTTTATCAATTGCATTCCCCATAACGTACTTATACCAAAAAGGTGGGCTATCCATGGTGATAATCAGTTCTGACGTACGTCCTTTGAGCAGCTTCTCTGGAATAGCTTTGCCCGCAGTATATTTAAAGGCAAAACCGGGTAAAAAAGTACGGTCGATAGCCCCTTTGAATTTAGCTGGAATAGTACCCCACCAAACAGGACTGACAATGACGATATGCTCAGACCAGGTAATCTTTTCTTGGAAATCGACGAGATCAGATTCCAAATCGATAATACGATCATATCCCTCATCTAAACTGATTTGGAAATCCATATCACCAATATTAATCTGCTCTACGTGGTTCTGTTCCATCGCAACAGAAATATACTGCTCAGCTAACGATTTGCATAAGCTATTCGCTTTAGGGTTTGCGTTAATGACTAATACGTTTTTCATGAACTTACATGTCCATTTCAGGGTGAGTAATGCAGTGTAAACTCTAACCTAATTGAATACCTTTAAAACAACGTGAACTTTTAAATAATTCATACTAATAAAAAAAGAGCCAGCATTTAGCTGACTCTCTCATTTATTTTCCGATTACTCGTCGAGCATATCGATAAACTGGAACCAAACACAATATAACGAATAGGCTGAAGAAACCTTTCGACAGTGGCGATGCCACCAATGCGGCCACATCACCTTGGCTAATTAACAAGGTTAGGCGCAGGTTCTGTTCGATCATATTGCCAAGAACCAGACCCAGTACAACGGGTGCCAGCGGGAAATCAAGACGACTAAGAATGTAGCCGATAATCCCCATGCCAAACATCAGCCAAACATTGAACATGTCATTGGACAGTGCGTAAATGCCGACCAACGTTAAACACATGATCATTGGCGCAAGAATAACCTGTGGCAAACGCATGACTTGGGCAAAAAGGCGAATGGCGACATTACCACCTAATGCAAACAGCATGAATGAGGTGAAAAGCATCTGCCACATAAACCCGTAAACAACATCTGGCGTATCACGGAATAGCTGAGGTCCAGGTTGTAAACCGTGAACTAATAATCCAGCAAGAATAACGGCAGAAACACCACTTCCCGGAACACCCAACACTAAGGCCGGAATCATCGCGGCAGAGTTATCGGCATTATTACCAGTTTCTGCAGCAGCAACACCGCGTACATCACCTTTACCAAATTTGTCTTTGTCTTTGGCAGTACGTTGCAGTTCGTTGTAAGACAGAAACGCAGCCATCGAACCACCGGTTGCTGGCAATATGCCCACACCGATACCGATTAATGAAGACTTCAGCCAAGTCGGTAACAGATACTTAAAGTATTTGAAAAAGCGATCGTCCGGATGGCTCTTGATCTCGATGCGATCTTGATTTTCAGCAAAACGCTTTTCGATCATGCGGATTGCAGGCGGAACCGCATACAAACCCGTCAAGATGACCAATAAGCTAATGCCATCAATCAGTTCAAGACGACCAAAAGTAAAACGCTGTTCACCCGTAACCACATCGGAGCCGACGGTACCAAGTAGCAGACCCAAAGCGCCTGCCAGTAAGCCTTTAATCGGATCTTTACCCAGCAAAATCGCAATGGATGACATACCTAATACACCGAGCCAAAAATACTCAGCAGGGCCAAACAATAATGTGACTTTAACTAGTGGTGGAGCCAGCGCCATCAATGAAATGGCACTAAACGCACCACCGATAGCAGATGACCAACACGCAACTTTTAATGCCAGTGCAGCGCGGCCTTGCTTCGCTAATGGGTGCCCGTCAAACGTTGTCACAATTGAAGGTGGCGTTCCTGGTACATTCAGTAGAATGGCAGGCACTGCACCACCATACATTGCACCGTTATAAATACCCGCCATGATACCCAACGCCACCAATGGTGACATTGAGAAAGTAAGAGGAATAAGAACAGCGATAGCCATTGTGGCCGTCAGACCCGGTAACGAACCAACAATCATCCCCGCCAGTGTACCCACGACCATCGCGAGAATATTTTGCCATGCCAGAACTTCTGGAAGAGCGTGAAATATAGCGTTTAGCATTTCCATGATGAGTCCTTAGATAGAGTTCGCGAATAGAGTGACAAAAAACTCTTTTGGTAGCGGGCGTTCAAACAGCGCGACAAAAATGAGGTATACGAAGATACAAAATCCGAACGCAGAAAGGGCAAGCGGCAGTCGTTTATGATAACCAGCACCTTTTGCAACAGCGATAATAAGAATGAAAGAACAAGTGAAAAAACCAACATATGGGATGGTTAAAAAGTACAGGGCAAGTGTGAGAAACCCAAACAACATACGCTTGGTAGAAATCGCAAAACGCCAGCCGTCTTTACTGTACTGTTTGAAGTGTGACGCTTTACCAATTAAGCCTCGAACAAATAATGCCGCGGATAAAATTGCGATGATAAGCAGTAGTACTGCTGGAAACATGAGGGCATCATTCGGCAGATCTTGGATTTGGAACCATCCTAAAATCGCCAGAACAATCATGCCTAATGCGACAAGAGATTCGGCCATTCGAAAGCTCATAGAATTGCTCCTAATATGGAAAATAATAGTCGGCCACAATCCAGACAGGATTGTGGCCATTTATAAACCTTGGGTTCTTATTTTGTCCAAGGAGTAGCAGCCCATGCTGCATCAAGAGACTTGCTCACTGATTTTAGGAAGTTTTCGTAATCTTTGCCGCCCAGATAATGAACAGGAACGCCTGCCGCTTTCGCTTTTGCTAGGTATTCCGGATCGTTCATCGCCTTGTGGACCGCTTCAGATAGGATTTTCACGATTTTCGGATCGGTACCGGCAGGAACCGCCAAACCACGTGATGTACCTGAAATAACATTAACGCCTTGCTCTTTAAATGTCGGCGTATCAGGGGCCATTTCACTGCGTTCTTCACTCATAACGCCAAGAAGACGCATAGAGCCATCAGCAACATATTCATCCGCTTCAGAAAGGTTGAATGCAGCAACTTGAATATGACCACCTAAAAGAGCTGTGCGCAACGGAGCTGTTGAGCCAAATGGAACGTGGTTAAATTTCGCGCCTGTCGCCGCTTCAACACTCAAAATTGCGATGTGCTCTGATGAACCAACAGAACCAGAGGTACCGATAGGTAGTGATCCCGGATGCTCTTTACCGTAGTTAACCAAATCTTTAAGTGTTTTCAGTTTGCTGTCAGAACGAACAACGATAACACCTGGATCGTAAACAAGGTTAGCCACACCAGTAAAGCTCTCTGGAGAGTAAGATGTCTTACGCTCGTAAGAATAGCTGTACATCGCTGGCAGGTTAATAAAGCCCATTGTGTAGCCGTCGTGATCGCTGTTAGCTAACAGTGAAAAGCCCACTTCGCCACCCGCACCTGGCTTATTGACAATAACCAGGTCTTCACCCAGGTATTTCTCGATATAAGGTTCAATTGTTCGAGCAGCAACATCAGTACCCCCCCCCGGAGCAAAAGCGACTAAGACATCCACAGACTTCGATGGATAGTCCTGAGCGATTGCGTTACTTGCACTGAGCGCGGTCATACTTAGCCCTAAAAGGCATGAGAGCGAGCGTTTTAGTTTTATCATGATGATTTCCTTTTCCTTTTATGAAGGCGTATCAGCCGCTAGTGCGGTCTTGTTGTGATATAAGTGTTTGGCTGGCGTCTTCCCATTCGTCACCCTGAAGCTCTGGGTTATTAAACGCTTGCAAGCGCTCAAAATAGGTTTCTGCGTTACTCGTAAATAATTGTGCAACGATGCCTCGCATCAGTCGGTCAGCACCATTTGAAATGGCAGGAATATCCCCTGAAAGCTTACCGTGAGAGAGCATTGCCGCATCGTTAAAACAGTGAATCTTAGCTAAAACGGGGCAACCTCCAGGTTCTTTTTCTAAGAACTCAAATGACTCTCCCAAGTAAGGTGCGTTGAGCATACTTGAGTAAGGTTTTCCCATTGATGGCTGGTAAATACCATCTTTCCAAGTGCGAATATGATCAGCAAATGAGGAGAACTCAGGACGACCCTGAAAGTCGTTACGAAAACCGGTTGCTGAGATCAAGAAGTCGGCTTCAAACGTTGCTAAAGGTGTGTGGACCGAAATGTTTGACTCATTCTCAACTACCGATTCAACCGGACATCCTAAGAATAAGCGAGCATTGTCATGTTGAGTAACGCGTAATGTAGAAAGACGAGGTGGTGGCACCTGCTGTTCGTTCACGTACGCGATGTACTTGTATTTCCATTCGTCAGACAGATAGCGCATACCATTGACCACGCCCTGAGAGCTGATCCCGGTCATCTTGTTAATACGCGGCATCTCTTTACGGCGAATCAGCATATCCACTTGTTTTGCGCCTGCTTCAAGTGCCGTTGCAGCGTTATCCATTGCTGACGCACCCGCGCCGATTACCACAACACGCTTATCTTTTAACGCACTGAAATCGATAGGATCTGCACTGTGCGCCCAGTATTTGCGATCAACTTTGCTTAAAAAGTCAGGGCTTGCACCACCACCGATACCAGAACGACCCGTTGCCAACACAAGATGGCGACAGTATTCAGTACGCTGTCCTGCTTTATCTTCAATCTTCACCGCAACCAAATCGTTACCGACATCTTGCACTTCGACAATGCGAGTCTCATTGACGACAGGAAGAGATAAAACATCGCGATACCAACGGAGGTAGTCCATCCATACGCCTTTCGGAGCAAGCGTCAGCTCGTCAAAACCTTCTTCACCCCATTGTGCTTCATACCAAGCACGAAACGTGAGTGATGGAATACCGAGACACGGCCCAGCAAGCGTTTTAGGAGAACGAAGTGTTTCCATTCGGGCGAACGTTTCCCATGGGCCTTCTAACCCTTGGGTCGCGCGATCATAAAGCACGATATTATCGACACCAGCAAACTTGAGTTTAGCCGCTGCTGCAAGACCACACATCCCTGCCCCGACAAACAACACGTCCCAAACACGTTGTTCTTGAAAGTAAGTCGGTTCTACCCAAGATTTGGATGGTAATTCGAGTAGCGTTAAATCTTTCGCTACCCGTTGGTTTAACGTCGTAATACCTTCTTGATTATAAGTCATAGCAATGCCTTTAATTAGAATGTCCGAGTGGATGCATGAGTCGATTAGCCCAGCCAAAAATCGCGACAGCGTGAATGAGATCGATGATTTCAAGTTGGCTCATACCAACATCTTTCAGCGCTTCAATATGTGAGTTATCCGCTGTCGGAGGCGTCACGGTCAATGCATCGGCAAATGAAATAATCGCTTTATCGCGCTCAGACAGAGAATCGTGTCGCTTTGAGTAGAGAGAAAAAATAACGTCGCTCGACTTCGTGATATGCGCGTGTTGCCGAGCATGTACGTTAGCGCAGTATTGGCAACCATTAATTAATGATGCAGCTAATGCGCCCAACTCACGATCTTCTCGTGGCAGTCCACCTTCTACATACATAATGGCATTAAATAATGTAGTTCGTGCCACATAGCTCTCTGGATCGTGCGCAAGCGTGCGGACGTAAGGCGATACCTTCTTCGCGGAAGGCGTCACTTTCATCGCCGCTAATTGTTCCGGTGTCGCATCTTCTAACTCAACCGGCGGTAAATACGGTGTCCATGTTAAAGGCTTAACCTTCATCTGAGGGAGCTTACTCATGCTGATGCCTCCAGTAATGACAGACCATGTGACAATCGGATTTGAAAACACACATAAGCGCAAAGCTCAGAAATAGCGATAATCTGCGCCACCGAAAAACCCGCTTCCTGAAGATCGATCAGATGCTGCTCAGACGCCTTTGATGGATAGCTGGCAATCATATCGACATGAGCGGCCAGTGTAGATAGCGTTGAGTCATCTAACGCATCACCTTGAGCAAACGCTTTTAACGAGTCATCAGAAGGCATCGGAAAATCAACTAACAAGGCTTCCGGATGCGCTGCAGTCATCGCCATTCGGCGGGCAATCGCACTACGCAGCTCTTGTGAAAGTTCAAGCTCATCTGATGGTCTTAATACCGCTTCTCGACAAGCGATAGCGCCATGTGCATACTCAGGTCGTAACTTGGTTAAGGTCTCACTAACCGAAGTCCCCTCTTGTGTCACGTTCACTGGATCATAAGAATCAGTCATTTAGGCTCTCATTTTGCTTTGCACCTTCATATTAAGACTTAATATGTCTAAAATGCATCGTAGGCGCTTATTTATGTATAAAATGAATTATGCTTTAAATAAATCATACGGGGCTATTTATGTCAAATAAGAATAATGAAATGCCAGATATTCGTGGTATCCAGGCATTTGTCGCAGTAATGGCGTCAGGCTCTATGACAGGAGCAGCAAAACAACTTGGTATTGGTCAGCCAGTCATCACCCGCGTGATTCGTGACTTAGAAGCGGTGATTGGCTTTCCCGTTTTTGAGCGCAACGGTCCACGGATTTCCCCCACGCCGAAAGGGTTACGGTTTTTTGAAGAGGCGCAACGGTTGCTCGTTGGCTATGAACAGTTGGCGGATCGCGCTGCGTCTATTCGTGATGAGCACGTTCGCTCTCTGACCATTGCCGCGACACCAACAATGGCTGCAGGGTTGGTGCCGAAAATATTGTCATTAATGAATAATGAATTACCTGATACGGTTTCTTTGATCACACTGGATGCAGAGCGTCTTGCGCAGGCGCTACTCTCAGGTACGGTCGATTATGGCGTGAGTGCACTACCACTGTCTCATGATGGTTTAGAGTGCCTTGCCATGACCCAATCCAAGTTAGTGGCCGTTGTTCCGGAAAACGACGCTATCGACATAGCGACCTTCGACCTGTTCGAGCAGCGTCGTCTTTTAACACTGGCCAACAGTTTTCGTATTCGGCATAAGATCGATATGGTTTTAAATGAGAAAGGCATTAAACCGCAGCATGTCATGACGACCAATCACTCTCTTAATGCCATTTCGGCTGCAAAAGAAGGTCTAGGCATTGCGGTTGTGGATCCTGTTTCTGCATTTGGTATCGCAAATCAAGGCATCAAAGTGATTCCGACCGAAGCCGAAATTGTTTATGAATGGGGATTATTTCACCGCGTTGGTGTTGAGGAATCGCGAACAGCAACCTTGCTGCGTGAGAGCTTTATACAGGTCTCCAAAGCCATTTCAGAACAAGTTCTATAGAGTGACCAGCCTTATCGTTGGATCTGTCCCTAAAATGACCGCCTAGTGAGTTACGCCGGGCGGTTTCCATCCTTAACATTATCATTAAAATCAGCATGTTATTGCTAGTACGAGTCATTTACCTTACGAATCAGATGGACACCTCCGACTTCCGGGCTAAAACCTAACTGAGCGTAGAAGGAATCCATTTCAGGAAGGCAGTAAAGTTCAAAAGTCTTAACACTAGATAGCGCTTCATGCGTTTGTATTGCCGTAATTAGTTGTTTACCCAGACCACTTCCTCGTTGCGTTGGACACACAATGACATCAAAAATGAGAGCCTTAAAAAGGTAATCACTCAGTACTCGGGCAAAACCGACTAAGTGATTCTGATCATCAATGATTCCTACACACAATTGCGACCCTTTAACACACAGAATAGTTTCCTCTAAAGTGCGTTCTTTCGCCCACCAAGCGTGCCTGAATAATGAGTGTAATTGCGCTATTCTCTCATCCGAGAAAGTGTAAATAGTGTCCATAATCCCTCTAATGCTCTAAATTTAACGCTACGTTTCTCCTAACGCGAATTCATTCAACTCACTCACAGTTCTTATTATGTAGACGTTTTTACTACTCGAGTATTCCATGAGCTTGGATAAGAACTTATCGTTCCAAAATTTTGGACAGAGTTTGAGTGTCTTATAGCTATTCAATGTGCCTTTTAATACCGAGCTTCCATCGGGCCATCCCTCTGGCTTTACAAAGAGCCCTTTTAAACAGCGTTTGGTGACAAACCAATAACTAACAGGGTATGGGAGATCAATATAGACAAGGCTATCGGCAGCCGCTAAGCGTTCATAAAAGGAGCTGATGGGACCAAAACCATCAATGATCCACGCATCTAAACTCAAAATATCGTTATGTGCAGCATCAAACTCTTCTCTCGCGACAAGCTCACCGTTCGGCTTATAGACGATTGAATCCAATTGATAAAGCGGAAGCCCACTTGATAAGGCTAACGCTTTGCTGACTGTCGATTTTCCGCTGCCAGGTTTTCCAAAAACAGCTACCTTTTTCATTTCTATCCTCCAAGGATCTGATTCCTAAAAGGCAGAAAAACAAAACCCACCTTTTAGGGTGGGTTGATCTATCCAAAGTACACAAAATCCCACCATTCCTAAGGAATGATGATAATTCGATTGTTGAGTTGCATTTGACTAAGTTTCATACAATCACTTTTATATAGATACGATCAGTTGTCAATTTATCTTTGTGAGCCGTAAAGACGTTTGAAACAAAGTGCTCCCAAACCTTATGGGTCTACTTGAGCACTTTGATAAGTTTTCACTCACTATGATTAATTTCTTTTCACTGTCGCTGTATATAGACCAGCGCCGACAAGAAATAACCCACCAGTGACATTAAATGCTCTTAGGAACTTTGAGTTCTTAAATAGTTTCATGGTTTTCGACGCTAACAAAGAATAAAAAGTCACGTTAATAAAGGCTAGGCATAAAAAAGTTACCGCCAAAATACTAAATTGATAAACGACATTGCTCTGAGGAACAACAAACTGAGGCATAAACGCGGAATAAAACACGATACCTTTAGGGTTTAAAGCGTTCACCAAGAAGACGTCTTTAAATAATTTTTTTGAATTAAAATCCGAAGAGTCAATTTGTTGTGGGCTGACTGTCGAACCAGATCGAAACATTTTCACACCTAAGTAGATTAAATATCCCGCACCTAGGTATTTTATGAAAATAAAAGCGGTTGAGAATACAGACAGAAACACGCTTAAGCCGACTAGCGATAATATAATGCATAAAGCATCGCCAAGAATGACTCCGATTGATAGCGGTACACTAGCTCGGTGTCCATATTTCAGTGATTGCCCCACAACGTAGATAATCGTTGGTCCAGGAACAATGAGAATTAGGCTAGCTGTGAGTACAAATGCGAGCCATATGTGTATAGACATGTTTGAATCTCTCCTTGATAAATCAAACCAAAACCGCCCAGTATTGTGAATCTGTCTTAAAGCGTTTTTTATAACCTTTTTTCCATGAGCAAAAGATCCCAAACTTCTCCATTAAATGATCTAGTGCCGATTTGTTTTGAGGTAATGACAAAACCCAATGACTTATAGCAGTTTTTCGCCACTGTGTTTCGGTCAAATACTGCAAGTGACACAGTGCGGGCTTGATATTCCATTTTTGCGAGTTTGATTAGCTGATTTAGCATTGACTTAGACATTCCCTGCCCCCGAAATCGGTTTGATACGAATACACGGCAAATTCGGAAATGGGACTCAGTAACTTTAACCAGCTCAACGTAGCCTACACTTTGCCCAGAAACAACAAAGATAAAGGGAATGACTTCAGGTTGAGCACAATGCTGGCTGAGTTGAGCGAAGTCCAACGGAAAACTGAACTTGGAGCCACCCCATTGGTAGTTCAATTCATCAGAACTAATCCAGCTAATAAGCAGATCAAAGTCTTCCTTTTCAAATGCTCTAAGTTCCATTTTTTCCTCAAAGGTAATAACACATTACTATGGTGTGAGTAACGCAATACAAAAGCTAACGCGCTGCGTTACGAATCACTCTTAAAAAACTTGTTATGAAGCTTTTCAAGCTCTGGTTCTATCTGATGTGCTACTGAAGCAGGCTTAGACAATGCTGCACTAAAAAAAGCAATAAAGATAAAATAAACACCTAGAAGTAAAAAAGCTACACTTTGCCAACCAATAAATGCGAAGCTAACTAGCGACAACAGAATTAAACAAATACCAATGAATAGACAGGCTTTTCCAAAAATGTCATCAACCTTTGACTTGAGTCGCTCACCTTTGGTTAGTTTGACAGTAAGAGAGTTGCATTCCTCACTAATTTCAAGATGCTCCTTTGCAAGAACAATTTGCCTCATAGAGATGTTGACCTCTTTATCTAAATCAATTTTGACAGCTAATTGTCTAAACTTCTCATCAGCCCATAGCCCCGTAGCTAAGCCAAATTGCTCTTTAACTATTAATGAACGGATATATTCCTTCTCCATTCCTTCAATAGCCTCACAATCTAAGGCTTGCTTCAATAACTTTGATTTATTCTGCTTATGCTCTCGCAATAATTCCCGCATAGGTCGATAAGAAAAGCAAGCGAGTAGGAAGATGATTGCTGCACTAGACAACCAATCTGACGATTTAATCTTTTCCAATAATGTTACGACTAGCTCACTCATAATATCTCCACTTTATAGACATAATGACTCCCACGAAGGTGCTAGCCTCCTGTTTCGTGGGTTAGCTAAGCCAGAGCCATAATTAGTTTGCAAAGAACTAAATTCGGAGGCTAGCATGAACAACGATACCATTATTTTTATTGGATTAGATACCCATAAATCTTTCACCCAAGTCTCAGTTTTAAAAGATAATCGTGGTGAGGTCCCTATCACCTACGGCCGGATTGATTCTTCTAAATCTGCTTTCATCAAACTTGCTCAAAAGCTTCAGTCCCAATATCCCAAAGCTACTCTACATTTTATTTATGAAGCCGGTCCATGTGGTTACTGGATTTATCGTCTGTTAACCAGTCTCGGTCATCATTGCTTTATCGTTGCCCCATCTCTCATCCCTAAAAAGCCAGGTGATAAAGTCAAAACCGATAAGCGTGACGCGGCTAAATTGGCAAAACTTTTTCGTGCTGATGAGCTGAACCCTATCTACGTTCCTGAAGCCGAAGATGAAGCTATCCGTGATTTATCTCGCGCCCGGGAAGTAGCAATGAAAGATCTTAAAGATGCAAAAATGCAGCTTAAAGGATTATTACTTAGAAATAATATTCAGACCGAAGTCAAAGATAACTGGTCTAAAAAACACTTACGCTGGCTGACTGCTTTAGTATTACCTCACCATAGTCAACAGATTGTTCTTCAGGAAATGATCCAAACCATCTCAGAACGAATAGCTCGTTTGCAACGTTTGGATAATGAGCTTCTCCATCAGGCAAAACAATGGCGGTACTATCCGGTTGTCAAAGCAATACAAGCGATGAGAGGTGTTCGGTTACTTATCGCTTTAGGCACGATTGCAGAACTTGGTGATTTACGGCGTTTTGACCACCCAAGAAAACTTATGGCTTACCTTGGGCTAGTCCCATCTGAAAGTTCAAGTGGACAACGGCGAAAACAAGGCCCTATCACAAAGTGTGGAAACTCCAGAGCAAGACGGTTATTAGTTGAAGGTGCACATACTTACAAATATAAGCCTAATATCTCCAGTGAATTACAAATACGCCAGGAAGGGCTACCTAAAGAAATCATAGACATTGCATGGCTGGCTCAACTGAGGTTATGCCGCCGATATCAGCGTCTCATGTTTTTAGGTAAACACCGCAGTGTTGTGGTCACCGCGATTGCCAGAGAAATGGTGGCCTTTATATGGGCTATCGCAAGAGAAGTTGTTGTGACTAACATTGACCCCAAAACACGTTTAGCAAGGTTACCTGCATGAATTTTAAATTAGTGTTAGCGCAAAATATCAAGCATCGGCTGTGGCATAAACTCCGACGGCGTTAGGATAGCAACAGATACCATCTGTTGAACTACGAGCCTAGACTGAAGACAGGTGCCACGACGGATTAAGTAAGGTAAGCTCTGCTTATCTCTGGATAAGTAACCTACGAATACCAGCATGATAACCGACGAAAGTACTTGCTTGAGCTATGCGTTAACACTATCCCTATTAACAATTTGGCTCTGAAATAATGGGCAGAATTTTTACGTCTTACTTGACAGTGGGAGTCATACCAACGCCCAATCAAGGTGTGAAATAAGAAACCACGACACTTAATTTGACCGCCTTAAACACTGAACTTAACACAAACAAAAAGTGCCAAGCGTGCTGAATCACTCTTAAGTTGTTTGTATGGATAATAACTACTCCAAATTAGGGTAAAGTGAGACCCAAGCTTTAGCTGCAACTAAAGCCCTCTATGCCATAGTTCGATTGAGCGCTGGCTCCTCTATCGAGAGACCGATAACAAACAGGAACGTGGCATAGAACTCCAAGCACTAAACTCGAATACTCGACTGGGTCTCGAACCCGCATTACGCAAGCAAGAGTTAGCTTATTATGAATACAAACACACTTCAAAACTTAAATGTCGGTGTTGATACCGGCAAGGCAAATCTCGACATTTATATTCGTCCACTCGATATCTTTTTCACCGTTGCAAATAACGAAAAAGGGATAAAAGAAGCGAT
>NZ_RJVQ01000021.1 GCF_003856525.1 Vibrio viridaestus
AGTGCGCATTATCTATCAATGGGTAAATAAGACTATGCACGTTTGGATTCTTCTAAGACGTTGATTAGTCGGGGATTCATAGCCTTTTCGTGCATCAAACCATGTACGACATTTTCGTCGTCTTCGTGTAACAAATCACCAAGTTTAAATGCCATATCCCAATCTAGAACACTACGCCCAGAACGATAGTTGGCAATTCGACTTGTTCCAACGCCTAATAATTTAGCTAATTGATAATCTGTACCTAGGTTAAGCTCTTGCTTGACGCGGTTTAGCAGTGTGTTTGTATAGTTTTCCATCAGCCTAAAATCCCCAAAAACCATTTGTTAAATAATAGCCTGACATTTTGTCGGATGCACTAACYCAAGCAACTTGCTGCCTCAATTAAAATGACTTATTGTCGTCCCGAATCAATTCTGAAACACGCTTGAGGGGGCGACGACATGAAACATTTACCGGATATTTACCAAAAAGCTAAAGAAAAATGCTTCCCGAATGGGTTTAGCGGTAAACCGTTACACACTGGCAAGGATTACCGTTACAGCGCGAAAGGTCAACGTGAATTTAAACGTGCCTTTGCGACTATGCGCAATCGTATGGCGGGGGTGTAGTCGTGGTCTCAACAAGAAAAGAACCCTCAACGGATGAAGCGCCGAAAGGCGCGGATTCTTCTAACGTGATTATTGTGGATGGGTGTGAATTGCACATATCTGGTTCATCATATATTAATGGCGTTCGAGCGGTAATGGTGACATATACCGGAGTTGATGGGTGGGGCGTATCGGTCGCGGTTCCCGAACTAGACATTTTGAAATTCAAAGCGGACACCACTCAATTAAATCAGTTTATTTCATTTGCAAAATCGAAACTTGGACTTTCTGAGAGGTCAAAATTCACTGATAGGGAATTGGATATAATTTTTCTTATTGAGCGTAACGTGTCTAATGTGGAATTAGCTAAAAGAATGCATTTATCAGTGCATACAATCAAGTCACATTTACAGAACATCTTTAAGAAGGCAAATGTTAAAAATCGCGGAGAATTAATCGATTACGCAATGGTGAATATTAATGATTAATAACGATATCGCCTATATAGCTGCGGTAAAGCAGCCAATCGACAAAACACTGTCCAATATTGCCGCTTACGATAGCGGCTTTTTTAGTGGCTTTGTAAATCCGCTAGAACATGATCACTTCGAAAAAGTAAATCAAGACATTCGAGTCAAAACGCAATTGTTTGCGGGTGTAAAGAAATCGCAATTTGATACTGTTCGCAACTACGAAACCGTGCGCGCAGCGCTCGCGGAACGCGAGAAAGGTCTAGGCTCGTCAAAGGGCGCAAAAGTCGGACAAGAGGAAAGAAACCCTAAAATTGACGCGATATTCAACCGCGCAAGGGTTTTAAACGCTGCTTTGCGTCCTGCTAGTGTCATGGCTAGCCGTGAGGCTCATTTGTCGTCTGATGCGATGTACGCGCAGCAAGAGCAATCACACAATAACGGAGCATCACGTTTTTATCTCATGTCCCGCGAATGGTCAGGACAATTTAAGGGACAACTTGTTTACAAGCCGCGTCCAAGTGATGCGCCACCGTCGAACAACGGCGACCGCTACACAGAAAAACTATCCACGTCAGCCGTGACCAAGATTTTTGAATCTGGAGCCTACGTTGCGCAGTGTCACGGCGGCTTTTCAACGTTTCTAACATTGACCTTTACCGAGGCGCAACGTAACGAAATCTTTTCCGGTAACGTTACGTTAGGTAGTGAAGTGTCACGATTCATCAATGCGGCTAAGAAAATGTATCGCCGTGGATGGGATGCTGATTACATAACGTTACGTAACGAGGAAAGCGGCAAGGCGTTTTGTCCCATCTCAAAAGACGGTGAAAAGGTCTGCGGCTATGGAAACACTGCTGATTTTCATTACGTATGGGTGGCGGAGTGTCCCGCCAATGAAAACGGTGAAGCGAATCCCCACGTACATATGATTTTGAATTGGCAGGTTGAAGAGAAACTATTCTGGGCGTGGTCACAGCGTCTAGAAAATATTTGGGGCAATGGCTTTGCTCATATCGAACGCATTAAGTTCGGTAAGGCGGCGTCAGGCTATTTAATTAAAGCAGTTGGTTATGCCGCGAAAGGTGGCAACGCTGACCAAGGGCTTATCAAGGGTAATCGCTACAATATTGCTCGATGCTCTCGCGCGCCAAAATGGGAGGCGCTCGCGTCCTTTGATGCTGACAACATGGCAGCAATCATCAAAGAGTGCGGTTACAAGCTGCAACAATGGCGCAAGCCGTTAGAGCGTGAAATACGCCGTAAGAAAGCCAAGCGTGACGAATTTATCAGGCTAAAAGCCATTGAGAAAAAAGAAGTCTCCAAGGTTGCCAGATACACGAATCTAATCAACAAACTCGAAAGCGAGGCGAGAGCCGTTAAACAGGAAATGAAATCGCGCGGTGTCTTTGCCCGTTCTGATAATTCATTTTCTATCACGTTCGAGGGTGACGACGCAAAGGCTAAAGCGAATCGCTTTCTACAATGGGCGGCAGGTGCTCGCGGTTGGTCTATGAATCTGACCGGATACCATTTCACAGAAGAGAAAAACGGGGAAACTCGCGACCGTTGGGCTATTGGCGGCGACATGAGCGAACTACGCGACAATGCGGTCGTTAAGTACCGCAATGAGTATGAACAGTTTCAATATAAGCGCGCCGATTGGCGCAGTCAGCTAACACAAGAGCACATCACACCAACGCCAGATTACGACGAAATCGCACTGGCGGTGGAAAAGTGCCGTAAACACTGGGTAGAGTATGAAAGGCTTAATTAACGAAATCGACAAAGAGATTGCACGTAACAAACCCAAATCATGGGCGCGTTTGATGTGGCAGGGAGTGAAAACGCTATTCAAGAGCCAAAACGAAAGGCTGAATGAGATTGACGCCAAGGTTAAATCGTTGAAAGACGAGTTAAACAGGCTTAGAGACTTTGTGAACTCGCCAGACGAGAACGACAAAGCCGCATAAACAAACTTGTTACTGTCGGGAGACAGAGACACTACACAACAAAATAACTTGTCGAGAGGACAACTTATGCAAATCACCACTATTGAGGGCGCGAAAGCGTCCCTTGTCAACGTACGCGAACAACACGAACGCGCTCTAAAAACGTTTAATCCTATGATTGCGGCAGACGCCGCCAAAAAGGGCATGGCAGAGCTTTTGCCTTTGCTCGACTTCGTTGTTTCTCAACTTGAAAAACGGGGGTAATCATGGCGAATCCATCTATCGGCACGGTCATTTGTCCCATTTGCGGCGACTTGGCAGACGTGCGCAAAGACAAAAACGGCAAACTTTACTATTCAGGTGAGGCGGGATTGATTACGCCACGAACGCCAAGCGGTCAAAAGTGGATGCGCGAGCATATGGTCAGTGATGAATCATCCGACGCGAAAGCGCAGGGCAATGATGATTTCGACACGCAGGTCGATGAGCACGAAACCACAGCCAATGAGCCGTCTTTTTTAGAAAGATTGGCGAACTGGGGGGCAGATGATGAATGAACAGGGGATTAGCGCCGAAGTCCGTCAACTTGCCATCCTTGGGAGTGAGATTGATGAACAAATTGAATTACCGCCAACGCCAGAAGAACAAGCCGAAGCAAAAGAGAATGAGCGACAACAAGACATCAATAGCGCCAGTATGGATATTGCCGATACCCAATATACCCAAATGGTGGCTATGGGTGTCAATTCCGCTTGGACAATGGCGTTCCCGAACTGGCAAGCGCTCGACCGCGACGCCGAGCTTATGCCCATGGCAGAGCTTACCCGCATGATTATCGACAAGCATTTCCCAAACATTGCCGAAAAAGCCGGACCCGAAGTTATGCTGGGCATGATTGCCCTAACCGCGATTTCAGCGCGAGCGGCGACCGGAGTCCCGCCACGGGGGAAAATAATCGAGCAGGGGGCAGACGATGAGCAAAGTTGATACCACGCTCAGGTGCGAGCATAAATACGTGATAGGGGCGTCAGGGAGCGGGAAAAGCTACCACGTTAAGGAATTAATCAAAGCATTGCGCCGTGTGCTGATATGGGACGCTGATGACGAATACGGGGAAGTCCCGAATGTTATCAAGGTGCAAACGCCTAGTGAACTGATGGCGCTCATTGAATCCGAGCAAGACGCGATTATTCGCTATGTGCCTAACTCACTCACGCCGAAGCTCGTCGAGAAACAATTCGATTTCGTTTCCCTTGCCGCGTTTGTCTGGGGTAATTGTGCCTATGTAGCAGAAGAAATCGCAGACGTGACCACGCCTGCAAAAGCCGTGGGCGGTTGGGGCAAAGTGCTACGCCGTGGACGTAAGCGCGGTGTAACCGTGTTCCCTGTTACGCAGCGACCCGCCGAAGCGGATAAAACCGTCTTTACTCAGGTTGCCAAAATACGAGCGGGGCGGCTCGATGGTGAGGGCGATATCGCTCGCGTGGCAAACAATATGCGCGTACCTAAAGAAATGTTGTCGCAACTTGGCGAGCTTGAATACATCGAACTCGACCGCCGAACAGGTCAATTGATTGCGGGTAAAAAACAACGTTACGTAACGTTACGTAAGGACTGGAACAGCCCGTTAACGATGACCTTTAAAGCGTGATGTGTGTCACAAAAGAAAACTAACTTTTTCCTACGTAACGTAAGGTAACGTTACATATGGAAATGGCACCGATTTGATAAATACAAAGTAAATCCCTAGTTTATCAATCGAATTTATAGGGCACGTCGTGATGACGTCCCCGCCTTATCCACGTCGTGAAGACGTCAACAAAGAGAGTCTACAAAATGGTTAAAAAATACCTACCACTATTTGTCATTTCATTGGCATCAATGGCAATCGCTAACCGCGTTGCATTCGTGAAAAACATCGTAAATCCTAATTCGTAAGGGGGCGTTACCATGTCACGTATGACGCGAGATTGTCCCTCATTTTCAAACGTTCAAGCGGGCTCAACAGCGACGCTTCAACTCCCTTTAGGTTTGACTTATCACATGCTGTATCTGAATTTCGCAGGTGTCACACTGGCGCAAATGAAGAATATCCGCATTGAAGTGGACGGCAAACCTATTAAGAAATGGACGGACGGAAACCGCCTAAACGCGGAAAACAAACACTATGGTCGCGGTGATGCCACAGCGTCTATTTTGCCGATTTTCTTCACTCGTACCGAGCTAGAAGAAATCAACCAACGCCGCGTATTTGCTCTGGGCACAAGCGACGTGCAAACCATGTCTTTGCTGATTGATATTGATTCAGGCGCAACGGCTCCGGTTCTCAAAGCAACCTCAGTGCGAAGCGCGACCGCGCCAATGGGTTACATCACACGCATTCACGAGTTTAAACACTCCAGTGCGGTATCTGGTGAAGTTGAAATTGATAACATCCCGCTACGCTCAAACGCAGCAATCGCGGCGATTCATATCTATTCGCCTGACATCACAAAATGCTCGCTACAAATTGACGATGGCATCGTTTGGGAAATGACCAAAGACGCCGCCGCTAAAATGCAGCAAGACCACGGACGCGCGCCACAAAGCACCGACAAGATGACGCTCGATTTCTTACTTGAGGGCGATTTCGTGCAAGCGATTCAGCTCTCAGGTGTGCAAGATTTCCGTTTGAAACCAACGCTTAGCGCGGCGGGCTCAATGGACATCGTTGTCGAGTACCTAGAAGAGTACAACGCGAACGCGTAAGGGGGCGAAATGGCTTCACTAATGGAGAATTTCTTTAGTGATGGCGGTGCATTCGAAAAGGTAGCCAATACATGGCTATCTTACGAAAACATTCGTCAGCAAAACGATGCGAACGGCACGAACCAAGCAGCCATGCTCAACACACCGACCACCACAGCACAGGTACAAAATGACCCTGCAACCCAAGCCGCCGCAAGCGGTACGATTGCGGGTATGTCTACGCCTATGCTCATTGGTTTAGGTGTCGCGGGTGCGGTCGGGCTTGTACTGCTTATCAAAAAATAGGGGGCTTGCATGGATGAACTGGCAGCACTGGCGAGCCAAGGCGCAGCAAGCACCAATCCTATGTCGGCTGCACTTGATGGCATAAAACAGCTTACTGGCGGTAATGCGGGACCATCAAGCGCCACACAAGGCACATACGCGGGTTCACTCACGCTAAACGCAGGGGTGAATATGGGGAACGGTATTGATACGAATACGATTCTCTACGCAGTAGCAATCATGGCGGTGGCGTATGTCGTTATTAAGCGCAAATAAGTTCAAACCGTGTCACTGGGATAGCGTCGAAAAGGCGCTCATTCCCGCATTAGGTGACTACCACCAAGAGGCAAAACGCCAAGTTCGTTTAGGCAATGAGTTTACGTTTATTTGTGAGGGTGCGGCGCTACTGATTCGGCCTGAACAGGATGAATTGGTCATTGTCGGTTTCTCTGGTCGTCACTCACTCGCGTTAGTGGCTCCGCACGTCTTATCCGTGGCAAAGCGCATAGGCGCAAAAACATTACGTTGTCACACAAAGCGGCGCGGTGAATGTCGTTATCTTAACCGTTTGGGCTACCCATTTAAGCAAGCGTTCGTAAACGGTGAATATGTTTTAAGGATGGTTATCAATGGGCGGTAAATCGAGTAGCTCAAATAGCACCACAACCAACTACAAAACCACCTCGGGCAGCGTTGGGATTGATGGTGATAACAACGGTTATGTATTGGCGGGGGTGGAAAACTCAAGCGTCAAAGTGAATGTGACGGATGGCGGCTCAGTTAAGGCGGCGCTTGCTGCTATGACTGACGCAAATTCGAATGTCACCTCAATGGCTAAGACGATGGTCGCCGCGAATACTGACGTCAGCAAGTACGCGATTGATGCGAGCAGCGATTTAGGGACTAAGGCTCTGGTCAACGCTCAACAAGCGACCACTGACGCTATGGATATCATGAAAAATCTGTCACTCAATTCGGATGCGGGAACCGCTCAGGAAATGACGAAATATTTCATGTTTGGCGCAGTGGCTATCGCTGTAGCAGTCGCGGTAAGAGGTAAATTGTAATGTCAAAGAAATCAATTTTCGTTGATTCCATTTCAAAGACGGTCGCGCTATCTGGCTTGTATTTCAAAGTGATGCAAGCCTCTGGCGAAATCGCCGTTGAGTTTATGCTCGAAAATGGCGACCTATACGAAACGGGCTTGTCGTCCGGTCAGGGTGTACGTTTTGACCAGAAATACAAAAACGTGCGTATGACGTCCGCGATTTCTCAGCAAATCTTTGTCTGGTCAGGTCTGGGACAGTTAACCCAAGACAGCCAAAACACGACCACGCTCGCGGGTTCAAATAGTATCGCTGCATCCGTTGTCAGCGTTGAAGTGGAAACAGCCAAACAGATTCTACCCGCACAAACGGGAAGACGCAGCGCGTTAATTCAGGCAGACGAGCCGTTTTATATCGGTGGCTCTGGAGTCACGACCGCCGAGGGAATGCCCGTTGATGAGTCAATCACGCTAGAAACTCAGGGCGAAATTTGGGTGATTAGCGAAACGGCTCAAGATATCCGCATTTTAGAGGAGTTCAACTAATGGCGAGATTGCATGGCGGTCGATGGAAAGTCGGTGATATTCGCATTTGGACAAGGCCGCTTGCTGATATCCCGAAAAACTGGCAGTTGTGCGACGGGACGAACGGGACGCCGGATTTAGTGGATAACGCGCCTGTCGGTGCGGGTAACTTGTTTGCTCAAAATGAAAAGTTTGGACAAGACCGCTACAGACCTTCGGCGTCGATTGGTGTTACTACGTTGTCACAATCTCAAATGCCAAGTCACACTCATACTCGTAATTTTAACGTCGCGAGTGGGAATGGCGGAACAAAACCCGTTGGTTTCACAAACGTTGGGTCTGCATTTACAAAAAACACAGGTTCAACAGGTGGCAGTGATGCTCATGGTCACAGCATCACAATGGGAACGGTAACGGTCTATCAACCGTCAATCGCGGTCTACTTTATTATGAAAATTAAATAACTGGGGATTTATGAAAATTATCGCAGTCACGCAAGACCAAATCATTTTGAAAGACGGTGTACCCGCTGACGCGCGGAAAATCGGCGGCTATCACATGACAAACGGCGAATGGGCGGTTCACTTCGATACCACTCTGGGCTTAGGTCACGTTGAATATCTGGACAACCGCGTCAATGTGGACTTAACCCAAGCGGATTATGACGCGCATTACGCATGGCTCGAGACCACGCATCAACAGGTTTTAGATTATGACGCAGAACAACAAGCCATTGCTGATAGTGCTGATAGTGACGATAGCAGCGCTACTGTATAAGGAATCGGGGGTAATTATGCCAAGAGGAATTAGAAACAATAACCCTGGTAACATTCGAAAAGCCTCTTTTTCGTGGGTTGGCGAAGTTAGCCAGGATAACGCGGGTTATGTCATTTTTGACACCGCCGCGCATGGTATCCGCGCCATGTATCGCGTGCTTTTAACGTACCGCAATAAGTACGGGCTGAATACGGTGAAAGGCATTATTAACCGTTGGGCTCCAACGAGTGAAAACGATACGCAAAGCTATATCAATCATGTGGCGTCCGTTCTGGGTGTGTCGGTAGATACGCCTTTGGTTCTCGCGCAATATCCCGCACTGATTAAAGTCATTATCAAGCATGAAAACGGGATTCAACCGTATTCCGATAAGGTGATTAGTGATGGTATTGCAAGCGCCTAAATTCAACGTCCCTAACGTGGACATGAACAAAATCGCGCTTTATCTGGGTGTGGGAATGCTCGCCTATTTGGGCGTGCGTTCCTTGCTTGATTCGGCTAACCAAGTGGCAGCCGAAGCGACCAAAGGAGCAGGGGAAGCGCTCAGTTATTTAACCGCGAGCCTAAATGGTTGGGAGCCTATCGAGTTTGCGCCGCTGATGATTCGGGATTTTTACCTGAACAGCGATTACACGCTGACAGTGGATGCAAGGGACACACTCTGGAAAATCGACCAATACAAGCCGCTCTTAATTGAGTTATTCGGCAACCGATACGCACCGATGAAACAACAATATCGGTCATTGATTAACGTAGAAATTACTAAGGAAATGTTATGAGTAAAGTATTAACTACCGTGGGAAAGCGATTAAAGCAGCCGTCCACTTGGAAAGGCTTATCCACCTTAGCCGTTACGGCGGGATATGTCGCGGGTGAAGTCGCAACGGGCGGTTTATTGGGTGGCGTTCTGGCGCTGATTGGTGCGGTCACTGGCTTACATGACACGCTACGCGACGAGGACAAAGCGAATGACGGACGCATTGCAGTATCTAACTAGTATTGGCTTTCCGCCGTCGCTATTGATTCCGTTTTTAATGTGGTTCAACCACGAAAAGCGCTTAATCAAACTTGAGGCTTAATGATGAGTATACCAACTCAATACGGGCTAAACGTAAACACACCGGAACCACTGCAAATTACGATTGACGTATCCGAACGAACGCTAATTGCAATTGCGTTTGTGTCAATTGTCGCTGCGGTGGCCATCAAACAACTGAAACGAGGTTAAGACCATGACAGTAAGCAAGAAAGCCGCAACCAAAGGTAAAGGCAAATTGAAAAAAGGTTTCCGCTATGCAAAAGGTGGACGCATTATCAAAGCAAAGAAAAAGTAATATAAAAGACTGAAAAACCTCGCAATAATTGTGAGGTTTCTTTGCTTTAGAGCCAGTAAATCTGGTACTTGAGTTTATCCGTCTTGGTGCATATCATTGTAGTTTCTTAATATTAGTAACTATTGATAGAGGCATATATGAAAACGTTAAACATCGTAACAACACAAGAAGCATTAAAAGCAAAAGCCCCAAGAATTAAACAAGATATTAACACCAATATAGAACGTATCAACAAAGAGCTAGTCGAGAAAGGTGAATGCTTCGAATTCGAAATTATAATTTCAGATGAGTGCTCATCTTTAAGTAGTACAATTGGTGTCTATATCACTCAACAATTGTTAAATCACGGTTGGCAAGCTAATAGTGAATTTAGCAAAAGTAACCTCAAATTGACTATAAATGCTTACGCTCAACCCGAGGCCCTTAAAAAAGTTATAACTCCAAGTTCAGTTTCGGAAACACTTTAACAACGTCGCTATTTTTTAAATCGAATTTTAGGTTTACCAAAGTTATCCCTTGAGGGTATCCATTGTGCTGCCTTGGCACGGCGACCACCGCGAAACGGCAGCACATTGTCATGAGCAGGATAAATCGGTGCGCGCTCTAAATGTCCGTATTTCTCAATAAAGCGCTGATATTCATCTTTCCACAGTGCAAAGGCGTCGAGTTCTTTAGGTGAGAACTCTCGACCGTCGCGGGTAATGAATATACCGCGTTCCTCGTCAATACGAAAACCAGACCATCGGACATCATTAGGCAGGTAGCCAAGCGCTTTAATCACGAGTAGCTTTTCAGCCATGGGATTGATGTTAGCCGCACCAGAGAGCCAACGTTCAATAGTTCGCGGTTTGACGTGGAAATATTCCGCGCCTTGCTTGATAGAATCAAATTCTCGCCAGTATAATTTCTTGAAAGACGTGTATAACATTAGTGATGTACCTCACATTTTTTTAATTTATTTTTCGCAATGTGCGGCGGTTTACAGGGCTTTTTCACGATTGTGCATCAACACGGAGTACAACCAATACCGTATAAAACAACGCACAGAGGCACATTAGCGCGGCAGTTTTAAGAAATTCTTAAGTAAAGATTCGTAAGATGTTGATTTGTGGAGGTTTGAGAGATTGACAACGAACAAAAATGTCTAAATGTTAAATTTCTATTCCGTAGTGCGCATTATCTATC
>NZ_RJVQ01000162.1 GCF_003856525.1 Vibrio viridaestus
AGAGGAAACAGAAGACTTTGATGTAGAYATAACATYAGRACGAAGTAYATGAGAYTCCGMAGTTTCACYAGCGCATACTTTGTCTGAAGTMTTCGATTTGGAAATTTTATGAGAAGGYAMTRAATCGGCGGTATTAGATTTGACATGGTGAGAACACATAACATTYGAATTGTTTGATTCAGAAAGATCATAAGAACATGTTTCATCAGRAGYATTTAATTCRTTAATATCCAGAGAGGATGATTCGTCGGAGRCATTTGATTTAGAAATATCATTAGGGATTTGGATAGACTCATAGGAAACATTTTGAGAACATACCTAATCTAATAATTTGTTCAAAGTATCAACATGTGCAATCCAATCTAATCCCAATAGATCTAAATCGTGTCGATTTGTTAG
>NZ_RJVQ01000163.1 GCF_003856525.1 Vibrio viridaestus
GGTTTATGGTCCGTGAAAAGAGTGAATTCACGGCCTTCGATATAGTGCTGGAAATGCCGTACAGCACAATACATAGCTAGGAGTTCCCTACCGAATGTGCTGTACCTCGATTCGGTGTCTAGCAACCTTCTAGAGAAAAAKGYCAAGGGTTGCCAGGAGTTGTTAACCCATTGTTGTAAGACTCCTCCGATTGCYGAGTCGGATGCGTCTACTGCGATGCTAATGGGTGCTCGGGTGTCCTGRTGTGCRAGCATYGTTGCTTTAGCRATCAGTTCCTTAACTGTGGAGAATGCTTTTCGTGCGGTGTCGTCYAAATTAATGGATYTCGCATYTCCACGAAGTTGGTCGGTCAGAGGTTTCATAAGTAATGCGCATCTCGGTATGAAGCGTCTATAGAAA
>NZ_RJVQ01000164.1 GCF_003856525.1 Vibrio viridaestus
CCTCGATAGCTTTAGGCTCCACTGACGTGTCACTTGTCATCAATTCTGCAGGAGTTGTTATTTCAGGTTCTGTCACATCTGTAAATTTGAAGTAAGTAAAGTCTTCTGTAGTAGTTCGAATTGAGTGCTCAATCATTTGGAATATCCAACAGCACACCGACGTGTAATTAATAATTGCAAGGGAAGCGTCAACTGAGAAACAATACTGGATATCGTGAAATGGCTAAATAAAATTACACTTGGAATTTATAATATGATGAAACAGAAGTGATATATTCAAGTGCGGAAATATTCGATGCTGATTAAATAAGGTTTAACATACCCTCGATAGGTTTAGGCTCCACTGACGTGTCACTTGTCATCAATTCTGCAGGAGTTGTTATTTCAGGTTCTGTC
>NZ_RJVQ01000165.1 GCF_003856525.1 Vibrio viridaestus
GGCTACTGACGACATACCGAAAACAGCTATCATAAATCCTTTCGGACTCTATGAATTTTTGCGAATGCCTTTCGGTCTAAGGAATGCTGCTCAAACATTCCAAAGATTCATAGACGACGTTTTTCGAGGTCTCAACTTCGTACACGCGTATGTTGATGACTGTCTAATCGCAAGTCCGGACAGAGAAACACATCTCAAGCATCTGGATCTTGTTTTCGAACGACTTCAAAAACATGGCATTACTGTAAACGTTCAGAAATGCCAATTCGGAACCGACTCGTTAGACTTTCTGGGACACACTATCGATGCTCAAGGTATCCGACCCCTTAGAACCAAAGTGGCGGCCATTCTGGATTACCCAGAACCGACCACCGTCAAGCAATTACGCACGTT
>NZ_RJVQ01000166.1 GCF_003856525.1 Vibrio viridaestus
CCTTGTTGGCAATATTCTGGTGATGAATTGCACTCGTGTGTCTTGTTCCCTATGTCCACATAGTGCGATCAGTTCGGTGATGATTGAGGAGCGTGTTTGCACGGAGAATTGGTTGGTATTCGCCAACTGCGTTGTCAAACAACATAGTGGAATTTCGAGTCTGACAGTTGATCAATTCAACGCGTCAAATGTGTTGTGGGTGAGAATGAGGTGATCAGGGAGTGAGTGCGTGAGTTAGGACGTGTGGAATGTGTGAAGAGAGTGTTTGACACAGTGGTGTATATGTATAGTGTAAATTCGAATGGAGTGTGGTGGAATTGACGTGTGGTAGTGGACAGTGGACGTGTAGTCGTTGGATGGAGAGATGATTGTGGAGTGGTATATTGCCAC
>NZ_RJVQ01000168.1 GCF_003856525.1 Vibrio viridaestus
CTTGAGAAAAATAGCAGATTACCTGGAAGAATTTGATATCAACAGATCTATTTAAATATGGAAACATTGGAATTAGAATCAAAAGAGCAAGAAAACAAGATCAAAATGACAGAAAACAAAAAATATAGTATTAAAAGCACATCTAAGGAATTACTTAGTCGTTGGTATCATCTGATGACATTAGGTAGAGCTTTGGATGAGAAAGCACCAAACTATCTCAAGCAAGCAATAGGTTGGTCCTATCATGCTCCTTATGCTGGTCATGATGGAATTCAACTGGCAATAGGTCAGACATTCAATAAGGAAACCGACCATTTATTTCCTTATTACAGAGATATGCTTACTTCCATTTCGGCAGGATTAACTGCTGAGGAAGTTATTTTTAACG
>NZ_RJVQ01000022.1 GCF_003856525.1 Vibrio viridaestus
ATAGATGCGAAGTCACGAGCTGCACCACCGTAAGTTTTAGATAGTACTGTACAGATAGCTGCTGTTAGAGTTGTTTTACCGTGGTCAACGTGGCCGATAGTACCAACGTTTACGTGCGGTTTCGTACGTTCAAATTTTTCTTTAGACATGAGTTGTCCCTCTAGGTACGGATTAAGGTGGCAAAAATGACCACGCAACCAAAGTTTATTGGTAATAAAGTATATATCAAAAGGAAAAATTTGCTTAGAGTGGTGCTGATACCCAGAATCGAACTGGGGACCTCATCCTTACCAAGGATGCGCTCTACCGACTGAGCTATATCAGCACTCGAAAGATTGGAGCGGGCAGCGGGAATCGAACCCGCATCATCAGCTTGGAAGGCTGAGGTAATAGCCATTATACGATGCCCGCACACGTAACTCTGAGAGCTATTTCCTTAAGAATATGGTGGAGGGGGACGGATTCGAACCATCGAAGGCGGAGCCGGCAGATTTACAGTCTGCTCCCTTTGGCCACTCGGGAACCCCTCCAAAACTTTAAGCATTTTCTCTCATTTAGGAGAAAATGGTGCCGACTACCGGAATCGAACTGGTGACCTACTGATTACAAGTCAGTTGCTCTACCTACTGAGCTAAGTCGGCACAAGTGGGGCGCATTCTATTGAATGATTTATTGGCTTGCAACCCTTAAAGCAAAAAAATTACTAAAATATTCATCTTTTTGTTTAATCGTTGCTTTTTGCATCAATTTTTGTTGTAAAGCAATGCGAAAACTAACTTCTCGGTTGCTTTATCTGCTCCTTGAGGTATTTTGCTCTCTATTCCTTAATTCCAGAGTACGAAGATGAGCCCATTCCTTTCATTTTCCAGAGAACAATGGTCCCACCTGCGCGACAGTGTTCCAATGACTTTGTCAGAAGAAGATCTGCTAGAGCTACAAGGGATCAACGAAAACCTGACGATGAAAGAAGCAGTAGAGATTTATCTACCGCTTGCTCGTCTATTGAACCTCTATGTAGCTGCACGCCAAAGTAGGAACTCAGTTCTGCATGAATTTCTCGGGAATGATGAAATTTCTCCGCCATTCATTATTGGTATAGCAGGAAGTGTCGCAGTTGGCAAAAGTACTACCGCCCGTATCTTACGAGCCCTACTTGCGCGCTGGGGTAATCATACGAATGTCGAATTGATTACAACTGATGGTTTCCTCTATCCAAACGATATCCTTCTGGAAAAAGGAATAATGCATAAGAAAGGATTCCCTGAGTCCTATGATATAAAAAGATTAGTTGAGTTTGTTTCTGATGTAAAAGCTTGCAAACCCAATGTGGCAGCACCGATTTATTCACATATTACGTACAACATCACCGACGAAATCAAAGTGGTCGACGTACCAGATATCCTCATAATCGAAGGGCTAAACGTTCTGCAAAGTGGGATGGACTATCCTCATGCGCCTCACCGCGTATTCATTTCTGATTTTCTCGACTTTTCTATCTTTGTTGATGCTCCGCCACAACTAATTGAAAAGTGGTATATCGAGCGTTTCATGAAATTCAGAGACAGTGCATTTAAACAACCAGGCTCTTACTTTAGCCACTATACGGATCTAACTGAAGAGCAATCAATCTCTAAGGCACAGAACATTTGGCACGCCATCAACGGTAAGAATCTTCGCCAAAATATATTACCAACTCGTGGCCGCGCCCAATTGATTTTGACCAAGGGCGCAAACCATACAGTTGAAGAGATTCTGTTACGCAAATAACGTGATATTAGTCGTTTTTACGGAGTGATATCTCACCACCGATATAAGATTCAATACCCGATTCTGTCTCAAGTATAATGGCACCACGAGAGTCAATACCCTTATCAATCCCCGTTATTTCTTGACTTCCCATAATAAGTTTAACCGGGCGATCGATAAAGTTATCAAGTTTGTTCCACCGAGCAACAAATGCTGACATCCCTTGCGCTTCATAGTCATTTAGTACCTTGTGCCAATGATGGATAATCTTCGCAGCTAATTTGTTTCTATCTACGGAGTCTCCGCCTAGAACTTCTTTTATTGATGTCCAAGGCTGATCTATTGGGCTGTTTTGGTCACGTTGCATTGTTAGATTCATCCCCATTCCAATGATAAGATGAGCTGCACCTCCTGCCTGTCCTGACATTTCTACCAGAATGCCGGCGAGCTTTTTATCATTGAAATACAGATCATTAGGCCACTTGAGCTTTACTCCTGATATACCTAGTTCATCTAGCGCATCAATAACGGCAATTCCGACGACTAGACTCAGTCCCATAGCTCCGGCTATACCTGCTTCGAGATTCCAATACATAGACATGTATAGATTCGCCCCAAAAGGAGAGTACCATTGTCGGCCTCGTCGACCTCTTCCCTGCTCCTGATATTCTGCCAAACAAACGGTGCCTGAACTCAATTCATTGGTTCGTTCCATTAAATACTGGTTAGTCGAGTCGATAACAGGATGTAAGTAAAATGGCGTGGATATGTGAGATTCGAGAAAGTCTTTATCCAACAAATTCATAGGTTGAGCCAATTGATAGCCTTTCCCCTGAATACGAAAGATATCAACGCCCCACTCTTGTATTCCTTTTATATGCTTACTGATAGCAGCCCGAGAAATACTTAATGAAGCACCTAGCGCTTCTCCCGAATAAAAAGAGCCATCAGAGAGCGCTTTCAGTAAAGCAATTTTAACACTGTGATCTTTCACTTACTTAATCCATAAAATTTTGTAAAAAGACTTCATTTGCCGCGCCAATAAAACGCACCTCATGCTCTAAAGAAATACCGTATTCTTCAAACACACGACTCTTCACTAATTTCGCAAGTTGAATCACATCTTGAGAAGTAGCGTTATGGGCATTTATCAGTACTAAAGCTTGATTTTCATGAACACATGCACCGTTAACACAAATACCTTTTAAACCACACTGATCTATCAACCATCCGGCAGCAACTTTGATACCATTGTTCCCAGGGTAAGACACAATACCCGGATATCGTACTTTTAGGTCATCAAACTGATCCGCTGGAATAATCGGATTTTTAAAAAAACTACCAGCGTTACCAGTCACATTCGGATCCGGTAATTTTTCCTGACGAATTTTGCAAATGATATCGTAGATATCTTTACTTGAACTGTTGGAATCAAGTGTTTGTAGCGGCCCATAACCAAGAACCAGGGCTTTGCTTTTCGAAAGGCAAAAACCTACTTTGGTAACAAAGGCCTGCTCTTTTAGAGTATGTTTAAAAATAGAATCTCTATATCCAAATTGACACTCCTCGGCAGTTATGCGAGAACATTCGAATGTATTCAGATCGAGGTATTCAACATAGGAACAGACATCTTTTAACTCAACACCATAAGCTCCAATATTTTGTACCGGAGCACTACCTACACAACCAGGAATTAGCGCCAGATTTTCTAGTCCCGTAATGCCTTGATTGACAATGTACTCCACAAATGATGGCCAATCCTCACCACCACTTACATGCAGATGAACGTCATTCTGGTGTTCTTCAATCTCTAATCCCAGTAGTCGATTAATGATAACAACACCATTAAAATGCTCGGTAAAGAGGACGTTACTGCCTTTACCAAGAATTAATTTTGGTAGTTTTTCCCAAGCCCTTTCTTGATAGACATGCTTGATATCATCAATACTGCTCACTTCTACAACTACGTCGGCAGTTTGTTCTACTGCGAATGTGTGATAAGGCTTTAAACTCGCGTTTTTATATATTTGCATACGATTCTTTACTTCAAATACACTAACCGCATTCTACAACAGAAAAGACTGGCTAATGGAAAAATTAGAATTTGAACAATTAGATCCCTTAAAACTGCCGTTAATCCAGCGTTTTTACAAGCAGTATTATCCATCGACAAAACCCAAGCGTGACGAAATTATCATCATAGCTCGCGATACTATGGCCCATAATATCGTGGCTGTTGTTAGATTCAGGCAAGTAGATACACTCTGTCTGCTGACAGGCATGGCCGTTATGGACAAAAAAAGGGGACGTGGTATTGGTTCAGCCTTGCTCAACTACTGTAAAAAGCAGAAATATTTAACACCTGATGTATACTGCTTCTCTTACTGCCACCTCGAACATTTTTATCATCGGGCTGGTTTCCATACAATTAGTAATGACTTACTTCCTCCCACTCTTAGTCAATTGTATCAACGTTATACAAATAGTGGAAAATCACTCATTGCTATGCAATATTTGTAGAAATACAACATATTTCCTTAGCTTGAGTAGCTTTTACAAAGCTGAATTTGTTAGTATCAGTCATTCGCAACTTTGCAAGAAATTAAGGTATTACACTAAACATGATCGCTCGTAGAAATCCGTTCGAACTACTACCTACCGTTGCGCTCAAGCCAGATCACTTCGAAGCACTGTATTCAGCAGAACAATATCGAGAATATCTCATTGAATCGATTAGAAAAGCCAGTAAGCGAATATATATCGTTGCGCTGTATCTCGAAGCAGATGAAGCAGGTAGAGAAATCCTGACAGAATTATACGAAGCAAAGCAGAGAAACCCTGGGCTTGATATTCAGGTTTGTGTCGACTGGCACAGAGCCCAACGAGGACTTATTGGTGCAGAGAAATCGCAAGGTAACTCCGCAATGTATCAAGAGTTCGCCAATAAATACGATCATAAGATCGCTGTTCACGGTATTCCTGTTCGCGGTAGAGAAGTATTTGGTGTATTACACTTAAAGGGATTCATTATTGATGACAAAGTTATCTATAGTGGAGCGAGCCTGAATAATGTTTATTTGAACTTTAAAGAACGTTATCGCTATGACAGATACCACGTGTTGGAAAATAAAACGCTCGCTGACTCTATGGTTGAGTTTATTAATAACGCCATTCTTTCACATTCAGCTGTCAACGATCTGACCGATAACGATCGCCCAACGACGAAAGAGTTGAAACCCATAATACGTCAGTTTCGAAATGCATTAGCTCAAGCTAGCTATCAGTTTATACCAGAGGCTGTTAGTGACAATGAAGTCGCAGTGACGCCAATGGTAGGACTTGGGAAAAGACGTAACCGACTTAATAAGCATATTGTTCATTTAATTGCTCAGGCAAAAGAAGAAATCTTCATTTGCACACCCTATTTTAACTTTCCAAAAAGTGTTTCCTCTCAAGTTAAAAAGGCATTAAGAAGAGGAGTAAAAGTTCATATTATTGTTGGTGATAAAACTGCCAATGACTTTTACATCCCACCTAGCCAACCGTTTAAAACGATCGGTGGTTTACCTTATCTGTATGAGCTCAACCTACGACGTTTTGCAAAATTAAATGAAGCTAAAATAGCCAGTCGTCAGCTTTCCATTCATTTGTGGAAACACGATGACAATAGCTTTCACTTAAAAGGTATTTGGGTTGATAAAAAGTACATGTTACTTACAGGGAATAACCTTAATCCGAGGGCTTGGAAGCTAGATCTTGAAAATGGTTTGCTAATCCAAGATAAGCAGCAACATCTGGTTGATAAATTTGAGCAGGAGTTTAGTTGCATCCTTCAACACACACAATTGGTGTGTACTTACAAACAAATTGAACCCCTTGAAGATTACCCTCAGGCAGTACAACGCTTGGTTAAGAAGATCTTACGGATCAAAGCAGATCGAATCCTAAAACAAATTCTTTAGTTAGGAATAAATACCGGACGATTCTTTTGTTGTGCGATTGAGTTGTCCGATACTCTGATGGTGATAGGTGAGTCTGATGATGAGTGACTATCACTCGGCTCTTGCTTGGCCCCGACTCAGTGGCCTGACTGGCGTCTTACTTTTTACTCTCTTTCTTTTTAGATGAACCGACTTTGTTACCGGCCAGGTCATAATCACTTTTTAGATAAAATGCGCTGTACGCGAATGCACCCCACATAGTCTTTCTCCTTATCTTAATAGTTTGGTTGGTTGTCTTACGCTTTTTTCACGTCGACTTTTTGTGC
>NZ_RJVQ01000169.1 GCF_003856525.1 Vibrio viridaestus
CTCCCATCAAAAGATGGTTGCCAAGAACATCTTCGTTACGGTTTGCTAATTCTCGGAATAACATCAACAAAACTAGGAAGGTTTAAAAAACCCACGGTAGTATGAAGTGCTACTCGAAATCTTTGCTACCCGTCTCGTTCCAGTTCCTAGCCGCAAGGTGTCGATGCCCATGGGCGACACTCACACCTCGCTCACACTCGGGACAGCCTAGGCGGATCCATGCTTTCCAACGAAGCACGCCCATCCAACCTAGGCGAGACAAGGGTTCACATTTCGTTCATCACCCTTGGCCGGCTTTCGAACAGCCGGACTCCCATCAAAAGATGGTTGCCAAGAACATCTTCGTTACGGTTTGCTAATTCTCGGAATAACATCAACAAAACT
>NZ_RJVQ01000171.1 GCF_003856525.1 Vibrio viridaestus
GAAGAGATTGGTGTAAGGTAGTGTGGTAGTAACGAGGAAACGAAAAGGTACAATCAGAAGAAATCTTTCAGGTAAAGGAGACACAACCACTTTTTATGAAGAAAGTAAAAGAAGGTTACAGCAGGATCGCCACTGGCTTCTATTCTGAGCCATATCTGATAACGTCTCTAGCCACTGTGTAGCACCATCTCTCAGACCCCAACCAGGGAGTCGTGAAGGACCGACAGAAGCCAGTCCTTTGCAGCTTTCTTTCATACCACGACACCATGTCATACACTGACCACCTCTCCGCTTTTTCCAACCAGTACCAGTGGCGGCAAATAATGCACGACGTGGAATTCTCTGGGACGACATTCGTAGAACATGCTCAAGCCACCGAAGTC
>NZ_RJVQ01000172.1 GCF_003856525.1 Vibrio viridaestus
TTGATGTTCATATAATAATAGCAAGGTGAACCACTCTACCTAATATATTGTGTCTTATGGATCAATGCTACTGATTCTGAGCCCGACCGAAGCTGCTACCTTGAGGCGGTGGTCGGGCTTGCCTATCGTGATGACCCAACCGAGATATATTGGCTGGAACATATGTTCCTGTAGGTTCTACCATGCCAGGCAGGTCGATTGGAGAACGGTAAGACTAAAAGCAGCAACTCAAGGTCTGAGGGCGAAGTCGTACTGCTGACTGTAGAGGGGTGTGACAGCAGTAAGGTGTTTCCCTCAGACAACCAGCATCTGCAGCGATGCTGCCTTCCCACAAGAAGGGGCGGGGTTAGAAAAGGTCGACCCTAAAAATGTCACAC
>NZ_RJVQ01000173.1 GCF_003856525.1 Vibrio viridaestus
CCAAGGTCGTGACCAATGACCTTCAGATGGACAAGGCCGAGTCACGTGACCAGGAGTGACCGCCAATTCAAGGTCGAGCGGAGTGACCTTGAGCTGAGGAGTAGAGGTCACGTGACCAGGAGGTCTCGAGATATCAAGGTCGTGGCAAGTGACCTTGAGATGGGAAGGTCGAGGTCACGAGACTGGAGAAAATCGAGGAGCCAACGTAAGAGCAAGTGACGATGACATGCACGCATGCACTCTATATTACTGAATATATTTGTCGGTAGTATCAAGATCGACATGATCAACTCGAATCAATTGTTACATTCGTCCATYCTCACTTCATTTATTCTTTCATTATTTGCATGTTTACGTAAATACCTGCTTA
>NZ_RJVQ01000023.1 GCF_003856525.1 Vibrio viridaestus
TTTCACTGGAGGATACTGTGCAAACATATATCACAGATATCGCGGTCATAGGTGCTGGTGGCGGCGGTCTTCGCTCTGCGATTGCAGCAGCTGAAGCAAATCCTGATATGGAAGTCGCTCTGATTTCTAAAGTCTATCCAATGCGTTCGCATACCGTTGCTGCCGAAGGTGGTTCTGCGGCTGTTATTAAAGAAGAAGATTCTCTTGATAATCACTTTAATGACACTGTAGGCGGTGGTGACTGGCTGTGTGAACAAAACGTCGTTGAATATTTYGTTGAAAACGCCACTCGCGAGATGACCCAAATGGAACAATGGGGTTGTCCGTGGAGCCGTAAGGACAATGGTGAAGTCAACGTACGTCGTTTTGGTGGCATGAAAATCGAGCGCACCTGGTTTGCGGCTGATAAAACCGGCTTCCATATGCTTCATACGTTGTTCCAAACATCGATGAAGTACCCTCAAATYAAACGCTTTGATGAATATTTYGTGGTCGACCTACTGGTTAACAACGGAGAGATTCAGGGCTTAATCGCAATTCACATGTCAGAAGGCGAGCTTGTTGTCATTAAAGCGAAGTCTGTTGTACTGGCAACAGGTGGTGCAGGCCGTGTTTATCACTGCAACACCAACGGCGGTATCGTAACCGGTGACGGGATGGCGATGGCGTATCGTCATGGCGTGCCTTTGCGTGACATGGAGTTTGTGCAGTATCACCCAACGGGTCTGCCTGGCACCGGTATCCTGATGACCGAAGGTTGTCGTGGTGAAGGCGGAATCATGCTGAACAAAAACGGCTACCGTTACCTGCAAGACTACGGTTTGGGACCGGAAACACCGGTTGGCCAACCGAAGAACAAATACATGGAATTAGGTCCTCGTGACAAAGTGTCTCAGGCCTTCTGGCATGAACAACAAAAAGGCAACACCATCAAACACCCACTGGGTGATGTGGTTCACCTGGATTTACGCCACCTTGGCGAAGCGTACTTAGAAGAGCGTTTACCGTTCATTTGTGAGCTGGCGAAAGCGTACGTTAACGTTGACCCAGCGAAAGAGCCGATTCCWATTCGTCCAACCGTGCACTACACCATGGGTGGGATTGAAGTGGACCCAAGCTGTGAAACCAAGATTAAAGGTCTGTTTGCGGTCGGTGAATGTGCGTCCTCTGGTTTGCACGGTGCGAACCGTCTGGGTTCAAAYTCATTAGCCGAATTTGTGGTACTGGGCCGCGTTGCRGGTGAAAGTGCGGCRAAACACGCTAACACCTTTGACGGCTGGGACGATGCGACTATCGAAGCTCAAGTCAAAGACGTTCAGGCGATGATTGAYGGATTGCTGGCTCAGGAAGGCAATGAAAACTGGGCKGACATTCGSACWGAAATGGGTCAGAGCATGGAAGCCGGTTGTGGTATCTACCGTCAGGAAGACCTGATGCAGGCCACGGTTGACAAACTGGCTGAGCTAAAAGAGCGTTACAAACACATCAGCATCAAAGACAAAGGCAATGTGTTCAACACTGACCTTCTGTACGCGATTGAAGTCGGTTACGGTCTGGATGTCGCTGAAGCGATGGTCCACTCTGCGATTAACCGTCGCGAATCCCGCGGTGCACACCAACGTTTGGACGAAGGCTGTCAGGAACGTGATGACGTGAACTACCTGAAACACTCATTGGCGCATTACAACCCGAATGGGGCACCAACGATTGATTACAGTCCGGTCACGATAACCAAGTCACAACCGAAAGCCCGTCTGTACGGTGAAGCGGCTGAGAAAGCGGCGGCGGAAGAAGCGGCGAAAGCGGCGAGCGCAGAGGAGAAAGCATAATGACTGCACAACGTATGCAAAAAGTGGAAATTCTGCGTTATGACCCAGAGAAAGACGCAGAGCCGTACTTCCAAACGTACGAAGTGCCATTCAATGAGACCATGTCGGTATTGGATGCACTGATGTACATCAAAGACAATCTGGACAAACACCTGTCGTTTCGCTGGTCTTGCCGTATGGCGATTTGTGGCTCTTGCGGCATGATGATTGGTGGCATTCCAAAACTCGCGTGTAAGAACTTCCTGCGTGATTACCCTGAAGGGGTAAAAATCGAGCCGCTAGCGAACTTCCCTATCGAGAAAGACCTGATTGTGGACATGACTCCGTTTATCGAGCGTCTGGAAGCGATTAAACCGTACATCATTGGTAACGACCGCAAACCGGAAGATGGCCCTAACCTACAAACACCAGARGAGATGGCGCGCTACAAACAGTTCGCRGGCTGCATCAACTGTGGTCTGTGTTACGCGGCGTGTCCTCAGTTTGGTCTGAACCCTGAGTTCGTCGGTCCGGCGGCGCTGACATTAGCGCACCGCTACAACCTCGATACCCGTGATAACGGTAAAGACGAACGTATGGATTTAATCAACGGTGAAAACGGYGTTTGGGGCTGTACWTTCGTGGGCTACTGCTCTGAAGTGTGTCCAAAACACGTTGACCCGGCGTCCGCTGTTAACCAAGGCAAGATTGAGTCGTCTAAAGACTTTGTGATTGCCATGCTCAAACCACAGGAGGCATAAGATGAGTCATCGTAAGCCTTATGTAAGAGAAGTAAAACGTACCTGGTGGAAGAGTAATCCATTCTACCGTTTTTACATGGTTCGTGAAGGAACCGTATTGCCCCTAATCCTGTTCACACTGTTTCTGACCTTTGGGTTGGGTGCGCTKGTGAAAGGGCCTGAAGCTTGGGAAAGYTGGTTGGCGTTTATGGCCAATCCGGTGGTRATTGCCATCAACATCGTRGCGTTGTTGGGTGCCCTTTTCCACGCTCACACCTTCTTTGGCATGATGCCACAGGTGATGCCAATCCGAGTGAAAGGCAAACTGTTGAGCAAGAAAGTGGTGGTCGGTGCACAGTGGGCAGCGGTTGCCGTGATTTCCATCATCGTACTACTGCTGGTTTAGGGAGGCCTTCATGATTAATCAACATCCAAAACGTTCTGACGAACCGGTATGGTGGGGTCTGTTTGGTGCCGGTGGTACTTGGTTTGCCATGATTTCACCAGTGAC
>NZ_RJVQ01000174.1 GCF_003856525.1 Vibrio viridaestus
TGCAGCTTCCTCGGCAACGGCGGCAGAAAATTCTGCCAGGGCGGCAAAAACGTCCGAGACGAATGCCAGGTCATCTGAAACAGCAGCGGAACGGAGCGCCTCTGCCGCGGCAGACGCAAAAACAGCGGCGGCGGGGAGTGCGTCAACGGCATCCACGAAGGCGACAGAGGCTGCGGGAAGTGCGGTATCAGCATCGCAGAGCAAAAGTGCGGCAGAAGCGGCGGCAATACGTGCAAAAAATTCGGCAAAACGTGCAGAAGATATAGCTTCAGCTGTCGCGCTTGAGGATGCGGACACAACGAGAAAGGGGATAGTGCAGCTCAGCAGTGCAACCAACAGCACGTCTGAAACGCTTGCTGCAACGCCAAAG
>NZ_RJVQ01000175.1 GCF_003856525.1 Vibrio viridaestus
TCAAGGTCGTGACCAATGACCTTCAGATGGACAAGGCCGAGTCACGTGACCAGGAGTGACCGCCAATTCAAGGTCGAGCGGAGTGACCTTGAGCTGAGGAGTAGAGGTCACGTGACCAGGAGGTCTCGAGATATCAAGGTCGTGGCAAGTGACCTTGAGATGGGAAGGTCGAGGTCACGAGACTGGAGAAAATCGAGGAGCCAACGTAAGAGCAAGTGACGATGACATGCACGCATGCACTCTATATTACTGAATATATTTGTCGGTAGTATCAAGATCGACATGATCAACTCGAATCAATTGTTACATTCGTCCATTCTCACTTCATTTATTCTTTCATTATTTGCATGTTTACGTAAATACCTGCTTA
>NZ_RJVQ01000176.1 GCF_003856525.1 Vibrio viridaestus
TTGTTGTCGAGTGTTCACACAGATTGATACGGTTTGAGTTACTGAGAGCACCGTTAACCCTCTGCCCTCCCGCGAGCAGAGACCTTGTGTCCCGTTCGTCTAGAGGCCTAGGACACCGCCCTTTCACGGCGGTAACAGGGGTTCGACTCCCCTACGGGATACCACCTTTAAGCGCATTTGCATTAAGTGTTCTTAAAAGTGGTTCATTTAGTTGAATCTTGCTCTTTAACAATTTGGAAAGCTGACAAAACATTCTTTTTAGAATGTTTGTAAAAGTTCTCAATGTTTATCATTAGGATAAACACCAACACACAATCAAGTGTTCTTGGGAAAACTTACTTTTTAAGTAAGGTTTCAAAATTGAGTCC
>NZ_RJVQ01000177.1 GCF_003856525.1 Vibrio viridaestus
AATATCGAGGCATACGCACAGTATGCACATATGCCAATAACAGACTGATCAATTGCAGTGTTAAACCTCAATGGGAAGATACAAGTAAAAGACAATATCAAGTGAATTCGAATTCACCACATTGCACAAGCAAGTGGCTATGAGAACTCAGTAGCTGAGTGGATCACGCGATGGCGTTTCAAGCGAATGGTACTGGGTTCGAGTCACACAGTGAACATCAACTCTCTCAGATGCAGGTACATCCAACTGACGAGTCCCAAATAGGACGAAACGCGCGTCAAACTGGATTCCACTGCTAGCCACTATCCATCATTGCTTACAAATAGCTTGTGAATTCAGGCAATATCGAGGCATACGCACAGTATGC
>NZ_RJVQ01000178.1 GCF_003856525.1 Vibrio viridaestus
TCCAGAAGTGAGTCAGTCTCCATAAGTCCCCATGTTAAAATGTCCAACTTCACAGCAGAAATAAACATGTTTACAGCCTGGTACAAAAAACAGTTTTGGTCTCTGTAGCTAATTTCCCCGTTCATGACAACTGTACTGAGGGTGAATTTATATACAACTCACCTGTTCAAATTATATTAAGGCTTAAAGTTATGCAGGATTAAGAGCGTGGACGCTTTGATTGACAGGTGGGTGTTGCTACAGGGTTAGAAATATGCTAGCTAATTTACGCTAGTCAGCATTTTGCTACCATTACTTTATACCCCAGAAACCGAGAGTCTAGAGAATCACTGCACAGCTACATACATTATTTATTATTTTCTTATA
>NZ_RJVQ01000179.1 GCF_003856525.1 Vibrio viridaestus
GCTCTTTAACAATTTGGAAAGCTGACAAAACATTCTTTTTAGAATGTTTGTAAAAGTTCTCAATGTTTATCATTAGGATAAACACCAACACACAATCAAGTGTTCTTGGGAAAACTTACTTTTTAAGTAAGGTTTCAAAATTGAGTCCGGCAAATATCAAAGTCTGCATCATGTTTAAATAACTGCAGACAACTTTGGTTGTTTATCCAGAAGACCCTTTGGGGTTGTATGGTTAAGTGACTAAGCGTACATGGTGGATGCCTTGGCAGTCAGAGGCGATGAAGGACGTATTAACTTGCGATAAGCCTAGATGAGGTAGTAAAAACCACTTGAGTCTAGGATTTCCGAATGGGGAAACCCACCT
>NZ_RJVQ01000180.1 GCF_003856525.1 Vibrio viridaestus
CCTACATCAATAGAGGCAAAACAGAACTTTTTGATGAGGGAGCAGAAGATGATCTTGAAGTAGAATTCTTGAATACAACGATGAATGAGTAAGAAGCGGAAAAAGAAAATACACGCTGTAAAGCCTTGTAAAAAGGCTGCTCAAAGAGTTTATTTTAATCGCATAAAACAGCTGAGCCAAATGCTTGGTTGCGACGACGCATTGCGTATTCTGACAAAGCAGGAGGTAGCTAAAATTTATTCACAACGAATGCATTTTACGAAGCCTAAAGTGAAGGCAGGGTATCAAATTAGCAGGAAGAAAATGAGATTCTACACTCATTTTTGTCAACTGTTTTGCAGGCAGGAAGAATATGTTTTTGT
>NZ_RJVQ01000181.1 GCF_003856525.1 Vibrio viridaestus
CATAAACACCAATACACAACACACTCTACAAAACATAATAACATACTCAATCACACCAAATACAACATTCAACATCAACCACATACACATGTAACATCACTAATAACATTTCAGCTGCACATGAAACAGATTGTAATATACACCAACCTGCGATTAACTAAACAGCTCACTATCTATTTAGCCCAGCTGATTTAACACCGTCCAATACATTTACTGTGTTTTGCCCAGCAAGGGCATCATTACATGATACTCCCACAGTTACCACACAAATACATATTCACAACATAACTTATGCTAGATCAACAAGCTCGCACACACACGCACACACACACAACAACAACAATAACACTCATCTA
>NZ_RJVQ01000024.1 GCF_003856525.1 Vibrio viridaestus
CTTTGGGGTTGTATGGTTAAGTGACTAAGCGTACATGGTGGATGCCTTGGCAGTCAGAGGCGATGAAGGACGTATTAACTTGCGATAAGCCTAGATGAGGTAGTAAAAACCACTTGAGTCTAGGATTTCCGAATGGGGAAACCCACCTGCATAAGYAGGTATYCTTACCTGAATACATAGGGTAAGGAGGCGAACCGGGAGAACTGAAACATCTAAGTACCCCGAGGAAAAGAAATCAACCGAGATTCCGAYAGTAGCGGCGAGCGAAATCGGACTAGCCCTTAAGCTTTTACAGCGTTAGGCGAAGGTTCTGGAAAGGACCGCGATACAGGGTGATAGCCCCGTAGCCGACGGCGTTGTTTGAGTGAAATCGAGTAAGGCGGGACACGTGATATCCTGTCTGAATATGGGGGGACCATCCTCCAAGGCTAAATACTCCTGACTGACCGATAGTGAACCAGTACCGTGAGGGAAAGGCGAAAAGAACCCCTGTGAGGGGAGTGAAATAGAACCTGAAACCGTGTACGTACAAGCAGTAGGAGCCCCTTCGTGGGGTGACTGCGTACCTTTTGTATAATGGGTCAGCGACTTATATTCAGTGGCAAGGTTAACCGTWTAGGGGAGCCGTAGCGAAAGCGAGTGTTAACTGCGCGTTTAGTCTCTGGATATAGACCCGAAACCGAGTGATCTAGCCATGGGCAGGTTGAAGATTGAGTAACATCAATTGGAGGACCGAACCGACTAATGTTGAAAAATTAGCGGATGACTTGTGGCTAGGGGTGAAAGGCCAATCAAACTCGGAGATAGCTGGTTCTCCCCGAAAGCTATTTAGGTAGCGCCTCGGACGAATACTACTGGGGGTAGAGCACTGTTAAGGCTAGGGGGTCATCCCGACTTACCAACCCTTTGCAAACTCCGAATACCAGTAAGTACTATCCGGGAGACACACGGCGGGTGCTAACGTCCGTCGTGGAGAGGGAAACAACCCAGACCGCCAGCTAAGGTCCCAAATTACAGCTAAGTGGGAAACGATGTGGGAAGGCTCAGACAGCTAGGATGTTGGCTTAGAAGCAGCCATCATTTAAAGAAAGCGTAATAGCTCACTAGTCGAGTCGGCCTGCGCGGAAGATGTAACGGGGCTAAGCTGTAAACCGAAGCTGCGGCAATGYGATTTATCRCATTGGGTAGGGGAGCGTTCTGTAAGCCGTTGAAGGTGTGTTGTAAAGCATRCTGGAGGTATCAGAAGTGCGAATGCTGACATGAGTAACGATAATGGGAGTGAAAAACTTCCACGCCGGAAGACCAAGGGTTCCTGTCCAACGTTAATCGGGGCAGGGTAAGTCGACCCCTAAGGCGAGGCAGAAATGCGTAGTCGATGGGAAACGGGTTAATATTCCCGTACTTCTTACTATTGCGATGGGGGGACGGAGAAGGCTAGGTGGGCCTGGCGACGGTCGTCCAGGTTCAAGTGCGTAGGCTTGGAAATTAGGTAAATCCGGTTTCCTTYAAGGCCGAGACACGATGTCGAGCTACTACGGTAGTGAAGTCATTGATGCCATGCTTCCARGAAAAGCCTCTAAGCTTCAGATAGTAAGAAATCGTACCCCAAACCGACACAGGTGGTCGGGTAGAGAATACCAAGGCGCTTGAGAGAACTCGGGTGAAGGAACTAGGCAAAATGGTACCGTAACTTCGGGAGAAGGTACGCTCTTGAYGGTGAAGTCCCTTGCGGATGGAGCTATTAGGAGTCGCAGATACCAGGTGGCTGCAACTGTTTATTAAAAACACAGCACTGTGCAAAATCGTAAGATGACGTATACGGTGTGACGCCTGCCCGGTGCCGGAAGGTTAATTGATGGGGTTATCTTCGGAGAAGCTCTTGATCGAAGCCCCGGTAAACGGCGGCCGTAACTATAACGGTCCTAAGGTAGCGAAATTCCTTGTCGGGTAAGTTCCGACCTGCACGAATGGCGTAATGATGGCCACGCTGTCTCCACCCGAGACTCAGTGAAATTGAAATCGCTGTGAAGATGCAGTGTACCCGCGGCTAGACGGAAAGACCCCGTGAACCTTTACTACAGCTTGGCACTGAACATTGAGCCTACATGTGTAGGATAGGTGGGAGGCTTTGAAGTAATCACGCCAGTGGTTATGGAGCCGACCTTGAAATACCACCCTTGTATGTTTGATGTTCTAACTTGGTCCCCTTATCGGGGATGAGGACAGTGCCTGGTGGGTAGTTTGACTGGGGCGGTCTCCTCCCAAAGAGTAACGGAGGAGCACGAAGGTGGGCTAATCACGGTTGGACATCGTGAGGTTAGTGTAATGGCACAAGCCCGCTTGACTGCGAGAGTGACGGCTCGAGCAGGTGCGAAAGCAGGTCATAGTGATCCGGTGGCTCTGAATGGAAGGGCCATCGCTCAACGGATAAAAGGTACTCCGGGGATAACAGGCTGATACCGCCCAAGAGTTCATATCGACGGCGGTGTTTGGCACCTCGATGTCGGCTCATCACATCCTGGGGCTGAAGTCGGTCCCAAGGGTATGGCTGTTCGCCATTTAAAGTGGTACGCGAGCTGGGTTTAGAACGTCGTGAGACAGTTCGGTCCCTATCTGCCGTGGGCGTTGGAGAATTGAAAGGGGCTGCTCCTAGTACGAGAGGACCGGAGTGGACGAACCTCTGGTGTTCGGGTTGTGTCGCCAGACGCATTGCCCGGTAGCTAAGTTCGGAATCGATAACCGCTGAAAGCATCTAAGCGGGAAGCGAGCCTTGAGATGAGTTCTCCCTGGCACTTTAAGTGTCCTAAAGGGTTGTTCGAGACTAGAACGTTGATAGGCAGGGTGTGTAAGCGTTGTGAGGCGTTGAGCTAACCTGTACTAATTGCCCGTGAGGCTTAACCATACAACACCCAAAGGGTTTTGTGGACTCAATGTAAGAACATTGATTGTGTAA
>NZ_RJVQ01000182.1 GCF_003856525.1 Vibrio viridaestus
AACGGGTTATGAGTAGAATAGAGCAGCTTGCTGCGTTCAGTTCTATGGCAGGAATGGTGACACGTGCGTATCTGTCTCCAAAGTTTCACGTCGTCGGCAAAAAGTAATAAGTCTGACGTTACCTGTTGAGGAAGATCATTTATGTAGATCAAGAAGAGAAGAGGCCCTAGTACTGAGCCCTGGGGGACCCCACTAGGACATTCCATAGCCTGAGATAAAGTGAAATTAACCCTAACCTTAAAGTGTCGATTTTTTAGGTATGAAGTAAGCCAATCGATTAGGGGTGGTTTGATACCTAGTCGTTTGAGCTTGTTGATAAGACACAAGTGGTTAACCTTATCAAAAGCTTTTGA
>NZ_RJVQ01000183.1 GCF_003856525.1 Vibrio viridaestus
GCTCTTTAACAATATAAACCTATCAATCTGTGTGGGCACTCGTCGGATAAACATCCAAAAGATTTTATCAATGATACGAGTGACCAAATCGAACAGGATTTCTTTTTAAGAATGAATGTTTGGCACAGTCAATTCAACATTACATTACTTTTAATTAAGTAGTGCATGTTATCAGTATTCATTGAGCCGACACTTCGGTGTCACAAAAACTTTAATTGAAGAGTTTGATCATGGCTCAGATTGAACGCTGGCGGCAGGCCTAACACATGCAAGTCGAGCGGTAACAGAAAGAAGCTTGCTTCTTTGCTGACGAGCGGCGGACGGGTGAGTAATGCCTGGGAAATTGCCCTGA
>NZ_RJVQ01000184.1 GCF_003856525.1 Vibrio viridaestus
CGGAACTTGAGGCGGAAGAAAAGCCGAAGCCGGAAAATGTTGTGGTTTGGATTCTTCCCGGTGGCGGCGAGCCGGATGGTTTCACTGAAGCAATTGAAGCTGGTTTGCCCGGGATTCCTGTGGAAAATCTCCGTTCCCATGAAGATCTTTTGTCTCTGTTGCACATGAACCATGTGAAAGGTTCTTTCCATGAAAGTCTTGAAGAGTGGGAGCGTATTCCCCTTGCTCCGAAAGACTACTTGCGGCCAGGGTTGGCACTTGCGGGGGCCATTGCGGGTTGCCTGTTGCTTTTCTTTTCCGTGATCCATTTGAATACTCAGGATGCCGATGTTCTTAAGCAGGAGGCACATA
>NZ_RJVQ01000185.1 GCF_003856525.1 Vibrio viridaestus
GTGTTTGTGTGTTGTAGGTGTATTGTAATGTTTGAATCCCAGTGATGTTGTTGTAATATGCGTTGAGATAGTTTTTGGTGTATGTGTGAGATAGTCTGTGTTAATTTGTCTGTCACGTGTTAGTGTTCGGCGTTGTCGGTGATGGTGGGTTATTGAAGAGGAGAGATGGAGATGAATGTGAGTGAATAATGCAAATGATAGTGATGTTGTTGATTTTGGTGAGGTGAGTTTGTGTAGTAGAACGTAGTTTGTGTGCGTGTGTGTGTGTGTGTTTGTTTGTTTGTTTGTTGAATTTGTGCATTGGTGTGACTGTGGGTGATAGGTTTGAGTAGATGTGAGTGTGTTGTT
>NZ_RJVQ01000025.1 GCF_003856525.1 Vibrio viridaestus
TAAGCATAACAATATCGTGTTTTCAGACCCGTATGTGAGAAGCTTAAGTATTAATGACCATGGAATCGTAACGTGCAGTTCTGTTTCAGGTAACACCCCCATCGTCGTGCCAAACTGGCAAAGTGAACACCACAGTATCCGATTTTTTTACGCTCAATCTACGCCTTTTAAAAACAAATTGCTGTATCCGCAAGAAGGTACTCTTATTCTCAAACTGTCTTACCTTCCACACTACAGCGTGAACATTGCGCTGTATCCGGAACTCTTTAACCAACTGCTCAGGGCGAAATCTCAGTTTGGGTTAACCATGACAGTTGAAAACGCGGTGTTAGATGGGGATAAAACCTTACTCACAACACCACGCTCGATAGCTTCACTGTTCACCCTCTCATACGAACTGTCTCCCACATGCATTATCACTTATATTATTCATAGTGCTTCATCGATGTGGGTTATCTGGACCATCATTCTTTTTGTTATTCGTCGCCCCTTATCCCAAGTATTCGATACCGTCAGTCTCGACTATTGGCGTATCAGGCGAGGTTTGAAGAAGCAACAATTCGAACCCTATCTCCAACCTGTATTTGATATTGATGGCAAGCTCACTGGCGCTGAAGTTTTGGCTCGCTGGGTTCACCCTAAAAGAGGCATCATTTCACCTTACGAATTTATTGATATTGCCGAAAAGAATGGTCAAATTAATCAAATTAGCGCTCAACTGATGCAAAAATGCGCCCTTCACTTACATAACTCAGTCATCTCAAGCGCTCAGAGTTTCAATTTAGGCTTCAATGTCTCCGCGATTCAGTTTGACAACGACACATTTTTTGAAGACATGGCACAGCTAAAAGAAGACTTGTCAGACACAGGCATTCAGCTCACGATTGAACTGACAGAGAGACAGGCATTCTCGAGCCAGGAAAAGTACATGTTTGCCGCCCAACAATTAAAGGCGTGTGGTGTCAAAGTATCGCTTGACGATTTTGGGACAGGCTACTGCTCACTTAGTTACCTTTTGAGTTCCGACATCGACATAATCAAAATTGACCGTTCCTACATTAGAACTATCGATGAAGGGCCGAATACTCACGTACTGGACAGTATCATTGAGCTGGCAAAACGAACCAATTCACTGCTTTTGGCAGAAGGTGTTGAGACAACGGCACAATTTGATTATCTAAAGCAAGTGGATGTTGAGCGGTACCAAGGATTTTTATTTGAAAAGCCCATGCCCATTGACCAGTTTAAATCGAAATACTTAAATGGACATAGCAATAACTAAGACATGATGTAAGCCAGCGTTGATGAGATTGACGATACAATCCCAACCGAGTACATCATCACTGTGTAGTGAGGAATATCTGCGAAATGGCCGATTGCCAATAGACTTAACAAGCAGTAACTAATACCTACATAGATAACCAATCCAATGTTTTTTATTCTCATACTGATACGCCGCCTATGACTAGAGACCGTTTAAATCTAGCACGAAAAGGGGCTGTCGACGTGAATGTTTTATGACGAATGTGTGAGCCAGTTAATAAAGAATCGTTACTCAGTCAAAGTATGATAGTTCTCAAAAATACCGCTAATTTCTTAGCGTGCTAGATACGTGATACCTTTTGTTATTAGTAGATGTAACATCATGAGTGATTATGAATAATTTACGTATTGAATAGCCACAATCTATGATGAAACTGTGGCTTATTTAGATCAATTGAATATCATAACGCCAATCTTTATTACGATTTTGGTATATTCTTAAAACAAGTAGTTTACTGAAATGGTACCATTGAAGGGTTCGCCATAGTGGACCTCATTGGAAGAATCAAGATAGCTATAGTATGTCTTGTCAAACAGGTTATTAACCGAAAGGTTAATTATGACGTTCTTATTGATTTGATACTTCGCCATCATATCTACCAAGCTGTAAGCCGGTTGGCTCACATCCCCAGAATAAATTTTATCTTGCCAACTCAACGACACACCCACTGTTAAATCTGGTATTGAATTGACGAATTGATAACTGCTCATCAGTTTAAACTGCTTACGGGCAAAGTCGGTATTCACTTCCTTACCATCTTCATCTTCTGCCTTAAACTGAGTGTATCCCAGATTGAAATCCGTCCCCTCAAATGGACTGCCTCCAATTTGAATCTCAAACCCTTTGCTGGTAACACCGTCTGTTGCAACTTGTGCCGTATCAGTTGAATTTGGTACGGTTGCGCCTGTTGGGTCATCCTGAGCTAAGTTGTCTTCTTCTATCTGAAACAAGGCAAATGACAACTGCAAGCGGTCTTCAAAATAACGATTTTTTAAACCAATTTCATAAGTATCACCTGCTACTGGGTCTAAGAAATCACCATTACTATCTTGAGCATTTTGCGATTGATAGATAGTCGCATAACTTGCATAAATACGGGTTTGATCGGCTTTGTTGCTTAATTCAGAGAGAGGACATGCCTGTCCCATTGTGCTTAATTCTTAAACGATATATTGAGTTTCAGGCATACCTAACCCTGTAAGCTTATTCAGCGCCTTGATCATCGCGTAAGTCTCGCCAACTTGAGCGTTATAG
>NZ_RJVQ01000186.1 GCF_003856525.1 Vibrio viridaestus
ATCTAATCAGTGTGTACGAGTTTGTTGGCTAGTTGGTAGGTAAGCAGGTATTTGAGTAAAGATGCAAATAATGAAAGAATAAATGAAGTAAGGATGGACGAATGTAACAATTCATTCGAGTTGAGCATGTCGATGGTGATACTACTGACAACTGTATTCAGTAGTATGGAGTGTAGGGTAGTGGGAGAATGGAAAGACCATCTAATCAGTGTGTACGAGTTTGTTGGCTAGTTGGTAGGTAAGCAGGTATTTGAGTAAAGATGCAAATAATGAAAGAATAAATGAAGTAAGGATGGACGAATGTAACAATTCATTCGAGTTGAGCATGTCGATGGTGATACTACTGA
>NZ_RJVQ01000187.1 GCF_003856525.1 Vibrio viridaestus
GTCACACCATGGGAGTGGGCTGCAAAAGAAGCAGGTAGTTTAACCTTCGGGAGGACGCTTGCCACTTTGTGGTTCATGACTGGGGTGAAGTCGTAACAAGGTAGCGCTAGGGGAACCTGGCGCTGGATCACCTCCTTACACGATGATGTTTGTTGTCGAGTGTTCACACAGATTGATGGTTTATAGTCGTTTTAGAGTATCTTAGTGTCCCGTTCGTCTAGAGGCCTAGGACACCGCCCTTTCACGGCGGTAACAGGGGTTCGACTCCCCTACGGGATACCACGGGTCGTTAGCTCAGTTGGTAGAGCAGTTGACTTTTAATCAATTGGTC
>NZ_RJVQ01000188.1 GCF_003856525.1 Vibrio viridaestus
AACCTAACGGATGACACAAGCGAAAGCGGCATCAGTGCGGTAGTGGACGCGGATAGCGACGCGAACACCATCAGTGAAAGTGCGGCGAACGGTACCGAAGTCCAGATCACCGGTCTGGCGACGGATGCGGATGCGACCGACACAGTCACTTACAGCTTGAGCGACGATTACAACGGTGCGTTCACCATCGATGCGACCACAGGTGTGGTGACCGTGGCGGACAACACCCAGCTGGATTACGAAAGCGATACGGCTCCGACCATCGAGATCACAGCGACCTCAAGCGATGGCACAAGCTCGACAGCGACGTTCACCATCAACCTAACGGAT
>NZ_RJVQ01000189.1 GCF_003856525.1 Vibrio viridaestus
CAGGAACCAGGCTCCGGGCCCTGCCACCCCTCTTCTCACACCCAGCAGCGCGCGCTCCTGCCTGGGCAAACGTCGGCTCCAGACAGCCCTCCTCCCTCCTGGAGCTCCGAGCTCCGTGAGGAGCCTGCCCAGCCAGTCTTGGGAGCCCAATACACATCCAGCCAGCCAAACACACATCTCCAGGAACCAGGCTCCGGGCCCTGCCACCCCTCTTCTCACACCCAGCAGCGCGCGCTCCTGCCTGGGCAAACGTCGGCTCCAGACAGCCCTCCTCCCTCCTGGAGCTCCGAGCTCCGTGAGGAGCCTGCCCAGCCAGTCTTGGGAGCCC
>NZ_RJVQ01000190.1 GCF_003856525.1 Vibrio viridaestus
CTGTATCTCCCTCGTTTCAAATCCAAATCGGGCGATTCGACTTTCCTTAGTCTTATATCGACGAGCACTAGACCATAGGATCATAACAATTCCATTTCGGCCCGGCTTTCTGAGAACCCATTTTTTCCGTTTCTGTGAGCTATAGTAAGGCAATTTTAGCGATTATAATCAAAATGCTGTATCTCCCTCGTTTCAAATCCAAATCGGGCGATTCGACTTTCCTTAGTCTTATATCGACGAGCACTAGACCATAGGATCATAACAATTCCATTTCGGCCCGGCTTTCTGAGAACCCATTTTTTCCGTTTCTGTGAGCTATAGTAA
>NZ_RJVQ01000191.1 GCF_003856525.1 Vibrio viridaestus
AAAGGGTTGTTCGAGACTAGAACGTTGATAGGCAGGGTGTGTAAGCGTTGTGAGGCGTTGAGCTAACCTGTACTAATTGCCCGTGAGGCTTAACCATACAACACCCAAAGGGTTTTGTGGACTCAATGTAAGAACATTGATTGTGTAATGAGACGAAACAGCTTTCTGAATTAACAAATTTGCTTGGCGACCATAGCGATTTGGACCCACCTGATTCCATGCCGAACTCAGAAGTGAAACGAATTAGCGCCGATGGTAGTGTGGGGTCTCCCCATGTGAGAGTAGGACATCGCCAGGCTTT
>NZ_RJVQ01000026.1 GCF_003856525.1 Vibrio viridaestus
TGAACCACGATTGATTAGGGCTTTGTTGTACTGTTTCCAGTTAGTTGTTTTGTAACGAGGTTTCGGCATAAGGCTACGATGATTAATGGATGTAGCCGATCAGATCGTAACTTCCTGATTTAGTTCCATCGAATTACGCAACAAAGCCTCTTATATTGTATGTGAATTTAATTTTAAAGATAAAATAAATATTATATTTAATGTTGATATCTAAATTTACTATTGAAAAATACGGATTAGGTTATTTTTAATAGCAGAAAGTATAGAGTGATGGCGGGTTTGGTTATTGGTGTAAAGGTATGAAATACGAGGATGAAAAATAAGTATACTAGTCTGTAATATATTATTAATTATGACATTTTTATTTGAAATGCACTTTTTATTTTAAACTCTGATAGTTTGTTATTATATGGTTTTTGGCGTGAAAATTCTCCTAGATATATAAAGGCAGGGATCATAAAAACTATTATTTTGATTACGGATTCAGGTCGGTTAATTGTGATTTTTTGCCAATTATGGTTATGTTATTTTGAATTGTACCAAAGTCCACTTGATTGATAACTTATGTTCAGGCCATTACTGGAAACCTATACCGTGAAGCATCTACGTTATCCAATAGGGTGGACTTTGCAAAGTTAGTTTAAATAGCAATTGATTGCTGGATTAGTGTGGAGTAGACGATGATAAATTCTGTGTAATTTTAGGTTATAAAGTTATTGTTACATGAGAAAGTGGCGTCACAACGAATTTTGGTAACAACCAAGTTATTGCTGTTAATTCTTCTTGTATTGTTTACAGACTTAAATATTCTTCGGGTATCATATAGAAAAATGGAAGAAGAATCAGGAATATAGGTTCCTACCTTGATGGAGCAGTATTGAATAAATCTGAGATTGAAGAAGTTGGAGCAAAACTGCTGTTTAAGGGCCTAAACAATAATTGTGATATTAAGCCTTAATCTAACCAATGTACTTATAATAAATTACTACTATTATTATGTGATATCACAATTACTATTTGCTTTTGTATCTTCTTAGTGAATAGCTGTGACATGATGATTAAAACAATGACTTAACTTAGATAGAATGCAATTATGTACAAACTACTAATTACTTCGATATTAAATTTGATTATAGTGTTTTTTTGCCCATACGTCTTTGCTTCGGGTAAGTCATGTTTGGTTATGGTTATTTCTGGTAGCCCTACTAGGGATTTTTGGGCTGAGACCATAGATGGCGCCAGAAGAGCCAGTGAGGAGTTAGGTTACACACTGTATATAAGGGGCACTGTAAACGACAAAGATAGCAAGAGCCAGATTGAAGCGTTAAGTTTTTTGATGAAATCTCACAATTGTGTCGGCATATTAGTTGCGCCAGCAGATATCAGTCTAAACTCTGCGATTAATCTCTATTTATCTCAGAATATTCCCGTAATTTATTTCGATCGTGATTTTGGCGGATCAAGGCTTGCTTCCGTTACTACTGATAATTATCAAGCCGGAGTCTTAGCCGCTCGAATAATGACTCAACACTTAGATAGTAAAGGTGATGTCGTTTTGTTTCGAGTAAAAAAGGGTATTGAATCAACAGATAAAAGAGAGCAAGGTTTCATTGATGAATCTGTTCGACTTGGTCTTAATATTATTGCAGCTCCTTACGTCGGAACTCGAGTTGGAGAATCAAGAGCTACAATCAGCGCTGTACTAAGCGCTATATCCAATATCAATGGAATATTCACCCCAAACGATACTTCTACTACTGGCGTGATTGCTGAGCGTAGACTGCTTTCTCTAGCTTCTACAGTAGTACATATTGGTTTTGACGAGAGTGAATATATTAAGGAAAGCCTAAATAATAGAGCGTTAGCTGGCTACCTCAAGCAAGATGCTTTTAGATTTGGTTATGATGGTGTCTATTTAATCCACGATGCTTTAAATGATCGATTAGATATCAATCATTCTGATATTCGAATTCCTGCTTCTTATATTAGCAAATAACGTATAATTAGTCTTTTTTATTAAAAATTAGTGTTCTTTCAATAAAAGATATTAATCATATTTGTCTAGGGACATGTCACCATAAAATGGGCTTTGTTGCGTAATTCGATGGAACTAAATCAGGAAGTTACGATCTGATCGGCTACATCCATTAATCATCGTAGCCTTATGCCGAAACCTCGTTACAAAACAACTAACTGGAAACAGTACAACAAAGCCCTAATCAATCGTGGTTCA
>NZ_RJVQ01000028.1 GCF_003856525.1 Vibrio viridaestus
CACCCATGCAATACATTTACATAAAAGGTCCAGTGATACGAAATGCACAAAAACTAATTCATCACTATCAACATTTTTTTTTCACTTTAACCTCCCTTTATCCCACTCGTATCCACCTTTGTCCTACATCCTAATTCATCACTATCAACATTTTTTTTTCACTTTAACCTCCCTTTATCCCACTCGTATCCACCTTTGTCCTACATCTATTTACACTCTTATTTTYTTCCACTAACCCTGCTCACGCTGATTTATCACCCGTCGTCTCTAGTTAAAGGATTCGAGGTCGCAGAATGTTATCCGCGATTACTTGTTGMTACACTCGAAACTGCAYGATGTAGCTTTTAACGCYCGAATACTGAACCAAATTCAACAACAGATTTCCTTAGCTATGACCTTAGAATATCGCACCGTCTTTGTATACTTCGTCACCGAAACGCKCATAGAGGATCTGAGTGGTTTCCSTTATTTGAACTCACCATATCAAGATAAAGAAGCATCTGGATTCATACTTTGAGTTTCTAGAAGCCGTTGTGCTGCTCCACATTGTCTTGCTGTTGTAKGCATAGCATTAAGTCCTTGGGCAGAACTAGCTCTCTTAGACTGGATCACAGTAGACAGTCGTCTGTGCGCTGTCCAACTAAACRGAACAGTAAGGACTCGGAAAGATAGGGACACTCGTCGTTGCCTCTTCGTCATCTCTGCCTATTCTCCCACTRACTRCAGCTCAGATSATGTAAAAGATGAGTTTTRCRGAAAGMTTTCYGRCCTWCTCCRAAAMGYTAGGCGCTSTGRTGTAGTAAKAGTGGCTSRTGACYTTAATGCTCAAKTAGSTRAACTAAGCGAAATGGAGAGACACCTGGGTGGATCTGATGGTGTTATGGCACAGAGAACAGATAATCACATGTGATAGTTGATTAGCCGGAAAATATAATAAACTGAAAAAGAAAAAAAAAGAAGTGATTTCCAGTTTATAATGACACTCCATACGTAACAAGTAACTTTTCTACCAAACTGAGATAATAGTACAACTTCCATYGTAAAASTTGTCATTTCTGTCAGGTTCAATACCTATAGTGTTTGAACATCATCCACGCTAATAACGTAAAAATAACTACYCAGTAAGCTAAGYCGCTGTCTCACCTTTTTTACACCTTAAATTYTGGTATAGCAGGRATTTCGTGCACCATTATAAGGATATACGTAACATAAAGTTCAACYAACCYAGTAGATGAAGTTCGGAAACCCTATTACAATTGTATGCTTAACTTTGAAACTACKTCACTGGTTYCAACATGCGCGGGTAGTGATTTCACGATCATTTTGACCAGATTCTTGTAATGCAAACATAGTTGACCTTCCAAGAAAACACCCTACACTAGTAATGCAGTACAGATCGAAACACTGAACAGTACAYTTGTTATTTACACTCTTATTTTTTCCACTGACCCTRCTCACGCTGGTGGTTATGGTGTAACTCGTATGGTGAGYCAAGATCCTACTTAAAAACAACGTCASACACTTATTCAATAACGTCGTYCGGCRGCAAYCACTTTGTCTAACTAAATTTCTTGCTCTCACTYGTAATTCTCCTCCCAACAACAAAAAGCAAAACAAMTTTMTAARCGTGCAAACCACAGWTCACACTTTACARCATTAAATACAGGTTAAGCTACAGAGATGGCACCCATGCAATACATTTACATAAAAGGTCCAGTGATACGAAATGCACAAAAACTAATTCATCACTATCAA
>NZ_RJVQ01000004.1 GCF_003856525.1 Vibrio viridaestus
GCACAAAAAGCCGACGTGAAAAAAGCGTAAGACAACCAACCAAACTATTAAGATAAGGAGAAAGACTATGTGGGGTGCATTCGCGTACAGCGCATTTTATCTAAAAAGTGATTATGACCTGGCCGGTAACAAAGTCGGTTCATCTAAAGAGAAAGAGAGCAAAAAGTAAGACGCCAGTCAGGCCATTGAGTCGGGGCCAAGCAAGAGCCGAGTGATAGTCACTCAATCATCAGACTCACCTATCACCATCAGAGTATCGGACAACTAAATCACACAACAAAAGAATCGTCCGGTATTTATTCGAATTAATACTTTAACTAATTAACTGTAAAGTTAATGTAAGTGTCCACATCCTAAGTGAAATTATTGTGATAGTCCTTATTTAAGCGTATCCCTTCGCTGATTGGAATGTTATTTTATATTCAATATTCTTCAATTAGGAAATCAACATGTTGTCCAAAAACTTCACAGGACGTACCGGATGGGTTGCCTTTTTTGCCTCTATTTCCCTATCCGTACTGTCATTTTCTGCGAATGCTGAAGATAATTCTGTATCAGACAGCCATGATCAATCCCAGGTAGTGACTGATTCGGATAATTCAGGAACAGAGGAATCTCTGGTCGATGAACGAATTGAGCAAGAAGAAAAGGTCATCGATAATCCTTTTGTTATCACGCCATATAAAGCGAACTACATAATGCCCGTTACTTATATGTCGCATACGAACGATGAACCGTTTAAAGAAGCGCTTGAGGATGATTATCAGCCATTGGACAATACAGAGGCGAAATTCCAGATAAGTTTCAAAATGCCATTAAGCACACATTTGTTTGACGACACAGGGGATCTTTACTTTGCCTATACGAATCAGTCATGGTGGCAAGTCTACAACAAAAGTAGCTCTTCTCCTTTCCGTGAAACCGTTCATGAACCAGAACTGTTTCTCCAATTTAAAAATGATTGGAAAGTGGCGGGTTTTACAAATTCCTTATGGCAGGTCGGTTTAAACCACCAATCGAATGGACAGTCTGGTGAATTATCTCGTAGCTGGAACCGCGTTTTTGGCGAAATGGTCTTTGATAAAGGGCCCTTTGCTCTGGGTTTAAAAACATGGTGGCGTATACCTGAATCTGATAAGAGTTCGCCCAGTGATGCATCTGGTGATGATAATCCAGATATTAACCATTATATGGGTAACTTCGAGTTAACAGGGCTATATGGTGTCGACAAGCATCGATTTGCAGTTGTACTGCGTGATAACTTAGAGTTTGGGGATAACAAAGGAGCTGTACAGTTAAGTTGGAGTTATCCAATATTAAATAATCTCCGGGTTTATGTTCAGTACTTTAATGGTTATGGTGAGAGCTTGATTGATTACAACTACCATATCCAAAGAGTCGGCGTGGGGATTGCGTTGAACGATCTTCTGTAGTGATTCACTACAGAAGATGTTGATAGGGAAGGCTTTTACTTATCTTTTATTCTTTTTCTTCGGCGAGATGCGTAACCTCTGAGCTACCTTGGTTTAGCTCAGAGGTTTTCAGCTTTTTTTCTTCTTCCTTCGCTTTTTCTATCATAGGTGTGATAGTTGAACCTTGCACGAGAATTGAAAACACAACTACAGCGTAAGTCATTACGAGCAATAACTCTTTAACGTCAATTAGCTTGTCTGGAATCACCAGTATCCCTGATGGAATCGACAGTGCCATTGCCAGAGCTAGTCCGCCTCTTAGTCCACCCCAAGTCAGTATCTTGATCGACCAAGAGTTATATTGACGATATCTTCTGAAACCAATATAAGCAGTGAATACACTTAGATAACGTCCAAGTAATACCAAAGGTACTGCGATCGCCATTAGAATCCAGTCTTCTTCGTGAAATTCAAATAACAGCATAGACATACCGATTAATAGGAATAATACGCCGTTTAAGAATTCATCGACTAACTCCCAGAAACGATCAAGGTGTTCTTCACTTTCCTTCGAAAACCCAATAAAGCGAGTCCAGTTACCGATCATTATTCCTGAGACGACCATTGCGAGTGGTCCCGATACATGGATTACTTCAGCAAAAGCATACCCAGCTGTTGGGATACCGATCGTCAGTAACAGTTCCATTGAGTGATCGTTGGTTGAGCTAATGAGATAGTGGAAAAGCAGTCCTAAAACTAACCCATAACAGATTCCCCCAATGGCTTCCTGTAAGAAAAGCATTGAAACACTGGTTACTGTTGGCGCTTCTGAACCGAACGCAATCGTAAAAAGGGTTACAAAGATGACCAGACCGAAACCATCATTGAATAGGGATTCGCCTTCAATTTGCGTGGAAATCCTTCTGGGAGCATTGAGTTTTTTCACGATAGCCAGAACAGCGATAGGGTCGGTAGGAGAAATTAGTGCGCCGAATAGAAGGCAGTAGACAAGGTCAAATTGAATACCAATAAGTTGGCATATAAAGTACAGAACACAGCCAATGAAAAAGGTGGAGAATAAGGTTGCGCCTAATGCCAGTACTGCAATTTCCCATTTTTGATCAGTTAAATTCGGTAATTTAATTCCCAAACCACCCGCGAACAGAAGAAAGCCTAAAATACCCTTAAGAAGAAAGTTTTCAAAGTTAATGCTTGTCATCGTTTCTGTAGCAATTTGGCTCAAATGGAACCAGTTGTTTTGACCTGCGACTAGAATGATAAGAGAGAGGATCATCGCACCAGCGGTAATGGCAATTGTCGTTTGCATACGACTTATCTTGCTATTTATAAAGGCAATTCCCATTGCCGCCGCAGAAAGAAAGCAGAGAGTATAATAGACCGACATCGTTTTCTCATATTGTTACAATTTGTGTCGGAAATTTTCCTTTGATGTTGGACAAATAGCAAACACTTTTTTCCATAATGTTTGTGATGAATTTAACAATAAATAGTTCCATCGATCTACGTTTAGACGTCTAGATTTCTAACGAGACTGTGTTAGGATGTGTGGCGTGAGAAATGTATGGAATGAGGCTGTAACGTGGGAACGAATATCAGACAACAAATAGAGCAACAGCTAAGAGAACGAATCCTTTTGATCGATGGTGGTATGGGCACCATGATCCAAGGTTACAAGCTTGAAGAGGAAGATTATCGCGGCAAGCGCTTCTCTGATTGGCATTGCGATCTGAAAGGTAACAACGATCTTTTGGTGTTGACTCAACCCTCTTTAATTAAAGAGATCCATTGTGCTTATTTGGAAGCTGGTGCTGATATTCTCGAAACCAACACCTTTAACTCAACAACGATTGCTATGGCTGACTATGACATGCAATCGTTAAGTGCTGAAATCAACTATGAAGCCGCTAAGCTTGCTCGAGCTGCTGCAGATGAGTGGACTAAGAAGACCCCGGATAAACCGCGTTACGTTGCTGGTGTTCTCGGTCCAACTAACCGTACATGTTCTATTTCGCCTGATGTCAACGATCCGGGTTTTCGTAACGTAACGTTCGATAAACTTGTAGAAGCGTATTCTGAGTCGGTTAAAGCTCTGATTGAAGGCGGCTCTGATCTTATTCTTATCGAAACGATTTTTGACACCCTTAATGCAAAGGCGTGTGCTTTCGCTGTCGAAACCGTTTTCGAAGAAATTGGTATTGAACTCCCTGTCATGATCTCGGGTACTATCACTGATGCTTCAGGACGAACTCTGTCAGGACAAACAACAGAGGCGTTTTATAATTCATTGCGTCACGTTAAGCCCATCTCCTTTGGTCTGAACTGTGCTTTGGGCCCTGATGAGCTTCGTCAGTATGTAGAAGAGTTATCACGAATTTCTGAAGGCTGTGTCTCTGCCCACCCTAATGCTGGCTTACCCAATGCTTTTGGTGAATATGACCTCTCTCCTGAAGATATGGCTGAACATATTCAGGAATGGGCGCAATCTGGCTTTTTGAACTTAGTTGGTGGCTGTTGTGGTACAACGCCAGAACATATTGCCGAAATGGCTCGCGTTGTTGAAGGTGTAAAACCAAGAGCACTTCCTGATATATCTGTTGAATGTCGTTTAGCTGGGCTTGAACCGTTAAATATCGCTAAAGAAACTCTCTTTATTAATGTGGGTGAAAGGACCAATGTAACAGGTTCGGCTCGTTTTAAGAGGTTGATTAAAGAAGAAGAGTATGATGAAGCACTGGATGTCGCTCGTCAGCAGGTCGAAAACGGTGCCCAAATCATCGATATCAATATGGATGAAGGGATGCTTGATGCGGAAGCTTGTATGGTCCGTTTCCTCAATCTTTGTGCTTCAGAGCCTGAGATCTCTAAAGTACCAATCATGGTTGACTCTTCTAAATGGGAAGTGATTGAGGCTGGCTTAAAATGCATTCAAGGTAAGGCAATTGTTAACTCAATATCCCTTAAGGAAGGCAAAGAGAAATTCGTTCATCAAGCAAAATTACTTCGTCGATATGGCGCGGCAGTTGTCGTGATGGCATTTGACGAAGTGGGTCAGGCTGACACTCGTGAACGTAAAATCGAAATCTGTACCAACGCTTATAACATTTTGGTGAAAGAGGTAGGCTTCCCACCTGAAGACATCATTTTTGACCCTAATATCTTTGCTGTAGCGACCGGTATTGATGATCATAATAATTATGCGCTTGATTTTATTAATGCTGTAGGTGATATAAAGAAAAACCTACCACATGCCATGGTTTCTGGCGGTGTTTCCAACGTATCGTTCTCATTCCGCGGTAATAACTACGTCCGCGAAGCTATTCACGCTGTCTTCCTTTACCATTGTTTTAAAAACGGTATGGATATGGGAATCGTAAATGCTGGTCAGCTTGAAGTATATGATAACGTTCCTGAAAAACTTCGAAATGCTGTTGAAGATGTGATTCTTAATCGACATAACGATGCAACGGAAAATTTACTCGAGATTGCGGACGAATATCGTGAGAATGCGGTAGGTAAGGCTGATGATGCTTCTGCACTTGAATGGCGTACTTGGCCAGTAGCGAAAAGACTTGAGCACGCATTAGTCAAAGGTATTACCGAGTTTATTACAGAAGATACAGAGGAAGCTCGAGCCAACGCATCTAAGCCGCTTGAAGTGATCGAAGGTCCTTTGATGGATGGAATGAACGTTGTTGGTGACTTATTCGGTGAAGGTAAAATGTTCCTTCCTCAGGTCGTTAAATCAGCGCGAGTAATGAAGCAGGCGGTAGCCTATTTGGAACCGTATATTAATGCTGAGAAACAGGCGGGCACGTCAAACGGTAAAATACTTATGGCGACCGTAAAAGGCGATGTTCATGATATCGGTAAGAACATTGTTGGTGTCGTATTACAGTGTAATAACTATGAAATTATTGACCTTGGTGTCATGGTTCCATGTGAGAAAATTCTCAAAGTTGCCAAAGAAGAAAACGTCGATATTATAGGTCTTTCCGGTTTAATCACGCCGTCTTTAGATGAAATGGTTCATGTAGCGAAGGAAATGGAAAGGCAAGGATTTGACCTGCCACTCATGATTGGTGGTGCGACGACATCAAAAGCGCATACAGCGGTTAAGATCGAGCAGAATTACAGCCAACCTGTCGTGTATGTGAATAATGCTTCACGTGCTGTTGGCGTATGTACATCATTATTATCAAATGATCTTCGTCCTGCATTTATTGAAAAACTAAATCTTGATTATGAGCGTACTCGTGAGCAGCATGCTCGTAAAAAGCCGAAAACAAAGCCAGTGACACTAGAGGCGGCGAGAGCGAATAGGGTTGATATTGATTGGGCTGCTTATACCCCTCCTGCACCAGTGAAGCCAGGTATCCATGTGATCGAAGATATGGATGTTGCTATCTTAAGGCAATATATCGACTGGACACCGTTTTTCATGACTTGGTCGTTAATGGGTAAATACCCTGCGATATTCGAGCATGAAGAGGTGGGTGAAGAAGCGAAACGATTGTTTAATGATGCCAACGCACTTTTAGACCAAGTCGAAGCAGAAGGTCTACTCAAAGCTAAAGGAATTTGCGGTATTTTCCCTGCGGCTAGTGTGGGTGATGATATCGAAGTTTATAGTGACGAGTCGCGTACAGATGTTGTACATACATTATATAATCTTCGCCAACAAACGCAGAAGCCGAAAGGATTTAACTACTGCTTATCTGATTATGTAGCTCCGAAAGCAACGAAAAAGTCAGATTGGGTAGGCGCGTTTGCTGTGACTGGCGGTATCGGTGAACGAGAATTAGCGGATGAATACAAAGCGAAAGGTGATGATTATAACGCGATTATGATCCAAGCTGTGGCTGATCGTCTGGCTGAAGCATTTGCTGAATATCTGCATGCAAAAGTTCGTAAGGAATTGTGGGGCTATGTTCCGGATGAAGCGCTTTCAAATGAAGATTTGATTCGTGAAAATTATCAGGGTATTCGTCCTGCTCCTGGTTATCCTGCGTGTCCCGAGCATACAGAGAAGGCCACGATATGGAGCCTGCTCAATGTTGAAGAAGCGATCGGTATGTCACTGACATCCAGTTACGCAATGTGGCCTGGTGCGTCTGTTTCTGGTTGGTATTTTTCACATCCTGAATCGCGCTACTTCGCGATTGCTGGAATCCAGCAAGATCAAGTGGAAGATTACGCGCAGAGAAAAGGTTGGTCTCTTGAAGAAGCAGAGAAGTGGCTGGCACCAAATATCGGTCTGTAATGATAATATTGCTAGATAATAAAAGGGGTTAGCATCGCTAACCCCTTTTCATTTAATACATATCTCGTTTAGTTGTGCTTTTTAGTTATTCTGCATCTTCAAATAAATCATGATGAATTTTTTGTACTACGGCTTTCGCTTCATCAGCATCGACTAGGAAACAAAGGTTATGATCACTTGCTCCGTAGCAAATCATTCTTAGGTGATAATCACCTAGTGTACTAAATACATCTCTCGCATAACCTTTAGTTTCCATCTGGTTACCAATCAAAGCAATTAGACTTAGGTTACGTTCTACTTCTACACTAGCTAACTCTTCAAGTTCAGAACGCACTGCTGGTGGTAGTTCTGGAGCACCACCTGAAGTGTCTGTCTTGTCGAGTGTTAACGATACACTGATTTCTGAAGTGGTAATCAAGTCCACCGACACTTTATGTTTCGCTAAAATCTCAAATACTTTTGCTAAAAACCCATAAGCATGGAACATTTTCGCACTGCGGATTGTCACCATCGTTTGGTTAGCACGTAGAGCAACGGCACGATACAGAGGAGAGCTTTCCACTCGTTTACGAATCCAGGTACCACCAAGTTCGGGTTCTTTAGACGAACCAACAAACACTGGAATGCCGTGACGTAAAGCAGGCAATAGTGTTGATGGGTGTAAAATTTTTGCGCCAAAGTTTGCCATTTCAGATGCTTCGCTAAAGCTGATTTCTGAAATTGCTTTTGCTTTTGGTGCGATACGAGGATCAGTAGTGTAGATTCCAGGTACATCTGTCCAGATCTCTAAACCTGCAGCTTGAACACCTTCGGCAATTAAGGCTGCAGAATAGTCACTACCACCACGTCCTAAAGTCGTTGTGTTTCCTTGTTCATCTGAACCGATGAAGCCTTGAGTCACTACAACATATTTATTGCATAGCGGTGCTAATTTTTCTTTTGCTAATGTAGCGATAGCTTCGATTTGTGGCTCCGCACGGCCAAAATTATCGTCTGTACGCAGTACTTCGCGGATATCAAAGCGAATTGCATTTGCTCCACGGTCACGCATTAGCTGAGCGAAAATATGCGTAGACATTAATTCACCGCAAGCAACTAAGTGATCCGTTAGCTTATTACTTGATTGGAACGATGCCGCTTCAGCAAGACTAGCAACTGTATCAAGAATAGCTTGGACTTCATTTCTTACCTGCTCTTGTTCTTTCAATTCATCGATAATTGAAAAATGGATATTCGCAAGTTGGGATAAAATTTCCTGACGTTGAGTGGCGTCTTTTACTCCGTTCGCTAGCTCAACCAAATAGTTGGTTACGCCTGAACATGCGCTACTTACGACAAGTTTTGTATCAGGATTACTCTCAACCACAGACGCACTGCGGCTCATTGCTTCAAAGTTAGCAACACTGGTTCCGCCAAACTTAGCGACATTGAATGCACTCACGGCATTTCTCCCACGACTTCTAGAATGAAAAATGTAGTTGGTTCTCCAACGACTCATGTTTGTGAAGAGAGTTTTTCTAGAGCAAATATAGAGGCGAGACAATTCGATTACCTCAGAAGCTCTTCATCAGCGGTGAGCTGATGACAGTTGATGGGATTCAGCCCAGTCACCCGACAAACCCAATCCGCAACTAGGGTTTATCTCGGCACTACTCCCCATGAATGTAATGTATTGGAGTTGAGGCTCCACAAAACATCTACCTGGGTAGTGCTCCTCTTCTGCTTGATAGCCCATGTATTGAACGTGTTACGGGATTCTTTGTCAATGGCTAATTTGTTATTTATGGAAATTTATCTTTTATATTTGTTTTCCATCAAATTGATGCGATTGCGAATGTTTAAGGGACCTCTTCAACTGATGGTATTTCAGTATGAAAGTGATGTTGAGGGAATAAATAGTGGGCTTCCAAATGAGTTTGTAGAGCTTTATTCTCATCACCTAAAATATCATAACTTCTTATCAATAAATCATAATAAGCTGGCGATGGCTGCTGTTTTATCAGCGTTAACAGTTCGGGTAAATAATGACTAATTTCTACTGATGAGTTTTCTTTTAGTGCTTCTGTTATTTTCTCTACCAATACACTGTCTCGATAAACGGTAGGTTCAATTAGTTTATTTAACAAAGAGTAAGTCCCAGCTTGCTTGAACTGATAGTAATAGTAATGGTTATATCCGACTAAAATCAGATAGGCACAAAAAACAGTACCGATAGGCAATGCCGTTAGTTGCAATAAACGAATTTTCCATGCGGCAAGGGGCCGTCTTCTGTATCGAGTAACTCGCTGATCGAGCCAGTAGAGAAGGATAACAAAAGTTATCCAATGAAGATGAGTTTGGTGAATAATATCAGAGCATTGGCTCCCAATGACAACAGGGAAAAGAAGAGAGAATGTCGCCAATCGAACGCCTTTTTTGGCAAAGTAGCCTCGAGCCAAAACGAACAAGCCAGCAAGAATGATGGCGACTACAGGAATTAATCCCCCTTCGATTCCCCACACGAGTATTTCACTGTGGGGAGACAGCAGCTCATCCATGGCTGGGGGAAAGCTTGGGTTTAGTGCATGTTGCCGTGCCGTATAAAGTACGTATTCTTCGGGGAATTTCCCGTAGCCGTATCCAGAAAAAGGCCTTTCAATAAACATATCACTCGTTTGAGCAATGCTTGACAGCATCATACTGTCTTCAGATTCTGAGTTTGGAAAAACAGGCGAGATAATCGATGTATAAAAATAAAGTGTCCCGAAGACAGTTCCGAAGAATAAAGAAATAGACCAACCCACCAATCTTCTGGTTGTTGAGCGTTTTATTACGTACTTTAACAATGCCGAGATACTAATTAGTAACGTAAACCACAATGTTGGAGAGTACATCTGCAGCAATAAAGGCAGGGTATAGATGGGTACGAAATAGAGTAGGGAATTCTTATTCCAAGTGAATTGATACTTTCTAGGTTGCTTCGCCAGTAAATAACCTGACGCTAAAACCCCGGTCATCAGAAAAGTCGCGAGCGAGTAATAACTAGAGAAACCGCCCCATATCTGGTGGGGTTCAAATAGTCCTTTATCTAAGTAAACAGACAGTATTACTGCATAGCTAAACGTTGTTTGTATGAGGCTGGAGAGGATAATAAACCAAAGTAGGCGCTGTTTATATTTATTACTAAAAGGGAATTGCTGCAGAGATAAAAACAGCAACCATCCAAGCCATATAGCGATAACTCGTGGTAATGATTGCGTTAAATTTACATCTGACTCAAATATTGGCAGAGTCAGAAGAACGCAACAGAAAAATAGCCCTAAGGTCAGTTTTGAATAACGCAAATAGCAGTTTCTTGTTACCTGGATAAGGCCAACAAGAATAAGGGTTAGGCTAACAAACCAAGTTAATAGATTTGAGTATCTTTCTATACCATAGCCACTATCCCACCAAGCTGAAAGATAGAATAGTACGATATACAAGCTGCCAATGATTGACATAAACAGCTTGCTAAGCGGCTTCTTCGGCGCGACTTCTTCTAAACGTGTTCCTTTAAGGAGCAGTTGGGCCATAAATAAATCTTTATTTATTAAGGAACTGTAGAGATTACCACAGTTCCTTTATTGCGTTGTTTTTTCAGTTTAACATAGGTTTGAGAAAACGTGCGGTGTGCGAGCGAGTTTCTTCAACGATCTCTTCTGGCGTTCCCTGAGCAATAATCTCTCCGCCACCTTGTCCACCTTCTGGACCTAAATCAACAATCCAGTCTGCCGTTTTAATGACATCCAAATTGTGCTCGATGACGACGACAGTATTGCCTCTATCTCTTAATTGATGGAGTACCGTGAGTAGCTGTTGAATATCATGAAAGTGCAGCCCGGTTGTCGGTTCATCCAAAATGTAAAGAGTCTTTCCAGTGTCTCGTTTAGACAGTTCCTTAGCAAGCTTAATTCTTTGCGCTTCACCGCCAGATAGCGTCGTTGCCGCTTGTCCCAGACGAATATAGGACAAACCGACATCGATTAATGTTTGTAGTTTTCTTGCTATCACGGGTACGGGCTCGAAAAATTCACGAGCATCTTCAACTGTCATCTCTAGTACTTCGTCTATCGTTTTTCCCTTATAACGAACCTCAAGTGTTTCTCTGTTGTATCGTTTTCCTTTACATACATCACAGGGAACATAAACATCGGGTAGGAAGTGCATTTCAACTTTGATAACACCATCACCCTGACAAGCTTCACAGCGTCCACCTCGAACGTTAAAGCTGAAACGCCCCGGTTTGTATCCACGAGAACGCGACTCTTGTGTTCCTGCAAATAGTTCTCTGATTGGCGTGAATATACCAGTGTAAGTCGCTGGGTTTGAACGTGGCGTTCTTCCAATAGGACTTTGATTGATGTCGATAACCTTATCTAGATATTCTAGCCCTTCAATCTTTTTATACGGAGCTGGCGTGGTTGCCGTTGCACCGTTGAGTGCAATGTGCGCTATCTTGAAAAAGGTATCATTGATCAACGTTGATTTTCCTGAGCCAGATACACCAGTAACGCAGGTGAATAGCCCAACGGGAACCGATAAAGTGACGTCTTTTAAGTTGTTACCACTTGCGCCAATTAAGTTAACCGTTTTTTTCTTATCTATCGGCGTTCGGTGCAGCGGTACTTCTATTTTCTTTTCACCACTCAAATATTGCCCTGTTAAAGATGCTTTTGATTTTAGAATTTGTTTCGGTGTGCCCTGAGCAACAATTTGTCCCCCATGGACTCCCGCTCCTGGACCAATATCAACCACATAATCGGCCATTCTTATCGCATCTTCATCATGCTCAACGACGATGACGGTATTACCTAAATCACGTAAATGCGTGAGAGTTTTTAATAGGCGTTCGTTATCTCGTTGGTGTAAGCCAATTGATGGTTCATCTAATACATACATTACACCAACTAGACCAGCACCAATCTGACTGGCAAGTCTAATACGTTGAGCTTCACCACCTGAGAGCGTTTCGGCGCTCCGAGAGAGGTTCAGGTAGTTGAGTCCGACGTTAACTAAAAAGCTAAGACGATCGTTTATTTCTTTCATTATCTTCTCAGCTATCTGGGCTTTTTGCCCTTCAAGTTTTAGGTTTTGAAAGAAAGTCAGGGTATCGGATATGCTTAACTCTACTATTTGCGGCAGCGTTGTATCCTTAACGAAGACATGTCTGGCTTCTTCTCTTAAGCGTGTGCCATTACAGGTTGAACAGGGCTTGTTAGAAATATACTTCACCAACTCTTCACGTACTGAGTTGGACTCTGTTTCACGATAACGGCGTTCCAAGTTAGGTAAGATCCCTTCAAATGGATGGCGTTTTACTCGAATGTCACCACGGTCATTCACATATTTAAACTCAATCTCTTCAGACCCTGAGCCATTTAAAATGATGTTTTGTATCTTTTTAGGAAGCTGATTTAAAGGTTCATAAAGATCAAATTTATAATGTTCTGCTAGTGCATTAAGCATTTGAAAGTAATAAAAGTTCTTCTTATCCCAACCTCGAATTGCTCCATCGGCCAAACTAAGTTCACTATTTTGTATAACTCTGTCGGGATCAAAATACTGCTGAACACCTAATCCATCACAAGTGTGACAGGCACCAGCTGGATTATTGAACGAGAACAACCTTGGCTCAAGCTCTCGCATACTGTATCCACAGTGGGGGCAGGCAAAGTTCGATGAAAAAACAATTTCTTTATCATCGCCATCCATTGGAGCAACCGTTACTACGCCACCGGAGAGTTCGAGTGCCGTTTCAAAGGACTCTGCTAATCTTTGTTGTAGGTTATCCCGGACTTTGAAACGATCAACGATAACTTCGATAGTATGTTTTTTATGCAGTTCTAATGTTGGTGGATCGCTCAAATCACAGGTTTCACCGTCAATACGAGCCCGAATAAATCCTTGCGCTGACAGATTAGCCAGCGTCTTTACATGCTCACCTTTACGCTCCTTAACAATAGGAGCAAGAAGCATCAATTTACTTCCTTCTGGCAGAGTCAAAACCTGATCAACCATCTGGCTGATGGTTTGTGCGGCTAGTGGAACATTATGTGTAGGACAGCGCGGTTCACCAACTCGTGCATAGAGAAGTCGTAGGTAATCGTAAACTTCGGTAATCGTCCCTACTGTTGAGCGAGGGTTGTGTGATGTCGACTTCTGTTCAATCGAAATGGCGGGAGACAGCCCTTCAATGTGGTCAACATCAGGCTTTTCCATGAGTGATAAAAATTGTCTTGCATACGCAGACAGCGACTCAACATAGCGTCGTTGTCCCTCGGCATAGAGCGTATCAAAAGCCAGTGATGACTTTCCTGAACCGGAAAGGCCAGTAATAACGATTAACTGATCTCTTGGCAGTGTCAGGTTGATATTTTTCAGGTTATGAGTGCGTGCACCACGAATTTCTATCTTATCCATCTCATTCACTACAGTGGTTTGAAAATGGAATCAGTATTACATAGAGCGTTCAAACTGAAAAGAGAAATACTGGATAAAAAAACAGTGAGCAAGTGCTCACTGTTTTTCTGGCTTCGAAAGGCTGACGATTACTCGCCTTTACGAGTAGAGTGTTTATTCAATTCTACTTTTTCTGAATTTGACTTATACATATTCTCGTAGCAGAAGTTAGTTGCTTCGATATAGCCTTCTACGCTACCACAGTCAAAACGTTTGCCTTTAAATTTGTACGCAAGAACACAGCCAGATTTAGCTTGTTTTAGTAATGCATCTGTAATTTGAATTTCACCACCTAAACCAGGTTCTGTTTGCTCTATTAAATCAAAAATATCTGGAGTTAGAATGTAACGACCAATGATTGCTAGGTTACTTGGTTCAGTACCAGGTTTTGGTTTCTCAACCATGTCGTCGACGCGGTAAAGATCGTCTTTAATCATTTCACCAGAAATAACACCGTATTTATGGATTTCTTCTTTTGGTACTTCTTGAACGGCAACGATAGTGCAACGGAACTGCTTAAATAAAGCAACCATCTGAGCCAATACGCCTTCGTCTGGATTAACACACAAGTCATCCGCTAACACAACAGCAAAAGGTTCATCGCCAACTAGTTCACGACCAGTTAGGATCGCGTGACCAAGACCTTTCATTTCGCGTTGACGTATGAAAGTGAAGTGAGTTGAACTGATAATCTGACGAATATCACCAAGCAGTTTTTCTTTGTTTGTACCTTGGATTTGGTGTTCAAGCTCATAGTTCATGTCGAAGTGATCCATGATCGAGTGCTTACCACGACCTGTCACGATACACATTCCGTCCATACCGGCTTGAATTGCTTCTTCTACACCATATTCAATCAGTGGTTTATTTACTACGGGCATCATTTCTTTCGGCATTGACTTTGTTGCTGGTAAGAAACGTGTACCGTAACCTGCTGCTGGGAAGAGACACTTTTTAATCATATTATGAAAGCCTTGTTACCTAGTTGTTAAGTAAATGAAATAAAATTTGTCTAGTTGACAATAATGACACTCTAACACGCTTTTTTGACGTGAATACTACGATACACCACTTATTGTAGTAAAAACACAACGAGTTTCAAAAGTGAGACTATTAGACACAGTTATTTCTCGCCCAACTAATTGCCTGTGCTCGGTTCTTTACCGCTATCTTTTTATAGATCTGATATAAATGAGATTTTACCGTTGGTTCACTGATAAATAAGCTATCGGCAATAGCCTGATTACTGCCTCCTGCCTCAAGAGATTTGAGTATTTCTACTTCTCTAGAAGTCAGATTCATCGCAGCACTGAGATTGATATTCTCAAAGTGGTGACGGTAAAAATGAATTAGTTGTCCTAGAGTTCGCCTAGGAAGCCACATTTGTCCATTAACAATTTCTTCTAATCCACGATTTATTTCTCCATATTGTGCTGAGGTATAAAAGAGTCCTTTTAGATTGCCAAACGAGATAAGTCTGTCTGTTGTCAGTCTTTGAGGTGAATTAATAACAACCATCTCTCCTCTATTATTCTGTGGTACTTTTTTCTTGAAAAAAGCTGTAATGCTTTCAGCGTTATCATAGTCGAAGACAAAAATTTTATGAGGATGCAAATCGTAGGGGTTGTCGATGAGAGTGGAGAGCGAGTCTATACGCTTAGAAGAATATGAAAAAATATTTGAAAGATGTTCTATATGTCGGGATTTAAAGCCAGCCTCTTCAGATAAAGTTAAGAAATAAAGTGTTCTTTGGTAATCGGTTCTGTGCATGTATTTACCCTCTTTAATTATGGTGGTTGCACCATGTGTTATGCACGAAACAGGTTCAAGCGAAGAATGTGATTTAACGAGAAACTTCAAATAATTAGCTGAAACAATAGCTCATTGGTAAGTAAAGATATGACTCGACTAGCAACTCTCGTTTTCGCGATGTCTGTGTCAGAAATGTTTGCGATGAAGTGCAAAGAGAAAATTTGTCGTACCTTGAAAGCATGTTATCCTATGCCGATACTTTACATGTAAGACACTAGACGGAGCAGAGAATGGCAAGCCGTGGAGTAAATAAAGTTATCCTAGTCGGTAACTTAGGTAATGATCCAGAAATTCGTTATATGCCAAGTGGTGGCGCGGTAGCGAATATTACTGTTGCTACTTCAGATACATGGCGTGATAAAGCAACAGGTGAGCAGCGTGAAAAAACGGAGTGGCACCGTGTAGCATTGTTCGGCAAGTTAGCTGAAGTTGCTGGAGAATACTTACGTAAAGGCTCTCAAGTTTATATCGAAGGACAACTTCAGACACGTAAGTGGCAGGATCAAAGTGGTCAGGATCGCTTTACAACTGAAATCGTTGTCCAGGGCTATAACGGTGTTATGCAAATGCTTGGTGGACGTCAGCAAGGTGGTCAACCTCAAGGTATGAACGCACCTCAGCAGCAAGGTGGATGGGGACAGCCTCAGCAACCTCAATATCAGCAGCCAGCTGCCAAGCCTCAGAATCAACAACCAGCGCAATCCCAGCCTCAGTACAATGAGCCTCCAATGGATTTCGATGATGATATTCCGTTCTAGATCGATTATTTAGAACATTTAATATGTAGAGCCGCGAGAAATCGCGGCTTTTTATATGTAAAAGACAATAAACGCGTTACTATTAGCGTTGGTCTATTCTTTATCTATGAATATAAAAAGGATTTGGTATTCATGAGATACACCCCAACGCTAAAATTGAGCACTCGACTAGTGGCTTTTGTCACTGTAATTGTGACTGTCGCAATGTTCATCTTGTTTGTCGGTGGCACACTTTCGTTTCAAAAGTTAGGACAAGAATACTTAAATCATTACCTCAATGGGATCGTAGAAGTCGTTGATAAAGAGCTAGAAGAACCTGACTCCGCCTATTCTATGCAGCGGTGGATGCCAAAGTTACTTCAAGCCAGTAATATTGTTGAAATGACCTTAAATTCACCAGCAGGAGAGGTATATCATTTCAAAGATACAGCTTCTAAAGTAGATATTCATCGTCTTTTCTCTGTAGATATTCCCCTCAAGCGTAACGAAGGTTATTCCCTTCATTTCAAAGCTGTTCCCCCTTATATCGGTTATACCTATTCTCTTGGCGCCATGTGGTCTATTACTCTTGCGGTTATTTTGATCATTTTCTGCCTACTGCGGGGAGTTAAATGGTTAAAGGAGCAGTTAATAGGTTCCGAATTACTCGAAGAGCGAGGGAGAATGATACTCGCTGGTCGAGTAGAGCAGTTTGCTAAAGGCGATGAAAGAGAGTGGCCATACACGGCAAGTGAAGCGTTGGATAAGCTGATTGAAGAACTGCAAGACGCTAGACAGGAGAGAAGTCGGTTTGACACGTTTATACGCTCACAAACATTCCTAGACCAACTGACGGGAGCGGCGAATCGTATTTTATTTGATAGTAAGCTTGAAGCTACGTTATTGGAAAATGGCTCCCAAGGTGGGGTGATTTTAATTGGTATCAGCGATGTCGATTCTTTAGAACATGAAAGCGAACGAGAATATGCTCTGGATGAGCTTGTTGTTCTGGTTGGAGAATGTGTTTCAAACATTATTCAACGATACCCCGAGGGGATGCTGTCCCGATACTATGAGTCAGTATTTGCAGTATTGATTCCTCATCAGAGTTCTCGAGAAATTGCAAATGCAACAGTCCAGCTTTTGAAAGCATTAGAACGAATTGATCCTCCTCGACCTCTAGAAAAAGATAACTGGTGTCATATTGGCATCAGTATGTATCAGGAAGGCGAAAGTAGAGCAAGAATTGTGGATGAGGCAGAAACGGCATTGAAGAGTGCGCAGCTGCAAAATATCAATACATGGAGTCGCTTTAATAAAGTTCGCCAGTCTGATGAAGAGCGTGGAAACGTGCGTTGGCGAACGCTGTTTGATCAATCAATTCAGCCTGAAAAAATTCATCTATTCTCTCAGAAGTGTTTTCTTATCGATCACTCTGAGTCTCTTCATTTTATTCATAATGAGTTATTTGTTCGCTTATCTGAGCCGCAGAAAGGTCTTATTAAAGCCTCTCACTTTAGTTCTGCAATTGAAACTGTGGGTTATCAGACAATTTTGGATAAGGCCGTGATTGTTCGAGCGCTTGAGTATTTTAGAGAGAGTAAAGATGAGCAGAGTCTTTCTATTAACTTGTATGTTGTACCATTTGAAGACCGCTCTTATCTGAAATGGTTTAGAGATCTTCTTATTCAGGTGCCATTACGTTTGAGAAAACAGCTCGCTTTTGAATTTACTGAGGGGCATCTTGTCCAACACTTAGACTACATGAGACCCGTAGTTAAAATGCTAAAAGCGTTTGGTTGTAGTGTTATTGTTGGTCAGGCTGGTCGGACGATAGTAAGCACTCACTATGTTAAAGATTTAAATATTGACTATGTGAAGCTTCATCGCAGTTTAATTAAACGAATCAATCAAAGACATGAAAACCAATTATTTATTCGAAGTATGATTGGAGCATGTGGTGGTTCAACGACAAAGGTTATCGCCGTTGGGGTCGAGTTTGAGTATGAGTGGCATGTTCTTAAGTCACTCGGTATCCATGGAGTTCAGGGGCGCTTCTTTGATCAGGAAAAGCAAGTTGTACCTTTACCAAAAAAAACGTCTATTGTGGCGCTAGGGAAAAGAAATCGTTGGAAAAAAAGATGATTTTGGGCAAGTATAGTAACAATTAAGTGTTGTGGTTCCGTTTTTCACAGTTTGTGAGGTGGTTATCCGGACTTTCAGTAAGAAATGTGTTAGAAATTGCTGCATTATGTCCATGTTTGGGCTTCAATACCTTGCCGTGTTGGTAAGGCATTGGTACATTTAGGGCAATTTTTTTAATCTTAATAAATTTATATCTCTTTCAGGACGAGCGAAGAATATGTTTAAAAAACTTCGTGGCATGTTTTCAAATGATCTATCAATTGATTTAGGTACTGCCAATACTCTCATATACGTTAAAGGACAAGGTATTGTTCTTGACGAGCCTTCTGTTGTTGCCATTCGCCAAGATAAAGGTCGTGGTGGTAGAAGTGTTGCTGCTGTAGGGCAAGCCGCTAAACAAATGTTAGGCCGTACTCCCGGTAATATATCAGCAATTCGTCCTATGAAAGACGGCGTTATTGCGGATTTTTATGTTACGGAAAAAATGCTGCAAACATTTATCAAACAGGTACATGACAACAGTTTCCTTAAACCAAGTCCTCGAGTTCTGGTTTGTGTTCCATGTGGTTCGACTCAAGTTGAACGTAGAGCGATTCGCGAGTCTGCTCTGGGCGCGGGTGCTCGTGAAGTCTATTTGATTGATGAACCAATGGCTGCAGCTATTGGGGCTGGTTTGCGAGTGTCTGAACCTACTGGTTCGATGGTTGTCGATATCGGTGGTGGTACGACTGAAGTTGCTGTTATTTCTCTAAACGGCGTGGTTTATTCTTCGTCAGTACGTATCGGTGGAGACCGATTTGATGAGGCAATTATTAATTATGTTAGACGTAATTATGGAAGTTTGATTGGTGAAGCTACGGCAGAAAAAATCAAGCATGAAATTGGCTCTGCATATCCAGGCGATGAAGTTCGTGAAATCGAAGTTCGTGGTCGTAATCTCGCTGAAGGTGTACCAAGAAGCTTCACTCTGAATTCAAATGAAATTCTTGAAGCTCTTCAAGAACCACTAACAGGAATTGTTTCTGCAGTCATGATTGCTTTAGAACAATGTCCGCCAGAGCTTGCATCAGACATTTCTGAAAATGGAATGGTATTAACTGGTGGTGGCGCATTGCTTAAAGATTTAGACCGTCTTCTGACCGAAGAAACGGGTATCCCTGTTGTTGTCGCAGATGATCCTTTGACATGTGTTGCTAGAGGTGGCGGTAAGGCTCTAGAAATGATCGATATGCATGGCGGCGACCTCTTCAGCGAAGAGTAATTGTTTTTAAATATTTAATATAGAACTCCGCATCCAATCAAAACTGGGGTTAGTGAGTAATGAAGCCAATTTTTGGGCGAGGCCCATCTCTCCCGTTGCGCTTGTTTTTTTCTGTCGTTATATCAGCCAGCTTAATGCTGGCTGATAGCCGTTTAAATGCATTTTCTGATGTTCGTTACTTGTTAAACAGCTTAATAGCTCCGATCCAATATGCTGCAGATTTACCTCGAAGTATGTTTGATGGTTTTTACGAGCGATTTCAAAGTCATAAAACGCTTCTGAGTTCAAATCAACAGTTAAAGCATGAAGTACTATCGCTTAAAAGTGATTTAATTCTTCTTAAGCAGTACAAAGAAGAGAACGAACGTTTACGTAAACTTTTGGGATCCTCTTTTGTTCGTGATGAACGTAAGATGGTGACAGAGGTTATGGCGGTTGATACATCGCCTTACACACATCAAGTTGTTATTGATAAAGGCCATATTGATGGTGTTTACGAAGGGCAGCCGGTAATCAATGAAAATGGTATTGTTGGGCAGGTAACATTTGTCGCTGCGCATAATAGTCGAGTGTTATTGCTAATCGACTCGAATAGTGCCATTCCTGTACAAAACCTACGTAATGATATTCGGGTCATTGCTTCTGGTAACGGACAAATGGATAAAATCCAGCTAGAGCATGTTCCTAGTAGCACTGACGTAAAAGTGGGTGATATGTTGGTTTCTTCTGGTCTGGGGGGCGTATATCCAGAAGGCTATCCAGTAGGTCGAGTATCTAAAGTTGACAAGGATACGCGAAGAGAATTCGCAGTCATCTACGCTGATCCCGTGGTGGATTTTGATCGCTTGAGATACCTGCTATTGGTTTGGCCAAATCAGGATCGACAGCAGCAAGTACTCCAATCGACGTTACACTCAGAAGATGAGGATAAAAATGGGCAGTAGTGTTATTAAAGGTCATTTTATCATCTGGGTTTCTTTTATATGCGCATTGATCTTACAAACGATTCCTTGGCCTGGAACACTGGATCTTTTTAGACCACCATGGATCTTATTGATTACGTGTTACTGGGTTTTGGCTTTACCTCATAGGGTCAATGTTGGTACTGCATTAATTCTTGGACTGTTGTGGGATCTGCTTTTAGGTTCGACTCTCGGCATTCGCGGTATGATGATGTCTATTGTTGTTTATCTTGTAGCCATGAACTTTTTGGTTTTAAGAAATATGGCACTATGGCAACAAGCGTTAGTCATCGGTTTTATGGCAATGCTATTGGATGTATTCGTTTTTGCGGGCGAATATCTGATCCGAGAAACTGACTTTAATCCGTTGTCGCTGTGGTCTGGGCTTATAAGCTGTATTTTATGGCCTTGGTTGTTCTTTTTATTGCGCAGAGTTAGACGTTACTGGAATATCCGCTGATGAGTAAATCGCTAATATTGGCATCGGGGTCTCCACGTCGAAAAGAGCTTCTTACCCAACTGGGGTACCAATTTTCAATTTGTGTTCCTGGTGTTGAAGAAGTTCAATCAGCACAAGAAACACCTATAGAATATGTTCAGCGTTTGGCTGAAAGCAAAGCGACAGCTGTAATGAATATGTATCATTGTGATGTTTCGCTTGGTGCCGATACTGTGGTTGTCTCTGGGAGTAGTGTTCTCGAGAAACCTAGCGATTTTGATGATGCTAAGAAAATGCTTATGATGCTGTCTGGTCATCAACACCAGGTATTAACAGCGGTTTCAGTCGCGACGCCAAAAAAAGTTAAGACAATTGTGGTTTCTACTGATGTTTGGTTCAAAGAGCTGACAGAACAAGAAATACAAAATTATTGGGACTCAGGAGAGCCACAAGATAAAGCTGGCAGTTATGGTATTCAAGGTATTGGTGGCAAGTTTGTTACTCGTATTTCAGGCAGTTATTATGCTGTTGTTGGCCTACCTTTATATGAAACTGATCAGCTCTTGCAAGAATTTTTATAAATTTAAAATCTGAGGTGTTCCCATGAGCGCAGAGTTGTTATTGAACGTCACTCCCACAGAAACCCGGGTTGCGATGATTGAAGGGGGGATCCTTCAAGAAATACATATCGAAAGAGATGCGAAGCGTGGCATTGTTGGCAATATTTATAAAGGCAAAGTCAGCCGAGTGTTGCCCGGAATGCAGGCTGCATTTGTTGATATCGGACTAGATAAAGCTGCGTTTTTACATGCTTCGGATATTGTCCCCCATACCGAGTGTGTTGCTGAAAATGAAAAGCAACAATTTCAGGTAAGAGACATTTCTGAGTTGGTACGTCAGGGACAAGACATTGTCGTTCAGGTTGTTAAAGATCCTTTGGGAACAAAAGGTGCGCGACTGACTACCGATATTACTCTGCCCTCTCGTTATCTTGTCTTTATGCCTGGTGCCGGACACGTAGGCGTTTCACAGCGAATAGAAAGTGAAGATGAGCGCAGCCGCTTAAAAGATATTGTTGGCCAATACTGTGATGATCTTGGTGGCTTTATTATCAGAACTGCTGCTGAAGGGGCAGATGAAAAAGAGCTACGTCAGGATGCGGCATTTTTAAAACGCTTATGGTCAAAAATACTCGAAAGACGTTCGAAATATAAGACACGAACAACACTGTACGGTGAGTTGGGGCTGTCTCAGCGCATTCTGCGTGACTTTGTTGGTACCGAATTAAATAAAATCTTAGTCGATTCTCGCCTCGAATTTGAAAACCTAAAAGAATTTACATCTGAGTATGTACCTGAATTAACAGATAAATTGGTATTGTATGAAGGTGAAAAGCCTATTTTTGATATGTACGATACTGAAAATGAAATTCAGCGTTCATTAGAGAGAAAGGTAGAGCTTAAATCGGGTGGCTACCTGATTATTGATCAAACCGAAGCAATGACCACAATAGATATCAATACTGGAGCGTTTGTTGGTCGGCGTAATTTGGAAGAGACTATCTTCAATACTAACGTTGAAGCAACTCAAGCGATTGCGCGTCAGCTAAGATTAAGAAATTTGGGTGGCATCATTATCATCGATTTTATTGATATGATCTCTGATGAGCACCGTAAGCGAGTGCTTGCCTCTTTAGACGTTGCGTTAAGCAAGGATAGAGTAAAGACCAATATCAATGGCTTTACGCACCTTGGTTTAGTTGAAATGACACGTAAAAGAACTCGAGAAAGTATTGAACATATTCTATGTTCTACTTGTCCAACTTGTGAAGGCCGAGGAAGCGTTAAAACAGTTGAAACGGTTTGCTTTGAAATTTTGCGTGAAATTACCCGGGTTAATCGTGCCTATGACGCAGACCAGTTTGTTGTCTACGCTTCTCCTGCAGTCGCAGAGGCTTTACAAGGCGATGAGTCTCACGCCCTTGCTGAACTAGAAGTGTTTATCGGTAAACAAGTGCGTATTCAGGCTGAGCCGCTTTATATTCAAGAACAGTTCGATGTTGTAATGATGTAATGGAAAAAATGTGCAGCTGCTCGTATCTCGTATAGTTAAGTTTATTAAGTGGGGCCTATTGGCCCTACTTGTATTATCGGCAATCCTAATTACCTCCTTACGGATAGCACTGCCTCACCTAAACTATTTTCACAAAGAAATTACTCAGTGGGTAAGTCAACAGACCCAGCTTGATATTTCAGTTTCCGATCTTTCTGGTTATTGGCGAAATACACATCCGTATATTTCGTTTCATGATCTCAAAGTATCTCTTCCCAATGGTGAATCCATTTCTTTTGAAGCGAAGCGAGTTGATTTAGAACTCAACGTTTTTCGCTCGATTCTCCAAAGGCAGTTTGTTGTTTCGGAACTTGATGTCAATAAGCTCGATCTGGATATAAGTTCTGTCGATCTGCTGTCTTCTCTTTCTCAGGAAACTGAGGAGAATGTCTTGTCATCTACACAAGAAATGGCAGGAGGTAGTCGCGAGATTATACGAGTTTTAGACAATGTGTTCTTACGCCAACTGGATCGTTTTATCGTTTCTGATTCTACCATTCGTTATCGGTCGTTTGTCGGCGATACCAAGACATTGTTGATTAATAACCTTAATTGGAAAAATGACGGGCGCCAGCATACGGCTTCGGGACTGGTTAGTATTAAGGGGACTGGTCTTAACTTTCTAGACGTACGTGCCAATTTTTCTGATAACGGTTCATTTCGTGATGTCGATGGTCAATTTTATGTGAATGCAAAAAATGTTGCAGTTGGTCCATGGTTAACTCACTACCTAAAAAAACAAGTTGGAATAAACAAAGGTGAGGTTAGCTTCGACAGCTGGGTAACCCTCAAAAAGAGTAAGCCTATCCGAGGTCTAATTGCATTACAGCCGTCGTATTTACAGTGGGGAAAATCGCAGCAGCACAAAGTGGAGTTTTTGAGTGGGCTGCTCAAGCTGATCCCGACTGAGCAGGGATTAAGGGTCTCTGGTCATCAATTTAAAGCGCAAACCGATAATCACCCATGGCCAGAGCTCGCTCTCAATCTCGATTGGCAAAAAGAGAATGGAATAAGCCTTAATATCAATCAAATCTCTGTCGCTGATATCTTAGCGTTTGGTGAACTGATTCCTGAAATCAATCAAGACGCAGATAACTGGTTAGTTTCATTGAATCCCGGGGGAATATTGTCTGATATTCGTATGCGATATACATCAGATAGCGACTTTGAGTATTCGGTGCATTTAAAAAAAGGGTCTACTGACCAGTGGTCTTTGTTGCCTGAGGTTCATAATTTGAGCGCTACAATTTATGGCTCTCAAGATAAGGCAATTATCCACGCAGATCTACAGGATGATATTTTACCTTATGGTGACGTATTTCAGGCGCCATTAAGGATAACGAAAGGGCACACTAAACTAGTTTGGCAAAAGACGGATGCGGGGTGGTCAATTTGGTCCGACAAAGTTGGTGTTACAACGCCAGATTTACAAGCTATAGGCGCATTCAAGCTCGATTTTCCTGAGGGTAAGAGTCCTTTCTTATCATTTTATACTGAAGTGAACTTGATGAACGGTGGGGAAAGTTGGCGCTATCTACCTACGAGAGCTTTAGGTTCACCCTTGACTGATTACTTGACCAGTGCGATTCAGGCTGGAGAAGTCCAAACAGCTAAACTAGTATGGTACGGAGCTATAAATGCGTTCCCATATCACAGTCATGATGGCGTCTTTCAAGCATGGGTACCGTTAAAGAAAGCTCGATTTAGTTATGATCACCAATGGCCTGCTTTAACTGATCTTGATATCAATCTTCTGTTTGCAAATGATTCTCTTCACTTTGATTCTGAGCAAGCAAAACTCATGAAGGTTCAGGCAAAGAGAGTTCGTGGTCAAATAGCTCATATGGGGCCGACAGGCAAATTAGATATTTCAGCTAGCGTCGTAGGTAAAGGGCCTGATGTTCGTCAATACATGATGGCTACGCCGTTGGTCGATAGTGTCGGTGCCGCATTGACGACTCTCAGAGTGAAAGGGGATGTGAAGTCAGAATTTCAATTATCCATTCCACTCACAGCTGATGAGCAGCCTAGGGCATGGGGATGGGCTGATTTAAATAACAATATGGTCTCTATGCCATCACTATCAATGGATCTCAGCAATGTAACCGGACGGATCAACTTCGATAATGATGTCCTGAGTGCTGCTGGAATTCATGCAAAATTACTCAAGCAAAATATATCACTGGATTTTAATGGAGAGAGTCGCCGAAAAGGATATGCTGTTCGAATTGACTCCATTGGTGATTGGCAGGTTAAACCACTGCAGAACTATCTAGATAAAAAGTGGATAGATCCTTTATCGGGTCGTGCTCCATGGCAACTAGGAGTTGATCTACAATTAACGGGTGTTGGATTTAACTATCAAGCGACATTGAATTCACAACTCAAAAATATCTTAAGCGAATACCCGTACCCACTTAATAAAAGTAAAGGACGTACTGACACTCTTAAAGTTCAGGTTTCGGGTAATGGAGAATCTGTTAATGCACGTGCACAGGTATCGAATGCAAAGTACCAAGCACTAATTGATATATCTCGTAAACAGCCAATCATAAAATCAAGCAACCTTGTTCTTGGAAAAGGCAGTTTTAAAGTTATACCGTTTTCGGGCCACTATGCTGCTGTTCGTTTGGATCACTTTGATTTAGACAATTGGATTCCCTATTTTCAGACAATGGATGATTCTAAAGTCCGTTCAACCACAGGCAAATCGGGTAAGTCGCCAATGATCGATATTCCCTCACCTGAGTCGGTCAATCTCAACGTTAAAGAGCTGAAAGTAGCAACGTTAGATTGGCACGATGTTGTGCTGAAGGTGAAGAAAAAATCTCAAGCTTGGAACTTTGATTTACATAGTCAGGAGGCGACGGGATCGGCTTCCTATATTGCACCGTATGATTTATCCGTTGCGCTCAAACAACTGCATCTATATTTGCCGGCATTAGATGAGTCAAATGATAGTCACCAGCCAATCATTGTCAGCAAGTTGAATAAAAAACAGCTAGTGACCGAGTTCGACAAGGACTTTTATCGACTCGTCCCTAATATTACCTTGGTCGTTGATGATTTTTGGTTACAAGGGTATAAAGTTGGCAGGTTAAAAACCAACCTACAACGTGAAGATAATCAACTGCGCTGGAAAAATATCGATATAGTCAGTGGGAAAAATGAAATACACGCTAATGGCTCGTGGCGCCTGACAGAAGATGATAGTTCGACTCACTTAGATATGGTATTCAAAGGTGAAAATAATAGTGAGATACTGGAGCGCTTTGGTATTTCATCCGGTATTCAGAAGGCTCCGTTTACCATCACTAGTGTGTTAGATTGGCAAGGTTCTCCATGGGCAATGCGAGTAACTAGCTTAGCGGGCAAAGTTAGCGCTGAATTTGGTCAAGGTAGTGTTTCCGATGTCAATGGAGCCGCTAAGTTGCTGGGGCTCTTCAGTCTAGATTCGATTATTCGCAAGATGAAGCTAGACTTTAGTGATATTTTTGATGATGGTTTGGCGTTCGACTCGATTAAAGGTGATGGTGAAATATCGAAAGGAGTTTTTGTTACCAACAATTTATCAATGGATACCGTTGCTGGCGATATGGACTTAAAAGGCTTGGTCGATCTGAATCAACGGGTCATTGACGCTGAAGTGAAGTTTGTCCCAGATGTCACTTCTGGGCTTCCGGTCCTGAGTGCTTTTGCTGTTTCTCCTCCGACAGCGCTATATGTGCTCGCCATTACAACCGTCATTTCGCCCGTTGTAGAAGTCTTTACGGAAGTCAATTATCAGGTCAAAGGTCCTATCGATTCACCCGAGGTAAAAGAAATATCGCGTACTAAAGGGGAATATAAATTGCCAGGCTCGCTACTCGAAGAAGACCAGCAGCAAGGAGTGCAGAATGACTAAAGTTGGCATTATTCAGATGAACTCGACAGAATCTGTTGAAGAAAATCTGCAGACTATACGAACACAGACAGAATTACTTGCCAGTAAGGGCGCAAACTGGGTTGTTACACCTGAAAATGCACTTATGTTCTCTAATCGCGACGACTATTTAGCCCATGCTGAAAAACTTGGAAATGGACCTATTCAGGCACAGCTAGCGTCAATCGCTAAGATGAATCAAGTTTGGTTATTCATCGGTAGTATGCCGACGATCCGTAATGAAAATATGTACTCTACCTGTGTGGTCTTTAATGATAGTGGAGAGGTAGTCTGCTCTTACGATAAATTGCACATGTTTGATGCTGATGTGTCAGATAGCCAGGGTGCTTACCGCGAATCAGATACTTTTTCTGCTGGCGAGAGACCCGTAGTGCTCATCACTCCCTTTGGTGTAGTAGGATTGTCCATTTGCTATGATTTACGCTTCCCTCACCTCTATTCTGAATTAAGAAATATGGGGGCTGAAATTATTATTGTACCCGCAGCGTTTACTGCGGTAACAGGAAAAGCACACTGGGAAGTGCTTTTAAGAGCAAGAGCGATAGAAACCCAATGTTTTGTTATTGGGATCGCTCAGACAGGTACTCATAGCCGAAACCGAGAAACGTGGGGACATTCAATGGTTGTAAACCCATGGGGTGAGATTGTCTCTTGTATGGCAGACAATCCTGACGTTATGATGGTGGAAATAGATAAAACAAGTTTAGAGAAGGTCAGAACTGCTATGCCAGTGGTAAGGCATACGAGATTTGGCACCGTAAATAAAATATAGAGCGACTTATGATCATAGACCCTATAGAACAAGCACTTTTAGCTCCTACCGGACTGACTTCTCAAGATGTACAAGATACATTAGTGGCGATGACGTCTCGTCAGATCGATTATGCCGATATTTATTTTCAGTCCAGCTGGCATGAGTCTATTGTACTTGAAGACAGTATTATTAAAGATGGCTCCTTTAATATCGATAAAGGTGTTGGTGTAAGAGCCGTATCTGGTGAAAAAACAGGTTTCGCCTATTCAGATCAACTCGATCTCGCTGCATTACAACAAAGTGCCAAGGCGGCGAGAGGCATTGCTCATAAAGGTGGTAACGCTACAGTAAAAACGCCTGTGAGAAGTGCGCAAAAGGACCATTACTCTTGGGTAAATCCACTAGAAAGTTGGGAAAAGCAGAAAAAAGCGGACTTACTCAAAGAGCTTGATGTCTATATTCGTACGAAAGAGCCTTTGGTTAAAGAGGTGAGTATCAGCCTTTCTGGCGTACACGAACAGATTTTGGTTGCAGCAATCGATGGGACTTACGCTGGAGATATCCGTCCACTGGTCCGTTTATCTATTAGTGTGTTAGCACAACGTGGAGATAGACGTGAACGCGGCAGTTCTGGCGGTGGTGGCCGATTCGGTTATGACTTTTTCCTTACTCAAAATGATGGAAAGAGTATTGCTCATCATTACGCTGATGAAGCCATTCGCCAAGCTTTGGTGAATCTGGATGCTATTGCTGCTCCTGCAGGAACAATGCCTGTTGTGCTCGGTTCTGGTTGGCCTGGTGTCTTATTACATGAAGCCGTAGGTCATGGTTTAGAAGGTGATTTTAACCGCAAAGGATCTTCTGTTTTCTCTGGTAAAGTTGGCCAAAAAGTAACGTCTGATCTTTGTACTATTGTTGATGATGGAACACTGCAGGATTTACGTGGTTCACTCAATATTGATGATGAGGGAGTCAAAGGGCAGTACAACGTATTAATAGAGAAAGGCGTCCTTAAAGGCTATATTCAAGATAAGCTCAATGCTCGTCTCATGGGCGTGAACCCAACGGGTAATGGTCGTCGTGAATCTTATGCGCATTTGCCTATGCCAAGAATGACCAACACCTATATGTTGCCAGGAGAACATACTCCGGAAGAGATTATTTCGACGGTTAAGAAGGGTGTATATGCACCAAACTTTGGCGGGGGCCAGGTTGATATTACGTCGGGCAAGTTTGTCTTTTCAGCTTCTGAGGCCTACTTGATTGAAAATGGTAAAATTACGCAACCAATCAAAGGCGCAACACTTATCGGGTCTGGTATTGAAGCAATGCAGCAAGTGTCTATGGTCGGGAATGATCTTGCGATAGACCGTGGCGTTGGTGTTTGCGGAAAAGCAGGGCAAAGTGTACCCGTTGGAGTAGGGCAACCAACGCTTAAACTGGATGCTTTAACAGTCGGTGGCACGGAATAAAGATAATTCGCCACTGATGTTCTGTTTAAGTGGAATTTTTCAGTTAAGCATGACATAGTGGCGCACCTTTAATTGTTCAGGCAAAAAGAAATTCTGGAGTACGCTATGTCTCATGAAGATGATTATCTATCGGTCGAAGAATTGATCGAGATTCAAAAAGAAGAAACACGAGATATTATTCAGGCACTGCTCGAAGATGGTAGTGACCCTGATGTGCTGTATGAGATAGAGCACCATCTTTTTGCTGAAGATTTTGCTACGTTAGAAAAAGCGGTTATTGAAGCATTTAAAATGGGCTTTGATGTTCAAGATGCTGAAGAAGTAGAAGATGAAGATGGCAAACCTCTACTGTGTTGTGATGCAATCATGCAATCAGCACTTAATGCCGAGCAAATTGATGCTCAAGTAGAGAAACTGGTTAACTTAGCTGAAAAGCATGACATTATTTATGATGGTTGGGGTACCTACTATGAAGGCGAAGATGCGCTGTATCCTGACGATGAAGACGACGACGATTTATAATTAGATTTGTTATTTCAGTCTTAAAATCCTCTCATATATGAAAATGTTATGAGAGGATTTTTTTATGAGCTGTACTCCGACTAGTTGATTGTTATAATGAGTGAAAATTGATCTAGAGCAAATTTATAATGATGTTTTCGTTAGCTGGCCTTTGGCAGCTTTCACCTTTAACTGATCTTACGATTCCTCAGAACGACCTATCTTTTCCTGGACCTTTAAGTCAGTGTCTTCCTGATAATTTGTCTGAAGATGCTATTTCAGAACAAGAATGGCATCTCATGCATGATATTGAGGTTGATGAAGCTTTTTTGTCTTACCCCGCAATCGATCTCATCATTGAAGGGGTTGATTATTATGCTGAGGTTCGTCTGAACGGATTTGCTCTATTCGATTGTGATCAGAACCAGTCGGTATATCGAAAAGATATCTCTTCTCTGTTGAATCTTGGACGTAACCGTTTCGAAGTTTTATTTCTAAATAATGATGAAGATGAGTTACTCATTGACGATGACTCGGATTCAGATGACGCCTGTTTGTTGGGAGATTTATCTTATCAACCTTACGATAAACGAATGGGGATATGGAAGGAGCCTTATCTACAATGTTTGAAGCATGTGAGATTGACACACATTTCGACTGAGCAGGTTTGGCACTATGGTGGTGGATGTGAGCTTTTAGTGAAATTGCATTTTGATTTACTCAAGGCCGGTCTTATTTCTGCGAGAGTTAAATTTGATGGCAGAACCTATTCGGTTCCTCTTGATATGATGAAGCGCGAATCCAGTGCGTTGTTTCAAATTGATGCCCCAGTTACTTGTGATGGCTGTAATGATTGTGCTGATTGTACCTATGAATTGGACATCGAACTCGATGGACTAACTCATCAAATATTGTTACCACTATCGATTGAAAACCGAGTCAGTCATTTCCCTATATAAAAAGGCGCCCAATGCGCCTTTTTGCTGGTTTATTAAACTTGAGGTTTAATTACCATAACATTAATTGGGGAGTTTTGTACCACTTTGGTGGCAACTGAACCTAACATCACTTTATCAATCTTAGAGCGCTTGTGGCTTGGCATGATAATCAGATCCGCTCCTAGTTTCTCAGCATAATCTAAAATTGTTGAGTAAGGTTTTCCTTCAGCCACATAAGTTTTGTAGATGATGTCCTCATCAATATTCTTTTCAGCAAATTCCTTGAGCTGTACTTTTACATCTTGCTTCATTTTCGCCGCGGCGTCTTTGGGAAAGTAGGTTGATACCATGGACATGTGAATGCCCGGGAGAACATTAAGTAGATGTAATTCCGCATTTGAATGTTTGGCGTGCCACACTGCAATTTGGACGGCTTTATCGGCAAAGCCTTGTTCATTTAAATCTACTGGTACCAGAATATGTTTATACATGCCGTAACCTCAATCAGGAGTTTGGAAGTCTCGTTGTTAAGTTATGGGCTATAAAAGCCCACTTCAAATAAAGGTATACCTGAACTCAATCAGGTATACATGCTCCGCACTTTATTATTTGGTTTTTTGTCTACGACGTTGATTCCAAGCCATTAGCAAGGTTAACAATAACGCAGGCAAAAAGACCCATTCTTTCATAGGGCGGTTTGTTTCGACGATAATGGAATCAATTTGCCAGTCAAAGTCGATACCTGCATTTTCTGCCGGACTACCAAATTCAACCATGTCTATGATCATCTTATTGTCATCTTGCCTTAACATCAGCCCCATCGATTGGATTCGTTGTTCTGCTGTTTTTGCTCTGTCATCAAAAGGTAGTTGAACCGTTTTCGTGACAGAATCGCCATCTAATGTTTCCCCTGAAACAACCAGATTGATGGATTCACCTTTTTTCAGGTTCTCAACTTGTTGAGAAATCTCTGTACCTGGGTAGAGATCATGCTCAGGATAAACCATATCCCACCAGAACCCAGGGCGGAAGAAAGTAAAGGTCAGTACCAGTAATAGGACTGTCTCCCACCATTTATTCTTAACAAACCACCACCCTTGAGTTGCTGCAGAGAACAGCAGCATGGCAACGATAGCTGAGAAAATAGTGAGGCCAAGGTGCCACCAGGTATCGATACCCATTAGTAACAATTGGGTATTGAAGACGAACATGAAAGGCAAGATCGCCGTTCGAATATCATAGGTAAAGCCTTGAATACCAGTTCGAATTGGATCTGACTTTGCAATTGCTGCCGCCGCAAAAGCGGCAAGACCTACTGGTGGCGTATCGTCGGCTAGGATCCCAAAGTAGAATACAAATAGGTGGACAGCGATGAGCGGAATGATGAGTCCATGCTGAGCGCCTAGTGTAACAATTACCGGTGCCATAAGTGTTGAAACGACAATATAGTTTGCGGTGGTAGGGAGTCCCATTCCCAACACGAGACTAATGACTGCGGTAAATATCAACATCATAATGACACTACCACCAGAGATAAACTCAACGAAATCAGTCATCACAAGACCAACACCGGTAAGCGTTACGACACCAACTACTGTCCCCGCAGCTGCTGTGGCAACACCGATACCAATCATATTTCGTGCGCCAGAAGCCCAGCTTTCAGCTAGGTCGATTACGCCTAGTTTAAACTGTTCAGTGGCATCTTGGCTTTTATTAAATAGAGCCATTAATGGTCTTTGTGTGATCAGAATGAACATCATAAAGACAGTAGCCCAAAACGCGGAAAGCCCCGGAGAGAATCGTTCTACCGTTAGACACCAAACAAGAACTAGGATAGGTAACAGGTAATGGACTCCTGATTTTACCGTTGGACCCGGTTCTGGTACTTCTTCGATTGACTCATCCATACCTGCGTGTTCTTTGTAGTTTGATGAAATCTTTACTAAGAGAACGTACACAACTAATAGTGCGATTGTAACAATTGGGGTTGCTGCAGATCCAAAGACATCTTTTGTCCAACCCACACCATAGTAAACTGCAGCACTCAATACACAGAGCCCAAGTATGGTTCCAGTGAAAGACAGCAAGCTATGAATAAGCGTTGTCGTTTTTCTTCTTGGAAGACCAGTCATACCCGCTTTACATGCTTCTAAGTGAACAATATAGAGTAAGGCGATGTACGATATTAAAGCAGGAAGTATGGCTGCTTTTATGACCTCAACATAAGAAATCCCAACATATTCAACCATAAGGAATGCTGCGGCACCCATGATGGGGGGAGTTAGCTGTCCATTCGTTGACGCGGCAACTTCAACAGCGCCTGCTTTGGTTCCGGGAAAACCAACACGCTTCATTAAAGGAATCGTAAAGGTTCCGGTTGTTACAACGTTGGCAATAGATGAGCCAGATACCAGACCGGAAAGACCAGAGGCGACAACAGCGGCCTTAGCGGGACCACCTCTCATGTGACCGAGAAGAGAAAATGCGACTTTAATAAAGTAAGCACCTGCTCCAGCCCTTTCCAGCATGGCACCAAATAACACAAACAAGAATACGAAAGACGTTGATACCCCTAGCGCAACACCAAAAACACCTTCGGTTGTGAGCCATAGGTGTGACATGGCTTTATTCAAGCTCGCTCCCTTATGTGCTATTACATCAGGCATATAAGGACCGCCAAAGGTATAGAGAAGAAACACTGCAGCAACGATCATCAATGGTGGACCAAGTGCTCTGCGAGTAGCTTCAAGAAGTAAAATCATACCCATTACAGCAACAACCACATCCAGTGTCGTTGGCGCGCCTGAGCGCTCTGCTAATTCAGCATAAAAAATGTATATATACGCAGCAGAAAAACTACCGAGTAACGCGAGTATCCAGTCGAATACTGGAATACGATCACGAGAAGAGTTTTTGAATGCTGGATAAGCGGTAAACGCTAGAAAAATAGCGAAAGCCAGATGTATTGATCGTGCTTCGGTATCATTTAATACCCCAAAATCGAAAATAAATGGTAACGGGGAGGCGTACCACAATTGAAATAGTGACCAACAGACTGGTACAACCCATAACAGGCGGCCTGCAAAGCCATTTGGGTTGCGTGCTCCTGTATCAGACTGGGCCACCATATCCTGCACGTCTTGAGCGGGAGTATTGTCCTGCGTCATGTACGTTTCCTCATGTAAATGGTCTATTAAATATAAAAGAAAAATTTTCTGAGTAGAAAATCCAAAGGCTATTCGTCTGAATTGACAACCTAGCCTAAAGTAAATAAGGAGGCTTTAGCCCCCTTATAAATGGTTATAAAATTGGTTGTGGGGAATTATTTTATTAAACCAACTTCTTTATAGTATTTGATTGCGCCTGGATGAAGAGGAATGGAAAGACCAGCTTTAACCATGTCTTCTTTTTTCAGGTTAGCAAATGCTGGATGAAGTCGTTTGAACGTATCAAAGTTTTCAAAGACAGCTTTGGTTACGTTATAGACAACATCATCTGATACATCAGAGCTGGTTACTAGTGTTGCTGCTACACCAAAACTTTTAACGTCTTGATCTGTGCCGCGATACATTCCAGCTGGAACATTGGTGTAAGTGTAATAAGGATTATCGCCAACGATTTTATCGATTTCTGGACCGGTTACTGGTACAAGTTTAGCATCGCAAGACGTTGTTGCTTCTTTGATTGAACCGTTTGGATGGCCAACCATATAGATGAACGCATCGATTTTGTTATCACACAATGCTTGAGAACGTTCTGACCCTTTTAGCTCTGAAGCTAATTTAAAGGTATCAAGATTCCATCCCATAGCGTCCATTACAACTTGCATAGTCGCTCTGTCGCCAGAACCCGGGTTACCAATATTGACACGCTTTCCAGCAAGATCTTTTACGCTATTGATACCAGAGTCAGTGCGTGCAATAACATTAAAGGGTTCGGTGTGAAGAGAGAATACTGCACGAAGCTTTTTATATGGTCCTTGCTCAGCAAAGGCACTAGTGCCGTTGTATCCGTGATATTGCCAGTCTGACTGAACAATACCAAAGTCCAACTCGCCTGAGCGGATAGTATTTACGTTGTAGATTGAACCACCAGTAGACTCAACCGAACAGCGAATATCATGAGTTTTGCGTTCTTTATTGACTAATTTACAAATCGCGCCACCTGTAGGGTAATAGACCCCAGTAACTGAACCTGTACCAATAGTAATAAATTCTTGAGCGTTAACCGCACCAGCACCACAAAGTGTCGCAGCGAATGCACTAACTGTTAATATTTTACTAAGTGCCATATATTTCCCTTCCTTATGCTTGTCATAATCTTCAGGTTTGTATGAGACCTAAAAAGATTCCTCTTGTAGAAACGGCAGCTTACGCTAATTTCGGCGAAAGCGGCGGCATCATACCAGAAAAAACGGAGATAATTGCAAGTTAGTTTTAAATTGTAGCTGAATTATCTAAAAGTGAGAAAATAATAAAATCCCAGTAATTATTGGAATTATATTCTTAATCAATGGGTTAAGGGTTTTGGACAAGGTGGAGTGAGTGAGTTAAATATGTGATATAAATCACGAACAGTAGAATAAAATCTGTTCGTGATTGATTGTCTGGTAAATCAAGCTAAACGTCAAAATGTTTAGCCTGCATATTCAAACAGTTCACATACAGAATCGAAAAGTTGTTTTGTTGGTACTTCTAATGTCGGAGTGATGAAAATAGTATCATCTCCCGCAACAACACCAAGAATACCTTCCGATTTACCCAATGAATCTAATAATCGAGCGATAAGCTGAGCTGCACCAGGACCTGTATGAATAACGACCAATGCATTGTTGTAGTCTATATCCAATACTAACTCGCGTAGAGAGCTAGAGACCGTCGGTACGCCAAGTTCTGCTGGAAGACAATAAACCATTTCCATTTTTGCATTACGAGTTCTAACGGCACCAAATTTCGTGAGCATCCGAGAAACTTTGGACTGGTTGATGTTATCAAAACCTTCACTTTTTAAAGCGTCAACAATATCGCTTTGTGAGCCAAATCGTTCTTCTTTTAATAGAGCTTTAAAAGCCCGGACTAAACTATCTTGCTTATCAATATTTCTCATAAAGGTGCCAGGTTATTAGTTGTACGCATTAATTGCATATTTTCGCATAGTTATGCAGATATTGCCATTATTTGAGGAAAAAGTATTTGTAGGGTGATTAGGTGATTTAAGTTCTGTACATTTTATTTATTGATGATAAGGTATTGTTAAATATGGAAAAATGAAATTTAAAGTTGTATTAATGGTAGAGCCTTGACTATTCTTATAGTTGTCTATGAGATTCGTCTCAAAGCTTGAGTGATGTCATTGTAATCAACATATGATTCCGATAATTTAGTTGAATCAAATTACCCTACGACAAATATCTAAAAATACTCTCAAGGAGATAACCATGAAAGTTGCTGTTATTGGTGCCGCTGGTGGCATTGGTCAGGCGCTGGCGTTACTTTTAAAAAATAACCTGCCTGCAGGTTCGGATTTGGCATTATACGATATCGCGCCTGTGACCCCAGGGGTTGCTGCGGATTTAAGCCATATCCCAACACCTGTTTCCATTAAAGGCTATTGCGGTGAAGACCCAACACCAGCCTTAGAAGGAGCGGATGTCGTTTTAATCTCTGCTGGTGTGGCGCGCAAACCTGGTATGGATCGTTCAGATCTATTCAATATCAATGCTGGCATTATCAAAGGTTTGGCTGAGAAGATTGCAGTATCTTGCCCTAAAGCATGTGTTGGTATTATTACTAACCCTGTGAATACAACGGTTGCTATTGCTGCTGAAGTATTGAAAAAAGCAGGCGTGTATGACAAAAATCGTTTGTTTGGTGTGACAACACTTGATGTCATCCGCTCTGAAACATTTATCTCTGAATTGAAAGGTAAAAAACCGTCTGAAGTTAAAGTTCCTGTCATTGGCGGACACTCTGGTGTGACTATCCTTCCATTGCTTTCTCAGGTTGCTGGCGTTTCTTTTACAGATGAAGAAGTTGCTGCGTTGACAGTTCGTATCCAAAATGCAGGTACTGAAGTAGTAGAAGCAAAAGCGGGTGGCGGTAGTGCTACGCTGTCTATGGGACAGGCAGCAGCGCGTTTCGGTCTTGCTTTGGTTAAAGCTCTTCAAGGTGAAGCTGGTATCGTTGAATATGCTTATGTTGATGGTGATACTGGTCATGCTTCATTGTTTGCACAGCCAATTAAGCTGGGTAAAAATGGTATCGAGGAAACATTACCAATTGGTGCGTTAAGCAAGTTCGAACAAGATGCGCTTGATAGTATGTTAGATACTTTAAAAGCGGATATTCAGAAAGGCGTTGAGTTCGTTAAGTAATTCTTTCGCTGGCTGAAAAATGAAAGGTGGGTTGTTGAACCCACCTTTTTTATTGGTAATCAGTCTGTGGCTATTTATTTCGATCCACAGCAAGGTGGGCGAGTGTTACTAGTGCATCTTTATATTCGCCTTCTGGAAGAACGTCTAGCTCTCTTATGGCTTTTTCTGCTTCTTCATTCGCTTTTGCTTTTGTGTATTCGAGAGATCCGGTTTGCTCCATAATAGATAGAATCTCATCTAAATGATCCATACCGTTCGCTTTCTCTATAGCTTCACGAATTCTAGCGGCCTGCTGTTCCGTGCCTTTTTGCATTGCGTATAAAAGAGGTAGGGTTGGTTTTCCTTCTGCCAGATCATCGCCGACATTTTTGCCCATTTCTTTACCATCAGCAGTGTAGTCCATTACATCATCAATCAGTTGGAATGCAGTACCTAGGTAACGACCATAATTTTGCATTGCCAATTCGATTTTTTCAGGTGCTTCAGCCAAAATAGCGCCAACTTGAGTTGCTGCCTCAAAAAGTCTTGCTGTTTTTGAATAAATCACCTGCATATAGCTTTCTTCGGTTGTATTGGGATCGTTACAGTTCATTAGCTGCTGAACTTCACCCTCGGCGATAACGTTTACCGATTCACTCATCAAATCAAGAATGCGTAATGACCCCAACTGAGTCATCATTTGGAATGAGCGAGTATAGATATAGTCACCCACTAATACACTGGCTGCGTTACCGAATGTTGCGTTTGCTGTTGCTTTTCCTCGTCGCAGGTCAGATTCGTCGACAACGTCATCATGCAAGAGTGTAGCTGTGTGAATAAATTCAATAAAAGCGGCTGCTTTAGTGTGTTTATCTCCGTCATATCCCAAAGCTCGGGCTGATAATACGGCCAGTAGAGGGCGTAAGCGTTTGCCACCTCCACTGACTATATAGAAGCCGAGCTGGTTAATAAGGGAAACTTCTGAGTTGAGTTGGGCAAGAATTGTTTCGTTGACTTTTGCCATGTCGTCGGCAGTAAGCGCTTGGATAGCATTAAAATCCATTATAAATCCGGCTAAAGTTAGTACTGATAAGGACCAACTGTCCTCACTATATGGTGAATAATATACTAAAAAATATTGATTAATACATGACTTAAAGGCATGATCGCGGCACTTTTAGTTGGCGATTAGCTTTTCGCCAATTTTTTCAAAATATGGCTTGTCATAGACGCGTTGTTCGAGTAGAATCTGCGCCCTATTGATGATTAGTTTAGCGCACACCCTACATGCTCAAAATTGAAGCTAACGGCTGTGCGGAAAGAGCGGAGTAAAATATGTACGCTGTTTTCCAATCTGGTGGTAAACAACACCGTGTAAGCGAAGGGCAAACTCTTCGTTTAGAGAAATTAGACGTTGAAACTGGTGCAACTGTAGAATTTGATAAAGTTCTTCTTGTTGCTAACGGTGAAGACATTAAAGTAGGCGCACCTTTAGTTGAAGGTGGTAAAGTGACAGCTGAAGTGGTACAACACGGTCGCGGCGATAAAGTTAAAATCGTTAAGTTCCGTCGTCGTAAACACTCTCGTAAGCAGCAAGGTCACCGTCAGTGGTTCACTGAAGTGAAAATCACTGGCATCAACGCTTAATTTTAGTAGGAGAGTTTAACAATGGCACACAAAAAAGCTGGTGGTTCTACTCGTAACGGCCGCGATTCAGAAAGTAAACGTCTGGGTGTTAAGCGTTTTGGTGGTGAGTCTGTGTTAGCAGGTAACATCATCGTTCGTCAACGTGGTACTAAATTCCACGCTGGCAACAACGTAGGTATCGGTAAAGACCATACTCTATTTGCTTTATCTGACGGTAAAGTTAAATTTGAAGTTAAAGGTCCTAAGAACCGCAAGTTCGTTAGTATCGAATCTGAATAAGTCTCGATAACTTACTGAATTCAAAAGCCCTGCCGTATGGTGGGGTTTTTTATTTATCTGGAAGAATAAAAAAGTAGTGACCGCTTGTGATAAATCACTTCTTTTTTGTTCTTGGTATCGAAATAGCATAGCCATAATAGAGTTCTGCTAAAATTGATATCATTGGTAATTAAATACAAAATGCAACGCGTTTGTGCGGAGTAGAAAATGAAGTTCGTTGATGAATCGGTAATTAAAGTTGAAGCTGGAGATGGTGGCAATGGTATTGTCAGCTTTTGGCGAGAAAAATTTGTTACCAAAGGCGGCCCTGATGGTGGTGATGGTGGTGATGGTGGCGACGTCTATATAGAGGCGGATGAGAACCTGAACACACTTATCGACTATCGGTTTCAGCGCTTTTATGCTGCTGAGCGAGGCGAGAATGGGCGAGGTGGTAACTGTACCGGTAAGCGCGGTAAAGATACGGTATTAAAAGTGCCTGTAGGTACTCGTGCAGTCGATATCCATACTAATGAAATCATAGGTGAAGTTGCCGAGCATGGTAAAAAGCTTATGGTGGCAAAAGGTGGATGGCACGGTTTAGGTAATACGCGTTTCAAATCGTCTGTGAATCGTGCTCCACGCCAAAAGACAATGGGAACAAAGGGTGAAGTGAGAGAGCTTCGTCTTGAGCTGCTGCTATTGGCTGATGTTGGTATGTTAGGTTTGCCTAATGCGGGTAAATCCACTTTCATCCGTGCAGTTTCTGCGGCGAAACCAAAAGTGGCTGATTATCCGTTTACAACACTTATTCCTAGTTTAGGGGTTGTGAGTGTATTACCAGAGAAAAGCTTTGTCGTAGCAGATATTCCTGGATTGATTGAAGGCGCTGCAGATGGTGCAGGCTTAGGAATTCGCTTCTTAAAACACCTTGAGAGATGCCGTGTTCTTTTGCATATGATTGATTTGCTTCCTGTTGATCAGTCTGATCCTGTTGATAATGCCATGATCATTATTGAAGAGTTGATGCAATACAGCGATAAACTTGCGAATAAACCGCGTTGGTTGGTATTCAATAAAGTTGATCTACTGTCAGAAGAAGACGCGAATGAGACCATTCAGAGAGTATTGGATGCTCTAGAGTGGGATGAGCAGTACTTTAAGATTTCTGCTATCAATAAAAATGGTACGAAAGAGCTTTGTCGCCAGTTAGCAGACTTTATGGATACCCTTCCTGATGAAGTGGAAGAGCTATCTGAAGAAGATAAAGTCGACTTTATGTGGGATGACTATCATCGCGACGCAATGAAAGCTGAAAACGTTATCACAGAAGACTGGGATGACGATGACGATTGGGATGATGAAGAAGATGATGGGCACGTAATTTACGTGCGTGATTAATCTCAATCATTATAATGAAAAGCCGCAAATAAAATTTGCGGCTTTTTTTGTCTAAATCATTTTTTAAATCAATATAATGATAGAGAATTAATCATTTGCAGCGTTTAGGAAGGAATCATGGCTGAGAGTGACCAGAGAAAAGTTTCTCGCTTAATTGCTCAGGCAGGTCAAATGTTATTAGCTCATGGCGCAGAAAGTACGTTAGTAGCGGATATTATGCGTCGAATAGGACTTGCCAGTGGTATGGATGAAGTCGAAGTTGCTCTGATGGCGAACTCGATAGTTGTTACTACCGTATGTGATGAGCATTGTATTACTACTGCGAGACGATGTCAGGATCGTGGTATCAACATGAAAGCTGTCATACAGATTCAGCGTATCTGTATCATGCTTGAAAAACGTATTATCGATCCAATGGATGCTCAGCAAAAACTTAATAACATTAGTCCTGAACGATATAACCGTTGGATTGTGATGTTTATGATTGGTCTGTCTTGTGCTGCATTCAGTCGTCTTGCTGGTGGAGATTGGTTGGTATTTCTTGCAACCTTTGTTGCATCGTCTGTCGGTATGGCGGTGAGATTAGAAATTGGTCATAGGCATTTTAATCCACTACTGAATTTTGCTGTTACCGCATTTGTCACTACTGTTATTTCGGCTCAAGCCGTTATTTATCAGTTTGGCAACAGACCAACACTTGCCATGGCATGTTCAGTCTTGATGTTAGTCCCTGGTTTCCCATTGATTAACTCGGTGGCTGATATGATCAAAGGGTATATTAATACAGGGGTCGCTCGATTTATTATGGCTTCTCTTCTTACTCTGGCGACCTGTTTAGGTATTATTGCTGCCATGTTTATTACTGATGTATGGGGGTGGTCATGAGTATTTCTGAGTTTATTCTGGCACTCGCGAACGATATGTTCTTTGCCTCAATCCCTGCAGTCGGTTTTGCACTTGTTTTTAATGTGCCTACGCATGCTTTGAAGTACTGTGCTTTAGGTGGAGCAATAGGACACGGTTCCCGGTTCCTCTTTATGCAATATGGCGTGCCGATTGAATGGGCTACTTTCTTTGCCGCGACCATTGTTGGTATGGTTGGTGTTCATTGGTCGCATAAAGTACTCGCTCACCCAAAAGTGTTTACGGTTGCTGCGCTTATTCCTATGGTTCCTGGGGTTTATACCTATCGAGCAATGATTGCCATGGTAGAAATAAACCACTTAGGCTTTACTCCGGACCTATTTTCTGCACTAATGGAAAACTTTTTAAAAGCCATGTTTATCATTGCTGGTTTGGCGTTAGGACTTGCTGTTCCGGGGTTATTCTTCTATCGCAGAAAACCAATTGTATAACTTAGAGGAAAACGATTTCTAATGATCATTAGTATGATTGCGGCGATGACGAAGCATCGTGTCATAGGTAAAGATAATGAGATGCCCTGGCATCTGCCCGCCGATTTCGTATGGTTTAAACGCTGTACTATGGGTAAACCGATCATTATGGGAAGGAAAACATTTGACTCTATTGGTCGACCTCTTCCGGGACGGAAAAATATTGTTATAACAAGACAAAATAACATGCAAATAGACGGTGTCGAGGTTGTTTCGTCTATAGGTGATGCGATTGCGTTGGTTGAGGACCAAAGCGAAGTTATGATTATTGGTGGAGGTAGTATTTATCGCTCATGCTTGGATAAAGCGAATCGCCTTTATATAACGGAAATAGATGCCGATATAGAAGGGGATACTTGTTTTCCTGCTATTGATTCTAGCTGGAAAGAAACGCATAGAGAGCATTATTATGCTGATGATAAAAATAAGTATGATATGGATTTTGTTATTTTAGAGAAAGGCGCTTAAGCGCCTTTTTTATGATTATTTCAATGCGGGTTGAGTGAAATAAACACGATCTTCCCATCGTAGCATGGTGAGATGTCCGCCCCATACGCATCCTGTGTCTAGTCCAACTACCGTCTCATTTTCCACACCATTTAATGCAGCCCAGTGGCCAAAGAGTATGGTTTTTTCTAGCTCTTTCCGTTGGGGATATTTAAACCAGGGGAGCAGACTGTCGGATTTTACTTCCTGAGGTGGAAGTTTACATTCAAAGTCAAATGAGCCGTCAGGTTTGACAAAGCGCATTCGAGTAAATGCATTGATCGAGTAACGGAGTCGATCGAGTCCATCTAAGCTTTCGTCCCATAGCGAGGGTTGATTAGAGTACATTTTCTCAATCAGCCATTCCCAATCGTCGCTGCGTAAAATCGTTTCTATTGATTTTGCTTCAATCCTTGCCGTCTCAAGGTTCCAGAGTGGCGATATGCCCGCATGCGTTAAAACGAACTCTTCATGCTCAGCAAGAAGTGGTTGATTTCTTAGCCAGGTAAGTAATGTGTTTTTATCCGGGGCTGAAAAGATTGGGCGAGTTTTGTCTTTAGTTTTTATGGGATGAATACCGAGCGATACGGCAAGTAAATGCAAGTCATGATTCCCTAAAATAACCTTTGCTCTCGAGCCAAGTGAGTATGCAAATCTAAGTGTTTCTAACGATTTTGGCCCTCGTGCAACTAAATCTCCAGCGAACCAAAGTGTATCTAATTCTGGATCAAAACTGGCCTTTTTCAACAGTAGCTGTAGTTCGTCAAAACAGCCTTGAATATCTCCTACGATATAATTTGCCACAAGAGTCCTTAATGTAAAATATTGGGTATACAGAGTCTGAAAGGTTCGATTTCAGCGATAAACTCAGAATCAGAGGCATCGTGCATGATGTAGTGCCCTTGCATTACTCCCACTGGAGTCTCAATAGCTGTTCCACTTGTGTAGGTGTATTCATCATTAGCTTGAATTACTGGCTGTTCACCAACGACACCATCTCCTTCAACGGTAATCTGTTTACCATTTGCATCGGTAATAAGCCAACGTCTACTTAAGAGTTGAACATGCTCGCGACTCAAATTTTTTATCGTAATAGTATAAGAAAATACGTAGCGCTTTTCATCGGGTGTGGATTGTTCCGGAATGTATTTAGTGTGAACCTGAATCTTTATGCAGGGGGTAGAGGCATCCATGACTTCTCCTTAAAATGAAGCAGGCTACGAGCCTGCTTCTCTTTTTTATTGGTGATGCTTGTCGAGCCAGTTTGCTAGAGAGACGAATTGTTCGAGTGTTAAGTTCTCAGGGCGAAGTGCAGGATTAATTCCTAACTCTTCCAGAACCTCAGCACTGACAAGAGATTTAAAACAATTTCTTATTGTTTTTCTTCTCTGATTGAAACCTTCACGGCAGACTCGGTCCAACCATTTTAGACTAGAAGCAGGATAGGGCAGTTTTTCGTAGGGAACCAAGCGAACAACCGCGGAGTCCACTTTGGGAGGTGGAACAAATGCCGTTGGCGGTACTTCTAAAACAGGAATAACCTTACAATAGTATTGCGCCATGACCGTTAGTCGGCCATAGGCTTTTGTTCCAGGACCTGCTGCCAGACGATTAACCACTTCTTTTTGCAACATAAAGTGCATGTCCTGGACCTGGTCGTGAAATTCAAACAGGTGGAACATGAGCGGTGTTGAAATGTTATACGGCAGGTTACCGAAAATACGTAATTTATTATTTGGCTTTACTAGCTGCGTAAAGTCGAAACGCATAGCATCGCCTTCATAGATGGTCAGCTTATCCTTTAATTCCGGATGCTGACGTAATCTTTCGGCTAAGTCTCTGTCGAGCTCTATCACACTCAATTTATCGACTTCGGCACCGACAGGTTCGGTTAAAGCGCCGAGGCCTGGACCTATTTCGACTAAATTTTGCCCAGGAAGTGGGTTTATGGCTGAGACGATTCCATCGATAATATAGGGATCGTTCAGGAAGTTTTGTCCAAAACGTTTTCTGGCTTTGTGTCCCAAATGGACATCATTTTTCATCATATTTCTATTAACTTGTCTTCGAATTAACTAACTGAATAGCGTATTGTAGTGCCGTTTTAAAACTTCCTGTATCCACATTTCCTGTGCCTGCTAAATCCAGAGCCGTACCATGATCGACTGAAGTACGAATAAAGGGGAGGCCTAAAGTGATATTCACTGAATTCCCAAACCCTTTATATTTTAATACCGGTAAGACCTGATCGTGGTACATACCGAGTATTGTATCAGCCTTCTGCAGATATTTATCATTAAAAATCGTATCAGCGGGCAATGGGCCGTTCAAGTTGTACCCAAAGTCATGTCTCATTTTTTCAAGAGTAGGGGAAATAGTATCGATTTCCTCCATTCCTAAAACGCCATCTTCACCAGCGTGAGGATTCAAACCACACACATAAATATTAGGTGACATCAGACCAAATTTCTCAACCAGATCGTTGTGGAGAATATGTATTATTTTTTCTAGCCGCTCAGATGTCACCGCTTTAGAAACGTAAGCCAGTGGAATATGTGTTGTGACTAGAGCGACGCGAAGACCTTCAGTTGCTAACATCATAACCACTAAAGGCGTATTGGATTTCTCCGCAAAAAATTCAGTATGGCCACTAAATGCGACTCCAGCTCGATTTATCACGCCTTTATGAACCGGTCCTGTCACGACCGCATCAAATTCATTCGTCATACATCCAGAGGCTGCTCTTTCGAGAGTTTTGAGCACATAATGGCTATTAGCCTCGTCTAGAATTCCTGCCGTGACGCTTGTTGCTGTATCGATATGTTCAACGAGTAGTGAACCTTTACGATGAGGTTTTGGTGTCAAGTTTGCATTGTAGTCGACCAAATTGACATTAATTCCTAGCGTCTTGGCTCTTGTTGTCAGCATATTTTTATCTGCGATTACGACGACTTCGTGCGCCCAGTCATGTTGAGATAGCGCCAAAACCAAGTCAGGGCCCACGCCAGCGGGTTCGCCAGCGGTGACTACAATACGTTTAATACTCATTGTTCCTCATCCAAATTTTCAATATAGGCACTTGCTCTCAGCTCTTGTAACCACGCTGAAGACTCTTCATTGAACTTACGATTGAAGATAATACGATACGCTTTATTTTTCATTGCTGCATCTGTACGGTCAACTTGCCTACGACTAAGAACCTGAACGATATGCCATCCATGTACAGTTTTAAATGGTTCGCTGATTTGGCCTACTGGTAGGGTTTCAACCTGATGTTTAAATTCAGGGACGAAAGAGTCTGGTGTCTGATAACCTAAATCACCTTTATGGGATGCTGAACCTGGATCTTGACTATACTGTTCAGCCAAGTCACCAAATTTCGCTTTCCCAGATTTGATGCGCTGAACGAACTCTTTTAACTCTTTCTCTGCACCTTCATCGCTTAAAATGATAGATGGTTTGATCAAAATATGTCTCGCATCGACCTCGGTAACTGAAACGCTCTCTAGTCCTTTCACATCATCAATCTTAAGTATGTGATAGCCAACACCACTTTGGAATGGGCCAATAATATCGCCTTTCTTCTGGATAGAAATGTGATCAGCGAAAATCGTTGGCATTTCTTCCTTTCTCATCCATCCCCAGTTACCACCTTTGAGTGCTTTGGGTCCTTTAGAGTAGGTAAGAGCTAACGTGGTGAAATCAGCGCCATTTTTTAACTTCTTCACGATGTTATCAGCGACTGATTTCATCTTATCTTTATTGGAGTCATCTACCTTAAGTTGAATATGACTGATCTTGTATTCAACCGTCTGACTGGTTTTTTGTGCCATCAGACCCGCCAATGATTCAACTTCATTCGGTAGAATGTTGATTCTGCGGCGAACGAGAACGTTACGAGCTTCGGTTGCGGCAAGCTCTTGACGAATTTTGTCACGAAATTCTGCGTAACTTACACCAGATTGCTCTATAGATGTTTTTAGCTGTTGTAGTGACTGTTTGTTGTGCTCAGCTATTTCGCTTAGGGCTTGATTTAATTTCGTATCATCAATCTTAACCCCAATTCTGTCTGCTTCCTGCTCTTGAAGCTTATCATTGATTAATTGGTCGATGACTTGCTCTCGTATCACATTCGCAGGAGGTAGCTGATTTCCTTTCTCAGCCGCGCTTGCTTTTAGTAGTTTTGTCGCAGTTGTTATATCACTTTGTAGTACGGCACCATCGTTTACGATGACAACCACTTTATCTAATTCCACCGGATTGGATTGAGCGGCAAAGCTAAGTAACAGCATGAAGCTTGTCAGTGCGTATTTCCAACGATTCATTTAAATTCCTATAGGGCTAGTGATTTTTTTCTATTAATTGTTGAGGAAGAATGGTCTTCCATATCCTAGAGAGCCAGAGCTACTGCTCGTACTTGTGCCGGCACCCATATTTGTGCCAAAACCAACGATACCAAAGTTGATACTAAAGTTATTTTCGTATTTAGGGTCAGAGTCTGGATATTGAGAGAAACCACCGTTAGTCCAGCCGTTAAGTTCTTTTGCATAGGCAAATCCTATATACCAACAGTCTGAAAGGTAAGTCACGCCAGCTTGCCACTCGATTGACTGATCTATGGTCATATCATAATAGTAGTGTCCCGTTACGTTCCATTTTGGATTAATCGCATATTGTCCTACTGCACCGACTTGAGAAATACCATCATCAGTTAACGAATCTAAATCTAGTGTATCGCCAACTGTGTTATCCAGATATTCTTTAGATACATAGCGATAATTTGCTTGGATGAAGTTTTGGTTTTCTCTTAATTCCAGAGTGCTATTGGCTAACTGCATTTGATCAGCATTAACATCGTACTGCACCCCTCCGTGATAGAAGAGGTAGTCGTTAAAGTTGAAGTCAGTTTCGATAGCCCATGCTGAATATTCTGAGCTACTATCGTCAGAATTTGATGGACTGATAGACCTGTCTAGGTAAAAGATTTGTCCGAACGACAAGTTAAATCGCTCTTTATATTCGTCATCATAAAAGCGAGTGGTTGCACCATAACTTATCTGGTTGGCTGGGGCCACATAGTCAATACTACTGTATTGGCGACTACGGAATAAACCGTAGTAATCGGTTTGAAGAATTGTCGTATCATAATGAGCAATATCTGACTGATTACGTTTAGGTACATAAAGGTATTGAATTTGAGGCTCTAGTGTTTGTGTATACCCATTTAGATAAGGCTCATCATTTTCTAGTACTAGGCCCATGTGCGAGCGAAAGAGTGGAATTGTTCGAGTAACTTCCTCTTTGTAACCACTGTCGGATATATTTTTTAAATCTTGAGCATAATAAGTTGATAAAAGACGTGCTTCCGTAGTCCAGTTACCCCAACTTGCACCTAAAGGTATTGTTACCCCAGGCTCTACGTGGACTCGTGTCGCGTCAGGCATATCTGTATCATCAGTTTCAAATCGAGAAATATTGCCCTTAACATCAATATCTAGATTATCTAGCATTGGCGGTGCGTAATAATTAAAGCCTAATTGCGGCATCAATCTATAAGGTTGTGTTGACCCTATGGTTAAAATTTGAAAATCTCGGGTTAATAATGAAACATCCCAATTACTTGTACGGTAAGATAATTGAGCTTCTTGTACTAATTGCCCATCTTGCTTATCGCCAATGTCGGAGCTTAAATCCGTAAAATAATCAATATCACTGACTTTTGCGTAATTTAAATGCAGGAGCCAATTTTCATCATATATGCCATCATGGATATATTGTAACCCCCAACGGTTACCTTTATCTTCATACTTTTTGTCATCAGGTAAGTATTCATAATCGATAGTACCGCTACCTAATCCCGTTAAATAACGAAACTTACTGTTTAGCTGGGTACCGCGTTTTTCCATGTAATGGATATCGGTTTGCAGATCATAATTGGGTGCTAGGTTCCAATAAACTGGGATATTGGTTTCGAAGCCATCATTGGTACCGAAACCAAACGTTGGGTAGAGCAATCCTGTTTTACGGGTATCACCAATTGGAACCGTAAGCATTGGCAAATAAAGAAGCGGAACCCCCATAACTTCCATTCGCGGGTTATAAAAAGTTGCTTCTTCTTCATTCTTATCAATATCAATACTTGAAGCTTTGAGACGCCAGGAATTATCGCCTTCCGGACAGGATGTTATTGAGCCATCTTCAATTTTATAAATCGCTTTACCTGTTTTAGACACGTATACCGCATCACCGCGACCAGGTTCACAAAGAAACTTATATTTTGTATTTTCTAGGGTAATCACATCTTCATTTAAACGGTTGGTGGCTTTGTCTGAAACAGCTTTAACCTGACCATCATTAAACGTTACATCACCTTCAGCAACGACAACATTTTCTTTCTGATGAAGTGTTACTTTCTTGGCAGATATGTGCTTATTGCCCTGAACGACAATAACATTACCTGAGTAAGTTGCCTTATCGCCATTAACAGCCTCTAGCTTATCCGCTTCAACATTGATAGGCTGATCAGTGTTAGTATTCTCAGACGATTTATTTTCGATGCGACACTGTTCGTTTATAGAAGAGATCGGATCCTTACTATTATCAGGTATTGTATTTGCTTGCAGTTGTGGTGCGAACAAAGCTGCACTAATTGAGGCTGCTAGCAATGAACGAGGGAAATGTAACATCGAGTTGTATTATCCTGTTAATCGTGACTAAATCGAGGTTATACGCTTCAGTTCAAAAGTGAAATATTCCTAATAATAAAGGAAAAATCGTTCTACAGCATTAGTAGACTACGTTATTACTAAAAAATTCAAAGATTGAGAGAAGATAATGCACATTTTGGGCAAGATTATAGGTGCTGTTTTTGGCTTTTTTGTTTTAGGGCCAATCGGTGCGATTGTTGGTTTGTTTATCGGTCACCAATTTGATAAAGCGAGACAATATCAGAGCTTTACTTTTTCGACCGGTGGCGGTCGTAATTCAGCTGCGAATGCAGAAAAGCAAAATGCATTTTTTCATTCTGCTTTTTCCGTTATGGGGCATGTTGCCAAAGCAAAAGGGCAGGTGAGGGAAGAGGAGATTCGTCTAGCATCTATCATGATGGATAGGATGCAACTGAACGAAGAGCAGAGAAAAAACGCTCAGAATGCTTTTCGTGAGGGTAAGACGAGTGAGTTTCCCTTAGAAGATGAACTGAATAGACTTATGTCAGTGACAGGTGGCCGTCATGATTTGATTCAGTTTTTTCTCGAACTGCAAATCTCCGCAGCATTTGCTGATGGCGATCTTCATCCCAACGAAAGAGAAATATTACATAAGATAGCCGCTGCACTCGGTTTCTCCTCTGAACAACTAGAGAGACGGTTAAAAATGCAGGAAGCCGCATTCCGTTTCCAGCAAGGAGGAGGGTTTGCTGGAGGGCAGGGAAGCAGTCACTCTTCTGGTGGACAGCAGCAATCATGGCAGCATCAAACCAGCAGAAACCAGCTAGAAGACGCGTATAAAGTTTTAGATGTTGCAGAGGATGCTGATGGTAAGCAAGTCAAACGTGCGTATCGAAAATTAATGAACGAACACCATCCAGATAAATTGATGGCAAAAGGACTTCCCCCTGAAATGATGAACGTTGCTAAAGAAAAGTCTCAGGAAATACAACGAGCGTATGACTTGATAAAAAAAGAAAAGGGATTTAAATAATCATTACCAACCACATCTTCGGATGTGGTTTGTTATTAGGGAAAAGAAAAAGCCCAATCCTGAGATTGGGCTTTTCTGTATGGCTCCCCCTGCAAGACTTGAACTTGCGACATACGGATTAACAGTCCGCCGTTCTACCGACTGAACTAAGGGGGAATTGTAAATGGTGCCGACTATCGGAATCGAACTGATGACCTACTGATTACAAGTCAGTTGCTCTACCTACTGAGCTAAGTCGGCACACTTTATCTCTAAAGTGTACGAGTATTTCGAACACCAAAATTTGTGGTGCCCGGAGGCGGAATCGAACCACCGACACGGGGATTTTCAATCCCCTGCTCTACCGACTGAGCTATCCGGGCAACGGGGTGTATTAAAATGTTTTTCTTTAAATTCGTCAACAGTAAAATGCAAAAAAATTATCGTTTGTTGTTTTTCTGTACTTAATGAGCTGTTTTTACCCATTTAGACGTAAATATGTCTGCTTTTAAGACTTAATCCTGAGAGGGAGAACTGTTTTTATCTGAGTATCCAAGTCGGTATCCCTTTTGTAACAGGTTGGTTTTTTAATCATTTACATTAATGGCGATGAATTTATTTTGTTGGAGTAGGGGACTAAACAACGGATTGATGAGTTTTTCTATATCATGTTATAACGAGTCTAGAAGATGATAGAAAAGAAAAAAGCCCAATCCTGAGATTGGGCTTTTCTGTATGGCTCCCCCTGCAAGACTTGAACTTGCGACATACGGATTAACAGTCCGCCGTTCTACCGACTGAACTAAGGGGGAATAAATTGTGGTGCCCGGAGGCGGAATCGAACCACCGACACGGGGATTTTCAATCCCCTGCTCTACCGACTGAGCTATCCGGGCAAATAATTGGTGCCGACTATCGGAATCGAACTGATGACCTACTGATTACAAGTCAGTTGCTCTACCTACTGAGCTAAGTCGGCACACTTTATTCCTAAAGTGTACGAATGTTTCGAACACCAAAATTTGTGGTGCCCGGAGGCGGAATCGAACCACCGACACGGGGATTTTCAATCCCCTGCTCTACCGACTGAGCTATCCGGGCAACGGAGCGCTATTAAACGTATTTTCAGTCGCTACGTCAACTTGTTTTTATAAAAAAAATCAAAAACTAGTGTGATTGATGGCTTTTTCAACAAATGTTGAGTTCTGAGTTGCTAATTATGGATTTTATTGAAGTCGTCTTTGAATCGAGTGACTTTTTGCAAGTAGCGCCGTGACTCTGAACTGCGATGTTTATTCGTCAGTGCCCAGTAAACCTGATTGGGCTGCAGTGAATTAATATCACTAAACGCTCTTTGTTTGTTACGACTAAAGGTATATAGCACTCCTCCAGCACCTCCGTTATATGCTGAGATCATACTGTATTCAAGTGATAGGGGGTTTTTAATCTTATTGAGATACCGGTTCTTAAGTAAATAGAAGTATGCAGTCCCTGTATCGATATTATTCGTCGGATTGTATAGATATTCGGGAGAGGGCTGACCTGAACGATTTTTTACTAAACGAAAAACATCTTTCCCTGCTGTTTTGGGGACCACTTGCATCAGGCCATATGCATTGGCCCAGCTTACTGCATAAGGGTTAAAACTGCTCTCTGTTTTGATGATGGCATAAATTAGGTCTTCTGGAATGCCATATTTCTTAGAGGCTTTGCGAATAATATTGGCATACTGGTAACTACGAATCGCAATTTGATCTTTCACCATCGGTATTTGAACGTAGTACGATTTTTTAAAATCAACTTGTTTTACTTTTAGATGATGCTCAATCAAATAGTCAGCATAACGATTTGCCCGCCAAGACCACTGAATAGCTTTAGCGTCTTGATCCACTACCTGACGGTATAAAAACGGTTTTCCTTTAAGCTGGATATTCTTAGAGGAAAAAAGGTCGACGTGTTTGGGATCATCTGGGGTCAATAAGGTCGTTACGATCGCTTTTTTAAGATGGGCTAGAGGCTCAGTTGTCGATATCGTCTCAACTAATATTGTGCCTTTAGAAAAATTGACATCTGCTCGACTTGAATAATCATCAATGTATTTGACGTAATTGCTTTTCCCTGCAATTTTAATTTCATTTTCTCCCCACTTTTTAACAATGCGGCCAGTAAAGCTATTGATCAGCGCATCCAGTGCTGCTGTATCTTTTTGAAATTGACCGGGTAGGGGAGCCAAGTTTTTTGCGAAGCGATTTGTTGGCTCATAATCAACGTGATAGAGACCTTCAATGAATTCTCGGCTACAGCCTGCGAGAAGTAGGATCGTGATCGTTAGCGTCAGTATTTTTCTAAGCATGCGGTCCTAATCAAAAATCGCCTGGCGAGGGGGTCATCAGGCGATAATTTTATTCTTTTACTTTTCTGGAGGTGTATAACCGTCGATTTGTACATCTTTCCCTTCGAACAGAAAACTGACCATTTCTTGTTCTATCAGTTTTCGATGCTCAGGATCCATCATGTTCAATTTCTTTTCATTGATCAGCATGGTTTGTTTGTGTTGCCATTGTCCCCAAGCTTCTTTGGATATGTTATCAAAGATTCGTTTACCGAGTTCTCCCGGATAGAGCTGAAAGTCTAATCCTTCCGCTTCTTTATTTAGTCGAGCACAAAAAACTGTACGACTCATGATGACCTCTTATTGCTCTAGTTCGAAATGAAGGTTATCCAGCAGTTGTTTTACAGGTGCCGCCAGACCAACCTGATTTGGTTGGTTTAAGTTATACCAAAGACCTGCATTATCTTCCATGATGGAGTGAGGAATTTGTTTCAATTCGAACAATATCGGTGTGATATCGAGATGATAGTGACTGAATGTATGCCGAAAGGTGATCAATTGTTGTTTAGACTCTAGCTGGGATTGTGTTATTCCTAAACTGTCCATCAGGTTTAATATTTCGGATTCGTCATTAATTTGTGGAAAACAGTGCAGTCCCCCCCAAATTCCCTGAGATGGACGTAATTCAAGCCACACCTGATTATCCACAACGAAAATAACAAAGATGGTTGATTTTTCTGGCTTTTGCTTTTTCGGTTTTTTCCCTGGATAGTTTTCAGGCGTTCCCTGACGTAATCCAATACATTCATCACTTACGGGGCATAAAGAGCATTTGGGCTTGCTACGAGTACAAATCATCGCACCCATATCCATCATTGCCTGATTATATTTATCGACATCTGTATCTGGAGTGTTCTGCTCTGCAATCTCCCATAGTCGTTGTTCTACTTTCTTTTGTCCTGGCCAGCCATCGACAGCAAAGCATCTGGCAAGTGTTCTTTTGACATTACCATCTAAAATTGCATGAGGTTGTTTGTAAACAGAAGATAACACCGCTGCAGCAGTAGAGCGCCCAATGCCCGGTAACGCGTTGACTTCTTCCAGCGTTAGCGGAAATTGCCCTCCGTGTTGATTTGATATGATTTGTGCTGTTTTATGGAGGTTTCGGGCTCGAGCATAGTAACCAAGCCCGGTCCAATAATGGAGTACTTCATCCTGACTGGCATTTGCGAGAGCATTGATGTCAGGAAAACGCTCAAGAAAGCGTTCGAAGTAGGGAATGACGGTAGCGACCTGAGTCTGTTGGAGCATTATTTCTGATAGCCAGACACGATAAGCTGTTTTATTTTGCTGCCAGGGAAGGTTCTTACGACCAAATGCGTCGTACCATTGTAAAATTTTGCTAGCGAAAGGTGTCACGACTTGCTCTTTACTCTATTTTTAATAAGAGCAAAATTCCACCACAGTTTAGTGACGTTGTAAAACACACATTTTCTGTGGTTTTAAAGAAACTATTTTGTTGATCGTGACTATTTACACTTGCACGAAAATGAATTCTTTGGATAATCACAATCCCTTTGAGTCAGACTAAAAACTGGACAGGCAGACAAATGAGCGAAGTGACCACAAATGAATACACTGAAGACGGAAAAGTTGTACGAAAAATTCGTAGCTTCGTCCGTCGTGAAGGCCGTTTAACAAAAGGTCAGGAAGCGGCAATGAATGAGTGTTGGGAGTCTATGGGAATAGATTACCAGGCGCAGCAACTCAATTGGCAAGCAGTTTTTGGTAATGATAATCCGGTTGTTCTGGAAATAGGCTTTGGCATGGGAGCGTCCTTGGTTGAAATGGCAAGCAATGCTCCAGAGAAAAACTTTATTGGCATAGAGGTTCACTCTCCTGGTGTGGGAGCCTGCTTAGCGGCTGCCAGAGAAGCGGGTGTGACCAACTTACGTGTAATGTGTCATGACGCGGTTGAAGTATTTGAACATATGATTCCTGATTCAAGTCTTGCCACTTTGCAGTTGTTCTTTCCCGATCCATGGCATAAAAAACGCCATCATAAGCGCCGGATTGTCCAGTTAGAATTCGCAGAAATGGTACGTAGTAAACTCATTCCTAAGCAGGGTATTTTCCATATGGCGACAGATTGGGAAAATTACGCTGAGCATATGATTGAAATAATGGAACAAGCTCCTGGCTTTACTAATATTGCTGCTGAAGGGCATTATGTTCCACGACCAGATGACAGACCTCTAACCAAGTTCGAGCAACGTGGACACAGGCTGGGGCATGGTGTTTGGGATATTAAGTACATGCGTGTTGAATAGAAGAATGGGAGTCGAGAGACTCCCATTTTTTATTGATCTTCCTCAGGCATAAAAGCGGCCAGTAAATCGTTTAGGAATAGTTTTCCTTTTTCCGTGATTTGCCAAAAGTCCTCGCTTTCAATGAGATAGCCTTTCTCTTTAGCCCATTCAATCGTTGGTTGTATTACACTAATGGGTAATCCTGTTGTAGCTTCGAATTCGCTTTTGGGACAGGGTTCTATCAAGCGAAAACGATTCATAAAAAACTCAAACGGGCGATCCGCATCACCCACTAGCTGTTCACTATCAAGATACGGCTTTAACATATTCAGATAGCCTTTCGGGTGCTTAACTTTAGTGGTTCGAATAATCTTACCATCAGAAAAACTCACCTTGCCGTGTGCTCCACAGCCGATACCAAGGTAATCACCAAATCGCCAATAGTTCAGGTTATGTTCGCATTGAAAGCCCGGCTTACTGTAGCCGGAGATCTCATACTGAACATAGCCTGCATCTGTCAGTTTTTTATGGCCTTGACTGAATATATCCCAAAGATCATCATCATCAGGAAGCTGAGGCGGCTTTGAATAGAATAGCGTATTGGGTTCAATGGTTAGCTGATACCAAGAAAAATGTGGAGGTGCGAGCTCTATCGCTTTATCCAGATCTGAGAGGGCTTCATCAATGGTTTGGTCAGGTAATCCATGCATAAGGTCTAGATTGAAACTATTTAGATCAATTCGATGCGCTAAATTAGCTGCATTTATTGCCTCTTCTGGCCCGTGAATCCTACCAAGTTTGAGTAACTTATCCGCGGAAAAACTTTGAACACCAATTGAAATTCGGTTAACGCCTGCATGGCGATATTCAGCAAATCGCTCAGCTTCTATTGTGCCTGGATTGGCCTCCATGGTGATCTCGATATTCTCAGAAAACGTGATTCGTTTTTTGATCCCGTCAAGCAGTCTGCCAATACTCTCTGCACTGAACAAGCTTGGGGTGCCACCACCGATAAAGATGCTATGAAGTGGACGAGGAGACTTCTCCAACTGGTAGGCTTTAATATCCCGATCCAGATCGTCTAACAGAGCATCAATATAGATACTTTCCGGTATTTCTGACTTCAGTGCATGCGAGTTAAAATCACAGTATGGGCACTTTTGTACGCACCATGGAATGTGAACATACAAACTTAACTTAGGTGGTCTGAGCATCAAATCTGTTCTTTTAACTGATTAAAGAGAGTTTGAAGTGCCTTGCCCCGGTGAGATAGTTGCTTTTTCCTTGCTGGTTCGAGTTGAGCCGATGCACATTTCTCTTCTGGCACCCAGAATACAGGATCGTAGCCAAAGCCATTTTCGCCAATCTGAGTGGTTAATATCTGACCTTCCCATTTGCCGTGACATACGATCGGTGTCGGGTCGTCAGCATGTTTCATTAAAACGAGCACACAGTGAAAACGAGCCGTACGATCTTTTTCAGGAACATCTTTCATTGAAGCCAATAATTTATCGATATTGTCCTGATCACTCGCGTCTGACCCGGCGTAACGAGCAGAATATACCCCTGGCTGACCATCTATTGCATCAACTTCCAAACCTGAGTCATCGGCAATTGCAGGAAGACCCGTTTCTCGGGCGGCATGTCTTGCTTTAATGATGGCATTTTCTATAAAAGTTGTGCCCGTTTCGGCGACTTCTGAAACGTTAAACTCACTTTGTGCTTTAACATCAAATCCAAAATCAGACAGCAGATCGGCCATCTCTTTTACTTTACCCTGGTTTCCAGTGGCTAATACAAGTTGTTTCGTTTTCATTTGTTTGTGATCGTTATTTTGGAACATGGCGTAAGTATATCGTGTTCAGCTCCTGAGGATAATAAAAAAGCCATCATATTGATGGCTTAATTAGAATCAGCTTGTGATTTATCTAGAGTCCGAATTTAAAGTTGGTACCACACTGGACCGACAAAGTCGCCAATAAGGTAGTTGGCAAATTGCAGCAAGATAAATACAACTAATACACTTAAATCGATGCCACCTAAGTCTGGTAGAATTCGTCTCACTGGAGCTAAGAGAGGCTCAGTGATTTGAAAAAAGACATATTCGATAGAACTACGTCCCTGACTTACCCAACTTAGAATTGCTCGAATTAGGAGTACCCAGAAAATCATTGCGCCAGCTTGTTTAAGTAATGTCAGCAGACCAAGAATTAAAAAGTAAGCGCTAAAACCCAGTGAGCCGCCTGTTGCAGTGAGAACCAAAATGGTAAATTTCAGTACGCAAAGAACGTAAGCAAATAGAATCGTTGCGACATCAATACTGCCTATTGATGGAATAATACGTCTTAGCGGACCGACAACAGGCTGAGTCGCTTTTACAATAAACTGAGAGAATGGATTGTAAAAATCAGCGCGTGCAGCCTGAAGCCAAACACGCATTAAAACGACCATGATGTATAGGTCAAATACGGTTGAGATTAAAAAACTCACTGAATTCATATAGGATCCTTTTTGATCAGTATCGATCGAATTTTAAAATAATTTTTCCATCTCTTCTGCTCGTGCCACGGCAGATTGGATTGATTTCGAGACGATTTCTTTAAGAGAATGTTCATTAAATGTAGCAAGCGCTGCTGCGGTTGTACCGCCTTTTGAGGTCACGCGCTCACGTAACGTGCCTATATCCAAATCGGGATTGTTCACCACCATTTCAGCTGCGCCGAGAGCCGTTTGTTGAACCAGTGTGCGTGCCGTTTTTTCATCAAAGCCCTGATTGAGAGCTTCTAGCTGCATCGCTTCCATAAATAAGAAGAAGTAGGCAGGACCACTTCCAGAAATACCCGTCACACTGTTTATTCCAGACTCATCTTCGGTCCAGCAAATGTCTCCTACAGATTTGAGCAACTGCTCCGCATATTCTTTGTCTTTTGTCGTCGTCGCTGAGTTGGCATATAGTCCACTCATACCTTTACCTAGTAAAGACGGAGTATTCGGCATCACTCTTACAATTCCGGAGTCTGCTTTAAGTAAGCTGGCAATACGATCACAGGTTACTCCAGCCGCAATCGATACAACCAATTTATCAGAAAAATCGACTTCGGATAGAAGAGTACAGACATCAGCCATGATCTGAGGCTTTACTGATAAAACGACCACATCTGCTTGTTTAGCTGCGTTAATATTATCTTGCGTAATTTGAATATCGTATTTGCTTTTTAGGTACTCTAAACGCTCTAATCCACGGTTAGCTGCAATGATAGCCCCTTTATCGTAGCCACTTTTGACCATACCCGAAAAGATAGCCTCAGCCATATTTCCTGCGCCGATAAATGCGATCGTTTTTTGTTCCATTACTGTTATTCCTTTCGTTACGATACTCAAATAATGTTATTGTTTATTACTATAATCTCTGGCACCAAAGATTGCGGTACCAATTCTTACAATGGTACTTCCTGCTTCTATGGCTGCTTGCATATCTCCGGTCATTCCCATTGATAGAGTATCAATGTCGGGGTATTTGGCAGACAGTTTCTCTTTTAAAATCGATAACTGCTTGAATGCCTTCAGTTGAGATGCATAATCGTCAACGTTTGCAGGAATAGACATCAATCCTCTTAAAGTGAGGTTGGGAAGGGTGGAAATCAACTCTGCGAGCTCAAATAGTTGTGCCTCATCCGTTCCTGATTTTGATTCTTCACCGCTGGTATTGATTTGGATAAGTACCTGCAGGGGCGGCATATTATCTGGGCGTTGTTCACTGAGTCTGCGTGCGATTTTTTCTCTATCAACGGTATGAACCCAAGCGAAGTGCTCCGCGACCAAGCGAGATTTATTCGATTGGATTGGGCCAATAAAATGCCACTCTAATGCCGTATCTGGAAAGTTATTAAGGAAGTAATTTACTTTATCAACGCCTTCCTGAACGTAGTTTTCTCCAAACATACGTTGTCCTGATTCTATTGCTTCAACGATAGCCTCTACAGGTTTGGTTTTACTCACTGCAAGTAGATGTACAGAATTACGAGGACGTTGGCATTTTTCTTCCATGATTCGAATCGAAGAAATGATATCTTGAATATTCTCTTTAACTGCTGTCATAACAATCACTTATATTATTCAGTAACTTTATGGGCATAACACTTGAAACTCTGTTGACTTCGGCTGTGAAGAACAATGCTTCTGATTTACACCTTTCTGCCAATTGTTGTCCTATGGTACGTATTGACGGGCAACTTAGGAAGCTTGAATTTCCTGAAATCAGTAAGGATGAAGTAAAAACACTGCTTTTTTCACTTTTAAGTGCCGAACAGCAGGAACGCCTCGATAAAGAAAAAGATATCGATTTTGCTTGTTCTTTTGCGGGAATTGGGCGATTCAGAGTTAACTGTTTTACTCAAGTTAGAGGACTTTCCGCTGTCTTTCGTACGATTTCAGATTCAGTCCCCGAGTCGAGTGACTTGAATATCCCTGATGTCGTGTTGTCTTTGGCCAGTTCATCTCAAGGATTGTTGCTCGTTACTGGCCCAACAGGCAGTGGTAAATCAACAACTCTGGCTTCGTTAATCGATCGTATCAATCGTGAGCAGAATAAGCATATCGTCACAATTGAGGATCCCATTGAATTTACGCATAAGTCTCATCACTGTTTAGTTCATCAGCGAGAAATTGGTAGCGATGCCATTAGCTTTGAGCGGGCTCTTAAAGCGGTGCTACGGGAAGACCCTGATATCATCATGATTGGTGAGTTAAGAGATTTACAAACAATGAGGCTTGCTCTAACAGCCGCTGAAACTGGGCATCTCGTGTTAGCTTCGTTACATACACAAAGTGCGGCCCGAACCGTTGACCGGATTGTAGACGTGTTTCCTGCCGAAGAGCAGGGGAGAGTTAAGTCTCAGCTCGCAGATACATTACTGGGTGTGATATCACAACGATTACTACGTTTGTCCGGTGGTGGGCGGATAGGCTGCTTTGAAACGATGGTCACAACGCCTGCTATTTCTAACTTGATTCGAGAAGGTCGAACAGTTCAGATTGAGTCTGCTATTCAGTCGGGAAGACAAATGGGGATGCAGACTCTCTCTCAGGCAGAAGAAATACTAAGACTCAGTGGGATACAATTAATTAATGACGAGATGCCCTCATGATTAACCCCATTGTGCTTCAAACCAGCTTTCAAGAATTACGACGGCAGACTGGCAGTCAATATTTCCTTTTTTTAACGCTTTGAATCCACCGTGAGTAAACAACTCTGCTCGGGCTTCTGTGGTTGAAAGACGTTCATCATGCAGTTCGACTTCAATTCCGAATCGCCCGTGTAAACGATTAGCAAACTTTTTCGCTTTTGGTGTGATGGTTTCTAAGGCTTTCCCGTGTAGATCCATCGGGAGACCCACTACGATCAAGTTAGGCTGCCATTCCTTAATTTGCCTTTCGATATCATCCCAATTTGGAATTCCATCTGTTGCTTTAAAGGCTTTTAGAGGTGATGCTGTTCCTGTAATTTCTTGGCCTATTGCGCTACCGATACTTTTTGTACCAAAATCAAATGCCATAATTGTACGTGACATAGAGTGCTCTTAGTTGTTAGCCGTGACCAGCCATAGATGAAAGCTGCGAAGGTTCAATTCCCAGCTTTTGAATTGATTTGCTCCACTTTTCGTGGATTGGAGTATCGAAGATAATAGACGTATCAGCCTCGACAGTTAACCATGAGTTTTCTGCCAATTCAGTTTCTAGTTGACCCGCTGACCAACCAGAATATCCGAGCGCAACAAGATAGTTATCCGGTTCGGCAGAGGTACCCAATACCGATAAAATATCCTTTGACGTCGTGACAGTAAGGTCGTCGGTCATAGACAGACTTGATTCATAATGATCGTGTGGACGATGAAGAACAAATCCTCGATCTTCTGAAACAGGCCCGCCATTATAAACGGGCTTATTCAGACTATCTTCTTTTTGTTGAGGATAGAGAGGATCAATATCAACCTGTTTCAGCATACCTCCAACAGTAACGTCGATGGGAGCATTAATCATGATTCCCATTGCACCTTCTTCGTTGTGTTCGCAAATATAAATAACGCCATTTTTGAAGTAAGAGTCTGCCATACTTGGCATTGCGATAAGGAAGTGATTCGTCAGGTTCATAGCGTCCTCTTTTAAACTTATAAAGACAGAGCTTTTACATGACGCTCGATCGCATCCATTAGCTTACCAGTAATGGATATATCAAACGTCGCCTCTATCTCTCTGACACACGTAGGACTGGTAACATTAATTTCAGTTAGCTTATCACCAATGACATCAAGCCCCACAAAAATCAGCCCTTTTTCTTTCAATGTTGGAGCAACAGCTTCCGCGATTTTACGGTCCGTTTCACTGATGGGGCGAGCTTCTCCCCGTCCGCCTGCTGCAAGGTTACCACGTGTTTCGCCTTTTGCAGGGATTCGCGCAAGACAGTAAGGCATAGGTTCGCCATCAACAACCAAGATACGCTTATCACCATTACTGATATCAGGAACGAATGTTTGCGCCATACAGTAATTTTGACCATTGTTAGTTAGTGTTTCTATGATAACCGACACATTTGGATCATCTTGCTTCACGCGGAAGATAGAGGTTCCCCCCATACCATCAAGCGGTTTCAAAATGACATCACCATGTTGCTCGCGAAATGCTTTAATTTTATCAGCTTTACGAGTCACGATGGTGGTCGGTGTGAGATCGGCAAACCAGGCGGTAAATAACTTTTCGTTACAGTCGCGCAAGCTTTGTGGTTTGTTCACGATCAGTGCGCCTTCCTCTTCAGCTCTTTCAAGGATATAAGTAGCATAGATGTATTCAGTATCGAACGGTGGATCTTTGCGCATTAAGATCGCATCTAGCTCACTCAATTTGATCGATTGTTCGGATTGGATATCAAACCAGTGATCTGGATCTTCCTGAAGAGTTACAATCTTTGTGTCGGCTAATGCAACACCTTGTTCGAGATGGAGATCCTGCATCTGCATATAGTGGATTTCGTATCCACGTCGCTGTGCCTCAAGCATCATTGCAAATGTGGTGTCTTTCTTTATTTTAATGGACTCAATTGGGTCCATTACTACGCCTATTTTTAACATATCTTCTCCCGTTAACCTAAGTCACCGAAGCGAACCTGAAGCGCTGTAATAGCGGTCAGAGCGGCTGTCTCGGTTCTCAGGACTCTTGGACCCAATAGTATCTCATCGAAGTGATACTCTTCGGTCATAATGATTTCTTCTTCGGATAAGCCGCCTTCCGGACCAATAAGTAATCTAACGTTATTCACTGGCTCTGGAAGGGTATTTATCGAGTATTTGGCTCGTGGATGAAGATTCAGTTTTAGGGCATCCGTTTCTTCTTCACACCATTCTTTGAGTGTCATTATCGGCCTAATTTGCGGAATAATATTACGTCCACACTGTTCACAGGCTGAAATCGCAATTTTCTGCCACTGAGCGAGCTTTTTCTCAAAACGTTTTTCATCCAGTTTTACGCCGCATCGTTCAGAAAGCAGTGGAGTAATCGTATTTACACCCAGCTCAACCGATTTTTGGATGGTAAATTCCATCTTGTCGCCACGTGAGATAACTTGTCCTAAATGTAAGTTGAGAGGTGATTCAATACTATTCTGCTCGGAATGATTAATCTCAACCTGAACATTTTTCTTTGTGATTTCTATAATGGTGGCTAAAAACTCGTATCCAGATCCGTCAAACAAACTAACCTGTTGACCTTGTTGCATTCTCAGCACCCGTGCGATGTGTCCGGCCGCATCGTCAGACAGTTGGATGTTTTTCATATCTCCAATCAATGTTGGATGAAATAAGCGGGGAATGCGCATGATAATTCTCTGGATGGTAATAACAATAACTAGCCATAAGATGGGCATTTAGTGGTTAAATTGCAAGAGCAGAAAAGAATAAGTTATCGATTATTCATCTTTAATCCATTGCAGCTGGCATTTACAGTGACGGCAAGAATAGAGGGCTTTCCCTCTTTGAATATTGTTGTGTCGCCGAATTGATAGTTGATGTGTGGTGCAATTACAGCGATACGAAAACACTTTTCCGGCGACAGAGCTTACGTCAAATTGATGAGTTGTTTTTGCTGCAACCCCTAAAACTTGTTCCATAATATATTGCCATTCTCTACCGTGAGGCTTTACTCGTCCGTAATAAAAATAAGCCACAAGGTGAGCTAATTCGTGAGGGATAACATCATCAATAAAGGCCTGATGATTTTCTGCAAATAAAACCGGGTTGAGTCGAATCTCATTTAATTGCAGGTATGCTTTTCCGGCACTTTTTCCGCGTAACTTAAAGTTAATATCCGGACACGGCATGGATTTAGGAAAATGATTATTAATGATTTTTAGCCACTGATTTAATGCTTGCGTGGCTGTAATCAAAAGCGTTTCTTGATTCATACGCCTGTGTGGTTCAGAGTTTAAATGCTAAGGTTACCAGAAAAGAAAACCCCTGCAGAGCAGGGGTTTAAATAAATAGGAAGTACTTAATTTTTTACTTTAGACCAGCAAAGTCACGTAGAATTGAAGCTTTGTCGGTTGCTTCCCAAGGAAACTCTTCACGGCCAAAGTGCCCGTAGGCTGCTGTTTTCTTGTAGATTGGACGCAGTAGATTCAGCATTTCTTGGAGGCCGTATGGACGTAAATCAAAGTGCTGTCTTACCGCTTCAATGATGATTTCCTGAGCTACTTTCTCTGTGCCAAATGTTTCGACCATGATAGATGTTGGATCGGCAACACCGATTGCGTAAGAAAGCTGAATTTCGCAACGATCTGCAAGCCCTGCTGCAACAATATTTTTTGCAACATAACGTGCAGCGTAGGCTGCTGAACGGTCTACTTTTGATGGATCTTTACCAGAGAATGCACCACCACCATGACGAGCTGCACCACCGTAAGTATCTACGATGATTTTACGGCCAGTTAGACCACAGTCACCCATTGGTCCACCAATAACAAAGCGGCCTGTTGGGTTAATGAAGTATTTAGTTTCTTTGGTTAGCCATTCTGATGGTAGAACTGGCTTAATGATTTCTTCCATAACAGCTTCACGAAGGTCTGCTGTCGAAATAGAATCTGCATGCTGAGTTGATAGTACAACTGCATCGATGCCGACAATCTTGCCTTCATCATATTGGAAAGTAACTTGTGATTTCGCATCTGGGCGCAACCAAGGAAGTGTGCCGTTTTTACGAACTTCAGCTTGACGTTGAACCAGACGGTGTGAGTATGTGATTGGGGCAGGCATGAAGACTTCTGTTTCATTCGTCGCATAACCAAACATGATTCCTTGGTCACCAGCACCTTGTTCTTTAGGGTCTGACTTGTCTACACCCTGATTGATATCAGGAGACTGTTTACCAATGGTATTTAAGATTGCACATGAGTCAGCATCAAAGCCCATCTCAGAACCCGTGTAGCCAATTTCACGCACTGTATCACGAGTAAGCTGCTCGATATCTACCCAAGCTGAAGTGGTAACTTCACCACCAACCATGACCATACCTGTTTTAACATACGTCTCACACGCAACACGTGCTTTCGGGTCTTGCTCAAGGATCGCGTCTAAAACCGCATCAGAGATTTGGTCTGCAATTTTATCAGGATGTCCTTCAGACACCGATTCAGAAGTAAACAGATGCTTAGCCATAATTGCTCCACTTAAGTTACAAGCAAGAGCCTGTATCTCTTGCTTTAATAATACGTACACACATAGGTGTTTTTACATCTAGACGTCTATTCTAGTTTTTGACAACCGAAATACAAGCGTTTTTTGACATAAATTAAATTTTGAACAATTACTTCAATTATTCATTGACATAACATTAACAAAGTTAATGATTTCGCTCGGGATAAAGCCCACGAAATTGCTGTCTCAGAGTAGTAATCGTTTGCACAGCGATAAGCCCTTTGCGACAATACGCGCAGTTTTTTCCAACCAAACTCTTATATGACTTTAGGAGCTCAAATGTCATCTGACAAACGTCTAGCAAATGCAATACGCGCACTAAGCATGGATGGTGTGCAGAAAGCAAATTCAGGCCACCCTGGTGCACCAATGGGAATGGCAGATATTGCTGAAGTACTTTGGCGTTCACACTTGAATCACAACCCTGCTAACCCTAACTGGGCTGATCGCGACCGTTTCGTTCTATCTAACGGTCATGGTTCAATGCTGCTTTATTCTTTGCTGCATCTTTCTGGCTATGATCTTTCAATCGACGATTTAAAGAACTTCCGTCAGTTGCATTCAAAAACACCTGGTCACCCAGAGTATGGTTATACCGCTGGTGTTGAGACGACAACAGGTCCTTTGGGCCAAGGCATCACAAATGCTATCGGTATGGCACTGGCTGAAAAATCGTTGGCTGCTCAATTCAACCGTGAAGGGCATGATGTTGTTGATCACTACACATATGCGTTTTTAGGTGATGGTTGCTTGATGGAAGGTATCTCTCATGAAGCGTGCTCACTTGCTGGTACTTTGGGACTTGGTAAGCTGATTGCGTTTTGGGATGATAATGGTATCTCTATCGATGGTCATGTGGAAGGTTGGTTTACTGACGATACGCCAAAACGCTTTGAGGCGTATGGTTGGCAAGTGATTCCTGCTGTTGATGGACATGACTCAGATGCTATCAACAAAGCGATTGAAGATGCGAAAGCCGATCCGACTCGTCCTACCCTTATTTGTACGAAAACCATTATTGGTTTTGGTTCACCAAACAAAGCTGGCTCACATGAAAGTCATGGCGCGCCTCTAGGCGCTGAAGAGATTCAGGCTGCAAGAGAGTTTCTTGGTTGGGAATACGGACCATTTGAAATCCCTCAAGATATCTATGCTGCGTGGAATGCGAAAGAGGCGGGTCAGGCAAAAGAAGCGGATTGGAATGCAAAATTTGCGGCTTATGAAGCTGCTTATCCTGAACTGGCGGCTGAATTTAAGCGTCGTGTTGCGGGTGAGCTTCCAGCTGATTGGGCAGAAAAATCATCAGCGATTATTGCTGAGCTTCAAGCAAATCCTGCCAATATAGCGTCTCGCAAAGCCTCGCAAAATGCGTTGGAAGCGTTTGGTAAGTTACTACCTGAATTCATGGGCGGTTCTGCTGACTTAGCGCCATCTAACCTGACGATGTGGTCTGGTTCTAAATCACTGACAGCCGAGGATGCCTCTGGTAACTATATCCACTACGGTGTGCGTGAATTTGCCATGACGGCAATTATTAACGGTATCGCTCTTCATGGTGGTTTTGTTCCTTACGGCGCAACTTTCTTAATGTTTATGGAATATGCACGCAATGCAATGCGCATGGCTGCATTGATGAAGATCCAAAACATTCAGGTTTACACTCATGATTCGATTGGTCTGGGTGAAGACGGTCCGACACACCAACCAGTTGAACAGATGGCTTCATTGCGTGTTACGCCTAACATGAGTACATGGCGCCCATGCGATCAGGTTGAATCAGCCGCTGCCTGGAAGTTTGCGATTGAGCGTAAAGACGGCCCTACAGCAATGGTTTTCTCTCGTCAGAATCTTGCTCAACAGGAACGTAATGAGGAACAATTAGCAAATATTACCAAAGGTGCTTACGTCCTTAAAGATTGTGCTGGAACGCCTGACTTAATATTGATTGCAACAGGATCTGAAGTTGAGCTTGCCGTTAATGCTGCTGCGGAATTGACGGCACAGGGTAAACTGGTACGAGTTGTTTCAATGCCTTCAACGGATGTATTTGATAAGCAGGATAATGCTTACAAAGAATCGGTTCTACCGGCGTCGGTTACCGCTCGTATTGCTATTGAAGCGGGTATCGCTGATTACTGGTACAAATATGTTGGTTTTGGTGGCAAAGTCATCGGCATGACCAGTTTCGGTGAATCAGCTCCTGCGGGTGAACTGTTTAAACTGTTTGGTTTCACTGTTGAAAATGTTGTGAAAACTGCAAACGACATACTTGCGTAATTCTTCTAGGATTAAGCTGTTTAAGTTTAAAGGCCGATCAAAGATCGGCCTTTGTCATTTTTAACCAATGTGTAGGACGATGCTCTTTAATCTTATGTAAGAACGCGGTGACTTTCTGCGGCTGGCGACCCTGAGGCGTGTAAGCGCAGATTTCCAAAGGTTGAGTATACCAACCTGGTAAACACGAAATCAGTTGAGATGGATGAGCTTGATTAAACTTCGCTACCATGCCGACGGGCATGAGACCGATACCTCTGCCTTTGACTATGGCATCGAGCTGAAGAACGGAGTTATCACTTTTTAAACGGCTTATGGGTCTTTCGAAGTAAAATGATTCTTCATTTGGGTGCATCAACCAATGGCCATTTTGTCCAGTCTCAGCGAAGTCCACCCAGCGGTGATCTTTCAAATCTCTGGGATGGTCTAGTTCTGGGTTGTTCGCAATGTATTGTGGTGATGCATACACGCTGCAGTACCAATGACCAAGCGTCTCCTTCCGCCATTTTAATCCGTCTATTCTGCCAATCCATAAAATGAGGTCTGGTTGTACGTCAGAGGCATTTTCGTGATATTGGCTGACCAATCGAATCGAGACATCTGGATTCTCTTCAAGAAATTCATCAATCATTTGACTGAGCCAGCCTCGAATCAGTCCGTTGTTTGCAACGATAAAAAGCTCACCCGATACACGATTATTGAGATGTTGTAATGCAAACGCATTTTCGTCCGACAGCGTCATTAATTTTTCACAATATTCGAAAAATATTTCCCCGGCTTTCGTGATAACTAATTTGTTGCCCTGCCTGGTTACCAGACTATGTCCAACATCATTTTCTAGTTGAGTAATTCTGCGACTCAAGGTGGATTTAGGTTGATTAAGGTATTTTGCGGCAGAGGTTAAACTTTGATGTTTGTATAAAGCATGAAACGCTCTAATGCTAACCAGATCCTGCACCGTGTCCTCCTATAGATGTTCCAAATATGGAACGAGCAATTCCTTGTTTTTACCTATGCAAGGAAATTCTTTTATGAATAATACGTATGAAATTAATAATTATTATCATTTAGGATTTTTGCTATGTCTACTCATTTTGCAATCAAGGCACCTAAATTGTCATTCTTATCTGTTGCCGTGCTGTCTTCTTTCTCAACATTTGCCGCTGCTACACCGGATCAAACTGACGATACTGTTGTGGTTACTGCATCTGGTTATGATCAGTCACTTAAAAATGCATCAGCGAGCGTTTCGGTGGTAACACGTGAGCAACTTGAATCGAAATATTATCGCGACATTACGGATGTTCTATCGGATGTCCCTGGGGTTATCATCACTGGTGGTGGCGATAAAACAGATATTTCGATTAGAGGTATGGGTTCTAGTTATACATTGATTCTGGTCGATGGTAAGCCAATATCTACTAGAGCTACTCGACCAAACAGTGATAATTCAGGTATTGAGTCGGCATGGCTTCCACCTCTTGAAGCCATTGAGCGCATTGAAGTCATTAAAGGACCGATGTCTACATTATACGGTTCTGATGCAATGGGAGGGGTGATAAACATTATTACTCGCAGAGCAACAGAAGATTGGACCGGCAGTATTCAGTTAGGTACCGTTTACCAAGAAAACCGCAACTCCGGTGATGAACAAAGCGTTAACTTTTATGTTACAGGACCTATTTCGGATAAGGCGACTCTGCAAATTTATGGGCAGAATCAGCAAAGAGATGAAGATAATATTACCAATGGTTACTCTGATAAAAGCTTGCAAAGTATTGGCTCAAAGCTCAATTATCAGGTCAATGATGATCATGAAATCATTGTCGATGCGTCAGTCAATAAGCAGGAACGACGTTCTAATGCAGATAAGTCTTACGATGCTAGTGGGACATACGCATCCGGGACTTATTCTGAAAATAAATACCAGCGAACCAGTGCGTCATTGGAGCATAAGGGGCGTTGGAATATTGGTCAGTCAGATACGTTTCTTCAATATGAATATACGAAAAACCCATCGCGTTCAATAAATCTGCAAAACACCGATTTTAAATCAACAATGGTGATCCCTTTTGAGGTTCATACCCTTTCATTTGGTATGCAGGGAGAATATGAAAAGATCCATGATGAGACGACAAACACTGGAGGAGATCTAACCAAGCTTTCTAAATATTCTGCCGCATTATTTGCAGAAGACGAATGGCGAGTGTTTGATGATATCTCTGTTATCGGTGGTATTCGTTATGACTATGATGAAAATTATGGGTCGCACTTCAGCCCTCGTTTGTATTCTGTCTGGAATATTAATGAGGCATGGACGCTCAAAGGTGGTGTCTCAACAGGATTTAAGGCTCCGAGTCTAAAACAGTCTAATGCTGATTGGGTCTCTGTCAGTCATGGTGGTGACCGATACGGAAATCCAGACTTAGAGCCAGAGACTTCTGTGACTGAAGAAATTAGCTTAGCTTACCAAAATGAACAAGGGCTAAAAGCGTCATTAGGATTATTTAATAATGACTTCAATGACATGATTTCGACAGAAACGTGTACGGCTTCAACATGTGATACCTTAACGAATCAGTGGAGTAGCACTAATAAACGGTATGTAAACATTGATGAGGCGGTAACTCGTGGTGTTGAAGCTTCCATCGATACACCATTGACAGAAACGTTGGATTTTAAAGTAAGTTATACCTACACATATACCAAACAAAAAACGGGTGATAGTGCGGGTGAACCATTGAATAATTTCCCTGAGCATTTAGCCTCTGCAAACCTTGACTGGCAGGCAACAGATAAATTGATGAGCTGGGCAAAAGTAACCTACCACGGTGAAGAGGCGACAGATACTGGTGACGATATCGTTCCGTCTTATACCTTTGTCGATACTGGCGTTACTTACGACTTAGCTGATAACGTCAAGCTAAAAGCAGCCGTTTATAACTTACTGGATAAAGACATAGACTACGATACGTATGGTTATGTTGAAGATGGTCGTCGTTACTGGTTAGGTATGGACATCAATTTTTAAGTAATCTAATTGATTGAAAATTAAGGCTCTGTTTACCAACAGGGCCTTTTTTATATGGAAAAATTTACCTGTAAGGTTTGTATTTATTACCGCAGCTTTGACTGAATGCTTACCGCGGTATGACTAAGTTACTGATTGTATTTGCTTTAATTACTTGGCATGGAATTGGCACTAATTCTCAGACACATGAAAAATCGATTAGGAGATTATAATGAATAAGAGATTAACGAAACCAGTTGCTATGATGTTACTTACGACAGCAATGGCATTCGGCCTAACCGCGTGTAGTGATGACAATACAACAGCAGAAGATGTTGGTGAACAGATTGATCAAACCGTCACAGATACCGGTAACGCGATAGAAGACAAATGTGAAGATGTGAAAGAAGAAGCAGGTGCAGAAGATACTGACTGCTAAACATCATGCAGAGTCATTTGTATGCTCCCACAGATGTGGGAGCGCTATCAATGATAGGGTGGTATCTTTATGTTTCCTTTTAAGTATTATTTTTTTTCAGGCCTCGCATTCGCATTTCTCGCACTAATTTCCCCGTTTATTTTTCTACAGTTTTTATTTTTATGGACTTCAGCCTCGTTACTTGTGGTTGCTTGGGCATACTACGGAAACCATGGCCGTATATTCCGTAAGTCTGAGAACGGTCGAATTCCTATTGCGATCAGAGCTTTTTTTATTCCCTTTCTTGTTGGTGTCCACATTTACAATTACGTCGTGCGTAAACAAAACCCGAATCCTGCTATTCAGGAAATAGAATCAGGCATCTTTGTTGCTTCGAGATTACTTCCTTCCGATGTCGATAATCTTAAAGAAATGAAAGTCGACGCAGTGCTTGATGTGACGGCAGAATTTGATGGTTTGAATATGACACTGTTAGGCAGTGATGTGTCCTATCTGAATGTACCCGTTCTTGATCATTCTTACCCAGATCCGAAATCATTACATGAAGCCGTTGAATGGGCGATCCAAGAGAGACAGCAGGGGAAATCTGTTGTTATCCATTGTGCCTTAGGAAAAGGGAGGTCGGTTTTAGTTTTGTGTTGTTATCTTATATCTCAGCACCCAGAGCTAGAACCAGATGAAGTCATTGAAAAAGTTCAAAGTATTCGAACTATTGCTCGGCTCAATCATGCCCAGTACCGAGCCTATTTACAATACGCGGAGTCGATACGTTCAGATGACAAGACAGTATCGACCTCTGAGCAGAAAAAACCTTCACTTTGGATTATTGCTAATCCCGTATCTGGTGGTGGTAAATGGGAAGAAAGTAAACCGCTAGTGATGCACAACCTCGAGCCCTTTTATACCGTAAGCATTCGAGAAACGACACCAGACGTAACCGCCAAGTCTTTGGCACAGGAAGCGTTAGACAATGAAGCTCATGTTGTGGTCGCTGCAGGTGGTGATGGAACGGTAAATGAGGTTGCCAGTATTCTCAAGGGTTCAAAGAGTATTCTTGCGATCCTTCCTCTCGGTACCGCAAATTCGTTAGCTCATGCATTATTGGGCGTGCGGTCTAAGGTATTTCCTATCGATACAGCGTGCGATGCAATCACACATGGTGAGCTGACAAAAATGGATACAGCGTTATGCAATGAGGAATTTGCCATCATGGTTGTTGCCATCGGTTTCGAACAACAAATGATAGAACATGCGAGTCGTGAAGCAAAAAATGATAAGGGGCAGTTAGCTTATCTGGAAGGGCTTTTTAACGCTGTGTCAGATGGGGATGTTATGCATCTCAATGTGACTTTTGATCATGATAACGTCAGACAGATTGATACGGGTAGTTTTGTCATTGCTAATGCGGCGCCGTTCTCGACGTTATTGGCACAAGGGAATGGGCAGCCTGATAGTCGAGATGGTTTATTCGATATCACTTGGTTAGATCCTGATGCGAATGGTGGTAATAACCTACTATCTCTGTCTGAGCTGTTACGGGCCAAATATGACAATAACCTGAAGTCTGTTAAGCATCATCAAGCAAGTCATATTGAGTTGGAAGATAAAGATGGCGAAAAAATAAGTTATGTTTTGGATGGAGAGTTGCGAGAAGCGGATAAATTAGACATGGTTTTAGAGCCAGCATCACTGAGAATACTGACTCTCGGAACAAAGAACAATTAAATTTTCTTTTCTTCGTATTTGTCTAATTTGTTGTAGAGGGTTTTTACACTGATCCCTAAGTCTTCTGCCGTATCTGTTTTGTTGCCATCATTTTCCTTAAGTGTGTTAATGATGGCCGCCTTTTCTATCTGTTCGAGAGGCACTTTCGCCGGAATAGCCTCGGATAGAGAACCGTGTGAAGGTGTTGCTCCAAAAGGAAGGTCAAATAAGAGATGTTCTGGCTCTATAACACTATCGGAAAGAATATAGGCTCTTTCGATACAGTGCTTTAATTCACGAACATTACCTGGCCAGTTATGCTCGCCGATCTTTTGTAACGCAGAATCCGAAATAGATTTCTTAAAGTTTTCATGTGTGTTTCGGAAGGCGAGAAAATGTTTTGCGAGGCCAATTATATCACCTTCACGCTCTCTTAATGGTGGAACATGAATCGGAAATTGAGCTAAGCGGAAGTATAAATCTTCCCTGAAAATATTTTCTTCGATTGCTTGAAACGGGTCTCTGTTCGTTGCAGCTACAATTCGAACGTCTGCTTTATAAGTTTTCTGACTACCTATAGGTCGATACTCTTGACTTTCCAACGCCCTGAGTAACTTAACTTGGTGTTCGATGGGCATCTCTGTTATTTCGTCAAGGAACAATGTACCCCCTTCGGCTTGCTTAAATACGCCGTCATGTGCTTTATGGGCACCTGTAAACGAGCCTTTCTCGTGACCAAAAAGCTCACTATCAACCAATTCAGGACTAATAGCACCACAGTTAATGGCGATAAAAGGATGATCAGAACGATCACTTGCAAGATGTATTGTGTTGGCAACCAACTCTTTACCAGCACCACTTTCGCCGATAATTAAGACGTTAGCTTTCGTACGGGCAACTCGTCGAAGAGTTCGGTAAACCTCATGCATGATGAGTGAGGAACCCACTAAAAGACCAAATTGATCCAATTCACTGGTTGTAGGGCTTAGTTTACCTATCTTCGTATCTCGGTGAAAAAAGGCTATATCCTCAAGTGCTTGATTAATCAATTCAAAATTAATTGGCTCTCGGAATAGAAATACGCTTCCTGACTTCACCAGTTCATCACAATGAGTATTAAGCTGCCCCGAGCTTAAAAGAATTAGATCGAAGTTACCGGAATTACATAGTTCATTTAGTCGTTCAGCTTCGGACCTAGATAAATTATCCGCTTCAAGAATAGCTGCACTGGCACTGCTATTTTCAAGTTCCTCTAGCCAATCTGGATACCCATCTAATTCAGCTAACGAAAAATCTGAAAGGGCTGAACAGCTTCTTATTTCAGTAAAAAATTTTTGTTTTGTTACACGAAAAGACAATTGTGGTAGCGGCATTTCGGGTATTCCTCTTAAGGGATTAGATCTCACTGTATGTAAACATTCCCATGACTACAAGCAAGTTAATTCATTCTAACCAACAATTAACTTGGGGATAATTGAAAAGTTGGTACGAAGGTTGAAAGGTAACTATACAACGAATCACTACATAGGAGAACTAATTATGTGTAGTACCAATGGTTTACGTCTGGATAGGGAAGATATTCATAATATCCGATATATCATTGCGTGGTTAGAGCACAGTAAAAAAGAAACAGAACTAAATCGGCCCTATCTCAATGATGAGAATATTCAACATAAGGTAACACGCCTTGTTGAGTTAAAAAGCAAGGCAAGTCAAGAGCTTAAGAGTTGTGTTAAGAATCCGCAGCCTCTGTATTTATCTGTTGAAGAAGATAAAAATAAGGCCGATTGTGTTGTACAAACTAAGCCTCAGCAGGTTCTGGAGAAAGAATACCACTCAATAAAAATGGCTAAGAGTGCGTTATCAAATATCCGCTCTACGATAGTAAAACAAAGGATTTCTTACTGGTTGGCAGCATGGCAGATTCAGGTTGATGAGTGCTGTCATACCCATTACGAAGGGATCTGAAAAATTTACGAATAATCGGTAACTTTTTCACGAGATAGACTCACATGCATGAATGCAAACACAAGCGTAGCGGGAGAAATAAAGTTGGCATGCCTATCGCATTATCGATAAAGAGCCACAAAGAGGAGATTTCTAAATGAGTATTTCTAAACCAATTACCTTAGCTGCACTTTTAACAACTCTTATGAGTTTTCAGGCTGCTGCGAAAACAAACGCGGATTGGAAAGACACTGCGAAAGACGCGTGGATCGATGGTAAAGCTGAAGCAACTTTATTGTTTGATAAAAACCTCAATAGCTTTGATATCAACACCGATGTTGACAACGGCGTTATTCTGCTTACGGGTAAAGTCGATAACAATGTCGATAAAAGTTTAGCAGGTGAGCTACTTAAGAATATCGACGGTGTGAAGAAAGTCGACAACCGGTTAACCGTAGTCAACAGCGACGATGATAGCTCCCTCAATCAAACGCTTGTTGACTCTAAGGTAGCTACAGTCGTGAAGTCATCGTTATTGCTCGAACCTGAGGTCAACGGCACAGATATTAATGTTGATGTTGATGATGGTGTTGTAACACTTAAAGGTACGGCTGAGTCCGCATCAATGAAAGATTTGGCAATCACCATAGCCAAAAATACTTCTGATGTGAAAAACGTTGTCGATAACATCGAGGTCGTAACACAGTAATAATTTTTCATTGTTACTGTCTTTTCTACGCAACATTAAGAGGAGGCGCTTCGCCTCCTCTATGCTTTTCAACCCATACCATCCCATTACGCTAGCAACGTTTTCTTTATGATCGATTTGCTTTTGTTGGCGTAGCGAGACACCGGTTATGTACTTTCAATTAGAAAAGGAGATAACACATGTCGACCATCACCCATAGTATTCATAGCACGAAGGCACGTCAGGGATTTACTCCATTTGTCATCGCGGCTTTTACCTTTATGGTTGCAATGATGGGCACCACGTTACCCACGCCTATTTATACGATTTACGAGAGTCAGTTAAGTATTTCTTCCCCTATGGTCACCGTCATTTTTGCTGTGTATGCAGCCGGAGTGATTGGCGCTCTCCTATTGACCGGGAATTGGTCAGATCAAATCGGTCGAAAACCGATTCTTCTAGCAGGATTAGCCTTCGCCGTATTAAGTGACATCATTTTTATGTTTGCACAAGGGTTACCGCTGATTCTTGTCGGTAGGGTACTATCTGGTATTTCTGCTGGTTTATTTGCCAGTACCGCGACGGCAGCCATAATGGATTTAGTACCTAAAGGGTATGAACGAATCGGAGTGCTAACTGGTACCGCAGTCAATATGGGTGGGCTGGGACTCGGTCCTATCTTAGCTGGAGCGATAGCAGTTGAACTACCAAATCCTATGGTCACACCTTATCTACTTCACTTGGTACTTGTCGTTATAGCCGTAGCTGGTTTTTTATTTATTCCTGAAACTGTGAAGCGCAGTCCATCACCTTCGTTTTTACCGCAAAAACCCGCATTGCCCACGCAGGTTAGAGCTGTGTTTTTACCTGCCTCAATTTCTGCCTTGGCTGGGTTTATGGTGACGGGTTTTTACTCTGCGGTTGTCCCCAATTTCCTCTCTCAATATTTAGGATACAAAGGCGATTTTCTTATCGGCTTTGTTGCTGGTTTTCTTTTTCTTTGTTCAACGCTAGGACAGATATTTGTAGAACATTTACCTGAAAAAAGACGAATGCACATTGGGTGTATTGTACTAGGTATTGGTGTCGCCATTATTACTGTAAGTATGGTTATGGAAAGTCTGACTATTTTAATGGTTGGTACTGCAGTAGCTGGGGTAGGGCATGGTTTTGCATTTAAAGCTGGGGTTAGCGCCGTCGGGGCAGCAGCACCTGAGGAAAGTAAAGCGGCTAGTATAGCGTCATACTTTATCGTTTGTTACGGCGCAATTTCTATTCCAGTGATTGTTCTGGGAGGCTTAACGCTACTATTTTCACTGAAGACAGTTAGTATCTATTTCTCGGTGATTTCCGCCATTTTATGTTTATTGGCGTTCGTTATATTGATGTACATGGAACGGGAAAAGAATCTTTAGATATTGTGATAAATGCAAGATGAAGATGCTTGAGCAACCTACGATGTCTTGATTATGCAAAACAAAATTGCACAGTCTGTTGATGCGTTTTAAGTGGGCTTGATGTAGTATTTGTTGCACGAATTTGATGTGGGGCGATAGAGGGATGTTACGAGTCGCAATTAATGGTTTTGGGCGTATCGGACGTAATGTTTTACGTGCTGTTTACGAGAGTGGTAAGAACCAGCAGATTAAAATTGTTGCAGTAAATGAGTTGGCGAAAGCAGAAACTATGGCTCATTTGCTTCAGTATGACTCCACTCATGGCCGCTTTTTCAAAAAAGTATCGCATAATCAAGAGCATCTTTATGTTCATCATGAAAACGGTGAGTTTGATTCGGTGCGAATACTTCACTTATCTGAAATCAAACTTCTTCCCTGGAAAGATCTGGGCGTGGATATTGTTCTTGATTGCACCGGTGTTTATGGCAATCGAGACGATGGTCTGGAACATATTCATGCTGGAGCGGCGAAAGTGCTGTTCTCCCACCCGGGCAGTAATGATTTAGATAATACGATTATCTATGGTGTTAACCACGAGACTATTCTTCCTGAACACAATATCGTGTCCAATGGATCTTGTACGACTAACTGTATTGTACCCATTATCAAAGTGCTTGATGAGGCGTTTGGTATTGATTCTGGCACCATTACGACTATTCACTCATCTATGAATGACCAACAGGTCATCGATGCTTATCACAATGATTTGAGAAGAACTCGTTCTGCCAGCCAATCCATCATTCCGGTTGATACGAAATTGCATAAAGGGATTGAAAGAATCTTCCCTAAATTTTCGAATAAATTTGAAGCAATTTCGGTTCGTGTGCCGACGATTAACGTTACTGCCATGGACTTAAGCGTCACAATTAAGTCAAATGTGAAAGTTTCTGACGTAAATCAAACCATAGTAGAGGCGTCTCAGTGTACATTACGTGACATTGTTGATTATACCGAAGAGCCACTGGTTTCTATCGATTTCAACCATGATTCTCACAGCGCTATTGTGGATGGAAGCCAAACAAGGGTAAGTAATGGGCATTTAGTGAAAATGCTGGTGTGGTGTGATAATGAGTGGGGCTTTGCTAACCGAATGTTAGACACTGCGATTGCGATGAGTGTGGCAAAAGCTGAGTAATATAAATGTGGTGAATTTATTTATTTTTCGGATTGAAATAAATAAACTAAGCCCCAATTTATAGCGTTATAATAACGACGTTGTAATTTATGGGCTCGGCAGGGTAGCCGGGCTTCTGAAACTTTTTAATGACTATTTGAGAGGACTAATCATGTCTGTGATTAAGATGACCGACCTGGACTTGGCAGGTAAACGAGTATTTATCCGTGCTGATCTAAACGTGCCAGTAAAAGAAGGTAAAGTAACTTCAGATGCTCGTATCCTAGCGTCTCTACCAACAATCAAGCACTGCTTGGAAGCTGGTGCAAAAGTAATGGTAACATCACACTTGGGTCGTCCAACTGAAGGTGAATACGCAGAAGAATTCTCTCTACAACCAGTTGTTAACTACCTAAACGATGCACTTGATTGCGACGTTAAACTAGCAAAAGATTACCTAAACGGCCTAGAACTTAATGCAGGTGAGTTGGTTGTTCTTGAAAACGTTCGTTTTAACAAGGGCGAGAAGAAAAATGATGAAGAGCTTTCTAAAAAATACGCGGCTTTGTGTGACGTATTTGTAATGGACGCTTTTGGTACTGCTCACCGTGCTCAAGCTTCAACTCATGGTGTTGGTATGAATGCTCCTGTTGCATGTGCTGGACCTCTTCTTGCTAACGAATTAGATGCACTTGGCAAAGCAATGGATAACCCAGCCCGCCCAATGGTTGCTATCGTTGGTGGTTCTAAAGTTTCAACTAAACTTACTGTTCTTGAATCATTATCTAAAATTGCTGACCAGCTTGTTGTTGGTGGTGGTATCGCGAATACGTTTATCGCAGCTGCAGGTCACAACGTAGGTAAGTCTCTTTATGAAGCAGACCTAGTTGGTACAGCTAAAAAACTAATGGATGAGTGTGCTATCCCTGTTGCTACTGATGTTGCTTGTGCAAAAGCATTTGATGAAAACGCAGAAGCTGAAATCAAGAAAGTAGAAGACGTTCAAGACGACGATATGATTTTCGACTTAGGTCCTGACTCTACTAAAGTTCTTGCGGATATTCTTAAAAATGCGAAAACCATTCTTTGGAATGGTCCAGTAGGCGTATTTGAATTCAAGAACTTTGAAGCGGGTACTAAAGGTATTTCAGAAGCGATTGCAGCTTCTGATGGCTTCTCAGTTGCTGGTGGTGGCGACACTCTAGCGGCTATTGATAAGTTCGGTATCAAAGCTGACGTGTCTTATATCTCAACTGGCGGCGGTGCTTTCCTCGAGTTTGTTGAAGGTAAAGTTCTTCCAGCTGTAGAAATGTTGGAAGCACGCGCTAAAGCGTAATTTATGTAATACCAGCGGGAGTCTTAGACTCCCGCTTGCCTATCATGCTTGCTGCACATTGATTGTTTATTTGCTAAACTCTCAACATTGCAAGCAGGGGCGTTTGCAAGTTTTAACTTAACGAGTTTTATTAATAAAACGACAGAAAATAGGATCAATCCATGTCTAAGGTTTTTGATTTCGTAAAACCAGGTGTTATCTCTGGTGATGACGTGCAGAAAGTATTCGAAGTTGCCAAGGAAAATAACTTCGCAATCCCAGCAGTAAACTGTGTAGGTACTGACTCTGTAAATGCTGTTTTGGAAGCTGCTGCAAAAGTTAAGTCTCCAGTAATCGTTCAGTTCTCTAACGGCGGTGCTGCTTTCTTCGCGGGTAAAGGTGTTAAGCTTGAAGGCCAGGGCGCTCAAGTTCTTGGTGCTATCGCGGGTGCAAAACACGTTCATGCAGTTGCTGAAGCTTACGGCGTTCCAGTTATTCTTCATACTGACCACGCAGCTAAGAAACTTCTACCTTGGATCGACGGACTACTAGACGCAGGTGAAAAGCACTTTGCAGAAACTGGTAAGCCTCTATTCTCTTCTCACATGCTAGACCTTTCAGAAGAGACTCTAGAAGAGAACGTTGAAACATGTGCTAAGTACCTAGAGCGCATGGCTAAAATGAACATGACAATCGAGATCGAACTTGGTTGTACAGGTGGTGAAGAAGACGGCGTTGACAACTCAGATATGGATGACTCTGAGCTGTACACTTCTCCAGAAGACGTTGCATACGCATATGAGAAACTAAGTGCAATTAGCCCACGTTTCACTATCGCTGCTTCTTTCGGTAACGTACACGGTGTTTATAAGCCTGGTAACGTTGTTCTTACTCCTACTATCCTACGTGATTCTCAAAAACACGTATCTGAGAAATTCGGTCTTCCTGAAAACTCTCTTAATTTCGTATTCCACGGCGGTTCTGGTTCAAGCGAAGCTGAGATTCAAGAGTCTATCTCATACGGTGTTATCAAAATGAACATCGATACTGATACTCAGTGGGCAACATGGGATGGTATTCGTCAGTACGAAGCTGAAAACCATGACTATCTTCAAGGCCAGATTGGTAACCCAACTGGTGAAGATGCTCCAAACAAAAAATACTACGATCCTCGCGTATGGCTACGTGCTGGTCAGGTATCTATGGTTAAGCGTCTTGAAAAAGCGTTCTCTGACCTAAATGCTGTTGATGTTCTTTAATTTTAAGAACTGAAATTGTTTAGAAAGCCGCTCTAATGGAGCGGCTTTTTTTTGCCATAAACTTAACGCTTTATGACTGGTCAATATTAAAATATTTGCTTAAGCTATGACTCTAAGAACAGCTTAGTGTGTGAGCTGATAATATCATTAGGAGAAAAAGCATGGCTGGGGAGTCAGTAACTGGCGTCGATACTCAAATCGTAAGCAGTTTGAGTGAAGTAAACAAGTGGCTAACAAATAACTCTGATATTTTAATACAGTATGGCGTGAACTTGATTTCCGCTGTTCTTATTCTGTTTATCGGTAATATTATCGTTAAAGTATTAGCTGGAAGCGTAGCCAAAATACTTAACAAGAAATCGATGGATCCCGCTGTAGTCGAATTCATCAAAGGTTTAGTGAGATACTTGTTGTTTGTGATTGTGCTTATCGCAGCATTAGGCCGAATTGGAGTACAAACAGCTTCTGTAGTCGCTGTTATTGGTGCGGCAGGCTTAGCTGTAGGTTTGGCTCTTCAAGGTTCTCTATCAAACTTTGCGGCAGGTATTCTCATCGTTGCGTTTAGACCGTTTAAATCAGGTGATTATGTAGAAGTCGCTGGTGTGGCTGGTTCAGTTGAATCAATTCAGATTTTCCAAACTGTGCTGAAAACACCAGACAACAAAATGGTCGTGGTACCAAACTCATCCGTTATCGGCGACGCTATTACTAACTATTCAAAACATCCTGTTCGCCGTATTGATTTAGTTATCGGTGTTTCTTACAAAGCTGACCTTAAGAAAACCAAAGAAGTATTGCGCAGTGTGATTGAGCGTGATGAGCGAATTCTAAAGGATAGAGACGTGGTTATTGGTGTTGTGGCACTAGCTGATTCTTCAGTGAACTTTAACGTTCGTCCTTGGGTTAAAACTGATGATTATTGGAATGTTTACTACGACTTAATGCAGGGAATTAAAGAAGCTCTTGATGAAAATGATATCGAGATCCCGTTCCCTCAAATGGATGTTCATCTCAACAAACTTGACTAATCTATGTTTCGATACCGAGTTTGAATCTTAAGCGGCCTAGAGCCGCTTTTTTATGCCCAATTGAGAATGTTTAGCATCGTACGTCATCAGTCACATTCAGGTTAAATCTTTGTCATTTCACTCGCTGCCCTCTTTTCGTCGACTATATTTTTTCTATGATGTTAGCTCGTAGTTTTATAAGGACAACGTGATGAGATTGGTTTCTGGAAGTATTTCTGTTTTATGCATCTTTTTTGCCTCTCTGGCTTACTCTCAGTCGTTACCTTTTGCTCATATAGCGACAACCGGTTACGGTGAAGTGAGCGTGGTCCCAGATAGTGCGACATTTTCAGTGCAGGTTGAAAAGACCATGATGAATGCTGATCAGGCGAAAGAGAGTGTCGATGATGTCGTTAGTAACTTCCTGGCTCAGTTATACAAGATGGGTGTGGAGAAAGACGATATAAACAGCTCAAACCTTTATCTTGCTCCACAGTACTATTATCCGAAGGACAGTCAGGCTCAATTGGTGGGGTATAAAGCGCGTAGAAAGATCACAATAGATGTGAAAAATCTGGACAAGTTAAATGACTATATTGACACCGCAATTGACTCTGGCATAAACCGGGTGGAAAACATTCAATTAACGGTTAAGGATAATGAAAAGTATTTAGAGCAGGCTAGGCTTTTGGCTATCGAGGACGCAAATCAGAAAGCGCTTTCTTTAGCGAAAGGATTTAAACGCTCATTAGGCGCTGTGTGGCAGGTGAGCTACCGCAATAATCAAAGCTCTCCCGTTTTAATCCGTACACTTTCATCAGAAAGTAAAATAGTTAACGATTCTTATCAGGACTCAAATATCGTTGTAAAAGATAGTGTTGATGTGGTGTATAAGCTGAATTAGGTTATTAGACGAAGGTCTAGGATCTGGTTGAATATTGAGCTGTGTGGTTAATTATTATACCATTCGCTTCATTGGAATTGGTGTGCCCGAGGTTGGACTGATTGGTCTTTTTCTGCACTTAAATTGAGTGCAAATAAAAGTTAAGAAAATCAATACGAAGGCAAATGAGGCGAAGTATGGTAAATCATTTTCTCGTAAGATTGACGATTGGTTGTTTGGTTGTTTTGGGCATAAAGTTAAGTGCGCTTTACTTTCTTCCTATGGTTGTACTGCTCAATACTCATAATAAAGAGTTTTTTGGTTGGTAACCGATATACGACTAAAGTCAAAATAAAAAAGGGAGCTATCGCTCCCTTTTTACAACATAGACGTTTTATTATAAAACGTGCACTGATGCAGTGTTCGTTGTACCTGAAGAAACGAGAGCTCCAGAAACCATCACTACGATATCACCTTTCTTACCCAGTTTTGTTTCTAGGGCAATTTCTTTACCTAAGTGATAGAAAGAGTCTGTATTCTCAATAGCATCAACAATAATTGGTATTACACCCTTAGTAAGAACAAGCTGAGCAGCCGTTTTCTTATTGGTTGTAAGAGCAAGAATATTTGCTGTTGGGAAGTATTTACGAACAGAGCGAGCTGACTTACCAGCTTGCGTTGCAACGATAATCAACGGTGCTGTTAGTTTTTCTGCAGTATCAACTGCACCTTTACATACCGCTTCCGTAATACGTAGACGAGGGCTGTCTAGGCGATCTCCCAATTCAGCTTGAAGTGCTGAGTCAGTGCGCGCTGCGATTTGAGCCATGATCGTTACTGCTTCAACAGGGTATTTACCTTTAGCTGTTTCACCAGAAAGCATTACTGCGTCTGTACCGTCCATGATTGCGTTTGCAACGTCACCCGCTTCTGCACGAGTTGGACGAGGGTTTTTGATCATTGAGTCAAGCATTTGAGTCGCTGTGATAACCATCTTACGAGCGCGGTTACATTTCTCAATCATCATTTTTTGAGCAAAGATAACTTCTTCCGCTGGAATCTCAACACCTAGGTCACCACGAGCAACCATGATACCGTCAGATAACTCAAGAATCTCGTCAAAGTTATCAACGCCTTCTTGGTTTTCAATTTTTGAAATGATGTGGATGTCTTTACCACCATTTGCATTTAGAAACTCACGAATTTCCTGAACGTCAGAAGCTTTACGAATAAATGAGGCCGCAACAAAGTCAACACCCTGTTCACAACCAAACTTCAGGTCATTCTTATCTTTTTCAGATAGTGCAGGAAGGCTAACTTTTACGCCTGGAAGGTTTACACCTTTGTTTTCACCAAGCGCACCGTTATTTAGAACGGTACAAGTCACGTCATTTTCAGTTTTGCTGATCACTTTCATTTCGATTAGGCCGTCATCAACAAGGATTGTGTTACCAACAGCTAAATCAGAAGCAAAACCTGGGTAAGTTACTGCTACTGTATTTTTATTACCAATAACAGTTGAGTCAGTCGTAAATACAAACTCCTGACCAGCTTCTAGTTCAACGTCCTGACCGCCTTCTAATTTAATTGTGCGAATTTCAGGACCTTTAGTATCAAGTAAAATAGCAAGTGTTTCACCAGTATTTGCCATTACTTGACGGAAATTATTAATACGAGTTCCATGTTCTTCGTAATCGCCATGAGAGAAGTTAAGGCGCATAACATTCATGCCAGCGTTTACTAGTTCAGTTAGCTTCTCTAGTGATTCAGTTTTAGGGCCAATCGTACAAACGATTTTGGTCTTTTTCATGGAAGATGTTCTCCGATACAATCATCAATTTGAAACTGTGTCTTAAAGTGTCTGCGATGGCTTATTTAAATCTCTACCTTAAGCCTACTCATCATTATATCAGTATGACACTTTAAATATGAAAGTCTTTCAGTATTTCAGTTATTTTATAACTAAGCATTATTGCTTGCTACTCAGAAAAAATCCAAAATTTAGCGTTTTTTGCCGGTTTTTCGTCATCCATCCGGTAATTCAACTATCAATTCTGTAATTTTTTTTCTTTTGCGACGCGAATTCTAGCATTTTATGAAGGGAATATCACTGCTTATTACTTGTCTTAGGACAAGGTTTTAGTCGTAATTATTAATTTTTACTATCGAAATAAATAGACAATAAAGTTTCGTTTTGGTTATGATAAGTTTTATTCCGTAACTTATTTTTTGCCTCTAAATGACGAAACGAAACACAAAGCAGAGAAGACACCTTATTGTAACTTTAGTAAACGAAAAAGGAGAGGTGAGTGTTGATGATTTAGCCAAACGCTTTGAAACCTCAGAGGTGACGATACGGAAAGATTTATCTGCATTAGAGGCGAATGGATTATTACTTCGTCGTTATGGCGGCGCGATCTCGCTTCCAAAAGAGGTCATTGCGGAAGAATTAAGTCTAAAAGTTTCGAACCGAAAGATTTCCATCGCAAAAGAAGCTGCTATGCTGATAAAAGACCATCACAGAATTGTGATCGACAGCGGTAGTACGACCACAGCCGTAATCCCTCATTTAAACGAAAAGCAAGGTTTAGTCGTGATGACCAATTCACTGAACGTTGCGAATGCATTAAGAGAATTAGAAAACGAACCTACATTACTTATGACTGGAGGAACATGGGACCCGCACTCTGAATCTTTTCAGGGGCAGGTCGCTGAGTCTGTGCTCCGTTCTTACGATTTTGATCAGTTATTTATTGGTTGTGATGGGATCGATTTAAATCGTGGTACGACCACGTTTAACGAGTTGTTTGGGTTAAGCAAAGTGATGGCCGATGTGTCGAGAGAAGTTATCGTGATGGCTGAATCCGATAAATTGGGACGCAAAATACCAAACTTAGAGCTTAGCTGGAAAATAATTGACGTATTGATTACCGATAGTGGGTTATCAGATGAACAAATGAGAGTCATTGAATCCCATAATGTAAAAGTCATTCGAGCATAGTTTCGTTTGGCGATCGAGTAGATAAATTTAGGAGTATTTGGATATGTGTGGAATTGTTGGAGCGGTTGCTCAACGTGATGTCGCTGAAATTCTGGTGGAAGGACTTCGTCGCTTAGAGTATCGGGGTTATGACTCAGCGGGTGTGGCGATTGTCGATTCTGAGCATAATTTAACTCGTATTCGTCGTTTGGGTAAAGTTCAGGAGCTATCAGATGCTGTGGAACAGGCTCAGGTTAGCGGCGGTACTGGTATAGCACATACTCGCTGGGCGACACATGGTGAGCCTTCAGAAATCAACGCCCATCCCCATGTATCAGGAAGCATTTCAGTTGTGCATAACGGGATTATTGAAAATCACGCCCCTCTGCGCCAAATGCTAAAAGATAAAGGATACGTTTTCGTCTCGCAAACGGATACTGAAGTCATTGCACATCTGGTTGCGTTAGAGCTTGAAACTTCAGAGTCTCTCATCGAAGCTGTTCAAAAAGCCGCAAAACAGCTAGATGGTGCTTACGGCACGGTTGTTTTAGATCAGAATGATCCTTCTCGTTTAGTGGTTGCACGTTCTGGCAGTCCTATCGTTATCGGCTTCGGTGTCGGTGAAAACTTCCTTGCTTCAGATCAGCTAGCGTTACTCAATGTAACTCGCCGCTTTATGTATCTGGAAGAAGGAGATGTGGCTGAGATTACTCGTCGTGATGTGACTGTTTATGACCATAGCGGTGAAAAAGTTGAGCGCGAAATTCTTGAGTCAACAGCTGAGCATGATGCTGGAGACAAAGGAAAATACCGTCACTTTATGCAAAAGGAAATTTACGAACAGCCTGTCGCAATAACCAATACGATGGAAGGTCGCTGTACTAAAGATTCAGTCATTATTGATAGTATTGGTGTTCATGCGGCTGAGATTCTACAAAAAGTTGAACACGTGCAAATCGTTGCGTGTGGAACATCTTATAACGCGGGTATGGCTGCACGATACTGGTTTGAAGGGATCGCGGGTGTGAGTTGTGATGTCGAGATTGCATCTGAATTCCGTTACCGTAAGTTCGTTACGCGCCCAAACAGTCTTCTTATTACACTTTCTCAGTCTGGTGAAACGGCGGATACTCTTGCCGCACTAAGATTAGCAAAAGAGAAAGGGTATATGGCGGTCATGACCATTTGTAACGTAGCGGGTTCATCATTAGTGAGAGAATCGGATATTGCATTCATGACTCGTGCTGGTGTTGAAATTGGTGTGGCATCAACAAAAGCATTTACAACGCAACTGACCGCGATGCTGATGCTCGTAGCAGGTATCGGTAAACAAAAAGGTACTGTTGATGCAGCGTTAGAAAAAGAGATTGTGACGTCTCTTCATCAGCTACCTGGTCAAATAGAGGCTGCGCTGAAGTTCGATGCTGAGATTGAAAGTCTGGCTAAAGATTTCGCAGACAAACACCATACTCTTTTCCTTGGCCGTGGCGAATACTACCCGATCGCATTAGAAGCTGCCTTGAAACTGAAAGAGATTTCTTATATCCACGCTGAAGCTTATGCTGCAGGTGAATTGAAACATGGCCCTCTGGCACTGATTGATGCGGATATGCCAGTCGTGGTTGTGGCACCGAATAATGATCTGTTGGAAAAACTGAAATCGAACATCGAAGAAGTCCGTGCTCGCGGTGGATTACTATATGTATTTGCTGATGAAGATGCTGGCTTTGAATCGGATGAGACAATGAAAATCATCAAGATGCCGCATGTCAGCGAAATTACCGCACCGATCTATTACACATTGCCGATGCAGCTGTTGTCGTACCATATTGCTCTTATTAAAGGGACCGATGTCGATCAGCCACGGAACTTAGCTAAAGCGGTCACAGTAGAATAAAACTCGTATTCGTTCACAGATGTGGTGTAGGAGAGGAATAAAGTCTCATACTAAGTAATAAAGATTCATACTGAGTATTAAAGTATCATCCTGAAATGGCGGTAATCTATGTGGTTGCCGTCATTTTTTCTATGAGCATCTTTAAAAATAGTTTGAAGTCTGATTGCATATTACGTTGGTTTATATGGGCCGATTTCTATTGGTCGTAACAGGGAAATTATATGAATAATCAGAACAGGTATAAAAGAAAGTTTGGGCTTGATGGTTCAAACAAAGAAAAGGCAGCTCTGGCGTTGGAACATGCCCTCGATATAAGAAAGTTTGAAATTGAATTGTATTGGAAAAGGGCCACATATTTTTGGGCATTAATTGCTGTAGCATTTGCGGGTTTTTTCTCGGTTTTGGCGAGCGAGCATTTAAAAAGCAAAGAATTTTTTGCCTTTGTTATAGCAGTTATCGGGTTTGTGTTTACTTGGGCTTGGTTCTTAGCAAATAGAGGAAGTAAATTTTGGCAAGAGAATTGGGAGAACCACGTAGACATGTTGGAAAATGATACTACGGGACCTCTTTATAAAACGACTCTACACCGACCTCGAAGCTCTTCGGTAGTTGAAATACTCATAACAGGACCAGCAAAAATATCTGTATCTAAAGTGAATCAATGGGTGAGCTTTTTTACCCTGTTTATTTGGATTATGCTATTGATATTTATTTCTTTACCATTTGAATTTTCTAAAGAAATAAGTTGGATCCGGGTAATTATATTAGTAATAGGTATCTTTTCCTGCTTTATGATGTGTTACGGGAGCAAAACTCATTTGGGGCCTCATCGTCACAAAATGAGGAGTAGAAAGACCCAGATATTATAATTACCCAACCTCAATATTTATCTTTTGAATTGTAGATTGTTAGAGGGACATGAATCAGTGTTACACTGATTCAAAGTATACTATCGGAGCATCAACAATGAGCACCAAAGAATGGGTTTATCAGAGTGAGCAAGAGTTTGGTTTATATCAGGAAATGACGCTTGAGAAGAATAATGATAATCCCGCGATCATTGAGATAGCAAACCCGGTTGATTTCAGAGTAAATTATTCAACCAATGCCGACGGAAAAGCATTCGGGAGGCTTATGGCTGAAATCCCGGCTGATGTGTTCGATGAAATTGCGGTTGCCTGGTGTAAACAGAGAAAATTACAAGGTGCTTTCGGCGGCCCCGTAGGGAACGAATGGGGTAGTCCGGATTGCGACTACGAGTAGGTCTGTAGTGTTCAAACCGAAGGAAAGAAGATGTACTACTTTGCAGAGGATCCCTTCTAGGTAATGTAAACCTGGAGGGTATATGAAAAAATTAAAACAGCAGTACGAACACGCTGTTGGTAGACAATCTGCGGATTATTTGTGGCATTTCTATCCCAGTATCCGAAGTGGTACTCACAAGCACTTTAGTACCAAACAAGAAAAAAGCTTTTACTTCATGCATTTGGTTGAATGTAAAGGTTATCCGGTAAAGTTTCGTGCAGCTCGCAGGAATGCACTGGCCGATCCTTGGGACGACTATCCGGCATATGTTTATGATGTAGCAAAAAGCTGGAAGCATAACTCCAAGAGAAAGCATCAATATTACCGAGAAAGTTGATGTTATCGATCTTCACAGAAGAAAAGTAATAGAGTTGCATACTCAAGCCGTTGTCCTTATGCTTATTTTATCAGCATGGGATAGCGGTTTTTTATGGCAAAAAATAAATATTCGGCGTCGGAAACCCGATATGGACGCTGGCTTAAAGAAGGCCGGGGAAGTGGCCGGGGTGTTGATTACAAGCCTTGGTTGACGGTTCGGGATGTTCCTTCCGAAGGTCGTTCTCATCGCGTTTTCGGTCACAAGACGCAACGAATCCATCATCTTTTTTCCGATCTGGAACTTGCCATTTTCTTCACGCTCGAATGGAACCCTCAAATTACCGATATCCGCGAACAGTTTCCTTTGGAACGCTCGGAGACTCGGCAAATCGCCAACGAAAACGGGATCAGGCATCCGGCGGATAGCGGTGTCGATCTGTATATGTCTTCCGATTTTCTGATAAATAGTCTCAATACCGAACTGCCCAAATTTGCCATTCAGGGTAAATATGCCGAGGCGTTGCAAGAGCCTAGCGTGATTGAAAAACTGGAGATTGAACGCCGTTACTGGGCGCTGAAGAAAATCCAGTGGTTTCTGGTCACTGAGAAAGATATTTCACCGGTGATGGTTCGGAACATCGGCTGGTTGTATCCGTCGCAACGAGATGAGCTGACCGATGAGTTATTGCTGGAAAGAACGTCTTATTATTCGGCTCAGTTCGAATTGTACCCAAACCGCACCGTTGTCGATCTGTGTAAGCAGCTGGATGTCAGTTACCGGCTGCCGGAAGGGCAGTCTCTGTATGAAATCAGACAGCTTCTCGCCCAGCGCTGTTTTCATTTTGATATGACGACGGAATTTCATCGTCTGCTAGTCAAAGATCTCCAGCTTGAGAATATGAATCACCTGATAGGAGCGCGGCATGTTTCGAATCAATGAAGTGCTTGAGTTTGAACAGGAAAGATTCCGGGTTCTGAGCTTGTTGGGAAATGAGCTGGTCTGGATTTCTATCGACGACAAATCAGCTTTTCCGGTATTGGTCGATACGGAAATTCTTTATCAGGGGATTGAGGATGAAACATTACTCCGGATTGAAGATCCGTATGTTTATCTGACATTGGAAGTTCCTGAGGAAGGCAGTATCGCTCAGGTCAAACGAGACAAAAATTATGAATTGATTCAACCGATTATCCAGTGCGAAGCATACTATCGGCCTGACCTGAGAGCAAAGGCGATCAATGCAGTGATGGCAGAGCATAAGACAACTAAGCAGACCTTGTACCGTTTGATTCGTCAATATTGGCAGCGTGGTCAGATCGCTAATGCGCTGTTGCCCGATTATAAAAATTCGGGAGGGAAAGGGAAACGTCGTCAGGCCGGGGAGAAGAAACTCGGACGTCCCAGAAAGTATATGCCTGGCACCGGTGTTAATGTCGATGAGTTTACCGAGCGTCTGTTCCGGATAGCGATTCAAAAGTATCTGCTGAACGACAAAGGGTACACGTTTCCCTATGCGCACCGCCGTTTCAAAGATATATATCAGACCTATTTCCCGGATGTCCCGGAAGCAGAGATTCCGACCAACTGGCAGATGAAGTATTTCTATCAACGGGAGTTTACGCAGGTTGATGTGATCCGCAAACGGATACATCCGAAGATCTACAACAAAGACATTCGGCCACTTAAAGGCACGGCCAATCTACACGCGCTTGGCCCCGGCTCCCGATTTGAAATCGATGCGACCATTGCCGATATCTATCTGGTCTCGGATAGCAACCGGAGCTGGATTGTCGGACGCCCGGTTGTTTATGTCGTTGTCGATGTATTCAGTCGCTTGATCGTCGGACTGTATATCGGTTTTGAAAATCCGTCTTATGTAGCAGCGATTCAGGCACTGCAAACGGCAATGACGGACAAGGTTGCTCTCTGTCATCAATATGGGATCGAGATTGAAGCACAGGACTGGTCAGCCATTGGGTTACCGGATGCAATCCTTGCCGATCGGGGAGAGTTGCTTGGCAGTCAGATTGAAAGTCTTGAGAAAAGCTTTTCGGTCAGAGTGGAAAATACCCCGCCTTATCGTGGCGATGCGAAAGGGATCGTCGAGCGGAATTTCAAAACCATACAGGCTGATTTTACACCGTTTGCTCCTGGTGTAGTGACAGGAACAACGGTAAAGAAACGGGGCGGTAGAGATTACCGTCTGGATGCAAAGCTATCCATCTCGGACTTTAAAGAAATCATCCTCTCTTCCATTCTGTACCACAACCAGTTTGCCGTGTTGGGTAAGTATGACCGTTCCGACGATATGCCGGTAGATTTGCCTTCGGTGCCGATCGAACTCTGGCGTTGGGGAATTCAGCACCGGACCGGCCGTTTGCGTGCTGCGCCGGAAAGAGAGTTGAGACTGAGTTTGCTGCCTCGCGCAAGAGCGACGATTTCTCCCTTGGGCATTTGCCTGTTCGGTCTCTATTACACTTGTGCTGAAGCAATGAGTGCCGGATGGATGCACCGAGGCAAAGCGACGTCTCGCCCGGAGAAAGTAACGGTAGCCTATGATCCGAATATTGCCGATGAGATCTATCTTTTCCCGGTGGAAGGGAAAAGTGAATTCTGGGTGGGTAAGCTTTCTGATCGTTCGCGTGAATTTATTCACTGCTCTTTCTGGGAAGTCTGGCAGATACAGGCTTGTCAGAAGTCTGTGACGGCGACATCAAAAGTGGTTTCGGATGAGAAAAAACGGGCGCATGAACGTCGGGTGATCGACAAGATTCAGCAGGCCGAAGCAAGAAGTCCCGATGTTTCCGAGTTTTCTAAGTCTGAACGAATTGCAGCGATCCGGCCAAACAGAAAAGCCGAATTGGAGAGTGAGAGGGAAGACCGGAAACCGACTGAACCGAGTCAACCCCGGGAACGTGCCGATGTCGTTCACTTGCCGGGTGTTGAGGAAGAAGATTACCAGTATCCCAGTTTTGTCAGTGAGCTGTTTGACGATGAGGACGATCAGGAATGAGTCTACCGGACAAGTATGTGACGGCAGTTTATCGGGATACGGGCAACCCTTCTTATCGGGGAAATCCATTTATTGAGGCTTTACCGCCGTTGATGGAGCTGAAGCAGCTTAAAAAGGGACTTGAGGGAGCGGTGAGCTTCTCGCCGGAAAATACGTTGCTGCCACCCCGTCAGCGTGCGCATAGGGTTGCTTCGCTGTTGGATGATTTCTTTCAGCCACTGGCGCAGCATGTACTGTTGGAGGAGCGGATCTCGATTATGATCCGGCGTGGTTATGTCGGGAGAAATCTTCAGGACGGTTCACTCAACAAGCATCTGCAAAACGGCTATGAGCGGATCATGTCCGGTGATATGGCGAGTTTCAAGTTTCAGGATGCCCGCTCGACGGCCAGTTGTTTGTCATTGATCGGATGTTCCGGAAGTGGCAAAAGCTCGACATTGTCCCGCATTCTTGCTACCTATCCTCAGGTGATTTATCACGAGCAGCATAATTTCTTTCAGATTGCCTATCTGAAAATCGAATGTCCGAATAATGGCTCTCTCAAGAGCTTGTGCCTTAACTTTTTCCGGGAAGTCGATCGGGTACTCGGAACCAACTATGAATCGACTTATGGCCTCAAACGACACGGTATTCCGACGTTGCTGGCATTGATGAGCCAGGTTGCCAATCATCGGGCAATCGGCGTTCTTGTCATCGATGAAATTCAGCGACTCAGTATTCGTCGCTCCGGCGGGCGCGAGCAGATGCTGGAGTTTTTCGTCGAACTGGTCAACACCGTCGGGGTTCCGGCTGTTTTGATTGGAACACCGAAGGCCCGGCCAATCTTTGAGGTTGAGCTTCAGTCGGCAAGACGGAGTACCGGACTCGGCTCTCTGTACTGGCAGCCGATGCCACAATTTTCAGAGCAGCCGAACAGTAAAAGTGAGTGGGAGGCTTTCACCAATAAGTTATGGCGCTATCAGTGGTTACAACGACGGGATGAGGTTCTGAGCGAAGAGATCCGTGACTGTTGGTATGAACTCTCTCAGGGCGTACTCGATATCGTGGTGAAACTGTTTGTGCTGGCCCAGCTCCGGGCAATCGCGAGCGGGCTGGAACGCATTACGGTGAAGTTGTTGCGGGCCGTATATGATGATGAGTTAAAGCCGGTTCATCCGATGCTGGATGCGATGCGCCGTGGTGATCCGGAAATGGTTTCCCGCTACTCGGATTTGAGAGTGGAAGATATTGATAAACGGCTGTTGACGTTACATCGAAAGATTATTCAATTGCCTGAAGAAGCTGAACTGCCGTTCAATCGGAATCAACAGGCAATGCGTCTTTATCAGATGCTGACCCAAATGGATTGCCAGTCCGAATTGCTGATCCCGCTAGTTGAGAAAGTCTTTCAGGAGAAGCCGGATCTGACATTACGGGAGATGATGCCATTGGTTCTGGCTTGGTATGACGAGCGGCCAAAGCCGGTTGCTACACCACCTAAAGCAAATAAGGTGAATCCGGTCAAAGCCAAAGATTGGCACTCACTGGAGAGTCAGGACTTGCGCTATTTGTATGCTCAGAAAGATCAGGCAACGATGTACCAGACCGTGAGGGATCATGGCTTAGTGCTGGATTTGCAGCATCCGGACAAATGGGCTGTGTAGATGCTCGGATTGCCATGTCCCTATCCTGAAGAATTGATTTATAGCCTGCTGGCAAGAGCAGGACTTCATTATGGTATCGAATCACCGAAAGCGTTGCTGGATGAAATCTATGGTGATCGGCGAGTTGTTGCGACCATTGACTTACCTTGTCGTCTTGCTCAAATCGCAGCGCATTATCCTGAAACATTAAGCTTGGATGTTGTCTCTCTTATCTATCGGCACACACTGTTTCCACTCTATGCGCCGTTCATTGAGGAACCGAAACGACAGTCTGGAATCAGATGGATATCGGGAGCATCGAAAGGTGCTATTCATGCCGCTTTCGGTTTGGTGGCTTCCCGAGTCAAAGCACTGCGCACGCTTCATTATTGTCCTCGGTGCGTTGCCGAACAGCTCCGTCATTGCGGAGAAATCTACTGGCAACGTCTTTGGCAGGTTAGTGGTGCAGATATCTGTCCCGAACATGGGGTTGCTTTGCGAGTCTCTGGAACGGTGCCTCATCAACACCGACATGCCTATTTGATACCCGAAATCCATTCGGAGGATCGGGACTGCGAAGTCTATCGGCCCGAATCTGAGGTCGTGACAAGATTTGCTTCAGCATTATTGTCTCTTCATCCTCAGGTTTCTCCGACATTTCATCAATGGAGTTGTTTTTACCGGGACTTGGCTCATTCGGCAGATTGCCGGCGGGGAAGCCATGTTTTACATCAGGATGTCACTGCCAGAGTTAACCGGTATTGGTCGCATCAATGGCTGGAGAAGCATGGTTTGGCACTGACGAGCCACGATACATCCTGGAGCCGGGCCATATTGAGGAAACATCGCAAGTCGTTCAGTTTCCTACAGCATCTGGTCATGATCACGGCATTGTCGGGAGAAGAAACTCATCCTGAATCGGTATTGGTTCAGGTGAAACAGTATCCGCTCAAACCTCAATTGGTTGTTTCGACTTACCGACAGGAAGAGGCAAATATCCGTGAGCGGCGCAAATACTGGTTGATTCGGCTGAAGACAGAAGGCTGTCAACAGGCCAGAAAACATAATGGTGGCGCTTTGTATGCGTGGTTGTATCGTCATGATCGGGTATGGTTGCTCAGAATCAACCGGCGTTACCAGCGTTCCCATGTGACGGTGAATCAACGGGTTGACTGGCAACTCCGGGATAAAGTTTGTGTTCGCCAATTGATGAGGCTGTTACCGGATGTCCGGGATGATTTGGCTGTTCCCCGATTGTCGAGTGCGTATTACATCCATCGTTCGAAAATGGTGGCCAGTGTGCTGGAAAAACATTTGGACAAACTGCCACGTACCAGGTCGTTTCTGAATGGTTATAGCGAATCGGTCGGAGAGTATCAGATTCGGCGGCTGACGAATGCAGCGTTGTCTTTATACCGGCAGCAACTCCCTTGGATGCGTTGGCGGCTGCTGCGTTCTGCCGGTCTCAGTGAAGAACGGCTAACACCTATGGCAGGTTGGTTTCTAAAAGGAGTAACGGAAGGTCTATGGGAGAATATCGATTTCAACATATCCCCGAAGATGCGGTAGTGCTCGGGGTCGGATCGCTCTTTCGTAAAAAGCGGAATAAATACTGGGGAATCAATCTGACATTATCGAAGAAGTCAGAGCGGCCTTCGGTCAGTATCACCGGTGCGCCGCTGATCCGCCGTTTTAAACCGCTCAGTTCGCTACAGAATGATATTGCTAAAGGGAAACGCCTGTCGTTTACGATAGAAGACGCAACACAGTGGCAAAGAAAACCGCTCTCCGAGTGTGCGGCGATTCAGGCGATGAATTCGGTCGCCAATCGGGAACAATGGTGTTTTGAAATCATTCTGCCGGATGGGAAACAGCTTTATCTGCCTCAGTTCGAACTGGCCCGTGTCTTGTTTTTCCACGACAACTATCTGTCGCGTATCAGTCTGGAGCATGATGTGCTTTCCTCTGATTTCAATGTCCTGAAGGATGACGAGAAATGGCGGATCGATGTGATGCCGACAGCAACCTATCCGCTGGAGTCGTTTAACGATGATCGGTGCCGGCGGTTTCTGAGTTGGATATTAATCGATCCTGAAGCAAGGTATTCTTTCGACAGTATTCATCGACAAATGATGCAGGATCACCGGGTTCAGGGGCAATATCAGCTCTGGGACTTTTCGTTTCAGCCGCCACTTCTGGCCGGAACCCGATTGCAGGTGACCGGTTGGGATGACAGAAAAACGAATAGCTTTTTTGTCTGGGAAATTCGCCGGGTTGATGATTTGCCGTCAGCGATGCCGGAGGAGATCGACTTTTATCATCCGGACTTCGAACAACAAGTCAGTGGCAAAGGTGGCGGAAGTTACAGCCGGGCAGCTGAGCGCCCTGATGAACACCTGCTGAATGATTTGGAAAGTGCCAGTCTGGATGTGAACAGAACGGCTCTGGAATCTGACCTGGTTTATCTGTCCTTCAAAACCGGCTTCAAGACCAACCGATTGCCATCTAAAGTGAAAATAACCCCTCATGGTAAGCCAGATGACGAACAGCCCGGTCAGGCTTCATCCGAACTCTCTCCCAATGACGGCGATGTAACCGGGACGCTACCGGGCGCAGAATGGAGCATCGCCGATGACCAAACCGATGACGCATATTTGTACGAGAATAAGTTTGCCTGCTTCTTGAAAATGATCGGCTTGCTTGAAAAAGAGCATGACTGCAGGGTTCGGCGCTATCCTTTAAGAAAGCTGCCTAAATTACCGCGTTGCAAAAAGCATATGCTGGCCGACGATGCGAATCCTCGATGCATGGCCGTCATTGAAGTTAAATATCAGGAACAGACCTGCCATATCCTCGAAGTGGATACCTCGGATGCTGAGAAGTCATTGTCTACCATGATTGTCAGGCTGAAAGATATTTCGCGATTAGAGGAGCAGGTGATTGAACTAGAAAAGCGATTACTCAGAGGATCGTTACGTTGGCCCAAAAGCTATCTGGATGAAATTTGTGGTGAAGGGAATTTTTCCGGGGTGAATCATCCGAAGTCGAAACATAAAGGGAAGATCGATCCGACTGGTATTGAGGCTTGGGGAATGAGGATTTGTGAATGGATTGGTTGAGGAATTGATATAGTTAACTTTTAGTATTGTTTTATTGGTTTATTATGCAAGTTGTTTAAATATCATAAAATGGAATTTATCTATGGAAAAAGTTCAGCTCGTACCTGCTAAACGTTTTTTTGTTGAGATGCTGACTAGAGATATAGAGTTGGCGGATGCTATTTTGGACCTTATCGATAATTGTCTCGATGGTGCGATGAGGATACTGAATGGAGACAATTCAGGAGCTAAACCCTATGAAGGTTTTGAAGTCGATATATCTTTCGATAAAGAGCATTTTCGGATATCCGATAATTGTGGGGGAATTCCCAAGGAAGTGGCACTTAAGTCTGCATTTCGCATGGGACGGCATGATAGCGAACGAGATAAAGATCTCCCTACGGTAGGCGTCTATGGTATCGGTATGAAAAGGGCCATTTTTAAGATGGGTGAAGATACTGTTGTTAAGTGTAATACCGAAAATGGTTGTTATCGAGTTGATATATCGAAAGATTGGATGATGGATGACTCTCTTTGGGAGTTACCCTTAATCGATCTTGAAGATTGTGGCGAAAAATTTGGAACCACGATAGAAGTCAACCAGCTACGAGGTGGTATCAAACAACAATTCATTAATAAAAATTTTATTGATGAACTATTTAATATAATTTCGACTCACTTTTCTTACATTATCTCAAAAGGATTGAGTATCAGAGTCAATGGAGAAAGTATCAATCCCGATATTTCGATTACTCGTTATGCAAAGGATTTTTCAAACAAAAAAGACTCGGTCGCTCCGTATGTTTACAAAAATAATATTGATGGTGTAGACGTGGAAGTAACTATTGGGTTTTATCGTTCGCTAAGTACTGATGAAGAAGAGCAAGACGAAAAAGACGGAAAATCTATAAGTTCACGAGCTGGAGTAACACTTATCTGCAACGATAGAGTTGTACTCCATAACGATAAGACACATATAACCGGCTGGGGGGAAGCTGGAGTTCCTAGGTACCACACCCAATTTATAGGTATATCGGGAGTTGTTATTTTTCAATCTAATAACCCCGGAAAGCTGCCATTGAAAACAACTAAAAGGGGGGTGGATAGCAGTTCTATGATATATGCGGTTGTTAAGGATAAGATTAGGGAAGGTTTAAAAATTTTTACCGACTTTACGAACAAATGGAAAAAAAGCTCGAAAGGCGAGTTGTCGAAACATTTTAGAATAGATGAAACCGAATCAGCTCCCAGTATTACCCTCTCACAAAAAGTAAGGGAAGAAGACTGGAGCCAAGTTCGAAGAGATGGCGGTCAAGTATTCAAACCCAGACTTCCGTTGCCAAGAGAAGCTGATCCTACAGAAAGAGTTATCTTCACAAAGAAAAGAAGTGAAATACGAGCAGTATCTGAATATTTATTCGATGAGTTGCGTCCGACGACATTTGTTGGAGAGTATTGTTTTGATCAAATTCTAAAGAAGGTGTGATATGTCAGGAACGTCGATACCATATCACCTTAGACCTAACAAGGCTGTAGAGCGGGGGTTATTCATCCAGTCGCTTCGTAAAATAAACAAATGCTTGAACATATCTGATTATCGTTATATCGGCTTTGGAGGACCTTTTATGGAAGATTTCAAAGCATTGCATAACGAATTGAGAATTTCAGATATGGTTTGTATCGAAATAGATGAAAATGTACGATTGCGGCAGCAATTTAATAAGCCTTTATCGTGCATAGATTTTTTAGAAGGAGCTTGCTCGGCTACAGATTTTATTAATGAGTATGAGTTCGATAAAGAATCCATCGTATGGTTTGATTTTGTATCGTTTAAAGATATGAATCATCAATTATCGGATATAAGCCGTTTGGTGAGCAATTTATGCCATGGCGATATATTTAAAATTACCTTAAATGCGAATTCAGCAAACTTGGGAACTATAGATGATGAAACTAAGTTGATGGAGTATCGCCTTGAAAAATTCAAAGAGTTGGTCACGTCAGACTTTGAACCTCATGGTTTAACTGAAGAATCTATGTATTCGAAGGTCTTTCCCTGTACACTATTGAAGGCATTGGATAGAGCAGTAGCAAAAGGTATGGCTTCTGTTGAAAATGTAGAGGTTGTGCCAATCTGTGCTTTCGTCTATGAGGACGGTCAGAAGATGCTGACAGCTACGGGAATTGTGCTCGATAGTAGCAAGAAAGATGAATTCTTTGCAAAAACACACATTGATATGTGGCCTTATTATTCTGGTGATTGGGAAGAACCTAAAAATATAACATTGCCAGCCTTATCGGCTAGAGAGAGATTGCAGATCGAGCAGATGTTGCCGGATGGAAGCTATAAGGAAATAAGGGATAGTTTGGGGTTCTACATTGGTTCAGGAGAACGTTCTGCAAAAGAGCAAATGGAGAATTTCATTTCCTATTACCGATCATTCCCTTGGTTTGGAAAGGTTGCATTATAGAGACAGCTTCAACTTGTTTCGATTGTTGAACTTTACTGATTTAACGGTCGCGTAATATGAATTTTTTTGCGATAATGTTCTGATCGAATGTTTTTGGAAAAATAATGATGAAATCAAACTCTATAATAGTTGATTTGTTTTGTGGTTGTGGCGGTTTTGGACTTGGCGCAGAATTGGCGGGGTTTAGAACTATAGCTGCGGTAGATATAGATCCTACCCTACAATCCGCATACAAAAGAAACTTTCCTAAAACCCATGTATTGAACGGCGATTTGTCCCAGTTGAATAAAGAGTCTTGGAGAATGATACTGAATGGCGTCAAAGTTGACGGTGTCATTGGTGGGCCACCATGTCAAGGCTACAGTCGTATGGGGAAATCAGATAAAAAAGATCCTAGAAGGACACTTCTAGGACACTTTTTTAGAAACGTCAATATCATCAACCCTAAGTTTTTTATCATGGAAAATGTCGAGGGATTGATGGATGAGCGGAACGTTTACGAGTTGGAAAATGCGGTAAAGATTCTAGACAAAAAGTACCAGGTTCTAGAACCGATGATCGTAGATTCCTCCCTATATGGAGCTCCGACCAAAAGGAAAAGGGTCATACTAATTGGGTACGATCCTAAGAGATTATTTTCACTGACAACTGACGATTTTCAGCCAAGAAACGGATTAAAAACCACAGTGCGGGATGCGATCTCGGATTTGGCTTCTCCCATTACTCAAAGTAAAGACAAAGAAGATTTCGGTTGGGAAGAATACCCTGAAAATAATGAATTATCTGCTTATGCACAGAGAATGAGAACTCTACCGAGTAAAGGTTTGGGTTGGAACGAATCTCTTGAGAAATTGAGCAATGGATTCGTCAGTGGATATTTTGATACTAAACATACTGCCGCTGTGAAAAAACGTTACGCAGAAACTGAGCCGGGGATGGTTGATAAAGTAAGTAGAGCTAAAAAGTTGGCTTGGGATGGTTTGTGTCCGACTCTTAGAGCTGGAACTGGAGCTGATAAGGGGAGCCATCAGGCTGTACGCCCACTTCACCCGAGTCAGTCCAGAGTTATCACTGTCCGAGAGGCGGCAAGACTTCAGGGTTTTCCCGATTGGTTCGTTTTCCATCCTACAAAATGGCATAGTTTCAGGATGATCGGTAATAGTGTTTCTCCAATAGTATCTCAATCAATTTTGTCCGTAATTTATAAAATACTAAAACAAAGCAAGAAATCTAAAGTTGCATCATTATAAGGAGTTGTGGAGTGGCGATGAGTAATAAAGGGTTTATTAAGTCATTTGAAATTGATACAGGAGTTAGTGCTGACTTTCTAGAAAATGCTTTAACGAAAGATGTGACAACTCTTGAAGCATTATTTGACTTAGTGGACAACTCTATTGATGCCGCCAGAGATAGTCTGCTTCGGAATAAATATAAAATAGGACGAGATGGATTGCCTGAAGATTACTTTGGTTATGGTGTTAAAATCCGGATTGACCAGAATAGTGTAAGGATTCTCGACAATTGTTCTGGTATTGATGAAGAAACTCTTTCTAAGAGGGCCCTGTATACGAACAAGCCTTCACAACATGAATACGGAATAGGCTTATATGGAATTGGACTTAAACGTTCTTTGCTAAAAATGGGGACAGATTACGCTTTGTCTGTAGATAATGGACGAGTTGAGTGTAAGACTAAATTCACCAATAAAAGTATTGGGGGAAACCGAGAGCAGACACCAATCGCAAATGAATATGTATCTAAGAAGCGCGTTAAATCTTTTTTTTCTGTCTCCAAGCTGAAAACGGAAATTTCAAATGATTTGCATAGCCCTAAATGGTTTGAAAATGCAGTGGAAATCTTTCAATTAAGATATGGGATATATCTTAAAAAAGGATTTCAGATAGTGCTACATAATGTTGTATGCAAGAGAAGAGAAAATATTGAAGGAGTTGCACCTTCAATGAGGCTTGATGGGCCTGTTTTACCAGAAAGGAAAAGGATAAAGTTTGGTGACGTTGAGGTGGTTATTGAGTCAGGTATTCATTCAGATTACGTTTTCCCTGGAGAAGAAAGTCATAACTTATCAAACAATAGAAAACTGACCCAATTTTTTGGGATTTACTTTTCTTGCAATGACCGCGTTATTGTTGCCGCTAGCACAGAGAAAATCCATGGCTGGTTAGCAAAATGGCACTCTGAGTACAATGGCTTTGTTTGTTGGGTGAAATTTATATCTAAAGATGCAGGATTACTACCTTGGAATACAGCCAAAACAGCTCTCAGGACAGATAGCAGTTTGTTTTTGGAAGTGCGAGAACAGTTGCAACCTATCGCTGATGAATATCGGTCTGAAATAAAGAAAAGGTATAGTGATAAACCAAATAAATCAAAAAAAAATAAGATATTGGATGAGAAAGAAGATGAATCGAACAAAGTGAAAAAAAATCGTGCAAATCCAGAAAAACGTGAACAGAAAAATAAACCTAGGTTGAGACCTAAAACCGAACTGTCAAGAGATAGAGCAATACTGGTAGATTGGAATAAGTGTGAAACTATCGTTCCAAGTGACAGGGAAAAGGAATACCATATTTTTGCGGAGCTGTGTCAACTGAGCTCTAAAGATGTACCAATTGCTTGTGTTATGATGATAAGAGTTTTTCTTGAAACTAGTGTTAAGCAGGCTTCTCTTGCGCTCGACTTGTCTTGGAAAAACCTTTCTAAGACTTCATTACTTGTGGCTGAGAAACTTCATGATGAGGGTTATATTTCTGCTCCTGTAAAAGAATTAGTAAGACAATATTGTAATACAGAGCAAGGACTCTTCTCCATAAACAGTATTCAGTCCCATGTCCACTCAACTAGATTTCACCCCAGCCAACCAAAAGCTAATACATATTGGGACGAGTTAGATCCGTTTTTAGCTGGATGTTGGAGGTATATCCAAGACTTTGACTTGTATGGGGCAAAACAAACTTCTTAATACTATACTTATCGCAGTTTATTGATATAACAACTGAAATTGTGAAGTGGTCAACTAAAGTTGGCCTGTGAGTTTAAACATGAATAAGTATAGATGGAGGTGTTTGTCAAAATTATAGTATGAAACTTTATTACTCACTATAGGCTGTATTGAAAAAGTTAAAATTCAATTGGTATGATACTTTATTTTCCAATCTCACCAAAAATCATACGACAGTACAACGTTTATAGCGACACTCAGTATGATACTTTTTTACCTTCCTACATGTGGTGCCTGTATTAACAGGCACCATTTTGATTTATCTCCTGCTAACCTCTATTTTTAAATCTCTTATTAAGTTCCTTTTATTTCATTCCTTATCTTTGCATTAAATGTATTTTGATGTTTTTCTTTCATTGAAAATATCAATCTCATATTTCTTTAAACCTTATGCTAATAAAGAGGTTTATTGGATTTTCATAAAGTTATTTGATGGTTTATATCAAATTAATGATGGTTTTTTGATAATTGATGGCTTTATGGCTGAAGCAAATGAAAGAAAACTGCAAAAGAGTGATCTAACCAATGTTATTGAATCTTGGTGAGCGACATTTCTTCTTTTTCTTCTGGGGTAGGAATAGAATGTACCAATCAAAAAGAGAGTGGTTTTGGAATGTTTATTTCAAGTTGCTGAAGAGATGAGAACAACTCACTGACTGTTACCCTACGACTTTCAGCGCCAGACTTGATGTAGAACCAAAACGGTATAAGTACACAATTATTTATTCGCCGAATAGGCAAATAGCTAAGACACAATTTCTGGAGGAATTCATGAAGATTGCATTTGACGTGGATGTGCTTGCAAAGCAAATGAGCATTACCGATATGGTTCACCAAGTCGCAGACTGGGGCTACAAATATATTGAGCAGTCACCACATCCTCGTATCAACCCTTTCTACAAACACCCTCTGTTCTCTAGAGAGTGTGAATCTGAATACAAAAAAGCATTAAGACAAGCTGGTGTTGATATTTCTTCTTTTATCGTTGTATATCGTTGGTCTGGTCCAACTGAAGAGCAACGTAAACACGCTGTTGAAAACTGGAAGAAAATCGTTCAGATCGCAGTCGATATGGATGTTCAGGTAATCAATACAGAACTTTCAGGCGATCCAAACCAACCAGAAATCTGTAACGGTATGTGGTTCCGTTCTATGGATGAACTGTTACCTTTATTCGAAAAAGAAGGTATTCGTGTAGAAATTCAGTCGCACCCATTCGATTTCTGTGAATTGAACAATGAAACATGTGACATGGTTAAGTCTTACCGTTCAGATAACTTAACTTATGTTTATTCATCTCCACACGGTTTCTTCTATGACCAAGGTAAAGGCGATGTTCGTAGCATGCTAGAATACGCTGGTGATGAACTATCTCATGTATTGTTTGCAGATACTTATAACCAAACATTAGATTGTCGTTATATCGTTAACCCACCATGGTTGAACGGTCGTGGTTCTGCTGATGTAGCGGTTCACCAACACCTTGCAATGGGTGAAGGTGATGTTGATTTCGATGAAATCTTCGCAACTCTTCGTGATATGAACTTTGCAAACAAAACGTTCAAAGTGGGTGGAGAAGCTATCTCTTGTGTATCTTACTTCGGTTTCCCTGATAAGATTGCAACTCAAGCGGTTGAAGCTCGTGAACGCATCGAACGTGAACTGCTAGGTTAATTAGTTCCGTATAAAAATACATAAAGGGCGCTTTGTTAAGCGCCCTTTTTATTACTCGTTCACGACTGGTCTATTACTTATTGTGATAATCCAAATAGTGCTGTGATGCTTCTAGTCCCATATATTTAGCCAGAGTTTTGTGTTCTACATTGCGTAGGTCAACAACAATTAACCCATCTAAAGCGTCATGGAAATTTTCATCGACGTTGAAACTGACAAATTTGCCATTTAGGCCGAGGTATTGACGCAATAATACCGGAACACCTTTACCCTCATCCATACGCGATATGATTTTTGATAACAGCTGAATATCAGCCAGTGCACTGAGCAGGCTAGCATTCCAGTCGGTATGTTTATCTTTTTTAAGAGGGTTAGTTGCGGCCACTAGCTTGGCTTGATGATCGTCGTAAAAGTGTAATGACATGGTTTGTGCCAGCAATTGTCTAGCTTCGTTGCTGTAATCATTACTTATGCTGACTGGGCCAAAAAGGTGGGTATATTCAGGGTTTCTACTTACAAACGTAGCAATACCTTTCCATAGCAACATGAGTGGAGCCATACTCTTTTGATAGTCTAACGCGACCACAGAGCGTCCCATTTCAATCGATTTACCCATGTTATCGATAAAGCGCGGTTGATAATTAAATAATGTACTGGAATAGAGTCCTTTGATACCGTGACGAGGAACAATATGATCGACTAAGCCTAACCGATAAGCCCCGACTAGTTTGTCTGCCGATTTATCCCAAATAAAAAGGTGATAATATTCTTGATCGTATCGATCGACGTCCAGAGTTAAGCCAGTTCCTTCGCCGACTTGCCTAAAGGTAATTTCACGGATACGGCCAATCTCATGCAAAATGCATGGTATATCTCCGGCTTTCGCACAATAAACGTCGAACTCGTTATGTGATAGCAGGTGGTGTCTTTCTGATAGCTTATCGATGTCCGCCTTTAAATCACTCATAGGAAGCGCGGCGCAAACGGAAGGAAGAGGGTGGTCCGCATCACTTTTGTTACGAGCTTTCTTTGTCGCTGGATTGAGTAGATAGGTATTGAAGCGTAAATAACTGACAAGTTGAGCATCTGATAGGGTATCAATCTCTCGATATTTAATGGCTTGTCCAATCGAGATATCAATCGGCTTATCTTTTTTATTCAGAAGCTCTCTGCCTAACATCAGTGTTCTGAGCAATGGATGTATTTTCCCTGCCATATAAAAGCGCTTAGAGTTCTGACCATTAATGAAAATCGGCACTGACGTCGCTTTGTGTTTCTTTATCAGACGACTAACCGAGGTACTCCACTCTTTATCCTGCAGCTTTTGTTCTTTTCTATCGGTTAGATGAGAAACCTCTCCGGCTGGAAATATGAGCAGCAAACCACCGGATTCCAAGTGACGGTGCGCCGTGCGCATGGCCGTGATGTTAGACGTCTGTGCTGCCTTTTCATTCAACACATCCACACCGATAAAAAGTTGGTCTAATTCGGGAACGGTTTTCAGGTATTGATTAGCCAGAATCTGTATATCCTGCCTTAATGAGAGCAGCATTTCAGCGAGAATGACTCCTTCAACACATCCAAGTGGATGATTCGCTACCACAACCGTAGGGCCTTGTTCAGGAATGTTCGAAAGGTTGCCTTTGACTACGTTGTAGTCGATTCCAAGTACTTCAAGTGTGAATCTCAGAAACTGCTGTGTATCACAGCCCACAGGTCTTTGATGATAGAACCTGTCTAGTTGATTGAGACCTGTGGCCCACTCAGCAATATTCTCACCCATACCAAATGGTGTTTTGCGTGGTAAACGAAAAGGGCTGGAAGTAAGCATAATAAAAACCTCATCATCGTAGCTTATCTTCCATGCTAGAAACCCAATATGTCATTTGAACTGCACTTTCATGAGCTTTTTATTGCAAGAATATTTAAGGATAGTCATCTTACGTACAGCTATTGAAGTATTTGGCCTACTATGTTCTAAATGCTTTAATTATATTTATATATATGATTTTTAATTATTTTTAATATTGCGTTCAGGTTATTTAGTATTTGGAACATCATGATCTAAATACTAACTGAGTGGCGTACTTGTGGAATGGAATTAGGAAGAGGAGAATAAAAGCATCAGATGTAAATTCAATGAATTAGTTTAGAGAGGTTTGGTTTGGACGTTTTGATAACTCATGCTCTTTCCGTCTTCATGGGCTTTTTCGCCATCATGAATCCGATTGCCAATACACCAGTTTTTCTCGGATTGACCTCAGAAGAAAGCCACACTCAACGTAAAAAAATCGCCTCTACGGCGCTACTTATCAGCTTTATCATTATTGTTATCTTTTCTGTTGCGGGAAAAGTCATTTTTGATTTGTTCGGTATTACATTACCGGCTTTTCGTATTACTGGCGGTATTTTAGTTGCGCTGGTTGGCTATCACATGTTGCAAGGTGGTGAGCATTCCTCAATTCAGCACCCAAGCGAAGAAGATAAGGAAAACAGTATCGATGCCATTATGAATATTGCAATATCGCCACTGGCGATGCCAATCTTAGCTGGACCTGGGACCATTGCGACAGCGATAAACTTTTCTTCCTCGGGAAGAGTGAGTGATTTTGTTGTAACGATAGGGGCGTTTTTCGTCCTGTGCTTAATTAGTTATTTCTTTTTTATTTTTGGTGAGAGATTCGTTCACTATTTGGGAGAGAACGGGATTAAAGTTGTGACTCGTTTGATGGGGCTGATTCTGGCTGTCATTGGTGTTCAAATGCTCATAGCTGGCATTGGTGGAGCTATTACACAATTTTAAGAGATCCTAATGTGAATATGGTTTATATGTAATTAATGGCAGAGCATCATTTAGTAGTCTAATCTCATTTTTAGAACAGAGTAAAACGTGATTGGAAGGCTACTGAATATATGATGAGTTATTTTTCTAATTCTAAGGTAACGCCGTGGTTACTCACGTTATCCATCATATTGTTTTTAATGCTCGATTTGTGCCTTTTAGGACTGAATTTTCGTGTTACTAAAGAAGTGTCCGAAGATGCTCTTGTTATAAATCTTGCTGGTCGCCAAAGGATGTTAACGCAAAGAATGTCCAAAGCGATCTTTCAGATCGATAAAGATCAGATCAATTCGCCAGAGTCTCAACTTTTGATTGAGCAGTTCGATCGTACTTATCGTCTTTTCAGTAAAACAATTGATGCATTTTATTATGGTGGTCTCATTACTGATGCTGAATCGAACATGGTGACCGTTAATCGTATTAACCTCCCAGAGGCTAGAAGTATTCTATTTCAGGCTCGGCAACTTAGTGAAATCATTGCACCACTCAATCAAATTGTAGCAGAGCATGGACTCACTTCGCGCACGTTAAATGATCTGCGCAAAATTATGGCTAATGTGAATGATAAGTTGCTTGATATGATGAATCAACTGACCGTTATTATTGAAAAAAACTCCAAGGAAAAAACCCAGTCTCTTCGTACGATTCAACTTGTTACTTTTTGTTTTGCGTTACTTAACTTTGCCGCAATCATCAGTTTATTTCGGCAAACTCATAAGCAGTCTAAAGATTTGGTCAGCATTCTCGATGAGTTATTTCAATCGACTAATGCTGCTTTGATTGTGTTTTCGCCCGATCAACGAGTGATTATGAGCAATAAATACGCCAGTCATTTATTCGGTTATTCTCATCGTCAATTACACTACATGAAGCGAAGTTCATTACTCTTGACTGAGGGGAGCTCTGGTAAAGAAAGTATCAGCCTGACTCAGGATGGAAGAGAGCTGGATGTTGAGGTTCATGAAAGAACAGTAACTCACAAGGGTAAGCAACTTCACGTGGTAACGATAATGGATGTGTCGAGCCATGTGGAGCGGGAACGCCAAGATCCTTTAACCGGAATGCAGAATCGCCACGCTCTTGCTCAGGCACTAGAAAGTAAGTCTGAACAGGTGAGAGCTCTTGGTGGAAGGTTTGCTTGCTTCTTTGTCGATTTGGATGGATTTAAAGAGGTGAACGATAAATACGGACATGATGCCGGAGACTGCGTTTTAAAATGCTTTGCCAGTCGTTTGAAGAATAATCTCAGAGACAACGACCGAGTGTATCGTTTCGGCGGCGATGAGTTTATTGTCTTGGTTGATCTGTCAGCTAACGATATTCCAATTGAAATGATATCGCAGAAGTTGCATGCCATTATGCAAAAGCCAATTAACCTGCATAACCATGATCCGATTTTATTGTCCTTAAGTGCTGGTGTTGCGGTTTATCCGGATGACACATCCGACACCGACCAATTGATCAACCTGGCGGATCAGTCGATGTATAGAGCAAAGCATGATCATTCTGTTGAAGTTGTTCGTTATCACGCTTAGATGAAAATTATAGGCGATATTCATCAATCTTGATCTGCCATTTTTTTAGCTTTCCATAGAGGCAATTTCTAGACACTCTTAATACTTCTGCTGTTTGACGAACGTTACCATTGTTTGCTTTTAGCAGTGTAATGATGTGTTGTTTTTCATTTCCTTCCAGGCTTATTGGTGTTGACTCGTAGGTCGCTTTATTCTTTTCAGGTATTGGTGTTTCGATTCCTGTAGGATTTATAACCTCGTTATTAATCGATTGAAAAGCGATTTCATCTGGCAGGTCAGCCTGGCTTATTTCAAGCCCGGAGTTCAGGTTTATAAGTCGTTCCACGGTATTCTCTAATTCCCGAACATTTCCCGGCCATTGGTATGAGCGTAACAAAGATTGGACATGAGGCGAAAAAGTAGGTCTGATTTTTTTTAAATTGTTACAAAGCCTAGATGCAAAAAACTCCACTAGATCACAGATATCTTCCGCTCGTTCCCGTAGTGGTGGTATCGGCAGAGAAATGACATTCAAGCGATAATACAAATCTCTACGAAAGGAAGATTGGTCCACCGCTTTGATTAGGTTGCAGTTAGTCGCTGCAATAATTCGAACGTCTATTTTTATGGGTTTGGCTGCACCAATTCGCATTACTTCGCCTTCCTGAAGGACTCGGAGTAAGCTCGTCTGAGCTTCAAGCGGCATTTCACCTATTTCATCGAGAAAAAGGGTTCCTCCATCCGCCAGTTCAAATTTTCCAGATGCTCCTCCCTTTCTTGAACCGGTATAGGCACCGTCTGTATAGCCGAATAGCTCACTTTGAACTAAATCTCGAGGAATCGCTCCGCAGTTTACGGCAATAAAAGGGCCTGCGTGACGGTTGCTGTGGTTATGTAAGGCCTGAGCGAACAGTTCTTTACCTGTCCCACTTTCTCCTGTAATCAATACTGTGCTGTCACTCAGGCTGGCTTTTTTGGCCTTATCTATAATGCTTTTTAAACGGGGAGAGTTACCGATGATCCTTTCAAATGTATAGGTCGCTCCCACGCCCATTACCCGGCGTGTAATGTCTCTAATACGCTGGTTTTCTTTTAACGAAATGACTTTATTTCCGTTCGGTGCACCAATGACAGAGATAAGGCAGCTTATACTTAAATGCGCGGGGATATTAAAGACGACTTCTTTATCGTTACACGCGGGGCTTTCCAGCAGAGTAATATCTTCGGGTTGAAGATCACGATCAATATGTTTCCCTATGAGATTAAAATTACTGAAAATCTGTCGAGCATAGCGGTTCGCATTTTGAATGATCCCTTGCCTGTCAAATACAATGACGCCTTCATTTAGGGTTTCAAGAATGGTCTGCTGCTCAATCAGAAGATCTTTGAGAATGAGTTGCTGACGAATAGCCTGAGCTGCGGCATGAACGGTTCCTAATGTTTGGTAATTAAAATTTTCCTGTGATGACGTAAGCGTTAAGACGCCGATCATTTTACCTTGGGCATTTTTAACTGGCGCTGCTGCGCATTGCATTTGACGTTTGCGGTGAGCTATTTTCCAGTTTTCACCACTTACGGTATAAACAGGTTTCTTTTCAATAAGGCAGAGAGCGGTGCAATTAGTACCTTGTTCTTCTTCATTGAGAACCCCTCCGACCGGAGTTAGATCCGCTCCACAATAACAAAGCGCAATACCATTCTCATCTGCTAGGTTGATGTGACCATCAGGATTGTAAGCCAACAGATCTTGCATAACACTTCGCGCAATATCGATCATCTCTCGGTTCTTATACAAGATCATGGATAGCTCTTCATCAGCGACAATTTTATACACGAAGGTATATGGGTCAATATTGCGCTCTAGACTACGTCGCCATGAAGCAATGACTGACTGGCGAATCCAATCGGGTTGATTCCCTTCCAAAAACTGCTGCCAAGCCTTACTCAGTTGCTCATTTAACTTATCCGCTTCATTTGCCTGAGGTAGGTAATTCAGTTCTTCATACCACTGCTGCTCTTTTTCAGGCTCGATCTGAGTTTTTCTCTCGAATGAATCCATATTCATTGCTCACTTAGCATGCTCACATTAATGACATGTAATCATGGCATGTCATTAATGTGAACACTCATCTTCTTAATTACTCAGATTGATCACATATTTAACAGCAAATAATTGGCACACCCGTTGCTATATAAATTGGGAGTTCAGATTATGTTTTAATTTAATCTCAACAACGTGAAATAGTAAAAATTATAAATAAAAGTAAGACATATCAATAATCTCAATGGATTATATAAACTTACAAAGGAAAAAATATGAATAAACATAATATCCTCTACGCCACTTTTATATGCTGTATAGCATCTTTAAGTGGGGTCATGCTTGGTTATGATGCTTCTGTCATTTCTGGTGTAATCGAGCCTCTCACAAAACACTTTACATTAAGTCCAGCAGAAAGCGGATGGGCAGTATCTAACGTACTCTTCGGCTGTATATTTGGCGCATGGATCGTTGGTGGTATCTCAAATAAATTTGGTCGTAAAGCTACTCTAATATTTACCGCCGTTTTATTCTTGATCTCAGCCGTTGGTTCGGCACTGGCTACCAACTTCTTCTGGTTTGTTATTTACCGAATGATTGGCGGATTTGCTGTTGGTATGGCTTCTGCTATCACACCATTGTACATAGCTGAAGTGTCCCCACGAGACTATCGCGGACGTATGCTTGGACTACAGCAACTGTTAATGGTTGGTGGTCAACTTGTTGTTTATATTGTGAATTATTCGATCGTTCGTGGTATGGATGACAGTTGGGTGACTTCTCTAGGATGGAGATGGATGCTAGCGTCTGAGATGGTACCCATTGCAATGTTCCTTATCTTAGTCTTTTTCATGCCAGAATCACCAAGATGGTATGCGATGGTGAATAAAGATAAAAAAGCACTGGGTGTATTAAGCCGATTATCAAATGTTGATCACGCAACACAGTTATTAAAAGAAATAAAAGACTCAATAAAATTAGAGCAAGTTCAGGAAAGTGTGAGTTTAAATGCACGTCAAATTTTAACCAATCCAAAAACTCGATTTATTGTTTTAGTGGGTTGTGTTATCGCTACATTACAACAATTAATTGGAATTAATATTCTTCTCTATTATGCACCATCATTATTGAAAAATATTAATGCTGATATTCAAGACTCATTATTTCAAAGTATCTTCCTTGGTGCGGCAAATTTCTTTGGGGTAAGTATTGCATTATTTTTAGTAGATAAAGTTGGACGTAGACCGCTATTAAAATTTGGTACGATAGGCTGTGCTATTTGCCTAGTTCTTACTTCTGCTGCTTTTATTATGGGGATAAAAGGTTATTTCCCTGTCGTTACTCTGGTTCTCTTTGTCTTTATTTTTGGCCTCTCATGGAGTTTAGGTGCTTGGCTAATTATGTCCGAAATCTTCCCCAACAGAATGCGAGCTGTGGGTATGGGGATTGCGTTCAGTGCCATGTATATCTCTAACTTTGCGGTAACTCAGACGTTCCCAATGATGAACCGAAGTGAGTACCTCATGGATAAATTTAATGGTTCATTCCCACTATTGATGTGTGCACTGTTCTGTATTGTCGGCTTCTGGTTTGTCGGACGATTCCTACCTGAAACCCGAGGTGTCTCTCTGGAACAAATCGAACCATTAATGCTTTCGAAATCCAAACGCCTGAGTAAACAAATGGCGGATGAAGAACATGATAAAGACTCTGATATCGTGATTAATTAAGGGTGATAACAATGAAAGACTATCAACTATCTGTCTGTGCTGAAATGGTATTTACTGAATTACCATTTATTGAAAGAGTTAAAAAAATCCATGCCTTAGGCTTTGGTGTGGAGATTTGGGATTGGACGACAAAAGACATCGAAGCGATTGTGGCAACGGGAGCCAAAATCAATTCAATGACTGGCTATATTTCTGGAAATCTAACGGATGACGAAGAAATCGAGCAATTCCTACATAGTGCAAAAGAATCGATTGAGGTTGCTAAGCGACTCAACTGCCCAGCATTGAATTTCCATGGTACAGGATTAGGCGAGGGCGGGATCCCTATCAAACCTGTTGAGGTTGTAACGGGCGAGATGTGGTTAAAAGCGGAGAACACAATACGTCAGCTTGCCAAAATCGGTGAAGAAGCTGGCAAAGTCTTCACCCTAGAAAATCTTAATCTTGAAGTAGACCATGCAGGGACGCCGTTTGCCCGAGCTGCTGATACTTATACTTTGGTGAAAGCAGTGAACAGCCCATACATCAAGATGAATCTTGATTTTTATCACGCTCAAATCGGAGAGGGTAACTTGATTGAGTTACTGCGCAAATGCATTGATTACGTTGGTGAACTTCAGGTGGCTGATGTTCCAGGACGAATGGAGCCGGGGACCGGTGAAATCAATTACCCAGCTATTGCAAAAGCGATTCGAGAACTTGGATACACCGGAAATGTAGCAATGGAAGCCTGGGCTTCTGGTGACTCTGAAGTCGCTCTACAGAGATTTAAAGACGCGTTTAATTAAGAAATCAACGGGAATTATCCCGTGACTATGAGAATAATTAGGCACTCTCTAGTGCCCCCCAATAACTGAAAGAGTAAGGAATGAATATGTATAATGTAGCTCTCTTTGGAGCAGGACGAATTGGACAAGTCGTTCACTCTGTAAACATCGCAAACCATCCAGAAACAAACTTATATTCTGTTATTGACCCATTTGCTCAGAATGCACAGAAAATTGCAGATACTTATGGTTGTAAAATCCAGACGGTTGAAGAAGCCATTAATGATCCTAGCGTTCAGGCTGTGCTTATCGCATCTGCAACCGATACTCATGCAGAGTTAATTGAGTTAGCGGCTAAAGCAGGTAAAGCCATCTTCTGTGAAAAACCCGTGCATTTGGATATGGAAAGGGTGGTTCAGTGTTTGAAAGTCGTTGATGACTGTAAAGTTCCGTTGTTTATTGGATTCAATCGCCGCTGGGACCCACAATTTAAAGCCGTGAAAGAACGAGCAAGTATGGGGCAGATTGGTAAAGCTGAATCCTTGATTATTACCTCGCGCGATCCTTCACCACCACCTGTTGAATACATTAAAGTATCTGGTGGATTATTCCGTGATATGACGATTCACGACTTTGATATGGCGCGTTACATCATGGGTGAAGAGCCAGAGTCTATCTACGCATGCGGAACCAATATTGTAGATAAAGAAATTGGTAAAGCGGGCGACATTGATACCTGTTTCATCGTCATGCGCTTTCCATCAGGTGCAATGGCGACGATTTCAAATACACGTCGTTCTGGTTATGGATATGATCAGCGTTTGGAACTGCATGGTGAAAAAGGGGTATTAACTGCGAAAAACCTGAATGAAGATGAGGTTGAACTTTGGACCGATGAAGGTTGCCGTTATGCGAAACCTGAATTTTTCTTCCTGGAAAGATACAAAGCCGCATACATTGCTGAATGGGCACACTTTGTTGATGTACTGAATGGAAAAGCTCAGCCTGCAACTTCGGGTTTCGACGGTAAACAGGCACTTAACCTTGCTGACAAAGCATACGAGTCATTAAAAACCGGTAAAGAAATTAAATTATAACAACATCAGTTTCCTCCTTCGGTAGATTTGGTAGGCTTGTGACAGCCTACCTTTTTTCTTTTATACAATAGCGTGTTCCAGAATGCTTCTTGATTCAGATAAGGTGATCGCCTGATTCTCACCAAGTTGCTTCATTCCGTGTTGCTCCAGTTTTTCTACAACGTCATTAACGGCATCTTGCTGGCTGCCTTGGTAGCCATCGAAGTGAGTCGCCACATCCAAAGAGTGATAAAAATCTTCTATTGAGTCTATTGTGTCTTCCGCCGAGCTAGAAGCATCAAGACCAAAGACGTTTCTGCCCATTTGTTCTAGTTTGGCTCTTTTGGCAGTGATCTGATTACGTAGCAATGACGGTTGTACGATGGCAAGAGAACGAGCATGGTCGACTCCCCACAACGCTGTAAATTCATGACCAATCATGTGAGTTGCCCAGTCTTGAGGAACGCCGACACCAATGAGGCCATTCAGAGCTTGGTTTGCCGACCACATGAGGTTTGCGCGCCACTGGTCATTGTCTCTTTGGGTAAAGTTCTCTCCCAGAGTTTTTAGGCTTCTTAGTAGGCCTTCTGCGTATGCATCTTGCACAAAAGAGTCTGTGGGATAGGTAATATACTGTTCACATACGTGTACCCACGCATCGACCAGACCATTGAGTAGTTGTCTTTCTGGAAGTGTCTTCATGACGTCTGGATCCATCACGGCGAAAGTTGGTTGCACATGAGCAGACATGAAGCTGAGCTTATCATGTGTTTCCAACTTAGTGATTACAGCACCTTTGTTTGACTCAGACCCCGTTGCTGGAAGCGTTAGTATTGCACCAATTGCAACCGCTTCTTCAACCGTGTGCTTTTTCGTCATGATATCCCAGCCATCACCATCATATTTTGTTGCTGCAGCGACATACTTAGAGCCATCTATAACGGAGCCGCCACCGACTGCGAGAATGAAGCCAATGTGTTCTTGTTTAGCTATTGCGACCGCTTTATTTAAGGTTTCTTGTGTTGGATTGGGCTCTACGCCAGAAAATTCCAACCACTCATGTTCCGCAAGTGCTTGCTTCACTTGATCATAAACGCCGTTCTTTTTGATTGAACCACCACCGTAGATAACCAGTACCTTTTTATCTGCAGGGATGGCATTGGTAATCGCAGAAATCTGGCCTTGACCAAAGAATATTTGCGTTGGGTTTGAATAAGTAAATTGCATCACATGTCCTCTTATTGGAATGATATATAAAAATATCAGCTGCGATATTTCTATTATGTATGCATAATAGTCCTGTGGTTTGGTGTTAAATAGGCTAAATTCTCTTTAATTAATGCCTATTTCTATATTGTGGTGGATTTGTATGACGACGTTGGTTGAGTGGCTTGAAAAGTATACAGAGATTAACGGATTGCAGAATTTTAGTGGTACCTGCGAAACAGATATTCCAGGAATTTGGTTTTACCGAAGCATAGAAGGGAACGAGCGTAAACCTCTGCTTTATCAATCTGGAGTATTGATCCTCGCTCAGGGACTGAAGAATATTTATCTTGATCAGAGCCATGTAACTTATGGCCCAAACGACTATCTGGTCGTTGGTGTACCGCTCCCTATTGAATGTGAAGCGATTCCAGATAAGGGCAAGCCTTTAATGGGCATATCCATTCGAATTGAACCTCACATACTGCAGAAAATGGTACACAAGTTGGAGTTATCAGGCCACTCGGGGAGCCAAGATTGTCATCGTGAGTCGTGCGGTTTATGCTCGGTGTCGATGTCCAAGGAGATGGAGGATACCTGTCTCAGAATCATGAAGGCGCTATGCCACCCGGTGGAAGCTCATATCATTGGTGAATCATTATTAGAAGAGCTAATTTACCGCGTTCTTATCAGTAAAGCAGGATATGTGCTATTCGAATTAGCATCTAAAGAGGGGCACTATTCAAGGGTTGCTAATGTCTTAGCTCGAGTACATCAGGACTACAGTCGAAACCTCACGGTGAATGAATTGGCGAAGGAAGCCAATATGAGCGTGTCAGCGTTCCATTTGGCTTTTCGCAGCGTGACGATGGAATCGCCATTGCAGTACATTAAAAAGGTGCGTTTAAATCGAGCTCGTGAGTTGATTCAGTTAGAAGGTCGAAGGGTGAATGAAGCCGCAAGGATGGTTGGCTACACCAGCCCGTCCCAATTTCATCGCGAATACAAGCGGCTATTCAAAGAAACCCCAAGAGAAGATAAGTTACCTGCTTAGTAAACCATTTATTTAATAGCTGAAGGGTGACTGCACAGTGGGGTTATCGTAAACGTCATATAAGGGAATAACGGAAGCCCCGTTAATACTTCATGCAGGTGTTCGTTGTCTTTTACATCAAAGATACTCACGTTGGCATATTCTCCAACGACTCGCCATATATGCAGCCAAATGCCTTCGCTTTGCAGTTTCTGAGAATATTGTTTCTCAGTAGCTTTAATCTTGTCCACTTCATCCTGAGGTAATGTATCAGGAATATTGATCATCATTTCTACTTTAAAAAGCATGTGCTGTCCTTAGAGCTATAACGGTGTGGACTATCAGTATAGGATTGGCCGTTTACGATGAGAAGTGAAAAATAACAGGCAATAAAAAAGACTTAAGGCAAAAGCACTTAAGTCTTTTTTATATAATATGGTGGGCCTTCCGGGACTTGAACCCAGGACCTGCCGATTATGAGTCGGATGCTCTAACCAACTGAGCTAAAGGCCCCATGTAGGTGGACGATTATAGGGGAAGCTTGCAGTGCTGTCTAGCCTAGATAGAGGCTAATTCCGCTTATAATTTATTCACTTAAACCTATTGATACAAAAAAGGTGAGCAATTGCTCACCTTTTGTGCAGAATAAACTTTGTTATTCATCCAAGAAGCTGCGAAGAGTTTCTGAGCGGCTTGGGTGACGTAGTTTACGCAGTGCTTTCGCTTCAATCTGACGAATACGTTCACGAGTAACGTCGAACTGCTTACCAACTTCTTCTAGAGTGTGGTCAGTGTTCATGTCGATACCAAAACGCATACGCAGGACTTTAGCTTCACGTGGTGTTAAGCCAGCCAATACATCTCTTGTTGCTGAGCGAAGACTTGTTGATGTTGCTGAGTCTAACGGCAACTCCAACGTTGTATCTTCAATAAAGTCACCTAGATGCGAATCTTCGTCATCGCCAATAGGTGTTTCCATTGAGATTGGCTCTTTAGCAATCTTAAGCACTTTACGGATTTTGTCTTCTGGCATAGCCATACGTTCTGCCAATTCTTCCGGTAATGGTTCACGGCCCATTTCCTGAAGCATTTGACGAGAGATACGGTTTAGCTTATTGATCGTTTCAATCATATGAACAGGGATACGAATTGTACGTGCCTGGTCAGCGATTGAACGAGTGATTGCCTGACGGATCCACCATGTTGCATAAGTCGAGAATTTGTAACCACGACGGTATTCAAATTTATCTACGGCTTTCATCAGACCGATGTTACCTTCCTGAATTAGATCGAGGAATTGTAAACCACGGTTGGTGTATTTTTTCGCAATAGAGATAACCAGACGTAAGTTCGCTTCAACCATCTCTTTCTTCGCACGACGAGCTTTTGCTTCGCCAATTGACATGCGACGGCTGATATCTTTGATGCGGTTTACGCTTAGTCGAGTTTCTTCTTCGATTGCCTGCAGTTTCTGAATTGAGCGACGAATTTCTTCTTCGTTACCACGAATCTTCTCTGCGTATGGCTTGTCTGATGCCAAAACAGTGTTTAACCATTCTTCGCTTGATTCATTGTTAGTGAATAGAGCAATGAATGATTTCTTCGGCATTTTGCCGTATTCAACAACGTGTTTCATGATCAAACGCTCTTGAGTACGAACGCGATCCATTGATTGACGAAGTGAATCAACTAAATGATCGAACTGCTTTGGTGTTAAACGAAACTCACGGAAAATATCAAGCACCTGATCTGAAGCTGCATTCGCCTCAGTAGATAGCTCGCCGCTTTCCTGTAAAGCTACTTGATAGTTCTGGAAGCGAGTTCTAAGCTCATTGAATTTCTCCAGAGCTAGCTCTGGATCGATTCCGACTTCTTCTTCGCTGTCGTCATCATCACTATCGTCATCGCTATCTTCGTCGTCATCCTCATCACTATCATCGTCGTCGTCTTTTTTCTGGTCATCTTTTTTGCCTTTGATCGACATTTCGTCATCTTCAAGGTCTGAACCAGTTAACTCTGAACCGATGTGAGTGGCTGTTGGTGCAGTGGTTTCATCTGCATCTGGATCGACAAAACCGGAGATTAGATCCGTTAAGCGAAGTTCTTCTGTTTGTACTTTGTCAAATTGCTCAAGAATATAAGGAATGGTTCCTGGATATTCAGCAACGGAGCTTTGAACCTGATTAATACCTTCTTCGATACGCTTAGCGATATCGATCTCGCCTTCACGAGTCAAAAGCTCAACAGTACCCATTTCACGCATATACATGCGGACAGGATCTGTTGTACGACCTATTTCACTTTCGACACTGGAAAGGGCGGCAGCTGCAGCTTCTGCTACATCTTCATCAGTAATATTGGCGTCGTCGTTTAAAGAAAGATCATCGGCATCTGGGGCAGTCTCTACTACCTTAATACCCATGTCATTAATCATCTGAATAATGTCTTCTACCTGTTCAGAATCGACTATTTCTGCTGGTAGGTGGTCATTGACTTCGGCGTAGGTCAGATAGCCTTGTTCTTTGCCCTTAAGGACAAGTTGTTTTAGCTGTGACTGCGGATTTTGATCCATAGACGGTATCCAACTTCAATTCTTGGTGACGGAAATGGTTGCTAAATGCAAACCACGTATTATAACAAATGTATCAATTGCTGACTACAGAATTAGGGTTACGCTTTCAAGTCGAGCATTAACGCAAGAAGCTCCCTTTTTTCATCGGCTGATAAACCGACACTTCGTTCTTTTGCCTGCAGATTTTCAATTTGTTTTTCAACACATTGAGCTAATATTTTGTCCAACGAGTCTAAAAATATGTCTTCCTGATTATCATCGACAAGCGGGATATCCCAGCTTGCTAAGCGAGAAAGAAGCGCTTCGTTTTGGCTATTTCGCCAATGTTCAAGTAACTGGCCTGTTGAAACATGGGGATAATTTAGACACTTTTCAAGTACCTCAATTAATAAATTCAGCCCTGGTATCGTGAGTGATGCTACGCTAGATAGATCGGGTACCTTTTGAGAATAGCTCGGATTTTGCAAAAGCAAAGCGATAACTTCTCTCATTGGCGTCCGTTTAATCTCTCTATGAGGCTGATTTTTCGGCTTATCTTCTTGTCTTAATTTAGGTTTCTTATAAACCCCAGTTTTTTGTTCCAATACTTGGAGTAGCTGATCCTGTAGCGACTCATCTGGAATCTTATAAATGAGAGGTAATGCGAGAGCTTCCAATGCAGCTTTACCCTCAGGATTCCCGACATCTACTTGTGACAGTAGGTGAGAAAAAAGATATTTAGACAGTGGCTGAGCATTTTGAACCTGTTGTTCAAAGGCCTCTTTACCGTACTTTCGAATATAACTGTCCGGATCTTCTCCATCGGGAAGAAATAGAAATTTTAGCACATGACCACTTTTTAGGTAGCCAAGAGCATTTTCTAATGCTCTCCATGCAGCATCGCGTCCTGCTCTATCACCGTCATAACAGCAGACAACGGTTGGTGTTTGACGGAACAGAAGCTGAAGGTGATCTCCGGTCGTTGATGTGCCCAACGATGCAACAGAATAATCAACCCCATACTGCGCAAGAGCAACCACATCCATGTAACCCTCAACCACCAGTATTTGTTGAGGCTCACGATGTGCTTGTAAAACTTCATATAGGCCATAAAGCTCTTTGCCTTTATGAAAAATAGGTGTTTCAGGTGAATTGAGGTACTTTGGTGTACCATCACCTATAACGCGACCCCCAAAACCAATTACTCGGCCACGGCGATCACGAATCGGAAACATCACACGACCACGGAAGCGGTCATAGCGCCTGCCCTGATCGTTTTCTATTAGCAATCCGCCACTCAAAAGCATGTCCTGCGTGGCTTTCTGCTTACCAAATTCTTTTAGAACAGTATCCCATTCATCAACCACATAGCCGATTCCAAACTTCTGAGCAATTTCTCCTGAAAGGCCGCGATCACGAAGGTAATCAATTGCTACTTTACTGGACGATTTTTTTAATTGCTGAGAATAAAACTTCGCAACGCTTTCCATGAGGTCATAGAGAGAGCGCTTCTGTTCTTTGTTTGCTTGTGGTTGATTGGAGTTATAGCCAGAAGAAGAGCGCTGCTCTCTGGGAACTTCTAATCCTAAATAAGAGGCGAGCTCTTCGATAGCTTCAACGAAGTCGAGTCGTTCATACTCCATCATGAAGTCGATGGCGTTACCATGAACACCACAACCAAAACAGTGGTAGAACTGTTTTTCCTGACTTACGCTAAAAGATGGCGTTTTCTCATTGTGGAAAGGGCAGCAAGCTGAATAGTTTTTTCCTTTCTTTTTAAGTTTCACGCGAGCGTCGATGACGTCGACAATATCAAGTCGAGCGAGTAAATCATCGATAAATGTTCTAGGGATGTGTCCAGCCATAAAACCCAAAAAGAAAAACAAATACAGTTACGATAGATACAAACAAGCCGTGCACACCTGAGGATAGCACGGCTTGCTGTAATTTGGAGGAGTAAATTAACCGAGTTTAGCTTTCACTAAACCGCTAACTTTACCCATATCCGCACGCCCTTGGATCTGCGGCTTAAGCAATCCCATTACTTTACCCATATCCTGCATGCTTTGAGCATTAGAATCAGCGATGGCTTTGTCTAGCAAAGCGGCGACTTCTTCATCAGAAAGTGGTTGAGGCATAAATTCCTCAAGAACTGTGATTTCAGCGCTTTCCGCATCTGCGAGATCCTGACGACCTGCAGACTCGTACTGGGCAACGGAGTCGCGACGTTGTTTGACCATTTTAGTCAGCACAGACACGATATCTTCGTCAGTGAGAGTAATTTTCTCATCGACTTCGCGCTGTTTAATCGCTGAAAGAGCCAAACGAATAGTGCCAAGGCGTGGTTTATCCTTGGCTTTCATCGCTAATTTTTGCTCTTCTTTGAGATTATCAATCAGAGCCATAACTTAGTTCCTGTCTGGAATAGTTATTAGTATAGGCGAACGCGACGAGCGTTTTCGCGAGCTAGCTTCTTAGCGTGACGCTTTTGAGCTGCTGCTTTAGCGCGTTTGCGAACTGTAGTAGGTTTTTCATAGTGCTCACGACGACGCACTTCAGAAAGGATACCTGCTTTTTCGCAAGAGCGCTTGAAACGACGTAGTGCAACGTCGAACGGTTCGTTTTCACGTACTTTAACTACTGGCATATGCCTTTCACCTCGGGGGTTATTCATTAATGCCGGCTTTCATATCCTAAGGAAGCACATGGCTTGCTTGGTTCTTCGCCAGCGAGATCAAAAATGGTGCGGAATTTTAATCCGAACCCACGTGCTTTGTAAAGCCTTTTGTCGATTATATCGTGCGCAAAATTTGTTTGTCAGCGTAAGGCGAGGTAACATGGCGCCAATTTTAAAGTCATGTGCGAAGCGTTCTGAGACTAATATGCGTATTTTAGGTATCGAGACGTCTTGTGATGAAACAGGCGTCGCAATTTACGATGATGAAAAAGGGCTTCTTTCTCATCAGTTATATAGCCAAATTAAATTACACGCTGATTATGGTGGTGTTGTACCAGAATTGGCTTCCCGAGATCATGTTAAAAAGACGATTCCTTTAATTCGTGCAGCGCTAAAAGAGGCGAATTGTACACCAAGTGATATCGATGGCGTGGCATACACCGCAGGACCTGGTTTGATTGGTGCTTTATTAGTGGGAGCTACCATCGGGCGTAGTCTCGCGTATGCATGGAATGTACCTGCGGTTCCTGTTCATCATATGGAAGGACATTTGCTTGCTCCTATGCTTGAAGATAATCCGCCAGAATTTCCATTTGTTGCTGTATTGGTCTCTGGCGGTCACAGCATGATGGTTGAAGTGCGTGGTATTGGTGAATACCGCATCTTGGGCGAATCAATCGATGATGCTGCTGGAGAAGCTTTTGATAAAACGGCGAAATTGATGGGTCTTGATTATCCTGGTGGACCATTACTGGCGAAACTAGCTGAAAAGGGCACACCTGGGCGCTTTAAGTTCCCTCGCCCGATGACTGATAGACCTGGTTTAGACATGAGTTTCTCTGGATTAAAGACATTCACTGCTAACACGATTGCTGCGAATGATAATGACGAACAAACTCGAGCGGATATTGCCTACGCCTTTCAAGAAGCCGTGTGCGATACCTTAGTCATCAAATGTAAGAGAGCTCTAGAACAGACAGGTCTGAAGAGAATCGTTATCGCTGGGGGAGTCAGTGCAAATAAACAACTGCGAGAATCTTTAGCGACACTAGCCAAGAGAATAGGCGGCGATGTTTATTATCCACGCACTGAGTTTTGTACCGACAATGGGGCTATGATTGCCTATGCTGGTATGCAAAGACTCAAAAGTGGCGAGACTGCAGATTTAGCGATTCAGGCCATTCCTCGTTGGCCAATTGATCAACTACAGCCAATACGATAACAAAAGGAAGAGAACATCTAATGCCAATGTTTAAAATCGATGATAAATCGATGCACTATCTCGATGTCGGTGACGGTGAGGTTTTACTTTTCGGTCATAGTTATCTGTGGGACTCAGAAATGTGGCGCGCTCAAATCGATGTGCTGAGTCAGCAATACCGTTGCATCGTGCCTGATTTTTGGGCGCATGGTCAGTCCGACTTTCATCCTAGTTCTATGAGCAATTTGACTGACTATGCTAATCACATGATTCTTTTAATGGATCATCTGAATATAGAGCAGTTTTCTATTGTTGGTTTATCTGTTGGTGGAATGTGGGGGGCTGAATTAGTGGCTCTTGTGCCGCATCGAGTTAAGTCGTTGGTTTTGGCTGATACCTTCGTCGGCCTTGAGCCTGAAGTGAATCACAATAAATATTTTGCAATGTTGAACACCATCACTGCCAATAAATCGATTCCACCGGCTATGTTGGAGCAAGTGGTGCCAATATTTTTTAGTCGTCAAAGTGTTGAGTTAAAAATGGATTATGTTGCCGCATTTCGCTCTTACTTAGAGACTATTTCAGGCGACAAAACGACGGAAATTGCAGAGATTGGAAAGATGATTTTTGGCCGCAGAGATATGTGTGATGAAGTCGAAAAATTCGCTTTACCGACATTGATACTGGTTGGGTCGGAAGATAATCCAAGACCAGTATTAGAATCGTATTTAATGAATGATCTTATATCGGGGAGTGAGTTAGTCATCATTCCTCAGGCTGGACATATCAGCTCCGTTGAACAGCCCCATTTGGTGACCGAAACGTTAGAGCGTTTCTTTTCTAACATTTACAGTTAAGAGCTAACGGGCTTTTTTTCGCCAACTTTGGGCTCCGAACCATCTAGGAGCCGCTTAATATTGGTGTGGTGGCGAAAGATGATCAAACAGCAAAGCATCGCAACGGGTATGGTGTAGTGCGGTTTGATCATCCATGTATAAAAAGGTGCTAACACTACTGAGACGAGAGCCGCAAGCGAAGAGTATCGAGAATACCCAATAACGGCTAACCATGTAGCGACAATCATACCTGTCAAATCAAGTCCAATTGGTGCCATGGCTCCCAATGCTGTTGCGACCCCTTTACCACCTTTAAAATGAAAAAAGATAGGATAAATGTGGCCAAGGCAAGCTGCGATACCGATCATCCCCAACATGATTGGACCTATTCCCAAAAAATAGCTTCCCCAGACAGGAATAGTACCTTTGAGCATGTCGCAAAGTAATACTAGAACGGCCGCTTTTTTCCCACCAATTCTGAGAACGTTCGTCGCCCCCGGATTATTTGAGCCTGAACTGCGTGGATCGGGGAGTCGCATTAGTCGACAGATCAAGACTGCGCTGGAAATCGAACCCAGCAGGTAAGCTCCAATAATAAGAAATAATACGGTTGGCGACATAAACACCTTTTCTATTTAGCACAGTACATCTTTGTACTTTTCGACTATAGCCTACTGAAGCTGAAAAATTATGGCTTCTTTTTCCATATTTGGTCAGTTTGAGTATATGATATCGCGTAATGCAACATGGTACTGTGTTTTTCGTAACATAGGTATCCGACCTGTACAATTGTTAGAAGTGAGCTCATGGATAAAGTATTTATAGAACAATTAACTGTGATAACCACCATCGGTGTTTATGATTGGGAACAACAAATAAAACAGAAATTAGTTCTCGATATCGAAATGGCGCATGACAATCGACCAGCAGGCAAGAGTGATGATGTTAAAGATGCGTTAGATTACTCGCAGGTGAGCGAAGCGATAATTAATCATATTGAGCAGGGCCGTTTTTTGCTGGTTGAACGAGTTGCGGAAGAAGTGGCTGAGTTAGTCATATCTCAATTCTCTGTGCCATGGATAAAAATACGTTTGTATAAACCTGGAGCCGTTTCTCAGGCTGCGAGTGTTGGTGTTGAGATAGAGAGAGGAACTCGATGACCGTTGCTTATGTAGGTTTAGGATCGAACATTGATAAGCATAAACACGTTGAAGCTGGAATTCAGGAGTTGGCTGCACTAGGAAAGATCACCGCAATCTCAACGATCTACGAATGCCCGGCACTCGGTTTTAACGGAAAAAGTTTTTTTAATCTCATAATTGAGATAGCAACCTCACTTACTATGGAAAAGTTTTCGAACCAACTCAAAGAAATTGAGGCTAAGTGGGGACGCGAACCTGACGCGCAGAAATTTCAAGACAGGACATTAGACTTAGATATTATTTTATTTGGTGATTGTGTTAATCAGGAAAAACCACAAATTCCCAGAGATGATATTTATAAATATCCTTTTGTTATTCAACCTCTTTTTGAGTTGTGTCCGGAACTAGTTATACCGAATGGTGGTCTATCCATTCGTCAGGTATGGCAGAAGTCAGAGGGTTTAGACGTCCTCCGCAAAGTCGAGCCTTGGTTCAACACTACAATTATAGAGTAAATACATGGATATTTTTCAAAGCGTTATTCTCGGTCTCATCGAGGGGATTACCGAGTTTTTACCAATATCATCGACAGGGCATTTGATTATTGCGAGTGAATGGTTGGGTTTACCGCAAACCGATGCGAACAAAGCCTATGAAGTTATCATTCAGTTAGCAGCAATCCTTGCTGTCATTACCAACTATAAAGAGCGTTTTCATCCGAAACATATGGAGCTTTGGGTAAAAGTATTTATCTCTTTCCTTCCTATTGCTGCCATTGGTTTTCTCTTAAAAGATCAGGTAAAAGAACTCTTTACTATTACTGTTGTACCGATCATGTTTATTATTGGCGGTATTATTTTCCTTATCGTTGAACACTTCCTTAAGGATCATAAACCGACGTCGAATACGTTAGACGAGATTACGTATCGACAGGCAATCTGGATTGGTATTGCCCAGGTATTTGCTCTTGTTCCAGGAACCAGTCGCGCAGGCTCGACGATTGTTGGTGCTTTGCTGGTTGGTGTTAGCCGTAAGGTCAGTGCTGAGTTTTCGTTCCTCCTGGCTCTTCCTGTTATGATTGCTGCGAGTGGTTTGGATTTATTGGGTCATTACCAAGATTTTACCGGTGATATGGCGATGCCGCTCTTAGTTGGGTTCGTGACTGCTTATATTTCTGCTTGGCTTGTAATGAAACTCTTCCTGGCATTCTTGAATCGCTTTACCTTTAACGCGTTTGGTATCTATCGCATTATTTTTGGTGTAGCGCTTCTGTACTGGATTTACGCGTAATCAGACATAAATTTAGGGTGATGTTGGCAGCGTAAGCACTAGCATCACCGTTTGATTCCCTTAAATACCTTTCAATTAATTTCGTTTCTGCATACGTTTCTATTTAGCATCGTTATATAATCCTTCGAATATCAGCCAGTTTTCTCGCCCCCATCCGGGGCATATGTTATAAGTGGCTTCCATTTTTCAGCCTTGATACTTTCTTGATACATGGCTGATATGATTTCATCATGTCTGACTAACAGTGAATATTATGCGGGTTTTTGCGTTAACGTTAATCGTACTTTTAGGGTGGCTTCAATACACTTTGTGGGTTGGTAAGAACGGCATATCTGACTATAAAGATATTGCTGTGGAAATCGAGACTCAGAAGCAGGTCAATGCCAATCTCCAGGTGCGAAATAAAGAAATGTATGCGGAAATTGACGATCTTAAGCAAGGATTAGATGCAATCGAAGAAAGGGCCAGGCATGAATTGGGTATGATAAAAGATGGAGAAACCTTTTATCGTATTACAGGTAAAGAGGAAAAAGCTGAATGACGGAAAGCCGTTTTACCGCCATTGTTCCTGCCGCGGGTGTGGGCGCTCGCATGAAAGCAGACAAGCCAAAGCAATATTTGAAAATTCAGGGAAAAACGATTTTAGAACATACGGTTGAGAAGCTATTATCTCATCCTGGAATCGAAAATGTTGTGGTCGCTATTAGTATTGATGATCCTTATTTTGATTCCTTAGCTTTAGCTAAATTGCCGAATGTGATTCGTGTTGATGGCGGAGCTGAACGTTCTCAATCTGTTTTAAATGCTCTGACCTATGTGGTCGATAATTCTCCTTCCCATTGGGTATTGGTTCATGATGCGGCTCGACCTTGCGTTGAACTGTCCGATATTTCCCGCTTAATTACCGAAGCAACTGAGCATCCTGTTGGTGCCATACTTGCCGCTCCTGTGAGAGATACAATGAAGCGCAGTAATGCAAAGCAGGATATTGATCAAACGATTGATCGATCTTCTTTGTGGCACGCTTTAACGCCACAAATGTTTCGTTCTGAACAGCTCAAAGAAGCACTTACGCAGGCATTATTTCACAAGGTTGCCGTAACCGATGAAGCCTCTGCGATGGAGTGGCTTGGACTGAGTCCGAGACTGGTGACAGGGCGAATGGATAATTTGAAAATAACTCAGCCAGAAGATCTGAGTCTGGCGGAATTTTACTTAACACGCGATAAAGGCTAAACGATGTTTAAGATAGGTCACGGTTTTGACGTGCATAAATTTGGTGGCGAAGGCCCAGTTATTATTGGTGGAGTTTCAGTCCCTTATGAGCAGGGTTTATTAGCACACTCTGACGGTGATGTTGCATTACATGCCTTATGCGATGCGCTTTTGGGTGCAATAGCTGCTGGAGACATTGGTCGCCATTTTCCGGACACGGATGATAAATGGAAAGGGGCTAATAGTCGTGAGTTGCTTAAAGACGTATATAAACGCGTCGTAGCAGCAGGATATCGTCTGGGTAATGCGGATATTACGATTATTGCTCAGGCGCCTAAAATGGCACCCTACATTGAATCAATGTGTCAGGCAATTGCGGACGATCTTAACTGTGATTTAGGATCTGTAAACGTTAAGGCGACAACATCGGAGCGATTAGGTTTTACCGGTAGAAAAGAAGGTATTGCCTGTGAAGCCGTTGTCCTGCTAATGAAAGCGTAACCTTTTAGTTCTTGGAATAGATATGAGTGACTTACTTGCTGATCTGGCCTATTTGTGCGGTAAACCCAAAGCGAAAGCTAAGATCAAAGAACAAGCAAAAGATTTTGTTGTTCTAGAAAACATGGGATTTGAATTCACGGGTACTGGTGAGCACCTGATGGTCAGAATCCGTAAAACGGGTGAAAATACATCTTACGTCGTGAATGAATTGGCAAAAGCATGTGGTGTGAAGTCAAAAGATGTTAGTTGGGCTGGATTAAAAGATCGTCATGCAATCACAGAACAATGGCTCAGTGTACACCTTCCTGATGGTTCAACACCGGATTTCTCTGAGTTTTTATCCAGTCATCCATCTATCGAAATTATGCAAGTGACTCGCCACAATAAAAAGCTCCGTCCCGGAGATCTGAGTGGTAACTCATTTCATATAACATTGAGAGACGTGACAGATACGAATGATGTCGTAGCTCGTTTAGAACGAATTAAAGAATTGGGAGTGCCCAATTACTTCGGTCAGCAACGCTTTGGGAATAACGGGAACAACTTACAGGAAGCTCGTCGTTGGGGACGAGAAAATGTTCGTACCCGTAATCAAACGAAACGCAGCATGTATCTGTCAACTGCGCGCTCCTGGATTTTTAATCATATTGTTTCATCTCGTATCGACACTGGCTGTTTTGACCGTTTTATTTCGGGTGATATTGCACTGGAGTCGGGTCAGCAAGTCTTGGTTGATATTGAGAGTGTCCCTAGTTGGAATAATAAATTATCTGCTGGAAAAGCCTCGATTAGTGCCGCATTGGCGGGTGATAATGAGTTACCCACTCAGAATGATGCTCTTAAGCTTGAACAACCCTGTGTTGATCAGGAGCCCGATCTGATGAAACTGATCCGTGGAAATCGGATGCGCCATGACAGACGAAATATTGCCCTATTCGCCAAAGACTTAGATTGGCAGTGTTCGGATAATCAGGTTATAGTAAATTTTTCGCTCGATGCAGGAAGTTTCGCAACATCGATATTACGTGAGTTGGTAGAAGAGATTCCGGTAGAAAGAGAATATAAATAATGAAAATTTTACTGAGTAATGACGATGGCGTTCACGCTTCAGGTATACATACACTAGCGGGTGCGTTAGCAGATCTGGCTGACATCGTCATTGTGGCTCCAGACAGAAATCGGTCTGGGGCATCAAACTCATTAACGTTGGAGAATCCTTTGAGAGTATCTGAGATCTCGAAGAACATATACTCTGTTCAGGGAACACCCACTGACTGTGTTCACTTTGCCCTGAATGAATTAATGAAGGATGATCTGCCAGATCTCGTGCTAAGTGGTATTAACCACGGTGCCAATTTAGGTGATGATGTTTTGTACTCCGGTACGGTTGCTGCTGCTATGGAAGGTCATTTCCTTGGTGTTCAGTCGGTGGCGTTTTCGCTTGTTGGCAATACCTATTTTGAAACGGCTGGAAAAGTGGCCCGAGAGATTGTGGAGCAGCATTTACGCTCTCCCATTCCGACAAACCGTTTGCTGAACGTCAATATACCGGATGTACCGTATGAAATGCTGCAGGGGATGGTCGTAACTCGACTTGGAGCTCGTCATCATGCTGAGAGTATGATTAAACAAAAGGATCCTCGTGGACAAGATGTATTTTGGTTGGGGCCTCCAGGTAAAGAACAAGATTCAGGCAGTGGAACGGATTTCCACGCTGTTGAGAGACATTCTGTTTCGATCACACCGATGCAGGTTGATCTCACAGCCCATGAGTCAATCAATGCAATGAACAGTTGGTTAAAAGGATAGGATGCTATGCTGAATCCACACGCTGACAAATTGATCGAGTTTCTTAAACGAAATGGGGTCGAGGATCAAAGTGTGCTAAATGCCATCAACACCCTGCCCAGAGAGCACTTCGTGTCTCAAGCCATGATTCATCAGGCATATGAAAATAATGCTTTACCGATCGGTCATGGACAGACTATCTCTCAGCCTTATATTGTGGCGAAAATGACGCAATTGCTGAATTTGACTTCGCAAAGTCGTGTTCTGGAAGTCGGAACCGGATCAGGCTATCAGACTGCTGTTCTGGCTCGTCTTGTAGAACATGTCTATTCAGTAGAGCGCATTAAAGCGTTGCAATGGGAAGCGAAGAGACGATTACGTCAGCTCGATATCTATAACTTTTCTTTAAAGCACGGTGATGGCTGGCAAGGCTGGGCTGCGAAAGCGCCATTTGATGCCATCATTGTGACCGCCGCCGCATCGCAGGTACCGGAAGTTCTACTTCAGCAATTGGCTGATGGAGGACGTTTGGTGATACCTGTCGGTCAAGATAGTCAGCAGTTACTCAGAATAAAACGCATTGGCGATGAGTTTGATACACAAGCCATCGAAACCGTTAAGTTTGTTCCTTTGGTAGCAGGTGATTTGGCGTAGGTATTTATGAAGTATGGCGGCAGGCTAGTAATAACAATAATTTCAGCTCTTTACCTTTCAGGTTGTACTTTTACAGGACCAGCGCCTGTATCTGACTTAACCCGGGCAGGAAAACATTCTGCTGCTCGGGGAAGTTATAAAGGAAGTTACTATATTGTAAAAAAAGGTGACTCGTTATATTACATCGCCTACATCACGGATAAAGATGTAAATGACCTTATCCGTTACAACCATCTCAAAGATCCTTACATTATCCATCCCGGCGATAAGATCGATTTGTGGCATACCTCATACATTCCCCCTGTACGCGGTAAGTCCCCGGCAGTAAAAGATTCGTCACAAAAACTAAGTAACAACTCAATAAGAAATTCTAAATATGAGGATCAAACAGCTAATTCAACTAATAAACATGATGAGGTTAAAAAATCTGCAGTTAAAAGTGTTGAATCTTCAAAATCAAAAGGGTATGGTGAATCCATAAGTAAAGAAAATGTTAATAAAAGTTTAACAAAATCACAGATAGGCAATAGTAAGATTAAAAACTGGTTGTGGCCAACGAAAGGGAGATTATTAAAGAGTTTTTCGTCGGGTGATCAGGGTAATAAAGGAATCGATATCACTGGGAGAAGAGGACAAAGTATTGTTTCAGCAGCCGCAGGAACAGTTGTTTACTCTGGTAATGCTCTTCGAGGATATGGAAACCTAATTATCGTCAAGCACAACGATAAATTCTTAAGTGCATATGCACACAACGAGCGGTTACTAGTAAAAGAAGGTCAAAGTGTTAAAGCCGGACAAAAAATAGCTACTATGGGTAGCTCAGGTACAAGCAGTGTCCGATTACATTTTGAAATACGTTACCAAGGTAAATCAGTGAATCCAGCTCACTATTTACCGTAACAATCTCAAATAGAGTCATGTAGCGACATTAAAAGCAGTAATGTCTTACTAAACTCGCCGGGGGGAGGCGTTATGAGTAAGAGTAATTCAGCAATCAAGAAAGACAATAACTTCGATTACGAAAACGAAGCACAAGACTTTGATTACAATGCTTCGGATGAAGAACTTTCTTCCAACACATCTTCTACTACTACCGATGCAGAACTTCGCGAAGAGTTTGATGCGTCAAATAAAACCTTAGATGCGACTCAACTATACTTAGGCGAAATCGGTTTTTCTCCACTTTTAACCGCCGAAGAAGAAATTCTTTACGCAAGACGTGCGTTACGAGGCGATGAAGCAGCTCGTAAACGAATGATTGAGAGTAACTTACGTTTAGTTGTTAAAATCTCACGTCGATACTCTAATCGCGGACTTGCTCTGTTGGATCTCATCGAAGAAGGTAATCTAGGCCTAATTCGTGCTGTAGAAAAATTTGATCCAGAAAGAGGCTTCCGGTTCTCTACTTATGCTACCTGGTGGATTCGCCAAACGATCGAACGTGCTCTGATGAACCAGACTCGTACAATTCGTCTTCCAATTCACGTGGTTAAAGAACTTAACATTTACTTACGTACAGCTCGTGAACTGTCTCAAAAGCTTGATCATGAACCAACAGCAGAAGAGATCGCATTTGAACTCGACAAGCCTGTTGATGATGTGAGTAAAATGCTTCGTCTGAATGAGCGTATTAGCTCCGTTGATACTCCTATCGGCGGGGATGGTGACAAAGCGCTACTCGACATTATTCCTGATTCGATCCAGTACGATCCAGAATTCTCTACTGAAGACACAGACATTAAAACGTCTTTGATCGATTGGTTAGATGAGTTAAATCCAAAACAAAAAGAAGTATTAGCTCGTCGTTTTGGTTTGTTGGGATATGAGCCATCAACTCTTGAAGAAGTCGGACACGAAATCGGATTAACACGTGAACGCGTAAGACAAATTCAGGTCGAAGGGCTACGCCGCTTGAGAGAAATCCTAATGAAACAGGGTTTGAGTATGGAGTCATTGTTTGACTTCGAGATTGAAGCATAAACTCAGACGCTGTTATAAATAGAAGAAAGGCACGAAATGTTCGTGCCTTTTTTGTTTTAATCGCCTTACTTCAGCATATGCTTTAGGCGATAAAGAGCTTCTAGAGCTTGGCGTGGAGAAAGATCATCAGGATCAATTTGTTCAAGGGCAAGTTCAACTTCACTGTGCTCGGGGATCAAACTCAGTTGATGTTCGTCTTTCAGTTTATTTCCTGATGCTTGACTCGTCGTCGCAATTTCTTTGGTTGACTGTTCTAACTGAGCCAGTTTTTTACGTGCGTTGGTAATGACTGTTTTGGGGACGCCTGCTAATCCGGCTACAGCAAGTCCGTACGATTTATTTGCCGCGCCCTCCTGAACCGTATGCATGAAGGCGATATCTTCACCATGCTCAATTGCATCAAGATGAACGTTGACAAGATTCGGCAGTAAGCTGGGTAGTTCAGTCAGTTCAAAATAGTGTGTTGCAAATAGTGTAAGAGCACCGATTTTTGAGGCTAACCACTCTGCGCTTGCCCAGGCAAGAGAAAGTCCATCATAGGTACTGGTGCCACGACCAATTTCATCCATTAGAACCAAACTTTTCGCCGTAGCATTATGCAAAATATTCGCTGTTTCGGTCATTTCAACCATAAAGGTAGAGCGGCCAGAAGCGAGATCATCCGAAGCACCGATTCGGGTAAAAATGCGATCCACAGACCCAATTCGCGCTGAGTCTGCAGGTACGTAGCTACCAATATGAGCGAGTAGGGTAATGAGTGCTGTCTGACGCATATAGGTTGATTTACCGCCCATATTAGGGCCGGTAATAATTAACATACGACGATCCGGATGAAGAGATATCGGGTTGGATATAAACGGTTCATCCAATACTTGCTCAACAACGGGGTGACGACCCGCTTTTATTTCAATACCAGGTTCTTCGGTCAACTGGGGACGACAGTATTGCAATGCATCGGCGCGCTCGGCGAGGCTTTGTAACACATCTAACTGAGATAGGGATGATGCTAAGGTTTGCAACTGCTCAAGATGGGGTAGTAATAAATCAAATAACTGCTCCCAAAGCTGCTTTTCCAATGCCAGCGCTTTCGATTTAGAGTTAAGCACTTTGTCTTCATGTTCTTTTAGCTCAGGGATGATGTAGCGTTCAGCATTTTTGAGCGTCTGACGACGGATATAATGTGGTGGTACCAGATGGCTCTGACCGCGGCTTACCTGAATATAGAATCCATGTACATTGTTATAACCTACTTTCAGTGTATCAATGCCATGACGATCCTTTTCGTCTGCTTCGAGTTTTTCCAGGTATTCAGTTGCGCCATTGGCTAAATCTCGCCATTCATCAAGTTCGGCGTTGTAGCCGGGAGCAATGACACCACCATCACGAATGACGACCGGAGGATTTTCGATGATAGAGTCTTGCAATAACTGATAAACGTCATCCATTGGCTGACAGTCTTTCGCCAAATTACGCAAATAATCTTCCTGAACACCAGACAACTGTTGCGCCAATTCAGGAAGTTGTTCAAGTGCAAAGCGTAGTCGGGCTAAATCTCTTGGCCGAGCCGATCGTAGTGCAAGTCGCGCCAGAATACGCTCAATGTCACCGACCTGTTTGAGTATAGGATGTAAGTCTGCGAAAGCACTTGAGTCAATGATCTCAGTTATGGAATCAAGCCGTTGGTTTAGAACCTTTCTCGAACGCATTGGCTGATGAAGCCAGCGTTTAAGCATCCGGCTTCCCATAGGCGTTGCACAATAATCTAGTATGGATGCAAGCGTATTTTCCGTTCCGCCAGCGAGATTGTGGGTGATTTCTAAATTACGTCGTGTTGCTGCATCGAGGATGACAGAATCGTCCTGTCGATCGTAAGTAAGTGAACGAATATGGGGTAGAGCTGTACGCTGGGTGTCTTTCACATATTGGATAAGGCAACCCGCAGCACATAAACCTAAATGCGCCTTTTCAACACCAAAACCGACTAAATCTTTGGTACCAAACTGCTGGTTCAGCTGTTGTCTGGCCGTATCAATTTCAAACTCCCACACTGGGCGACGACGATTTCCTTTGCGTGTTTCCATCAAGCGAACGGAAGGGAAATCCTCAGGGAAAAGCAGTTCTTTAGGGGATGTGCGTTGCAGTTCTGCCGCCATGGCTTCTTCGCTGCTCGGCTCAGATAACTGAAAACGTCCTGACGTTAAATCCAGTGTTGCATAGCCGAACGATCCATCGTGCTCATAGATTGCCGCAATCAGGTTGTCGAGTCGTTCAGATAGTAGCGCTTCATCCGTTACTGTACCTGGAGTGACAATACGGACGACTTTGCGTTCAACTGGACCTTTACTTGTTGCTGGATCACCAATTTGCTCACAGATTGCTACCGACTCACCTAATTGAACCAGCTTAGCGAGATACCCTTCAACCGCATGGAATGGCACTCCCGCCATTGGGATTGGTGAACCTGCTGATTGACCTCGTTTTGTTAATGATATATCGAGTAGTTGAGAGGCTCTTTTGGCATCATCATAAAAGAGCTCATAAAAGTCCCCCATACGATAAAACAGCAGAATGTCAGGATTCTCTGCTTTTAGCTTGAGGTATTGCTGCATCATCGGTGTATGTTTAACGTCAGAGTCAGACGTCTTTAGCGCGCTTTTTGTCATGGGAGTCTTAGTAAGTCAATATATCGTTACTGATGGATAAATGTTATTTCACACCAATAACCCTTGAAATGTCAGCTAGACGAAAATAATCGCGCTAGAATAACAAACCCCAATGCAGATGAGCAATTTAGTTCGGTAAATTTCTCTTTATAGTCTTTTTTCTGTTTCAGCATCAAAGAGTAAAACCTGCGATAGATCCACCACTAGATCGATGCTGTCCCCTCTTTTTACTGTTGAGCGTAGATCGAGTCTGGCTTTGACATTGGCGTTGCCGATAGAGAATAGTATTTCCTTATCAAATCCCATAGGTTCAACTAGGGCTACATCTATTTTGTCGAAATCAAAGCTCTCGTCACCACCAGAGAAAAAGGATTTATCGTTAAAAAAGTCCGGACGAATTCCTACTTTAACCGGTTTCCCCGTGTCAGATATGGGATCCGAAAAATGAACACTAGTCAGGCGTTCTCTGGGAAGAAGGTATGGACCTAATTGAAGGTGTTCACTGAATAAGGTTCCGTCGAGAATATTCATTGAAGGTGAACCGATAAACGTCGCTACAAAGACATTGTTAGGATTGAGGTATATCTCCATTGGAGAACCGACTTGTTCGATGATTCCATCCTTCAAAACCACGACTTTGTCTGCCAGCGTCATGGCTTCAATTTGATCATGAGTTACATAAACGCTCGTCAGTCCATACTTATGATGTATCTGGGCGATCTCTGTACGCATATGGTTGCGAAGTTTGGCATCAAGATTGGATAGGGGTTCGTCAAATAGAAAGCAATCGGCATCACGCACAATCGCACGTCCCATCGCAACCCTTTGTCGTTGTCCACCGGAAAGATCGGCTGGTTTTCGTTTCAGATAATCCTCTAATTTTAATATTTTCGCGACTTCCTGAAGTCTGCGTTGTATTTCAGACTCAGGCATTTTTAAGCGGCGGAGTGCAAAGACAATATTTTCTTCAACGGTCTTATGTGGGTAAAGCGCGTAATTTTGAAATACCATCGCAATGTTACGATGCTGAGGTTCGATGTCATTGACTATGCGATCGCCGATTTGTATCTCACCTGATGTCGGAGCTTCAAGACCTGCAATCATTCTTAAGGTAGTGGATTTTCCGCAACCTGAAGGCCCGACAAGAACAACAAATTCACCGTTTTCTATTTCCAAATCAATCGATTTAACAACTTTGGTGTCGCCATAGTTTTTTACAATATTACGTAGAGAAATTGCTGCCATAACTTATCCTTTTACTCCGCCTTCGGTTTTGCCGCTGTCCATATGTTTCATCGCAAAGAGAAAGCAAACGACGATAGGTAATAATGTGAGGATGGAGGCTGCCATGATCCGATCCCAAATAGCGTTTTTAGAAACGAATAATTCTTGTAAAGCCAGTGGGAGGGTATAGAACTCTTTAAACTGTTTAAGGAATACCGATGCAAAAAGGTACTCATTCCAACCAATAATAAAACAGTACATAAATACGGTAGCGAGCATTGGTAAAGATAGAGGAAGAACAATTTTCCAGATAGCTTCTTTTCTTGAGTAGCCATCCATCATCGCCGCCTCCTCTAAAGCAAACGGAATGGTACGGAAGTAGTTGCCCAGCATATACAGTGCAACGGGGAGCGTTTGAACAATATAAATAATAAATAAACAGAAAAGGCTACCCCACAAACTCGATGCTAGACCGATATTGACGGCCATTTGGTACAGTGGAACCATGAGCAGTACACCACCGACCATATAAACGAATAAAACGGAGCGCTGCACAACGACCTGACCACTAAAACGTAACCGACTGATGGCGTAGGCTCCCATTACTGCCATTACAAGTGAGAACAAAGCGGCTCCGGCAGATAGAAGAAGGCTGTTTAGCATGAATCGACCAAAAGGGAAGACGTCTGCGTTGCTCGAATATTTTTTTAGAATGGCCTGCTTTTTATCTTCGGGTAACTTGGGGTTATCCAAAATACGCTGAATTGCTGGAGGTACTTCGACCTTTTGTTGTTCCCCTAATCCCAATAGTTCTTTATAAGCATCGAGGTTAATCGCTTGGGGAATGAGAGAAGGATTGCCCCAATCAAATTGATATTTAAAAGATGTTGAAAGTATCTGCGCAAAGGGAAGTAGGCAGAAACTGACCAAAAAAAACAGAGCAAATGAAAAACCGAGTTTACGGGTGAGTGTTTTTTTTCCAATCATATCTATCACCACTTGAGTATTTTCTTAACGTAAAACCAGATCAGTACGCAAAGGACAGCGAACTGAATAACGGACGTGGCTGCGGCGAGTCCTTGGTCGATAACTCCGGTAAACGCTTGGTAGTACGTAAAGACGGGAAGAGTTTGGACGTTAGGGGCTAAGAGAAAAACATCTTCAAATCGGTTTAGATTCCAAATTAATCGTAAGATAACGACCGTTGCGAGCACAAAGTATATTTCGGGTAGTGTGACATGGATGAAACGGCCAATTGGACCATAGCCATCAATGGCTGCAGCTTCATATTGATCATTTGGTATCGAAGTCAGTTTGGAAAGAATCAGTAAATAGGCGATTGGAAAGTGTTTCCACACATCAAATAAAATGACGACCCAAACTGCTGATGAAGGATCTCCGATTAGGTTGGCGCGAGATTGCCAGAGATGGAATACATCAACCATTAGCCAGTTAAACACGCCATTGACCGGATCAAACAGAAACTGCCAACCAAATACAACGGAAATGACGGGAGCAAAATAGGGCATCAATATTGCTGCGCTAACTAACCCTCTTCCTTTAAATGGCTCTTTCATTAAGAGTGCGACAGCCAATCCGAGGATCGTGGTTCCGGCAACGGTGCCAATCAGATAAATCGTTGTGGCACCGATCGATGAATAATAATCAGGGTTGGACAGCAACTGAGCATAGTTTTCCAAACCAATAAAATGTTTTTCCCCATTAAGCCTGACATCGAAGAAGCTCAGGTACACATTAAAGGCAATAGGATACAGAATCAGTAAACCTATGATCCCTAATGTGGGAGACACCAGTCGCCATCCTAGTCTCGCTTCGTTTTTTTCTAAAGGCGTCATTTTTATTCATCCTCGTTTTAGTGGGGATGAGACCGAAGTCTCATCGACGGATCATAACGATGTGAGTGAATGACAAGCTTATTTATCAACAATTTTATTCATTTCGGTTTCAGCCCAGTCGAGAGATTTTTGGGTATCCTCTCCTTCAATGACTGCTTTATAGATCATTCTTGGAATGATCTGTTTAGAGAAGATTTCTCCTGCCTTGGGAAATGCTTTACCATCGACAATGGCAAAGTTTTTAATGTTTTCAAAACCCGCGACAATCTCTTTTACGGACTCTTTGCCATAACGTTTAAAGATCCCTTTCGGATCATCCATAAACTCGTCGGACTGAGCGATGTCCTTTAGCATGGGTAAATGACCGCCTACAGCCATATGTGAATAGGCCACGACCTGATCTTTTTCGTTCATATATTCAATGAAGGCTTTACTGGCTTTTAGATCATCAGGGCTTTGATTTGCCATTACAGAAAATCCGTTTAACGTGCCGAATGTTGAGGGGGATTTATGTGTGATGGTCGGGGCCAGTCGCGTATTTTTGACCAATTCAGGATCAAAGGCTGCGCCCTTGAGTTCTGAGAAGTTTTCGCTACCGAGAGAACTGGCCGCTTCTTCAGCAAGCGCCAGATCGTCCATGATGTAAGTTGAGTAGAAGAACATAGCCAACTTACCTTGCAGATAGTAATCTCGCGCACGCCAAGTTTGTGGACCGGGTGGATTGTATTGAGCTAACCGTTTGTAGAAATCGAGAGTCTCTTTTTGATTTTTAGAATCAAATATCAATTGACCTTCTTTATTGAACAGTGGCGCGTCGTTTGAAAGGGCAAATTGCGTATACACTTGCTCTGCATAGCTATCCGCTTTTGTACCGATCAAAATGCCGTATTGGTTCTCGTCTGGTTTATAGAAATACTTTGCTGCCTTTTCTATATTTTCCCATGTTGTCGGTGGCTCTAATCCCGCTTTTTTGAACCAGTCGGCTCGATACCAAATTCCTTGAACCCAGCCACGATAAGGAACAGCAACGTACTCTTGTTTTTCTGGGTCTTCAACTAACTTCAGCGCACCTTGATAAAAACGTGATTTACCAATGTTTTCGACGACTTCGGTTGTTGCTTTTAAATCAATAATTCCTTGTCTGGCGAAGGCTAGAGATAAATTAGAGCCGACCTCTATAACATTCGGTAAAGTATTTGAGGCGGCAGCAGCTGCGATTTGTTTCGGGACATCGTTTTCGTCAATGGCGACAACCTTTACATCCACATCGGGGTGAAATGCTTCGAACACATCGGCCATAACTTCAAGCGATTGAAGTCGATCTGACTGAGTCTGAGTCGTCCAGTATTCCACGGTAGCTGCGTAGGATGACAAGGGGAAAAGAGCGTTACCAGCTAGCGCTAGTCCAGTTAAAATCGTGGTTCGTTTCATCGTTCTATCCTTTACGATAAGGGCTGCTGTTTTTATCAGCGGAAGTATTAACAACTTCCGCCCTGACTATAAATTTGAGCGACGAGACGAAACGAAAGCCAAAAAGACTGAAATACAATGAAAAGGGCATACATTTTGATTATTGACTGACGTTTTATCTCTAAAATCTTGTAATTAGAATTAATTGATTAAATTTCAGTCTAGTTGGTCATTATAAATGTGAGTGAGTATGAGGTCTCATTTGCTTGTTTTATGTAAGTTGAGATGGTTTTATGTGACCTCAGTCCTCTTTTGCGGACTCAAAATGGAGCATTGATAGTGGGTTATCATCTGGGTATAACATGGGGACTGGTGGATGAACGAGACCAAACTGAAATAGTGCTTAGGAAAGAGTAATGGAAAGAGAGCTAGAGCTAGAGCAACTCAGCTATACAGTAGGACAAAGACTTAAACAGCATAACGCCGTTTTATGTAGTGCTGAATCTTGTACGGGTGGTGGTGTCGCTGCGGCAATCACCGATATTGCAGGAAGCTCAGAGTGGTTTGATCGAGCTTTTGTGACATACAGTAACGAAGCAAAACAGCAAATGCTGGGTGTAAATAAAGCAACATTAGACAGCTACGGTGCTGTCAGCGAACCAATCGTTGAAGAGATGACCTCTGGCGCGTTGAAACATTCATTAGCCACCGTTGCTGTTGCGATTAGCGGAATTGCAGGTCCTGCAGGTGGCTCAGCCGAAAAACCAGTAGGAACAGTCTGTTTTTGCTGGGAAAATACGGATGGATGGAAGTGTGTTGAAACGTTGGTTTTTCCAGGAGACAGAGCACAAGTTCGGAAACAAGCGGTTTTTCATGCTTTAAAAACGCTTCAGGATCATTATTCTTAGTGACTAAGAAATTTTCACACAGCTATAGACACTGTATGAATCTACAGTATAATTACCCGTAAATGATTTAAATGAATTCACACGTTCACATAATAAATAAGTGACAGTCTGGAGAAAGTAATGGACGAGAACAAACAAAAAGCGCTGGCTGCGGCCCTTGGACAGATAGAAAAGCAATTCGGTAAGGGCTCTATCATGCGCCTTGGCGACAACCGTGCAATGGATGTTGAAACTATTTCTACCGGTTCTCTGTCTTTAGATATCGCTCTTGGTGCTGGTGGTTTACCAATGGGACGTATCGTAGAAATCTACGGTCCTGAATCATCAGGTAAAACAACATTAACGCTTGAGCTGATTGCTGCAGCACAGCGTGAAGGTAAGACTTGTGCCTTTATTGATGCTGAGCATGCTCTTGATCCTGTGTACGCGAAAAAACTTGGCGTTAATATTGAAGAATTATTGGTATCTCAGCCTGATACAGGTGAACAAGCTTTAGAAATCTGTGATGCCCTAGCTCGCTCTGGTGCTGTCGATGTTATGGTTATAGACTCAGTGGCGGCTTTGACTCCTAAAGCTGAGATTGAAGGCGAGATGGGCGATAGCCATATGGGTCTTCAGGCTCGTATGTTGTCTCAGGCAATGCGTAAGTTAACTGGTAACCTAAAAGCATCTAATTGTATGTGTATCTTCATTAACCAGATCCGTATGAAGATTGGTGTAATGTTTGGTAACCCAGAAACAACTACTGGTGGTAACGCACTTAAGTTCTATGCTTCTGTTCGTTTGGATATTCGCCGTACTGGTGCTATCAAAGAAGGTGACGAAGTTGTTGGTAACGAAACTCGTATTAAAGTCGTTAAGAACAAAATTGCAGCGCCATTTAAAGAAGCGAATACTCAGATTATGTATGGTCAAGGCTTTAACCGTGAAGGTGAGTTAATTGACCTAGGCGTTAAGTATAAGTTAGTTGAAAAAGCGGGTGCTTGGTATAGCTATAATGGTGATAAAATCGGACAGGGTAAAGCGAATGCTTGTAAATTCCTGAAAGAGAATACGGACATTTCTAAAACAATTGATACCAAGTTACGTGAAATGTTGCTTTCCCCAGCGGAAATTAAAGAGGAAGAAGCTGAGTTTGGCGCTGTTCCTGAGCAACCAGAAGAGTTTTAATAGCTTATTGGTTGATATAGAGCCCTGTTATTACAGGGCTTTGTTGTTTTTAAAGACGGTATGCAAAAATCACCAAGGTTATTCATATGTACTTTCCTCAGCAAAAAATAAGCTGTAAGGATTCTGCTTTACAGCATCTTAGTCGCAGAGATCATGGCGAATATGAACTCAACCAAAAGCTTCGGCTTAAAGGGTATACAGAAAAAGAAGTCGAAGAAGCCATCTCCTACTGCCATAACTTAGGGTATATTGATGATGTTCGATATGCGCAAAGTCAGATTCGGCAGCATATATCCAAAGGACACGGTGAACGGCGTATTCGACAGGAACTGAAACAGAAACGAGTCTCTGAAAATGATATTGAGTTGGCATTGGGCAGTATTGATGTTGACTGGTATGAATTGGCCAAAACATCGGCAGTAAAAAAATATCGTGTCATGGAGTCAGTTGATCAAAAAGAGTACGCAAAACGAGTGCGGTTTTTACAATACCGTGGCTTTGATTTTGACCAAATCCAATATGCTTTAACCCCTGAAGAATCATAATTTCGTCGACCTAAACGACTTTTTTTTCATTTCCCTAATACGAATTGCGTCTTTTCTGTAAGAAAACTAGGCGAACAGAATTCCTTGCTTTACAATATGGCGAAAATTTCACTTGAGTATTCTAGGAAGAGCTGCATGTATATGAGCACTGATGAGGTTCGTCGCGCGTTCCTCTCGTTCTTTGAATCAAAAGGACACCAAATTGTAGACAGTTCATCGTTAGTTCCTCATAACGATCCGACACTGCTATTTACTAATGCAGGAATGAACCAATTTAAAGATTGTTTCCTAGGCATCGAAAAACGTTCTTATACGCGTGCGGTAACGGCACAGCGTTGCGTACGAGCAGGTGGTAAACACAACGACCTAGAGAATGTGGGTTTCACAGCTCGTCACCACACCTTTTTTGAAATGCTGGGCAACTTTAGTTTTGGCGATTACTTCAAAGAAGATGCGATCAAATTTGCTTGGGAGTTTTTGACTGACGTTTTAAAACTGCCAAAAGAGCGTCTTTTAGTTACCGTTTATCAGACCGATGATGAAGCTTTTGATATCTGGAATAAGCAGATTGGCATACCAGCAGATCGTATTATTCGTATCGGAGATAAAGAAGGCGGTAAACCTTACGAGTCAGATAACTTCTGGCAGATGGGTGATACAGGACCTTGTGGTCCATGTTCCGAGATCTTTTACGATCACGGTGAGCATATCTGGGGCGGTCCTCCAGGATCACCAGAAGAAGACGGTGACCGTTTCATCGAAATCTGGAACAACGTATTCATGCAGTTCAACCGTCATGCGGATGGAAGAATGGATCCTCTGCCTAAACCGTCTGTTGATACTGGTATGGGTATTGAGCGTATTTCTGCAATTATGCAGCAGGTACACTCTAACTATGAAATCGATGTATTCCAGTTCCTGATTAAAGAATCAGCCAAAGTAACAGGTGCTGACGATTTATCGAATCAGTCACTACGTGTTATTGCAGACCATATTCGTTCTTGTGCTTACCTTATCGTTGATGGTGTTATGCCTTCAAATGAAGGTCGTGGCTATGTGCTACGTCGTATCATTCGTCGAGCTGTTCGTCATGGAAACAAATTGGGTGCAAAAGGCGCTTTCTTCCACAAACTTGTTGGTCCTTTGGCTGAGATTATGGGTAGCGCTGGTGAAGAACTTAAGAAGCAACAAGCTGTTGTAGAAAAAGTACTTCGTATCGAAGAGGAAAACTTTGGTCGAACTCTTGAGCGTGGCATGAGCATTCTTAACGAAGCTCTGGACAATGTATCCGGTAATGTTCTTGATGGTGAAACCGTATTTAAGCTATATGATACTTATGGTTTCCCTGCCGATCTTACTAATGACGTTGCGCGCGAGCGTGGATTTAGTATTGATGAAACTGGCTTTGAATCAGCAATGGAAGAACAACGCCAAAGAGCTCGTGAAGCGGGACATTTTGGCACGGACTACAATGCTCAGATTAAAGTAGATTCAAAAACAGAATTCTGTGGTTATTCTGCAACCGAAGGTAGTAGCCAAATCGTTGCAATGTTCGTTGATGGTGATGAAGTAGATTCTTTATCCGCAGGTGACCATGCAATCATCGTATTGGAAGAAACGCCTTTCTATGCAGAATCAGGCGGCCAGTGTGGTGATACCGGTGTTATCCGTACCGCATCAGGCATATTCAAAGTACTGGATACCCAGAAAATTGGTGGTGCTATTACTCATCAGGGTGAATTATCTGAAGGCGTTTTAGCGAAAGGGGACGAAGTGACCGCGACAGTTGATGCAGCTCGTCGTCAGGCTATTTCACTAAACCACTCAGCAACGCACCTAATGCATGAAGCTTTACGCCAGGTTCTGGGGGAGCACGTCGCTCAGAAAGGGTCATTGGTTAAGGCTGATGGCTTACGTTTCGATTTTTCTCATCTTGAAGCGGTTAGCGCAGAAGAGCTGAAAGAAGTTGAGCGTATTGTTAATGCACAGATTCGTAAGAATCATGTTGTTGAAACGAACATCATGGATCTGGAAGAAGCCAAAGCTAAAGGCGCAATGGCGCTGTTTGGTGAAAAATACGATAGCAAAGTTCGCGTTCTTTCTATGGGTGATTTTTCGACTGAGCTTTGTGGTGGTATTCATGCGAAAAATACTGGTGATATTGGTTTGTTCAAAATCGTATCAGAAAGTGGTATTGCAGCGGGTATTCGCCGTATCGAAGCTGTAACTGGTGAAGGTGCGCTTGATGCTCTGGATTCTCAGAAGTCAAGTTACGAAGCAAAACTTGCTGAAGCATCAAATAAAGCCAAACAGTTGGAAAAAGAAATTCAATTGTTAAAAGATAAACTCGCTTCTCAGGCAAGTGCGAACTTAACTCAGCAAGTGAAAGAAATTGCTGGCGTTAAGGTACTTGTGGCTCAACTTGATGACGCTGACAATAAAGCATTACGCAGTATGGTTGACGATCTCAAGAATCAGCTCGGTAGCGGAATTATCATGTTAGGTAATGTTTCTGGTGATAAAGTTGGTTTAATCGCCGGTGTAACGAAAGATCTGACAGGTAAAGTGAAAGCGGGTGAGCTAGTAAACATGGTTGCTCAGCAAGTGGGCGGTAAAGGTGGTGGTCGACCAGACATGGCTCAGGCCGGTGGTACCGACGCGGCTGCATTACCGGCAGCGCTAGCCTCTGTAGATAGTTGGATAGAAGCTCAGCTTTAATCATTTTTAATTACGAAAGGGAATGTCTTACTCAAGTCAGGCATTTCCTTTTTCATTTTTTAATCTAGCTAAGTAGTGATTGGTTGTCTCTCTACTTAGTGTTGTTTTGTTTTATTTCTAACAGAAATTAAAAGGAACTTTGATTACAGTAGAGGAACTAACCTACCGTAGTTAGAATCCTGACAATTTTGTGTTACAACAGAATAATTTACTCAAGTTCATGTTTATTGGTGCCGATAATTGTTTTTCTGTATTAGTGTGACTAACTTTAGTCATGCACATCGAAAAAAGTGAAGCATCTATAGCATCCAGTTTTTCTGTTGAATGTGAGCCCAAACAAGTATTTAAGGGTGAATAAATCACAAGAAAGTTTACCTGGTTGTAACTTTTGTTAGATAATGAAGTGGATATAAGGCAAAACAGAGATTACTCAAGGAGCCAATAATGCTAATTTTGACTCGCCGCGTTGGCGAAACGCTAATGATTGGTGACGAAGTCACCGTTACTGTACTAGGTGTTAAGGGAAATCAGGTTCGTATCGGTGTAAACGCACCTAAAGAAGTATCTGTTCATCGTGAAGAAATCTATATGAGAATTCAGGCTGAAAAAGGAACAGGTAGTACGGGTTCTGGTAACTACTAATTTGTGAAAAAGGCTGGCCTATCAGGTCGGCTTTTTTTTTGGATGGTATTTAATACAAATGTTTGCGTGAATTTTTGGTGTATTGAGAAATTTGATTAAATACCCAACGGTTGAAGCGATTTTTCCGAAAATTACCAAGAAAATGTTTGACATATTTTTGGTAAATCGTAATATGTGCCTCCGCAAGACGGTGAGGTGGCCGAGAGGCTGAAGGCGCTCCCCTGCTAAGGGAGTATACGGTTTGTAGCCGTATCGAGGGTTCGAATCCCTCCCTCACCGCCATTGTTTCTTGCAAGTTTGCAATAGAATGCGCGCTCGTAGCTCAGCTGGATAGAGTACCTGGCTACGAACCAGGCGGTCGAAGGTTCGAATCCTTCCGAGCGCGCCATATTGCGGTGAGGTGGCCGAGAGGCTGAAGGCGCTCCCCTGCTAAGGGAGTATACGGTTTGTAGCCGTATCGAGGGTTCGAATCCCTCCCTCACCGCCATTTTCTATTGTTGTTTGCACATAGCGCGCTCGTAGCTCAGCTGGATAGAGTACCTGGCTACGAACCAGGCGGTCGAAGGTTCGAATCCTTCCGAGCGCGCCATTATTACTGATGCGTCCTTAGCTCAGCTGGATAGAGTACCTGGCTACGAACCAGGCGGTCGGAGGTTCGAATCCTCCAGGACGCGCCATACTTTAAGTAATAACATTGGTATTTAGCAGATATCAAAACATTTCAAATGCGCGCTCGTAGCTCAGCTGGATAGAGTACCTGGCTACGAACCAGGCGGTCGAAGGTTCGAATCCTTCCGAGCGCGCCATTATTTCCATGCGTCCTTAGCTCAGCTGGATAGAGTACCTGGCTACGAACCAGGCGGTCGGAGGTTCGAATCCTCCAGGACGCGCCACTTTCCTTAAAAAGAATCTAGGTCTTGTTTATTCAGGATCTGATTAATATATTGCGCGCTCGTAGCTCAGCTGGATAGAGTACCTGGCTACGAACCAGGCGGTCGAAGGTTCGAATCCTTCCGAGCGCGCCATTCCTTTCTACTTTCTATATTCTGCTTAAAACGACTTTTCCTCTTCACATAGTATTTCCGTGTTCTACATATAATTTCTAACATTTTATTCTTATCGTTGCGTATTTTTTGCTCGCTTTGTGCTTGAGTTAAACAAATCTTTAATTCTATTCATATATCCTAAATTTCTTCTTTTTCGCATGTGCGATGAAATAAACGACTCTTATCATTTGTAAAGGAAAATGCGTGTATGGATAACACCATTGGAAGTTTACTCTGGCAAGCTGCTGCGATCATGGTGACTGGAATGGGAGTAGTGTTCCTTTTCCTTTCTATTATGGTTTTTCTGGTTGGCTTAATGTCAAAGCTTATCCCTCAGGAAGCACCACCCCAGCTATCTCGTAAGGTTAGTTCCGCAACATCCACTCCTAGTGGCGTTGAACCTCAAGTTGTTGCCGCAATAAGTGCAGCAGTTCATCAGTACCGAATGAATCACAAATCGAAGTAGCAGGAGACATACGATGAATAAACCATTAGCAATTACGGATGTGGTACTGCGTGATGCTCACCAGTCTTTGTTTGCAACCCGAATGCGTATCGAAGATATGTTACCCATAGCAAGTGAATTAGATGAAATAGGGTATTGGTCTTTAGAAACTTGGGGCGGGGCCACTTTTGACGCGTGTATTCGATATTTAGGAGAGGATCCTTGGGAGCGCTTAAGACTGCTAAAAAGAGCTTTTTCGAAAACTCCTATGCAGATGTTGCTGAGAGGACAGAATTTATTGGGATATCGCCACTATGCTGATGATGTCGTGCAAAAGTTTGTTGAGCGTGCGCATGATAATGGTATGGATATATTCCGCATCTTTGATGCGATGAATGATGTTAGAAATTTTGAAACTGCGGTAAAAGCGACGATTGATGTAGGCGCTCATGCTCAAGGAACTTTGTCTTACACGACCAGCCCTGTTCATAACTCTGATACTTGGGTTGATTTAGCCAAGCGTTTAGAAGATATGGGATGCCACTCATTGTGCATAAAGGACATGTCGGGACTATTGAAACCCTATGAAGCTGAAGAGCTTATCAGACGAATTAAACAGTCATGCTCTATACCGCTTGCGCTTCATTGTCATGCCACTACTGGGTTATCCACGGCAACGGCAATCAAAGCTGTCGAGGCTGGTGTTGATATATTGGATACAGCCATTTCCTCAATGAGCCAAACCTATGGACATACCCCTACGGAAACGGTCGTTGCAATGCTCCAGAATACAGAGCGCGATACAGGTCTATCTCTTAATGCTCTTGAGTCTATTGCGGCTTATTTTAGGGATGTGAGGAAGAAGTACGCTCAGTTTGAGGGACAACTTAAGGGCGTGGATTCTCGGATTTTAATTGCTCAGGTACCCGGCGGAATGCTGACGAATATGGAAAGTCAGCTCAAAGAGCAAGGGGCGGCTGATCGAATTGATGATGTATTAGCAGAAATTCCAAAAGTACGTAAGGATTTAGGTTATATCCCTTTGGTGACTCCTACATCTCAGATTGTTGGTACTCAGGCTGTAATCAATGTCCTGACGGGGGAACGCTATAAATCCATTACTAAAGAAACAGCAGGGGTTTTAAAAGGCGAATACGGAGCGCCACCTGCTGATATTAATTTGGATCTTCAAGCGCGAGTACTAGAGGGAAGTGATCCGATAACTTGCCGTCCTGCGGATTTATTGAAACCCGAGTTCGAACAATTAACGGGTGAATTAACACAAAAAGCTAAGCAAGATAGTATCCATTTAAGTGAACAGTTAATTGATGATGTTTTGACCTATGCATTATTCCCTCAGGTTGGACTGAAATTTCTCAAAAACAGAGGTTATTCAAGTGCATTTGAACCGGCACCAGATGCCACCTCAGAGAATATACAAAAACCGATCACTACTACCAATGCTAAGATCGAAACGTATAGCGTCAAAGTCGATGGCAAGGTCTATAACGTAGAAGTTGGTCCGGAAGGTCAATTGTCGTCTGTCGTTGCTTCAACGGAGTCAGTTAATACTCCTCAAGCTGTTCCAGTAAACCAATCGACAGAAGATGTTCCTGCTCCATTAGCTGGCACGATTTTCAAAGTCATGGTGAACGAGGGCGACAATGTGAGTGAAGGGGATGTCCTGTTTGTTTTGGAAGCGATGAAAATGGAAACGGAAGTTAGAGCACCAAAAGCTGGAATTATTGCTTCACTTTTTGCTAAAGAAGGGGATGCGGTAGCTGTTGGTACTCCTTTATTGACAATAGCTTAGGGGCAGTCTATGGATGGATTAATTACCTTATGGTCAGAGACTGGCATCGCGAATTTTCAGTTTGGTCAGCTCTGCATGATAGTCGTGGGTGGTCTGCTACTCTTCCTGGCAATAGCAAAAGGTTTTGAGCCGTTACTGTTATTGCCGATTGGCTTTGGAGCCATTTTAGCCAATATTCCCAATGCCGGATTTACTGAACCGGGAGGGTTATTGTATTACGTCTACCACGTAGGGATTGAATCGGGTGTATTCCCATTACTTATCTTTATGGGGGTAGGCGCTATGACGGATTTTGGTGCGTTGATTGCCAATCCGAAAACGTTATGGCTTGGAGCCGCCGCGCAATTGGGGATATTTGCGACCTTATTTGGCGCTATTTTACTTAACCTCATTCCGGGGATGGAATTTACTCTCGCTGATGCGTCATCAATTGCCATCATTGGTGGGGCTGATGGGCCTACAGCTATCTTCCTTGCAAGTCGGTTATCTCCTGATTTACTTGGTGCAATTGCTGTCGCTGCTTATAGCTATATGGCCTTAGTGCCTATTATTCAACCGCCCATTATGAAAGCGCTGACAACCAAAGAAGAACGTGGTATCAAAATGGCTCAGCTACGGCATGTTGGCAAAAAGGAAAAGATTTTCTTTCCTCTGTTAGTGCTTAGCATGACGATTCTATTATTGCCTTCAGCGACATCTCTGGTCGGCATGTTTTGTCTTGGTAATCTGATGAGGGAAGCGGGAGTTGTCGAGCGACTGTCTAAAACGGCGCAAAATGAGCTAATTAATATTGTTACTATTTTTCTCGGACTTGGTGTTGGCTCGAAATTGCAGGCAGATAAATTCCTGAATCTGGAAACGCTTGGTATTCTCGCGTTGGGTGCAGCGGCCTTTAGTGTGGGTACCGCGGGAGGGGTATTGATGGCTAAGTTACTTAATAAGCTCTCGAAAGAAGATATTAATCCGCTTATTGGGGCTGCGGGTGTATCTGCTGTACCGATGGCTGCCAGAGTCGTAAATAAAGTGGGTTTGCAGGAGAATCCGCAGAACTTTTTATTGATGCATGCGATGGGACCCAATGTCGCGGGAGTTCTGGGTTCTGCTGTCGCAGCTGGGATTTTATTGGCGTTGGTTGGATAGATTTACATCAAAATGACCGAAAGGTTACCGAATAGCTTAAAAATGGTATATATTCAAAGGGATGCTTTAGCATCCCTTTTTAATTCGTATCGAAAGGAATCTAACATGGAAAATAAGCAAATCGCTATTACTCAGTTTGGCGGCACCGAAGTATTAGCCATTCAATCTAGTCCCATTCCAGAGCCAAAAGAAGGAGAGGTACTGGTTGAAGTTCATTTTGCTGGTGTCAATCCGATCGATGTGAAAACCCGAGCTGGCCTTGGATGGGCAGCAGAGCAAAATAAAAACAATCTACCCTGGGTTCCTGGATATGACATCTCTGGGAAAGTGGTGAAGTGCGGTCCAGAAGCGGAACGCTTTCAGCCAACAGATAGCGTCGCTGGCTTTATTGGTTTTCCAGTTCAGGGTGGGGCATACAGCCAATATGTGTGCGTGCCAGAAAAACAGCTCAGCTACGTTCCTCCGGCTGTGACACTCGAAGCGGCTGCTGCGATTCCTCTTGCTGGTCAAACGGCTGCGCAGGCGATTAATAAAGTTCAGATCAAAGAAGGTGAGAGCGTATTGATTCTTGCTGGCGCTGGTGGCGTTGGTCATCTTGCTATTCAGTTTGCGTTGGCCGCAAAAGCTGAAGTGTATACGACGTGTAGTGAGAGTAATCTTGATTATATGGCAACGCTTGGTGCTCACGCGATCAATTACGAGTTTGCTCCAGCATCCGAGCGTTTAGAAAATATTGATGTTCTGATTGATCTATTGGGTGGTGACATTGCTCTGGATGCACTGAAATGCCTAACGGATAATGCAAGAGTTGTTACTGTGCCGACAATCACAGCTGAAATGATCTGTGAAAAAGCAAAATTATTGGGCTTTGAGGCTACGGGTATGTTAGTTGATCCCGATCCCGAGCAAATGGACACCATGCTTTATATGGTAAGTGTTGGGCTGCTCAAAGTAGAAATTCAAAAAGTGTACCCATTTTCTGACGTTGCTGAAGCGCATCAGCAGATCGAATCAGGCCATACCAGAGGCAAAGTCTTGCTTAATATGAAATGTTAGAATGGGTGACAACGTTTATATCTAACTTAGGAAGTTTGTGGGCAGACTCAGCTCTGCTGATGCTTTTTATTACGGGCTTCCTTAGTGCAACTTTACTTCCTGGTGGCTCCGAAGCGGTTCTTTTTGCTACTCTAGACTTACATCAATTCTCTCCTCTTTTGGCGATAACGGTGGCAACATTGGGTAATACACTCGGTGGTGCGACAAACTATGCTCTGGGTTTATGGATTCCTAATCGAACTGAAGGCCGAAAACGTGGTCTTAAATCCCTACTATGGCTTCAGAAATACGGTTACTGGGCTCTTCTATTCAGTTGGTTACCCGTTATCGGTGATGCTATGTGTGTTGCTGCAGGATGGTTACGTATGAAGTTCTGGCCATCTTTAATTCTTATTTTTATTGGTAAGGCCATTCGTTACGCTGTACTTACTGCTCTATTTTATGGCTTTTTTTGAAGGAGTTCTGATGTCTCTACGTTGTCTTTTCATTAGTGTTTTATTGCTGATGATCGTGGGATGTTCGGGAGTAGAAAATACTCAATCAAGCAATCGCTCTCCAATCTCTGGCATCACTCTCATTGAAAGTCATCATCCGGCTCTGGGTGAAATCGGGATTCCTTACACCAAATATCGTCTTGCCAATGGTTTGGTCCTTATCTTAACGCCAGATCATTCTGATCCTTTAGTGAGAGTCGACGTGACTTATCATGTTGGTTCTTCTAGAGAAAATCCAGCCAGAACGGGATTTGCACATTTTTTTGAACATATGATGTTTCAGGGATCCAAGCATGTTGGTGATCAGCAGCATTTTAAATTGATCACTGAAGCTGGTGGCATTTTAAATGGTTCCACCAACCGAGATCGAACTAACTATTATGAAACTGTTCCTGCTAATCAACTGGAAAAAGTATTGTGGCTTGAGTCCGATCGTATGGGATTCTTGTTGGATTCTGTGTCGCAAAAGAAATTTGAAATTCAGCGTTCTACAGTGAAGAACGAACGAGCACAAAACTATGAGAATAAGCCTTACGGCATGATGTGGGAAAAAATGGATGAAGCAATGTACCCGGCTAATCATCCATACTCGTGGCAACCCATTGGCTACGTCAGCGATCTAGATAAGGCTGATGTTAATGATCTCAAAGCCTTTTTCTTGAAATGGTATGGACCTAATAATGCGGTTTTAACTATTGGTGGTGACTTTGATACGAAAGAAACTCTAAAGTGGGTTCTAAAGTACTTTGGTTCGATCCCTCCAGGACCTGACGTTCCCCCGGTTCATCAGCAGCCAGTCGTGTTGCCAGAAGATCGCTTCATCACTGTTGAAGACAATATAAAGCAGCCAATGGTAGTCATTGGCTGGGCAACGGCGCTTTCTGGTACCGATGATGAAATGAACCTCAGTGCCTTAGCTAAAATCGTGGGGAGTGGAGAAAATAGCCTTTTCTATCAGAAATTGGTTAAGACACAAAAGGCACTTGATGCCGGGGCATTTCAAAAGTGTGGAGAACTATCCTGTAGCTTTTATCTTTATGCGATGAGTTCGTCTCAGGGCAAGAGTAAGTTAAAAGAACTGAAAAATGAAATGCTGTCTATTGTTGCGACGCTAAGCAAGCAGGGAGTGGATTCAACCCGTCTAAAAGAAATTCAAGGAATGGCTAAGGCGAATGCCGTCTTCGCAACCGAGAGTGTGGCTGGGAAAGTTTCTCAGTTGGCAAGCAATCAAACGTTTTGGGATCAACCGGATCGAATCAACACCGAACTCGAACAATTGTCTGGCTTGACTACTAATTCAATAAAAAATGCACTCGATTCTTATCTTCTTAATCAACATTATGTCGTTATGAGTGTGGTTCCAAATGGGAAAGCGAATATTTCGGCGGAAAAAGCTAATTTTGTGTTCCATCGAGATACGGCCGCTTTATCTTCTGAACTCACATCTGATCCCATTGAACTAAGAGTACCTAAAGATAAGTTCGATCGTTCGGTGATGCCTCAAGTTTCAAGCCCTGTAAAACCAGTTATGCCTACACTTTATCGAGACTATCTTGATAATGGCATTGAAATTGTCGGTACTGAGTCAAAGGAGACGCCAACTGTCCTTATTCAGATATCTTTGCCAGCAGGTAATCGATATGTTCCAGAAGGAAAAGAAGGTTTAGCTCAGCTTACGGCAAGTATGCTCCAACAGGGTTCAGTACTGCACAGTGCTGAGGAAATGGAGTCTCAATTAGACCAACTCGGGTCCGTCATTTCTGTGAGTACAGGAACTTATACCTCCAGTGTTGTTGTATCGGTTGTGAAGAAAAATCTCGATGCAACATTATCGATTCTTAATGATGCTTTAGTTAACCCGCGTTTTGAAAAGAGCGATTTACAACGAATTAAACAGCAAATGATTCAAGAAGTGATGTACCGCACTCAGAAAGTAACATGGTTGGCATCTCAGGCTTCGAGAGAAATCCTCTACAAAGGCACTTTATTTGCCCGCGACATGAATGGGACTATAGCGTCAATAAAGTCACTTACTCTAAATGATGTTAAGCAGTTTTATAATGCTAACTATACGCCTAATGGGGCTCAGGTAGCGATTGTCGGAGATCTCTCGGAAAAAGAAGCTCTGAATAAGCTACAGTTTCTAACTGATTGGACTGGAAATCCAGCGCCTCTGCTAAATCCACAGACTCTTCCTAAAATCGGCGGGCAACATATTTACTTAGTTAATAAGCCGGGAAGTGTCCAAAGTATTGTGCGTTTTATTCGTCCTGCTATGCCATTTGATGCGACCGGAGAAATGTTTTTAACTCAGTTGGCAAACTTTAATCTTGCGGGTAATTTTAATAGTCGGATGAATCAAGAACTTCGCGAAAAGAAAGGTTATACCTATGGGATGAGTGGTTACGTTGCGAGTAACCGTGAAGTAGGGACGGTCATATTTAATGCTCCCGTTAGACGTGATGCAACTGTCGATACAATCAAAGAAATGACGAACCAATTGAAAGATTATGCGCAAAACGGAATCCGTGACGATGAGTTAACATTCATGCGTCTGGCGGTTGGTCAGCAGGAGGCTCTTGCATACGAGACGCCTGGACAAAAAGCGCAATTGATCAGTGGCTTAATGACGTATGGCTTAGATAAAGACTATCTACAGCAACGCAATAATATTGTCGCAACGGTATCGAAAGATACGATAAACCAACTCGCAAAGAAATGGTTTGATCCACATGATTATCAGATTATAGTGGTCGGGGATGCGAAAACCTTAAGGCCTCAACTTAAAGCGCTTAATCTGCCCGTTGTCGACCTTGAATTTATGCATTAAAGGACACATATCTACGTCTATGTACGTTCACCTGGCGGCATCTGCAAGGAATTCTTTAGGTCGCCCACTGGATAAGCGAAGCTCATTTTGACAAATTTTGCCCAACGCCTAGAACAAATCGCTCAGAACCCAGAGATTTTAAAATCGTTAGGAAGAGGTATCGAACGTGAAACGTTAAGATACCAGGATAAAGGACGTTTAGCGAAAACGCCTCATCCTGAAGGTTTAGGTTCTGCACTGAAAAATGGACTTATCACGACGGATTTTGCTGAGTCGTTGCTTGAATTTATTACTCCGGTTAACACTGATGTATCAACATTACTTAATCAGTTAACGGATATTCATCATTTTACTAAGCAAAAGTTAGGCGAAGAACGTCTATGGCCGATGTCGATGCCTTGTTTCGTCGACAAAGAAGATGATATCCAACTGGCTCAGTATGGAACATCTAATTCAGGGCGAATGAAAACACTCTATCGCGAAGGTTTAAAACGTCGCTATGGCAGCCTAATGCAGATCATTTCTGGCGTGCATTTTAACTTTTCATTCCCTGAAACCTTTTGGGACGTTTTGTTTGGTCAACAAAATGAGCAAGAAAGACAAGATAGTAAATCTGACGCGTATTTTGGTTTAATCCGCAATTACTACCGTTTTGGCTGGTTAATTCCATACTTATTTGGTGCATCCCCGGCAATTTGCTCATCATTCTTGCAGGGTAAAAAGTCGAGCTTGCCATTTGAGAGTGTGGGTAAAACATTGTATTTGCCTTATGCGACGTCCCTCCGTTTAAGTGATCTAGGCTACACCAATAATGCTCAAAGTAATTTAAAAATCCAGTTTAACAGCTTAGATCAGTATCTTGACGGATTGTCTCGTGCGATTCGTACTCCTTCGGATGTCTTTGCTAAGATCGGTGTAAAAGTGGATGGTGAATACCGTCAGCTAAACAGTAACGTTCTGCAGATAGAGAACGAGTTATATGCGCCTATCCGGCCGAAGAGAGTAACCAAGTCAGGTGAGAAACCTTCTGATGCGCTGGCTCGCGGTGGTGTTGAGTACATTGAAGTCCGTTCTTTGGATGTGAACCCATTCAGCCCCGTAGGTATTAATGAAACTCAAGTACGTTTCCTTGACCTGTTCCTCGTATGGGCAGCACTTACCGAATCCGATCCTATGGGTAACTGTGAGCTTGAATGTTGGCGTGATAACTGGCGTAAAGTGATTGTTGAAGGTAGAAAACCCGGTTTAGAGTTGCAAATTGGCTGTCGTGGCGAAGTATTACAACTGACTGAGTGGGCAAGTCGTGTGTTTTCTGAACTAAAGCAGGTTGCTCAAGTTATGGATTCGGCCCAAGGTAGTGATCAATATACCCAAGTTGCAGATGAGTTGGCTGAATGGATCATTCATCCAGAAAAAACGTTATCAGCTCAAATGTTGGATAGAGTAAAAGAAGAGGGTGGAATTGGCGCTGTGGGCCTGTCACTCAATGAGCTTCATGAAGAATTCCATCGACAATATGACTTACGTTATTACTCACAAGAGCAACTTGAGAACGAAGCGGCGGACTCCGTTAAAGCGCAACGTGATTTAGAAGCGTCAGATCATCTTGATTTTGATCGCTTCCTTGAAGAGTATTTTTCCTATCTACAAAAAGATGAAGTTGCATAAATTTCCTGCTGTCGTTTTTTGTATTAGCACACTCATCTTATCTGGGTGTGCTACACCACCGCCTTCAAATCCTAATAATCTTTGCTCAATCTTTCGTGAAAACCCAGATTGGTACGAAGATGCACTAGATATGAAAGATGAGTGGGGTACTCCCATTCAAATTGCGATGGCGTTTGTTAAACAAGAAAGCGGCTATCGCCACGATGCTTTACCACCAAGAGACTATTTACTCGGTTTTATACCGTTTGGTCGGGTGAGCAGTGCCTATGGTTATGCTCAGGCTCAGGACCCTGCATGGGACGATTTCCAACGGGCAACTGATCATGGTGGCAGCCGTACGGACTTTTCTGATTCACTCATGTTTATAGGCTGGTATACTAGAGAAACAAATAAAGCCTTGGGCATCTCACTGTGGGATACCTATAATCAATATTTAGCGTATCATGAAGGCAGAGGTGGGTTTCGAAGTAAGTCATATCTTTCTAAGCCTTCTGTTATGAAAGTGGCCCGCCGGGTTGAACAACAAGCTAAAGATTATGGGTGGCAGCTTAAAAAATGCCGCAAAGAGCTGGAAGATAACCGAAGCTGGTTCTTTTAATTAGCTTAATTGGAGAAAAGTAATGCCATTATTAGATAGTTTCACTGTAGATCATACTCGAATGAATGCACCTGCAGTTCGCGTAGCAAAAAAAATGACCACTCCTAAGGGTGATACGATCACTGTTTTCGATCTACGTTTTACTGCACCGAATAAAGATATTTTGTCTGAGAAGGGCATTCATACTTTAGAACATTTGTATGCGGGCTTTATGCGTGCACACTTAAATGGTAGCAATGTAGAAATTATTGATATTTCACCAATGGGTTGCCGCACGGGTTTCTATATGAGTTTGATTGGCACACCTACAGAGAAGCAAGTGGCTGATGCCTGGTTAGCGTCAATGAACGATGTGTTAACCGTAGAAAGTCAGGATAAAATCCCAGAGTTGAATGTGTACCAATGTGGCACCGCAAAAATGCACTCTCTTGAAGAAGCTAAAGGGATTGCTCAAGCTATTATTGATGCGGGTATCTCTGTCAATAAAAACGATGAATTGGCTTTACCTGAAAGCATGCTGAACGAACTTAAAGTACACTAATATTTTTAGAGTAACCAATAAAAAAGCTTGGCTAAAAAACCAAGCTTTTTTTATTTATGGTTTAAGAACCGATTAGCTTTTCTTTTTACGAGGAAACACTTTAACTAGCTTGATTCGATTTTCTTCTATCTCAAGAATTTCCATTCCATGACCTGCGACTTTGACACTTAATTTTGTCTCTGGAATTTCTTCAAGGTGCTCCAGAATCAGCCCGTTCAGCGTTCTTGGTCCATCAGTTGGTAACTTCCAGCGTAGACTTTTGTTTATATCTCGGATATTCGCGCTACCTTCGATAATAAAGCTACCATCGCTCTGTGGAGTAATTTCTTCAGCTAAGCTTGGCTGCATTGATGTGGTAAACTCTCCCACAATCTCTTCCAAAATATCTTCTAAGGTGATTAAGCCGTTAATATCACCGTATTCGTCAACAATTAAACCAATGCGCTCTTTGTTGCGTTGAAACTTCAGCAACTGCACGTTGAGAGGGGTCGATTCGGGAATAAAGTACACTTCATCTGCTGACCGAAGTAGCATTTCTTTATTGAACTCGTTTTTCTCTAGCATAATCCTAACGGCGTCACGCAGTTTAACGATACCAACCACTTCATCGATATTATCGCGATACAAAACGACTCGACCGTGTGGTGAGTGAGTGAGTTGTCGAACGATAGATTTCCACTCATCATTAATATTGATGCCTGTAATCTCGTTACGAGGAATCATGATGTCATTTACCGTGACATGTTCTAGATCGAGAATCGAAAGAAGCATATCCTGGTGTCGCTTGGGAATCAGGCCTCCAGCTTCATTAACGACAGTTCGCAGTTCCTCTGAGCTCAGACTATCTTCTGTATTATGTTTTGCCGATAGACCAAATAAGCGGATGAAACCGTTGGTAATAAAGTTAACGAAGATAACGACAGGCGCTAAAAGCTTCATCAGAACGACAAGTAATACGCTGCTGGCGTACGAGATTTTCTCTGGATAGATAGCAGCCAAGGTCTTCGGCGTTACTTCGGCAAAGACAAGAATAACTAGAGTCAGAACCCCGGTAGCAATTGCTACACCTAGGTCGCCATACAAACGCATGCCGATGATTGTGGCAATGGCGGATGCCATGATGTTTACGAGGTTGTTACCGATTAAGATAAGACCAATTAAGCGGTCAGGGCGAGATAATAATTTTTCAACGCGTTTTGCGCCTTTATTACCTGTATTTGCCAAGTGTTTTAAACGGTAGCGGTTCAGAGACATCATTCCTGTTTCTGAGCCAGAAAAATAAGCTGATATAACGATTAGACATGCTAAAAGCGCAAATAATATACCCGTTGATATATCGTCCAAAATTAATGATTTCCTTGTAAATTTAACTAAAGAGTATTCTTTCTACTCGATGATTAAGGGATAGCCCCTATTTGTATCATTAACTAAGAATAAACTCACGAACAAAACGACTGCCAAAGTAAGCAAGTGTTAATATGAAGGCACCGACGATAGCTAACCAGGTGACTCTGCGTCCTCGCCAGCCTTTCTGATAATGTCCCCAAAGTAATATCGAATACACTATCCAAGCGACAAATGATAATACGCCTTTATGCATATTTCCTTTGGAGAATACTTCCTCTATATAGACAAAACCGGTCACAAGCGTTCCGGTTAGCAGCACGTTACCAAACAGAATGATTCGAAAGAGTTGTCTTTCAACCATCATCAATGGCGGTAAGTTTGGATTAATCGCTAATGCTTTTTTCTTCTTTAACTTGTGATCAAGCCAGGCGAGCTGCAGAGCGTAAAGTGCGCCAATCATAAGTGTGGCATATGCCGATAGAGCAAGTGCGATATGAACCAATAGTTCAGGACGATGCTCTAGGTGCGTAATAAACGTACCCGGCAAAAAAGTAGCGGCTGCAAGGTTGATGGCAGAAAAACTATAAACGACGGGTAATAAGAACCAAAGACGCACTTTCAACGTTGAGATGGTCATCGATAGAGAAATAATAAAGCTCACAAGGGATGCAACATTCAAGATACTCAGGTTCTGTCCTGAGGTATGAATGATGAGATCACCAAGTAACCAGAAGTGTAGTGCCAAAGCAGCAGTTGCACTGAATAAGACGGTTTTTGCTTTTATTCCCTTTTGATTTAGAATTCCGGGAATGATGGTGACAATAGCAATGATGTAAAACGCGGCCGACGCTATTGCAAATAAATCGTCCATATCTCTCTAATAAATTACTGACATAAAGTTGGATTATAACGCGCTAACTGTTTAAGAGCTATGCTCATTATGGTCGATTTTTAATAGTTGAGACTCATTTCTTTTGAAATGCCTTCGCGTCTTTTACTATCTAATTTGAAGAACCCCCTTTAGTTCTGCGATAATGATACCTATATAACGGGTATGACTATTATCCCTGCTAGGGTATACTCGACCATATTTATCGCCCGATAGCGTAGAGAATCAAGATGTTTGAGAATTTAACCGATCGTTTATCCAAGACGCTGAAAAACATCAGCGGCAAAGGTCGTCTGACCGCAGACAATATCAAAGACACACTACGTGAAGTGCGAATGGCGCTTCTTGAAGCTGACGTGGCTCTGCCTGTTGTTCGTGATTTTGTTAATCGAGTCAAAGAGAAAGCTGTTGGTGTTGAGGTGTCCAAATCTCTAACGCCGGGACAAGAGTTTATTAAGATCGTCCAGTCAGAGCTGGAAGCTGTGATGGGTGAGTCTAATGAGGCTCTCAATCTAGCCGCGCAGCCACCTGCGGTTGTACTTATGGCTGGTTTGCAAGGTGCGGGTAAAACGACTAGTGTCGGTAAATTAGCAAAACATCTTCAGGACATAGATAAGAAAAAAGTTCTGGTCGTTTCTGCCGACGTCTATCGTCCAGCGGCGATCAAACAGTTGGAAACATTAGCAAGCGATGTTGGTGCTGACTTTTTCCCATCTTCAGCTGACCAAAAGCCAATCGATATCGCTAATGCTGCGATTGATCATGCGAAACGTAAGTTTTATGACGTTCTGATTGTCGATACGGCTGGTCGCTTAGCTGTTGATGAAGAGATGATGAATGAGATTCAAGCTCTTCATAGTGCAATTGAACCAGTAGAGACGCTATTTGTAGTTGATGCTATGACGGGTCAAGATGCGGCTAATACAGCAAAAGCATTTGGCGATGCACTACCTCTTACTGGTGTGATTCTAACCAAAGTTGATGGTGATGCACGTGGCGGTGCTGCGTTATCTGTACGTCATGTAACAGGGAAACCTATTAAATTCCTTGGTGTTGGCGAAAAAACAGATGCCTTAGAACCGTTTCACCCAGATCGCGTTGCTTCACGTATTCTGGGTATGGGAGATGTATTATCTCTTATCGAGGACCTTCAGCGTAATGTTGATACCGAGAAAGCGCAAAAGTTAGCGAAAAAATTCAAAGAGAAAAAAGGCTTTGATCTTGAAGACTTTCGAGAGCAACTAGGCCAGATGCAAAATATGGGCGGAATGATGGGCATGATGGATAAGCTTCCTGGCATGGCAAATCTTCCCGCCAATATGAAAGATAAAGTTGATGATAAAATGTTTAAGCAAATGGAAGCGATCATCAGCTCAATGACAATGAAAGAGCGCCTTAACCCCGATTTAATAAAAGGTTCGCGTAAAAAACGAATTGCTTCGGGTTCTGGTACTCAGGTTCAAGATGTTAACCGTCTACTCAAGCAGTTTACCCAGATGCAGAAAATGATGAAAAAAATGCAGAAAGGTGGCATGAAAGGCATGATGAGAAACATGCAGGGCATGATGGGGGGAATGGGTGGTGGTTTTAACCCGTTCGGACGTTAAATTTCAAAATTAGGGATTAGTTGTTTCTTGATTAATCTGGAGTTCTGTTAAGACAAATACTTAGCATGACTGCTGGTTGAAAAATGACTAAAAACCTTGCAATAGCCCCGAATAAGAGTAAAATTCCGGGGCTTTAAATTGGCACGAGACCCCAAACTGTTTTTATAAATGGTTCCTGGGGTTAATTTTATTATTGAGAAAGCAAAAGAGGACGATATGGTAACCATTCGTTTGGCACGTCACGGCGCTAAAAAGCGTCCATTTTATCAAATTGTTGTAGCAGATAGCCGTAATGCAGCTACTGGCCGTTTCATCGAGAAAGTAGGTTTCTTTAACCCTACAGCTCGTGGTCAAGAAGAAGGCCTACGTCTAGATCTAGACCGTGTTAACCACTGGGTTGGTCAAGGCGCGTCTCTATCTGACCGCGTTGCAAAACTAGTTAAAGACGCTCAAGCAGCTGCTTAATCCTATTTTTTGTTCAGAAATAGTGACTAGTTTATGTCGATGAAAGGTAAAGAAACCATGAGTGAACAGAGCGAAAAGATTGTTGTAGGTAAGTTTGGTGCTACTTATGGCATTCGTGGCTGGCTTAAAGTTTTTTCCTATACAGACAACGCTGAAAGTATTTTTAGCTACTCGCCATGGTTTATTAACCACAAAGGTGAGTGGGTCGAGCACAAGCTTGAAGGTTGGAAACGTCATAACAAAGGTTATGTCGTTAAATTAGAAGGTTTGGATATTCGCGAGGATGCTCAACTTCTAACTAACATCGAAATATTGATTGACCCGAATTCATTACCTGAACTGTCAGAAGAGGAATTCTACTGGCGAGAATTGTTTGGTATGCAAGTTTTTACCACCAATGGCTATAACCTCGGAGAGGTGACAGACATGATGGAAACTGGCTCGAACGATGTTTTAGTAGTGAAAGCGAATTTAAAAGATGCTTTCGGACAAAAGGAACGATTAATTCCGTTCCTTGAAGAGCAAGTGATCAAAAAAGTTGATCGCGATGCTCAACGGATCGAAGTTGACTGGGATCCTGGGTTTTAATTTATTCCCCAACAGAGCGAGTTAGACATGTGGGTTGGCGTTATAAGCCTGTTTCCTGAAATGTTCCGTTCTGTTACTGAATTTGGGGTAACAGGTCAAGCGGTAAAAAAAGGGTTATTGTCAGTAGATATGTGGAATCCAAGAGATTTCACTCACGATAAACATCGTACTGTTGATGATAAGCCTTACGGTGGTGGTCCTGGTATGTTGATGATGGTGCAACCTTTGCGTGATGCCATCGACGCTGCTAGAAAGGCTGCCCCCGGAAAGACGAAAGTCATATACCTCTCTCCTCAAGGTCGAAAACTCGATCAGCAGGGAGTAGAAGAGCTGGCAACAAATGAAAATATAATTTTGATTTGTGGTCGCTATGAAGGGGTTGATGAACGCATTATAAAATCGGAAGTTGACGAAGAATGGTCAATTGGTGACTTTGTAATGACAGGTGGCGAGATTCCAGCTATGACGCTAATCGATGCAACATCCCGTTTTATACCGGGTGTGTTAGGTGATTTTGCGTCAGCAGAAGAAGATTCTTTTGCTAATGGTTTATTGGATTGCCCTCACTATACACGTCCTGAAATATTGGATGGTATTGAGGTGCCCAAGGTTCTCAAATCCGGTAATCATCGGGATATTCGTCGCTGGCGATTGAAGCAATCGCTAGGCCGAACTTGGCTAAGAAGACCAGAGCTCCTGGAAAACCTAGCTCTGACTGACGAACAGGAACAATTACTGGTTGAGTTCATTAAAGAAACCCAAACCAAGTAACCTATTTAATTTAGTATCAGTTTATTCTAGGAAATTTAAAAATGAGTAATATCATCAAGGCTCTTGAAGAAGAGCAAATGAAGCAAGACCTACCGACTTTCGCACCAGGTGACACTGTTGTTGTTCAAGTTAAGGTAAAAGAAGGTGACCGTGAGCGTCTACAGGCTTTTGAAGGCGTTGTAATCGCAGTACGTAACCGTGGTCTTCACTCTGCATTCACTGTTCGTAAGATCTCTAACGGTGAAGGTGTAGAGCGTACGTTCCAAACTCACTCTCCATTAGTGGATAGCATTGAAGTTAAACGTCGTGGTGCAGTACGTCGTGCCAAGTTGTACTACCTACGTGAACGTTCAGGTAAAGCGGCTCGTATCAAAGAGAAGCTTGCTAAGAAGTAATGCTATCACTAGCGTTCTCATAAGAATAAACGGAGCCATTGGCTCCGTTTATTTTTTCTTAACTTTTGATTAGTTATCTCGGCTATCTTCCGCCACCGTGACTGGTAGCGTTAACTCTTTTCCATCTCGAATTACGATAACATTGACTGTTGTCCCTGGTCTAAGATCCGTCACTATATCCATCACACTCTGCCTACCTGAAATTTTGTGTCCATCTATACGAATAATGATGTCTTTAACTTTAAATCCCGCTTTCGATGCGGGACCATCAGGATCAAGCCCAAGTACGACGATACCGCCAACGTGGTCATTCCCCAATAGGCGAGATGTCATGGAATTAATATCCTGCCCATCAATACCTATATAGCCACGAATAACGCGACCGTCTGCAATGATCTTTTGCATGATTTTACCAGCCAGCTTATAGGGAATAGCAAATGAAATACCGTAGGTTTCAAGATCAGTCGCCTGCTGGAAAGATGCGGTATTAATACCAACCAACTCGCCCTGAGTATTGACTAGTGCGCCACCGGAGTTCCCTTTATTGATCGCAGCATCCGTCTGAATAAAGGACTGTCTACCATCGACACTAACAGATGAACGTCCCGTCGCTGAGATAATACCAAATGTGGTTGTTTGCCCCAGATTGTATGGGTTACCAATGGCAAGAACGACATCACCAACCTGAGGTGAGTAATTTGGGTTCAACGGAATCACGGGGAGGTTAGTTCCATCAATACGTAAGATTGCGATATCACTACGGCGGTCTTTACCCACTAATTGTGCTGCCGCGACTCGACCATCTTGCAGCGCAACAATGATTTGATCTGCCTGCGCTATAACATGGTAATTGGTAATAATATAGCCTTTGGCACTGACAATGACTCCTGAGCCTAGCCCTTGGGTGGACAGTTTACGGCGATCATTCTCGTTGGTGTATTTACGACTATATATATTAACAACGGCTGGAGCGGCTTTACGAACGGCTTCGTTGAACGTAATTTGCAATGATTGGATGTTTTCTGGTTCTTTACGATCGACGATAGAGATAGCGTGATGTCTAAAAGAAGGGACAGCGACAATGACGATAATAGCCGTCACTAATCCTAAAACGATTGAACGAATGAAATAGCGCAACATATTCTCCCCAGTTGCCGATCCTATGCTAAAGAACAATAACCTAGGGAGAATAGCATTACCGTGAGTAGGAGAAAATGGGCTAATTCAAAAGAACTGCCCATTTTTACCTAATTAGCGAATAACAAGATAAATCGTACGATCGCCTCGTTGGATATTGAGAGCCAATACCCCTTTGGTTTTTTCTAAGATTTTACGCAGTTCTGCGATGTTTTTCACTCTCTGACGGTTTACGCCAATGATGATGTCATCTTTTTGCAGTTGGTATTGTGCTGCGAGTGAGTCTTTTTGGACATCAACAACTTTGACACCTTCAATTTTATCTGCTGGTGTTGTGTTAGCTAATTCAGCCCCTGCAAGACCCTCATGTAGATCATCCGCCTGAGTTTTCGTTTCTGTTTGCTCGCCGAGAGTAACATCAAATGTTTTCTCATCGCCGTCACGCAGTACACCCAATGTTACTTTTTTACCTGCGCCTAGCGTTGCGACTTTGGCTCGGAGTTCAGCAAAGGTATCAATCGTTTTTCCATTGATAGAGGTAATAATATCACCCGCTTTTAAACCTGCTTTATCAGCAGCGCTATCAGGTACAACTTGACTTACGAATGCCCCTTTACTTGAGTCATAGCCCATAGCTTGAGCAAGCTCTGATGTTACTTCTCCACCCTGAACACCTAACATTCCGCGTTTGACTTCACCATATTGGAGAATTTGCGAGGTGAGATTTTCCATCATATTTGAAGGAATCGCGAATCCGATACCGACGTTACCCCCGTTAGGGCCGAGAATTGCGGTATTAATACCGATAAGCTCGCCATGAAGGTTAACCAAAGCACCACCTGAGTTACCACTATTAATAGCAGCATCAGTTTGAATGAAGTTCTCGAAGTTTTCGATATTCAGGCCGCTACGTCCTAGTGCAGAGACAATACCTGATGTTACCGTTTGACCAAGACCAAATGGGTTACCGATAGCTACGGCAAAATCACCCACTTTCAATTTATCTGAATCAGCGACTTTTATTTGAGTCAGGTTCTTAGCATCTTCTAACTGAATAATGGCGATATCGGACATTTTATCACCACCAACCAGTTTGGCTTTGTATTCCCTACCATCATGCAATTTAACTTTAATCTTTTCGGCGCTGTTGATTACATGATAATTAGTGACGACATAACCTTTCTTGGCATCAATAACGACGCCTGAACCTAACGCTTTAAATGGACGTTCCTGAAGCTGTTCGGTAGGGAAATTCGGGCCGAAGAAAAACCGAAACTGTTCTGGGATTTGTTGGTGAGAAACCTGAGTGCCCTCAACAGCAATGGTTACAACAGCGGGAGTCACTTTTTCAAGCATCGGTGCGAGGCTTGGCATTTGTTCTCCGTCAACGGCTAGAGGAAGCGCTGCTGATGCAGTTATTGGTGTTAATGCAGAACTAAGACAGATTGATAGGGCAGTTAATGCAAGCAAAGGTTTTTTCATCCTAAACTCCTCTGGTATTGGGTTGCCTGTTGTTATTCCATGTTTGTGCGTAACTGAATAACTTCAATGGCAGAGATGTGAGTTATGACTCAAAAACCTTTGCAAAGTTCACATAATTTTCTAACTTGCTTGTGCTTTGACAACGTCTTCTGAACGAATTATTTGTAATTCATCGTTTTTAAACAAGCCAGTAGCACCGTTTGCATAATCTTTTGGTTGCTCTTCTGTTTCTGGATCAGGCTGGGCTTTTGATGCATCATTTGACTGATTATGCTTAGCCGCAGTTTTAACAAATGGATTGTCCTGCTCAGGTAAGTTAGGCACTAACTCTTTAGAAGTTTGTGCAAGGTGTTGGTAGAGTTTAGTGTAATCCTTACCGATGGTATCAAGCATCTCTGCTGTTTGGGCAAAATGATCAACGAGTTCTTGTCGTTGCTGTTCAATGGCAAATTTTGCGCTGTCTAATTCTTTTTGTAGGGATTTTTGATTTTTGTATTGAGGTGTAGTGATACGAGCGACCACAACGCCGACGATACAACCTACTAAAAGACCCACAATGGCGTAAATCCAAGGCATATGCGCTCCTTATAATGGTTTTTATTTAACATGTGATTTGCTCATTAGTTACACATGTTTTCCGACATGGTACTATGAGTTTAGATGCCAATAAAGTGAAATAACTGCATCTACTGTAGAGCTTTTTACCCACATCTCATTTTATAAACTCTTATGACACCAAAACAAAGATATGAGTCAGATTTAAAGCAAAGTCACTTTTATAAAGATGCTGCTCAGGCTCAGGCAGTCGATGCTTTAGATGGTTTGTACCAAGAATATGTGACATTTTGGAATACACCAAAGAAAAAGGAAAAATCTGGCTGGAAAAAGTGGTTCAGTCGTCCAGAAGACATTCCAGAAATGCCAAAAGGTCTGTATTTCTGGGGGGGAGTTGGCCGAGGTAAAACCTACCTGATGGATTGTTTTTTTGATGCATTACCTTCCTCTAGAAAGTATCGAGTTCACTTCCATCGTTTTATGCATCGAGTCCATAGTGAACTAAAAACTCTGGCGCAGGTGGAAGATCCTCTCAAGGTCGTTTCGAAGCGCTTCAAACAGGAGTTTGATGTGCTCTGCTTCGACGAGTTTTTTGTGTCAGATATCACCGACGCGATGATTCTGGCCGGATTGTTGGAAGCACTATATGCCGAGGGGATTACATTAGTCGCAACGTCGAATATTCCTCCAGAAAACTTATACCGAAATGGCCTTCAGAGGGCACGTTTTCTCCCTGCTATCGCCTTAATTGAAAAGAACTGTACGGTTATGAATATTGATAGTGGTATCGACTATCGCTTAAGAACGCTCGAAAAAGCAGAGATTTACCATTACCCCCTCGATCAAGATGCTACCAGTAATATTGATAATTACTTCTCTGCTCTCGTTGGTACTGAATCTGTCCTGACTCGTATTGAAGTCAATAATCGTGAGCTAGATATTGTGAAGGCTGCGAATGGGGTCATGCATGCGACGTTTGAACAATTGTGCCAAACTGCACGCAGCCAAAATGATTACATAGAGTTATCTCAGCTTTATCATACGGTATTATTGAGTGACGTTCGGCAAATGTCTGTGACTATGGATGATGCAGCGAGACGCTTTATTGCTTTAGTCGATGAGTTCTATGAGCGTCATGTCAAATTGATCATCTCGGCTGAAGTTGCATTAGAGCAACTGTATTCTGGTGGACGATTGGAGTTTGAGTTTCAACGTTGTCAATCTCGTCTCATCGAAATGCAGAGTCAGGAATATTTATCCAGAGAGCATTTGGCGTAGGAATTAACGTTGAGGGGCTGTTTTACTGCAGAAATTTGAAGAAATTTGGCAAAAAAAGATGATTTTTTCCTCTCTCTTCTCTATAATCCTGCGACCCACCGTTACTGCAGGCTTTTATAGCCGAGAGTGCCAACACTCGAAGGGGTGATGAATGGGCTCTTAGACAGTGGGAGCAAGAGCTCCTTGAAGTGTAAATTTAAATTAACGGGTTATTATTAGCATGAAAACTTTCGTTGCTAAACCAGAAACTGTAAAACGCGACTGGTATGTTGTAGACGCTGAAGGTAAAACTCTTGGCCGTCTAGCAAGTGAAATTGCATCTCGCCTACGTGGCAAGCATAAAGCAGAATACACTCCACACGTTGACACTGGTGATTACATCATCGTAATCAACGCGGAGAAAGTTGCTGTAACAGGTAACAAAGCTGCTGCTAAAACTTACTACCGTCACTCAGAATTCCCTGGCGGCATCAAGTCAATCACTTTTGATAAGCTGATTGATCACAAGCCAGAAATGGTAATCGAGCTAGCGGTTAAAGGTATGCTACCACGTGGTCCTCTAGGCCGTGCTATGTACCGTAAGCTAAAAGTTTACGCTGGCGCTGAGCACAACCATGTTGCTCAACAACCAAAAGTACTAGACATCTAATCGGGGATTTCGAAAATGGCAGAGAATCAATACTACGGCACTGGCCGTCGCAAAAGCTCAGCTGCACGTGTTTTCATTAAACCAGGCAGCGGCAACATCGTAGTTAACAAGCGTAGCCTTGAAGAGTACTTCGGTCGTCCAACTTCATGCATGGTTGTTAAACAGCCTCTTGAACTAGTTGAAATGACTGAGAAACTAGACCTATACATCACTGTTAAAGGTGGTGGTATTTCTGGTCAAGCTGGTGCTATCCGTCACGGTATCACTCGCGCTCTTATGGAATACGACGAATCTCTACGTCCAGCTCTACGTGCTGCGGGTTATGTTACTCGTGACGCTCGTCGTGTTGAACGTAAGAAAGTTGGTCTACGTAAAGCACGTCGTCGTCCTCAATTCTCAAAACGTTAATTTTTTTCGAAAAATTTTCGACAGAGTATTGTTGCAAAACGATGGAAAGCCCGGCACATGCCGGGCTTTTATTTTTTATACAGTAATTTAGCAATCTATTTCTCCACTTCCTTTACCTTGTCAAAAAGTAGGGTTTTCTTTATTCTCGTTAAAAATGAGATTCATTCCATTTTATCTATTCATCCATGGAGTCTCGGAATGAGTGAAAGTCCTGTAAATAAGTCTCGGCGCCGTTTCTTAACCTTATCGACAGCTGTTGTAGGTGGTGTAGGCGTTGCTGCCGTTAGTATCCCATTTATTAAGTCTTGGCAACCCACATCGAGAGTGGTTAGCCTAGGCAAGCCTATAGAAGTTGATCTTAGCCATCTTGAATCTGGTCAAATGATGACGGTGGAATGGCGAGGCAAACCTATTTGGATTGTAAGGCGACCAGAAGACGTGGTATCTCGCTTAAAAGAACACGATCATCTACTCATCGACCCGGACTCTGAGGTTGCACAGCAACCTAGATATGCACAAAACTTTTATCGATCATTAAAGCCAGAGTATTTTGTAGCAATCGGTGTCTGTACCCATTTAGGGTGTTCACCGAAGTACTTACCTGAATCTCTCAATAATCACATACCTGGAGTAAAGGAAGGGTTTTTCTGTCCGTGTCATGGGTCGTGTTTTGATATGGCAGGCCGAGTTTTTTCCGGAGGACCTGCCCCCTTGAATCTTGTTGTACCTGACTATCAGTTTATTACCGATAGCAAGATAGTGATCGGAGATGATAAAGGCGAGGTATGAGATGAAATTTATTCGATGGCTTGATCAACGTTTACCGATCTTAAATACTCTGCGCAAACATGTAACTCAGTATCCAATTCCAAAAAATATAAATGGATGGTATGTTTTTGGCTCATTGTTAATGTTGTGTCTCGTCATTCAACTGCTATCGGGACTTTGGTTAGCTATGTATTACCAGCCATCCGCTGAGAAGGCCTTTGATTCAGTTCAATACATTATGCGTGAGGTCAACTTTGGCTGGCTTATTCGATACATGCATACGACTGGTGCTTCAGCCTTATTTATAGCCGCATACCTGCATGTCTTTCGTAGTATGATTTATGGCTCATACCAGCGTCCAAGGGAGCTAGTTTGGTTGTTAGGAATGTGCCTTATGATTCTGTTGATGGCGGAAGCATTCCTTGGCTACTTATTACCTTGGGGCCAGATGTCTTATTGGGGGGCCAAGGTTATTCTGTCTCTGTTTGAGGCAATTCCATTTGTGGGGGATCCGTTGGCGACTTGGGTACGAGGAGACTACCTTATTTCCGGTGTCACTCTAAATCGATTTTATGCACTACACATTATAGGAATACCTCTTATTCTTCTTGGTCTTGTCGGCTTGCATTTATTGTCTTTACACCATGTTGGTTCCAATAACCCAGATGGGATTGATACAAAAAAGAAAAAAGGTGTACAAGAAGATGTTTCCAGTCAGTTCGTTTTTCATGACGATTACACTAAAGAGTATGTATTTGTCGACTGTGTACCATTTCATCCTTATGGAACGGTAAAGGATTTAGTTGCAATCTGTTTATTTTTACTCTGCTTTTGTTTTGTGCTGTTTTTTAATCCGACCGGCTCGGGCTTGTTTATTGAGCCTGCTAATGCGTTTATTGCTGACCCGTTATCGACTCCCGAGCATATTGCCCCTCTTTGGTATTTTACTCCGTTTTACGCGATTCTTAGGGCAGTACCTGATAAATCAACAGGTATTATATTGATGCTCTTGGCACTCTTGCTGTTGTTTATACTTCCTTGGATTGATAGAGGAAAAGTACGATCTGTACGCTATCGCAGTATTTTCCATAGGAATAATTTAGCTATATTTGCATTCAGTTTTCTGGGGCTTGGAGTCGTAGGTCTTCTGCCATTATCCTTTTGCACTCTGTGGTTAAGTAGAGCGTTTACAATCGGATATTTTATGTATTTTATTCTCTTAGCCGTTTATAGCAGACACGAAGTGACTAAAGAGTTACCAGAAAGGGTAAAATTCAAATGAGGTATTGCTGGATTTTATTATGTTTGCTTTTCGGTGTTCCATGCATGGCTGACTCGCAAAGCGATGAAGTGCAGCATATCGTTCAAGGTTCTATTACGTTCAGGCAGTATTGCTCTGGGTGCCATTCCATACAGCGGCAATCTTATGAAGATCTCGCTAGATTGGCTGGGTGGAATGATAAAGCCGCGAAAAAACAGCTCATGTTATCGAGTTCCACACAAATCACGGACCGAAACCTTTCAGCGTTACCTGATGAGTCCGCGAAAGCCTCATTCGGAATTGTTCCCCCCGATCTTTCACTTTATGTGACTCAACATGGTTCTGAGTATCTTTATCATTTTTTAACGGGTTTCTATCCAGATCAACATGCTCGTTTTGGTGTCAATAATAAAGTTGCTCGCAATACATTGATGCCAGATATTCTTGGGCCTTTGCAGAATATAATGTCGAAGGAAAGCTATCATAAGCTTGTGTCTGAATTAGTGTCTTACCTGAGCTACACCAGCGACCCTAGTACAATAGACAGAGAAGGAGTTGGAGTCGGAGTGTTGGTATTTCTGAGTTTACTACTCGCTCTTTGTTGGTTATTAAAGAAAGAATATTGGCGTGATGTAGAGTAATTATGCTACTATATTGTGCTATTTTTTTAATTTTAATAACCAATGATTATATTGAAGAGTATCAATAGTCTGGTTTTATGTAAGTGTGCTGGAGGGCTCCAATGGCTGTAGCTGCCAATAAACGTTCTGTGATGACTTTATTCTCAAGTGCGTCTGATTTGTACAGTCACCAAGTACGAATTGTTCTGGCTGAAAAAGGTGTTAGTGTTGAAGTTGAGTTGGTTGATGAAACAAATCTTCCTGCGGAACTTATTGAGCTAAATCCATATAAATCAGTTCCTACTCTAGTTGATCGTGAGTTAGCGCTTTACGATTCAAAAATCATCATGGAATATCTTGATGAGCGATTCCCGCACCCACCATTGATGCCTGTTTATCCAGTTGCTCGTGGTAACAGTCGTCTAATGATTTACCGTATCGAAAGAAATTGGTACTCGTTGGCTTATAAAGTCATAAACGGTAACGCAGAAGAAGCTGAATCAGCGCGTACTAAACTGCGTAACGACCTTTTGACCTTGGCTCCTGTATTTGCTGAGTTTGAATACTTCATGAGTGAAGAGTTTAGCTTGGTTGATTGTTACCTTGCGCCGCTGCTATGGCGTCTACCTGTTCTGGGTATCGATTTGGTTGGACCTGGTTCAAAAGAGCTGAAAGTTTATATGAATCGTGTATTCGAACGTGATTCATTCCTTGCTTCATTAACTGAAGCAGAAAGAGAAATGCGTCTATCTCGCTAATGGGTGATAGCATGGATATGTCTCAAATGACGCCTAGACGTCCTTACATGTTGAGAGCTTTTTATGATTGGTTACTTGATAACGATCTTACGCCTCACTTGGTAGTCGATGCGACATTAGCTGGGGTTAGAGTGCCAATGGAGTTTGTTCAGGATGGCCAGATCATTCTGAACGTAGCTCCAAGAGCGGTTGGTAATCTTGAACTAGGTAACGATGAAGTGCGTTTTAACGCGCGCTTTAGTGGCAAGCCTCATACAGTTATTGTGCCTTTATTCGCAATTCAGGCTATTTACGCGAGAGAGAACGGTGCAGGTACTATGTTTGAACCTGAAGATGCCTACATATCTCAACTTGAGGAAGCTGAAGAGGCTGAAAACACACCAGAGGTGTCTTTGAGTGTGGCGACAGAGTCTGACATCGATGATTCAAATGAATCTTCAGAAGACGATGAATCTCAGGAACCGCCTAGACCGAAAGGTAAACCTAGCCTCCGGGTGATAAAATAAAAAAAGCAGCCAAATGGCTGCTTTTTTAGCAAAGTACTTAGTTAGTCACCATACTGAAAGGCTCTTATCACTTTCTTGACTCCGGATACATTACGCGCAATTTCTGTCGCTTTATCTGCATGCTTGTGTGTTACATACCCAAGCAGGAACACTTCTTTATCCTCAGTGATCACTTTAATTTTTACGCCGCTCAGTTCATGATCCGTTAACAGTTTCGTTTTAACTTTTGTTGTAATAACACTGTCTTCACCTATTGCTAGTGTCGTCAAAGGTTCTTTGATTCTGACTTGGTCATACACGTCTTTCACGCCTTTTATCTGGCGTACGTCATTCTCGAGTGACTGAAGGAGTTCTTCGTCTGGAGCCTGTCCCATCAATATGACGGAACCTCGAAATGAGCTAGCAATAATACGGGTTTTCCCACGATAAGGTGGTTTCTTCACGACACCTGTAATTTCCGACTCGATATAGTTATCGTCCCAGATCTGCTGAGTGGTCCTTGGATCGGTCACGTAGTTCACTGTCGCTGCTGAACCTGCAATAAACAGCCCAACACAACCTGAGAGCATGAGGACTAAGCTTAAAGTAATGAGTAGAGTTAAATTTTTCATTATTTATTCTTCGTGAGTAGGAAATAACACTTGGTCGATTAAGTCACATAAACAGTGAAGTGTTACCATATGAACTTCGTGAATGCGCGCAGTGCGGTGAGAAGGAATACGAATTTCCACATCGTTCTCCCCCAACAAACCTGCCATTTCACCACCGTCTTTACCTGTCAAGGCGATGATTGTCATGTCGCGTGTTACTGCAGCTTCCATGGCTTTTATAATATTTTTACTGTTACCACTTGTTGATATAGCAAGCAGGATATCACCAGGTTGCCCGATTGCTCTGACTTGCTTAGCAAATATTTCATGGTAGTTGTAATCGTTAGCGACAGCGGTCATGGTCGTATTATCTGCTGTGAGGCTCAACGCTGGCAGACTTGGACGCTCCGTTTCAAAGCGATTAATAAGGCACGCTGAAAACTGTTGTGCGTTCGCTGATGAGCCACCATTGCCACAGCAAAGTATTTTATGTCCATTCAATAACTGAGCAACCATAGCTTGAGCAGCGTGAGTAATAGCATCTGGCAGTGCTTCTGCTGCAGCGATCTGGATTTGGATACTTTCTGTAAAACTTGCTTTAATGCTATCCAGCATTGTTCAATCCTGAGTAATTGCGTTTTTAAACCATTCGATGCGCTGGCCATCATCATGTATTGCCACAACATCGAATCTAAATTCAGTATCATAATACGAATAGCCGTGTTTGAGGAGCCAAACTGTTGATGATTTTATCAATTTCTTGCGTTTTGCGGGTGTTACCGCTTCTGCTGCATGACCATGCTCTTGGCTTTTTCGATATTTGACTTCGACAAAAACAATCACCTGATTATCTAACATAACCAAATCGAGTTCTCCGCCTCGACAGTGAAAGTTTTGTTCGACAAGCTTCATCCCAAATTTCTTTAAATAGGATGAAGCAAGATCTTCATATTTAGAACCAATGGATTTGGTGGAACTAAAGAGTTTCATGCTCTCCCCAGCTGAGTTCTCGCTGGACAACACATTTATCATCGATACTCAGTTTTCCGGTTTCACCATCCGACTGATAACCTTTGACTGCTTTCATTTGGGGAAGTTCCTTAAGTAATTGATATGCGTCCATTCCCATTGCTTTTAACCTTTTCTCTGGAAACGATTCTTTCGGCCAGAGAGCGTTAAGTTGCTTGGCAATATCGGCATTCGGTTCTATCAACAAAGGAATATCACTGTATGCCACACCGCTTAGATCTTCATAGAGCTTTTTCCCCGTATTGCTGCGCGAGCTTGAGAAAAGTTTCGGTGGTGTTGTATCTGGATTAATTGCTACTTCAATAAATGGCTTAATCAGTGTCAATTCTGAGCTGTTAGCAACAATGTAAACGGCATCGATATCTCTACGGCTGCGAGGTTGCGATTCCATTTTTAGTCCAAGAATGGATTGCATCTGAGCAATATTTTGTTGGCTAGAAGTCAATCCAAATACGGTATTAATGTCTTTTTGTAGCTGTTTGTTGTCACCAAAATTAGCGACAGAGACCTTATGTTTACTGTACTTAGACCACTCTTGATCAAAGGCTGATGATACACGTTGACCAAATGATCCATTAGGAACAAGGATCAGTGGGTAACGGAACCCCTCTCTGAACAAATGTTTCGCTGCCTGACTAGCTTCTTGTTCTGGCGAGAGAGCAAAGTAGCAAGTGTCACTGGATGGATCGATTTGGTCTGGGATATTCAGTGCCAACATTGGCAAAGATCGCCCTCGTTTTTTCTCAATATCTTTAAGTGCAACGATGTTCTCTTTGATTAACGGACCAACGACAAAATCGATATTTGAATTGTCTATTTGATCGGCAATCGCATCCAAAGACTTCCCATTGGTATCAATGATAGTCAATGTCGCATTCGGATCTCGTGAGTCATCATTCATCATTGAAAACATGAAACCATCGCGGATCAACTGAGCCTGTTGGGAAAATTTTCCAGAAATAGGCAGCAATAAAGCCGTATGTTGTGGAACAGACACTTTAAGTGACAAGATAGAAGCGATGGCTTCCGGTTGATAGACCGCTGCTGGATGATTTGGATTTTCGTCCAACCATTTTGTGAGCGTATTCTTTAGCTGGGATAAACTGCCATTAAGCGTCTTTACATAAATAGCTAGCTGGACCCATCCATCAAGGACTTCATTATTCGGGTCGAGTTCTAACTCGGTAATTTCATCTGCGGAATAATGGTTGAGAGAGGCCCAAATCTGATTGGCTAATGTGGCTTTTTCATCACGAGGACTTAGGTCATAAGCATGAACTAACGCCTTTGCTGAGTCATACCAGTTACCTAACTGCGTATGGATCTGGGCTTTTGTTTGATAGAATGCCAACCACTGTGAGTCGGATAATTTCCACCAAGGTTTAAAGTTAAACTGTTTTAACGCGGTTTCGTACTGATCTCTTAACATCAGTAGATGGGCTTTTGCCAATTGCCATTCAGCATTTTGGCTATCGCTTAGAGACGCTTTACTTAAACGCATTAATAACAGATTCGCCTGAGCATCATCGCCTTTTTGTACTGCGGCTTTCAGCGCCATGATAAGCCAGTCATTTTGTAATGAGCCCTGACTACTGTCTGCTTTGACCAGGTAAGATTGGACACTGTAAGAAGGTGCCTGAGTAATATCGACAGTATTGCTTAATGGGGCGTTTGATGTACACGCGGCAATAGACATCGCAAGAGCGACAGGAGCTAATGTGCGTGTTACGCTTAGTCTGATTTGATTTTTCATAGCACTGAGCTGTTAACTTTTTCCGGTAAATTGACTCTATAATAATCTCTGAAGTGACGGTAAACAAATGACAGATAATAAAACTTTTCAGCAGGATAGTTCGATCTTATATATCGTGCCTACTCCAATTGGTAATTTAGGCGATATAACTCAAAGAGCTTTGGATATTTTAAGCTCGGTCGACGTGATTGCTGCTGAAGATACCCGCCATACGGGAAAGCTTCTTTCTCACTTCAATATTCAAACAAAAACATTTGCTTTACATGACCACAACGAGCAGGAGAAAGCAGACATTCTAGTCGAACGACTCGTGTCTGGGCAATCCATTGCGTTAGTTTCTGACGCAGGGACTCCGTTAATTAGTGATCCAGGATACCATCTTGTAAACAGATGTCGTCAGGCGGGTGTTAAAGTTGTTCCATTACCAGGCGCTTGCGCGGTAATTACTGCATTGAGTGCATCAGGTCTTCCTTCTGACCGATTCAGTTTTGAAGGTTTTTTCCCACCTAAGACCAAAGCTCGTAAAGACAAATTAAATGAAATTGTACAGGCTGAAAGAACCTGTATTTTTTATGAATCACCACATCGAATCATGCAATCACTTGAAGATATGTTAGATGTTCTTGGCGGTCAACGGGAAGTGGTCATCGCTCGTGAGCTGACAAAAACGTTCGAAACAATACAGGGAATGCCACTAGGCGATCTTATTCCTTGGATGGAAGCCGATGAAAATCGTCGTAAAGGTGAAATGGTCGTTTTAATCCATGGTTATCGTTCCAGTGGAGAAGAAGAATTCTCGCAGGAAGCCCTGCGTGCTTTGGGTATTTTGGTGAAATCATTACCGCTTAAAAAAGCGGCGGCAGTTGTCGCTGAACTGTATAACTTAAAGAAAAATGCTTTGTATAAATGGGGATTAGATAACCTGGAGTAAGGCTGATTTGCTTAACTATTGTCCACTCATTGACGTTGTTATCATGTTTGCTAGACAGTGGGTAACAATCCCTATACAATCCGCCGCGGAGTTGACTGGGTAGTCGCTGCCTTATTGATGTCCCTTGGCCTTGTGCCGGGGAGACTGATAAGGGGGAGGAAAGTCCGGGCTCCGTAGAGCAGGGTGCCAGGTAACGCCTGGGGGGCGCAAGCCTACGACAAGTGCAGCAGAGAGAAGACCGCCGATGGCCTTCGGGTACAGGTAAGGGTGAAAGGGTGCGGTAAGAGCGCACCGTGCGGCTGGCAACAGTTCGTAGCAGGGTAAACTCCACCCGGAGCAAGACCAAATAGGCCTCCACATTGCGTTGCTCGCGTAAGGAGGCGGGTAGGTTGCTTGAGCCAGTGAGCGATTGCTGGCCTAGAGGAATGGCTACCACCACGTAAGTGGTACAGAACCCGGCTTATGTGTCGACTCCACCTCTTACTATACGGGGACTCTAATTTATTAGGGTCCCCGTTGTTTTTCTGTTCGTTCCCAGTTCACATATTTATATTTCTGAAGAATTAAAATTCCGATTGAATACATCAGCACGACTATAATTTCATCGTTAAGACAGTGCGGAATAACGATGAGAGTTCTTACATTTATCTTTATATTAGCTATTCCTTTGGGGAGCATTGCGGCTCCTGGTGACAGTTCCTCTTGGCGGAATGAAAGAGTTATAGATAAATTTAGTGGAGTAACTCGATACATGGCTAATGGTTGGTCGGATATTCTCTACACAACACCATCCAATTCCACCATGGAAAATACCACTAATCCTCTCATGCAAATTGGTGTTCGCTGTGATATTTCAAAGCAGGACGAGCATCAATTTATGCTTACGTTTCGTATTAAAAAAGTGATGAGCAGTAGTTCTGATAACCTAATTGATATCGGTTTTAAAGTTGATGGTCATGATCCCATTCATTTTAAGGCCCAACGGTTCACGAATTCCGATCATGCAGGATACGTTCATCTCAATAAGAAAAATGTTGCAAATATTCGCAAGTTTATTGCTCAGTCAAAGGCTGGCGTACTTGTCGTTGTGCGAGTTGTAGGAAGTAACCGGGGGTTTTTAGAAACATTTACCGTATCCCTTTTAGGATTCACTCATCACACGACAAGAGCTCTTAGAGCATGTGCTATGAGTATTGCTTCCGCTGATATTAGTGATTACGACCGAATGCAACTCGACAGTATTGACCGACAGATTAAAAAACTAATGGCGGATAAGCAGCAAATATTACAAAAATACTGAGTGATGATAGCTTTATCTCTTTATGACATTTACGGTTGCGGGTTTTGCTTTTTATTGACTTTTATTAAGTGAAAAGCTTTAGAATTAGCGAAAAATTGCTTCTGTGGAACTGAATTGCTGGCTCTGATGCTTTCATTTTAATACCATAGGCGATCGACATGCCTTTAAGAGTTCAACGAGAACAAGATGACGCAAGCTTTCAAACATATTTCAGTACTTTTGAATGAATCTATCGATGGTTTAGCCATCAAACCTGATGGTACCTATATTGATGGTACTTTTGGTCGGGGTGGACACAGTCGAGTCATCTTATCGAAGCTTGGACCCAATGGTCGTCTTTTTAGTATTGACCGCGATCCTCAGGCAATCGAGGAAGCAAAGAAAATTGATGATCCCCGCTTTACTATTATCCATGGTCCCTTTTCTGGTATTGAACAGTATGCGATAGAGCGTGATTTAGTTGGTCAGGTTGATGGAGTACTGTTTGACCTTGGTGTTTCTTCCCCACAATTAGATGATGCGGGTCGTGGATTTAGTTTCATGAAAGATGGTCCCCTCGATATGCGTATGGATCCGACTTCTGGAATGCCGGTATCGCAATGGCTATTGGAAGCAGACTTGGACGATATCACCTGGGTGATTAGAGAGTTTGGGGAAGATAAACATGCTAGGCGTATTGCCAAAGCAATCGTAGCCTATCGTGAAAATGAAGAAAATGAGCCATTAACCCGAACAGGGCAATTAGCCAAATTAATTTCTGATGCAGCCCCAAAGAGTTTCAAAGAGAAAAAACATCCGGCGACACGATCATTCCAAGCCTTTCGCATATACATCAACAGTGAGCTGGAGGAAATCGATACTGCATTAAAAGGAGCGATGAATATTTTGGCTCCTCAAGGGCGCTTATCGGTTATTAGTTTCCACTCTCTGGAAGATCGTATGGTTAAACGTTTCATGCGTAAGGAAAGTAAAGGTCCTGAAGTTCCACACGGTTTACCACTCACCAATGATCAAATTAAAGCGTTAGGTAGTGCAAAAATGACGTTAGTCAGCAAAGCCATTAAGCCGACTGCGGAAGAAGTTGAATTAAATCCACGTTCAAGAAGTTCTGTACTGCGGATTGCGGAAAAAATCTGATGGCAGAATCGACGCGCTATCCTAATCTGGCAAAATTAATCGCTAAGGATTTGATTACAGTTGGAAGAATTCCCCTCGTGCTTATGATTTTGCTGTTTGCTAGTGCGATGGGGGTTGTTTTTGCAACTCATCAGACCCGTCAGGCAATCTCAACCAATGAACAAGAAATGATGGAAAGAGATCGCCTTGATAATGAATGGCGTAATCTGCTTATCGAGGAAACAGCACTGTCAGATCATAGCCGTGTTGAGGATATAGCAAAAAAAGATTTGGACATGAAGCGTCCAGATGCGGATAAAGAAGTGATAATTTCCCAACCATGAAAAAGTCTCAACCCCCAAAGCAGACACCGGTAAAAAAAGCCGAAGAGCCGACCATCTTTATTCGCTGGCGGTTTTATGTCATTTTATTTTTTGTTCTCCTCGCTTTTGGTACATTGGTTGGTCGTGTCGCATTTATTCAGATTATTCAGCCAGATAACTTAATACACCAGGGCGACTTACGTTCAGTTCGAGCCAAAACACTGCAGTCTGCACGTGGAATTATCTCCGACCGCAATGGAGAGCCTTTGGCCGTCAGTGTGCCGGTTGAAGCCGTTTATGCGGATCCTGAAACGATCGTTAAGAATAATGAGTTGAAGGATGTAAAGCGGTGGTATGCACTTGCGGACGTCCTTGGACTTGATCGACAAGGACTCATCAACAAAATTAAGCAAAATGAGAAGCGTCGATTTATTTACTTGCAGCGTCAGGTGAATCCTCCAATGGCAAAATACGTCAGAGAATTAAAGTTGAGCGGTATTGGCCTTAAATCTGAATCAAAGCGTTACTATCCGTCGGGCGAGGTAAGTGCTCATGTTATTGGAGTAACAGGTATTGATGGCCATGGTCTCGAAGGTGTAGAACGCAGCTATGACAAATGGTTGACTGGCGAGCCTGGTAAACAGGTTATCCGCAAAGATCGCTACGGCCGAGTTGTAGAAAATATCTCTCTGGATAAGCGTCAGGAAGGTAAAAATCTTGAGCTTACTATTGACCAAAGGCTTCAGGCTTTAGCTTATCGAGCAGTAAAACAAGCGGCAGCGGATCACAGAGCGACGTCGGCGTCGGCGGTAATACTCGATGTTAAAACAGGTGCCGTTCTCGCGATGGTAAATGCCCCTTCCTATAACCCGAATAATCGTTCTGATTTAAAAAGCTTCAAAATGAGAAACCGGGTTATTACTGACGCTATTGAGCCGGGTTCGACAGTAAAGCCTTTTGTTGTCTTGGCGTCTCTTGAAAATGGTGTGGCTGATAAAGATACCATCATTGATACGGGCAACGGAACTTTCCGCATTGGCGGTAGTTGGGTTCGTGATGTGTCTCCAGCTGGGAAAGCCAGCCTACAAAAAATATTACAGAAATCGAGTAATATCGGTGTCTCTAAATTATCTCTAAGAATGCCAGTACAAGATTTGTTGGGAATGTACACGTCTATGGGACTGGGTGAAATGTCGGGCTTAAACTTAGTCGGAGAGACATCGGGTATTTTCCCAAACCGTCGTCGATGGTCCGACTTTGAGCGTGCGACACTGGCGTTTGGTTATGGGTTGTCTATTACTCCTATCCAATTGGCTCATGCCTACGCTACCTTAGGAAATCTTGGTAAATATCAGCCGATTCATATTATAGAAGGTAACGGTGAGGATTTATCTCATCAAGTGGCTGATAAGAAATACGCACGTCAGGTTTTGGATTATCTGGAAACAGTTACGCAACCTGGCGGTTCTGCGATTCACGCTGCAGTACCCGGTTATCGTGTTGGTGCTAAAACCGGGACAGCACGTAAGGCAACAGCTGGTGGATATAGTGATGAATATGTTGCACTTACTGCAGGTGTTGCGCCGATTAGTGATCCTAGATTGGCATTAGTCGTGGTGATCAACGAGCCACAAGGCGACCAATATTATGGTGGCCAAGTTGCAGCTCCAGTCTTTTCTAAGATTATGAAAGGAGCATTGCAGACTCTTAATATTTCACCAGATGAAAATCGATTCCAGAAATAAAATTGGGACTACAAAATGAATGTTGGTGTATCACTAGCGGAGCTAGTATCTCCGTGGTTAACCCTTGATGATGCAGGGGTAAATGGTAAGGTTGTTTCTAGCTTAAAAATAGACAGCCGAACAGTCGGAAAAGACGATACCTTTATCGCCATACATGGACATTCGGTAGATGGAAGGCAATTTATTTCTAGTGCGGTGAGGCAAGGAGCAAATCTTGTTTTGTCCCAAGCGGATGACGCAACTCTGCACGGCATGATTGATTACATTGAAGGCGTTCCCGTTATTGCTTTTTGGCGTTTAAATGATGTTTTATCTGAATTAGCGATACGCCTTTATCCTCTAAATGATTTAAGCATCATTGGTGTCACGGGGACGAATGGTAAAACCACCATCTCTCAACTGATAGCGCAGTGGCTTGAATTACTTCAACATAAAACGTCGGTGATGGGAACTACGGGCAATGGTTTTTTAAACGAGTTAATTGCTGCCAAGAATACAACAGGCAGTCCGATTGATATCGCTGCTACTTTGTTTCGTCATCGTAGTCTTGGGGCTGAATTTGCCAGTATCGAGGTATCTTCTCACGGCCTCGCCCAGGGACGGGTAAAAGCGATTCCGTTTAAAGCTGGCGTCTTTACTAATCTCAGCCGAGATCATCTCGATTATCATGGCACGATGGAAGAGTACGCATTGGCCAAGAAAAGTCTGTTTACTGAGCATCATTGTGATCACGCCATCATCAACATTGATGACAGCGTAGGGGCGAGTTGGCTCACTTCACTCCCGTCTTCCGCCATATCTGTTTCTCTTCATCCAAGTGAGGAAGCTGACAAACCGTCTTTATGGGCAAACCAAATCTCATACACAACCGAAGGGATTGATATTTCATTTGACGGTCTATGGGGGGAAGGGTTGTTAACGGCACCACTTATCGGTGAGTTCAATGCGTCAAACCTTTTATTAAGCATGGCGACTTTACTGGCGCTTGGTTTTAATAAGCAAGATCTTATCAATACTTCCCATCTCTTACAGCCCGTTCTTGGGAGAATGGAATTATTTACGCAACAAGGAAAAGCGAAAGTCGTTGTTGATTATGCCCATACTCCTGATGCTCTGGATAAAGCGCTTTCGGCATTGAAAGTGCATTGTGACGGAAAACTATGGGTTATCTTTGGATGTGGTGGTGACCGTGATACGGGTAAACGGCCAATGATGGCTCAAATCGCTGAAAGACTGGCTGATAATGTTATTTTCTCCGATGATAATCCGCGCACAGAAACGCCGGAATTGATTGTTCAAGATATGCTAGCTGGCTTAAAACAACCTGAGAATGTTCAAATTATTCATTCTCGCTTTTCTGCATTAGAGTTCGCATTATCTCACTCATCTGCTGACGATATCATTTTGATGGCAGGTAAAGGGCACGAAGACTATCAGGTAATCGGTCTTGAAACGATTCATTATTCTGATCGTGAAACTGCACAAACGCTACTGGAGGCAAAACAATGATTCAAATTCCACTATCCCGAATAGCATTAGTGACTGGTGGGCAGTTAGTTGGTGAGGATATTACGATTTCTTCCGTTTCAACTGACTCTAGAAAATTTGAAGAAAACGCATTGTTTATTGCCCTTCGGGGCGAACGTTTTGATGGGCATGATTTTTTATCTGGGGCTATTGAACACGGAGCAAAAGCCGCGCTCGTAGAAAAAAATGCGCATATCAGTAGTGTTCTTCCTCATGTTGTTGTGGAAGATACTAAGAGGGCGATGGGATTGTTATCCTCTTGGGTTCACAATCAGTGCCAGACTCCGACGGTGGCAATTACGGGCAGTTGTGGCAAGACAACCGTCAAAGAGATGGTTGCTTCAATCCTCAGTTGCAAAGGCAACGTCTTGTTTACTGCCGGTAATTTCAATAATGACATAGGTGTTCCTCTAACCTTATTTCGTTCTAAACCCAGTGATGACTATGCCATCATCGAGCTTGGCGCCAACCATATTGGAGAAATTGCCTATACAACAGCCTTGGTAAAACCGAATATTGCATTAGTGAATAACGTCGCAGCGGCGCATCTTGAAGGTTTTGGCTCTATTGATGGAGTGAAAAAAGCAAAAGGTGAAATTTATCAAGGACTACGAACCGGTCAAACTGCAATCGTCAACCTTGATAGTAATGGCGGAGAGTTTTGGCAAGATGTACTAAAAGACAAAAAGGTCAAAACATTTTCAATTCATTCTCCAAAAGCAACGATTCACGCGGCGAATATCTCTCTTAACGAATTAGCTCAGGCGAGTTTTGATGTTGTAGCTGGTGACAAGAGATTGCATGTGCAACTCAATATTGCCGGTGAGCATAATGTGGGTAATGCACTTGCCGCTATTCTAATTACCAAAGAAATGGGTGCAACTGACGAAGACATTTGTTGGGGACTCTCTCATCTGGCTTCAGTGAAAGGAAGGGTTGATGTTGAGTCACTGAATGACCATATTCGACTGATTGATGATAGTTACAACGCCAGTGTTCCTGCCATGAAAGCGGCTGTTGACTTACTTAGCCGATTTTCTGCAAAAAGATGGTTAGTTTTAGGTAATATGGCCGAGTTAGGTAAAGAAAGCCTTGAACTTCATCGACAAGTCGGTAAACATGCATCACCATTTAATTTCGATCATGTTCTTACCTATGGGGATGATGCTCGGGCAATCAGTGAAGAGTGTCACGGTAAGCATTTTTCTACCCATCATGACATGATTACATACATTGAGCAGCAATTACTGAAAGAACAAGATCAACAACATACTTTGCTGATTAAGGGAGCAAATAGCTCGGGAATGAGTAAAGTCGTTGCTGCTCTTAGGGAGAAATACTCATGATTATTTGGCTTGCAGAACTCCTTCAGCCATATTTTTCATTTTTTCGCTTATTTGAATATTTATCATTTAGAGCCATTGTCAGCATCTTAACCGCCTTAGGGATTTCTCTATGGATGGGACCGGTTTTGATTCGCCGCCTACAACTATTACAAATCGGTCAGGTTGTCCGAAATGACGGCCCTGAATCGCATTTTAGTAAACGTGGCACGCCTACTATGGGTGGTGTAATGATTCTTGCAGCGATCATCATTACTGTTCTGCTATGGACCGATCTATCCAATCCTTACGTATGGGCTGTATTAGCGGTACTTACCGGGTACGGTATTGTTGGATTTGTGGATGATTACCGTAAAGTCGTGCGTAAGAATACCGATGGGCTTATTGCTCGCTGGAAGTATTTTTGGCAGTCTGCAATCGCCTTAGTAGTTGCATTTGCTATGTATGCTTACGGCAAAGATACTGCTGCGACTCAGTTAGTGGTGCCATTTTTTAAGGATGTGATGCCGCAACTTGGGCTCTTCTATGTTGTATTAACTTATTTTGTTATCGTTGGTACCAGTAATGCGGTCAATTTAACCGATGGGCTAGACGGGTTGGCGATTATGCCTACGGTTTTGGTCTCCGCTGGTTTTGCTGTAATAGCATGGGCAACAGGTAACGTTAACTTTGCTAATTATCTGCATATTCCGTATATCGCCAATTCTTCTGAATTAGTCGTTGTCTGTACAGCTATTGTTGGTGCTGGTCTTGGTTTCCTTTGGTTTAACACCTATCCAGCACAAGTATTTATGGGCGATGTGGGTTCTCTTGCTCTCGGTGGTGCCTTAGGAACGATCGCGGTATTAGTGAGACAAGAATTCGTATTGGTTATAATGGGTGGCGTTTTTGTTATGGAAACTCTTTCCGTTATTTTACAGGTTGGTTCGTATAAGTTGAGAGGTCAGCGAATTTTCCGCATGGCACCGATTCATCATCACTATGAACTTAAAGGCTGGCCTGAGCCTAGGGTAATCGTGCGATTCTGGATTATTTCTATCGTATTGGTTTTAATTGGTTTGGCGACATTAAAAGTTCGCTAACCGTTTCTTTTTGAGTAGTCACTAAATGGAACACTGGCAAGGTATCAATAAAGTTGTTGTCGTTGGACTTGGTGTCACAGGTCTTTCTGTTATAAATTTTTTAAAACGCTATCACTCTGATGTCGTTGTTAAAGTTATTGATACCCGACCGTCCCCTCCAGGTATGGAGAGTGTTCCATCTGAAGTTGAGTGTTTTACTGGGGGATGGCAGCAAGATTGGCTACATAATGCTGATCTGGTTGTTGTTAACCCTGGGATAGCATTAGCGACACCTGAAATCCAATCTGTAATTGAGCGGAATATTCCTGTTGTTGGTGATATAGAACTGTTTGCCTGGCATGCTGATAAGCCAGTGATTGCTATCACAGGCTCAAATGGCAAAAGTACCGTTACTGATTTGACAGGGGTTCTTGCTAGGGCATCGGGTCTTTCTGTGGGGGTGGGTGGCAATATTGGCGTTCCAGCTTTGGAGCTACTTAATCAATCTCATGATCTTTACGTACTTGAGTTATCAAGTTTCCAATTAGAAACGACATCCTCTCTCTCTTTAAAAGCTGCTGCTTTTCTTAATTTATCTGAAGACCACATGGATCGTTATGATTCCATGGAGTCTTATCGACAGGCTAAGCTTCGAATCTTTCGACATGCAGATACAGCCGTAATTAATCGTGATGATAATGCGACACATCCTGATGATTTTTCAGGTAAAATCGTTGATTTTTCTATTACTGACAGTTCCGCCGATTATTGTCGATCAAATATCGATGATGAAGAATGGTTAGTCGTCAATAGCACGCCCTACTTAAGAACGTCACAGCTTAGCTTGGTTGGTAAGCATAATGTTGCGAACGTATTAACCGTATTGGCTCTTCTGCATGAAATCGATGTAGATTTTGATTCAATTTCTGAGGCGCTTAAATCTTACCGAGGTCTGACACATCGCTGTCAACTAGTTGAGGATAAAAATGGCATCTTGTGGATTAATGACTCAAAGGCGACAAATGTCGCGAGCACACAGGCGGCTTTGGCAGGGTTAACCTATCCCGGCACATTATATCTGTTGGTCGGGGGAATTGGTAAAGGGGCTGATTTTTCCCCATTAGCGCCAATTTTAAAAACGTTGAAGGTTGAATTGTGTTGTTTTGGGCGCGATGGTAAACAGTTTTTGTCATTACACCCATCAGCTCAATATTTTGAAACAATGGAAGATATCATTAAATCGATTCGTCCTAGGCTTAAATCCGGTGATATCGTAATGCTGTCTCCTGCATGTGCAAGTATGGATCAATTTAAAAACTTTATGGCCAGAGGGGATGTGTTTGCCCAATTGGCTGAACAATACGCATAGTAAAGGGTAAGGAATGCTGTCTGTTACCAGAAGAATATCATCTGTTAAACGCTGGTTTATGACGCCAAGTCCTGAAGCTCTTTTTGACCGCCAATTAGTTTGGATATCGTTAAGCTTGATGCTAATTGGCCTGGTCATGGTGACATCGGCCTCGTTCCCGATCAGTTACAGACTGACGAATGAACCTTTCCATTTTATGTATCGCCATGCAGTGTTCCTCTTGCTTGCTTTAATCGTCTCTTCTTTCGTGATTCAGGTCCCGTTGGAAAGATGGATGAAAATGAGCACATTGATGCTCGCGGTATCCGTTGTCCTACTCATTATCGTGTTGGGTGTTGGACGATCTGTTAATGGTGCTTCGAGGTGGATTCCTCTGGGGCTTTTTAACTTGCAACCAGCAGAAGTTGCTAAGCTATCGTTGTTCATTTATATGTCGGGCTACTTACTGCGTAAACAAGATGAAGTAAGGCAGACATTTTTTGGCGGGTTTGGTAAGCCAATTATGGTTTTTGCTTTACTTGCTGTATTACTGCTGTCTCAGCCGGATTTAGGTACAGTGGTTGTAATGCTTGTGACTCTGTTTGGTATGCTGTTTATTGCAGGAGCTAAACTGTCTCAGTTCATTGCGTTGATGGTCACTGGTATCATGGCTGTCATTGGACTTATCTTAGCTGAACCCTATCGTATTCGCCGTGTTACTTCATTTCTCGATCCCTGGGAAGACCCTTTTGGTAGTGGTTACCAGTTAACTCAGTCATTAATGGCCTTTGGTCGTGGTCAGTGGCTTGGTCAGGGGTTAGGAAACTCGATTCAAAAATTAGAATATCTTCCTGAAGCACACACGGACTTTGTCTTTGCTGTTTTAGCTGAAGAGCTCGGATTTGTGGGTGTCGTAGCGGTCTTGGCCCTTATTTTTTGTTTGGTATTAAAAGCATTATATATTGGTCGAAAAGCCTTTCTTCACGATAGGCCGTTTGGTGGTTATTTAGCTTTTGGTATTGGTATTTGGTTTGCTTTTCAAACCTTGGTCAACGTGGGAGCAGCAGCTGGTATTGTCCCTACAAAAGGATTAACGCTTCCGCTGATTAGTTACGGCGGTTCGAGTCTGATTATTATGTCAGTCGCGGTATCCATATTGTTAAGAATTGATTATGAATGTCGACTAGCGGACGCTGGTTACAAAATAGATAAAGAACAAGATGACGAAAAATAAAAGACTCTTCGTTATGGCTGGTGGCACTGGAGGTCATGTATTTCCAGGTTTGGCTGTAGCAAAACAACTTCAGTCCCGAGGATGGGAAATTCGTTGGCTAGGAACCGCAGATCGAATGGAAGCCGACTTAGTGCCTAAACATGGCATTGAGATCGACTTTATTCAGGTCAAAGGTATCCGAGGACAGGGGATTGGTCGCTTGATAAAAGCTCCTTTTCAGGTTGTCAGTGCCATTCTTCAGGCTCGCAAACATTTTAAGCGTTGGCAACCCGATGCCGTACTAGGCATGGGGGGATATGTCAGTGGTCCTGGCGGTATTGCCGCTTGGCTAAGCGGTGTTCCGGTGGTACTTCATGAACAGAACGCCGTGGCCGGGTTAACCAATCATTGGTTAGCGAAGATAGCTTCGAAAGTCTTCCAGGCCTTTACTGGTGCTTTTCCTAACGCCCCTGTGGTTGGAAACCCAGTGAGAAGTGATGTAGCTAGTCTGCCTGATCCGAGTCATAGAATGAAGGATCGCTCAGGACCAATCCGCATTCTTGTTATGGGTGGCAGTCAGGGGGCCAGAGTTCTCAATCAAACTGTACCCCAAACATTTGCAAAACTGGGGGATGGTTTCACTGTTTTTCATCAAGCAGGAAAAGGCAATAGCGGTGAAGTTGAAAAGCTTTATCAAGAGTGTAACGTAAACGCCCAGATTACGGTCTCTGATTTTATTGATGATGTTGCTCAAGCGTATGAATGGGCAGACTTATTGGTTTGCCGCTCTGGTGCTTTGACGGTATCAGAAGTCTCCGCAGCTGGTGTGGCTGCTATTTTTGTACCTTTTATGCATAAGGACCGTCAGCAAGCGCTCAATGCCGACCATTTAGTTGAACTTGGTGCTGCGCTTATGATTGAACAACCGGATTTATCTGCTGAGAAGTTAGCCGACTCTATATTGAACTTGGATAGAGCAAAACTGCTTGATATGGCTGAAAAAGCAAAGTCCGTTGCTAAAACGGATGCGGATATTATTGTTGCTGATGCGATAGAAGCGATAACTGTAAACGAGAAATAACCATGACAATTAAACATAAGCAAGATTTAGCTCAGATTCGTGCAATGGTGCCTGAAATGCGCCGGGTGAAATGTATCCACTTTGTTGGTATCGGTGGTGCAGGTATGAGCGGAATCGCAGAAGTTCTACTCAATGAAGGTTATCAAATTACAGGCTCTGATATCGCAGTGAATGCGGTAACTGAACGTTTATCTCAGTTAGGTGCGAGTATTCATATTGGTCATCAGGCAGCAAATATTGAGCAGGCAAGCGCCGTTGTGGTGTCCACTGCTATTTCTCAAGACAATCCAGAGTTGGTTGCGGCGAAGGAAAAGAGAATTCCCGTTGTGCGCAGAGCTGAAATGTTGGCTGAACTGATGCGTTTTCGCCACGGTATTGCGGTAGCTGGAACGCATGGTAAAACAACAACGACGGCACTAGTGACCCAAATTTATAATGAGGCAGGATTAGATCCCACCTTCGTCAATGGTGGCTTAGTCAAAAGTGCAGGTACCAATGCTCGCTTGGGTTCGAGTCGCATCTTAATCGCCGAAGCGGATGAGAGTGATGCGTCATTTCTTCATCTGCAACCGATGGTCAGTATCGTCACAAACATTGAAGCTGATCATATGGATACGTACGCAGGTGACTTCAATACGCTTAAACAGACGTTTGTCGACTTTCTGCATAACTTACCTTTTTATGGTCAGGCGATTTTATGTATTGATGATCCTGTAATTCGTGAGCTTATTCCACGTATCAGTAGGCAGGTGATTACGTACGGTTTTTCTGATGATGCAGATGTGCGTATTGAGAACTATCGTCAGGAAGGCCAAAAAGGGCGATTTACCGTCGTTCGTAAAGATAAAGCGGATTTAAACATTACTCTTAATATTCCAGGTCGTCATAATGCGTTGAATGCAGCAGCAGCGATTGCCGTCGCGACAGAAGACGATGTCAGCGATTCAGCGATATTAAATGCGATGGCGAATACTCAGGGAACTGGGCGTCGTTTCGATCATCTTGGTGCGTTTAATACTGGCAATGGTAATGTGATGCTGGTGGATGATTATGGTCATCACCCAACCGAAGTTGGAGTGACTATTAATGCGGCGAGAAATGGTTGGTCAGATAAGAGGCTGGTCATGATTTTTCAACCTCACCGTTATAGCCGAACTCGCGATCTTTTCGATGATTTTGCCAACGTATTAGAACAAGTTGATGTGTTGCTTATGCTTGATGTCTATCCGGCTGGTGAGAAACCCATCTCCGGAGCTGATGGTCGTTCATTATGTAGAACTATTCGTGGAAGAGGCAAAATTGACCCTATCTTTATTCCAGATAGCAAAGCCTTACCCTCTGTTTTAGCTAATGTATTGCAAGATGGTGACCTTGTTCTGACTCAAGGGGCTGGTGATGTTGGCAAAGTAGCGAGACAACTGGCAGCATTAGAATTAAATATTGAAAAGATGAAAAATGCCTGAATTACGCATGGCATGTATCATATCTGATGAAATTTGATATAAACAAAACATTTATATATTTCATTATTTGATACTTTCTATTACCTCAGTATAATTCGTTAGTTAAAGTGATTATTTTTGCTTCTATTGTGTTCGAATATCGGTTTTAAACTGACAAGTAATGGCAGGGCGGTGGGCTTTGATTAAAGTGATGAATAAAAGCCAGTGGCCGGAGTCTGCATTTTTACGTCGACATATGTGTGGTGCGACGTTTTTATTTGTCGTTATTTTGCTTATTTCCACGATTGTATATTCAGCGATAAGCTGGATGTGGGATGAGCATCGCTTACCTTTGTCGAAATTAGTTCTTCAGGGCAACCTTCAATATGTGACTGCGACTGATGTACAAAAAGCCTTGAGTCACTTAGACCATGTTGGGACATTTATGTCTCAGAATATTGACGACTTGCAAAAGGTTGTAAAAACGATTCCGTGGGTAGAGCACGCTGCTATTCGAAAGCAGTGGCCAAATACCATTAAAGTGTTTCTTACTGAACATCAAGTTCAAGCCATTTGGAATGGTAATGCGCTACTAGATGAGCATGGAACTGTTTTCGATGGTGATATAGGATTAGTAAAAGGTGAGCACGTTAAACTCTACGGACCAGAGAACTCTGCTCCTGAAGTTTTAGATGCATGGAAGAAATATAATCCAGAATTTTTAAAGCTTGGTCTAAATATAACGTCGTTACTTTTAAATGAACGTCGGGCTTGGCAAATAATTTTAAATAACGGCATCCGACTGGAGTTAGGTCAGGATTCTGTTGATGAACGAATAGCTCGTTTCATCAAACTATATCGTTACTTCGGCGAGAAGGTCGACAAAATTAGTTATGTGGATCTCCGGTATGATACGGGTGCTGCAGTTGGTTGGTTTCAAGATCAAGAATTAGAACAAGAGAGTACAAATGACAAAAATGACCGATGACAACATTATTGTTGGTCTAGATGTAGGTACCGCAACGGTATCCGCTCTTGTCGGCGAATTACTTCCTGATGGCCAAATCAATATTATTGGTGCTGGTACAAGCCCATCTCGTGGTATGGATAAAGGCGGTGTTAACGATCTCGAGTCGGTCGTTAAGTCAGTTCAACGAGCGATAGATCAAGCAGAACTCATGGCTGAGTGTCAGATTTCAAATGTGTTCTTATCGATCTCAGGCCGTCATATTGCCAGCCGAATTGAAAAGGGTATGGGAACTGTTTCTGATGAAGAAGTGTCACAAGAAGACATGGATCGCGCAATACATACGGCGAAATCTATTAAAATCGGTGATGAACAACGCATTCTTCATGTGATCCCCCAGGAGTTTACAATTGACTATCAGGAAGGGATTAAGAACCCTCTTGGATTGTCAGGCGTGAGAATGGAGGTCAGTGTTCACCTTATTTCTTGCCATAATGATATGGCTAGAAATATTATAAAGGCCGTAGAACGTTGCGGACTTAAAGTTGAACAACTGGTTTACTCTGGTTTGGCTGCAAGTAATGCAGTTATTACAGAAGATGAACGTGAACTTGGTGTTTGCGTGGTCGATATCGGCGCTGGTACGATGGATATAGCGATATGGACTGGCGGTGCGTTAAGGCACACAGAAGTCTTCTCTTATGCCGGTAATGCCGTAACCAGTGACATTGCATTTGCGTTTGGCACGCCAATCAGTGATGCTGAAGAAATTAAAGTGAAGTTTGGTTGTGCTTTAAGCGAATTAGTCAGTAAAGATGATACGGTTAATGTACCTAGTGTAGGTGGCCGTCCATCAAGAAGTTTACAGCGTCAAACACTGTCGGAAGTTATTGAACCCCGCTACACTGAGTTAATGGGGCTGGTAAACCAGACAATTGATTCCGTACAGGAAAAATTAAGAGCTGAGGGAATTAAGCATCACCTCGCGGCTGGTGTTGTACTTACTGGTGGTGCAGCACAAATTGAAGGATTAGTGGAATGTGCCGAACGCGTGTTCCGTAATCAAGTTAGAGTTGGTAAACCACTCAACGTTAGTGGTCTTACTGATTACGTAAAAGAGCCGTATCAATCTACGGCAGTTGGTTTACTTCATTACGCGAAAGATAGCCAAATAAATGACGATACTGATTATAATGAGCCGAAAAGGCAGTCAGTAACTAGTTTCTTTGGCCGTTTGCGTAATTGGATACAAAAAGAGTTTTAACCTGAGTTGCAGGGAAAACGGAGAAAACACATGTTTGAACCGATGATGGAAATGTCTGATGATGCAGTAATTAAGGTCGTTGGAGTTGGCGGCGGCGGTGGTAATGCCGTAGAACACATGGTGCGTGAGTCCATCGAAGGTGTGGAATTCATTAGCGTCAATACAGATGCCCAGGCATTAAGAAAAAGTAATGTGAGTACCGTTATTCAAATTGGCGGTGATATCACTAAAGGTCTAGGCGCCGGTGCTAACCCACAAGTTGGACGTGATGCAGCTCTAGAAGATAAAGATAGAATTAAAGAAGTTCTCGAAGGCGCCGATATGGTGTTTATCGCTGCTGGTATGGGTGGTGGTACAGGAACAGGTGCAGCTCCGGTTATTGCCGAAGTAGCAAAAGAACTGGGTGTTCTTACTGTTGCTGTTGTAACTAAACCATTTAGCTTCGAAGGGAAAAAACGTTTGGCATTCGCTGAACAAGGTATCGATGAGTTATCTAAACATGTCGACTCGTTGATTACTATTCCAAATGAGAAGCTATTGAAAGTATTAGGCCGTGGTATCACGTTGCTTGAAGCTTTTGCCAGCGCGAATGATGTACTAAAAAATGCAGTGCAGGGTATTGCCGAACTGATTACTCGCCCAGGCATGATCAACGTCGACTTTGCAGACGTAAGAACTGTGATGTCTGAAATGGGTCATGCAATGATGGGTAGCGGTGTGGCAAACGGCGAAGATCGTGCAGAAGAAGCGGCAGAGATGGCAATTTCTAGCCCTCTTCTTGAAGATATCGATCTAGCTGGAGCTCGCGGTGTGCTTGTAAATATTACAGCCGGTCTGGACATGCGTCTGGATGAATTTGAAACCGTGGGTAATACCGTTAAGGCATTTGCATCAGATAACGCGACTGTTGTTATCGGTACGTCATTGGATCCTGATATGGCGGATGAGATTCGAGTAACAGTTGTCGCTACAGGTATTGGCAACGAGAGAAAACCGGATATTACATTGGTCGCTGGTGGAAAACAGCAGACTCAATCGGTAGCACCTCAGGCACCTGTAAGTCAACCTGCTGCAAAAGTGGAAGAAAAACCGGCACCAAATATGCATGCATCTAAGGTAGAGTCAAAAACTCAGCCTGATTCGGTAAGTGGTTCTTCTCAAAGCACTCAGAGTGGCAGTCAGAATACTGCGCCGAAGGAAAAAGAAAGTGGTTATCTAGATATTCCTGCTTTCTTACGTCGTCAGGCTGATTAAAAAATGTTCATAATTTGACTGAGTTCAAATTTATGATAACATTCGCGTACCATATTAATTATGGTGGCGTTTGTAGCACTGATATTGAGGCAAGTAGATGATCAGACAAAGAACTCTGAAAGAAATAGTGAAAACAACTGGGGTGGGTTTACACTCTGGTCGTAAAGTCACGCTTACTCTTCGCCCAGCAGCTGCAAATACAGGGGTGATTTACCGTCGAACAGACGTAAATCCTCCGGTTGATTTTCCTGCCGACCCAGAATCAGTTCGCGATACGATGTTGTGTACTGCGCTGGTGAATGACGAAGGTATCCGCATCTCAACTGTTGAGCACCTTAATGCTGCTTTAGCAGGTATGGGCATTGACAATATTATTGTCGAAGTGGATGCGCCTGAAATTCCGATTATGGATGGTAGCGCAAGCCCATTCGTCTTCTTGTTACAGCAAGCGGGTATTGAAGTACAGAACGTACCGAAGAAGTTTATTCGTGTGAAAAAACCGATTCGTATTGAAGACGGCGATAAATGGGCGGAGCTTGTTCCATTTAACGGTTTCCGTATGGACTTTGAAATCGAGTTTGATCACCCTGCGATAGATTCCGAACAGCAAAGACTGATGTTTGACTTTTCAACAACAGGATTTGTTAAAGAGATTTCTCGTGCGAGAACATTTGGCTTCATGAAAGACATCGAGTACCTTCAGTCACAAAATCTGTGTCTTGGCGGTAGCTTTGATTGTGCGATTGTTCTGGATGAATACCGTATTCTAAACGAGGAAGGTCTTCGTTTTAGAAATGAATTTGTGACGCACAAAGTGTTAGATGCAATCGGCGACTTGTATATGGGTGGACATTCGATTGTTGGCGAATTCAGAGCGTACAAATCTGGCCATGGTCTCAACAACCAGCTTCTTAGAGCGCTGTTAGCAAATCAGGAAGCATGGGAGTGGGCTACATACGAACAAGAATCTGCATCACCTGTTGCATTTGCGGACCCAAACGTAGTGATGGCATAGCGACCAGAAAAAACGATTATTGATAAAACCGGAGCTCAGTCTCCGGTTTTTTGGTTTTTAAGCTCAGCAAGTTTCGCTATATTTTCCAGGCGTGCTCTTACTTTAGGGCTGGCGTTTTGCGATATCATCTTTAGCATGGCGGCTGCATTTTCAGAAACGGGTGGATTTTCGCGAGTAGAATCAGAGTTACTTTTCGGCTCTTTTACGATGTAAATATTGGGATCGATTGTTATTTCAATGCCCATTAATGCGGGATAACCGTTACCGCGCAGGAAATTCAATATAGTTAGCCGCTCATATGATAATTTCATCTTTATTGCCGCGCTAGCGACTTGCAGATGTAGATGGTTGCTACGAACGTTGGCTACACGAACAAAATTCTCAGTACCTCTCGGTAGCATCTCTTTGAGCTTCTTGGTAAGGTGCTGAACCTGCTCTGCGTGCTCTTGAATGGTTTTAAGGCGTGATTGAGCTAGCAAGTCACTGGTCGAGGTTGGGCGGTGATCTCGCATCATTCACTCCTATTGAACAGGGAAAAAGTCAGGTAGAATATGGATTTTATCATTGTTTTGATAGATTAATACACAACATTGACTCATGAACTTATCTTAAATAGACCTAAAACATTGTCTGTTGAGGTAAAAGCTGAAACACTACGCCTGACAAAATTATATTGAGTCTTGAAAAAAGCATCAGTTGCCACAATATCCGATGTACATGTTTTCATGCAGTACACTTAGTTTAAAACTGATAGAGACTGATGGCTTATAGTAGATCGTAGAAGATCTAAGTATAGAGAGAATTTAAGTAAAATGATAACTAAGCTACTGACTAAGATTGTAGGTAGCCGTAATGATCGAACGTTACGTCGCCTGAGAAAAATCGTAAAACAGATTAATAATTATGAACCCACCTTTGAAGCCTTTTCTGACGAAGAACTAAAAGCTAAGACAGTTGAATTCCGTCAACGTTATGAGCAAGGTGAGTCTTTAGAACAATTGTTACCTGAAGCATTTGCTACTGTAAGAGAAGCATCAAAGCGTATCTACGGTATGCGTCATTTCGACGTTCAGTTAATCGGTGGTATGGTGTTAAACTCAGCTCAAATTGCTGAGATGCGTACTGGTGAAGGTAAAACATTAACAGCAACATTACCCGCTTATCTGAATGCGATTGCCGGAAAGGGCGTGCATGTTGTGACCGTCAACGACTACCTAGCAAAACGTGACGCTGAAACGAATAGGCCGTTATTTGAGTTCTTGGGAATGACGGTTGGTATTAACATTCCTGGAATGATGCCATTCGAAAAGCAAGAGGCTTACAAGACCGATATTCTCTACGGTACGAACAATGAGTTTGGCTTCGATTATCTGCGCGACAACATGGCATTTCGAAAAGAAGACCGTGTCCAACGCGATAGATTCTTTGCTATCGTCGATGAAGTTGACTCCATTCTGATAGACGAGGCGAGAACACCACTGATCATTTCTGGTCCTGCAGAAGACAGCTCAGACTTATATACTCGCATTAATCAACTCATCCCTAGTCTTGAAAGACAAGATAAAGAAGATGATGAAGAATACCGCGGTACTGGACACTACACCGTTGATGAGAAAGCTAAACAAGTCTATTTAACCGAGACTGGTCAAGAGTTTGTAGAAGAGTTGCTGGTTAAAAATAGCTTGATGGACGAAGGGGATACTCTTTACTCTCCTGCGAACATCGCGTTACTTCACCATGTTAATGCGGCACTTCGTGCCCATGTTCTTTTTGAACGTAACGTCGACTACATCGTGAATGAAAAAGGCGAAGTGGTCATTGTTGATGAACATACCGGGCGTACAATGCCTGGACGTCGTTGGTCTGATGGTTTACACCAAGCGGTTGAAGCTAAAGAAGGCGTGAAAATTCAGAATGAAAACCAAACGCTGGCGTCCATTACCTTCCAGAATTACTTCCGTTTGTACGACAAACTATCGGGAATGACCGGTACCGCTGATACTGAAGCGTTCGAATTCCAACAAATCTACGGATTGGATACGGTGGTTATACCAACCAATAAACCAATGATTCGTAAAGATATGCCAGATGTTGTTTATCGGACCGAAGCTGAAAAATTCAATGCAATTATTGAAGATATCAAAGATCGAGTTAAAGCGGGTCAGCCAGTACTTGTCGGTACGATTTCGATTGAGAAGTCTGAGCACCTTTCTAACGCCTTGAAAAAAGCGAATATCAAACATAACGTTCTTAATGCAAAATTCCATGAAAAAGAGGCGGAAATTGTTTCTGAAGCTGGTAAGTCAGGATCGGTGACAATTGCGACAAACATGGCTGGTCGTGGTACGGATATTGTTCTCGGTGGAAGCTGGCAGAGTAAAGTTGAACAGCTAGAAGATCCATCAGAAGAACAAATTGCTCAAATCAAAGCTGATTGGAAAGTTGAGCATGACAAGGTTCTTGAAGCTGGTGGTTTGCATATTATTGGTACAGAACGTCATGAATCACGTCGTATTGATAATCAGCTACGTGGTCGTTCTGGCCGTCAGGGTGATGCAGGTTCTACGCGCTTCTACTTGTCGATGGAAGACGCTCTTCTCAGAATCTTTACCTCTGACCGTATGGCGAACTTGATCAAAAGTGGTATGGATGAAGGAGAAGCTATTGAAAGTAAACTTCTTTCCCGTTCGATTGAGAAAGCGCAGCGTAAAGTAGAAAGCCGTAACTTTGATATTCGTAAACAGTTGCTTGAGTATGATGATGTTGCGAATGATCAACGTAAAGTAGTCTATGAGCTGAGAGATGAATTAATAGAAGCTCACGATATTAGCGAGATGATCGAGCAAAATCGCGATGATGTATTTACTTCCGTCATTGATGAGTATATTCCTCCTCAGTCACTTGAAGATATGTGGAATGTTAGTGGTCTACAAGATAGATTAAAGCATGATTTCGATTTGGATCTGCCAATACAAACCTGGCTTGATGAAGATGATGCTCTTTACGAAGAGGCATTGAGAGAGAAAATCCTGACTCAGGCTGTTGAGCTTTATCGTGAAAAAGAGCAGGTGGTTGGTGCAGAAGTTTTACGTAACTTCGAAAAATCAGTTATGCTCCAAACGTTGGATAATCTTTGGAAAGAGCACTTAGCTGCGATGGATCACTTAAGACAGGGGATTCATTTGCGTGGTTATGCGCAGAAAAACCCAAAACAAGAATATAAGCGTGAGTCCTTTGAATTGTTTGAAGACATGTTGGATTCTCTTAAGTTCGATGTAATTTCGATTCTCTCTAAAGTTCGCGTTCAGCAACAGGAAGAAGTTGAACAGATGGAAGAGCAGCGCCGAATTCAGGCGGAGGAAGCAGCAAAGCTTGCTCAGGCTCAGCATCAACAGAGCGAAAATGCGTTAGTCGATGAATCTGAATCGGTAGCTGATGCTCATCAACCCATGGTTCGTGAGGAGCGTAAAGTTGGTCGAAATGATCCATGTCCATGCGGTAGTGGTAAAAAATACAAACATTGCCATGGTAAAATAGCGTAATAATACGTATACAGAGAGTCGCTTCGATAAGCGGCTCTTTTTTTATCCGCTGATTACCGCTAGACTTCTAAGCCAAAGAAATGAAGACTGGAATTCAACATGAAACGAACACATATTGTGGCCGCTATTATTCTTAATAGTGCACATGATCAGGCGTATATAACCAAACGACCAGAACATGTTCATAAAGGTGGATTTTGGGAGTTTCCTGGTGGAAAGGTTGAGGTCGGAGAAAGCTCAGAGCAAGCCATGATTAGAGAATTGCAGGAAGAAGTCGGAATTACGGTTACTCAGCAAAGGCTCTTTGAACACCTCGAATTTGATTATTCTGATAAGTCACTTACTTTTGATTTTATGTTGGTGACGCAATTCGATGGTGAACCGTTTGGTCGGGAAGGGCAAGAAGGTCGTTGGATTTCTATTTCTCAACTGGATCAATATGAATTTCCTGAAGCGAATATTGGTATTGTTAAAGGTGTGATGAAGGAATTTACTTAACGACCTAATTAACTCTGGTGACTAAGAAGGAATGTTGTTAGTTTAGTCGCATATAGAAATCGTATGGTGTGTAGTTAGTACACCCTATTTTGTTACGAATGGAGAAATAGGCAATGGTTAAAATTGCGATTGCAGGAGCCGCTGGCCGTATGGGCCGCAATTTAGTGAAAGCGACTCACCATAATGAACAAGCTGCAGTTGGTGCTGGTTCAGAAAGACCTGAGTCGTCACTCATTGGTGTAGATGTTGGCGAACTGTGTGGCGAAGGTCATTTAGGTGTTACTTTGGTTGACTCTCTTGAGAGCGTTATCGATCAATTCGATGTGGTAATTGATTTCACTGCGCCGAAAAGTACATTAGCAAACATTGAATTGTGTAAACAATACAACAAGAAAATCGTTGTTGGTACCACTGGATTTTCTGAAGAACAGAGAGCTTCTATTGATGAAGCAGCGAAAGAAATTTCAATTGTGATGGCACCCAATTACAGTGTCGGCGTTAACCTTGTATTTAAGCTACTTGAAAAAGCGGCAAAAGTTATGGGTGACTATTGTGATATCGAAATCGTGGAAGCTCATCACCGTCACAAAGTAGATGCGCCTTCGGGTACTGCTATAGGTATGGGTGAGGCTATTGCTGGAGCGATGGGCAATAAGCTGAGTGATGTTGCAGTTTATGCGAGAGAAGGTATCACTGGGGAAAGAACTCGAGATGAGATCGGTTTTGCTACTATCCGTGCAGGAGACATTGTTGGTGAGCATACTGCAATGTTTGCTGATATCGGCGAGAGAGTTGAAATTACTCATAAGGCAACCGATCGCATGACATTTGCAAATGGTGCTGTTAAGGCTGCTGTTTGGTTGGATGGTAAAGCAGCTGGTTTTTATACCATGACAGATGTTCTCAATTTAAATGAGCTGTAATTAAATAATTATGCGTTAACGAAGTTTAGCGCATAATTAATCACCTCCCACTTTCCTACTATTTTTACCCGCATTTTCCCCATTAATTTGAACCACTTTTATTGTTATAATACGTCTTTATTGTAAAAAATTGAGTAAACGGTTTAAAAAATTACATTAACTGAGGCACGTTAACGATTACTTTTTGTAGGTTAGTTAATGATCATCATATGTACCGTATGGTTTGCTCTATTATTTACGCATTGGACATAAATACAGCAAATGAAGAGTGTTTATATAGGGTTTTACTGCCTTTTACATCACTTTAAGGATAAATATCTAAAAAACTAACTTTCTTTAAAGGCTATTATTGACATGAATCACGGTAATCCCTAAAATAAATCCAATTTGTCCTAAGTACGCTATGACATCATTTTGTAGCGAAAAGGAAGTCAAATTTGCAGTTTAATTTACTTTTTTTGCATTTTTATTCTGGAGGTTGTCTTGAGTAAGTCAGCACTGTTAGTCCTAGAAGATGGGACAGTGTTCCACGGAGTATCCATTGGAGCAGATGGCACTTCCGTTGGAGAAGTTGTTTTTAATACCTCGATGACGGGGTACCAAGAAATCCTCACTGATCCTTCCTATTCTCAGCAAATCGTCACTCTCACTTACCCCCATATCGGAAATACCGGTACTAACTCAGAAGATGAAGAATCTTCAGCCATACATGCTCAAGGCCTAATTATTCGTGATCTTCCTTTGATCGCTTCTAACTTCCGCTCAGAGCAGTCACTATCAGAATACTTAACTGAGCAAAATGTTGTAGGTATTGCCGATATTGATACTCGTAAACTGACGCGCATTCTTCGTGAAAAAGGTGCTCAGAACGGTTGTATCATGGCCGGAGATAATCTGGATGAAGCGTTAGCGCTAGCTAAGGCAAAAGAGTTTCCTGGGCTTAAGGGGATGGACCTTGCTAAAGTAGTTACCACCAAAGAAGCTTATGAATGGAAGCAAGGCTCTTGGTCTCTTGAAGGCGGACTGCCTCAAGCTAAAGAAGACAGTGAGTTACCGTTCCATGTTGTAGCCTACGACTTTGGTGCGAAACGCAATATTTTACGTATGTTGGTTGATCGCGGCTGTCGCTTGACTGTTGTTCCAGCAGAAACTTCAGCTGAAGAAGTTCTTGCTTTAAATCCTGATGGTGTCTTTTTATCAAATGGTCCTGGTGACCCAGAACCGTGTACGTATGCTATTGATGCGACTAAGACTTTTCTAGATAAAGGGCTACCCGTGTTTGGTATCTGTTTAGGTCACCAAATTCTGGCTTTGGCTTCAGGTGCTAAAACGGTAAAAATGAAGTTTGGTCATCATGGTGCAAACCACCCAGTAAAAGATATCGAGCGCAACGTAGTAATGATTACGTCGCAGAACCACGGCTTTGCCGCTGATGAAGAAACGTTGCCAGCTAACTTGGTAGCAACGCATAAGTCATTATTTGACGGTTCTTTACAAGGTATTCATCGTACTGATAAGCCTGCGTTTAGTTTCCAGGGACACCCGGAAGCGAGCCCTGGTCCGCACGATGCAGCTCCGCTGTTCGACCACTTTATTGAACTCATTAAACAACACCGCGCTTAATCTGGAGTAGTAAATAATGCCAAAACGTACAGACATAAAAAGTATTCTTATTCTAGGTGCTGGTCCTATCGTTATCGGTCAGGCGTGTGAGTTTGACTATTCTGGTGCGCAAGCGTGTAAAGCGCTTCGTGAAGAGGGATATCGAGTTATTCTTGTAAACTCGAACCCTGCAACCATCATGACTGACCCAGACATGGCCGATGCAACTTATATTGAGCCAATTCAATGGGAAGTTGTTCGTAAAATTATTGAGAAAGAACGTCCAGATGCTGTCCTTCCTACTATGGGTGGACAGACAGCTCTAAACTGTGCTCTTGACTTAGAAAAGCATGGCGTATTGGCTGAATTTGGCGTAGAGATGATTGGTGCAACTGCTGACGCTATTGATAAAGCAGAAGATCGTTCGCGCTTTGATAAAGCGATGAAATCTATCGGTCTTGCTTGTCCTAAGGCGGATACAGCAAAAACAATTGAAGAAGCCTATAAAGTTCTCGATATGGTTGGCTTCCCATGTATTATTCGTCCATCTTTCACTATGGGTGGTACCGGTGGTGGTATCGCTTATAACAAAGAAGAATTCGATGAAATCTGTCATCGTGGCTTTGACCTATCTCCAACACATGAACTATTAATTGACGAATCATTAATAGGTTGGAAAGAGTATGAGATGGAAGTTGTTCGTGATAAAAACGACAACTGTATCATCATCTGTTCCATCGAAAACTTTGACCCAATGGGTATTCACACGGGTGACTCGATTACAGTCGCTCCTGCTCAGACACTGACAGATAAAGAATATCAGTTAATGCGTAATGCCTCGCTTGCGGTACTACGTGAAATTGGTGTTGAAACTGGTGGTTCAAACGTTCAGTTCGGTATTAATCCGGAAGATGGCCGCATGGTTATCATTGAAATGAACCCTCGTGTATCTCGCTCTTCTGCTCTTGCGTCAAAAGCGACCGGTTTCCCAATTGCTAAAGTAGCGGCAAAACTGGCTGTTGGCTTTACTCTTGATGAGTTAATGAATGATATCACCGGTGGTGCCACTCCGGCTTCATTCGAACCAACTATCGATTACGTTGTTACTAAGATTCCACGCTTTAACTTTGAAAAATTTGCTGGTGCGAATGATCGTCTGACTACTCAGATGAAATCGGTTGGTGAGGTTATGGCTATTGGTCGTAACCAACAAGAGTCATTACAAAAAGCGCTTCGTGGTTTAGAAGTGGGTTCATACGGTTTCGATGAAATTATTGACCTCAGCGCCCCGGATGCAATGACGACAATTCGCCATCAGTTAAAAGATGCTGGTGCTGAGCGTATTTGGTATATCGGTGACGCATTCCGCGCTGGAATGAGTGTTGATGACGTATTTGCGCTGACGAACATTGACCGTTGGTTCCTTGTACAGATTGAAGACATTATTAAGCTTGAAGCGGATCTTCATGCGGCAGGATTTGCTGGTTTAACTGCTGACGTATTACGTAAGTTGAAACGTAAAGGTTTTGCTGACGCTCGTCTCTCTAAACTTGTTGGCGTTGCTGAAAGCGAAATTCGTCGTCTACGTGACCAATTCGATATTCACCCAGTGTACAAGCGTGTTGATACTTGTGCTGCGGAATTCTCATCTGATACAGCTTACATGTACTCTTCTTACGATGATGAATGTGAAGCTAACCCAACTGATCGTGAAAAAATCATGGTTATTGGTGGCGGTCCTAACCGTATCGGTCAGGGTATCGAATTTGACTACTGTTGTGTTCACGCTTCTCTTGCACTTAGAGAAGACGGTTATGAAACTATCATGGTCAACTGTAATCCTGAGACAGTATCAACGGATTATGACACATCAGATCGTTTGTACTTTGAGCCAGTTACATTAGAAGATGTCCTGGCAATCGCACGTGTTGAAAAGCCAAAAGGTGTTATTGTTCAGTATGGTGGACAAACGCCACTTAAGTTAGCTCGTGCTCTAGAAGCTGCTGGTGTGCCGATTATCGGTACTAGCCCTGATGCAATCGACCGTGCTGAAGACCGTGAACGTTTCCAACAAGCAGTTGATCGCTTAGGTTTACTTCAACCTGAAAATGCGACTGTAACGGCTATTGAACAGGCTGTTGAAAAATCAAAAGAAATCGGCTTCCCATTGGTTGTTCGCCCATCTTATGTGCTAGGTGGTCGTGCGATGGAAATCGTTTATGATGAAGCAGACCTACGTCGTTACTTCAATGAAGCGGTTAGCGTTTCAAATGAGTCTCCAGTACTACTAGATCACTTCCTTGACGATGCTGTAGAAGTTGATATCGACGCTATCTGTGATGGTGAGCGAGTTGTCATCGGCGGTATCATGGAGCATATTGAGCAAGCGGGCGTTCACTCTGGTGACTCTGCATGTTCTCTTCCTGCCTATACGTTGAGTAAAGAAATTCAAGATGTTATGCGCGAACAAGTTGAAAAGCTTGCTTTTGAACTTGGCGTACGTGGTCTGATGAATACTCAGTTTGCTGTGAAGAATAACCAAGTTTACCTAATTGAGGTTAACCCTCGTGCAGCACGTACTGTACCGTTTGTTTCTAAAGCAACAGGTGCACAGCTAGCTAAAATTGCGGCTCGAGTAATGGTTGGACAGACGCTTGAACAACAAGGCTTTACCAAAGAGATTATTCCACCATACTTCTCAGTAAAAGAAGTGGTACTTCCATTTAATAAGTTCCCAGGTGTGGATCCTCTATTGGGCCCTGAAATGCGTTCAACAGGTGAAGTTATGGGCGTAGGACATACGTTTGCAGAGGCGTTTGCTAAGGCTGAACTTGCTTGTGGTAACGTATATCCAGAAGGCGGTCGAGCTCTTCTTTCTGTGCGTAAAGGCGATAAGCATCGTATTGTTGAAGTAGCGAAAAAGTTACTTGAGCTAGGCTATCATTTAGATGCTACTCATGGAACTGCAGTGGCTCTTGGTGAAGCTGGGATTAACCCACGCTTAGTTAATAAAGTTCATGAAGGTCGTCCTCATATTCTTGACCGTATCAAGAATAATGAATACACCTACATTATTAACACAGCAGCAGGACGCCAGGCTATTCAGGATTCTAAAGTGCTACGTCGTGGTGCCTTACTTGAGAAAGTGAACTACACAACAACGATTAATGCAGCTCTTGCGACATGTGCTGGACAAAAAACAGATCCAAAATCATCTGTTATCTCTGTTCAGGAAATGCATGCCATTCTTAAGCAAGCATCATAGACTATAAGTTCTAATCATTAGCCCACCAATTGGTGGGCTTTTTTATTTTGTCCGGAGCATTTTGCAAACTATTTCTGCGATAGTATATCTTCATTAACAGTCGTCTGTTTTACTATTAAATTCATTTCACTAATGCTAATGTGAGCACCCTCATATAATGCTGTAAAGAACTCTCATGGATGTATCAATCGAAGTATTAAGTTTGTTGTTTCTCGCTGGTGGATTAGCAGGTTTTATTGACGCTATCGCTGGGGGGGGAGGGTTAATCACTGTTCCTGCATTATTAGCAGCCGGTGTGCCTCCGGCTCAGGCATTGGCGACCAATAAATTACAGAGTTCATTTGGCAGTTTTTCAGCAACATTTTACTTTGTCCGTACTGGTTTAGTTTCTCTGAAAAAACTGAGACTCGCAATTTTCTGTACATTCTGCGGCGCAGCGACAGGCGCCGAGCTGGTTCAAACTATAGATACGTCAGTGCTTACCAGTCTGATTCCTATACTGCTGATTGGTATATCCGTGTACTTTTTGCTCTCTCCAACGACCAAAAAGGGCGAAGAAAAAATATCTGAAGTCGTTTTCGCTATTACAGTTGGATTTTGTATCGGCTTTTATGATGGTTTTTTTGGACCGGGTACGGGGTCACTCTTTACGGTCTGTTTTATTGTTCTTGGTGGACTTTCTATTGTTGAGGCTACTGCAAAAACTAAGGTCTTAAACTTTACCTCTAATATTACAGCCCTGTGTTTTTTCATTATTGCAGGACTACCAATATGGAAAATAGGCTTAGTGATGGCGGTTGGGCAGTTTTTAGGGGCAAGAATGGGAGCTAAAGTCGTCGTCACCAAAGGACAAAAATGGATACGTCCACTCGTGATTGTGATGTCGATGGCAATGGCGATAAAATTGCTGTGGGAACAGCATCAGGATTGGTTTACAGCATGGTTCTAAAACGGTAAGGGCATTGATTGAAATGCCCTTTTTCTTTTTAACGGTTGATAGCAAAGATTGGTAATGACAAGTGCCAACGTATCGCACCAAGGCGAATAATGAGGGTTGAAACCAGACCAGCGAGAATGGCCGTGGGATGGTCGTAGCCCAGATACAATGCAGAGGTATGAAAAATACCACCAGCAATACAAGCGGTCGCGTATACTTCGCTTCTTAGGACCATTGGAATTTCACGAGCTAAGATATCTCGGATGATGCCGCCGCCACATCCCGTTAAGACACCCATCAGAATGGCAATCAAATAAGAATCCTGAAATTGCAGAGCTTTCTCTACACCGATACCAACAAACACGGATAGACCAATTGCATCGCATACTGGCAACATCCACCATGGAAGGCGTTTGGGGCGTCGGACGAACAACATTGTCAGGAAACAGGTCACAAGAATCACCCATAGATAGGTGGTATCTCTTATCCAGAATACGGGGGTTGCGCCAAGGGTGACATCACGAATTGTTCCACCACCTATAGCTGTAACACTTGCAAGTACTACAACACCAAATGGATCCATTTTTAATCGGCCGGCTAAAATTACACCAGATATAGCGAAGATGGCTGTTCCAAAAAGGTCGATGGCATAGAGCAACATAATACGTAATCTCGTTTACAGTGAGCACCCGTTCTTAAGGCGCGCATTGTACGAAAATTTACGGCTGACTGTTAGTCCTTTTTCGCACTTGATCAAAGTAACGACAGACTTCTTTTATAGCTTCAATCGTGCGCGGAGTTGGGCGGTTAATCCAGTCTGAATTTAACGTCCAAATGTAATGATTTTTTACTGCAGGGATTTGTGTCCAGCTCTGCCACATCGATGAATCTTTGACGGCATGACGGGAATTAAAAATAACCTCCGGTTGTGCAATGACGACTTGCTCTAATCCAACCTGAGGATAGGGGGATGGACTATCGGCAAATACATTCACTCCACCACAAAAAGTGAAAACTTCGCTTGGCCAGCTACCCTGACCCATAGTGATAATCGGTTTTTCACTGAGTTGATAAAAATAAGATACTTTACGTGCATCTTGATAGTTTTTTCTTAGCGCGTCTAATTGGTTACGAAAGTCCTGAGCATTTCTTTTCCCTATAGCAGGGTCGTCTGCATATTGGCTAAGCTCTTCGATATTCGTCGCGATATCATCAAGTGTTTGGGTTCTTGAGTCATACATAACAACCCCCATTTGCTTGAGCTTATTCACTTCTTTTACCGGGTTACCGGCGGGCCAAGAAATGACAAGATCTGGTTGTAGCGCTAGGATCTTCTCGATGTTGATGCCCTTATAGTTGGCAACTTTCGGTTTTGATTGGGCTTCTGGTGGATAGTCACTGCGGTCGCTGACTCCGACAATTTTATCGCCCAAGCCCGCAGCATAAGCGAGCTCTGTCGCATGAGGCGCTAAAGTAATAATTCGATGAACATCAGAAGAAGCAAAGATGTAATGACTGAATAGCAGCAGAGTTGACGCTACGACGTAGGAAAAACGCATTTAAAAGCCTTTGTGAATAAGGAACATAATGATGCTTTGTAGAACAATCCAAATAAAGACTCTTATTGTTATAAATCTTTGTATTAAAGACAAATGATAGGATGACGGTGCAACACGCCCTCCTAATTTGCTACGTACGGATTTTTGTGTTCCATAGAGTGCTGGACCACCAAGTGAAAGATTGAATTTCACCCCTGTGATGGCCAGTAAGTACCCCATATGTGTTGAGGTCCAACTACTAGACTGAAGCAGAATGAGTCTCAGGTGAGACAGCGTATCTTTACCGAGCAAAAGCAGTATCGAAAAAAGAGTTACGGGCACAATTTCAACTAGTGAGAGAAGTCGAAAGGTAAAAGTACCAAAAGGTTTAAACTCAGCACGGGACGGGGACCATACTCGATGTAGCTCGGCAAGGATACGGTACGCAAGAGCACCTATACCACCTAACAACCCATACCAAAATAGGACACAAATAATCGATCTTGCGTGGCCAATCAGCATAGTTTCCGCACCGGCTTTGCCGATGCCCACTAACGACAGTGTTTTCGTTTTACGATTGAGCCAATCAGCCAATACTGCTCGTGACTTGAGTTTATCTTCGTTAGACAGTTGATCGATTAACGCAGCAGAGAGTTGGCGTAGGTTCCTAAAATCAAGTGCTAAAATAAGTAGCGCCAAATCGAAAAGCTCACTTCGCCAGACTAATGGATAGAGCGCAATGAGTAAAATGATTGCAGGTAGCCACATCAGCAGGCAAGCTAAGGTGCCAGATAATAAATTTTGCTGATAGCTATCAGGCTTATTTACCTTATCCGATAAGATAAGACCAAATTTTTGCCACAGTACGAATAAGTTTGATTGTCTTGGGATGGGGAGTAACCAATTGAGTATAATCGCTCCCCAAAGCACCAGCAGAGATCCGTCTCCATAAAAGCTATCCATAAATTGATTCATGAGGTACCTGCTGTAAAGTCGCTTACTTGATGAGTGGCAACATATTTAAGACCATTTCTGATGAGCTTTGTGCTGCAACGGGTAAAAACTCTTCGAATGACATTGGTGACTCTTTATCGGCAACATCGGAAATCGCTCTTACAACGACAAAAGGAACGTCAAACTGATGGCAAGTCTGAGCGATCGCAGATGCTTCCATTTCAACAGCAATAACAGAAGGGAAGTTTTTACGAATTAACGCTTGTTGTTCTGCGGTGCAAACAAATACATCACCTGTACAGATTAACCCTTTAACCGCGTGTTTGTCTCCCAGTGAGGATAACACCTGTTCTGCAATGTCCATGAGTTTGGGATCAGCAATGAACGCTGCAGGCTGACTTGCCATCTGACCAATCTCATAACCAAATGCAGTCACATCCGCATCATGATGTCTCACTTCGGATGAGATAACGACGTCACCTACGTTTAAGCTGCTATCAAAGCCTCCGGCAGAACCGGTGTTAATCACGCAATTAACCTGGTAATTTTCCAAAAGGATAGCCGTGCCCACTGCAGCCGCTACTTTACCAATACCTGACTGGAGTAGGACAACTTCAACACCATTTATTTGACCTGAGTAAAAAGTGCAGCCACCTTTCTTTTCTTCTTTTAATCCGGTGATCTGGTTTTTAAGAATGGTAACTTCTTGCTCCATTGCGCCAATGATGCCTACTTTCATAATTAATCTCTTTATAGAACGGATGAGTTGGGTTTAGTTTAGCATGTTTCTATTATTTCTAACTACAATCAAGGGATTGGCTAAATACAAAAAAGGTTGCCGTTGAGGCAACCTTTTATTGGAGCATTTAGAGAAAAAACGCTAAGTGGAAGTTAGACATCGAGGAAATCGAGAATCCCTTCTGCGGCTTTTCGTCCTTCATCAATTGCAGTAACGACCAAGTCAGAACCTCTCACTGCATCACCGCCGGCAAAGATTTTTTCATTGGATGTTTGATATTGAAATGACTGTGTTAATGGCGCTTTGATTCGTCCACGATCATCAACATCAACACCAAATGGTTCTAACCAAGGCATTGCGTGCGGTTGAAAGCCAAATGCCATGATGACTGCATCTGCTGGTAATATATGTTCGCTACCTTCTACTGGCTCAGGTCTACGGCGACCCGCAGCATCAGGTTCTCCAAGTGCTGTTTTGACCACCTTGACACCCGATACGTTACCACGAGAATCCAGCTCTACCCCTAATGGTTGAAGGTTAAACATGAATTCTACGCCTTCTTCACGCGCGTTTTTCACCTCACGTCGTGAACCAGGCATATTTTCTTCGTCACGGCGATACGCACAAATCACATTGCTTGCGCCTTGACGAATTGAGGTACGAACACAGTCCATTGCGGTATCACCACCACCCAGAACAACGACCTGTTTACCTTCCATATTTACAAATGGATCTGGGCTTTCTAATCCTAATACTTTATAAGTATTTGAAATCAAGAATGGTAGTGCATCGTAGACACCTTCAGCGTCTTCATTCGCAAGACCTGCACGCATATATTTATACGTACCCACACCGAGAAAAACAGCATCGTAGTCATCGATAAGCGACTGCATTTCAACATCTTTACCGACTTCGGTATTTAGGCGGAATTCCACCCCCATTTCCGTAAAGATACGGCGACGGTTTTCCATAACACTCTTTTCGAGTTTAAATGAAGGAATACCAAAAGTGAGCAGACCACCAATCTCAGGATACTTGTCAAAAACAACGGGCTTAACACCATTTCTGACCAGGATATCCGCTGCTGCTAAGCCTGCGGGCCCAGCACCAATAACAGCAACTTTCTTATCTGTCCATTCAACTTTTGACATGTCTGGTTTCCAGCCCATCTCAAATGCTTTGTCGGTAATATATTTCTCAATATTACCAATGGTGACTGCGCCAAAATCGTCGTTTAGGGTACAAGACCCTTCACAAAGACGGTCTTGTGGGCATACACGTCCACACACTTCAGGCAAGCTGTTGGTTTGGTGAGATAATTCAACAGCTTCTAGAATACGTCCCTCGTTGGCAAGTTTCAGCCATTGAGGAATATAGTTATGTACGGGACATTTCCATTCACAGTATGGGTTACCACAATCTAAACAGCGATCCGCCTGAGCGGTCGCTTGTTGTTTAGTGAAGGGCTCGTATATTTCTACAAATTCAATCTTACGGATATTGATCGGTTTCTTCGCTGGATCAACTCGGTTTACATCGATGAATTGATAAACATTCTGGCTCATAAATCAGGCTCCCTCCTATTACTGTGCCTGAACACGAAGTTCTGCTGCACTACGACTTTGGTGACCCAGAAGAGTTTGTAGATCAGCCGCTTGTGGTTTAATCAGATAGAATTTAGGTATCCAGTGATCAAAGTTCGCCAAGATATTTTCAGCGTGAACCGACCCTGTCTCTTCTAAATGTTCTGCGATTAGACCGCGTAAATGTTCCTGGTGAATATAGAGATCTTCAAGGGAGATCGCCTCAACAGATTCGTTGTTTACTCGACCCTGGAAGTCATCGTTTTCATCCAGTACATAGGCAAAGCCACCGGTCATACCTGCGCCAAAGTTCACGCCTGTTGCACCTAGAATCGCCACAATACCGCCTGTCATATATTCACATGCGTTATCGCCTGCACCTTCAATAACTGCAATGGTTCCTGAGTTTCGTACGCCAAAACGTTCTCCGGCCTTGCCGGCTGCGAATAATTTCCCGCCAGTTGCTCCGTATAAACAAGTATTACCAATGATGGTTGCATCGTTACATTGGAAGGCGGTTCCTAAATGAGGGCGGATAACCAGCTTACCACCCGCCATACCTTTACCGACGTAGTCATTAGCATCACCAGTTAGGTAAAGCTCTAGACCACCAGCGTTCCAGACTCCAAACGATTGGCCTGCGGTTCCCTGTAAATGAACTCGAATTGGGTTACCTGCTAAACCTTGGTTACCATAACGTTGCGCTATTTCACCCGATAGACGAGCACCAACAGAGCGATCAGTATTGATAACATCGTAGTAAAGATCGAGCGCTTCTTGTTTTTCTACTGAAGCAAGAGCATCGTCGACAATCTTCTGATTGAGTACGGCTTTATCGAACGGCTTGTTAGGTTCAGTACAGAACAATGGCAAGTTATCAGGAGAGACTGGTTTTTCCAGAATACCCGATAAATCTAACTTGCTTTGTTTGGCTGTAATGCCTTCAGCAACTTCAAGTAAATCGGTACGACCGATTAAATCAGTCAGTTTTTCAACACCCAATTGTGCCAGATAACCTCGAACTTCTTCGGCTAATCCTGTGAAATAGTTGATGACCATTTCAGGCAGACCTTTGAAGTATTCTTTGCGTAGCGTTTCATCTTGAGTCGCAACGCCTGTCGCACAGTTATTCAGATGGCAGATTCTAAGGAATTTACATCCCATAGCAACCATAGGACCCGTGCCAAAGCCAAAGCTTTCTGCACCAAGGATGGCACCTTTGATGACATCAAGACCTGTTTTCATACCACCGTCAACTTGTAGACGGATTTTATGACGCAGACCGTTTGCAACGAGGGCTTGTTGAGTTTCGGCTAAACCAAGTTCCCATGGACTACCCGCATACTTAACCGATGTTAGTGGACTAGCTGCGGTACCACCATCGTATCCAGAGATAGTGATGAGATCGGCATACGCTTTGGCAACACCAGTAGCAATCGTGCCAACACCAGGTTCAGATACGAGCTTCACGGATACCAAGGCCTTTGGATTGACCTGTTTCAAATCGAAGATAAGTTGAGCTAAGTCTTCAATAGAATAAATATCATGGTGTGGTGGAGGTGATATTAACGTTACGCCTTGTACTGAGTAACGTAGTTTTGCGATTTCTGCAGTGACTTTATGACCAGGTAACTGGCCGCCTTCTCCAGGTTTTGCACCTTGAGCAACTTTGATCTGCAGTACATCGGCATTGGTTAGGTAGTGAGGCGTTACCCCAAATCGGCCTGATGCCACTTGCTTGATACGTGAATTTCTCTCCGTACCAAAGCGACGTGGGTCTTCACCACCTTCACCTGAGTTAGAGAATCCACCCAAACGGTTCATTGCGGTAGCCAGAGCTTCATGAGCCTCAGGACTAAGAGCGCCGATCGACATTGCTGCTGAGTCAAAACGTTTAAACAATAGCTGCTTATCTTCAACTTTGTCGAGTGCGATTGATTGACCGCCTTGTTTTAACTTCATGAGATCACGAAGTGTAGCGACAGGGCGGGAGTTCACTTGCTCAGCAAAAGCTTTGTAATCTGCAGGCTCTCCTGAGCGTACAGCTTTCTGAAGAGTGCTTACCACATCAGGATTGTAGGCATGGTATTCACCACCATGAACAAATTTCAGCAGACCACCATGATCGATCTCTTTACGTTTTGTCCACGCTTTACGAGAAAGATTGAAGAGGTCTTGTTGGAAATCATCAAAACTTGCCCCCTGAATACGCGTAGTCACGCCGTTAAAGCATAGATCGACAAGCTCTTGGCTTAATCCAACAGCTTCGAAGAGTTGTGAGCAGCGATAAGAGGCCACTGTAGAAATGCCCATTTTGGACATGATTTTATACAGGCCTTTGTTAATACCATACTGATAGTTTTGCATTGCTTGACGGTAATCTTTATCTAATGCTCCGTCATCAACTAGCTTCGCAATCGTTTCGTACGCTAGATACGGATAGATAGCGGTTGCTCCGAATCCAATTAACACGGCAAATTGGTGTGGATCACGTGCAGTTGCTGTCTCTACAACGATGTTAGCGTCACAGCGTAGCTGAGCATCAACCAAGCGGTTGTGAACGGCACCGACGACCATTGCCGCAGGGATTGGAAGTTTGCCCTTCTCGATTTTACGATCGGATAGAACGAGTAACACAGTTCCTTCACGGGTCAGTTTCTCTGCTTCGTCACAAAGATCCAGAATGGCTTGTTTGAGATCTTTTTCTTCAGGGTTGTAGTTGATATCCAGAGTCACGTTGTTGTAGTGCTCGTCACTCAGTTCAAGAAGTTGCTGAATATCGGAATAAAGTAGCACAGGTGAATCAAAGGTCACTCGGTGAGCAAGACCATCTGTTTCATTAAAGACGTTCATTTCCTGACCGATACATGTCGCGAGTGACATGACGTGTTTTTCACGCAAAGGATCGATAGGAGGGTTCGTTACCTGAGCGAATTTCTGACGGAAGTAGTCTGTAACCAAACGCTCTTTTGAAGACAATACAGCCATAGGTGTATCATCGCCCATAGAACCAACGGCTTCTTGACCCATATCTGCTAAAACATGAAGTACTTGATTTACCTCTTCATTCGACATTGCGAATTGCTTTTGATAAGTCTTAAGTACGTCTTTGTTTAAGCTGGCCTCACCAATTTTATCGTCACCGAGTTCAGCAAATGGTGTGAGACGATAAACGTTATTTTTCATCCATTCGCCGTATGGGTGACGACTTTTCAGATCGTTATCAATCTCTTTTGATTGCCACAGTTTTCCTACCTTGGTGTCAATAACCAAGAGCTCTCCGGGACCGACACGTCCTTTCTCAGCAACTTCATCGGGTGCGTAATCCCAAATACCGACTTCAGATGCTAATGTAATTAGCTTGTCTTTGGTAATAACATAACGAGCAGGACGTAAGCCGTTTCTGTCTAAGTTACATGCCGCATAACGGCCATCAGACAGAACTATCCCAGCAGGACCATCCCATGGTTCCATGTGCTTTGAGTTGAAATCATAGAAAGCACGAAGCTCAGGATCCATATCTGGATGGTGCTGCCAAGCTGGCGGCACGAGCATACGCATCGCACGGAACAAGTCCATACCACCAGCTAGGAACAATTCGAGCATGTTATCCAAGCTTGATGAGTCTGAGCCTGTTTCGTTCACGAATGGTGCAGCCGATTGTAGATCGGGCAAGAGAGGGGAAACAAATTTATAGGCACGAGCGCGAGCCCATTGACGGTTCCCCTGAATGGTATTGATCTCACCATTGTGCGCTAAATAGCGGAACGGCTGTGCAAGTGGCCATCGAGGTTGTGTGTTAGTTGAAAAACGTTGGTGGAATAGACAGATCGACGATTCCATTCGAAGATCGGCTAGATCCAAATAGAAGCGAGGTAAGTCTGCAGGCATACACAGGCCTTTGTAAACGATAACCTGTGTTGATAATGAACAGATGTAAAAATCGCTATCATTAACAATGCGTTTTTCCATGCGCCTTCTAGCAATGTACAGACGACGCTCAATATCTTGTGGTCTCCATCCTGCAGGTGCAGAAATAAAGACTTGTTGAATATCGGGTAGAGACTCTTTTGCGATAGGGCCAAGAACGTTTGAATTGGTTGGGACTTTTCTCCAACCATTAACGGTCATGGTCTCTTGTGCGAGTTCTTCATTAATTATGTTAACAGCAGCTTGAGCCTTAACAGGATCAGTGCTGAGAAATATCATTCCGACCGCAAACTGTTTACCCAGTTTCCAGCCTTGTTCTTGTGCGACGAGGCGTAAATACCCATCAGGCTTTTGTAGAAGTAGACCACAGCCATCACCAGTTTTCCCATCGGCGGCAATACCACCTCGGTGGGTCATGCGATCTAACGCTGAAATCGCAGTTCTAACTAGTTTATGACTGGTTTGACCTTCCATATGTGCAATCAAACCGAATCCGCAGTTGTCTCTTTCGAGACGAGGATCGTATAGAGCCATTGCAACTCTCCCTTTGCTTTCTGTCGTGAGACAGTAAAATGACTAACTATTCTTTATTATAGGAATTTATTGAATATACATTCGTTAAAAAAGATTAAAAAACCAATTTAACCCGTGCCAATATGATGCGGATCTCCCAAGCTATAGCGATTAATGATAAAGATCAAGAGATTCGTTAAAAAATGTACAAAAAGGATATTATTCAATTTCTAAACACTGAGATAGCTCACCAAAAGATAAAATCAGGTGATTCACCCAACGAAAGAAAAACGTTCTGTTAAGTATATACCCAAGCAACGATAAGATACAGATTATGCAAGGCTTTGATTATCGTTGTGTGGCAAAGGTGTGAAGGTTTTTTAGATAGAAAAAAGGTCAGTACAGGATACTGACCAATGAGAAATGCTCGGAAGGAGTTTTCATCTCAAAAACCCCCTGACTCGAGACCAAACGTGCCAGGGGAAGTTACCACTTATGCAGACAACATAAGTGAATCGGCTTTTGCTTCAAGGTTAGAGCCACCCATGAGGTAAGCATCTACTGCACGAGCACATTCACGTCCTTCGTTGATACAACGTACGACGAGAGATTGACCAGTGCGCATATCACCTGCAGCAAAAATTCCTTTTTGGTTGGTTTGGAAGTCACTTGTTGCGACGTTACCGCGATCATCCAATTTGATATCAAGTTGAGCTAGTACACCTGTTGGTTCTGGGTGCAAGAAGCCCATCGCAAGAAATGCCATATCACATGGGATAACGCGTTCACTACCTTCAACTTCATCAAAAGTAGGGCGTTCACCCGGAGCTGCGTCTTTCCATACGATATCTGCGATACGTAAACCACAGACTTCACCTTTATCGTTACCGATAAATTCTTTAGTCAGAATATTCCAATGACGCTCACAACCTTCCTCATGCGAAGTGGTTGTTTTTAGAATCATTGGATACTGTGGCCAAGGCATATTCGCAGGACGCTTTTCTGGTGGGACTGGCATGATCTCAACCTGCGTGACACTTTTTGCGCCATGACGATTAGACGTACCAACGCAGTCAGAACCTGTATCACCACCACCAATAACAACAACGTGCTTATCTTTCGCATGAATTTCATCTGTTTTTAAATCCATGTTATTCGCACGACGGTTATTTTGACCAAGGAATTGCATCGCAAAGTAAACGCCATTAAGTTCACGACCTGGTATCGGTAGATTACGAGGCACGGTTGAACCGCCTGTCAGCAGAACAACATCGTATTCATGACGAAGTTGCTGGGCATTAATATCAACGCCTATGTGTGCATTCACGACAAATTTGATGCCTGCTTTTTCCATCAAATCGATTTTACGATCGATGACGTCAGAACCAAGTTTGAAGTCTGGAATACCGAAGCGTAACAGACCGCCGACTTTTTCATCACGCTCATACACGGTTACAGTATGACCTGCACTGTTTAGCTGTTCAGCAGCTGAAAGTCCTGCGGGACCCGAACCGATAATGGCAATTGTTTTGCCTGTACGAGCACGTGGTGTCTTCGGTTTTGCATATCCTTCACGATACGCAGTCTCGACAATGTTCTTCTCGATATTACAGATCGTAATTGGGTCCTGGTTTATACCCAGGACACAAGCACTTTCACAAGGTGCCGGACAAACACGTCCCGTAAACTCGGGGAAGTTATTCGTTGAACTTAATATGTTCCACGCCTCTTCCCAGCTATCGCGATACACAGCATCATTGAATTCAGGAATGATGTTACCGATAGGGCAACCACTGTGGCAGAAAGGTACACCACAATCCATACAACGCGATGCCTGAGTTTTGATTTTAGAGCCAAAATCTTTGTCCAGGACAAATTCTTTGTTGTTTTGAATACGAACAGAAGGGTCCAGTTTTTTTGGCAACTCACGTCCGTTTTCTAAAAATCCAGTAGGCTTACCCATTATACTGCCTCCACTTGCTGTTCTTTCGCCGCTTGTGCTGCTTCCTTGCGCTGTTGAAGTACTCGTTTGTAATCACGTGGCATAACTTTTACCAGTGATTTCAGGTTTTCTTCGAAGTTAGCAAGGAACGATTTAGCAACATCACTTCCTGTGAGTACCTGATGCTTAGTCAACATCTCTGAAAGAAGTGTTTTATCTTCAGCAGAGATAGGATCTAAGTCGACCAGTTCTGGGTTCAGTTTAGTATCGAAGTCACCATCTTTATCCCAAACATACGCAATACCACCGCTCATACCTGCAGCGAAGTTACGTCCTGTTGAACCAAGAATAACCGCAATACCACCCGTCATGTATTCACAACCGTGATCACCAACACCTTCAACAACAACTCGTGCGCCAGAGTTACGAACACAGAAACGCTCACCGGCTTTACCACGAATGTAGGATTCACCTGATGTTGCGCCGTAGAAACAAACGTTACCAACAACGATGTTGTCTTCAGCAACAATAGTGGATTTAGTGTCAGGATAAAGAACCAAAGTACCGCCTGATAGACCTTTACCCCAGTAGTCGTTGGCATCGCCTTCAACTTCGAATTTAACGCCCTTAGCGAGGAAAGCACCAAACGACTGGCCTGCAGAGCCTTTGAACTTAACGTTCATTGTTTTTGGCAAGCCTTTGTCTTTGTAAACTTTTGATATTTCATTTGAAAGCATAGTTCCCGCACTACGGTCAGTGTTGATGATAGGGAACTCAGCTGAAACGGCTTCACCACGCTCAATAGCGGGAGCGGCGGCTTCAATCAATTTGCGATCTAGAATGTTATCAAGACCATGGTTCTGCTGTGTTTGACAGTAGATACCATCTTCTGCACGTGGTGGTTCCATATACAGAATGGAAGACAGATCCAAGTTTTTGTATTTCCAGTGATTGATATCATCACGTACTTTTAGCTTGTTCGCCTGACCTACCATTTCATCGATAGTACGGAAGCCAAGCTCTGCCATGATTTCACGTAGACCCTGAGCCATATACTGGAAGAAAGTCACAACGTCTTCTACTCGGCCATCAAAGCGCTCACGTAGTGTTTTGTTTTGTGTTGCGATACCAACAGGACACGTATTCTTATGACACTTACGCATCATAATACAGCCTTCTACTACCAATGCAGCAGTTGCGACACCCCATTCTTCTGCACCAAGCAGAGTGGCAATCGCTAGATCGCGAGGTGTTTTCATCTGACCATCAGCCTGTACGACGATACGGTTACGCAGACCATTTTTGAGCAGTGTCTGGTGAGTTTCAGCCAAACCTAATTCCCAAGGCAGACCTGTGTGACGAATGGATGAAATCGGTGAAGCACCAGTACCACCGTCGTAACCTGCGATAAGTACAACGTCTGCTTTTGCTTTAGCAACACCAGAAGCGATAGTACCTACACCCGCCTCAGATACGAGCTTGACGTTCACGCGGCCAGCGCGGTTGGCATTTTTCAGGTCAAAGATAAGCTGAGCTAAATCTTCGATAGAATAAATGTCGTGGTGTGGCGGTGGTGAAATCAAACCAACCCCTGGGGTTGAGTGACGAGTTGCACCGATCCAATCGTCCACTTTATCGCCTGGTAACTGACCACCTTCACCAGGTTTCGCACCCTGAGCCATCTTGATCTGTAGCTCATCAGCGTTAGTTAGGTAGTAAGAAGTAACACCGAAACGTCCAGAGGCAACCTGTTTAATTGCAGAGCGTTCCCAATCTCCGTTTTCTTTACGAGCGAAACGGATTGGATCCTCACCACCTTCACCAGAGTTTGATTTTGCTCCTAGGCGGTTCATTGCAATAGCAAGAGTCGAGTGCGCTTCGTGTGAAATAGAACCAAATGACATCGCACCGGTTGCAAAGCGTCTTACGATACTTTCGATAGGTTCAACCTGATCGATAGGAATCGAGCCCGCTGGGTTTTTCACAAAGTCTAATTGGCTACGTAGTGTAACGGCTTTATCACCCTGAGTATCAACGGCTTTCGTATATTGCTTGAATTTCGCATAGTCTTTACTGCGAGTTGATTGCTGAAGCAACGAGATCGTTGTTGGGTTAAATAGGTGGTTTTCACCGCGCTGTTTCCATTGATAAACACCGCCAACATCAAGCATTTGCAGTGGGATTTCACGTAATGGATAGCCAACTCTATGACGAACGACAACTTCTTTCGCTATATCGTCCAGAGATAAACCTTGGATACGGGTAACCGTACCAGTGAAATATTTATCGACAACGGCTTTGCTGATACCAAGAGCTTCAAAAATCTGAGCACCGTGGTAAGACTGCAGTGTTGAAATCCCCATTTTAGAGAAGATTTTCAACAGACCCATGTTTACGCCTTTACGGAAGTTGTTAAACAGCTCCTCAACGGATTTCTCTGCGTTAAGTTTGTTGATGCGTTGTAGTTCAACAATTGTCTCCGTCACTAAATACGGGTTAACCGCGTTAGCACCATAGCCAACTAAAGTTGCAAAGTGATGAGTCTCACGTGCGTCACCTGTTTCGACAACGATACCGCACTTAGAGCGCAGACCTTTGCGAATTAAATGGTGATGCACAGCACCGACTGCCAACATTGCTGGAATAGCAGCATGGTTAGAGTTTGCAGCACGGTCAGTCAGAAGGATGATTGAGTATCCGTCGATAACAGCATCTTCAGCGTATTGACAAATACGTTTCAACGCACGCTCAAGTTTGCCTGTTTCACCACTTGCTTGGAACACGATATCAAGCGTTTTGGCTTGTAGGTGCTCGTTATCAATCGCACGCAGTTTCTCTAATTCAGCATTAGAAATAACTGGAGAGTCCAGTTCCACTTTACGGCAGTGTGCTGGTGACTCAGTCAGTAGGTTTTGCTCTTTACCGATATAAGTTTTGAGCGACATAACCATACGTTCACGGATCGGGTCGATCGGTGGGTTTGTTACCTGAGCAAACAACTGTTTGAAATAGTGAGATAAATGCTGTGACTGGTGTGATAGAACGGCAAGAGGCCAGTCCGCACCCATTGAACCTAGAGGTTCATATCCAGTTTCAGCCAAAGTAAGGATGATATCATCCACTTCTTCTCTGGTAACGCCGAATGCTTGTTGACGGTGAAGAAGACGCTCTGGTTTTGGTTGACTATGTCCAGTTTCTGCTTTTGGTAGCTCTTTCAAACTTAGCAGATTGTCTTTGACCCATTGCTCGTATGGTTGAGATTCAGCGATAGCATCTTTCACTTCTTCATCAGAAATGATTCGACCTTCTTCAAGGTCTGCTACGAAGATACGTCCTGGTTGTAAGCGACCACGATATTCCACATTTTCAGGAGCGATATCAACCGCACCCGTTTCTGATGCCATAACTAGGAAGTTGTCTTTGGTCACTGTATAGCGAGAAGGACGAAGACCATTACGGTCTAGAGTTGCACCTACTGTCACACCATCTGTAAAGCAGACTGATGCTGGACCATCCCATGGTTCCATGACGTTTGCGTGGTACTGATAGAACGCACGGCGTTTTGGATCCATATTTGGATTTTCTTGCCATGCTTCTGGAATCATCATCATTAATGCATGAGGTAGGCTACGGCCAGAAAGAACAAGTAGCTCTAACACCATGTCAAAGTTTGCAGAATCTGAAGCGCCTTCCTGACAAATAGGAAGCAGCATATCAATTTCTGCTTTAGTAAACAGTTTTGACTCTAGGATCGCTTCACGCGCCTTCATCCAGTTTAAGTTACCGCGAACCGTGTTGATTTCACCGTTGTGAGCGATATAACGGAAAGGCTGAGCAAGACGCCATCTTGGGAACGTATTCGTTGAGAAACGAGAGTGTACCAATGCAAGCGCTGATACCATCGTTGGATTTTGCAAATCTAAGAAGTACTGAGGAACTTGTTCAGTAGTTAACTGACCTTTATATATAATCGTCTTATAAGATAAAGAGTTGATATAGAAGTCATCACCGATATTAGAAACGCTTTCCAGACATACACGTACTGTATAGTTACGTAAAACGTACAGTTTTCGTTCTAACTCATCAGGTGTCATACCTGGACCGCCAGAAATAAACACATGCTCAAACTGAGGCTCAGTGCTTAGTGGATCGGCACCCAACATTGAGTTGTCTGTCGGTAATACGCGGTAGCCAAGAATTTCAAGATCAAGGCGTTTAGCATTACGTTGAAGAATATCGCGACATTGCTCGCGTTTGTATTCGTCCTTAGGAAACAGCACAACACCCACACCATATTTTTCAAATGATGGGAGTTTGATGCCAAGTTTCACTGCTTCTTCAAGTAAGAACTCGTGAGGCTTCTGAATCAGAATACCTGCGCCATCACCGCTACATGGGTCACAACCTTGACCTCCACGGTGTTCCATACGCGCAAGCATATCTAGAGCTTGAGTAACTACTTCATGAGATTTACGGTTTTTTAGGTGAGCAACAAAACCGATACCACAAGCGTCATGCTCCAGTTCTGGAGTATAGAGACCTTGTGAATTCTGTTGTCTATCTACCATAGATACATCCTTCCAGTTCGTGCGAGACGCACCTAGGCCAAGAGACAAGAAGTCCTTAGCCATATCAGTGCGACTGGTCCTTAAAATGAAATCTAAACTGGCCATGTCCTGGTCAGTTTGAGTCCGTTCCGTTTCTCACAGGAAAATGAGTTGTGAGAAAAACAATCCATGGTGGCATTCATGTTGTAATTACTCTTTAAAAGAGTTTTATATGGTGGGTTATGAATGACACCGACTTTTCGACTTTTATTATGCCTTCAAATCCGCTATTGGGCAGTCGAAAGTGTAAGTATCCTACAATTTTGTTGCAGTGAATTCCAATAGAAAATGACATAAAACTCACTTTTTTTTCGTCAAAATAGGAGAGTTTTATTTACATTTATCTAACATTCCATATGAATTACTGAAAAATCACGCCTTTATTGATATTTACCAGAATGAATGCTTTTGCTAAGAGGTAAGCTCGTTATTTAAAAATCAATCTCGTTATTCAATTACATATTTTGTTAACGATATTTATTCTCATTTATGGGGTGGGATTTGAAACAACTACACGAACTGGTGAATACAATAGGTCAGGATCTCAAACATCGTTATGGTGAGAAAGTTCATAAACTCACCCTGCACGGAGGGTTCAGTTGCCCCAACCGGGATGGAACGATTGGGAGAGGCGGGTGCACATTTTGTAACGTGTCATCATTTGTAGATGAGACCGCTAAATCGTCCTCTATTCAACAGCAGCTTGAACGACGAGCTGAGGAGGTCACCCGAGCAAAGAAATACCTCGCGTATTTTCAGGCTTATACCAATACTTACGCAGAAGTGCAGTTACTCGATCAAATGTATCAGCAGGCACTTAGGAGTGCTGATATTGTTGGTTTATGTGTTGGCACCCGTCCTGATTGCGTTCCTCAAGAAGTTCTAATGTTATTAAGTGGCTATGTTCAGCAGGGATATGAAGTTTGGTTAGAATTGGGACTACAGAGTGCTCATGATAAAACGTTACATCGAATCAATCGTGGGCATGACTTTTCAGCTTATTCAGCCATAACTCATACAGCCAGAATGATGGGATTAAAAGTGTGCACTCATCTTATCGTCGGCCTGCCCGATGAAAGTAAAAGCGATAATATAACGACGATGGAGAAAGTGCTGGCAGTGGGGACTGATGGAATAAAATTGCACAGTTTACACATCGTTGAAGGAAGTGTAATGGCGAAATCTTGGCGAGCCGGTAGATTAGAAGCGCCATCACTCGAATTCTATGTTGATGCAGCTAGTGAGATGATTCGCATGACGCCTGCTGATATTGTCTACCACCGTGTGTCATCTGCAGCGAGGAGACCCACTCTTTTATCTCCCCTTTGGTGTGAAAATCGTTGGCTTGCCATGGGGGAGATAGAAAAAGCGCTAAATCGGGACGGAGCTCAAGGCTCACTGCTCGGCCACCCATTTGTACGAAATGTCGCGTGACGAATAGTTGGCAACATCATACACTTAGCTATTCAAATACGAGATAAATATGAATTTATTATTCCCCGTTGAGTGTTGGAGTTGTCAATGAAACCAATGAAGAATCTAGCGCAGTATTATGTTGATTTGCTTGTTAAGCTGGGAATTCTGCGGTTTTCCATTCTTTTAGCCCTTGCATTAGTTGCTTTGGCCGTTGTGGTTCAAGTTGGCATTACTCTCGCATTAAAGGGCTTTGTTGACGATATTGATATCATTCGTTCTGTTTTCTTCGGCTTAATAATTACACCTTGGGCTGTGTATTTTTTATCAGTTGTCGTGGACCAATTGGAAGAATCTCGTCAACGATTATCTAAACTGGTGTCGAAGCTAAAAGACATGCGCTTCCGCGATCAGGAACTGAATTATCAGTTGCAACAGAATATCGTGAAATTGAATCAGGAAATAGAGGAGAGGATAAAGGCTGAAGAAGCTCGTGAAGAGGCGATGGTTGATCTGGAAAATGAAGTATACCAGAGGGAAAAAACTCAGCTAGAACTTGCCGAAAGAACAGCCTTATTACGTTCTTTTATCGACGCATCACCAGACCTGATTTATTACCGTAACGCTAATGGTGTTTTCTCTGGTTGTAACCGAGCAATGGAAGAGCTGACGGGAAAAAGAGAAAGTGAGCTGGTCGGTTTATCGCCAAGGCAGGTATATAGCGAAGATGTCGCTCATCTTGTCATTGAAACGGATGACCATGTATTCAAAAATAATTGTTCTATTACCTATGAACAATGGCTTGAATACCCTGATGGTCGTAAAAGCTATTTTGAGATTCGTAAAGTTCCCTTCTATTCCAACGAAGGTCGTCACCTTGGATTGGTCGGCTTTGGCCGTGATATTACCGAAAGAAAACGTCATGAAGAGTCGCTGGAAAAAGCCAGCCGGGATAAGACCACCTTTATTTCAACTATTAGTCACGAATTGAGAACACCACTGAACGGTATTGTGGGTCTTAGTCGAATGTTGTTGGATACAACACTAACCGAAGATCAGCGCAAGTATATGCAGACAATAAATGTCAGTGCCGTGACATTAGGGAATATCTTTAACGATATTATCGACATGGATAAGTTTGATCGTAAAAAGCTAGAGTTGTTCCCTGAGCCGCTAAATTTTGAAGAGTTTATTGTTGAGATCGAGAGTCTGGCGGCCTTGATGGCAGAGCAAAAAGGGCTACGCTTCGACTTGGACCGTTTGAGCGATCTTCCGGTTGCGATTGAAATTGATGGAACGCGTTTACGGCAAGTTATTTGGAACTTATTAAGTAATGCGATGAAGTTCACGAAAGAGGGCGGCGTCGTAATGACGGTAAGTGCCGATATTCAAGGTGCAGATGCCTTTGTTTCCATTGATATTGAAGATACTGGTATTGGTATACCTGAAGAAGACCTAGATAAAATATTTGCGATGTATTATCAGGTCAAGTCGGATAAAGATAATCTTCATGCTGTTGGGACCGGTATTGGTCTGGCGGTTTCGAAACAACTTATGAATATGATGAACGGTGATATCGTCGTATCCAGTGAAGAAGGGTATGGAAGCACATTCACCGTGACATTAACGGCTCCGTTAGCGGTTATTCCTGAATCTGTAACAGAGCAACCAATACAGCAAAGAAGTCTTAATATCTTTATGGTTGAGGACATTGAGTTAAATGTGACTGTTGCCCGTTCGTTACTGGAAAGTTTGGGTCATACGGTCTCTGTTGCTATGACTGGGCATGAAGCGTTGGATATGTTTGAACCTAATAAGTTTGATCTTGTTTTCCTAGATATTCAGTTACCTGATATGACGGGATTTGATATCGCACAGACCATTCGTCAGCGTTTCCAGCAAGACGGACCGTTACCACCTTTAGTTGCACTGACGGCCAATGTACTTAAAGATAAAAACGAATATATAAGAAACGGTATGGATGATGCGATCAGTAAACCTTTATCCGTAACAGCAGTCAGGGATGTTTTAGAGCGGCAAACTCAGATAAGCGGTATTGAAAAGAAAGTACAAGAGAGTTCTACAGCTACGGCGGGGATTGATATGAATTCTACCAGCACTGATAAGAACGACTATCAGAGCGTGTTGGATCTCGACATGCTTAACTCTTACGTCGATATTGTCGGTCCTCAGCCGGTATTAGATAGCATTAAAATGTTTGAAGATATGATGCCTGGATATATTGCAATTCTTGATTCTAATATGATGGCCAAGGATCAGGATGCTATCGTTTCTGAAGCGCATAAAATTAAGGGTGCAGCCGGTTCTATTGGTTTAGCTCGTATCCAAAAAGTTGCGCAAAAAGCTCAGACACCAGAAGCACCCGCTTGGTGGGAAAATATTAGTGACTGGGTTGAAGAAATAAAAAATGAGTATTCTAAAGATATTCAATTATTAAAACAGTGGTTAGAAAATAGGTAATTTATGAAAACGTTCGCTTTGGTGAGTCTGTTAGGGATTGCACTGTCAGGGTGTTCCAGCGTTGATTATGATGACTTAGATGGTACGCCGCGCTTCAGTGAGATCACTGGAGAACCGGTTGAAGTATCAAGTAATGTATGGGTTGATGATATTGATAATCAGGATATGCAGTCTGATGATATTAAATTTAAGGGCGAGGTACTCTTGTCCTCTGAATCTCAACTTCCAGCCGATTATCGTATAAAGAACCTCATTATTTATCAGGAAGGTAAGTCGATTAGTCTTTCGGAAGATCAGTTCGAAATTGATATTAGTACTGAAAATCAATGGACTATCTCATTCACTCTCTCAGGATTGAATATGCAAATTCCAATCGATGTATTGGTGCTTTTTTCTAATGACTCCGATGAAGCTTGGTTAATCGATAAAAAAGTAGTGATAAACACAGTTGAATAAAAAAAGGCCCTGAAGGGCCTTTATAACTGGTGTAACTCAATATTATAAATCAATATCACCGCAGAAACGATAACCTTCACCATGAATAGTCGCGATGATTTCTGGAGTACCATTCACTGATTCGAAATGTTTACGAATACGTCTGATTGTTACATCGACAGTCCGGTCATGAGGCTTCAACTCTCGACCTGTCATTTTTTTCAATAAATCAGCACGTGTCTGAATTTTTCCTGGGTTTTCACAAAAATGAAGCAGTGCTCTAAACTCTGAACGAGGAAGCTTATATGAACCTCCATCAGGGCTAATAAGAGAACGACTGTTGATATCCAACTCCCATCCATTGAATCGGTATGCTTCAACATTACGTTTTTCTTCGTGGACTGCGTTCGCTGTCATCGAACGACCTAGTAGGTTACGAGCGCGAATAGTAAGTTCTCTTGGGTTAAAAGGCTTAGTAATATAATCATCAGCCCCAATTTCTAGTCCAAGAATTTTGTCCACTTCATTGTCACGACCCGTTAAAAACATAAGAGCAACATCTGCTTGCTCTCTCAATTCACGAGCAAGTAGTAGGCCATTTTTCCCTGGCAAGTTAATATCCATTATTACAAGATTGATGGATTGATCGGAAAGTACTCTGTGCATGTCGTCACCATTGCTGGCTTCAAATACACTGTATCCCTCTGCTTCAAAAATACTTTTAAGCGTATTACGAGTAACTTGCTCATCTTCTACGATAAGAATCTGCGGGGTTTGCATCGGCGGTACCTAAACTTGTTAAAAAATTGTATTAAAACGCAATAAATTATAGGTAAAAGATAACATATTAGTCATGTTATGTTGATATTAACCTAAAGTACCCAAAAAGAATACTCAGATTCGATTTCCGCCTTCCATGGGGGGTATGGCTGCATGCCGTTATAATATTGGGCTTTTACTGTGTAAATTCTATCTTGTTAACAGCATAGTAACAATGACAAAATGTTCCTTCCACACATTTTGTTGATTTACATCAAGAGCTCGTAACCTCAAGGTAACATTAGTAATATTGATGAAAAACAGAAGGATATAATGACCGATTCTCAGTTATGGAGTGCCTATATTGACACTGTTTTTGATGTATCACATGGCATCTCATTTCCTAATTATGCGATTATTACGGCTTGGAACCCATTGAGTATACCAGTGTCATATGTAAAAAATCAGGAGTATAATATGGAGCTCCTGCGAGACTTAACCCGATTTCAGTATTTTCCTTTGCTCGCGGGAGATCGTGAGTTTCAGTGGGTTGAAGAGAGTTTTGCAGTCAATATGACGTTAGAAGATGCACTGGCTCTTGGGGAAAAATATTCTCAGAATGCAATTTATTATGTCTCCGATGGAGAGTTGTACTTGTATTCATGTATCGATAAGCGTTCGTCTCATCTGGGACCGTTCAAAGATAGAATTATAAAAAAGCCTTAATAAGAATCATGGAGGAATAATGAAAGATATCACTACTGTTATTTGCGACAAGTATAACTCCGATATTCAGATACTTGATCTGCCCTTACATAACTTCGGCTATAGAAGTGTTTTTTTTGGTCAAGTCGTTACTGTTAGTTGTTTCAAAGATAATGCGAAAGTGACTGAACTATTAAGTCAGGATGGTAAAGGCAAAGTGTTAGTTGTTGATGGGAATGGTTCGAGTGATGTGGCGTTATTTGATGACTCGCTTGCCGCTATTGCGATGAAAAACAACTGGGAAGGCGTTGTTATCTACGGTGCCGTTCGTGAAGTAGGTGCACTCGCTGATAGGGATTTAGGGATTAAAGCTTTTGCTGTTTGCCCTAAAAAGTCAAACAACCATGACTCGGGACATGTCAACATTACATTGCGTATTGCTAACCAATCGATTCAGCCTGGTGATTATTTATATTCAGATTGGAATGGTATTGTTTTATCACCTAAAGAGCTCGAAATTTAATCACTTCGTTCTGTTTTGATATGAAATTACGTGCTTTTATCAATGAAATTCGAACTTAGAGCAAAAAATAGTAAGTTTTAATTGACGCCCCCTATAAAAATAAGGTAAACGTAGGGGCAGCAAACGCAAAACGAATAAAATAGTGAATTTGTAAATGAACGCATACTGCCCATTAGTAATGATTACCACCATTATTATTACCGACATTACGAGTGTTGGGGCAGGCTGCTGAGCGAAATTTTTAGAATTAAGGGCCTGTATCCAACAAGATGCAGGCCCTTTTTTTATACCTATGATGTATTGGAGGAAGGGATGCGTGTATTAAAGTTCGGTGGTTCGTCATTAGCTGATGCCGACCGGTTCTTAAGAGCTGCGCAAATTGTGGCAAACAATGCCAAGCAAGAAGAGGTTTCTGTTGTCTTATCTGCGCCAGGTAAAACAACAAATAAACTTGTTGCAATAATTGAGTCTGCTTTAAAAAATGGTGAATCAGAGGTGCAAATTGAGGAGCTTCAAACCTCATTTGATCAATTGTTTGCAGGAATTAAGCAAGAGTTACCAACGATTGATGGTACTGCATTCCAGGAGACAGTCACCAAGTCTCTTTCTACTCTACGTCAATTTGTTCACGGTATCGGCCTATTAGGTATGTGCCCTGATAATGTCAATGCAAGAATTATCAGTAAGGGCGAGAGAATCTCTATTCAGTTAATGAAAGCGGTTCTGGAAGCTAAGGGGCAAAAAGCACATCTCATAGATCCTACCGAATATCTTTATGCACAAGGTAATCACTTGGAAGCGATGGTTGATGTCGATATTTCGACTGAAAATTTCAAACGTAACCCTTTACCAAGTGAGCATGTTATTATCATGCCTGGTTTTACTGCTGGGAATGATAAGGGTGAGTTAGTCTGTCTTGGTCGTAACGGCTCAGATTACTCAGCGGCCGTACTTGCAGCTTGTCTACGTGCTGATTGCTGCGAGATCTGGACTGATGTTGATGGCGTTTATAACTGTGATCCACGATTAGTTCATGATGCCCGCTTACTGAAATCATTGAGTTATCAGGAAGCAATGGAATTATCTTATTTCGGTGCTTCTGTTCTTCATCCTAAAACTATAGCTCCAATTGCCCGCTTCCAAATTCCTTGTCTAATCAAAAACAGCTTTAACCCTCAAGGTCCAGGTACGCTCATCGGTCAGGATACTGGCGAAGATAATCTGCCAATTAAAGGCATTACAACGCTGAATAACCTGACAATGGTCAATGTGTCCGGTCCGGGTATGAAAGGTATGGTTGGCATGGCAAGCCGCGTATTTGGTGCAATGTCTTCCGCTGGTGTATCTATTGTTTTAATTACACAATCGTCTTCTGAATACTCAATCAGCTTCTGTATTGAAGCCCAGGACAAAGCTAAAGCCGAACAAACGTTATCTGAGGCTTTCGAACTCGAGTTGAAAGATGGCATTCTTGAGCCAGTTGATTTCATCGATCATGTTGCGATTGTAACCTTGGTGGGTGATGGCATGAGAACTGCCAGTGGTATTGCATCGCAGTTCTTCCGTTCTCTTGCTGAAGTTCATGTGAACATCGTTGCTATTGCTCAGGGTTCTTCCGAGCGTGCAATCTCCGCTGTGATTTCTGAAGATAAGATCTCAGAAGCTATCAAAGCGTGTCACGAGAACTTATTCAACGCTAAACACCATTTAGACGTATTTGTTGTTGGTGTTGGTGGTGTCGGTGGTGAACTTATCGACCAAATCTCACGTCAGCAGCCTAAATTAGCTGCGAAAGGGATTATTATCCGCGTGTGCGGTCTTGCAAACAGCAAAGGACTGCTTCTAGATGCGGAAGGCTTACCGCTAGATAATTGGCGTGATCGTCTTGGCGGGGTTACTGAAGAGTTCAGTCTTGCAAGACTCATCGCGTTGGTTCAACGCAACCATATTATCAACCCTGTCTTGGTTGATTGTACGTCTAGTGATGAGATTGCTAATCAGTATGCTGATTTTATCTCAGCAGGTTTCCACGTTGTGACACCAAACAAAAAAGCGAATACTGCGAGTATGGCTTACTATCAGCAACTGCGTGATGTAGCTCGTCGTTCTCGTCGTCGCTTGATGTATGAAACAACAGTTGGCGCTGGCTTGCCTGTTATCGAAAACCTGCAAAATCTGATCGCAGCAGGGGACGAGCTAGAGAGATTTAATGGAATTCTTTCTGGTTCCTTATCATTTATCTTTGGTAAATTAGATGAAGGCTTAACATTAAGCCAGGCGACTCAAATCGCAAAAGACAAAGGGTTCACAGAGCCAGATCCTCGTGACGATTTATCTGGTATGGACGTTGCGCGTAAGCTGCTTATTCTTGCCCGTGAAGCAGGTATGAAATTAGAGCTTTCTGATGTTGATGTTGAATTAGCGCTGCCACCAGGATTCGATGCGAGTGGCTCTGTCGAAGATTTTATGGATCGACTTCCTGCAGCTGACGCCTATTTCTCTGAACTTTTAGCTGAAGCACAGAAAGAAGGTAAAGTTCTTCGTTACGTCGGTGAAATTGCTGAGGGTAAATGCCGAGTTAAAATCGCTCAGGTTGATGAAAATAACCCTATGTTTAAAATCAAGGATGGAGAAAACGCATTAGCTTTCTATAGCCGTTACTATCAGCCAATACCATTGGTATTGCGTGGTTATGGTGCAGGTACAGAAGTAACTGCTGCAGGTGTTTTTGCGGATGTAATGCGTACGCTAGGATGGAAATTAGGGGCGTAATAGAATGAATGAACAGAATTCAGGTGTCGTGGTTTATGCACCGGCTTCAATCGGTAATGTGAGTGTTGGTTTTGATGTTTTGGGGGCCGCAGTGTCCCCGATCGATGGCACTCTGTTAGGTGATCGTGTTGAAGTAAAAAGTAGTAATACCGAGTATTCATTAAACCTTGCTGGCCATTTTGTATCCAAGCTACCTTCGGATCCAAAAGAAAACATTGTTTATGATTGCTGGGTAGTGTTTAAGCGTGAACTAGAGAAAAAAGGTGGCAAGCTTTTACCTCTTGAAATGACGCTCGAAAAGAACATGCCTATTGGCTCTGGGCTTGGCTCAAGCGCTTGCTCTATTGTTGCCGCATTAGATGCGTTGAATCAGTTCCATAATAACCCTTTGAGTGAGATGGAGCTGCTGGCTCTTATGGGTGAGATGGAAGGTAAAATATCTGGTGGAATTCACTATGATAACGTCGCACCTTGTTATTTAGGTGGCTTGCAGCTTATGCTGGAAGAACTGGGGATCATTAGTCAGGAAGTACCTTGCTTTGATGAGTGGTATTGGGTCATGGCGTATCCAGGAATCAAAGTATCGACTGCTGAAGCCAGAGCAATTCTTCCATCTCAATATCGTCGCCAAGATGTGATAGCTCACGGCCGTCACTTGGCTGGATTTATCCATGCTTGTCATTCAAATCAGCCGGAATTAGCCGCTAAACTGATTAAAGACGTGATCGCAGAACCATATCGTGAGAAACTTCTGCCTGGTTTTGCAAACGCCCGCAGCTATGCTGCATCTGCAGGTGCTTTAACGACTGGTATTTCAGGTAGCGGTCCGACATTATTCAGTATCTGCAAAGAAAAAGATGTCGCTGAGCGAGTAGCTCGGTGGTTAGAACAGAATTATGTACAGAACGAAGAAGGGTTCGTCCATATTTGTCGTTTAGATAAACAAGGATCGAAACTGACAGGAAGTGAGCTATGAAGCTTTACAATATAAAAGAGAATGATGAACAAGTATCTTTCGGCCAGGCTGTCCGTCAAGGATTAGGTCGAAATCAGGGATTATTTTTTCCAGCAGAATTGCCTAAGTTTGATGATATTGATGCCCTGCTAGCGGAAGACTTTACTGCACGCAGTGCCAAGATTTTATCAGCGTTGATTGGTGATGAGCTACCTGCAGAAAAAGTATCTGAAATGGTCAATGAAGCGTTTCAGTTCCCAGCTCCGATTAATAAAGTAAAAGATGGCGTATACGCACTTGAGCTGTTCCATGGACCAACATTGGCTTTCAAAGATTTTGGTGGCCGCTTTATGGCTCAATCTTTAGCTGCTGTATCCAATGGTGGAAAAATCACGATCTTAACAGCAACATCTGGTGACACTGGTGCTGCTGTCGCTCATGCGTTCTATGGCATGGAAGACATCAATGTTGTGATTCTTTACCCGAAAGGAAAAATTAGCCGCCTGCAGGAAAAACTGTTCTGTACTCTGGGTAAAAATATTCATACTGTCGCTATCAATAGTGATTTCGATGCGTGTCAGTCTCTAGTTAAGCAAGCATTTGATGATCAAGAGTTGCGTGAAGAAATTGGATTGAACTCAGCCAACTCGATCAACATTAGCCGTCTGATGGCTCAGATTTGCTACTACTTCGAAGCCGCATCTCAAATGAGCAAAGCAGAACGCGAAAATTTGGTCGTGTCTGTTCCAAGTGGTAACTTCGGTAACTTGACTGCTGGTTTGTTGGCGAAAGCTCTTGGTTTACCAATCAAGCGCTTCATCGCGGCGACTAATGTGAACGATACTGTGCCACGCTACCTTGAAACAGGTAAGTGGGAGCCAAAACAGACAATTGCCACAACATCAAACGCGATGGATGTGAGTCAGCCAAATAACTGGCCTCGAATCGAAGAACTGTGTTCTATTAAGAACTGGGGTTTAGATACGTTAGGTAAAGGTGCTGTTACAGATCAAGAAAGTGCTGCTTCTGTAAAAGAACTGAATGATCTTGGCTATTTATGTGAACCGCATGGTGCAATCGCTTATCGTGTATTGAATGAACAACTTCAAGATGGTGAAACAGGTCTGTTCCTGTGTACAGCTCATCCGGCTAAGTTTAAAGAAGTGGTTGATGATATTCTTGGTACGGATATAGAACTGCCAGGTCCACTGGCAAAACATGCTGCAATGGAGTTGTTGTCTGAAGCTCTAGATAATGATTTTGATGCGTTAAAAGCTGTATTACGTAAAGTACAGAAATAAGCTTTAATCGAAAGTAAAAATGGCGCTTATAGCGCCATTTTTTATGTCTAAATCTCTATTTAAATTACATTGTCTCTGTAAAAGTACGAGCAATCACATCACGTTGTTGTTCTGGAGTTAGAGAGTTAAAGCGTACAGCATAACCAGAAACACGAATGGTTAACTGTGGGTATTTTTCTGGATTCTCAACCGCATCAAGAAGAGTTTCGCGTTTTAATACGTTAACATTTAGGTGCTGACCACCTTCAATGCGAGGTGCTGTTTCAATTGCTAAATCACGGCTCTCGTATTCGCCAAGATCGCTGACAGAGATGATTTGGTTCTCTTCAAAACCAGCTTCAGCAGCAACACAACGTGCTTCGTTTTTTTCTGTATCAAGAAGCCAGATTGAGTTAACTAAGTTATCATTTGCTGATTTAGTAATTTGAATACCTTGAATCATTATGAACTCCTAATCCTTAATGGAATTGATTGGTGTTAATTTTCAATATTGCTGACGTACACATTATATAGCAAATAACCTTAGTTTTAATATTGATTTATGTCAAAAAACTACATTTTTTATTGGCTTTGCACAAGCTCTGCTTTTGATTGATATCAATAAAGTATTGTTATTATTACGTGCTACAGTTTATTTTAATTTATAAAATCTATTTTAATGATTGTTTTGGTGTAATTTTACTACATTTTCGTCGGAAAAAATGATTCAACATTTATAACGTGTTGAAGAACCATTACGAATGTAACTCAGAGAGATCAAATGCAAAAAGCGGTTAACAGAAGTTTAGAAAAATGGGTTGGCGCACATGTATCGGCGGCTGGAGGCGTTGAAAATGCACCATTAAGAGCTCATGAAATTGGAGCAAGTGCATTTGCCTTATTTACAAAAAACCAGAGGCAGTGGAATGTAAAGCCATTAGATGAGAAAAGCATTCGGGCCTTTAAAGCCAATTGCCATAAATATGGATTTTCCTCTGAGAAAATCTTACCACATGACTCCTATCTTATTAACCTAGGCAGCCCTGAACCGGAGAAACTGGCAAAATCTCGCCATGCTTTTTATGATGAGATGGAAAGGTGTAATCAGCTTGGTTTAACACTTCTTAATTTCCATCCAGGAAGTCATCTCAATAAAGTCAGTGAAAAAGCCTGTCTGGAAACTATTGCTGAGTCCATTAACTTGGCTCATCAAAAGGTTGATAATGTTGTTGCTGTTATTGAAAACACCGCTGGTCAGGGATCAAACCTTGGCTTTCATTTTGATCATCTCGCCTTTTTGATTGAGCAAGTAGAAGATAAAAAAAGGGTCGGAATTTGCCTCGATACGTGTCATTTATTTGCCGCTGGGTACGATCTTTCAAGCTTTGATGCTTGTGATAAAACATTTGAAGATTTTTCAAAAACAGTTGGTATGCACTATTTAAGGGCAATGCATTTAAATGATTCAAAGATCCCTCTTGGCGGTCGAGTTGATAGGCACCATTCACTAGGTAAAGGTGAAATTGGTTTAGAATGCTTTGAGTTTATAGGGAGAGACCAGAGATTTAATGGTATTCCTTTGATTCTGGAGACAATAGATCCGGATCTTTGGCCAGCAGAAATTGATCTAATACAATCTTTTCATTCATAGTGAAAATAATTTTTTAATTGTTGATAAGTTGGCATCGTTTTTTCATATCATTATATGAGAAAAGATTATTAGCTCATTTATGTCTATATGAATATCGGAGGTCATTATGTCTTTCAGTAAAACAACCTGCACTGCCAGTCGTCCTGCACCTCGTATGCCGATGCCAAATCGACATATTAATGGTCAGGGTCACCACAGAGCACCACAAAAACCAAATCATAACCACTGATTTAATACAGAAAACTCATGTTATGTCATAGGGTTTGTCGGTAAAATAGTCTTAAAGCAAACAATTTAGGATCGTTTTATGACAAACCTAACTACATGGCATGATGTTATTGGTGCAGAAAAAGAGCAACCGTACTTCCAGCAGATAATGGCTTTTGTTGAGTCCGAGCGTAACAAAGGTAAGATCATTTATCCGGCTGCGAGGGACGTTTTTAATGCGTTCCGTTTTACGGAGTTTTCTGATATCAAAGTCGTGATTCTAGGTCAGGATCCTTATCATGGTCCTAATCAGGCTCACGGCTTGTGTTTTTCTGTACTTCCTAACGTTAAAACTCCCCCTTCCTTAGTCAATATGTACAAAGAACTCGCCAGTGATATCGACGAATTTCAAATTCCGAATCATGGCTATTTACAAAGTTGGGCTGAACAAGGTGTATTATTACTTAATACCGTATTAACAGTAGAGCAGGGGCAGGCTCACTCTCATGCTAATTGTGGATGGGAAACCTTCACAGATAAAGTCATAGCAACTATTAATGAGAGTAGAGAAAACGTGGTTTTTTTGCTGTGGGGAGCTCACGCACAAAAGAAAGGTCGGATTATTGATAAGTCGAAACATCATGTCTTGATGGCACCCCATCCATCGCCATTGTCTGCGCATCGTGGATTTTTGGGCTGTGGGCACTTTTCTAAAACTAATCAAATCCTTGTGCAGCAGGGGCTGACACCAATTGATTGGCAACCCAAACTAGGCGACATTTAAATAGCGTTTTTTCGACTAGAGTCAAAGCAGCTTGAAGTAAGATCTTATACAATCCGTTTAGTACAATGCATTGGAGAAGCATGATGATGATAGAACGGATTAGGCGTGAACATGGTTATATGACTCGTTTGCTTGCTATTTTACGGAATCAGCTCCAGAGATTGCAGAATGAAGAAAATGTGAATTACAGTTTGGTGAAAGAGATTGTAGATTACCTTTCTTCTCACTCTGAAGCTATTCATCACCCTAAAGAGGATTTAATTTATTACTACTTCATGGAGAAGTATGGTAGTGATAAAAATATTTCGGATCTTGCTAATGATCATGTCGAGTTATCTGAAAGAACTCATCGATTTTTAGAGATCGTTGAGATGATTCTTCAGGATGCTATCGTTCCTCAAGAAGTATTTTTAGAGCAGCTTTCTGATTTTATTGTGTCACAGAAACAGCATTTAGATTTAGAAGAAAGAGAAATCATTCCACTCGTGAATAAAACATTTGTTGTGGAAGATTGGCAATACCTCGAAAAACAGTGGTTAAAAAATGAAGATGACCCTGTCTTTGGCGATACGATTGCTGAACAATATAAACAGTTAGCAGCCAGGGTGCGTCAAGATAAGCAAGAAGAAAATGCTTAAATCCGCCAATGGCTTTATTCAGTAGAAAATAAAAAAGGCTCAAAAATATATTCTGAGCCTTTTTTATATGAATTAAATTTTTAGATCATCGATGTCTAAGCAGACATCCATCTCGAGAAGCTCCTGTTCTAGCCTACGTCTATCCCGAATCTCTTCGATTTCTCGCCACATCCTTTTGGACGGTTTAGAGCGTTGTGCACGAATTTTATTTATTTCTTTTTCGAGAAGTTCTACAAGGTGTAAATCATCCATAATTTAGCCTCTTTTAGCCATTGCCAACATTTTTGACAGCCGAATAGATAACACGATTTCAATAAGAGTAACTTTGAATTGTTTCTCAAATGTTTCTATTCAATGACAGATTTTTTATATTTCAATAGCTCTATCACAAATTTTAGAGACGCTATTAGAATAAAAAATCATCATCTAAAGCCATCGGTACCAGGATTTATCCAGAATATTTGTTAAATTAATTAACCTTTACTTGGCGAATTATTAAACAGAACATTCTGAACCTAATTAAGTTAGAAGAACGTGCTCTTCACAACCTATTAATGCTGTCCTAACTCTTAATCCATGAATCCTCTTCACAATGGGATGCAATCTGAGAATCGCTTTTTTTTTGTTTTTTGTAAAGAGTATTTTTTAAATTTTTGTATATTAATTGTTAAATAACTATGGTTTTAAGTACTATCGTGTAACATGGTTCGTATGGCGTATCCACAATCCTGTGTTGATTTTTCGTCTGTTCGATAGCATTATCCACGCCCAAAGATAAGTTAAACTCGCCTTTATTTTTTATATTTAACAAATGATAGCAATATCCTCTTAATGATGAGAGATGATAGGCAGCAAGGACGCAATGAGTTATATGCTATGTAACGGATGATGTTATTTAGATAGCCACCAGAGGTTCTTGTGACTGATTTAATCAATTTAATGAATGATCTTCTTTGGGGATCAATTCTTGTATATCTTCTTGTCGGTGTCGGAATTTACTTTACGTTTCGACTCGGTTTTATTCAGGTTCGTCACTTTGGCCATATGTTCAAAGTGTTAAAAAACTCTCGTAAATCGGATAAAGCCGGTATCTCTTCTTTTCAAGCATTGTGTACTAGTCTAGCGGCACGAGTTGGTACCGGTAATATGGCTGGTGTGGCCGTAGCACTAACTGCTGGTGGACCTGGTGCCATTTTTTGGATGTGGGTGACGGCTATGGTTGGAATGGCCACGTCATTCGCTGAGAGTACTCTCGCTCAATTGTATAAAACCAAAGATAAAGACGGTAATTATCGTGGTGGTCCTGCCTACTATATGGAGAAAGGGCTGGGTATGCGTTGGATGGGAATTCTATTTTCCATCTTTCTTATGATCGCGTTTGGTTTGGTATTTAACGCAGTACAAGCAAACTCTATTACTAACGCTCTAAATACGGCATTTGGCTTTGAGCCGCTCTATATTGGCATTGGCATCATGATTCTGTCGGCGTTCGTTATTTTTGGAGGTATCCGTAAGATAGCGCGTACAGCGGAGTTAGTCGTACCGTTTATGGCTTTAGTTTATTTAGCGATAGCATTATTTGTGCTTATTACTAATATCGATAAGCTTCCTGCTGTTATTTCCCTTATCGTCAAAAGCGCATTTGGTTTCCAGGAAGCGGCTGCTGGTGGATTAGGTTATATGGTTGCTCAGGCTATGATCAATGGGGTTAAACGAGGACTTTTCTCCAATGAAGCCGGAATGGGTTCTGCTCCGAACGCTGCTGCGTCGGCAACCCCTTATCCTCCGCATCCAGCGTCTCAGGGATATGTACAGATGCTCGGTGTATTCATTGATACTATCGTAATTTGCTCGTGTACTGTGGCGATTATTCTGATGTCAGGCGAGTACGTTCCTCATGGTGAAATTACAGGTATTGAGCTAACGCAGCGAGCTTTAAATGCTCAGGTCGGTGATTGGGGAGCAGTCTTCATTGCGCTGGCAATATTCTTCTTTGCATTTACCTCAATCATTGCGAATTACTCCTATGCGGAGACTAATCTTGTGTTCCTCGAGCATAATAACAAAAAAGGGTTAGCGCTATTCCGCCTAGTCTTTTTGGCTATGGTTCTATTTGGCTCAGTTGCAACGCTTCCAACCGTTTGGTCTTTAGCGGATGTTTCTATGGGACTGATGGCTATCGTTAACTTGGTCGCGATCATTTTGCTTTCTGGCATCGTTGTGAAACTTGCTAAAGATTACAATCAGCAGTTGAAACAAGGGAAAGTGCCGACATTTGATGTGAATGACTATCCAGAGTTAAAGTCGCAACTCGAAGATGGGGTATGGGATCGTTCCAAGTCCTCTTAATAGAGCAAATCAATAGGATAGATAGGAAGAGCCATGCAGACAATGCATGGCTTTTTTTGTACTCTTATATAAATCAAAATAATACGGTTACAGGAATTAAAGTCATGCTTATTGTCGTATCTCCAGCAAAAACACTCGATTACGAATCGCCTTTGGCGACAAAAGAGTTCACTTACCCTGAGCTTGTGGAAGACTCTAAAGAGCTTATCGAAGTATGTCGTAAACTCTCTCCTGCCGATATTGCATCACTGATGAAAGTGAGTGATAAAATTGCGGGTCTAAACGCAGCTCGATTTGAGCAATGGAGTGAGACATTTACTTTAGACAATTCGCGTCAGGCTATTTTGGCTTTTAAAGGTGATGTGTATACCGGATTAGAAGCGGAAACATTTTCAGAGCAAAACTTTAATTATGCGCAGGGTCATCTTCGAATGCTTTCAGGTCTATATGGCTTACTTAAACCTCTGGATCTCATGCAACCCTATCGGCTAGAAATGGGTACAAAGTTAGGCAATCCTCGTGGCTCCAATCTCTATCAATTCTGGGGCAATATCATTACTGATAAAATCAATGCGGCTATGGCTGATGTTGATACATCTACTCTGGTTAATTTAGCATCCAACGAGTATTTTAAGTCAGTTAAACCCGCAAAAGTAAAAGGTAATATCATCACCCCCGTATTTAAAGACTGTAAAAAGGGTCAGTACAAAGTTATTAGTTTTTATGCTAAAAAAGCGCGGGGCATGATGGCTCGTTATATCATTGAAAATGAGATCAACGATGTCGAAAAGTTAAAGCAGTTTGATACTGCTGGATATTATTTTGTCGAATCTGAGTCGTCCGATAAAGAACTCGTTTTCTACCGTGAAGAGCAATAACGGATATATTTGCCTTGATTGATACTCACTGCCATTTTGATTTTGATGTGTTTAATCAGAGTTTTGAGAAGGAACTGCAGTACGCTCAAAATGTGGGTGTGGAAAAGATTGTTGTTCCTTCTATCGGCCCGCAGAATTGGGACAGAGTCTATTCACTGGCAACCCAATACGCGGGCCAAGTCTATGGTGCATTCGGAATTCATCCCTATTTTCTTGATAATATCACCGACAGTGATCTTGACTCCTTGAGTTCTTGGCTAGACCAATATCGCAAACATTGTGTTGCGATTGGGGAATGTGGGCTAGATGCGATGGTCGAAACGCCATATGAGCGCCAATTAGATATCTTCTCCACTCAAATTGAATTGGCCGTTAAGCATCAGTTACCGGTTATAGTCCACAGTCGCAAGATGCACTCTCAAGTGGCAAAAGTGTTGCGACAATTCCCCAATTTAATTGGTGGAGTAGTACATGGTTTTTCTGGCAGTTATCAGCAGGCTATGGAACTAGTCGATCTGGGAATGAAGATTGGTGTTGGGGGGACGATTACCTATCTCCGAGCCAATAAAACACGTCAATGTATTAGTCAGCTTCCTTTGGAATGTCTTGTGTTGGAAACTGACGCTCCAGATATGCCCTTATATGGAAGGCAAGGTAAACCAAACCATCCTAAGTATCTCCCTGAGGTATTAGTCGCATTACAGAATTTGAGAAGTGAAGAGCCGGAGATTGTTGCTCAGGCTCTGTGGCAAAACAGTGTCGATTTATTCCAATTTTCAGTGAAATAAAAGGGTGCTCTCGCACCCTTTATCATTACTCTCTCTCTTTGGTGTAAGGAACACCAATTGCTTTTGGAGCGATAGCTTTACCGATAAAGCCCGCAAGCAGAAAAACAGTAAGTATGTAAGGCATAGCCTCGATTGCTTGAACTGGAATGGCAATGCCTCCAATGCTTACACCTTGCAGTCGGATTGCTAACGCGTCTAGGAAACCGAAAAGTAAACAGGCTCCCATTGCAGTAAATGGACGCCACTTACCAAAAATCAAAGCCGCTAGCGCCATATAGCCTTTCCCTGCGCTCATATTAGGAAGGAATTGTGCTGTTTGTCCAACAGAGAGGTAAACTCCGCCTAATCCGACCAAGATGCCGCAAATAACCATAGCGCCGTAACGCATTCCCACCACGGATATCCCAGCCGTATCAACCGCAGCAGGTGATTCCCCTACGGCTCTTAGGCGCAAGCCAAATCGAGTGTTAAACAACACATACCAAGAAAGCGGTACAGCAATAAAAGCCACGTATTCAATGATAGAGTGACCACTGATGAGCTCTGAATACAGTAAACCAATCACCGGTACGTCTTGAATAGCATCCGCTCCAGGAAGGGTAATTGGCGCGAATCGTGCGGCACCAGACAGAGAGGGCGTTTGTCCTCCTTGATGGAACCAATAGCGGCCCAACGTCACCGTAAGGCCAGCGGCTAAAATATTAATTGCCATACCACTGACCACCTGGTCTCCTCGGTGAGTGATACTGGCAAAGCCGTGAATTAGGGCCAAAAGAACTGATATTGCCACACCTGCGCATAACCCTATCCAGGCTGAACCTGTCGTGTGTGCAACGGCAGCGCCAGCGAAAGCAGACGCAAGAAGTTTACCCTCAAGCGCAATATTGACTACTCCTGAGCGCTCACTAAACATGCCTGCTAACGCTGCAAGCATTAGTGGAGCTGCAACTCGGATAGTGGCATCCAGCATAACGATAATTGTCTCAAACATCGTTAGGCCTCCTGTTTTTTGCTAGACGAAAATATTCGTAGATAAAATGTTTCGAGTGAAGGGCGGAACATATGCTCCAGCGCACCACAAAATAGAATAACCAGCCCTTGAAGTACCACGACAATATTGCGATCGACGCCATATTCAAAACTTAACTCAGCGCCTCCCTGATAAAGAAAACCAAACAGTAAACTGGCAAGGAATACACCGACAGGATGGTTACGTCCCATTAAAGCGACTGCAATTCCTGTAAAACCGAAACCTTCAACAAAGTTAAGCTTGATTTGATGCAATTCACCCTGAAGAACGTTGATACCAAAAAATCCGCTCAGCATGCCCGAAATCAACATAGTAATGATGATGATTTTTACGTAGCTAATACCAGCGTAGGAGGCCGCAGACGCATTGGCTCCAATGGAGCGAATTTCATATCCCCAACGGGTGTGCCAGATAAATAGCCATACGAATACACAGCACAATAAAGCGAAGATAAAACTGATATTGAGTGGGCTTGATGCGAGCTCGATACCAAATACACCAAGGATTTCATGAATTTTAGGTAGCCAACTTGAGGCGGCGAAAACACGGCTTTCCGTTGCCATGGTATTTTCTGGCTTGAAAATATCGACGAGTAAATACGCCATTAAAGAGGCGGCAATGAAGTTAAACATGATCGTGGTAATAACGATATGAGAACCTCGTTTGGCTTGCAGGTAGGCGGGAATAAAGGCCCATGCCGCACCAAATGCACCGCCTGCAATAACCGCAGCAGGAAAAACGATATACCAGGGAGCGTAATCGCCCAATGTCAGACAGACAATTCCAACACCAAGACCACCAATATAAGCCTGTCCTTCGGCTCCGATATTAAATAATCCTGCATGGTATGCAACAGCGACAGCAAGGCCGGTAAAAATAAACCCTGTTGTATAGTAGAGTGTATAGCCGATTCCTTCTGCATAGCCAAAAGCACCGGTCCACATGACTTTGACTGCGTCTATCGGATTAATATCAATGTAGAGAAACAATAACGCGGATACTAAGAAAGCGACGCCTATATTGACAGCTGATAGCAAGCCAATCGATACCCAAGCTGGTACTTTTGCCTGACTCATGATTTCACCTCCGGATTCACAAGGTGGTCTGGAACAATATTCGCCATCATTAGACCCAGTGTTTTTTCATCAGCTTGGGATGCATCGATTTCACCAACAATATCTCCGTCAAATACGACAATAATTCGATCCGCAAGGGATAGAATCTCATCAAGTTCAACAGAAACGAGCAATACAGCTTTGCCTGCGTCTCTGCTAGCAATAATCTGTTTGTGTATATACTCAATTGCACCGATATCGACGCCTCGTGTTGGCTGACCGATGAGTAACACGTCTGGGTTTTCTTCCATTTCTCGTGCTATGACAAGCTTCTGCTGGTTACCACCGGAAAAGTTTGCAGTTTTAAGGTGAATATCGGCGGGGCGAACATCCCATTTATCCATGTTCTTTTGGCAGCTTTCTGCGATGGCTGTTTTGTTCTGGAGCCAGCCATTATTGTATTTATCCAGATGATGGTAACCAAGAATGTAGGCTTCTTGTGCTTCAAACTTGTTGATTAATCCTTGTTTATGACGATCTTCGGGTATGTGTCCAACGCCCATGGATCTCACTTGGCGTGGATCCGCTGGAAACTCAGAGGATATGGTGTGTCCGTTGAGTTCAATGGAACCTGAAGTCGGCTTGAGTATGCCTGAGAGTAATCCCAGTATTTCTGATTGCCCATTTCCGGATACGCCTGCAATGCCAACGAGTTCGCCTTCGCGTACAGAGAAACTAATGTCTTTTACACGTGTAACACCGCTACTGTCTACGTAGCGAAGTTTCTCGACTTTTATTCTTTCCTGCTTGGGATTAGCGGGTTGCTTATCGACTTTTAGACGAACTTTTCTGCCGACCATAAGTTCAGCAAGCTCTTCTCTATTTGTTGTAGATGTTGCGACATGAGCGACCATCTGTCCTTGGCGCATAACCGAAATATTATCTGTTATGGCTAGGACTTCACGCAGTTTATGCGTGATGATCATGACTGTTGTCCCTTGCTTGCGTAACTTATCTAAAATAGCGAAAAGGTGATCGGCCTCTTGTGGCGTTAATACGCCTGTAGGCTCGTCAAGAATTAGGATATTAGCACCACGGTAAAGTGCTTTAAGGATTTCTACTCGTTGCTGAAGTCCGACAGGTAGTTCACCAACAATCGCATCCAGAGGAACATCTAGGCCATAGTCTTTTTCTAATTGCTGTAATTTTTTACGAGCGGCGGATAAGCTATTTTTTAGCTTCCAGCCCTGTTCTGCGCCGAGAACAATGTTTTCCAAAACGGTAAAGGTATCAACTAACATAAAATGTTGATGGACCATACCGATACCAGCATTGATTGCAGCCTGAGAATCCGATGGCTGATAAGGATTGCTATCCACCAGCATTGTTCCTGTATCGGGTTGATAGAACCCATAAATGATACTCATCAATGTTGATTTACCAGCGCCATTTTCACCAATTATTCCGTGAATAGTGCCTTTCGGTACTTTTAGATCTATTTCTTTGTTTGCATGCACAGCACCAAATCGTTTATCGATTTTGCTGAGTTCTATGGCGTATTGAGTCGTCCGGGTCACATTTATATCCTGAACATATATTCAAAATGAAATTGGTAAAAACCTTAAAAGATAATAGTAAAAGTTAGTTGTCTTTACACAGCATAGCGCCGCTGTTTCCAGCGGCGCTCAATAGAAAATTAAGCGAATAAATACAGGCTTAATAGATACAGGTATTATCACTCATGTAGTCATGAACACTGATTTTTCCTGAGATAATGTCTTTTTTAAGGCCATCCATATACGTTTTTAAATCGGCTGAAATGAGAGACTCGTTATTTTTGTCTAGAGCCCAATCAACTGAATTTTCTTTTAGGCCGAGTACTTTTATGCCTGGTTTCCAGTCACCTTTAATTTCCTCTTCCCAACTGTCTTTTGCTGCTTTACCTACTAATTTAACCATTGAGGTCAGCATGGTTCCTGGATGCAGATGGTTTTGGTTTGAATCCACACCGATAGCGTATTTGCCCGCATCTGCTGCTGCTTGATAAACGCCAAGTCCTGTACCGCCTGCTGCTGCGTAAATAATATCCGCACCCTGAGAAAATTGCGACTTAGCTAATTCAGAACCTTTTGCTGGATCCGAAAACGCAGCTGGGGTTGAACCTGTCATATTTTCTAATACTTTAATATCAGGAACTGCGTACTTAGCACCTTGCACATAACCACATTCGAACTTACGAATTAGGGGGATATCCATACCGCCGACGAAACCGATAGTTCCTGATTTAGAATACTTAGCTGCGAGTGCGCCGACCAAGAATGAACCTTCCTGTTCTTTGAATACAACAGATTGAACGTTAGGTTTGTCGACGACCATATCTAAGATGGTAAAGTGAATATTTGGAAATTCTGTAGCGACTTTCTCGACAGCTGAACCCATGTTGAAGCCAACTGCAACGATTGGGCTAAAGCCACGACTAGCAAGGCGTCGAAGACCTTGTTCACGTTGGGCTTCGTTTTGAGGTTCAAATTCTCGAACCTTAACACCTTCGGCTTCCATCGGCTTTACACCGTTTTGGAACACGGCTTCGTTAAATGATTTATCAAATTTACCGGCTGTATCGTAAATAACAGCAGGTTTTGCATCTGCTAACGCATAAAAAGATGAAATAGATAAAGCTAGTGTGGAGAGTGTTAGTATTGTTTTTTTCACCGGATATTCCCTTTATTGCACTGCTACTATGGTTGTCTTCAAACCGCTAAAGACGGCGAATCATTAATCACAAGGTATTTTATCTATCCCTTGCAAAAATAAAATCGAGTTACTCACATCGAATGGCTTTTTCTAACCAGTTTTTGATTTAACCCAAACTTTAATGTTAATTATTTGTGAATCATAAAGCGAAAGGAGCATAAACTAAATGATTTTTTGTGAAGTTTGTTGGTGTTTTATGGGTAATATTTCGTAACTTTTATACTAAATGTGATGAATGTCTGACTTGTTTCTATATTGTTAAAGGTGCGAGGCGGTAGGTTGTTTTGTGTAACAATGGACAATACATCGTGAGTCGGTGAGCCAAATATGCAATTTACTGATTAACTTACTGGTCAGTTATTTGTGATATATGTCACAAAATCAAATGTACCAATGACATTTGATCATATATTAGTTTTGTTTATATCACTTTTTGTTTGACTGCCTATATAATCGCCCGCCGAAATTAAATGTTGACCAGTTGGTTTAAATTTAGCCTGTGGAGAATGTATGGGTATAGTAATGAGTATTGTGGGAATGGCTGTCCTGATTGGATTGGCGGTTCTCCTTTCAGATAATCGTAAAGCGATTAATTTGCGCACGGTGGGTGGTGCATTTGCTGTACAGTTTTTACTGGGTGGCTTTATCCTGTACGTTCCATGGGGAAGAGATCTTCTTGCTAGTGTGTCGAAGGGGATTCAGCACGTTATTGATTACGGCAAAGATGGCGTTGGCTTTCTATTTGGTAGCTTGGTCAACTTCTCAGTAGAAGGTATTGGGTTTATCTTTGCATTTCAAGTTCTGCCTGCGGTTGTATTTTTCTCTGCGTTGATTTCTGTACTTTATTATATCGGAGTCATGCAGTGGGTTATCCGCATTATTGGTGGCGGCTTGCAAAAAGCACTTGGAACTTCTCGAGCGGAATCTATGTCTGCTGCAGCCAACATTTTCGTTGGTCAAACTGAAGCACCTCTTGTTGTGCGTCCTTTTATTGCGAGAATGACTGACTCTGAGCTGTTTGCCATTATGTGTGGTGGATTGGCATCTATTGCGGGTAGTGTCCTTGCTGGATATGCTGCGATGGGGGTTCCTTTAGAATACTTGGTTGCAGCTTCCTTTATGGCAGCACCTGGTGGTCTTCTTTTTGCCAAATTAATGAAACCAGAATCTGAAAAGCCTCAAGATGAGTATGATGCTTCGGCTAATGATGATGAAGAACAACCTGCTAACGTTATTGATGCGGCGGCTGGTGGTGCTTCTGTTGGTATGCAGTTAGCTCTGAATATTGGCGCAATGTTACTGGCCTTCATAGGACTGATTGCTTTGGTTAACGGTATTCTTGGCGGCGTTGGTGGCTGGATTGGTCAACCTAACCTGAGTCTCGATATCATTCTTGGTTGGGTTTTCTCTCCTCTTGCATACATTATTGGTGTTCCTTGGTCTGAAGCGACAACTGCAGGTGCATTTATCGGTCAGAAAATTGTGATGAATGAGTTTGTTGCTTATTCAAACTTCATTCCTTACATTGGAGATCAGGCACAAGTTGTTGCTGCTACTGGTCAGGCTATGTCTGATAAAACTCAGGCCATTATTGCTTTTGCTTTATGTGGTTTTGCGAATATTTCATCGTTAGCTATTCTGCTCGGTGGTTTAGGGGGAATGGCTCCTTCTCGTCGTAAAGATATTGCACGTATGGGTATTATGGCTGTTGTCGCTGGTACATTGTCTAATCTCATGGCGGCGACAATCGCAGGCTTATTCTTATCCCTGTAATGTATTGATTGTTAGATTTGAAAGCCCTTTTGGTGAATACCTGAAGGGCTTTTTCTTTTTTGGTAAAAAAGAGTGAGAGGCCAACCGATTGCGTACAGGTTCTCTTTTGAATGTGAGCCAGAACACAGTAAGCTAATCTGTAGTTGGAAATAAATAATATTGGGATGAGTAAAATGAGTGAGTTGAAGCTGGTCGCTAAGCAGGCGCTATCATTGATGGATTTAACCAGTCTGAATGAGAATGATACTGTTGAGACAATTGAAGCACTGTGTATGAAAGCAAACACTCAAGCAGGATTACCTGCCGCTATTTGTATTTACCCACAATTTATTGCAGTGGCTAAACGACGTTTGAATGAATTAGGTATTGGATACCTTCCAGTTGCTACCGTAACTAACTTTCCTGAGGGTAGCGATGATATTGTGCTTGCCGTGATGGAAACAGAGCAAGCGATACAGGTGGGTGCGGATGAAGTGGATGTTGTGTTTCCATACCGAGCGCTAATTGATGGAGATACAGCAACTGGATTTGAGTTGGTTAAACAATGTAAAGCTGCATGCCAAGGTAAGTTACTGAAAGTCATTATTGAAGTTGGTGAACTTAAAGAAGAAATTCTGATTAAGCAGGCTAGCCGTATTGCAATAGAAGCCGGAGCCGATTTTATCAAAACCTCAACAGGTAAAGTGGACGTTAATGCGACACCTGAGTTCGCCAGAATGATGTTGGAAACGATCAAAGAACTTGGAGTGGAAGACCGCGTTGGCTTTAAAGCAGCGGGCGGAGTGAAGACGGCAGAAGACGCCCAAGTGTATCTAGACATGGCGAAGGAAATGTTTGGTGATAGTTGGGTTGCACCTCAACATTATCGTTTTGGCGCATCAAGCTTATTGTCTAATTTACTCAAAGAGTTGGATGTCGCAGCAGTAGACGAATCACACACAAATTATTAATTTAGTAATAGTAAAGATAGAAACTTCAAATGAGGAGAAGTTATGGCTACGCCACATATTAACGCAGAACCTGGTGATTTCGCTGATGTTGTATTAATGCCAGGTGACCCGTTAAGAGCTAAGTATATTGCAGAGACCTTTCTTGAAGATGCCGTTCAGGTGTGTGATGTGAGAAATATGTACGGTTTTACAGGTACTTACAAAGGCAGGAAAGTATCGGTAATGGGCCATGGGATGGGGATTCCATCTTGTTCAATCTATACCACTGAATTAATCAAAGATTTTGGGGTTAAGAAGATCATTCGCGTCGGTAGTTGTGGAGCCGTAAATACCGATATTAAATTACGCGATGTAGTGATTGGTATGGGTGCATGTACTGATTCCAAAGTTAACCGTCTGCGTTTTAAAGATCACGATTTTGCAGCTATCGCTGACTATCACATGGTAAAAGCGGCAGAAGAAGCGGCGAAACAGCGTGGTATTGATGTAAAAATTGGCAACCTATTTTCAGCTGAGCTGTTTTATACACCCGATCCCAGCATGTTTGACGTGATGGATAAATATGGAGTCGTCGGAGTAGAAATGGAAGCTGCTGGTATTTATGGTGTTGCAGCGGAATATGGTGCCAAGGCATTAGCAATTTGTACCGTATCAGATCACATTAAAACGGGGGAGCAGACAACCTCTCAAGAGCGCCAGACTACATTTAATGATATGGTTCTTATTGCGCTCGATTCTATTCTACTTGGCGATAAGCAGTAGTTAGTAAGTTTTATATGCGAAAAGAGCAGAACGAATTCTGCTCTTTTTCTATTAAGGCGTTGTATTTTTAAGTAGCCAGTTTTCCATTTTCCTATGTCGATGACGACGTTTCTGAATCAACAGCGTGATCAATACACCACTAATAAAGCTCACTAGAATCATGAGGTACATGTAACGGTCACTTTTACGATAATGGTGATCCGATATTGCCGTCACCTTGCCCGTTTCGAAAGTAATCCGAATAAATCCCATAATACTGCCATCGTGAATAATCGGTTCGACTAATTGCTGTCTACCAATATTCGCTGCCTGTAATGGTGCATCTAGACCCAGAATATCTCTGACACTTAACGCAGAGTCACTTTTTGCCAATTGAATACCTTCGTTGTCATAAATCGAGGCATCAAATACCAATCTGTCTTTTGCCAGTTGGTTGGTAAATTCAGTCAACTTGTCCTGATCCTGTTCAATTAATAGTGAACGGGCTGTTAGGGCTGCTTGAGAAATCAATAGCTTAGTTAGGGTTTCTAATTGATTAGCTTGAATTTTTTCATTGCCTTTACTGATCATGACACTGTTTTGCGCAGTGAAAAAGAACATTGCCAGCACCATTAGAATAGCGGCAATGCGCAAAACGAATTTGAATGAAAAAAGAGAGCCGTCCATATTAAAAATCCAAATAAATTGAATAAAGGCAATATTGAGACTTGCCTTTATAAATTGCAATAGGGTAAGTTCATGGAACATCAATAAAGGGTGAAATTACATGGATGCATTGAAGACGTTGCCAATTCATAAACACACTAGTCTAATTAAGCGTATATCGAGATTATCGGTAGCGACATCTCTGGATCGCGAGAATGCGAACTGGATAGTATTTGGAAATAAACTTAACGAAGCACATTTCGAGTGTATGGATTTTTACACTGGAACATTCAACTTGGTAGTTGATGCGTGGAAAGTAGGGCAATATGAAGTTGCGCTAATGGCGGGAAATCTTTCTCCGCTGCATGAAGAAATCTTACAAACATTAGAGCTTGATTATGCCGATATCTGGGATGTGCCCGATTTAACGGTTCCGGGATTAGTGCTAATGGATATGGATTCAACAGCAATTCAGATTGAATGCATTGATGAAATAGCGAAGTTAGCCGGCGTTGGTGATGAAGTTGCTGAAGTGACTGAACGCGCGATGCAGGGCGAATTAGACTTTGAACAGAGTCTGCGTCAACGCGTTGGTAAACTTGCCGGAGCTGACGAAAGTATTCTTGAGCAAGTGCGTAGCACACTGCCGTTTATGCCTGACCTTGAAGCATTAGTCGCGACACTCAAAGCTCTTGGGTGGAAAGCGGCGATTGCGTCTGGCGGTTTTACCTACTTCTCCGATTTTCTTAAAGAAACCTTATCGCTCGATTATGCTCAGTCCAATACATTAGAAATTGTGGATGGAAAATTAACCGGGAAAGTGCTTGGCGATGTCGTTTCAGCACAAACGAAAGCCGATATCTTGGTGAAACTTGCTCAAGATTTCTCACTCCCAACATCAAATACCGTTGCTGTCGGCGATGGTGCAAACGACTTAGTGATGATGGAAGCAGCTGGGCTTGGTATCGCTTATCATGCCAAACCAAAAGTTGAAGCAAGAGCGCAAACATCGGTACGCTTTTCAGCGTTAGGTGGCGTCCTGTGTATTCTCTCTGCGGGACTTGCTAAACAGGGCAAACTGTCTTGGCAGAAAAGAGCTTAGGTAAGACTAAGTAGAGAGAATAAATAACAATAGTGACAGGGGCGTAGATGTCCCTGTGCTATGTATTCAACTCCAGTCTAATCAACACTTCTTCAGTAATGTCCGTTATCTGTGCGTAACCGGCCAGATTACTAATTTCCTTCTCCAAGCTTTTACCATGATATGAGCTCAGTTGGGTCAGTTCATGCAGATCTTTTTTGAGGAGCGAGGTCATCGGGTTAAAAATGGGCAGTCCCACAATTCGTAAAACAAAGATGTCGCCAAATAAAGAGGCATCTCTAAGGAAGGAAATCCTTTCCTGAGTCGATTCGAAGTCACTCCTTATCCTTGTATCAACCGATTGGATTCTTGCGCCAAACTTACGAACAGAAATATAAATCTCGTTGTAGACTGGTTTAGCATTATCAATACGTTTCATGGGGGTCGCTAACAGTGTATTCGTGTGGCCTCGAAAAATCGGTTCTAGTGAGAGCTTTTGATCCGACCCCAATTTGGCTAATAGCATAAGATAAGGCTCGAGAGGATAGGTAACACCGATAGCTTTAGTGCTTAGCGTTGCTCCTTTTCTTTCGACAAAGATTGGAGCGCACACCACATTGCTAAGCAATATATCGTGAAAGCTTTCTAGTAATCCTTCATTTGGCAAAAGCTCTTTGATTTCAGAAAGACGATCAAGATTGCTTTCGATCAGTTTATTCAGAAACGCGATAATTTTTACCGTTGCACTAGAATCATCCATGACCAACTGTAATTGTGTTCCACCGTCGTCCGTGCGTAGAACCGTGTAAGGAACATGTTCTAATGAAACTGTTTTGGAGTAGCCTTTTAATTCGAGAAAGTGGACGTGTACTTTATCTTCCGCTTTTAATTCAGATGGCGCATTCAGTACGACACTCAAGCCTCTTTTAGAAATATCTTTGGTATTGCCTTTGAGAATGGCCGTTTCACCAAATTTGATTTCAATGGGTGAGTTTAAGTTGTATCTAGGCTCTTTTCTTTGTGAGCGCGTATCATAGAATATAGAGAAGGGCTTACCTGTTTGTTGCCTAGATTGGCGATAAGCATTGAGTTCTGAGGGGGGAATCCGCGGTTTATCGACAAATAGATAGTCACTTGCAGCCTCGGGAGTATTGATCTCCTGCAGTATTCCCATGTGGGTTAGTGGAAACAAGTGGTGCTCTAACTCTTCAGACTTTTCACTCAGTGATGCTTTGTCTTCGTCAGTCAGCTCAAACACGGATAAACGAAAAACGCGCCACGAATCGCGTTTAGCCCCAAGGTGCCAAAACAATTTTCTTTCCTGTGGCGTTCCCTCGGTACGTATCATTGAAAAGAAGAGTTTTTTCTCTTTGTGCATATGTTGAAATGCGTAGACTGTCGCCGAAGTTCCTTTTGTTCCTGGTTTGGTTAAAAACTCCATTCTCTGACTATTAAACAAACCACCTAGAGACTGCTGATTACGCTCATCGTGCCAGTATTTCCAAATATGACGGTTGGATTCAGTTAACAGAACTGCTTTTATTTCGTCTTTATTAAACAGTATGGGTAACTGGCACGCATGTTTGAGGAAAATATGTTCGAATGCCCTAGTTCTGGCCCGAACAATTTTATCTTGATTGTTGTGGCGACTTTTCTGTGTTTCGCTAATCAGGCTTTCATCGATCACTTTTTCTATGACGTCTGAGTCTGTCACTTTAAGCGTACGCAAAAATTTCACCGAATCATTTTCGTAGGACTCATCGATACCTAGTATGCGATATTCTATTGGCTCATCGATTCCTTCCACCTCAGATTCAGTCATGAGTTGTATGAACCGAATTGAGATTGTTTCACCAAGTTTGTATTTGAAAGTCGCAGGGACTTTGAACCGAGCACCCGATGGAGATAAGTCCATCGTTACGGCATTAATTTTTTCTGCGCGCGAGTTTGAGATTTCTATCTGTGATGACAACTTGAGACGATTCTCTTTGCGTTTTAGGTCGTATCCAAGCTGTACAGATTCTACTTCAAACGGGATCGAAGTATTAGTTGCGGTTGTTTTTGGGGCCTGACCTTTTTCTCGCATAATGCGAAAGTTGTTACGCGTGTTATACAGAGCTTCCCAAACACCTTCAGTGTAGCCACCGTATTTTTTTACGAATTTGTGATAGTCATTAAAGGCAACATCATCAAGCCAGTGTGTTCTACCTGCTAATTTATATTCTCTGCATTCACCTTGGACTCGTCCTCTAAGATCGACATCTTTAGCACAGGGTTCCATTACTCGGTTCAGTTCCATCTTGACCAATAATTTGACAGACGGGGACAACCCCTCTGTCAATTGTGACAAAAGGTGCTCAAAATCCTCAGAGTGATAGGCTGGAATCAGTTTTTCTGCTAGAGAAAGAATTTCTGGCTGCTGCATATTTTTGGTAACGTTAGACTCTCTATCTGATATCGTCTCTAATAAGACTATCTTTAGCGGCTCATTGTTATATTTCAAACTAATAATAGATGGAAGTTCAAAGTGAGTCACACAATTATTGTTCTCAGTAAGAGGTAACATGGCGAAAGTAAAAAGAGCCTATGTATGTAATGACTGTGGTGCAGACTATCCGCGCTGGCAAGGGCAGTGCAGTGCATGTGGTGCTTGGAACACGATTTCTGAAATCAGACTAGCGGCATCCCCAACCGTTGCTCGCAATGAAAGATTAACAGGATATGCAGGTTCTGTTTCAGAAACAAAAGTACAAACCCTATCTGATATTGATCTGCAGGAAGTTCCTCGAGTATCAAGTGGCTTTAAAGAGCTTGATCGGGTATTGGGCGGTGGTATTGTTCCTGGCGCCGCTATTTTGATTGGCGGAAACCCAGGGGCGGGTAAGTCAACTCTGCTCTTACAAACCATGTGTTATCTCGCTTCGCAAATGCCAACGTTGTATGTCACTGGGGAAGAGTCATTACAGCAGGTTGCGATGAGAGCTTCTCGTCTGGGATTGCCGAAGGATAATCTTAAAATGTTATCCGAGACGAATGTCGATCGTATCTGTCAGGTGGCAGAGAAAGAGAAGCCGAAAATATTAGTCGTTGACTCTATTCAGGTGATGCATGTTGCGGATGTTCAGTCCTCTCCGGGCAGTGTCGCTCAAGTTAGAGAGTCCGCAACAGCACTTACGCGTTATGCTAAGCAGAATAATGTCGCGGTTTTCATTGTAGGGCATGTGACGAAAGATGGTACATTAGCCGGCCCCAAAGTATTGGAACACATCATCGATTGTTCGGTATTACTTGATGGTGGTACTGACAGCCGTTTTCGTACGCTTCGCAGTCACAAAAACCGTTTTGGCGCAGTCAATGAGCTAGGCGTGTTTGCAATGACCGGACATGGAATGAAAGAGGTGAGTAACCCTTCCGCGATATTTTTATCTCGGGGAGAAGAAGAAACCTCTGGAAGTTCAGTTATGGTCATTTGGGAAGGAACTCGTCCATTGCTGGTTGAAATTCAGGCTTTGGTTGATTATTCACAGCTTGCCAATCCTCGCCGCGTTGCGGTAGGTCTGGAGCAAAACCGACTATCACTGCTTCTTGCTGTATTGCATAAACATGGCGGTCTGCAGATGGCTGACCAAGATGTATTTGTCAATGTTGTCGGTGGAGTCAAGGTGACTGAGACTGCCGCTGACCTTGCTTTGGTGATGGCGTTACTCTCTAGTTTCCGCGACCGAGCTCTGCCCAAAGATGTGGTCATTTTTGGTGAAGTGGGACTGGCCGGAGAAATTCGCCCGGTACCTAGTGGTCAGGAGCGTTTGCATGAAGCCTTTAAGCATGGTTTCAGAAAAGCCATTATCCCTGCGGCTAATATGCCGAAAGGAGGTATCGATGGAATGCAAATACATCCGGTTAAAAAGCTTTCTGAGGCGATCTCTGCTTTCGAAGAATTATAGAGAAATTTGTTGAATAACTAGACAAATGGTAGGATGCACGCCAAGACTTTCTACTCATTATATAAAGTAGAAATGTTGGGCTATTATTACCCATCGACACACGAAAATAATTTTTAACCAAAATGTTCGCAGGGCTATCAGTATTGACAGATTATGATATACTCTGCGCGCACTTTATACCTTATTAACAGAGTAAGACAATGACTGACTTATCAAAATACAGAAACATTGGTATTTTCGCGCACGTTGATGCGGGTAAAACTACCACAACTGAGCGTATCCTAAAGCTTACCGGTATGATCCACAAAACTGGTGAAGTACACGATGGTGAATCTACTACAGACTTCATGGAACAGGAAGCTGAGCGTGGTATTACAATCCAGTCAGCTGCGGTAAGTTGTTTCTGGAAAGACCACCGTTTTAACGTTATCGACACCCCGGGACACGTTGACTTCACAGTTGAAGTTTACCGTTCTCTTAAAGTTCTTGACGGTGGTATTGGTGTATTCTGTGGTTCAGGTGGTGTTGAACCTCAATCTGAAACTAACTGGCGTTATGCTAACGAATCTGAAGTTTCACGTATCATCTTCGTTAACAAACTAGACCGTATGGGTGCAGATTTCTACCGTGTTGTTGATCAGGTGAAAAATGTTCTTGCTGCAACTCCGCTTGTTATGACTCTGCCTATCGGTATCGAAGAAAACTTCGTTGGTGTTGTTGATGTACTGACTCGTCAAGCGTACGTTTGGGATGACACTGGTCTTCCAGAAAACTACTCTATTCAAGAAGTTCCTGCAGACATGGTTGACGATGTTGAACAATATCGTGAAGAACTGATCGAAACTGCAGTTGAGCAAGACGACGACCTAATGATGGCGTACATGGAAGGCGAAGAACCTTCAATCGAAGACATCAAACGTTGTATCCGTAAAGGTACTCGTGACCTAGCATTCTTCCCAACATACTGTGGTTCTGCATTTAAGAACAAAGGTGTTCAGCTTGTTCTTGACGCTGTTGTTGATTACTTACCAGCTCCAACTGAAGTTGATCCTCAACCACTTATGGACGAAGAAGGCAACGAAACTGGCGAACACGCTATCGTTTCTGCTGAAGAATCATTCAAAGCGCTTGCATTCAAAATCATGGATGACCGTTTTGGCGCTCTAACTTTCGTTCGTATTTACTCTGGTAAACTGAACAAAGGCGACACCATCCTTAACTCGTTCACTGGTAAAACAGAGCGTGTTGGCCGTATGGTTGAAATGCAAGCGAATGATCGTAAAGAACTGACTAGCGCACAAGCGGGTGACATTATCGCTATCGTTGGTATGAAAAACGTTCAAACTGGTCACACTCTATGTGATCCTAAGCACCCATGTACTCTTGAGCCAATGGTGTTCCCAACTCCAGTTATCGAAATCGCTGTTAAGCCTAAAGATAAAAACGGTTCTGAGAAAATGGGTATCGCGATCGGTAAAATGGTTGCAGAAGATCCATCATTCCAGGTTGAAACTGATGAAGATTCAGGTGAAACAATCCTGAAAGGTATGGGTGAACTTCACCTAGATATCAAAGTGGATATCCTGAAACGTACTTACGGCGTTGAGCTAGAAGTAGGTAAACCACAGGTAGCTTACCGTGAAACTATCACTAAAGCAGTTGAAGATAGCTACACGCATAAGAAACAGTCTGGTGGTTCTGGTCAATTCGGTAAGATCGATTACCGCATCAAACCAGGTGAGCCAAACTCAGGTTTCACGTTCAAATCAACAGTTGTTGGTGGTAACGTACCTAAAGAATTCTGGCCTGCAGTAGAGAAAGGTTTCGCATCAATGATGGGTGAGGGTGTTCTTGCTGGATTCCCAACTCTAGATGTTGAAGTTGAACTGTTTGACGGTGGCTTCCACGCAGTTGACTCATCTGCAATCGCATTTGAAATCGCAGCGAAAGGCGCATTCCGTCAGTCTATGCCTAAAGCAGGCGCTCAACTTCTTGAGCCTATCATGCACGTAGACGTGTTCTCACCAGAAGATAACGTTGGTGACGTTATCGGTGACCTTAACCGTCGTCGTGGTATGATCAAAAACCAAGAAGCTGGTGCAACTGGTGTTCGTATTAAAGCAGACGTTCCTCTATCAGAAATGTTTGGCTACATCGGTCACCTACGTACAATTACTTCAGGTCGTGGTCAGTTCTCTATGGAATTTGAACGCTACTCTGCATGTCCGGCAAACGTTGCTGAGCAAGTAATTGCTGAAGAAAAAGCGAAAAAAGCAGCTAAGTAATTTAAATTAACTTAGTTAGCATTTAAATGAAAACAAGGACCTTACAGGTCCTTGTTTTTTTTGATTAAGACTTTATGAGATGTTGATATCCGCTTGCGCTCTATATTGTTGAGGCGTTAAACCTGTGCGCTTTTTAAATATACGTGAAAAGTAGGATATGTCGTGATAACCACATTGATAGGCAATAGACGCTATCTTCTCTTTATTGGATGGAACAAGCAACGTTTTAGCCAGTGCTACTCTTTTGTTAATAATATAGTCCTGAAAGCTCATACCCATGTATGAATGAAATTGTTTAGAGAAGTAGCACTCTGAGCAGTGCATCTTCTTGGCCATCTCTGACAAGATGATTTTTTCATGAATATTTTTATTGATGTACTCTATACTCTCACGCATTGATCTTTTCGCTGTTGTAGCATGACCCCTTACTATCATTTGGCTGGAAGTATCATTAATCTCTATATAGTGCTCTGAAGCAAGCTGGTAAATCTTACTAATTGCCTCTCCCTTTATTTTTAGTTCTGTTACGCTATAAGACTTAATAGTCTCAGAGTCTGCTAAGTTTGGTAAAGATTGATAGTCTTCATGCAAGATTATAAGTGGCTTATTCAGATTTGAGCATATCTTGATAGCGGCGGGCAGAATTGACTTCATTTCAACTCCCTTAGCGTAGAACACCGCAACTTTAAGATCTGGATTGGTTAGTTCCGATATATCTAGGTTCACTTCCCGAACATAAAATCTCTGATAGATCTGATGTCGAAGAAAATTTGGCATTTTTTCAATGTTACATCCAAACCAGTGAATGAGATATTTTTTACTTAGCATGCGTCTAACTCCGAGAATGGTTTTATTCTCACAATATTTTGCTATTTAAGTTTCTAGCCAGCATGTTAAGACGTTGTTTATTAGTGCTTATTTAATCATTTCCATAGTGAAACATTCAGTTATTTCATATATGAAGATGGATTAATATATCTGATTTTTGTATTTATTGGATGAGTATAATTTAGTCAATTTATCTGTTAGTGCAAGTTTATTGGTCGCCAAGTTTCATATTTTTATGAAGCAATATCTCATTAAAAATGTCGATCCATGTCATAAAAAATCAATAGTAAGACAAGAGAGTCCTATTGGGGTCGCTAATAGTCCTAACCGAATCAAATTGTGAGTCTTATAGTTCATTTACATTGTTCGAACAGCGTGGAGATGATGATATGAACAATTTTGTAGAGAAGTGTAAGGCCTTTTGGAAGGACGAGGAGGGGCTTACTGTTGTGGAATATGTGATTGGCGCTGGGCTACTGGTTGTAGCATTAACGGCCGTCTTTTCCACAATGAATACGAAGCTAACAACTAAGTTAAGTGCAATTATCGATAGTATCGGCTCTACGTCATCCTCAACATCCACAACTCCGTAAGAGTTAGAGGTAGACGTATTAATTAGAAGGCATATCTCCTTTTACTGATATGCCTACTCATATAAAGATTTATGACATGGTGGAATATTTAAATGTTAAGTAATATTTTTTATATTCTTATTCTAATTAATTTGTTCTATTTGACATTAACTGATTTAAGAAATTATCGAATACCTAATTCTGGGTTGATTTCATTATTTATTTTTTTACTTATTTTAAAAATATCAGATTACAGTGAATTTAGTTTTTTGTTTTTAGATTTTGTTCCTGCTGTTATTTTCTTTTTATTTGGATTTTTAATTTATTTATTTAATGGCATGTCTCCTGGGGATGTTAAATTTTTATTTGTTATAGGATTTCTTTTCGGTTATGAAAATATGCTTGAAGGAGCGTTTTTCGTTTCAACATCAATGGTTTTGATTGGTTTTTTCTACTATTTATTTTTTCTTTCAAACAAAATTTTATTTATCGATTTTTTGAAGCTTAGTTTTTCATTTTCGTGGATCGGCTACCAAAGCGTAAATGCTATTACCTCGTGGAGACGTGAAAGCACGAAAGCAATTCCCTTCGCGCCAATGGTTGTTTTTGGAGTGGCTCTTTTTCAATATTTAAATAGTTGAGATTTTAATAATGAATAGACAAGACCATCAGCACTTAACAGAATTAATGCCTCAGGCTTTAGCGCCGAAGGTCCCTACGTCTTTTAGTGAGTTAAATGTTCCAAGAACAGTAATGGAAAATTTATTATTGAAACAACTTTCAGCTTATCCCAAGTCTGATTTATTGACACTCACCAAGCTGATGGCGATTAGTAGTCATATGATAGAAGAGTTGCTTGGGGATTTGAGACGACGATCTCTGATAGAGGTATTTCAACCAGACTCGCGTGATACTCATATTTCTGGGGCTGTTCTGTATGCGCTTTCCAAAGAAGGAATTCAAGAGGCTGAGTACGCCTTTCGAAAAGATGCTTATCTTGGTCAGGCTCCCGTTAATCTTAGTGATTATTTTGCGATGGTTCAGTCCCAGGATATTCGAGAAAAACACATACAAAGAGATGAAGTGGTATTCGCTTTAAATGACGTCTTCGGTGCTGAGCGACTGATATCTGTACTTGGTCCTGCAATAAACTCCGGTCGTGCACTTTTACTCTACGGCGATGCAGGGACTGGGAAAACGTATGTCGCAACCCGACTACTCCGCTCGTTGAATACATCGGTATATGTACCTTACGCTGTTTTTGCCGCTGGGAATATCATTCGAATATTTTCTGCTCAGCATCATAAAAAGGTCAATCAGGTTGAACTGAGTTCTGCCTATTTAAAAGATAAGCATGATCCACGTTGGGCTCTTTGCGAGCGACCAAGTATTCAGGTTGGTGGTGAATTGACTATGGATATGCTGGAAGTGAATCACACCGAACATAATAGAGTGTGGCTGGCACCTGTACAGATGATGGCAAACAACGGGATTCTCATCATCGATGACTTGGGTCGACAGTCAATGCCTGTGGCGAAGCTATTAAACCGTTGGATTGTGCCAATGGAATATCAATATGATTATCTGACACTTCCTAATGGACAGCAGATTTCGGTTCCTTTTGTATTAACTCTTGCCTTTTCAACCAATTTGGATCCCGAAAAAATTGGCGACCCTGCCTTTCTCAGACGGCTCGGCTATAAAATCCAGTTTGAACCGCTAAGAAAAGACGAATATCAGGCGCTTTGGGAGCTTACCGCTGATGTCAAAACGCTAAACATACCCGAGGAAACCTTTCAAACCTTGTATCAACTGCATGAAAAAAATGGCATGGGATTCTACCCATGTTTGCCAAAAGACTTGATTGGTATCAGTCGAGATATTCTGGTCTTTGAAGATGCAAATCCAACAATTACACCAGACGTTTTACAACAAGCTTGGCACGTCTACTTTACGAAAGATGGTAACGGAGGGAGGTAGGAGATGAGCCGTGGTCAAATCTTTTTATTACTGATCTTGTCTGTTCTTTTTGGTTTAGGGGCCGTTTTCTTTGCCAAGAAATGGATGGATGATCAGATACAACCTCAAGTCGAGGTTGAAGTTGTTGAAAGAGAGCCTGTTGCTGTCGCCAGTATTGATATTCCTGCAGGTACTGTGATTGAGGAACAACACCTAAGTTTAAAGTTGCTCGAAAAAGCATGGCGTAACGAATTTCAGTTCTCAGCTAAGGAAGACCTAGTAGGACGTGTCGCTGGAACCGATATCTTCGCTCAGGAAATCATTATGCAACCTAACTTAGCTCCGGAAGGCGAGGGCTCTACTCTGGCGCAACTTATTCCAGAAGACAAACGAGCGGTAACGATTCGAGTTAATGATGTTATTGGCGTTGCGGGCTTTCTATTGCCGGGTAATCGTGTCGATGTACTCAACACAATTAAGTATGGCTCTCGTTCAGCGAATACTCTAACAGTACTTAAGGACATAAAAGTTTTGGCAGTTGACCAAACGGCACGAACAAATGATAACCGTCCCATTATTGTAAGGGCCGTAACACTAGAAGTCTCCCCTATGGATGCAGAGCGATTACTTTCTGCAAAAAGCAAAGGCGACATTCAGCTTTCATTACGTAATCCTCAGGCAAAAGATCCCGTGGTTAAACGGACATACAGAGCGCCTAGCGTAACCATTCTCAAAGGGACTGAAGCTTCCAACATTAAGGTTCAAGAGTGAGGTAAGCATGAAAAATTTAATGATTGTTATCACTATTCTAATGTTGTGGAGTGGCGGACCTTTGGCTGCTATGCAGACAGGAAAAGTTATTCAGGTGCCTCATCATAAATCGGCTTTTGTTCAGCTATCGGGTAAGGCTAAACGCGTTTCTCTCGGGGATCCCAGTGTATTAGACATTGTAATGATGAAGTCTGATGAAGTTTTTCTTATTGGCAAAAGATTGGGGTCAACCAATTTGATGGCATGGGATCGTCGCGGCAACTTGATAGAAGCGATTGATATCGAAGTGACACATGACATTAATAGTCTCAAAGCCAAATTATTTGATTTTTTACCCAATGAGAAAATAGAAGTTCACAGTTCCCAAAATCGGATTGTTTTGGGGGGACAAGTCTCCTCTCAAGAGCGCATGATGATGGCGCTGAAAATCGCTGAAACTTACGCAGCAGGACGTGAAGCTGATAAGAGTACGGATTCTCGTAGTGAGGAGTCTAGCAAAACAAATGTGATTAATTTGATGTCTATTGGTGGCGCTCAACAGGTGATGTTGGAGGTTTCTGTTGCTGAAGTTCAAAGAAGTTTGGTCAGACGTTTTGGCGCAAACTTTAATTTCTTTGAAGGCAATGGCAAGTTTGGTTGGGGAGCTACCTCGATTGGTGGTGCTCTAGAGTCCGCGAGTGACTTGAGTTCAATCGGTACCATTTTTAATGATGCTACAGCTCAGAGTACTGGACTACTATCGACATTTCTTGATGGTGATACGCTATTCTCTATTGCATTGGATATAGCAAAAGAGAATGGCTCAGCTAAAATTTTAGCCGAACCCACATTGACGGCACTTAGCGGAGCTAAAGCGGAGTTTTTAGCAGGGGGCGAGTTTCCTATCCCAGTACCAAACGAAAATGGCATCACGATAGACTACAAAGAGTACGGTGTCGGCTTAAAATTTATTCCTACCATATTAAGTGACAAGAAAATCAATTTAAATTTGGCTGTTGATGTCAGTGAAGTGGCATCGGGAAGCACACTTAACTATTCGATAACGAACTCGAATGCTTCCTATTATATTCCTCCAGTCACTCGAAGAAGCGCGTCATCGACTCTAGAACTTGCTGATGGACAAACTATCGGGATAGCAGGAATGCTCAGTGAGAATGTTCGTGATTCCATCAGTAAAATTCCAGGTTTGGGCGACATTCCAGTTTTAGGTCAGCTGTTCCGCAGTCAGGAATACATATCAGGTGAAACCGAACTGGTGATATTAGTGACGCCTCATTTGGCAAAACCTATTGATAAATCGAAAGTGCGATTACCGACAGATGGTTATATAGAACCAAGCGATGTTCAGTATTACCTTCTGGGACAGGGGGCTTATATGACAGCACCGAATCGAGATAAACCGCTGGAACAGCAGGCGAGTGATAATTATGTCGACAGTTCAGATGGTGGTTCTGAGGGGGTGTTTGGTCATGATATGTGAGGAGAGCTTATGAAACTTAATATGATTGCAATATTCATGGCCTTGGGTATTTCTGGTGGTTGTGTTTCCGGTGATTATCAAGCGGGAGGATACGTGAATACTTTAATCGAACAGCAAACTTATAACCCGGATGCAGTAAGAGATAACCGAGATTTCTTGCCACAAGGAAGTGGTGAGCGAATGGAGAAAGCTTACACCACATACTCTGGTAAGTCTGGGGGTGAGCTCAATAGTGGAACTGAGAGCCGAGTTCTCGAAGGTTTATAAGGTGATGCGATGAGTCTGTTATCACGAAAACATTCGATGAGTTACCATTCGATGGCAAAACAAAAAGGTTTGACCGCGATATTTGTCACGGTGGCTTTTTTATTCCTCGTCGGAATTGCTGCTTTAGCTGTGGATGTTAATCACGCTTACATGAACAAATCTAAGCTTCAGAATAGTGTGGATGCCGCAGCGTTGTCTGCCGCGTTTTCCGTAGATAACAATGGCTCTATTGCTGATGCAGAACTCGCAGCGTTAAATACTCTTACTCAAATAGAGGGTTTCGAGGGTAACAGTGAACTCAGTACGATTAGAAATTATGTTTCTATAACGTTTAGTGATGATCCTACTAATTCAGCATCATTTGTTTCAGGGGGATCTTTCAGCTCTACAGCAGAGGCAATTTATGTGCGTGTGGCTGTTGCTCAATACCCGTTACGTAACTTTTTTGTGCAAGTCTTTAACTTAGAGAAATTCGTGTCAGCTAGTGCTGTCGCAGGACCCAGCGCGACCATCAATCCGCAGAACATTGTTCCAATTACTATCTGTCAGGGAGATAACCCGAGTACGCCTATTGGCTATGAGATTGGTGAAGTTTACGCGGTAAAATCAACAGATAACGAGCTTGGTAGCGGGAACTTTCAATTTCTTGATTTTGATGATAGTAGTGGTGCTAGCGACCTAAGTGAAAACTTGGCAGGAGCTTATGAAGGCAATATTTCACTGGGAGATATTGTCGTCACAGAACCTGGACAAAAAACGCAAAAGGTCATTAATGGAATTAATTCACGGCTTGGTACGGCAAGTAAAAACTCGGTCGATACTTCTGTCTACCCTTCTGATAAATATGTAAAAGAGCCAGACACACCAGCTTCACTGAATACTGATGGATCAGTGAATTATACCGATAGCTGGGGAGCTGATGAATACAGTACAGAGTTGACCGCTTGTGTTAACGGGGCAACCAATTCCGATTGCAGCAGTTATTACAAATCTTCAGGGGCATATAACAGGCGCATGCTAGTTGTTCCGATCGTGGATTGTTCGGGGGGGGTATCGGGAAAAAACAGTTTGGTTGTAACCGAGTTTGCTTGTTTCTTTCTACTTCAATCGATTGAGAAAAGTGGGTCATCATTTGAAATTTTTGGTGAATTTGTTGAATCCTGCCCGGTTATTGCGGGTGGGTATGATCCTGATAACGGTGGTGATGGTCAGTACAGAATAGTGCTGTTCAATGATCCATTGAGTGAGGGGTCATAGGATGAATCTAAGCCACAGAAATCACCAACGAGGCCTTTCCGCTATCGAGTTCGTTATTGCGATGCCGATCGTGTTTATTTTACTGGCGGCAGTGATCGAATTAGGAATTGCGTTGGTGAAATATCAGACTTTAACCAAACTCGTTCAATTTGGTGCTCGGTATGGGGTGTCCCAAGTTTACAATACTACCGGAGCTCAGGTCGCTGACACAGCACAAATAAAATGTGCTGTCGTGACTGGTTCGACGAGTGATATGTCCGCTGATTGTGGAAATAGCACTAATAAGCCGTTGCCATCATTGAATCTCGCGGATGTCTCAGTAAGTCAAACGGGGGATTACCTCTATGTAACAGCGATTTATCGCTACAGCCCTCTATTAAATTTTGGTGTGGTGACATCTGACTACACGTTAGATCTTAGTGCATCAGCTCTTATGAGGGCGAAATGATGAAAGCGGTTAAATTAATAAAAAAACAACACGGTCTTACTACCGTTGAGTTTACGGTCATCGCGACCACTCTCTTCTTAATTGTATTTGCACTGATTGAACTGGGTATCTATATCTATTCTGTTCAAACACTCAATGATATGTCACGTAAGGCAAGTCGTCTGGGGGCTGTGTGTTATCCGACAGCCGATATAGCTGGTCTAGTAACGGATGGAGCCCCATTAGGAATTCAGGCCAGTAATATCCAGGTAGATTATCTTGATGGTGATAGTACTGTCATTAATTTGAGTAGTATCACAGACACTTCCAGTTCAGAGTATTCCGATGCTGTCGAATCCATTCGTTATGTTCGAGCTCAGGTCGTTGGCTTCACATTTACTTTATCTGGAATCCTCTCTTTTCTTGGAAATAACGGTGTTCTTAGTGTGCCTACCCTAGCGTCTATCCTGCCGATAGAAAGTCTGGGAATATCTCATGATGGCTCATTCAAAGACAATTGTAATTAATTAGGAGTTTCTATGAATGATCGCCCTAATCATCAATTTGAACAGTCTCAGTCAGCAACTCGACTTAAAACACCGCTTGATGTCTGGGTACTTTACTCTGATGACGAATTTAAAGTACGTATTGCCCGAGAATTAATGGCGTGTTTGGGAGTCAATTTTGAGTTCCATGCCTTGGATAAGTTAGACGTTAGTGTATTTCGGGGTAATACGTTTCCTGATTTGATTTTTGTTCAAACAGGAGAGGGATGGGCAACTCAAATCTCTCAGTTACAACATGCCGATATCGATAAAAGCGATCATGATATGGCCATGATTGTCTTTGGCGAAGATACCGACCATGCGTCGTTACGTATGGCATTAAGGCTGGGGGCATCTGACTATTTATCCGATCATATTACGCATGAAGAATTGATGCCTATTTTAGCTGCATTCGCTGAGAGCAAGGTTGAGTCAAATGAATTTGCTGAGTTATTTCTGTTTATCAATACCAAAGGGGGAATGGGGGCGACCACACTCTGTTTGAACTCAGCAATTGAAGTCGCGATCAATTCTCCTGGCAAAGTATTGTATCTGGATCTGGATCTCCATTTTGGTGTCGCGACAGATTATCTAAACTTGAATCCGTCTTACAGTCTTACTGATGCTATTGAACAAAGTGAAGATTTGGATGAGATATCCCTGCAAAGTCTGGTTACTAAGCACGACTCTGGACTAAGACTGCTTAGTTTTAATCATGAAACACCGCTAGAGAATTACGAGCAATCAAAACGTATTGGTTCGCTTATTCCTATTTTACGCCGCTATTACAAATACATTTTTGTCGATATGTCTGCTGGCGCTGATTGTACGTTTAGCTCGGTAATGAGTCAGGCAAGTAAGGCGTTTCTTATTACTCAGCAAAACTTAATTGCGCTTAAAAACGCATCTTCGATCATTCGTTCCCTACGTTATGAGTATGGCATTCAAAATGATTCGATGGCTCTAGTCGTTAATCGTTTTGAAAAAAAACAGCAGATAAGGCTCAAAGATATAGAAGGGTCGATGCTGGGGATTGAGCTATTTACAATTCCAAATGATTTCAAAGTCAGTATTGAAAGTACCAACTTAGGTAAGCCATTCATAGTGGATAAACCTCACTCTATGATTGGTCGTTCGATTCATGAATTTTGCAAAACACTCTCACCCGATGTGATTGAATCCAAAGGGTGGCTGGATCGGTTTTTTAACTAATTGATAGTGAGGATAAGATGTTTTTTAAACGAAAAAATATCAATCCCGACTTTCAGGATAAAGCCTTGAAAGCCGAAAATAACATGACTGCTAAGAAACCTGAGATCGTCAAAAATACCGATGACGGCGGTGAAGCTCGGGCGGAAATCAGTACAGATAAAGTTGCAAAAAATAAGCTAATTGATGATGCTCGCAAGCAGTTAGAACAAGAGTTGTCAGTGAAACATTATTACCATCAGAAATTGCTGGAAATATTGGATCTGGCGCTCTTATCAAGCCTCGAGCGCGAAAGAGCTAAGAAAGAACTTCATGATGCCATCATACAGTTAATGTCGGATGATCCAAGCCATACTCTAGGGGTTGAAGGGCGAAAAAGGATCATACAGCAGATTGAAGATGAAGTCTTTGGACTCGGGCCTTTGGAACCATTACTCAAAGATTCGAGTATTTCCGATATTTTGGTCAATGGACCGAAAAGTATTTATGTCGAACGTTATGGGAAAATAGATAAAACCCCATATACCTTTTTAGACGAACGGCACCTTAGAAACATTATCGATCGTATTGTTAGTCAGGTAGGGCGAAGAATAGATGAGTCATCACCAATGGTGGATGCAAGACTTATGGATGGATCCCGTGTGAACGCGATTATTCCACCTCTGGCTCTGGATGGCGCAGCTTTGTCCATTCGCCGCTTCGCAGTAGATAAATTAACAATGGACAACTTACTCTCTTATAACTCGGTATCTAGAGGAATGGCTGCTTTCATTGAGGCTGCTGTGAAGGGAGAGCTTAATGTATTGATCTCTGGAGGTACAGGCTCGGGTAAGACGACGACGCTCAATATTCTTTCTGGCTTCATACCGGAAGATGAACGCATCATTACTATTGAAGATTCTGCCGAGCTTCAACTTCAACAACCTCATGTGATTCGCTTGGAAACCCGCCCCCCGAACCTTGAAGGAAAAGGAGAGATCACTCAGCGTGACTTGGTAAAAAACTCTCTGCGTATGCGTCCTGACCGTATTGTACTTGGTGAAGTTAGGGGAAGTGAGGCTGTGGATATGCTTGCGGCTATGAACACTGGTCATGAAGGGTCTCTTGCTACTGTGCACGCAAACACGCCCAGAGATGCTCTGAGCCGTATTGAGAACATGTTCTCAATGGCGGGATGGAATATTTCAACCAAAAACTTACGAGCTCAGATAGCTTCTGCAATACATCTGATTGTGCAGATGGAACGTCAGGAAGACGGAAAGAGAAGAATGGTGAGCATCTCTGAAATTAACGGTATGGAAGGCGACATCATTACCATGTCTGAGATTTTCAAGTTTCAGAGGCAGAGTGTTGATGAGCAGGGTAATGTCATCGGATTTTTTAAACCAACGGGCGTTATCCCGCAATGCCATGACAAGCTTTTAAAAAGAGGCTTGCCAATACCCTTCGAAGTTTTCAGCGAAAACTACTGAAACTAGGAGTCTGCTATGCGTGAAGATATCACAATATTTTTGGTATTACTGTTTTTTGCTGTGGTCTTTATTTCTCAGGCATTGTTATTGCCAGCGGTAGGAAATAAAGCCAGACATAAGCAGCTAAGTAACCGTTTAAAGCAGACAGAATCTGAGCTTGATGAAAAAAGTTTAACCCTGCTAAGGGAGCACAACCTAAAATCGTTATCGCCCATCGATCGTAAGTTGATTCAAATACCATTTTTAGCCACGTTGCAGAAACAGATCGAAATGGCTGGTCTAAACTGGTCTGTAACCAATGTTCTATCAGTCTTCAGTGTACTCAGTGCCGTTTCCGTTTTGGCTCTATATATGATTGGGCAACCTTGGTATGTCCTAATGGCGGACGTCATTTTCTTATGGTTCATTATTAAGTTTTTCATTGAGAAAAAAATATCGGATCGATTGAGTAAGTTTGAAGAACAGCTGCCTGAAGCGCTTGATATTATGCGCAGAATGCTACAAGCCGGGATGCCGATTTCTCAGGCGATGGGGGAAGTAGGGGAAGAGATGCCAGAACCGATAGGATCTGAATTTAAAAATGCCTTCAACCTGCTTAACTTTGGCTATGACATGAGACTGGCCATTATGCAAATGGCAGAGAGAACACCAACGATGTCTGTTTTGGCGTTTTCCAGTGCGGTTCTGCTGCAAAAAGAAACTGGGGGCAACCTATCTGAGAACCTAGAAAAAGTATCCAAAGTGCTTCGTGCCAGATTTAAGTTACAGAGAAAGATTAAAACTATTTCGGCGGAGAGTCGAATGTCCGCTTGGATACTGATCTTAGCTCCGTTCGTTTTGTTCTTGGTTATGACGGTCATTCAGCCTGCGTATGTGGATATTATTTATAAAGATCCTCGTGGAGTGAAAATGATCACCTTTGGCGTGATAAGCCTGTTCTTTGGTGCCATTTGGATTCGCAAAATCGTGAATTTCGAGGTGTAACATGATGGAGCAAATATTCGCATATTTAAACGGTGTAACGCTTGATGAAGAGACCTTTATTCTTACGGCGATATTCTCTGCAACGACACTAATTATTGTCACAGTGGTTCTCTTTGCTGTTGGGAGTCGTTCCCCCATTCGTAAAGGGCTAATGGATATTCGTAATCAAATGAATGACAACGCAGGCGCTGAGGCGAAAGCGAGTAAAGTTGATCATACATTAGAATCTCTAGCGCCGTTTATAGCCCCAAGGAATAAGAAAGAGAAAGAGTCGGTGCGCTTAAAATTAATGCACGCAGGGTTTCACGATGCAAATGCGATGACCATCTTTTATGCCGTAAAAGTTCTTTCTCTCGTTATTGGCTTGTTTGTTGCCATGGGAATTTTCTTTTTTAATAACGATATGCCTTTCGCCAATGTTGTAATGCTATTTGCTGTATTTCTTGGTCTGTTTTTTCCAAATATGGTTTTGCATAAGCTGGTTAAAAACAGGCAGCGCAAAATTCGCAATGCTATTCCTGATGCTCTAGACCTGTTAGTCGTCTGTACCGAATCCGGTTTGGGGTTTAATGCGGCTCTTAATCGAGTTGCTCAAGAACTCGATATATCTCATCCAGAATTTTCTGACGAGTTGGATACTGTCTGTCTAAAAGTGAAATCAGGTGTAGAGCTAAATCATGCCTTTGAGGACCTGGTCAGAAGAACCGGGGTCACTGAAATTACCGGGCTAGTCAAAATGCTTGCTCATGCGTCTAGAATTGGTGGCAGCTTGGCTCAGACATTACGTGAGTATACTGAAGATTATCGTGATCGTCGTAATCAGGAACTGGAAGAGATTGCAGCCAAAATTCCCACGAAAATGATTTTCCCTTTACTACTTTTTATCTGGCCATGCTTTTTTATTGTTGCCGTTGGTCCGTCGATATTAACGCTACTCGACACGCTTAGTTCATAAGTAGGAGTTTATTATGTTAAGAAAAGTTGCACTAACGCTAATGTGCTGCATTGGTTTGACGATTATGGGATGCGCAGGAACGTCGACAACATCCTCATCCTTTCCTAATGAACTTTATGACGGCAAGAATATAGAAACATTCAAGTTAAAAGACATGCCGAAAACAGAAGTTGAAGCAATAGAGAGAGGCGATAAAGCACTGAGTCAGGCAAACTACGATTTGGCATTGTTTGAATATATTCGTTCTCTTGAGCTACCTAAAGGGCAATATAAAGACAAAACGCTGTACTCGATAGGACGTATTCATCAGTCTCGCGGTAATCTACGTTTGGCTGAAAAAGCGTATCTTTTAGCATTAGAAAACAACCCCAACAATATTCAGGTTCTTGAGCGATTGGGTGTGATATACAGTAAACAAGGTAACGTTGATCAGGGAAAGGCTTATTTTCTCCGTGCTGTAAATGCGGATCAAATCCGATTTACCCCATCACATCAAACAGTTAAAGAGCCTTTAAACTCTGATCTCGTACAGTCATTTAAAGTCAATAAAGATTCTCCTGAGTTAGCTTACATGGGCTTGGGAATTCTTTATGACATCAAAGCTCAACATAATATTGCTCAAGCATTTTATCGTCGTTCATTACTGATCAATCCTGATTCATTAAAGAGTTTAACGAACATGGGGTACTCTTATTACATGAGCAAAGATTATGATGAAGCGCAGAGAACGACTTTAGCTGCATTAAAACTCGACCCGAATAATGAGAAGGCACAAAATAATCTAGCTTTGATTTATCTAGCAAAGAATCAACCGCAAAAGGCACTGAGTTTATTTATGAATCACATGGAGAAGCCTCAGGCTTTGAATAATGTGGGGTACTTTTTGATGTTGCAGGGTCACCCAGAGGAAGCGGTACCTTATCTACAACAAGCAATTAACGAAAACCCGCTTTACTATCAATTGGCGAATGAAAACCTAGAAAGAGCACTGCGAGAAATTCGAATAAAGGGTAATCAGTAGAGAGCAGATAACGTGAGTCTTCCAATAATAATACGATGTGAAGACTCTACGTTACTCCCAATGGATAAGCTCATCACTAGGCCATTGGTTTGCCATTTCAGCGTATTTTTGTTCTAGCAAATGACGTTTCACTTTCAATGTTGGTGTCAAAATGCCATTTTCAACAGACCATGGCTCCTTGACAATCAAAACGCCTCTTATCTGCTCGTGAGATTGTAGTCTGGTATTGATTTGCGTTACGGTTGAGTAAATTGTTTTTTCATATCGACTCCGATTAAGGTTTTCAAATTTAAACGGAACAATGAGCAGTACCGGCGCGGGAACACCAGGTCCGATAAGGCAGATAGAATTGACCTTTACTCGATCTACTATCAGTTTCTCGATTTTATGTGGTGAAACGTATTTGCCTTTGGCTGTTTTAAATGTATCCCCTTTACGCCCTTTGATATAGACGTATCCCTGACTATCGATGCTCCCTACATCACCTGTTTTCAGCCACTTTTCGGGTGTAAACGCTTTTCTGGTTTCCAGAGGTTGCTTGTAATAGCCTGAAAATAACCCTTTGCTTTCTACCAGAATTTCACCGTCATCTGCGATATGGATATTAATACCCGGTCCAGGGATGCCAATACTACCTAATTTTTTCTTGTTGTATGGATAATTCAAGGTTCCGAAAGCGTAGTTTTCGGTCATACCCCATGCTTCTGTTATTCTCAAACCAATACGTTGATACCATTTTAGTAACGCTGGTGAAATAGGCGCAGAACCGCAGCCTAATACCCGGGCTTTATCCAGTCCGAGCCCTTCTGCAATTTTATGTCTGATTAATCGGCGTAATATGGGGATTTTCAACAAAAAGTTGAGTTTTCTTGGAGAGAGCTTCTCATCTATACGTTCTTTGAAAAGCGTCCATAATCTGGGGACAGAAATGAATAGAGTCGGTCTGTGCATCTTTACATCATCAATAAAAGTATAAAGAGACTCAGGAAATGCCACACTCAAGCCCGTTTCAATGGAGATACCCATAATAAAAACTCGCTCAGTGATATGAGATAGAGGCAAATACGAAAACATTCTGTCTTCTGATGAGACACCAATCAGGTTTGATAGTTGATTTACCGACCAGCTAAATCCACTGTAGGTCAGCATTGCTCCTTTGGGGGTACCCGAGGTACCAGAAGTATATACGATGGACATAATGTCGCTTTCATTATGTCCACTCAGGCATTCAAAATCGGGCTGAGAATACCGCAGTAGAAATTCAAACTCATGATCGCATTTGATACTTGAATCGTATGGTAGCGAGATGGTGGTCAGCGAATCCAACTCATGGAGTGACTTCTCAATTTCATCGGGTGAATCGAGTTTACCAACGATTAAAATTTTTGCCTCGCTGTGTTTCAAGCAATGTGTAATGGTTTCTTGATTGGCTGTCGGAAAAATAGGGACGCTTATGAAATTGCCCATCATGCAGGCAAAGTCATAGATAAACCACTCAGCACAATTTTTTGAAATGATCGCAATTCGATCATCGGGTTTTGCACCGAGCTTAACTAAAGCATGGCTGAATGCTGAGGCTTTTTCAGCTACCTGAGCAAACGTATAATCACGAAACTGGCGATCAATAATTTGCTTTAAGTAAATATCATTTGGACGATCTTTAGCCCACCTTAGGAGGTGTTCGTCGGGATAGAGCAGACGGCTGGAAATACTTGGAGATCGTTGCGCCATAGCCACCTCATATAAGCTAAGCTGGTTTACTACGTAACTGTCCAAAAAATGGTCAGAATTACCTCAGTTTAGCATGTTATTCAGGACGTTAGTGCTAATTTCTTGTATTCACCCGGACTGGTTCCCACTTTTTTCTTAAATATTCTATTGAAGTAGGACAGATCCTTGTAGCCACACTGAAGAGCAACAATCGCTATTTTAGTATTCGGTTGTTCTATTAATAAGCGTTTCGCCAAAGCGATTCTTTTTCGACACAAATAATCTCGGAAAGAGATCCCTAAAAGGTGATGAAATGTTCTGGAAAAGTAGGCAACCGAATATCCGTACTTCTCAGCAATTTGATCTTCTCTTAATTCATGTTCGATCTGAGTCTCAATAGTATAAAGAAGAGATAGAATCGAATTGGGAGTTAGAGGGGTTTTTCCAATACCTTTAATATACTGTGAAGTCAACGACATACTTGGAATGTTCATGGCATCGATTTCTCTTACAACCGCCGACATTAAACGAAATGGGGTTGAGGTACTCGCCTGGAAATTGAGAGACCAGACACCAGGATACAATGAGCAAAGTGCTGAGCTATTGTTATTTAAACAGAGTAAAAAGTAGCCTTGGTTCCTATATTCGAATAGCGTTTTTTGGGTCCGAGCATCAATATAATCGGACTGAAGGCGTACGAGGCCTATCTTGGTACCTGACGGAGATAATTGCTGTGCTCCCTGCTCAAAGTCTACCAAGCAGAAGTAGGCTTCTATCGCATCTTTTGAATTCCGACTAAGATCATTGATCGGATCACCAAAGGTGGTTGCAAGGTATTTCTTAAACATCATTACCTCTCTAGTGAGTGGTTTCAGCATTTTTCGGGTCAGTTTCTGGGTAGCGACTAATTATCTCGTTAAGAAACGCTTGGTGTCTTCTCAATGCATTGACACAGTGCTTATCGACTTCACCATTGGCGACCATTTTCTCCAATTCAAGGAGAGCAAAAAGAACAGAGCAGGCTTGCTTATAGGGTCTATGACTGGTCAGGGCATCAAAGATATTGGCTACGCTAATAATGCGCGCAGAGACGGGAATTTCGTCTCCTTTTTTACCATAAGGATACCCGGTACCATTCAATCGTTCCTGATGATACGAAATAATGTCTTTCAGTATATTTAAACTGGCATGTGAACAACAGCCTGTTTTGGAAATTATTCCGTCAATAATATCGATACCCCGTTCTATATGTTGAAAAACTTTGTCCTTTTCAATTTCCGCAAGACCTGTGGATTTTTGGAGCAAACTTGGGGACATACTTAGTTTGCCGATATCATGAAAACGAGAGAAAAGTGTAATATTTTCAATATCTTCATCGCTTAAGTTGTAAGTGTCAGCGATGTCGTGGGCAATTATTTTTGTGTAGTAATACATCCTTTCCTGATGGTCTTTGAATTGGAGCATATGTCTTGGCTGACGTTTAATCGTACTGTTAGCCGCATCCAAAATGGTTTTGATGGTTTCATATTCCCAAGATGCAGCTTGCTTGATGAGTTTGATGTATGGCGTCAAGGATTGCTGTACATCTTCACAGAAGAAGTTTGGGGTGTTTGCATTTAAGAATATAAAGCCAATAAGATTATTCTCATAGAAAGTAGGTAGGGCGTATGACGATTTAAATCCTTGCTCTTTGAGCCAATGATTATGTTTTGATGCAGGTTCAATGTCCGAATCAAAATTCGAAATTGTCCGACACTGATGTTTTTCGGCGCACTCGAGTAAAGATGGGAGTTCGCTAAGGCGACACTCATAGTGACGAAATGTCTCGTTCGAATTAGGGGCACTGTCTGCATACGTCTTAAGCACATCTGAATCGCTGTCATACAAAGCAAATGAGAGGCGTTCAATTTGGGGCAGTTCATCTTTGACCTGCTCAAAAACTTCACCAAGTTGTTGGTTGAGGGTACCTTGCCAAAATCGTTGGTTACCCTGAGCTTTGCGTCGTAACGTGCCCATGTTCCTTCCCCATGTTTCTCGTGCTTATAAAAATTTGATGGTCTTCTCACTTAATTGTAGGCAAGGAAAACTTATTTAGATGCGCAAAAAAGCAAAATGCTCGGCGGGTCACAATCGAAATAAATATACTGAAAATGGAACGTTTTTTCTTATCTAAGATAATGAATTTAAATTAATTCTTTTTAAACGTGTTTTGTTTTTGAAAATAAACAGTGAAACAAAAAAGGCATTTCGAATGGAAATGCCTTTGGAGGGTAATTTACTTTTGTATTAACAGTAATTTATCAATGAGTGACTCATGTGCTGCAGAAATACCCGCGTAGTTACCATATCGAGGTTGATGCCTATCGTTGAAAATAGGATAAGTCCAACCTTCTGTATGTTTGATAAATAAGTGCGCGAACTCTTCTGAAATCTCCAGACAACCCGAAAGCACAGTATCGATATAGGTTTGTAGGACGGGCATATCCTCACAAGGTGGCTCTGGATTCTCTTTTACATAAACCCAAACTTCACTTGATTCATTAATCGGTTCGGCGGTTTCTATCTGTTCGGCTAACAACTTGATTCGTTTATAACCTCTCTCTCGACTATCGAAATCGATAAGATCACTAGGTGATATCTCTAAAAGTACACCATTTACAATGCCCTCACCGATGTCGGAAACCAGTGGAGAGGCTGAGTAGCTGTCATCCACTTTACCCCAGTATCGTACAAGACCAGAAACAATGGCTGGTATGGCTTCACCTGTTTGTCCGGTTAGCTTTCTTGATGAAGAGTTCATCAGGCTTCCATAACCAAAAATGTAAATTGGCATACATCTCCCCTAGTAAGATTTGAAAAAGTCGAGTCGACGAAGAATCCAGTATTCACCGAAGAATATGATCAGCAGAGCGAAACAGAAAATACCAAATGCCATGCTATCGTCCGTGCCTGGCATTCCTCCAACATTCACGCCAAGCAGTCCAGTCAGGAAACTGGTTGGCAGGAAAATAACCGCCAGAATTGTGAACAGATAGGTATTCTGGTTCATCTTTTCTGCGTGGTATTGGCGAAGCTCGCCTTTAATCATTTCCAATTCGCCCAGATAAAAGTCGAGGCTTTCATTGATGCGAGTGATGGTGTTGACACTGTGGCGTAAACGCAGGTTTTTGGTCTGAGCTAACTCATTATCCGAATCTTGAAAATCATTGATAGCGTAAAGCTGCGGTTTAACAAAACGTTTAATTTTGAACAACGCTTTGTGGGTTTCCATTAGCTCTTCACTCATTTCCAGCTGTTCGTCAAACTCTTCAATTTTATCTTCGACACTGGTGAGATAGTTATCAATATTGCGACTCAGACCATCAATAATCGCGACGACAAGGTCAGCGAGAGTCGATGGCCCTTTCCCTTCCGTCAGTAGCTGCCGAATACTAGCCACAGTCTTTGACGGAATTTTTCGTGTGGTGATTAATGTCCCTTTGAAATAAAGCATCCGAATACTGAGCATGTCTTCTGGGTGGGCTGATTCATTCAAATTAACACCGCGAAGAATAAGCAGGAAATCACCATTTTCATATTCTTCAAACATTGGCCGAGTATCCTCGGCAAGAAAACTATCAATAATCGAATTCGGTAGTTGGTTAGACTCTAACCATCCTCTTAGATCAGGCGCATCGCGCTGACAGTGATACCAGTGGTTTTCCCGAAGACGAGTCAAATCGGTATCGGTAATATGTTTCACTTGCTTATCAAACTGCCAATGGTCTATGAGAAATTCCATGTGTTTCCTTTTGAATGTGTCCCGAATCGTGTCGGGACATCGTAATATAATGATTAGAAGCCACGTAACTGAATACGACGAAGAAACTCAGTCATTATTCTATCGTAGAGAAGATCCCCTAAAAATGCATCCTCTACCTGATGATCAATGCTCGGATTGTCGTTCACTTCTATCACGTAGACTTGACCATCAATCTCTTTTAAGTCAACACCATAAAGGCCATTACCGATAAGATTAGCTGCTTTTACTGCGGTATCGATAACTTGTTTTGGAACTTGTTTTAAGTCGAGAGTTTCCCATCCACCAGAGGAAACACGGCCACTTTTGTGGTGCTGATAAATTTGCCAGTGACCTCGACTCATCATGTACTTACAGGCAAAAATAGGGTGACGGTTGATGATCCCGATTCGCCAGTCAAAGGATGTTGGCATAAAGGCTTGTGCTAGTATTAGAGCACTTTTTTCAAACAAAGCAGTCGCTTCTTTTTCCAGCTCTGATTCATCTTTTACCTTAATAACACCACGAGAAAAAGCACCATCAGGAATCTTGAGCACCATTGGAAATTCAAGTGATTCCATCAACTGCTGTTTCCAGTTTTCGTTGAATGACTGAACAATGACACTGTTAGGGGCCATGACATTATTTTTCTTCAGAAGCTCTGTCAGGAATACTTTGTTTGTACATTTCATTATGGACTCAGAATCATCCATAACCACTAGCCCCATTTTCTCTGCTGTTTTTGCAAAGCGGTAAGTGTAGTTGCTGATGTTTGTCGTTGCGCGAATAAAGAGACCGTCAAACTCGCCAAGTCTTGATAAGTCATCCGAAGAGATCGTTTCTAAACGCATACCCAAGCGATTTGCCGCTTTTTTGAAACGAATTAAAGCTGAAGAGTCTGATGGTGGCATCTTCTCTTCTTCATCAACCAACATGGCAATATCGTAGCGATATTTCTTATCTTGTTTAGGTCGTTTCCATACTTTGCTTGAAAACATCTCCAGTGAATCTATGAAGAAGTCCTGTTCGCCATTTTCTAAATCTTGAAAAGCAAACGGTGCAATTTTGTTTAGGTGCCATTGCCCTTTGACTTTGGTCAGTTCAATTTCAATGACGGGAACCATAAATTGTTCGAACAAGCGACGTGCGAATTTCTCAAGCAGTTTCTCTGGTGTGCGACCAAAATAGACTTTACACGCAATGTGATCAGTATTTTTAACATTTGAGTCGATGTTCAAGGATGCCGATGACAGAAAAAACGGTTGTTGTATATCGTTGATCGCCATAACTCGCGGGATAACTCGGTGTCCCCTGGCTTCCGCAAGAAGAGAACAATAGTAGCCCGAACCCATGTATTCATAATCTCTACATAAGTTGACTACCTGAACATTTTTTAATTGATTTTTACCAGACATTGCCAGGTACTGATCTACGCTAACAACTTGTTCTGAAGGGAAGTAATCTTTCCAGTCACTGGTGTGGTCGGTAACAATTAAAAGCTTTGCCATTGCTATTTTTCCTAGCTCAATAGGTTTATGATGAAGCCGCAATCGTGCCAATCTATTTTTAAAGGACATCGTATGGACATTCGTCTTGCGAAGCTTACTGATCTCTCTGTTCTCAATGATCTTGAACTAAAACTGTTTGATACTGACAGGATATCTCCACGTCAAATGAAACGTTTTATACAGTCCCCTAAGGATCTCATCTTTGTTGCTACGGAAAATGACGAGATTGCTGGTTATGCGTTGTTACTTTTTCACCAAGGTACACAGCTATCTAGGTTGTATTCGATTGCCGTCAAACCTGACTTCAGAGGACGGGGTATTGCTCGTAATCTCATAGAGCAATGTGAGCGCGCGGCTCTTGATCAAGGCTTCAATACATTACGACTAGAAGTCAGAGAAGACAATACTTCAGCAATACATTTGTATGAAAAAATGGGATACAAAACATTACAGGTACTCATCCATTATTACGATGATCTTTGCGATGGGCGAAGAATGCAAAAAAGGCTTGAACCTCAAGGACCAACACATCAACTTGACATGCCACTTTATATCCAGACCACCAAGTTTACCTGTGGTCCTGCGTGCCTGGTGATGAGCTTTAGCTGCTTGGATAAAGAGTATCAACCGAGCCGAACAGAAGAGCTACAACTGTGGCGAGAAGCCACGACGATCTTTATGGCTGCGGGCCATGGGGGCTGCAGTGGACACGGCTTAGCACTGGCTGCGGCAAAACGTGGGTTTGATGTGGAGCTCTGGAGTCGCTCTGATTCCACGCCATTTATCGATAGCGTTCGTGATGCCAGTAAAAAAGACATTATTGATTTGGTACATCATGAGTTTGTCCGCCAGCTCGAGCAAACATCAGCTTTAATCAAGGATATTCCACCGACAACGGACCAATTTGAAGTTTGGCTGGAAGAGGGGGCATGTGTTTTGTTGTTAATTAGTACATATCGTTTTGATGGTAAGAAAGAGCCACACTGGATCGTTCTTAGTGGGATGAACGAACAGTTTTTCTTTATCCACGATCCTCACGCAGACAATGAGAGCCATGCTGTGGGTTCGGCTTTTGTCCCGGTCGGAAAATCGGTACTCAGACAGATCATTACTTTCGGCAAGCAAAAACAAATTGCTTGTGTTGTTATCAAACGCACAAACAGTTAATAAGAATTTTATTACTTATCAACATATTGATTATACTTGTAGTTGGATATTTCAAAATCAGGGACGATAATGAAAAAACAATTACCTGGTATTCGTCTACAGTTGTTGGTTAGTGGCTCTATTGTTATTGGGATGTTGGTGCTGGCCGCATCGATTATTTTTCACTCTTATCAAAGTAATCGACGAATTCTTATCGAGTTAGCTCAGGAAAATGCCCAACAAATTGCGGCTAAAATCGATAGCCAGATTGAACGCCACACCCAGCCAATCATTACGGCATTGAAGCTGTTATCACAAGACTCAATTATTACGGCAAACGATCACTCTTCGCGGATGAAGAGAATTAAGCTGCTCAAACTGATCCTTGATGAAAATCCTGTAGTGAGCTCTGCCTATCTGGGGTATTCAAATGGTGACTTTTTCCTGTTACGTAAACTCAATTCCGATTTGAGAAAAAAAGTCGTATCCGCACCAGATGACGCATCGTATATGGTGCAGTCTTTAGAGCGCAACACGAGTGGGCAAGTCTTAAATTCCGTCTGGTTGTTCTTCGATAAGGGTTTCAATCTTTTATCGCGCAGAAATACACCTGAATATCAGTTTGACCCTCGTTCAAGAAGATGGTTTGCCAGTGCCGTTGCTACTGACAAACTTTACCTTGGTGAACCGTACGTTTTTTATACTACCCAGCAAGTTGGGGTAACGTTATCGATGAAAGCGGCCCCCTTTAATACTGTCGTTGGAATGGACGCATCGATAGATGATTTATCCGAGCTTATGCAGTCACTATTGCCAAATGAATTCAGTCGCCTCGCTTTGGTTAACGATAAAAATGTGGTACTTGGCTTTCCGGACAGTTCGAAACTTGTGCACCCGACAGACTCCGGAGCATTTCGTTTGTCTCGAATTAAAGAGCTGGAGATTCCATTATTTAATCAGCTTGTTGAGCATAAAACTCAACATAGCTTGGTCCCTTTTGCAACAGGGCAAGGTATTTGGTTTGGACAAAGTATCCATGTCGGACCTACAGGTAAAGAAAATTGGAGTCTACTCTACGGTATTCCTGAATCGGCTTTGCTTCAAAGTGCCACTACTGTTTTACACCAACAGTTAATTTGGTCAGGGGTGATTATCGGTATTCTGTTGTTGGTTGGTTGGTTTTTCGGCCGCTTAGTGGCACTACCTATGTTGCGTTTATCCAGCGTGATTGAAGGAATGAGAGCGTTCGATTTTCGTCAGGAAAACTCCGTATCTTCTTATGTCCGAGAGGTTAATATTCTTTCTCAGTCTCTATCTGAAATGTCTGCAGCAATTCGGAGCTTTCGTTCTATTTCGCTTTTGCTTTCTCAGGAACAGGATATGGACAAGATGCTAAATGGAGTGGTGACGCATTTACTCAATATCACTGATTCAAAAGCGGCCTGTATTTATCTGTTCAATTCTAAGCAACAATCTTTAGATAGGGCTACGCAAAGTCAATGGGGACCATCGTCCATTCCTTGTCCTCAAGCGAGCAGAGAGGACTTCGTAGAAATTGTCCAGAAAACGTTCTCTGCTGATGATGAGCAAGATACAACATTGTCTATTCCGCTTTGTGATAGAAGAATGTCTGTGATTGGTGTCTTAATCCTTTTGCATGACAAAGACCGTAACTTTGAAAATCCTGCATTTGTTGAATTTGTATCCCAAATTTCAGGCTCGGCTGCGACCGCAATCGAAACAAGGAAACATGTTGAATCCCAAACAGAATTAATCGATGCCATTATCCGTTTATTAGCTGATGCCATTGATGCCAAATCGCCTTACACCAGTGGGCACTGTGAAAGAGTTCCAATATTGGCGGAAATGCTCATTGATGAAGCGCAGAAAAGTCATAGTGGTAGTTTTGCGGGCTTTATGATGGATGATACCCAACGTAGAGAGTTCAAAATTGCTGCTTGGCTGCATGATTGCGGCAAAATTACCAGTCAGGAGTACATCATTGATAAAGCGACCAAATTAGAAACGATTCATAATAGAATCCATGAGATACGGACTCGTTTTGAAGTGTTATGGAGAGACAGAGAGCTAGATTATTGGCAAAAGCTTTACGCTGGTGAGAATCAACAAGAATTACAAGCTCGACTTGACCGCGAGCTTGAAGCGCTCCAAGAAGATTTTACTCATATTGCCAATCTTAATATTGGTGCCGAGAGCATGAGTAGCCAAGATCTTGAGAAACTGAATCATATTAGCCGAAGAGTGTGGACTCGACATTTTAGTAGCCGGCAGGGGTTATCTCGAGATGAATGGTTACGAGTCAAAGACCTAGAAGAAAGCCTTCCATGTACTGAGTTACTTCTTGACGATAAAGTTGAACATATCATTCCTTGGGGAGAAAATCGGCCTCCTGTTGGTAAACATGATAAGGATAATATTTGGGGATTTGATATGACTTTGCCACAACACGAGTTGAATAAAGGCGAGATCTACAATCTCTCTATCGAGCGAGGAACCTTAACAGAGGAAGAGCGGTTCTTGGTTAATAACCATATTGTGCAAACGATAAAAATGCTCAGCAAGTTGCCGTTTCCCGATGAAATGCAGAGAGTTCCTGATATTGCTGGAAATCATCATGAAAAAATCGATGGCAGAGGTTATCCGAGAAAATTGTCTGGTGAAGAATTATCCATTCCTGAAAAGGTAATGGCACTCGCAGATATTTTTGAAGCATTGACGGCCGCAGACAGACCTTATAAAGAAGCAAAAACATTGTCGGAATCGTTAGCTATTTTAGCCGATATGGTAAAACAACGACATATTGATGAAGATACCTTTCGTTTGTTTATCGAGTCTAAAACGTATTTGAGGTATGCAGAGAAGTTCTTATCTGAAAAGCAAAAAGATAATGTAAACGAAAAGCAAATACTGCAGTTGGCTGAACTAGTTTAGTTTATATGCCCTGACTTGAGCATCAGGGCATTGAACAATTAAGACTGATCAGCAACAAACTCCAGAACTGTTTTGGTCATTCGTGCTTTTTCCTCATTGCTAATGAAACTGGCTTCAATAGCGTTAAGGGTAAATTGAGCCAACTCTTCTTTGGTGGTTGGCAGTGCTTCAGCGACTGCAACGAAGTTATCTGTCATGTAACCGCCGAAATAAGCAGGATCATCAGAGTTTATTGTGACGCATAGTCCCTGTTTCAGAAGTTCTACGATGTTGTGATCCTTCATATTCTGGAACACTTTTAACTTCGTATTTGAAAGGGGACATACGGTAAGAGGCATCCTACTTTCTTTTAAGCGTTCGACCAGATTTTGATCTTCTACACAACGTACGCCATGATCAATTCGCTCGACGTTAAGGATATCAAGTGCATCAATAATGTTTTGCGCCGGGCCTTCTTCACCAGCATGTGCAACTGCTAGAAATCCCTCTTCCTTCGCTAAAGCAAACACTTGAGCAAACTTTTCTGGTGGATGACCTTTTTCTGATGAGTCGAGACCAACCCCGACAATGTAATCCTTGTAAGGTAGGGCTTGCTTAAGTGTTTCGATAGCCTGCTCCTCAGGAAGATGGCGTAGGAAACACATAATCAACTGACTGGTAATACCGAGTTCTTTTTCGGCTTTGGTAAGCGCTGATGTAATGCCTTTCACGACCGTATCAAAGCTAATACCTCTTTCGGTATGCGTCTGAGGATCAAAGAATATTTCTGTGTGAATGACGTTATCTTGTTTACAGCGTAATAAGTAAGCCCAGGTTAAATCAAAAAAATCCTGCTCATGAATAAGAACATTTGCTCCTTGGTAATAGATATCCAGGAACGATTGCAAATTGGTAAATTGGTATGCCGCTCGCACTTCTTCTGGTGAGTTAAATGGGATCTCAACATGATTGCGTTTAGCAAGCTCAAACATAAGTTCTGGCTCTAGAGAACCTTCTATATGAAGGTGAAGTTCTACCTTCGGTAGTTCTTGAATGAAACGTAACATGTATATGCCTCTGAAAAATGGAACAATTTAAATAACTATAGGTGAGTAACCGAAGAAAATATAATACGAATTTATTGGAGCTAGGGAGTAATGATAGAAATAATAAAAGGCCAGTGCAATTGCACTGGCCTTTAAAAGTTGACTAATTGGTTGAATTAGTTGTTTGCGTGTAGCTGTTCGTTCAATTCTACAGCAGATTTGTTCGCTAAACATTCAACCTGACCCGTTGAAGAGTTACGACGGAACAGAAGATCTGGAACGCCAGCAAGATCACGGGCTTTAACGATTTCTACTTCGTTACCATCTTTGTCTAGCATGCGAACTTTTGTGCCTGCAGTAACATACAGACCAGATTCGATAGTACAACGGTCGCCCAGAGGGAAGCCAAGACCTGCGTTAGCACCAAGCAGTGAGTTTTCACCGATGGATACAACAACTTTACCACCGCCAGATAGTGTACCCATGATAGATGCACCACCACCGATATCGGAACCGTTACCCACCATAACACCAGCAGAAATACGTCCTTCAACCATGCTCACACCGGTTGTACCAGCATTGAAGTTGATGAAGCCTTCATGCATAACTGTTGTGCCTTCACCAACGTGTGCGCCAAGACGAACACGAGATGTATCAGCAATACGAACACCTGTAGGAACGATGTAATCGACCATTTTAGGGAATTTATCAACGCAATCGACAGAAAGAGAACGGCCAGCAAGGCGAGCTTCAATTTGGCGATCCGCTAATTCAGGTAGATCGATTGGACCTTCGTTAGTCCAAGCAATGTTGTGCAGCAGTCCAAAAATACCATCAAGAACAATGCCGTGAGGTTGAGCTAGACGGTGAGAAATTAGTTGTAACTTGAGAAATCCTTCTGCAACAGATTGTGGTTTGTCATCACTTTCAAGAATAACAACCACTAGAGGCTGGGCTGACTCAACAGCTTTTGTAGCAAAAGAAGCACTTGTATCCTGACCATTGGCAGCAAAAACGTCTGCAAGAGATTTACTCTGTACCGCACTAATTTCAATTGCTTGGTTGCCATCTTTATAATCAGCCACTTCAGCTACAGCAGACACAAGCTCACTAGATGGGTTTAAAATAGGTGCAGGAAAATATGCTTCGATAATTTTTCCGTCACGATTTTTGGTTGCAACACCAAGTGCTAAGGCGAAGTGAGCCATGATTTCATTCTCCGTATGTTGGGTAGAAGCGAAGCAAGCAATTAGGCTTGTTCGTCATAATTCATTTTTTAATTTAATAGGGTCATCTTAAAGAGACTCACTTTGAGTTAAAAGAGTTCCATAAGATAAAGTCCGGCAACCGATATGCTTTGTCTTTTTAGATATACATTGCTTTATAAAGAAGTGGGCCGTCATTGAGACGGCCCACAGTCATTTCGCACTAAAGCTGGCGCTGATTAGGCCGCTTTTTCTTCACTGTCTTTTGTGTCAGAGGATTCACTCTCGACTTTTGCTGCTTTAGGCTTTTTCTGGGTTGGACGTTTTTTGGCGCCAAGAGCATAAAGTACTTCTTCTTTGTTCTGAGCTAGGTACATTGCCAGCTCTTCTTGTTTTGCTTCGTCTTCGACTAGTTCACTTTTACCTAGGAGTGAAAAAAGCTCGTCAGCCATATCCAACATTTTATCGTAGGCGTCTGCTTCTGCTTTTGAGGTAAAAGTCATTTTCTCTTCTCCATTACGCTCTACCACGTACTTGACGATTACAGCCATGGTTAATCCTCTGATGATTAGTTTTAGGTGACTGGTTTTTTATACAGTATTTTGTGCTTTTCGTCCAGAATACTACACCATAGTGTGAGTTAAATGAGGATATTTTAGACGTTATGAGTAGGTTTATCCCATTCAAAACAAAACTGGATAAATCGTTTAAGCAACGGACTCTGATATTTTTCTTTATGTACCAGAAGCCAAAAGCGACGATTCATATCCAAAGAAACATTGAGGGTTTTAACTCTGCCATCATGAATCGCTGAATTTGCTGCAAGTTTTGACATGCAAGCATAGCCTATGCCCGCAGCGACACTATTGATAATCGCCTCTGTTGTGTTGAGTTCGAATGCTTCATGCCAATGTTCAATTCTTGGGGCAACTACACGCAAGAAAAACTCTCGAGAGCCCGAACCAGCCTCTCTTAGAAGCCATTCACTGTTTTCAAAATTTGATAGTGGAACAACATCGTCTTCTGCTAGGGGATTATTGGCGGAACAGATTATACACATTTCATCCTGACTGAACTGAGTTGAGATAAGGTCTGGATGGAGTGTTTTCCCTTCAATCAATGCAATGTCTAGCTCGTAATCAATCAGTTTTTGGCAAATGAGAGCGGTATTGGAGATAAATAGGGTTTGAGATGTGTGTTTGAGTTCTTTTCGAAAACGGCTGAGTAAGTAGGGGGCAACCTGATTTCCTATCGTATCGCTTGCGCCAACTTTCAATAGCCCCGTTAACAAACTTTCATCATCAAATAGGTGGCCGATAGTATTGGCTCGATTGAGCAATTCATCGGCTAAAGGAAGTAATTTCTTTCCTTCTTGGTTGAGGATGAGTCGATGATTAACTCTATCGAACAGAGCATGGCCAATTTGTTTCTCTAACTCGGATAACGCCATACTCACGGCCGCTTTAGAAAGGTACAGTGCGTCAGAAGCTTCGGTAAGCGTATTATGTTGGGTGATTGCTTGAAATACTCTAAGTTGTTTTAACGAAACATTTTTACTCATTACTATTACTCTGACTTAGCCACAGTCATATCTTATGGGAACTATCTTGCGCTGCAAGTCGAAAACAAAAAATAAATCATCGTTTTGTCGATGTTTCAGGCAAACTGCAAGGATACTTATAGAGTCCATTCTTGGCACTATGCTAATCTAGGACCATCCCCATTTTGGCTATTGGAATGAGAATTTGTTTACCGTTTATCACTCAAATAAACTTGAAACATTAAAGATTTTACTGGTGCATCTGATTAAATCGGAGCCCTATGAAAATCCATTTGAAGCGGAACAGATTTTAGTTCAAAGCCCTGGCATGTCTCAGTGGCTTAAAATGGCTATGGCGAAAGATATGGGCGTTGCGGCTAACATAGCATTTCCCCTGCCTGCGACCTTTATTTGGGATGTCTTCACTCAAATATTGCCAGATGTACCAACGAGAAGTGCGTTTAATAAAGAGTCGATGGTCTGGAAGTTGGTGCAGCTTTTACCGCAACTCAAGGAGCGAACCGAATTTGCACCGATTAAACAATATTTAGAACGCGACACTTCTGAGTTAAACCTCTTTCAGCTCGCAGAAAAAATTTCGGATATCTTTGATAGCTATCTTGTTTATCGCCCTGAATGGATTGATGCCTGGGAAAACGAACTTGAGGTGGAAGAGAATAAAGATATTCACCCTTGGCAACCCATTCTATGGCGTGAGTTGTATCGTTTTACAATTGAATTAGGTCAATCTCCTTATCATCGTGCCAATTTATATCAGGCTTTAATTCAACGCTTAAAATTGGTCGATCCATCACAGCTATCGCTTCCTAAGCGACTTTTTATCTTTGGGGTGACCGCTTTGCCTCCAAGATATATTGATGCCTTGCATGCGCTAGGTCAGCATATTGATGTGCATTTGATGTTTACTAACCCCTGTCAGCATTATTGGGGAGATGTCCGTGATAGAAAAACATTAGCCAGAATAGAGCAAGCAAGACGCAAACAATGGATCTTCAATAATCAAAACCTATCTGAGGGACAGTCCATTTCATATCTGAAAGGGTCTGTTGATGATAATGCTGAAGACACCATGCACTTAAACGGTGTCGTTGGTAATGAATTACTGGCATCAATGGGTAAACTCGGACGAGACAACTTATGGTTGCTCTCCCAAATGGACAGTGAAGAACACGAGTTGTTTATTGATATTCAGCGTGATTCTTTACTCCATAATATTCAGGCAGATATTTTACATCTAGAGGAACATCAGGATGATCATCTTTTGCTCACTAGTGACCATAAACAGTCTATAAGCAAAGGTGATAACTCCATTTCTTTTCATTCTTGCCACAGTGCGATGCGAGAGGTGGAGGTGCTTCATGATCATCTGCTATCTCTATTTGATCAGAATGACGATTTAACGCCCAGAGATGTGATTGTTATGGTGGCGGATATCAATGCTTATAGTCCGGCTATACAAGCAGTGTTTGGTAATGCCCCCGGAGAGCGTTATATTCCGTTTTCCATCTCAGATCGTACCGCTGATCAGGAATCACCAGTTTTAAATGCATTTCTTCACTTACTCAATCTTCCTCGCTCGCGCTGTCTAGCATCTGAACTACTTGAACTACTTGAAACGCCAGCCATCATGCGTAAATTTGATATCAGTGAAGAAGAATTTTTACAGGCCAAACTGTGGGTTGAAGAGTCTGGGATTCGGTGGGGACTTAATCGAAAGACTGCGGAACAGTTTGATTTGCCGGGAACGTATCAAAATACTTGGGAATTTGGTATCGCAAGAATGCTCGCTGGTTATGCCATGAGTGACGATGTTGAATGGTTAGTTCACGACAATGAATTTATCGCGCCATATTCTGAAATTCAGGGGTTAACTGCAGAGTTGGCCGGCAAGTTATCTATGTATATTGATACCATTAAGCTATATCGGAAGAGGCTGAATCACACCCATTCTGTTGATGAGTGGAGACAATTGATTGATGGCTTACTAGATGGTTTCTTTGCCGTCGATATTGAGGAAGAGGTTGCATTCTATACGATTCGCGAGCTAATAGGGCAGTTGAAGCAACAGCTTTCGGACTCTCAATATGACGCGTCATTGCCTTTTGACTTACTCGTATATTATTTAACGCAAAAAGTTTCAGGAACGCGAGTGAGTCAGAAGTTTCTTGCTGGGCAGGTTAACTTCTGTACTTTAATGCCAATGCGCTCAATTCCGTTTAAGGTCGTCTGTCTGCTTGGTATGAATGATGGTGTTTATCCTCGTAGTATTCCTGCAGAAGGATTTGACCTGATGGCATTAGCGGCAAGGAGAGGCGATCGCTCGCGCCGTGATGATGACCGTTATTTATTTTTAGAAGCACTGATTTCTGCTGAGCAGTACCTTTACATCAGTTATGTCGGTCATTCTATCCGGGATAAATCAGAATTAACGCCTTCAGTTTTAGTGACTGAGTTAGAAGAATATTGCCAGCAAAATTATGTCTTGGAAGGGGATGAATCATTGGATGTGGACGTTTCCGGAACTCGTTTACTGTCTGAACTGCGTTGCCTTCATCCTATGGTTCCCTATAGTTTAGATTCATTTACCGGGCCGAATCCAAGCTACGCATCTGAATGGTTGCCTTCTGTCCTGAGAGATTCATCTCAGAATACGCAAAACGCTCCCCAAATGAATGACTATTGGTTAGATAAGGCCTCACCGATAGAGTTGGAGTTAAGTGATCTACAGCGCTTTTGGCGTTCGCCAGCCCAAGCGTTTTTCAATTATCGATTAGGGGTTTATTTTAATGAGCCACTTTCAACGCAGAAGGATGAAGAGCCTTTTAATCTTAATGGTTTAGATAATTATCTGCTCATGTCAGACTTGATTCCCATTCTTCTTCAGAATTCAGGTCACGAAGAGTCTCTGACTTGTTTACGACAGAAACTTTCAGCCCAGGGCCGATTACCTGTAGGAGCATTTGGTGAACTCGATTTTCATCAGCAGGTTGAAAGGGTAACTCCAATTGTTGGTGAGCTGAAAGAATTGATTGATCAGCCTTTAGCTGACAAAGAGTTAGACCTGACGCTGAAGATTGATGAAAGACGCTCGGTCAACCTTGTTGGTTGGTTAGGAAATCGTTTTAGTAACGGAATCGTTCGATTTAGACCTGGAAGAATGCGTGCTCAGGATTACTTATCAGGATGGATCGAACATCTAGCTCATGCCGCCAGTGGTGAAAAGGCGGTAACCCACATGATAGCGCTTTCGGCCAAAGGTGGAGCAGAACATCTCTTTTATCAACCGATAGAAGATGTGATAGCAGCTCAACGTCAACTCACAGCCCTTGTTCGCCACTTCATTGATGGTCTTAATACACCGATACCCTATTTCCCGCGAACTGCTCTCGCGGGGATTGAAGCTCAGTATCAGAAAGGTCAATGGGTTGAAGATGAAGATGCGGTCAAAACCAAAATGGAACAAGCATTTTGCGGCGATTATTTTTCTTCTGGTGAAGGCGATGATCTTTACCTGTCAAGATTATGGCCTAGTTGGAATGATGACGTCTATGCTGCAGCGCGAGAATGGGCTATCTCTGTGTTAGAAACACCAAGACAGATGGCTAGGGAGTTTACCGGGAAAGATGAAGAATAGGGTGGCCGCCAGATTTATTGTGTTTTGTGTAGGGGATTAATTTTTCTGTACGGCCATAGGTCAGAGGGACCATTATTCGGTTAGTTACTAAATAACTGATGTGGCGATACTAGAGCCTTTCTTCACCGCTAACCGTGAGTTAGGTCTCAATCCAATAGCAACTGCTTAGGCTCGAGCTAAGTTTATAAATATTTTATCGACTGCGTCACACTATTCAGTCGTGTTTGATTAAGGATGGTTTAAAACGATGTCATCAGGACAGGATTTAAATGCCGAAATTTTGGATATAAACACTTTTCCTCTACACGGAGCGAGGTTAATAGAAGCCTCTGCGGGTACAGGAAAAACGTTTACCATTACTGGTTTATATCTGCGCCTTTTGCTCGGGCATGGAGGAGAACAATGTTTTCCTGAAGGGCCATTGAGAGTCGAACAAATACTCGTCGTGACGTTTACCGAAGCCGCAACGGCAGAACTTCGTAGTCGCATTCGAGATAAAATTCACCAAGCCCGAGTTGCTTTTGCTCGTGGAGAAAGTCACGATCCAGTGATAGCTTCTTTATTGAGCTCAGTTGAAAATCACCAAGAGGCTGCTCGCCTGCTTCTTGAAGCCGAAAGAGAAATGGATTCGGCCTCCATTTTTACTATCCACGGTTTCTGTCAACGGATGCTATTGCAAAATGCATTTGAATCAGGGAGCCGATTTGTTAGTGATTTTGTGACAGATGAAAGCTCGCTTAAAAGCATGGTGGTGGCTGATTATTGGCGTAAGCAATTTTATCCACTTAATATTGAACTGGCGGCGGAAATCAGACGACTGTGGCCGAACCCTGATGCTCTTGTGCAGGATATCGGACGATATTTATCAGGAAGCGCTCCGAGTTTAAGTGTTGAACCTTTGTCGGAAAGTTTGGGGTCTCTCCATCAGAAAAACTTAGATAAAATTACTGAAATAAAGCAAGCTTGGTTATCCGTATCAAGCGATGTAGAACAGTTGCTCAATGATTCTGATATTAAACGGCAGAGTTACAACAAAAAGAACTTACCTCTTTGGATTGAAAAACTGACGCTCTGGGCGAATAGTCCGACAACATCCTACGAGACAGCAAGCGAGTTAGAGAAGTTTAGCCAGAGAATATTGGATGAAAAGACCAAAGTGGGAGGTAAGGCTCCAACTCATGATGTTTTCCAGCAGATTGACCTGTTTTTGGCGCAAGATATTTCCATTAAAGCCCCTTTGATTTCTCATGCGATCTTTTCTTGTCGTCAGGCGCTACAAGAGATTAAGCAGGAGAAGTTGTTATTGTCCTTTGATGATTTGTTAGTTCAGTTATCATCTTCAATCGATTTTGATGATCAAGATATTTTGAAGCAAAGAATCCGGGCTTTGTATCCGATCGCTATGATCGATGAATTTCAGGATACGGATCCATTACAGTACAGTATTTTTAGCCGTATTTATCTGTCGTCCAAAGAGCCTTCCGGATTGTTCATGATTGGTGATCCGAAGCAGGCTATCTATGCTTTTCGTGGCGCAGATATTTTTACCTATATTAAAGCCCGAAATCAGGTGACAGCTCACTACACTCTGGCAACGAACTGGCGTTCAACGGCCGATATGGTTAACGTCACTAATACGATATTCTCTCAGGCATCCTCTCCTTTTCTCTATGACAACGATATCCCATTTATCCCTGTCAGTGCAGGAACAAACGCAGATAAAAACTACTGGAATATAAGTGGTCAAAAGCAGCCAGCTTTAACCTACTGGTGGCCTGAAGATACTGATGATGTATGGAATAAAGCCGATTATTATCAGGTAATGGCAAAAGCAACCGCTGGTCAAGTTCAAAGCATACTTGAAGCATCTCAACATTCAGACGCTTTCTTGGTTAAAGGTGGGAAAAAACAATCCATTGAGCCCGGTAATATTGCCGTGCTAGTCCGTACTGGTAGTGAAGGACGAATGGTACAGGATGCCCTAAATCAACAGGGCATAGCCAGTGTGTATCTATCTAATCGAGAAAGTGTATTTTCGACACGGATTGCCAGAGATATTTTACTTTTGATGGATGCGGTATTGGCTCACGATGATGAGCGTAAACTGAAATCATGCTTAGCATCTCCCATGTTCGCACTTGAAATTAGTTGGCTCGATAACCTGAGTGAAGATGAATGGTTATGGGAAGCGACTGTTGCTGAATTTCGACTCTATGCTCAATTATGGCAGGAGAGAGGAATCCAGCCAATGCTCAGAGCTGTGTTGCTAAAACGGCATATTTCTGAACGTTGGTTAACCGAAACGAATGGCGAGAGAGAGTTAACGGACTACCTACATATCAGTGAGTTGTTGCAACAAAGTAGTGCGGAGATAGAGAGTCAGACTGGGTTATTACGCTGGTTATCCCAATCGATTAGTGATGCTGAGCAAGGCGTAAATAATAATGATGAACAGATTCAACGTCTTGATTCAGAAAGAAACCTAGTGCAGATCGTCACGATTCATAAATCCAAAGGGTTAGAGTACGATATTGTGTTTCTACCTTTCATCATGAGTTATCGTCAGGCGAGTGAAGCCAAGTTCTATGATGAAACGAGTGATAAAACCGTCCTCGATTTATCGCAAGGTGAACAGTCACTGATCAACGCAGATAAAGAACGATTAGCCGAGGATTTACGCTTGCTTTATGTTGCAGTGACTCGAGCTGTTTTTACGTGTTACGTTGGGATAGCTCCACTTAAGCAAGGTCGATCAACCAAGGGGCCTACCGGTGCCCATTTGAGTGCGCTTGGATACCTGTTACAAAATGGGCACGAGGGCTCAGCAAGTGATTTATCCGCTGCTTTACAAAAGCATGCTGCTCTATCTGATTCGATTAAAATTGTGACTCCTCCAGATCTTGCAGACCATCGATATATTGAGCCTGAGTCGGATACGAAAGCGTTAAGGGCCAGTGAACTTGAACGTAAGATCGAGCGAGTCTGGAGGATGACAAGTTACTCTGCATTGGTTAAATCTCGTCAACATCATATCGATGCTGTTTTTGAGCTTCCAGGTTTTGATCTTGATTCGGCTGATGAGGCTGAGTTGGACAGTTTGCTTGAAAGCGAAAAGACCATTTTTACATTTCCCAAAGGGGCTCGCCCCGGAACGTTTTTGCACAGCGTATTTGAAAATATCGACTTTACTCAGCCAGCGCAGTCCGAAGAAAATCTAGCGGTGATCACTGAGTTGATGGACACGGAACAACTTGATCATGAATGGTTACCTGTTATTCAATCGATGATCGATTCAGTAATGTTGACGCCGCTTGATGGTCGAGATTTAAAACTAAGAGACAAATCATTGCAATTCCGGTTACACGAGCTTGAGTTTTTGTTGCCGATAGAGCTGTTACAAAGCGACGTGATAAACAGAACTCTAAAGCGGTATGATAAGTTGTCCGTTGATGCTCCTGAATTAGATTTTTATTCAGTTAAAGGCATGATTAAAGGATTCATAGACCTTGTATTTGAGCATCAAGGGAAGTATTACGTGCTGGACTGGAAATCTAATTTTCTTGGTGATACCCCTGCCGATTATCAGCCGTCGAAACTAGCTCAAGCAATGATCGAGCATCGATACGATTTTCAGTATCAGCTTTATACCGTTGCATTACATCGATTTTTAGCAACCCGAATTCCTAATTATGATTATGAAGAGCATTTTGGCGGTGTCTATTACCTCTTCTTGAGAGGTATAGAAGGTAAGGGCAATAATGGCGTATTTTTTACTCGGCCTGAAAAACAGTTTATTCAAGAGCTTGATGCCATTATAAACGGAGATACTGTGGCGGAACGAATAGCAAATAATGGTCAAATGGAGTTGGATTTATGATGGACAACATTTTAAGTTTGCTCAGTAAATTATGCGCTCATGGTATTATTCGACCTCTTGATTACCAGTTTGCATTGTTCGTTGCAAAACAAAGTGACTCTGACAATGCCTGTTATGAAGCGTGGCTCGCCGGGATTACTAGCTATCAATTAAGTCTTGGACATATTTGTTTTCCGGTATTGAGCGATGATAACCAACTCGTTAACCTGACAATGCCTTTTCCTCTGTCAACTGTTGGTATCGAAAGTGAACTTGTCAGTCTTGAGGAAGTGGATTGGTTGAGCGTAATCAGTCGCTCATCCGTTATTGGTTCCCCGTCGAGTAAAACTCCGCTTATTTTTGACGGAAAACGTCTTTATCTGCATCGTTATTGGTTTTATGAGTCCAACTTAGCAAATCGGCTTGTGGTATCAAATGATGTAATGCTGTCGCAGCGAAATGTGCAGAGATTGAATGAGAGTTTGGGGCGCTTATTTACTCGCTCGTATTCCCATATCTTTCAAGCAATTAAAGCGTTGCCAGAGCAAAGTGAGAATTATCTGCGTCGCATCTTGTGTGAAATGTTAGATGTGGTCGATGAAGCTGCTATCGAGTGGGGTCTAGTGTCTTCAGTTGTTGAGCAAGCCAAGACTGTGCGTGACTTAGCCATGTTAGATAGACTCATTCCTGAGTCCGCTACATTGAATTGGCAGAAAGTGGCTGCTGCGGTTGCGATAAGTCAGCCATTTTCGGTTATTTCCGGGGGCCCCGGGACTGGTAAAACGACGACTGTCGCTAAACTGCTTGCTGCACTGGTTGAAGCGTCTGTTGAACAAGAGTCACCACCGACGATAAAATTAGTTGCCCCCACAGGAAAAGCAGCGGCTCGTTTGACAGAGTCTATCGGTATGGCAATTGAGAACTTACCGATTGAGCCTAATATCCGTGAGCATATTCCAACTCAGGCTGGTACGATTCATCGCTTACTTGGTGCAATACCCAATCGTGCCAATTTTCGCCATGACAAGAGTAATCCACTGCATCTGGATATCTTAATTGTGGACGAGGCATCCATGGTTGATTTATCACTGATGTATAAACTTTTCGATGCTATTCCTTCGCATGCGAAGGTGATATTACTTGGCGATAAGGACCAGTTAGCTTCGGTTGAAGCAGGGGCCGTTTTGGGCGACATATGTTCTTTTCAGAAATACGGCTATAGTGCTTCACATGCTAAGTTAATCGAGCAGTTAACTGGGTTTCAGGCTAAGTTTCTCCAAGGCAAAGGCGCCTCTCCCGTAATCGCCAACAGTCTATGTATGTTGCAGAAGAGCTATCGTTTTAATTCTCGATCTGGGATAGGGCAGTTAGCTAAATCGGTCAATAAAGGTAATGGACAAGATATCGTCCAAGCACTAGAGAGTGATTATTCAGATGTCCACTTTTCCGAACTATCCGCATCAAGTTACCAATTTATTATCGATAAGCTGATAGAAGAGTATCAACCTTATCTTAGTATCATCAACGATGACGTAAGCACGGATACGGAGAATCAAGCGGCTTTAGCGTTAAGGGCGTTTTCTAAATGCCGTATGCTCTGCGCTGTTAGAGATGGCGACTTTGGTGTGTATGGGGTGAATGAGCGCGTGGAAAAACGGCTGAGAGCCAGAAAAAAAATTCGTATTACTGAAGACAGTTGGTATCCAGGAAGGCCAGTCATGATCATAAAAAACGATCATAACCTAGGCGTCTACAACGGTGACATTGGCTTATGTATGAATGATGAACAGGGGCGCCTCAAAGTGTATTTTGATCTACCGGATGGGACCGTGAAAGGGATATTACCCAGTCGGTTACCCCAACATGAAACAGCTTACGCAATGACCATACATAAGAGTCAGGGCAGTGAGTTCGATACCACTTTACTTATGCTACCTCCAGAATATTCACCCATCGTAACGCGTGAGCTTATCTATACAGGCATTACGCGAGCCAAGTCTAGTCTGTATCTTTTGGCAAATAAGACAGTATTTTTGAGAGGGGTAAAAACGCTAACGAGTCGAGCGAGTGGATTAGCCGATCTGTTATCTTGATTTGGTTACCAAACCATCCATGGTTTGCTCTAATACCATTAAAATAATGCGGATGAAAATGATATGGAGCGAATTTTATAGCGTTCCTGAGATTCTAAAATGAAGGATTTTACTTGTTCTGAAACAGGGAAAACACAGTGAACATCATGTCCTTCTAAGAATGCGTTGTCGCCCATATCCCAAAAACTTTGTAGAGAGTTACAGATAACTGTTTTCATATAATATTATGCTCTTATAACCAATTATTAGTCCTAAAAGCGCTCCCTGCTTACTTTATTAAGCCGAAGAAAAACCCAACACAGTTCACATAATTGAACATCTCCCTATCGAGCTGCGCGAATTTTACACAAATCTAAAAAAAATAAAAGTGTTTATTTTTTAGTCTTTTTATGTGTAAACGATTGCATTTCATAAAGAAAGCTAAACAGTATAGGTTATTAAGTAATTTATGCTCTATTTGCTGGTTATATGCGGTAATTTGCGTAAAAAAAGACGAAAATCATGAAGTGCTAATTTAAATTGGTATTTACTAAGAATGGAAGGGATATCACATTTTAAGTGAGGCAATTAAAATTGCCTCAATGCTGGATTATAAATCGACAACCAGTATTTTGGAGCGTCTTTGGTAGTTATACAGATTTTGCTTTTTCATCGGTAGAGCATTAACGCCCACTTCGACAAAACCTTGTTCTCTAAACCAGTGAACGCTGTGTGTCGTCAATACAAACAATTGCTTTATATTGAGCTTTTTTGCTTGGTTCTTCATATGTTTGAGTAAAAGCAGGCCTCTGTTGCCATCTCTATAATCACCATGAATGGCTACACATGCCATTTCCGCCATTCTTTCATCTGGGTATGGGTACAAAGCGGCACAGCCAATGATCAGGCCATCTTTATCGATGATGGTGAACTTATGGATTTCCTGCTCGAGCTGTTCTCTAGAACGTCTCACAAGAATACCGTCTTCTTCCAGAGGCCGAATCAATTCCAAAATGCCACCAATATCGTCAATATCGGCCTGGCGTATTTGTTCAGCGCTCGCCATGACAATCTGTGTTCCGATACCATCAAATGAAAACAGTTCTTGGATCAGTGCGCCATCTTCTTTATAACTAACTAAGTGACTTCTCGGTACACCGGCCCTGCAGGCTTTGCTAGAGGCACGTAAGAAACGGATCTTTCCTGTACTGTTATCATTATCTCCAGGATTCTCGATCTCATACTTATGCAATAACGTATCAACATCAGTGGGAAATAACTCTGCGATGGAGTTGCCTTTGTCATCAATGATACCTTGCTGAGAACAGAACCCGATCAGTTTATCGGCTTTCAGGCGTATCGCGACTTGTGTTGCTATTTCTTCTGAGAGCAGGTTAAAGCATTCACCTGTAATTGAGGCAGCAATAGGACCTAGTAACACGATGGAACCTTGTTCCAGCGAGCGATTGATGCCATCAATGTCGATACGCCGAATTCTGCCACTGTGGCAGTAATCAATACCATCCTCTACTCCTAAGGGCTGAGAAATGACAAAGTTACCACTTACTACGTTTAGCTGAGTACCAGCCATCGGCGTATTATTGAGGCTCATAGATAAGCGAGCTGTCACGGCGAGTTGAAGTTGACCTGCTGCTTGCATAACTAAGCTAATAGCATCGCCAGTTGTCACTCGGATACCTTTGTAATAAGGCGTTTCACAGTGATTGGCATCCAAAATCTCATTGATTTGAGGTCTTGCTCCATAGACGATAACGACTTTTATTCCTAAGCTATGAAGAAGTGCAATATCACTAATAATGTTGGGAAAGTTTTCGTCCGCGATTGCTTCGCCGCCCAGCATGACGACCATGGTTTTACCACGATGTGCATTCACATAGGGAGCAGACTGGCGAAATCCTTTTACTAGAGCAGTGCTACGTATTTTCACAATGGTATCGCTGTTGTTTATTTATGTTTTAATAATGACTTTTTATTCATAAATACTCAAGGTGTTTTTCTGGGTAATATGACAAAAAAAGAAACGTTGTTAGAGTAAATATGTTCATCATAATTCTGTTAGAATTTTATGATAATGTCAGAATATGTTGCTTTTAGATTGTAGTTTAAATTTGAATTTGCGATCCTCTGGCAACTTTTAAAGTACTTTGGATTTTCTGTGAAAAAACAACTCTTATGTTTAGGGATAATCAGTCTACTCGCTGGTTGTGTTAACCCGACGGATCGTGGTCAGCAATATAAAGATGGTCAGTTACCTCAAGTCTTAAATCAGTCTTATCAGGTAAAAACGAATTCGCCGCGTGACTTTTCAGAATTTGAGGAGCAAAGTCGTTTAGTTGTCGACAAGTCGAGCTCTATGGCCAGTATTTACGGTTCTCTATATAGCCAGTTAAATGAGTGGGCTTTACAGAGTGGTGACCCACAACAACTTGCAAAGTTTGGTGTCCAGGCTGCTCAGTTAGGTGGTGGAGACAAAAAGGGTAATGTTCTTTTTACCGGATACTTCTCACCCGTTATTGAGCTAAGACACACACCAGACTCAGTGTTCAAGTATCCAGTGTATGGTAAACCCAATTGCACAAAAGAATGCCCAACCCGGGCACAGATTTATGCTGGAGCATTGAATGGTAAAGGACTTGAGCTTGGCTATGCGAAGAGTTTAATCGATCCTTTTATTATGGAAGTTCAGGGCAGTGGATTTGTGCACTTTGGTGACGATGATACGTTGGAGTATTTCGCTTACGCAGGAAAAAACTTTAAAGCTTATGTCAGTATTGGCAAAGTTCTAATTGATAATGGCGAAGTGGCTAGAGAAAATATGTCATTGAAGGCCATAAAGCAGTGGGTCGACACTCATCCGGAAACTGAGGTCAGAGCGCTACTCGAACAAAACCCTTCGTACGTCTTTTTTGCACCGAAAAATGCAGCACCTGTAACGGGGTCTGCTGGAATTCCTTTGTTGCCTATGGCGTCTGTAGCCGGTGATAGCAAGTGGCTTCCTATGGGAACTCCAATACTCGCTGAAGTACCTCTTTTGAATGCTGATGGGACCTGGAGCGGAACTCATCAATTGAGATTATTAATTGTTCTAGACACTGGTGGAGCGGTTAAAGACAACCACCTTGATCTATACCACGGTATGGGACCAAGAGCCGGAGAGCAGGCCGGTCATTACAAACATTTTGGTCGGGTTTGGAAATTAGGTCTGGTGAATTCACCGACACAGTCTCCTTGGGTTAGTCCACCTGAAAAGCTAGAATAAGTGGCTAGACTTTTTATTAGAGAGTGCGTATAAATCGCACTCTTATCTTTTGTAGCAATATTCTCTATTGGATTTTTGTCATGCGTACTCCAGAAACTCCCGCATCCGATTCATACAACCAACGTTTTGGTGGCACTCGTCGACTATATGGTGTTGAGCCTGTCGAGATATTAAGGGCGTCACATGTTTGTATCATTGGTATTGGTGGTGTTGGATCTTGGGCTGTTGAGGCACTAGCAAGAACGGGTGTAGGTGAGTTGACGCTCATCGATATGGATGACGTCTGTGTTACCAATATCAATCGCCAAATTCATGCAATGAGTGGCACCGTTGGACAAAGTAAAATCGAAGTGATGGCTGAGCGGGTAAAACTCATCAACCCTGACTGTAAAGTTAATCTAATTGATGATTTTATTTCTGCGGATAATCAGCATGAGTATCTGACCAAAGAGTATGACTACGTATTAGATGCAATAGACAGTATAAAAGCAAAAGCATCCCTTTTGGCTTATTGCAGAAGTAATAAGATTAAGGTTATTACTGTAGGCGGAGCTGGTGGGCAGATCGATCCAACGCAGATTCAGGTCGCTGATTTAACCAAGACAATTCAGGATCCTTTGGCGAAAAAAGTCAAAGATCGCTTACGACGTTTCCACAATTTCCCCAAGAATCCTGCTCGTAAATTTGGTATTGATTGTGTTTTTTCGACTGAGCAACTGAAATACCCTCAAGCGGATGGCTCTGTATGTGCAGTAAAATCAACTGCCGAGGGGCCAAAGAGAATGGACTGTGCGAGTGGTTTTGGTGCGGCAACGATGGTAACAGCCAGCTTTGGCTTTGTCGCTGCTGCTCGTATCGTCGATAAAATTATCGCTAAATACAGTGCAAAGTAGTGGCAGAGAGATGAGTATATTTCCAGAAATCCCCTTTGGTAAGACAATTGATTCAGAGAATGTCATGCAGATAATGGCAGATAAAACCACTTGGGAAGACCGTTATCGACAACTGATCTTATGGGGTAAGCAGATACCTGCTCTTCCAGACGAGTTTCGTCGTGATGATGTCACCGTGAAAGGGTGTGAGAGCGTCGTTTGGCTAGTATCCGAACAGCATAATGATATTTGGCAATTTTATGCCGACTCAGACGCGCGCATTGTGAAAGGATTGATTGCTGTTGTACTAGCTGCGGTTAATGGTAAGACGACAGAGCAGGTTGTGGCGTTTGATATCAATTCCTACTTTGAGCAACTTCATTTACTTCAGCATCTTAGTCCTTCTCGAGGAAATGGTCTGAAAGCGATTGTCGATACTATTTATGAAGAGATTAAAAAATAAAGCTCCGTTAAGGAGCTTTATTTTTATAATGATCAATTATTTAGATTTTTTCTTAACCTTTGTTTTTTTCACTTTATCTTTGACCACTTTCTTTTTCTTTTTAAACACAGGCTTTTTGTGTTTAGGTCTGAGGCCGTCAATAAAGCGTTCTTTCACTTCTTCCTTAGTATAGCGTTGGACTCGATCCATCATGGGTTGGTCATGAGCTTCAACTAACGAAATAGCGATACCTTTTTTACCTGCTCGAGCTGTTCGACCAATACGGTGCACAAATACATCTGCAGTACGTGGTAAATCATAGTTTATAACGTGGCTGATATCTGGAATATCGAGTCCACGAGCAGCGACATCTGTTGCGAGCAATACGTTAACGGTTCCATCTCTAAAGCGACTGATGGCATTATTACGTCGCTCTTGTGGCATCTCACCCTGAATCCAGGCGCATTCGATTTGACTCGATTCTAGCTCTGAACGTAATGTTGCTAATATTTCTCTGGTTTTAACGAAAATAATCGCTTTTTCAGACTGTTCTGTCAGGATGTGCTTAAGCAGCGCATTTTTATGCGCCAGATCGTCTGCACGGTGATACCACTGGGTGATTTTTTTACGCTCACGACGTGGCGGTTCAGCCTCAACCTCTGCCGGATTATTCAATAGATCCGCAGTAAAGCCTTCTACACCTTTACCTTCAAGAGTTGCAGAAAAAAGTAGCGTCTGTTTGCGCCAGCGACATTCAGCTGAAAGGCGGTCTACCGTTGGGCCAAAACCCATATCGAGCATACGGTCAGCTTCATCAAGAACTAACCATTCAATGGCTCGGCAATCGAACTTTTCTGCTTCGATGTATTCCATCAATCGACCCGGTGTCGCGACAACAATATCCTGAGTTTGTGCCAGAATATCAGCATGCTCTTGATATTGAACACCGCCAGTAATTGTGACGATATTTAAATGGGTGTATTTCGCAAGAAGCCTAGCTTGATCTGCAACCTGTATCGCGAGTTCACGAGTTGGAGTTAACACTAGAATGCGTGCTGGACCAGGCTTCTTACGGGGAAAGTCTTGCAAGTATTGTAATGCAGGGAGAACAAACGCCGCTGTTTTTCCTGTCCCTGTGGGCGCAGATGCAAGTACATCTTTCCCGTCTAACGCTGCTGGAATAGCCTGTTCTTGAATATGAGTTGGCCTCTCATATCCGGCTTCTTCAACCGCTTGTAAAAGATTTGGATCGAGATCTAAGTCTGCAAAATGTCGTATCACAAGCAGTTCTCCGCAGTAATAAGGTCATAAATTAAGGGGCGGTATTATAGTGGGATCTTTTGTGATGATCACACTTTATTTACTACATCTTGAGATAAAACTCGCGAGTTAGCGCTATAAAGCCAGAAGAATAGTCGCCATCCACGCGTATTGTTAGAAATTCCTCTGTAGTTTGACACGAAGACTTTATGAGTTTCAACATTCTGCGCGTTGGCTGTTTCTTATCGGTCGGGCTAACATGACACACTTTCTGTAAAAACCAGCCTTGTGCTAAGGCTTGTTGAATAAATTGCTCACACTCTGCTACCGGCAGAATGAAACTGGCAATAGCGTCATCAGTAGAAAGCATCCAAGCCGACTTTAAAAGGTCGGCATAGGAGAGTGTATCCGTATGTCTTGCCATTGCACGGCTTAGATTTTCTGTTCTCTCTCCGGTCATAAAATAGGGCGGATTACAGATTATGGAAGAGAAGCATTTTGCTTCCGAAAAATCTTTGATATCAGCATGATATATAGTGATTCGCTCTGACCAGGTTGAGTGTTCAACATTTATTTTAGCGGCTTCAATTGCATCTTCATTTATATCGACAGCTGTTATTTTTAACTTGGGAAAACGCTGAGCCATCATCAAAGTAAGTAGTCCGGTTCCGGTACCAATGTCGAGTAGTTCGCCTCTCTCATTCGCATCGGCCCATGCACCAAGAAGAACCCCATCTGTACTTACTGGCATACCCGCAGAGCCACCAATGATCGAGAACTGTTTGAAGTTAAAATTTTTAGTTAAATACTTTTTAGTCATATGTTGGTTTTTTGTACTGGTAAAGCTTTCTTTACGTTTTATAAATAACTATTTTAACCCTAACTATTGAATATTTTATCCTGTCCATTCACTATTCGCCCCCTTAATAATGGGTGTCATTGACACTAAAGAATAAACACAACATTAAAGTATAAAAGGGTGTTCTGTGAAACAGACATTAAAAACATTCGATATTGTTGCTCTGGGCTTTATGCTATTCGCATTTTTCCTTGGGGCGGGTAATGTTATCTTTCCGCCTTTAGCGGGACAACTAGCTGGCGAACATTTATACCCAGCAATGGGTGGATTTTTGCTGACGGCTGTAGGCTTACCATTGGCTGGTATTATCGCTGTTGCGCTTGTTGGCGGAAGTTGGGCTAATTTGACCAAAGACTTGCCAGTAAGAATTTCCACATTAATGGCAGCGCTAATTTTTATTATTATTGGGCCTGCGTTTGCAGCACCTAGGACAGGACTGGTTGCTTACGAGATGGCGGTCAATCCGTTGCTTGGCAATACCAGTGCGACGCATTTAGCGCTCTTTTCTATTCTCTTTTTTGCGGTTGCTGGATTCTTTTCTTGGTATCAGGGAAAACTGATTGATCTGATTGGAAAAGTACTGACGCCTGCTCTTTTTGTCGGTCTGGTAATCGTTGCCGTTGGCGTATTCACTAATCCCCTCGGCGCGATGCAAACGCCCGTCGGTGAGTATATGACTCAGCCTCTGACAAAAGGGTTCCTGGAAGGTTACAACACCATGGACACGTTCGCTTCTCTGATGTTTGGTATGCTAATGGTGGATGCTCTAAAAAATAAAGGCATCACTGAAATGAAAGCGACCACGAAATATCTGATTTGCGCTGCCTTTATTGCTGCTGCTGGTCTTGCCTTTGTATACACATCGCTCTTCTATTTAGGTGCAACAAGTTCTGAGATCGCAGCCGGTGTCGATAATGGCGGGACTATTCTAAGTCTTTATATCCAAGAGCTATTTGGTGCTCAGGGACAACTGGTACTATCGATTATCGTACTTTTAGCGTGTTTGACGACGGCTATTGGTTTGATTTCAGCCTGTTCAGATTACTTTAGTTCACACACACCTTTAAGTTACAAAGGTTGGGTAATCATCAATAGTGCTCTGTGTGCTTTGATTGCTAATGTCGGGTTATCACAGTTAATTTCACTGTCGATTCCGGTACTTTTTGCCTTGTATCCCGTCGCGATTGCCTTGGTCGCTTTAACATTTATCAGAAAGTCTTTTTCTAATCGTCAGGCAACATACCGAGTTGTCCTTCTGACGGCATTGGTTTTCGCACTTATTGATGCGGCCAAAGTTGCTGGAATCGATGTTTCTGCATTTGCTGTACTGCCTTTATTTAATATTGGTATGGCATGGTTACTACCGACGGTAATTGCTTTAGTTGCTATGTACTTCGTACCCGGTACAAAAACGGTTGAGCAAACAGAGACACTGAACAGCTAACCATTTCTCTTCTCTCGTCTGCTCGGACGGGAGAAGAGCATTTCCCTACCAACTTCAAACTTTCCCTGTATCTTCGCTGCGTTTTTCAGTACAATTCCGCGGTTAAATTCTATGCTAAAAATTAGAGTCCACATGTTTGAAATCAATCCAATTAAAAACCGTCTTCAGGATGTGTCAGAGCGCACAGAAGTCCTGAGGGGGTATCTTTGACTATGACGCAAAGAAAGAGCGTCTAGAAGAAGTCAACGCCGAGTTAGAACAGCCTGACGTATGGAATGAACCTGAGCGTGCGCAAGCCTTGGGTAAAGAGCGTTCATCTCTTGAACTTGTTGTTGAGACAATCGATCAGCTTCATCAAGGTGTTGATGATGTTGAAGGGTTGCTTGAACTGGCGGTTGAAGCCGAAGATCAGGAAACATTCGATGAAATCGAGCCAGAGTTAGCGGAACTGGAAAGTAAGCTAGAGAAGCTTGAGTTTCGTCGCATGTTCTCAGGTGATCACGATTCCTCTGACTGCTACCTTGATCTCCAGGCTGGTTCTGGTGGTACTGAAGCTCAAGACTGGACATCGATGCTACTCCGTATGTATTTACGTTGGGCAGAAGATAAAGGGTTTAAAGCCGAGGTTATTGAGGTTTCTGAAGGTGAGGTTGCTGGATTAAAATCAGCAACGGTACGTTTGTCCGGTGAATACGCTTATGGGTGGTTGCGTACTGAAACGGGAGTTCACCGTTTAGTTCGTAAATCTCCATTTGATTCGGGCGGTCGACGTCATACTTCATTTGCTTCTGCGTTTGTTTATCCTGAAGTTGATGACAATATTGCGATTGATATTAACCCCGCTGATCTTAGAATCGACGTTTACCGCGCTTCTGGTGCGGGTGGTCAGCACGTAAACACCACTGAGTCAGCGGTACGTATTACCCACCTTCCGACCAACACGGTAGTGCAGTGTCAGAACGATCGTTCTCAGCATAAGAACAAAGATCAAGCGATGAAGCAGCTGCGTGCAAAACTGTTCGAGCTTGAACTGCATAAACAAAATGCTGAAAAGCAAGCTAACGAAGATGCTAAGTCTGATATCGGTTGGGGCAGTCAGATCCGTTCTTATGTCCTTGACGATTCTCGTATTAAAGATTTACGCACTGGGATTGAAAACCGCAATACTCAAGCCGTCCTTGATGGCGATCTAGATAAATTTATAGAAGCTAGCTTAAAATCAGGCCTCTAGCTTTCACCGAAAACAGGGTACATCCAAAATGACTGATGCTATTCAAAACGAACAAACTCAAGAAGAAAATAAGCTCATAGCTGAGCGCCGCAGTAAATTGGAGCATATCCGCAAAGACAGCAAGGCGAATGGTCACCCAAATGATTTTCGCCGTGATAGCTTAGCGGGAGATTTGCAGGCTCAATTCGGTGAAAAGACAAAAGAAGAATTAGAAGAGTTGAATCACGTTGTGGCGGTTGCTGGTCGAGTTATGGCTAAGCGCGGTCCTTTCCTCGTTCTTCAAGAAACTTCTGGCCGTATTCAAGCTTATGCAGCTAAAGACGTGCAGAAAGAACTGAAAGCAAAATATCAAGGTTTAGATATTGGCGATATCGTTGGTGTAAAAGGTGCTTTACATAAATCAGGTAAAGGCGACCTTTACGTTAACATGGAAGAATATGAGTTGTTGACGAAAGCACTTCGTCCATTGCCTGAAAAATTCCATGGTTTAACCGATCAGGAAATGCGTTACCGTCAGCGTTACGTTGATTTGATCGTGAATGAAGAATCACGTAATACATTTATCATTCGCTCTAAACTTGTTAGTGCCATTCGTCAGTTCATGACATCAAAAGGTTACCTAGAAGTGGAAACGCCAATGATGCATGTTATTCCTGGTGGCGCAACGGCTCGCCCATTCGTGACGCACCACAACGCGTTAGATATCGATATGTATTTGCGAGTGGCTCCTGAACTGTACCTAAAACGTTTGGTTGTGGGTGGTTTTGACCGTGTGTTCGAAATTAACCGTAACTTCCGTAATGAAGGTTTATCTGTTCGTCACAACCCTGAATTTACCATGATGGAATTTTATCAGGCGTATTCTGACTATAAAGATCTGATGGACCTTACTGAAGAACTGTTAAGCACAGTAGCACTGCAAGTTCTTGGCTCGACTTCAATGCCTTACGGCGAAGAAACCGTTGAGTTTGGTGGCAAATATGCACGTATGAGTATGCTGGAAGCGATCAAACACTATAATCCGGATCATGCTGATATTCAGGCTCTGGATTATGAAGGTGTCAAAGATCGCGACCATATGATGGCGATTGCAAAATCATTGAAAATGGAAACGGAAAGCTTCTGGACATGTGGTCAGCTTTTAGAAGAGATCTTCGGTGAAACGGCTGAACCAAACTTGATGCAGCCAACTTTCATTACAGGTTATCCAGCAGATATTTCGCCTCTGGCAAGACGTAATGATGAAAATCCATTTATTACTGATCGCTTTGAGTTCTTCATTGGTGGACGTGAAGTAGCAAATGGATTCTCCGAGTTAAACGACGCAGAAGATCAGGATTCTCGCTTTAAAGCTCAGGTTGAAGCTAAAGATGCTGGTGATGATGAAGCGATGTTCTACGATGCTGACTATATCACGGCTCTAGAACATGGTTTACCACCAACGGCTGGTCAGGGTATTGGTATTGACCGTCTAGCGATGTTATTTACAAATAGCCATACTATCCGTGATGTTATTTTATTCCCAGCAATGAGACCTGTTGCTAAATAACGGAAATTTAATAAAAAATTCAGATTAATATCAAAAGGCCCGAGAACTATTTCCTCGGGCCTTTTTCTTTCCTTCTTTGCAGCCTAACTTCAGAAATATCAAATTCCTGTTTTACACGTGTTGATTTACAGGTTAGTCTTAATATTGAGACAGTATATTTATCCAACAAGTTGTAAGGTAGCGTCTCAGAAATAAATCAATTCTAATAAGAATAATTCAAATAAATTTACTAACAAATTATAGATAAGGAAAAGTTCATGGGTAATCAGTTCCGAATGGACTCTGTTCCAGGTTCCTTAGTTGTCGTTGGCGGAACATACGAACCTTGGTTATCGGTACTAGAGCAAGTGGGATGGCGCTGTTCACAAGTTGCAGACTTGAGAAAGGCTGATGCGCTATTTTCAGAGCTTGGTCCTTCTATCGGTATCGTGGATCTTAGCAAAGACGAATTCAGTCTGAATGGTATTGCCAACTTGGTGAGCAGTCATCGTCAAGTTCGTTGGATAGCATTTATTCGTGAGTCGCAGTTAAGTACAGATACTATTTGCCAGTTCATTGTGAACTTTTGTATCGACTTCTTTACTGCGCCAATTCCAGATGCGCAGTTATTAAGCACCATTGGTCACCAACTTGGCATGTTGAAACTTGAGAAGAAAGTTTGGCCGAATTGGGGTATGAATGGCGATCTTGGCTTAATTGGTGAATCAGTACCAATGAAGCGTCTACGTGATCAAATTAAACGTATTGGTCCAACAGACGTAAGTATTCTCATCAACGGTGAGAATGGCAGTGGTAAAGAGCTCGTCGCAAAGGCTGTTCATCAGACTTCATCTCGTTCGCAAAAACCTTTTTTCTCGGTAAACTGTCGTGCAATGTCAGAGAAACGTTTCGAATCTGAGTTATTCGGTATGGGCGAAGAGGCGACGGATGCACCGTCCATTTTAGAACAAGCTGATGGTGGTACTGTCTTACTTAATGATATTCTCTCCATTACCAGAGATCAGCAGATCAACTTACTGCGATTTTTCCAAGAAGGAACGGTTGAAACCAGTAACGGTTTCAAACAGGTTGATGTAAGAATTCTTGCTGCGAACTCTACCGACATCGAGAAAGCACTGATTGACGGTGACTTCAATGAAGAGCTTTACCATTACATTAATGTACTGAGAATTAACGTTCCGAGTTTAAAAGAACGTATGGGTGATATTCCACTGATTGCGAATCATTACTTACAATTGTTCTCGAAAGAATATAACGCACAGGCTCGCGGTTTTACCGAAGAAGCTCTTAAATCTTTATCTCGCTATCAATGGCCGGGTAACATTCGTGAGCTAATGAACCAGATAAAACGTGTTGTACTGATGTCTGATTCGGTTATGTTGGCTGAAGATTCTCTGGACTTACCGAAACGTAGTGAAGGACGAATGAGCCTTAAAACGATACGTGAGCGTTCAGAAAAAGAAGCATTGATGTTGGTTCTTGAATCAAATGGTGGGCAAGTTTCTCAAGCAGCAAAAGAGCTGGGCATTTCTCGGGCAACCATGTACCGTCTTCTGAATAAACATAACTTGTTGACTGAAGAAGTCTACTAAAGATCTTTAGTGTTGACGGATAGAAATAAAAATAGCTTCGTGATGAAGCTATTTTTTTATCTTTACTGGCCAGTATTGTTTATGGGCATGGATTGGAGTATATGGTTGAGATATGATTAATTTTCTCATTGATTTCATCGGTTAAGACAATCTCTGTGCTTTTGATATTGCTTTCCAGCTGAGAAAGAGTCGTTGCACCAATAATCGTTGAGGCATTAAAAGGTTGTTGGTTTACAAAAGCCAGCGCCATTTGCGCCGGGTCCAAACCATATTCTTGGGCTAGATTAACGTATGCTTCAGTTGCCTTAATACCTTGTGGTGTAAAATAGCGTTTGAAGCGTTCAAAAAGAGTACAGCGAGCGCCTTCAGGTCGAGCGTCATTCAGGTATTTCCCACTTAGGATACCAAAGGCCATCGGTGAGTAAGCCAAAAGTTTTACACCTTCATAGTGGCTAATTTCAGACAGTCCGACTTCAAAACTTCTATTGAGTAAATTGTAGGGGTTTTGAATTGTCACAATGCGTGGTAAATCGTGCTTTTCAGCTAGCCTAAGATAGGTCATTAATCCCCAAGGGGTTTCGTTTGAGATACCTATATAACGAACTTTACCTGCTTTAACGATATCATTTAATGCCTCTAACGTTTCGATTAACGGCACTGTATCTGTTTTATCAATCGTTTCGTAATTGAGTTTACCGAAGCAGTTTGTCTCTCTTTGAGGCCAGTGGACTTGGTAAAGGTCTAGATAATCCGTTTTTAATCGGGACAAGCTATCATCGATGGCTTGATGAATATTGCGATGATCGAGAGCCATATTTTCTCGAATGTTATGCATGTTATTTCTTGGGCCTGCGACTTTAGATGCAAGGATGATTTTTTCGCGTTTGCCTGACTTTTCGAGCCAATTACCAATAAACTCTTCGGTTTTACCCTGAGTCTCTGCTTTTGGTGGAACGGGATACATTTCTGCAGTATCGATAAAGTTGATCCCATGATCTAGGGCATAGTCTAGCTGTTGGTTGGCATCGTTCTGGCTATTCTGTTCACCAAAAGTCATCGTTCCAAGGCATAGTTCACTGACTTCTAAATTGGAGTGGGGCAGTTTAACGTATTGCATTGCAAATCCTTTTATCGTTATTTTCAGATTCAGTGTCAGCTGTTTCCAGAGTGCTGTCCAGTCCTTAGTTCTAAGAATTCCTTACATGTAGTAGTTTTCCAGAATATAAGAGGTAAATTGAGTTCTAAGATAAAAACCTCGTGGCAGTGTTTTCATCGGTTTCCCTGTAGAGCTATAGGCTTCCGTTTTTACTCGACTGTTGGCTGCTTTGGGTCGCAGCTGTAAATACTGTCCGTGTTTGGCTGTAATTTGTTCGACACGTCCAAGAACAATAAATTCCATAAGCTCTTCCCAGTCATTTCTAAGCCATTGTTCTTCTTGTGACGAGGGGCTCCAAATCAAAGGAGAGCCAACCCGGCGCTCTTTGAGTGGAATTTCTCGTTCTCCTTCGACGGGTATCCATAACACTCGGGATAATTTATTTTTGACATGACTGGTATCCCAAGTTAATCCATGCACACCAGTTAATGGAGCGACAGAAACAAAGGTTGTTTCCAGAGGTTTCCCTGAGTAGCCAATAGGAATTGTTTTAAGTTCGATACCCAATTTATCAAAGTCTTGCTGTGGCCGGCTACCGCTTGGAGCGCCAAGATGCCATTCTATGAGTTGCCCAACCCACCCTTTATCGCGTAACAAGTTTTCGGGAACAGTGAGTTCGGCTTCTAGGGCTAGCTCTTCTAGTGTCAATCCGGCTATGGCACGAGCGCGCAACAGTAATTCTTCTTCACTTTGAGGTTCTGCTTTCATTATAGGCTTCGAGTGAAATAAATCGGATTTTAACAAATTGGGAAAAATATATCTCATTTGCAAAGATCTTTAGCTCGATCACTCTCTATTCACGGGTTATCCACAGAAAAGGCGATTGTTTAATGAAAAAACAATTATCTGTATGGGTATACAGTGTAAAGTTGAATGTTTATCCAATTGAAAAACGCGATTATTCCGGAAAAATATTAATAAGTGTGGATAAAGAAGGTATTGGTGGATCTTTAATCACTTTGTCTTTTGTGAGGATCTTTTGTTGATCTTTTGTGCTATTTTTACTTGTGTAGTTAATATAATTATATGATTTGTATTTAAAAATAGTATATTGATTAAATGATTAACTGTATTGAGTTGTGTTCGTTTACAATGGATATATGACTCATCTAATGCTTCTCAACAGGTTTATTCACAGAAAAGGTGTATAAAGTCGATTCTTGTCACAAAAAAATGTTGATAACTTTTAAAAAAGGATTAAAACCATAATTTTCGGTTCTAGCGCATAAAAATTGTCACAATAGCAAATCGAAATTTGCTCCTTGTGGGGATATGTGGAAAAATCATAATAACTTAAATTTTTTTAGAGGTTTGCCAGTGATCGATGGCGATGGTTACCGGCTTAATGTTGGTATAGTAATTTGCAATAACCATGGTCAGGTATTCTGGGCGAAACGATATGGACAGCACTCATGGCAGTTCCCCCAAGGAGGAATTGATGACGGTGAAACACCAGAACAAGCCATGTATAGAGAGTTGTACGAAGAGGTTGGGTTAACAAAGAAAGACGTCAAGATCGTAGCAACGAGCCGGCATTGGTTAAAATACAAATTACCGAAGCGGCTAGTTCGCTGGGACTCCCAACCTGTCTGTATTGGACAAAAACAGAAATGGTTTCTTCTACGCTTAGATTGTCAGGAATCTAAAATAAATATGCAGCGTGGAACGACCCCTGAATTTGATGGTTGGCGCTGGGTAAGTTACTGGTACCCGGTCAGGCAAGTAGTGTCATTCAAACGAGATGTTTATCGTCGAGCGATGAAGGAGTTTTCATCTTGTGCAATGCCTTTTAAGGAGCGCAAGACGAAAAGTAAACGGAGAATGAAAAGAGGGTAGGCATGCTGTCTCAGCTTCGGAGTATTGTCGAACAAGTTTCGAAAATTGATAACATTCAGCAAGCGTTGCGAGTGCTGGTTAAAGAAACCTGTCAGGCAATGTCGACTGAGTGCTGTACTATCTATCTCGCAAATGAAGAAAAACAACGATTAGAGTTAATGGCTACCCAAGGTCTTAAGTTCAAAGGAAATAAGATCCATATCGGGTATAACGAAGGTTTGGTTGGGTTAGTCAAGCGTTCAGCCGAACCTCTTAACTTAGCTGAGGCATCGACACACCCTAATTTTAAATACTTTAAACAGTTAGGTGAGGAAATTTATCACAGTTTCCTTGGCACTCCGATCATTTATCGAAAGCAGATTCTTGGTGTGTTGGTCGTGCAGCAACGCGATCCAAGACAGTTCGATGAAACCGAAGAATCATTTCTGGTCACACTGGCAGCTCAGCTTGCGGTTATTATGGCGTCAGCACAGACACAGGGTGTCTGGAGTGTGTCGAAGAAGCCTAAAAAACAAATTCTATACACCGGAGTCCCTGCTTCTTCTGGTGTCGCCATTGGTGAGTACTGGTGGGATAACAGTCAGCCACTGCTAGACGATGTGCTCCCTGCATCCAGCGTTAACCCAACCAAAGAGCAGGAATGGCTTGGCAAAGCCATTGATAGTGCTCTCGCTGATTTTCGGAAGATGCGGAAAAAGTTAGACAGCGATATCAATAAAGACACGCTGGCTATCTTTGATTTATTTACTCACTTACTCAATGATCCTTTGCTGAGGAATGACCTCAAAGAGCGTATTTTGGCTGGCGATCGAGCCGATTGGGCCGTTCGGCAAGTAGTAGAAAGTTATTCTGAACGCTTTGCCAGTATGTCGGATCCTTATCTTCGTGAACGCTCTCAAGATGTAAAGGAGCTGGGTCAGCGCTTATTGTTCTTTTTATATAACAGTGAAAATGAGCAATACGAGCTTGAAACCCCAATTATCCTGATTGTACGCGAACTGACCGCATCAATACTTGCGAGTATACCTAAAGACAAGCTTCTTGCTGTAGTTTCTCTCGAGGGCGCGGCAAACTCGCACGCGGCCATTTTGTCGAGAGCAATGGGGATTCCCGCCGTTATGGGCGTCACCTTAAATCTTGATGAGATTAGTGGTAAAAGAGGTATTGTCGACGGGTATAGCGGTGCAATTTATGTTGAACCCGATAGGGCTCTGGTCCAAGAGTATCAGTCGCTTGCAAGAGAAGAGCGTGAACTCTCTGATATGGCCAATAAAGGTTTACCAGAGCCTGCAATAACCGAAGATGATCATCGAATTCAAGTGATGCTGAATGCGGGGTTGAGTGCGGATACAAGTCTTGCTGTCGACCAGGGCGTCGATGGTGTGGGGTTATATCGAACAGAAATTTCGTTTCTTTTACAGCAAAGTTTCCCGTCTGAAGAAGATCAGTTGCAACGTTATCGGAAGGTATTACAAAGTTATCCGGGTAAGGAAGTCGTTATGCGTACTTTGGATATCGGCGGAGATAAACCGTTACCTTATTTACCGATTGAAGAAGATAACCCTTTCCTTGGTTGGCGAGGTATCCGGTTTACTTTAGATCATCCGGACATTTTTCTGATTCAGCTTCGGGCTATGATGAGAGCGAGTAGCTTATCGAAAAATTTATCGATTTTGCTTCCGATGATTTCCAGTGTTTCTGAGCTCGACGACGCCATTGCATTGATTCAACAAGCTTATCAAGAGGTAAGTGAGCTTGATGAAGAGATACCATTACCTAAGATTGGAATCATGGTAGAAGTGCCTTCAATGCTGTATTTGCTGCCTCTTATCGCGGAGCGGATCGACTTTGTTTCGGTTGGGACAAATGACTTAACACAATATTTATTGGCGGTTGATCGGAACAATGCTCGTGTTTCTGATGTCTATGAGTCATTACATCCTGCGGTACTTCAAGCAATGAAGCACATTATTGATGTGTGCGAGGAGAAGTCTCTGGATGTTTGTGTTTGTGGCGAGTTGGCTGGCGACCCCATTGGTGCACTTTTACTCGTTGGGATGGGATACCGAAAACTGAGTATGAACACCTCTAACGTGGCCAAAGTTAAGTATCTTCTGCGGCATTCTAGCGTCAAAGAACTAAAAAAACTGGTCGATCAGACGTTAACGCAATCCTATGGTCGCGATATTTATAGTATGATGGCGAACTATTTTGAGGAACACGATTTTGCTGGCTTCATTAGAGCGGGTAAAAAATAGCAGATGTAATCAATGATAACGATAGAGTTAATTGTCCAATTACTGTGTTTGGGCTGTATCGTCGGTGTACTTGCCGGCTTATTAGGTATTGGTGGCGGGCTTGTAGTGGTGCCCGCTTTGTTGTATCTGCTTCCCCAAGTTGGTATCGCACCAGAAAATGCTATGCAGTTTGCGTTAGGAACATCGTTGGCGACGATCATTCTTACCTCAGGTTCTTCTGCCTTCAACCATTTCAAATTAGGTAATGTTGAAACGTTTGCGGTGAAATACTTAATGCCGGGAGTCGTTATCGGTGGACTTTGTGGATCTTCGTTAGCTGATTGGATTCCCGGATCTTACTTACCTAAAGTCTTCGGCATTATTGTTTTTCTTCTTTCTATTCAGATGTTTCTTTCGATTAAAACGAAAGCAAGCCATCCTATGCCCGGTGCTACCGTCACTACGATTAGCGGTATCTTTATTGGTACGATAGCCAGTCTCGCGGGTATCGGGGGCGGAGCGCTATCAGTACCGTTTCTCAACCGGCATGGTGTAGAAATGAGAAAGGCTGTTGGTTCATCGTCTGTTTGTGGATGTTTTATTGCTATCTCTGGCATGATCGGCTTTATATGGCATGGTTCGGATTTAGACAATTTACCTGAATATAGTCTTGGGTATATTTATTTACCTGCGCTCTTATTTGTTTCATGTACTTCAATATTAACGACACGTATTGGGGCGAAGCTTGCGACTACGTTACCCACCCCCATTTTAAAGAGAGTCTTTTCTGTATTCCTGATGTTTGTTTCCATAAATATGTTACTCCGTTAGGCCTGACTCAGAATAACAAAAGGTTTTATTTCTATGACCCAAGGATATCTCCACTTTCCTAATATAGACCCAGTGCTGTTCGCGATCGGTCCCATTTCCATTCGATGGTATGGGTTGATGTATTTATTAGGATTTTTGTTCGCAACCTGGCTTGCGAATAGACGAGCGGATAAACCAAACAGTGGCTGGACAAGACAACAAGTCTCTGATTTGTTATTTGCTGGTTTTGTCGGAGTCGTCATCGGTGGCCGTCTCGGCTACGTGCTCTTCTATGGCTTTGAGTATTTGATGCAAGACCCGCTATATTTATTCAAAATATGGACTGGTGGAATGTCTTTCCATGGCGGATTACTTGGCGTGATCACTGCGATGTTTTGGTATGCGAGAAAAAATGGCCGAACATTTTTTGGTGTTGCCGACTTCGTTGCTCCTCTCGTACCATTTGGATTAGGTTTGGGAAGGCTTGGAAACTTCATGAACGGTGAATTATGGGGAAGGGTAACTGACGTTCCTTGGGCAATGATTTTCCCAGAAGCAGGACCATTACCGAGACACCCATCGCAGCTCTATGAATTGGCATTAGAAGGTATTGTTCTTTTCTTCATCTTGAACGCCTTTATCCGAAAACCGAGACCTGCGGGTTCGGTTTCAGGACTTTTCTTGATTGGTTACGGAATCGCTAGAATTATCGTAGAGTGTTTCCGCGAGCCTGATATTCAGCTTGGTTTCTTTGCTGGCGGGATTACGATGGGACAAATATTATCGATCCCAATGCTATTAGCTGGTGTGGCTCTGCTAATATGGGCGTATAAATGTAACCAGAGTGCAACACAAAAGATTTAAGTGAGGAAGTAGAGTAGTGAAACAGTATTTAGAACTTTGCCAGCGTATTGTCGATGAAGGACAATGGATTGAGAATGAAAGGACTGGTAAACGCTGTTTAACCGTCATTAATGCTGATCTAACTTATAATGTTGCAGAGAATCAGTTCCCTCTCGTTACAACGAGGAAAAGTTTTTGGAAGTCAGCTGTAGCTGAATTACTTGGCTACATTCGAGGTTATGACAGTGCTGAAGACTTTCGTAACTTAGGGACTAAAACCTGGGATGCGAATTCAAACGACAATCAGGCATGGCTCAATAATCCCTATCGTAAAGGGACTGACGATATGGGCAGAGTTTATGGAGTACAAGGACGTCAATGGGCCAAACCTGATGGTGGCCATATTGATCAACTTAGAAAAATTGTTGATGATCTTACCCGTGGAGTTGATGATCGTGGAGAAATCCTGAATTTCTACAATCCGGGTGAATTTCATATGGGATGTTTACGTCCATGTATGTACAGTCATCACTTTTCATTGCTTGGTGATACGTTGTATCTAAATAGTACTCAGCGTTCTTGTGATGTGCCGTTAGGACTTAATTTCAACATGGTACAAGTCTATGTATTCCTTGCGTTGATGGCTCAGATTACGGGTAAGAAACCGGGTCTGGCTTATCACAAGATTGTGAATGCGCATATCTATGAAGATCAGCTTGCTTTGATGAAAGATGTCCAGTTAAAAAGAGAGCCTAAACCAGCACCTCAGTTTTCTATCAATCCGGACATAAAGTCTCTGGAAGATTTGGAAACATGGGTAACACTGGATGACTTTGAGGTAACTGGATACGAGTTTCATGATCCGATCCGCTACCCATTCTCCGTGTAGTGACTAACTCTCAAAATAAAAAAAGCCCTCAGTTTAAAATATGAGGGCTTTTTTATGTCTTATTGTCAATCAGAGCTTGATTAAACCGTTAATGCTAAAATCACACCTGGTAAAATCAGGAACACGCTTAGCAGGTAGATAAATACTACGGCTTTATTTTTCACTGCCATCTCTGAAATCAGTTCCGCACCTTTGAGTGGTAAGTTTCTTAGGAAAGGAACACCATATATTAGTACTGTTGCCAATATATTAAACGATAGGTGTACCAGAGCGATTTGTAGTGCGAACACCGCAAACTCACCGGAAACGGCTGTGGCAGCAAGTAGAGCTGTAATACAAGTACCTATATTGGCACCCAAAGTGAACGGGTATACTTCTTTTACTTTTAATACGCCAGAGCCAACTAGTGGAACCATAAGGCTGGTTGTCGTTGACGATGATTGAACTAATACAGTAACAATTGTTCCTGAAGCAATACCATGTAAAGGCCCACGACCAATTGCACTTTTAAGGATATGTTTAGCTCGACCTACCATCAGGCTCTTCATGAGCTTACCCATAACGGTGATTGCAACGAATATGATAGCAATCCCCATAATGATTAAAGCAACGCCACCCAGAGTATCACCAAATGTCGCAAAAGGTTCTTTTATCGCGCTTATGACAGGCTTGGTTATCGGCTTGATAAAGTTAATACCTTTAATACTCATATCGCCAGTCGCCAAAAATGGAGAAACTAACCAATGAGATACTTTTTCTAAAATACCAAAGATCATTTCTAGTGGTAAGAAGATTAAAACAGCGAGTACGTTGAAGAAATCATGAATCGTTGCGCTGGCAAAAGCGCGTTTAAACTCTTCTTTATTGCGGATGTGTCCCAAGCTAACCAAAGTGTTTGTGACAGTAGTGCCAATGTTGGCTCCCATGATCATTGGAATCGCTGTTTCGACAGGCAGACCGCCAGCAACAAGCCCGACAATAATTGATGTCACGGTGCTGGAAGATTGGATCAATGCTGTTGCAACAAGACCAATCATTAAGCCTGCGATAGGGTGGGACGCAAATTCAAATAAAACTTTGGCTTGGTCTCCCGTCGCCAATTTAAATCCGCTTCCTACCATTGCTACAGCAAGCAACAAAAGATAAAGCATGAATGCCAAGTTGGCCCAGCGCAGAGTTCTTTTTGTCGCAGAAACTGGTGCCGTGGTCGCAGTCGCTTGGTTCATCATTGAGTTCTCTCCAGGGTCTGTTATGACCTTTAGTTTAATTACGACGCGATAGTAGATGGTTAATGTTTCAGTAATATTACAGAGTGTAATAATTGCCTATGTAAATGCATTGGTGAACTGTAATTTTGTTAAGTAACTGATTTTATTTGGTTTTTATGTGGTGTTCTGGTGTTGTTTTTGGGAGAGTAGTGGCAGTTGTCACATATTGATCATCTTATTGTCATGTTATACTTCGGAAATTCCGATAGAATTTAGCTAAATACATATATATTACGAATTTTAATGGCTTATTGCTGTAGGAGAAGTGAGATGTCACACCTAAATTATAATCATCTGTATTACTTTTGGATGGTTTGCAAAAATGAATCTGTGACCAAAGCTGCTGATGCTCTTTTTCTGACCCCGCAAACGGTTACTGGACAAATTAAATCTTTGGAAGAGCGCTTAGGCGGTAAACTAACAAAACGTAGCGGGCGAAGTATTGAGCCTACGGAGCTGGGACAGTTAGTCTACAAATATGCGGATCGGATGTTTGGTTTAAGTTATGAAATGCTTGATATAGTTAACTACAGTCAACGCTCTAATCTGTTATTTGATGTGGGTGTGGCTGACGCATTATCTAAAACTTTGGTAAGTCAGATACTGTCTCACGCCATTCCTGAGTCAAGCAAAATACATCTGCGCTGTTTTGAGTCTACTCATGAAATGCTACTTGAGCAGTTGTCTTTGCATAAGTTAGATATGATTTTATCCGATTGTCCTATTGATTCTACACGTAGTCCTGGTCTTTTTAGTAAGAAGTTAGGTGAGAGTGTAATGAGCTTTTTCACTTATGGGGGGCACACATATGACTCAGACATTACGACGTTTCTTTCTTCAAAAAAACTATTGATACCAGGAAGCCGAACAGCCATGGGGAGAAATATCATTCATTGGTTTGATCAGCAAGGTATCCAACCTGATATCTTAGGTGAGTTCGATGATGTTGCCCTAATGTTGGCTTTTGCTCAATCCCATAAGGACGCTATTTTTATTGCACCGACATCCTTCTTTACGGAACATAAATCGTCAGATGAGCTCAATGTCGTTGGTCAGATACCTTCTATAAAAGAGGAGTACTACGTTATTTTTGCTGAGCGAATGATTCAGCATCCATCGGTGAAAAATTTATGTAACGCTGACTTAAGAAAATTGTTTCACTGTTAAATTTAAGAACATCGTTTTTTACATAGTGAAAAACCGAGACTTTAACCGAAAGAATCAAAACTGAGACGGTAAATATTCAATTTTATATTGAGTATCTGCTTCTTTTTTTTGAGAATGTGTGAACTTTAAAAATGCACATATGTATAGCATATAAAGTTATGCTCATATGTTTGGGGAATTCAGATGATTGACCTGCAAAAGATGGAGACTAACTCAGGGAAAGCGGTCGTTTTATTAAAAGCGATGGCGAATGAAAGACGCTTACAGATTCTTTGTTTGCTGTTAGGAACTGAGTTATCAGTAGGGGCTCTGAGCGATAAACTATCATTAAGTCAATCAGCTTTGTCACAGCATTTAGCGTGGCTGAGAAGAGATGAACTGGTAACGACTCGCAAAGAAGCTCAGACAGTTTATTACTCACTCAAGAGTGACGAAGTGAAACGAATGATTGAGTTGCTACACGATATCTACTGTTCTTAAATTTTTGAGAAAATCCAGATATAAAAAAACCGGCAATAGCCGGTTTTTTTTATCACTTCTGTGATTCATCAAAGCAAAATTAAAGAGCTTTGATTGCAGCAGAGAAACGAGACTTATGACGTGCTGCTTTATTCTTGTGAATAAGGCCTTTAGTCGCCATACGGTCAAGGATAGGTGTTACTACTGCGAATGCTGCAGTTGCAGCTTCTTTGTCGCCAGCTTCGATAGCTGCAACAGTTTTCTTCATATAAGTGCGCATCATAGAACGACGGCTAGCATTGTGCTGACGACGTTTCTCAGCTTGGATAGCGCGCTTCTTAGCAGATTTACTATTTGCCAAGGGTCTTACTCCCAAAAAACATTAGTTCAGTGACATTTTAAGGGCAGGGAATATCCACTATTTGCGCTTAAATGTCAAATGATTTGTGCAAAAACCCGTCGGCGCAAAACATTCTTTGGCGTCGAAAGGCCTTCACGGTTAAGATGGCGGGATTCTAACAGTATTTTTTTTTGAATGCTAATACTTATCTAGCGTTAATCGAACATTTGTAGGTTAAATTTGGACGCTAGCATTTTTATGAGTTGAGGTTTAGGTGAGTAAGCGTCTAATTAAGTCAGGCATGATCGTTAGTGCTATGACGTTGGTGTCACGTGTTTTGGGGTTAGTTCGAGATGTCGTGGTCGCAAATTTAATGGGAGCCGGCGCGAGTGCCGACGTTTTTTTCTTTGCCAATAAAATTCCCAATTTTTTAAGAAGGCTTTTTGCCGAAGGCGCTTTTTCTCAAGCTTTTGTTCCTGTTTTAACGGAAAGTCATGCTCAGGGTGATATGGATAAAACCCGAGAGTTAGTTGCAAAGGCGTCAGGGACTCTCGGCGCTATCGTAACGTTGGTGACGATACTTGGTATTATTGGTTCTGGTGTAGTGACTGCTATTTTTGGTGCAGGATGGTTTATGGACTGGTTAAATGATGGGCCTGCAGCCCCAAAATTTGAACTTGCCAGTTTACTACTCAAAATAACGTTTCCTTATTTATGGTTTATCACCTTTGTTGCGTTGTCTGGAGCAATATTAAATACATTAGGTAAATTTGCCGTCTCTTCTTTTACTCCTGTATTTCTTAACGTCGCAATAATTGCTTGTGCTGTATTCCTGTCTCCGAAATTAGCTCAACCTGAGATTGGTCTGGCTATTGGTGTCTTTTTGGGAGGCTTGATCCAGTTTGTTTTCCAAATTCCGTTTCTAAAGCAAGCGGGTCTCTTGGTAAAACCTAAATGGGGGTGGAGGGATCCGGGTGTCGTAAAAATTAGAACGTTAATGATCCCCGCATTATTTGGTGTGTCGGTTAGTCAGATAAATCTACTTTTGGATACGTTTATTGCCAGTTTCCTGCAGACAGGATCTATAAGCTGGCTTTACTATTCAGATCGCTTGCTTGAGTTCCCTTTAGGCTTATTTGGTATCGCCATTGCTACCGTTATCCTTCCAGCATTATCTCGTAAACACGTTGATGCTCAGACGGAAGGCTTTTCTCACACAATGGATTGGGGCGTGAGAATGGTCTGTTTACTTGGTCTTCCTGCCATGTTTGGTCTGATGATTCTGGCAAAGCCAATGATCATGGTTCTCTTTATGCGTGGAGAGTTTTCACCTTCTGATGTTGAGCAATCTTCACTTTCACTATTAGCGTACGCGTCTGGTTTACTTAGCTTTATGTTGATCAAAGTCTTAGCTCCAGGTTACTACTCAAGGCAAGATACCAAAACACCAGTAAAATTTGGTATTGTAGCGATGGTCACTAATATGGTGTTTAACGCTATATTTGCTTGGTTTTACGGATATATTGGTTTAGCAATGGCGACCTCATTATCCGCTCTCATTAATATGTCCATGCTGTATCAAGGTCTGCATAAAGCAGGGGTCTACAAAATGAGTGGTAAAACAATCTTCTTTATTGCCCGATTATTGATTGCAGCTATAGGAATGGTCGCGGTGATTTGGTACCTTCTTCATGATATGCAAACTTGGTTGGATTGGGATTTGTTACACAGAGCCTATGCGCTGGCCACTATGATCGGCGCAGGTGTTGTGACTTATCTTGTCATTCTGGTTCTTTTAGGAATTCGACCAAAAGACTTAAAAGCGGCGACAGACTAAAGCGGTTTAGTATATAATCCGTCGGTTTTTAGCTAGAGATAAACGGTAGTAGGTAAATAGCAGACTTCATGGAATTGATCCGAGGCATACATAATATCAGCAGTAGTCATCACGGATGTGTGATGACAATTGGTAACTTTGATGGTGTTCACTTAGGTCATCAGGCGGTACTGAAGCAGGTTTCTTTAAAAGCCAAAGAGCTTGGACTACCTTCTGTCGTTATGACGTTTGAACCTCAGCCGATGGAATTATTTGCGCAAGATAAAGCGCCGGCTCGTTTAACTCGTTTGAGAGATAAATACGTTCAGTTGAATAAACTGGATATTGATCGGTTATTGTGTGTCAACTTTAATCGACAGTTTGCCAATTTAGATGCAGAGACTTTTATCAGCGACTTGTTGGTAAGGCGTTTGGGTGTTAAGTTTCTCGTCATTGGCGATGATTTTTGTTTTGGTAAAGGCAGAAAAGGCGGCTTTGCAATGCTTCAAGAAGCAGGTGAAAAGTATGGCTTTGATGTTGTGAATACCAAAAGTTTTTGCGTTGAATCGTCACGAGTAAGCAGTACTGCTATCCGTGAAGCTTTAGCTCATAATCAATTAAGCGCGGCCAGCGAAATGCTCGGTCGTGACTATAGTATCAGTGGTCGAGTCTCTCACGGACGTAAGTTGGGAAGAACTATCGGTTTCCCAACGGCTAATATTCCTTTGAAACGGTGTGTATCTCCCGTTTCAGGCGTATTTGTTGTTCAGGCTTTGGGTTTGGGGGATACACCTGTTGGTGGCGTCGCCAATATAGGTCAACGCCCGACAGTGAATGGTGTCAGGCAACAGTTAGAGGTTCACTTGTTTGATTTTTCAGGGAACCTATACGGACGCCAGCTTGAAGTCGTTCTCTTACACAAGTTAAGAGATGAGGTAAAATTCGAATCATTTGATGCACTAAAGAAACAAATCGAATTGGATGCTGAAGCAGCAAGGGTGTGGTTGCTTCAGTTTAATCGCTAATTTGATTAGCATAATGTCTAACTTCGCCCAACATAACGGAATTAAGAATCGATGAGTGAGTATAAAGATACCCTGAACTTACCTGAAACAGGGTTTCCAATGCGCGGCGATCTGGCTAAACGTGAGCCAGGTATGCTTGACCGCTGGTATGCCGAAGATCTTTACGGTGAGATCCGTAAAGCGAAAAAAGGTAAAAAATCATTTATTTTGCACGATGGCCCTCCATACGCCAACGGCGATATTCATATTGGTCACGCACTAAACAAGATTCTTAAAGACATTATTATTAAATCCAAAACGCTTTCAGGCTTTGATGCACCTTATGTTCCTGGTTGGGATTGCCATGGCTTGCCAATCGAATTGATGGTCGAAAAGAAAGTCGGTAAACCAGGTCAAAAAGTGACTGCGGCTGAATTCAGAGAAAAATGCCGAGAATATGCAGCAAGTCAGGTTGAAGGTCAGAAAGAGAGCTTCAAACGTCTTGGTATCCTTGGCGAATGGGATAAGCCTTATCGCACGATGGACTTTGCTACAGAAGCAAACATTATTCGCGCATTGGGTAAAATTGCATCCAATGGACACTTACTGAAAGGCTTCAAGCCAGTTCACTGGTGTACGGATTGTGGTTCGGCTCTTGCTGAAGCTGAAGTGGAATACAAAGATAAGAAATCACCATCAATCGACGTTAAGTTTAAAGCGAATGATGCTGATGCTGTGTTATCTAAATTCCGTTTTGATGGTTCTCAAGGCGAGGGTGAACTCTCTGTTGTTATTTGGACAACAACCCCTTGGACATTACCAGCAAACCGCGCAGTATGTCTGCATGAAGACTTAGAATACGTTGTTGTTCAAGTCCGAGGTGAACATCCAGAGCGTTTAATTGTTGCGACTGAGCTTGCTAAGTCTGTTATGGAACGTGCTGGCATTGCTGACTACGAGTTCTTGGGCTATGCAAAAGGTTCTGAGCTTGAACTTTTACAGTTCTGTCATCCTTTCTACGATTTTACTGTTCCTGCGATCTTAGGTGATCACGTAACCACTGACTCTGGTACTGGTGTAGTTCACACCGCTCCTGGACATGGTCAAGAAGACTTTGTGGTTGGTCAAAAATACAACCTCGAAGTGGCTAACCCTGTTGGTTCAAATGGTGTTTATCTTCCTGATACTGAGCTATTTGCAGGGCAGCATGTATTTAAAGCAAACGCATCCGTTGTCGAAGTCCTAAAAGAAAAGAACGCATTGCTCCATTTCGTTGAATACGAGCACAGTTACCCACATTGCTGGCGTCATAAAACACCGATTATTTTCCGTGCAACACCACAATGGTTTGTATCTATGGAGCAAGCGGGACTTCGTTCTAAAGCTCTTGAAGCGATTAAAGGTGTTCAATGGATGCCTGAGTGGGGTCAAAGCCGTATCGAGGGTATGGTCGAGGGACGTCCTGAGTGGTGTATTTCTCGTCAGAGAACTTGGGGTGTGCCAATCGCTCTGTTTGTTCATAAAGAGACAGCAGAACTACACCCAAATACAGTTGAGCTTATTGAGCAGGTTGCAAAACTTGTTGAAGAAAAAGGTATTCAAGCATGGTGGGATGTAGAAACAGAAGCTTTGCTAGGTATTGAAGATGCTCAGAAATACGAAAAAGTACTAGATACGCTTGATGTGTGGTTTGACTCTGGTGTGACTCACTATGCGGTTGTCGATAATCGTGAAGAGTTTCATGGTAATGAACCTGATATGTATTTGGAAGGTTCCGATCAGCACCGAGGCTGGTTCCAGTCGTCATTAATTTCATCCATTGCGATGAAAGGTAAGGCACCTTATAAGCAGGTTCTGACTCACGGTTTCGTTGTTGATGGACAAGGACGTAAAATGTCTAAGTCAATTGGTAACGTTGTTGCACCGAAAGATGTAACGAAGAAGCTTGGTGCAGATATCTTACGTCTGTGGGTTGCATCAACTGACTATACTGGTGAAGTTGCCGTATCAGATGAAATTTTGAAACGTAGTGCTGATTCTTATCGCCGTATTCGTAATACATCACGCTTCTTACTTGCGAACTTAAATGGCTTTAATCCAGCGACCGATATTGTTCCTGCGGATGAAATGGTTGCGTTGGATCGTTGGGCTGTTGGACAGGCTTTAGCTGCACAGCAAGAAATTATTAAAGCTTATGATGAATACAACACTCATGCTGTTGTTCAGCGTTTAATGCATTTCTGTTCAATTGAGATGGGTTCGTTCTATCTTGATGTGATAAAAGATCGCCAATATACGGCTAAACACGGCGGACACGCTCAACGCAGCTGTCAGACTGCACTGTATTTCATTGTTGAAGCATTAGTGCGTTGGATGGCTCCTATTATGTCATTCACTGCCGATGAGATATGGAATGCGATGCCAGAGTTGGACGCTTCAGGTGAAAAACGTGGTAAGTTTGTCTTTGCAAGTGAATGGTATGAAGGCTTGTTTGCTGTTGATACTGATGCGGTCTTCAATAATGCATTTTGGAAAGAGATTCAGCATGTTCGTGGCTCTGTGAATAAGCTACTTGAAGCCGCTCGAAACGATAAAACCATCGGTGGCTCCTTGCAGGCTGAAGTAACGTTGTATGCTGATGACGCTTTAGCGGCTAAGCTTAATAGCCTTGAAGATGAACTTCGCTTTGTTCTATTAACGTCTAAAGCGCAAGTTAAGTCTTTGAATGAGAAAACAGAAACTGCTCAGGAAACCGAGATGGCTGGTTTGTTTGTTGATGTTAAAGCGACAGAGAATCAGAAATGTGAGCGTTGCTGGCACCATACTCCTGACGTAGGCACAATCGCCGGACATGAAACTATTTGTGGTCGTTGTGTGTCTAACGTTGAAGGTGAAGGTGAAGTTCGTAAATTCGCTTAAGAGGTTTCATGTCTAAGCTTTCGATTAAGCAATCTGGGCTGCGCTGGTTATGGCTAGCGCTGCTTATTTTTATTGCAGATATTGGTATTAAGTTAGTTGTTATGAATACGATGGGGTATGGATGGGAGAATCGCCTTGAAGTATTGCCGTTTTTTAATCTGACTTATGTCCACAATCCTGGTGCCGCATTCAGCTTTCTGAGTAATCAATCTGGTTGGCAACGTTGGTTATTTACGGGGATCGCCTTCTTAGTAGTATTACTTTTGGCTTACTGGATGCGCAAATTGCCCGCAGAAGAAAAATGGCATAATTGTTCGTACGCTCTGATTATCGGTGGTGCTGTTGGTAACGTATTCGACAGAATTGTTCATGGTTTCGTGATTGATTATCTGGATTTTTATATTGGCAATACTCACTACCCGGCCTTCAATTTAGCGGACAGTGCAATTTGTATTGGGGCCGTTATGCTCGTATTTGATGGCTTTCGAAAAAAAGAAGTACAGGCTTGATTCGTTATATTGAGTAATACCCATAAGCGCTGTCTGTTGATTCAGATGGCGCTTTTGTTATAAAAAGAATCAGCGTCGTTTGAAGATAACGCGCACTCAACGTGAAAGAGAAATAAAATGAGTCAGATAAACAGTAGCTCCACAGTGACATTGCATTTTACCATTAAGCTCAAAGATGGTTCTGTTGCCGATTCAACTTATAATCAGTCAAAGCCAGCCACGTTTGTGATGGGAGATGGCAGCTTAAGTCCCAATTTTGAGCAACATCTTGTTGGGTTGAATGCTGGTGAGAAGCGTTCTGTTGAACTGACCGCTGAAGATGCGTTTGGTCTCCCTAATCCTGATAATATCCATCATTTGGATAAGTCGAAATTTGCTGGTGCGGATAGCGTTGAAGTCGGTACTATTATGGCTTTTTCTGGTCCGGATGGTATGGAGATCCCTGGAATCATTACTGCTATTGAGGGCGAATCAGTCACTGTTGACTTTAACCATCCTCTCGCCGGGCAAGATGTTATTTTTGACGTTGAAATAGTATCTGTAGATTAGTGATAGTAATTTTTTAATGAAAGAACACATTTGATGAGCAATACAATGAAGATTTTATTAGCAAATCCAAGAGGTTTTTGTGCTGGTGTCGATCGAGCCATTAGTATTGTAGACCGCGCTTTAGAAATGTATCAGCCTCCAATTTATGTTCGCCATGAAGTGGTTCATAACCGTTTTGTTGTGGAAGGGCTAAAGCAGAGGGGCGCTATTTTCGTTGAAGAGCTCAGCGAAGTTCCAGATGATAACATTGTGATATTTTCGGCACATGGTGTATCTCAAGCTGTACGTAACGAGGCTAAAGAGCGCGCGTTAACGGTATTTGACGCGACATGCCCGCTAGTGACAAAAGTTCATATGGAAGTTGCCCGTGCCAGTCGCAGACATATGGAAGTGGTCTTAATTGGTCACGCAGGACACCCTGAAGTGGAAGGCACAATGGGGCAGTATGCAAGTGACCAGGGTGGAATGTATTTGGTTGAGACACCAAATGACGTGGATGCACTAAAGTCAAAAGTAAAAGATCCGTCTAATCTTCACTATGTGAGTCAAACGACGTTGTCTGTAGATGAAACTGCGGATGTTATCGATCGATTACGTGAAGTTTTTCCTGAGATTCAGGGGCCTAGAAAAGATGATATCTGCTATGCAACACAAAACCGACAAGATGCGGTAAGAATCTTAGCTGAACAGGTCGATTTAATGATCGTGGTCGGCTCTAAAAACTCCTCTAATTCTACTAGATTAAAGGAGTTAGCTGAAAAGTTAGGTACGCCTGGTTATCTTACCGATTGCCCTGAAGATATTGACCAAAACTGGTTTGCTGATGCCAAATTAGTTGGTGTTACCGCGGGAGCCTCTGCTCCTGAAGAATTGGTGAATCAAATCATCGATCAAATCAAAGCATTCGGTGCAACAGAAGTCGAAGAAGTCTTGGGACGTGAAGAAAATATGTTCTTTGAAGTTCCTAAAGAATTACAGATAAAGCAGGTTAGTTAATTTGTTTTTAGTGCATTTAAAAGCCTCCCAAGTTTGGGAGGCTTTTTATTTTAAGTAAGTTTAATTTAGGCTGTTTTGGTTTTGTCGGCTGCTTTTGGCTCGTCAACTTCCGTTAAATCGACACCTTTGTTTCCTTTTGCTGCTTTAAGAACATAAGCAAATACAGCGATGGCACCAACAAATCCAAGAATGGTCGATACCTGCATTGGCAGACCAAATCCTAATGTACTGTTATTCAGAATAAAGCTGATACAGACTGTTGTCATGAATAGAGCAGGGATTGTGCTAACCCAATGCAATTTATTGTGGCGTACCAGATAAGCTGAAGCTGTCCAAAGCATCACAACAGCCGTTGTCTGATTTGCGAAGCCGAAGTAACGCCAGATAATACCGAAGTCAACTTGAGTTAGTGCACCGCCCACGACAAATAGTGGAAGCGCCATCATTAAACGGCTACGTAGAGTTTTTTGCTCCATATTGAAGTATTCAGCTAAGATCAAACGGCTTGAACGGAACGCTGTATCACCAGATGTTATTGGTAAAATGACAACGCCAAGGAAAGCGAGGATACCACCGAAAACGCCTAGCAGACCGAAAGATGAACTGTAGACAACGTTTCCTGGACCGCCATTCTTAACGGCCTCAGACAGTCCGTCTAATGTACCAAAGAAGGAAAGAGCGATCATACACCAGATAAGAGCGATAACACCTTCACCAATCATGGCACCGTAGAAAACAAAACGACCGTTCTTTTCATTTTCCATACAGCGAGCCATTAAAGGACTTTGAGTTGCATGAAATCCTGATATCGCACCACATGCGATAGTTATGAATAACGCAGGCCATAGAGGCATATCATTAGGGTTAAGATTGGAGAACATATCGGTCACTTTAAAATCAGACATGACGGAATGTTGATCGGATACGCCGATAGCGATGAGTAATCCTACAGACATGAATATCAACAGTGCGCCGAAAAGGGGATAGAAACGACCAATGATTTTATCCACGGGTACGATAGTCGCGAGAATGTAGTAGGCAAAAATGGCGACAACCATTACAGTGCCACTAATATGAAAACCGGTTTGATTATTAATCAGGTTAGTGATCATTCCTGCTGGTGCTGAAACGAAGACCACACCTACTAACAATAACAAGACGATGGCAAAGATGTTCATAAAATGTTTGGCGCCATTGCCAAGGTATTTACCAGTAATAGTAGGAACAGATGCACCGCCGTTACGAATCGACAGCATGCCCGAAAAGTAATCATGAACAGCCCCGGCAAATATGCAGCCAATAACAATCCATAACATGGCAGCTGGGCCATACAGCGCGCCCATGATAGGACCGAAAATTGGACCAACGCCTGCGATATTAAGAAGTTGAACTAAGTAAACTTTGGGTGTCGACATCGGTACATAGTCAACGCCATCTTGTTGTGTGTAGGCTGGTGTTTGGCGGTTTTCCTTAATACCAAAGATACGCTCGATGAAGGCGCCATAAATAAAATAGCCCCCTATCAGTGCTGCAACGCATGTTAAAAACCAAATCATAGTAGGATCCTTTTGTTTCGTTACGTTATATTTCTAATAAGTCACTATGAAGAGTATCGCTTGCTATGCACAATTGCAGTCGTTGAATGAGTCAGTGGTCGAATAGTCGTTTTAGTGGCGATGTGACGACTTAAGCGGTTTTCAGAACTCAGTAGATTAGTACTGGCATTGATGGTGCTATTGGTGGCATAGTTGTAACTATCAGAATATAAAGAGTAATGTCTTATGAAAAAATGGTTGGTGGTGTTGGGATTCTTATTTTTAGCCGGGTGTTCATCAACAGACCAAGATTTGGCTAAGGAAGGGGATTGGTATCAAATTGGTTACAACGATGGTATTGCTGGATTGAATCAGCGTTCTAACCGTTCTCTGGCTGAGCTTGGACTCGTTAACCAATCTGAATACGATGAAGGCTATATGGACGGTGTCGATAAGTATTGCAATCCTAACTTCGCTTATCAAATTGGCCTCAATGGACAGTACTATGAGGGCGTTTGTGACGGCCTAAAAAGCGGTAATCGCTTCCGTATGGAATGGAAACGAGGCTGGGAACAATATAACCGCGGGCGAATGTAAATTAAGATAAAAGAGAGGAGAGCATTAGCTCTCCTTTGAATCCAGAACGGCTTTTCGCAAAAAACCATCAGAGTTAAACAGTTGCTTTTCGGCTTCTTGACTTGTTAAACCCGCCAGTTCCATCAATATAGCGACTTTCGCATTATTATTGCTTTGTTCCAATAGAGACTCCGCTCTGGTTTTGGAGCAATCGGTCGCTTGCATAACAATTCTTATTGCTCTGGCGACAAGCTTTTTATTCGTTGCCTTAACATCAACCATGAGGTTCTCATAGCTTTTACCGAGTCGAATCATACTCGCAGTGGTGAGCATATTAAGTACGAGTTTCTGCGCTGTTCCCGACTTCAAACGAGTTGACCCTGTTAGCGCTTCAGGGCCCACAATTGGAGAAATTGCGATTGATGCGGATAAAGCGATTGGAGAGTTAGGATTGCAGCTGACAGAGACGGTTGTTGCTCCGATTCGATTGGCATAATCAATGGCACCAATAACGTAAGGGGTTCGGCCACTCGCTGCTATGCCAACAACGACATCGTCTGCTGTTAGATTAATTGCGAGAAGATCTTGCTCGCCGAGTTCCGATGAGTCTTCAGCCCCCTCCTGGGCGGTAAACATCGCTTCTTTTCCACCTGCGATTAACCCGATAACCATTTTATCTGAGACGCCAAACGTAGGTGGGCATTCGGATGCGTCAAGTACGCCTAAGCGTCCACTGGTTCCAGCACCGCAATAAATCAGACGACCATTGTTGTTAAAGCTCTGCGTAATTGCATCAACGGCCTGTGCGATATTAGGCAACACTTTTTCCACCGCAAAAGGTACGGTTTTATCTTGCTGGTTTAGGCGTTCGACAATTTCAAATGAGGATAGAAGGTCGATATCCATTGTCTCTGGATTTCGTCCTTCTGAGACTAATTGTGATAAAGCGTTTAATAATGAATCATTAGCCATAATGGTCCTCGATCATTCAGGTAAGTAAATACAGCCTAAGGTCGTTGCTGATTTTGCTCCGGTGACTGCCGGTAAATTCGCTGGTAAATGATGAACTCTACAATAAGCCAACCAGGCAAATGCCATCGCTTCCATAAAGTCCTCATCAATACCATATTCATTGGTTGTTTGGACAGACCAAGAGTCTAAGCTTTGTTTCAACTGACTCATTATGACCGGGTTGTGAACCCCGCCACCACAAACCAGCAGTGTCGCTTTTTTATCAGATTGGAACGGCGAGAGAGCGTTTATGATCGAAGTAACGGTCAGTTCAACTAAGGTCCTTTGCACGTCTTCAATGCGTATTGCACTGTCAATCTTTTGTAGCTTTGATTGTAACCAGGTGAGATTAAAATACTCTCGACCAGTACTTTTGGGGGCAGGTTTAGAAAAGTAGTCATCGGTTAACATCTCAGATAGTAACGTGGTCGATACTTTACCTTCTCTTGCGAGCATCCCATCTTTATCGAATGGCATCCCTGTATGTAACTCACACCACTCATCAAGAATTCCATTGCCAGGCCCCGTATCAAACCCTGTCGTTGTCCCATCAGTATCAATTACAGATACATTCGCAATCCCACCAATATTCAAGATTACTAAAGTTGATTCTTGAGCAGAAAACAAAAATTGATGAAAGGCGGGCACAAGAGGTGCTCCCTGACCACCAAGAGCCATATCTTTACGTCTAAAATCACTGACCGTCTGAATTCCAGTTTTTGCTGCAATGATATTGGCATCTCCGATTTGCATGGTAAACGGGAAACGGCCATCTGGGCTATGGTATATGGTTTGCCCATGACATCCTATGGCCGTAATATCGTGCGTAGAATATTCTGAACGAGCAATCAGTTGATTGACAGCATCTGCGTATAAATGGCCGAGTTGATGGTCTAATTCACCGAGTTGCTGGAGGGCAGTTTTGTGGTTGGATGCGAGTAACTTCAATTGCTTAGCTATTGATTCAGGCATACTCATAAAGTGACTGCCTTTGAATTCGATACGATTTTGGTCAATGTTGACTAAAGCGATATCTATTCCGTCCAGACTGGTTCCGGACATCACGCCAACATAAAGTTCACCCGACATTGTTATTATCCCTGTGGTAAGAGAAAACCATTGTAATCAATATATAATCTGAATAATCTCACTATATTATAGAGACTGCAAGACAGTCCAAACTTAACAAAATACTATGGCTAACAGATGAACGGTACTCACCATCAACTGAGCTTGAGGAGTTATCATGGGACCACTTTGGCTTGATGTCGCAAGTTACGAAATTTCTGCAGAGGAAAAAGAAATTTTGCAGCACCCAACTGTGGGTGGCGTCATCTTATTTGCGCGCAACTACCACGGCAATGCGCAGTTGTGCGCGTTAACAACGGAAATTAGAAAAGCAGCCAAAAGACCAATCTTAATTGGTGTTGATCAGGAGGGTGGGCGTGTTCAACGATTTCGTCAGGGTTTTACACCTATCCCAGCTGCAAAACACTACGCCATGTTTGGCGAAAGTGAAGAAATAGCGTCACAGTCAGGCTGGACGATGGCTGCCGAATTGATCGCTCATGATATTGACTTGAGTTTTGCCCCAGTCTTAGATATTGGCTTCGAATGTCGAGCAATCGGCGATCGATCTTTTGGTGAGGATATAAGTCAGGCGATTCGATATAGCAAGGCTTATCTTGAAGGAATGAAAAAAGCAGGTATGGCGACAACTGGGAAGCACTTTCCTGGTCATGGCGGCGTTCTGGAGGATTCTCACAAAGAGCTTCCTACTGATGCAAGGGATACTATTTTTGAGCAGGATATGAAAATATTTAAATCGCATATCGAGAATCAATTACTCGATGCAATGATGCCAGCTCATGTTGTGTATTCTCACTATGATTCACAGCCCGCGAGTGGTTCTGAATACTGGCTAAAAACAGTATTACGCAAGACTTTGGGCTTTAAGGGGATCGTATTTTCTGACGATTTAAGTATGGAAGGTGCTGCTGTAATGGGAAATGTGGTCGAGCGTTCCCATCAGGCGTTGGCTGCCGGATGCGATATGATCTTGGTTTGTAACCGTCCTGAAGCTGCGATTGAAGTCTTGGATAATTTGCCTATCTTAGATGTCCCTAGCGCAACTCATTTATTGAAAAAGAAACGTTTCACATTTGATGAATTGCAGAGTTCTCGGGAATGGAAAGAAGCGAATAGCGCTATTCTTTCTCTTATCGAAAAGAGCTCTTAACCAGATATACCAATCGTTTCTTTTATTGTCTTTAAATAACGCCGGCTCACGGGCACGCTGTTGTTACCGTGAGTCACTATTTCTGCCAATCCGTTGTCGAGTAATTTTATTTCTTTTATTGCTTTGGCGCTGACCAAGTATTGTCGGTGGCAGCGAATGAGAGAGGTTTTATCTTCTAATTGCTTTAATGTCAGTTGACTGGTGGCTGTCTGACTTGTCGTTTTTATATGCACGCCTGAAATGTCACTGAATGCAAATTCAATATCGACGGTCGGAATGACTAATATTCTGTTAAGACCTACACATGGTATTTGTTCGAGCGACTTTGGTACAATCGCGGCTGTATTTTGTTGTAGGTTGGTTCTTTTGAGCAGTTTTTTGATCGTCTTTGAGAAACGTTCTTCCTGAATTGGTTTTAGCAGATAGTCGAATGCATTATCCTCAAACGCCTGAATCGCATATTGGTCATAGGCCGTCACGAAAATGACAAATGGCATAGAGTCCGGGTCAAGCATCGACAGTAATTCCATTCCAGAAATCTGGGGCATATGGATATCGAGAAAAACGACATCGGGTTTTAATTGATTAATCTTTTTGAGCCCTTCAATTGCATTACTTGCCTCACCAATCACATTTAGCTCTTGGTAATCTTCTATAAGAGAAATTAATTCTTCTCTGGCTAACAACTCATCATCTATTACTAATGTGCTAAGCATGGGACTCTCTACTATTGGCTGAAGGGAAGTAAAAACGTCATTCTTGTATATTGACCAGGCTGAAAATCAACAAGTAATTTAGATCGCTCGCCAAAATAGTGAATGAGTCGCTGACTGACTATTTGCATTCCCAGACCTGAATTCTCTTTTTCTGGTTTCGAGTAGGTTCCGGCATTATCTTCAACAATAATTTTGTGTCCTAGCGATGTGACTTTACTGTAGATCTTTATTTGACCATCACTGAGTAAGTTAGCGGTACCGTGTTTAATCGCGTTTTCAACCAATGGCTGAAGGGTAAAGCTGGGTAAAGTAATATCGGATAATTCGTCTGGTATATCAATTGATACAGTCAGACGGTCACTAAAGCGGGCTTGCTCAATAGTTAGATAAGAATTTACATGCTCCAATTCCTCTTTCAGTGTCACCGTTTCAACATTCTGCTTGAGGTTGCTACGAAAAAATTGCGATAAGTGTTGAACTAAGCTTCTTGCCTCGCGGGGATCTTTACGAATCACAGCACTGATCGTATTTAATGCGTTGAAAAGGAAGTGGGGATTAATTTGAGCTTGCAGCAGTTTGATCTCAGCCTTTGATAATAGAATTTTCTTCTCTTGATACTCGCCGTATAAAATTTGGCTCGATAACAGTTCGGCAATGCCTTCAGCCATCGCAATATTGATCGAAGAAAAGAGTTTTCTTTTCCTTTCGTAGAGTTTAATGGTACCGATTACTCGGTCTCCCGCTCTCAACGGTATAATGAGTACTGAGCCAAGTTTACATTCAGAAGAGATTGAGCATTGATAGGATTTTTCTTTGCCATCAAGGTAGATAATTCTATTTTCATCCAAGGATTGAATGGTACTTTTTGATGAAATAGGGCAATTAGGTAAGTGGTGGTCATCACCAATCCCGATAAACGCGAGAATTTTTTCCCTATCAGTAATGGCAACGGCGCCAACGTTAGTTTCTTCGTAGATGATTCGAGCAACCTTATCTGCATTCTCGTTAGTGAATGCTTCGGACAATATTCCAACAGTACGTTCGGCAATTCTTAATGCTCTGCGGGAAAATGTAGCTGAATATTGGTCAAAGATGGTTTTTCTATCCTGCAGAATACTCATGAAGAGGGCGGCACCAACAGAATTTGCAATGATCATTGGAGCTGCGATGGTTGATACCAAGCTGAATGCTTTGTCATAAGGTTCAGCAATTAAGAGGATCAATAGCATTTGGGTGATTTCGGCAATAAGAGTTATGGCAAAAACAACCCATGAGTTGAATAGTAGTGCTTTCTGTCCTCGCAGTACGAAGTAAAGGTGGAAAAGCCCACCAATGAGACCTTCGGCTGTAGTCGATACTGCACAAGCGACATCGGTAAATCCTCCCAGACTATATCGATGCAATCCTCCTGTTAACCCCACAGCAACTCCAACAATGGGTCCCCCAAACAGTCCGCCCATCACTGCCCCGATGGCTCTGGTATTGGCGATGGCATCATCAACTTGTAAGCCGAAATACGTTCCTAAAATACAAAACAGCGAAAAGAGTGAGTAGGTTGCTAGCTTGACATCCAATCGAGGTGAAATATTGAGTATGGGCAAAAATATAGGTGTTTTACTCAGCATGTAAGCCAATACTAAATAGACACACATTTGCTGGAGAAGAGATAAGACGATATCCATATTACTGACTCTTGAGTTACTGCAGGTACTTTACGGTATATGCAATCGATAAGACAAGAAACAAATCAGTAACTTGTTATCTTCATCTGAATAAAACGTATTGTATTTGTAGTGTAAATATTATTTTACATTTAATGTTTTTATTTCTTTACGGTTGATTTAATTTATTTCGATGTTATCTTGTGCTCAACAGTAATTTTGATACCTTTTAATATTGGGTGTAAATAATTTTATACATAGGTGCGTTATGACAAAGAATGAACTGAGCGACATTAATATCATTGATCAACAGGTACTAATAACACCCAATGAATTAAAAGAGAAAATTCCGTTGAGTGACAAAGCACATGACTTTGTCAAAGAAGCTCGTAAAACGATCGCTGATATTATTCACAAAAGAGATCACCGTTTGTTAGTGGTTTGTGGTCCTTGTTCAATCCACGATCTTGATGCAGCGCGCGAGTACGCAAAAAAATTCAAGCAGCTTTCAGAAGAACTTAAAGACCAAATTTACCTTGTTATGCGGGTTTACTTCGAGAAGCCACGTACTACGGTTGGCTGGAAAGGTCTAATCAATGATCCTCACATGGATGGAACATTTGATATTGAGCATGGACTTCATTTAGGTAGACAACTTTTGGTTGAGTTAGCTGAGATGGAAATACCTTTAGCAACGGAAGCCTTGGACCCAATTAGTCCACAATACCTCTCTGATACGTTTAGTTGGGCGGCTATCGGTGCGCGTACGACTGAATCACAAACACACCGTGAAATGGCGAGTGGCTTGTCTATGCCAATTGGCTTTAAGAACGGTACGGATGGAAGTCTATCGACCGCAATCAATGCAATGCAAGCCGCTTCGTCTAGCCATCGTTTCATGGGAATTAATACCGAAGGTCAAGTTGCGCTGCTTACAACACAAGGTAATCGAAACGGGCACGTGATTTTACGTGGCGGTAAACAGACCAACTATGACTCAGTTTCTGTTGCTGAATGCGAAGAAGAAATGCACAATGCCAAGCTTGAGCCTTCTTTAATGATTGATTGTAGCCACGCTAACTCTCGTAAAGATTACCGTCGTCAACCACTGGTTGCCGAAGATGCCATTCATCAAATTCGCCAAGGTAATAAATCCATTATTGGCTTGATGATTGAGAGTCATATCAATGCTGGTAACCAGTCTGCTGATCAACCATTATCTGAGATGAAATATGGTGTATCGATAACTGACGCTTGTATTGACTGGGAAACGACGGATACGTTGTTACGTCATGCTCATAAAGAACTCATTCCATTTTTAGAAGATCGTATTAAATAATAAAGGGATTATTAATGGCTGTTGAACTCAACGAACTCAGAAATCAAATAGATGATGTTGATAAGCAAATGGTTGAATTGCTTGCTAGACGTCTCGCTTTAGTTGAGAAGGTTGGAGAAGTGAAAAGTAAACATGGTTTACCTATTTATGCTCCAGACCGAGAAGCAGCCATGTTGGCTTCTCGCCGTGAAGAAGCTGAAAGAAGAGGTGTTCCACCGCAGTTAATCGAAGATATTTTGCGCCGTACGATGCGTGAATCTTATAGTAGCGAGAAAGATGCAGGATTTAAGTGTCTAAAACCTGAACTTCGATCCGTTGTTATTGTGGGAGGAAAAGGACAATTGGGTAGCCTTTTCGCCAGAATGTTTAGGCTCTCAGGGTATAACGTGAAGATTCTGGGCAGTCAGGACTGGGCACATGCCAATGAAATGTTATCGGACGCGGGACTTGTCGTTGTTACAGTACCAATTCATTTGACCTTGGAGGTAATATCTAAGCTCAAAGGATTACCGAGTGACTGCATTTTATGCGACTTAACATCGATAAAAGCCAAACCACTAGCTGAAATGATGAAAGTGCACTCGGGACCGGTCGTAGGGCTTCATCCGATGTTTGGGCCTGATGTGCCTAGCTTAGCAAAACAGGTTATCGTGCATTGCAACGGAAGAGGTAAAGAGCATTACCAATGGTTAATTGATCAATGTTCAATTTGGGGCGCAAGTCTTTGTGAATTAAAAGCAGAAGAACATGATCATGCGATGTCTCTGATTCAAGCGTTGCGACACTTTACGTCATTTGTTTACGGTTATCATCTTTCTAAGGAAAACCCTAATCTCGACAAGCTATTAAAGGTAAGTTCACCTATTTATCGCTTAGAGCTGATGATGGTAGGGCGATTATTCGGTCAAGATCCTAACTTGTATGGAGATATTATTTTATCTTCTGAAGAGAATGTCGAAATGATTAGGCGTTTCCACAGTCGGTTATCTGAAGCGGTAGAATTACTCAATCATAATGATAAACAAAAATTTGTCGATAGCTTTAAAGACGTAAGTGATTGGTTTGGTGATTATTCAAAGCGTTTTATGTTGGAAAGCCAAAACTTACTCAAACATGCCAATGATTCTATTCATCGTGGTTAAGTAATAAATTAAGAATAAAAAGCCCTGAGAGGGCTTTTTATTCGTCGTCTCCGATCTCTATTAAATGCTCTAATTCTCGGTGGAGCAGTGAGTCATCTCCAATATTCAATTCAACTAACCGTCTTAAATGAGCAATACTGTCTATATCAATATGATCAATTGATACTCGCATAGTGCTGTCAGTCATTTGAATGATATTTGCCGTTAGCTGAATAACAATATCGCTCTCTGGTAGTGGAAACTCAATATCAACAGGTTTGCTGGAATCCAGTATAGGTTCATCAATAATGGAGAGTAGAGCACCGTGCAATGACAAATCTTGAACTGTTGTAGCGACTCTTTTTTGCCCTTGAGTAACTAATGCCGGAGCACGATATAGCACTCTTTGAAACTGTCTTCTCTCTTTGGTCATACAAGCTTCTCTATTTTTCTGAATTTGTTACGCGTAATATACCTATTGTAGTGTGGAGAATAAAAAAGCCGCAAATATTGCGGCTTTTTAATGTCATTTTTACGCTAACTGTTCGAGTTACTTCGCAATTCTCTTATATTTAATGCGATGAGGTTCTGCTGCCTGAGAACCCAGAGTTTGCTTCAGCCATTCCGAATATTCAGTGTAGTTACCTTCGTAGAAGTTCACTTTACCTTCATCACGATAATCTAGAATATGGGTAGCAATACGGTCTAGGAACCAGCGGTCGTGTGAAATCACCATTGCACAGCCAGGAAATTCAAGTAGTGCTTCTTCAAGCGCTCGTAGCGTTTCAACATCCAGATCGTTGGTTGGTTCATCGAGAAGTAATACGTTACCGCCTGATTTAAGCAGTTTTGCTAAGTGAACACGGTTTCTCTCACCACCAGATAGTTCACCAATAACTTTTTGTTGATCCACACCTTTAAAGTTAAAGCGAGAGCAATAGGCTCGTGCTGGAATCTCGAAGTTATTGATTTTTATAATGTCAGAGCCTTCTGATATCTCCTGGAATACCGTGTTTTTGTTATTCATACTGTCACGGAACTGCTCGACAGACGAAATCTTAACCGTATCACCAACTTCAATTGTCCCTGCGTCCGGCTGCTCTGTACCACTTAGCATTTTGAACAACGTTGATTTACCTGCGCCATTTGGCCCGATAATCCCAACGATAGCTCCTTTAGGTATGCTAAAAGATAAGTTGTCGATAAGTACACGATCACCAAACGATTTAGTTAGGTTACTGACATCGATAACTTTGTCACCCAGACGCTCACCTGGTGGGATAAACAGTTCATTTGTCTCGTTACGTTTTTGGTGATCTGAGCTATTCAGTTCTTCAAATCTTGCCATACGCGCTTTTGATTTTGCTTGGCGACCTTTTGGATTCTGACGAACCCATTCAAGTTCTTTCTCAATTGTTTTTTGGCGAGCTTTCTCTTGGGATGCTTCTTGTTTCAAACGAGCATCTTTCTGCTCTAGCCATGAAGTATAGTTTCCTTGCCAAGGTATACCTTCACCACGGTCAAGTTCCAAAATCCAACCTGCGGCATTATCTAGGAAGTAACGGTCGTGCGTAATCGCAACAACAGTTCCGTTGTAATCACATAAGAAATGCTCTAGCCACGCGACTGATTCTGCATCTAGGTGGTTTGTCGGTTCGTCCAACAATAACATATCTGGTTTTTCGAGTAGCAGACGACAGATAGCAACACGACGACGTTCACCACCAGAAAGTTTGCCGATAATCGCATCCCATTCAGGTAGACGCAGAGCATCAGCTGCACGTTCAAGAATATTTTCTATGTTGTGCCCATCTTTAGTTTGGATTAAAGATTCTAGTTCGCCTTGTTCTTTCGCCAACTGGTCAAAGTCAGCATCCGGTTCGGCATAGGCTGCGTATACTTCGTCCAAGCGTTTTAGTGCGTTAGTTACGTCCGAAACAGCTTCTTCAACCACTTCACGCACCGTTTTTGTTTCATCAAGCACAGGTTCCTGTGGGAGATAACCAACGTTCAGTCCTGGTTGCGGGCGAGCTTCACCATCATGATCTTTGTCGATACCCGCCATGATTCGAAGCAGCGTAGATTTACCGGCACCATTTAGACCTAGTACACCGATCTTTGCTCCAGGGAAAAAGCTAAGTGAAATATCTTTAAGAATCTGTCTCTTAGGTGGCACGATTTTGCTCACCCTCGACATGGTATAAACGTATTCAGCCATCGCCGATTGTTCCTAATATTTGCCTATGGATCAAATCGGATATTCTATACTAATTAAATCGGAATTGAACCAACAGAGAAATAAGTTTAGTGTGTTAAATATGAAATTAGTCTCACTAAAAGGAATTATGAGCAGAAGTTCAATGTCGCTTGAATTTTTTGTTAATTTAATCAACCAGCTCTATGAACAAGTTAATTTATCTCTATTATAGAGCGTTTAAATATCGGCAAAGTCTTTACGTAAAGGATTAATAATAATGGCATTTTGGAGTAGTCGAGTTATTCCGCTGGCTGGAGCCGCGTTGTCTGTGGGTTTATATAGCTTTTCTGTCTTAGGTGCACCATTAACTCTTAAAGAGCAGAGAGATCTGTATGATCAGGCTCAGACTTGGTTAGATAGAAATCAGGTCGAAAAGTATTATCAAGTGAAGGATAAACTTTCCTCTTATCCATTGTCCCCCTATCTCGATTACCGGGCTATGCTCGTCAATTTGGATCAAAAGCCACCCATCGTTGTGCGTAGTTTTATTGATAGCCATGAAGAATTTCCATTCTCGGGCAGAATCAGTGCTCCTTATCTTCGTGCGTTAGCGAACGACAAAAAATGGTCCGTTATTCTGTCATTTCAAAAAGATGAACCGAAAGGCGAAGAATTTCAGTGTTACTACTATACCGCTATGTATCATGCTGGAAAAAAGAGTGATGCATTAAAAGGTGCTCAGAAGTTATGGCTACAAGGTCACAGCGTATCAAGTACTTGCGATAATCTTTTTGGGTATTGGGAAAAACACAACAAAATATCTGATGACTTGATTATTGAGCGAATGTTGTTGTCATTCGACAGCGACGAATACGCTCTAATGAAGTATCTATCGGGAAAAGTTTCTACCGAGCCTAATAGAGAGTTTGCCCGAGCAATCATGGCAGCATATCAATCTCCTAAATCGGTTATTAAGGATTTTACTCAAGGTAAGTCTGATCAGCCGCATCGCCGTTTGATTGAGTTATCTCTTAATAAGCTGGCAAGAAGGGACGTATCTTCTGCTTATGCCTTACTGAATGATTTTTCTCATTCTCTGGATACCTCAGATAAACAAGTTCAGGATTTTCTATTAGAGTTACAAAAAGACGTTGCAAGTCGGTTGTTATACAAAGCCGACAATGAGTCATTAAAACCATTAGCAAAATGGAGAGACTCCGTTATTGAAAGAAGCCATGATGATGCGCTAATTGAGAGGCGGGTTCGGCTGGCGATCAAGTTTGGTGATTGGCAAGAGATTAATTACTGGATAAATCAGTTTGGCCCAGAAGAGCTCAATTCATCTCGTTGGCAATTTTGGAAGGCTCAGTCAGAAATACAAATGGGTGATGGTACCGCTGGAAAAGAAAGATTGAAGTCTATTGTTAATGAACGCAGTTTTTATAGTGCTGCGGCTGCGACAGTACTCGATCAGTTACCTGACTTTCCAGCTCAGCCGGCGGCTGCAAAGTTAGCCAGTATTGATCGTTTCAAAACAAGTCTGAACAGAATTAGAGAGTTGGTGTTACGCGATAAATCGGCTGCTGCGAAAAGTGAGTGGTATTGGTTATTATCTCGCGCCAATCTGGCTGAAAAGCAATCTCTTGCCTATTACGCTAAGGATGCTCACTGGTATCATTTTTCGATCATTGCCTCCATCAAAGGCAGTTTATGGGATAACTTAGTGCTGAGATTCCCGATAGCGTATAAAAATGATTTTGATCGTTTTGGGCAAAAATACAATATTGACCCTGTGACGTTAATGTCTTTAGCGCGACAAGAAAGTGCAATGGATCGAACGGCTCAATCTCCTGTTGGTGCAAGAGGTTTAATGCAACTTATGCCTGATACGGCGAAGTATGCCGCAAGAAAGTATCAATTAGAGTACCGTCAGCGCTCCGATCTGTATGACCCGGAGAAAAATATAGAACTTGGTACTCGATATTTAGACGAGTTATTGGAAAAGTATGACGGTAACCGGATACTGGCATTTGCTGCTTACAATGCTGGTCCAAGAAGAGTTGATTACTGGCTGAAACAAACCTCAGGTCAGCTAGATGTTTATCGATTTATTGAAAGTATTCCATTTAAAGAAACCCGTGGATACGTACAAAACATCCTAATGTTCGAAATCTATTACCGTAAGCTTCTCAATACGAAGAAGGCTTTTCTTCGTCCTGTGGAAGTTGCGACAAAATATTAATTCCATTTGAGTTTTAATTCTCTAAAATAGGGGAGTGTATCAATTAACGAGTACAAATATGTCACCAAAACCAGAATTTGAAGATTGGCAATCTTTTCTCGATTTAGTAAAAAAATCTGTCGATTCAGGTAACTACGAGATGTTGTTAACTATGATGATGACATCTGATGAAAGAGACACCCTTGTTTCCAGAGTTAACATTGTATGTGAGTTATTAAAAGGGGATCTCTCTCAGAGACAGATAAGTCAAATGCTTGGGGTTGGAGTGGCGACAATTACCAGAGGTTCGAACGAACTTAAAGGTATTAATAATGAAGAGAAGTCTGTGCTGACTTCTCTTTTACTCGAAAAACGCTAGCAGTCTGTTTTGGTAAAGAGTGAATTGTGAAACGGTGCTAAAGCCAAAATCAGAGCTTGAGTATAAACACTACTTCTTGTCAGCACGCCATCAGTAAATATACTGATGGCGCCACCTTTCTGCTTTATATTGTTCGTATTACATAATGCGTCCATGACATCACCTAGTTCATGGCCACTTTTAAGCTGTTTAATTACCGTCAATGGTAAGGGTAAACTCGCAGATCTCGATTCACCCCGCAATTCTTGTGATTCTATAACCATCCAGGCAAACGTAGCATTATTATCAAAGCCGGCCTCTAACCCCACATAAAACAGAGCCCCAGGCGTTGATTTTCTCGCATTTCTCACCCGGTTTCTTGCCCCGCATAATGTTTCTTTATCTGTCATTGGTTGAGCTGACACGTCGCTAGACACACTAATACCAATGAATTCGAAGTTCTGTGAAGGAAATGCAAGACTGAATGCACTCTCAACCGCCTGAATCTTGGCTGGATTTAACGAGGCGACAATTACTTTTTTCATATCAAACCTCTTTCTCTAAAATGTTTGCGTATAGGGCATCGTGAGATAAATTAGCCAGACTAAGCGGTTTACCAAAGAAGTAACCTTGTAAATAATCGCATTGGTATTCTGTTAACCAATCATTCATATCCTCAGTTTCAATACCTTCTGCCGTTACCTTCATATTTTGTGAGTGGCAAAGCTCTATCAAAGGTTTTACAACATTTTGCTTATTGCTCGCAATAAGTGTATCGAGGAAGACGCGATCCAGTTTAATCTTTTGAACTGGATACTGTACAAGCTGCGTTATAGAGGTATATCCGGAACCAAAGTCATCAATTGTTAAGCCAAACCCATGGTTAGATAGCTCATGTAATAATGGGAAGCTTTGTGTTTCCGCTGCAAACGTTTCGGTTATTTCAAATTCGATTAGGTTTGTTGGAATGGTGTATTGTTCCGCGTATTTTTTGATGTAGTCGGCGAGCTGCATAGAGTTCAGCTCTGCAGAAGACAAGTTGATCGCGATTTTATACGGTCGTTCTAGAGAGCTTTGTACTGAATGAAACTCCTTAAACGCCTGACGAATAACCCAACGGTCTATTTTAGCAAACAGTCCAGTTTGTTCAGCTATCGGAATAAATTCATCTGGTGACACTTCACCCAAAGACTTCGATTCCCATCTTAATAATGTTTCAAAACCACAAACTTTTTTATCCTTGCAGGCGAAGTAGGGCTGGTACACCAAGCTAAATTCATCATTAAAATTACCAGCACGCAAAGCGCGCTCAATGTTTGCTCTTCGCTGAACAACTTTATCCAGTTCTTTAGAGTAGTGTGCGATCTGGTTTTTACCTGCGTTTTTGGCTTGATACATCGCAGTGTCTGCATTAGAAAGCAGTTTTTCTATTTGTTGCCCATCCTCTGGGTAGGTAGCTATTCCAATACTTGCCGTAATTGGAAAGTTACCAATAGGAGATGTTGCTCGGTTCTGAATAGGCTTCAATAGGCTTAGCGCGAATTCATCTGCACAGTCTGGTAAATCAAATGATGAATACAGCAGAATGGCAAACTCATCTCCAGATAACCTTGATGCTAATCCATAGACCTGATGCGACTTTGAGAATGTAATACAAAGGTTTTTGACGTGATCGGCAAAATTGATGAGTAAAGTGTCACCAATTTGATGTCCATATTTGTCATTTACATATTTGAAGTTGTCTAAATCAATGTATAAAACCCAGATATGGTTTTGTTCCTGACTTAGTACCATTTCAGCATGGCGCTGGAACTGGTGTCGATTTGCTAGCTTCGTCAGGTGGTCATTTTCAGCAAGTGTTTTGGTTTTACGGTAAGTATCTTCAAGCTCTGCATACATTGCGTAGAAGCGGGAAGAGAGTCGCCCAATCTCGTCATTGGAACCAAGAACCTCGATATTACGTCGCTTGTTGCTTTCTACTTCTCGTAACTGAAGGTCGAGTTTAGTAATTGGGTTGATGACGTGTTTATTCAGAAGTAACAGTAGCAGTAATACGGTAAGAAAAGCTGAAACTGAAAAAGCCAGTAAAAGGTCTTTTTGAATATTGTGTAGCTTATTCTTCAGAATATAAGGTGCTGGGTCGAGCGTCGCGTAGACCGCATCTTGGAGTTCAACACTCTGTGTCAGTCCGTGTTTCTCAATGGGGGAATTTGAAAAAAAGATTGAGCTATTGTTATCAAACTCAATCTGCTTTCTTAGTTCATTGAAATCGTTGAGAACAGTATAAACAACAACAAAGAAAATTTCGTTTTGGTTATAACTTAATGGGGATTCTAATGTTTTGGTATCCAAGACATCATACCGTAAGAGAATGCCCTGTCCCGCAGAGTTTTCTGAGTATCCAACGTATGATGTTTTATGCGTATTGTTATAAATCTGTTTTATATGACTAAGCACGGATGGATCCATTTTTGCAAATGGATCGTCGCTACGCTCAGCATAGTATAGGACGTCTTTGTTTCCATTTAAAATAGATAAGGCCACGAAGTTTTTATCACTGGATTGCAGTGTATGAATGGTTTCGTGCAGATTATCGACTAACTCCATTTCTCTGAACGGATTGATTTCGTGGAAAAAGTAATGTCGGATGATATCGCTTTTAGATAGTGTGTAAGCATAGCTACTCAATAAAGAGTTAGCTTGACGATAATAACCGGCAAGCTTCTCCATATTTAGCTGTAAATAACTGTCTGTTCGCTTAATTAAAGCGTCCTTCTGAGTGACATAAATGATGTATGTCGAGGCTGCTGCGCTGAATAAAATGACTGGCGCTATAAGCAATAAAATTCTATGGGTTAGCTTCATGTTGCGTTATCAAACTATTAATTATTTTTGCTCTGATGTTCAGGTTTTGCGGAGATAGTTCTTGATCGACAATCGCATATTTCATCCGAGTTGGTTCGGGAAAAATAGCTCGGTCATTTTTATAGCTATCAGGCAAAAAATCCAGGGCTTTTATATTCGGTGTGGCTCCGCCGATGTCCAACGCATTTTGAGCTGCGACTTTTGGTTGAGTTAAGTAATTTAAGAATTTTTTTGCTTCTTCTTTATGCTCTGAATTACTGTTGATAGCCATGCAGTCAAACCATAAATAAGGAGCTCCTTCAGGGGTTACAAATGACCAGTCATTATTTTTGAAAAAACGATTTAATGACGCCTGATCACCGCTGTAAGCCAATGCCATATAAAGATTTTCGCTGTTTTTATGGCTACGTACATAACTTAAAGCATATTCGTAGGTCAAAATATCTTTATTGAGTTTTGACATCATCTCATAGCCAGTTTTGAGGGAGTCAATGTTATCGGTAGCCGGAGAAACGCCAAGAGAATACATGGCAGGAAGAAGCGTTTCGATGCTGTCTTGAATGATGCCTATGTGTCCACGGACATTGTCTGGCGGATTCATAAAGTCTGACCAAGAATTAGGCGGGTTATCTTTAAAAATAGATTTACGATAAAGAATACCCACACTTCCCCAAAAATAAGGAATAGCGTGCGAACCACACACATCGTTCCATTTGGGGTCTATATTGTTCCTTCCCTTTAGATCTGAGAGATCTTCAAAGGCATCTTGGCGAGCAAAAATTTGGGCTGAAACATTATCTAGGACAATGATATCAAACGGAAGTTGAACGCTTTTTAGCATCAAGAGGCTGCGTTCGTCATCGTTATCAAAATGGAAACGATTGATAGGAATATCTGTCTCGCTTTCCCAATTAGATAAGACTTTATTGGAGAGTGTATCTTCCCAAAGATAAATATTTAATCCTTTAGCAACAGAGACAATGGGAAGACATGCCATCACTGTTAATGCTAATTTTTTTATAGTTTTCATAAGCCTAATGCATTATGTTATTAACCTAGCTTATGTTATTTACTCTACGACCTACCTTGGTCCCGTTAATATCATAAACATTATTGGTTTTGCCAACTGAAACGTTAATATGTGCCCTGACTCGTCATATTTTATTTAGTTATACAGAGCACATTCTGCTTATTGTATGAGTATTAGGCTAAACTTGCAGCAAAAAACCAATACTAGCTACTCATTGAATTGAATTTGAGTCGGTTTTACATTTTCGATCGGAAAACATCCTAATACCTTCAAATGTTTTGTACATTTTATTAGCTCATCTAGAGCTTGTTGCATTTGAGTAGAATTTAGGTGTGCTTCTAAATCAACGTAAAACATTTCTTCCCATGGATTACCTATAATTGGGCGAGATACCAGTTTCGTTAGATTAATACCATGATGTTGAAGTATTTGTAGCGCTGAAACCAAAGAACCCACTTTTTGTGGTGTAGACATAATGAGTGTCGTTTTGGCTGGGATTTGTTGAGAAACTTCAACAGGTTTACGAGCAACTAGAATAAATCGAGTAAAATTTTCAGCCTGATTTGCGATATTACCCTGAATAGGTTGTAGCCCATACAGCTTTCCACTTGATGCATTACCAATGGCTACACTGTTTTTCTGATTCAAGGCTTTAACTCTCTTCATCGCATCCGCTGTACTGAGGCATGATTCTAAAGTCACGTCACCCTTCATTCTGCTGATGAATTCACTACACTGCTGTAATGGCTGAGGGTGAGAATAGAGTGTTTTTATTTCTTCTAATCTTACGTCAGAGGTCGCTAACAAGCAGTGTTCTATCGGTAACGTTATTTCCCCGACAATGCTGAGAGTTGTGTGTTGCAACAAATCGTAGACTTCGTTAATTGAGCCTGAACTGGTGTTCTCTATCGGTAGCATCCCGAAATCAGCGTGTCCGGACTCAACCGTTGTTGTAATGTCTTTGAAGCCATCACAATTCAGCTCGATAACATCTATATTCTTACGATTGAAATATTCTAGAGTTGCCAAGTGTGAATAAGAACCTTTTGAACCTAAATACGCAACTCTAACATGTGGGTTCAAGTGGCTTTCTGGGTTCGCTAGATTTTGTAGATACGTCTGTTGCAAAAGAACGGAATCTTCAATCACTGTATGGAAGATTTTTGTAATGTACTGAGCATCTAGGTCGTACTTTTCTTTGCCATTAGTGATAAGTTTTACCAATAGTTCTTGTTCTCTAGAGGCGTCTCTAACTGGTTTTGAAGTGGTAACTTTGCTTTTAGCTACATCGACGCTGAGCTTGCGTCTCTCGGATAATAATTGGAGAAGCTGATCATCCAATTCGTTAAGGCGTAAACGTATTTCATCCAGAGTGTATTTGGGAGATTCTGCCGTCATAGGTATTTCCTTTACAAAAAAGCCTCCAGCAAGGAGGCTTCTTATTCGTATTTTAAATCTTACTACGCCTCAAATGCTAATCGAGTAGCTTAGAACTAAATGAGAATGAAAATACGAACATAATGATTTCTTTGATAACTGATTTGCAGACACAATAAGCAAGGCGTGGTGGAGCGTCAAGAAAAATAGCGCCTAAACGGCGCTATATCATCAAAAATGGCGAATATATTAGTTTTCTTCTTCAAGAGTAACTGTATCTGTTCTTCTTGCCTCTGGTTTGTGACGAAGTTTGTTTAATTGTCTTTCCAGTTTTTGCTCAACTTCATTAATGGCAGTATACAAGTCTTCATGTAGAGCAGAAGCCACCAATTGTCCTTTCGGTATCGTTAACACGGCTTCAAACTTTTTCTGTTTGTTCGGTTCTTCGCTAAAACTACATTGACAACCAATCAAATCAACTTGCCATTTTTCTAGTTTCTGGAATTTCCCCTCAATGTGAGCACGGATTGCAGAGGTAATGTCGATGTTTTTACCAGTGATATTCATTTTCATAATGCTTTCCTCTGTTTAATATCCCTTGGGCTTAACTTCAGAATACTGTTTTAATGCTAAAAAAGTGTGATGAGAATCACACTTTTGTCTGGTTATAGATTTGTTGATAGCAAACGTGATCTTTAGCAAGGAGTCATTAAAAGAGCGGCAGAAAAACATTGAGTTATTAATAATTCTAGGTAATGTGGGGATTATGATAGCTAAAAAATAATGGCGTTTTTAGCGGATAAGTTCGACCTGAGTTTATGGTTGAACGAATTTTAATCAGATGGTTTATAAAATAAAAAAGCTCCTCAAAGGAGCTTTTTTTACGTCACTATTTTTTACGCAGGATTTAGCTGCATAAGAGCTTGAGTTCGTTGCACAGCGTCATCCAACCCTAGCTCTTGATAGGCTTTTAGCTGAATCTCAAGTGCTTCTCTTGCTGCTTCTGTATCAGGAAATGTTTTTTGTAATTCCTGACAGCGATTGATTGCTGCTATCCAAGCTTCACGACGCAGGTAAAAGTCTGCTGCCGCTAAGTAGTATTTTGCTAAACGATTCTTTAATGCCACCATTCTCATTTGAGCATCATTTGCGTAGACACTATTTGGATAACGTTGAAGTAGCTTTTTAAAATCACTGAAAGCAGATTTTACTGGCTCAGGATCTCTATCCGAACGATCAATTCCCAGAACTTCGTGCATGAAACTGCTGTCTTGCGCCATGTTGTTTAAGCCGCGCATATACAAAACCCAATCCGCTCGTGAGTGCGTTGGATTTAAACGTAGAAAACGATCAATCGTTGCTATGCTTAGTGAGTACTCATCATTCTTGTAGTACGCATATATCAGATCGAGTTGTACCTGATGGGAATACGCTCCGAATGGATAACGAGAATCTAGAGCCTCCAGTTTTTCTATAGCACGTGTCCATTTACCGCTTTGTAATGACAGTTTTGCTTCAGAATAGAGCTGTGACGGTGGCAGATCTGGAACAACATTTTTGCTGCTCGAACAACCCGCGAGTAAAGAGATTACTAATAAACCAGATAAAGCGTGGTATTTCATGTCAGAAGTTGATTCCTTGATAAATCGATCTAAAGTCTAAGCTGTCTAAAAACGTTAGGTTACTTTCTTTTAGGTAACGGATACAATAACGGCTTATTTTATCCATACTAGAGACTGTTAGTCTCTTAGTTTTTCAAAAAGTTCGATATGGCTCAGCAGATAGAATTAAAAAATACAGTGAAAGAGAATCAACTTGGTCAACGATTAGATCAAGCAATTGCAGAATTATTTTCTGATTTTTCTCGTTCTCGACTCAAAGAATGGTTGCTTGAGGGAAAGGTAACGCTCAATGGTGAAGTTGTCACAAAGCCAAGGACTAAGGTTTTCGGTGGCGAAGAAATCACACTTCTAGCAGAACTGGAAGATGAAGAACGATGGGAAGCTCAGGACATTCCCTTGGATATCGTTTACGAAGATGACGATATTATCGTTATTAATAAACCTCGGGATTTTGTTGTTCACCCAGGTGCAGGAACGCCTGATGGTACTGTACTTAACGCGCTTCTTTATCATTACCCTGCGATAGCTGAGGTGCCTCGTGCCGGTATCGTGCACCGTTTGGATAAAGATACGACCGGATTAATGGTGGTTGCGAAAACAGTACCAGCGCAAACAAAATTGGTTCGCGCTCTGCAAAAACGTAATATTACTCGCGAGTACGAAGCAATTGCTATTGGTAGAATGACGGGCGGTGGGATTGTTGATAAACCTATTGGTCGACATGCAACGAAGCGAACTCTCATGGCTGTAGCACCCATGGGGAAACCTGCGGTAACACATTACAGAGTGGCTGAGCATTTTCGTGAACACACGAGAATACGCCTACGTCTAGAGACTGGACGAACTCATCAAATTCGTGTTCACATGTCTTATATTCAGCATCCGCTTTTGGGAGATACCGCCTATGGTGGTCGTGTGAAAATTCCAAAAGGAGCGAGTGACGAGTTCATCGAGATAATTCGTTCATTTGACAGGCAAGCTCTTCATGCTGCTATGCTTAGATTTGATCACCCTGTCACCGGAGAAGAGCTGGAGTTTCATGCTGCCATTCCTGATGATATGGTACAGATGACTGAAGCATTGAGAGAGGATGCGAGAGCAAACCCATTGGATGAGTTTTAGGAATAATATGATTAAGCCAGATTGGACACTACCTGACAGCGTAACTGCAATTGCCAGCACCAGAGAAAATGGTTTTTCTGTTGGTGAATATTCTGGTTTAAATTTGGGAACCCATGTAGGTGATGATCCTAAATTAGTGATTAAAAATCGTCAGGAGTTGGTGGAAAGCCATGCGTTACCATCTCAACCTGTGTGGCTTAATCAGACTCATTCAACCAAAGTTGTGAATCTTGAAAGTTGGACTGACCAAGTCTTAGATGCCGATGGAATTTTTACAACGACTCCCGGTATTGTGTGTGCCGTGATGACAGCGGATTGCCTTCCGGTTTTACTTTCTAATAAGCAGGGCACTGAAGTCGCCGCTGTTCATGCTGGATGGCGAGGATTAGCTGATGGCATTTTAGGTAATGCGGTTTCCTACTTTTCTAATCCTGAAGATGTGACAGCATGGATTGGTCCAGCGATAAGCCAGACCTATTTTGAGGTCGGAGACGAAGTCGTACAGCAATTTGTTGAAACAGACTCAAACTTGATATCGGCTTTCGAGCCCAAGGCCGGCACTCCAGGAAAATGGATGTGCAACTTGCCTTTGATTGCAAAGATGAAGTTTGTTGGGTTAGAGGTGTACGATGTAGAGCTGAGCGGCCTTTGTACGTTTAAAGACGAAACTAAGTTCTACTCCTATCGGCGAGATGGTGTTACAGGTCGACAAGGATCCTTTATCTGGATTAAAAATTGATTAATCTTTAATCTAAAATTATTCCATCACCCCTTGAAAATCCTCTTCTCAGTAACCACTTTGTTAATCAGTTAATTCTTTTGTCGTTTGATTAGGAAGGTGGTTATGCGTCTTGATCGATTTACAAGCAAATTTCAAGTTGCTATCTCAGATGCTCAGTCGTTAGCACTAGGGCGTGATCATCAATATATTGAACCTGTTCACCTTATGGTTGCATTAATGGATCAGGACGGAAGTCCGATACGTCCATTGTTGACGATGATGAATGTCGATGCGATGCAACTTCGCTCGAAGTTAGGTGAAGAACTTGATCGGTTACCTAAAGTGACTGGAATTGGAGCTGATGTACAGCTCTCAAGCGGCCTTGGGTATCTTTTCAATATGTGCGATAAAATCGCGCAAAAGCGGCAAGATGCTTATATATCGTCAGAAATCTTTTTACTTGCTGCTATTCAAGACAAAGGTCCACTAGGACAACTATGCAAAGATCTTGGCGTCACTGAGAAAAAGGTGACTGATGCTATTGAGAAAGTCCGTGGTGGGCAAAAGGTTAAAGATCAAAATGCGGAGGATCTTCGTCAGGCTTTGGAGAAATTTACCGTTGATCTGACTGAAAGAGCTGAACAAGGTAAGCTCGATCCTGTGATTGGTCGTGATGATGAAATTCGAAGAACAATCCAAGTATTACAGCGTCGTACTAAGAACAATCCAGTATTAATAGGCGAGCCTGGTGTAGGTAAAACTGCAATTGTTGAAGGATTAGCGCAGAGAATCATCAACAATGAAGTTCCTGAGGGTTTACGAGGTCGTCGAGTTCTGTCTCTAGATATGGGGGCATTGGTTGCGGGAGCTAAATATCGAGGTGAGTTTGAAGAGCGATTAAAATCAGTCCTTAACGAATTGGCTAAGGAAGAAGGCAATGTCATCCTCTTCATAGATGAGCTTCATACTATGGTCGGCGCAGGTAAGGGTGAAGGCTCAATGGATGCAGGGAATATGTTAAAACCTGCATTGGCTCGTGGAGAACTTCATTGTGTTGGCGCTACTACGCTAGATGAGTATCGACAATATGTTGAGAAAGATCCTGCTCTAGAGAGACGTTTCCAAAAAGTCCTCGTGGACGAACCGAGCGTTGAGGACACTGTTGCAATATTACGTGGGTTGAAAGAGCGTTATGAGCTCCACCATCATGTTGAGATTACCGATCCCGCTATTGTGGCTGCTGCAACACTGTCACATCGTTACGTTTCAGATCGTCAGCTACCAGATAAGGCGATTGACTTAATTGATGAAGCGGCTTCAAGTATTCGTCTGCAGATAGATTCTAAACCAGAAGAATTGGATAAGTTGGAAAGACGAATTATCCAGCTCAAAATTGAGCAGCAGGCTCTGAGCAATGAGCATGATAATGCTAGTAACAAACGGTTGGAGATTCTGAACGAAGAGCTTACCGAGCGTGAAAAAGAATACGCAGAACTTGAAGAAGTCTGGAACGCTGAAAAAGCAGCGTTGTCTGGCACTCAGCATATAAAATCAGAACTTGAGCAAGCACGTATGGATATGGACGTTGCTCGTCGAGCTGGTGATTTGAATCGAATGTCTGAATTGCAATACGGACGTATTCCTGAGCTTGAAAAGCAACTCGACCTCGCAGCTCAAGCAGAGATGCAGGAAATGACATTGCTGAGAAACAAAGTCACAGATGCCGAAATTGCAGAAGTTCTGTCTAAGCAAACGGGAATACCTGTTTCGAAAATGCTAGAGGCAGAGAAAGAGAAATTACTGCAGATGGAAAGCGTTCTGCATAAGAGAGTCATAGGACAGGTTGAAGCAGTTGATGTTGTATCGAACGCAATTCGACGCAGCCGTGCTGGCTTATCTGATCCAAACCGACCTATTGGTTCGTTTCTCTTCCTTGGCCCTACGGGTGTAGGTAAAACGGAACTGTGTAAAACGCTTGCTAACTTTATGTTTGATAGTGAAGAGGCGATGGTTCGGATTGATATGTCCGAATTTATGGAAAAACATTCGGTCGCACGTCTGGTAGGTGCTCCTCCGGGCTATGTTGGTTACGAGGAAGGTGGATATCTCACAGAAGCAGTAAGACGTAAACCTTACTCTGTGATTCTATTGGATGAAGTCGAGAAAGCACACCCGGATGTCTTTAATATTTTACTTCAGGTGCTCGATGATGGCCGCTTGACTGATGGTCAGGGTAGGACAGTCGATTTTCGCAATACTGTCGTGATTATGACGTCTAACCTTGGTTCAAGTCAGATCCAAGAAGGCTTTAAAGACTTAAACTATGAGCAAATGAAAGCCCAGGTGATGGATGTCGTTGCGCACCATTTCCGTCCTGAGTTCCTAAATAGGGTTGACGAAAGTGTTGTGTTCCATCCTTTAGGTCGGGAACAGATTAAGTCTATCGCATCTATTCAGATCGAACGATTGCGTCAACGTATGCATGAAAGAGATTACGAGCTTGATATGGATGAAAAAGCGTTAGATCTGATAGCTCAAGTTGGATTCGATCCAGTTTACGGAGCAAGACCGTTAAAACGAGCTATCCAGCAGGAAGTTGAGAATCCACTCGCCAAGGCTATGTTATCTGGAGAATTTACCCCTGGTAGACCAATTAAGCTGACGGCGGTTGATGGGAAAATATTGGCTACCCAATAGTAGCTGAGCAGCGAATGTGAAGCGAAGACATAAAAGCTCAGGAAGCGATTCCTGAGCTTTTTAGTTTCAAGTGCTATTCACTAAAATTCGCTGCAATTCGCATATTCAGATAGTCCTTCGCTGTTATCGGAGGGTATTTTCCTTCAGGACCTGAAATGGTAATTGATTTATTTGCCTGACAAAAGAAAGCCATACTATAGCGAGGGCCCTGAGATTCTTCTTGTGTAGGCATTCTTACTCTGTGCAGCGTTGACTTCAATTTATCATCGCTCCAGCGCATTAACATATCACCGATATTACATGTAATAATGTTCTCTTTAGGAGGGACATTACTCCAGACCAAATTCTCTTTCGCGTCTTTCCCTGCAGCTACCTGAAGACCTCCTTGATCTTTTTGTTGAAAGACCAGTGTTAAGCAGTCGAAGTCAGTATGAGCTCCAGCTCGCCAGTAGGGAGTATTATTATCCACTTGCTGCATTGGTAAATAGTGTAATAGACGTAAAGTACTTTGATAGTCATCGCTTTCACGGTCGTGAGCTTGAGTGAAAAAGTTACGATCAAACCCTAATTTCTCCGCAAAGCAAGATAGGACAAACATCCCAAGTTCCCATGTCTGATGCTCTGTTTGAAGCATGTGATATTGAAATTCAGAAAGTTGCTCTTCCGATGGCCAAAGTGATTCCATTCTTGGAAGGGTTATTTGATAGGATTCTTTTTGATCGGCAAGACCCGTAGATGGGCGGATTTGAGCTTTAAACTCCCAACCTGCATTTTGTCCTGCTTTCAGATTAAACTGTTGTTTAAATGTTTCGCTTTGAGCAAAAAATTGTTCGCTTAAATCGAATGCCTTTTCAATATCGTTTGGTGCTATGCCATGATTGGATAGCTGAAAAAAACCGACTTGAGTCGCGGCTTGCCAGAGCTGTTCTGTGATGAGATCTCGGCGAGATTCTCTATCTGTCAAATCGATAACAGGAATGACAGTTTCATTGTTCTCCAGTCCATATTGACCGATTGTCGATTCAAAGTTGAGCTCGTCTAATGCATAATTTGTGTGTGTCATGATTGACTCCAATAGTTGCTTGTTTTCGCTGTATTGGAGCAATGTCCAGCAATAACCAATAGCTATTACAGACCGCTTCTACTCCATCGTTTTCGTTACGACCACATACCTTCGTGAACTTGTGCCGCTTCATCTTCGAGTAGCGGTCCGTGGACCTCTGTTTTACGTTGTCCAGATTCAAACACGATACGGCAGGGTAATGCTAATGTTGGGTTTTCTGGATGATTTCCTGTGAGTTGTTTGAGTGTTGCTTCACTTAGTCCGTAGACAACTCGGCCAACACCAGCCCAATAGATAGCGCCCGCGCACATAGCACAAGGCTCCGCGGATATATATAAAGTACATGTTTGCAAAAATTCTGGGGAATAGAGTTTACTTGCTCTCGTCATGATCTTTCTTTCCGCATGCCCTGTCATATCCTTATTGGGAAGGTAGCCATTAATTTGTTCTAGGATCTTTTCACCATTTTTGTTGACTAAAATAGCTGCAAATGGATGAATGCCCAGATTTTTCGCGTCTTCTGCGAGAGAGAAAGTATCGCGAAGAAGAGATAGATCTTTTGAAGAGACTGACATAATCATTCCTAACGAGTCGTTGTTACGATTTATAAAAAATTTTGAATACCATTTATTAAAGAGACAGTTCGAGAAACTATCTCTATAAATAACGAGTTTTGTGATTAAGCTTATTTCGAGATGAAGTTTCGATTCACGACGGTTTCTGGATCCAGTGAATCAACATCAATATTGAGTGCATTAGCGGTTGCTACCCAGGTGTCTTTCAACCTTTTAGGATTAAATGACCCCATTCCATACTCGGTAGTAATATTATTAAAAACTAACCCTTTCATAGAATTGATGGTATTCACTGCGTCAGTCACATCTACTTCGGGAACCATTGCATTAACATCTTTTGCACTTTTTTCAGGATTTTCCCAAGTAAATTGAACGGCTTTTTTGTAGGCTACTAAGAATCGCTTTACCACGTCAGGGTGAGATTCAATAAAGCGATCACTTGCTACGATAGAGGATGAGTAGAATTCAAGACCAGCATCATACCAAGGTAATACTTTTAGTTTTTTACCAACTTGTTCTGCTTGTGTTTCGTAATCGGCTTGATCGGTAATCCAGGAGATCATTACGTCAGCTTTTCCTCTGATGAGCATTGGGTTGAGTGCTCCTGGGTCTGCTTTAATAATTTTTACACTATCTTCAGCAACGTTATTTTTTTTGAATAGCAATGGCAGAAAGATATTTTCTGAAGTGAAAGGCGATGTGACAATGGTTTTTCCAGCAACGTCTTTAACACTATTTATTCCTGATGCGGAGGTGACGTAAAACGCGTAAGGCGCTTTACTATAATAAGAGTAAACTGCTTCTACGGGTATCTGTCCATTCGCTTTAGCAGATAGCAATGCAACAATATCAGAACTACCTATATCTGCGTGACCCGCTGCGAGTTTAGTTAGGGCGTCACTGGACCCCTTTCCCACTTTTATCGTGACATCGATTCCTTCTTCTGCAAAGAAACCTTCTTGAACGCCGACATAAACGGGTGCTTTATCCCCCCCAGGTAGCCAATCAAGCTGGAACGTTACTTTATCTGCGGCTATTGATAATGACGAAAAACTGATGGCTAATGTTGGGAGTGAATATTTAAAAAGCGTGTTTAATGATTTCATAATTGCTCCGTGTATTCCTTTGCACTTAACAAGAATCTATCGTTTTTAGATAGATTTACTTCTCATGAGCAATGTCCCGATGCCGATGCATCTAACCGCTTCTACTCACACGTTGGTTTGAATCACGTTTATTGAGGCAATTGGCGTGCCAGATATCAAAACGGCTAAACTGAGTGGTTAATGGAATCAATATGTTCAATTACGCTCGGATAATATCCTTCTCTTTGTATACAATGTAAAAGAAGAAATGGCTGATTATACAGAGACGAATTTGCCTCTTTTTGGTACGTGATACTGTTGTTATGCACCAATTTGGTGTATGAGATTGACGGTTTCTCTGGGGGTAAATATGGTCTGTATATTGCATTGTATACATTTGAATTTGGAGAGTATAAGCGGTTAGTGTAGGCCATCCCTACCAGGACATTGCTCGATTTCAATAAAAGAGACAGGAAATAGCAATGAACTATCTGATTAAAGGCGCATTAGTCCCCCAAGGTACTCGCTTTTCAACACTTGATATTAGAATCGAAGATAACATTATTGCGGATATGGGAACGGACTTAGTCTGTCTGCCTGGTGAAAAGGTGATTGATGCAAAAGGATGTGTCGCTTATCCGGGATTTGTTAATACACATCATCATTTGGCTCAATCCATTTTGAAAGGCATTCCTGCAGGACAAAACCATGCTCTGGGTGATTGGCTGTCTAGTGTTCCTTACCGATTCTGGCCTCATATTACTCCTGATATTATGTACCATGCTGCCTCGTTAGGTTTTTGGGAATTGCTTAGATCGGGCACAACTACCTGTGCGGATCATCACTATCTATATCATGCTGCTACAACACCGGAATTAGAAGAAAGTGTATGGCAAGCAGCAGAGGATATGGGTATCCGTTTTGTTTTGTGTCGAGGAGGAGCGACGGTTCTAGGTAGCCACAAAGGTTTTTTAAAGGCTGGAGTTACACCAGAAAGTATTGATCTCATGCTACGTAGATTAGATGAGAGCGTGTCACGTCATCATGAGTCTGGTTCCTACGCAATGAAGAAAGTTGTCGTTGCTCCAACAACATTAGTTCATTCATCTACTCCAAACGATTTACGTCTATTAGCTGAATTTGCTCGTAGCCATAAATTAAAAATGCACTCACACATGTTAGAAGTTGGATTCGATCAGAAACAGTCACTAAACAAATACGGAATGGGTGCGATTGAATTTGCGGAATCGTGCAACTGGCTTGGGAAGGATGTGTGGTTTGCGCATCTTGTACAGGCTGATAGCAAAGATATAGCTACGTTAGCGGAAACGAAAACGGGAATAGCTCATTGCCCAACATCAAATTGCCGCCTTGGTAGTGGTATAGCAAATATCATAGAGATGGAAAAGAAAGGGATGCCAGTGTCAATTGGTGTGGATGGTTCCGCTTCATCTGAAAGTGGATCAATGTTACAGGAGTTGAATCTCAGTTGGTTGATACACAGAGCTATAAATGGCGCAAATGCGACTAGCATTGATAAAGTTTTAAGTTGGGGAACTGAAGGTGGGGCGAAAATTCTTGGTCTAGAAGGAGTAGGGGCTATCAATATAGGTTATGCAGCTGATTTGGTTCTGTACGATTTACAATCTGCAAGATTGGTTGGATGTCATGACCAAGCTTATGCCCCTTTACTATGCGGAGAGCCAGCAACGGTCAAAATGACTTGGGTTAATGGAAAATGTGTCTACTCCAAAGAAATGAGCCTAGGGATGGAAGAAAAATTGATTGAAAATGCCTACAAAGCTTTGCATTCCTTGTTAGATACAGTGAGGGATTTTGAGAGGTAATGAGCGTAAAGTAGACAAAACTTTGGGTATTAGCTCAAACCTTGTGCGTTTGAGCTTGTTTTTCGGTTTTTTTATCATTTAGCGCTTGCTTCGAAAAGGGAACTGTCTATAATCGCCACCCACTGAGACGGACAACGTAAGTGTTCGATGGAAAAGAAAAAAAGAATTAAAAAGTGATTGACACTTTTTATTATCTGGTTAGAATTCTCCTCCACCTTGAGTAAAGGTGTCTCAGCGCTCTTTAACAATATAAACCTATCAATCTGTGTGGGCACTCGTCGGATAAACATCCAAAAGATTTTATCAATGATACGAGTGACCAAATCGAATAAGATTTCTTTTTAAGAAAGATTATTTGGCACAGTCAATTCAACATTACATTAC
>NZ_RJVQ01000029.1 GCF_003856525.1 Vibrio viridaestus
AAAAACTTTAATTGAAGAGTTTGATCATGGCTCAGATTGAACGCTGGCGGCAGGCCTAACACATGCAAGTCGAGCGGTAACAGAAAGAAGCTTGCTTCTTTGCTGACGAGCGGCGGACGGGTGAGTAATGCCTGGGAAATTGCCCTGATGTGGGGGATAACCATTGGAAACGATGGCTAATACCGCATAATAGCTTCGGCTCAAAGAGGGGGACCTTCGGGCCTCTCGCGTCAGGATATGCCCAGGTGGGATTAGCTAGTTGGTGAGGTAAGGGCTCACCAAGGCGACGATCCCTAGCTGGTCTGAGAGGATGATCAGCCACACTGGAACTGAGACACGGTCCAGACTCCTACGGGAGGCAGCAGTGGGGAATATTGCACAATGGGCGCAAGCCTGATGCAGCCATGCCGCGTGTATGAAGAAGGCCTTCGGGTTGTAAAGTACTTTCAGCAGTGAGGAAGGCAGTGAGTTTAATACGCTYATTGTTTGACGTTAACTGCAGAAGAAGCACCGGCTAACTCCGTGCCAGCAGCCGCGGTAATACGGAGGGTGCGAGCGTTAATCGGAATTACTGGGCGTAAAGCGCATGCAGGTGGTCTGTTAAGTCAGATGTGAAAGCCCAAGGCTTAACCTTGGAATCGCATTTGAAACTGGCAGGCTAGAGTACTGTAGAGGGGGGTAGAATTTCAGGTGTAGCGGTGAAATGCGTAGAGATCTGAAGGAATACCGGTGGCGAAGGCGGCCCCCTGGACAGATACTGACACTCAGATGCGAAAGCGTGGGGAGCAAACAGGATTAGATACCCTGGTAGTCCACGCCGTAAACGATGTCTACTTGGAGGTTGTGGCCTTGAGCCGTGGCTTTCGGAGCTAACGCGTTAAGTAGACCGCCTGGGGAGTACGGTCGCAAGATTAAAACTCAAATGAATTGACGGGGGCCCGCACAAGCGGTGGAGCATGTGGTTTAATTCGATGCAACGCGAAGAACCTTACCTACTCTTGACATCCATAGAACTTAGCAGAGATGCTTTGGTGCCTTCGGGAACTATGAGACAGGTGCTGCATGGCTGTCGTCAGCTCGTGTTGTGAAATGTTGGGTTAAGTCCCGCAACGAGCGCAACCCTTATCCTTGTTTGCCAGCGAGTAAAGTCGGGAACTCCAGGGAGACTGCCGGTGATAAACCGGAGGAAGGTGGGGACGACGTCAAGTCATCATGGCCCTTACGAGTAGGGCTACACACGTGCTACAATGGCATATACAGAGGGCGGCCAACTTGCGARAGTGAGCGAATCCCAAAAAGTATGTCGTAGTCCGGATTGGAGTCTGCAACTCGACTCCATGAAGTCGGAATCGCTAGTAATCGTGGATCAGAATGCCACGGTGAATACGTTCCCGGGCCTTGTACACACCGCCCGTCACACCATGGGAGTGGGCTGCAAAAGAAGCAGGTAGTTTAACCTTCGGGAGGACGCTTGCCACTTTGTGGTTCATGACTGGGGTGAAGTCGTAACAAGGTAGCGCTAGGGGAACCTGGCGCTGGATCACCTCCTTACACGATGATG
>NZ_RJVQ01000030.1 GCF_003856525.1 Vibrio viridaestus
TCCAGGTGAGTTTGTTCCGATTTCGTTTGTTCATTCCAATACTAATGAGCTCATTCTAGATACTACAAAGTTTTTATCCAATACAATGYMGGACAGACTCAGGATGAACTTAASAAGAAGACGYACAACCGATTACARACACTTATACTYCTATTTAAGCTGTGGCGGATGTGGTGTTTGAATTAACTAATRATTCTTTTGTACTTGTTGAATGCTCGATTTCGAATTCTAAATACAATACATTCGTTTGTGCYTGTGTCTTCTTAATTCAATTGMGTTAATYCTGGRATTCCTAGTTCATACGAGAATTCGAATACTATATTGGCGTCGYGATGGAGCCTGYAATGGAAAAGTTAGATATTCATTCAACTYCTGRARCTTTTGARGATTAYTTKGAAAGGTTYGAAATCTGGRSYATGACCAARGAAGAWGATGAGGATSTTAATATTGTGGCACACTTCCTCACATTCATTGGRARAGWAKCRTACAGCTTATTAAAAACTTTAGCATATCCAGAAAAACCTATCTCACTCCCTTATGCAACTCTTAAAGAGCTATTATTAAGTCATGTAAAATGCACCAGTTTTGAACGCCGTGAAAGTGCGAAGTTTCATAAGATGRTTCGTCAAAATGACCAAAAGGSTCGGGAATTCATCCTTGAATTACAGAAACAAGCTGCCAAGTGTAATTTCGGTGRTCAACTTYATGTGCAACTGAGAGATCGATTAATTGCAGGAATTAACATACCGAGTTTGGAAAGAGAGCTGTTAARAATGCCAAACTGTTCCTTTCAAGATGCTAGRACTGCRTGTATTAACTACGRAGCAGTSAATGAACTTGAYATCCAGTYGATGAAGATTTYTRWTAMTTTGCTTAGTSGTCRTGATGAACTACAATSTCAGGGTCAATCAAAYTTGCGTTCATTTAACAGTGATTCCTATTCTCGTGTAAATACGAAAGGTGTTTCAACGAGGAATTACAAAGCAAATCACAAAGGTGAGATGAAGTTTGGTAAATGTTTATCATGTGGAAAGTTTCATGCTCGCAATCCATGTGTATTTCGTAATGCTAAATGTTTTAAATGTGGTAAGGTAGGACACATTCAGTCAGTATGCAAAGCTACTGTCCATTTTGCTTCAAGCTGTACTAAATCTTGTAATTTAAATTTAAATAATTCGGATGTTTCTAATGATCATTTATCTTTATCAACGATTTCAAAAGACAGTACAGAGTCATATGACAGTTCAGAGTTAGATGAAATCCAGAATTCTTGTSAGACAACAGTTCCTAATCAACCGATTTATCAGAATTCTCATGCTATTGTACCAGGTATG
>NZ_RJVQ01000032.1 GCF_003856525.1 Vibrio viridaestus
CAGAGAGGTGCTTATGAGCAGCAAAAGATATCCAGAAGAATTCAAAATTGAAGCAGTAAAACAGATCACTGAAAAAGGTCATAGTGTGGCTGATGTCGCCAACCGCTTAGGGACAACGACTCATAGTCTTTACGCTTGGGTTAAACGCTATGGTCCAGACTCATCACAATACCAAACTCAAACCGATGAAAGTGCAGAAATTCGCAGGCTTCGAAAAGAACTACAAAGAGTCACCGAAGAGCGGGATATATTAAAAAAAGCCGCGGTGTACTTCGCAAGCCAGTCCGACTGAGGTACGCCTTTATTAAAGCCAATCAGTCTGTTTGGACTGTTCGACGGATGTCTAAAGTCCTTGGGATTCATCCCAGTGGTTATTATGCTTGGCTAAAACACCCCGACAGCAAACAAGAGAAACGGCGTAAATACCTTCTCGGACTTATCAAACAGTTTTGGCTAGAATCAGGTGGAGTTTATGGTTATCGAAAGATATACAGTGACCTACGAGATGAAGGTGAATCCTGTGGGATCAATCAAGTGTATCGCTTGATGAAACGAGAAGGCTTACAGTCACAACGAGGGTATCGTAAACCCAGAGCTAAAGCGGGCACTGAACATATCATTTCAGCTAATAAATTAGCCAGAGAGTTCAACCCAACGGCTCCAAACCAATCGTGGGTGACCGATATTACCTATATAAAAACACATGAAGGTTGGTTKTATCTTGCCGTTGTTGTCGATCTTTTTTCTAGAAAGGTGATTGGTTGGTCGATGAAAAGTCGAATAACTAAAGAGTTGGTTTTGGATGCGCTTTTAATGGCTATATGGCGCCGTTCTCCAAGCCAAAAGGTGCTCGTACATTCAGATCAAGGCAGTCAGTATACGAGTCACGACTGGAACAAGTTCTTAAGGCAACATGGACTGGAAGCCAGTATGAGCCGTCGAGGTAATTGCCACGATAATGCTGTTGCAGAAAGTTTTTTCCAGTTACTGAAAAGAGAACGAGTTAAACGAAAAATCTACTCTACACGGGAAGATGCTCGTATGGATATCTTTGAATATATTGAGATGTTCTACAACGTAAAACGCAGGCACGGTTCCAATAATCAATTATCGCCTGTAGAGTATGAAAAGCAGTATGAAGAAAGGCTAACTAGTGTCTACTGACTCGGTGGCTATTCA
>NZ_RJVQ01000033.1 GCF_003856525.1 Vibrio viridaestus
AAAGGGTTGTTCGAGACTAGAACGTTGATAGGCAGGGTGTGTAAGCGTTGTGAGGCGTTGAGCTAACCTGTACTAATTGCCCGTGAGGCTTAACCATACAACACCCAAAGGGTTTTGTGGACTCAATGTAAGAACATTGATTGTGTAAATGAGACGAAACAGCTTTCCGAATTAACAAATTTGCTTGGCGACCATAGCGATTTGGACCCACCTGATTCCATGCCGAACTCAGAAGTGAAACGAATTAGCGCCGATGGTAGTGTGGGGTCTCCCCATGTGAGAGTAGGACATCGCCAGGCTTTTATTTTAAAACCCAGCAGCAATGCTGGGTTTTTTCGTTTCTGAACCCCAACATTTACGTCTATCCATAACCATATAACATCTCTTTGCTCATTATCTTTTTTATAGACATTGTTGTATCAACTCATTTTCTCCCTCATAACTAGTGATAGATAATTAATACGTTATCTACGCTGAAGGGGATGAGCTTTTTCATACCCATTTTTAAAGCCTATATCTTTGTATTATGTTTGGTTCGGTGAGGTATCGTTTTAAGCATGGTAAAAAATATAAACGCTCTCTAACTCAGTTATGGCTTATGTATTGAAGAATAATATTGCCGCAAGGGTTGATAGACTCTTGTCTATACAAATATTTATCGTGATTCTAAAGTTGTTTTGTGTGCTTATTAGGCAGCTAAGTATGCCTATGCTGAGTCTTACTAAATAAAAGTTATCAACATACTCCTGTTGATAAGATGTCATTAAATTGCGTATAACTTGGTACAATTTGAGGTGTGGTTTTATTTTGTGCAAACAATCGTTTTTAATAGGAAAATGCATTAATTTAGCTTGCTATAAAAGATTAACTCCCTATAATGCCGCCTCACTGATACGGAGAGTTGAACATCTCTCTAAGTCATTAAAAGGTGATTCGGATTTAAAGTTAAAAAGTGTTTGACACTGCCGAGAATCTCTATAGAATTCACCTCCGCTTTGATGCTAAATGGCAGATAAGTAACGCTCTTTAACAATATAAACCTATCAATCTGTGTGGGCACTCGTCGGATAAACATCCAAAAGATTTTATCAATGATACGAGTGACCAAATCGAACAGGATTTCTTTTTAAGAATGAATGTTTGGCACAGTCAATTCAACATTACATTAC
>NZ_RJVQ01000035.1 GCF_003856525.1 Vibrio viridaestus
TGTCTAAAGAAAAATTTGAACGTACGAAACCGCACGTAAACGTTGGTACTATCGGCCACGTTGACCACGGTAAAACAACTCTAACAGCAGCTATCTGTACAGTACTATCTAAAACTTACGGTGGTGCAGCTCGTGACTTCGCATCTATCGATAACGCTCCAGAAGAACGTGAACGTGGTATCACAATCGCAACTTCTCACGTAGAGTACGATACACCAGCACGTCACTACGCACACGTAGACTGCCCAGGACACGCTGACTATGTTAAAAACATGATCACTGGTGCTGCACAGATGGACGGTGGTATCCTAGTAGTAGCTGCGACTGATGGCCCAATGCCACAGACTCGTGAGCACATCCTTCTAGGCCGTCAGGTTGGTATCCCATACATCATCGTATTCATGAACAAATGTGACATGGTAGATGATGAAGAGCTTCTAGAGCTAGTTGAGATGGAAGTACGTGAACTTCTATCTGAGTACGACTTCCCTGGAGACGACCTACCAGTAATCCAAGGTTCTGCACTAGGCGCCCTAAACGGTGAAGCACAGTGGGAAGAGAAAATCGTTGAACTAGCACAAGCTCTAGATGACTACATCCCAGAGCCTGAGCGTGCAATTGATCAGCCATTCCTAATGCCAATCGAAGACGTATTCTCAATCCAAGGTCGTGGTACAGTAGTAACTGGCCGTATCGAGCGCGGTATCCTGAAAGTAGGTGATGAAGTTKCWATCGTTGGTATCCAYGAKACAACWRCTACTACTTGTACTGGTGTTGAGATGTTCCGTAAACTTCTAGACGAAGGTCGTGCGGGTGAGAACGTTGGTGCACTTCTACGTGGTACTAAACGTGATGAMGTTGAACGTGGTCAAGTTCTTKCTAAACCAGGTTCAATCACTCCACACACTAMWTTTGAATCAGAAGTATACGTACTGTCTAAAGATGAAGGTGGTCGTCACACTCCATTCTTCAAAGGCTACCGTCCACAGTTCTACTTCCGTACAACTGACGTAACTGGTAACATCGAGCTACCAGAAGGCGTAGAAATGGTAATGCCTGGTGACAACATCAAGATGACTGTTG
>NZ_RJVQ01000036.1 GCF_003856525.1 Vibrio viridaestus
TACGATTGAATACGATCCGTAGTGGGTTGCCCGGGACTCGAACCCGGAACTAGTCGGATGGAGTAGAGATAATCTCCTTGTTAAAATGAAAAAAAAAAGGTAAAAAACCCCTCCCCAAACCGTGCTTGCATTTTTCATTGCACACAGCTTTCTCTATGTATACATAGAAAACTCAATTTCTTTGGTTCCTTATAAATAGGACTCCAAATTCAATACTCAGTAAATTTAATCGTAGTCTTACTGTATGAACATTTAATAATAGAAATAAAGCACTTTTGATAATAAAAAATAATTGATTTTTTTTTATCTCTGCATAAATTTTAATAAATTTCGATTTTTCATTTATGGGGTCTCAGAACCCAATTATTCATGATTGACCAAATCATTAAGATAAAGAATATCCAAATACCAAATTCGCACTCGATATAATCTTTTAGAAGCATAATAACTTCTTGRGAAGATTMAAGAAAGAACTTGKTCKTCCYCCGTAAGGAATTCTTCYAATAAWYCMGARCCYAAYCTTTTYAAAAAAGYRCGTACAGTACTTTTGTGTTTACGAGCCAAAGTTYKARCACAASAAAGWCGAAGTATATAYTTTATTCGATACAAAYTCTTTTTTTTTGARGATCCGCTGTRATAATGAGAAATATTTCTGCATATSCGCACAAATCKGKYGAKAATATCAGAATCTGATGAATCSGYCCAGGYYGSYTTACTAATGGGATGCCCTAATACATTACAAAATTTATCTTTAGCCAACGATCCAATAATAGAAGAAATTGGAATYTTGCTATCCAATTTGATTCTAACATTATCTATTAGAAATGAGTTTTCTAGCATTTGACTACGTACCACTAAAGGGTTTAATCGCAAACTTGACAGATAACCCAGAAACTCTAAATTATCTTTAGATAATTGATTTATATTGACCTTTTGCGATTGAAACCATACCGAAAAATAACATTGCCATAAATTAACAAAATAATATTTCCATTTATTCATCAGAAGCGGCGTATCCTTTGTTGCCAGAATGCATCTTCCGTGATATCTAACATAATG
>NZ_RJVQ01000005.1 GCF_003856525.1 Vibrio viridaestus
AGATGCTCGTATGGATATCTTTGAATATATTGAGATGTTCTACAACGTAAAACGCAGGCACGGTTCCAATAATCAATTATCGCCTGTAGAGTATGAAAAGCAGTATGAAGAAAGGCTAACTAGTGTCTACTGACTCGGTGGCTATTCATATCTTGCGGTCTGCACCAACCTTAAGATTTAACCAGTCTGGAATTTTATGCAGCATTTTAGGGAATCGGGTGGTTGGTGTGTTGATCAGCTTACCGAAATTTTCTTGTAACCATGTTCCAAACATCTCATCAATTCGGGTATTCAGATTTGCAATCTTGGCATTTAAGCTATAAACATCTTCACCTGTACTAATTAATACACTGCATCAACCATCCTCCTAGTCCTTTACCTTGATACTCTTCGAGTATGTAAACATCACACAAATAAGCAAACGTTGAGTAACTACCATATCTATATGGCTCAGGTTAATCCGTTAATTAATCAATTACACACATAGTGAGTCATTAAAAAAAATTAGGCAAGTAAGGCCTTCTACAAAAACAACGATGATTAACTCTAACTTGATGTATGGAATCTACTCTTCCCCTGCCAATCTAAACTTAGCAGGATGAGATAAATACCCGAGGGTTCCAACATGCTGACCAACAATGTTATTGCTATCGACTTAGCTAAAAACGTCCTTCAAATCTGCCATATCAGCGTTCATGGCGAGTTACTTTTTAATCGAGCTTTAAGCCGACAAAAAGCTAAAGAGTTTCTTACTACAACGAAACCATCTATCGCTGCGATGGAAGGTTGTTGTGGCTGCCATTATTGGGGACAGTTAGCTGAGAAATGTGGTCATGAGGTCAGAATTATTAATCCCAAGAAAGTAAAAGGTTACTTAGAAGGTCATAAGACCGACCACAATGATGCTCTTGCCATTGCTAATGCAGCTATACAAATTGGTATAAAATACAGCCGACCTAAAACGTTAGAACAACAAACTATGCACTCTTTGGAAAGCAGTCGTCGCTTTTTATCTCGTAGTGTCGTATCACTTGGGCAGCATATCAGAGGAACGATCTTGGGCTACGGGATAGCAAACCCAAGAGGTGAAAAAGGATTAAAAGCCTCCATTCAATCCGTGTTAGATGGTGAAACTCCAATACCAGCTAATGTGGTTTCTGTTCTTGCCATGTTGTGGGAACAATACAAACTACTCAAGTATAAATTAATTGAATTTGAAAAAGAGAAAAATGCCTCAACTCGCCAGATTGAACCATGCCAAAGATTAATGGAAATCGAGGGAGTTGGCGAGACAACAGCAGCGATGCTTTACACCACTCTTGGCGATGGCAAGCAGTTCAAAAATGGAAGACAAGCTTCAGCATTCGTTGGACTGACACCTAAGCAACATAGCTCGGGCGGAAAAGTGTTTATGATAGGAATTGATAAATGCGGAGGGGTTAAAGAATTACGTTCTTTACTTTACCTTGGGGCAATGTCCTACATTGGCCGACTGCCAGAAACACCTAAAACTCGAAAAGACGCTTGGCTAGCTAAAATCATCAAACGCATTGGGTACAAGAAAGCCTGTATTGCACTCGCCAATAAAATAGTCCGAACAGAATGGGCAATACTTCGTTACGAAACTAAATATAAGCCAATATTGCTAACCAATTAATTAAACCAAATTTTACAAAATGATGATACATAAAAGGTAAGACCAACCTACTGAAAACCTGACCATTCTGTCCTGCTTAACAAGCTGTAAACTCGATGAGAACAGTAGATGCGCAAACATCAAAGGTTAGAAGGTCGCTCCTTCAAAAGAAACCGAATATACGTACGCATCTTAACTCTTTATTTGCCAAATCACTTTGTAAATACGTGGATTCCATATAGATTTTGGGGGCAACAATTTATCAGTAACTTTGTTAAATTTGAAAATAGCAAACAACCTTCGGTCTAGAAAAGCTGTTTAAATTGGGTTCCAATAATGATGTATTAGATCAATCATCATTGCGTTGTGAATGTCGATTTTTCAGCAAATATACTCGCAACGAAATCCATAAAAACAATGGCTCGTTTGGGAAGAAGACGGTTGGCCAGATAAACAGCTTGAATGGGCACTGGTGGGGCGGTGTAATCTCTCAGTAGTAGTTGAAGATTACCATTTTTCAGTCCTTCCTCATATAACCATTCGGGACCTTGGGCAATCCCTAGTCCTGCATTGACACATTCACGTATGGCTTCAGGAGAGCTTACTCTCAGCCTGCCAGAAACAGGGACATCTTCCTCCTTAAAACGCCAAGTGGCCCCCGTTGACAGCAGCGTATAGATTAAGCAATCGTGCTCTCTCAACTCATTTGGTGTATTTGGGATGCCCCGTTTGGCTAAATAACCTTTACTCGCAACACATACCCGTTCGAACATCGCCAAGCGGCGCGCCCGCATTGCGCTGTCGTCCAGATGACCTATTCGAATAGCCAGTTCAACCCCCTCGTCGACCAAGTTAACATAGCGATCATTAATCTGGAGATCGAGTGTCAATTCTGGATAACTTTCCAGAAAACTCGCTAGATGTGGAACCAAGAATGTATGTGCCAGTGCCGTCGGACAGGCAACCCGCAATAACCCAGATGGAGTAATATTCTCCCGCAATGAGGACTCGGATTCCTCCACAGCTTCAAGAATACGCCGCGCCTCTACATAATACCGCTCTCCTTCTGGAGTCAGAGCAAGTTTGCGGGTTGAACGATTAAGTAACCTGGTTTGTAGGTGATTCTCAAGCGCTGCAACATAACGGCTGACGTTAGGTTGCCCTAGTCCCAAATCTCGCCCAGCCGCCGAAAAACTTCCGGTCTCAACCGTGCGAACGAAACACGTCATCAACAATAATCGATCCATTTAACAGTCCTGTTATTTATGCATATTTAGTATGAGTCATATTCGAAAAATCAATCTTATCAACGGTTATACATAATTCTATAGTAAAGCTCCTGTCGATCAGCGAATTGACTGATCCAGATAACCTCTAGGAGACTTTATATGTCCAAATTACAAGGCAAACGCACTCTTATTACCGGTGGAACAAGTGGTATTGGTTTTGAGACCGCTAAGTTGTTCCTCTCAGAAGGCGCTCGTGTAATTGTTACTGGCGTTAACCCTGATTCTATCGAAAAAGCGAAAGCGGAACTGGGTAGCGATGTTTTAGTACTGAGCGCTGATTCTGCTAACGTGGATACACAGAAAGAGCTAGCTCAGGCTGTTAAGGCTCACTTTGGTGAATTGGATATCGCCTTCCTAAATGCTGGCATATCTGTCTATATGCCAATTGAAGCGTGGACAGAAGACAATTTCGACCGCATTTTTAACATCAACGTTAAAGGTCCTTATTTCCTGATGCAGGCATTACTACCCGTGTTCGCGAGCTCTGCATCCGTGGTCTTTAATACATCGATCAATGCTCATACAGGGCCAGTAAACTCTTCTGTTTATGGCTCAACCAAAGCAGCATTACTTAATATGTCCAAAACACTTTCTAACGAGCTAATTGCTCGTGGGATCCGCATCAATGCAGTAAGCCCTGGCCCAGTTGATACGCCGCTTTACGACAAAGCTGGTATTCCAGATGTTTACCATGACCAAGTAATGAAAGATATCGTTGCAACAATCCCTGCTGGCCGTTTTGGTAAGCCAGAGGAAGTGGCAAAAGCGGTGCTTTACTTGGCTTCCGACGATTCAGCCTGGACCGTGGGTTCGGAAATTATCATTGATGGCGGTAGCTTACTTTAACGGATTCTAAGGTATGTCTTCCGCTGTTGCCACAAGCTAAGGTCTCGTTGTCATTTAGATAAACCCGATACCAATCTTCGTATAGCACTTCCTCTAGAAAGCCCGTCAACATTTGTTAGCGGGCTTTGTTCTCATTAGGTCTTCAATGTCACACTTTCATTGCCTCCACTCTTGAACTAGGGCGTGCACTGCGGTAATCCGGGATCGATTCCCGTCATGGCAACAGAGATATCCCAGAGTCGACGAGCAAGTGCTTCATCCGTTGCCCGCGCTGTGCGATCTGACTCCCCAGACACACCTCGTATACCGCCGAAACCAGTTGGCCCATAATATCCACCGGATAGTACTGGAGCAGTTGCGGCCTGCAGCGTGGGCCAAGCGCCCTGTGCGGCGTTGTTGAGCACTAAACCAACCAGTGGCAGTAGCATTTGGATAGGTCCCATATAACGACCAAGATTGGTCGCAGCTAATCCCGGGTGACAGCCGACCGCGGTGATTGATGAGCCAGAAGCACGCAGACGACGATCCAGCTCAAACAAAAATAACGCATTGGCCAGTTTACTAGCCGCATAACGCTTTGTTCGGTTGTAGCTCCTCTCAGCATTAAGGTCATCCCAATCTATGTTCGCATGTCGATGGGCTATACTGGAAGTCACCACCACTCGGCTTCCTTTAGTTTTGGCAAGTGTAGGCAGCAGAAGAGATGTGAACGCAAAACATCCTAGATGATTAACGCCAAATTGAAGTTCATAGCCTTGTTTGGTGCGTGTCAAGGGCGGGGTCATCACGCCTGCATTATTAATTAGTACATCAATACGTGATTCTTTTGATAATTGACTAGCAGCCTCACGGATACTGTCAATATTGCTCTGATCGTAAGGCAGAAAGGATAGATCGGCAGTAGGACTTAACTGTTTAATTTGGGCGATGGCTTGCATCGCCTTATCCTTTGACCTACAAGCCATAATAACCCGAGCTCCGCGTGCAGCCAGGGCTCGGGCGACTTCAAAGCCTATGCCTGTGTTTGCTCCAGTGACAATGAAACATTTGCCCGATTGATCAGGGACATTGACTTCCGTAAACCCAGTTAATTTGGACATATTTTCACACTTCCTTATTGAGTGGATGCCCACTCATTTTTAAGTAAAAAATCGACTTGGAAGTTCCCTTCCTTTAGAGAACAACACCGGCCTGCTTAAAGTTAAAACGCGGCGTCTGAGTAATATGCGTCAGGCAAACGACCAACGGCTCAATACAATACTGGCATTCACTCCACCAAACCCAAACCCGTTTGACAGAGCATGCTGGATTTGCATTTTACGTGCATGCAAGGCAACCAAATCAAGGCCATCCGCTGCCGCATCAGGGCTGATAAGGTTTAACGTTGGTGGAACAATCTGCTCGCGAAGAGAAAGCACGGTAAAGATAGCTTCAATCCCTCCGGCAGCGCCCAATAAATGACCGGTACTCGACTTAGTTGACGTGATAGCCGGGGTAGAACCTTCACTAAATACCGCCTTGATAGCCGCCAGTTCGCTTTTATCGCCAACTTGCGTAGAAGTCGCATGGGCATTGATATGTTGTATCTCGTTTGGATCAATACCTGCTTGTTTGAGCGCTTTTCTCATGGCTCTCTCGGCACCATTGCCGTTTTCTGGGCCTGCGGTTAAGTGATATGCATCTGAGCTGGTACCATACCCAACAATTTCAGCTAAAGGCCGAGCTCCTCTAGCTTGTGCATGCGCCAACGATTCAACGACCAGCAATCCCGCACCTTCAGCCATCACAAATCCGTCCCGGTCCCGGTCAAACGGGCGTGAAGCCTCTTGAGGATTATCGTTAAAGCCCGTCGATAGTGCGCGAGCAGCAGCAAAACATCCGAAAGTAACTCGGTCAATTGCGGCCTCTGTTCCACCGCATATCGCAATATCAGCCTCGCCACTGCGAATCATTCTTGCTGCGTCGCCAATAGCTTGCACTCCTGCAGCACAAGCTGTCACTGGGGCTCCCAACGGACCTTTAAAGCCATATTTTATGGAAACTTGTCCGGCGGCCATGTTGGCTAAAAACGAAGGGGCGGTAAAAGGTGATAGGCGGCGAGGACCACGGGAATCAGTAGTACGAACAGCGTCTGCAATCGCGCCAAAACCACCCACACCGGAGGCAATAATAGTGGCTGTTCGTTCTTGTTCCTCTTGCGTCGCTGGATGCCAGTTCGCTTGTGCTAGCGCTTCATCTGCTGCAACAAGCGCAAACTCAATGAAACGATCCATCTTCTTACGTTCTTTAACCGGAATAACGCTATCTGGGTTGTATCCTGCCAACGGATCTTCAGCAAGGCTAGGTACTTGACCTCCAACCTTCGCTTCTAAACCAACTGTCAACTCACTGGGTAATGTCCGAATACCTGACTGCCCAGCTAATAAGCGCTGCCATGTTGCCTCTGTCCCCATCCCTAAGGGGCTTACCGTCCCCACTCCTGTAATAACGATTCTCATGTCTTTAGCTCTATTCATGGATGACCTCTAGTGCTATTTCCTTTTTATATATGACTCGATAGTAGGCAGTTGCATACGATTCTTTACATGATACGTTTCTCAAACGTTCGACCTAATCTTGAACCAGATCGAATACATGGCTGGTAAGAAAACCAGTGTTAAAACGGTTCCGGCAAAAGTTCCTCCAATCAGCGTGTAAGCCAGTGTTCCCCAGAACACCGAATGAGTGAGGGGAATAAAAGCAAGAATTGCGGCCAGTGCCGTCAGTATCACGGGACGAGCACGTTGCACCGTAGCTTCAACGACTGCATTGAACGGATCTAAACCGGATGCTTCGTTGTGGTGGATCTGTCCCAGCAAGATCAGAGTGTTACGCATCAAGATACCGGACAATGCAATCAAACCGACCAGAGCATTGATACCAAACGGTTGCTGGAACAAAAGTAGTGTTGGCACCACGCCAATAAGCCCCAGAGGACTGGTTAAAAACACCATCACCATGCCAGCAAATGAACGTACCTGTATGATCAGGATCAGCAGAGTCAGCGCGATCATAATTGGAAATATCGGCAACATAGCGACGCTGGCTTTGCCGGACTCCTCAATAGAACCCGCTTCCACAATGTGATAGCCGCTAGGCAATGTTTGTATAATAGGTTGTAATTGCTGAGTAATGACATGCGATACATCCGGCGGCTGTAAACCTTCGGCAATATCACCGCGTACCGTCATCGTTGGCACCCGATCTCGGCGGCGTATGATCGGCTCTTCCTGTCGAATCTCAATGTTACCGACTTGAGACAGAGGAATACGTTCACCATGAGCTCCTGCCAGAGTGAAGTTTTCTATTTGAGACGGATCAAGTCGAGTTTCACCCGATGAGCGAGCGACGACCTGAACAGTACGAATATCTTCCCGTACACTGGTTACTGGTACACCGTTTAACAAGAACTGTAACTGTTGGGCGACGCTACTGGAGTTCAAACCTAAAGCCTGAAGCCGATCCTGCTGTAATGAGAAATGTACGGTAGGCACACGAGTTCCCCAATCGGTGTTCACTGTGCGCATCATGGGGCTTGCTTTCATCACCTGTTGTACTTCATTCGCAATGTCGCGCAATGTATCTGGATTAGGACCCGTCACTCGATACGCTACTGGAAATGGTGAATAGGGGCCGAATACCAGTTGAGTCACACGCACTCTCGCTTCCGGCGCTAAACCATCAGCGATAGCTCGACGTAGACGATGTTTCAACACTTCGCGCTCTTCTTGGTTGTCAGTACGAATGACAATTTTGGCAAAAGAGGGATCAGGGAGCTCTGGCCCTACGGAAAAGAAGAACCTTGGAGCCCCTTGACCGATATAAGCGGTCACAATCTTGGCTTCTTCTTGTTGCGCCAACCACTGTTCAACTTTGGCTGTGGCAGCACTTGTCTGAGTGATAGATGTGCCATAAGGCATCTGCACTTCAACCAACACTTCTGGTCGGTCAGAAATAGGGAAAAACTGTTTCTTAACTACCGACATACCAAGTACAGCGATAACAAACAGGGTGACAACTGTCATCGCCACCCACCATTTTCTAGCGATAACACGCGCTAGTAAGTGGCGGAAACGGTTATAACGGGGTGTATCATAGATGGCGGCATGACCACCTGCGACTTTTTTCACCTCAGGTAGCAACTTGACCCCCAAGTAAGGTGTAAAGACCACCGCAACAACCCAAGATGCGATAAGTGCTATACCGACAATCCAGAACATATTGCTGGTATATTCACCGGCGGTGGAACGTGCAAAACCGTTGGGCATAAATCCAACCGCTGTCACCAATGTTCCCGATAGCATAGGGGCCGCGGTGAGACTCCAGGCATAGGATGACGCGGCGATACGGCTATAACCTTCCTCCATTTTCACCACCATCATTTCGATAGCGATAATGGCGTCATCCACCAATAACCCCAACGCCAGAATCAAAGAGCCGAGCGTGATACGGTCGAAGTTCTTCCCTGTCGCCAACATGACAACAAAAACAATAGCAAGCGTTAAAGGCACGGCCGCAGCAACAATAACACCAGGGCGCCACCCCATACTGACAAAACTTACCAGCATCACAACAGCCAATGCCGCGAAGAATTTAATCATAAACTCATCGACTGCCGCATGAATGTTCACGGCCTGGTCGGTCACTTTGGATAAGGCCATCCCCAAAGGCATTTCGGCATTAATTGCCCCCACTTCCTGATCAAGGGACTTACCCAAATCAAGCCCATTCCAGCCATCACGCATAACGATGCCCAGTAACAGCGCGGGCTCTCCGCCATTACGGACTATCAATGTAGCTGGCTCTTCATAACCGCGCTTTACCGTGGCAATATCTGACAGCTTTAACGTCTGTCCTTTCACAACAATAGGGGTATCGCGTATTTTTTTTAAGTTGTCAAAAGCCCCATCTAAACGAATAAAAACTTCTGGTCCTTTGGTTTCAACCGAACCTGCGGGCGTCAGAACGTTTTGATTATTGAGCGCAGCAAACACCTCCTGTGGACTTACCCCTAAGGTTGCTAAGCGTTCATGAGAAAACTCCACATAAATACGCTCTGGCTGTTCACCGATAATATTGACTTTTTTAACCCCAGGGACATGAAGCAGACGTTGACGTAGTGACTCTGCATCACGAACAAGTAACCGTTGCGACTCGCCTTTGGCTTTGAGTGCATACAGCGCAAAGGTCACATCGGAATATTCGTCATTAATGAATGGTCCCATGACACCAGCAGGAAGATGACGAATTTCGTCGCCGATTTTTTTGCGGGCCTGATAAAACTGCGGCTGCACTTCCGATGGCGGCGTTTTGTCCAATAAAGTTAACGTGGTAAAAGCGAGCCCAGGACGAGTGAAAGTCTCAGTGCGGTCATACCATCGTAGCTCCTGCATCCGCTTTTCGAGCTTCTCAGCAACCTGCTCCTGCATTTCCTGAGCAGTAGCACCGGGCCAGGCGGTGACAATTGTCATCACCTTGATGGTAAAAGAAGGATCCTCAGCACGTCCTAGCTTGAAGAATGAGATAACGCCAGCAACAGAGATCAACAGTATGAGAAATAAAGTGACGGCGCGTTCACGTACTGCGAGCGCGGAAAGGTTGAAACGACTTTCGCTCATGGACGCGCTCCCTCTGCAACAGACCCAGAAAAAGAACCTGCAACACGCACCTGTTCACCATCACGTAATAGATGAGCACCAAGAGCAACAACTTGATCACCCTGTTTGATTGGACCACTCACAAGCGCTGAATCATCGTCAAGGTCTAAAATCGTAACGGGATGCCAAGAGACTTTGGCAGGCTCGCCATCGACACTCCAAACGCCTGTTCCTTTACCCGAATCAAACAAAGCACCAATCGGTACTTGCAACCCTGTTTTTAAAACGGAACGTTCTTTGGTTACGTTGATGGTTACGGTGGAGCCCAAAGGAGCGTCTTGCAGTGCTCCGGTAAGCACATACCTTGCTTCAAAAGTGCGAGTGGCTGGGTCTGCAGCATCGGAAAGCTGTCTGAGCGTGGCAACCGAAGTCATATCAGGCTGACCAAAAGTTGCGCCTGTCCATATGAACCCAATGAAGGGCGCAAGGTTTCAGGTAACTGGATCAACGCTTCCCGAGCTCCTGCATGCGCAACTCGGACCACTCTCTGACCGGCACTGACTACTTGACCTGGCTCAGCAAAAGTTTCAACTACAGTCCCATCAGCATCAGCGACAAGATCCGTATAACGAGTAGCATTCATTGCCACTTCGGCTTGTGCTTGTGCGGCACGAAGTTGAGCCTGTGCTGTATCCGCAGCCGCTTTTACTTGATCGTAATCTGAGGCAGATATAGCGCCAGTACCACGCAAATCTCGGTATCGAGCCTCATCTTCCGCTGCCTGTTTTGCCCTAGCTTCAGCCGCTACAACCGACTCTTGCTGGGCATGAGCAGCAAGCTTCTGGTCTACAGGGTCAAGTCGCATCAATACTTGCCCCCGCTTCACCACTTGTCCGGTATCCACCAGGCGTTTTAGCACTTTACCGGATACACGAAAGCCAAGGTCGCTTTCTATGCGAGCTGCGACGACACCAGTGAAAGAGCGGGATTCGGCACTGGGCGTACTAATCGTAACAGTCCGTACCAAAGGCGCTTCAGTGCGTGGATCAGACAGTTTTTCTTCACCGCAAGCCGTTAAGACCAGCGGTAAAGCAGTGATAATTGCCATTGTAAGTATGTTGTGGCGAGACATACATAATACTCCATGAAGTATGATTCAGGAGTGCATTATCATTCCAGTGACCAATTTAGTCAATAGTCACCTCTACGGTGCGAGACTGCGAAGGACCAAACTTGAGAGCTGAATTGGAGCCTCTTCAATAAAATCAAAGTTGTGTTGCAACATAAGAGGATTCAAATAAGGTCTCATGACTAGATAGATAGCTGTCGTCATTTCATCTAACGGTGTTTTTCGCTCAAAATCTCCCGATTGACGCCCTTGTTGAAGAATATCTTGAAGTAACGTTTTGAGATTTTGCTCATAATCAATGGTAGCCTGCCAACGTTCAGCGGCGGCTGAAGCGGCAATTTCATAGAGCTTCTGATCTTGGGAAAATAACCGAAAACTTGCCTGAACGATTTCTTTAAACATCCGGCGCAGCTTCTCTGGCGGCTGATCAACCTCTTCTATCGCTTTTCGAACATCGGCCTCAATCCCACCTAAGCAGTTTGTACAGATACTTTCCCCAATGGCCTGTTTAGAAGAAAAAAATTTGTATATATATGCCTTTGAAAAACCGATTGATTTTGCCAAATCTGAGACAGTAGTCTTCCCATAACCGTAGCGGCTAAAATGTTCCGTTGCCGCAATCACAATCTGATCACGCACATCATGATCAACAGGGCCTCGATTCAATACAGGGTTGTTGTTCTCTTCACTCATAACCTTCTCTCTGACTTCTATACATTCGTGTCCGAATTCTAACGCGTTACGGTTAGATTGACAACGAGTGACCAAATAGTAATATAGTTACTCGCTGTCAATCATTGGTAATAATATGCTTATTAAAAATTCATTCCTCATGCTTACTGTAAGCAGTTTGTTTGCTGGTTGTGCGGTTGGGCCTGACTACATCCCTCCAAAACTGTCTACCCCCAATCACTTTTATGGGCATGACTCTGTTGGCAAACAAGAAACAACGGCCGATTCTCATCTACAAGTATGGTGGGAAAAATTTGGTGACGAGCAACTGACTCATTACATCGCCATTGCCTTAGAGCAGAACCTTGATTTGGTTCAGGCAACGACACGACTGGCTCAAGCAAAAGCCGGACTTTGGGCCGCGAATGCAGCCCTGCTCCCATCAGGTGGTATCTCAGGTCAGGCAGCTCGCGCCTATCAATCAGTAGAAACGCCTTTGGGACAAGTATTGAACTCATCGCCAAGCTTTGATCGTTATGGCAGCAGTTACGAAACCAACCTGAACGCTAGTTGGGAACTAGATTTGTTTGGAGGCCTCCGCCGAGACCAAGAGGCGGCTCAAGCTGAGTACCAAGCAACTTCAGCAGGAATTGCGGCAACACAATTGGCCGTAGCCGCACAAACCGCCAGCATCTACGTCAACATTCGCGCCATACAAGCTCGACTCGACATTGCTCGAAAACAAGTAGAAACGCATCAGCAGATACTCGATTTGACCAATCTCCTTTACAACAAAGGGTTAGTGCCAGAACGTCAAGTTCATCAGACACAAGCGATGCTCGCTCAATATCAGGCGACGGTTCCTCTGATGGAAGCAAGCCTTGAAACAACATTGAACGCACTAGATGTAATACTGGGTACACTCCCTGGGTCACACCGCGCAGAACTTGCTGCAATCGTACCGCTTCCTTTAATCCCAAAGACTATCAACATGGGGACGCCCGGTGAATTACTCACACGCCGCCCTGACCTCATCATTGCAGAGCGACATCTGGCAGCGTCAAATGCAAAGATTGGTGCCGCGATTGCCGAGTATTATCCAAAATTTTCACTGAGTGGACTGCTGGGCAGTGCGACTTCAATATCGGAAGGAAATTTATTTGGCAACGGTGCTAACCAAGCTGCTGGCATCTTGGGTTTACGTTGGCGCTTGTTTGATTTTGGTCGAATCGATGCTCAGATTGCGCAGGCCAAAGGCCGTGAAGCAGAAATGCTTGCTGCCTATAGACTGGCGGTTCTGAAAGCCACTGAAGATGTCGAAAACGCGTTCTCAACATTAGCAAAACGAGAACAACAAACTGAGAGAATATCGCAGGGAGTTGACGCCCTTCAGCAAGCACGTAACGCCTCATTTTCTGCATACCAGAAGGGAATAGCCAGTAAGTTGGAGGTACTACAAGCTGATGAAAGTTTACTGCGAACATTGGATGAAGAAACGCTTGCTAGAGCCGAGACCATAACGTCAGCAATCGCTGCTTTTAAAGCACTGGGCGGAGGCTGGCAAGCTGACGAGATGAAAGCAGATAGTAGTTACTTGTATCGATCACAGGCGTATTGAGTGAAACATTGTAAAAAGATCTTTAGAAAGAGTAGCTATAGCCGGAAATAGTACCGATAACACAATCTGCAAGTTAGCAATAGCGTGACAGTTTTCCTTACCAAGTACCACTATCAGGCTCAATAACAAATGTTGTAGTTGAATGATTCATATTGGATAGCCCCGGTTCGTTAAGCCATCTTGGTAAGAAAATCGGCATTGATGAATTACGTTAACTGGCATTTTAAAGAGATAATCGTCGTCGGTTTCATGGTTTGGTTTTGATTTGGCGACGATTATCTGATCATAAATGAAGCCTTTTTCCATCTAAATTTCATTCCGAAATAACAAGTTAGCTCTTAATATCCAGTCTATAAGTCTGAACTAATGCAGTTAAAGAAAGATTTTGAATGGACCATAACAGACTGCAACTGTTTAAAGGCAGGTAACGCAGTCATCGCCCCCTTTTTCGTGGTAGCTAACGCGCCACAACTGTTTCCCCAGTTCACTCCCGCTTCAATTGCAGGCCAGGTTTTCCAGTTTTGATTTTGTGATAGCTTGGCCAGTAATCCCCCTACAAAGGCATCTCCTGCACCAGTGGTATCAACGACATTCTCAACCGTTTTTCCAACAATCACTCGTTGCTCACCATTAAATAGAGTCAGAGCTCCTTGCGCTCCCAAGGTTACGATGATTAGCTTTTCTTTACAGAGCTGCCATAACTTTAGTGCCTCCCGTAACGACGATTTTTTTGTCAGTAAGAGCAACTCTTCCTCTGAAAACTTAACCATATCGGCTAACTCTACAGCCTGCATAACATTTGGAATCAGTTCTTCGGGATTATCCCAAATTTCAGGTCTGAGATTTGGATCAAAGCTGACATAGCCTTTAGCTGCTTTCATTCTTTTCATCGCTTCCAATGTTGCAGAGCGTGAAGGTTCATGAGCCAGTGCAATTGAACAACAGTGCAGCCATTGATTTTTACTGAACAGCGGAATATCCTCGCTCATAAAAAACTGGTCAGCACTAAGTTTAACCATAAAGGTAAAGTTGCGCTCTCCCGTACTGTCTAACTCAACCACAACGGTCGAAGTACGCTGGTTGTTATCTACTACTAAATTAGACGTATCAACCCCTTCTTGCGACAAAACCTGTTCCATAAATCTACCAAAAGGGTCATTGCCAACCCGGCCAAAAAATCCAGTAAGTCCCCCTAATCGAGCAATAGTCACGGCAACGTTCGCTGGAGCACCTCCAGGGCATTTTAAATATTTAGTTTCATCATAGGGAATGAGATCTACAACCGCATCACCGGTTACCCACACTTTATTCATTTTCTTTCTCTTTATCGTTAACCTGAAATCAGGCAATTTGGAGTAATGAAAAGCGAGGCAAATATATACCTCGCTTCGTTTCAAAAATTATTGCGAGATATTCGATTGATGGATTTGGTCAACAACAATAAAGCCACAAGCATCAGTTTCATTGTCGATTATTTCTACTTTAGCTTGCTTGCCTTTCCACACTGAAACATCCCAATTAACCCAATACGGTTGACCTGATACGTTACATATCGTTGGTGTTTCTGAATATTGCTCAACAAAGCTACCGTTGTCATCTACATCAACTAATAACTTCACAAATACCTGTTTACCTACATCACCACCAATAGTGGCAAAGTTGATGTGATCTTTCTTAATTTCAAACTGGCCACTTGTCATGGTACCTGTTGTTGAATCGCAGGCACCAGAAATACAAGTGTTAACAGCTTGCCCACCAATAACGATAGGACTACCTTCCTGGTTTCCAACAACATCAGATGTAAATGTTGATGTCCAGCCTGCAGCATTAGTTCCCACGGAATCTAAATCGAAACTACCAATCATCGAATTATCAATAAGATCATACTCTGAAACCAATTCATCCGACCGATAAACATTATCAACAATTGTTTGACCCCAGCCTGCTGTATTTTTATCAATAACCCTGATACGAAGATATCGGGTACCATCATTATATTGGGAAATGTTGAACGCTTTCCATTTGAATGTATTAGAGTCGTCACCTGATGCCCAGCCAATCACTTCAGCAGGAGATGCATATGGATAACTAGAATTCGCTCCTGCTGGAAGTAATTCCAAAACAACACCGGTCATCCCATCAAGTGAAAGGATCGAATGACTGCCCCCTGCAAGTTGCACTTGAATATAGTTGTTCTCAATAAGAATTGGAGGAGAAACTAATTCGCCTGTAAGCGCATCCGTTATATTATTTTCCGTCTGGCCAATGGTTTGAATAAAACTATCACCATTATATTCATCAGACCAATTGCTGATTCCAGCGCCTGTCCACCCACCGGCAGGCGTCATGACTTTTTCATTCGCTGCACCAAAGACAAATGCATCACTATCTACATCTGCACTTTGAATAACATTCCAACCCGCCCAGCAGAATGTTGCATCTTCGCAGTCCCCAGTAAGCATTGGGTTATCAAAACTAGCAATCTGTTGCCCCACTGGTGCTACGGGCGGAATTCCAGGACTATTAAGTTCCGGCCAATCTTGCTTACATCCAGTTATAAGAATCGCTCCCATAAGGGGCATAAGTTTAAATATATTCGATTTCATAAATTACCCCTTAGAACAAGAAATTAAGTCCAATCATGCCAAAACGATTAGTTCGGTCTCGTGTTTCATAAGCTGATTGATCGGTATACGTTTCTTTTATACGGCCTTTACGATAATTTCCTTCTCCGAAAAGTATCAAATCACCCCGAATAGGATATTCCATAAATACACCATATTTACGGTACCACTCTTCGTATCGGTCATAAGTCTGCCCAGCTGCTGGGTGGGTGGTTGGGTTGTCATACTTTCCAAACTCGCTGTAAAGCGTCACTCCTAATCCATTATCAAACCGATAATGGATTCTTGGTTTCCAGGTAAGTTCTGAGAAATGACCAAACTCAGTATGACTGCTACCATCATCGTAGTTTCGTGAATGGTCATCATCGATATTTTTACCAAATTTGGCGAAATAGCCTAGAGCAACATTCCCTTTATCAAAGTGATACGTTAACGATGAATCAGTTTCTAGAATATTATTATCGGTATTTCCTTTTTTATAAAACATCTCTTTGAAGAACATCCAAGAAGTGAACACCTCAACATTATCAGTGATTCTATAGCTACCGAAAGGTCGAATCCGCGGCTTAAATAAACCACCGGAAATGCTTTCATGAGAAATACCAACATTAATGCCCCAATGGCCCCAATCCGTGTTTTGTACATAGTGTGGCTGAAACTCTATAATTGAGTTGCCCACATCTCCATCCTCAAATTGTTCACTGTATGGCTTGCCTGCGAAAAAATCTTCTCGAGCTACGTGGTAGGCCAGGAACCAATTTCCCCAAGATTGAGGACGAATTGTACCTTCACCCAAAACATACTTCACTTTTGACCAAGTTGCCTCACCCTCATCGTTGTACTCAATTTCAGTTTCCATCTTAGTAATGTAGTTACCATGTATGGTTGAAGCTGTTGGTTGATTGTAGACAACCTGTACTTCTAAATTGTCATACTCTGGGTTCACTTCTTTCTTAACATTATTATCTGGTAGTTTTATCTGCTTTTCTGCCAAGACTTTTGAATCAACAGAAGCCTTATCCAAACTTACATTGATTGAATTATTATTGACTTCAGCATTCACAATAGTACTGATTGAGATAGCAAGTAGACTCAATGACATCATTCTTTTTTTCATTGTTTCACCACAGGTTAATGAGACTTGTTTTTTGTAGGTACATGTATATCGTCCAGGTTTATATGCCCCCAACCTCCGGTATCTTTATCTACAACCAATAAGTAGAGCTCTTCACCGATATAGTTAGATGCATCCCAGAACACTCGTTGATATTCTTCGTAATCGATACCTGTTGCTTTCATCAGGATCTTATTGTCAGATTTGCGCACTAAGGCAATGTATAGATTGTCGATGTCTTCTCCACCAGAAAGCAGGAAGTTAATCTGCCCATTTCCACCAAGAATGAAATTTGCGCTTTTCATGCGTCCCGTTGCGCTATCACCACCGGACTTAAATCCCCAGAAATGACATTTACCCGGAATTCGTGTTGATGGATTAAAAAATATTCGATCCCAGAATTTTTCATCACTAACAACACCATCATTACTAAACGCATTACCTTCAAGCACAGTCCATCCAGTCAGATCACAACTCGAAAAATCATGATTAACTAGACCACTTTGATGATAGGATTCAGCATCGAAGTTATCAGGATACCAGGCTGGTTTTGTCTTTCCAGATGCAGCAGACATTGGCCAGATTGTCATTTTTTCAATATTGAGAGGGCCGTTACTAAAAAGCCTAACACCTGTTGCATCCGCCCGAAGAGGATAAACGCGTGTGGTTATACTATTTCGCTGATTCGCATAGGCTTCAATAAGGGATCGGTCAACAAAAATTCGTAATGATAATTTGCCGTTAATAAGAGATAACTTACCTTTTTGCAGACCGAATGAACGCACATCGGGATCAAGCGATGTCTGACTACGGTCGACATTGAGGGATTGATCGGCTTTGTTGTAATACATCAGCGTTTTCTCTTCACCATTAGGACTGCGACGAAGTTCAATACCAAATTTACTTGCTTGTTTTGAATCAACGACTAACTCCACTTCATACATGTCTCCATTGAAATTCTTCAACACATTGTTCGCCTGCTCTACCGTGGAATTGGTTACGTTAACTACGGATGCTTGACGTAACTTTTCAAATGCTTTAAGTGGTGCAATCCGAAGTGTATTGTCTTTACCTAACGTCAATTCCAAAGGCAAACCGGCACCATGAGCCCATCCGGAATCAAAATCAAACTGAGGAGTACGCATACCTTGAGCAATTGTGAATAACGTAGCTTTACCTGTTTTAGGATCAACAAACCCACTTGGTCCAGTAAGATGCCCCCCTCCAAAATCCAATAACGTTGGTGCTTCCTGGTCTGGAATAAACTTATATTTCTTACTATCAAATTCACCAATCCAGTAAAAAACATCAACCTGCGCACCGGGACCGTGAGGGTTAATAAGAAATACATATTTTTGTCTTCCCTGTGCATCAACGGCAAGGGGTAGAAAAACTGGCAATTCCCAAACCGTACCTAAATATGGATACTTATCGTGATCCACTTCAAACAGGTTGCCTTGATACTTCCAGTTCACCATGTCGGTTGAGGTATATAAGAGTGCGGTTCCGCCTTCACCTGGGACACCAGATGCCACGAGCTCATACCAAAGATTTTTTTCTGGATCTTTGAATACGAATGGGTCGCGGAATTCACCAAAAACACCAATTCCTTTTTTTTGCAGCGTTACTGGCTTATCGTAGTATTTCCAATTTGTTAAATTTAGATCAGTTAAATCTGCGGGATAGGCGAGACCGGTCCTTTGATTAGGTTTTTGACTATCATTACCCGCGGTAAAAAACAGCAATGGTTCTCCATGTGGGCCATAAGTAGCACTGCCAGACCATACGCCATCGGGTGTTAAACTACCCGCTTCAGGGGCTAACGCTACCGGCATGTTTTTCCACGTCACCATGTCATCACTAACCCAGTGCCCCCAGTGAATCTGATGCCAAAATGGGCCGAAGGGATTATGCTGATAAAACAAATGATACTTGCCATTGTAATAAATTGGAGCATGAGGTTCATTCATCCAATGAGAGGTCGCCCCAAGATGAAATTGAGGACGATGGCGATCCTGAGCATACATAGCAGGGTCTATACGAACATCCTTGTACGTTAACTTAGGCGGTGTTCCTGTCTTTGTAACTAGCTTATTCATAGCCGCTTCAGACAATGGTTTACCATAAATAATCACATCATCCATTAGTCCTTTAAACATATTGAACTTGAATATACCCGCAACATTTAGCGCTTGTGTATGACGCCCTATTTGCATAGCAATATCTGCGCTTACTAGTTGTTTCCCTTCGTCAACAGGAGCAGTTGCTAATTTTTTCCCATTTAGAAATAGTTCAACATGGTGCAACTTAGGATCATAACTCGCGGCGATATGAGACCATTGATCTTTAGGAAGTCGTATACTTTTCACCAAAAAATCAGCTTTGCTATCACCTAATCCGAGGGTGATGCCCCAAGTACCATGGCGATAAACTCCAAATGTGAAGCCTTTCCGGCCATCTTCATCTGCCTGACTCACAATAGCTGATAATTTCTTGCCATCCCCCCACTCATACGCATCTGGTGCAACCCATGCTGCAACCGTAAACCCTGACTCAAGTGATTTCGGAGAAAGACCTGGTACTTTCATAAAGTTGGAGTAACCATCAAACAGCAAAGCATCGCCTTCAATACCCTTGGTTCTCCAATCAGGATCCCGACTTGGGATGTAGCGTCCATGAGTAAATACATATTCAACGATGTCATCACGTTTCGATATTTGCTCTTTAACCGTGTTACCTTTTCCTTCGTTAAACTTCCAATAAGCTAAAATATTATTATCGCCTGCATAAGCAGGCATTGATTGAGTTGCACATAACGCAGCAATGATGGTTAGTTTGTATATCGACTTCATATAGTTCACATTCTTTTGTAAATGGGGAAAAATCACGCTTTTGGATAACTTTCGACTATTCTTTATGACAACATTGTCATTTCAATTCATAAGTTATTCTTATGTGACAACGATCAATGTGACAACTTATTTCAGCATTAATTTTTTGATTAGCTTAACATAAACATAATAAATGGTGATTTTTATCATGCTAAACACTATAAATCACTATTTGCTAAGGTTAACATTCACTCAAGGAAAATAATGACAACATTGTCTACGGTGAAACAATGAAATACTCAAATTCAGCACTATTGATATATTTAACCGTTGCCTCAAACTATGCGCTGGCAACTCCAACAGAAGTCAAGGTATGGCGTCATCAGACTGGCGATGAAGAAATGCAGGCAAGCGCTGCCATGGTTGAACGCTTTAATCAATCACAAGACAAATGGAAAGTGGTGGTAGAGTCAATTCCCGAAGGAGCATACAACGAGTCAATCACAGCAGCGGCTATGGCACATCAGCTTCCATGCGCAATGACAATAGATCAGCCAACAGTACCAAGTTTTGCCTGGTCCGGTTTTATTCGTCCACTTGATAGCTTACTGGACAAAAAAGACTACGAAACCGTCCTGGATGGAGGTAAAGGTCTTTATAAAGGTCATCTGTATTCTTTGGGACAGTTCGATGTCGCTCTGGTAATGTTCTCGCGTTATTCTATTCTGAAAAAATATGGCATCCGTATCCCAACCATGGATAAGCCTTGGAACAAACAGGAATTTAATGCGGTGCTGGCTACTCTTAAAGCATCTGGTGACTTCCTTTATCCATTGGATCTCAATGCCGCCTGGAGTGGAGAATGGCCAAGCTACGGTTGGGGACCTCTACTACAGAGCTTTGGTGGTGATTTAATTGACAGATCCAATTACATCCAGGCCGATGGTGTACTCAATGGAGACAATGCAGTCAAGTTTGCCAAGTGGTTCAAAAATCTTGTTGATAATAATTACATAGATAAAAAACCTGCTAATGACAAAGGATTTGTCACTGGTCGTGTCGCCATTCATTATACGGGAAGCTGGTCCGCAGAAGATTATCGAAAAGCATATGGCGATGATTTGGCCATTCTGCCACCTCCAGATCTCGGTAACGGTCCGGTAATTGGGGGGGGGTCCTGGCAATGGAGCATTACTCAATCCTGTCCGACCCCACAAGGTGCTGCCGCATTTATCTCATTCATCATGCAACCAGAAGAAATAGCTAAATTTGTCGATAAAACGAATCTGGTACCAACCAAACCTGAGGCTGCTTCAATTTCAAAAAATTATAAAACCGATGGTCAGTGGAACCTCTTCTATAAATTTTCAAGCAGTTATACAAAAACTCGCCCAGCAACACCAGCTTACCCAGTAATTTCAAATTCATTTGATCAAGCTATGCGAAACATCATTGACGGTGGAGATCCATTAGATGCCTTGGATATGGCCGTAGATAATATTGAACAAAATATTAAAGCTAACCAAGGTTATGGTTTTGATCTGTAAGGGGCTGATATGAGCACTATGACAACTACACTGACGAAAACACACAGTAAATCAAAATATAGCTACGAAGCTCAACAGAAAAAGTATGGCTGGATTATGGGAGCTCCAGCCTTCCTTTGCTTACTAATGTTTATCGTTGTGCCATTTGTAACGGCAATAACCATGACATTTACAAACCAACGTATGATGTCCCCTCACCCGGTCGAAATGATTGGACTGAGTAATTATGAACGTCTGCTAAGTATTAACTTCTTGGTGGTCGAACCCAATCGGGATGGAAATGGGCAACTTGAACTTAATCGCGACGGGCAGGTAACTTACCCACGGTTGCGCACACTGATCCGCAAGCAATACCCAGAGCTGCATGGTTACTATGAACTACGTAGTGTCTCTCTTTCAAACGACAGTAAACTGGTGATTTTAGCCAAAGATCCCACATTTTACCTTTCACTTTGGAACACACTTCTTTTCGCTATGATGGTTGTTCCATTACAAGGAGGAACAGCATTAGGTCTGGCATTGTTAGTAAACCGAAGTTTAAAAGGGACCAACTTCTTTCGTACTGTTTACTTCGCTCCGGTAGTGACCTCTATGGTTGTGGTTTCCATCGTATGGACATTTTTATACCACAAAGACTCTGGATTAATTAACGAATATCTTCGAGTCCTCTCATTTGGCTCGATTGGTCCTATCGACTGGCTTGGAGATAAAAGCTGGGCTATGCCTTCGATAGTAATTATGTCCTCCTGGCAAGGCGCGGGAGTACAGATGCTGATCTTTTTAGCTGGCCTGCAGGGTATCCCTAAAGACCTGTATGAAGCTGCGAGTATTGATGGTGCCAATTCTTGGCAGAAGTTCCGCTATATCACGCTACCAGGCCTGAAAAACACCATGGTATTTATTGTCATTTCTACAACGATTGCTGCATTTGGTCTATTTACCCAAGTCGATGTCATGACCAGTGGTGGTCCTCAAGGCTCAACAACAACCGTCATGTACCACCTGATACAAAAAGGCTTTAGAGAAATGGATACTGCTTACGGTTCCACCATTAGTGTTATCTACTTCCTAATTATTCTAGCAATTGCCATGTTTCAGAAACGTCTTTTCGACAAAAAGGAGAGCAAGTAATGCATCAATCTGTCGATCCAAAAGCAGGCTACAAAAAGATGCTCACTTATGTGGTGATGCTCGTCCTTGCTTACATCTTTGTCTTTCCTTTGCTATTTATGATTTCGTCTTCCTTTAAACCGGAAAACCAAATCTTTACTGACCTGTATTCGATCAACGCAGTGTTACCTGTAGGACACATATCGTTTGATAACTACGCCGCCGTTTTTGAAAAGAGTCGTATCGGTAAGTTTTTTTTCAACTCCATATTTATTACCGGCTCCAGTGTAATACTTGGTTTACTGATCAACTCAATGGCAGCTTTCTCTCTTTCACGTTTAGAATGGAGAGGGAAAACCTTGGTTCTGAGCTTTATTATTTCTCTGCTCATAATTCCGGGAGAAGCCATTATGATCCCTCTTCTCAACCTTGTCGCTCATCTGCCTTGGTTAGGGTTCGACAATAACGGATTAGTCATAGAACACTCATGGCTCAACAGTTTTCAGGTTCAGATTATTCCCGGTCTGGCAAATGCCTTCTCCATCTTCCTGTTTTATCAATTCTTCAAAGATATTCCAAAAGACTTTGATGAAGCAGCGGCCATCGACGGAGCAAAACCTTTCCAAATCTATTGGCGCATCATAGTGCCAATGAGTGGTCCTGTTTTTGCAACGGTTGCAATTTTGCAATTTTTAGGTAACTGGAACGCCTATTTATGGCCTGTGTTAGTCACTCAAAGTGAGGATGTTCGTCCAGTTATGCTAGGGATTCAGCAATTCTTTGGAACTTCAACATCTTGGGGAGAAGTAATGGCCTATGCGACCTTAATAACCTTACCTGTATTAGTCATTTTCTTGATTTTTCAGCGCAAATTTGTTCAAAGTTTAGCCGGTTCTGGCATTAAAGGGTAATTTTCGGAGTTTATAAGATGAAACAGCTAACAAAAGACATTTTTCGACCAGAGATACATTTCACCCCCCCTTTCGGGTGGATGAATGATCCAAACGGATTAGTATACATCAATGAAGAATATCATTTGTTCTACCAATACTATCCATATGGGAATAAATGGGGACCGATGCATTGGGGTCATGCAGTTAGTTCTGATTTGCTACATTGGGAACACCTCCCACCAGCATTAGTACCTGACGAAACAGGAATGTGTTTTTCCGGCAGTGCAGTTATTGACTGGCAAAATACGAGTAGTTTATTTGATAACAACACTCAACCCGGCATTATAGCCTTCTACACAGCATGTATCGCTCCGACGGATGGGACAGATGGCACCCAAATGCAAAATTTGGCTTATAGTGAGGACGGAGGTTTCAGTTGGAAAAAATATCAAAAAAACCCGATCCTGCCAAATTTTGGATTAAAAGACTTCCGTGATCCAAAAGTAATCTGGCATGAACCAACACAATACTGGGTTATGGTCGTAACTGAAGGGCAGGAAATAGGTTTTTATCGCTCCAGAGATCTCAAAAAATGGAGCAAAACTTCTTCATTTGGGAAATATGATGGTGCACATGATTCTCTTCCATGGGAATGTCCGGATCTGTTCCCAATTAATATTGAAGGTGATAACCATCTTTATTGGATTCTCATTGTTGGCGTCCAGGGAGGAAGCTTTGCAGGCGGTTCGGGTACACAATACTTTATAGGGCAATTTGATGGCGAGTATTTCATCAACCATCACAACCCAGATACCGTTTTATGGCTCGATTATGGTCGCGATTATTATGCAGCTCAAACCTGGTCTGATGTAACAGACGGTAGTCGCATTGCAATTGCCTGGATGAGCAATTGGCAATATGCTAACGAAGTTCCAACTCTTAGCTGGCGTAGTGCAATGAGTTCTCCTCGCCGTCTAAAACTAACTCACACATCAAGCGGACTTCGATTGACTCATACGTTACCAAAAGAATGGACAATAAAAAATACTCCGCACAGTGCGCAGGGGATCAATTTAGTCCAGAAACAAAACGTATTGATTACCCCATCTTATACTGCTGGTATATTAAGTACCGCATTGTATATGGAAATAGGTACCATCATCCAATGTAAACCGTTTGGCAACGATAGTCTTTTTTACACCATAAATAGAACTCCAGATGGTTACCAAATAATAACCACCCGCTCAATCGCTGAAATGGGTGAACAAAAATATAGCGATACTTTTGAACACGAAATTGCTTTAGTTCTCCCGCAAGCAGAATTTCTGACCCTTACGGCCGTTATCGATCGCTGTTCAAGTGAACTATTACTTCAGGATGGTGAATTTTGCTTAACCGATCTTTCTTTTGATCAAATGGTAAACGGCTTCGAAATGATCTGTCTAAAAGGGCAAGTGACTATTAATGAACTAAGCTTTTGTTCTGCTAATAACATCTCAAACATCATCACCAAAGCCGCTTAAGGAGTAAATATGGGAAGTGTAAAATTAACAAATGTGATCAAACGATTTGGTGATACTCAAACTATTCATGATGTGAGTATGGATATCAAAGATGGAGAGTTTGTGGTTTTTGTCGGCCCTTCTGGTTGTGGCAAATCAACCATACTCAGAATGATTGCAGGGCTAGAATCAATTACTGATGGTGAAGTAACAATAAGTGGTGAACGTGTTAATGAATTGCAGCCGTCAGATCGCGGGATTGCGATGGTTTTTCAATCTTATGCACTCTATCCGCATATGACCGTTTTTGAAAATATCGCATTTAGCATGAAATTAGCTAAGATGAACAAAAAAGAGATTGAGGATAAGGTTATGCTTGCCGCAAAATCTCTTCATCTTGAAAAATTGCTTGATCGGAAGCCATCCGAGCTTTCTGGAGGACAGCGCCAACGTGTAGCCATTGGGCGCTCAATTGTCCGACATCCTGATGTATTTTTGTTTGATGAACCACTATCAAACCTTGATGCTGAACTTAGAGTCAAAATGCGTATGGAGATTGCCCGCCTCCATAAGGAACTAGAATCTACCATGATCTACGTGACTCATGACCAGGTTGAAGCGATGACCCTTGCAGACAAAATTGTAGTTCTAAATGCAGGTCGGGTAGAGCAAATTGGAGCACCGTTGGAGTTGTACAAAAATCCTAACAACCTATTTGTTGCAGGTTTCATCGGCTCACCTAAGATGAATTTTATATCTGGTGTTGTTGCACTACAATCCGAAACAGAACTTACTATCAATCTTGGTCGCTCCACTCGAATTATTTTGCCAACTCGTTACCAAAATCTCCAGGAAGGTACACCAGTAACTATAGGTATTCGCCCTGAACACCTTCGTCTGGGTAATGACAAGGACTTTATTTTGGATGTTACACCTCAAGTCGTGGAAAATCTTGGGGGACACAGCTTCCTTTACGCCTTGTTTGACGATACAAGTATATCGATTGAACTCAGAGGGTATTACAGTAATGACAACTGTGAGTCAATTCAAATATGTGCTGATTTAAACGACGTATATCTCTTTGATGACAGTGGAAAATCTGTAAAATAACTTAACGCACGGCATAGTTGTTCTATGCCGTTATTTACTCTGATTAAGGTAATTATGGTCACCATTAAGCAAGTCGCCGCAAGAGCCGGCATCTCTTTTAAAACAGTATCTCGTGTTATTAATAATGAACCTAATGTTAAGCCCGAAACGCGAAATAAAGTGGAAAAAGCCATAGCAGAGTTAGGCTACCGGCCTAATAGTGCGGCTCGAATGATGCGTAATGCCAAATCCGGTGTGATCGGCTTCATCTCTGATGAAGTGTCGACAACTTCAGCTTCCATCGAAATTATCAAGGGGGCACAAGAACTGGCATGGCAACATAGCAAGCTATTGATGGTATTAAACATTAAGCCGGACGACGATTCAGTTAAAAAAGCCATAGAGCAACTACTTCAGTTTCGGGCAGAAGGTGTCATTTATGCCAGTATGTATCACAAGCCTGTAAGTTTGCCTAAGGATTTACACAACTTACCAACCGTGTTAGTTAACTGTTTTAGTCCAACACAACGTATTGCCAGCGTTGTGCCAGATGATTACCTCGCGGCCTACGATCTAACTACTCGAATGATCAAAAAAGGTGCTAGACGTATTGCTCTTCTAAACCTGAACAAACGTATTATTGCTGCAGCAGAACGTCAAAAAGGGTATTTTGACGCCCATTATGCAGCAGGAATTCAAATTGATGATGTTTATGCACGCAATGCCGTGATAGAAGAAAATGGCCAGGAGCGGTATATCACAGAAAACGTACTTGATGAGCTATTAGCTTTACCTGAGCCACCGGATGCCATTGTCTGCGGTAAAGATCAGCTCGCCATGCAAGTTTATTTTTACCTGGCACAAAAAGGGATAGTGGTAGGTAAAGATATCGCAATAGGAAGCTTTGATAATATGGACCCAATCCCACAAACACTTAAACCGGGTTTATCTACCATGGCGTTACCTCATCTTGATATGGGCAAATGGGGTTTACAGTATATATTGGAAGGGCAGACCCATACCGAACAAGTAAAATTGCCTTGTACATTTATAGAGCGGCAATCATTTTAGTTTTATAGAGAAAACTGTAGCCCTCTTTAGCGACCAAAGATTCAATTTTTAACACAAATAAAAACTAGGCATTCGAGCAGTTCCGGTACCCATCAATAACCTCAATAAAGCCACTGCAATTACCGAAAACTCCCGGTTGGCTTGTTTAGCGCTAGTCCAGCAGAAATAGGTTGCTGCCGTAACGACGTAAAGAAACTTAAGAAAGAAGTTGCGTTTTCAGGTAGCAAGCTGAGCACTCCATCTATGTTTAGGCACCGACAACAAATTATCCTTTGGGAATGAGTCAATATAGTTTGTATGTTGGCTTGAATCAGTATGACAAAAGATTCGCCGCGTTCTATCTATCTACATAAGTTGAATTACAGACACAGCAGCAGTTACAACATAAATTGCTGCAGCTTTTACCGAAAACAATATCAATTGCCTTTTGTATGTATAAGAAATCGCTTGCTCAAGTTCATGTAGTTCAATCTTTGTACGCTTTTCTTGATATAAAAATATGCCATCAAGCATTCTTGAAGCCATTCCTGATTTCCACTGTTCATAAAATTTCATTCTTTCAGCAGAAGGGAAGTCATCAACGTGGTTTCTGCTTCTGATTGAAGCTGCTATCTGGTCTACAGTTCGTCTCTTTTTCACAAGCATCGGTATTATTCCAGTAAGTTAATTTAATAGTCCGCTGATTTTAAACCGCGAATTTTAGCGATTAGCTCACTAGTTACTCCTTTCCCAAATTCTGAACGTAAATGACGATCTGGATAAGGTTGTAATAGTTCTTCAGAGCCAATTTCACCGCAAACATACCATTTGGCATTCAATGCATATGCGTGTGCTATCATCCTACGTACAGGATTGTTGTCATCCATTTTCATCCTGAATGGTAATTCGGTCTCAGGCGCTAATTCATTGCAGGAGAACACGCCATGTTCAATAAGGTATGCTCGATTGTAAAAAGTCCCCAAGGGGTAAAGTAGTAGCCCCGCTTCTGATGCCGCATTTCTTAGCTTTTCGATAGCCTGACAATCCGGTTCTACCATTTCTAAAAGTGTCTTTGTTCGGGTATAAAACCATTCTTTGTACTTGGAATGTGCACTTGCATTACTGTGAAAATGTTCATTCGAATAGAACAAACTAAGCATGTCGAAATATAAAATCTTCACTGAAATCCCCCTAGTTCACATTAGGCATAGTTAAAATGGTGCTTCATGAAAAAATCTAGATAACATCCTCTTTCTAAAGCTCTTTCCTCTATCTGCTTCCACAACACCGGCACATAGGTTTTAAGAACATCCGCATCAGATTGGTGATATTTATCCTCGCAGTCCCCTACAGCAGCTTTTAGCCACTCTGCGGGGGTTAAAATAGTGAGCCCTTGATGAAAATACTCTGGAATGGCTGCCCGTATTGCTTCTTCGCTACCGCTAGCAACATAAATTGTAACGCCTTCACCCGTCGCGTAATAATGGCTAACACCGATATAGAACATATCAACTCCTTAGAAGTCTATTGCTTGATGAAACATCGTCGTTGGTTATAAAAATGCTGAGACTACACGCTCACGAAATCGTCCCAACCAGATTTCATCAAAAATATCGTCAGCTCCACGACCTGGTGTGGAAGGTTTGGATTGAATTCCCCAATCTAACTGGCTATATCCTTTGATAGTTTTTGCGGGCACAGATTCAACTTCACCGCATTGATTTGTTGCGTGTAACTCTCGGACGTACTCTTCTTTACCAATTTTGGCAAAGAGACAGGTTTCAGGAATGTCATGCTCTATACGCTCTGCATATTCAATTAAATTCTGCTCTGCAAACGTATAAAGCCAGGCATCCTGGTTTGGACTATCGTTAACTCGCAATATCCGGCCAAGCACTTGTCTAAAGTAAAGTTCTGTTTTTACAGAGCTGATATGACAACACACCTGTAAGCGGGGAATATCGGTACCTTCGCTTATCATGCCGACACTCACAATCCATTGAGTTGCTCCTGTTTGATAAGCCTTAATTTCAGATTGAGGATCATCATGATGGTAGGTTACTAATGTTGCTGACTGACCAAATTTTTCGGTCAATATTTTTAGTACTTGTTTTGCATGCTTCACCGATGACGCAACAACAAGACCTCCTGCATTAAAAGACTCTTTCCGGATTTCATTAAGTTTCTGGCATCCTAAGCCGAGGATATACTCCATCGCTTGAGTATTATGAATTACATCCTGATACGACGTCTTTGATTGCTTAAGGAGTTCAAGAATAGAAGCAAATGATTTTTTCTCAGAACCTTCTGAAATCGTTAAATGTTCATTATCAACCAAGACTATTTTAGGCTTGCGACAGACATTGTCAGCTATAGCTTGGGCTAAGCCGTACTGATAATCACAAAATAGTTTGCCTTCCGGATCACTATATTCAGCCAAAACAATCGGAAATTTATCTGAACGCCAAGGAGTTCCCGACAGAGCTAACGTATAGGTAGCAACACCTTGTATACGAGCCAATATTTGTTGCCCCCAAATATTGGCTCTGTCTGGCTCGTCGCCAGAACAGTGATGTATTTCATCAAATACAACAAGCAACCGATATTTTTCAATGGTTCGCCAAAAGTCATCGCCTAAATACTGGATTGACTGATAAGTCAGTGACTGACCTATGGAGCCTAGACTTCCGTTGAATGGACAATTGATGGTTATCGAAAACGTAGCCCTCATGCCATCAGCTACAGCAACAGAAGGTGAAAAGCAAAGAATGAGGTCAATCATACCTTTATCGAGTAATGTTTTAGCCAGTGTAGCTGACATGATGCTTTTACCGGCTCCTGGTGTCGCCTGACAGAAGAAATGGTTAGAACCAGATTCATACTTTTCCATCGCCTGAGTGACGCATTCTGCTTGCCATTTTCTTAACATACTACGCTCTCTCATGTGACAACGAATTCAACATATTTGTAATTGCATTAATATTGCCCATAAACAAAGCTGCTTTTTCGTTAGCAGCAACGTTCAGACGTTCAAGAAGCTGAAATTGCTCTGGATATTGCTCTTTTAATGCTTTGTATTTTTCTATCTCTCCTAGAGTAACTTCCAGCTCTCCCTTTAACCGATTGCGCTCAATCGTAAGTTCTGAGTAATCTCTATTAGCTTGATTCGTAACAGATACTTTAGGAATGTTCTTTTTTACTCGTGACTTAGGTTTACGAGGTTCAAAAGAAATAGAATTAAACTCGTCCGTTTTGAAGTAACGTTTTTCTCTGCGAGAACCTTCGCAGCGCAACCATCCGCATTCTATGCACTTTAATAATTGTCGATAAACAATCTTGCGGAGTTCATTGATATCTTTGGGGCTTTCAGGGAACAAGCGAGCGACATCTCTGGCCTCAATAACGGAAAACCCATCCATCTTTGTTTCTATTAACAACTTATAAATATATGTGTTTATCTTTTGAGAACGTTTCATTTATTACTCGAACAATACAAAAACTAAGTATTGCTTAGTATACATAAATAAGTAAAACTAAGACAATCTTAGTATCGACGAGTCAAATAAGTATGAAACATAAGTGTCAACAGACAACCCAATCCCAAAGCGCCTCAAAGAAGCCCGCAAAAAAATGAAAATCTCCCAAAAAAACTTGGGGATTAGTATCGGCATGGAATCTGGTACAGCTAGTGCCCGAATGAATCAATATGAAAAGGGGGTGCACACTCCGGATGTGCGGACACTCAAGCTGCTGGCTAAAGAACTCGGTGTTCCTTTGAATTATTTCTTTTGTGAGGATGACTCTACAGCGGAGATAGCTACTGCTATATCAAAACTATCTGAAGAACAAAGAAGTCAAGTACTTGAGTTCATAAAATTAATTGGAAAAAGTGAAGAATAATGAAGGCACTAACTCCTTTGTATATTTTCCCAACAGCTAATAGGTAAATCTTAATTCAAATCATTGACAAACTAACCAGCCTCAATAATATAATATTTATTATCAATAACTTGAATCAACTCTTGCTGTGACTGTGGTATATACACGCCCCATGGATATCGATTAACCTTACTTCTTTCATATTGATATACAGTAATTGGTGGTAGATTCCGTCTGTCATAAGCCTGACCAAACCGAAAAGCCACACTGTTCTGGCATGCCAGAACAAGATGAATCTGTTCAACTCCATCAGCAATCAATGACTTCACAATTTCGACAAATTCATAGGCTAAACGATCCTGTTTCCTTTTCGACCAATGATTATCAAAGCGTATATTGTCAAGTTTTAAGTGAATTTGAGGCAAATTTGGGAACGACTTGCTAATACCAGTAGTATCTACTGGATAGGAGAATGAAATTGCCACAACGGATTCGCGACTCTGACGGTTTTGGTATAAATGCTTAATTAAGAAAGATTCACCATCATCATTCCCATCAAGATGTCGCCAGTTAGATATCTGACGATCCCAGTCAGTTACCTCCACTTTTGATTCATCATCAATTAAATAACCAGTTAGAAAAGCGAAAGGGACAGGAACCAGACCACCATATATGATCTCTACGTCATCTGCACCGATCTGGTTTCTTCTTTCCTCAATACTATTTTCAATAGCTAAAAATTTTTGTAATGCCGGTACAGGGTAATTTACAGCACCATTAGCAAGGCTATCTCTAATATCAATTACAATTGGATCTACCCGTTTACCTTTATATTGTAATTGAATAAATGTCGAAAGAGGAGAATCTGAAGTATTTACTAAACCTCGTTCTTCCAGAGAGATAACCACTTGCCTTGACAGTTTTCGTCTCTCAGCAACATCTCTATGAATTTCCCAAATAAGTCCAATGACTACAAGAGCTACACCGCAATAAAAACCGACGGTCAAAAGTGATATAGGCAGATCTGAACTGGGAATATTTATACTGAAAGCTTGATGTGTATTTTCATATCGAGCATTAAAAGCGAAATTACCCAGTAGCGTCATTGTAAGCAATGATATCCCACCTCGGAACACAATTAATGCAGGTGAACGCTTTCGAAAAAAATAGTCTGCGGCTTTAGTTACTACACTGTGAAATAGACTCATCGGAACTTATCCTTGCTTTTGGCACCCTTACTGCTTTGAAGCCGCTCTTTATATTGTTCAATCATTAATTCGCCAGGATGAACGCCACCTCCGCGCCACTCACCATCAGATAGCCAAAGTTCCCAATAATATAGCCACTCCATTGTCCATGGAATAATCGACTCCGCGATAAGCATATTAAATGTCCAATCCTTTGAGCCTTTACCATTAAACATCAGGCAAGGCTTAGTATTTTTCTTTGAAAGAAACTCGTGTGGAGAACGTTTACCGTTAGCCAGTTCTTGTAGGTTTGGGGATAAAATCTCAACATCAGGGATATCATTAATTCCGTACCACCGAACTAAAACCTCATATTTCCTAGCAAACCGAGTAGGCTGAAGTTGCTGCCTCCATTCGAGTTGAAGGCCGCCTTTAACTTTAATGATTCGCCCTCTACCTGTAGGGTATCGCTTTATTAGAGCATTTAGTTGTGAGCGCAATACATAAGCCATGAGAGCTATTTTTCAACGTCGCCATAAAAGTTGTGTTTGGGTACTGGTTTGGCTCTAACGGAGTTAGACAGTCCCAAACCTGCTGATACGACTACGGCTCGATCTAATGCTCTTCTTTCTGTTAAAGTATCTGCGAGTTTTGCCTGAAGCCCACGAGCAGCCTGATTACCAAACAAAGATGCTACTGATCCGATGACTTGATCAAGTCCTTTGTCGAACTCAAGTAGCTCAATGATATCGGTCAGTACCTGTTTGTACCAATCATTGAAAGCATGTGCAAGTTGAGGTTTTTCGTGCCATTTATCTGCAAAGTTTTCAGAAGGTAGTGCAGGATTGAAAATGAAATATATAATTAAACCATCTGACGAGCGCTTACATTCGATAAAACTCGGCATTTCATCAAGTACGTCCAGCATTAGGTCGAAAGGATTATCGTATTCTTTGCTTGAGGCAACACATTTATCGTATGCTTTTGCTGCTAGTGTAGTGATGATAATACTAATTGGAGCGTAATCTTTATAGATATTGAAATCGTTGTTTCTCCATATATCGCGGTGCCGTTTTAGCAACTGAACAATGATCTGAAGGACTGTTTTCCGTATTTGCCCAGGAAGGTCTTCTACTGTACCAGCTTTTAGCTCTTGATTTGATCTGTAAGTACTTCTTCTACTCCACTGTATTTCTTTGTTACATATGCCTCTGAACCAAGAGCGATAACCGTATGGATGAGATGGACTATTAGCGGATTTTACATCTGCAACACGTACGTTATTTTTGCGACTTGGGGCAGTCATATCTTCTGGCATACTAGGCGTGATATCCATATGGAAACCCTGTCCACTCATACCACCGTATTGCATTGTTACGCACCGACGTTTCGGTTCTTTTTCCACTTTATCTTTATATCGAGATGAGTTTTGAAGTTCTTCGATCAATCTACAAAGCAATTGATTAGCATCATGCGTGGTTGCTGGATATTCTTGAGAAGGTAGATGTAAGACGAGGTCAATATCCATATCGGAATTTTCATTAATCGGCTTGACTGAGGTTCCAATTCCAACACTGCCCTGAGCATATATATAGCAATCAGAAAACCAATCACTTTTATTAGCTAAATAAGAGCCAATGGCCTTATATGCAGTATGAAGCTGACTTAACTGACTGTCAGTCAGATCTAAATTCGAAGTAATATGGGATAAGAGTTCAAAGCTAAATTCTTTATCACTGTCACTCAATTGTCTGAGAGATTTAATGCGTGAACGAATATTTTGTATCTGCATAACGCCTCCAAAATCAATATATGGTACTCGATTAAATATTATATCGCTACATATAGTAAAAACAAGTCAAGAGCTGAATATTTATACAGTATAAAATTAGAAGCAAAAACTCATTTCAAAGGTATGTAAAAATAAGGGGGAAATCATATATCACACCAGAACCCATCATTTTATAACAAGCAGAGCTCTTGTTTATAGATAGCAATATATTGTAGAAGTCTTTGAACGATAAAAGCAACAAATACCATATGTATTCGTTCCTAATATGTTATTATTCATAACCAATCTATCGTTCAAAAAGACTTATTTGAAATAAGTTGTAATCGCCTTTTTATTAATCACCTTTTTTGTGCTTATGCGGCTTAAGAGATGGGGTATTTCCGGGAGTATTTTTATTATCCCGTTGACGCCTATCTGGTTTACCAGTTGAATCAGCAATTCTTTTTGGTCCTGGTTTAATTCCCATTACTTTCTCCTTCGAGTTTTTTCAAAGTTGTTGGCATTGGTACTGTTGTTTCTCAACGAAGCGAAAACCTCACCAACAATATTTTTGACTAAATTAGCTATGAACACGCGTAAATCGATGGATAATCTGATTGCTTGAACCTCGCCAAAGTAATGCAGGATCATATTTATCTTGTTCGAATTTACCATCTATCAACACATCAATCATATCAACTATGGACTTTTGATCAGAGGTGAGCTCATCAATCACATACCCAGTCCACATCCAAATATCTTTATCAGGACACTCTGCTTTTACTCTTGATACTAATTGATATATGGCTGAAATATTTGCAGGATGAAGTGGATCCCCACCAGATAGCGACAAACCACGACGCTTTATACGTGTGTCTTGTAAATCAGCAATAATTTGATCTTCCAACTCTTGGGTAAATGGATGGCCAGAGTTAGGAGACCATGTGCCTTGGTTATAACAGCCCCGACATTGATGTTCACACCCTGAAACGAACAGGGTACAACGAGTACCCTCTCCGTTCACAACATCGACTTGATGATATTTATGATAATTCATTAGCAATGCTTAACTCGACGAGTTGCCTCTTCCTGTTTACCCATGTTGAATGGTCGCGAATCTGGAGACCCCAAATATCCACAAACACGACGAATTACAGAAACCTTTTTAGGATCGTGATTACCACATTTAGGACATGTAAAACCTTTGCTGGTACAGGTAAACTCACCTTGATAACCACATTCATAACATTCATCAATTGGCGTATTAGTCCCGTAGTATGGGACACGGTCATATGAATAATCCCAAACGTTTTCTAGTGCTTCAATGTTATGTTGCATGTTTGGATATTCCCCATAACAAATGAAACCACCATTCGCAATTGGAGGGTAAGGCATTTCAAAATCAATCTTATCGTAAGGGTTTACAGCTTTTTCAACATCAAGATGAAAACTGTTAGTGTAATAACCTTTATCTGTCACACCTTTCACTACACCAAACTCTTTTGTGTCTAACGCACAGAAACGATTACACAAGTTTTCTGCTGGCGTACTGTACAAGCTGAAACCAAATCCTGTTTCTTCTTTCCATTGTTCTACTGCATCACGTAATCTTTGTACTATCGCAATACCTTTTTGACGAAGTATTTCACTGTCAAAGATATGTGTATCCATATCAGAATAAAGAGCATTAACAGTTTCATGAATGCCAATATAACCAAGTGAAATTGAAGCGCGTCCATTTTTAAATATTTGCATCACTTCATCATCAGGATTTAAACGAATACCTAATGCCCCTTCACAATAAAGGATTGGAGCAACTCTTGCTTTTACTCCGCGCAGACGGTCGATTCGAGTATCTAGCGCTTTACGAGCTAACGTCAAACGCTGATCTAAAATTTCATAAAACTTCGCTTCATCGCCATTAGCCTCTAATGCAATACGCGGTAGGTTAAGACTTACAACCCCCAAATTGTTTCGACCCTCATGAACTTCTTTTCCGCTCTCATCCGTCCAACGCCCCAAGAAACTACGACATCCCATTGGAGCTTTAAATGATCCTGTTACTTTAACCACTTGCTCGTAATTCATTATATCTGGATACATACGTTTAGTAGCACAATCTAGAGCTAGTTGTTTTATGTAGTAATTTTGATCACCTTTTGAACGATTAATACCTTCTTTAATTGTAAAGATCAATTTAGGGAAGATTGCTGTCTTAGCATTTTTCCCTAATCCTTTGATTCTATTATTTAAAATTGATTTTTGGATTAGTTTTGATTCCCAACTAGTACCTAAACCAAACGAAATCGACAAAAATGGGGTTTGTCCGTTACTTGAAAAAAGTGTATTCACTTCATATTCTAACGACTGAAAGGCATCAAAGACTTCTTTTTCAGTTAATGCTTTGGCATATTCTTCTGGATTAGGAATATTCCACTGATGTGCCGTAGCTAAATGTTTCTCATGGCTTTTAGTCACATACTTAGCTAATACTTCATCCAAACGGTTAAGAGTGGTTCCACCATAAGTATGGGATGCTACCTGAGCAACAATCTGTGCAGTTACCGCTGTTGCTGTCTGAATAGATTTTGGAGTTTCAATTTCAGCATTGCCCATCCTAAATCCATTAGTCAGCATGTTTTCAAGATCAACAACCATACAGTTGTACATAGGGAAAAATGGTGCATAATCCAAATCGTGGTAATGGATTTCGCCTTTATCATGTGCTTGTACAATGTCACGGGAAAGCATGTGATTTTTTGCGTAATGCTTTGCAACGATACCAGCAAGTAAATCACGTTGGGTAGGAATTACCTTACTGTCTTTGTTTGCATTTTCATTCAATATTTCGAGATTACTTTGTTCAACTAACCCTGAAATTTCTTCACTTAGTTTACTTGCTTTTTCTCTCGCAATATCACGATCATGACGATATTCGATATATGCACGAGCAACATCTTCATCAACATGCATTAAATCTTTTTCTACTCGATTCTGAATTTCAGAGATATGGATTTCTCTCTGACCCATCAGCAATTCCGATACATTAGATGCAACAATATCGCCAATTTCTTGATTCTTAGAATTGATGCTATTTGCCGCAGCTTCGACAGCAGCTTTAATAAGCAAAGGGTTAAACGCTACTTTAGCGCCATCACGTTTGACTACCACTGATGTCAATTGTTTCAGTATCATGATTTTTCTCCGATTTTAGTTTTTATTTTTAAGCTGCTAGTTGAAAGGCTTGTTTTTGAATGTTTTCTAATTTTAAATATTTGTGAGAGCACTCTCGTGAGAAAACATTAAATGCAACTTGGAGAGGTTTTGTTGTTTTGACTTTATAAGTACTAAATTTAAAGGCATGGATAGCAAATGAACAAAATACTTGTTTAACATAGGACGCACACACACCCATCATCGAAACAACATTTTTCACTACATAATGGTCATTCGCTGTATGCAAAGTATTCACTTCGTATTCCAGAGACTGAAAGGCGTCATAGCACTCTTTTTCAGTGCGAGCGTCTGCGAATGCTTCTGGATTTTTCACTTCCCACTCTTGGGCAACTTTTAAATGTTTTTTATAACTTTCGGTAACGTAAGGAGCAAGAATCTCATCTATTCGATTGATCGTTGTTCCGCCATATATGTGGCTGGCTACCTGGGCAATGATCTGTGCTGTTACAGCGGTCGCGGTAGAAATAGATTTTGGTGTATCTATTTCGGCGTTACCCATCTTAAATCCCCCTGTTAACATACCTTTTAGGTCGATTAACATGCAGTTAAACATTGGGAAAAATGGAGCGTAATCCAAATCATGGTAATGAATATCGCCTCGCTCGTGAGCCTGAACAACATCACGAGGGAGGATTCGGGTTTTTGCATAGTGTTTTGCAACAATCCCTGCGAGAAGATCTCGCTGAGTAGGTATCACTTTGCCATCTTTGTTCGCATTTTCATTTAACAGGTCAGCGTTACTTTCGTTGATAAGACCTTCAATCTCACGAGTCAGCGCACTTTGTTTTTCACGCGCAATATCCCTGTCATGACGATATTCGATGTAGCCTCTTGCCAATTGTTTGTAGGGGCCTTGCATTAATTCGTTTTCGACCAACGTCTGAATTTCTGCAATGTGTACCTTATCTTTACCTTCCAGTTGCAGCTCTACCGCTAATGCTACATTGAGTGCGTAAATGGCCGTTTCTTTATCTGGTTGAGTCGCCGCAGCTTCTACCGCAGCCTGAATTCTATCCCGATTGAACGCCGCCTTTGAGCCATCCCGTTTGATAACGATAGGTTTCACCGTTTTTCTCCTTAGTCCGTGATTGCATATTCACCGCAACACACTATATGGGCAATTTTTATTTATTGGTTACTATATGTTGGGGTGTAATTTAATGAGATGCCACTAGAGCAGTATTGATTTAGATCAAAAGAAATCAGCGCAAGATAAGAAACAGAACAAACTTTCTCTACAGGTCTCATTTACGAAAAATAATCTGCGTAAGCTATTTTTTTTGGCTATGATTCGAAAGCTTTTTAATTAGTGTTAATATCATTTGAGTTTTATTTTTATCAGGTTTCAAAATGTTAGCTCGCATTATTATTGGTCTGCTCTTCCTCATTGGTAACTTCTTCACCAACCAATCCAGCGCGACATCTATTGCAACATGGAACCTAGAATGGCTTACTTCGGCCAATAAGACAGTTAGCGATCTGCACATACCGCAGCGAAGCAACAACGACATAGTAGAACTGCGGCGTATTTTTTCTCAGCTATCGCCAGATATTCTCGCGTTTCAAGAAGTAAATGATTTAGAAGCAATTAAGAGCGTCGTGGGAGACCAATACCGCATATTTATATCCGACCGCTCCACTCATCGTTGGAAAAGTTTACAGTTCGACGATATAAATCAATTTACTGGATTCGCCGTTCGTGCCTCATTCGTAACCCACGATCCTGAAGATATTCAACTAACAAAAAATCGAAAATTACGTTTTGCTAGTTACCTAAAATTAAAAGTGGATGGAAAGAAAGAAATCCACCTCTTATCCGTTCATCTAAAAAGTGGTTGTTTTGGCAAGTGGAAGCCATCGAAAGAATCCTGCACAACACTAAAACAACAAGGAGAAGTGTTGGCAAAATGGATCAAGAACAGAACAACTAATCAGGAACCTTTTATTATCTTGGGTGATTTTAACCACAACCTATCCTACCCCAATGACTGGCTCTGGACAGAAATGACGAATGGAATTCCGTCCGCTATCTTAGCGACTGGTAAAACACCAGCGACCTGCCAACAAAAAGGTCGGAATGGAAAACTATTTCGCTATCGAAACCTGATCGATCACATCATTGTTTCAGCAGATTTATCGCTTTCAAGTCCACACCAATATTCCTTTTCAGCTCTGCAACTGAATCAGTATCAATTGAGCGATCACTGTCCTCTACTAAGTACCCTAAGAGAGTAAATCTCCAACTCATTAAACCGTCATAAAACAATCGCAAATTATCAAAAAGTCATTACAATGCAGGAGTTTTAACGACGATGGTAAAGCCAGTGAAACTGAGTAAAAGATTGCAACAGATTGAACAGATGGTCTCTGAAAAGTACGACCACATATGGGACTGTTGCTGTGATCATGGTTTTCTGGGAGCAGCTCTGCTTGATAGTGTACCCGCAAATCCACGAACAATTCATTTCGTCGATATTGTGCCTAAGCTAATGCAATCTCTAGAACAAAAGCTGGTACGTTTCTATCAAGGAAAAAGGTGGCATACGCATTGTCTGGATGTCGCTGACATTCCACTCAATACCTTTTCTGGCCGTCATTTAATCATTATTGCTGGTATTGGCGGAGACTTGATGATTGAGTTGATCTGCGCACTTAAAGCCCGTCATCCTACCTTGGCTCTCGACTTTCTTCTTTGTCCTGTTCACCATCAGTTTGCACTGCGCAAGACACTACAAAAGCTCGATCTCAGATTAGTCGCTGAATCGCTAATCAAAGACAATCGCCGCTTTTATGAAATCATTCATGTTACGTCGTCACAATATGGCGAAGTTGTCTCTCCTATCGGTGAAAGTATATGGAGGTCAGAGTGTTCTCATCAGACCATGATTATAAAAGAATATCTATCCAAAACGCTTGGGCACTATCGTCGGATGACTCAGGGGGGGTGATTTAGTATCACTTGAAGCGCGAGAAGCTTACGAAAATATCCAACTCGACAGTCATGTTACTTTTAAATAACGACATACAAATAACCTGCAGTAAAGGCTAAAGTAAAATTCACTTAACAACCCTGATACCTTCGACCTTAAAGTGATGCATAAACTCCCGTAAAATCAGTAACTGGGCAAAGAATCTTGCAGACGTGTCTGGTTCATCGCTACGAGGAGGTCTACCAATAACGATCTCTGCGTATTGGCTAAAAAGATTTTCGAGTTGACGCGTGGACAAATCCATAACGTTCCTTTCGGGGATAGCACACAATTTCGCCAGATTTTTAACGTAGCTAGTAGAAGTTATTAAAGACCGCTCTTGACTTGGTATTGAATGAACAACCTTGGCAATTTCATCTTCAATATAATTAATACCATATTCGATATCATCCGCATTAGGGGGAGTGTGTCGAAAAAAACGCGAACTGACTAATTCATAGCCGACAGGCATTGTTTTTGTTTCGCTCATCGATAAATAAAAAGTGGTTTCACTCTCTGTAATCTCGAATACGATAGCTGACGAATCTACAGCCATACACTGCTCATATCCTTTCTTTTGTGTTTGATTCATAGGCCTTTCCGACACTCGACATACCAATATGAGAAAATATAGTGCGCTTTCATAGTATTAAATGCCACTAATTTCTTATTGGGTTAGTGTGTATGAGCGCACATTAACCCCATCATTGTCTCTGATAGTCTAGATCTTTCACTAAGGATTTATTCGAACAATGCAAGAATGAAATCAGGGAGTGTACATAATGGAATATCGTCAGTTAGGTCATTCTGGACTTAAAGTATCCGCGCTAACTTTAGGTACTATGACATTTGGAGGACAAGGGAAATTTGCTCAAGTTGGCAACACAAATTTAGAACAAGCCAAAAAGCAAATAGGCCTATGTATGGATGCAGGAATCAACCTTTATGATACAGCCGATATCTATTCTGACGGACTGTCAGAGGAAATATTAGGTGCGGCTGTTAGTAATATCCGCAATGATATTTTGATCGCGACCAAGTTGAGATTCCCCACAGGCTCGGGACCCAACCAAGGCGGTGCATCAAGATATCATATTATCAAAGCATGCGAGGCGTCTTTAAAACGACTGAACACCGATTATATCGACCTTTATCAAATTCATGAGTGGGATGGCATAACACCCGTTGATGAGACGTTAGAGGCCATGGATACCTTAGTACGAAGTGGGAAAATCCGCTATTACGGTGTGTCTAACTACACAGGTTGGCAGCTAATGAAAACATTGGGAGAATCTGCTTTACATCATTATCTCCGCCCAATCTCACAACAAATCCACTACTCATTGCAAGCCCGAGAAGCCGAATACGAGTTATTACCGATTGCTCAGGATCAAAACGTTGGCGTACTGATATGGAGTCCTTTAGCCGGTGGGCTGTTATCTGGAAAATACCAGCGGAATAAAGAAGGCCCAAGCGACGCCAGACACCTTCAGGGCTGGCAGGAACCTCCAGTGTACGATACTGAAAAACTCTACGATATTATCGATGTCCTCTTGGATATATCTGAGCAGAGAGGTATTTCACCCGCTCAGATTGCTTTGGCTTGGTTACTCAGTCGCGCCCCCGTATCATCGGTTGTGATTGGAGCCAGAACAGAAGCCCAGCTAAAAGATAACCTAAACGCATGTAATGTCTCGCTCACTGGTGAGGAGTTGCTGAGATTGGATAAAGTCAGCCGACCACCGTTGCTTTATCCTTATTGGCATCAGGCGAGTACTGCGGAAGATCGTCTGTCAGAGATTGATAAGGCCCTCTTGAATCCTTACATAGATGATAGAGACTAAGTTCTGCAAAAAAACTAGCTAAGTAAATACGCCCCTACTCGACTTAGTTCCGATAAAGCTCTGAGATCAGCTTCTATATCAATAGGCGCTTTGATAATGGAATACCAATTAACGTTTTCCGCTTCAAGCGCCATAATCTCACCCGACCAATCAGTAACGATGTAGTAGTGAATGAGCTGCAACTCTGCTGTTGGATGATAGAGCGAACATAAGTACTGATATTTTTCTACCTCAATATTGAGTTCTTCCTTAATTTCACGCTGTAAGGTATCTGATTGCGTCTCTCCTGACTCCATGTGCCCGCCCGGTATTGCAATCAGTCCAGGATCCGTAGCCTTATCCTGAGATCTCGTTTCAAGGAGAATCATATCGTCTTTGATGAGTAAAAAAGATACGCATTCATGTACTTGCATTGTCTGCCTTTCGCTAATCAGTCACATGTAGTGACATTACCGTTTTACAGACAGAATCACAACGAGTTAACGATAGATAACTAGTATTCTTCATCCATCACTGCGTGTCGATCATGATGGTACGCCTCTTCATTTTTACCACGGCACCAGTAGGGAATCGCATACATCGACTTCCGCGTAAGGTTGTGCTGCTTTCCTAAAATTTTACGACACCCGACAACCGCAGCATTTTCCCCTGCAACGAATGCTGATAGGTCTATATCATCCTGAGGAAGCTTTGCTTCAGCTAACGCGTTAATCAAGGGGGATTCCTTACCGTTTTCTCTTTTCAACCAGAAAACAGTGATTCCTTCAGGATGTACCAGATCATGCTTTTCTGCCATATCATCTACCTCAATGAACACTTCGCCCTTTGCTTGTTCAGGTAGCTCTTCCAAAATCGCACTGATTGCAGGCACAGCCGTTAAATCTCCAGCCATTAAATGCCATTTGGCTGGCTTCATTAGTGGGTTAGGACCACCAGGTCCAACGAGACCCAATTCAGAACCCGCTTCAGCTTCTCGCGCCCATTTGGACCCCACAGAAATATCGCCATGATCAACAAAATCGATATCCAATTCACGAGTTTCAGCGCAATACCGACGTACAGTGTAGGCCCGAGCAACAGGTTTATGTTCAGGCCAATGAACCACCTTACCTTCTCTCACTGGCAGTTGTAGAACTCCCGATTCAATATTGGGAAAGAATACTTTGATATGTGCGCCATTACAGTTATCAGGAAACTCGTTGAGTCTATCGCCTGTAACCGTCACCCTGATGAGACTTTTTGATATGTTTTGCTTTCTGACGAACTCTAACCTCATTGGATAGACACGCTCAACTGAATCACTCATTTATATTTCCTTATTACTAGCCAATAACCATTAATATAAATGATAAGTATTTTTATTTACATAAATAATTCAATCGATATTTATATAAGTAGAAAGGCTCCTTGGCAAAGGAGCCTCTTCATTATCATTATGCCTGTACAATTCGCCTCATATACGAATAGTAAAGAATCGGAATGATAACCAAAGTAAGAAGTGTAGAAACGAGAATGCCAAAGATAAGACTGATCGCCAAGCCATTAAATATTGGATCGTCTAGAATAAACATTGCTCCAATCATCGCTGCTAAAGCAGTTAGAATAATGGGTTTTGCTCTAACAGCTGCAGAGTGAATTACCGCAGTAGACAACCCTACTCCTTCTTGTAACTGATAATTGATAAAGTCCACCAGCAAAATAGAGTTGCGTACAATAATCCCGGCGAGCGCTATCATCCCGATCATCGATGTCGCCGTAAACTGAGCGTGCAACAAAGCATGACCAGGTAAAACACCGAGGATGGTTAATGGAATTGGCGACATGATAATCAATGGCACTATATAAGATTTAAAGTGTGCAACCACCAGCAAGTAGATCAATATCATGCCCACACCATAGGCAATACCCATATCTCGAAACGTTTCATATGTAATTTTCCACTCGCCGTCCCACAGTATTCCAATACCATTCAATCCTGAAGGCTGATTGATATAATTCTGATCAACGTTAAAAGGTAGGGACGCTATGCGACTACCGATTTCAAACATGCCATAAAGCGGACTGTCGATGAAACCGGCCATATCACCAACGACCATAATCATCGGTAATAGGTTTTTATGAACGATATAATCAGGATTAGATACACGCACAATTCTTGCAAAATCAGACAACGGATAAAGCTGTCCCTTCATACCACTCACTTTCAATAACAGCAACTTATCTAAACGAACTTTTGCATCTTCACTCGCCTGTATTTTGATAGGTACCGGATACTTGCTGGTATCACTGTGTAAATACGTTACCGCTTCTCCACCTAAAGCCGAGGCTAGAGACGTTACCGCATCCTGATAATTCACCCCAAAATGCGCGGCTTTTGTGCGATCAATCTTTACCTGCCACTTTTCAGTCGTTGTTGGTAAATAAATATCAACATCAACGATATCGGGAGTTTGCCGAAATACGCTTTCAATTTTTTGCGCTGCTTGTTTACGAATCTCATGGGTGGGACCATAAACTTCAGCAACAATTGGTGACCAAACGGGTGGTCCGGGCGGTACTTCAACGACTTTTACTTTACCGCCGAATTTTTCTGCAATCGTATTTAACTTGGGACGAATCATGCTCGCTATTTCATGACTACTCGAGTCTCTTTGACCCTTATCCAATAAATTGACCTGAATGTCGCCTTGGTTAGGTGCCTCACGTAAGAAATAGTGACGAACCAATCCGTTGAAATTAATTGGGGCTGCTGTACCTGCGTAGATTTGATAATCACGTACCGATTCTTCTTGATCCAATACTTGCCCCATTTCCATTAGTACGCGCTGAGTCTTCTCTAAGGGGGCATTGTCAGGCATATCGAGAATCACTTGGAATTCCGATTTATTATCAAACGGCAGCATCTTCATCACAACGAGCTGGGTCAGAGGTAAGATAAGAGTCGATAACAATAAAGCGATAATACCTAACCCGAGGAGCCAACGATTACGGCGTTGTCTAGCTGATTCGACAAAGGGTGACATCACTCGATAGAAGAACGATAACGATTTAGTATCGTCTGAATGCTCGCTATTCGCTTTTAATAATTTGCCAGATAACCAAGGGGAGAAGACAAAAGCGACCACCAAAGAAATAATCATCCCCATTGAAGCATTTATTGGGATCGGGCTCATGTACGGTCCCATTAACCCTGATACAAATGCCATAGGTAAGAGTGCCGCAATGACGGTTAGCGTGGCAAGAATAGTTGGTCCGCCTACTTCATCGACCGCAGAGGGTATCAAAGTCGATAACCTACCACTTTTTATCTGCATATGACGGTGGATGTTTTCTACGACGACAATCGCGTCGTCGACCAGAATTCCGATAGAAAATATGAGGGCAAATAATGACACTCGATTTAGAGTGAACCCCCAAGCCCACGATGCAAATAATGTCGCCATCAACGTCACAACGATTGCCATTCCAACGACAATCGCCTCTCGCCACCCCATTGCCACTAAGACGAGTAAAACAACAGCCGAAGTAGCAAAAATCAATTTACTAATCAGTGTGTTACTTTTACTAAGCGCAGTCTTACCATAATCTCTGGTTATATCGATATTAACGCTATTTGGGATTAGCGTATTGCGCAAACTTTCAAGTCTTTTCTCCACTGCTGCGGCAACATCTACCGCATTTTCACCCGCTTTTTTTGCCACTGCAATTGTCACAGCAGGATAGACGTTATTCTTATCACTTGTCCAAACATTGCGGGTAGGAACGTCAGCCTGTTGTTCTATAGATGCAATATCATTAAGGTAGACAGGGGAGCCGTTAACAACTGAAATTAATAAGTTTTTGACACTATTGATGTCACTTAAGTAATGACCAATTTGAACAGGCACCTGAATGTTATCGTATGTCATCGAGAGCTGAGTAGAACTTGCATTCGCCGCTTTCAATACATTTTTCACCTGACTCAGGGTTAAACCGAAGCTGTTTAAACGCACGGGATCAATTCTGACATCAACGATCTCATTATGCCCACCAATCGTGTAAATATCCCGAGTACCAGAAACGCGTTTGAGTTCTGTTTCTAAACCATGAGCAACCTTTGTCAGCTCGACTAAGCCCAATTTTTCTTCCGGATCACTCAGTGTAATCCCAACAATCGGTACATCTTCGATACCCTTTGGTTTGATGATAGGATCACCAACCCCTATTCCCGTTGGGAGCCAATCTTTATTGGAATACAATTTATTGTAGATTTTTACTACCGCATCGTTACGCGCGACTCCAACTTTAAAAACTGCGATAATAATCGCGCCATCAGGACGCGAGAAAGAATAGATGTTATCAATCCCCTGAATCTCAGAGATCACTTGTTCTGCTGAGTTTGTCACAAGGCTCTCAACCTCAGAGGGTCTAGAGCCGGGAAATGGAATAAAAACATCTGCGAACGTAACGTCAATTTGCGGCTCTTCTTCTTTTGGTGTCACCCATAGAGCAAAAATGCCCATTAACAGACCAACCAAAGCAAGCAAAGGAGTGATCGCTGATTTCTGGAAAAGACGGGCAATTTTTCCCGATATACCAAGCGCTTTATCCATTGTTTTACCTCTCTAAACGGTAGGCATTTTTAACAATATGATCCCCGAGTTCGAGACCAGACAGGACTTCTACTTGATCGCCAACTTGCTGACCGACTCGAATGGGATTAAGAATTTCTTTGTTACCGGATAAACGATAAACAGAGCTTAGCTCACCTCGTGTCATGACAGAAGATTTAGGTACCATCATAAGTAGCGATTCACCAGTGTTGATGTTGGCCTTTAACCACAATCCCGGGACAAGCTTATATTGATCTGTTGCGTCATCCGGTAATAACAGCCGAATAGTAAAACTGTGTGTTTGCTTATTTGCATATGGGTAAACTTGAAAGCTTTCTGGCTGTATCTTTTCACCAGTTGACGTTTCGACAGTAAATTGGGCGATATCTTTAATGGAATCCCGATATTGTTGTGGTATATCAAAGGTCAAACGAAGTGGGTGCGTTCCATAGCCACTCAGTAGTGGCATACCAACCGAAACCGTTTCGCCCATTTCAACCAGTCTTTCCGTCACAATACCATCATATGGAGCACGAATACTGGTATATCCAAGTGACTGTTTTGCACTTTCAACCGACGCTTGTGCTGCTTTTACGGCTGCTCGTGCGCTTTTTGCATTAGCTATCGATGAATCCATTTGTTGACGCGAAATAGCGCCTTTGGGGTAGAGCTGTTTATAACGCTCGAGCTGACTTTGTGCGTCATCGTTGCGAGCGATTGCCGAAGATAGGTTTGCATTTGCGGCATCTAACGCAGCTGTTTGCTCGGTCTTGCTGATATCGAGCAAAACATCACCTTTATTTACCTTATCGTTGACATCGACATGAACCGTAATAACTCGACCTGATGTTTGAGCTGCGACAGTTCCCTGATGAACAGCTTCAACCACACCATCAAACTGGCGATTTTGCATAACCGGCTTTTTTTCCACGGTTATATACTCAATGTCTGCAGCGAAGGTAAACACTGGGGCCAAAATAAAAGTTAATATAGCTATACCCGTCTTTTTGAATACTGACGAACTCATACTTTACTCCTCAGCCCCATCGGCAATAGCGGATATAATTACTTATGATCTAACGATAATTTATAGCGTTCTTTTTTCTCATTGTGCTTATTTAGCAACCATTGTGTGACAGCGAGTCCCAATATCATCGAAACAAAAAATAATCCGCTATCAGCACCACCCAGTCCGATTCTAGTCAAAGAAGGGCCAGGACAGACCCCAGCGATTCCCCAGCCTATTCCGAATATGCTCGCGCCAATCACTAATCGCGCATTCACAGCTTTGAAATTTGATATGGAAAATGCCTCCGCTAATAATGGTTTCGCACGCTGACGAACGATGAACCAAAAGAAAGGAGTAAACACCATTAACGCACCGAGCATGACAAACATTAACGTCATATCCCAATCGCCAGTGATATCGAGAAATCCAATCACTTTATCGGGGTTAACCATCTGAGAAATCACCATTCCCATGCCGAATATCAACCCACACAAGGTTGCGACACAGTAAAAAAGAAATGTTTTCATAACAATACCATTTATAGCAAATGCAATTTTATATAGGTTGTGATGAATGCAGCAAACATAAAAATAACTGTTGCCACTATCGAACGAATCGAAAAACGTCCAACCCCACAAATACTATGTCCGCTTGTACACCCATTTGCCAAACGAGTTCCTACACCCACACACAAGCCTGCAAGTACGATCACTGCTATGTTATTACCAATGTGACCAATAGAAATCGTTGGAAATAATTGATGAGCCAGAACGCCACCACCAACTAATCCGATACAAAAAAGAATGCTCCAACAAAAGGAGGTTTTTCTTGGATTGATTGCCGAACTCAAAATTCCACTGATGCCCGCTATTTTGCCATTAAAGAAAAGCAATAAGCTTGCTGATACACCAAGTAATGCCCCTCCAATCAATGCCAACTCAATATCATGCACGTGTACTTCCTCCTATTTATTTACAGAATATGCCCTGTAAGCTCGATATAACCTGAGCGGCCTTATTGCTCGCTAGTGAGTAGAAAACCTGCTGAGCTTCTTTTCTTACAACAACAAGGTCATGCTTTCGCAATACCGATAGATGCTGCGAGAATGCGGATGGACTTAGTGTTGATTTTTCTTGTAATAATCCAGCACCCATTTCGCCTTGAGTCAGTTGGCATAACACCATCAAGCGCTCTGGATGAGAGAGAATCTTCAGTAGCTCAGAAACTTCTTGGGCGTTCTCTTTCATTTTTTTCATATCAACATCACGTTTTGCCATCACCAAGCCCTCGCATAAAGACAATATTGATAATATACAACCATATAATTTAGTCAATACTAAATTAGATTATTTAAATTTAGATATTTCTAAATTATATGCTATGTTAATAACACATTCCCATAGGAGCTCAGTGTATGAATATTGAAAATGCGTTAAGAGTATTTGCTGGTTGTATGGTGTTAATTTCTGTTTTGTTGACTCAATTTGTCCACCCAAACTTTATGTGGTTTACCGTATTTATTGGCCTAAATTTAGTTCAAAGTGCATTTACTGGTATTTGCCCTGCTATCGCGATTCTTAGAAAACTGGGCTTTAAATAAACGAATTTCTGTATACAAATAATGAGAGAGAATTGTTATGACTAAAATCGTTATAGTTGGCGGTGTTGCTGGTGGAGCGTCTGCCGCTGCTAGAGCCAGACGCCTAAGTGAAGAGGCTGAGATAACCATGTTCGAAAGAAATGAGTTTGTCTCGTTCGCTAACTGCGGCTTACCCTATCACGTAGGTGGTGATATAAAACAACGTAGTAGCCTCATATTACAAACACCCGAGAGCTTTCTGGCGCGTTTCAATGTAAATGTAAAAACAATGACTGAAGTCTGCACTATCAATCGAGAAGCAAAGTCGGTCACCGTAAAAAATTTGCTCGATGGCTCAACTTATGATGTTGACTATGATTATCTTCTATTAAGCCCGGGAGCCTCCCCTGTCGTGCCTCCAATTCCTGGTGTTGACACCCCGTTAACCCATTCGCTGCGCAACATCCCTGATATGGATAAAATAATTCAAACACTTAACACTAATCAGGTTAAGCATGCGACGGTCGTAGGTGGCGGTTTTATTGGACTTGAGATGATGGAAGCCTTCCATCAGCGTGGAATCAGTACCACTCTTCTTGAACTAGGAGATCAAGTTATGGCACCTGTCGATCGTGAAATGGCAGGATTTGCTCATGCAGAAATTCGACAAAAAGGCATTGACCTGCGTCTGAATACAGCTTTACAAAGTGTCGAGTACGTCCCTCTCGATCATATGAGCAGTTCTGACGAAGGTGAAAGTGGCAAAAGCAATCATATTCAAGGAACACTCACTCTTTCTCTCAGCACTGGCGACACAATACAAACTGATATACTAATCATGGCAATTGGCGTTAAGCCTGAAGTATCCCTAGCGAAGCAAGCAGGCTTAACGATAGGAGAATTGGGTGGCATCCTCGTGAATGACGCAATGCAAACAAGTGATCCTTCAATTTATGCTGTCGGTGATGCGATAGAGGAAAAAGATTTTGTGACAGGTACGCAAACCATTGTTCCGTTGGCTGGCCCTGCGAACCGACAAGGTCGCATGGCAGCAGACAATATGTTAGGGCGCAGTGAAACGTACAAAGGTACTCAAGGCACCGCAATCTGTAAAATTTTTGACCTCGCGATAGCTTCAACTGGCAAAAATGAAAAACAACTGAGACGTCTGGGTACACCTTACGAAAAAGTCTATGTCCATACAGCAAGTCATGCTAGTTATTATCCGGGAGCGGAAGTCGTGTCTTTAAAGCTGCTTTTCAACCCAACGAACGGACAGATTTTAGGGGCTCAAGCTGCGGGGAAAGATGGAATCGATAAGCGTATCGACATACTCGCCGTCGCTCAGCGTGCCAGTATGACAGTAGAACAATTACAGCATGTTGAGCTGACGTATGCTCCGCCTTATGGCAGTGCCAAAGATGTCATTAACCAAGCTGCTTTTGTAGCAAGTAACCTGATGAAAGGCGACAGCAGAGCTATCCACTATGACGAAATAGATCACCTGAACGAAAATCAATTGCTACTCGATGTACGTAACCCAGGAGAGCTTGAAGCTGGATATCTTAAAGGCGCAATCAATATTCCGGTCGACCAGTTACGTCAACGCATGCATGAACTGCCTAAAGACAAGGAAATTATCATCTACTGCCAGGTGGGTTTGCGTGGCAACGTAGCGTATCGTCAATTGGTTAACAACGGCTATACAGCGCGAAATTTACTGGGCGGTTACCGTACCTATCTATTTGCCCAAAAATAGATACCACAAGAATTGACGATTAGGTGCTCAGCGATGCGTCTGAGCCCTTTTCCCTTCAGACTCTTTCCACATAGAATATCGATTTCTTCCTGCCTCTTTGGCCTGATATAACGCATCGTCGGCCATATCATAGATACGGTTAAGTGTTTCTTTACCCGATGGGATCAGAGAAATGATACCCTGTGAGACCGTAATATGATCGGCCACATCACTGTATTCGTGTTTGTAATTCAAAGAACGAATGCCTTTCTCTATTCGCTCAGCAGCCTCAATGGCTCCAGCTTGGTCACAATGCCCAAGAAAAACAACAAATTCCTCTCCACCATAACGTCCCATATATTCTCCCGCTCTCGAGAATAACTTCATGATCGTCTGAGCGACGCGGAACAAACACTTATCCCCCTCTGTATGGCCGTAATTATCATTAAACTGTTTGAAGCGGTCGATATCGAAAAGTATCACAGTCAGGGGAAGTTGGTGACGTCCGTGAACTGAAATCATTTCCTGAAGCTTTTCATCCATGTAACGACGGTTGTGTACCTGAGTCAATGCATCTTCGAGTGCTTGCTGTTTCAAGCGGGTGTTCACTTTCTCCAGCTCAGCCGTTGTTGCTTTGAGTTCGCTACGCATATCCGCGATACGTTGCATCGCCAAAAGTTTCGACGTCAGGACCAGTTTCTCTACGGGTTTGGTCAGATAATCATCTCCACCTGCCTCGATAGCCTGTGCAATCATTTCAGGCTCGTCGTGACTACTAAGAAAGATAATCGGCACCCAGTCTTTAAAACGCGCTCGAATCTCTCGAGAGACGTCGAAGCCAGACATATCGGGCATCGACACATCAAGAATAATTAACTCTGGTTCGAAGGAAGCGTAAATATTCAGAGCAGCCGAGCCACTATCAACACTCTCAACCTCATGTCCGAGCTGTTTTAAGCGAATCGCAAGCTGTATTCTATCTACCTGTACATCGTCCACCAGAAGTATCTTCATCAACTCACTCTATAATCTTATAAGTATGAATACGTTATGTTTATTTCAGCCACTATCAGATATAGCATAGGTTTTACTGTGTTTCACTCAATAATTGACTAAATTATAATTGACATTCATCATTTAACTCATAGCATTGCTCCCCTTTATAAAGAGTCGAGGAAAACCATGTCTGAAGCAGAACAAACTGCCCCTGAAAAAGTAGATCTAAATGAAATCTCTGTTGAACTTCGTCAGGTGATTGAATTTGATGAAATCCCTGCTGAAATGCACTCTATGATAGTGTCAATTCATGAAGTGTCAGAGGAAGTCGTTCGTGAATCATGGGACGGTCTACCGAAAAGTGCACAGAATATTTTAGATAATTTTGAACAATTTCATGCTCTGATATCTGTTAGCCAAGCTTTCGCTGGTATGAACGTGATGGAAGAATTTCCTACATTAAATTTACCAAAAGACATGACTGAGCAAGATAAAGAAGAGTACCGTGCAACACTGCTGGATCAGGTTCTGCACAACTGCGTTAAAGATATGGTTAAGCAAATTAAAAAAGCACGTCGTGATCCAATTCTTAAGCGTGATTTCACAGAAGTATTCGCGAAATAAACTTTACTCCTACTGAAAAATCTCAAGTAAATACGGCCTTTTTATCGTATTTACTTGCATTCACTACCACCCAAAAAGCTATCAACGCTGAAACGGATAAAAAACAAATTATCGATAGACAATTAATCAAATAGCATCATTTATACTCTATTCATATTTACTAATGCGATATTTTATTGTGTAATCCCGCTTCTCTTTTAGTTTTTCTCACTAAGTAGGAAAGAATACATAATGGAACACGCTTCTTCCCGTAAAGGGCCATGGGGACGTCTGGCTCTGTGGAAAAAAATTCTCGTCGGAATGGTCGCTGGTATTATCGTTGGTGCCATTTTAGGTCCTAGCGCTGAGCTGATTAAACCGATTGGCACGCTTTTTATTAACGCAATCAAAATGCTGATTGTCCCTCTTGTTTTCTGTTCTCTTATTGTGGGAATCACCTCAATGAAAGACACCAAGAAAATGGGACGTATTGGTGTTAAGGCGATCGTACTTTATCTCGGTACAACCGCCATTGCCATTGCTTTAGGATTAGGTCTGTCATGGCTAATCGAACCTGGTGCAGGATTAAACCGTGCGGTAACAGAAGCAAGCGGCTTAGGTAAAGAGCCACCAGCTTTAGTTCAGACATTAATCAATATTATTCCTAAAAACCCAATAGGTGCTTTAGCCGAAGGTAACATTTTACAGATCATTTTCTTCGCCCTAGGCCTAGGTATCGCGCTTGTTCTGATTGGAGAAAAAGGGCAGCCAGCAGTAAGAGTATTCGAAAGCTTGGCGGAAGCAATGTATAAGCTAACAGAAATTGTTATGTCTTTTGCTCCTTATGGTGTCTTCGCTCTGATGGCTTGGGTTGCAGGTAAATTCGGTATTGATGTACTGATGCCATTAATTAAAGTAATTGCTGCCGTTTATATAGGCGCATTGATACATGTCCTCGTGTTTTACAGTGGTTTCTTATCGATTGTTGGTCGTTTGAACCCGATGCCTTACCTAAAAGGCATCACTAACCCGGCGGCAGTGGCTTACACCACATCAAGCAGCTCAGGCACATTGCCTGCAACGTTAAAAGCAAGCCAGGAAGAACTTGGCGTGTCAAAAGGTGTATCGAGCTTTGTTCTACCACTTGGTGCCACTATTAATATGGATGGTACCGCATTGTATCAAGGTGTTTGTGCCCTCTTTATTGCACAAGCATTTGGTATTCACCTTGAAATGGCTGACTATATCACCATCATCCTTACCGCGACGTTGGCTTCGATCGGTACTGCGGGTGTTCCAGGAGCGGGTCTAATTATGCTGTCACTGGTTCTAACGACAGTCGGTTTGCCGATGGAAGGATTAGCAATCGTGGCGGGTATTGACCGAATCCTAGATATGGCACGTACTACGATCAATGTATGTGGTGATATCATGGTTTCCGTGCTTATTGCAAAAAGCGAAGGCGAACTGGATAAAGAAACCTATAACTCTTAGGAATCACCATTCTTATCGCATAAAAAAGCCCGCTTTTTCGCGGGCTTATTAATAGATTTATTGCTGACTAATGTCGTACAAACGTTTAGCCTGTTCCGTTGCATCTATACTCACTGTACGGAATCTCTCCGCATCTTGTGCATTCTGATCAGATATCTCTCGAATACGTTCAGCCAGACGGTCAACGTTTTCCGTTACCTGAGCCTGTTCTTCTGTCGCGACAGCAATGTTCGTCGAACGTTCTTTAATATCATTAAACGCATCCACTATTTGTTCATATTGACTACGCGTTGTCATTGAACGTTCATTAACAGTTTCTGAATACTCACGACACTGACCAATAACATTAACACCCGTTTTAGCCGCATCTTGGAGTTTTTTGATCATATTTTCAATTTCGACTGCTGATTGTTGAGTTTTATGTGCAAGTGCACGCACTTCATCAGCAACGACAGCGAAGCCACGACCTGATTCACCAGCGCGAGCGGCTTCAATTGCAGCGTTAAGTGCTAGCAAGTTCGTTTGCTCAGAGATGTTCATAATAACTTCAAGAACTTGACCAACTTGCTGCGAATCATCAGAAAGCTGCTGAATCGCACCAGAAGACTCTGTAAGCTTATCAAACAACATACGTATAGATTCGGCATTTTGTTCTATGACTTCAAAGCCCGAATTAACCAATGCTGATGATTGAGTCGTTACCTCTGCTACAGACGCAACATCATGTGATACAGAAGCTGCGGTTGCCGACATTTCATTAATTGCTGTTGCTAAAGTATTGTTTTCATCCATCAGCTCAAGAGCGCGAGCCTGAGAATCACCACTAAGCTTATCCATGCTTTCAGCGTTGTATTTAACTGATTCAGCTTCTGACCGCACTTTTTGCAAAATCGCGATGAGATGATCGCCATAGTCGTTAATCGCAACACACAACTTCGACATTTCGTCATCATTCGCAATGGTTAGCTTATTCGCCGTATGGCCACTCATCAATTGACGTACTTGACCCGTCGTATTGTTAATCTGAGCTAGCAAACGTAAGCCATAAATAATAAGAATAACGAGGAATATTACAATGACGGCTGCAACAGAAGAGTAGATAGTCACAGTCAAAGAAGTAACCGCATCCAAGGCAATCGATGCAGGAAGAATAATACCGGCCTGCCAACCCTGCTCTGGTAGCTTAAATCGAACTAAGACTGAACTATCATTTCTGACTACCCCTTTATCGAATTCTACTGGCGAGTAATCATCACTTTTTAGTGCTTTTGCAAGAGGAGCAAAAGAAGCATCCTGAGAACTAAGATCGTCTAAGGAAACCATCGAAATGGTTTTTGAACGTAATTGTGGTAGAGAAATCAATTGCCCAATCTGATCGACGATAAGACTATAGGTCCCTGAATCCCCATTGGCTTTAGTCAACAGTGATTCAATATTAGATAGCTCAACATCGATTGTGGCCACACCCCAGAAACTTCCATCGCGTTCGATCTTTACGGAGCAAGTCACCATTGGTACGTTTGAAACAGGATCAACGTACACTTCTGACCATACACATTGTCCCTTAGCTGCAGACTTAACACTCGTATACCAGCCTTCTTGCTGATATGGGCTAGCGTCGGGCTTGTTATAATCATCAAGAAGTTCGTACTTGCCTGGTGCTGTTTTCGCCCAGAATAGGGATGCTTTGTCCTGACCATCGACAAGCTTTCCTGGCTCTGGCCAGATACCGCCACCAGCGACGCCTTTACCACTATAAACCAGAGGCTCTATGTGTTTAATAAACTCATCTTTATTTTTGGGAAGTGCTGCGGCAACTGCTGCTAAACTGCGCGTTAATGTTGCATTTTCAGTGAGCTCTTTTGCAATCGTTTCACCGATAACCTCGGCCTCTGATTGCGCTTTTTCTATTGCCTGATTTTTAATTACAGGCGTAACTACAAATTCCACTACAGCAAACATTACCGCAAGCGCTACGACCAGTAACATCGCACTACCTGCGAATAATTTTGTTTTAATCAGCATGCATAACTCCTTCGCCTACTAAAAATTTGAAAACTTTCTCAAATTTGATTCATTTTATTGGCAAAATCAATAAATATCTGAACTTATATAATTATTTTTATTAGTAACTACTTAACAAAACCAATCACGTTATGCGCTTATTTTAAACTGGTGCATTAGATCCTGTAGTTGATGTGCTAATTGAGCTAGTGACTCGCTAGCTTCCTCAGTTTCCCGAGTCGACGCAACAATGAGCTCACCCGTATCACGGATACCAACCATACTGCGGCTTATTTCTTCGGCCGCTACTGCCTGCTCTTCGCTAGCAGATGCGATCTGAACGTTTGAATCACTTAAACTCAGGATTTCTGCCGCAATTTCATCAATACCAGATTTAGATTCATTAATTAAGCTCGATATTTCCCGGATATCATCGCCATTTGTTTGAATGGTATCGACCGCTGAACGAGAATTTTTAACTAATTTTTCGATTAAGCTAGAAATTTGATTCGTCGCGCCCTGACTTCTCGTTGCCAAAGCCCGAACCTCATCAGCGACAACAGCAAATCCTCGTCCTTGATCTCCTGCACGAGCCGCTTCAATCGCCGCATTCAACGCCAATAAGTTGGTTTGCTCGGCAATGGCATTTACCTCGACAACGAAATGTTGTATTTGCTCAGTACTAGATTGGAGATCCGCAATCATCAGTTGAGACTGCTCTGTCTTTTCAACTAATCGTTTTGTAATCGCTTGTGTTGTGTCAATATGAAGGCAGCTACGCTTAATATTTTCATCAGCACCTTTCGTCGATGATGCAGTGTTTTCTGCACTACCTGCAACCTCATTAATCGTGGCTGACATCTGATGCATAGCGGTAGCAACCTGATCAGTATTTTCTTGTTGAACATCAACTGCTTCTTTATTTGAGCGAGCAACCTCCGCTAATTCAGTAACGGTTGCAGCTAATGTTTCTGAACTAGCTAGTATGGTTTGCACCATATTTTTTAAAGATAATGATGTTTTATTCATCGCTTTGAGTAAGGTACCAACTTCATCATTTTGCGAATCGTCTATGGTATTTGAGAAGTCACCCATCGCAATCTGATTAGCGAATTCACAGGCAACTTGTAACGATGACACCATTTTTTTACTGATTATAAAACCGATCAATAGCCCCAAAGCTAATGATATGCCCGCAATTATTGTCATTCCGTACAAAGCATGCTCTTCATCTAACTCAGTTTTGACCACGGCTTCTTGAGTTATAGATTCTAAACTTACAAGAAACAGCGAAAGTTCTTTATTCAGAACCGATTGCAAAGATTCTAAGTCCTGAAGGGAATTTGATATTGCTGAAATATCATCTCCCTGGCGTATGGACGATAAAATTCTCTCAGCCGATTCCTCATACTGTTTGTGATGTTCGATGATGAGGCTAAGGTTCGCATGCAATTCCTGAGCTTTGGTTTTAATCTTGGGAGTTAATGCGTGTTCAACAGCGATTGCGGTCAGTGCTTTCGCTTGAATCACCTCGTTATCCAAAGTTGAAGATAACGTTTCAAATCGCGAAACTAAGTTGTCTATTGAATTGATTCCATTGCCAGAATCCAATGGAACCTCCAATGCTCTGAGCGCTTTTTCTAAAATAACGGAACTTTGTAACTGCTTTACAGTAATATCGCTAGTAAGCTGAATTAGCGGAATATTTTCATCTGCGATGCCTTTAATCTCATGAGCAACCTGATTCATTTTAAATACACCAAAGCCCGCAATGGAAAGGCTCAAAAACGTCATTAATAAAATGATAATCAATAGCTTAATTTTTATGGAGCGATTAGCTAACCACCTCATAGAATTCTCCCTGACAAGAGGTCTGATTGTTAGTTGTATAAAGTTATGAGATAAACTCTCTGCATAGACCACTATCACTAAGAATAGAAAAGAAATTAAGGAAAGCCGTAATTATTTATTCGCTTCGTTTCACAAAAGATGATGAATTCATAAGTTTTACTTATAAAAAAGGCCTACCAAATTGGTAGGCCTTAACGACATATTAATGTGCCGCCCCAGGATCAACGCTATGATGAGGTTTGGGAGCCAGCCAAATTAAAAAAGCAGCAATAGCAAAGATAACCGCAATAATCACAAACACTTGATTCGTCGCGACCATTACACTTTGTTTTTGTAACATCCAATCGAGACTATTGCGAATTTGATCAAGACTCATTCCTGAACTTTGCATTGCTCTGGCAGCAAATCCATGCTGGTCGGTTAATCCCGATAATTCTGAGTGTACATAACGGGTTTCATTTTCCCAGGTAGTGTTAATGATCGAGGTAGCAAATGCCGCTGATAGAGTACGAATAAAATTCATCAACCCCGCAGCTGACTCCATCTCTCTCAACTTAACACAACCCAAAGCTATCGCAGTCAGTGGTACGAAGAATAGTGGCATGCCAATCCCCTGAAAAAACATCGGCCAGCTTACCTGAGCAAACGTCATATCGAGGTTGGCGAAGCTACGCACGTAAGTCCAGATACAAAACCAAAGAACACCAACAAAAACAAACGGCCTTGGATCTCTTTTGCTCGACGCTTCAGCTATCAAAGGAGCTAAAAATACGGCCAGAACCCCCATAGCAGCTGTCGCATAGCCAGCAATCGTTGCGGTATAGCCCATATAGACTTGAAGCCATAAAGGAGTAACAACTGTCGTAGCAAAGAAGGCACCGAACGTCAGAGATAGAGTTAGCATGGAAGCCGTAAATCCACGGTGACGAAATACCTTAAGATCGACCACAGGATTTCTTTCAGTTAGCTCCCATATAACAAAACTAATAAATCCTATGACAGCAATAATGGCTAAAGTGACAATACGGGTAGATTCGAACCAATCATGCTCTTTCCCTTCATCAAGCATAATCTGTAATGCAGCAACCCAGATGACTAACAGTAATAAACCTATCTTATCAATCGGTAGTTTCTCTGCTTTTGTCTCGTATTTTTTCAATATAACGCGAATCGTATAACCAGCAATAAGCGCAAATGGCACATTGACGAAAAAGATAAATGGCCAACTTAACTGATCACAAAGAACTCCACCTAAGATCGGACCAGCAATAGGAGCGACTAGAGTCGTCATACTCCAAATACCGATGGCCGCGTGAGCTTTATTTTTGGGAAATATGCGCATCATCAACGTTTGCGATAATGGCATAATAGGACCACCAGAGAAGCCTAATAGCACACGAAAAATTACAAGTGCGGTCATGGATGTTGCCATTCCACATAGAAACGAGAACACCCCGAACAGAATAAAACAGGTGGTGAATGTTTTTATTGCCCCAAACCGTTTCGCAAACCATCCCGTTAACGGAACTGATATCGCCTCAGCCACAGCATAGGAGGTGATGACATAGGTTCCCTGGCTGGTTGATGTCCCTAAACTACCTGCAATATTCGCGACGGACACATTGGCTATCGTGGTATCTAGTACCGCAAAGAAGTTGGCAAGAGCCAAACATAAAGCCCCAATAAACAGGGCTCCGCCAGTGAGCGGTTGAATTTCATTTTCAGATGTTGAACTCATTCGTCATCCTTAGCCCTGTTCAGGAAGCTCACCAGATTTAAACCGCGCCAAAGTATCACTGTCTACCTTTGACGAAGTATCGATCGTGACTTCCATAGAAAGACCAACCTGTAGCGGATGTTTCTGCAGTTCATCTTTGTCCAAAGAAATTCGCACAGGCAGGCGTTGGACGACCTTTATCCAGTTCCCAGTCGCGTTTTGAGCAGGTATTACTGAGAATGCAGAACCAGTACCACCAGCAATCCCTGAAACAACACCATGATAAACAACATCATCACCATAAAGATCGGAAGTAATTTCCACTTTCTGACCAATATTTACATGAGTCAGTTCGCCCTCTTTGAAGTTGGCATCAATGTGCATGTTGCTTAGAGGAACAACGGTCATCAGTGGAGAGCCGACTTGTACGCGACGCCCAACCTGAACCTGACGCTTGGCGACAACTCCAGATATAGGTGCTCGAATAATGGTTCTTTGCAAATCTACCTGAGCTTGATCAAAACGCGCTTTTGCTAGCAGTACCTGAGGGTTAGTATCGACTGTCGTATTATTGATTAACACAGCATTTGCCTTTTGATCTCCGATCGTCGACAAGCGATTAGCAACCGCCTGATTCACTGCGGCTTTCGCAGCATGAAGCTGAGCTTGTGCCTGAATAAATGCCGTCTTAGCATTGGTCACTTCCTCTCCCGACACTGAGCCAGATTTAACAAGATCTTGGCGACGTTTCAGATCAATTTGAGCACGTTGAAATGTTGCTTGAGCAGATTTTAATTGTGCACGAGCACGAGTTTCATCTTCTGTGCTCGCTTTTACTAATGCATTGAGACCTTCATCATTGGCTTCGTAACTTTGAACATGACGTTTCGCCAACGCATAGTCAGCTTCAGCCTGAACCAAGGCTAGACGCGCATCCGTATCATCGATAGTAACTAATATGTCGCCTTTCTTAACATATTGAGTATCAACCACTTTGACATCACCAATAACACCACTTACTGCAGGGGTAATCTCAGCAACTTCTGTTGATGTATAAGCATTATCCGTTGAAATATAGCGTGACGCGTAAAAGAACCAATATGCCGTGTAACTTCCCGCCGCTAAGATGATGAGAAGTGCAAGAATCGCAAAGCCTTTTTTACGGGATTTATTTGCTTTAGTTTGATCAAATTGCGCTTCGTTCGTATCTTCAGTATTCATTCTAATTAACCTTTATCTGCCCCTGACTGAGCATTGTTATAACCACCACCTAGTGCATGGATCAGAGATAAATCCAGGGAGAAAGCCCGGGCATTTAAATTTGCCAACACTCTTTCATTATTGAGTAGTGCGTCTTCGGCACTGAGTACATCTAAGTAAGATGCAAGTCCGCCTTTGTAGCGATTACTCGCGATTTGGTGGGCATCCGTCGCTGCCTGAACCGCTTCTTTTGTCTTAGCGATTTGTGCATCTAGTGCTCGAGTACTAATGACCGAATCCGCTACTTGTCGCAGCGCATCACTTAAAGACTGGTTATAAGTGGCGACAGCAACTTCATAATTAGCCCTGGCAGAATCAAGTTCGCCTTCTAATTTACCACCAGAGAATATAGGTAAATAAATGGCCGGACCGATACTACCAGCGTCGTTTCCTGTGCGCGTTAAGTTATCTAGACCAAATGACTGATATCCAATAAATGCCGAAAGTTTAACATCAGGATAAAAGTTCTTTTCAGCGACACCAATTCGTTGTGCAGCAGACTCGACACGCCATCGAGCTGCCGTGATATCAGGTCGGTGTCCTAGTAGACCAATTCCCAAATCCTCTGGTAAGCCAAGTACCTGATTGAGATTAATCTGTGGCCGAGTAATCGAGCGAGCAAAATCAGGAGAATCACCAAGTAATGCAGCAAGCGCATTTTTTTGTAGCGCTATCATTTCCTTAATATTCAGAAGTTCAGCTTCGACACTAGCCTGAGAGGCTTTTGCTCGACTAACTGCCCCTTTAGTTTCCAGACCATTGTTAAACCTGCGGGTTAACAGGTCGACAGTCTGACTTCGCACGGCAACCGCAGCACTGACCGTATCTTGATTGAGGTATAAACGTGCTAACTCCGCATACGAATTGGCAATAGAGGTTGAAATCATCAGACGAGCGGAAGCATTTTCAGCTTCTGCCGCAGCATAGTCTGATGTTGCAGCAGATACCGCGTTTTTGTTTTTGCCCCAAAAATCGAGATCATAGGAAAAGTTTAATGTGACCGATCCGTAATCGTTCCAATTCGCTGGTGGGTTGTATGCCTGGTATTGGTAACTCACTTTCGACTCTGATGCCGAAGCGTTTAATCCCAATTGTATTTTACGAATCGCTCCGATTTGCTGTGCGATACCCTGAGCATCTTTTAACCTAGCTTTTGCTATAGCAATTGATGGTGAATCCGCTAGCGCTTTCTCTATCAGTGAATTTAATTGCGGATCTTGATATTGCTGCCACCATTTATCATTAGGCCAATTAATAGTCTCAATATCGCTAAACGTCCGTTGATAGCTCAATGAGTTAACCACTTTTAAATCGGGACTTTTATAATCCGAAGGTGTCGAGCACCCAGCGAGTAAAGACAAAGTAACCAACAGTGCGATATTGGATTTGACCGACTGTGCTCCTGACATCTTGTGAATCTTGTATTGAGTTTTCACTCCCCACCTCATAAATAAACCGTACCGTACAGTTATACTATTGACAATGGTCATCGGTCAAGCGAAACTTAGCGCAATTGAAAATGAGGTACTAAATGAGAGTAAAAACAGAAGAACGGCGCCAGTCGATTGTAGAAATAGCAAAAGAAGCGTTTATACAACAAGGATTTGAGCAAACGTCGATGTCTTATATCGCAAAGAAAGTTGGCGGCTCAAAGGCCACTCTGTATAACTATTTTAGTTCCAAGGAAGAGATATTCTCAGCAGTCATGGAATCCTCAGTAACTCATGATGTTGCAGATGCTTTTCAGAAGTTATCTACCAGTAAAGAGCTCCAGGTCGCATTATTTGATTTTGGTTATCACTATTTAGAATCGGTCTTATCACCGGGCCTCGGAGCTATTCGCAAAATGGCTATTAGTGAATCAGGACGATCAGATGTAAGCCGGTATTTCTACGAAAATGGTCCGGGTAAAGGTCGTGCCTACGCTGCGCAGTATTTAAAAAAACAGATGGAGGCAGGAGAATTAATCGAAGCCGATCCAATTCTAGCTGCATCGCAATTAGTTGCGCTTTTAGATGCGGAGCTACTCACTCCTGTTGAACTGAATGTGATAGAAAAACCATCGAAGCAAAAAATAGAGCAAGTGGCGCAGACCGCGATAAATTCTTTTCTGAAACTATACAAAAAAGTCTAAAAAGGTTTCCTTAAACAACGGTGCAACTAAGGAAAAAGTTTTCTTCTATTATGTCGCGCAGAGAGTTAAGTGAGCCAATAGCTTCACTTAACTCTTGCAGCATCGACTAGGCGACAACGTCTTCTTGGCGATAGGAGTAGGTATCCTCAAATCGGGATAAAATCCAATCTCCAGCTGTAATTAAGGGATACTCTACTTTTCCACCTTTTTCCTTCAGGCAAGAGTCAAGTGTGGTAATCGGTGTATCAAAATTGGGCTCGACAAAGAACGGCATCGAAAACCGAGTTTTCCCCGATGTTGGACTCATCACTCGATGCTTCGTTGAGCGATAGATGTCGTTTGTCCAACGTTGCATTAAATCTCCAATATTGACGACAAATGCCCCTTCGACTGGAGGTGCCTCAATCCATTGGTCTTGTTTGTTGAGGACTTGAAGACCACCACTTTCCTCCTGATACAATAACGTAATACAGCCATAATCAGTATGCGCACCTGCCCCATTGGACGCCAGAGTCTGGCTGGGATAATGCAGCATTCGTAAAACAGATATAGGTAAACTAAAGCTCTTGGAGAAGAAGTTTTCCTCCTCTCCGAGTGCCAAAGCCATCGCCTTGAGAATTCTTAAACCCACATCGAGTGTCAGTGAATAATGTTGAGATACCGCTTGAGCAAATCCCTGAATATCAGGGTACTGATTAGGACCATATAATTTCGGACAACGAGACACTTGTGAGTGAAAAGGGGAAAGATCTAAAGCCATATCAAATGATTCTTTACAATCAAGCTCACCGAGCGGGTCCAACTTTTCTGCACTTAATCTTCCCCATCCTCTGTGGTTACTGCTTTCTTCTATCGAAATCTTTTTCTTTTCTTCTTCCGGTAACGCAAATAGTTTCCCTGCCATAGACTCTATATGATCAAATTGCGTCTGAGGTATTCCGTGCCCGATCACATAGAAAAAACCTAATTCTCTACAAGCACTGTCTATTTGCTTAATAACGGAATGCCAATCTTCTCTGTTGTTAGAACTTAGAGGTGAGATATCGATAATCGGCAGTGACATACTTTCTCCTTAAATACTCAAGCCATTCTTCGCTGAGTAGTAATTATATTATTCATCGTTAAGCAAAATACTGACCAAATAGGCAACTAAATAAACGCTTTGGTTATAGAGTGTTAGATGAATTAAAGAATGAATTTTGCTAGAAATGATGCACTGAATTAGGGAGAGCAGCACCAACATGGTGTTATTGAGCAGCCAATTATGTCTGAGGGACTCGTTGAGAGCCCCATCAATAGAAAGCAACTTTACCACCGCGATTTTATTTCAAATCTAATCCTTTAAGCACAGTATCGATTACAAACTGAGTCGCCTCTTCAAATTCGTCATCGGTCAACGATCTGCCTTTAATCATAAAGATTTCAGCATCACAATCGGCATAAAATTGCGTCGTTCCCCATATCAAAAATAATAAATATAAAGGATCAATTGGTCTAATCAGCCCTTGATCAACCCAAGTTTGAATGATAGAAGCCTTACCTTCCGTCCAGTCTACCATTGGCAGATGCATTGCATCGCTGACGTTGTGGGCACCATTGATTAATTCGAGAGCAAATATTTTTGATTCTTTAGGATGCGTTCTCGAATATTTCATTTTTCCACGAATGTACGTTTCTAACACTTCAGCGGGAGAAAGGGCAAAAATCTCATCGGAAAACCCTTGGTTCCATAGGTTTAGAATATCCTCTAGAACCGCAAGATAGAGACCTTTTTTAGACTTAAAATAATAAAGAACATTCGCTTTAGGCAGGTCAACCCGGTCGGCAATCGATTGAACCGATGTTCCTTTGTAGCCACATTTGACAAATTCATCAGCAGCTGCTTTAAGAATCCGTGATTCGTTTCTCTGTCTGATAGCACCAGGTTGTGCTTTGCGATTGTTCTTTTTTTCCATAACCAACTACAACGTCCTTTAAACTGCAAAGAGGATGGTAAGTTAGTGATACTCGGGGCATAAAGTCAAGTATTAATAACCCCTCAGAGACTCAAGTGTTATATTTGATATTTGGGATCACGCTTATTCATAGAATGAGAGAGAAGTTTATGTGCCACGATCAAAAACGAGGCTCAACTGTATAAAAAACGCTCAAAAATACTTAACAAGAACTAATATTTATCAAAAGTTTCTGATCCATTTTCATTCAGAACAGGATACAATCGCGACCACTTGAACAGTTGGTCAATTTTTTGCATCAAAGCTGCTAATTGCAAATTAAGGGAAGTCATCTGCTATGACGCAAGCTCCACTTTTAGAACTTCGGAACGTCAGTAAATTTTTTCCGGGGGTCGTGGCAAACGATAACGTCAATATGACGCTTAACTCAGGAGAGATCCTGGCACTGTTGGGAGAAAATGGTGCAGGTAAGTCTACTCTGGTCAAAATGATTTACGGGGTGAATCGTCCCAGTCAGGGCGATATTTTTTGGAATGGCAACGCAATCGATATCCTCTCGCCGAATCAAGCACGTTCAATGGGTATTGGCATGGTTTTCCAACACTTTTCTGTGTTCGAAACCCTGACAGTACTCGAAAATATTGAGCTTGGTCTCGATAAAGAATTTGTAGCTCAGGTTGATAATCTTCGCCAACGCGTTGTCGATATGAGCGAGAAGTACGATTTACATGTCGACCCAGATAGATACGTACACAGCCTAAGTATTGGCGAACGCCAACGCTTAGAAATTCTTCGTTGTCTCATTCAAGATGTTAAATTGCTGATACTTGATGAACCAACATCAGTCCTCACTCCTCAGGAAGTGAAAGGCTTATTCAAAGTGTTGAAAAAGCTCGCGGGCGAAGGTTGCTCAATCATGTTCATCAGTCATAAGCTCAAAGAAGTTACCGAGCTTTGTGATCGAGCCGTTATTCTTAGAGGCGGTAAAGTGAGCGGTGAATGTATCCCCGCACAAGAAACCCCTAACTCAATAGCACGGCTAATGGTAGGCAATGAAGCCGAACTCTCGGAAAGCTACCCTAAGAAGTCAAACGACAACATTATCTTTGCGACTCATAATCTGACATTACCTCCAGCCCATCCGTTTGGCTGTGGTCTAACAAACGTTAATCTTGAACTGCGAGCAGGGGAAATCCTTGGTATTGCAGGTGTTGCAGGTAATGGTCAAGAAGATCTTCTTGAAGCGATCAGTGGCGAAGATTCACGTACTAGTAAAGAGAGTGTAACATTCAATAAGCTCGCAATTGGCCACCTCGATGCAGGTAGACGCCGTGCTCTCGGAATGGCTCATGTACCTACCAATCGACTCGGACAAGGTGCGGTTCCAGAAATGAGCTTGGAAGAAAATACGCTACTCACTCATGCATCAACCCTGACTAAAAAGGGACTTATTAGTGCGAGACGCCTAAAAGAGCTCGCGATTTCTCTAATAAAAGATAACCAAGTTAAATGCCGAGATGAGAATTCTCAGGCAAAAAGCCTATCTGGTGGTAATCTACAAAAATTCATTATGGGACGAGAAATGCATCAGCACCCGCAGGTTTTGATCTGTGCTCACCCCACATGGGGCGTAGATATTGGCGCTGCCAGTTCGATTCACAGGAAGCTGATTGCTCTACGCGACGAAGGCGCAGCGATTGTTGTTATATCCGAAGATATTGATGAGCTATTCATTATCAGTGACCGTTTGGCTGCTTTGTATGAAGGGCAACTGTCTCCTTCTGTAAAAACTCAAGACACAAATATTGAAGAAATCGGCCAGTGGATTGCAGGCAGTTTCGTTAAGCATGAGGAGGTAGACAATGCTTAAGGTACAGCCAAGAATTGAAAGCTCTAAAACAATGGGATGGCTGTCTCCTGTTATAGCTATTGTTCTTACTTTGATTACTTCCAGCTTAATGTTTATTTGGCTTGGTGTTAGCCCCGTTAAAGCGTTTCAAGTCTTTATCCTACAGCCTTTCAGCGACAGTTATAATCTTGGCGAATTAATGGTTAAGGCTACGCCTCTCCTGCTTTGTGCAATAGGTCTAGCGCTTTGCTATCGTGCAAATATCTGGAATATAGGAGCAGAAGGCCAGCTATTAATCGGTGCTCTCGCATCGAGTGCTGTTGCTGTGAATGTTCCTGATGACGCAGGTGCAGGTACGCTCTTTATCGTACTAGCGGCAGGCATTATTGCTGGCATGATCTGGTCTGGTATACCAACGTTTCTTAATCGTCAGTTCAATACCAACATCATCCTCACCACCATTATGCTCAACTATATTGGGCTCTATTTGCTTCTGTGGGCGGTGCACGGACCACTGACCGATCCGGATGGATTTGGTTTCCCTGAATCGAAAATGTTCCCAGATGGTGTTCTGCTCCCAACACTGGTCGAGAGCGGAAGAGCATCAATCAGCGTAGTTATTGCAATTCTGATGGCGTTCGTTGCTAGCTTCGTTCTCTACAAAACGCTACCAGGATTTAAACTTAGAGTATTTGGTCAAGATGAGTCTGCAGCACGATACGCAGGTTTCAGCGGCGGAAAAGTTGTTTGGGGGGTCATGCTATTTGCAGGTGCATTAGCCGGTTTTGCGGGCGCATCTGAAGTGACAGGCCCTATCGGACAGCTCATACCGTCAGTTTCACCAGGCTATGGATACGCGGCCATTATTGTTGCCTACCTGGGACGCTTAAACCCAATCGGGATTATTGTTTCGGCATTTTTCATGGGCGCTTTGTACATGGGGAGCGATTTGGCTCAGATTGAGCTTGGTCTACCAACTGCGGTTACAGGGCTTTTCCAAGGAACACTGCTGTTTTTCCTATTAGCTTGTGACTTCTTAATATACTACGAAATTGTTCCTAAACGTGCTCGTCCAGTCGAGTCAGAAACAAAAACCTCAGAACAATCAGGTGAGGTGAAATAATGGATGCTGAACTAATTCAACAAATTTTAATTGCTGCGGTCAAAACGGGCACTCCTCTTCTTTTAATCGCTCTAGGTGAGCTTATTTGTGAGAAATCAGGCGTACTCAATCTTGGTCAGGAAGGCATGATGTTAATGGGTGCCATGGCGGGATTCGCAGGCGCCCACTATACCGGTAGCCTATTCTTAGGTGTCATCTTTGCCATGGCATCAGGGATGTTAATGTCGCTTATTTTTGGTTTTTTGACGCTGTCGCTCAATACCAATCAAGTGGCGACGGGTTTAGCGCTGACTATCTTTGGAACGGGGCTCAGCGCCTTCTTGGGTACCAGCTTAATTGGCTCGACGCTTGACGGTTTCCCAGAATTGCCAATACCACTACTAAGTAGTATTCCTTTCTTCGGGGATTTATTGTTTAAACACGATATTTTGGTTTACAGTAGTTTCATAATCGTCATCGTAGCGTGGTGGGTGGTGCAAAAAACGCGTCTAGGTCTAACGATCAGAGCTGTTGGAGAAAACCCTCACTCTGCCAATGCGTTGGGTATTAAAGTCATTGCGCTTCGATACGGTACTGTCATGTTTGGCGGTGCTATGGCTGGTCTCGCTGGGGCCTACATGTCACTAGCTTATACCCCAATGTGGGTTGAAGGAATGACTGCAGGAAGAGGCTGGATTGCCCTTGCTCTCGTTGTTTTCGCTTCGTGGCGTATCGGCTATCTTGTCCTAGGTGCTTACCTGTTCGGCTGTACATCAATAATGCATTTGATGATGCAAGGTGCTGGTGTTGATATTTCACCGAACCTACTGGCTATGACGCCTTATGTGGCGACGGTTGTGGTTATGGTCATTTTAAGCTCCAACAGTGCTCGTCAGAAATTGGCGACACCAATGAGCTTAGGCAAGCCTTTCGATCCTAAAGTACACTAAACAACTGATAGACATCATAATTTGTTGCAAATACGCACCAAATTGAAACGAATTTTTTCATCAGAATCATGTAATATGGCACTGAAGAAAAGTAAAACGAGCAACACTTGTATAAATATCGACCTGACTACGCTCAGTGTTGTCTGAGGCTATATTTTTCAAGCGCTCTAAATTTCAATAACGAAATAATAGAAAACGGAGTATTTCATGAAAATCAATCAGTGGTTGTCTGCAGCTGCTTTGTCAGTGGCAACACTTTTCTCTGTGAGTTCGCTTGCAGCAGATCCTGTTAAAGTCGGTTTTGTTTATGTTGGCCCTATCGGTGACCACGGTTGGAGTTACGAACATGATCAGGCTCGTAAAGAAGTTGAAAAGTATTTTGGTGACAAGGTAAAAACAACTTTTGTTGAGAACGTTTCAGAAGGTGCAGATGCTGAGCGTGTTATTACTCAATTAGCAAAAGCAGGTAACGACGTTATTTTTACAACATCGTTTGGTTTTATGAACCCAACACTGAAAGTAGCAAAACGCTTTCCTAAAGTAATTTTTGAACATGCTACTGGTTATAAACGCGCTAAAAACGTAAGTACATACGCTCTACGTACTTATGAAGGTCGTTATGTATCAGGTGTTGCTGCTGGTTTAGAAACTAAATCAAACACTATCGGCTATATTGCGTCTTTCCCAATTCCTGAAGTAATCCGTGATATTAACTCAAGCTTCCTTGGCGCAAAAAGTGTTAATCCAAACGTAAAAATGAAAATCGTATGGGTTAACTCTTGGTACGATCCAGGTAAAGAATCTGATGCAGCAAATGCTCTGATTGATCAAGGTGTTGATGTCATTCTTCAACACACAGATAGCCCAGCTCCTCTTATCGCAGCCGAAAAACGTGGCGTTATGGGTGTTGGTCAAGCATCTGATATGAGCCACTTCGCACCAAAATCACACATGTTCTCAGTACGTGACCATTGGGCACCACATTACATTCACACTATCGAGTCTGTAATGAATGGCACTTGGAAATCAGAAGATTACTGGGGCGGTCTAAAAGACAACGTGCTACAAATTGTCTCTATTAATCCTAATCTTCCTCAGAATGTAAAAGATGCGATCAAAACAACTCAGGATAAAATTATCTCTGGTGAGATCGTTCCATTTAAAGGCCCTCTAAAAGACAACCAAGGTACATTGAAAATCAAAGATGGTTCTCAAGCTACAGACCAAGAACTACTTGGTATGAACTGGTACGTTGACGGTATTGATGCAAAAATACCAAACTAATTAGAGAAAGACCCACTTATAGGGTGGGTCTTTTTTTACCTTACAATCTGACCATATGGTCAATTTATTAAATTATAAGTTTCCAGTATGAACTCATTTAAAGCGTTGTGTTTCTCCGTCACAACGCTTTAATTTTGATGAATACACGGAATCAAATACACTTAAAAAGTCAGCAATATAAAATAGCTCAATATAGCAAGGAAGCCGCATGGCAAAACAATATCATCAGGGGCAGTTTCTGCACTTCCCAACCCAAACTCGTTCGCCAGAAGCGGATTTTGAGTACCTAGAAAATGGAATTTTGATTATAGAAGACGGGATTATTCTGGGGCTCCACTCAGCAGACTCTGTCATACCAACCCTTTCTGATACACAAAAAGAGTCCATCATCACGCACCAGGGATTGATGCTACCCGGAATGATTGATACTCACGTTCATTATCCGCAAATGGAAGTAATCGCTAGCTATGGTAGACAACTTCTCGATTGGTTAAATGACTATACGTTTCCAGCCGAAGCGCAATTTCATGAGTATGACTACGGATTACAGCAGTCCCATTTGTTTCTCCAACAAATCTTTGCTAACGGAACAACCACTGCAGCCGTTTACGCAACGGTTCACCCAGAATCGGTCGAGGCCTTCTTTACTGCGAGCCAAAACTACAATGCCCGTATGATTTGTGGAAAGGTATTGATGGATAGAAATTGCCCAGACAATCTAAAAGATAACCCACAATCAGCCTATACCGAGAGTAAATCGCTTATTGAAAAATGGCATGGTAGAGGTCGACAACTTTATGCGATTACCCCTAGATTTGCGCCGACAAGCACAGAGGAACAGCTTACCAATGCAGGTAAACTTGCTGCCGAATATCCTGATGTGTTCATTCAAACACACTTAAGCGAAAATGTTGATGAAATCGCGTGGGTGAAAGAACTATTCCCTGACTGCCCAGATTACTTCTCGGTGTATGAAAAGTTCGGTTTAGCTCGAGAAAGAGCCTTATTTGGTCACGGTATTCACCTTACTGATCGTGAAATTCAAGCAATACAGACATCAGGTTCGAGCATCATTAGTTGCCCTACTTCGAATCTATTCATCGGCAGCGGTCTATTTCCTTACTTCAAGCTGAAAGAAAAAAATATTCCAATTGCAGTCGCGAGTGATGTGGGCGGGGGTACAAGCTTAAATCTATTTAAGAATATGGCTGAACTGTACAAAGTGATGCAATTACAAAATGAAAACTTAAACGTATTTGAGTGTCTGTATCTTTGCACGCAAGGAGCGGCATGCGCACTACGTTTAGAGGATAAAATTGGCAACTTAAATACAGGAACAGAAGCAGACTTCATTGAACTCGATCTGCAATCCATTCCTATTTTAGCTCAACGACTCTCTCATTCGAAAACGTTGGCTGAAACACTGTTTGCAACAATAACTCTTGCCGATGAGCGCGCAATTAAGCGAACTTATATCAGCGGAGAGTTAGTTTATGAGCAAGGCGCTTAACTCATTCGGTGACACACATATTCTCTTCCGGTGCGAGTATCATCCAAAGTCATTGAGCTCGCATCGAGATGAGTAATTGTTGCTGTACCTTTTAATGTTTCCGGAAGTAGCTGTTTTAAGCCAAGCATTTTGTCCCATTCAGGATGCATGGTATTTTTAACCGATGTCACCTCTCCGCGGACTGTCAATTGGTCTTCTTTGACACTCCACACACCTTTCGCTTCAAGATGATACCCTACCGAAATCGTTGACTGAGGCATAGCGAGAATAACGTCGCCTGAGCTATTTAGTCTGCCATTTTTCGATAATTCATGAACGGACTTTATATTCGTCTCGTATAAGTCAACAAAGTTGCTGTTACACTGCCATTTACCCGCTAGCAGATTTGTATCTACTTTAGCCATAACAGGTGCAACAAAAACAGTACTAACCAAACTTAAGGCCAGAGGCGAAAATAGTGATCTCATAGGAAATGATTACCCGATAACAATTTGGGGCATACTATCACCCAGATCAAAACAGATTGTCAATTCAGCGTATTGATTCACGAATCACTGTCAGAAGTCGGTTTATATAAGAACATCAGACCAATAGCTAAGAGACTGACAACCGCAATACCGATAGTCATTGGATAGCTGGTACCATTACTGAGTCCACTCACTAAAGCGCTAGTCAGACTCGCAAATCCAAACTGAACTACACCAACAATAGAAGATGCGCTACCAGCGAACTTACCGCTGACTGACATCGCCATCGCCGTTGAATTTGCACCGATAATGGGGACGGTTGCAATACAGAAAAACAGAGGCAGGATAAATAGCCACATATTCGTCGTTTGGCCCAATAGCACAACGATTAATGACATAACCAGTAAAAAGACAAGTGTTGATTTATACACACGATACGGAGAATGCTTTTTCATCATTTTGTTATTAAATTGGCCACTAAATACCATACCTAATGCAAAACAACCAAACAGCCAACTATAGTGCTCCTGGGATAGCCCATAAATAGACATGAATACAAATGGAGAGCCGGAAATAAATATAAACATGGTTGAAAGCGCAATACTTCCAGAAAGTAATGGAATGACGAATTCTCTGCGTTTAAATAACTCATAAAACGGTGTGATAATATTCTTTACATTAATTTCGACAGGTTCTTTTAATGTCTCAGGTACCGTTTTAATACTCACTAAAAAGCACAGCAACCCTAGAATAGCGAGGAATAAGAAGACCGCTTCCCATCCCCATATTTTATGAATATAGGCACCCAGTAATGGGGCCGCTATCGGGCCAATTCCCTGAATCATCATCATGAGCGAGAGCGCACTCGCCGACTCACGTTGACTAAAAAGGTCCTGAATAATGACTCGGCTTACGATCATCCCAGCACAACCACCAATAGCTTGCAGCAATCGAAAACCCACAAAGGTTTCTATGTTAGATGAGAACATAATCATAAAGCTAACCAATGCAAACAGTAGTATACCCATTAGCATTGGTACTTTGCGGCCATAACGTTCAATAATGGGAGCATAGAGCAGCTGACCAAACGCAAGTCCGATAAAATAAGTAGAGAGACTGTACTGAACATTAGCAATCGACGTATTTAGGCTATCGGCGATACTAGGAAAACTCGACAAATACATATCTGTCGAAAATGGCGCAAAGGCACTTAATATGCCGAATGTAGCCACAAGAGCCAACTTGTTTACTGATTTACTGGAATTCAACTCTTTTGTCTCTTCTAGCATTCGATCTCCCCGGATAGGCCTGCCAATCACCAACATTTCTACTATATTACTCCGATTCTAAGTGCCATACAGTTAAGAAGCGGTTAAACATTGAGGAGTGAAATCTAAACAATATTTTATATATATTCACAGAAAACTATATTCTTTATTTCTTATTTAAAGAATAAAAATTTAAAAATAGTATATGTTTAATTTTATTGATTTGATATTTTTATGCATTTACAAGTTCTTTGTTAATATTAGATACACCCATCTTGTTATTAACTTTAATTACGGGCATCCTTTGCTGATTATTATTAAATCTTCAAATAGGTGTATCGTGAAAAATAAAGCCGTTATCTCTCTTATTCCTGTTTTTCTTTTTAGTGCGTCTGCGCTAGCTGAAGTGACCATGAAAGTTCCACCAGAAGTCTCCGTCGTTGTAGCCAACGGGCATACACCCAAATTAACAGGCAGCGTATTTGATTCCGCGAAAACGTTGCACCTCCCAGATGGAACACAGCAAATTCTTTTTCGCTACAAACCGTATTTTGCTCAGGGCAAAGACAATATCGGCGTTGAGAGTGATGTCTTAGTTTCAAGCTTTCAAGTTTCAAACCAAAACCTAGAATTCGTATTGCCTGAATACAGCGACTTAAAAGAAGCTCAGGCTAACATCCATACTATGGATTGGTCTTTCGCTACCGAAGATGGCCAAAAAGTGGCTTCAATAAACGATAAACTCGTTAAAGATGGTATCCAATTCGGTCGCAATTATATAACCGAAGCAGCCTTGTATAACCAAGGCAATAATGCCGCGTCAGTACATACTTTCGCACCTGAAATGACCCTGTCAGATCGTCAAATTCATTCGACTAGTCAGCCTCAAACTCAATCAATGCAAAATGCTGATTATCAATATCAGCAAGCGCCTACTGGTGGACCATCTGTTGAATCAATGCTGCATTATTGGTACAACCAAGCTGATCCAAGTACCAAGGCTAAATTTAGAGCATTCGTTAATGGTCAATAGTAGTTACTGGATCACCAAATTAATCTCGCGATATCCTTGATTAATCAGTAAGATTAAAGAAAAACCACAGAGAGACACTTATGCCAGTTTGTATTCGCGAGTTTACAGATGATGATGTCATTCCATTCTTCGATGCAGTGCGTGAGTCTGTATCGCATGTCTCTCCGTGGTTACCGTGGTGCAAAGAAGGCTATGCTATTTCCGACGCTCAAAATTGGGTTGAGGGCTCGCGGTTTGAGTGGAATCACGAGACAGATTATCGCTTTGTTATCTACGACGATCAAAGCGGTGTATTCCTTGGTTCTGTAGCGATCAATGACATCGATTATTTTAAACGCTCAGCGACTCTCGGTTATTGGGTGAGGCGTAGTGCGTTGAGAAAAGGCGTAGCAAAAAGCGCCAGTGAACTGGCTCTTGTTTTTGCTTTTGATGAAATAAGGTTAGAACGCGTCTTTATTGATATTCTACCGGGTAATGTGGCCAGTAAGAAGGTCGCCCATCATTTTGTCAAACACCCCGACAATCCAGAAGAAATCACTATCCAATTCAACGAGAAAGATACACTTGCTCATCGTTATGTCGTGGAAAGAGCCCCTTTTATGAACTCAATTTCGGCTGATCTGGAATCTTTACATATCTGATAGCAGCCGCAATCAGCGTGCCCAAAGTCAAACCACAACTGTTTGCTAAAAGATCGAGCCATTCACCATGTCGATTCACGTAAGGCTGGATAATCTCAATCAGACCGCTATAGCCGACAAACCCTAAGATAAAAATGAACCAAAACCGAGGCCTTGCATAGGCAATCGGTAGAGCGAGTGTGGCATAGGCAATAAAATGATGTAGCTTATCTGTGCCTGACACTTTCGGTAATTCATCCAAGGGAGTTAATGAAAGATACGTTATTAAACCTACGATAAAGAGGGTTAGAGGTAGCCAAAGTCGAGCAAACAAATTTAACATAGTTGAGAGATTGATAAGATTCGTACTTGGAAAGTAAGGGGTAACAACGTAAATGTAAAGCACATCGTTTAGTGTATTACCCCATATTTCGCTAGATATAACTGAATTTATCTAAAAGAAAGAATCATTTCTTGAAGGCAACTGAGCGTTATCGCAACATCACTGGCATCAACATTTTCTCGTGGATTGTGGCTAATTCCTTTTTCACAGCGAAGGAATAGCATGCCTACTGGCGTTATATTCGCCATCATCATTGCGTCGTGCCCAGCTCCACTCGGTAAATAAAACGCGGGCTCGCCTGTAACTGACTCTATAACATTGGCCCACTTAGCCTGAAGCTTCATATCACAAGGCACAGCTTTCGCCTGGTAGATATTCTCTGCTGTAAGAGCCACATTCCGTCTGCCTGCTATAACTGAAAAAAGCTGTAATAGCTCTTCACAACTACTATCGAGCAAGGCTTGATCTTGACTACGAATATCAAGACTAAACTGGACATCACCAGGAATAACGTTGACCGCTCCACCGCGAATATTACATTTGCCTACCGTCGCCACAATATTCTGTTCCCCGGCGAAACGCTCTGTTGTTGATATCATTTCAGCCACAGCACATAAGGCATCATTCCTTAACCCAAGCGGTACTGTTCCTGCGTGTCCAGCCACGCCTTTAATATCGATCAGATATCGCTTCGCTCCTGCAATTCCTGTCACGACGCCAACCGGAAGGTTACGATTTTCCAATACTGGACCTTGTTCGATATGGACTTCTAAATAGCTTTGATAAGCTTCATCGATCCGACTCGCTTTCCCAATAGCATTAACATCAAGTCCAAACTGTTTCATAGCTTCACCGATCGTCGTCCCTTCCGCATCAGCGATGGACAGCCACTCAGGGTTCCACATGCCACAAACGCCGCTCGATCCCAACAGAGTCGTGTTAAAGCGTGTCCCCTCCTCATCCGCAAAGGCAACGATATCAATGTGAAACGGAAATGACGTATCTTTTAAACGATCTAAGGCTTCAATGGCAAGAATAACACCAAGAGTACCATCGTATTTTCCTGCGTTAACCACAGTATCACTGTGAGAACCGATAATGATCGGAGCCTGTGTCGGCTCAGCGGAAACCAGACGTCCCCACTGATTTCCAACTTCGTCCTGCCATGTTTGAAGACCGGCCTCGCGCATCCAATGACCGATTTGTTCGTGAGCCTCTTTGTGCTCTTTGGTCAGATACGCACGTGTCACCATTCCTGCCATAGAACTGAACGCAGCAAGCTGCTCTATTCTACTCATAACCCGTTGAGCTGTTGTATTCCTTGTGACCGGCATCCTATCTCCTCAAAATCCAGCTTAATTATTATAATGTTCCATTGCGGCCACAACTGCCTGACCCGCATCAATAGGTGCTTTATGCTTGATCAAAATCGCTTCTAATCCAGCTAGTGTCGCTAATACACACTCTTGGCGAGCATTATATCCCATCGTACCAATCCGCCAGATTTTGCCTGTAAGAGGGCCAAATGCTGTGCCAATTTCAATGCCAAAACGATGCAATAATTCGAGTCGAACCGCTTCGCCATCAACCTGAGCCGGAATATAAACCCCAACCACGTTATTCATTTTGAAGTCTTGGTGACCGAATAACGTCAAGCCCATTGCTTTCAGCCCTGAGGCCATTGCATCACCTGCGACTTTATGACGCGCAATCACATTGGCACCACCTTCTTCCATAAAGATGCGTGCACATTCGCGCGCAGCATAAAGCATACTGGTCGCTTCTGTATGGTGATTAAGGCGCTCAGGTCCCCAGTAATCCATAATCATTGCCAAATCGAAATAGTTAGAACGGATAATCTCGTCTTCACCTGCTGTATGGTGCGCCGCCTTAATCCCTGCCTCAACGTGCTTACGACGATTGATCACATCAACCGCGGCATCGCTTAAGGTTATCGGCGCACTACCTGACGGACCGCCAAGACATTTTTGTAAGCCAGCAGAAACGGCATCGAGATGCCATTCATCCACTTTAAGATCGTTGCCCGCGATCGATGCGGTTGCATCACAGTAAAACAAGACACCATGACGTTTACACACTTCGCCTAATTCAGCCAAAGGTTGATTCATGGTTGTTGACGTATCACCCTGTACCGTCGCTAATAACTTAGGTTTAAACTGCTTGATTTCCTGCTCAACACGCTCAGCAGAAGCCACTTCACCCCATTCAAAATCGATAGTACGAACCTGAGCTCCGACTCGATGGGAAATTTCACTCAGTAGATGTCCAAAACGACCTATAACAGGGATCAGAACCTTGTCTCCTGGCTTCAATATAGAAACGAGAACGGCTTCAATACCAGAACGTGCTGTACCATCAATCAACATTGTGTGCTGATTTTTCGTCTCGAAAACACCGCGGTACAATGACTGAACCTGATTCATATACCCCGTCATTACTGGATCATATTGACCGATCAGTGCAGAAGAGAGTGCCTGATAGACACGAGGATACGCATTGATTGGCCCAGGTCCCATCAGCAGACGTTGTGGGGGATTAAGTGTTTCAAATAAGTTATTCGTTTCCATTTTATTCTCCAAGTACTGCTAAGCCATCACTACGGGGATCACTGGCTGCTTCTGCCAGACCGTTTGTATTGAGCATGATTGCTCCCGCATGGCCCATTAATTCATTGTTATCCGTTACATATGTAATATCGTGACCCTTTTGCTTCAACGCATCACCCTGTAACTCATAAAGTGTTTTTTCTAATCGAAGTTGATGAGTGTCATCTCCCCAGGTACGCCCTAACAACCAGCGCGGTTCAGAAATCGCCTGAGTTAATGATTTACCCTGATAGACGAAACGCGAGTACAAACACGCTTGAGTCTGCGGTTGTCCTTCGCCCCCCATGGTTCCATAAACCATCCGTCGTCCATCTTGAAACTCGGCATAAGCGGGGTTTAAGGTATGAAATGGCTTTTTACCAGGTGCCAGATGATTTGGATGAGATTCATCCAGTGAAAAGCTCTTCGCCCGGTTATTCCATAGGATTCCAGTCTGCGGTAAAACCGCTCCAGAGCCATATTCCCAGTAAACGCTCTGAATAAAGCTGACCATCGTACCGTACTGATCTGTCGCACCCATCCACACGGTATCTCCCGGTTTAGCCACATGAGGCCACGGCAAGGCTTTGTCCATGCTGATCTGACTCACACAATAGTCAATAACATCATCGGTAAGTAGTTGTTGCAGTGGTTGATTGACCTGTTTCGGGTCAACAACTTCCTGATCGCGGATAATAAAGGCTTGTTTTGTCGCTTCAACTAACAAATGTATATGGTCCGCTTCACCTTGAACTCGGTCAGCTAAACGGTCATAAATCGCCAGAATAAGTAACGATGCTAAACCTTGTGTAGGAGCGTCATGATTAAAGATGCGTCCCCGAGACGTCATGACATTCAGAGGTGTTCCAACAACCGCGCTATGCTGATGCAGATCGTTAAGAGTCAGAGGGCTTCCTAGCTCGGCAAGGTCAGCAGCAATCGTTTCTGCAAGCTGACCTCGATAGAAATCATCAAGACCGTACTGTGCCAAATGGTCGAATGTGTCCGCTAAAGCCTGGTTTTTTACCGTATCCCCATAGCGAAGCACTGCACCTTCGTTGAGGAATATGCGCGCAAATGATTCAATGGCCGCTAACCGACTAAATGTTTTTTCGCTCGCATCAGCCTGACTCTGAGTAACTGTAATGCCAGTTCTTGCAGCATTAGCGGCAGGTTCAAGAAGCGATTGCAACGAAATACCCGTGGAATTCATTTTCAATGCTTCGTTCCAGGCCGAAATCGTACCCGCCATATTAATCGCCGCAGCTCCGCCACTATCCGGCATTTCATCTCCGGCGTTCTGGTAAGCAGTTAAGTCCGAACTCAATGCAGAGCGGCCACAACCATCAATAGCAACGGGATCTTTTCCTTTTTCACAAATAAGCCAGAAACTATCACCACCGATACTGTTCATATGTGGGTATTGAACTGAAATCATAGCAGCGGCAGCCACCATAGCTTCACTCGCTGTGCCACCTTGCTGCAGAATACTAAGCCCCACTTTTGCTGCTTCGTGATGTGGTGCGGTAAATGCGATCTGATGTTTCATAGCCCTTCTCCATCACCAACCAGTGTCAAAGCAGTATTGATTAGATTCAACTCACTACCAGGAACACCGAGAAGCGATATACCACAAGGGCCTAATCCAAAGTTCAGCATTGGAATATGCAGTTGAGGACAGCCAGCTAAACCAGCTATTGCTGTCATTCCCATCAACTCAGAACGATAAACTGCAAGTTCAGCAGGAGGAGTGATTAATTTAGGAGGACCTGCTGGTGTCGTTGGTAATACAACGATGCCACCAGCCGATTGCAACAGTTGTATGAACTGGTCGCGAAAAACCGCCTGCTTTGTTTGACTAGCTTCGTATTGTTGAGGTGTTATGGTTCTTGCCCACTCAACTCGTTCAGCAATCGCCGGATCTAGTGAATCAAGGTGTTGACTTAACCAAGCGTCATGCTGTGCGATAATTTCGTATCCCTGAATGGTTCTAAATAGCTCACTAAGTTTAGGCATCCATTCTGTAAGACTGGTGTCGTCTACCATGGTCACATCAATACCATGCTCTTGTGCACTAAGGGAAAATCGATTTAACCGTTGGAGATGCTGCTTACTACAGAAGACACTTAATATTCCTACCTTTGACGCAGAAGTATTGGCATTCTCACTCGTAATCGCCTGATATACGCGCTTCAAAATAGGTAGGCGGCGGGCGAATAAACCTGCAGTATCGAAACTTTTTGATAATTCGAAAGCAGCATCAAGTGAGATTTTTCCTAATGTCGGCCTTAAACCGAAAATACCACAATAGCTTGCGGGTACACGTACCGAGCCCCCAGTGTCAGTTCCAATTGCAAAGTCTGCATCTCCTTTTGCTACCGTCACCGCGGAGCCACTTGAGGAGCCACCGGGGATACAATCAGGTGCCTTTGGATTAACCGGTGTTCCGTAGTGGATATTCTGACCATTAAGGCTGTACGCCAACTCATCCGTTTGCACTCGCCCAATACACTCGGCTCCCTGATTCAAAAGCTGCTCAATTAATGGTGACGTTTTCTGCGCTTTATCGTGTGTTTTTAACCACTGTGGATTCCCGGCCCCAGTAACGTAGCCTTGTACGTCAAACAAATCTTTGAAAACAAAATTGAGCCCCGTTAACGTACCTAAGCCTGTAGGTAATAATTCTTTGGGTCCCTGTGCACAAAACACGGCATCATTATTCATCTTCTGACTTCTCCTTATGCTTCCGATGCACTAGCTCTAGTCGGCTGTTGAGCGGCGTAACGGTTGGCTAGAATCGCGCAATAGAAAATTTGGATTGGGTGATAGAGCATGATAGGCAGTAAAATCATACCGAGATTCGGATCGGCGCCAAAAATGACTTTTGCCATCGGCACACCGGCAGCTAACGTCTTCTTAGTACCGCAGAACACCGCTGCCACTTCATTCTCTCTTTCAAAGCCGACTTTACGTGCTCCCCACTGAATCGAATGAACCATAATCAGTAATACAACGCAGCAAATAGCAATGCACAGCGCCAGCATACCAATAGAAAAGTCACTCCAAATATGGTTCGCAACCGAGTCGCAGAAAGCGTTATAGACAATCAGAATAATCACATATTTATCGATTTTATTCACAACCGATTTGTGGCGCTCGGTAAACCCAACAAGTAAAGGACGCAGTATTTGACCTGCGATCATTGGAACCAATAATAGTTTTGAGATTGAAATTACTGACCCCATGAGATCAAGCTGAACACCCTCAAAACCCATAAACAGCTGAATAAATAGCGGAGTTATAAATACACCGAGAATACTCGATAGTGACGCGTTGAAAATCGCACCCGGTACATTCCCTTTGCCGACACTTGTCATCGCAACAGACGATGAGATGGTACTTGGTAAAACAAATAAATAGCAGAAGCCAAACGCCAGCGCGGTAGGCATAATTGCAAGAAAGGCATTTCCTAACAGCAGCCATAAAATGGGATAAATTAAAAAGGTGGCACACTGAATATAGATATGAAGACGCCAGTTACTAATACCAGCTTTGATGGCAGCAGGCGACAAGCCCAAGCCATGGAGAAAAAAGACAATCGCGATACCAATTCCAGTCAATTTATCTAGATGTATTAACCCATCGGTTTTACCTACAGACTCACTGACCGTTGCGAGTAGAATGGCGCCAACGAGCCCCAACAAAAACCACTCTTTTTTTACTTTACTAATAACACTCATACGTTCCCTTACTCCAATTCACCAAGCTGACGATAGTTTGAACTGATCGTGCTACTGATGTTGGAGGCTCGTTCTTTCAAATGGAAAAATGTTTGATTGACAAAATAAGACACTAAGCTCATTGGAACAGAGTAGCTGTCTAACGGCAGGTCATTATTCATGTAACATACAAATACCTGCTTTACGTCTGATGCGTATTTTTGACCCGATTGATCGGTGATAAGCAGACAATCATAAGGTTTTAGAAATTCTACAATTTGCTGGAAATTAGCAACGCGACGCCTAATCCCGAACAGAATGACGAAGTCATCATCATTAATCAAACTCAGATCTTCACCAATCGTCTGGCCAGGCAGAGGTAATAGCTCAACGTTTTCGCGACACTGAGTTAACTGTTGACGAAAGTGCATGGCTAATGGATAACTGTTTCGATAACCGATAATTTTCACGCGTTTTGCTGTGATGAGTTTTTCCACGACTTTGTCACCTTGCCCCTCTGCAAGTTGCGACCATAGTTTTTCTAAGGCAATCACGTCCTGACTGAAGCCACTATCGTGTAATTCAGATGTAATGACCGGATTACCTTTATCACGCTCTGACATTAGTTCATTTCTCAGCGCCACATGGTCTTCGTACCCGAGTTTACGGATAAAACGGCTAACGCTTGTCTTCGATACCTGACAGGTTTCAGCGATTTCACTGGTCGACATCATGAGTAATTTCTCAGGGTTTACCTGCAAGAAATCAGCAATACGTCGGTTACCGTCCGTTAGGCTGGAGTAGTGTTTTGTGATACGTGAACTGAGTGAACTATTGTTTGTCATATGCGCTTCTCAATGAGCTCGCTATCTACTTAACAGCAGACAAAAAGCTTTTCAATTCCTCTGTTTGTGGATTAGACATGATCTCTTCGCTTGGACCAGACTCCCATACCTTACCTTGGTTCATAAATATCACACGATCACCGACTTCGCGCGCAAAATTCATCTCATGCGTAACGAGAATAAGGGTCATGCCTTCTTGTTTTAGCTGCTCCAGTACTTTAAGTACTTCACCAACTAGTTCTGGATCAAGAGCCGAAGTTATTTCATCACAAAGCAAGACTTTGGGATTCATAGCAAGTGAACGGGCGATAGCAACACGCTGCTGCTGACCACCAGAAAGGTTCGCTGGGTATGCATCAAACTTATCCGCCAGTCCCACTTTCTCTAAGAGCTCTCTCGCAAGTAATTCACACTCTTTATCGTTCTTCTTTAAAACTAATCGCGGTGCAAGCATCACATTGTCGCCAACTGTCATATGAGGGAACAAATTAAAACTCTGGAATACCATACCAACGCTGCGACTTAATTGGCGTAATTTAAAATCATCATCTTCCACAGCTTGGCTATCAACAATGATTGCACCTTCCTGATAGTTTTCCAAACCATTCATACAGCGCAAAAGTGTGCTCTTGCCTGAACCACTTCGACCAATAATCGAGACAACTTCTCCTGCCCCTATTTTTAGATCGACTCCTTTTAATACATGGTTCTCACCATAATATTTATGTACTTGATCAACACTAACGAGAGACATGAGTTTTCTTCTCCAAATAACGAGCGAGTAACGACAACGGGAAACAAATCACAAAATACAGTGCCGCTACCATGGCAAACACTTTAAATGGCTGGAAGGTTGCGTTATTAAGCATTGTTCCAGCTTTAGTCAGCTCCACAAATCCTATAATTGAAGCCAATGCGGTTCCTTTCACTATCTGAACGGAAAATCCGATGGTCGGCGCAATAGCAATGCGATAAGCCTGGGGAACAATGACATACCGCATTGTCTGAATGTAATTAAGTCCTAGCGTACGGCATGCTTCCCATTGACCTTTTGGTAGAGCATCAATACACCCACGCCAAATATCATGAAAATAGGCACTGCTGTACAATGTGAGTGCTAGAATCGCCGCGGACCATGCACTTACGTCGACGCCTAATAAAGACAGACCAAAAAACGCCATAAAAAGCTGCATCAATAGAGGTGTGCCTTGAAATAATTCAACATAGACTTGAATAAACTTGCCAAGACTCAGATTCTTGGTACTTCTCAGTAGTGTCAGTACTAATCCCACCAAACCTCCACCGAAGAAGGCAATCAACGACAGAAGCACCGTCCAGCGGGCTGCCATCAATAAATTTCGTAGGATATCCCAGTCAGTAAATTGCATCATAATTGGTTTCTCCTACAACGCTGGGTTCTTGAAAACACGCGATTTAATGAAAGCGAAGATTTGTCGCATGGCAATCGCCAATACCAGATAAATCAGAGCAGTAACCGCATAAGATTCAAAGCTCAGAAACGTTCTCGACTGTACAAAGTTCGCAGCAAACGTCAGCTCTTCGACCGAAATCTGTGAAACAACAGCTGATCCCAACATCACGATAATGCATTGACTTACCAAAGCCGGATACACTCGCTGATAAGCCGGAGGTAAAACGATATGAGTGAAAATTTGTCGTTTGGTCAGACCTAAAGTCTTGCCCGCTTCCCACTGACCTTTGGGCGTCGCTTCGATGCCTGCACGAATGATCTCTGCGCTGTACGCACCAAGATTAAAGACCATCGCAATAAAACCGGCTTCCCACGCAGTCAACTTAGCGCCAATCGCGGGTAAACCAAAAAAGATAAAGAAAAGCTGAACAATAAATGGGGTATTTCTTGTGATCTCAATATAAGTCGCACACAGAAGACGTAGTGAAGAATGGGTGCTGCTTCTCCCTGCCGCACATAATGTACCTACCACTAAACCGGCTACGGTAGAAATCACGGTTAATTCAATGGTGGTCCATAAACCTGCCACAAACTGTGGCAGGTAAGGAACCAAGCCAGTAAAATCTAGCTGGTAACTCATTAATATATCCTTATGCACCAAGATCTTTAGGGAAAGGCGCTTTCAACCATTTCTGTGAAAACTGCTCTAAAACACCATTCGATTTTGCTTTCTCAATCAGTTTGTTTACTTCACTAACTAGCTCAGATTCGCCTTTCATCACACCAACGTAACAAGGTGAATTTTTCAGCATGAATTTTGTTTGTGGTGCTTTACTTGGGTAACGTGTAGCAATTTCAGTCACCACTAAGTTACCTGTTGCGATCAAATCCATCTGACCCGAAAGGAAAGAAGATAATGTTGCGTTGTTATCTTCAAAACGTTTGATTTCTGCACTTTTTGGTGCCAGTTTGCTTAGCTCAATATCTTCAACCGAACCGCGTGTCACACCTACAGTTTTATCTGCTAGGTCTTCAGGTTTAGATACTTTTTCGTCTTCAGTACCAAATACACCAAGGAAAAATGGTGCATATGCTTCACTGAAATCGATCGCTTTTTCACGTTCTGCATTTTTACCCATACTTGAGATAACTAAATCTACTTTTTTTGTCTGCAGATAAGGGATTCGGTTTGCGCTCGTCACCGGAACCAGTTCCACCTTCACATTCATCTCTTTAGCAAGATATTTTGCCATGTCGATATCATATCCCTGTGGCTGCATATCGGTACCGACTGAACCAAATGGAGGAAAATCCTGAGGAACCGCAACTTTCAGTACACCTCTTTCCTTAATGGTATCAAGCTGGTTTGCCGATGCGCTTGAAATCCCCGTCACCAAAGCAGCAGTTGCTGCAACCAATGTCATTAATTTAGTAATTCTCATCGAAATTTCCCTATCAAGTTAAGAAACGATTGAAACAATCACAAATTTATTTGCAACGATCGCTCCAACTATAGGTAAAAAAATATAACTTACTGAGCAGGAACAATAATAACGCAATTCCTGACTACGATGGTCTTGGAATAACCTCGACCAAAACATAGCTAATGATCTTATTTGGTGCAACTCCCCACCACAATGATGCACTGTGGTGGGTAATCGTTATCTCGTGTTACTTTTGTTTCACGGGTGATAATGCATCCAAACTGACGCGCTCAGACTCCATCATAAACCGATATGACGCGGCGGCTACACCACCACCAATAAACAGAGCGTAATTGGCTAATTCCGTAAAAAAGAACGTCGCTATAATTGCACTAAGACCTGCGAGTACTAGTGCATACACACTCTTTTTGTTCACACCGTTTTCGTACCAGTACAAACCATCTGGCGACTCAGTGTATAGTGATGGAACATCGATCTTACCTTTCTTTATCAAGAAATAGTCTACGATAATAATGCCATAAAGAGGCCCGATCATCGCCGCTAGAACATCTACGGTATAATGAATCACTTCTGGATTATTAAACAAATTCCATGGGGTTAACAAAACAGAACCAAAAGCGGCAATAAACCCACCAACTTTAAAACTGATCTTTTGCGGCGAGACATTTGAAAAATCAAACGCGGGGGCGACGAAGTTTGCCACGATATTGATGCCAACCGTTGCAAAGATAAAAGTGAGCGCGCCCAGTACGGTAATCAATCCAGAATCTAACCGTTTTACAGTTTCAACAGGGTCAACAATCATATCACCGAAGACTGGAATCGATGCCGAAACGATGACCACAGCAAAAAATGAGAAAAGCACAAAGTTAAACGGTAGCCCAAGCAAGTTGCCGAACTTAAGCTGCTTATAAGAGCCACAATAACGTGAAAAGTCACTAAAATTCAGAGTTGGTCCAGCGAAGTAACCCGCCACTAAAGCAATGGCTATTAGCATCTGAACGACGATGTCCCATCCTTCTAAAGATTGGCTTCCCAGATTAAAGCTGATGTTGTCCCACCCTGCTCTATCAATCATGTAGATACACAATGCGGCCATCGCGATATAAATAGCCGGACCTGACCAGTCGATAACACGGCGAATCATATCCATACCAAACATGAATACAATGCCCTGAATAACCCACATAGATACAAAACCAACCCAGCCAAGATAAGACAGACCAAGGAAACTATCGTTAGCTAAGCTTTCCATTTCTGGTGAAAAGTATAAAAGCAAAATGATGAAAGAACTGGAAGCAAGATAAGTTTGTATTCCATACCACACAACAGCAATCAGACCACGGATAACGGCTGGAATATTGGCACCAAAAACACCGAACGCCATTCGAGCGACAACAGGAAAAGGCACGCCCGCTTTTTGTCCTGGTTTACCCATTAAGTTAGCGAATACCATGACAATCGAGATTCCTGCTAATAAACAGATAAAGACTTCTATTCCGTTCAGACCTAATGCAAACAAGCTGGCGGCGAAAACATAACCTCCGACACTGTGTACGTCCGACATCCAAAATGCGAAAATGCTATACCAGCCCCATTTCTGTTCCTGATCCGGGAGCAAATCCTGATTGCTCAGCTTAGGGCTCTGAGGTAATCCTTTTTTCATATCGACTCTCCTTAGTCGCATATTGTATACAATTAACCAATCAAACTGTATGCGAGCATCATGCCAAGTCGTAAGAATCGTTGTTTTAACTGGCTTTACCTGTATATATGGAATTGGTCATGTTCCATTAATCACCAATGATGTGCAATGTTTCACAACATTTGTGCACAATCTGGATGAAATATACGCTACTCTAGGCCACTAGCACGAAATTTAGATGGTATACATTTTGCTTGCCATATTTGTATACAATAAATAACCTCATTAAGTAGTAAAGAGTGTATCGATGTCTAATGATGAAAAAATCTATCGCAAAATGCTGAAAGCTATTGTCGAGCACCAATTGCCACCCGGAGCTCGCCTTCCAGAAGATAAATTGTCTGAAGCATTTAATGTCAGTCGAACTGGCATCCGCAAAGTCCTACAGCGTTTGGCTATTGAGCACTTTGTTCTTATCCAGCCAAACAAAGGGGCTCAAGTTAATAACCCAAGTGAAAAAGAAGCCAAAGAAGTGTTCGATAGCCGGATTCTGATTGAACCTCAGCTCGTCCCAGATCTAATTTTAAATTGGAATCTAGAACAGTCAGAACGCTTCCGAAATATGGTAGATAGAGAGAAGCAGGCAGATTTAAACAATGATCTTGCAGAATCTATCCAACTCACAGCGAAGTTTCATTACGAACTGGCTCAATTAGCAGGCAACCAAATATTAGCAAGCTTTGTTGAGCAGCTTTGTTACCGCTCTTCTCTTGTCATAGCGGCCTACGGTTCTAAGAACAGCGTGAGCTGCGATTGTGGTGACCACACTGATTTCATCAATATTCTCGATACCGGAGATACTGTGAAAGCTCAATCTTGGATGAAACATCATCTGATACACATTAAGTCCTCTCTTAACATTGAGAAGGAGCAAAGTGACGAGCTCGATTTTCATCGTATCTTTTCCGAATAAGAACAACTGAGGAATTCTATGATTATAAATCTGATTAATCCCAATACATCGACAGGAATGACCGAGGCGATGGCTCGTGTGGCCAAATCAGTCGCCCACCCGTCCAGTATTGTGGTTGCTCGTTCTCCTGAACACGGACCGAAAAGTATTGAATGTGCTTTTGATGAAGCCGTGGCTTGTGCTGCTATGCTTGATGTGGTGCAAATGGGAGAAGAAGAAGGCGTTGATGCGCATATTATCGCCTGCTTTGGCGATCCTGGATTAGAGGCCGCAAGAGAAGTCGCTCGTGCTCCCGTTATCGGTATCGCAGAGGCCGCATTTAAATTAGCGACCCTGATCTCTTCTCGCTTTAGTATCGTTACAACCATGTGCCGCACGATTCCAATGAGTCACCATCTTCTTAAAAAATACGGATATGAACATTACTGTGCCAGTGTACTTGCCAGTGACATTCCAGTCTTAGATCTCGAAAACATAACGGCTGACACATACAACACCCTAAAGGCTGACTGCATAAAAGCAATCGAGGTCGATGGGGCTGAATCCATTATTTTAGGATGTGCTGGAATGGCAAATTTAGCCCAGCAACTCACCGATGAATTGGGTGTTCCCGTTATTGATGGGGTATGCGCGGCAATAAAGCTCAGCGAATCTTTGTATCAGCTTAATTTGACGACCTCTAAAAAAGGCCAATACGCCGAACCAATCAGTAAGCCGTTTATCGGCCGTTACCAACACTGGAATCGATAACAACGTCTTCGAAAGGAATAATGAATATGAATATGGATATGAACAATCCTCGTGATTACACTGGCTACGGACGTACCAGGTTACCCGACGTAAAGTGGCCCGGCAACGCCCGCATCGCTGTACAATTTGTTTTGAATTATGAAGAAGGTGGCGAAAATTGTGTCCTCCACGGGGATAAGCATTCAGAAACCTTTCTATCCGAAATGTTCGGTGCTGAAGCCTATAAAGATCGCCATATGAGTATGGAATCGCTGTACGAATACGGTTCGAGAGCAGGTGTATGGCGAATTATTAGTGAATTCGAAAAACGTGGTTTGCCCCTGACTATTTTTGGCATTGCTACCGCTCTAGAGCGCAATCCAGACTTAGTCGAAACCATCTTGAAAAACGATTATGAAGTGGTCTGTCACGGCCTGAAATGGATTCATTATCAGGATATGCCTATCGAGCAAGAACGAGCTCATATGCAAGAAGCGCTAGCGATACTTGAACGCCTGCTAGGTAAAAAGCCACTTGGTTGGTATACCGGGCGTGACTCACCGAATACGCGTCAGTTAGTGGCCGAGCAAGATCATCTTCTTTACGACTCTGACTACTATGGTGATGATCTTCCATTTTGGATGATGGTTGATGACAGCGAGAATAATGGTGAGCAAAAGCCCCACCTGGTCATCCCTTATACTTTAGATACCAACGACATGCGATTTGCTTCGCCTTATGGATTCAGTCACGGTGAAGAGTTCTTTCAATATCTGAAAGATGCATTTGATTGTCTCTATGAGGAAGGGAAAGTCACGCCTAAGATGATGTCGATTGGTATGCACTGTCGAATTCTGGGCAAACCCGCGCGCTTTACTGCTTTGAAGAAATTTCTCGATTATATTCAGAGCTTTGATGATGTATGGATCGCAAAACGTGAAGACATTGCCCATCATTGGATAGAGCACCATCCGCCGAAATAAACGACAAAAACGCCAGCACAAATGCTGGCGTTTTTGTCTCAATTCTGTCTGCTTATAATTTGTTGGTAAATTGCCCAACCGCATCCACTACACGTTTCGCACCCTGCTGGATTTGGTTAATAACTGCGCCGGCTTCATTAGACAAGCGGAGACCATCTTCGGCCTTGTCATGTCCACCATTAATGAGACTGACGGCGTTTGCTGTTAATTCTTGGTTTTTAGTCACCACCTCGACAATTTCAGCCGTAGTTTTAGACGTGCTGGAGGCCAAATTACGAACTTCATCTGCAACCACAGCAAAACCACGTCCTTGATCCCCTGCACGCGCTGCTTCAATTGCTGCATTCAGTGCGAGTAAGTTCGTTTGCTCCGCAATACTACTAATACTAGTAACAAGTTGACCTACCTGTTTCGATAACTGATCAAGTTGCTGAATGCCATCACTGGCTTTATTCATCTGCTCTGACAAAGATTCCATCGTTTTAATCGTATCACGAATAACCTGCTGCCCATTTTCAGCGAAATCGTCGGTTTCCTGAGAAATATCATAAGCAATATTGGCGGCTTCCGAAATTGCTTGTTCTCGGTTGACTTCATCCGTAATAACAGTTGCAAATTTAATGACTTTATAAAGTTTGCCAAAATCGTCATGAACCGGGTTGTAGGACGCTTCTAGCCAAGCGACGTTACCATATTTGTCAATTCGCTTGAAACGGCCACTAACGTATTCACCGCGTCCTAATTTTTTCCAAAAAGCATCATATTCGGAAGAATTCACTAACTCAGACTCACAGAACATACGGTGATGTTTACCTTTAATTTCTTCTTGCTTGTAACCCATTGCTCCCAGAAAGTTTTCATTCGCTTTACGAATGGTACCATCGAGATTAAATTCGATGATTGCCGCGGAGCGCATCATCGCGTTAATCATATCTTGTTGTTCACGTGATTCAGCAATGGTACGAGTCAGCTCACTCGCATAGATAATGATGTACTCAAGCTTTCCGTTCATGTCTTCGATAGGCTGTACGATAGAGCGTAACCAACCTTCATGCTTATCGCCTTTGATAATCTGAACTGCACCGATCCAGTGCTCATGTGTTGACAGCGCTTTCTTCAGATTGGCAAAATGAGGTGTGTTCTGGGCATATTCGGGAACCAGATCAAGAAATTGCTTGCCGTCTAGCTCACCAAATTTGAATTCAAGCTCTTCGCAAAACGCTTTATTAGTCGAGGTGATTACACCTTTTGCATCGAGTGTAACTCTGAGCATGTCACTCTCAAGATCTTTCATTATCTGTTGGCTGTAATGTAATTCTTTCTTTAAGCTTTCGATTTCTTTAACCAACGAACGATTAAAAAACATAGTTATCTTCCTTTGTCTGTGACGCTACATTATGCATTAGAGAGCGTAACCACTTATCATATTGAGCTGCTGACCAACTAAATTAACTATAGCTCTAGGTTTGCAAATAACACAAATTTCCATCATGAACTAAGCTATCGGCATATGCTATACAAACTTTAGGAAAACAATTAGTTACATTAGAAATACCTAAAAATACTAGTTTCATATTAAAGATTAAAGCTTCAATGGATAAGTAAATAGAATCAAATGGCTTACGTTGACAAGGAAGTGAAGCAACACTGCCATCCACAATCGTTGTGAATAACAATAGGCTAAGCCATATCCAAGACCAGCTATAGAAGCAAATAACACTAATGGCCAACCACCCATAAAGTGAACCACACCAAATACAATACTCGACACTACAATGCCTATTTTCGTCCCTTTATAGTCACATAACTTCTTTTGTAGTAAACCTCGAAAAATCACTTCTTCCGAAACACAGGTGAAGAGCAAATTGTTAAATGCGAAAATCCACCACCACGATGGAAGTGCTGGGGACCAATCCAGAAAGCCGGATATCATTGCGGCTGGTAGGACGATAAACGCAATTCCGATACCAGCCGAGATACCGATAGAGGAACTGCGCTTAGTACGACTTAATAAGTTCGGAAATGCCCAAACGATTAGAAAAAAGACTAATGGCTTATCTGCATTGAAGTAGAGAGAAAAAGGGACACTGTTACTGCTTTTCGTTACGTCATCCAGTACCAATGGGTTATTGAATCCAGGCATTTGATGCAGTACGAGTAAAAGCCCACCGCAGATGAGCAGAGTAAGTTGTAGCTTTGGCAAAGGCGCCGTACGATTTCCTAAGGTGTAGGAGTTGAAAGAGAGAACAACAAAAGCAATCAGTCCTACGAGGGAGAGGTATTCCTGAACTAACGCACTCAAGAGAAACAATGCCAACATTCCAACGGAAAACCGATGACAACGCAAGAACGCCGCAATAATAGCACTGCCCAATAATACCCATTGCCATGGGAAAGATTCAATCATCGGCTTTACCGAATGTCAGTATCGTTTTGAAATTCATTTCATCATCAAGGTAGTAAAAAGTCGCTTATCACACAAAAGTCTCTCTGCCACAATAAGACAACTTGCTTCGACGTTTTGAGCATCGTATGTTAGTTTTTATAGTATCGGCAATGTGTGACAGACTAGTATGAGTAAAAAGCATCTCAATTTTTTATCACAAAATCAATTCGTTGAAAGAGTCCAGTCTTTTACTAACGAACTGTATTATAACCACCTGTCCATTATTGTCGCATGTCGACTCACTTTGAGCGAAGGTGAGTCCCCCCTTCCCTATTTCAAAGCATTTGAACGCAATAAGCTTGTCTCTCACGCTACACTATTACAAAATAAAATTTGCCTCATATACATAGCTCGTCCCATTGGCTATCAAAACAAAGTTCGTACCATTCATCAAACGATTTCATCGTTGCTGAGTAAACTAAAGAAACGAAACCCAACTTTTGAGCCCGTGTTAAGCGCAAGTCCAGTCGGTATTTCGATATTACATATTGATAGTCACAATATACATACTGCAGTCTCTCATGCCATTCAAGCCTGCATGGAACAGTCATCTAATTCTGCCAGTAAAAAAGCACGGTTACGCTTTTTCGATAATCAGGTTCAATTTACGGTGCGTCGTCAAATATTGCTCGAAGAATTTGCCCGTTCATCTATCGAAAATAATAAGGTCAACGTAGTTTATCAACCAATTGTCAGCTGCCGTACCTGGAGAATAGAGGGTTATGAAGCACTAAGTCGTTTTCCCATCGAGCCAGCACTAGAAACTACAACCAGAGAACTGATTAGCGTATGCGAAGATCTGAATCTGATCTCTGAACTTGACTTATTAACCTATCAAAAAGCACTAGCTGAATTAGGGCAATACATTGAGCGTTCAGACTTATTTCTCAATGTGAATATCTCTGCGAACACGCGACAGGACTTCGCAGAACTCTTTGACTGCCTAAACCTGCTCACTGAACAAAATAAATTCGATAGTCATCGCCTGCATGTTGATATCAATCCCGTCAGGGATTCGATCGATTCAAATAAGTACGCGGAGCAACTACATAAACTTTTGCAGCATGGCATTCAAATATCACTAGCGGATTTATCACCCGGCTTTGATCTGGCAAGTCGCCTTGCGGCAGAAAAGTTTAATTATCTTCGTGTTGATGACCGCTTCTATCAGAAATTCCATGAAGACGCCGAGTATTATCAAGTTATTCGCCTGCTAGCAAAACTGTGCCATGACCTTGATGTCAAGTTGATTGTAGAGGGGATTAATGATCTCGAGCAGGCAAGATTATTAACCTTTTTAGATGTGGATTACTTACAGGGCAGTGTCTTTACATTACCGGTAAAAAGCCACGAAATAGACGCATTAAACGATAACGTCCGGCATGTTATCCAAGCCATTTTACTTAACCAAAACTCAGTTCAGAAACCTTCAGATAAGCACTCTGATGTGAAATTATCGGTAGGTGAAATCGCCAGCCGCGGTCTTCCTCGTCTTCATTCTGGTGACAAGCTGTCACTCGCAAATGAATACCTGAAAACACCAGAGATATCGGTCTTACCAGTCATCGTCGACAAAGTCTGTGTCGGCTTAGTGGATAGAAACGTTTTAAATCTGCAATTAACCCCAAGCATGGGAACCGATTTGGAAACAGAAAGAGAAGCACGTGTCTGGCAAAAACCGGTCAATTCGTTCATGAATACCAAGCTTCACACTGCAGAATCAAGCCTTGACCTTCACTCATTAACAACACTAGTCAAAAGTCAGAATTCGTTATTCCCCGTCATTATCACTAAAAATGGAGAATACTATGGAATTTTAACTGAGCTTGATTATATCCATTACCTTCTTGGTAAGTGATAAGGCTACTGTTGAGACTGAGACTTAGCCTGATGCATTTCCTGTTCTTTCTGCTTCTTGGCCATTGCTGTCAAAAATACTTTAAACATAAACCCACTGATGTATGAGCTTAATGTAATAGTAAAGAATGTTGATACTATCCAGTCGACCAGGATGTAATCACTCACAATGACTCTTGGATGGTAGCAAACCATACCAGCGATGACCACCCAATGATTCATGCAGTAGAAGCACTTGAACAAATAACCAGTCATATGTCCGAGCTTTTCGGTGAAAGCTCTCACTGGAACAAATAACTCAGTTTGAGTAATGGTCATCGATACACTAGCAGACGCAATAGCGATAACCAGGCATACCCACAATGCATGTAAAATTTGAGGAGTTACGATTTCACTCACAGTTTTTTTCCGTACCTATATATGTAACTTCAAAAGATACATTATAGAATCTAAGGAAACAACCTCAATTTACAAAGGGGATTTTACTTATGGGGATATTGGGCCAAAAATTCTTCACTAAGATCAGCTAAGGTAATTTCCGCTAATCGACGAATGAAAAGTTCTTCCGCTTCTTGGAGGACATCTTTCAATGAGGTATTAACCGCCTTTTCGACGATACAATTGGGTTTATCGTTGTCGAATCCAATGGAGAATATCTTTGGCTCTCCTACAGCCCGGTAAATGTCTAATAGCGTTACCTTTCGTAAATCACAGGCAAGTCGCCAACCGCCTCCATGTCCCTTCTCCGACTGCACGTAACCGTTATCACGAAGGCCTGCCATCGTTCTGCGAATAACAACCGGATTGGTACCTAGCATATTCGCAACATACTCTGACGTTAAAGGCGTTTCACTGCGCACCATATGTAGCAATATATGTAGCACTCGTGACAATCTACTATCTAATCTCATACAACGGGATCTCGATTCAAAGGGTTAATGCCAGAGCTATGATAGCAAATCAATCTCACTCGGTAAAAACCCTATGCACTAAGTTACTTAATTGAAAAAACGGGTGACATCCCAAAACCCGCTTGGTTTACCAAAAGTAGTCCAAAAAGAATCATAACCGCGCCTGCGAAAATTCGTAAAGATAGGGAAAGATAGGGTAATCCATTGGACCGCTCAGCCAGATAAAAACGCACCAACTTACGTCCCGAAACCGTCATTAATGCAATACTAGACGTGGTAAATGTCGTTCCCACCGCCATAAGAACCGCACTTGCTACGCCAACCCAATATTTGTCAGCAAGATGCGCGAAAAACAAAATTAAAATAGCACCAGTACATGGACGCATACCAATACTGAATATCAGTGCTAAATACTCTTTCAGACTTGAAGCGTTATTCAGTTCTTCTGCACCAGCCAAATGTTTATGTCCACAACCACAACTGTCACTGTGAATATGATGTTCATCGTGATGGTCATGATGGTCATGATGGTCATGATGGTCATGATGGTCATGATGGTCATGATGGTCATGATGGTCATGTTCTTTATGATAAAACTGTCGCACCGATTGCAACACCATATAAAACCCAAGAATCATTACACCGATGGCACTTGCCTTGAAAAAATGCTCAACTGTACCGTTTAGCTTGTGCATCGTTTCGTGAAATACAAATAGAAAGACACTGACCAAAATGATCGCCGTTAATGCCTGCACTAATGATGCTATTGCAGTAATAATTAAGCCCGCTTTCACCTTGGTCTTATGCGTTGCGAGATAAGTGCTCACAACGACCTTGCCATGACCCGGGCCGATGGAATGGAAAATACCATAGAGAAAACTGATTTCCATAAGAAGCTGCATCGCATGATTACTGTGATGAGCGGTGTACAGCAAGCTACTCATTTGATTGATAATATTACGTTGCCATTCAACACTTGTCATTAAAATGGTTGGCCATTGGTACCAAAGCAAAATACCAATACCTGAAAGACAAAGGACAACAATAAGCCAAGGTAAAACGCTACCAAGATGAGAAGAGGAAGGAGCAGCTATTTGAACTGAATCTCCTGAATGATGATGTTGCGCTGAGGCTTCTTTTTGTTGAGAGAACATAAACGTCCTTGTAATACCGAGGTAGTTAAGATTTGCACGTTATATAAAACGTTTGAGTGAACAACTGACCGAGCGTATTGTCTGGATCGGCATCAGGTGGAATTGATAATGCGTAACTAACTTGTGCCGGGGTAGGATTAGGCTGCTTAAGTTTTCCGGTACAATGTGATTGTACGTCGGCATCTAGAATCACATCGGCTTTTGTTTTCCAAGACATATCAACATAATACGTAGGATCAAAAATGCGTAATTGAAGTGGGTGCCCGTTATAAGGATAGGGTTTTGCGAGGTCTAACTCGAACTCAAGTGTCGCTTTACCTTTACTCTCAGTTAATGTTGCTTTGTGGACTTTTTCATAGCGAATCGGGGTTTTCCCGTCATAAAAGAAAGTAAAGTAATGCGTGGTCATCATATTTTCGATAACGGATGCCGCTAATTTCTTTAACGTTGCTTCTCTATGTTTAGGAGACATGTCTTCACCGTCAAACAAATAAGCCGTTGTCATCGGGTCAAAACTCCAGATCATATTAAATCCGGTTAACTGCTTATCATCCCCTTTGACATAGGTTTTCATGTCGATCCAAGAATGTGGATGCGCGGCAATTCCAGTAGAAAAAGACAGACTGGCAACAAGAACTAATGCAGAACAACACTTAAAAAAACACCTTGAGAACACGCAATAATCCTGAACTTGAAGAAATATTGGTATGTTATAACATATTAAATGAATTTCTGCGTCAAATCTCAGTGAGTTTTCTCAATACATTTTCATTTGCTGTAATCAACATTTGGCGTATTGATTAATCTCTGATTATTGAATTAATTAACGATGCAAATCGATGCCTTTAAACTCAAGTAGATTCACTTCAAATGTCGCGCCAAAATATTCAATATGAATTTTCGGCGCATCACCTTGCTGAATCTGCTCGCTAAATGTTTCCAGCAAATCGGCAATCAAGTCCCTTACTGACTGCTCGGCATTCTCTATCATCACTGTATGAGCCTTCATATGACCATTCCATTGTTTTCTACTCGTATTACTATCCATCCAGAGTTCGTAAGCTACTGCGCAAAAGAGCAACCAAACTTAGCGACTTGCTGAATATACAAATGGCTCACAGCATTCGATCTCCATAAAACCTCAGTCTTATGAAACATTGGGTTCACCTATGGTTTATTTTGAAATTTTTACATCACAATATCAAACAAAATCCATGCGCATTTAGTGGATTAATAAAACAAAGTTAGGACTTGAGTCACGTTATTATGAATAGATTTTGAAATAAAACGAGATATTGGGAATAAATTGAGATTGAGGCGAAAATATTTATTCCGAAAGGTAATTAGTAAAGAGAGCATACGCTCTCTTTGGCATAAGAATAGTTATATTTAGGAGAACAACCCTGACGATAAATAACGATCTCCTCTATCACACACGATCGCAACGACAACCGCTCCAGGATTTTTCTGTGCGATGTTTAATGCTGCAAATACCGCACCGCCAGAGCTTACCCCAGCGCAAATACCTTCATTATGTGACAGCGCAATCGCTGTTTGTTCTGCATCGGTCTGCTCAACATCGACAACTTTATCGACTCGAGTCTCATCAAAAATACCAGGCAGATATTCTTTAGGCCAACGGCGAATACCCGGGATCGAACTCCCTTCAGCTGGCTGAAGACCAACAATTTGTATGTCGGGGTTTTGTTCTTTCAAATAACGAGACACACCCATAATGGTGCCCGTGGTTCCCATACTGGATACAAAATGCGTCACTTTCTGTTGAGACTGAGACCAGATCTCAGGTCCAGTTGATAGATAATGAGCTTCGGGATTATCTGGATTATTAAATTGGTCTAATACGATGCCTTTGCCCTCTGACTGCATTTGCATAGCGAGATCACGTGCGCCTTCCATCCCCTGCTCTTTCGTCACTAATATAAGCTCAGCTCCGTACGCTTTCATCGAATCTTTTCGTTCTTGAGTCGAGTTGTCAGGCATGATCAAAATCATTTTGTAGCCCTTGATAGCTGCCGCCATCGCTAATGCAATACCGGTATTGCCACTCGTAGCCTCGATAATCGTATCACCGGGTTTGATATCACCTCTCTTCTCCGCCTGAACAATCATATTGAGTGCCGGCCTATCCTTTACAGAACCTGCAGGATTGTTGCCTTCAAGCTTAACCAACACGGTGCTGCCGTTATCTGCGACAAGTCGCTGTAAACGAACTAACGGAGTGTGACCAACATACGATTCAATGGTGGGAAAATCAGACACGTCAAGACCTCTCAATAGGATTTTAGTTAGGACTCAGAAACAACGAGTATAAAGATAAATGTTTATTTTGATACAATTATTAGCTCAAATTTATTCCAAAACGTTCTATTGATTATCTTTATTATAATCATCACTTCTCATAATCTAGGCGCTATAACATCGCTACGTCGATAATGAATCGGAGCCTCAAAAGATGAAAGTAAAGTTTGTAAAATCACTATTGTCGGGTGTATTGCTTTTAGGTAGTTCTCTCAACGCTACTGCTGCAGACCAGACTATCCTCAATGCTTCTTACGATATTGCAAGAGAGCTATTCGCAGCATATAACCCAATTTTCGCGGAGCATTGGAAAGAAGAAACGGGCAAATCCATTGAAATCAAACAGTCTCATGCCGGTTCTTCAGCTCAAGCACGTTCTATTTTACAAGGGATGCCTGCTGACTTAGTTACCTTTAACCAGGTGACTGACGTTCAGATCCTTCACGACCGCGGTAATTTAATTCCAGAAAACTGGAAAACATTATTGCCAAACAACAGCTCACCCTATTACTCAACGACCGCCTTCTTGGTTCGTAAAGGTAATCCTAAAAACATTCACGATTGGGGTGATTTGGCGAAGGATGACGTAGCATCGGTATTTCCAAACCCAAAAACGTCAGGTAACGGCAGATACACTTATCTAGCTGCGCTTGGCTATGCCCAAAAAACGTTTGGTAAAGAGAACGAAGCAAAACAAGACGCTTTCCTCAAAACATTCCTTAAAAATGTGGCGGTATTTGATACAGGCGGTCGTGGTGCGACCACATCTTTTGTGGAGCGTGGGATTGGCGACGTCCTGATCACATTCGAATCTGAAGTAAACAATATTCGTCATCAATACGGTGAAGATAAGTACGAAGTAATTGTACCTAAGACTTCCATTCTGGCTGAGTTCCCTGTTGCCGTCGTTGAAAAGAATGCGAAGAAACACAATACATTAGACGTATCTAAAGAGTACCTAAACTATCTTTACAGTGAGAAAGCACAGCGCCTACTCGCAGGTTTTAACTATCGCGTTCACAACGAAAAAGTGAAAGCAGAATTTGCTGATAAATTCCCACAAGTCGACCTTCTTACTGTTGAGCAGATTGTTGGTGACTGGGATACTGCGATGAAAACGCAATTTAACAGTGGTGCAAAATTGGACCAATTACAACGCCGTTAATAAGCTCTTCAAACAAAGCCGCTTTATCGGTATATTGCGGCTTTAATTTGCTCTTTTCAGTACTTAGCTGAGTATAATTATTATGTCTCATTCGACGACCTCTTCTAACCGTCGCCCTCAACATAAACGCGTTTTGCCCGGATTTGGTATTAGCCTTGGCGTCTCTCTGCTGTTTGTCAGTTTAGTATTGTTGCTTCCAGCAACGGGTCTAGTCATGCAAACGTCCAGCATGACTTGGTCGGAATACTGGTTCATGATTACCGATCCTCGCCTTGTTGCGAGTTACAAAGTCACCGTTCAATCCGCTTTGATAGCATCCTTGTTTAACGCTTGTTTTGGCTTACTACTTGCTTGGGTATTAGTTCGCTATGACTTTCCCGGTAAAAGGATTTTAGATGCGTTGGTCGATCTCCCTTTTGCTCTGCCAACAGCCGTAGCAGGTATTACACTAGCAACACTCTATTCATCGAGTGGTTGGATAGGTAGTCTCCTAGAACCGATTGGAATCAAAGTAGCCTATTCTCCTCTGGGCATTATTGTCGCGATGGCATTTACCAGCATTCCATTTGTTGTAAGGACAGTACAACCCGTTTTAGAAGAACTTTCTCATGAGGAAGAAGAAGCTGGCATGACTCTGGGAGCGTCTGATAGCGCCATTTTCTGGCGGATCATCATGCCATCACTTTGGCCATCTCTGATGGTGGGAACAGCGTTATCGTTTACTCGAAGTCTGGGCGAATTCGGTGCGGTCATTTTCATCGCAGGTAATATGCCTTATGTCAGTGAAATTACGTCATTAATGATCTTTGTGAAGCTTCAGGAATTCGACTTTCCCGGAGCTAGTGCTATCGCTTCGGTAGTTCTGGTGACATCGCTTGCATTGCTTTTAATAATTAACTTGTGGCAAGGTCATTACCTGCGCCGCATTCACGGACGATAAGGAATCGATAATGAAATCTCATCAGCCTTCTCGTGTCGGTGACAGCTTTTTAGTTAAATGGGGTTTAATCACTCTCGCCCTGCTATTGGTCTGTCTGCTACTGGTCATTCCCTTAATCAGTATCTTTAAACAGGCATTCGCCAGTGGTTTATCGACATACATAAGCAATTTAACCGACCCAGACACCCTACACGCTATTGGTCTAACCCTCTTTGTAGCATTATTGACGGTACCCATTAATCTGGTTTTCGGTGTCATGCTGTCGTGGGCGGTAACGCGCTTTGAATTCCCGGGGCGTAAGTTCCTCATAACCCTAATTGATATTCCTTTTGCTGTCTCACCTGTGGTCGCAGGTCTTCTTTACCTTTTGCTCTATGGGTCAAGTGGCTGGCTGGGAGAGATCTTATCCGAGCATAACTTGCAAATCATGTTCGCGTGGCCAGGTATAGTGTTAGTTACCGTTTTTGTTACGAGTCCATTTGTCGCCAGAGAACTAATCCCGCTCATGCAGCAACAGGGACGTTCTGATGAAGAAGCCGCTGTTATTCTGGGTGCTTCATGGTGGCAACTGTTTCGTCGTGTAACGTTACCCAACATTAAGTGGGCACTGATTTATGGTGTCATCCTCACCAACGCACGAGCTGTTGGCGAATTTGGAGCTGTAGCGGTGGTCTCCGGTAATATCAGGGGAGAAACCAATACGTTGCCGTTACATGTTCAGCTGTTGTATCAGGACTATCAGGCAGAAGCTGCCTTTGCCAGCGCTTCATTACTGGCCTTTCTCGCTCTTATTACGCTGGTTTTAAAAGCGTTTGTTGAATGGCGCCAAGAGCGCAATAAATCTGTCGATATCGATGAGTAAGTAACAACTATGAGTATTCGTTTAGAAAATATTTCAAAAACCTTTGGTAAATTTCAGGCCCTATCACCGTTAGACCTCAACATTAAAGATGGTGAAATGATCGGTTTGTTAGGCCCTTCTGGTTCAGGTAAAACGACGTTGTTACGCATCATCGCTGGTCTGGAGGGTGCCGATAGCGGACAGATTCATTTCGGTGAACGCAACGTCACGAACTTACACGTCCGCGATCGTCGTGTCGGTTTTGTATTCCAAAATTACGCGCTGTTCCGTCATATGACAGTGGCAGACAATGTGGCGTTTGGACTACAGGTTATGGAGCGTCGTAAACGCCCATCCCAAGCTGAAATCAAAAAACGAGTGAAACAATTACTTGAAACCGTGCAACTAGGTCATCTTGCTAATCGCTACCCAGAACAACTCTCTGGTGGTCAAAAGCAGCGTATAGCACTTGCTCGCGCTCTTGCTACTGAACCCGAAGTTTTACTCCTTGATGAACCTTTTGGTGCACTCGACGCAAAAGTTCGCAAAGACTTACGCCGTTGGTTGAGAAGCCTGCATGATGAATTAGGTTTCACCAGTGTCTTTGTGACTCACGATCAAGATGAAGCACTTGAGCTTTCTGACCGCGTCGTTGTCATGAGCAACGGTAAAATTGAACAAGTGGATGCTCCGGTTCAGCTTTATGCCAAACCCAATAGTCGCTTCGTCTTTGATTTTCTCGGTAACGTCAATATCTACAAAGCGAAGCTAGAAAATAAACGATGGGATAACGGTGCGTCTTTTATTCTTCCGCCCGAGGTGAAAGAAACTCAACAAGATGGTTTGCTTTACGTACGTAGCCACGAGATAACGCTTTCAGACAAGGACAATAGCCAGGCATCACTACCTTTTGAAATCTCTTCGATCAATCCGGTGGGGGCGGAAGTTCGCGTCGAACTGACTCCAGACGGCTGGGAAAGTGATGACGTTTGGGAAGCGAAATTAACGCATAGCAGTCTGCACGATAAAGCGATCTATCGCGGCGCAAAAGTATTTGCTACCCCGCAAATTGGTTATTTCTTTGGTAACGATGGTAATCCATCGCCCACGGTACTGCGTTGGCCATTTCTGGCTGAAGGGAATGTTAACTTCGAAATTTAATAGAATGGCGACGAAAGTCGCCATTTTTTATAAATGAGATTGTAACGTTTCTGCAAGAGTCAATAAGGCAGCATCATTACCATTTGGCATGGTTAGCAATACACCACCTACTACACTTTGTACCTTGTGAGGTAGCGATATACTGCATGCATCAAAGACGTTAGCCACACTGGTGTTTCTGAGGCACAGCAAGTTGATACGATCATAATCGGCATCACTTTCAAGGTCAGCAAATCTCGGAGCCTGAATAGCGACGGTAGGCATCAGTAAGACACTGTTTGCGAACTGCTGGCTGAACTCAGAAACAAGCTGATTTCTAAACGCCACGCTTACGGCAAATTCGTCGTCAGTAACCGATTCACCTTTCTTTATTCTTGATCGCACTCGGGGATCAAGCTCATCACTCTCTAAGTCGAAAAGAGTTCGATAGTGACGTCTGCTCTCGACAGCCGAAAAATGCCACACAGGTAAAGTCTTATACGTTTCTAATAAGTCAACATGCTCGTATATAACATCGAAACCCGCTTGCTTAATTTTAGTAACAGCATCGTTAAATAACGCTGCAATACCATCATCAATACCATCAAATCCAAAATTCGTCGGCACGATAAATTTGATGTTATCCGTCGCAATATCTTTAACCGTCTGCCCTGATAAAACTTCCCAGGCAATACGACACTCTTGCACTGAAGAAGCAATCGGTCCGACGCTATCCAAAGAATCCGAAAGCGGTAAACAACCTATCCGACTCACACTCTGTTGAGAAGGCTTAAATCCTGTTAGACCACAAAAAGCAGCGGGTATGCGTAAAGAACCACCCGTATCAGTGCCCAGTGCGATATCAGCAAAACCTTTCGCAACAGACACTGCGCCACCACTCGTTGAACCACCGGGTATGGTTAACGCATCAATTGGATTGGCCGGAGTTCCAAAGTGAGGATTCAGACCTAATCCCGAGTAAGCAAGCTCTGTCATATTTGTATGACCTACTAGCGTTGCTCCAGCCGCTGTTAATCTTTCCACCGCCTTCGCGTCTTGATCTGCAGACTCGATTCCCAGTAGTTTTGAGCCTCCAGAACTATGAAATCCCTTTACGTCAAACGTGGCTTTAATCGAAACCAGAGCCCCTGAGAGAGGCCCTTCGATTCGACTAAGTTTTGTCGCGTCAAATAATTCAGTGAAAATAGCAGGATCATCAGCACTAATCTTCTCGAACAATGAGATCAGGTCGGTATCGCGTCGTTGCCAACTGTATTGTGTCATATCGACTCCTTACGCAACCACAGATAGCTCAGTAGCGACATACTCTTTGGTAATGCGTCTTTCTAATACAGGATCGTAAGCTTCCATTTTAAATTTAGGTGTTCTACGCACCCCACCAATCGCTGCGAAGGTACCACAAAGTAACGCCCCACCCTCAGGTAATATCGACTTTTCAATCAGCTCAACTAATGGACGGATAGAGACAAGAGTGCCAGTCTGATAAAGTGTCCAACCCTCACCTTCATCTAACCAAGACTTGAGTTCGATTTGCTCAATATGGTCTTTTATTTCCTCAAATGACCACGCCTCAGCAGCAACTGGCTTGGGACAGACCTGCTTAGAATGAGCAACAGAAAACGCTTCTAATTCACGGTCGGTGTGGTCAGAAGCAATACTAAAGAAATACTCTTCACCGTCGCGTAGAATAATAGGTTCTACTTCGCCAGACGTCCCTTTACTGAGTACTTCAACTTCATCTTGCTGAGTCAACATTTGTTGAGCGACCTGATAAAACAATGGAACAGTCGAAGGAGGCGCAACACCTAACTCTGCAAGCTCGTCGATGTGTTCCTGAACAGCACTCATATTTCTCCCTGTCCAACCCGCTACAATAAGCTTCTTAACATCAAACTGCTTTGTCTTTCCGTTTACTAAAAATTCCATAATACACCTTAAAAATTATTCGGTAGGTAGAGAGAAATACTTGGGAACGCAATCAAGAGAATAACCATCAAAATCATGACAGCTACATATGGCATGCTGCCCAGAATGACATCGCTCATCTTTCCCTGCTTCCGGGAAGAGTTAACAACGTATAAATTAAGGCCTACCGGTGGCGTAATCAGAGCCATCTCCACCAGCACAATCATCAAAATACCAAACCAGATTTTGTCATAGCCCATTTGCACAATGATTGGCACAACAATAGGAATGGTTGCCACCATAAGTGATAGTGTTTCAATGAAGAAACCCAACACTACATACATCAATACGATAATAAGAAGTGTTGATAACGGACTGAGTCCCAAACCATCAATGGTTGACTGTAGTACACGTCCAATCCCTGCCGCAGTCATCGCAAAATTAAGTACATAGGCGCCAAGAACGATCAACATAATCATAGAGGTGATTCTAATCGTCCCTTTAAGTGCATCGACCAACATCGAATTGGAATAGCTTTTATTGGATACCGCAATCAATAGCGAAAAAACAACGCCGACAGCCGCTGCTTCAGTCGGTGTTGCCCACCCAAGATAGATAGAACCCACGATACTGAACAGCAATACCAGAATAGGAACTAACTGAGGTAATGAGCTAAACTTTTCTGTCCAACTACTGTATTGACGTGGACCACCCAGCTTTGGCCAGATAACGCACAACAAGATAGTTGTAAGCATGAACATTAATGCCATACCTAATCCTGGTACGATGCCAGCAAGAAACAGTTTCGGTACTGAGCTTTCTGTTAAAAATCCATAAACGATCAAGTTAATCGAAGGTGGAATCAAAATCCCTAACGTACCACCGGCAGCAATAGAGCCAGTAAATAGTTTTTGGTCGTACCCGAGCTTAGTCGCCTGAGGCGTTGCGACGGTAGCAACCGTTGCCGCCGTTGCAACCGATGATCCGGATGTCGCAGAGAACATGGTCGATGTAGCGATATTCGCGTGAATCAAACCACCGGGAAGCCAGGCCACCCATTTATTCAGTGCCATGTAGGTGCGCTCTGCAACGCCACTGCGCAGCAGTATCTCACCAATCAAGACAAATAATGGTATTGCAATCAAAGTCGCATGATTCGAAGACGACCAAAGTACTTGTCCTAACCCTCTCATTAAGGGAAAGAAGCTGTAAAACTGATCAATACCAAATGCCAAAAGAAATAAAACTATACCCACAGGTATGCTCAACGCGAGCAATCCTAATAGGCCGGTCGTGGTAAAGAGAATCATACTTCTGACTCCGTGCCAATGACTCTATCTACTTGATCAAAGCGACGAGTAAAAAATAAAGATAGACCTACTAAAAATAAAAGCGTTGAAGAGATCGCAAACCAGATCCAACCAGCAAACCAAATAGACTGAGGAATGATCAACGGTGTCTCGAGTGCCGTATTGGCTAATGCGCCCGAACGAAGACTTTTGTCGATGACGGAAACCACTTTGGTCGCAACATAAATAGCGACAAAAGATACAGATGCGATCGCAATTAAATCAAAGACACAACGAAAACTTTTGCTCGTCTTATCCCGTAAAATATCGATACGAACATGAGCGCGATTCAGGAGTGCATAACTGATGCCCCAACTTGAGATCGATGCCATCAAGTAACCCGAAATTTCGTCAGAACCCGTAAAGTGAACACCCATGGCCCGCATTAAAATTTCAGCGCAGATGAGGCCCACGCCGGCAAGCAGTGCTATGCCGGCGATAATTGCAACCCAATCATTAATACGCTTTAACATAGTAATAATAAGGTTCATATTGATTAGCCTTTTTTCGCTGTCAAACCAACAACCTGACCTACAGAGTCATTCCACTCTTTAGTCCATTTTTCGCCAGCACGGTCAGACCAATCAGGAAGAACTTTCTCTTCGACCATCTTACGCGCTTTTTCTTTGTCAGCGGTTGATGGTTCAACCAGTTTTAGATTACGCGTATCCCCTTTACTACACTCACCGTTGCCAGTCAGACACGCGACATCTTCCTTAACAGAGACAGCCGCATCTTTCCAAACTGGCTCTTCAAACTTGGTTGTTACTTCTTTTTGTAAGAACGCTTGCTGCTCTTTTGATAGAGCGTTCCACTTATCCATATTCATAGCTGTTACGACAGGATCCCACCCACCAATCGGCAGAGTAACCAAATGAGAAGTCACTTCCCACCAACCAGCGCTGTAGCCTGAACCTGCGCCCGTTACTGCACAGTCGATAATGCCACGTTGTAACGCTCCTGGGACTTCACCGAAACTGATGTTCACACTCTGAGCTCCTAACGCTTCAAGGAATTTAGCGGTCATACGTCCAGACGCACGAATTTTCTTACCCGCAAGGTCATCCAGCGATTCGACTGGCGCCTTACAGAAAATAACTTGCGGTGGATACGGCGCAATAGCCAATACTTTCGAGTTAAATGTGGAAGCGTAAATTTCGTCAACCATTGGGCGGGCTGCATCGACAACTTTCTTGAATTCATCAACCGTTGTGGCAATCAATGGAACATCCAATGCTTCTAACGCCGGTGCATCTGATACAGCGTAATCAGCGACTGTCATACCGACATCGAACACGCCGTCGCCTAACATGCGGAATACGTCTCCACCACCAATACCCATCTGATCATGCGTCGTCATTTGCACCGCAAAATCATTATTGCTATCGGCTGGCAGTGTCTCGGTCCAAAAAGGTTTTTCAAACTGTTTATCTAGCGGCAGACTGCTCCAGCTTCCCACAACAGAAAGTGTTTGTTCGGCAAGCGTTGCACCTGAAAAACAGAGCGTCGCTAGTGCCAGAGCTGAAGTTTTCTTGGAAAGAATATGTGTCATAGATTGATTCCCTTCAATTACATTTAATGTGAATCTTATTTCACCCGTAAATCACACTTGATTTACCCCTAGTTTTCATTTCATTAACAATAAAGTCAAATCATCATTTTTTTTCTGATATTATAAATTCAATTTATCACCTTATGCCCGGCGTAAAACAAGGAAGTAAGATGACCTTCGAACAGTTAAAAACATTTTTACGTGTTGTAAAACTTGGCGGCATTCGTAAAGCTGCACTTGAGATGAATATCACCCAACCTGCGATTTCAACGCGTATTACTACTTTAGAAGAAGAACTCGGCGTACTTTTGCTGAACAGACAAAAATCGGGGGTAACACCAACAAAAGAAGGCCTGTTGCTCATGGCCCATGCCGAAAAAATTGAGGCGAATATTGCCCAGATAAAAACAGATTTAACCCCGACAGACGAGGTCGTGGGTGTGTTAAGGATTGGTGTCGCAGAAACTATTGCTCGGTCCTGGTTGTCTGGGTTCTTAGCTGACATACGCAAAACATATCCCAAGTTAGTCGTTGAACTGTCCGTTGACGTCTCGCACAACTTGAGAGAACTTTTGCTTAATAAACAAATGGATATGGTCGTGTTAATGGGCCCGTTACCTGAGGGAAATGTCGAGAACCTGATGCTCCCGCCCTTTGAACTTGCATGGTACTGCGCATCATCCATTGATGTCTGTGATATCCAATCGTACCCAATCATTTCCTTTCCTCGTCTATCACGCCCATATCAGGAATTAATGTCCGAACTCCTTGAGCGCTATGGCGATACTGGTCAGATATTCTCCTCGACAACCCTGTCTACGAGCCTCGAAATGGTCTCATCAGGTATTGGCGTAGGAATTGTTCCTGTCTGTTTAGCTCGTCCCTTGGTCAAGGCTGGAAAAATAAAAACCTTTGACCCGGGTTGGAAACTTTCTGACCTTCAATTTACAGCTTCTTACTTAAATGACCCTAAAGACCATTTGGTGTCACAGATAGCTAAATTCGCTGCAGATAATGCACAAAAATACGCTGAGCAGCAGCTATCTGATGGTGAACTTTTATAAAAAGGCGTATTCATTATTGAGTCGGTTGGTGATCAACATTTTTCCGGGTGCATGAGTGATACAAAATGGTGGTTTACTATTTCGGATAACATTTTGCGGTGTGACACCGCAGGCCCAAAATACTGGCACTTCATTTTCATAGATCGAAACAGGCTCGCCATACTGCGGCTGAGAAATATCCTTGATTCCAATTAAAGCGGGATCACCAAAATGAATTGGCGCGCCGTGGGCCATCGGAAAACGACTGGTAACCTGAATCGCGCGAATTGCGTCGCTAGGGATAAAAGGACGCATTGAAACAACGTAATTTCCACTGAACCGACCAGCCGGTTTGCAGGCAATCGACGTATCGTACATTGAAACATTGGTATTTTGCTCAATATTCCTTACTTTTAAACCCGTTTGCTGCAGCGCGTCTTCAAAGGAGAATGAGCAGCCTAATACAAATGTCACAAGGTCATCACGCCAATGTTCATTCAGGTCATTTACCGACTGTTCGAATTTCCCATCACGAAATATATGAAACTCAGGAACATCGGTGCTGATATCAATTTCTGCACCTATTTCAGGAAGGTATTTGGAGCCGGGATCCGTCATGCCGATGAGTGGACATGCGACAGGGTTACGCTGACAAAACAGCAAGAAATCAGTAGCCCAATCGGCAGGCATAATAGCGAGATTTGCCTGTAAGTAACCTTTTGCCAACCCGCTGGTTGGCCCAGTATGTTGGTTGGAACGAATAAGTTGTCGCAACTCAGATAGAGAGAGCGAGGAAAGATCACGAGACATACAACCGCTCCTTGGTATCGATTATTCATTCAAGATACGTTTGAAAGAGCAATAATGTCTATTTGTAAATTTTTACCTATTCTGATAAAAATAATTTATGAGTTGGATAAATTAGTATCGCACTATGAATTTAAAACAATTAGAAACCTTTGTCTGGATTGCCAACCTCAAGAGCTTTCGCCTTGCAGCCGAGCATCTATGCACCACTCAACCAGCGATTTCTACGCGAATATCAAATCTGGAGAAGTCTCTAGGTGCAGCGCTATTTTATCGGGACAATGCCAATATAACGCTGACCGAGAAAGGACAAGAACTGCTGCCATTCGTCGAGAACATTCTGGCTCAGACCGAGGAATTAAAATTCAGAGCCGATACAAACCATGCAATGTCAGGCTTACTGCGTATCGGAATATCCGAAACGTTAGTCCACACTTGGATGCCAGAGTTTTTGTCTCTTATTCACGAGGAATATCCCGCTGTAGAAGTCGAGCTCATTGTTGATGCTACGGTGAATTTAAGTAAAGAACTCCTCAACCGCAGTATTGATATCGCGATACTGATGGGCCCTATCACTGCTCCAGAGGTGATTAATATCCCTATTAGCAGCTATCCGTTGCACTGGATCGTGAATCCAGACTTATTGATTGAGGATAAGTCGCATCCGTTTTCTGAATGGCCGATCATTACCTATGCCCGCAATACATTACCCTTTCAGGATATCTATCGTCATTTCAAAACCGAAAGAAAAAGTGATGTCCGGTACTACACGTCCAGTTCACTGTCGGCCATGATAGGGTTAGTTGAAAGTGGTGTTGGGATTGCAACGTTACCAAGAGAAGTTATCCGAGAACAGCTTACCTCCAATCAGCTAAAAGAGTTACATCTCGACTGGGTGCCCAGTCCGCTACAATTTACTATTTCATATATCAATCAACCAGCAAGGTTACTGATTACCAAATCCGTCCAATTAGCAAAAGAAATCGCAGAACAACAAATAAGCATTTAGTGACGCCGTCACTAAATGCTTATTAATATTAGCGCCCCTTTTTATTCCCAGACGGCGAAGACATGTGACAACTCCATGGCTCTTGGGCCATATTGTCACGAATATTTTGATCGAGATACTGGTAATAACTCAACCTAATACGGTTGAGTAGACCGCGATTTTCTTTTACTGCTTGCTCACTCAGCGTTTGTCTGATTTCCGCAAGAGAAAGATGACCAACATCGTAAGCAACCTCGATGGTTTGTTTTTTCATAACATAACTTACGTCATCTAACCCAAACATAACGTCGAGCGCTTCTATCGCAGATTGAACGCCTTCCTCTCCAGAGTTACGCTGATCTATTTTAAGACGCCGCTTAACCAGAAACTTTTCTCTCACACCAACACGGTGGTTATATTCACTCACAACAATACCTCACAATTTATATGAACCAATAAGATTACTTAAAATTTGAACGACATTAAGGTCTTAAAATTAAAGAATTGGGGGGCGAGTTGGTGGATTGATGATATGCGAGTAGTCACTAAACTTATACGCAAAAACGGGCGTATCTTTACTCTGCAGTTCAAGACTCATATTCGTATCACGCACTAACGTTTTAGCAAATAACGCAGAAATAGAGCAACAAGACATATGACACGTCATATGCTGCTTACCTGAACAGATACTATTTTCGCAGTTAAGCGTAGTGGTTTTTGTCGAAGGAGATAAATCAATTCGATGCTGATAGGAGGCCAGCACACTCGAACTAAAGAATAGAATGCCAAGTATCACCGCAATCAACAGATTTTTGTTTTTCAGATTTTTATAAAACATAAATCCCAAGTCCTGCGGCAACAAATGACTTCATGGGTAAAAGTTTATCAAAAACGATGACCCATGCCAAAATGCACTATCAAAGCGCCATTAAACGGGTCTTATCATTGTCATCAAGGGGAATATACACCAGTAGCTGACCGTACGCGTTTCCCGAACAATTCGCCCAATACTGTTTGCTCATTCGAATTGGGCCCAAAGAATGGTGATGATACTCCCGCTCAAGCTCCTCTTTAGCCCTAACACCATGTCCTGACCAAATTTGCTCGAATAAAGGGCATTCACTAATCAGTGAATCGAGTCTTTCCTGCCACTCTTTGTCACTTGCTCTGGTCACCATCGCAGCACGTATTCGAGCGGCTGAATTGGTCATACAGTCTGTTAGTCCGGCTGGATTATCCGCTTTCAGCCAAACCTGCCACTGCTTATTATGTGACATCAACCAGATGATGTTGCGCTGTTGTTCAGGAAGTTCATTTAAATTAAGCCCTACCATCGCTTCAAATGCAGAGTTAGTAGCAAGAATATCGCGAAAATCGTTGGTTAATATCGCAGGAAGAGGGTTGAGAGAATTAAGCAATACCTCAACCTCTTTAGCAACACTATGTGAGACCTGTGGCTGCTTAGTCATATCAGTATGACCCGATAACTGCAGTAAATAACGTGTTTCGCTATCATCACAACGCATTGATTTTGCGATCGCCAGAATCACATTACGTGATACCCGCTCGGCCTTTCCGCGCTCAAGTTTCGAGTACCAAACAGTACTGATATTGGCCATTTCAGCAATATCTTCTCTTCTCAGACCCGGAGTTCTGGAACGGGCCGGTTTCATCAGTCCTAGCGTTTCTGGTGCAATACTGTTACGTTTCAGCCTTAGAAATTCGCCAAGTCGTTCGTTTTGATTGAGTATTTTAGTCGTCATTCCCGTTATCCTGATACTACCAGTACGTGTCTGAGCAGTTTCTAGTACACCTCTAATTTAAGAGCCATAATACTACCATCTTGTGAAATCTGGTGTTTTAAATGAAAACCAATTTATCTTCTTCAAATCGTCTCTCCGCCGCCGGATTGATCCTACTGGTTGCAGGTCAACTTATGCCACAGATGGATTTTTCCATCGTTAACGTCGCCTTGGATGCAATTAGTGTGTCTCTGGATGCCAACAAAACTCAACTCGGACTGATCGTTTCCCTTTACGGCCTCTCTTTTGCGGTCAGTCTGGCAATGAGTGGACGTCTAGGTGATCGGTTCGGACGAAAAAAGCTCTTTCTAACGGGGATAGCCAGCTTTGCCGTTACCTCGTTTATCTGCGGGCTTGCTCCCAGCATTTACCTACTCATCGCTGCACGTGTTTTACAAGGCATTGCAGCAGCCATGCTGATGCCACAGATCCTTGCTACCATCCATGTCACACTAAGCGGCGAAAGGCATTCCAAAGCGATTGGTATCTATGGTTCTGTGGGTGGATTGTCATTTATCATCGGCCAAATATTAGGTGGCTGGCTAGTCTCTGCTGACTTATTTGGCTTAGGTTGGCGCAGCGTATTTTATATCAATCTACCGATTTGTGCCTTCATCCTCTATTTCGGGCAGAAATGGATACCCGAGACCAAAGAAGAAAGCAGCTTATCGCTTGATTGGTCAGGAACCTTACTATTGGGCACGGTGGTGACATTAATTTTAGTGTCTATTTCTGCAGGTCCAGATCTGGGCTGGAGTTGGATTATCTGGGTTCTGCTGATTAGCTCTCTGCCTTTGGCTCTTTTGCTATGGAATATTGAGGGTAAGAAAGAACATAAACAACAATCGCCATTGATGCCACCAACGCTTTTAACCAGACCCAAAGTGATTCTTGGCTGCGTGAGCTTAACATTACAAGTTGCCTCTTACGGTGGCTATATGTTTGTGGTTGCGCTGACACTCCAATCCGGCTTTCATCTTTCATCGTTTGCGTCTGGCAATGCATTTATTGGCTTAGGAATATCATACTTTGTTGCATCACTTTACGTAGGCCGTATAGCGAAATGGTTTACCAATCTGGGCTTTACCGCCGTTATCATCGTGGGTTCGGTCATCAATTTAGCAGGTTATGTACTACTGTTTAGCCAGATAAATCAACACGCGGAAACATTGACCTCCTGGACACTGTTAGTTCCTATGCTGATCATTGGTGTCGGCAACGCGTTTGCTGTCAACAGTTCACTACGAATTGGTTTAGCCGATATTCCAGCGCAGTTTGCCGGAATAGGTAGCGCGTTTATGACAACCCTACAGCAGACAGCAATTGCTCTGGGTACCGCATTATGCGCAGCATTCTATATTCAGAATCTCAATGATAACGATGTATTTCACCTACATAGCCTCAAAGCGGGTCTGGAAGTCATTGCCTTTTTCATCTCTACTTTATTGATTATTCATGGCATTTCAGCTATTGGTAAAATAAAAGCTGTACGCCGTCAGCAGGCAGAGCTGAATACTCAAAATCATTAATAGTATAATGGAAGATCTGACTTAATCAGATCTTCCGAACTACGCCATCACATCCAATAAAATTTGCTTTGCGTGTACAACTCTTGGCTGACGCATAGCACTCGGTGCCCACGCCATATAATAGTTAAGTTGCGTGTCCGAAATTGGCGCCGGTATTCTCGCTAATTCCCCTTTAGCTATCTGTTCGGCACACAAATATTCAGGTAAAACTGACCAACCGAATCCGGTTTTAAGCAGCGTTCTCATCGCCCTCAAATCCTGACTAACGAACGCCGGTGCGTTATTGGTTAACTCAATCTTGTTTTTGCTTAGCCATTGCTGCATCACCGACAATTCAAGGTTATACGTTAGCATCGGTTCAGACATCAACGCTTTTGCGAACTGGGCACTTTTCTCAAGTCTATCAACAACTTCAGGCGCAGAAACTGCCCAAACTTGTGAACTCATCATAAGTTCGCTCCTTAAACGTTTATCCGTGACCGGATGCGCGGTAAAGCCCAAATCACAATGTCCTTCAACCAACATGTTGTGCACCAGTCCGCCATCTCCAGAGTGTGCTCTGACGCGAATGTCGGATTTTAAAAGCGGAACCAACCTTGGCGTTACGACTTCTGCAAGAAAGTCCGCATGACCAATGATTTGAATCACGCCTTCCATGTCCATCGAACGTGACCTAGCCATTGATAATGCTGATTCAGCGGCGTCCAGTTTGTCTCCGATATCCAAAGCCAACTCTTCTGCCGCTTTCGTAGGTGCCACGCCATTGGCCTCACGCGTAAACAATTTTCTCCCCACTGCGACTTCTAATCCTGCAATATGCTGAGATACCGCAGGCTGTGTCAGATTCAAATTGCGTGCTGCCGCACTAATAGAGCGCTGACGATACACTTCTACAAAAGTTCTAAGCCGATTTAAGGACATAACCACCCCATAAATTTTTTTATACCTTACCTAAAATACCTTTGTTAGCGTTCGATTACCACAATACGTTAATCTTGTTGGCAACAGAAAACAGAACAATAAAAACGTTGGAGTTATTTATGACCAGTCAGCCGACAAAAAATGAAATGCTTTCGACTTTGAAAGCAATGCAAAAAGATCATATATCAACAGGGGCGGTTGACGTCAGTGTCCGTCAGGATCGTCTGCAACGTTCAATCAAACTCATTAAAGAAAATTACCAACAACTGAGTGACGCAATGAGTGCTGACTTCGGTCATCGCAGCCATTATCAATCACTGGTTGCTGACATGGCTACCACAGTCAATATGCTGCAACACGCTCATGATAATGTAGCAACGTGGATGAAACCGGATCATGTCGAGAATCTGCCTAATGGTCTACAAGCATGGATTCAACAGCAGCCTATTGGCGTTGTTGGGGTAATTAGTCCTTGGAACTTTCCAATTAACCTATCTTTCGGTCCACTTGCGGGAATATTTGCTGCAGGTAATACCGCGATCTTAAAACCGTCAGAATTGACCCCAAAGACGTCTGCATTATTAGCTTCGCTTATCGAACGTTATTTTGCGCCAACGGAACTCACCGTCATGCTTGGCGATGATGAAGTGGGTCGTCACTTCAGCGAATTACCGTTTAATCATCTTGTGTTTACCGGAAGTACTCAGGTAGGTAAACATGTCATGAAAGCGGCGGCTGAGAATTTGGTACCCGTGACGTTAGAGCTGGGCGGTAAATCACCAGTGGTGATTGATTCATCAGCGAATATCCAACAAGCCGCTGAGCGCACGATGACCATCAAAACGTTTAACGTTGGTCAGATTTGTTTGTCACCCGACTACGTATTGCTGCCAGAAGGTAAAGAAGACGAATTTATTTCAGCGGCCAAAGCGTTTGTCGCAAGCAGCTTTGGTTCCGTCCAGACGAATGATGACTACACTTCCATTATTAGCCAGCGGCACTTCAACCGCTTAGTGGGCTTACTTGAAGACGCCATTAATAAGGGTGCTCGTGTGGTCAAACTGGTAGAAAATGAACCCGCATACGATGAAAACACGCGCAAGATTGCGCCCCATCTTATCCTCAATGTAACTGATGATATGGGTGTTATGCAGGAAGAACTTTTTGGGCCTTTACTCCCTATCAAAACGTATTCGACGAGTGAAGAGTACCTGAACTACATCAATGAACGTCCACGTCCATTAGCCGCCTACTTTTTTGGCGATAACAGTGAACGTCAAGAACGCTTCGCTCACTGTACGACTTCCGGTGCACTGGTGATTAATGATGTCATGACACATGCCTCAATTGATGCTCTTCCATTCGGTGGTGTTGGAGCATCTGGTATTGGTGCTTACCACGGCATCCACGGATTTAGACAGTTTACACATGCAAAACCAGTGGTTATACAAAGCGAAGAAGGACTATCCAACCTACGCTTAAGAGCACCATACAAAGACAATATAGAAATGCTGGAAGCTTTTCTCAATAACTAATTTCAATTGGATGATTTCTATATCTCAACGTAGAAAGGAAAAATTATGAAGATTTTAATGGTCTTAACGTCACATGAAGACTTAGGCACAACAGGCGAAAAAACGGGTTTTTGGCTCGAAGAGTTTGCCGCCCCTTATTATACCTTTATAGATAGTGGTGCAGAAGTGACACTGGCTTCGCCAAAAGGCGGTCAGCCACCTCTAGATCCTAAAAGTGAGCTAGAAGACTTTCAAACTGATTACACACGTCGTTTTAACAGCGACTCAGCAGCTCAAAGTGTGTTAGCCAATACGGTACAACTCGCAACAATCAAAGAGAGCGAGTTTGACGCCGTATTCTACCCTGGCGGACATGGTCCGTTGTGGGATTTAGCAAACTCAGAAGATTCTATTGCATTGATTGAAAGCTTTGCTGCTGCAGATAAAACCATTGGCTTTGTTTGCCATGCGCCAGGCGTTTTAGTTAATGTAAAATCGGCATCTGGCGAACATTTCGTCAAAGGTAGAAAAGTGACCGGCTTTACCAACGGTGAAGAAGCAGGCGTTCAACTTACGGATGTTGTGCCGTTTCTCATTGAAGATACCTTTATCGCTCAGGGTGCTGACTACCAAAAAGGACCAGATTGGGGAACTTTTATCGTTGAAGATGGCAAATTGATCACAGGCCAGAATCCAGCAAGTTCGGAAGCGGTAGCTGAAGCGCTGCTAAAACAACTTGGTCAAAAATAAGCGCTAAACACACCTATGACAGCACTGGTTTATTCCAGTGCTGTCGTTTTAACCATTCCAAACGTCGTACTGAGATACGTCACACCTTCTCTTCCTTTTAGACTGATTCGAGGATAATCAAAAAAGGAAGACGCGGATGTTTGCCAAACAACTATTATCAGTATTACTTCTATCGGGCTCCCTCTTGTCCACGGCTCATGCCAAAGTCAGTCTCGACTTTTCTAACGAATACAACACCCAATCAATTCATGCTCAAGGTGACATGTATTTTATAGATAAAGTGAAAGAACTTACGGCTGGGAGTGTCGACATCACACTGCACACAGGTGGATCGCTGGGCTTTAAATCTGCAGACCACTTTTACGCGGTTTCTGACAATGCCGTCCCTCTTGCCGATACCCTTGCGGGAACGATGGCTGGCATAAATCCAATATTTTTACTCTCTTCGTTGCCATTCATTGTTAAAAATGAAGATGAAGCACAGCTGCTTTATAAAATTGCCAAGCCCTATTACGAAAAAGTATTTACCGATAACAATGAAATTCTTCTTTATGCATCGCCATGGCCTGCCAGCGGCATTTGGTCTAAGTCCGAGGTCGAAACCAAGCAGGAACTGGATGGGCTAAAAATCCGTACCTATGACAAAAATGGCACTCTGACGTTTAAAAATGCCGGAGCAGCTCCGGTCAACCTCTCTTGGGCCGATGTGGTCCCACAGTTATCAACGGGAGGAATTAATGCCGTTTTAACCTCAGCCGATGCCGGAGCAAGTGCTCGCTTCTGGGAACAGCTCAATTCATACAGTGCCATTCAGTACGCTATCCCGTTGAATATGGTGCATATGAACAAGGATGAGTTTGACGCTCTGGATGAAAAACAGCAAGCCGCGATCTTAGAAGCTGCGAAACTCACTGATGAGCACAACTGGAAAACAGTCCGTACTCGAGTGGCAGATAACTATAAGGAACTCAAACAGAATAAGGTGACGATTCTGACCGATTTACCAAAACCCTTCATGGATAATCTACAGACTTCGGCTAAACCCGCATTAAGTGACTGGTTAAAAGAGACCGGCGATGTGGGCAAAACCATCATGGATGAGTTCGAACAACAAAAAATGTAAGGAGCAGAGCAATGAAATTACTAATGTTTCTCTCTGCGGGTATCAATCGTATTGCCGGTTCGCTGGCAATACTTCTTATCATCTACATGTTGTGCCACATCATTTTAGAAATTGGACTCAGGATGTTTGGCCATTCAACCTTCGTTCTCGATGAATTTGTTGGATATGCTGTCGCAGCGATGACATTCCTCGCGCTCGGCTACAGTTTAGAACGAAACGCGCTTATTCAGGTCAATATTCTACGCGATAAAATCGGATCCGCTTATCAATGGCTATTGGACCTGTTCGCTTCCCTGCTTACATTGTGTTTCTTTTCTTGGATCGCCTACTACTGGTCCATCACCGTCACTCGTAACTTTATTCGCCATACAACCAGCCAATCATTAGCTGCCACACCGCTGTGGATTCCCCAGGGATTAGTATTGGTTGGACTGTCTATTTTGTGTCTGACACTCACAGTACGCATTCTGTCACTCCTCATTTATCGTCAGCCGCCAGTAACCGGCGCCTACTCAGGAGAGTAATAATGGATCTGATCTATACATCACTTGGCGTTGTCGGATTACTTTTTATTGTCCTCGGTTCCGGCATTTGGGTCTTTGCTGGGTTAGCTGTCGTCTCTTTCGGCTCACTTGTTTTATTCGGTGATATGAGCGCCCATCGAGCAGGGACGATATTAAGCCGCATTCTTTTTCGGGCCGGAAACTCGTGGGAATTAGCCGCGATTCCTCTCTTCATTTTGATGGGAGAGCTCATTTTTCGCTCGGATATCTCCGATAGACTTTTTAAAGGACTGGAGCCCTGGACTCGTCTTATCCCCGGAGGAATTCTCCATACCAACGTGTTTGGTTGCGCTTTATTTGCAGCCGTCAGCGGCTCAAGCTCAGCGACAACCGCCACCATAGGCAAGATAACCACTGCCGAGCTAAAAAAACGGGGCTATGACCGTTCACTCTCCATTGGTTCACTCGCCGGAGCCGGAAGTCTGGGACTCCTTATTCCTCCGTCTATCGTTATGATTGTCTATGGCATTCAGGCCGAAGTATCCATCAGCAAACTGTTTATGGCGGGAATACTACCGGGTATCCTCATCGCGGCATTATACTCAGGCTATCTGATGCTGCGGACATGGTCTCAACCCCACTTAGTCCCGCAAGAAGTGAAAAGCGAGGTGACCTTGCTGGGTAGCCTACGCTATCTCCTACCTGTATTGACTCTGATAGTGGTTGTCTTAGGCGCTATTTACACGGGTATAGCGACTCCCTCAGAAGCAGCGGCTGTAGGCGTTTTTGCTACCCTGATTCTGCTAATACTAGAAAAGCAGTTAAACCTAAACATGATAAGAGAAGCGTTAATATCCACAGTACAAAGTTCAACGATGGTATGCAGCATTATGATCAGCGCGGCATTACTATCCACCGCTATGGGATATCTCCACCTACCCACTGAACTGGCAACCTGGATCGGACAATTGCATCTCACTCCGGCTTTACTTCTGTGCGCACTAGCCTTGTTCTACATTATTTTGGGGCTTTTTCTCGACGGTATTTCAATAACGGTAATGAGTTTACCGATTACGTTACCGATCGTTCTTCAGGCGGGATTTGATCCACTCTGGTTTGGGGTGTTTCTTGTCATTATGGTTGAGCTTGGGCAAATTACACCACCGGTGGGTTTCAATCTATTTGTGCTTCAGGGGCTTACCGGAGAAAAGATTGGCCACGTTGCCAAAGCGTCATTGCCCTTCTTCTTTTTGATGTGCATCGCTGCTCTGATACTTTGTGCGATTCCCCAGTTGGCATTATGGTTGCCCCACTTAAGTTGATTGAGACTTTATTTGCCATTTGGGTTGGTTTTTTGTAGATTTGCCCCCACAAATAGAACAAGTACGTCATCACTAATTTGCAAAATTCTGACACACCGCAATTACGGTAACGTGAAGACAATGTATTTTATCGATGAATGTTTTTCTATTCCAAGTAAAGGCGGGAATAATTAATGTCTGATGTTTCGACAAATGTAAACAACACCCAAAGTGTAATTCAAACCGTACTAGAGACACTAAACTCTGGTTGGGGCTATTCTATTGGTGGAATAATTTTAGTAGTTGCGGCCGGTTATTGGGGTTATAAAAAAATCAACAAACCTAAGTTTGTGATTGCCCAAATTCGCAGACGTAACATGAAAGAAATGAAAAAAATGGGCGCAGAAAGTAACGATGCGATGGTAGATCTGGACAGACTACTTGACTCCGTTGAAGCCTATGCGACAAAACAGGGAATGACTGGCTCAGCAATGACAAAACTTCTTGCCCCGCTGCAACAAAACGGTGGCGCTAAAACGGCTGGCACTTTCTATCACTCAATGATTCATATCGCGAAAAACATTGGTGACAACAACCTGGCAAACACTCTATTGAAAAAATCTAAACAGGTTAAAAGTAGCTCAGCATTGATGGCTGGCTTACTTAAGCGCGCAGGTGTTTAATAACCTAGATTCATGATTGAAATATAAAAACGGCGCCTCTGCGCCGTTTTTTATTGGGTTCAGAACACGTTGTGTTTAAACCAAGTCCAGATTCCAAAAGAAAAGTTGGGAAAGATATCAATTCCTAGCGCGGATTTAAGCAGGTATAACACTAAGATAACCGCTAAAGTGAACAAGCTCAAAATCGCCAAGGTGAACAACGCTCCCATCCACAAGGACAGCTGTTTTTCCGTGTCGCTTAATCTACGTCGGTTTCTACCCACCAGAAATACAAAGTAGTAGCGCCAACTGCTCATTGGCACCGAAACGACACCACGACAATCGACCGAATGGTTTCCCCAGTTACGTGCTCCCACAGCGTTTCGAATATGCATCAACTGTTCATCCGTAAAGCTAGACTGAACCGATTTTGGCATACGTTCCAACATTCGTTCGATCCCTGGATCTTTTCGAATATCCCTGGAAATGGGTTGCTTTTCACTTTCAGTCACTCAGAATTCCTCAGATTTCCTTTTCTTATCAGGTAAATAGTAGAGAATCTCTCACAGCAAATCTACATTTGCTTTCTTAACTAGCACATTTTTTCATATTACCCAATGGTTTTCGGGCTTTCGCGGCAGATTGAACCATACTTAAGGCAATAGAAATGCGGCAATAATATGCTGTTATTTTGACATGAATCCGCTCATATCCAATATGAACCCGAATCATTGGAGTTATTAATTAACGTATTAACAATCAGTTATGCCAGAAATAATGGAGATAAAACGAGAATGGAATACGAATTGCATAAAATCTAAGGTCAGTTAATAACTCTTAAGAACCCCCTACCTTATGCTGGGGATTCTGTTGATGCAGGAGACAGAATAATGATTGACCAACTGCTAGCATCGCTACGCCATTATGCAGACGTTCGACAAGACGAGATTAAGAAAGGCATTCACAGTAAGCAATTCGCCACATCGTTAGTACAGTCTTACGCTGAAAGTATGGCTAACGCGCTAACGATTGTGGGTAAAGATACCTACATAAATACGATCCAACATGAAGCGGATCGTCTATGTAAACAGATCGATAGTGACTTTGAAGCGAAAGTCTCATTACATAAAGCAATCGATAACGAACACCCAGCGTTTACGCATTTTGAGCCAAAAAGTAACGCTCAAGCCAAGCAAAACAATAGGCAACGCTTAGCAGGTTGACGGCTGTAAATAGTCATCGCAGACGTCAAGTTCATAGACGGTTTTCGACTCAATGAGGCAATCAAGCATTTTGGCTCTAGCGTCATGATAAGTCGGATCATCGATCTGATGCACTTTCTCCCATTGAGCTTTACTCGGCCACTGTGCGTAGCCGACCAATGTATCTGGCTCTTGGGAAAAGTGCAGCCTTGAGCCATAACTTCTGCAGTGTTGATAAATGGCTTTGGTCACCTCTAGCCAAGCCGAGCGAAAAACGTCAGCAGAGCCAGGCTTAATTTTAAATTCGTACAGTGCGATAAACATAAAAGCCTATTTTAATCTGAGAAAGTCACCATCAATGATCATCAGTTTCACACCTTTTTGGGTGACTGAGCGATGAGAGCTGAGATCATCAGATACAACGTAAGACATTCCAGGGGTTAATACTGAGGATGAACCATTTTCCTGTTCATTCGTCACCTCCCCTTCAAGACAATGCACAATGTGTCCTTTTTGGCACCAATGATCAGCCACATAGCCTGGAGAATACTCCACAATGCGAATTCTTAGTCCATCGAATTGCAGTGTCTGCCAGTAAGCCACGCCAGTCTCGCCGGGATGGGTTGTCTTAGGTATTGAGCTCCAGTCAATAGACTGAAATGGAATGTTGGGATGGGTCACACAAAGTCCTTTCGTATCTACAATGTCACCCCACACTACCGCTAAAAAAAACCACAGTAAACGGTTAAATTTACTGTGGCTCAATTAGTTAGCAATAGTTATTTATTCCGCTGCACGGAACTTACTTCTTCGTTGGTCAGAATGATCATCATCAGTCACGTCAAACTGGTCAGTCAAGCCTCGCAATTGTGCACCCATTTTCGTGATATCTTCACTGATACGATTACACAGATCGATCGCATTTTGTGTTTCAGCAAAGTTTATATCCATGGTTGTAAAATTTTCTGAGAGACTTTCAAGGTTCCCAAGCTGATCTGAGATCGTCTCGCTTATGTTGTGCACGTGGTTTTCGATATTCACCATGACTTCTTCAATCTCTCCCCAACTTTGCTGAGTTTCAGTCACCCTCTCAGAGCATTGTTGGGTCGATTTAAGTCCCTCTTGCATCACTTTTTCAACACTTGATGTGCTGGTACTGATCGCATTTACCATTTTAGACACATCGTCTGTCGATGTACGTGTTCTTCCTGCTAGCGCCCTTACTTCATCGGCAACGACCGCAAATCCGCGTCCTGCTTCACCAGCACGCGCAGCTTCTATTGATGCATTCAGTGCCAACAAGTTAGTCTGCTCGGCTATCTCATTAATCACGTCTACGATTCTGCTAATTTCGTCGGAATCCTGTTTTAGCTTACCGACCGCACTCGATACATCATCGATTTCTCTTTCAAGCACGTTCATCTCTTTGACCGTAGAGGTAACCGCATCACGCCCGGCAGCAACACGCTTGACCGCACTGTTACTCGTCTGCTTGATGTCTGCCAGAGTTGTCCCCACCGTGCGACTATTATCTAAAATCATGTTCAGACGGTCCCGCACCGTATCGTATTGCAGTTTGGTGTCATTTGAATGCTTATTCAGCGCGTTATTGATGTCCTTTACATCTTCTGATATTGGCTTCATTCGAACAATCGAACCGAGCAGACGTGAGAATGTACCATCAAGGAATTCGATAAACGAGTTAAACCCTGTTGCTAAACTCGCCAGTTCGTCTTTGCCCTTAACATTGAGGCGAATACGTAAATCGCCTTCCCCACCAGAAAGGGACTTCACTGTTATCAACATGTCTTCTAAGGGTTTGACAATGGACTTTGCGATCAGCCAAATAATAAGCAAACTGACCACGGCAGAAATAATCAACAGCACAATCAATGAAGTGACCGTATGCTGCTTGATGGTAGAGATCATTTGAAGCGCTTCGCTTTCGTCAATCTCACTTAAAATAGCCCAGTCTATATCATCAATTTTTATCGGCTGATAAGAAGAAAAGACGTTGATACCCCGATAATCTGGGAATAGGTCAAAGCCCTCTTTACCACTTAAAGCCGCTTTTGCTCCCTTAGATTCAACTCGCTGGAGGCCCATTGTTGTATCACGCGCTAGAATTTCATCAATGATATGTTTATCGACATTTGAATCTTTAAGTGCCTGAATGTAATTCTGTTTATCTTCGATTAAGAAACGACCATCGGAACGCATAGTGTAATCTTGTCCAACTAAATACGTTTCACCGGAATCACCATAGCCCGAGTTTTTCCAATCTCGGTTATGCGTCATGATGGTGTTTAACTTATCTACCGGCATCTGGAAAATCAGTACGCCAGTCGTCTTTCCTGCGTCGTCCGTTATAGGTGTTGAAACAAATGACGCTTCTGCGTTGTAGGAAGGCATGTAAGGGTTGAAATCGGTTAGGAACGCCTCGCTTCCAGCTTTGATCGTGAGAGCCTGATTAAACGCTCTGGCAATACCGGAGTCTGCGTAAGGCCCCGTTTTAAGAGAGGTTGCGTAATCGAGCTCTTTGTACACTGAATACACAATTTTTCCGGATTGAGCATCGACCAGAAAAATATCGTAAAAACCAAACTCTTTGAGAAAGTGACGCAAAAATGGGTGATACTCGGCATGCAAGCGGTCGTACGCTGTATCGGTCCCCATACTATCGGTTTCATCTTTGCTACCTAAAGGTGCTGGGTTGGTCGCAATGTATCGAGATTGAAAGTACTTCGCACGCTCATCAAGTTGATTGAAAATACTGTCTACAGGCGACGCCGTGTCGGGATTTTTCTCTTTAAAAACCTTTTGAAACTCATTGTTGTAGTATGTTTTTAGCGGCTCAACGTTTTGCACCGTGTCATTCTGTGCAAAAAATGCCTTTGTGAATAACGGCATTGCTTCTTTTACCGAAGGAGTATCGGCCAACATAATAACGTCTGACTTTATCGTTTCAAAATAACTCGTCACCCGATGCGTGGTTTCATTACGACTGGCAAGCAATCGGTTCTCTGTATCCTGTTTTAACAGCGTATCGGTTTCCTGAATGATAATATAGCCCAGTGCAATACAACTGATTGAAACGAAGAAAATCGTAATGAGAGAGCTCGAAATTAACAACTTGTTTTTAATGTTCATTAATTAGCTAACGCCTGCAATAAATTCAGTTAGTTACAAAGTTATAGTTTGCTTTTATCCATATTTCCATTTAGTCCTAATATTTATTAAGTCAATCACTATTTCCCGTGTGTATAGCATCATCAGTTCATTCTGTTTATTGATGAGCATCTCGGAACTAAAATAATCCAATTGGGTCATATTGGCGTAGTAATAGTTAGGCGAGTGATATGAACCTATTAATAATCGAAGATTCAAATTCTCTACGACGTTCGTTGTCCATTGGATTAAGTAATTTGGGGTTTACGGTTGAAGATGCTGCAGATGGTCTCACTGGACTACAAATAGCGCAGCAGAATCACTACGATCTTATTATTTTAGACATTATGCTGCCGCGTTTGGATGGGCTTACGATTCTGGATAAATTACGCAAGCAGAGCAACAATAGTAAAATTTTGATTTTATCGGCCAAAATGGAGACGGAAGATAAAGTGAAAGGCTTAATGCTGGGCGCTGATGATTATCTGGCAAAACCATTCGAATTTGATGAGCTCCACGCACGAATACTGGCATTATTACGCAGAGAAAATAGCTTTAACTTTGATAACAGTTTAACCGTTGCTGATTTTAGTTTAAATTTGATGACAAAAGAGTTTTACTACAAAGATACCGAGATAAAGTTAACGTTGTCAGAGTATAAAATCATAGAGTTCTTGTTCAGAAGCCCGAATAAAGTCATTGATTTAGATACGCTCACAAACGCTGTTGCTGGAAATTTTGAGTATGTATCAAAAAATACGTTACAGGTTCATATCTCGTCTATTCGTAAGAAAATAAAAAGTCATGGCGGAGACTTTCCTCTCGCACACAAACGAGGACATGGCTACATTCTAGAGATTTAAGTATGGCAAAACAAAAGTCGATTAAAAAAAGACTCATCAATCTCATCTCACTCGCATTAATCGGCATTTTATCCATCCTATTCCTATTGATTGATATTAATTTAGACGATTGGGCAGAAATGCAATTTAGCAATGAGATTAAGAGTCAAACCTATATTCTCAAGTCGATGATCGCCCTAAATGAAAACAAACCCCAATTAATAGAAGAACGCGATATTCTGTCTGATGATAATATTAATGAGATTTATTATCAGGTATGGCTAAATAATCGCTCAGTTGAGAAATCGAATAATTTGCCAACTAACCAAAGTGTCGAGCTAATAAAGTATGATATTCCGTTAAATACGTCACGCACCATTAATGTCACGCTTCCTAATGGCGATGATGGTCTTGCAACACTCTCTAAATTTACGCTGTCAGAAAACGACCATCGAGAATTCTATTTGACCGTTTATAACTCCGAGAAGAAATTAAATAAAGTCCTCTACACTATCGATATCGCTCTCATATTTAGCTTTATCATCACTTTGCTTCTTGTGCGCCTCTTTGCCCGTAAAATTACACTCAATGGTCTGAAACCCCTGTCAGAGCTTAATGATGAAATCATCAAAACAACAAAATCCCCACTGAAACCACTGCTACTGACCGACCCCAACATTGAAGAAATCTATCCGATCTACCAATCCTTCAACCATTACATCACGCACAACCAAAATTTAATGCAGAACGAAAAGCGGATCACAAGTGATATTGCGCATGAGCTAAAGACACCAATCGCTGAAATTATTACACTTGCCGAAGTGCACCAAAAATTCCCTGACGATCCCCGTATTGCAGAAACATTTACTCAGGATGTCCTCGATATCGCGCGTGAAATGAAAAATCTGGTGAGTGGTTTACTGTCATTGCAAAAGTTTGAGCAAGAAGATTTTTCATGCAACGAATCGGTGAATCTTTGCCAGCAACTTCATGAAACAGCAGAAAAGCTAGCTCTAGATACTACGCAGTTAGATGTACAAGTTGCATCTGATTTAGAGATTAAAGCCAACTCCTTTTCCTTGTCTGTCATTTTTAGAAACCTGTTAGAAAACGCTTTCTACTACAAGTCGCCTGAAAGCTCAGTTTTAGTGACTATAAAAAACTATGGAGATAATCTTTACCTTTACTTTGAAAACTCAACAAAGGAAAAGATGAGCGAGATAATATTGCAACAGTTAACAACACCACTGTTTAAACTTGATCGGTCTCGAACCAATGATACTCACTATGGGCTGGGTTTAACTATCGTACAGCGCCTGTGCCAAAAAAATCATTATGACCTTCACCTGCAACAAGACGACAACTTAACTTTCAGGGTCATGATTAAAATACCTTTATTGAATGAAGGGTAGCGGAGCCAATTCAGGCTCCGCTCTCAAAAACGTTGAGGTTATAACTGCAGCGTTTTTGTCATCCCAGCCTCATAATGCCCTGGGATATTACATGACAATTCAACCGTTTTATCTCCATGGAAATGCCATAGGATTTGCTTCGCTTTACCCGGTTCTACAGTGACAGAATTGCCTGAGTCATGATCATGCCCAGACATGGTTTTCATCATCTCTCTATGCTCAGCCTGTTCCTCCGGAGAACCGATAACAAATTCGTGCTTCATTTTGCCGATGTTCATCACGACAAATTGAACGACATCATTGCTCTTAATCTCAACGTCTTTTTTGAAATTGATTTTCATATCATCCGTTAACATTACATGAACAACTTTATCTGGTTTTGAGCCCATGGCAGGCATACCAACTGCCGATGTCGCTTCCATGGACATACCAGAATGATCCATTTTGGCGGTATCCATATTCATGTCTGCATGTGAATGATTCGTATCAGCGTACGCTGAACTTGCCGCAGTTAGCATGAGTGTAATCAGTAGTTTTTTCATTATCTAAATCCTTATGTGAATGTTCTATCTCTTAAGCTCTGATGTTTTCCATAGTTTAAAAATGGCGGGAAGCACCAACAACGTCAGTAATACCGCAGACAACATACCTCCAATCATAGGGGCTGCTATACGCTGCATGACTTCTGCTCCGGTTCCCGTTCCGTACATAATGGGCACCAACCCGATGATAACGGTAGATACTGTCATCATCACGGGGCGAACTCGAAGCCCAGCACCTTCCTGAATCGACGCCTCCAAATCGTGTTTCGTTAGTTCAGTATTGTTTTCTACAGCCTCTAATTTGCGGTGATGCCACGCCTGATTTAGGTACACCAGCATAATCACGCCGATTTCTACGGCAACGCCAGCCAAGGCTATAAAACCCACGCCAACCGCAACAGAAAAGTTGTAATTTAAGATATGCATCAACCAGATCCCTCCCACCATCGCGAGCGGTAACGTGGCCATGATCATGAACACTTCCCCCCAGCGTTTGAAGCTGAAATAAAGCAGTAACATGATGATAATCAGGGTGATAGGAACAACGATATTTAACCGCTGTTTGGCTCTTTCTAAGTACTCATACTGACCCGTCCAGGCAATTGAATAGCCAGTCGGGAGCACTAACTCTTGTGCAACGCGAGCTTTAGCTTCCTCAACATACGAACCGAGATCCCTATCATTAATATCGACAAATACCCAACCATTCGGTCTGGCATTTTCGGTTTTTATCATGGGTGGTCCATCTTCATAACGAATATCAGCAACATCCGATAGCGGGATGCGAGCACCGTTAGAAGTAACCAGTGGTAAGTCCTTGAGCTTTTCAACTGAATCCCGATATTCCTGCGGATAACGCACATTGATCGGATAACGCTCTAACCCTTCAACGGACTCCGATACATTCATGCCGCCAATCGCTGTTGCAATAACTTGCTGCACATCGGCAATATTCAGTCCATAACGAGCCGCCATTCGACGCTTTATATCCACCGTCACATAACGACCACCCGCCACTCTTTCCGCATAAACTGAAGCCGTTCCTTCAATCTGATTGAGAATCGGTTCTAACTTGGCACCAATTGCCTGTATTTGCGAAAGCTCTGGACCGGCTATTTTTATACCAATGGGCGTTTTAATGCCGGTAGCAAGCATATCTATCCGCGTTTTTATCGGCATGACCCAAGCGTTAGTCACACCCGGGAACTTAACCAACTTGTCAAACTCTTTGCGCAAAGATGCCGACGTTACTCCGTCACGCCATTCAGATTTCGGTTTGAGCTGAATGGTCGTTTCAATCATGGTCAAAGGTGCAGGATCCGTCGCGGATTCGGCTCGGCCAACTTTACCCCAGACGGTTTTCACTTCAGGAACTGTTTTTATAAGCTTATTTGTCTGCTGTAACAGTTCGCGCGCTTTACCAATTGAGATCCCCGGATAGGTTGTCGGCATGTACATTATGTCGCCTTCATCCAAAGGAGGAATAAACTCACTACCCAGTTTCGACGCGGGATAGTAGGCCGTGACCATTAAAACAATCGCAATCGCGAGCATCGACTTTGGATAGAGCAAACTGGCATTAAGCAGTGGCTTATACAAGGCGACAAGCCCCTTATTCACGGGATTACGATGTTCAGGAAGTATTTTTCCACGAACAAAAAATCCCATTAAAACAGGAACCAAGGTGATCGCAAGACCCGCAGCCACCGCCATTGAATACGTTTTAGTGAACGCCAATGGAGAGAACATTTTGCCTTCTTGCCCTTCCAAGGAAAAGACAGGAACAAAGCTGAGCGTAATAATGATTAATGAGAAGAACAACGGCGCACCGACTTCTTGTGCCGCCTTAGTTATCACTTGCCAACGATTCTCATCGGTTAATGGCGTCCTCTCAATATGCTTGTGTACATTTTCTATCATCACGATTGCCCCATCGACCATAGCGCCGATAGCAATTGCAATTCCACCGAGCGACATGATGTTGGCATTAATGCCCTGCCAATGCATGATGATAAAAGCACCCAAAATGCCAACGGGAAGACTGATAGCAATGACTAATGACGAGCGAATATGAAACAAGAATAACGCACAAATGACCGCGACTACGATGAACTCTTCAGCCAATTTATGCCATAAGTTTTCAACTGCATGATTAATCAAGGTTGACCGGTCATAGGTTGGCACTACCTCAACACCCTCAGGAAGACTCTGCTTGAGGGTTTCAAGTTTCTGTTTCACTCTATCAATGACTGCGCTGGCATTTTCGCCAAAGCGCATCACGATAATGCCACCAACGGTTTCGCCTTCACCGTTCAATTCAGAGATACCTCGGCGCATTTGCGGCCCAAGCTGAATATCAGCGACATCTCCCAGCAGTATTGGTGTGCCCGTTTTGGTCATTTTTAGTGGGACAGAGGATAGATCCTCAATATTCGAGATATAACCCGAAGTCCTTACCATATGTTCTGCTTCAGCCACTTCGACTACCGACGCACCCGTTTCCTGATTACCACGTTTAATGGCTTGGTTTACCTGCTGCAGTGTAATGTCATAAGCACGTAACTTTGCTGGGTCAATTTGAACTTGATACTGTTTGACCATCCCACCAACTGTGGCAATTTCAGATACACCATCTACCGTTTGCAGTTCATACTTTAAGAACCAATCCTGAATACTGCGTAGTTCAGATAAATCATGTTTCCCCGTTTTATCTTGTAAAACATAAGAATAGATCCAGCCAACACCAGTCGCATCTGGCCCCAAAGTGGGCTTGGCATTATTGGGCAGTTTCGGTGCCACCTGACTCAAATATTCGAGCACACGCGAACGAGCCCAATACATATCGGTTTTATCGTTAAAGATGATATAAACATAGGAGTCACCAAAGAACGAATAGCCTCGAACGGTTTCAGCACCTGGAACAGCGAGCATGGCAGTCGTTAACGGATAGGTAACCTGATCTTCGACGACTTGGGGTGCCTGTCCCGGATAACTGGTTTTGATAATGACCTGGACATCAGAAAGGTCTGGTAGTGCATCCACAGGCGTGTTTTTCACGCTGTAGAATCCACCAGCAATTAAAAATAACGTCGCCAGTAAAACGAGAAACCGATTATTCACCGACCAACGAATAATAGCTGCTATCATTATTCGTCCTCCGCCATTTTTAACTGTGTTAGCGTAAATTCAGAACCATTTTTTTCGATTTCAGCCTTGATTCGATCGCCTTCCTTGTATTTGGATAAGTCGAGATCATTAACCGTAAAGTTCATTTCTCCCACATCCCACCCAAATTCCGCTATGGGTTGATGTTCAATAGTCAACATACCGAAGTCAGGCATAACCATTGTCACTTTGGCCGAGACCCACGTTTTTTGCGCGCTAGCCATGTCACCAAGCTTATATGAGACTATCTGGTATTGCCCGTTGTCTGATTTTTCGATCTCAAAGTCTATACGTTGCCCAACCATGGCATCTTGCCAATCCACTTGAGGGGAGAGCGAAAAATCCATCACCATTCCTGGCCAATTCCATTCTTTAACAGGTTGGTGGCTTATCGTTAACATGCGATGCCCTTGCATCACTTTAGTGATTTCACCTACAGCCCATACCGTATTTATTGCAGCCTCGTCTCGACCGTTAATTCGGCTTAAATCGGCTGAAAGACTGGATTCGGAGTCAATAAGAAACTGAGCTGAAGTGACAATGGAGTCATCTTTATTAAGTCCCTCTAACACCTCAACCATTCCGTTAGCTTCTCGTCCAATATCAATTCTTGCCGAGCGGAACTTGCCTTCACCTTCATCCAAAACAACGCGGGTCATGGAACCGGAATGAATCACAGATTGCGAGGGGATCAACAACGAGGGCTCCGTAGCCTTAGGTTTGAGAACAATATTGGCGAACATATTAGGTTTTAGGTCACCATTTTTATTGTCAAAGACTAAACGAACCCGCTGTGTGCGAGTTTTGTTGTCAATAATCGGGTAGACATAATCAACCGTACCTGACCACTGCGCACCAGGCACGGAGGAAAGCGTCATTTCGACTTCTGTCCCAGATGCAACCCATTTTGACTGTCTTTCAAATATTTCAGTGTTGACCCAAACTTTATCGATTGGTCCGGCACTAAGTGCAATTGAATTGGGTGTAACGTATCCGCCTTCACGAACATTGAGTGTCGCAACAATGCCACTTTCAACCGCTTTGATATCAATCAGTCGCGATGTTTTCCCAGTCTTTAAGACCTGACTTATCTGACTGGTATCCATACCAAGTGATAACAATCGGTCCTTTGCCCCACGAATCATAACATCTCGACCAGAGCGAATCGCATTAACAAGCTCGTCTTGAGCATTCACTAATTCCGGGGAATATATTCTGAATAATGTGTCGCCTTTTTTAATCACTTCACCAACAGAATGCACATTAGATTTTTCGATCCATCCGCTGACTCTTAAGTTCAACTGCCAAAGACGGCTTTCATCAAATCCGACATATCCCACCGTGTTGAATTGAGGTGAAAGATGCCCTTGCGTAACCTTCGCTGTTTTAACACCAAGGTTATTGATGACAGCTGATTCGATTTTCACCGTTCCCGGTAAGTCTTTATCTCCTTTCGACTCTTCTTCATAGACAGGAATAAGGTCCATACCCATTGGAGACTTACCAGGCTGATCTCGCTTGTAATTGGGATCCATTGGAGCGACCCAATATAAGGGCTCCTTTTTTCCAGAAGAAGCAGATGCCGAATCCTGCTCATGAAACAAAATAGACGCCCCATATCCAACGCCAATACCAACCGCCAGAGTCAAAACTGATAATGCTAATTTATTCATTGTTATTCCCTCAACCTTTAAAACTGAACCTGCGATGAAGATGGTTCGAATGCGAATCCGTTGAGCCAATAGGCCAAATCTGCTTTAGCCTGACTCCGTTCAGTGATTAAATTTTGGTATTCAAGCTGCAACGCAAGGTGGTCCTGACGAGTGGCCACTAATTCACTGAAACTCGCCGTATTGGCATCATACGCACGCTGTACAGCATTAACGCGAGACGAGGATTGAGGGATGAGTTCTTTGCGGTATCGTTCTGAGCGAGTGTTTAATCCTTCATATCTAGCAATGATATCGTTTACTTTGGCATTGATGTTTTGCAGTAAAAGATCTCGGTCTAAGCGGGAAGCCCCCAGTTGAAGCTGCGAGGCACTCAGGGCTTTATCCTGTTTATTTTTGGTGAATAACGGTACGTCAAGCGTGACAAACGCACTGACGACATCGGAAGCCTCCCCACCGTTCATACTATTTGCCTGTCGATATCCGTAGGACACTTCAACCCCAAATTGGGGTTTGAAGTTTTCACGCTTAATTGCCACCTCGGTTTCTTTTACCGCAATCATTTTCTCAGCAATCTCAACCAAGGGATGTTGACGAAATAATGGGTAGTGATCTCCGACGGTCAAAGAACTCAATAAAGGTTCTATTTTAGGGAGAGATACCTGATTACTCGCTTGAGTAGCGAGCTGACTTTGATTCCAGTTGACGCCTAGCCATTCGGATAGCTGACTAATACTCTGCTGACGCAATTGAAAATTAGCGTCGCGTTTTTCCTCTAACCGACTAATAGCAAGCTCTGAGTTCAGCACCTCTTGCGCCGACTTTTTGCCTAAGGAATAGTTAGTCTGGTTAAATTGTACCAGTTGCTGTTGCAACTCAATTCGCTGATTAAGGTTTCGCTCAACGTAATCCAGGTAGCCCAGCTTCAACCACATTTGGCATACAACTCGAGCAACATTAACCGACCTCAGTTCCGCTGAGAGTTCAGAAGATTGCGATTGATGTTGCGACTTTTGTTTTTCTAAATCTAGTGTATTACCACGAGGAAATTGCTGCCCAATACCAACAACCAAATTTGTCATGGCGTCATCAGTAAGTGTCCACGTATCAACAGGCACGTTCGCGGCTCCTAGGCGGAGCTTAGGATCCATAAACGTTGCGTTTGAGATCCCTTGTTCAAGAATGGCTTTCGATTGCTCTATTAAGCTAGAGCGTTTTAAATCATTTTTTATTGCATGTTCAATCAACTGATTCAATATCAGCGTTGATTCGGATACTTCCATTGTCGTTATCGCGTCGTGCGTTTTAACCTGTGAATTCGCATTCACCTGCATAGCCAACAACACACTAAAGGCAATCGGAGTCCACTTTAGTAATTTGTTCATTTTATAAATCCAATAGGTAACCTACCCGCATGGGTATAAGAATAAAAAGGTTAATTAATTTGGATTTACACTATTGGGGGTCGATAAAGAGAGCTTGAATGGCCCTGTAACTCGTTGGAGATTGAAGAGAAATAATTTTGAGGATAAGAAATAAAATTAACTAAGAAAGAGGATGAAGCGTTTAGCGCACCAAGCACGCTGCCACAGACATTTTCACCACAACTTCCCGAAAGAGAATGATCGCTACAATGACTGGAATTGTGACCGTGTTTCATCATATCGCCGTGCATAGATAAACAATGATCGCTCGAAATTGATTCAACCACTGTTTCCATACTCTGGTGATGGGTACTGTGACTCGATATTTTGACTACTGGATTAGATTCTGTATTTAAAAACGGTAGCGCACTCGCTCTCCCACCAGACATAAAAATGACCAGTGCCATAAGGCATAGAGTTAAAAGGCGATATCGATTATTGGTTTGCATAGTCGTCAATCAAAGTTAGATAACTGAAAACTACTTTATTTTTACTATTCTCGTCAATATTAATTAAAGAACTTTTTAAAAATCAATAAATGAGAATAACAAAGAGATGAAATGAGGAAATAGCAGAAAACCAGAGGAATTGAATTTTTGAGCATGGCGACTGGCGCCATGCTCGCAAGAACTTAAAGCGCTGTTACGTTAGCTGCTTGTGGTCCTTTTTTACCTTGTTCAACGTCAAAGCTTACGCGTTGACCTTCAGCAAGAGTCTTGAAACCGTCAGAAACGATTGAGTTGAAGTGTACGAACACATCACTGCCGCCGTTGTCTTGAGTGATAAAACCAAAACCTTTAGTTTCGTTAAACCATTTTACTGAACCAGTCACTTTAGACATAGAAACCTCTATCTTTTATTTTGTTTTAAACTTAAATGTATGACGCTCTTAAACAGAAACTATTATATGGAACTATGAAGAGAAGCTGTCGCAGGAGCTATACGAAGGGTATCGAAAGATGACTGGAATAACTTTTACTTACTGTATCAATAATAGCTCAATCACAGGAGCTGGTTAGCAGTATACATAGGTTTGAAATAATAACTAGTTTTATTTTTCAGGCTGGCAAGTATGGAATATCCATATGCCTATGCTAAACCAGCCGTTGTGACATTGTACTAAAAATAAATAGATTCTCTATTTACCCATCATACTCACTAAACGTACCGCAGGAGATAGATGTTTGACTCTATCTAGATTTACAGATTTGATATCGCTGACCGCGAAAACACGCCCCCATTCTGAATTTTTGACGTAATCGCCGTGCATTTCATAGATGTCATCATTGTTAACTTCTATCTTGCCCATACGCTGTTTGAAGCGCAGCAAGCTTTTCACATCTGACTCATCCATTGCAGCATCAGGCTCGAGGTTTCTTACTTCAATAACAGCTAAACGACCATCGTTAGATTGTTGTAACACTTGATTTAACTTACCGATAATCATCATAGGATCACCTCATTTTGTATGTAAACTTTTAAAAAGCAACGTGATACAAAATCCTATAATTTCATTCACCTAACTCATCATTGGATAACTCCGCTGGCGAAATTGGGTGTTAGCTCCCTCTTGTTGTTTCTGTTGCCACTCTCGTTAATAAAATAAAAATAATATTTTTTTGATGACCGTAACAGCACTAAAGTTTGTTGTGTAATCGACTGTTTTTAATCATTAACCTTAGTTTACTCCTTTCATTATCGACTTTGTATATCTGGGTCACGAAGCGAAGAAAAATAGTGCCACATTATTTCTGTAAATAAATTTTGACAGGAAAATCAGCAGCAAGCCTCCCATCATTAAAATTTCTTAATAAGATTAAGTTTATTTCGTTTTTCTAATCATCATTGGCCTTGCATACTGCCAGCAACAAAAATAAGCAGGTATTCAGGTTTTTCATGTTAACTTCTTCAATTCTAACTGGCTTCACGACAGGTGCGGGTCTTATCGTATGTATTGGCTCACAGAATGCGTACGTACTGAGACAAGGACTCTTACGCAGTCACATCGGAACGGTTGCAGCAGTATGTATTTTAAGCGACGTAGCACTTATTGTTGCAGGTATCGCGGGGTTAGGTTTTTTAATCGACACTTTTCCCAATTTGTTCGTTCTGGTGCGCTATGCGGGAGCACTGTTTCTTGGTGTGAACTGTCTATTAGCAGCGACGAGAGCTTGGAAGGGAAGCGAGGGTTTGACTCCCGCAACTCAGGCAAAACAGTCCAGAATCAAAATACTCATGACCAGTTTGGCCTACACCTGGCTAAACCCTCATGTCTATATCGATACTGTTTTTATGCTAGGCAGCCTTTCACTGCATTATTCTGAAGGTGAACGCTGGTACTTTGGTTTCGGAGCAATCAGCGCAAGTGTACTTTGGTTCCTATCAATTTCTTACGGAGCCAAACTTTTGCAGCCACTGTTTACTAACCAAACAGCTTGGAGAGTTCTCGATCTACTGATCGCACTGCTAATGGGATACTTTTGTATAACGTTACTCCTAATTAATTGACGTCATGATTGAATGAGTAAAAGCATCAATTAAACAACGATAATTTAGTGATTTTAATCCAAATTTTATCAGATTTTATTTCGATCTTAGTCCGCAATTTGCAAGGTTTGTATTCACATCATATTCTTAAGAGTATTCCTGTGAATTGCGTGACTTCATGATAAACAGACAAAAAATACAAAATTGGCTTACGCTGCGTATCTTGATCGTGGCTTTAAGCCTACTTGCCATGGCTGTCACCTTGTCCAACTCTCTTTACGCCACCTATAAAGTCGAGAAAGAGGTTATCTTTAACAGTACTCTCGAATCCAATCGCGTCTACGCATCTAAGCTTGCAACCATGGCCGATATGCTCATCGAATCAGCCCAAAAACAACTGAAGCTCAGTGCATCATCCGTTTCAAACTCATTAAACGACGTGCCCCAGATTCAAAAGGAAATCAATCGCTTGCATCAGCAAAGTAATATTTTTAACTCCGTCGTTTTTGCTGATGCAGATAATGTAGTGAAGGCGATTGTACCGGAGAGACTGAATTTGCTGGGTGTGAAAATGACTGAGCCAGAAACGCTTGAACCAATAAAACGCAGAATTCCGTTAATAAGCCAACCCTTTATATCTGCAGCAGACAATCATTTGGTACTGATTTCCGCGCCCGTTTTTTCTTCACAGGGAGACTATAAAGGCTACGTTGGTGGGACAATCTATTTGCAAAAAGAAAGCATTCTTTCGAAATTACTTATACATCATGATCACCAGGATGGGTCCTACATTTACGTTGTCGATACGAATAAAAGGCTGATCTACCACCCGAAGGCTTCACGTATTGGAGAAATAGTAAATAATAATGAGGTCATTAATTTAGTTATCGCGAAGCAAATGGGATCCCAGCGCGTGATTAATTCCAAGGGAGTGGATATGCTGGCGGGCTATGCGCCAGTAATAAATGCTGGCTGGGGCATTGTCGCTCAGCGACCAGTTTCTGCTGCACTGTCATTGTTAGATCATCGAATGAATATGGTCGTATTGTTTTCCATTCCCATGGTCGCTATCACACTATTTTTGATTTGGTTCATTTCTGGCGCCATATCGAGACCATTATGGCAACTTGCTAAAGAGGTTTCCCCTGAGACGGAGACCAAACGTGCTCCGTTGACGAAACGAGAAATGCACCCTTGGTATTACGAAGCGATTAAGTTAAAAGAATCATTCTCAGGCTCTTTGGATTTAATGACACAGACAATCAATAAACTGCACAAAGATAGTCATTCCGATCCTTTAACTGGCCTATTAAATCGCCGTGGTATGGATAAAGCTATCGAATATTACACATCAAACAAGCTGTCAGCATCGATAGTCGCCATTGATATTGATAATTTTAAAATGATCAATGATACCTTTGGTCACGACGCGGGTGATCAAGTCATTATCAGTTTAGCGGAGTTAATGCAGAACAAAACGCGTAAAGACGATCTGATATGTCGTACCGGTGGTGACGAATTCATCATTATTCTTAATGCTGTTGACATTACAACGGCACAGATAATCGCAGAAAAATTGAGAGCGAGCATCGAACACAACCCATTTGAAACAGTGGAAAGAGTAACGACTTCTATCGGAATTTCTCTTTACAACCCAACTATCAACACATTCGATGATGCCCTTAAGCTAGCCGATCAAGCTCTATACAAAGCTAAATCTAAAGGGCGTAATCAAATTTCCATCTAATTTCATCACAAATTTTATCAAACCATTGCAATAGGCGCTTTTTATTCCATCAAATCGGGCAAATTATCGCAATGTGGTTTAGATTTAAAGATGTGTTAGTTAAACACGGCACACAACGTCACGTTCTAAGCATCGCGGGCTAAAAAACAATAATGACAATCAGGAAAGACGTTATTCCCAGTATTCTAATCAAAGTACTGATCACCATATTATGCGTGGAAGGTGCGATCATGATTAGTTTTCATCTTCTATTTCCCCAAATAGAAGGTTGGACAATGATACTTACAGATATTGCGGCTCTAGGACTTATCTCAACACCGATAGTCTACTATGTCGTTATCCACCCCATTTTACGCCGTGCCGTTTCAGCCAATCTTTCAGATGAAGAGAATAAAGACAAACTTACTTCTCTGTATCGCGATCTCGAATTTCAGAAATTGACTCTTGATGAACACGCTATCGTGAGTATCGCCGATATTCGCGGTAATATTATTTACGTTAACGACAAGTTCTGCGAAATTAGTGGTTTCCCCCGAGAAGAGCTGATGGGTAATAATCATCGCATGCTTAGTTCAGGACATCACCCTAAAGCCTTCTTCATCGAAATGTGGCAAACCATAGGTCGTGGAAAACCGTGGCATGGCGATATAAAAAATAAGGCGAAGGATGGTTATTTTTATTGGGTTAGTGCAACGATAGTCCCTTTCTTACGACAAAATGGTAAACCATTTCAATATGTTGCTGTTCGTACTGATATTACCAAACAAAAGAGTATGGAAGAGGCATTAAAGCAAGCTCAACGGCTAGGAAATATGGGGAGCTGGACATTAGATATACATACCCACGAACTCGTGTGGTCTGATGAAATTTATAACATTTTAGGCTTTGAGTCAGACCAACACAAAACCAGTGTGGAGGCATTTTATAATTCCGTCCATCCAGAAGACAGAGAATACATTCAGAGCCAATATGACCGATCTTTGCTTAATCCTGAGGAAGCCTACGATGTAGAGCACCGAATTTTACGCAATGATACGGGTGAAGTTCGCTGGGTACATGAAAAGTGTGTCCATCATTACAACGAAGACGGCAAAGTCGTGCGCTCAGAAGGTACTATTCAGGACATTACAGAGCGCAAGCATTCAGAAGAAAAAATTCATACGTTAGCAATGACGGATCAATTGACAGGTTTGGCCAACAGGAATCAATTTTTCTCTCAATTTGATCAGCTGCTAGAACTCGCTCAATTAGGTGAGAGAACACTCTCAGTGATCACTCTTGACTTGGATAAGTTCAAACCAGTTAATGACAGTTTCGGCCACAAAGTTGGCGATGACCTGCTTACAGAGGTCGCAAAAATATTAACTCGAAGTTGTCGACAAGACGATATTATCGCTCGCTTGGGCGGTGATGAGTTCGCAGTACTAATTTTCGATCAACCCAATATGGAAACCATCAGACAGGTTGCTGAACGCATTCTTAATGAAATTAATCAGCCGTTAATAATTGCGGGTCATAACATCCATGTTAGCGCCAGTATCGGTATTGCTCAATTTCCTGTAGATGGTGATGATAAAGATAGCTTACTGGAGAAAGCAGATTTAGCTCTCTATCACATCAAACATCAAGGACGAAATGGTGTATGTGTCTATCGGTCTGATCTAACTTGGGAAACCGACAAAGCACTTTAGTTGCTTACTATTGATTGAAAATCGAGTAATCAACTTCCGCTAGGGGAATCAAGTGATTACCAAAATCAAACTCACCCAGTGCAACTCCTCCCGTCAGTGCAAGTGTTGCCATGATACAAGCGGTGCTTAAAGATAAGCGTTCCCAACGACTGGCATCGACAGAAAAGAGTAGCGGGAAAGCTAACAATAGAAACAGCCAAATCGGCGACGACATACTCCACCACTCCACGTTGACCTGAGTTGCTGACCAAACCAGTGTTAGAATAAGGAATACAGAGTAGGAGTAGAAAGTGTGCGAGTATCCCTTAAATGCAAAGAAACCATTCAGTAACAGTAATATCCCCGCAATCAAACAATCTAAATTTGAATTTAAAGAAGCGAAATAGCTTCCAACTGTAAACAATACGATTCCATTTAAGGTTGTTAAAAATGCGAAGAGTTTCATTGTTATCTCCATACTTATTCTTATATTGCACTGTTCGCCATCCTTGGTCTTTCAATAAGGTGATTATCAGTTTGCAATGTTTGTGAAAAATTTACTTAGACTACGAAACAACAAGCAAAATATGTGCTCAAAATATATTATTATACGAAAATTATTTTTTTTATATTTAAAAACAGAAACTTAAAACAAGAAAACATCAGGTAATTCGGTTATTCCTGAGTAAGTTCCTAGTAAGCTGATGGTAGTAATTTCAACTTTTAGTCAGTAGAAAGGAAATTTTTACCAACGAAGGACAAGTCAGTGTGAAGAGTTGGTGAGAAAAATTGACATGCTCTTTAATCGTGAGGCTAAAGAGCATGACAACCTATTTACAGCTCGTTTTTATAAATCCGTCCCGCTTTCATAATTAGATTCAGGTGCTGTTCAGGCTTAGTGAGAACATGGATGTCTTGCAGAGGATTACTATTTAATACCAATAAATCAGCTCTAGCTCCTACAATGACTTCACCAAATGTCCCTGTATATCCGAACGCATCAGCGGCGTTACATGTGGCAGCACGAATTAAATCTTCCGAAGAAACGACTGGAGATCTTAACGCAAATTCAGTCAGCTGATGACGTTCCATTTGCCCCAGTAGATCGCTACCGAATAACATTTTGACACCAGAATCATAGGCTAATTTTAACGCTTTGTGCCCAGCATCCAAAACATCATAGACTTTACGCTGTAATACTTCAGGCAAACCAGCTTCAACCCCCTCTTTTGCTAATGCATCATATATAATAAGTGTGGGGGTTAAATACGCATCATGTTCAATGAATAACTGACAACTCTCTTCATCCAAAAGATTGCCATGCTCAATGGTCTTGATACCTCGTCTCAGCAAACGATTAATAGCCCTAGCCGTATAGGCATGAGCCATAGTATGAATATTTGCCGCTTCCGCTTCCTGAACAACGGCATCAATTTCATCTAATGAAAACTGAGTACTATCGACGCGATCGGTTGGTGATGCAACGCCTCCGGATGCCATAATCTTGATCTGTGTAGCCCCTTTTCTGATTTCATCACGACATGCCCTTCTTACTTCATCAACACCATCACATACCCGACCAAGACCAGCACAACAGAGACATCCCTCAAAATGCTGTTGGCCTTTCCCTCTCATGTCCCCGTGTCCACCAGTTTGTGATAAGGCTTTACCGCAAAATAAGATTCTAGGACCGATCAGCGCATCTTCGTCAACAGCTTGAGCCAAACCATAATCGGCACCTCCTGCATCACGAACCGTTGTGAATCCACGCATCAACATATTTTTCAGCATTGGAACCGTCTGTGCTGTCACGTACGATGGAGACAAACTACCTAACAAGGCGAAGTCAGGGGTAATTGCTGTCACGTGGACATGGGAATCACACATTCCTGGCATCAAATATTTACCCTGTAAATCGATCGTTTTTGCTGTTTGAGACTCGAATGGCAAATCAGAAATATCTTTTATTACACCGTCTTCTACTAAAATATATTTGTCTTTTACTAACTCCCCACTTCTAGTATCAATAAACGTGACATTTTCAAAAATAGTATTATCCATAATCGTAACCTTTTATAACATCTGTTGAGGTAAGTAGAGAGATAGTGCAGGAATCAGAATAATCAGCAGCAGTGCGATGATATCCATAAAAATAAACCAGCTTACTCCTTTAAATACTTGAGGAAGGGTAACAATGTTCCCCAAAGCGCCTTTGATAACGTAAACGTTGAGACCAATTGGTGGTGTAACCAAGCCAACTTCAAGTAATTTCACAATAATGATGCCGAACCATACGAGGTTAAGATCAGCCCCCTGTACTAAGGGGAGAATGAGAGGTAATGTCAAAAGCATCAAACCAATAGAGTCAATGAACATTCCCAGCACTAAATATATCAACGCGACTGATAGCAATATCCACCAGGTATCTGTACTGACACTTAAGATTAAGTTTGAAAAAGCAGTTGGTACACCACTCAAGGCAAGAAACCGAGTAAATAACAGCGACCCAATTAGAATAATAAAGATACTAGCTGTACTCATTGCACTACTACAAAGAGCTGACTTAACCGCTTTAGTTGTAAGAGTTTTACGAAAAAATGCGACAATAGCGGCAATACAAGCACCAACCGCTCCAGCTTCAGTTGGAGAGAATATACCGTTAAAAATACCACCCAATACAACGGCAATGAGCACGGGCAATGGCCAAATTTGCTTGAGGCTGTCGAACTTACTCTCTTCTGGTGGATTGTTGAGACTATCGCCGGCTAAACGAGGGTTGCGCTTTACTCGTATCATAATCATTAAAATGTAGAGTCCAGCAGACATGATTCCTGGTAAAAATCCCGCCATAAACAGTTGTCCTACAGACACCTGAGCATAGACTCCATAGAGTACTAGCAATACACTCGGTGGAATAAGAGAACCGAGCGTACCGGATGCAGCAATGGTTCCTGTCGCTAAACCTTTATCATAGTTATACTTGAGCATCTCAGGTACAGCGATACGTGACATAGCGGCAGACGTTGCAACACTAGAGCCAGAAGCAGCAGCAAAAAAGGCAGACGCTAAAACGCTAGATACTGCTAGTCCCCCAGGAACTTTATGTAGATAAACGCGCATCGCCTGAAACAGCCCTTGAGTCATATTAGTCGTACTGCACAAATACCCCATGAACAAGAACATAGGCGCTGCCGATAACTCCCACTGTCCGGCAAAGTCGTATGGCGTTGCTGAAACCAACCCCCAAGCTACATTCATGTTGGTCATTAGCGCAATACCAGCAATAGAGATCAAACCAAGAGCAACACCTATTGGAACCCGTATCGCAATCAAAATAAGAGCGACAAGAATCCCTCCCAACCCGATGTCAAGATTAGTCATTTTAGAATCCTTTCTTATTAATTAATGATGCAGTTAGTACATGTTAGTTGTTGGATAGAGGATGGATTTTTTCCTGAATGCTTCTAGCATATTCGATAGCGTCGCCAAACTGATCGCAAAGAATCCGATGGGTAACGCCCACCGGCTAGGCCAAATATAGAAGGTATAGTTTGCCATCGCCGTTTCTAAGTTAAGGGTCGCACGAGTTGCATCTAGAAAACCTTGATAGCCCAGCATGGCAAAGTAGACAATCCCTAGAAAGCAGCCAAACATATAAACAGGATACTTCAACCATTGGGGAAAACGTTCGATAACAACATCAACACAAATATGCTCGCGTTGCTTTTCAACGTAAGACAACGACAAGAAAATTGCGCATACCATATAGTAGTAGGACACGATCTCTAGAGTGCTTTGAAATGACGTTCCCATAACGTGTCTGAGCAATACATCTAAAGAAATGTGAATTGCCATAAGTAAAATAAAGATACAACTAACAACCATCGTCACATTAGATATAACGGAAGATATTTTATCAATTACCCTATACATTTATTCCTTCCTTGGGTTCTCCGGTAAAACTAATCCTGTATCGATTAATGTTTTACGCCAAAAGTCCAACATCCCCTGATAGAGTTTTGGGTCATCTCGCCAAATGCTTTGTGCTGCCATTCCTCTTAGCATACACAAGGTAACGTGAAGTGAGATTGAACGCTCACTGGCTTCAAAACTATCATTTGTTAATTGCTGCCAAATGTCTTCCATCGAGCTGTTATACTGCGCAGCTAATGGCGTCAATATTTCCTTTATCGCCCTGTCTGTGCGCGCTGCATTCAAATACTCAAGAGAGATCATAAATAAGTCACCAGCAAAATGAGCCCACAGAGCCGACAATAACTGTTCTAATCCCATATCTCCTTGGTTAAACGACAGACAGATAACTCGAACTTTTTCAATTTCATCATTGAGCAGCCGTTCCAATGCAGCATGCATCAATGTCTCTTTCGTAGGGTAATGATGCAGAAGAGCTCCACGGGATACTTTCGCCACTTTTGACACATCAACCGTCGAAGTATCCTTAATCCCTTTTTCAAGAATACACGCCAACGCTGCATCTAAAATACGAGTTTGCGTTAATCTTGATCGCTCGGACTGAGTTCGTTTTTCCGTCATTAATCATTACCCTACGTTTAATTTTTTATAACCAACTAGTGTAACACTACTACTTAAGTCCGTAATCTGTAGGCAGTTTGTTATAAATCTCTTTTTCGGCTAATTTAGCCAACGCCTGCTCATCGGTTACATCGGTATCTTTTAACAGCTTCTTCCATTTCATATAGGTTGCCATAAAACTATCAATCAATTTATGACCATCTTTAATGCCATATTTTTTCTCAACCAAGGAATAAATATTCTGCAACGCTTGAGAGCGATAATCTTCAACCGACGCTAATAACTCAGGTGATGGACTCGATACGGTATTGCCTTTCGCTTTCGCCTCACTAATCGCATTATTAGCCGACTTCATGTATTCAACGATCATACGCATCATTGAATCAGCGGTGACTTTCTTAAACACCATGCGCTGGTCATCACTCAGACCTTTCCAAAAGGAGGGGTTTACTCCCCAGTGGGGCCCAGACCAATACATACCCGTGGGAAGCATCGTTGTATATTTGGCAACTTCCCATAATGAACGGTCTATCAAATCATTCGCCGCATTGGTCGCACAATCAAGTGATCCGCGATCGAGTCCGGTATACATTTCGCTCGACGCAACGTTAACCGGAATCGCTCCAACTTTTTCTAGCCATTGAGATACCGTCGAACCCGCAGCACGAATTCTTTTACCTTTAATCTCATCAAGAGTTTTTACAGGTTCACGACAAAACAGGACGTAAGGCGGCGTTGTATAGGCCCCAAGATACACCACACCAGATTTCTTCCATTCAGCCAATTGCTGAGGATTATTCATACTAAAATCAGTGACCGCTAATATGGTCGCAATAGGATCATCGAGGTTAAAACCAAGCTCTTGAATCGCATTTGCAACCGGGAGCGCTGAAGGTGTGTATATAGCGGCATGAGAAGCGACCTGAACAACATTGTCTCGAATCCCTTGCATCGCAGCTCGTGGAGAAAGCAATACTGTGCCAGTGTAAATTTGAGGGTCTAGACTGCCGTTAGAATCCTGTTTTAGCTTTTTTCCCCATTCAATGTAACCATACTTAGAAAGTGGATGGTTTTGATCATAAAATGAATTGGCGATAAAGCTAGTTGCAGCATGCGCTGTTGTTATTGAAAGCAGGGAGGCAGCAAGAAATCCCGATAGCTTTGCGGTCGTACGAGTTTTGAATCCTTTCATAAGTTACTCCATCATTGAAACAAGGTGTTCTTCGGGTCATCCTCAACCCCACCATATTTGTAACAATATAATAACACCAAAATAAAAACAATCAGTCATGACTGTTTTTATTTTGAAATTTCAAAATTTGTCTACTAACACCTAAGAAGAATAAATATAAACTATTGATTAAATGGAATAAAAAATAAAGGAACTGTTAATGATGTTACAGCTCATTCTTGTGAAATTTATACTTGTGTAACAAGTCCCAAGGTATATGACATAGATAGTGATTTTCAGGATGATGTGTCAAATGATGCTGATGTTCTGTATCACTCGCGACAAAATTAGTTAGCTCGCAGATTTCTAGAGCAATTTTGTCTGCGTCGTGTCTACCGCATAAATACTCTTTCGCAATTACCAGATGCTGTGAATTCCGACTGTATATACCCGTTCGGTACTTTTCTCCCACATCAGGGCCTTGTTGGTTGACGCTGTACGGATCGATGATTTCAAATAAATGCTCGATCAATTGAACAACAGTGATTAACTGAGGATCAAATTCGATTCTGACGCACTCGGCATAACCATCGTACGGGCTATTCGTAGTGTTCGTTAGACCATTTGCCCTGCCCGCCTCAGTTGTCAGAACACCAGGTACATATTTAATAAATTCTTGAACACCCCAAAGGCACCCGCCTGCTAATACAATTTCTTCCACGCTATGCCTATATTTCACCCGAACCTGTCCGATATTGAATTGTAGCACGGGATAGTATCAACATTAGAAGATTATTGATTAGCTCTAAAACTGCGCTTTTTCGGACACTCTGTAAATATTGGACACTGACACTGCTCACAGACACCAATGTCCAGTGTTGGAATGATAGCTCCTAGCGCACCCTGTTTTGCTGGATAAACGTTCTCTTTACCAATCGCATCAAATAACTTGTATTGTTCACATTTATCCAGCTTCCACCGAGACCGCATAATCCATGCGACATTACCGCCTGATGCCTTATGTCGTTCGATCATACTGTTAAGAAAGTGAATGCCGTGCTCATCAAAATCGGTCATATCATTACCGTTGATGATCCAGTACGGTTTCTCTCCCTCACGACGAATTAGAGACACCATTTTCTGTTCAATATGTTCAAGAGACCCAAAGAACACAGCCCCTTCAATACTAAAGAAATGAACCTGAGGACAGGTATTCAATTCATACCGCTTGGCATTATGGAAAAACCGACCCTGCTCATTACTCATTGGCGCGATAGTTTTGACTACGGGTTGCATTGACCGCTTGAGGAAAAGACAGATTGAAAGTGAAACACCAATATACAGCCCAATTTCCATGCTAAAACATAGCGTTCCAATCAGAGTGACCCATAGTACCGCCGTCTCCTGTTTACTATGACGCCAGTAGTGCTTTATTTCTTTGAATGCGAAAAGCCTCCAGCCTACCAGCATAATAATACTGGCAATGGATGCCACTGGAACATAAATAAAAATGGGTGCGACAATAGGAAGTAGCCCAACCAGAAATAGGGACATCAAAATAACCGCAATTGGTGTTTTCGCCCCACTTTCAACATTAATACCACTGCGGGTAAATGAACCTGAACTCATGTAGGACGAAAAGAAGCTTCCAATTAAATTCGATACGCCCTGCCCCAAGAACTCTCGGTTAACCTGTATCTTTTGGTTTGTTTTAAGACTGATCGCTTTGGCTATTGACGTTGCTTCCAACAGGCCAACCAACGCGATAGCTAATGCTGATGGAAAGATATCACCGACAAGACCCGTAGATAAGTTAGGCAGTGAAAATGACGGGATCATGCTTGGTAAACGCTCTAATGTTACGACATTACCACCATCGCGATTGATATAAGTGCTAAACAACGCCCCTAAAATTAAAGCTAAGAGGTAATGAGGTAATCGACGATTCAGATACTTGATCAATAGAGCTGAACATACCGTCACCACGCTTACCGCCAACGCATAATGATTGGTCAGTACCAAATGGTCGGGAAGTTCTAGAAAATAGTGAAACAAGTTATCAGGTCGATTGGCTTTTATCTGCAAAGCTGAATCTAACTGACTGAATATGATAAGAATAGCAGCACCAGTAATGAAACCTGCCATCACCGAATGCGAAACGAACTGGCTAACAATACCAAACCCGCCCAAGGCGAGAATAAGCTGAATAATCCCGGCAATAAAGGTCAGCGTAATAACCGCCTGAATATAGATATCGCTCCCAACAGGAAACTGATCGTGCAAGGCACTATACAGCAGAGCGGAAATAGCCGTAGTCGGACCGCACACCATATGCCACGAGGAACCAAGTAATACAGTAATGATTGGAGCGACAATCGCGCAATAAAAACCATATTGAGGAGGTAAACCAGCGATAGCGGCGAAGGCGATCCCTTGTGGAATCGCCAATGATGCACCAGTTAGAGCAGCAAACAGATCCGCTTTTAAAGAATCCCTGTTGACTTGGTTAATCCATGGAAACCAGTGAGCCTGAATCATCAACGAATTAACTTCCGATCTTAAGTTGTTGTTGAATGGCTGGAAGCGCCTTATCACCGCTAAACGTAGTCACGTTATTTAGCCAAGCATCAAGAACTTGAGGATGAGCAGTTATCCATTTTTGTGCGGATTCTTTTGCACTGATATTATTCTCTTTCGCCTGATTAATGATCTCGTTCTCCATATCAACATTAAAAGCTAGATTATTGAGTAACGTACCCACATTCTTGCACGTATCTCCAAAACCCTTTTTCGTCAGTGTTTGTATTTGTGCACTACCGTAATTTGGACCAAAGTACTTATCCCCACCACTCAAATAGCGAATATCAAAGTTGACGTTCATTGGGTGCGGTTCCCATGCTAAAAATGCAATATATTTATTACGCTTAATTGCTCTTGATACCTGAGACAACATGCCTTGTTCACTCGACTCAACAACCTGCCATTTTCCTAGATTGTAGTCATCTGCATTGATCATGTTCTTCAGGTTCTCATTGGCAGGTGAACCGGGTGCTATACCATAAATTTTGTCATCAAATTGATCCGCAAACTTATTCAGATCTGTAAAACTGTGCACGCCCGCCTGATAAACATATTCGGGTACAGCCAAGGTGAACTTCACACCATCCAAGTTGGTACGAACAACATCAATATCCCCCTGGTATTTTTCTATAAATGTCTTCTGAGCAGGAAGCCAGTTACCCATGAAAACATCGACTTTTCCTGTCTTTAAGCTCTCAAAGCCAATAGGAACACTCAGCATATAGACTTGTGTTTTGTATCCCAGTCCTTCAAGCAGGGTCGTCACAACACCGTTGGTAGCGCCAATATCACTCCACCCAGGATCGCTGAATGTAACGGACTGACAAGATTGTGGCTCTGCTGCATAAACTGAGAACTGACTCATTAGGAGCGAGATAGCTATCCCGCTCTTCAATGAACACTTGTTATTTTTGATCAGAGCTTTTATTTCCATTGCATCATCCTTAATTAATTATCCATTTATCTCAGCATTACACTTTGGGGAAACGAGCTTTGGCTTCAAGATCATCCAAATCAATATGATTGCGCATGTACATTTCACTACTTTGAAATATAGGTTGATGATCCCAAGGCAGTTTTTCACCATGGTTCATAGCTTCAACAACTAAACGTCTGCGACGCTGGCTTACCAGAACATTTTCAGTGTCTTTCTCCGCATCCCACCGCGCTTTCGCTTCTTCCCTAAAACTCGTCTGGACCTCAGTATGGGAAGAGTCATCACAAAGATTAACTAATTCAAATGGATCCGCTTCTAAGTCGTAAAGCTGGTCTGGGTCTATCGGGCAATGAACGTATTTATATTTTCCTCGACGAATCATATATACCGGCGCAATCGCACCTTCACCATAATATTCACCGATAACTTCATCGTGCGCTTGTGCGTCATCGTTCAGATGAGGCAGCAGGCTACGCCCCTGAATAGGCATGGGATAATCCATCGGTGTAGAATTTGATGCGAAATCCACGAATGTCGGCAGCAAATCCATAGTTGAAACCGATTTCGATACTCGTTTAGCAGCAAATTTTTCCGGATAGTGAATGATCATCGGGACTCTGGCGGAACCTTCAAAGAAAGACATTTTGTACCAGAGGTTACGCTCACCCAGCATATCGCCATGATCACCAGAAAAAACAATGATGGTGTTATCACTTAAGCCGGACTCTTTTAATGCCGTTAATAACTGACCGATTTGGTCATCTACATAACTTATCGCTCCATAATAGGCGCGACGTGCATTGCGAATATCTTGCTCACTGATTTCTTGTGCGTAGAATTCATACACATCCTGTAAACGACGAGAGTGAGGGTCCTGTTCCTCTTGACTTAATCTTATCTTGGGCAAATCAATTTCATCGTTCTCATATCGATCCCAATATTCCTGCGGAATCGTGTAAGGGTCATGAGGGTGCGTCATAGACACTGTCAGACAAAATGGTCTATCTGGATTTTCTCTCGCGTAGTCATAGATATAGCGTTTCGCATGAAATACGACTTCGTCATCGAAATCGAGCTGGTTACTGCGCACACACGGACCAGCTTGAGTCACAGATGACATGTTGTGATACCAGGTTGGTCTTTCATTCGGCTTATCCCAATTTGGAAACCAACCATAGTCAGCGGGATAAATATCAGTCGTTAGGCGCTTTTCAAAACCGTGGAGCTGGTCTGGCCCACAAAAGTGCATTTTACCCGACAGGACCGTTTGATAGTTTTGTGCCCGTAGATAATGAGCAAAAGTGGGAATATCTGCAGGAAAGTCAGCCGCATTATCATAAGCGCCAATAATACTAGGGAGTTGTCCTGTCATTAGTGTATAACGAGATGGCGCGCATAATGGGCTATTACAATATGCAGAATCAAATGTGACGCCTTCTTCAGAGAGTCGACTTAAATTCGGTGTCTTAACGATAGCGTTGCCGTAAAACGGCAGTGAATGCGTCGCCATTTGATCAGCCATGATGAAGAGTATATTGGGTTGAGCTGACATGATTCTTTCCATTTTGTTTTCGAATTTAGATCATGATTACATGTGCCAGAATATGTTGTAAACTTGTTAAAAATTTATGCCATATATAAGCTGAACTAATGTTATATAGAAACGACATGCCCAACCTGCAGATACTGGTAGTGTTCGAAGCATCTGCCAGACTACTGAGTTTTACAGCAGCCGCTAAAGAGCTGGGCACAACGCAGTCTGCGGTAAGTCAACAAGTGAAAGGGTTAGAAGAATGGCTAGATACTCAGCTGTTTGAGCGAATCTATCGTGGTGTCAAACTGACTGAAGATGGGCTTATGCTGCAGAATACGGCACAAAAAAGCTTGGGCGAATTGCAGTCAACCTTGGCAAAAATTCGTAAAAAGAAGCAGAACAAAGTACTTAGGTTTTTAACTGATTTCGCTTTTGCATCTTATTGGCTAATGCCAACGTTAGCAGGCTTTCGGCGCGAACATCCCGAGATCGATATCCGCATAGAAACCTCCCAAACTCCGAGTCAATTCTCCACTCAGGACACCGACATTGCCATTCTATTTGGTGATGGCTATTTTTCAGGACGCAAAGCTCAAAAACTCTTTTCTGAAATCGTCTACCCGGTGTGTAGTCCCAGATTACTCGAAGAAATGAATGGGAATCTGTCGATTACCGATCTTCCGTCTGTTCCTTTACTAAAATTAAAATCAGAGCTGAGCTCAAAATGGCTAACATGGGATACAGTTTTAGCTCAATACCAAAATCAGTACGCGAGACCAGAGTCATTGATGGAATTCGATAATTATACTCTGGTAGTACAAGCGGCGATTGCAGGTCAGGGAATTGCGTTAGCATGGGAACCGTTACTTAATTCAACCATAGAAAATGGTCTGCTGATGGCATTTAAGCAATTTCGCCTTGAGTCAAATAATGGATATTATATAGTGTTACCTGAAACAAATCATTCAAATGAAGTACAAACATTCATGGATTGGTTAAATAAAAACACTCAATGAGAAAATATTACATTTATAATAGAAAGAGAAAGCTTAAATAGACATTCTCTTTCTATTGGTCATTAATATATAATTACTTGCATCTAATATGGAATATATTATTTATAAAATTCAGGCGTTTCTGGCATATCAATATCGACAACGTTACCTGAAACACGAGCCTCAGCACATGCGTCCGATGTTACCGCTGCAAAATAGCCATCCCATGCTGTTGGACCGTTAACTTCACCTTTTAGTGTAGAGTAAATCCAATCCTGAAGTTCAACGTCGTAAGCTTCAAAAAAGCGGACTTTCCAATCTGTAAGAATATCAGTCGATAATTTAGCATTTTTACGAGTCAATAAACTCATAGGCTCTGGAAGATTAGCCACGCCCTCTTCGCCTACAACCTGGCATTGAATGTCATAACCATATTTACAGTTTACAAAAATTTCCGCGTCGATATGGATACCACCACGTGTTTCTACAATAACCATCAACGGGTCCTGCAGTTTAGCATGTGTGTATTTAGTGCGTTTAGGATTGATAACCTGAACCGATTTATAGTCATCACCAACTAACCAACGCAGTACGTCAATTTCATGGATAAAGGTATCAGAGAAAGGCATATCACCGTAGTAAGCCTCTGGTACTTCTGGGTTTCTGTGACAGCAGTGTACGAGTAATGGCTCACCAAGTTCGCCATTTGCAATCGCAGCTTTCAACATTTTGTAGCCCGCATCGTACCGACGCATAAAGCCAACCTGGACGAGTTTTTTACCTGCTGCCATCTCTGCTTCTACAATACGCTTACAACCGGCAGCAGTATCCGCTAGCGGTTTTTCACAGAATACCGGTTTACCCGCTTTTATCGCTTCTAATACAAACTCTTCGTGAGTTGGTCCCCAAGATGTCACTACGATGGCATCGACATCGGATGAATGAACCAATTCTTTTCCTGTCGCGTACACTTCCGCAGGAATATTTTCTGTCTGAAGAAAGGCTTGAACGGCAGACGGATCAACATCGGTCGCAGCAACAATTTCAGCACCTTGTAATAGATTATGAATTCTTTTTGTATGTTCTTTACCAATGGCACCAACGCCAATTACACCAACTCGTAATGTCATGATGTTCTTCCTTCGTTTTGTAGGGTTAATAAGCACACTGAATATTTACGTTAATTTTAATTTCAATGTATCTTTATACTTCGAAAGGGATTTTAATGACTAAACAAATAAATAAATGCGATATCGATCAATATAAATTTTTCAAAAAACTGCCTATTTTGATTAAAAGCCATCATTAATATTCCATTATAAAATAAATATAAAATAAATAAAAAAGGCGAGATAAAAATCTCGCCTTAATATATTTAATTAATTAGATTAAATTATATCCCTGCCACATCAGAGATATATTTTCTCGCTTTGAGTGCATACTCTAGAGGATCGGCAACACCTGGATCCTGCTCGGCTTCAACAACCATCCACCCTTCGTAACCGGCTTTGTCCAATGCATCAAATACAGGTTTAAAGTTAATGACTCCATCACCAGGAACCGTAAATGCACCAAGGCGTACTCCATCAAGGAAACAGCGATGCTCGGCAATAACCTGTTGACGTTTCTCATCACGAATATCTTTCAAATGAACATGAGGAATACGAGATATATGCTTGTCTAGAACCTGCATAATCGCTTCCTGACTTCCTTCTGAATAATAGATATGCCCAGTATCAAGCAATAAGCCAACCGCATCATCGGTCATTTCCATAAAACGATCGATTTCTGCAGGCGTCTGTACTCCTGTACCCATGTGGTGGTGAAGGCAGACTTTCATGCCTTTCTCTGCTGCAAGTTTGGCTAACTGATTATAACCATTAGCAACACGTTGCCACTCTTCATCACTCCACTGAGGTTTCTCCTCGAATACAGCCTTATCTGTACCTTGGATACTGCCACTCTGTTCAGAACAACCGATGACTTTTGCGCCCATTTCATGCAAGAAATTCATGTGAGCAACAAATTCGGTAATTGTCTGGTCATCTTTTCCATCAGCGAAAAAGGTACTAAACCACGCATTGCAGATTTGAATACCACGCAAGGCCAGTTTTTCCTTTAGAAGCGCTGTATCTTTTGGGTACTTACATCCGACTTCACTGCCGGTAAAACCCGCTAAGGCCATTTCACTCACACACTGAGCAAACGTATTTTCTGCCCCCAAACTGGGTAAATCATCGTTAGTCCAGGCAATAGGAGCAGCGCCTAATTTAACTTTGTTTCTATCCATTTAAATCCCCTTAAATATCCGATCCGTTTTGGCTTCTTCAGCAGATATTAGATGCGGTCTAGAATAAACTGCATGCTTTCTTTAGCCGCTGCGACATGATCAGGTAAATCCCAAACAGGAGCAGAGAATGGTTCAAACGCAAAGTAGCCAGTGTAGCCTGCAGCAACAAGCTTTTTAATCTGACCAACGTTATCAAGACGGTCTTCAGGACCCACCATCAAACGGTGCTCGTCTAACATTTCTTCAAACGTAATTGCAGGGTCTTCTACACCAGAGATATGAACTAGCCCTGTGTTTTTTGCAAACACTTCTGTTTCACCCGCACCTTTATGGTGGAAGGTGTCATGAACTAATTTGAACGTATCTTCAAAACCCAACTCTTTGATCGCTTCAACGGCAGCGGCTTTAGTGCGCAGTGAGGAAATTGGGAAGCCAAGTGGTTCGACATAACCTTTTAGACCATATTTATCAAAAATGGATTTGATATTGGTTAGCGACTCTTTTACTTGCGCTTTGGTTCTTTCATTTCCATCATTCAGAGGACACAACACAATGGCTTCTGCACCACAGGCACCCGCTAACTCCGCCAAAGCTTCGGTTTTTACTTTTAGTTCGTCGTCCCAAACATTGAATGGATAAATGGCATTGATAGTCAGGATTTTTACACCAGCTTCTTTTGCTTTGGCACCAACGGCTTTGGCTTGCTCAACAGAGGTCAGGCTGTTTTCATTCACATCGTTGCGTAACTCGATTGCATCTAGGCCAAGCTGAACTGCGTAATCAATGAGCGTTTCAGCAGGAACTTTAGGACAAAGCATGTGGTTTAGAGCAAATTTGATTGGAGTGGTCATGTTCACTACCTCATTATAATTTCACGTTAGTATTTAATATTGTTATTTTGCTGCTAATTCGCAGCTAATTTCCCATCCGTATATACACAGTAATCAAAACATTAACGTATGGGTTTAAATGGTCTTATCCGTTCGTTATTTCCGTTTAACGAGCTCAATGTTATCGACATCACTTTCATTTGAATACTTTAATTTTGATGGGTTTTCATCATTCAACTCACTGATTAATAACGCTTTATTTTTTACCAACGAAATGTGTGAAGATGAAACTTTAACGCGATCACAAAATTTAATCCCGAGCATAAATTTGTTCCTTACAAAACATACTCAGACAACGTCTGGTGATACAATTTTTTGAATTATTAATGAGTAAAAGTTCATTTACGTCTTATGAAGAAATCCACTTTTTCCTTAATTGCAGAAAAAGCACAGGTCGGAATCGCGACTGTTGATCGAGTCATCAACGAACGCGGTGGTGTATCGCCTAAAACGGCACAGAAAGTTATTAGTGCAGCAAAAGAACTAGGGATTAATCGGGTTCTTCCAGAGGTATATCAAGCACCTTGGAAAGTTGAAGTCATACTCAGCAAAAATCCTTCACACTTTTTTAAATATCTAACCGCCAGTTTTACTAAGCTTGTTCAGGCACATCAGTACCGCAACATCCGACTACGTTGTACTTTGATGCCTGAGGATCAACCAGAGAAACTCGCCTCTCACTTAAGAAATAGTGCTGATCGATACGATGGCATTATTGTATTTGCTAATGATAACGATGCAGTTTATGAAGCATTGAGCGTTTGTCACGACAAAGGAACGCCAGTAATCACTCTGGCAACGGATTTACCCAAGGCCAAAAGGTTATGCCACGTTGGGATTGATCAGTACCAGATGGGCCGAACGGCTGGCTCTCTTATGTCCAAAATGATCAGAGAAGAAGGCAAGATCATCGTCATTAGTGGGCGCTTTGATTATCAAGCGCATATTCAGCGTATGGATGGCTTTCATACGGTGATGGCAAAACATAACAAGGTCGAAATCAGTGATATTTATTATGGCAATGATGAGCGAGATACAATCCGAGGTATTCTAGAAGCCCATAACCGAGAAAATATTATCGGTATTTATAACTCAGGTGCGGGAAACAAAGCGGTAGGTGAATGGTTAAGCAAACACAACAAAACGGGGAAATGTCCGTTTATCACCCACGAGCTCTACCCAACAACAGAGTCGTTGCTAAAAGATCAAAACTTGTATTTCACGCTCGACCAGAATGCTCAACGTCACGCCGAGTTATCGTTAAATATCATGTTCAACCATTTAGCAAACAATTTCGAACCGCATATTTATCAAGATGGGAAAGTATCATTCAGTATCTTCACTGAAGAAAATATTGAATAGTGGAATACCACACTCTAAAACTCTGCATTCATCCTGCATTAGAGGTGGTAATTCCCCGCTAAGTATTTAGAATGCGGCGGTCTATTTTCATTGTCCCTGTAGAGTACGTTATGATTCGCGATTATACCTATCAATGCCTGACTGAAATGCCACGAGATGTACTAGAAGAATTCAGTGCCCGTATGCTGAGTAAAATGGTTCCAGAGGATGTCATGAGCGAAATATTCACTTTTGAGCAGGAAGAAGTCGATAGCGAGGAGCGATTACTATCAGCGCGATTCGATGCCATGCTAAGAATGACCGCTATTGCTCTCAGTGAAATACAACAAGCCTTTGATGATTCAGACAACGCTAAACAAAACAGTGAGCGTATGACGAGACTGATTATGTGGCACTTTTATGCAGTATCGTTCAATTTAGAAAACGCGATTCCATTAGCATTTCATTGCGAGCAAGTAGAAAAGATTCTGCAAAATACACCACAGGACGCATTTAGCTGGGTGACGACATTAACTGAGCTTTTGCATACTTACGCAGAGTTAAATGCTAAAGAATAAACTCGACTGTTAGCGCAACAAAAGCATGATCACTCGCTTGTTTGTCACGTTCAAAAATCGGATTAATTAAATGCGGGTCAAGAACACGGTAATCGACCAAATCTGCTAACGAACAAGATGAGTCCGCCTGAAATTCCTGAGAAACGAGGATGTAATCAAGAACATTACCTTTAGCAAAATGGTAATGGGTAGGAACACGAGCTAAGTCGGGATATCGTTTGTTGTAGATACCCCAACTGTCTCTTAGGGAAAGAACCGTTTCATTCTGAGTAAACTCTTTGGTCAGAAGCCCGGTGATGTCACTGGTTAACGACTGATTCATATCCCCCATCAATACGGTTGGTACCGGATGCGAAGCATACTGCTGTTCCATGAACAATCTTAGCATCACCGTTTCCCAACCTCGTTGCTGGCTAGACAGCCATTTACCAATGACCTGTTCTTCTCTACTCTCATCGACACTCTCTGCGGCTCGCTGAGATTTCAAGTGACAAACATAAACCGCAATATCGCCAATATCAGGCACTCCTATTCGAGCGTAAATCGGTTTACGGCTAAAATCAGGAACTGACGTTTGGTAGAGCTGTTCAATCTCTCTATCCAGAGTGACACTCTGCGCTAGAGCAATCGGATAGCGAGATGCTAAAGCCACGACAGGGCGAGAATAGATGTATTCATCTTCGATGTGTGGCTCATCAACACAAGCAAAATAAGGGTAGCCCAATTCAGAAAAAAGCTGTTTCGCTGCGTCTATGCTGAAGACTTCCTGAACCCCAATAATGTCTGCATCAAGAATACGAAACTGCTCTTTGGTCCAATGGCATTTACCTTTCCAGTCCTCAGCTTCATAAATATTTTCAAAGTCGTAGTAAGCACCAGGAGGTTCAATAAAATTAAATAAATTCGCAGTAGCGAACGTCAGCTTTCTATTGGTATTCAAAACGGCCCCTTTCGAGCAGAATAACGTCTTCAGTCTAGCAAAATATCTGGCTCATTAACCAAACACTTTTTCCGCATATCGAGCGAGCCCTGCTGTTACCGAACCAAAAAAGTTGCCTGATACAACAGGAATACCAGGTAATTCACTTTCAACAACAGCACGTAGTATTGGTGATCGTGCGCTACCACCGGTCATATAGATTACATCAGGCTTATCGCTTGCCTGAGTTAATGCCTCACGAATGAGCTCAACCATTTTGCTCACTGGTGTAGCGATCGACTCTTCTACTTGGTTTCGATCCACAACGGTATCAAAACGATGAACGCCTGCTAAGTCGAGCGTTGAAGTAAATTCATTCTGCTCGGACATGGCGATTTTTGTCTGCTCAGCATGAAGAACAAGTTGATAACCGAGCTTATGTTCATACACGGCCAGTAAGCGCTCAAGCAAATCAGGTTGTGCAGCATCACTTTTTAACTGTTCTAAGGCTTTGCGATTACTCGCCATATAGAAATCAGTCTGAGCCACAACATCGTTGATAGCGATTGGATTCCAAAACTGTTTCGTCGGCATAAAGATGCCACGCTGCTGCTTCGAATCTTTACCCAGCTCGGGCATAATACGGTTGAACGCAAGATGAATATCCAGATCGTTTCCACCAACCCGACTTCCGCTGTGGCTTAATAAGCTTGCCTGACGATCTAACTGGTTTCGATAGCTAGGACCCATTCTAATCAATGAGCAATCTGTCGTACCACCACCAATATCGACCACTAAGACGGTTTTATCCTCAGTCAGCTGACTTTCATAATCAAGTCCTGCCGCAACCGGTTCGAATTGAAACTCGATATTCTGGAAGCCCGCTCTTTTAGCAGCTCGATACAAAATGCTCTCGGCCTGCTGGTTTGCTAGTTCGCTCTTGAGACCTTGAAAATTGACGGGGCGACCGATTACTGTTTGCGAGACCGACCGTTGCAGTGCGAATTCAGATTTCTGTTTAATATTGGCCATCATGGCGCAAACAAGATCTTCGAAAAATCGAATCTGCATATCATGAAGTCCACTGGCTCCCAGAAATGACTTGGGAGACTTAACGTAGTAGACAAACTCGGGATCGGCCAGGTAACTGTCTAATGCGGCCTGTCCAAACAACAAATCCCCAGATTCCAACTCAATATCTTCTTCGCGATTTCCTGCAATAGCGCTACGCAATAGCTGCTTACCCAAGGCATCTTCCGGCTCAATCTTAAAAAAACGATACAGGTACTCCGAGACCGACTCCCTAGTTGGTGCACACAAGGTTGAAGGAATAAAAGGTGTGTCCCCTTCAAGAGGCAGCATGCGGGCGGAATCTCCCTCCATTACCGCTACTGAACAGTTAGCCGTACCATAATCAAAACCGATATACATGTATCATCCAAGAACCAAAAAAAGGATTGGAAATTTTACGCATCGCTGAGGAAATTTCAACGCCGTAATATGTGGGACTATTCGCTAGCAAGCGCGTAACCGACACCACTCATAGCGTGAATTTCAGTCGTATCATACAAACGAATATCTGTATCTGCTTGTTGAACTAACAACGCAATTTCTGTGCATCCGAGAATAATTGCCTGTGCGCCTTGCTCAGCCAGTTTATTGATAATTTTTAGGTACGCATGCTTAGATTCTGGCTTTATCAGTCCCAAGCACAACTCGGTATAGATAATATCGTGAATGATCGTTTGGTCGTCGCGCTCTGGAACGACAACATCAATACCAAATCTATCTGTAATACGACCTTTATAAAAATCCTGCTCCATTGTGAAGCGGGTTCCCAATAACCCAACTTTGGTTATCTCGTCATGCTGGAGACGCTGCGCAGTTGCGTCAGCGATATGTAACATAGGAATGGCTAGCTTAGCTTCAATTTCAGGGGCCACTTTATGCATGGTATTCGTACAAATCATGACAAAGTCAGCACCAGCTTTTTCCAACGATAAAGCAGCATCGCCTAGAATCTCTGCCGTTTCAGCCCATTTCCCCTGATGCTGTAGTACTTCGATCTCTGCAAAATCGACACTGTATAAACATAATTTCGCAGAATGTTGCCCACCCAGTTTTGCTTTGACGGCTTCGTTGATTATTCGGTAATAGCTTTGCGTTGACTCCCAACTCATACCACCAATAAGACCTATTGTTTTCATATACGAATCCTTTTCGATTGAACGGTCAGGCAAGCCGTTCTGCCAAACGCCGCTTAACAAATTCAAGAAATGCGGATACTTTCCGCGAGCGGGTCACTTGTTCGGATGACAACAATGCAACGATATCCGCTTCCGCAAATTGATAATCCGGCAGTACCCGAAGCAATTGACCTTGCTTTAGTTCTTCTTTCACATCCCATTCAGAGCGTTGAATAATTCCTTGATGTGCCAAACACCAATCTTTCGTTACTTTGCTGACGTTACTCGCAAGGACAGGATGAACACGGACACTCACGTTTTGTCCCGACTCACTATGAGTTAAGCGCCACATTGTTGCGTCTTCATCATTTTCTCGCAGAGCGATACAACGATGATGTTCTAAATCTTTAGGATGTTCAATCGCGGGCATAGACTGCAGATATGTCGGTGTAGCAAGTAACAAGCGTCTATTTTTTGCTAGCACAACTCTTTTGAGGGATGAGTCCTGCAAATAACCAATGTAAAACATGATGTCAGGACTATTATGTTCTGACCACTTAGGAATATCAGATAAGTAGAGCTCTATCGTAGTAAGGGGATACTTCTGCTGAAATTCACCTATTAATGGCCCAATGTGTTTTTCGCCAAAACCGAGTGAGCAAATCACTCTAAGACTTCCAGAAATAGCCAGTTTCTGCTCAGAAACATGTTGAGTTAGATTTTCCAACTCCTGCAAAACACCCTGCCCTTTGTGAGCGAGTACTTTCCCCTCCTCAGTCAGTGAAATCAGGCGAGCCGTTCGCTCAACGAGTCTAACACCAAGCTTGCGCTCAATGTTCTGCAAGCGCTGAGAGACACTAGGAGGCGTCACATTCAATTTTCTTGCCGCTGCGGCCAAAGAACGACTTCCGGAAACAACCACAAAAAACTCTAAATCTTGCGACGACAGCATTAAGTCCAACCTTAATGATGAAATAAATAATGATTAATTTAACTACATATTAGGCAATGATACAAATGGAGACTCATTCAACTACAAAGACATAGATAGACATGGAAAATCTTTTCTCACACTACGACCTCTGGATTGTTTTATTTTTGCTTGTCATAGCAATATTTGCCGGCGTCGTTGACGCGATCGCGGGTGGCGGAGGCCTTATAACAGTTCCCAGTCTGATGCTGGTCGGGTTACCACCAATGACAGTGCTAGGAACAAACAGACTACAAGCCGTGATTGGCGAATTAACAACCTCACTGGTTTATCTTAAGAGTAAGGAATTACCCATCAAAGGACTATTCATCGGGGTTATTGCAACGTCTGTCGGCGCAATTCTGGGTGCCTATGCAGTCAGTATATTAGACAAAACGATGCTAGAGCAGTTGCTACCTTTTCTTATGGTCGCGGTCACCCTTTACTCCATATTGTCCAAAAGGCTTAAATCCGATCAAGCCAGTCATCCTAAGCTGCAACCCCATTCCTTTATGATTACTTTTGGCTTAGTGATCGGTTTTTATAATGGCTTTTTTGGCCCTGGTACAGGTTCCTTATGGATGCTTTCATTTATCGCTTTACTGGGATACACATTAAAACAGGCGACGATGGCAACCAAACCATTGAATCTGATCGGTAATGTTGTCTCACTCGTACTGTTTATCATGCTTGGGCATGTTGATTATCAATTGGGTTTGATGATGGCGATAGGACAAATCATTGGATCGATTATCGGTAGTAAGTGTGTTCTTTCTTACGGGACGCGAATGGTTAGGCCTGTATTTATTTCAGTCACAATTATCATGACAACGAAACTGCTGTACGAAAATTTGCGTAGTTATGAACAATGGTTCTACTAAACATTCCCTAGTGTAAATTGCGCCTGAGATCTATTTGATTTATGATTCAATAGATTAAAAGAGAATTCGTCATAAATACCAGCAGGTTGTGCTCATCTAATGCGCTCAAATCCCACAAATACTCAGGAGAATCAGTTATGACTAAAGAAACGATAACAATGGATGTCCCGGTGGCGATTGCTGAACGAGTTCAGGCTCTAATAGATGCTCACGAAGCGAAAGAAAAATTCAAAATAGAAAGAACAGCCGTAGTCAATGATTTCCTTGCCATGGATAACTTGAGCAGAGAAATGGCGGTATACAGTCTCGCTCAAGATGAACTACTCAATACTTTGCGGTTTGTTTATGAGTTATCTGGTACCAACAATAAGTTCGTTAAAAGTATCCTGACGCAGTTTAGAGAAAATCCCAATAAGCCACTTACTGATTCTCAACGCTCTTCAGCAAAAGGAATGCTGTTCAACCTTATGAACGATCCTTCGCTCGTCTCTGCAATGAAAGAGAATCAGTAACTATTCAAACTGGTAGGGTTAATTTAAGCGCTAGCCCTACCGTCTAATCCGCTCTTCCAAAACAGTATGCGTAATTATTTTTGTTAGATTAGGGAGTTGTTCCAAACGTAATCTAAGATCATTTAATTGTGTGATACTTTCCGCCTCTGCAAATATCATCATGTCCACTTCACCCGATGTACTATGGCAATGTTTTATCTCAGGATAAGGACGAATAATCACCTCAATCTGCTCGCAGCAGCTGTGGGTAAAAGCGAGCTGAAAGTATGCCGCAACCTTGTTTACCGAAGGCTTAAGTTCAACTCGATAACCAGTGATATAATGGCTATCTTCGAGTTTGCGAATACGCTCCAACACAGCCGTTCGAGAAAGTCCTACCTGCCGCGCTATTTCAGCGTTTGACTGACGCGCATCGTCACTCAAACAGGCAATTATTTTTTGGTCAAATTTATCCATAGCACCAACTTCAATCGCTTTTATTGTATTTGTTTAGGGACTTAAACCACGCACTGACGATCCGTCGTGAAATCTGACATATCGCGGTCAAATGGCGGCGGGTTGACTATCCGCAATAGAACGCTTTTACCTTAATGTATTCCCAAGGACAAATCGAGTGTTAATCAGGAACCATGATATGAAAGTGACTTTCGTTGAATTACCCGAAAATCTACAAGCCGATAGCCCTAAATGGGAAGATAAAAAGCAATTGATTCAATTGGAAAAAAGCGATGTATTACTGACAAACGAAATGCCATTCGGCCGTTGGCTATTCGACAAAGCCGAATACGATGCGGTGACAGCTAGCGACGTTATCCGGGAAAATGAGCTGGGTGTAGAGGCTCTTAAAAAGTTGGAACTACCTGTTGTTCTATCATCAAGGCCGATACAACATGACTCAAAACTTGCCAATGAAGCGTTTGCGTTGATCAATGGCGTCTATCATCGAGCCCACCGTAAACAGTACTTTCCTGATGAACCTGGATTCTACGAAGCCGCATGGTTCAAAGGTGATCAATCTGGCTTTGAGGTCATTAATATCGGGCAGGTTTCAGTTGGTTTTATGCTATGTACTGAAGTCATGTTTAGCGAATGGGCGCGCGCTTATCGACGTCAGGGAGCCCATCTTATTGTTGTTCCTCGTTCAACCGAACAAAACGTAGAAAAATGGAAAACGGCAGCCTCTCTCGCAGCGATTGTTTCGGGCTGTTATGTTGTAAGTTCCAATCGTGCTGGACGATTTAGTGATGATATTACCTTTGGTGGTCATGGCTTTGCTTTTGCGCCCGACGGAACTTTAATTGCTGAAACATCAGCGACTAATCCTATCGTTTCATTTGAATTGGATATAGATCTCGTCCAGCACCAGCAACGTCAGTTCCCATGTTATGTAAAAGAACCTAATCTCTGATAGATACGAATTCTATCCCTGCCAAATCCAATATTTAAAGAGTAGTAAGATAAATATTGAACCAATAAAAGCGAACCAACCAATAATTTGGTTAGTTCGCTCCGACATTTCTGGAATCAGATTTGGAAATAGGATGGTACAAAGAGGAAGCATGGGCAAAATACCATAGCCTCTACCCAGATAGATTTTTGAACTCATACCTCTGGTAAAAGGAGGAACGAACAAAAATAAAACAACATAGACAGCGCAAATTCCTAGAGCTAGATGTGCTGCCCTGCGGCTTGAACCAAACTGATTAAAAAGCAGATGAATAATAGCTAAGACAACAAAAGTGACAATAAGTAACTGCATAAAGAACGCAAATATCAAACACAAATTTCTACTAGTATGCGCTTTTCTTATACTTATATCTTAGAATTAAACTGCTAAATAATCTGGAACCTTTTCTCTATGACTACGAAAAGCTTCTCACGTACTCTATCTGCTTGGCGTAGGCGCATTGTGCTTGGTCCATTTTTTGTTGCAACTGCTCACCTTTCTCGACATGCAGCTGATCGGGCGCTGATTTCGTATCTGCCAGTCGATAGTCATTCACTTGCCAAATAGTAAATTCTTGAGTGACCTGAACTAATTCCTTTTCAAGCTGTTTGAGTTTTGTAATTTCATCTTCTGGTGCCATCGTACATCTCATTTCAACGTTTATATAAAGCCATCATTATTAGATAGTATAAAATCCAACACTCTGAGGTAATTAAGAATATGGGTCAAGCTAGGAATATGAGTGATACTGAATGTAAATCACAAAGTTACAACAAACAACTTGAACACAATAAGCTATCGCTCAGACTTTATAAGTTTTCGATACAAGTTCCATCAGAACTTCCTCGATATATCGGTTTGATGTCCTAACTAACTTCTAGCTACTTACAGTTATCATCGTATATTGGTTCCCTCGCCTGTATGCCCTATTGATAAAATCTACAGGCGCTGATGATTCAACGCAGACAAGATTGCCTGACGTGCCACCAATTTATGTAATGGTCTAATCACCATTAAATAGAGTCTTCCAAGCCAACTATGCGTATTGACTAATGTAGTCACAGCGTACATTTGATTACCGACTCTTTGAACTGATAACCAGATATCAAGATGACGCTCATTAGTCGCACATATGACTTCGTCATCATCAACTCTGTAAAAAATGAGATCACCGCATTGAGTTCCAGCAGATAGGTCTTCTACCGGCACCGAAAGTACTGTCAATGAAGGCCTAAAACCAAAAAGAGATACCAACTTATTACGTACGACCAAGGCCAATTGAATTGACTTAGGCAGATAGGCAAAAATGGCGTAATACACCAATTTTGCTGACAACTCACGAGACACAACCACTTCAAAACTATCTACGTAATGGCCATATCTTTTCTCACTCTCTAAACCACAAGACATGGGCATTGTTTTTTTTAAAACATACTGACATCACTTTCCCTCCGAGCAAGAGTATTGTCGAAAACTGATGAATTCATTAAGAAATGCAGTACGAATATCTTTACCGCCAATAATGCACAGTAGAATTACCCCACCTAAAAGTAAAACCAATATTAAACACGGTGCGACAACATAAGAAAATACAAATTGGAATGGCAAATAAATAGTAAACCCGATTAATTTCATTTTGGTCTCCCCACAAATTGAGCGCGCTCAATAATAATATGAGCGCGCTCAATTTTGCAAATAAATACAAAAATGAGTACACTCAATTTTAAATTATGTGAGCGGAGCAACATGGTGCAAACAACGAAACGAGAAAGAACAAAGCAACATATCCTTGAAAAAGCTTGGGCGTTGTTTGAACAGGATGGATATGAGCAAACGACTACTCGGGCAATCGCCCGTGCGGCTAAAGTTTCTGATGGTACCGTATTTAGTCATTTCGCCACTAAAGTCGATCTTCTCAGGGCTGGGATGGAAAAAAAGATAGCGCATATATTTGAGTCTGAAGTAAAACGATTAGAATGCCCCACATATGAGGATCTTTTGCGGCTTTGCCGGGCCTATTACGACTACTACTTTCTTTACCCGGAATTGGGACGAGTATTGCTTAATGACGCTTTATGGCAACTTGATAAATTCGCTCATATCCAAACTCAAATACAACAGATTTTTTCAAATCCGAACGCCAATATAGGTCCACAGCAAGCAGACATCATTTTTGACTGTTACTTGATGACTCTTATCACCCACCTTTCCAATCCACAAAGCAGTGCGGAATCAGCATTTAGTGTTTTAAAAAATAAACTGAGTTACATCATAAACAATGAATCATAAAGTGATCCCGTGAAATGACAGCTTTCTGAGCGAGCCTGTAACCATAAGCCACAGCATTTCACCATAACCGTTTGGCTAGTACCGTGGCCTGCGCATTAACCCTACTGATGGGGCTAATACGCATTTACATAATACTGAAATCTCAATGTAGCCGGACAAAAACCCTAAGACTCATGCTGAATTTGCACCATTCGCTTTTTTAGCTCTTTATTTAAGATATTTGCTGCGTACGGCTTCATCGCCTTCCAAGACTTACATTCTTCGCGAGTCCTACCGCAGCCCAAACACCAACCTTTAGGATGTGAAAAATCACACACATCAATACATGGGCTCTTTTGCTTTTTCATACCAATATATTTTCTCTGCTTATATATAGAGAACTTACTGCAGCTCTTGCAGTACCTGTTCAATACTCGATTCAAGGGTTCGAAGTCGATTGAGCTCTTCAAAAAGGCGTTGCTCTAAATTTTTAAAATTTAAAGGTAATGACCCGACACACAAAAACCTATGAGTAACGCCCTTAATTACAGCCCAAAGAATTATGTTCACCTAATGAGTATCACTAACATAAATGTTATAACATAACAATTATTTGCTTGTTCGTCGAATATCGCTTTCAAAAAGATTAGATCAAAAATTACTCCGTCTATCCCGCATTCCATATCGATATAGAACCAAACACATAAGCAAGTAATATCAATCTATTACAAAAACCCACCTAATTGGTATGGGTCTTGCAGACAACTCATTCACCATATAAATCAGTATTATTTGAACGTTATTTGCACCAAATAAACACAATATTGGTTAATTTCGGTGCTTCGTACTAGAAATGTGATTTATATCGAGACATCTGTCCTCAAAATGGAGAGGACTCGACGATGAGCTAGTGAGGATTAGATGAGCGACACGTGTAATGAAAAATACGTACAATTTAAGAAGGTAAAAAAGAGCTACGATCAGAGCACTTTGGTGGTAAAGGAATTCAACCTGGATATTCGTCAGGGAGAATTCGTCACTCTGCTAGGACCTTCTGGTTCAGGAAAAACAACCTGTCTAATGATGCTAGCAGGATTTGAAGACGTGACAAGCGGTGAAATTCTGGTAGATGGACGACCAATTACCGACGTGGCGCCTTATGATCGAAATATCGGAATGGTATTCCAGCATTACGCTCTTTTCCCTCATATGACTGTGGCAGAAAACCTCGCCTACCCTCTAAAAGTACGCAAGCTACCCGAACAAGAGATTAAGCGACGTGTCAATGATTCATTAGCTTTAATCGAACTCGAACAGTTTGGAAAACGTTATCCTGGTCAGTTGTCTGGAGGTCAAAAACAGAGGGTAGCTCTTGCGCGATCACTCATCTTTGAACCATCCATTGTACTTATGGATGAACCTCTCGGTGCACTAGATAAAAACCTTCGTGAGCAGATGCAATTTGAAATCAAACGTCTGCATGAAAAGATTGGCTTTACGGCTATCTACGTGACTCATGATCAAACTGAAGCACTGACGATGTCAGACAGAATCGCTGTGTTTAATAACGGTGTTGTTCAGCAATGTGCCAGCCCGGATACTTTATATGAAGAGCCTGCGAATGCCTTTGTTGCCGACTTTATCGGCGAGAACAACAATATCCCTGCGTACGTACACGAGAGAAATGGCGACTTCTTTGAGCTAACTCTTGGAGATGAAAGCCGAGTCCGCGCGATTTCTCCCAACAAACTCGAACCTGGTCAGGAATGCATTCTGACTGTTCGTCCAGAAAATCTATTTATTGGTACTCCAACGTCTCACAACGACAACAGCATCAAAGCCAAGTTTATCACTCATCTTTATGTAGGCGACTTTATACGTTACCTATTTGAGCTCGGCGATAAGACTGAGGTAATGGTCAAGGTACTTAATGATCAACAGGCACCAAGCTTCAAACCTGGTGAAATCACAAAGCTAACCTGGTCAGCAACAACAGCACTGGCGTTAGAGAAACCATAAACCAGATTTACAACCCAAACTATCAACATGAAAGGAATCTACATGATCAGTAAAAAATCCCTTGCGCTGCTCCTGGCAGGTGCACTAAGTACAAGTGTTGCAGCTGAACAGTTTACTGCTGTTTCATTTGGTGGCTCTTACGGAGAAACCCAGCAAAAGTACATGCTTGACCCATATATGGCGGAAACCGGCAACAAGATCCTTTTTGAAAACTATTCTGGCGGTGTCGCGGAGCTAAAAGCTCAGGTTGAGAGTGGTAACGTACTTTGGGATGTTATCGATATGGAAGTAATCGACCTTGAGCGTGCTTGTTCAGAAGGTCTGTTAGAACCTTTCCCTATGGATACCTTGCCTGCAGGTGATGATGGTACTCCAGCAGCAAAAGACTTCGCAAAAGAAGCGCTCGCGAATGAATGTGGTGTGGGTAACATCGTATGGACCGTTCTATACGCATACAACAAAGACACTATCAAAGGCGGCAAGCCAATGACAGTGGAAGATCTCTTTGATACTAAGAAATTCCCAGGTAAACGTGCTTTACGTAAGCGTCCTCAGGTGAATATGGAATGGGCTCTTCTAGCCGATGGTGTGCCAAAAGAAAAAGTGTATGAAGTACTTGAAACAGAAGAAGGTCAACAACGAGCGCTAGATAAACTGGCAACAATCAAAGATGACATTGTGTGGTTTGACTCTTGGTCTCAGGCTCCTCAATTGCTAAACGATGGTGGTGCTGTGATGGTTCAGGCAGCAAACGGTCGTATCTTCAACGCTATCAAAGCCGAAGGTAAGCCATTTGAAATGGTTTGGGATGGTCACTTGTACGACTTAGACGTATGGGCCGTGGTTAAAGGCACCAAACACAAGAAAGTAGCACAAGAATTTATCCGTTACGCGACAGGTTCTAAACCGCTATCAGGCATGCCAGACATCGCTTATGGTCCAACAAGACAATCATCATACAAGTATGTTGATAAGAGCGTGATTCCTATGCTGCCATCTTCTCACCTTGATGAAGGTTTGAAAGCTTCTAGTGTTTTCTGGGCCGATTATGGCGAATCACTAGGCGAGAAGTTTAACGAATGGCTACTCAAGTAATCTAGGAGAAAGAAATGTCAGCACATTTAAGTATTGAAGAGATAGCCCACAGTCAGAAACAGTTGAGGCGTAAGAAAATCCGTTTACTGGCGTTTACGCTACCCCTTTTGTGCTTTGTGACGCTGGCATTTCTTGCACCCATTGCAACTATGCTCTACCGAAGTGTCTATCACCCAACGGTTGCACAATTGATTCCACAGACACTCGCAGAAATGAAGCAATGGGATGCATCTAAAAAAACACTCCCTCCAGCTCCAGTATTAGAAGCATTTAGTGTTGAGCTTCAGACTTTGGCGAGTGATCGCAATTCAGGGAAATTGGCTGAAGAACTCAACCGTGCAGTTCCTGGATCATCAAGCCTAATTAAATCCACAGCAAGAAAGCTAAAACGTATTGATACCGCAGAGTTACAAACAGGAGAAGGTAAACAGCTCCTTGCTACACACAAAAAATGGAAAAATCCAGAGATTTGGACAGCGATGAAAAAGCTTGGTGGCGTGTGGACCGAGCGTTATTACCTGACAGCAATGGATCTCGAACGTGATCACGCAGGTAATATCGAAGCTCGTGACACCCAAATCTATCTCAAGCTGTACTGGCGAAGCCTACGAATAGCTCTGACGATAACACTGCTGACTGCCCTACTCGCCTTTCCTCTCTCTTACTATTTGGCGAACACTAGCAGCAGAAAAGCGAACACACTGATGGTCTTCGTACTACTTCCGTTTTGGACGTCATTATTAGTTCGAACCACTTCATGGATAGCGCTTCTGCAAACGAATGGAGTGGTCAACAGTACTCTCCAAAGCATTGGGATAATCGATCAACCGCTGGAGATGCTCTATACCGAATTTGCAACCGTCATCGCTATGACTCATATTCTGTTGCCGTTCATGGTGCTGCCTTTGTACAGCGTCATGAAGAATATCGACCCGAGCTATTTCCGAGCAGCGCTGTCTCTGGGTTCCAAACCCATGCCAGCTTTTTTTAAGATTTATTTTCCGATGACGTTACCGGGCCTAAGTGCCGGTGCGCTTCTAGTATTTATTATTTCGATTGGTTACTACATTACGCCAGCGTTGGTAGGCGGTACCGACGGACAGATGATCAGTAATATTATCGCTTTCCACATGCAGTCCTCTAACAACTGGGAGCTAGCCGCGGCTTTAGGCAGTCTGCTACTGATCCTTATCGTACTGCTATATTGGATTTACGATCGCCTTGTCGGCGTCAATAACATTAAGTTGGGCTAAGATATGTTTCGATTTCCTCGCTACTACTCACCACTACAGAAACTAGGTTCGATCAGTTTATCGGCCACTGCGTATTTGGTATTGGTCTTTTTGATGCTGCCGATACTAATTATTGTCCCGCTGTCCTTCAACGCAGAGCCCTTCTTTACGTTTACCGATGGCATGTTAGCACTGGATCCTGATGCCTATTCGCTTGAGTGGTATCAACAGATATTCGCTGATGACCAATGGATACTGGCTATTAAAAACAGTTTCTTTATTGGTATCTGTGCAACCATTATCGCGACCGTTCTTGGTACATTAGCTGCGATTGGGATGAGTAATTCAGATATGCCATTCCAGCGCGCTATTATGGCGATGTTACTTTCACCAATGATAGTCCCATTGATCATTACCGCGGCGGGTATGTTCTTCTTTTATACTCAATTCAATCTGGCCGGAAGCTATTTAGGGGTTATCATCGCCCACGCAGCGTTGGGGACACCATTTGTAATCATTACGGTTAACGCAGCATTAGCGGGCTTCGATTATTCACTGGTGAACGCATCATTGGGTATGGGGGCCAAACCGACTTACACATTCTTTAAAGTCATCATGCCGCTTATCCGCCCGGGCGTAATATCCGGAGCGCTATTCGCTTTCGTCACCTCCTTTGATGAAGTTATTGTGGTGTTATTCCTAGCCGGGCCGGAACAAAGAACGATTCCACGCCAGATGTTTTCTGGCTTGCGTGAAGAAATCAATCCGACAATCCTAGCGGTTGCAACACTGCTCGTTGTGGTTTCAATGCTACTTCTTCTCACACTGGAATATTTACGCTCTCGTTCAGAGCGCATTCGAATGGGTGAACTGTAGATTTCACAGAGTGAGATCGTCAGAATACTAAACTGGCACAACGCATTGTAATAACAAGCGCTTCAAAAGAAGCGCTTTTTTTATAATGCTTCGTAACCGCAATAAATAGTGCGTCTGGTAAAGTCAGAAAAGGTAATATGGGCAGAGAGTCTGGATACTTATTACTATTACGCTTGCGCCTTCACATTACGTCGATGTTAGTTGATAAAATCGAGATAACTAACTCGATCTCATAATTTGGGGAAAGCCGATATCCGTTTTATTGGCTTTATTTGACTCCCGCCATCAGTTATATGATGATAATGAGAACTAATTTCAATAAAATCCTATATAACTTACGCAACATGTTAATGGATAGCCAAAGTAAAGTATCAAATGACTCAAATAACGACATTAGAAGAATTGAGAGAGCTGTATAACAACCCTCACCCGTTAGCAGTGGCAAAAGACATCAAACACTTAGATAAGCATGCTCGTACTTTCATCAAAAACAGCCGATTATTTTTTCTTTCTTCAACGAATCAAGATGGCTTTTTGGATCTCTCGCCACGTGGTGGCGACGCGGGTTTCGTCAAAGTGCTGGACGATAAAACGTTGGCATTTCCCGACAGCTCAGGTAACAATCGTTTAGATACCCTAACCAACATCATCACCAATCCACAAGTTGGCTTGTTGTTTATTGTGCCCGGCATAGAAGATATTGTGCGTATTAGGGGTACCGCATCCATCCACAATGACGACGAACTCAGAGAGCATTGTCTAGACGGAAAGACAAAACCAAAGTCAGTGATTAAAGTAACGGTTGACTCGCTACTTTTCCATTGTCCCAAAGCGTTAATGAAGTCTAAGATCTGGAATAATGAATCGTTTATAGAGCGAGACTTCTTGCCTTCGCTACTTAAAATCATTCAAGAGCAGCAAGTAGAAAAAGAACAGCGCGGAGACAATTGATTAATGAACCGGCGGTCTTAATCACGCTAATCAAGATGTTATCTTGTCACATAACCGGAGGTTTTGATTAAAGTGCTTTTATAGCGGTATTCTAAAGTGAAATAGGACAGAACCTTCTGAGCAAGTATGACGTAATACAATCAATTCAGATACAAAAAAGTATCTTGTAACCTTGGATATTTGTTAAGTAAATCTCCAGCGGAGTGCGTTTGCTTCGTGTTCTTTGATAAAACTGTCTTTGTGGTTGCAATACAGATTAATGTCATTATCACAAATTGCAGCACCTTCTCGCTTTAAATTGCCATATAACGCCGCAATTTCTGGGAATGCATTTAAATAATCCCGGAAAGCAATATGCCTTTTTGCATCTGGAGAACCCACTATAAACGCATGAACTTGGTGACTTCGTTGTATACCACCTTTTTGGAAATAACGTCTACCAGTTATGCCAGACTCACCTTTCACCTTGTATCCAAGTGACTCCATAAGATTATTTTCGTTATCTAGCTCTTCTAAAGAGTTTACTTCTATGAGTATATCGATGACTGGTTTCGCACAAAGATCTTTGACTGAAGTACTGCCAATATGATGAATGTCCACCACATTATGTAGATTCAAGACAGACTGTAGCAGCCTTCTCTCTTGATTAAATTCATCAATCCATACATGTCTATAATCTACTACCTCGATTACTCTCGAACTCATTATTCCCCCATTTACCTAACACTTTATATACGGCTTTTAGCCACCTTTCATATAATTATGCAACCTTTTAATATAAGTTCATTTTATAGTCAATAGGCTAGTAAAGTTACCGGATGTTAGACTGCATAATTCCTAATGATTATTAAAATACTGATTTCCAAACTATTTCGAATAACTTTGGGTAGGTGAAAGAACTAGGAAATAAGTGGGCAAGAACTTTTGCTCTGAATTATTTTGGGCAAAGGTGAGTTAAAGCGGATTATTTGACTCGACACTGGCTTTTACAAACATTTCCATTTTAATCAATCCATCAGATTCACCTAAATCTCGAAAGCCAAATGTCTTGTAGAGATTTAAAGCTAGATTTTCACTGAAAACGAGTAGTCTAAGTCGGCTTAACGAGCGTGACTTTGCTTTCTCTAACGCGTATCTCAAACATGATAAGCCAATACCAAGATTTTGGTACTTTGGTGAGATTTGAATATCTCGGATATAAAGAGCATTGTCATCACTCGAAAATCTGATTATGCCGACCCATGCTCCCTGATACTTCACATCAAAGCTCTCAAACTGAGACCAATTTTCTTCGTATTTTTTCTGATCCCAAATGATATTTCTTACCTGATAATATAGGCGCATATTTAATCTTGTGAGTTCTGATGCTAACTCTATTGAATTCGATTTTTCAATTTCAACTTCCACAAAGTTCCTCTTAGATTCAGCAGCACATTAGATTAGATTCGCAGACCAAATTGTCTTCACCTTGTCGCATTACTAAAATTTGGTCAAGAGATACTCAGATACAATCAGTTCGAAGAACCTATGAAACATACAAAGGGGCCGAAATAATTTACATCCGTAGTATCAAACTGCTGAACCCCATTAGTTAAATATGCTAATCGCAGGTAGAGTATTATGGTTAGTCAATTGATAACAAATATAGGGAGAGATAAGTCTTCATGGATACGACTATTGTTTTAGTGCCAGGTTACACAAATTCGGGTCCTGATCATTGGCAAAGCATTATCGAGCGAAATTATAGTAATACTGTGAGAGTTCAACAGAAAGATTGGTTAGTCCCAAATCGTATCGAATGGATCGAAGCCTTAAATTCAACTATCTCCAACATATCTGGCAATGTATTACTTGTTGGGCATAGCTGCGGTTCAGTAACGATAGCTCAATGGGCATCAACCTATTCATCAGATAAAGTTATTGGCGCACTTCTCGTCGCTCCTGCAGATGTTGATGCTCCATCAGCTATACCTCCAATCTGTGTTCAACGTCCACTTCCACTGCTTCCGCTGTCCTTTCCTAGCATTCTTGTATGCAGTGATAATGATGAACACCTTTCCCTTTCCAGAGCACAGTTTCTGGCGACTACTTGGAACAGTGAAATCGTGATAATTCCTGGAGCTGGTCACATCCATACAGATGCAGGATATGGGTATTGGTACGAAGGCGAGAGAATGATTGAAAAGTTGCTTGGATATAGCTGGTTAAAGTGAACTTAATTTTTACTCACTACACATTGGAAAAGTCGAGTTAGTAAACCATAAACGCTATTGGAAAATAATTTGAACCTGTCTATTCGGAAATCCATAATAAAAAACGCTCCTTTCGGAGCGTCTTAAATGTTATTCCCAATCCAGAATAACTTTCCCAGAAGCTCCGCTACGCATGGTGTCGAAGCCTTTTTGAAAATCATCAATATTGAAATGATGAGTGATAATTGGTGTCAGATCTAAACCAGATTGAATCAGGCTTGCCATCTTGTACCAAGTTTCGAACATTTCTCGGCCGTAGATACCTTTAATGACTAAACCTTTAAAGATAACTTTGTTCCAGTCGATAGCCATGTCCGATGGTGGAATACCTAACAGAGCAATACGGCCGCCGTGGTTCATGGTATCGAGCATTGAGGTGAAAGCCGCAGGAACACCTGACATTTCCAGACCAACGTCAAACCCTTCCGTCATGTTAAGTTCCGCCATGACATCTTTTAGATTTTCTTGAGCAACGTTAACTGCGCGGGTCACCCCCATTTTTCTGGCGAGATCCAAACGGTATTCGTTTACGTCAGTAATCACAACATGACGAGCGCCAACATGTTTAGCGACTGCTGCAGCCATGATGCCAATCGGGCCGGCTCCGGTAATTAACACGTCTTCACCAACAAGATCAAAAGACAAAGCAGTATGAACGGCATTACCGAACGGGTCGAAAATAGATGCCAGATCATCAGATATTTCAGCGGGGATCTTAAACGCATTGTATGCAGGAATAACTAAATACTCAGCAAAGGCACCCGTACGATTTACACCTACACCAATCGTATTTCGGCAAAGGTGTGTACGACCGCCTCGGCAGTTACGACAATGTCCACAAGTGATATGACCTTCACCAGAAACACGGTCTCCGACTTCAAAGCCTCGAACGTCATGACCAACTTCTACAACTTCACCCACATATTCATGTCCCACAACCATAGGAACCGGAATCGTCTTTTGCGACCATTCATCCCAGTTGTAGATATGTACATCAGTACCACAAATAGCAGTTTTCTTAATCTTAATTAAAAGATCGTTATGGCCAATCTTTGGCATTTCCACATCAGTAAGCCAAATTCCTTCCTCTGGTTTTAGCTTGGATAATGCTTTAATTTTCATATATTTCTCGAGAAATTGAACACTTAATATATTGTTGGTTCATACGCTATTTAAGCGATGATGCCCATATCTTTGCCGACTTCGATAAAGACATCGATAGCGCGATCGAGCTCTTCACGACTGTGTGCCGCAGACATTTGCGTACGGATACGAGCCTGCCCTTTTGGAACAACTGGGAAAGAAAAACCGATCACGTAAACACCTTTTTCTAAAGCGCGTTCTGCAAATTCAGCGGCAACTTTGGCATCGCCAAGCATGATTGGAATAATGGCATGATCAGCGCCAGCGAGAGTAAAACCGGCTTCACTCATACGAGTACGGAAATGCGCTACGTTTGCCCAAAGCTGATCGCGCAACGAACCGCTTTCAGCCAATAGATCGATAACACGAATTGACGCTGAAACGATAGCCGGCGCTACAGAGTTAGAAAATAGGTATGGACGAGAACGTTGGCGTAACCAGTCGATCACTTCTTTTTTACCAGATGTATAACCACCAGACGCCCCCCCCATCGCTTTACCAAGCGTACCAGTGATGATATCGATACGATCGATCACATTATGATATTCGTGAGTACCACGACCATTCTCACCCATAAATCCAACGGCGTGTGAATCATCGACTACAACAAGGGCGTCGTATTTTTCCGCCAAATCACAAATTGCAGGTAGGTCAGCTACGATACCATCCATTGAAAATACACCATCAGTGACGATCAATTTATGGCGTGCTCCTGCGGTGTCGGCAGCAATCAGCTGTTCTTCTAGCTCTTGCATATTGTTGTTCGCATAACGGAAACGCATGGCTTTACACAGGCGAACACCATCAATAATCGATGCATGGTTTAGGGAATCTGAGATGATTGCATCTTCTTTGTCTAAAATGGTCTCAAATAAACCAGCATTGGCATCAAAACATGAGGTGTAAAGAATCGTGTCTTCTTTACCAAGAAAGGTCGATAGCTTTTGTTCAAGCACTTTGTGGGAATCTTGCGTACCACAGATAAAACGCACCGATGCCATACCAAAACCATGCTCATCCATACCTTGTTGCGCGGCTTTAATCAGTTCTGGATGATTTGCTAATCCGAGGTAGTTGTTGGCGCAAAAGTTAAGTACTTTCTCACCGGAGGCAATATCGACTTCACCTTTTTGTGCTGATGTAATGATACGTTCAGACTTGTACAAGCCCTCTTCTTTCACATCTTCTATTTGCTTCTGAATGTGTTGATAAAATGCTGATGCCATAATTGTGAATCCCTTTTATGTTCTGTCTCAGTGATACTCTGTCTTGACGGTATTTACACTGTAAACATGGTTATTCTAATAAGTGTAATCTATGTATTAGAAAGCGATTATCCCTATGGCAGGAAAATCATTAATGAATCTATTTCACAAATAATCGAAATTATAGAGTGACTGTTTGACCGATATGAAAAAGGCGCTCCGCGAGATGAGCGCCAAAAGTGTCGTAGACACTACCCACGCCTCAACATAAGGCGTGAAGAGGGAGGAAGGAAGTATCAGAAGAACCCTAATGGATTAACGCTATAACTCACTAACATGTTTTTGGTGTTTTGATAGTGGCCGAGCATCATCTTGTGTGTCTCTCTACCGATACCTGATTTCTTGTAACCACCGAACGCTGCGTGCGCCGGATAAGCATGATAACAGTTGACCCAAACTCGCCCAGCTTCAATATTTCGCGCCATTCTGTACGCTAAATTTTGATCGCGAGTCCAAACTCCGGCTCCGAGGCCATATTCCGTGTCATTGGCAATTTCGAGAGCTTCAGCTTCATCTTTGAATGTTGTGATGGCGATAACCGGACCAAAAATCTCTTCCTGGAATACGCGCATCTTGTTGTTACCTTTAAACATGGTGGGCTGAATGTAATACCCCTGCTCTATGTCACCTGCCTGTGGTGCAGAATTACCACCGAGTAGGACTTGAGCGCCTTCGTCTTTGCCCACCTGCAAGTAGCTAAGAATCTTATCAAACTGCTCTTGCGATGCCTGAGCTCCCACCTGAGTATCGGTATCCAGTGGGTTCCCCTGTTTGATCGATTGTGCTTTCTCAACCACCTTAGCGATAAACTTGTCGTAGATGGATTCCTGAATCAGAACTCGAGATGGACACGTACACACCTCACCCTGGTTGAAGAAGCCAAGCAGAATTCCTTCAACGCACTTATCAAGATATTCATCTTCATAGTTGAAGATGTCTGCAAAATAGATATTCGGAGATTTACCGCCCAACTCAACAGTCGATGGAATGAGGTTATCTGCTGCACATTTCAGAATATGGTTACCAACCGATGTCGAGCCAGTGAAGGCTAGTTTGGCAATACGATTACTGGTCGCCAGCGCCTGACCTGCTTCGTTACCATAACCGTTTACCACATTGATAACACCCGCAGGGATAAGGTCACCTATCTTTTCCATCAAGACCAATATGGAGACAGGTGTTTGTTCAGCTGGTTTCATCACAACGCAGCAGCCAGCAGCCAACGCTGGTGCTAACTTCCACGCTGCCATCAACATTGGAAAGTTCCAAGGAATAATTTGCCCTACCACACCGATAGGTTCAGGGAAATGGTAACTTGCTGTGGTCGCATCCAATTCAGCAGCCGAACCTTCCTGAGCTCGGATACAACCAGCGAAATAACGGAAATGATCGACTACCAAAGGTAGGTCAGCAGCCAGCGTTTCACGCACAGGCTTACCATTTTCCCACGTTTCTGCAACAGCCAATTCTTCAAGATGCTGTTCAATTCGATCGGCGATTTTAAGTAGAATATTGCTTCTTTCCGTTACGCTGGTTGCCGCCCATGATGCGCGGACTTTGTGCGCTGCATCCAGTGCTAAGCTAATATCTTTTTCGTTTGATCTTGCTACCTGACAATACATTTTCCCGTTGACTGGCGAAACGTTATCGAAGTATTCACCGTCCACGGGTTTCACCCATTCTCCGCCAATAAAATTATCGTAGTGCGAGCGGAACGTTACTACTGAGTCTTTTGAACCTGGTTGAGCATATAACATATTCGTCGTCCTTTTGTTTTACGTTTTGGCTGTGTTACAAGGGTGGATGTGTCCCCACCTATTATTCTCTGTTGTGCAAATCACAGACCAACACACCCAAACTTGTTGTTAAATAAATGTAACACTATGATTAACAAAAGTTTAAAAACCACAAAATAATCAAAACTCATTGATTAATAAGAAAATTCATTGTTCAAGTGTCACATTTTGACACACCAATACTGTTACAGAATGGGACATATATGCTGCTATCACCTCCATCAAAAGACTGGTTAATGACTTCCTGGGGACGAAGTCATCAAGCAGGATTGGAACAAAAAACAAGCCCTGAACATCGACGGCTTGAATTGGCACAATTAAGCGCTAGAAAAGAGAAAGCCGAAATATTGATTCATGCTGTCGAGAAATGCGCTCTTCCCTTGTTCAATCAGGTATTTTTGCACTGTGATAGCCGACTTATACTGACAGACCATGAGGGCGTTATCCTCACTAGCTGGGGACTGCCTAGGTTTAAGGAAAAGCTAAATGAAATTGCGCTTTCTTCTGGAAGTTTCTGGACTGAAGAGATCAAAGGGACCAACGCCATAGGAACAGCGCTGATTGAACAACGAGCCGTCACGATCATTGGCGATGAACACTACATCCACCAGCATCAATTCATCAGTTGTTCAGCATCGCCTATCTTCGACCATAGCGGTCAACTACTCGGCATTCTTGATATAACTAGCGAACAACATCAACATGATCTATCAACGCAAATGCTCGTGCAAAATATGGTACAGCTGGTTGAAAATCATCTGCTCAACCATATTCCATCAAGTACAACGCGTATTCATTTAGCGCTTGATGAAACGTTGTTAAAAACCGGCTGGCAAGGCGTCGTAATCGCCGATGATGACGGTAGAATTATTGCCAGCAACCACATTGCAAATCAATTACTGCACCAATCTAGCGTCGTAGGCTTGTCTATCGAAATGATCTATGAAGACAACCAAAGTCATCTTGTCTTTGAGGAGTATTGTTTAAAGAATAAACGTCGTTCAGTAAGTAGCAAACAACCGATTTTTCACGAATCGAGCCAATTACACTACGGCGATCAACAAATCGAACGCGCCTGGCAACAGGCTCAAAAGCTCATCAATAATGATATTCCTATCTTAATACTTGGTGAAACGGGTGTTGGTAAAAACGAATTCGTAAAAGCACTGCATCAACAAAGCGTACGTAATCAAAACCCTCTTGTTACGGTCAACTGTGGAGCGATTCCAAAAGATCTAATCGAGTCGGAACTGTTTGGTTATGAAGCTGGCGCATTTACCGGAGCAAGCAGCAAAGGGTTTAAAGGAAAAATTCGTCAGGCTGATAAAGGCATTTTATTTCTTGATGAGATTGCTGACATGCCACTTGATGCCCAGTGTCGTCTCTTACACGTACTGCAGGACAAGACCGTCGTTCCGGTCGGCTCTGCTCAGCCGGAACAAATTGATATTCAGGTCATTGCAGCCACCCATAAAGATTTGCCAAGCCTAGTCGAGCAAGGCGTGTTCCGACAGGATTTATATTATCGTTTGAACGGGCTTGTGGTCTCTCTGCCATCACTCAAAGACAGGCAGGATAAACAAACATTGATTGCGCAGATCCACGCAAAATATCGTCTTAAATCACAAACGCTATCACCTGAGCTATTAGACGCTCTCTGCCAGTATTCTTGGCCGGGAAATATCCGTGAGCTCGACAATATGATGAAAGTCTCCTGCTTACTGGCCAGTGATGAACCGGAACTGTACTTGCACCATGTACCTGGCCACCTAGTCAAAGAAATCCACCAGCATCGCAGTACCCGTGATGTAAATGATCTCCAGACCACCATTGAGCATGAGCTTGAGAAAACGTACCGGGAAACGGGAGGGAACATCAGTAAAATGGCTCGATTACTTGGTATTAGCAGAAACACGATTTATCGGAAGTTAAAAGTTCTCGGTATTCATAGCTAGTGCAAAAGAAGTTGCTAATAGAATTGGGATTTGCGAAAGTGTCGCCGGATTCCTATTGAGACCAAAACCTTATGCTGCAAACCAAACTCATTAGCTTACTTCCCGACCTTGCTACCTTCATTTTGATCGTGCAGGAAGGCAGTTTTACTGCAGCAGCCAAAAAACTCGATATTACGCCTTCGGCGCTTAGCAAACTGATTACTCGACTGGAAAAGTCGCTCGGGGTAAAACTGTTTGAGAGAACGACCCGCAGCTTAGTCATCACACAAGCGGGACAACGTGTTTACGAGCAAAGCGTTATTATGGTAAACGCCGCGCAACAAGCTATAGAGATGTCCACCGCCGACCATTTGGAGCCTGTTGGATCAATTACGGTTTCGGCACCAGAAGCGTTTCTGTTTTCTGTATTACAGCCCTTTGTGATTCCTTTCTTAAAACAGTACCCCGACATCCAGTTAAAGCTCAGAGCGGTTGACGGCAATATCGATCTTATCAAGGAAAACATCGATATCGCATTCCTCCTAACAGATAAACCCGATGAAAAACTGGTACTGAAGGAAATCTGCACCACCCATCTGGTCCTGTGTGCAAGTCCCAACTATTTAGAACAGCGAGGAATCCCAGACCATCCTAATGACTTGCAGCAACATGATTGTCTGTATCTTGCTGAGACATCGCGCGATAACACATGGACATTTCAGCAAGGCGATGCTCTATTTTCTGTCGAAGTGTCTGGACGATATGCTCTAAATCACTCTCAGATGAGACTTAATGGGGTAAAAAGTGGGTTAGGTATTGGGATTTTTCACGACTTTGTCGTTAAAGACGCGCTTGAAAAAGGTGAGGTGGTCAGAGTATTAGAGCCTTGGACGATTCGCAGTAACTATCACGGAGCAATCGTCATGCAATACGCTCAGACTCAATTTATGCCCAATAGAATTCGGGTTTTCTTGGATTTTATGAGTGATAAACTAAAAGAGCGCTTTTCGTAAGCGCCCTTCAATTCAATTTACTTTTAACGTAAGTTACTTGAGTTTTTTGTGAAACTCTTTACGCACATCGTCCACAGAACGCATGTCTTCCTTCGCTTGTTTAAGATCGCCTTTATCCAGAGACATTTCAACTTTATCGAGTGCAGCAGCAAGTTTATCGAAGCCTTGTTCGAAAGTTGGCGCTTCTTTTGCTGGATAATCGCCTTTCTTGGCTTCAGCTACAAGGTGATCGAATTTCATGATGGCAGACTTCATTTCATCGACAGATTTCGCATCTGCCGCTGCTTTGAATTCTGTTTTGAATCCTTTCATGAGTTTTTCGAGATCATCGTGCCCATGACTATCGGCAAATGCGTTGGTAGATAGCAATACCGCGCCAATCAGTAACAATGCTCTTTTCATAATGCTTCCTTTTGATTCTATTGAATTATTGTAATACCTAGCGAAAAGCATAGTCGACTTATGCCAGAATAAAAGTCAATTTTAGGTAAAATGGCGTACAAACTCATCGATAGGCGTTCTTCCTCTTATTGCTAGAAAATCCAGAAATCTAGCAGCGCTGCTGGTAATAACCTGTTCAGGTTTGACGCCCACTTTATCGAGTAATGTTTTAGCATGGTCGAATTTACCAATCGAGTCACAAAAGTGCGAGTCAGTACCAGTCGTAATGTACGCACCATACTGCTTCGCAATTTCTATAATCGCATAGCATCGGTCAACACTTCCCACTCGGCTGTGGCCTAGTAAAGTACTGTTATTCACTTCCACCGCAACATTGTATTGTGCAGCGACTTTGATAACCGCTTCAAAATCAAAATCAAAATTAGGATTGCCCAGATGGCCAAGTGCATCGATCTTGCCATTGCGAATGACGTTAATTAACGCCGTCGTATGCTCTTGCTTCGTTGAAGGTCTGAATACGGGCTCATGAAAACTACTGATCACCCAATCCAGATGTTTAAGCGCGTCATAAGGTAAATCAATATCACCATCGGTATTGAGGAGATTCGCTTCGCAGCCGCGAATGATTGCTACGCCATCGAGAAATCTTGGCAGAATCTTTTGATTCGCGAAGAACCAGTAGTGAGGCGCTCCCGGCATGCTATCTGCGTGATCCGTTGTGCATAGGATGGATAACCCCTGTTCTTTTGCTGCCCGCGCATTTTCTATAATCGTACTATATGCGTGACCACTGGCATACGTATGTGTATGAGTGTCAACAACCAAATGCATTCTGTTTCCTCCGTCACTGATTGAATAAAAGTTCCACACCCTCTCAGGTTAGATACTATCCTCTATTTATTGAGAAAAAGTAAAGCTGGTGAACTTTGCTTACGACTGAATAATGACGCAGGGACATTGGATGAAAATACGCCGCTATTCGCTAAGTATCCACGTTGGCACTTTGTTTATTTTACTAACCGCAATTTTTGGCTCAGTTCTCATCTATATCAGCTATCACCATGCCCACCAATTACTGACCAAAACGGCAAAAGAGCTGAGTGTAGAAAACAGCCATCATATCGAAAATAAGTTCAAACAGACTGCGGCACCCATTTTTACGACTCTAGACTTAATATCATACAGCAGTTTAGTTGATGGCAGAACATCAGCTCTTGATAATCGCTCATGGCTCGCCTCCATGACCGTAGTATTTAAGAAACACCCTCACTTGGTCGCACTTTACTTTGCCAATGATGCTGGCGACTTCACCATCATTCGTCCCCTGCTTACCGATGAGGAAAAAGCGCATTTTAAAGCGCCAGACGATGCAATACTGCTGATCAATGAAACCCGTATTGATGGTCGAGATGACCATATTTTTGTCGATGAGAGTTACCAGGAAATTGCTCGAATCGAGCGAGGCAACAATCAATTTGACCCGAGAGTTCGGCCTTGGTTTAAAAGCGCTCTTTCAGATGGTGAATTACGCCTAACCGAACCCTATCTATTTTACTTTCTTAAAACGACCGGCATTACATTATCCAGACGCTCTGACAACAATAAGTACGTTGTCGCAGCTGACTTTACACTGGCATCTCTATCAGAGTCATTTTCTGGAATGGGTTTTTCTCGAAATACAAAAATGGTTTTGTTCGATCAACAGTTTAATGTACTTGGAGAGAAAGACACCAAGATCACGCCAATGATGTCAAAAGAAGAACAGGAGAAAGTATTAGAAACGACCGTATTTAAACCCATGCTCAACCGCGTAAGCAGTCAAACGCTCTACGACTCAGTTGACTATAATGGTGAAGAGTGGTCGCTGACGCTCACCCCAGTCACGTTAGGCAAGCAAGTTAGCCTGATTTTGGCAGAAGCGACACCAACGAAGGATATTCTTTCCGATCTACTTTCTCTGAGAAATAAACAAGTGACTACCGCCATTGGTTTACTGGTCATTTGTTTTCTGATTGTCTTACTCGTCGCACGAAAAATAGCCAGCCCACTAAGAACTTTAATTACGTTATCGGAAAATATCGCCCGCTTTGATTTTAAAAAGACGCGATATCCCAAAACAATCATCAAAGAAGTTTCCAATTTGACCAGCTCTCTCCAACTGATGGAGCATACTCTGCATGACTTACTGATGCTGTTAAGAAAGACCGCCGAAAATACCGATTTCAATGAACTCGCTAAAACCATAACTCACCAGAGTTATTTAGTTACTCGTGCCGAAACTATTCTCATCTATGTTTTTGATGACAAAGAACAACAGTTTAATACCGCAGCGAATCATGCGATTATTCCGTTCAAAATCGATATTAATGAGCTAATCAAAACCCCGTGGCTCAAATCTGACCTGATGCGGGGGATAACCGTTCACATCAATAAAAACGACAATATCGTGCAGAAATTTCGCGATGAGCTGTACAACTCAGATATTTACCTGTTTCCATTGCTCGATAAGCAGCAACAGCTCGTAGGTATACTTAACCTTAGCTACGAGCGCAGCATAACTCCAGCCCAATCAGACAAGCATGCTTTCCTTGAAGAGTTGTTAAGTTTTGCCCAGCTCGCTAAAGAAAATATTGACAAAATACAGCAACACAAAGACATGATGAATGCCTTTGTCGAGCTGATCGCCTCAGCGATTGACACCAAATCACCTTATACAGGTAGCCATTGTCAACGAGTTCCTAAGCTTGCGACCTGGCTAACACAGGCAGCCGATCAGGATAATGTTTATTATCCCAAGTTCAAAATGACATCGGCTCAATGGGAAGAGTTAAAACTGGCTTCCTGGCTTCATGACTGTGGTAAAGTCACCACCCCTGAATACGTGATAGATAAAGCGACAAAACTGGAAACGATATACGACCGTATCCACGAAGTGCGCATGCGTTTTGAAGTACTCAAAAAACAAAATGAAGTTGAGTTCTGGAGAAGTATCAGTGAGGGAGGTGATGAAAATACGCTCAAACAAGAATTGGCAGACAAACAAAGCACCCTGGATGAAGAGTTCCAATTTGTCGCGAAATGCAATCTAGGCAGCGAAAGAATGAGCCCACAGGATATCGAACGATTATCTCAGATTGCCAAACGAACCTGGACTCGAACCTTAAACAATCAATTAGGCTTGTCTTGGACTGAGCTAAATCGATTTATCGGTCACACAGATCTGCCAGTTGAAGAACCACTCATCTCCGACAGACCCGAACATTTAGTACGCTGGGAAGATGGCAGAAAGCCACAAGATACGTGGCAAGAACCCTTTACGTTGATGCCTGGTGATGTCCTATACAATCGAGGAGAGCTTTACAATCTTTCCGTTACTCAGGGAACACTGACGAAAGAAGAACGATTCATCATCAACGATCATATCGTTCAGACAATATCGATGCTGAAAAAGCTGCCTTACCCACCTCATCTAAGAGATATTCCAGACATAGCAGGCAGTCATCATGAACGAATGGATGGCAGAGGCTATCCGCGTTCTTTGGCTGCGAGCGAATTGTCAGTCCAAGCCCGAAGCATGGCAATTGCAGACGTATTTGAAGCTCTGACCTCAAAGGATCGCCCATATAAGAAAGCCAAATCGCTTAGCGAGGCGATTAATATCATGACCTTTATGGCGACCAGTGGTCATCTTGACCCTAAACTGTACTTACTGTTTTTAGAAAAAGAGATTTACATCGACTACGCTAAAGAATTTCTTGATGAGCAACAAATTGACAACATAGACAAGGAAACGCATATTAGGGACACAAAGGCCTATATAAAACAACAAATTCATAACGATTCTCACTCATAAGTCAAAAATACATTCAATTATGTTGCTCAAGATTTGACTAATAGAGTCATCCTTTTCAGATCAATAGTTGATGTAAATCATTTTGTGATAGACAATACTCACTAGCACTCTGTTTATAATCGACCTGTTATGGCTTTATAAGAAAATTGGCTTGCCCTATTACAACGATAGAAAAGACCGATTTTCTCTCTTTGCAGTGTACTGTTACCTTTGGCATAAGCTAACTACCTCGTTTCTAAGGGAAAGATGATGGTAATACCAGAAAATAGTAGCATCGTAATTTTTGGTGCTTCCGGCGATCTTACTTACCGAAAGCTCGTTCCTGCTTTATATCACTTATACGCAAATAACCAACTTCCAGAATCCTTCGCCATCCTTGGTGTCAGTCGTACCGAATACAGCGATGAAAGTTATCGTGAGAAATTAAAAAAATCGATGATTGAACTCGAAGAAACGGTTCCGGAAACTTTGGATGCGTTTTGTAAGCATTTGCACTATCAAGCGTTAAATACTGCAGAAGTAGAAGACTACAGCAAGTTAACATCAAGACTCGACGATCTTGCTCAGCAATATCAGTTCGAGCAACGCAATACCCTGTTCTACCTGGCAACACCACCAAGCCTTTATGGCGTTATCCCAGGTTGTTTGGCCGCTCACGGTCTTAACAACGAAGATGACGGTTGGAAACGCCTGATTATTGAAAAACCATTCGGCTACGATCTGGAGTCTGCACAGTCTCTGGATATTGAAATCCACAAACACTTCAAAGAACATCAGATTTATCGTATTGACCACTACCTGGGCAAAGAAACGGTACAAAACCTGTTGGTGTTCCGTTTTGCTAATGGCATGTTCGAGCCGTTGTGGAATCGTAACTTCATCGACTACATCGAAATCACTGGTGCGGAATTCCTAGGGGTAGAAGAGCGCGGCGGTTATTACGACAATAGTGGTGCAGTTCGAGACATGTTCCAGAACCACTTGTTGCAAGTACTTGCGATGGTAACGATGGAACCGCCTGCGGCGATTAACTCGAATTCCATTCGTAACGAAGTGAATAAAGTTCTTCAGAGTTTACAACCCTTATCGGATGAAGACCTGAAAGACAATCTCGTTTTGGGTCAGTACACCGAATCCGAAGTTCGCGGTAAGTTCCTGAAAAGCTACCGAGATGAGAAAGGCGTGGCCGAAGATTCACGCACAGAAACCTACGTTGCGCTGAAGATGTTTATCAACAACTGGCGCTGGAATGGTGTTCCATTCTACGTTCGTTCTGGTAAGCGCTTACCAACTCGTGTTACTGAAGTGGTTATTCACTTCAAACGCACGCCGCACCCGGTCTTTGGTAAGAACGCACCCGAAAACAAACTTATCATCCGGATTCAACCTGATGAAGGTATTTTGATGAGCTTTGGCCTGAAAGAGCCAGGCGCTGGCTTTAAGGCAAAAGAAGTGTCAATGGATTTCCATTACGCTTCGCTTGAAGAAACCAAAATGCTGACCGCCTATGAGCGTCTTCTTCTCGACTCGCTCAACGGTGATGCCACTCTGTTTGCCAGAACAGATGCAGTGGAAGCGTGCTGGCGATTTGTTCAGCCTATTCTGGATTACAAACAGGATCCTCAGTCTCTCTATGGTTATGCTTGTGGCACTTGGGGGCCAAAAGAAGCCGATGACTTATTACAAAAAGACGGTAGAGATTGGCGATTCCCTTGTAAGAATTTAACCAATACGGATTATTGCGAATTATGATTAATCATAAAATTTTTGAAACGGCAGCGGATGTTGTCGATTCTTTAGCAAACGACTTAAAAAGCTATAGTTTACAAGACAAGCCTGTACACATTTCTCTATCTGGTGGCAGCACACCAAAAATGTTGTTTCAACGTTTGGCAAAAGCTCCATACGCTACTGAAATTAAATGGGAAAATCTGCATTTTTGGTGGGGTGATGAGCGCTGTGTAGCGCCAACAGATGCTGAGAGTAACTTCGGTGAAGCTAATGCTCTGTTGTTTAGTCAGATTGCTATCCCTGCAGAGAATATTCACCGTATTCTGGGTGAAAACGATCCTCAACAAGAAGCGGCTCGTTTTGCCAAAGAAATGGTAGATACACTACCTTTAGAAGACGGTACTCCTGTTTTTGACTGGATTCTGCTTGGTGTTGGACCAGATGGTCATACAGCATCATTATTCCCGGGAAAAACAGACTATAGCGACAACAACCTTGCTGTTGTTGCCACTCATCCAGAATCTGGACAATTCCGTGTTTCTAAAACAGCAAAAGTTTTAGAGGCCGCTAAACGAATCAGCTACCTTGTTCTAGGTGCCGGTAAACAAGAGATTGTGCAAGAGATTCACACAACGCCAGCAGAAGAACTACCATATCCTGCCGCTAAGATCGCCTCAACAAAAGGTGAGACTGAATGGTATCTGGATCAAGATGCAGCGAAAAAAATTGCTTGAGGAGAATAAATAAATGAAAGGTGATATTGGTGTTATTGGCCTAGCAGTAATGGGGCAGAACCTGATTTTAAACATGAACGACCATGGCTTTAAAGTGGTTGCACACAACCGTACTGCATCTAAAGTAGACGAGTTTCTAGAAGGTCCTGCAAAAGGCACCAACATTGTGGGTGCTTACTCTCTTGAAGAGTTAGTAGAGAAGCTAGAATCTCCTCGCAAAGTTATGCTAATGGTTCGCGCTGGTGCTGTTGTGGATGCGTTCATTGAACAACTGACTCCTCTATTGGACAAAGGCGACATCATCATTGATGGTGGTAACACAAACTACCCAGATACGAACCGTCGCGTTGCTGCGCTACGTGAAAAAGGTATCCACTTCATCGGTACAGGCGTTTCTGGCGGTGAAGAAGGTGCACGTTTCGGTCCGTCCATCATGCCAGGTGGTGCACCTGAAGCATGGGAAGCGGTTAAGCCTATCTTCCAAGGTATCTCTGCAAAAACAGACGCAGGCGAGCCATGTTGTGACTGGGTTGGTAACGATGGCGCTGGCCACTTCGTTAAGATGGTTCACAACGGTATCGAGTACGGCGACATGCAGCTTATTACTGAAGCCTACCAGTTCATGAAAGACGGTCTGGGTATGTCTGCTGACGAAATGCAAGCTGTTTTCGCTGACTGGAACAAAACTGAACTGGACAGCTACTTGGTTGAAATCACCGCTGATATCCTTGGCTACAAAGATGAAGATGGTGAACCACTAGTAGAGAAGATCCTTGATACTGCGGGTCAAAAAGGTACAGGTAAATGGACAGGCATCAACGCACTTGATCTAGGTATTCCATTGACTCTGATTTCTGAGTCTGTTTTCTCTCGTTGCCTGTCTGCGCTTAAAGACCAACGTGTAGAAGCGGAGAAATTGTTTGGTAAGACCATCACTCCAGTGGAAGGCGACAAAAAAGAATGGGTTGACGCGCTTCGTCAGGCACTGCTAGCGTCTAAAATCATTTCTTACGCCCAAGGCTTTATGTTAATGCGTGAAGCATCAAACGAAAACAACTGGGATCTGAACTACGGTAACGTTGCACTAATGTGGCGCGGTGGCTGTATCATCCGTTCTGCATTCTTGGGTAACATCCGTGATGCATTTGAGAAGAATCCAGATCTTGCGTTCCTAGGTTCCGACGATTACTTCAAAGGCATTCTGCAAGGCAGCCTAAAAGCATGGCGTCAAGTTGCAGCGAAGTCTATGGAAGTGGGTATCCCAATGCCATGTATGACATCTGCACTGACATTCCTAGACGGTTATACAACGGCTCGTCTTCCAGCTAACCTGCTACAGGCACAACGTGACTACTTCGGTGCTCACACGTATGAGCGTACAGACCGTGCTCGTGGTGAGTTCTTCCACACAAACTGGACTGGTACAGGCGGCAACACAGCCTCTACGACTTATGATGTGTAAAAAATAGTCATAATTCTGTCATAAATATCGACTCAAAGTGTTATTTATGATTATAATTTCGCCCGAATTCGAGATTAACATTATGTTTTTCGCCGATTCGGGCGATTTTTTATACAGGAATAAATTATGTTTAACCACTTATATGCATTGGCACCCGAGCTGATAGCACAAGCTGATAAACCTCATTCTGTGCGAAAAGAAGCTGAGACTGAACGTGAAAAGTTAGTACGTCAGGCACAAGAGCACACTCTAAAACAAGAGAAACAGCTAGACGACCTCGCTAAGTGCGCTTAATCACGCACGACTATCGACGTTTCTGACGTAAAGGATTACGTCTTTCCCTCTCCCCATTCCACCTCATCATTTTCGTGGTCTGTCCTTGCTATCCTCTTTCACCCTGAAGCACACAAACAACCGCAAATTATTGATATTTATATAATTAATATATTTTGTGATGAGAAATCCACTTTTTCATCAAAAAGATCCTGAAGAAAAGAGCTGAATCACAACTGCCTGTTCAGCGTTTTGCGCATGAAAAAAATATCCGTATTTTAGTTGCTGAATCGATTCAGTAAACATAATTATAGATAATAGGATCAGAAAACATGAAACTTAACCCTCTACTTACAGCGTTAGCACTTGTTTCACCTTTCACCGTTTCAGCTGCAGAGTTTGTACTGACCGACACGGCAAATAATACCTACGTAGAAAACTGGAAAGTCTCAAATGACTCACTCAAAATGACCTCCAAGGCACCATTCTCGATCGAGAAAAAGCGTCTCCATGGTGGAAAACAAGAAGGTGTCGATGTACTGATTATTAATAATGGGGAACTCGAAGTTACCCTTGTACCAACTCGCGGCATGGGAATTTTTCAGGTTAAGAAAGAAGGTAAACGTGTCCTTGGTTGGGATTCACCAGTGAAGGAAATTGTCAATCCAACCTACATTGATTTAGAAAGTCGCAATGGCTTAGGCTGGCTCGATGGCTTCAACGAAATGATGGTTCGCTGTGGTTATGAATGGACTGGACATCCAGGCGTGGATGATAACGGTCAATTGCTTAGCTTGCATGGTCGCGCTCAAAATACACCAGCTTCAACGGTCAAAGTAATCATTGATGATGATGCTCCCCATAAAATCACCATTCAAGGGGAAATTTCCGAACGCACATTTAAGAAAGCCGAGTTAGTCACGCTTACCCAATTTTCTATCACTCCTGGGTCTAACGCATTTTCTATTAATGATACGTTAACCAACAAAGCTGATTACGACGACGAGTATCAGATTATTTATCACTCAAATTACGGTCAGCCGATATTGGAAGAAGGCGCGAAAGTCTACGCTGCAGCAAGTGAAATCTCTCCGTTTAATGACTACGCAAAAAAAGGACTTAAAAACTGGCAAACCTATCTGGCTCCGACCAAAGGATATGATGAAATGGTTTACAACCTTAAGCCCGTTGCCGATAAAAATGGAGACACATTGGCAGTATTACATAACAAAGCTGCTAATTTGGGCGTTTCTATGAAATTCAACGTGAAAGAACTACCAGTGTTAACCATCTGGAAAAACACCGATACCTTGCAGCAAGGTTATGTCACCGGAATTGAGCCAGGCACTAGTTATGCCTACAACACGAAATACCAACGACCACTAGGACTCGTTCCTACAATAAAGGCAGGAGAATCTAAACACTTCGACCTTACTTATACCGTGTTACCCGATGCGACAGCGGTGAAAGACGCAGTCAAACAAGTGAACACGCTACTCAATGGCAAATCAGTCAAGCAGGTTGAACAACCTTTAGTTGACCTTTCTAAAGTAGAATAATTATAACTGTGAAGGGGGGGGTAAAAACTCCCCCTTCATTTTTGCAGTGAGACTTAAAAAGATAGGTTATTGTGATATGAGTAAATCAGTAAAATAGATAGTTATTTCTACCTTCTCTTTTCACCGTATATAAAGCTTTATCGGCCTGTTTAAGAGCCTCATTTAGCTTTATATCCTGCTTGTCGATTTCGCTCAGACCAATGCTGACGCCAATCTTGACTTCAAGATTGTCACCTATTGAATAAGGCATTGATACTAACTCAACGATACGTTTGGCCATTTTAGTCGCTATAGACATAAGATTATCTTGACCACTTAAGATAATCGCAAATTCATCCCCACCTAAACGGCAGACTAAATCTGTTTCACGCACGGAACTTGTTAGTCGTTGGGCAACATCCTTTAAAACGCTATCACCAATACTATGCCCATAGGTATCGTTTACCGCTTTAAAATGATCAAGATCGATAAGCATGAGGATATGCTGCTGGGTATCTGCTAAACTGTCAGACAGGGTATCTACGTAGTCATTGAATAATGAACGGTTTGCAAGTCCGGTTAAAATATCGTGATGAGCCGCATAGTGAATTTTTTCTCTACTCTTCTCTTGTTCGGTAATATCTTCCGACGTACAAATCCAACCATCATCAGGTAACTTACTATAAAGCGCTTCAACAATTTTTCCTGACTTTAAATAAAACAGATGTCTCAGAGTTGTATCATGCTCAAACGCCTGATTCATACTTAACATAAGTTGCTCAGGCCCGATATCACTATTCTCATGTTCACAGTACATCATCAAAAACTCGACGAAATGCTGACGAATATAAATTTGATCAGGCGATTTTTCGTAAATCTTAACGTGTTGATTGTTCCAGTATTTCAGGCGTCCATTCGAGTCATAAACGGCGACTCCCTGTGGAATATGATTGAGAATCGCCGATAACTCCTTATTCTTCGACAAAATCAGACGCTCATTTTCGCTCATCTTTTGTTCTATCAATTTACGATCTGATACATCTTGGAACGCACCGATCAAACGGCACAACTCACCATTTTCATATATGCCCAGCCCCGTTGTTTTAACCCACATGTGCTTTCCCTGAGCATTAATAAATGGCAACTCACTTGCCCAAATACCATTAGAACTCAGTGCATTATTAACAGTATCTTCAATAATCTCTCTTGCCTCTGGAGCGAAAAATGAAAAACCCGCATCTAAGGTAGGTTTAAAGTCTGTATTCACACCAACGATTTCCCTTGTTTGTTTGGTCCAAAAGAGTTCATTGCTCTCAACATCAAACTCCCAACCACCAACACCAGATACCTTCGCGACTTCTTCAAACAAAGCCTGTTGTCGGGAAGACAACTGCCTTTCTTTTTCCATTTCTTCAATTGCCATTTGCGAGATTATCAGATTGATATTTGAACGTAACAAACCTCCGACTACCTGAGAAAAATTATGTAATTGTTGCTTCTCATAGACTCCCATCTCTTTGGAAGAAGTATCAAAAATACATAGAGCACCGATAATATCTCCATCGCTAAGTTCTATTGGGCATCCAGCGCAAAAATGAATACCTTTCTGCACCAAATATTCATTCTGCATAAAGTGGTCATCTTCAAGCGCATCACTTATTGTTACTAACTTCCTCTGTTCATAAACAAATCGGCAAAAAGAAAAAGGTGTAGTAATACTTTTTTCTTTCATACCAATTGAAGCAATTAAATTCTGTGGGCATTCTTTCGTCGAGTCATCACTCAGTGATAAGCCAACACAAGCACAGTGGAAGAAATCAGCAACAATTTGAATCAGCGTATCTAATTCAGGGAGGTGGTCGACGCGATTCTTTTTTAATTGAGTGACGGCATGATCGTAAGACGAAGATAATATGGATTCTTTCACAATAAAGTCATCCCCCATACAAATCCGAAACTTATATTTGAAATAAGAATTTCTACATAAATTAAGTTTGGCACAGAAAAAATTTTTGACGAATAATATTCGGCTGCTTTTGCGTTAACTTTGCTAATCACCACAGTTCATATCATTTTTCAAAACCTCTCGGCTAGCAACATTTCTGCAGAATATTCGATTGCACTACTTCCTACTTTACTTTATCTTTTTTTCGTCATATCCAAGAGATAAAGTAATTACTGCTTTCAAGAGACTATTTTATGAACAAATCTAATATTCTTATCCTCGATGGCGGGATGGGACGAGAACTTGAACGTCGCGGTGCACCTTTCCGTCAGCCAGAATGGTCTGCACTCGCAATGATGGAAGCCCCAGAAATCGTAAAAGAGGCTCATCTTGCATTTATTCAAGCGGGTTCTCGCGTAATTACAACCAATAGCTATGCGTTGGTACCATTTCATATTGGTGAAGAAGTGTTTGCGCAACGAGCTGAAAAATTGGCAGATCTCGCTGGAGTAAAAGCAAAACAGGCAGTGGAAGAATCCAAGACCAATACACTGGTAGCAGGATCACTTCCACCGTTATTTGGGTCGTACCGAGCAGATTTATATCAGGCTGGACGTGTCGAGGAGATTGCAACTCCATTGATAAATGGCTTAAAAGCTAACGTTGACTTTTGGTTAGCAGAGACACAAAGTTTGATTGCAGAAGTCATAGCGGTTAAGTCTGTTGTCGACAAGCAATGTACCGAGTCTAAGCCATACTGGGTTTCGTTCACTCTAGAAGATTCAGAAGAAACAGTCGTTCCTTTATTACGTTCAGGTGAAACAGTCGAGAGTGCCGTAAAAGCAATGGCAGAGCTGCAGGTGGACGCGATTCTGTTTAACTGCTCTCAACCAGAGATTATTGAAGATGCCTTAACAGTTGCTCGTCATACTCTGAATAGTTTACAGCAAGATCAGATTAAGCTGGGAGCTTATGCCAATGCATTTCCTCCACAGCCAAAAGACGCAACCGCAAATGATGGACTAGATGAACTTAGAGCGGATCTAACTCCTCCCGCGTATCTAGTTTGGGCTGAAAAGTGGCAGGAACAAGGTGCAACATTAATTGGTGGCTGTTGTGGTATCGGACCCGACCATATTCAACAACTAGCGGATCATTTCAACGCAATAATTAGTTGAAAAGTAAAGCAAAAGGCTGCATATGCAGCCTTTTTTATATATCTTACCCCTCACATAAATTTCTTTATTTTATGCTTTAAACTTGAATGAATATCTCACCAAGTAATTAACATTTGCTATTTTCCTTAATCGAAATCAATGTGCCACAAAAAATTCCCGATATATTTGTTTGAAAAATATTCATAACCGTTTTTATTGGATAGGCTTACAACTTGGGGGGAATCTTTGTGATCCAACTCTATAAGCATAAAAGTATTAATACTCAACTACGTGGCATCATGCTGCTGTGTTTAATCATCTCATTTTCCGTTATCGCTGTTTTAGTTTACCGCAGTAGCGCTCAGATTTTGCTCAATAGCATACTTGAGGATCATAAGGCCCGGGTAGAAGTCATCGCCAAAACAATTTCTGAGCAGTTTAATGAGTATATCGACTCCACCAAACTCTTAGAGTCAACGTTTGAACACGGCTACCTAGATAATTTACAAATTGAGAACACCAGTGTTGAGTTTAGCGGACATCAACTTAATAACATTTCTCACGAAGGAAGTAGCTTAGTCGGCAATTACGATGTTGTTGACCGTTTCACTCGTGATACTGGCGCTATCGCGACAATTTTTGTGCAATCCGGTAATGACTGGTTGAGAGTATCGACTTCACTAAAAGATACTAACGGTCAACGCATGGTTGGCACTGTATTAGGCCAATCTCATCCAGCCTTTGAGAAAATGCGTTCAGGGCAAGATTTTTACGATCAAGTCACGCTATTTGGTAAACGTTATATCACTTATTACCACCCGTTGATGAAAGATGGTCAACCTGCGGCCATTCTATTTATCGGCCAACCAGTACAAAAAGCAGCGGAAACTATGTTCCAAAACCTTAGCCAGCTCAAGTGGGGTGAGACAGGTTCTACATTGGTTGTTGATGCGCACGACAACTCCATAGGGACATATTTGTTAAAGGCACCAGGTTCATCTCAAACTTCAATCCTAGATGAGCGTGATGCCAATGGGAATAAAATATTTGGTCAAATTTTTGAGCAAGCTAATGGTCTTATTACTTATCAAGCCAAGTCAGGCGATCAAGTCCATGAAAAGTATTTGGTGTTTACTGACATCCCTGGATGGAAGTGGAAACTCATCGGTGGAACATATGTCGACGAGGTCACTCAGGCATCCCAAGAACTACTTAAACTTATCGTCATTATCTCTGCACTTGTTGGCGCTGCTACCTTCATTATCATTGCGGCTTTCTTAAGCAAGACAATCAAGCCGTTGATTACACTGAGCTCAATCATGGAACGAATTCGTGACGGTGAAGTATCGATGACTTTATCGGAGGAACGTACTGATTCAAAAAATGAAATTATCCAGCTCCACAGTAGTGTAAGAAGTATGACGACGAAGCTAAACAATCTGGTCAACGAGATTCGTACGACCAGTGAGTCCGTCCGCGATAAATCTAACGGTGTGTTGGATGATGCGAATCAGGGTTTAAGACAATCAGAACAACAGCAAGAACAAATAGAACAGATCGTCGCAGCTATCGAAGAGATGGCAACTTCTGCTCAGGGCGTTGCAGAGCAAGTTGAAGCCATTGCTGGTTACGTAAGAGAAGCCGATGAAAATACTCAATCTGGGCTGGAGTTAGTCGAAGGAGTTTGTATTGATGTTGCTCAGTTAAACGATCAACTCAGTGAATCCGCCAGCGCCATTAATCAGGTCAGTCAAGACAGCGGTAATATTCAATCAGTGACAAAAATGATTGATGAAATCGCAGAACAAACGAACTTACTGGCACTAAATGCAGCGATAGAAGCGGCTCGAGCGGGCGAGCACGGTCGAGGCTTTGCTGTTGTAGCAGATGAAGTAAGAACCTTGGCTCACCGCACACAAACATCAGTGAAGGATGTGGTTGATATCATTGATAAGCTGAACGTATCAACTCAACGAGCAGTGGCACTGATGAATCAGAGCCAGGAGAGAGCAAATAGCGTGATGGATCGCTCTCAGGAGGCAGGAGCATCCCTTGAAACGATTGCTGGACAAGTTCGTGAAATCGCCACCCAAGCTGACACGATTGCGGCCACGGCCGAGCAACAGTCAGTTGTGTCACAGCAAGTTGCTCAAAGCGCAACAGAAATCAGTGAACTCAATAATTTGAGTCGCAATAATAATGCTCAGACAGCAAAAAGCTCATCTGAACTCGACGCACTTGCAAACAATCTTAATAAGCAAGTGGAATTCTTCCACTAAACTAATATGGGCTGTAAACCAATAAAGCTCTCCATTTGGAGAGCTTTGCTTCATTTATCTATTCAAGCATAACGACCAAAGAATGCCCAAGCAATCTTTCCATCTCATCGTGCCCATCACTGCCTATGCGTTCAGACGCCGTTGAATACAGCATGTTAAGAACTTTTTGTGCAAATGACACAGACCGTTCCGTCATCACTATATGTTGCATTAGCAATCTGACGATTGCGACAAACCGCTCATCACTCAACGCAAATTTCCAACTGGTTCTCAACCCGTTGACACCGTGCGAGAAATCCAAATAGCCTTTGAGCTTTTGAACTATCTCATCGCTGACGGTATCGACAAAATCGATTTTTTTGGGAAAATGATGACTGATTCCCGTACGTGAAACCCCCGTTTGCTCACTTAAAGTCGTATAAGACATTTTGTCATAACCAATGGTAAGCAACTGTTCTACAACTGCTTCGGTAATGACTTTCACGGTGATTTCGGTATCTTCCTTACTCCGCTTTGGCATGGCTGGCTTCTTCCCTAGGACCTCACAGTAAAAGCCCAAACAACTGCCTCAGCTAAAGAGTGAGAATAATCGTCTTTGGATGTGTTTGAACGTTTGTTTTGGTGAGGATGGTATTGTTAAAAGTTTCGACCCGTATTCATAGTGACACTGGGATCATTATCATCAATTCTTAGATTAAATTTCTGCTACCAGAGCGACAGACACAATATCATTTATGAGATACTAGTCACATATTAATCCTATTAAAAAATTCTGCCTTATTTATTTTTACTGCTGGCGTTTATAGGATCACTAACGTTAAAATACCCTTATTATTTATAAGAGGATTTCCCTATGAAAAACGAAACATACGTAGAAAATGAAGTTTGCGAAGCATGCGGCGTTGCAGGAGAAATGGGGTACATCATTAAAGAAGGTGATGACGTAGCAGATGTTACCATCGTAGCAAACAGCAAAGCATTACTTGAACAAGAATTTGCTAAATACGTTGAACTGGCAAAACAGGTCAACGCAAATGTTGAGTATGAACACTCCCCTATTGACGAACACGCCAAAGAGCTGACTGGTCGATTTAAATTTGAAGTTAGTGCAGAAAAACTCATCTTCGAATTAAAATCACGCTCACTTTCTCGTTAATCTGTTGTCGCTGTTCTTAATCCGTACTTCACCTTAAGAACAGCGCGTATAACTTACCTGTCACACCGCTAATTGCAGACTCTAATGTTATCCGCCATACTGGCTTTACCGTCATTTGACCTTTTAAACGTATGCGCTATTTTTTGTTACTTCTGCTAATGACAGCGAATCTGGGTGTTGCTCAGCCTTTAGATAGCTACGACATTCTTAACTATCTGGATAATTATGGTAACTTGGATTTAAGTGGAAAACCGGTTGACTCTATTCCCAGTGGTTTAACGATAAAGCGAGATCTCAATATCTCACGAACAGCGATCCCCTCGCTACCCGGTGGCTTAGATATTAAGGGCAGCCTTGTCGCTACAAACTGCGAATTAAAAAAGGTTCCGCGTGATCTGAAAGTGGGTGGTTCTGTTAATTTGTTGGGCTCAAAAGTCACTGACTGGCCACGAGGTGTTAAGGCCGGTGGCTATCTCAACTTCACAGATACTCCCTTGGCAAAGCTCCCCAACAATCTTAGGGTCAAAGGCGATTTGAGTGTGATAAGGACACCACTGACAACGTTGCCTAATAATCTGAAAGTGGATGGCAACTTGTACATCGGCGGTTCAGGAATAACAGAGTTTCCAGAAACAATGTCGGTGAAAGGCAATATCTATCTCGGCGGCAACAGCATTACCACTTGGCCGAAAAATCTGACTTTGGGTGGCGCGGTTTCAAAATAAAAAGCCGGGAAATGTCCCGGCTTCTATAGTTTATGGATTTTCTTTATTTTTAACTGGATTAGCGTAACTCGCAACGAGATGCGAATGAGCACCTTCCGGTAACTTTTCTAGCTTACGTTTAAGATTACTTCGGGTTTCCGGCGTAATCGTGTCAGACTCTTTACCAGCGGCCAGTAAATTCATTGGAAATAGTTCGTAGTGTTCATGAATTTGTCGATCGATTTCTTGTGCTAATTCATCTGGCGTTTCAAAATCACCATCAATGACATCACCAAAGGCGACGTTGACACGGCCCTTAAAACCGACGATGCCCTGAATGATACTTTCGATATCTTCAAACTCGCTTTTCTCATATTTGCCGTGTGTTTCTTTTTCATACAACTCACGAGCCTTCGCAATATCGCACGGATCGTTTTCATACGAAATCGAGACTGGCACAATCTTTAATGTCTTTATGTATTCCGCAAAGGTCATTTTCTGTTTCTTACCTTCAACGTAAAACATTTTCAAAATAGCAGGATCAGTAAAATCATTCCCGTCTTTGGCGCGCCCTTCACGATGCGCTATCCAAATAGAGTTTCCAGTATCGATGGAGTGCTTGATATAACCAGAGAGCGTTACTAAAGCCTTCATCATTTCTCGTGGGCCCTTCGCTGAACGCTTAACGATAAAACTCTTATTAAGCTTCATCAACTCAGTCGCACAAGGTTTTCTCAGCAAGTTATCACCAATGGCGATACGAACGGTTCGATGACCTGTTAAATGCAAGCCATAGTTGACCAAAGCAGGGTCCATCGCGATATCTCGATGATTGGAGACAAATAGATAGGATTCATTTTTATCCAGTTTCGTCAAGCCAGTGTAGTTCACACCGTTTGTTGTCGTTTCTAGAGTTTTATCCAGATACGTTTTGACTTCACGCTGAATCGCGTCAACTGACGTTAGCTTCGCCCATTTAAAACGTAAAGTAAGTTTGATAAAAGGGCTCAAGAGGGATTTAACCCAACTTGGCTTTTGCTCAAAACGATGCTGGATAATCGCGTTGATGAATTCATCGTCGTTAAGCAAGCGGCTAAGCGCAGCCGGAATTTCATCGTCATTATAAGGACGAATCTCTTGGTATGGATCGTTGGTTGAAGTCATAAGTCATTACATAATATAAAAAACGCGCTTATTCTACGCGTTGTTGGTGTCTACCGCAGCTAACCATTGCAAATAAAACAAGAGGTCAGACCAGACATTTAATTTATCTTAAGCCTAATTGGCTTTTACGGCAAGAAAAGGTACCCTAGGCACGTTATCAACTTGTCGAAGTTCCCATGCATTATCTAATTGAAGTAAATCAGCAGAAACCTGGAAAACTGATCGTTACCGGACGCAAACCATCATTAAAACATTCTCTTATTCTGGTTCAGTCTGGCGTCGTTCTCTGTCGTCTTGGCAAGCTGGAATACGCTATTCAAGCAGGTGAAGCATTTTGGTTACCCTTTGATTGCCTTACATCTTGGACCATTTTTCCGAACACCGACTTTATCGATATCACGGTATCAGCACGTACTCGCACAAGATTGCCAAACGAATCAGGTTACGTCTCTCGATCAGAGTGGCTAAACCAGTTGATTCAAAAAATGGTGAAAACTGATAGAGCATCGAATGTTTACCCGTCATTATCTAACGTTCTTCTCAACAGTTTGTCAGAAATAGCGCCATCGCTTTATCAATCTGCAGCGACTAAGCTCATTTCCACATGGAATCCTGACAACCCGATAGAGAATAAAGAGATAAATGACATTCTTTTGGCTCGTGAGATCTTTAAACTAAAACAGTCGGGCAAGAAACCACAAATGATCGCAGATCAACTACTCAATGGATCTCTAACAACCTTAGAGAAGATTTCTAAACAATACCTGCCATAATGGCAGGTATTGTTTTATATGGGGAAGAAAAATTCTGGATGAAATCCATTACTTTTTCTTCTATCATCCTCTGGAAATTCATTGCTGCGTTCTATTCTCAACATAGACGTTGACTGTTTTATACTCAAATCACGGTGGGAGCCGCTCTATATGACTACTCTAACAATCACACGACCAGACGATTGGCATATACACTTACGTGACGGCGAGGTCTTAAATGACACCGTACGTGATATTAGCCGTTACAATGGGCGCGGATTAGTCATGCCAAACACGGTTCCTCCAGTGACTACAACTGAGATGGCACATGCTTACCGTGAGCGCATCATGAGCTGTCAGCCTCATGGCGACTTTACACCGCTAATGACACTGTATTTGACAGATAACACAACAGCAGAAGAAATCCGTAAAGCCAAAGCATCAGGTATCGTGGTAGCGGCTAAATTATATCCTGCAGGCGCGACAACGAACTCCGATTCGGGTGTTACATCGGTGAAAAACATCTATTCAGCGTTAACAGCCATGCAGGAAGAAGGTTTATTACTTTTAGTCCATGGCGAAGTGACGCATCATGACGTCGATATTTTCGACCGCGAGAAGAAATTCCTTGAAACTGTACTTGCACCGATTGTGAACGATTTTTCGGGATTAAAGGTCGTTCTTGAACACATCACAACAGAAGATGCGGTGAAGTTCGTTGAACAAGCTGGACCTAATGTTGCGGCGACAATCACCGCTCACCACTTGATGTATAACCGCAACCATATGCTGGTCGGCGGGATAAAACCACACTTCTATTGTCTGCCAATCCTAAAACGCAACACCCACCAGAAAGCTCTGGTTGCAGCCGCCACATCGGGCAATAAAAAGTTCTTTCTTGGTACCGACTCAGCACCTCATGCAAAAGGGCAAAAAGAATCGGCTTGCGGTTGTGCTGGATCGTATACGGCACACGCTGCACTTGAGTTATATGCGGAAGTGTTTGAAGCAGAAGGTAAGTTGGAACACCTAGAAGCCTTTGCAAGTTTCAATGGTCCTGATTTCTACGGTCAGCCTCGCAATCAAGATACAGTCACCCTGGTAAAAGAGAGTTGGACAGTACCAAGCTCAATGCCATTTGGTAAAGATATCGTTGTGCCAATCAAAGCTGGCGAAGACGTTCTCTGGACAGTGAAATAATGATGAATAAACGGGAGCAAACGCTCCCGCTTCTATTTTAGTGTTTAACAATCCCTGTAACTTTAAGAACGCCTACAAGCAGCAAACCCAATATCAGCCCTACGATACCATTTGCGAATACCAACAGAGTTGAATGCAGCAATTCAGGAGCAGGACTAAGCGCCATTTCGACCACATGATGAATGAAAGATATGTGGTGCACAACAATCCCACCGCCCACTAAAAACATGGCTAGCGTGCCGACAATCGTTAATAACTTCATTAGCTTTGGAGCGAATGCAATTAAGCCACGACCAATGGCAAGAAGAACACTGTTATTCTTGAACTTCCGCTCAAGATAGAAACCTAAATCATCAAGCTTCACAATACCCGCGACAACACCATAAACGCCGACTGTCATAATAAACGCAATCAAGCTAACAACGATAATTTGTTCTAGCATGGGTTTATCTTGAACCGTCCCCAGAGCGAGAACAATAATTTCGGAAGACAGTATGAAATCAGTACGAATCGCGCCAGAAATTTTTTTCTTTTCGTACTCTTCAAGACTACCCTGAGCTAGGCGCTGTTCTGCCTTTTGTTCCTGTGATAAACCTGTATCTGCTTCATTCTTATGGAAGAACTTCTCTAATACTTTCTCAGCACCTTCGAAACAAAGATAGGAACCACCTAGAATCAACAGTGGCATAATCATAACAGGTAAAAAAGCACTTAATAACAACGCAATGGGGACCAATATGACCTTATTACGCAGTGACCCTAATCCAACTTTCCATACAACTGGCAATTCTCTTTCGGCTGCGACTCCGGTGACCTGTTGAGCATTGAGAGCGAGATCATCACCTAAGACACCTGCAGTTTTCTTAGCCGCCACTTTGGACATCACGGCTATATCATCCAGCAACGTTGCAATATCATCTAATAATGTTAACAGACTCGAAGCAGCCATATATGTTGAGCACCTTTTATAATTTCTTAAGAATTTTATTCAACTATCATGGCATTGATTAGAAGAGAAAACGATGGTTATAGATGAAAATCACATAACATTAACGTGCGACATGTGTATATCAGGAAAAACTCAGTTTATTTTTATATTGGTCGGGGGTAATACCTGAGTATTTTTTAAACATGGTAATGAAGGGACTGGCCTGATGATAACCCAATGTCAAAGCAACTTCCTTTACCGAACACCCACTACGCAGTAATTCCATAGAATAGAGATAACGCACGCGTAGACGCCACTCGGTAAAACTCATACCTAATTCTGTCTGACAACAACGAGCTAACGTGCGCTCGGTGGTATGGACTGTTTCTGCCCACTGTTTCAGAGTTGTGGTGTCTGCTGGATTATTTTCAACCGCAGCAAGTATTGGTGATAAATGCTTATGATGTGACGTGGGAATAAAGTGCTGTTCGACCTCCTGAAGAGCCAGCTGATCTAACAGGACTTTGATAAGTCGCTTGTCAGCCTCTGTTTTCGCCACAGAAATTTCTCGCTGACGAAAATCTTCGATAATCGCCGTTATAATTGGCGTAACACGAATCAGACTTGATTTTACAGGAAAGCTCTGGGTCAAACTCGACTCAATATTCAACGAACAATATTCGATTGGCTTACGATTATAGCTCTTATGAGAAACCCCTGCAGGTATCCAGATCGCCAAGTGTGGCGGAGCAAGAAAACGCGTGTTCTGCGCATCAATTTCTAAAATGCCACCAGAAATTAACTGTACCTGTCCCCATGGGTGACTGTGAATCCGAGTTTCTGTATTTGATACAAATTCTTCGAAGTTCATGAACACATCTGCCGGAGCCTGCTCAATAGCAAGCTTGGGATGTATTCGCCTCGGAGTTTGGATTTCATGCTTGGACATTTTCAGCAACCGACTCTAATAAACACTCAACGAAGGGAAATAATTTTGATTCCCTTCGTCTTCGAACATGTAAACCGAACTTATTCGACTTCAACCACTTCCCATGAGTGACTCATCTTGACACCCGCACCTAGCATAATGCATACGGAGCAATATTTTTCCAAAGAATCTTTCGTTACTTGAGCAACCAAATCCTGATTCAGATTTTTACCCGTCACAACAAAATGAATATGGATTTCCGTGAAAATTCTTGGTGCAGTTTCTCTTCGCTCAGCGGTCAATTCAGCATTACAGTCGAAAACGTGTTGCTGATGCTTTTTAAGTCCGTCAATCACATCAACAGAGCTACAGCCACCCGCGCCCATCAGTACCATCTCCATAGGACTAGGGGCAGTTGCACCTTTGTTACCATCCATAACGATACTATGACCTGATTCGGACTGACCTAAAAACGTAAAACCATCCATCCAACGGACTTGAGCTTTCATGATATTTCTCCAGAGATTCACTAGTAGCAAGCATGCTAAATGGGAAAGGTAATTTCGCCAAGTGAAAATTGGCTTTCTGAAAAGAGAAAGCCCCATTAAGCTAAGCTTAATGGGGCTTCTATTCTACTTGCAGCAATCCGGCTACTAAAGTGCTCCCTGCATCTGATCCTTGATAGTTTGCTGATTCCTTCAGCGCAGTCCATTACATCGCCATCCTAGCGGTGTCCTTTGACTCTAACAATCCAGATAGAGACAGTTTCCTTACGCGTACTAAAAAATGTTGTCCTAACAAAACTTAACTACGCTTTACCATCCTAGCTAATCACTCTTCCTGAATGATTATATCTTCGTCCTGAAGATGACCAATCCTTGGGTCTTTCCTGTTCCTTGCCAACATCCTGTCGACAAGTACAGATTACCTAAACTCTCCAGAGAAAAACACCATGACGTAAAAATGACATAGAACAGAAAAATGACACTAAATATAAAAATATTTATTTATCATAAGCTTAATAAAATAAAGAGTCATATTTCACATGTAAATAGCTATTTTATCCTACACGGCGTGTGAGACATCTCTTACACGGACATTCCAAATCATCCCGACCTGATATTCCCCAAACTCGAATTATCTGTACCCTAATAATAGTCTTTCCGCTATGATAATTATTATCAATGGCTATTCAGATACAGGATTAAAATAATGGTATCAAAATGGGCTAAACGCTTTAGTCAAATGGCGACTCTTGTCGGCTCTTGGAGTAAAGACCCATCAACTCAAGTGGGAGCTGTAATAGCAAAAAATAACCGCATTATCTCGGTTGGTTTTAACGGTTATCCTCATGGTATTTCTGACAGCGCTGATACAGATGATCGTGAGATGAAATATCTAAAGACCCTGCATGCGGAAGAAAATGCCATTCTTTTCGCTAAAAGAGATCTCGACGATTGTGATATCTACGTAACTCACTTCCCCTGCCCTAACTGCGCCGCAAAGATTATCCAAACTGGAATAAGCGATGTGTACTGTCCCGAACAAAGTGAAGATTTTCTATCTCGCTGGGGAGAAAAGGTAAAAATTAGTGAGGATATGTTCAATCAGGCTGGCGTTAGGGTTCATTGGCTCCCTTTAAGCGAATTAGACTGATAAGGAAAGTCATGTACGCAACATGACTCTATTGTTAGCTGATATTAAATTTCTCAAAAATACCGTAAAGCTGTTCTGACTTATAAGGCTTAGGCAGATACGCATTCATACCGGCTTCAAAGCACTTAGTCACGTCTTCGTCTAGCACACTGGCTGTTAACGCAATGATAGGAACTGGTGCTTTGTTATTCTGCTCTTCCCATTCTCTAATTTTTTGTGTTGCAGTCAAACCATCCATTACAGGCATCATACAATCCATAAGAATGGCTGAATATTCAGCACCCTGTGTTATAATATCAAGAGCTTCCTGACCATTGTTGACGATCGTGTATTCAAGATCTGCTCTATCAAGAAAAAATCCCGCAATTTTCTGATTCATCAAATTATCCTCAACAATCAGAATTCGTCTCCCTAATGGAGCAGGTATATTTTCAATTTGATGGTCTTGCGGCAATTTATACTTAACGGCCGTTGAGAATTCACTTTTCAATAGTGTTAGGAACTTCTCACCTAAAAATGGCAAAGTCACGTTTCCATCCGCATTATTTGTCACTTCCTGAGACACAAACAGATGATGTTGCATTGTGATAACTTTCGCACTGGGAGCAATAAACCTTGCAGCTTGGATATCACTTAAGGTATTACGTACTAGATTAGTACAATATAGAATGCAGCTGGTTCGAGCAGTCTTATCCCCTTTTAACTCATCGATACTTTCCAACCGCTCAACCTGAATGTCATAGAGCTCGCATTCCTGAAGAATAGGCTCGACGTAAGGAGAACCATTTGCAATCAGAATCGTTTTCATCTCTAAATGTTCATATGGCTCATCTTCAACAGCTGATATAGGTAGAGAAAACGCAAACTGACTTCCCATATTAGGAATTGATTCAAGTGTTATTTTACCCTTCATCAGATCAATGAGCTGTTTACATATCGTGAGTCCAAGTCCGGTACCACCATATCGACGAGTGATGGTTGAGTCGGCCTGATGAAACGGCTCAAATATACTCTCAAGACGATCTTTCTGAATACCAATTCCGGTATCACTTACCGTGCATGTTAGGAGCTGTTTGTCCCAATCATAACTAACATGAGTCTTGACATATCCCTCGTGGGTAAACTTCACCGCATTAGACAACAAATTCATGAGTACTTGCTTCACCCGTACACCGTCAGCGTTAAGATAGCGAGGAACATTGGTATCGATTAATACGTGAAGTTCGTTTAACTGACTGAGGGCTTTAGAGTTCACTAGGTTCGTTGTGTTGTACACTAATTCACGCACATCAAACTGACTTGGAGATAAACCTAACTTTCCAGATTCAATTTTCGATAGATCAAGAACATCGTTGATAAGCACCAAGAGTGTTTGCGACGAAATCTCAATGTCCGTTACGATTTCTTTCTGCGAAGGTGTCAGTTCGTGCATCGTAAGAATTTCGGTCAAGCCGATAATACCATTTAGTGGTGTACGAATTTCATGAGATATATTAGCTAAAAACGCACTTTTCGCCTTATTGGCCTGAATGGCTTCCTCTCTCGCGATCACCAAGCTTCTTTCATGTTCTCGAACCTGAACGATGACTGCATTAAGGTTATCCGCAAATTCACTGAATTCATCCCGCCCATCAACTTCAATCAAGCCAACACGATCACACTTGCTATTTAGCCCGCGCATTGTTTCTAAAATTCGGGAGAGTTTTTCAGTGATTCGATAAGATGTGGTCACACTCACTGTAACAAGAATAAATAGAACGGCGATAACAACACCACGTGTAGCCCATATTTGCGAAGTGGCAACGTGACGCTGATGTTGAATATTAGCCGCTATCGTATTTGAGTAACCAGTAAATAAGTGGAGAAGTTTATCTACTTTTTGGACGTTGAGTCTGGCTCCCTCATCGAGAATATTGGGAGAAATATCCCCATCAAGAATTTTTGCTCTTAATAAACTGGCCTTTTGATAAGCGCTGTCAGAAAGGAGTGTATTAATCTGGCTGAGCTGATCATTATTAGCTGCATAATTGACAAAGTTTTCCCAAAATACCTGTTGCCGAGATATCACTTCGACGTATTCTCGCCTCACTTCATCAGACACCATCCCCTGCAATTTAATCGCATGCACAAGCCAGGCTTCTTTCTGCACCCAGTATAAGAACCAACTTAAATATTCAAAGTTTTCATTAACATAAAACAGCTCACTAGACGCACCATGAATCTTTAATTTGTTGATAGCAACAAGCACTTCATAATTCAGTGCAAATCCTAATTGCGCGGACTCTATTAATGACGTACTTTGGTCTTCCCCTACATTCGTCAAAAAGAGCTGAAGCTCTTTTAAACTGGCGTCAATCCCGGAGACAGTTTCTCCTGAATAGTATGATGTTATATTGTGAGACTCATTTTCCAGCTCAATGACAAGATTGCGAACGTCTTGAATTTGTTGCCTATTCCAGTGAACATTAGTTGCCTTGTCCGCAAACAATCGGTATAAACGGTTATTGAGATTCAAAGTTTCATCGATGAGTTCGATTTTATTTTCGGTAAGCTTGTAGCTGCTCAGATTCGCTGCAAGATGTTTTAAAATAATATAAGCACCAACTGACACAACGATAGCGGGTATCAGACAAAGCAAGACAAGGCGAGATTTAATTTTTAATCGTTTTAATAACATATCAGACGTGAACAACCGTTAAAGGCACCGAAATGGCGCACTTTTCTTCTCGTAAACTATAGACTATCTTAAAATAATAATATTGCTTCTAGTCCGTCAAAACATGGAAATTTGAGAACCTTAGAATAAATGTTAAAAGGAAAGCACTGGTTACTGATATTTTTACTACTCTGCGCCCAATCGGTTTATGCGGTGGAGTTTGTTGTAGCCACTCACTCCCATAATTTAAAACCTCTTACAGCGACACAGGTAAGAATGCTGTACCGTGGTCTTATTTCCAATGTTAATGGCTCAACAGTAAATCTGACTGATCTTCCACAACATTCTGCTATTCGGAAAGAATTCTACATTAGCTTGCTCGGAAAAACACCTATTCAAATGCAGGCTTTAAGAGCTCGGCAAAATTTTTCGGGGATGTCTCTCCCTCCATACGAGTTAATTTCAGATGAAAAGTCGTATGTTTTAGACTGGTTAAAAGAGAATCCGGATAATGTTGCCTATATTCCAAAGTCATGGGCGAATGATTCATTAAACATCATCTATCAGTTGAATTCGGAGGATACGCAATGAAGTATCTTTATATACTATTAACGCTGATGTTTGCTATTCCGGGATATTCACAGATTAATCTAACGGATGACGTGCGCCTTAGTGGTTTTGGCACATTTAGCTTAGCCATCTCCGATTCAGATGTTCCGATGTATGCATACCGCAATATCGATGACCATCTTTGTTACGACTGTGATAGCACATTTGGTGTGCAGCTAGATTGGCTGATAAGCGATAGCCTACGCAGTTCCGTACAAGTGGTGAAACGACCACAAGATTCGTTTTCTGACCCAGAATTAGAATGGGGATACCTCGCTTACAACTGGGATAACTCAACCCTTAAAGTAGGTAGATTACGATTACCGACATTTATTATGTCTGAGTACTACTATGTGTCGGCTGCCTATCCATGGAGCAGAACACCCGCTGATGTTTACGATAATATTTTAGGTATTACTCATTATGACGGTATGACTTACGAATGGTCTCATCTTTTAGACAATGGTGCTCAGATCCGCTTAGCACCCTATATTTCAAAGAATTTAAGCAGTAAATATAACTGGTACGATAACTATTACACACTCGACACCACACCCACTCGTGGTGCGACATTAGAGTACAGCAAAGACGATTCACTGTGGCGTATGTCATATCTGCATACTAATGCAACTCAGTATAAAGGCAGCTACAAGGTCGCTCATTTTAGTTTGGATGTATTATCGGCAGGCTTTAATATTGAAGACGATAATTTTACCTATATCGGGGAGGGAATGCTCGAACAGAACCTATTCGCTAACTGGTATCTCGGAGCGGCCTATCAATATGACAATATTCAGCCCTATGTGCAGTATGGGCAAAGACGGCGCCTATTTGAAAATGAAACCATAACCACAGGTGTTAAAGTCAATTTAGCAACAAATCTCTTTGTGAATCTTGAGTATACGCATGCCACCAGTTCTCACACACCGGTTAGTGGTCACTTTAACACCATTCAGTATCCTCACATAGATACCATTGCTAATTTGTACACTGTCTCTTTGTCGTTCCTCTTTTAATTTAAAGAGTAGCGACAACCCTTACTGCAAGTCCTAAAAGAACGATTCCTGATAATCTATCGATTAAAACCGCTTTAGAACGTAGCTTCTCCGTTACGGCAGCAGATGAAAGTAATAATGTAATTATTGTGTACCAACATCCATCGACGATGCACGGCGTAATAATAACAATAGCTCGGCTCGTCCAATCGTGCCCTAAAGAGATAAATTGACTAAATAATGCCATGAAGAACAATGCGATCTTCGGATTCAGTAAAGAGATCAACAATCCTTCTTTTGCTGATTGTAAAACCGGTACTTTGTTTCCTTGCTGAAGCTTAGCTGCAACTCCGCCTTTTGACTGAAGAGATCGCCAACCAAGGTAAGCCAAATATAACGCGCCAATTATACTAATTCCCTTAAACAACCATTCCGCTTTATGCAACACAATACTCAAGCCAATAACGGTAAGAAAAGCATAAACTGCAATACCCATTGCGTGTGCCCAGGCCGTAGCAATCCCATTGACGCGACCACCAGCTAAGCTATGTTTGGTTACCATAGCCAAACTTGGACCAGGTGACATCGCGCCCAGAAGACTCACAAGGAAAAGTGACAGCCAAACAGAAAGAGTCATTTTGAACACCTATTAGATCATTGATTATTAAAAAAACTGCCTGATTACCATATGGGTAACGACCTGACGCATATGTTTAAGCTGATTCAGTTGATCATGAATTTGATAGAGATGCTTCATGGACTCGACTTCCACATAGACCATCAAATCGGTTTCACCGCTGATACCGTAACAATGCAATATACCGCTGATTTGCTTTAGTTGCTTGGAATAATCTTCAAATGTTGACTTACTAGTTGAAGTATCAAACTTCAAAGCAAGATAGGCGCAAATCACATCTTGATCGGCCTTATCATTGATAATTGCTTTATAACCAGAAATGATACCGCTTTGCTCTAATCGCTTTAATCTTGCAGTAACCGCTGTCCTGGATAAATTGACTGTCTTGGCTAAGTCACTTACCGATATCCTTGCATTTTGCTGAAGTAATTCGAGGATATGTTGATCAAATTTGTCCCTCATTAATACAAAATTTCCTTTCAATTCAGTCCATAAGCAAACTGTCTCTTATTTTGAATTAACTTAGACAAAATGGCTAGTGAATATGACGATATGATTAGTGCATGAATATCACAGAACCGCTAATATTCAACGCAACTTATCCCGACTAGCCAAGATCGTAATGAACGAATTAAAAAAAGAAATAACCTTGGTCTCTGGCATTGCCCAGCTTTCAACCACATTGATGGGAACCGGTCTTTTCATGATTCCCGCTGTAGCAGCAACGATTGCAGGTAGACAAACATTAACTGCGTGGATTTTGCTATTTATATGCGTCTGTCCCATTGCTCTTACGTTTGCTAGGCTTGGAAAAAAATATCCGAATGCGGGCGGTACCTCTTACTTTGTAAAAAAAGCATTTAACGTTCGCCTGGAAAAATCGGTTGCCTGGCTTTTCCTCAGTGTGATACCCGTTGGTATTCCTGCCGCCGTCTCTTTGGCTGGCGGTTTTCTTCAACAATTACTTCCTAATCCAATAAGTACTCCAGCTATAGCAGGTTCGCTAACTATGCTGCTTCTGCTGCTCGTAAATTTAATGGGCTCAAAGTCAAGTGGTCGACTACAGACCTTCATTGCACTTGGAATCATGCTGCTTATATTTGGACTTTGGTTCAAAGGCGATGTAGTACCGTTAGATGCCGTTCTTCCTGATTTCTCACAGAATGCGATACCAGCAATATCCTCGGCTTTAGGTGTGATGTTTTGGTGCTTTGTTGGTATAGAAGCCTTTGCTCATATGGGGGAAGAGTTTAAAAATCCCGCCAGAGATTTTCCCATTGCTATTATTATTGGTTGCCTAGTTGCCGGTGTTATTTATTGGGCGTGTACAGTCATTGTTTTGAAGTATGGCGCTTATGGTAGCTCTGAATTCGAAAATACGTCGATTCCCTGGCTAAGCGAAAAAATCTTTGGTGGCCAAATTTCAGTGATAGTGAGTGTGATTGGATTTTTTGCCTGCTTTGCCAGTATTAATCTTTATGTGCAAAGCTTTGCTAGAATGGTATGGTCCCAAGCACGAGAGTACAAACCTAACAATGCACTAACTCATCTTTCGTCTAGAGGTGTGCCAGCAAACTCAACCTATTTGGTTATGGGCATTATAGCGCTATCTTTTTATATCGGAGAGATTTCAGGTATAAGGTTAGAGCAGTTTTTGAAAATGGCCAACGGCATATTTGTGTTGATCTACCTTTTGGCCATGTTTAGTGCCGTACGCTTACTAAGCGGATTGGCCAAACTCTTAGCTTTGATAGCATTAGTGTTCTGCACTATCGTATTTATATGCTTGGGCTGGTCTGCAATGTATGCTTTAGCATCATTTATACTGTTCGCGTTACCTTTTAAAAAGTCTACGCCAACCTCTCAGCAAGCAGAATTATAAATCTTCAATCTCTTCACGGTATAGACGGAGTCCCCGAGCCTGATAATTGCTCAGTGCTTGGGGATGATCAAGACTGCATGTATGGACCCACACACGTTTCACTCCATTAAACGACCACGCTTTTTCAATCGCTTGAGATAAAAAGTATCCCCCTAAGCCTTTGCCAATAAATTGGGAAGCCAAACCGAAATAATTTATTTCAACACTGCCTTCATCATCCATTTGCAACTCAAAATACCCGGCAATAGAACCTTTCCAATAGCCTATCCACGTTCTCATTGAAGGTTGTGCCACATACTCAAGCCATTGAGCGTCATTCCAACTCAATTTATCATTCCACTGCCAAGCCTGACCAACGTACTGATATAAAAAACGGTTGACTTGCCAACTATCGATCTCACATTCCTGCACGACTAATTGCTGGCTATTCTCCTTTGCTTTGAGTTCCGCTGAAGAGAGCATTTCAAGATAATAGGTTGTGACTTTTGACATGCAATGTTGTTCTCAAAATTCGTGAATAATGCCTAAGGATACCATAAACATGGCTTAAACCAGCGATTGATCAAATAGCAGGCTTTCAACTGGCTTGAAAAAGAAATAAATATTTCATAGGAATAGAATCTCCAGTAGAATTATCACCGCCCAAGAAACCCCGCATCTAATCAAAAAATATAATCAGAGTTATTATGTTAAAAAATCGCAGTGCTGATCTCATGCTCGTTCTCGCTACTTTTCTAGCGGGGATTGGGTGGATCTTCTCCAAAGAAACGATTCAAGAAATGCCACCTTTTGCTTTCATAGGTTTAAGGTTTGCTGTTTCAGCCTTTGTTCTCTTGCCAATGTGTCTTTCCACGATGATAAAGGTACCCAAGGGACATTTGGGAATGGGCGCATTTATTGGCTTACTTCAGGGAGGTGCGCTATCTCTTTGGATCTATGCCGTTTCGATTACAACTGAGTTAGGCTCTGGGGCATTTATTATGAGCCTGTCAATGCTATTCGTCCCCTTGTGTAGCTGGTTAATATTTAGAGATAGGCCAAATATCGCTTTCTGGTGTTCACTACCAATAGCGGCACTTGGTATGTTTATGCTATCTCTTAATGGCGGAGGTTGGACATTACAAGGATCTCAGTTTGTGTTTCTTTGCGCGGCTCTGATGATTTCCTTTCAATTTATTGCCAACAGCCATGTTTCGAAATGGATACCAACGGCGGTATTAACTTGCGTGCAGTTCTTTTTTACTGGGGTCTTTGCACTTTTGTTGTCGGGATTTGTTGAAACCTGGCCAGAAACAATTAGTACAACGACATGGTTATGGTTTGCTGCCAGTGTTCTCCCAGCGACTTGTGCTAGATTCTTTATTCAAATTACCGGACAAAAAAATACGACTTCCTCTAATGCAGCACTAATCATGATTTTAGAACCTGTTTGGACCGTCATTTTCAGCGTACTCTGGTATGGTGAACATACTGCTGCCAATAAAATCATCGGCTGTACCCTTATTCTCATTTCTCTGATTTTATACAGAGGATGGGGAAAAATATCCCAAGTATTTGGCAATACCCATCGCGTTTAAAATAGCGCGTGTTTCCAATAAAAAAAGCGAAGTGAGAGCTTCGCTTTTTCTATGATAACGTTTTGTTTTTACGATTAGTGCTGCTCACCAAATGCGAGAGAAACAGCAAGCGTCTGTGCCAGACAGAATGAAGCAGCCTGAGACCGAAATGCGTCTACCTTAGCTTCTTTTACCACAAAGCAAATATCACTGAACGAAGCCAAAGGACTAATCTGACTATCGGTGATGATAATTTGTTTTGTTCCTGATTTAGCCAAAATATCGCTGATAGTTGTCGTCTCTTTCGAGTAAGGAGAAAACGAAATAGCGATAACGACGTCTTTTGGGCCAACCATGCTCAGTTGCTCTCTGAACATCCCGCCTAATCCATCAATGAGAAATGCTCTTTTATTTAGATGACGAAACGCATAGGTAAGATAAGAGGAAATGCTAAATGACCGGCCAAGACCAACAATGTAAATATTTTCTGCTGCATTAAGCAATTGAATCGCGCCATCTAATAATTCATGCGGTGTTTGCGTTGCAAGCTGCTGCATTGAATTACTATTTGAACGGGCAAATTCTCTTAAAATATCCATCGGTGTTGCACGCTGTGACATTTCTCCATCAAGTTCTTTAAGTAACCTGATTCGATCAGTGTAGTTTGATGTTTCTTCTAAAAGACTATTACGAAACAATTGCTTCATTTCATTGAAGCCAGAGAAATCGAATGCACTCGCGAATCGAATTAATGTCGAGGGAGGTACTCCAGCATCTTTAGCGATTACAGAAACAGTTTCGAACGCAATATTGTTCTTGTTATCAAGAACATATGCAGCAACTTGCTGTAGTCGTTTACTCAAATCACCATAATTTGAGCGTATCTGATCTTGTAATTCAGTTAAACTGGTTGCCGTAGCCATAATAAACTCCATTAACACCTAATGAATATTCTATTTAATTTAACAACCATGTTGAAATATTTTTTTCATCAAAATACAAAGTTCATTTCACACTTTGTAAAATAATTTATGATAACCAACTCAAATGTGAGCAACATTTAACCACTAGAGTCTAACAGAAAGAAAAATGGCACTCTTGAGAGTGCCATTTATGCCATAGTATGAGGAATAGACTTATACGATACCGTATGAACCTAAAACGACAACAACGAGCGTTGCTACGACTGGGAATAACAACGTACACATAAAGATGTCTTTATATGAATCTTTATGAGTCAATCCACAAATACCTAATAGTGTAATGACGGCGCCATTGTGTGGAAGAGAGTCCAACCCACCACAAGCTACAGCGGCAATACGGTGCAGTGTCTGCAAACTAATCCCCAGTGTTTCCGCTTGATGAATGTAGACGTCACCAAGCGCATCTAGCGCAATACTTAGCCCACCAGATGCTGAACCAGTGATCCCCGCTAACAAACTTGTCGAAATAGCAAATGAAAGCAATGGGGTTCCCGGAATAGACAAGATCATCGATTTAACCAGCATAAATGCTGATAATGATTTGATTACGTTACCAAAGCCTACCGCCGCAGCCGTATTCATGATAGGCATTATCGAACTGATACTCCCATCATTGATAGCTTCTCGGATATTCGGAATATTTTTTCTGAACAGAATCAATGCCACGATAATTGCTGTAGTAAGAGCAAGAATCAAACTCCACATTCCTTTCACGGATTGGAGATCAACACCAAAATCACTCAGATAACTCGTATCAGCGTTTGGGTAGTAAAAGGTAACAATAAGAAAGTTTAAGACCAAAACAATAAAGATAGGTATAAACGACAGCATAGCTGACGGAACTTCCTGTCCATCATCTTCTATTGATGATTCAACGTGCATTCCGTAACCTTCGCCATTTGCACGAGCGGTCGCTTCTCTACGTTTTAGCCACAACATACCTAAACCGAACATGACAAGCGAAGCTGCAATACCTAACAAAGGTGCCGCATACGCTGTTGTTCCAAAGAATGGCATAGCGATAGTATTTTGAATCTGTGGCGATCCAGGCAATGCCGTCATAGTAAAGGTAAATGAACCAAGAGCAATTGTCCCTGGTATCAGGCGTTTCGGCACATCATTTTTGCGAAAGATCTCTGCTGCAATAGGATAGACAGCAAATACGACCACAAACATCGATACACCACCGTAGGTTAAAACCGTAACTGCTAAAACAACAGCAAGTATCGAGTTTTTGGAACCTACCTTCTTAGTAATCACCGTTGCGATGCTTTTTGCTGCTCCGGAGACATCCATTACTTTACCGAATACCGCTCCCAACAAAAATGCTGGAAAATACAGTTTTACGTAATTAGCCGCACTGGACATAAACACTTCTGTATAGCTCGCCATAAGATGCGAACCTGCAGAAAACATTGCTGCAACCAGTGCGAGAATCGGTGCTAACCAAATAACTGACATACCCTTGTAGGCAAGATACATCAGCAGAACTAAAGATAGCAATATGCCAAATATTCCTAAATCCACGTTAATTCCCCTATGAATAATACTCTCAATAAATCTATTGATAATTGAAACATTCATTTCATTAGTTACAAAGAAAAACTTATATTTCGCGGATAAAAGTGTGCTCCAGATTATAAAATTCAGTTGTTAAATCTGTATAACACATTAACAACATCCTGTTATACTGTTGATTTTAGTCAATTTTGAGGTAAAATCTTTAACACGATCACAGTTTAGAGGTAATGAAATATTCATTTTACAAATTGAAACAAAATGAGTTAAAGTGGTAGCATAATGAAATCAAAATTTCATAAACTAAATGGAGTATAAGAATGAGTGCCCGAGTAATACTTCCTAGAATTATGGAGATAGGTAAAGGTGCATCTTTGCAAGCACCTGCGGTGTTAAAAACCTTAAATGTCTCTAAACCTCTAATCGTTACCGATAAAATGATGGTTCAGCTTGGCTATGCTGAAAAATTGGAAAATGCATTAAAAGCAGCTGGTATCACACCAAGCATTTTCTCCGAAACCATTCCAGAACCAACAGCAAGCTCAATTGAAGCTGGTGTAAAAATGGTTCGCGAAGGTGGCTTCGACTCAATCATTGCTTTAGGCGGCGGTAGCCCAATCGACAGTGCTAAAGCTATCTCTATCGTAGGTAAATTTGGTGGCGTTGTTCGCGACTACAAATTCCCTCGTGACGTGAGTGAAGCCGGTCTTCCTATTATTGCTATCCCAACTACTGCAGGTACAGGTTCAGAAAACACTCGAGTAACCGTTATCACAGATGACGAGAAAGGTGAAAAAATGATGTGCGCTGGACTTGGCTTCATGCCAACAGCTGCACTAATCGATTACGAGCTGACTGTATCTCTACCACCACGCGTAACTGCAGACTGTGGTCTCGATGCGTTAACTCACGCAATTGAAGCTTACGTTAGCCAGAAGAAAAACGCGTTTTCTTCATTGCAAGCGTTAAATGCAATGAAGTTAATCGGCCAAAACTTAAGACTTGCCTACCATGAGCCAAGTAATGAAAGTGCTCGCGAAGCTATGATGCTAGGTGCGTCTCTTGCAGGAATGGCTTTTTCTAACGCTTCTGTAGCGCTTGTCCATGGTATGAGCCGTCCAATTGGTGCGTTTTTCCATGTACCGCATGGCTTATCTAACGCGATGCTACTTCCAATTCTTACTGAGTATTCAATTGAAGGTAGTGAAGACCGTTATGCAGATTGTGCTCGTGCTCTAGGAATTTCAACATTAGCAGATAGCAATGAGATCGCTTGTACCAAGCTCGTGTCTGAACTTCGCGCATTGAATGAAGAACTTCAAGTTCCTACTCCTTATGCTTACGGCATCAACGAAAAAGAGTATATGGATCTTCTACCTACTATGGCTGAGCAGGCTCTAGCTTCTGGCTCTCCAGGCAATAACCCTCGCGTACCATCTATCGATGAAATGGTCGAACTCTACAAACAAGTTTGGGCTGAAGGCGCCAAGTAATTTTTGCTAAAAGACAAATCTCTACCTACTGCTTAACAATGCAGTAGGTAGCTTTTGTATTTACAATAGTGGGTATGAATATGGCCGTGACCAGTTTCAAACATCTGCAGCATCAAATTCATTTAAGATATAACGAACTGAGCACCAGGTTACAACAGGTGGCCAAATATCTATTGGAGAATAAAAACACTATTGCTTTTAATACGTTGGCAAGTATTTCTCGAGAAGCAGATGTCCCCCCTTCCGCAATCACTCGCTTTTCTAAATCATTTGGGTTTAAGAACTTCAATGAAATGAAAGTTTTGTTCCGTGAACATACGCTTGAAGAGACCAGTAACTATAGTGAACGATTGCAAGTCTACCGACAATTACGCGGCGAACACTATAAAAAGCAATCACCAACACAAATTTTACAAGAGTTCGCTCACTACAATGCCAAATCACTGAGTAATCTTCTCCTCGATATAACACCAGAGGAATTAGATAAAGCGATTGAGCTAATCCAAAACGCCAAAAACATTTACGTTGTCGGTAATGGGCGCTCTTTTGGTATTGCATCTTATCTAACTTACGCTCTGAGCCATCTCGGTTGTCGTGCTCTGATTGCAAATGGTTTAGGTGGGATGTTGACAGACCAAGTAGAAATGTATGATGAGAACGACTTAATTTTTGCTATCAGTTTTTCACCCTATTCTGATGAAGCAATCAATACGATGCTTCAGGCCAGTGAACGAAATATCAAACAAATAGTCATTACAGATCAACATATCAATCAGTTAACACAACACAGTGATGTCAGCTTCGTCATAAAAGAAGCAAGCATTTTCGATGTGTTCCGTTCCTTATCGGCCACTCAATGCCTGGTTCAAACACTTTCAGTGGCTATTGCTCAAAAGTATATTACTGAAGAGCTATCGCAAATGAACCAATACATTTAAGCTAATTGATAACTCCTCTCATTTAAATGAGGGAAATTTAAAAATTCAAGATAGTTTTGTTCTGCCATTCCTCCTGAAATTATAAATTTGCAACTCAATTTTATTGCAAATTCTCTCAAAAAATCTTTCATAACAAGATATACCACCTTTCATCTACCTTTTCTAACCAAACAAAAAAGTGATCTGTATCAATATGATTATCTATTCATTGTGATACAAATCACTTTAATCCCCTTCTTAATCCCTTCAAAACGCGATCCAAGTCAACAATGATAAAATCTATCAATTTCATGAACTTAAAATGCAATAAATGATATAAAAGAAGATCAAAATAGCATTTAAAGATATGGTTCACATTTGCAATCGAGTGCAAAAGATAGAATCACTTCCAGATTATGAGTTTGTCTCAAATCACCAGTCGGAATCGTACTGTCCCTATATAAAATGACGGTTCCTAGAAAATAATACATAAGAAGGAAGAACATCATGACTTTAAGAGTAGGTGTTGTAGGTGTTGGCGGTATCGGTAAAGAACACGTCAAACGCGTTAACTATCTTACAGGTGCCCATGTAACTGCAGTTTCTGACGTTAATAACGATCAAGTGCGTGAATGGTTAGCTAAAGAAAACATCGAAGCAGAAGTTTTCGATAACGGTGTAGACCTAATCAACTCTGATATCGTTGATGCAGTTGTTGTTGCTTCTTGGGGTCCAACTCACGAAGAATTCGTTCTAGCTGCTATCGCTGCTGGCAAATACGTTTTCTGTGAAAAACCACTTGCAGTAACTGAAGAAGGTTGTCGTAAAATCGTTGATGCTGAAATCGCTGCTGGTAAAAAACTAGTTCAAGTTGGTTTCATGCGTCGTTATGATAAATCATACCGTCAACTTAAAGCAGTTCTTGACCAAAAAGTTATCGGCGAACCGCTAACTCTGAACGCATGGCACCATGCTCCAGAAGCACCTGGATTTAAAGGTGATATGGCGATCACTGACTCAATCGTTCACGAAGCTGACGTACTAAGATGGCTTCTTGAAGAAGACTGGGCAAGTGCACAGGTTATTCTACCTAAGAAAACTTCTATCTCTTCTGAGCCTGAATTACAAGACCCACACGTTGTGCTTCTACGCACTAAATCTGGCGTGCACGTATCAGTTCAAAGCTTTGTATTCTGTCAATACGGCTATGACATTCAATGTCAAATCACTGGTGAAAAAGGCGTTGCAGCACTTCCTGATCCAGCGACAACTGTTGTTCGTACAGCAGCTAAATTAGAGAAAGAAATCTTTGTAGATTGGAAAGACCGTTTCTTCGATGCATTCGACACTGAATTCCAAGAGTGGATTGATTCAGTTCACGCAGACAAACTAGTTGGTCCTACAGCGTGGGATGGTTACTGTGTAGCTGTAACCATCGATGCTTGTGTTAAAGCAAAATATTCTGGTCAGATCGAACCAATTGCAATCCCAGAAACTCCTGCTTTCTACAAATAATTAAATAAATAATTACTATTTGAGGAGTGCAAGGCAAAATGCCCTTTGCTACTAAATTGCACTCCTATCTTTTCCCTACATTCTAGTTCAAAACCAAAAGTCTATCCGGAGGCTTTATGTCCAATAACATAACGCAATTAAACAAATCGTATAACTTGAGATATATACTCGTTATATGTGGTGTTGCCGCACTAGGTGGTCTGTTACTAGGCTATGATACTGCAGTAATATCAGGGGCCATTGGTCCTATTCAAAACTTCTTTGACCTTAGCCCTTGGGGTGTTGGTTGGGCGGTGTCTAACGTTGCAATCGGGTGCATAATAGGCGCATTTGCATCAGGTAAAATAGCGGCGGCATGGGGACGTAAAAAAGCACTAATCCTCGCCGCCGTTTTGTTTACTATCTCGGCTATTGGCGCTGCACTTGTATCTTCATTTTTCTGGTTTATCGTATATCGTATGATTGGTGGCTTAGCAGTAGGTATCGCATCATCTGTTTCACCAATGTACATGTCAGAAGTCTCTCCTAAACAGATTCGTGGCCGTGCCCTTAGCTCACAAAACTTTGCCATCGTATTCGGTCAGGTTGTAATCTTCATCGTTAACTTTTTGATAGCAAAAGGTATGACTCATGAATGGATGAACACTGTTGGCTGGCGTATCATGATCGGCTCTGAAGCTATACCATGTGCTATCTTCGTCCTTGCATCTTTCTTTATTCCAGAATCACCTCGTTGGTTGGTAATGGTAAACCGTAAAGAAGAAGCGCAAAAAGTGTTAGCTGGTATCTTCAATAAAGAATACGCACCACAAGTCGTAAAAGACATTGAAAATGCAATTATTGCTGAAGAGCAAAATCGTAAAGAAGTTTCTAAGTTGGAAGTGCACAAAGAACGTAAATTCTGGCTCTTTGTTTTTATTGCCGGCATGATTGTATTCTTCCAGCAGGCAAGTGGCGTTAACGTAATCATGTACTTTGCACCTGTGGTACTAGAGAAAGTAACTGGTAACAACGAAGTTGCATTGTTCTTAACTATCTGGGTTGGTGTTATCCAGCTTGTAGGTACATTCATCGGTTCGATGTTGATGGATAAAGTTGGTCGTCTACCGCTGATGAAACTGGGCTCAATTGGTGCGATGCTAGGTCTTCTTCTAACGTCGTACTTTATTTACCAATCTGCAGGTCTTGAAGGTGAAGCTGCCATTACAATGGGTTACTGGACACTGTTTGGAATGATGGCATTCATGATTTGCTTCGCATTCTCTTGGAGTCTTGGTGCCTGGATTATCGTATCTGAAATCTTCCCTAACCGTTACCGTGCATTAGGTATGTCGTTCGCAATAGGCGGTCTTTGGGTAACTAACTTCATCATTGGTGTTGCGTTCCCCGTTATGAATGACAATGCATATTTAAATGAGCATTTTAAAGGTGCTTTCCCTATGTGGGTATTTGCCTTCTTTATGCTACTTTCTTTCTTCTTCCTACGCCGTTATGTCCCAGAAACAAATGGCATATCTTTGGAGAAAATGGAAGCGCATGTCATGGCGAAACAAGAAAGTCGCAACAAGAAATACTCTACAGCTAATGCTGAAAGCTAATTTTTAAACTACATAAAAACTCAAAAGGCCAGCTAATAAGCTGGCCTTTTTAATTCGTATATTAATTAATCATAGAAAAATTTTAATACTAACTATTTATGAGTATATTTATATAAAATTACATCATTCAAATTGTACAAAGCCACCTCTTCTAATTCCTTGTAAATCTTCCGCAACTAGAACATCCAGTCCATGATATTTCAACGATGAAAATTATTAATTTTAGACACTGTTTACTTAAAACCTATCTCACGTCGCATTTGGTGCTACTTTCCACTCATGTCCAACTTTCATAATCTATCATTGCAACGCAGGCCAGGTGCTTGTGATCGATGTCTTAAAAGCACTTTGTTGACTAATAAAATACTGTTTTAACGCAACTATGCTCAAGATCACAGAACCTCGTTAACATTAATTTAAATTTTTCGCCATAGATAGGTCACTTTTCACTCTAAAACCTCAAAATGACACAAGTCACATAAAAATGATAGAATCTATCATGAGTAAAAATTAAACTCTTTATCATAACTAACTGAAATAATTAAAAAAATAAAATAAACAAAAGAATTAAGATCACAAAATGCTTACATCATGATAATACGCATCAAACAAAATGATAAATTTTTTCATTTTTGAAAGGAAAATTGACTCAGATCAGTTTTGGAGACCAAACTCACATTTGTATTTTCATTTAGCAAGTAGAATTTATTCATCGATAAGAAAGTAAATTAAAATGCATGTTCCACTAACTAATATAAATATTAATTAAGGAGAAATGGGTCATTAAGATTTAATTTATAAAACCATATGTCAAAAGAATAGATTTTTAAATAAATACAAAACCCTACTTAACTAACAATAAAATCAAGTCGAGTCTATCCGGAGGCTTTATGTCCAATAATATAGATGCAGGTGTAGTAAATAAAGGCTACAACCTAAGATACATATTAGTAATTTGTGCTGTTGCTGCACTAGGTGGTTTATTATTAGGTTACGATACAGCGGTAATTTCAGGTGCTATCGGTCCTATCCAAAACTTCTTTGAATTAAGTCCAATTGGCGTTGGTTGGGCAGTATCTAACGTCGCGATCGGTTGTATCATTGGTGCGTTCATGTCAGGACGTATCGCTGGTGCCTGGGGGCGTAAAAAAGCACTGATTCTTGCTGCAATTTTATTCACAATCTCTGCAATCGGTGCTGCTGTAGTAAGCTCTTTCTTCTGGTTCATCGTGTACCGCATGATTGGTGGCGTTGCAGTAGGTATCGCATCTTCTGTATCTCCAATGTACATGTCAGAAGTATCACCTAAAAAAATTCGTGGTCGCGCACTAAGTTCTCAAAACTTTGCCATCGTATTCGGTCAAGTAGTTATCTTCGTTGTTAACTTCTTAATCGCAAAAGGTATGACTCAAGAATGGTTGAACACTGTTGGCTGGCGTATCATGATCGGTTCTGAAGCTATTCCTTGTGTACTATTCGTAATCGCGTCTTTCTTCATTCCAGAATCTCCACGTTGGTTGGTTATGATGGGTCGTTTTGATGAAGCGAAAAAAGTATTGGGTCGTATCTTTAATGAAGCTTACGCACCACAAGTAGTTGAAGACATCCGTCGCTCACTACACGAAGAAAAACAAAACCAAGACGAACTTTCTCAACTTAAAGTTCATAAAGAACGCAAATTCTGGCTCTTTGTATTTGTTGGTGCTGCAATCGTAATCTTCCAACAAGCGAGTGGTGTTAACGTAATCATGTACTTCGCTCCAGTTGTTCTAGAAAAAGTAACTGGTAACAACGAAGTCGCTCTGTTCTTAACAATCTGGGTTGGTGTAATTCAGTTAGTGGGTACCTTCATCGGTTCTCTACTTATGGACAAAGTTGGTCGTGTTCCTCTACTTAAAATTGGTTCAATCGGTGCGTGTGCAGGTCTTCTTTTAACTTCGTACTTCATCTACCAATCAGCAGGTCTTACTGGTGAAGCGGCTATCCAAGCTGGCTACTGGACTCTACTTGGTATGATGGCGTTCATGATTTGTTTCGCGTTCTCTTGGAGCTTAGGTGCATGGATTGTAGTTTCAGAAATCTTCCCTAACCGTTATCGTGCTCTAGGTATGTCATTTGCAATCGGTGCTCTTTGGGTAAGTAACTTCCTAATCGGTTTACTATTCCCAGTAATGAACGACAATGCATGGTTGAATGAACACTTCAAAGGTGCGTTCCCTATGTGGGTATTTGCATTCTTCATGTTAGTTTCTTTCTTCTTCGTACGTCGTTACCTACCAGAAACAAATGGTATTTCACTAGAAAAAATGGAAGACCACTTTATGGCTAAACATAATGGCGATAAAGAGAGAAAAGCATCAGAAAATATGAATAGCGTTAAATTCTAATCACTATTCACCAAACAAAAAACAGAGGTTTATATGCCTCTGTTTTTTTATTGAGCTACAGTCATCTTAATTCCTATTTTCAAAACGTTATCTTGCGTCTGAAAAGTAAGATTCAAGATATTACTTATTGCTACGAACAAACTTTAACCACGCTATAAATATGTCTATTTAAGCTCAAAAATAAATTGTCTTCAATGCACCCCATCATTACTAATATGCTAATTCAACACAAAAATCATCTCCCCGATATAATTTTGAGGAAAAGTTAACTCTCTCAAGATATTATGTGACAGCATCCCGTTTATTCGCCTTTCCAACTTCTCTTGATTTCAATTTTCCTTGATACTAGACATAAATATTTCATATTAACTCTCCGTCATTTCAATATGTTAGAGTTCTCAGCTACGGGGTAAAAAATGGTCAACAAAGATAACTCGTCGACAAAAAGATCCACGATTGCAGATGTCGCTGAACTTGCGAACGTCAGTGTTGCAACAGTAGACCGAGTAATCAATGGCAGAGCAATCGTAAGTGAGAAAACGACTAAGAAAGTATTGCAAGCTGCAAAAGAGCTAAACTTTCGTGCGACTCGTCTAATTCACGACTCACTAGTCAACAATGTCAGAGTTTGCGTCGCTGGTGTGATTCTGCAGGGTAAAGATAAACCTTTCTATCGTTTACTTGGCGAAGAACTCAAGCAAGCAAACGAGCTATTCCAGGGACGTTGTCGACTTGAAATATGCTATCTAGATGACTTGTCCAACAGTTCGATGTGTGAAGCAATTACCCGAATGGCGAGTTACTGTCACGTCATTGGAATTGTTTCTGCAGATCACCCTCAAATTAATGACACTATTAAAGCAGTCTCAGAGCAAGGTGTTTCCGTCTTTACGTTGCTCAGTGAAGTCAGTTCTCCTTACGTGACAACACACATCGGCGTAGATGCACGTAAACTAGGCAGAACGGCTGGATGGTATATTGGTAACCTGACAAAATCTGCTGGGCCTGTTGGCCTCATCATTGGTAGTCATCGTTATCTGTGCCAAGAGACATATGAAGTTGGTTTTAGAACCTATATTCGCGAAAAATGTCACGATCTCAATATCGTCGATGCTGTTGTGAGCCTAGAAAACTCCGAACTTGCTAAACAAGCTACAGAGGAGTTACTCAGCCGTTATCCGGATATTGTGGCCATATATTGTGCCGGTGGTGGTATCGAAGGTGTGATAGAAGCATTGAGGTTCAATAAGCTCCCTCAGAAAGTAACCGTTGTGTGTAATGAGCTTACTGAAGTAACAGCAGAAGCATTGAGAGACGGTACACTCGATATAGTAATGTCATGTAGAAGACCTGCACTTTCACAGCAGTTCATCAAAGCAGCGATAGACATTCACAATAACAAAGATAAGTACACGCCAGCTGCACATGACATTCCAGTAGAAATATTCTGCAGCGAGAATTGCATATAGTCGCTTAAAACCATCGAGCATTCCATATAAAGGGCGGTAATACTTATAAAGCATCACCGCCCTTTTGTGTCATAGTTATCGCGACAAAATAAGATTCTCTTCGCCAAGAAAAAAGGCTGACCATTATTGGCCAGCCTTTCCTTATATTCTTAACTAAGAATTATTGGCTGATAGTTGCTTTAAGAGCATCAATAGATGTTTCAACACCAGCTTCAACTGTCATTGTAAGGTCTTCCATTTCTAGAGAAACGTCACCGTTGTAACCCATCATATGTACAACTGAGAAGAACTCTTTCCACCACTGAAGATCTTTACCACAACCAACAGCTACATAGTTCCATGTACGATCCGCGCTTTCTTCAACTGGGCGAGGTTCTAGAAGACCATCAACATCAGCAAGACCACGTTCGATACGAGCATCTTTACCGTGAACATGGAAGATACAACCTTTAAGAGCACGCGCTGCTGCAATTGGGTCTGCACCAAGAATCATCATGTGAGATGGGTCTAGGTTAATACCAATCATAGGACCAACTGCTTCTCTTAGTTTTAGAAGAGTCGATGCACTCCAAACCATTGTGCCTGGGAATTCTTCAATAGCAATTTGCTCAACACCACATTTTTTACAGTGATCAGCAAACTCTTTCCAGAATTTGATTGTTACTTCCCATTGGTATTCATATGCAGGTGCCATGAACGCAGGCCAAGAAACGGTAGAAGTGATCCAGTTAGGAGTTGTATCTTCTGGAGAACCAGCAGGTAGACCAGCCATAGCAACAAGTTTTTTCACGCCAAGTTTGCCAGCAAGAGTCGCACAGTCGTACATGCTTTTAGCGTATTCTTCGCCTGTAGCAGATGGCCAAGTTGGGTTACAAGAAGTGTTTAAAGCTGAAATACGCATACCACGTTTTTCTAGTTCAGCTTGGAATTCTTGTAGCTTGGTTTCATCTGTTAGCAATTCTTGAGTGTTAACGTGCTTACGAGCACCCCAACCACCAGCAGTCATTTCAACTGCATCTAAACCTAGTGACTTTACTTTGTCCAACATTGCTGGGAAAGAAAGATCTGCATATACATCAGTACAAATTGCTAGTTTCATGTGTTCTATCCTTATATTTTTGTAGTAACGTCGTTATTGGTAACTAATTTTTTTAATTACTTTCACTGCTACGTTATCAATAGTGATTAGTCGCCAGTGCTTAAGAGCACAAACAATAGTCAATTACTTCATGGGCAGATGAACTAATGAACTTTATATCATCACGAGTCTGTAGCGCAGCGAAGTTGTGACTTTCACTTCACATTGCACTCGGTTGCATCTTTTTGCAAAAAAATTGCAACCGAGTGCAAATTGGATTTTAAAAAAAATCGAGTCAATCATGTATTTAAAATAATCTAAATGCTCTTGCTCTCGACAGACGCTATAATGCTCCACATACTAAGAAACTGTCAACGCAAATACGATACTCATGAAAGAAAATTTAACTACAGTCACAAAACAAAAAGTCACCGCAAAAGAAGTCGCAGAATTAGCTGGTGTGTCGAAGTGGACAGTCTCTCGAGCGTTTACCAAAGGGGCCTCAATCTCCGAGACAAGTTTAAAGCGAGTACTTGAAGCTGCCGATACTTTAGGCTACAAACCTAACCTTTTGGCACGTAGTTTGACCAAAAAGAAGACCAACATGATAGGTGTTCTTGTTGCCGAATTAGACACACCAAATGTGCTTGCCGTTTTTGATGAACTATCGTCTCAACTACAGATGAAAGGCCTCATTTCTTTGGTCCTAAATGTCAACACTGCAACTGACTATAACAATGCTCTTTCGCTCGTAGATCAGTTTCAAGTCGATGGAATTATTTTCCTCGGTACTGAGCTTCCACAGGAAATTATTGAGAAGAATGTTCAACATATTCCTCTTATCTCTCTTTATCGAAATAGTGATATCCCTAGTGTCCAGGCCGTGAGTACTGATGGCTATTCCGCGGGAAGAGATGTGGGAAGCCTCTTTGTCTCTCTGGGGTACAAACGCATTGCTTACATGGCTGGCCCAAGTAAAAAGTCGACCGGACTTATGCGTTGTGATGGTATGGTTTCGATGCTTCATGAGCATGGACTAAAGCTTGAAGATCGCTACGAAATGAAACACTTTAGCCGTAAAGTTGCTTATGAGTTTATGAATAACTACCTAGCTTCTACGAAGCCAGAAGATAGAGTCGAGGCCATTTTCTGTGAAAGCGATATTCTTGCTATTGGTGTAATAGATGCTCTTAGGTACAACAATGTCGATCGTAGTATCGCCGTTGTAGGCTTTGATGATATTGATTTGGCAGGTTCACCAAGTTATAACCTGACAACGTGTCGCCAACAACTTAAGCCTTTGGTGCGAGAATCAATTAAACGCTTAAAACCAAATCAAAATCAACCGAAAACTTTACTGATGCCAAGTGAATTTATTCTGAGACATTCTCATCTAAGAATCCCTCTGAACAAAAAATAGAACCAACAGTTATCATACCATGACACCATCGTATACGAGCTTCAAGCCTGACAACAAAAGGAAAAGGTAGCATAATGCGTATATCTTTTCCTGACTCACACGGTATAAGAGCCAGACACCTAATTTCACACCAATTGGGGCAAATGGGATAAGAACTAGCGACGTTAACAGATTTTTAGCATCAAACTCCCCTGCAAGAAAATAGGGAATGAGTTTGAAAAAATTCACAACACCAAAAAATACCGCCATAGACGCTATTAGGGTCACCTTCTCCAATCTTAAAGGCAAAAGATAAATACTTAATGGACCACCGCCAGCATGGATAGCCGTACTAGAAAATCCACTTAATAAGCTCCAGAAGGCACCAGAGAACCTTCCCTGCTCTTTTTTCATCTCGTCCCTGTGGGTTATTTTTTCGAATACGTGCTGAAGGAAGAAGATGATCGACAAGGCACCAATCAATATTTTGAATTCTTTTTCAGGAAGTGTCTGCATCACGACTCCTGCGATTGCTACACCGACTATTGCGCTTGGTAACAGTTTTCTAAGTAACGAATAGTCCGCATTTCGATAATGCTGCTTAATCGCCAGTACGTCCATAATACACAATATTGGCAGCAATATTGCGGCTGCCTGAATCGGTGCAATCGTCAAAGCCATTAGCGGGACAGAAATAATACCCAAAGCACCACCAAGTCCACCCTTACCGATCCCGAATATGATTACCGCAGGTATTGCAGCAACGTAAAACCAAATATCAGTAACAATCATAACGACGCCCTTAAAAAAAAAGCACCCGGGACAGGGTGCTAAAACTCGACAAAGACAGATCGGGGGTCAACCTAATTGTAGGTCAGCATCTGTAGCCAAGTATCCAAACAAAAGGAACTTTAAAACAATGAAACAACGAAACAAAACCCTAATTAATTTCCAGAACTTGAAGACCAGGTTCTGTGGAGGGGATATAGGGGGTTAGCCTATATCCTCCCCCATTCTTAATTACCCACGGTTACGCCATAGGCCAATTAAGTTATGGTAGTTAGCTTTGATTTGGTCGATGAACTGACGATCATCAACTTTACCCGCTAACCATTGGCGAGAAGGCTCACCAAATAGAGTACGACCAACAGCGAAGCCTTTAACGATGCTCTGACCTGCTGCGTTGTCGAAACCACGTTGTAGCTCTTCTTGTGGTGCATCAAGACCTAGAAGAACAACACCGCGACAGTATGGGTCGTTTTCAGTTACAACTTCAGTAACTTCAGCCCAAGTTGCTTTCTCTTGAGAAGGTAGTTTCCACCAGTCTGGTTTGATACCTAGAGAGTACAAGCGTTTTAGAGATTCAACGTATAGACGGCCGCCATCTGAATCCACACCTTTTGGAAGGATGATTTCAAGCAACAATTCGTGACCAGATTTGCAAGCAGCTTGATATACTTCTGTTAGAAGTTCTTCTTGCTCTGTACGAATAGCTTCTTCATCTTCTGGATTGTAGAAGCACAGACACTTGATGATGTGCTCTGATGGCCAATCAATTAGTTGAGAACCGATATTACCGTGCTCTAGACGAAGAGGACGTGAGCTTGGCATTTCGATTGGACGACCAATCCACCAGCCTTTACCTGTAACGTCGTTAAGAACGTCTTGACCAAATGTGCTATCACATAGAAGACCGCATTTACCTTGAAGACCTGCTTCTTGTTCAACTTCGTAGTGAGCTTGAAGAATCAGTTTTTTCAGAGGTTTGATTTTCGCAACATCAGCACCTGCCGCTTCGCACATTTCAACGAATTGTGCACGGTGGTCATACGCCATGATGCATAGGTCATCCCATGGACCTACTTTACGAGTAGTAACACGGTGTAAGTGATTCAGTTCAGTATCTAAGTCTGGACGAGGAACCGATTCTGCGCGAGCTAGATAGTTGTCTAGTTCAACTTTAGTTGGCATTGCAGGAGCACAGCCGTGACGAGATACAACTAGTGCACCACATGCGTTAGCGTATGCACACGCTTTTTCCCAACCTTCGTCGTTTAGGTAACCACGTAGAAGACCAGACATAAATGCATCGCCAGCGCCTAGAACGTTAAGAACGTCTACACGTACACCAGTAATGGTTAGACCTTCGTCCAATGTTTCTGGAATGGCTTCTGGATATACAGAACAACCTAGTGCACCACGTTTACAAACAAATGTTGCATCAGATACTTTACGAACGTTTTTAAGCGCTTGAACTGTGTCAGTAGAACCACCAGAGATGTGGAACTCTTCTTCAGTACCAACGATTACATCAAACAATCCAAGAACTTCTTGTAGATCTTCAGTTACTTTATCAGACTCAATGAAACGAGTTTCGCCATCACCTAGACCAGTTAGGCCCCAAAGAACAGGACGGTAGTCAATATCTAGTGCCGTTTTAACACCGTTACGACGTGCGTATTTAAGTGCAGTCAAAACTGCTTCACGAGTTTTAGGGTTAGATAGGTGAGTACCTGTGATAGCAAGACAACGTGCTGAAGCAATATATTCTTCAGTAAAGTCATCTTTGGAGATTGCCATATCAGCACAGTTATCACGGTAGAAGATTAGAGGGAAAGTATCTTCATCTTTAATACCTAGGATTACTAGAGCTGTAAGGCGTTCGCTATCTTTGATAAGGAAGCTAGTGTCACAACCTACGCGTTCTAGTTCTTCTTTTAAGAAACGGCCATTATGTTCATCACCTACTCTCGCAAGCATAGATGATTTAAGACCTTGTACCGCGGTTCCGTATGCTACGTTACCTGAAGAACCACCTAGGTACTTATTGAAAGAAGTCATGTCTTCTAGACGAGAACCAACTTGTTGACCATATAAGTCAATCGCTACTCGTCCCATACAAATTACATCAAATTTTTTCTTGCTATTCACTTTTCGCTCCTCGGCGGCTACAGCCTAATGTCGATAACATGATTTTGTTCATCTGTATTGCGATTATAGATGCAGAAAATTATAGCCCTGCACTAATCATTTCAATAATGACTTTATACGAAATATACGTTTCAAATTCAAGCAAAAAGACAATGTTTATTCCGTATTGTGATCTAAATGGAATTTTAGTGCTGAAACAAAAAATAATGTTAAAAAACATTTATTTATGCAAAAAAGCCTCGCACGGGAAACGACAACCCGAGAGCGAGGCCAAATACTAGTAAAGCTATAATTTTAATTATATTGGGGGTTCAATTAGTATTGGCGAGCAATATCACGAACCACGTGTGCGTGGAACTCAGCCGCTTCTACTACTTCCTTGCGTTTCGCTACTTGAGCAGTACCCACACGCCAGTATGACTCATAATCTTTAGTCATAGTTTTAGGCAGTACTTTTATGTCAATTAGCGTACTAACTGTTTGTTTCTTAGAGTCTTCAATTGCTGCTGCTAATTCTTCCTCAGTAGTTACTGAGTAAGTTTTACAACCATAGCCTTCAGCGACCTTAGCGAAGTCAACCATGACTAGTGGACCAGTCATCTTGCCAGTTTTAGGGTCGCGAGCACGGTTCTCAGTACCAAAGCTTGGAATACCATTACCCATTTGCAGGTTGTTGATACAGCCGAATGCTGCGTTATCAAACAACATAACGTTGATTTTGATTCCTTCCTGAATAGCAGTCTGGATTTCAGAGTGAAGCATCATGAATGAACCGTCACCAACCATTGAGTAAACTTCTTGGTTAGGACAAGCCACTTTAGCGCCCACAGCAGCGTTAATTTCATAACCCATACAAGAGTAACCATATTCAAGATGGTAAGTATCTTGTACTTTTGGACGCCACATACGTTGTAGATCACCAGGTAGAGAACCAGCAGCACCAACAACAATTGCATCATCGTCAAAATGTTTATCCATGATGCCAAGTACAGTTGTTTGGCATAGCTCAGTACCCAATGTTTCGCGGTATTCAGCTAATGAGTCTTCGAAGTGACCTTCAATCTCTGGCACAAATCCATCACCGAAACGAATGTTGTATAAACGATCCATTTCGTCGTTCCAGATTTTCTTAGCTTCAGCAATTTCATCTGTGTAAGCAGTTTTATAACCTGTTGCTTTCAGCGCTTCTTTCAGGGCGTTCAATCCAACTCTTGCATCAGCAACAATTGAAGTTGCGTCCATCTTCATTGCGTCAAACTCTGCAACGTTGATAGTAAGAACGTCCTCCGCACCAAATAGAGATTTAGATGCTGTTGTAAAGTCAGTAAAGCGAGTACCAACACCGATGATTAGGTCTGCTTCTTTCGCGATTAGGTTCGCACCCCAGTTACCAGTCGTACCCATACCACCGATATTTAATGGATGATCGAATGGGATAGCACTTTTCCCTGCCTGAGTCTCACCGAATGGAATGTTAAATTCTTCAGCAAACTCTTTAAATGCTGCGTGAGCTTCAGAATAGCGAACACCACCACCACATACGAGAAGAGGTTTTTTCTTGCGGCTGATAAGAGCCACTGCGTCTTTCAACATACCTTCTGTTGGGATACGACGCTCAAATCTGTGAACGCGCTTCTGGAAGAAGTATTCAGGGAAGTCATATGCTTCGCCTTGAACGTCTTGTGGAAGACAAACGGTTACTGCACCAGTATCTGCAGGATCAGTCAATACACGGAATGCGTTAATCATTGCAGTCATCAACTGTTCTGGACGGCTAACGCGATCCCAGAAACGTGACACAGGTCTAAACGCATCGTTAGTAGTTAACGAACCATCGTGGTATTGTTCCATCTGTTGCAACACTGGATCTGGCTGGCGAGTAGCAAATGTGTCACCAGGTAAATATAAAACCGGAATACGGTTTGCAGTAGCACAAGCAGCTGAAGTAACTAAGTTAGCGGCACCAGGACCAACTGAAGAAGTTACAGCGTAGATTTTTTTGCGTTTGTTTTGTTTAGCAAAACCCATCGCAATATGGCCCATGCCTTGTTCATTACAACCTTGGTGTACGGTCAAATCGCCTGGATCTTCTTCTAAAGCTTGTCCCAGACCAACAACGTTACCATGGCCAAATATTGTATATACGCCCTGTACAAATTTTTGTTCTACACCATCGACTTCGATGTACTGTTGATTCAAAAATTTAACTAACGCTTGTCCTACTGTCATTCTTATGGTGTTCATAACCACTCTCACTCCGAAATACCTAAAATTGGTAGCACCCAGTAAGCTCATAGAGCCGGATATGTCCTAAACATAATGCAACTATATGGAATATAATTTTCATTTCAATCAAATTTTGAAATAAAAACTTCTTTTGTGATCACGTTAAAATTGTGAGCATATTATTGTGTAAAACACTAACCAATAACAAAACGAGATTAAAAACCTATTTAAATTGAAACAAAAATTTCATAAAATCATTCTTGATGGAATTTATAATCCGATTGAGGATGTTCCCTACGTATTTGCATTAAGCAAGCAAGATTGAGGTTAGAAAATGTCAAAATTACTCTCCAAGTACCACGCTCCAGACGAAAATTACTGTACTCAAAAAATCACTCCAGAGAACGCTGGATGGGGCTATGTAGGCTTCCAAGCTTATGAGCTAACTGAAGGTCAATCAATTAGTATGCCTGCGTCAGACAACGAGTTTTGTCTGGTTCTTGTTGGTGGTAGAGCTACGATTACGACTGATTCTTGCACTTTTGAAGACATCGGCGACCGTATGGATCCGTTCGAGCGCAAAAAACCCTATTCTGTTTATGTGACCAAAGGTGAAGGCTTCACTGTTAAAGCGACAACAGCCCTTGAGCTAGCAGTATGTCAAGCGCCAGGTAAAGGTACTTATCCAACTCGTCTAATCGGTCCTGATGATGTTGGCTCAGAAAAACGTGGTTTCGGTAATAACAAACGTTACGTTCAAAACATTCTTCCTGATTCAGCTGAAGCAGACAGTCTACTTGTAGTGGAAGTGTTTACTGATGAAGGTTGTACAAGTTCTTATCCTAGTCACAAACACGACACAGATAATGAGCCAAATGAAACCTATCTTGAAGAAACTTACTACCACCGTCTGAACCCTAGCCAAGGCTTCTGTCTACAACGCGTCTACACAGACGACCGTTCTCTAGACGAAACTAATGCCGTTTATAACAAAGACGTTGTTAAAGCGCCTAAAGGTTACCACCCAGTAGCAACAATGGCTGGTTACGATAACTATTACCTAAACGTAATGGCAGGGCCAACAAGAAAATGGCTATTTACGTGGGAAGAAGACCATAACTGGGTTAATAGCGAAGTATATAAAAACAAACACGGTGAATAATTCACGACGTTGTTAAGAAAAAGCTGCCATTGGCAGCTTTTTTATTTTCGTTAAAAAATGGGCTCTCCTGCCTCATCTGCTTCAACAATGTCTGTTTCAGATAACGCATGTTCTACCCACTCTGCCAGTACCGGTGAATTTAAAACAAAATCAACATATTTCTGGGCATCATCTTCAAGAATCACCCGATATGTTTTAAATCGAAGGACAACGGGTATAAACATCGCGTCAGCAATCGAGAAATCACCAAATAACCAACCATCGTTAATCTCCTGATTATTCGTACGCATTCTTTCTGCAAAGATATCTTCGATACGTAAAATATCTTTCCTTACAGATTCAGAGACATCTACCCTGCGTTCAGCACGAATATTCATTGGCATTGCCGCTCTTAAGGCCATGAACCCTGAGTGCATTTCAGCGGCAATTGCGCGAGCTTGTGCTCTTCGCGCTAAATCTCCCGGCCACGCTTTTCCTGATAAGTATTTATCATTGATGTATTCACATATCGCCAGAGAATCCCAAACTGTCAGGTCATCATCAACAAGACACGGAACTTTCATACTTGGACAGACAAGTTTAAGTTCTTCATAAAACTGAGGAGTATCCAGAGATAACGGTTTTTCTTTAAAGTCTAGATTAAAAAAACGCATTACCATCCAGGCCCTAAGTGACCAAGTCGAATAGTTTTTGTTTCCAATGTAAAGTTCCATGACCTTTTCCTAGCTCTTTTTGTTGTTGTATCCTAATCCCTTCCAAGTAGCGAAACATCTTTGAAAGGACTATTTTAGAAACTTTCTTCAAAACTGTGAGGCAGTTTTATTTTCTTTAGCAGTGGCGTTAATTCTTCTGTCGATAACGGTCGATGAAATAAATACCCCTGGAAATATTCACAACCATTTTCGCTCAAAAACATCAATTGACTCTGCGTTTCAACGCCTTCTGCTACCGTTTCGAGATCCAAATTGTGAGCGAGACTAATTATGGTTGAACAGATCTTCCCATCTTCCATCAACACATCACACTCGTTGACGAAGGACTTATCTATTTTTAACACGTCAATCGGTAAGCGCTTAAGGTAGTTAAGCGAAGAATAGCCCGTGCCAAAATCATCTATCGATATTCTCATACCTAAAGCACGAATCGATGACATGGCAGATATACAACGCTCGATATCCGAAACGAGTACGCTCTCTGTGATTTCAATTTCGAGCAACCGTCCATCAACATCAGTTTCCTCTAGTTTGCTCTGAAGATAATGAATGAATCCTGAGGAAGTTAGCTGCTTTCCTGAGATATTAATTGATATAGGTACAACCGGTATTGCATCATTTTTCCATTGGCGAATCTGTTTACATGCGCTATCAATAACTCGTTCACCAAGCTCTATAATCAGGTTTGACTCTTCAGCAATGGGGATAAATTGCGCTGGCGAAACCATACCTTCTTCCCGATGGTTCCATCGACAAAGCGCTTCCATTCCAATAATAGTGCCATCCTGCATCACTTTTGGCTGATAAAGTAAAAAGACTTTATCTGTCCAAAGGTCTTCTCGTAAGTCGTGTTCGTATGTGTAACGCTGAGTTGTAGCCAAAGCCATGCTTTCTTCAAAAAATTGGTAGTTATCACGCCCTTTGACTTTAGCGTCATACATTGCAATATCAGCACACTGAATTAATTTATCAGCGGAGATTCCCTGAGTCTTGGTTATCGCAATACCAATACTCGTCGGGATATTAACAAGATAACCATCCAAATCGACCGGGCTGCGCATGATACTCAGGATTTCTTCTGCCTTTTGCCGGGCAAGTTCATGAGTGATACGCCCACGCATCAGGATAATAAATTCGTCCCCACCCCATCGTGTAATCACGTCTGACTCTCTGGTTACAGTCGTTAGACGGCTGGCGACTTCACAAAGCAATCCATCACCCGCTTTATGGCCCATGGTGTCGTTGATCCGTTTAAACTTGTCCAAGTCAAGAAAAAACACCACGATACTTTCTTCGCCAACCAGAAACTGCTTAAGGGCCTTATCAATACAATCAATAAGATAAGTTCTGTTATAGAGGCCGGTTAAAGAATCACTATAAGCGAGCTGACGTAACTTAGCTTGGAGTTTTTTATGTCGGGTCACATCTCTGATATTCAGAACGTACTCTCCGCGATTTCCCGAGAGCGATTTAGAATAGGTAATCGAAACTTCAGCGGGGAACTCAGAATCCCCTTTCCGCTTCATAGTAAGATTATTTCTTCGATTGAGTAAGAGTCCATCATGCATAGAGAATCGATGGTGAAGACTCTTTAATACATGGTATTGCTGTGACTTTGGAACCAGATATTCAATAAAACTTTTACCCTGAATTAAAGTTCGAGCCCAATCGAATGCCCTTTCAGCGGATGGGTTAAACTCTAAAATGGTCCCCATCTCATCAATTGTCACAATGCAATCCATTGATGAGTCTAAAATCGCACTTTTGCGTTGCTCACTCGACTGATACTGTTCTATCGCAGAGTCTCGAGCCTCAATCTCAGTGTTAACACGCTTTATCACTTGGTTATATTGCTGCGCGATAATTCCGACTTCTGTGAAAGGTTCTTCCGGTACAGGCTGAGAAAAATCCCCTTCTTTCTGCTGCGCTTGCATAGAAACAAGCAGATCCAGTAGCTCTGTTGCAGAATGGTGTTCTGAAACGTTCATTCCAATTTTTTCGTCTTTTAGCGAAACACGTAAAGGAATGAAACGATTTACCAATCTCAAACACACATATCCAACAGCAAAACACCACCCACAAATGACTAAAATGCCCAAAATTTGTACTAGAACTTGGTGTATGCGAGATAATCCCGTATCCATGATTGAGAGATCACCTAACAATCCGACAGACAGGACGCCCCAGATGCCACAAAATAAATGGGCTGGAATAACACCAATGGCGTCATCGATTTTCAAATGGAGCAACCAAAGCTCGCCGTAATAAACGATAATACCAGCGACAACCCCAATAATAACGGCACTGCTTGCACTCACAGCAAAGCAACCTGCCGTTATACCCACTAGACCACCAACAATACCATTCAGTAACATGGTGACATCAATATATTTATGCTGAACATAGTTAATCGCGCCTGTCATGATTCCACCAAAAGCAGCAGCAAGGCAGGTATTTAATAAAACAACAGGAACGCTTTGATCAAATATAAGTGAGCTACCACCGTTAAAACCGAACCACCCGAACCAAAGTAGTAAGACGCCAAGAGCAGAAAACGGAAGGTTACTACCCTGAGGCATTTGACGTTCGCGGCTAAAACGCCGAAATCTGGGGCCAATAATGAGAACGGCAACAAGGGAAACACAACCGCCTACACCATGAACAACCATTGAACCAGCAAAATCAATAAATCCCAGTCGTTGAAGCCAGCCCGCATTATTGTCATCTATTAACCCGCCCCAAGCCCAGTGACCAACAACTGGGTAGATAACCGCACTAAGGATACAGGCGCTCCATAGATAACCATTAAAGCTCATCCGTTCCGCTACAGCACCAGACATGATAGTCGTTGCTGTTCCACAGAACATAAGTTGAAAAAGAAAAAAACTGATTACCCAAGTACTGTGAGATTCGTCGAAGGCATAATCTGATACGCCAATGAGACCATGAAAGCTCTGACCAAACATGACAGCAAAACCTATCGCCCAGAACAGAGCAACAGCGATAATAAAGTCCGCAACGTTCTTGGCAGCAACGTTGATACTGTTCTTACTTCGAATCCTTCCGCTTTCCAAACATAGAAAACCGGCCTGCATCGTAAATACCAGTAAGGCAGAAATAATCAGCCAAAAATTTTCTTCCATGAGAGTCTCTTGAAGTACAAAAGTATCGCTATTCCAATAAGATACGCTTGATATTGATATTTAAAGTTATACCGATATCATACTTTTATCATATTTGATACAAAAACGTTTCACAAATGTTAAAAAATATTACAGAGATTATAGCTGCTGATATGCGGAGTTCTTTAGTGAATTCAAATTAGTTTTGTCTGAGTTGATGCAATTCATTGTCGTAAAGCTGACAAAATACGTTTCTAAGCTATCCCAAACGTACTGATACCGTTATAAACAAATGGTACACGAATTGCTGCAGAGTCTTGTTGATAAGCAATGTAGTGAGGAAAACTCGTGAAGTTATGTAAGCATGGTGAATTAGAATTGTCATCTCTGGACGAGAACTTTTCACACTTTAAAACTAGGAAGCTGGAAAAAGGGGCTATTCTCAGCTCACCTCGTGACCAAAACAATAGCGTATTTTTCCTTAAATCTGGGCGACTCAAAGTGTATTTGTGCTATGGCGATAAAGTATTGACTCTGAGTATCCTCAATCCAGGAGACATTTATTGCACTCACACACGCGCGTTCGTTGAAGCACTGGAAGATGTCGAAGTAAAACATTGTGACCTGCCGTCTTTTTCGAGACAGATCCATGACAGGCCCGAACTGATCACTACCGTTACAAGAGTACTTTCAGAAACCCTCTCTGGCTGTATCAATACAATAGAAAATTTGGCTTTTAGAGATGTGAAAGCCCGATTTGCTTGCTATTTATTGGGACAAATCCGGGCAGAACAGGAAGTCATCCAGTTGACTTTGAGTATCGAACAAATTGCCCAAATTATTGGCACAAGCCGACAAACACTCTCAACTCTAATTTCTGAATTACATAGAGATAGTATTGTTGAACGGGTAGAGAGGGGATCATTGAAGATTCTCAATCATCAGGAATTGGAAAAAATAGCGGCTTTTTAATGGAACGTCAGCTACCTGACAGACATATCGCTTAACTTTTCATAGAGTATGTAATATCAGGAACGAAGAATAAGGATATGACTATGCAAACCACGATAGTAAGAACTCAATCTCAATACAGCCCAATATCAGATGAAGTGAAAACAGAGGAGATGTTGGACAGAGTACTGGGACTCATTGATAACTTCAAACAAGACAACAAATTCTGGCAGCACTTTAAACAGAAAGCGATTGCGATGAAAAATGGCCAAGGCCCTAAAACCGATGCTCAGTTTCTCTTACATAGTAATGTCTACTATTTACGTGAGCTTTTCGAAGACTGTGAAGATGAGGAAGGACTGAACATTCTCGAAGAATTAGAACGAGATTGCTTTTAAAATAAGCCAGACGATTGTCTGGCTTATTCATGATACGGTTAAGCAGTGTTAGCGATTTTCAAAACGATTGTAATCAAGTAACCCATATTCGACTGGATCATTTTCTCGATACCACTTGTTAACTCGGTCACTAAACGACCAAAATTGAGAGTCAGTTCTGCGGACTCCATATAAATCGAGAAGATGGATATAATCCTCTTCAGATTTAAGGTTCTGCATAATATTAACAAATGCACTAACATCAGACTCTTGCAGAGAAATAAATGCTGCCGGGTAACTGCCTAGCACACCATGCACTAGAGTAAGCGTATCATTTCTATAGTCCCTGCTATCTTCTTCATCAAACAGACTCGAAATATTCTTATGGGCGTTGTTGTGCAGTAAAGTAAACAGTTCATCATGCCCTGACTCACTGCGTACCAGAATTGTAATTATCTGCGGCAACATAGAAATATTTTTACCTCTAACCAAACTAATTTGTTGTAGCCGTTTTTCGTTTGCGTCAGATAAGTTGGTATTCGCTATATCAAAACGTGTCGATAATACCGGTGCTAATTTTGCTCTGAGTTTATCGTATAGCTCAGCTTTGGGATTATCAGTTTGATACTCTACCGACGTTGGCTGATTGAAAGGTTCAACGTTTCGCAATAAGAAATCACTCAGGTTTGAGTCTTTGTCGCGATACCAACTAGAAAGCTCTGCGTGACGCATAATTTTTGGCAATAGCGCCATGAAGTTACTTTCACCTTCCAAACGCATAAAATCCATAAACAGTCGTGTCATTAATTGGTGACCAAAATTACCATATACATCAAACCCAGCGACTAACAGATAGTGGATACGTTCGAGAAGCTCATAGTCCATGATCCAAGCTGTTTTTGGCTTCATACCAACCAACCCCTGAACAACAGAAGCACTATCAAAGTGACGGTATACTGTCAGCGCAGCATTCGGATTCACTCCGTCACCATCCCAAATCAAATCAGTAGTCATGTAACGACCACCTTCAAACTGTGTATTGATGAATTTCGATTTGGCCTTTAGATAATTAGCCTGCTGGACCGAAAACTTAATCCAATTAGTCAATGGAAGTGTATTACTCTCATCTTCAGCCGGTAGTCGAAGATTATCGCGCTGAGACTGATAAAACTCGTTAACTTGTGGTACATCGGATTTATCTGGGTCGATAAAAAACACCCAGAAGTGATCATTTATAACGTTTAAAGCTAACTGACCACGACAGACGGGCCCTTTAATAAAGGACATTATTGTATTTTGCGCGTTGTCGAGCATAAAACGGAAACGGCTGTGTACAGGTAGTTGTGCAAAGGATGTCATCGGGTTTGCAGAAACATCCACTTTATAGCCAGGCAAACTATCTACAAGGTAGTCGGCATTCACAAACCACTTTCGCCAATCTTTCAATTTCTTGTTGTCAAGGGCATATGGCATATGAGTCTTATCGACAATCGTACTCACAACGGGAATAAATCGGTAATACACCCGTTCAACACCCGGATTATCGTAGGGTCTGCGAGTCGCGATGAGATCCACTTTTTGACCCGGTGGTGTTTTGGATCGAATCAGTTGAAAAAAGACAGGACGGCTGGCTTTTGGAGTTACATCCGCAAAATAGAGATGAGACAGAAAAAGATGCTCATAGATATATCGCGCCGCGAGTCTGTTCTTTAATGAGTTTTGGTTTAAAAACAGCTCAAAACGCTCTATTTGAGCATGCAGTGCAGCACTTATCTGCTCATGCTCAGGCATTTGAGCTCCCGACTTTAACCATGAGATTAACGTTTCATGTTCATCTTTGGTCAGGTTTGGCATCCCATAAGGCATCCCCCAGTCGGGATATTTTGCTTTATAAGCCGGATATTCTTCGATTGTGGGACATTGTTGGTCACGGTTGAGCGAAAAATCGAATCCATCGAGTACTTTTTCCTCTGGTAATGGATGCTCTTTCTTTTGTATCAACATCTGCGCCATCACACTCATTTCTATATTCGGCACAGGCGATTGATTTCTTTCGTTCAAAATAGGGCTAAAGCCCCCAGCTCGCCATTGTGAGGTCGTCTGAGCATCTTCAAAAAGTCGCGTGGGCATCTCTGCAACGAGTCTTGTTCCATCATAGACTTTCTTCTTCGTCGCGCCTCTGTCGATACCTTCAGTCGAAGAGAACTTCAATTGACATGGGGCATCGTAGCAAGCGTGGCATACGACACACCTTGAATCTAAAACAGGCTTAACTTCTTGTTCAAAAAACTTCCCAGCTTCACTATCGCGTGCGACAGTTCGTTCTCGCACAGATGACTTGCCATAAATATCGTCATAGTGAAACGCGGCATACACAGAACACCCGGAAAAAAGAAATAACACACTTAAGACAAACCACTTTTTCATTTTCATAGATACATCCACCATTGCTCACGCTAAGTTAAACAGCTTTTATCACGCCGCTCCAGTGATTCTTATGATCTTTTTGATAGCGAAGTAGGATCTTTCTGTCTAATTAGGTCAAAATCCTCTTTACAATTAGTAAGCATTACTTATTATCTGCATTAGATAATATATGTAATGGCAATATAATTATGGCAAAACCAACTCTGGGCTACCTAATGTGGGACATCATTCGAGAAATACGTAAATTATTTCAAGAAGATCCCAGACTATCTTGCTTAACGCTCTCTCAGGCTAAAGTTCTTTCGTGCATTTATCACAATGAAGGAATCAAACAAGTTGAACTGGCCGATTACCTTGACCTATCACCAATGACAGTAGTTCGATTAATCGACTTTCTAGTTGCAGAAGAGTTGATTTCTCGCCAGCCAGATCCCAGTGACCGTAGAGCTCACCTTCTTTATATCGAGCCAAAAGCCGAATCAATTATGGAGAAAGTCAAATTGGTCAGTGATGACATCTGGGCCAAAGCGCTAGAAGGCTTGAGTGCACAGCAAATTACGGGTTTAACAGCAAGTTTAGAGCAGATTAAAAAGAATTTAAGAGATAAAGAGAAGTAACATGGCAGTAGAAAACCAGACATCACAAGAACAATCCGCCTCTGTTGTTAAAAAGCCCAAGAGCAAATTAAAGCGAAACTTTTTCCTTTTCGCTTTGCCCGTTTTAGCTATCTCTGGTGGCGTAATCATCTACTTAAATAGTGGTCGATATGTTTCTACTGATAATGCTTACGTTAAATCCGACATTACGTCTATTGCCCCAGAAATTGCAGGACGAGTTAAGTCTGTCAGTGTAAAAGAAAATGAATCGGTGAAGTCAGGACAGTTGCTTTTTACGCTTGATAAGACACCGTTTGAGATAGCCGTTGAGAAATCCAAAGCCAACCTCAATGACGTAAAAACAGATCTTCTCACCATGCAAGCCAACTACGAAAGTAAAAAAGCTGAAATTGCCGTAGCAAAAAGCCAGCTATCCTACCTACATAAAGATGAGCTTCGCCAGAGAAACCTGCTGAAAAGAAAATATATCTCCCAAGCTGAATTTGATGCTGCACAGCAAAAAACAGAAGTTCAAGCTCTCCAGATAAAAGCGCTGGGTAAGCAATTGCAACAGATAAAGGAAAGCCTTACTGGACTGGTTGATTCTCCTATTACTCAGCACCCTAAATATCAAAATGCGTTAGCCGAACTGAATCAGGCACAAAACGACCTAACACACGTTAATATCTACGCGCCAACATCAGGTATTGTGACTAAAGTGCTTGAAACTGGTCAGTTTGTCTCACCTGGCAGTACTTCGATGATGCTGGTATCCGATCATAATATGTGGATTGAAGCTAACTTTACTGAGTCTGATATGACGCATGTAAAACAAGGCCAACCAGTCGACATCGAAATCGACTATGCTCCAAACCATGAATGGCACGGAACAGTAACCAGTATTGCGCCTGCGACAGGATCTGAGTTTTCCATTATTCCCGCTCAGAATGCAACCGGAAACTGGGTAAAAATCACACAGAGAATCCCAGTAAGAATTCACTTCCAAAGTCAATCTGATGCGCCAGAACTGAGAGCAGGACTGAGTGCGGTTGTCACCATCGATACTGGGTTTAAACGCCAGTTATCTCTTTAATCGATGGTGGAAGTTTAAGTGAGTAGCATTAGCTCCCCTACAAGCAATATCGATAGCAGTAAGCAGAAACTTATAACGTTCTCGATCATGCTTGCGACTATCATGCAAGCACTTGACACGACGATCGCTAACGTTGCTTTGCCTCATATGGAAGGCGCAATGAGTGCCACTCAGGATCAAATATCTTGGGTCCTTACTTCTTACATTGTCGCGTCAGCCATTGCTATGCCATTAACAGGACTGCTCTCTGCGCGAATCGGCCGGAAAAAGCTATTTCTGTACTCCATTGTGGGTTTTACCGTAACCTCAGTATTATGTGGTATGGCTCAATCGCTGGATCAGATCATCATATTTCGTTTACTTCAGGGGATCTTTGGCGCAAGTTTGGTACCTTTGTCTCAGTCAATACTCCTTGATACCTATCCTACAGAGCAGCATGGTTCAGCCATGGCACTGTGGGGCGTCGGTGTTATGGTTGGACCTGTATTGGGTCCCTCTCTCGGAGGATGGTTAACCGAATACTACAGTTGGCGCTGGGTTTTTTATATCAACTTACCTTTCGGCATTCTTGCCTGGCTCGGTATTGCTAATTATGTCTCCGAAACGCCTATCGATAAGAATCGACGATTCGATATTTTTGGTTTTACCTTACTCGCAATAGCAATCGGTAGCCTACAAATGCTTCTGGATAGAGGTGAATCGCAGAATTGGTTTAATAGTGTTGAGGTCGTTATCGAGGCTTGTCTTGCTGCTGTTTCACTTTATATGTTTATTACTCATAGCCTTACAGCAAAACAGCCATTTTTAAACCCAACAATATTTAAAGATAAAAATTTTGTCATCGGTTTAGTCTTTATTTTTATGGTTGGGATTATTTTGCTCGCCACAATGTCGCTACTACCACCTTATCTACAGAATTTAATGGGGTACCCTGTATTGGATGTTGGTATCGTGATGAGTCCAAGAGGATTAGGAACCATGGCTGGAATGATGCTGGTTGGTAAATTAGCAAATAAGGTCGACTTAAGACACCTGATTACCATCGGACTGATTTGTATGACGTACTCTCTCTGGGATATGACCCATTTTTCAGTCGACATAACAAACTACGACATTATCAGAACTGGCGTTATCCAAGGACTGGGCTTGGGGCTGGTTTTCGTGCCCCTATCAACATTGACATTCTCTACGCTAGCAAAAGAATTTCGTAATGAGGGAACCGCTCTTTATAGCTTAGTTAGGAGTATCGGCAGCAGTATCGGTATATCCGTTGTCACCACATATTTATCGCAACGAATACAGATAAACCATGCCAGCTTCGCCACTTACATTTCACCATTTAATGAAGGTTTGGTTCAAGCGTCATCGTCCGGGGCTCTGACAACTCAAACAACCTCTGGGCTTGTAACGGTAAATAACCTGGTCACGGAGCAAGCGACAATACTCGCCTATCTTCAGGATTTCCGCTTTATGATGTGGATTTGTATTTTCATGTTTCCACTACTCTTCTTACTTAGAAAACCTAACCAATAATTGCTTTATTATAAAAAGCCAGACTCTTTTATGAGATCTGGCTTTTTATTTGCTCTTTATCTCTTCACGAATTTATTCAATAATTTACTCTAACAAATCCAATGCATATGGCTTTCGAGAATTCTGATGATTCCAATAATAAAAAATGGGTATGCGCGATTTAAAGCACTACCCAAACTAATACGAGTATTAACCTATCTGCTCTCCACATACACCCTGTTTCTTCTGATTGTTGGCGTGTTAGTTCCTCAGATCGCTCAGAAGCAAATCCCGCAGCAGCTTAATAAAATAACGGGTAGAAACGTCTCTATTGGTGAAGTCCGAATTAACCCCTTCTTACTTAGAGGAACGTTAAACAAATTCAATATTCTTTCGCAAGACGGAAAGTCTACCTTTATTTCTTTTGAACAGTTCCAGATAGAACCACTGTTTTGGAAAAGTGTTTTTACACTCACACCAACACTCGACTATGCAGTATTAAAACAACCTGTCGTTAATGTCTCTTCAAATATTGATAGCCAGGGTAATACACGCTTTAGCTTTCAAGATATTGTGGATCATATCGCCCAAAATAGTGCTGAAGAGCCTAAACAACCAGAATCACAAACGTCAGAGCCCTTTGCATTTATTGCGCACAGTATCCAGTTAGTTGATGGTGAAATTTCATATTCAGATAAAAATAAGAATGTCGATTTCAACTACCCTAACCTCGATTTAGCAGTGGACAACATCAATATCGGAACCCAAGAAGCCCGGTCAGATCAGAGCGGTAGCCACAATGATTTTAGTCTGGCACTAGGTGGTTCCGACAATAAATTGTTGACGATTAACGGCGCGTTTCAGCTATATCCTTTAGACATAAATGGTAAGTTTGCATTCAATCAGTTTGATTTGACCAACGTTTGGCCGTACATAAAAGACTACGTTAACGGTAAGCTCACCAAGGGTATACTGTCTGTTTCAAGCAAGTTTAACGTTGTTGAACACAACGAGAATATTAATATCACCACCAACAGCGGTGAGCTAAGTGTAAAACAGTTAACATTGAAGTCAGCTAATAATGCACCAGCAATCTACCTTGATACTTTTGACATCAATAAAGTATCGATGAATTTAGAAGAAAAGCAGGTTTCTATCGCGTCTTTAGTGTTGGATAAACTGCAGGTCTATGGAAACTTGAACAAAAACGGTGTTGACCTAGCATCACTTTATCGTGAGCCCAAAAGCAAAGTTACTTCTAACACTACGGCAAAAAGTCAATCTGCTAAAAGTCAGACTGAGCAGAACACAATTGGAACAAAAGGTGACGACGATATTTGGTTGATAAAACTAGCCACATTCAAACTGAGCAACAGCAAAGTTTCATTGACTGATAACGCAATCGCAAATAATGTTAAATGGTCTCTGGATCCAATTAATGTCCAGGTGAATCATATCCAAAGTGACTTCCAAAAACCTCTAGATTACACCCTATCAGTTGGATTGTATGACAATGTAAATCAGGGGAGCAAAAATACCGTTGGTACAATAACCAGTGATGGTAACGTCAATATCCAAGAGCAGAATGTATCAAGTAATATTGCTATTTCAAACATCGACCTAAGTGATCTCCAGCCTTATATTTCTCCCTACGTGAATATTGACCTTAAAAAAGGGCTATTCTCAACTAAAGGGAAGCTATCAACCTCATTTGATGCAACACAATTGATCTACCAAGGCGACCTAGGTATCGAGTCCTTACATATTAATGATAAGCTTGAGAATCAGCCATTCCTGACCTGGGCTGATATGAATATTGATAGTCTTTCATATGACCAAAAAGGAAATACACTGAATATTGGTACCGTAACCTTCAATAAGCCTTATGCAAAAGTGTTGATTGATAAGAATCGTAATACCAATATCAACGATATTCTTAATACTAAGGAACAAAAAGCGACCAAAACTAACTCAAGTACAAAAGCCTCAGCTAAAGAGACAAAAACGGCCCAATCTGAAACGACAAAAGAGGCTCAGAGCAGCCTTAAAATTGCGGTACACAAAGTACTGGTGAAAAATGGTTCCGCCTACTTCTCCGATCTGTCTCTTACCCCTAACTTTTCTTCGGGTATAAACAGCATTAATGGTCAAATAGATAAGTTAACCTCAAGCGCTGAAACAACGGCCAACGTAAATCTGAAAGGGAAAATAGACCAATATGCGCCAATCACGATCAAAGGCGATATCAATCCTTTACTTGCTTCACCTTTTCTCGATCTTACACTCGACGTTAAGGGTGCAGAGCTAACTTCGATTAACCCTTATTCCGGGACTTATGCTGGTTATTATATTGATAAAGGTCAGATGTCATTAACCTTAAAATATCTTTTGCAAAACAATCAGCTTAATGGCTCAAATCATGTTTATATTGATCAGCTAAAACTGGGGGAACCAAGTAACTCTAAGGTGGCGACTAGCTTACCAGTCAAACTTGCCATAGCACTTCTGCAAGATAGAAATGGTGTCATCGATCTGGGTGTTAATGTATCGGGAAATGTAAATGACCCAAGCTTTGGTATCGGTAGTGTCATACTCACTGCAGTGAAAAATATCATTGTCAAAGCGGTCACGGCACCGTTCTCATTACTCGCGAACTTAATCGGCAGCGATGAAGATTTAAATATTATCAAATTTGCTCCTGGCTCCTCTGCCTTATCGACTGAAGAACAGAATCGACTGGATCAACTGTTCAAAGCATTACAGCAGCGGCCTAAACTCAAATTGAGTATCGCTGGATATGTTTCTCAGACACAAGATGCTCAAGCACTCGCTGAAACAGAAGTTAAAAATGAGCTGCAGAAACTGATGGGTGATGAAGCGCTTCCTCAAACATTGACGGCAAGTCAACTCCCCACTGAAGGTGACATAATCGATGCTCTGGAAACACTTTATGAGAATAAAGTTGCTGACGACTTATCTGAGTTAAGAGATTCCATCGAACAAAAACTAACACGGGATATGCCAGACAAAGAAATTAGCAGCGAAGACGTGGAAAAAAGACTGCACATTACGATGTACAACCAAATTGTTAACGCAGTCGATGTCCCATTACAAAGTCTAGGCTCGTTAGCTCATCAAAGAGCCTCGGAAGTTAAAAACTACCTTGTAAATACAAAAGGAATTGATCCGCAGCGCATATTCTTGGTGAATAGCCGTCCAACAGAAGATACTGATAAAAGTGAAGTCAGTATCGAGTTGGACAACTGATCTAGAACGGTTCACATTAATTGATTAGGCTCCGCAAGGAGCCTAATTTTTTTGAAATGGTTTCATTGCCTGAAGATAAGATCGGCCAGTTAATTTTTTCATTACAAAAACTGCAGATACGTGAATTAGTGCAGCAAAGAATGTTAAATTCGCTATGACTTCGTGAAAGTCTTCAAGCCAGTGAGGTACTCCATCCCATTTTTCCATTAACAAGCCAGTTATACCTAAAGTAAGAAGACCTAACCACAATAACCAAATCATAACGGCACCGGCAGGATTGTGACCCACGTGTTCATCTTTCCCCTCTCTCACAACGTCTTTAACATGCTCTATTGCTTTTGAAACAGAAGGGAGGAATCTTGTAAGCCTAGCTGGCGAATGTACAAATACTCCCCATATTAGGCGAGTAAGTACGATAACCGCCGCAGAATAACCCACCCATTGATGAATAGTGCTACCCGCTTCTGTAAGAAAATAGTTAATGATAAATAACACTGCCACACTCCAATGGGTAAATCGTACCCATGGATCCCAAATAAATTTGTTCATTTCAGCCTCTTAAACTCATCAAGATAATTTAGAAATCAAATTCAGATTAATCCTGATTTCTTAAGAGAGTCTTAAGTCTCAAAAGATAAAGTGCTCAGCACAATAACTTTAAAGTAGATAAGACTAATTCTCATGAAACCAGGAAACATCGGTATAAAAAGACTTTTTTATGCAGGAATCTATTCAGCACAAGGCCTGAAAGCTGCATGGAAAAACGAAGCGGCTTTCCGTCAGGAAATCATCGTAATCGTTCCTCTATGCTTAATCGCTTTGAGCCTGAAGATCACTGTTATTGAGCAACTCTTTTTAGTGACATCGCTTGTCTTCGTCCTCATTGCCGAATTATTTAATTCAGCGATTGAGGCTGTCGTGGACAGAATCAGTGATGAGCTTCATGAATTAAGCGGCAGAGCAAAAGATATCGGCTCAGCAGCTGTCCTTATCTCGATATTTCTAGCCATCTTTATCTGGGTGTGGGTATTACTATGAAGCTACTGAAGAAAATCAAAAATCAAGGTCTGTCATATCATATTATTACGATGATATTAGCAGCGTACTTTGCTTTGGTCTTGAATCTTCCGATATACAAAGACTTAGCGGGTATTTTCTCGAAATTGGAAACGGTAGATAAAGGCTTTATATTCTCAATACCGTTCTTCTTCTTCTTTGCGCTAACGTTGATTTTTAGTGTTTTCACCTGGCCTAAGATAACCAAGCTTCTTTTCTCAGTCGTTATTTTAGTATCAAGTATTGTCTGCTACGCCACCTTCAATTACGGCATTATTTTTGATGTCGATATGATACAAAATATTCTAGAGACAAATACAGGTGAGGCCTCATCATACCTCAGTATTACCTCGATCGTTTGGATTGTAGGACTCGGTATTTTACCCGTTGCCTTATTGGTTTGGGTTCCAATCAAACGAGAAAAAGTGCTGCCATTTTTCTTTAAAAAAATGGGAACGATGGTAATTGCTTGCTTGGGGATCGTATTAATTGCCTCGATGTACTATCAGGACTATGTCTCTGTTGGCCGCAATAACAGCTATCTCAGAAAACTCATTATTCCTACGTATTATGTCCATAGTATCGACAAATATGTTCGTAATACCTATTTCAGTAAACCTATTCCATTTAAATCGATCGGAACGGATGCAAAACAAGTGGCTGATATCGATAGCAATCATAAGCCAACCTTGATGGTTATTGTATTAGGTGAAACCGCACGCGGACAAAACTACCCATATAACGGCTATCATCGCAATACGACGCCATACACAGATAAAATGAATATGGTGTCGTTTAAAGACGTGCACTCCTGCGGTACCGCGACCGCGATATCTGTACCATGTATGTTTTCACGACTTGATCATGCAGACTATGATGAGCAACAGGCCTATCATCAGGACAATCTACTTGATGTGTTGAAAAGAGCGGACGTAGATGTGCTTTGGAGAGAAAATGATGGTGCATCAAAAGGCATTCCTGTTAACGTCAATTACCAAAATATAGAACGTACAGATAAACATCCATTATGTGATAATAGCAGTTGTCTTGATATGGCTTTACTGCAGGACTTCGACAAAAATGTTGACGACCTAAACGGAAATCGTCTTATTGTCTTACATCTTATTGGCAGTCACGGTCCAACTTACTTTAAACGTTATCCGGATAATTTTGCGTACTTCCAACCCGATTGCCCGAGATCAGATATCGAAAATTGCACTCAAGAACAGTTAATTAACTCCTACGATAACACGATTCGTTACACAGATTATGTTGTTTCAGAGGCAATTAATAAGCTCAAATCTCTCTCAGACAAATACAATACTGGTCTGATGTATCTTTCTGACCATGGGGAATCACTAGGGGAAGATGGGATTTATCTTCATGGGATGCCATATTCGCTCGCTCCAGTCTATCAAAAGCGAGTCCCTATGATGGTTTGGCTATCACCGCAGATGCAGCAAACGAAAGATATTGATGAAAGCTGTCTTCGTACAGAAGCCGGCAAAGGCGGGTTCTCTCACGATAATCTATTTGATTCTATCCTAGGCGTGATGGACGTATCGACGAATATTTACCGTGGTAAAACCGATATATTCGCAGCCTGTCGTGCGCATAGCCCTCTCACACTGGCTAAGAATTAAAAGCAATCTTTGTCTTATCATCACAAAGAGACGCTTTTGCGTCTCTTTTTTCATCTAAAATAGTCCACAAATTCCTACCACGGAAGTTCTTCACCATTGGAGTGCCAAAAGGTTCCTGTGGTCGATATAGATAAAGCATTAATTCGCTCAATCAAGCTAAATGCTGCTTCTTGCGCAGTGATATTCCCTCTTCCACCAACCATTTCAGTCTGTACGTATCCCGGATGGAGAATAGCGACTGCGATCCCCCTAGGTTTTAAATCAATAGACAGTGATTTTCCTGCGGCATTCAATGCAGCTTTTGACATTCGATAACCGTAGCGACCACCAGAAGAATTATCCGCAATTGACCCCATTCGACTGGTCACTAAAGCAATTTTACTACCTTTAGACATATTACCTAAGAGTGCTTCAGTTACTCTGAGCGGACCAAGTGTATTAACGACAAATTGGTCTTCTATGGACTGGTAATCAAGACAGCCTAATTGCTCATCTCTCAAAATTCCTGCGTTATTGATAAGCAAGTCAATTTCATAAGGTGCTAGCGCTTTTGATAATTGCGCGACTGATTCCGCATCAGAAACATCAATATTATTGATTACCATAACATCGAGTTCTTCAAGAGCGGGGCTTGCCTGCCGACACACAGCGTAAACCTTCCAACCCATTTCTACATAGTGTTTCGTTAATTCCAAACCTATGCCTCGGTTCGCTCCTGTGATGACTGCTATCTGGGACATACCCACTCCTTTTTGACTCGATGTTTCGAATTGCTTAAACGCTTATTCGACCATGTTAACCCTTTTGATGACTAAACCTCAAACTCAGACACCTGAAATCGATATATAGCATATGGGCTTAACATCACAAAACTCAATATATCTTATTGATTAGTATATACTAAAATATTCATAGAATTCATAATAACCTTTGCTTTTTGAATAATAGTCTCTATTCTTACAACAAAGAGTTAGCATCAATTATTTATGCGCATAAAAAATCTCACGGTCTTTACATGTATCTTTATTTTGGTTAATTTGATCTGCCTTGCTGGCGTTCTATTCAGTGCGTACAGAACGATTGAAATCAATGCAAATTCTTCCATATCCCAACGGTTTCATTCCATCACAGCTTTATCAGAGAAGTTTGAACGCGCCTACTTTGACGATCTTGTTGCGACCAATGGTGACTGCGAAGCTTTTTCAAGCAAGGCCAAAATGGTCACGTTTTACGAGCCTTATATTCGTGCGTTAACCTATGTTCAAGATAAACATTTGCGATGTGACTCATTGTACGGTGAAAGAAACATTTTCATTCGCGAAGCTGCAAACTCTTTTAGATCAGTGATGTTCTTTGCACATAGTGTTGTTGACCCGACATCTGCGGTCATTGCGTTTAACATATCAAAAGACGACGGAAAAACCGTTGTTTCTTACGGTATAAACTTATCAACTTTTCAAGATATCATGTTAACGCTAGAGCACTTTTACGATGTTAGCATGGTTATAGGGGACTATGAGATAACGACTTCAGGTTTCACTCATCTATCTCAAGATCTCAAGCAAAAGTTTATTAATAACACCATTGAAATGAACGGCTATCAGGTTCACTACGATATTACTTACAGCAAATTTTTAACGTTTACCTTAACCAACTACCGCCAGTTTATATTTATTCTTTTCTTCCTCTCATTTCCGATTACTTACTGGGTATATGGTGGGATCAAACGCTTAGACCTAAATGCACATAAAATTGCTAAAGGTATCAAAAGATCTGAATTTGAACCTTACTACCAACCTATATTCAATGCTAAAGGAAGCATAATTGGCTGCGAAGTGTTAGCTCGATGGAATAGCAAGTCAGGGTTAATACCACCCGATATATTCATTCCGCAAGCGGAAAAATCGGGTCAGATTCAGGCCATTTTTTCTCAGTTGGTAACAAAAACGATTCAAATGCTGTACACATCAGGTAGCTTACCGACGAAAGAATTTCATGTGGGAATCAATATTAGTGCACCTCAGATATCTCAGAGTCAATTTATCGAAGACTGCGTCAAACTCGCTCAGACACTCAAGCGTTACGATGCGATACTGGTCCTTGAGTTAACAGAAAGGATTCATCTCCCTGAAGACGAATTACTACAGCAAACTTTAAAAATACTGAGAGATGAAGGTATTAAACTCGCTCTGGATGACTTTGGTACTGGGTATTCATCCCTGCTTTATTTCGCAAAAATTAAATTTGATATCCTAAAAATAGACAAAACATTTGTTGACCTAATCAGCCAAGAAAATGACCAAAAACTGCTACTAAATAACGTTATTGACCTTGGCCGGCAATTAAAAATCCGAATTACCGCAGAAGGTATCGAAACGCTCTATCAATACGAATATCTCAAACAATATAATATCGATTACTATCAGGGATATTATTTTGATAAGCCTATGCGGGCGAAAGATTTCATGGCCCGTTATTTACTTAATTAAGATATCTAACTCTCGTTCAACCATTGTGTTATAAACTGATCTTTTGAAACCGGCTTTCCGAAGAAATATCCCTGAAATTTACTGCACTCTAAACGGCTTAACGTATCGACTTGCTCTTGCGTTTCAACGCCTTCAGCAATAACTGACATTCCCAGCTTAGTAGCCGTTGTAATAACAACCTCAATGATGGGCTGGGTACTTTTACTCGCACTTAATCCCTGAACAAACGAGCGGTCGACTTTGAGCACTTCTAACGGAAGCTCATTTAGATATTTCAAGGAAGAATATCCAGTACCAAAATCATCAATCGCGAAGGTAACGCCAGCTTGCTTCAGGGTAGCCATCTTATTCGTCGCGATGTCGAAGTTGTTAAGTAACATATTCTCGGTAATTTCTAACTCGATGAAGTCACCCGGAAGATCAAAGTTACGGAGCTGATTGAGAATATAGGAGACAAAATCGACCTGTTGAAAATGAATAGGACTTATATTGATGGATACCCTACCCAAATTGGCCATTAGGCCTTGCTCTCTACAGTGACTTAGAAAACGAATGCTTTCTCGTAAAACCCACTTATCAATGTCGACAATCAACCCACTCTCTTCAGCCTGAGGAATAAAAGCACCTGGCATAACTAATCCTTTAGTCGGGTGGTTCCAGCGTACTAAGATTTCAGCGCCAAACAGCTCTCCCCGCTCAGTAACTTGCGGTTGTAACCATATCGCCAACTGATCATAATTTAATGCAGCGTGCAATTCGTCCTCTAACTGCAAGATCTGCGTTGCATCTGACTGCATTTCATGACGATAAAACTCTATACTGTTTCTTCCCATCGCTTTTGCTCGATACATTGCAGTATCAGCACAACGAAGTAACTCTCCAGCATCAAGACCATCACCTGGGAAAAGACAAATCCCAATACTACACGTGCTGTGTAGAGTCAGTCCTCCGGACGTAAATGGGCGCGCTAGAACCTCCAAAAGTTGCTGGGCAAGGAGCTGTGCCTTTTCAGCCGCCACGATAGACTTATCCGCTAATTGGAACAGTGCGAGTACAAATTCATCTCCGCCTAGTCTTGATGCCATAGACTGATTGGGTGCTATCTGTCTCAGTCTGGTCGAGATTTCTTTTAGTAACGAATCACCAACCATATGTCCCATTGAATCATTGATATATTTAAACCTATCTAAATCAAAATACAGTAAAGCTCCATACTGATGATTCTTAATGTGAGATTCCATCTCACTTTCTAGTTTTTCCGTTAGCATTCTTCGATTCGCTAAATTGGTCAGTGAATCAAAATAGGCCATTTGATAAATTTGTCTTTCTGCCAACTTACGCCTGGTTACGTCTCTGACATTGACCAACACGTAGTCCTCAGCACTCAACGTCAAGGCAACAGCGCGGCATTCCAGGTAGTGGCTGGTGTCTTTAAAATAGACATCTTCGTACTCAACCACAGCCTCATTTGCTGTTTGGGCAAAAATGTTCTGCATTTCATCAGAATCGTACAACTCACTGTATGAGAACGCATATTTTCCAACAATCTCACTGCTGGGCTGACCTGTAATTTCGACGGCTAAACGATTTACCTGACAAATTTCTGTTGATGGCCTACACAAAAACATCGCATCGCCTGAGTTTTCCATAAGTGAGCGAGAAAACTTTTCGTTTCGACTGATTTGCTCAATAGCAGCTTCAAGTTTAGCGGATGCTGCATGATTAGCTTGCCATTCAAACTGAAAGCGCTCCACCAGCAAGCCAAGCTCATCCTTGATCGCGTAGGGCGGATTCTCTATATCCGCTCGAGTTTTAGCGCCACCAATCCAATGAGCAATATTGACTATAGGTTTGGAGAGTAGAAGATAGGACACAAAGAGAATCAAGACGGTTAAAATAGCCGTAAACAGGACGGTTGATGTCAGTATGATGGTCGCCCTAGACGTAATACCTTCAACTAGACTGATTTCATTTAAAGACACCTGAAGTGTTGCGAACCGTTGCTTTAAATTTGAAATGTCTAATTTATACCGCTTTTCAGCCGGGATATTGATAAAGTAAGCACCGAGCTTAGCGACCCAGTTAGGCTTGTCGGTTTTGTTGTTAGTCACAGTTGCTAGTGAATCACCAAAATCGTCAATTAACGAAGCCGATTGTATAATTGGGTTATGGGCCAAACTCTGCAGTGCTTCTTCTGCAAGTTTTTTGTCCAAGTTATAAACCGCACTTGCTAATGCCGGTCGGTGTAAACTGACAAACCTTTCTAGATTATCGAGCTGCCTACTCCGTTCACTGGTGATATCGAGATAGACTTGCGCTATTCCGGAAATAATCCCACATCCAAGCGCGAGTAACATAACATACAATGCCTGCCGGGTTGCTATACCTGTTTTCAACGTTGACACCCTTTATAAGGTGCTTTCTGAGTAACCAAAATATTTTGCTCTAATCTTTTGATAATGCCCATTATTTTTTATTTTCCTAAGCCCCTGATTAAATGTTTTTATGATCTCACTGCTATGTGGATAGTTTTGACTTACGCATAAATGCAGATGAAGTGGACCGACATCGTCAAGGTATGTCGCTTTTATATCTTTAAAGAGTCCCATTGATTTTGCCTGATAAAATACGGGATTTTCCGGTCCATAAAAAACGTCAATGCCACGATAGGCAATACTGATTAATCCGGAACGAAGATCTTTTGTTAAGTCATGGGGAATATTTGCATCTTTAAGCTGGGTTTGAACACCCCAACCATCGACAGCAACAACAGAAAAATGTTTGAGATCATCCAGTTTCGAGATTTCAGTAGTATCTGTAGACTTCAACGTTATCGCGACCTGACGAGGGGCACTGATTGGATCACTGAAATACATAAATGACTTGCGCGATTGACGAATACTACACGACATTGTTCCGGCTATCTCTCCGGCTTTCATGAGCTTTAATATACGCTTCCACGGCAAGACTTTAAATGTTACCGGTTGCCCCATTTCTGAAAAAGCAGCACGAACAACTTCTATATCAACCCCTGAGATGGTATTTTTTTCTAAGTCGACGATAAGATATGGCGGGTAATCAACCGCATAAAAAACCAAGGGTTCACTCGCTTTACTGCCAGAAGTAAAAAATAAACAGAGCAAGAGAAGTTGAGAAGACAGAAAGCCAAATTTCATGTTGTTAGTTTTTGTGTTCGTTTTATTAGTCTCATATTAGGGAATTATTCCTTTGTATTTCAATAGGCAAGTATGAATTTATGGCTAACTATCACTTTATGAATAAAATTATCGACAAAACAAGTCGTATTTGTGAGAAAAATCGACTCAAATAAACAATTAATAAGCAGGTATGTATGACTCAAGAACGTTTCTCAACAATACAGCAGCGTGCTCTAGAGCGAAAAGGAGGAAAGGATAACCTCAATAAATTACTCTCTAGCCCACTGAGTAAAGACCAAATTGCAGACATCACCGAAGATAGATGGTTAGCAGGATTTAGTCTTAAGGTTTTCCAGTCCGGTATTCGCTGGGATGTGGTGAGAAAAAAGTGGCCAGCCTTTGAAGAAGTATTCTTTAAGTTCAATCCTGATTCTTTACTGCTGTTATCAGATGAACAATGGGAGAGCAAAGCTCAAGACCCAAGAATAATCCGTCATCTCACCAAAGTAATGTCAATTCCGCACAACGCGCAGATGATAGTTGAAGCTCGACGCGAACATGGATCGTTTAGCGAGATGATAGCAAATTGGCCTTCTGACTCTATCTCAGAACTTTGGCTTTATTTAAAAAAACACGGTAAACGGCTAGGTGGAAATACGGGCCCCTATTCCCTTCGTCAAATGGGAGTGGATACATTCTTGCTGACTTCTGATATTGAGGCATACCTCAGAAATACCGATATCATCAATACGTCATCCGTTAGTAAAAAAACGCTGATATCGATCAATCAGGCATTCACAGAATGGCAACAGCAATCCGGGCTTCCATTCACTCAGATTAGTCAGATCATCGCCTATAGCGTTGGCGATAACACGCGATTCGCTCAATAAAAAAGGTGGCTGATATTAGCCACCTTACTAAATAGTTAAGCTATTGGATTAGATACTGCTTTTAAAAAATGAAAGTTCTTTTTTCAATGTAATCACTAATCCTGAAATATCGTCATTCGCGGTAGACGTTTGCTCCGTATTCTCTAAGTTATTCTGAACAATCGTATTAATTTGCTCTAAGCGTTGTGATATATCCTGTGTTACGGACGACTGCTCTTCCGAGGCAGTAGCAACCATCGAATTCACCTCCGATAGTAGCGAGACTTTGTCCCGAATTAGGCTAAATGCTTCAGCGATTTCTTGAGTAATCTGATGTGATTCGCCAACCAACTCAGAGTTATGAGTCATATAATCATCCGCTTTTTGTGATTGCTCTTGTAGCTGCACAATAATATTTTGAATATTAACGGTAGACTGCTGTGTTTTGGCTGCTAGCGCCCTAACTTCATCTGCAACCACTGCAAAGCCACGGCCTTGCTCTCCAGCCCTTGCAGCTTCGATAGCCGCGTTAAGTGCGAGCAAATTGGTTTGTTCTGAAATGTTATTGATGACCTCCACTACCGAGCTGATACTTTCAGCATGCAATCTCAATTCATTAACTAATTCAGCGGATTTACCCATCGATTCACTAACTCTGGCTGAAATCTCCTCAGAACGTCGCAACGTTTGAGTACTTGATTCGATAACTTCCATACTGATCGTAGTAGACGATTCAGCCTCCTGAGCATTCTGAGCAACATCTCCCGCAGTAGCCGAAAGTTCGGTTGCTGCTGTAGCAACCTGCTCTATCTCAGCTAATTCGTTTTGTGCGTTTTTATAGTTTGTTTTAATGACTTCTGAAATTTGAGTTTGATTCACACTCAACTGAGATAGTACCGAATCAGACGCATTAACAACACCTGCAACACTGGTCTGAAGCTTCGTCAAAGAACTCGTGATGATGTCGAGTTCATTATTCGCACTCGGGATATCAAATGAGTTAAATTTGCCCTGTGCCATATCCCCCAAGACATTAACCACATTAGGCAGATATCTAAGTTCTCTTTTCAGAATGATATAAACACAGATAGCCAGAATGACGCCAATAATAACCAAAGCAGAAATCATTAGAGTGATAAGGTGATTTGCTGTGGTAACCGCTCGGTCTAAATCGAGAATAGTGAATACAATATTGCCGTCGCTTAAGGTGTGCTTCGAAACACTAAACCATTTTTCTGAAGGTGCCTGATATTGAAGAGGTTCCTCTCCTGCTTCCTTATACACGGGTCTCACTTCATAAATATCTTTATATAACCAGTCTTTCGCCAAACCATCAGACAAAAGTACTTGCCCTTCTTTATCCGCTATCGCATAGCTCAAGCCAAACTCAGGCATGACGTCAGACAGAGCAACGTTAATACCAAACACACCGACTTTTTTATTATTCTGGATGATTGCAGAACTAATCGTGATCACCAGATAACCCGCTCGCGACTTATACGGAGTACTCACATTAAACGGGACATCGTGGTCCATCACACTGACAAACCACTCACGTTTTAGCTCACGAGCACTAAAATTCGCTAACCAACCACCACCATTTAATGTGCCGTATAATTCGCCTTTATCATTTGTAATGTAAACATCCTGAAATGCAGGGTTCGTTTTCTGAATATTTCTGAGCATCGACAACACTTTGTCTTGGTCGAAGTTTTCGTTAGGGTTAAATGAAACGGAATCGGCTAAGGCCTGAGACTGAGCACCCAACGAACCTAAAACAGTGGTATAGGCTTGAGAAATGGTGTTGACAATAACAGCATCAGATTCTTTCACATTATCTGTTCGCCATCCGGCCAGATACTGATAAACACCAAAACCACTTAACACAATTAAGACAGCCAAAATGGCCAGGAAGAACAGGTTAATTCTCTTTATCATAGGATCCACACTTAGCTAATAGAAACAGAACGTTGTAGTAGGAGACACTTTTATTTACTTATTAGTTATTATCGTCTGATGATGTTTAATCTTTATACAAAATAGTACATTTTTAGAAAAAAGATTTTACTTATATATTTTATGAAATTTAAATTTCGAGATGTAACTCAAAGAATATGAGTAACAAGATGAGTATTTAACTGATTTTCAATGAATAAATCACATACTTATAAATCTAACACATCTCATAGAAACCGGTTGCACATAAGGATAAACAAGCAACTAGGTAGAACTTTTTCTGTTTTAGAGGTATCTTAAGAACCGAATTTCCCGTGACATATTTTAATAGGTAAATAAGTGCAATTAAGTGAATTACAACAAGGAGAACTGGTCATTGTTTGTCGATTATATGGAGCACTCTTCTATTACTCGCCAAGTGATTTTGATAAAGTTCAGTTAAACACCTATTTTCAGCATGATGTTGAAACACCAATAGACGACATAAATACCGTTCTTAATGCGTTTAAACATGCTGATAAATACGCGCTTATCCAAGAATATGATCGTCTTTTTACTCAACAGTTCCCATACTGCGTGCCACCTTGGTCATCGGTATACCTCGATAACGGCAACCCACTTTTTGGATCCGCGACAACAAGCTACAGTGAATTCATCGAGCATTGCGGATTAAAGCTCCGAGAAAACGCAACAGACCCTGAAGACCACATTGGATTGATGTTGATGGTTCTGGCGATGCTAATTGACGACGACCAAGATCAACACGTGTCTGAACTGCTCGGCGAGTATCTTCTTCCTTGGTTCCCATTTTTTATTAGTAAAATGCAACAAGAATCGCGTCAAGACGCCTACATTCAATTAACCAAAGGAACACAAGATTTATTATCACTACTGCAAAAGAAGTATTCTGCAAGAGTGCTGATTAAAACTAACTACCTTCCGGTCGTGTAGTCCAGATGTAATATTGTGCTGCTTTAAATCCAGCACAATACATGTCCACTCAGTTAATATGGGTAATACAGCAAAAACAGCTAAGAAATTCGTGTTATAAATTCATCGACCAGCATAAATAACTTCGATATATACCTTTTTGCTTATACCATTCTAACTAACACAAATATCACTTTGTGTTGACATGCCAAATCTCATAGTTCCTTAGCTTGATATTAATAACAACTAGGGGGAAATCATCTAATGACGAAAAAGTGTATTTTTCCTGCTTTGAGTATTTTACTCATTAGCGGTTTTTCAGCCTGTGCATCAGCAGCAGATGATAGTGACCAAGACAAGGCGGCGGACGCTTTAAGCGGAACTGCAAAACTCGGTTTTCTATATTCAAAAGCAAGCGATACTTCAAGCTCGCTAAATTCTGGTCTAAACCTCAAATATAAGCCAGATGAATTTTCTCATGAGTTCAAAGCGAGCACTTACTATACTAACTCAAGCGATGATGATGATGGTGTTAATAAGTATGCGTTGAGTTACAAATTTTCTTATGATCTTGATCCTATCAACGCACTCTTTATTGATAACGAATATCAACATACACAGTATCAGACATACCGCCATACCTATTCTGTAACAGCTGGTCTGGAACACAAGATTATTGATACAAAAGCGACGCAACTCAGTATCGGTGGGGGCCCTGGTTACCGATACACCAAACGTCAGGCAGATGATAGTAGTTATCCAAACCAGGAAGAAAATGACATTATTGCAAATGGTTTCATCCAGGGAGCATCAAAAATTACAGACAACTTGTCGGTTGGTGGAGATGCCAATGTTGATTATGGTGAATCGAATACCACGTACACACTGGGTGCGAACGTCACCAACAAGTTAGTGAACAATATAGCTCTGGTTCTTGACACCCAATACATCTATAACACCGATGTATCCAGTGATGATAGTCACGACGAGATATACAGCTCGGTCAATCTTACATATGGGTTTTAATCATTCTGAGGCTCCTAATGTGGAGCCTTATTCTTTACAGCTATTCAACTCCACGTCTACTTACTTCCCACTGAAATCGGTATAGATAATTAGTAGCTGACGTTTATTTTATATTCGTTATAATTAAGCATCTTATTACATAGTGACGTCACAAGGGATGTGATGCCTTTACATACCATTTTTCGGTTATCAATAAGTATTTTTTTCTTACTTTGCACTTTTGCTATACCTCAGTATGCACATGCAAAGGAAATAATCTCGCCATCTCAAATGGCGTATGAGAATGTCCTCAACAGCAGTACTGACTCGGTAATAATTATCCATTCTGGTCAGTACCTTAAAACGCTCCGCCAAATTGAACACCCATCTAATTTAGCAGCAGCTTTCCCAGCAGCAGACTGGAAAGATATTGGTCATAAAACGCTTAACCTTGGTTCGTATTCGGGTTTTACCTGGGTTAAATTTACAGTTAGTACAGAAAGCGATTTGGGACACGATAAGTGGGTACTAAACATCCCTTGGCCAACCCTAAACTTTCTTGAAATTTACACATACGACACTATTTCGAATACATGGCAATTCATAAATCGAGTTGACCATTGGCAAACAGAGAAAGATTCGATTAACTCTATCCCATTTTCAATGGAGGTAGATTTACCAGCGGCTTCTCCCATCACCTTTTTCCTACAGTTAAAAGGTTCTGATAAAACTATCGTCCCGATTACCCTAACCAAACAGGTTCCGTTTGAACAACACAATCACCGTCTTCAATTTCTTTACGGTGGCTTCTTTGGTATTCTGCTGGCCATACTCGCTTATAACTTGATTATCGCCATTTATCTGAAATCCAAATCTTATGCATTTTACTGTGGTTATATTCTCTGCCTCATTGGGTACACTCTTTTCATTAGCGGAATTGGCACAGCGTATATATGGCATCATTTTGCTTGGATTAATCAATACGCTTTTTACTTTTTCATATCATGCGCATTTCTAAGCGCAGCTCTATTTATAAAAAGTTTTCTTCAACTAAATAGGTATCGTGGCTGGCCTAATTTGCTGGCAAACATGGTGATCGTTTCATGGATATTTATTGCATTAATTACTCTGGCTTTCAAATCTCCGCTCTTCATTTATTTCGCTGATTTTATGGGTATCGTCAGTTGCCTAACTGTACTCTTAGTCTCAGTGTATTGCTGGTACAAAGGTGATGCTGCTGCCAAGTTTTTATTATTCGCGTGGTGTATCGTCATCCTCGCAACTTTTTATCTGATGTTGTGTTTAATTGGTTACACGTCCTACACACCTATCGCTTTACATATTCAGTTTGTCGGTTTTGTTATCGAGGTATTTTTATTGTCTATGGCACTGGCCTATCGAATAAAAATGCAAAGATTGGCTTTACTTGACGAACAAAAGAAATCGATACAACTAACCATGCACGCTAAAGATGCAAAGGAGAAAGAGGTATTAGCCCAACAACGCGCTCTCGTTGCTGAACGTAACGCTCGGATCGAGCTTGAAGCAAAAGTGATGGAAAAAACGAAGGAGCTAAAGCTGACACTAATCGAGCTAGAAGATGCGAATAAAGAATTACATCAATTGAGTCAAACCGATGGACTCACTGCGCTTTCAAACCGACGTCATCTCGATACTACTCTACCCTTATTGGCGCAACAATCTTCTTTAACAGATACACCGCTATGTGTACTGATGATCGATATCGATCATTTTAAAATGATTAACGATCAGTATGGTCACCTTTGTGGAGATGACTGTATTCGATTTGTTGCTAATATCATAAAGCAGCATAAACAAGAAGAAAGTGACGTTGCAGTGCGTTATGGTGGTGAAGAGTTCTGTCTGATATTTCTGCAAAAAAACAAGCAGTCGATTATTAATCTGGCTGAGCAGATAAGAATCACCATAGAACAGCAAAGTTCATCTGAGCAGCAACTTGTTGAACAAGGGGTTCGCTTTACAGTCAGTATTGGCGTTTCGTGTGGCAAGGTTTCTGATTTGGCGCAAGCACATCAACTGCTCAAGTCAGCTGATGCGGCTTTATATGAGGCAAAACAAACCGGGAGGAATAAAGTCGTTTCAGCCTGAGAACTATATTGCGCTAGACTTTGCCGTTGAATCCAATTTCGTCACCAAAATTTGCTCAACACGAACCCCCTCTAGGTCTAAAACTTCGAATTTATAACCTTCATAAATGAAGAAGTCGGTTCTCTTTGGTAGTCTTTTCAACTGATAGATCATCAGGCCCGCTATCGTCTCGTACTGCTCTGTACCAGGGAAATCATCAATATCTAACGCTTTAGCAACATCATTAATTGACGTTAAGCCTTCGATTAACCAAGATTCTTTATCACGTTGGACTATTTGCTCTTCATCTTGTGGGGTGATCAACCCACCCATGAAGCTACTCAATAGGTCTTTAACCGTTGCAATACCAACAACAGTCGCATATTCGTTAACAATAACCGCAAATGGTTGTGGAGCAATCTTAAAGCTGTTGAGAGCCTCAGACAGTGATAGAGTCTCAGGTAAATAGAAGATATCTTTTTCTATTTGTGTTGGTTTTATGTGTTCAAGTTCACCACGAAGAACCAAACGCAGAATTTCTTTTGATTCAACCGAGCCAAGAATGTGATCAAGGCTTCCATCACAAACTAGAAAGTCATTATGAGGGTGTTCAATAATTTTCTGGCTAATATCATCGCCACTATCATCTACATCAATATAGATGATCTGATCCCTAGGAGTCATAGCGCTGGCTACGGTTCGATTTTCTAACTCAAACACACTACCAATTAACTGATATTCCTGCTCCTGAAGACTGCCGTATTTCGCTCCCGCATCCATCATTGCAATGATATCTTCAGTTGTTACGACTTCTTCACGTTCAGTTGGAAGGTTGAATATACGCAAAATAAGATTTGTCACGCCATTAAAAAACCACACCAAGGGGGTCAAAGCTAAGGTAACATTTCGCATCACCATGACTATTCTCATGGCAACAGTCTCAGGCATGATAATTGCGATTCGTTTTGGTAATAAATCGGCAAAAAGAATGAACAGCCCCGTAACCATGAAGAACGAGATCATGAAGCTTACTTTATCAAGAAGTCCACCTTGGTAAACTAGGCTGATCAGCTCTTTAATATAAGGGGTGAGTGCTTCTTCACCAATAATACCGCCTAAAATAGCAATCGCATTTAGCGCTATCTGAATCATAGCGAAAAATGCACCGGGATCATTTTGCATCTTAAGTACGGCAGCAGCTCGAGCATTGCCATCATCGGCCATAACTCGCAGCTTAACTTTGCGCGAGGCTGCGATCGAAATTTCTGACATCGCAAACAATGCGCTCACCGCAATGAGAACAATAATACTAACTAAATCACTCATGATATCTCCGGTAGGAACACGTTACGACGAGGGGTAAAGACATGCCCTGATTAATTTGCGCGCTATTATAGTGATTACTTTGTAGTTGTGTTAGTACTTTTAGAGCTAAATTATAAAACTTGATGCCATTCATTTTCTGCAAATAAAAACCGGAGTAATGCAATATTACTCCGGCCAGATTTGTCTTGATTCTATATCAACTCGACTTAATGACGATAACCACGGTCACCCATTGATTGGGAATAGCCGCGGTCATGCCCACCGTCAAAGTGAGGACCGCCAGGTCCGCCAGGCCCACCGCCTGGAGGTCCCCAGAAAGGGGCAACACATGCCGTCATTAATACCGATAGCGCACCAATGATAAATAGTCTAAACATGATTTAAAACCTCAATCGAACACCGTTCAATTAATACTATATTAACGATGAGAATAAATCTATAGCGTGATGTGTAAAGAAATGTCAGCAGCGAGTCATTTCAAAACTTCACCGATACGGCCACACCAACACCCTCTTTATTAATGATCGGGCTAACAGAGACGTTGGACATGTTCCCACGCGGATCGGCAAGCGATAGTGCGTATTGTGACAATGATGATAAAGCGGCACTCATAACCACGTTGTTCCAATCTTCCGGTTGGAGGTTATCGCCTTCAAAATTATCAGCAGCACTCGATACAACGTAGGCAGACATACCCAGAGTTAACCCATATTGATTCTGAAACTCTCTAGCGCCTTGATGTTGGCTAACCAGATTTTTCTGTGGAAGATCTGAATTGAGACTACCTGAGTTTACGACATAACCTTGTTGGCGTTCGAACATATTAGTCTGCTGAGCCTTAACACTAAAAGAAAGCAGCAGGATAAGCATTAGGCTTGTTGAGTAAAGAGTCTTTTGCATTTCACCACCACCATTATTTTGCCAGAATCAGCTTTGAACAAGCCCATCCAATTTTAGTGAGGCTACAATAACGAAAGATTCTTAATAAATACTTAAGAAAATAAAAAAGCGGACTACAGTGAGTCCGCTAGAAGAAAAGGAGTTGATTAGACTAGCTTATTTTTTTGAAAATAGTTTGTCTGTTGGTTTTACTGCGTATGGTCCATCACCAATGAGTGCAAGTGCAATCAGACCAATGATCCAAAATGCAGGATATTCCCAACCGCCGTTTGCGTTAGTGAAGAAGAAACCAGCTGGGCCATGGACCGTCGCGATAGCACCCAATAGAACAGGAACCATTGCTACAGCAGCAATACGAGTATAGAAGCCAGTCAATAAAGCGATTGCTCCAAGTAATTCCCAAATCATTGTTACGTACGCAAGCCAACCAGGTAATGAAAGTGATTGGAAAAATTGTGCAGTACCAGCAGGAGTAAAGACAAAGTATTTTAAGCCAAGGTGTGCAAAAAATAAGATAGCTAGGGATACACGTAGCAACAAAGCTGCATAAGGTGCGGTTCTTGAATCTGTCATAGTAAAATCCTCTCTTGAAGTTGATAGGAGTACTTTACCTTACTTCCTAAACAAAGATTATCCGTTTGATTTGGGGATATTTATTTCCATATTGGAAGTAATTACCAATCTCTAGATTCTCTCAACTGCTGAACAAGAAAATCGATAAACGCTCGCGAGGTTTGAGCTAAGTGCTTGGAAGGAGGATAAAGTGCAAACAGTCCCAACGCGGCTACCTCAAAATCTTCCAAGATAGGTGAAAGCAAACCAGCTTCTATAGCTTCATTAGCCACAAAGGAAGGCAGTTTCGTGATACCAAGCCCATCAATTGCCGCTTGCTGGCAAACCGTGGCATTAGAAAATCGTAAACGCCCGTCAACTCGGACATAAACAATCTCGCCTTTTTCATTATTAAACGTCCAGTGATTAGGGTCTCTGAAGTTCGAATCGATAACTAAGTGGTGCTCAGCTAAATCACTCAGTTGTGTTGGCGTACCATAGCGCTCAAGATAAGCGGGACTGGCGACAGTCATGACACGAATATCGGTGAGTTTTCTTGCAATTAAACTACTGTCGTTCAAAAGTCCAACGCGTAGCGCAAGGTCATAGCCCTCATCCACTATATTAACTGCTCTATCCTCATACTTGATATCAAGCGATATGCGAGGGTGACTTTTGGCAAACTGCATAAAATGGGGAGTGAGTACCGAGATACCAAATGTAACAGGAACCGAGACTCTTAAGCGCCCAGATGGGGTTTGCGCTGAATTGCGAACGGAATCATCCAGTGCATCAAAATTATCCAGGATTTGTTTGATACCATCATAGTAAGCGCGACCAACATCCGTAGGAACGAGAGATCGTGTGGTTCTTTTCAATAGCTGTACACCCAGATTCTGCTCTAGTTTTGATATGAGTTTTGACGCTTGCCCACTACTCGTGCCTATACGTTCGGCCGCCTTAGTAAAACTACCCAGCTCCATGACCGCAACAAACATACGATCACAATCAATCCGCTCCATACATACTCCCCCATGCTAACGGATTGATTATACTCATAGTCAGCTCTCATAGAACAACTTTAGATACTCAAGTATCTTGATTCATCGATATTTTTGGTCAATCACAACAGCATTGTGCGCATGTAAACTTTCCTGATGCTCAACTTTAAACCAATAGTCATTTACATGCTTTAATGATTCCAAAGCGATTTTTACTCTTCGGGCCGCGTCCTCACAAAACATTAAGTTTTTGGCATTGAGTTCAGCAAATGCCTTCTCATCAACCCTTTTAACTGCTGTCTGTACAGATGTTGCTAAAACGGATTCAAAATGACGCAGCATAGTTTCGATATGCTCAAATGGAGCTTGACTAGAAGTGAGTTTTATATAGGCGAAAGAGCGCTGACTATGAGGTGTCGCGATAGCATCAGACACTTCACTCAACCAACTTAAAAGCGCCTGTTTGTCTATCGTTGATCCGGGAAATGCAGACTCGATCGATTCACAATAAGAATGTCGTGATAGCGAAGCAGAACAAGGGCAAGTACTCGAGTAAGGAATAGTATAAGAGGAGAAATACTCAACGCCACTAGGCCTCTTTTCAACGGTAATACTGACCGGAAAATGTTGATACCCGTAGAGCTCACTAATGAGAGCCTTCTTTTTTAATGTATATTCAAATGTAAGATCGAGTTTAACGCAAGAGCTTAGCCCCTGTTGTGAACTCAAAAGCTCTTCTAACAACAAACCAATACTGTCGTTCCTGACTACCTTGCCCGCTAAATGTTCATTCAGCTTAAGATATAAACGCGACATATGGATACCTTTAGCAGTCGCGTCATCGAGACTAACAAATACATTTATTGTGGCAGATACGTCTATTATTGAGTCATCAGTGACCAACTTAATCGGGACCGAAATACCTTCCATTCCAACCCACTGTAAACTGTTCTGTTGAGCGATCCGATCCGTTGTGGTGATATCGGGTAGCGTATGATAGTTATCCATAAAATTCTCTTGCAAAGACTAACGTTGAAATAATAGAGGTTGGCTGGGAATACTAAGATCATGAATTCGATATCCATCAAATACTAACGTTCCGTTCACCCAAGTGGATACGATTCGGGATGAAAATAGCGTCCCTGTAAAAGGTGTCCACTGGCAGTGATAATACAGTTCTTCTTGGTCAACGTTAGTTCCGCCATTTGGGTCCACCAAGACCAAATCAGCATAGTAACCCTCTCTCAAAAAGCCACGCTTTTCGATACCAAACCGAAGTGCTGGATTATGGCTAGCTTTTTGCACAACCAGTTCGATAGAAAAATTACCGCGTTTGACATGTTCAAGAAGGGAAAGTAAGGCATGTTGCACTAATGGCATCCCTGCGGGAGAGGCGGAATAATCGACTTGTTTCTCCTGCCATGTGTGGGGAGCGTGGTCGGTGGCAATGATATCGATTTTCCCACTGTTGACGGCTCTAATTAAGGCTTGGCGATCACTTTCTTGCTTCACCGCTGGGTTGCATTTAATTAGATTTCCGAGATTTTGATAGTCTTGACTAGAGAACCACAGATGATGCACACACACTTCCGCGGTAATAGATTTAGTCGCAATATCGCCCGCACTAAAAAGAGACAGCTCTTTTTCTGTCGTCAAGTGGAGAACATGTAATTGAGTGCCATGTCGCTTGGCTAAGTCAACAGCATATGACGACGATGCATAGCAAGCTTCGGTATCCCGAATAATCGGGTGATCGAAAATAGTGGCCTCATGTTTAACTTTACGTCGATTCTCCGCAATGACACGAGAGTCCTCACAATGCGTTACAACTGGGATAGGAGAATGAGCAAATATGTTTTCCAATGCCGTTGGGTTTTCTACCAAAAGATCCCCTGTTGACGCTCCCATAAACACTTTAATACCACAAACTGTACGAGGATTTACCGATTTAATTTGCTCAAGGTTATCCTCCGTTGCCCCAAGATAGAATGAATAATTAGCTAACGAAGAAGAAGCGGCAATATTTATCTTTTGTTGAAGCGCTCGATTGGTGGTTGTCGATGGATTCACATTAGGCATTTCCATATAGCTGGTGATACCACCTGCGACGGCGGCCTTTGATTCACTTGCTATTCGCCCTTTATGAATTAATCCAGGCTCTCTGAAATGGACCTGATCATCAATCATTCCAGGCAACAAATACAAGCCATCAGCTTCAATAATTTGGTCATTTCGATTTGGCGGAATAAAAGGAGCAATAGCGTCTATAAATCCATCCTTTATCCGCACGTCGGCAATAAAACTCTTACCTTCATTTACAAGAGTCGCCCCTCTGATTAATGTTTCTCTCATGAATTACCTTTGTTCTGGTTAATGCGGCTTAACTTTCCTTTCTTCTTGATTATTGGAGATGCAATCACTGCATATGCATTCAAGCTCGACCTGAGGTGAAATCACCTCAAAATCATTTGGCTTACTCGTAGTGTCTAGCTGTTTTAACACCGAATCATCAACCGAGACCTCTTTGATTCGATGACAAACTTTGCATACATAAAATACAGAACAATGACGACGAGGTTCACGCAAGATATCGCTACAGACGACAAACTTATTGACCATATGAAGTTTGTGTACCAAATGCATGTCTTGAAGAAAATCTAATATGCGATAGACAGACATGGCTGGAATGATTTCATCGTAAGCGGTTTTACAATAATCCACTAATTCGTAAGCAGACAACGCTTTGGATGATCGATACAAACTACACAAAACAATTCGTCTTTTATGCGTTAATTGTGAGCCATGCGTTCGACAACTTCGCTCGGCTAATTCGACTACCTGCTGAATCGTCGCCATTTCCACACACTCCTTTTAATCATTTCAATGGGATCGCAAGTTCAATACTTCTAATCAATAATATCCAGTGTCATCAACAAACGACGTTGCTCAGGCTTAACAGTAGGCGAGCGATGAACAATGCCATTACCCTCATTGCCCGCCCATTGCTCACCCTTCAATAATGCCACGTGTCCAGTGTCAATATTATTGATTGAACAACTGCTGCCGCTGAAAAGATCACTTTCGGTAATGCTTGGTTTTCCTAACAATGATCGATTGACGTATCGATTTTCTAACCACTCCGTACCGGCACCAACAAAAGCAGTGACCAACCGACACCCCACTTTATCGACGTGAAAACGAGGACACATTGCGCTATCCATTGTTCTCAAACGCAGTCCCACTCGTTTTAAATCGAACAGTAGTGAAAACATCTCAACCAATTCATAGATATGCTGAACAAGCACGTCAGACGCAGAAAACTGCTCCAACTTATTGCCTATTATTTCTCTGACATCTTCGATAGAAACTGCCTCAGCTAGCTTAACCTGTGCACCTTGCTTCAGGTCTCGATCCAAGGCATCAACGAACGATGAAGGTAGGACTCGGTTCCAAACGGCTAAATTATAGCGCTCGTCATAAATACGAGTGAGAACCAATGGGCTCTCACCTCTAATGTATGAGTCATAAGTGCATTCTGTCAGTCTTTCATTTTGAATTTGTGCTGTAGACATCATGAAGCATAGCCCCACTCAGGAAATGGATCATCGAGCGTTTTCCAATGCTGTTGGCCTAGTTCAAGCTCATTATCATCAAGTAAACACTCTTCCAAAGCAGCCGTCATCGCCTTCTGATCCAAATTCTGACCAATAAAGACAAGTTCCTGACGACAATCGCCAAATGGTTCTGTCCAGCTAGATTGGATTGCTTCAAGGCTCTCGGCATCATCAGGCCAATGCTCTTTAGGAACAGCCTGCCAAAACATGCCTGCAAACCCATGTCGGGCTACACCACCAGCCTGACTCCACAGTCCTGCGAATTCAGGTCTGGACGCCAGCCAAAAATAGCCTTTAGAACGGAGTAACGTGCCAAAGTTTTGTAGATTATCGAGCAGTTCGAAGAACTTTTTCGGGTGGAACGGCTTACGAGCGACAAAGGTAAAACTGCCAATACCGTATTCTTCCGTTTCCGGAGTATGTTCACCACGGAGTTCTTTCAACCATCCCGGAGCCTGCTGAGCCTTTTCAAAACTGAAGAGCCCTGTCCCCAACACTTGGTTCACATCAATATTGCCTTGGCTAATTGGAATGATTTTCGCCTGGGTATTTAAACTACGAAGAACAGCCATCAGTTTTTGTATCTGCTCATTAGATGCAAGATCGGTCTTGCTGACCAATATCACATCAGAAAACTCCACTTGTTCGATAAGAAGATCGGCAACACTTCGTTCGTCTTCTTCTCCTAGAGATTCACCAGTTTCCTGAAGATCTTTTGCTTCTTCATAATCTTTAAGGAAATTCATGCCGTCTACCACTGTCACCATGGTATCGAGTTGAGCGACATCACCCAGGGAAATACCATCTTCATCGGCGAAGGTAAATGTTTCAGCAACAGGAAGAGGTTCGGCGATTCCTGTCGATTCGATAACTAAATAGTCAAATCGACCTTCACTAGCAAGACGACTCACCTCGACGAGTAAATCTTCTCGCAATGTGCAGCAGATACAACCATTACTCATCGAAACGAGCTTTTCCTCGCTACGATTTAGTGATAAGTCGCGATTAACTATTTCACTATCGATGTTAATTTCGCTCATATCATTAACAATAACCGCCACTTTACGTCCGGCTCGGTTATTTAATATATGACTCAGTACGGTTGTTTTACCTGCACCTAAAAAACCGGATAATACGGTTACAGGTAACTTGGTATTTTGACTTATGCTCATTTGTTATTGCTCTCAGGAACTTATTTTTAGTTATGTTATAACATAACAATTATTATTTACAACTCGTCGAATGCTGATCTTAATAAGGATTAATCAATAGATTTTCATTTGGGCCAAGGATCTGAAAATGATTCTCCCTCTCCCAAGCAGCTATTAACCGCCTTAATTTTTTCTCTTAAAATCTGTTTTTCATTCTCAGATAACGAGTTTTCAGGCTGATGTAAAATATGCTCTCGCTAATGCCCTACAATTTCTAACCCGATGCTAGCACCACTTTGATTCCACATAAGAGCCTGACTATCTCTGGTCGGAAGATAAAAGAATCCTTTACTCCGATAGACATCATTTGGTAAATGTTCTAGATACGTTTGCCACAAGCGTTGGGGATGAAACGGACGATCATCGTTTAAAACCATAGTGGTTATTACCGACTCTTCTTCCTCTCTTTGTCGTAATTCCAACGAGACTTTCTCAACCAAATGAAAGTTATATTCAGGTAATGCTTTAATCGTATCCCAGCTTAGGGAACCCCATGATGAGCTTTGATCCGCAATATAGGGATTAATCGTATGTGAAGTTTGTGCTATGGCTTTTATATTATCTGCCGTCACTTTATCGCTTTTTTAGAACCAAAAGGCTTGAAAAGAATATCGGCTCAATGAGATGGACAGGATGAGTACTTCCTGACGTTTCAATAATTTGCCACGGATTTTTCGCCTTTGAAAAATTTAGGGAATCGAAAGCATGAGTGATCTGGGTTATACCGGAAGCACCATTTAGGTTACTTCCGGTAAGAGAAACAAAGTTACTATCCGTAGAACTCACGATATCGGTATTGGAAATAACAACACCATCAACTTCGAGTTCGCTCATATCAATGACAATAACGTAAGGCGTAACATCAGCCTGAGCGTGTTTTGTTAAGAGATTTCGAAGTAACGTTGTTTTTCCGGCGCCAAGAAATCCATTGATAATTAGCACCGGTATCGTAAGTTCCACTGATTTAGCCTATCGCACTAATTACTTCATTGCTGCAGCAATCGTTTCTACGTTATGAGTAAAAGCTGCTTCGTATGTTGGTGCTTCACCCTTACTATCCGTTAGCGATTCTGGATAAAGTTCGCCACCAGGTTGTGCACCTGTCGCAGACGCAATTTGTTTTACCAAACGAGGATCAGTTTGGTTTTCAATAAAGTACGTTTTGATATGCTCAGATTTAATTTGCTGAATCAACTCACCAACATCGCTAGCACTCGCCTCAGCTTCAGTAGAGAATCCAACTGGAGCAAGGAATTTCACGCCATATTCGGAACCAAAATAGCCAAATGCATCGTGACTGGTAAGTACTTTTCGTTTTTCCTGAGGGATATTAGCAAACTGTTCTTTTGCCCAGGTATCCAGCTTTTCAAGTTTTTGAATGTATTCAGCACCACGTTTTTTAAAGTAATCCGCATCTTCAGGATCGGCTTTTACCAATGCATTCATCACATTGCGCGCGTAGATTTCGCCATTCGCTGCACTGTTCCAAGCATGTGGGTCAGTGATAGTTTCACCATCTTCAACCATAGTATGAGTCTTCACACCATTCGAAGCAGTAACCACTTCCCCTTGATAACCAGACGATTTAACCAGACGATCCATAAATCCTTCCAGACCAAGGCCGCTAACAAAAACGACATCAGCCTTTTTGAGCGTAACACTGTCTTTTGGTGCAGGTTCAAACGTGTGCGGGTCACCATTTGGCTTAACAAGCGATGTCACATTGACGTGCTCGCCACCGACTTGTTTAACAATGTCCGCCAAGACTGAAAAGCTAGCCACTGTATCAAGAGTTTTCGCCATAAGTGAAGGACTAGCGGCAACAGCTAAAGTTAACGCAGCAGTCTGCCAAATTTTCATATTGATATTCCTTAATTAATAGAAAGTACTTTTTTACTTTTTCTGACTGGGAAAATGCCTTTCTCAGCACCGAAGAAAACTGAGAAAAGAAAGAGAATTGTTGCTGTCAGGACGATAGCTGGACCTGCTGGAATAGATTGATACCACGACCATAGTAGCCCCAGAAACGAGCTGATAATTCCGATAAATACAGCGATAAGCAGAGTGACAGGTAGTTGGTTTGTCCAACAACGAGCTGATATCGCAGGCAACATCATTAGGCCTACTGTCATCAATGTACCTAGAATCTGAAAGCCAGCGACAAGATTCATTACGACCAAAGCCATAAATAGTCCATGAACCAACGATGGAAAGCGCTTATTCCTGACTTGCAAAAAGGCGGCATTAAACGATTCGAATACGATCGCTCGGTAGAATACAGCCAGTGCTAAAATCGTTATGGAAGTAATAATTCCGATGAAGATCAATGATTCATGATCAACCGCTAACAGAGAGCCAAATAACAAATGTAATAAGTCAACACCTGAACTACGCAGAGATACAAGTGTGACCCCTAAGGCCAAAGAGCCAAGATATAACCCTGCAAACGTCGAATCTTCATGTAGTTTCGTTGCAGAGCTTATCCAACTGGAACTCATAGCCACAACCAAACCAGCGATAAAGCCTCCAAGCCCCATAGCTAATAGAGACATCCCCGCACAAAGGTATCCAATCGCAACACCAGGAAGAACCGCGTGAGATAGCGCATCACCAATTAAACTCATGCGTCTTAGTAAAAGGAAAACGCCCAATGGAGTAAGGCTGACAGAAAGAGCTAGGCAAGCCACCAAAGACCTGCGCATAAAACCAAACTCAATAAATGCGTCAAAAATATGCATCGTCGTCATATCTGCTATCACCCGAACCTAACTGCCATACGATCTTGACGATGAAACAGCTTACAATTTGCCATAACATCATGAGTTTCACCCCAGTGAATACATGCATTGTTAATTGCGAGAGTGTCTGGGAAAAAATCTGCAACCATTTCAGGGTTATGCAAGACGGCAATAACGGTTTTGCCAGATTGGTGTAACTTACACATTAACTTGATCAGTACATCCTGAGTCTGGCTATCGATCCCAGTAAAAGGCTCGTCCATCATCATGACATCAGCATCCTGTACAAGAAGGCGCGCAAAGAGCATTCGTTGAAACTGCCCACCAGAAAGTTGGTTAACACTAAAATTCACTAAATCACGTATGCCGACTTCATCTAGTGCCGCATAGATTTTGGCAATATCAGCATCACGCAGAGAGTCCATCATGCTTTTTCTGGGCCAGCACCCCATAGCAACAACATCAAATACGTTTATAGGAAAACTTCTATCAATGTCTGCTTGCTGAGGTAACCAAGATAAACTCACAGCTTTATTGATACTTACAGAGCCAGATACTGCAGGTTGAATTCCACAAATAGTCTTGAGTAATGTCGACTTTCCTGCGCCATTTTCACCCATGATGGCGGTTAACGATCCCCGTTTAAAACCACCATTTATTGGTTCAGCCAACCCATATCCCTGATAACCAACAACTAAATTATGTAAGTGAATCATGGTAGAAGTACCGCCCAATAAATAGCACCCCACAGCATTGCAATCACTACACATGAAGAAACTGCGCGTTTCCATCCAGACAATGTCAGTACAGATTTAAAATAATGTTGCGGATGGCTTTTGGATTCAGGATTCACTGACAACATAGCTCAAACTTCGATCTAAACAATATGTTATAACATAACACTTTATTACAAAAAATAAAGAGCCAACTCGATAAATTTGAGAATTATTCTTATTTAAATAGAGGAAATAAATGAATGCAAGGGTGATAATTCACCCTTGATATGAAATTATGCCTTTCGTCGAGTTGCGGTTACACCCATTGCTGTCATTGCGATAGCGAGCATAGCCAATAATACAAATGCGAACTGCCAACTATGAAGATACTCATGTAATGTACCAATAAGCGTTGGCCCTGTTGAAGCGACAATATAACCGATACCCTGAACGAACGAAGATATCTTTCTGTTTTCATCGATATTTATCGATAGGTCCATAACCAACATAAAGACAACTAAAAATCCGCCCCCAGAACCAATACCGCCAAATACAATCCATAGTGGCCAAATAGCAGGAAGAACAATAAATCCAGCAATCATAATAAACCACGAGCTTCCGACAATCATGAATAGCATTGCTCGCGTAAATCGTGCTGTACCAGTCAACCATGGGATGAGGAAACATCCAATAATACTCACAATTTGGAAGAGTGATGCGACGGTACCCGCTTGTTCGATTGTCATCCCTCCAACTTCGATTAAATAAGTTGGCAGCCAAGCAGTTAACGCATAAAACATAAACGTATGAGCTGAGAAACACAACGCAATTAGCCAAACTTTAGAACGCTTCCAAACCACTTTTGCGTTAACTGAAGAATGAATCTCTTCTACAGAAGCCAATTCAACCGGCTGAGTTCTAATGCGAAAAAGGATTAGCCATAAAGCGATAGCAATAAAAGCCAAACCACTCCATAGGGCAAGAGATAACTGCCAGCCTAGTTTGGCGGCCAGCGGTGCCGTCAATCCTGCAGTCATCATTGCCCCAATGCTCATTGCAACGACGTAAATACTCGTTATGACATCAGACTTATGTTTAAAATCTCTCGAAATAACCATCAGAGCAACCAAGTTACCCATCGTAATCGATGCTCCCATTAGGATTGTTCCCAGAAATAAAAATGTCACGCCCCCAAACGAACGTATGATGACTCCAAGGGCAATGCCTGCCAAAGTGAATATTATCGACTTATCAATACCTAGCTTAGATACCAAAGGAGACATAACCGGCATAAGTAAACCAAAGCACAATATTGGAATTGAGCTCAGTAAACCCGCCACTTGCGAGTCAATATCGAGTGAAGACTTGATATAATCAATGACTGATGGCACCGATGTAATGGGTGATCTTAGATTCATTGCTAAAAATACAAAAGCACACAGCAGTATTGCCCGATACATAACCCCATCAGTCGATAAAGAATGACTTGGCGTATTATCAGACGTATCAGCGCTTTTCATGTTTACCACTACCCTACAAATTTTGAATGAAGAAGCACCACTAGAACGCTCTCTTATTACGAGTAAATACGAAGTGTCACAATATGAACTTGTTCAGAATCTATATTGTTGACTATTCAGAAATGATTCGCCAAACTGCAGGTAACGTTTGTTGAAGATGAAGCTAACGAGTGCTAGAAGCCTGTATTTTACCACTTATTGCGTTTCTGCATAGTAGCTCGCTAGCATGTTTGCCTCATTCTTAGCGAGAACAAAAAAATATGGCTGGTTCAACAACCTAAAACATTTACCAGCCAAATTGTAAGACAACCAATCATCTAAAAATCTCATACCAAACTTTCTGATTAATGAATTAATAATTTACGTTTCATTATAATGTGACTTTATGCATCTTATTGAACTTTTAAGGCCTAAAACGCGCATGGATTTAGGTTGATATTTGTATTAATAGTTACCAAAATGGTTCACTTACTCAGCAACTCTAACGAATTTGCAACGTAGGCAGAAGCGGATGCAAGTGCAATTAAGATACTTGCTACTTTTTCTGGGTATTCTAAGTGGACCATATGGTCAGCATTATGGATAATTAAGAAACGGCTATTAGGTAAATTTTTGGCGAATTCCTCAGCAACATCGATTGTTACATAAGGATCATATTCCCCAACACATACCGTAGCAGGTATATGCATTGAAGAAAGATCACACGGTTTATGTACCAGTAGACGCACCGAGTTTTCGAAGAACACATCTATTCGTTCTTGATCAAACTTGGCGATATTACGTTCTGTAGCACGTTTAATGGCCTTACTCCGTGGTATATCTGGTTCAATAGATGTCAAAGACTCCGTAAACGTTTTCGCAAAGTTAGTCGTGCTAACCATGGCCGATGCAATCATCTTCTTCGTTGCATCGCGGCCCGATTTAGGTATACCAGGTACTCCCCCGCAGATAGATAGGCTTTGAACTCCGGACCAAAGTCCGCACAGTTCTACCGTAATAGCGGTTGCGTACGAAAATCCTATCAAGTGAGCTTGTTTAATATCGAGATACTCAAGTAACTCTAATACCATAGCCGCCTGCTCCCTTATTGTCGTTGTCGACTCTACAGGGGCATTTAATCCGGTACCAGGTATCTCAACGGTTAGGCAATTGACATGCTGGGAAAACGCTTTGGAAAAAATATCTACAGATTCAATATCTTGAAGAGCACCAAGTAAAAAAACCGCGTACTCACTAGTATGAGCATTGTGGTCAATACGAAAGCGATATTGGTTTCCATTTAAGATCATGTATTGAGTTTCCATTTTCATCTCCTTGTGGTTAATGGAAATCTCAATATAAGCAATTGGTTTTATTTAACTACATTGCATAATAATTTTATTGGCTAGGACAATCATGAACGATTACTACATTGATAACGGAGAGAAAGCAGTGAGAGAGTTGCTGGCTGATCTTTTAGAGAAATTTAACAAACAAATCCAGGAAGGCAAAAGCCCAAAAACACGTATCCAATATTTTGGAGCTACGCTGGAGGTCAAATTACTTTCCTTCGAAGGAGTAGGTAACTTTCAAAAAGAGCCATCCTGAATAGGCGTAACAAGCTACAATTCTATTCTGCCTAAATTTCTCATCTGTCTTAAAACCCAGTGAGTCCGCTGACTAACGTAATACGTCATCGGACTGGGTTCCATTTTATAGGGATTAGGTAATACTACTGCTAGTTGCGCTGCCTGACTGCGTGATAATCGGCTTGCCGGAATACCAAAGTAATGTTCGCTTGCAGCTTCAACACCGTAAATACCAGGACCAAATTCAACGACATTAAGATACGTTTCCATAATTCTTTCTTTTCCCCAAATGAGCTCCAGAAGAAATGAAATGTAGAGTTCGTAAGCCTTTCTTACATACGTATGACTCGGAAAAAGAAATACATTTTTTGCCGTTTGCTGAGTAATGGTACTCGCACCGCGGGAAGGGCCTGATTCACCACTGTTTTCAATCACACTAAACAAAGCATGAAAATCGACCCCCCAATGCACAGGGAAACGCTGATCTTCTGACGCTATCACTGCCAACGTCATAAAATCGGATATATCGCTAATCGGAACCCATTCATGCTTGATTTTCGAAGGGTAACCTTCGGGTGGGAAAAGCGTGCGACTAATCTCCCATCCCCAAAATGGAGGGTTTACAAACTTAAGCAGAATAACGAGAACCAAAGGTGTACCGAGCAAAATGATCATCACCCGAAGCATTAGCCTCTTCAATTTCTGACCAATTGTCGTTTTCTTACCTTTCTTTACCACTCGCTGTATCCTCATCACATATAACCGCTCTACTCTAAAGTGTGAGCTAGGACAAATCAACTTCCTCACAGCTAAACATTCACACTGGTGATATCTAACAACGTAATGACAACAAAGACCACATCAGCCTCTATTAGAACGCATCTATCTTCTTTGTGATCACTTGGTATTCATTACTCAAAAAGCTAGGATAGAAATTATAACGTCACATACACAGACACGAGTATGGAATAATAGCTAGGGAGAATACGATGGAAAAGTTAACACAACTCACCGAAACAATTTCGGTTACCCCACAAATTACACCATCAGATATTAAAGAAATTGCTGAGCTTGGCTTTAAATCCGTCATTAATAATCGCCCCGATCATGAACAAGCGGAACAGCCATTGAATAGTGATATCGAACAGAGCGCAATCTCAATGGGTCTCAAGTTTGTACACCTTCCTATCGTCGCAGGAAAAGTAACAGCAGGACAGTGTCAGCAGTTTACCCAGCTATTAGAAGAGCTTCCAAAACCGATCTTGGCCTTTTGTCGCACCGGAACAAGAAGCACGGCAATGTGGACGATGAGCAGCAATGACGGCGAGAGCTTTGCTCACCGCATGGACATAGCAAAATCGTTAGGATTCGATTTGAATTGGGTGTCAAAACCAGAAAAATGAGCCGTAACAACGGGAGTGAGGCCACAATAATACTGTTGCCTCTTTCTCAATACATGACAATTATCATTCACCTGCATGATTTATTATACCAATATAAAAATAATGGAACCAATCCCTAACAAATAAAAACCATATATTATATATGTAGCTCATATGTGATTGATCTCCCCAATATGCAACTGATGAAATGCTATTTTAGACTATTCATCTTACCCCTGTTTATAAAGGAGATTTTAATGAAACGAGTCAACTCCCCTTATCTTTACTGTGTATTACCGATTCTACTAGCTACACCTATAACACTTTTAGCTGGTACGACAAATTCTCAGTGTAGCCCCCAGAACTATAATGCAGTCCCTGACGGTAAAACAGTGATAACCAAACAACTGCAAAAAACAATTGATGTATGTAGTCGTAATGGCGGTGGAATTGTGTCACTCGATAAAGGTGTTTGGCTAAGCGGACCCATTTCGTTAAAAGATAACGTCACATTACATTTGGCTGAGGGCAGCGTTTTACTCGCCACAAACATCAACAACGATTTTAAGCGCGCTTTTATTGGCTCAGAAGCACAGGAAGGTGAAGCATTTATTCTTGCTAACAATGTATCAAACGTTTCGATAACGGGAACTGGAACGGTAAATGGTTCAGGCAAAGAGATTTGGTGGCCGGAAGCTTTAGGAGTAAGAAATATCGTCAAAGTACAAGGCGATACCGACTATTTTTTACAACGATATCCTGGGATTCCTCTTGCAAATGGCGTACCTCGTCCTTGGTTAATCGAGTTTAACAATGTCACTAACGGACATATAGGCGGCATTCTTGCAACGAATTCACCAATGTGGAATATTGTGCTGAGAAACAGCCAAAACATTACTTTCAACGGAACACGAGTTCGTAACCCTGAATATAGCCCCAACAGTGATGGAATTGATGTTGTCGCCTCTCAACATATCTCGATGAAGAACCTCGATATATCGACCGGAGACGATAACGTTGCAATAAAGTCAGGGCTTGCGAACGTTCCTCTGATTGCCAGAGCAAGCTCAGATATAGAAATATTTGATTCTGTCATGCATGAAGGACATGGCATCTCGGTTGGCAGCGAGACAGCAAATGGTATTGGCTCGATCTACATTCATGATGTCAAATTTAATAAGACGCTAAATGGTTTTCGCGTAAAATCAGCCCGAGATCGTGGCGCTCAAATCGGACCGATTAAAGTAGAAAACTTGAAGATGGTCGATGTACACACCCCGATTCTATTTACAGAAAGTTATACGGGGCAGTCTGGCGCTTCCGACGAACCACTACCAACAATAGAGCCAGTCGCGGTTACAAAAACAACACCATTCATTCATGATGTCGCAATCACGAATCTCACCGCAGACAACGCCAGTATCGCAGGTGTATTTAGTGGATTACCAGAATCTCCACTCAAAAATATACAGCTAAATAATATTCATATTAGTTCTAAATTAGGGATCAAAACGGCTTACGCCGAGATTGCAGCCAAAAACATTGATGTGACTACCGAAGTCGGTAAAGCAATCAATAAAGGTCCTGAAACTTATTTAACCGACATAAAGTAGCCAGCATTGCACCCTTATTTCGGCACATCAATATCGAGCTATCAGAATTATACTGGTAGCTCGATCTAAACGTTTTCTGAAAAAATAAAAAATGCAACCGATCACTTATCACATTTGAATAATAATTTGATTTGGAATTCAAATTAAATTATCGTTACCCCATGGAGATAATTTGAATTTCAAACTAAATGATCAGTCTGAAACCAAATAATTTACTAAGGCATTTGTCTCTCCTATCTAGCAACTTCATAACAACCCTATTTGTAGAAAACACCAAAACCCCATAGGTACAAGCATACAGATGAGCCAGTCAGACAAAACATCGACGAATATCGCATCACAAAATATCGGCATATTGAGCACTATCGTAAGCCTTTTTCATCGCCAGCAATTTCAGAGTAGTATTCAAGTTCATCCCTTGCCTTTCTTTCGTAATGAGTTTCTCGCTGGTCTACAAACGGGGCTGACCTTAGTAATAGCACTTATCGTGGTGTATCTATCACCTTGGTCACATATGGTTGGATTCGCCGGATTGGGGGCCTTAATCGCTTTATTTGGACGTTTTGAATCTCGCTCCGGTCGAAACCGCATGTTATTGCAAGCCGCAGCCATTCAGACTGGCTCAGTATTGTTAATGTCCTCGGCTAAATGGGCAAGATGGGCACAACCGTCGCTACTTTTGCTATTAGCCGCACTGTGCGGTGTCTACTTATTCATTTGCGTTACAGGTCGTTACGGACCACCAGGACCACTCATTTTTGTATTCGCTGCGGGCTCTTCTATCGGGGGAGATATCACTCAGCAAATCATCATTGAAAGAACACTGGCAACGGGTGCTGCAGCGCTGTTAGGCTGGTTGATCTGTAACGCGACCTCGTTTTTACGTGATCTACCCAGTGAGAATAAACACTTTCCTACTGTCCCTCCTGCTCCCGCTGTAAGCCATAGGCTGATCGCAGCAATACGAACATTCATAGGCACAGCTATCGCAATGTTCGTTGTTTGCTATGCTTTCGATGCACATTATCCGGCATGGGCGGGCATGGGTGCGCTGGCTGTAACTCAAGGCGCATATCTGCATGTCAGTATGAATCGCGCGATGCAGCGTATGGTCGGAACCACGATTGGCGCCATGATGGCATGGGCAGTATTGCAGTTCGACCCGAATATCTGGGGACTAATAGCGGTTATCGGTATATTTCAAGTATTAACAGAGATGGTGATCGGTAAGAACTACGCGCTTGGCCAGATGTTTGTTGCTCCGATGGCACTGTTGATGACGCACTTAGCTGCACCTTGGTTTCCCAGTGATAGCTTGGTTCCTGAACGAGTTCTTGATACTCTTATCGGCGCCAGCATCGGTATGCTTGTCGCGGTCGTTTTATCCAGTTTAGACGATCGGCTCTATCTTGATAAATTGCGCCGGTCTGGAAACAAAGCGTAAAGTAATACCAACGCGCAGTAACTTTCAATTGACTAAAGTAGTGCCATGACGACATTTAATACTCCCCGCGCCCGTTTCGGATTGAGCTTCTCCTTAATTGCTCGCCAATGGCGTCGTGTAATGCAAACTAACCTGGCCTCGATTGGCTTGACTGATACAGCCTGGGTTCCTTTGGTTCATCTCAGCGAGTGCAAGGGTATTACCTTAAAAGAATTGGCTCTGCGAGTTGGTGTTGATAGTTCGAGTCTGGTCCGTATCATTGATTCTCTAGAACGTGATGGTTTGGTTGAAAGAAAGCGTGATGAAGAAGATGGACGAGTAAAACAGATCTATCTTACCCAGTCTGGTGAACAACAGGTGAATAGCATTCGTACCGAGCTATGCCGATTTGAAGAAACAATGCTGCCTGACTTCAGTGATGCCGAACTCGAAGTCATGCTTACGATGTTTGAACGTTTGCAGGTTCGACTGGATGATTATGAAGACAAACAAGACTGATCAACCACATCAATTGGCGAGATTTCCATGGTAGATGCCAGAGTAAAGCAGCTGCTTGCCGAATCAATCTCCGCGATTAACTCATCCAACTTTACGTCGAGACTCATGACTCTGATTGACTCAGTGTTGAGCTATGACAGTGCCGTCATTCTTGGACTGCGTAAAGGTAAGCGCCCCATTTATCTCTACGACTCTATCAAAAGTAACCGGGAATTGCTTTTTGAACGGTATCTGACTTCGTTATTTCAAGATGACCCGTTTTACAAAATGCTTAACAGTGATGAACAACAAGGCATTTTTTCATTAAAAGATATTGTGAAAAAAGATATCGACTATCAGGCTTACTGCTCTGAATTTTATCTTCAAACGGGTTGGAAAGACGAGCTGAGCATTCTAATTGAGATTGAGTCCAAGCGCTGGATAGGTATTTACCTTGGTTGCACGCAAAATGGACACTCTTTTTCCAGTCAGGATATTAATACCTTACGTTCATACTTCCACATTATTCAGTCGCTATGTCAGCAGCACTGGAAACAAACCGAATTTTACCTAGCTGAGCCCCTATTCCACCCGGAATATCACTCAGGTAAGAGACGCGAACTCATTGAAGGTGCTCTGAATACCTTTGGTCAGGGATTGCTCTCTCCACGTGAAAAACAAATCGCTGTTTTAATCGTACAAGGACTTGATTCTAAGGAGATAGCATCACAATTAGACATCTCAGAGGGAACGGTAAAAAATCATCGTAAACGGATCTATGCCCAGCTACGAGTCAAATCGCTGAGCGAATTATTTCAACTTTTCCTCAATCACATCATTACTCAATAAATATCACAAATTATCCCAAAAGGGACATATCAACCCAGACAGGCTCTTCGTAATCTGTAGTCATTGAGAACCAATCAAAACGGATAATGCAGATGACGTTTATCGAAGATCTACAAATACGCGGCTTAATCGCGCAAGCAAGTGATATCGAGGAAATTAAGCAAAGACTGGAAACGACTCAAACCGTTTACTGCGGCTTCGATCCGACCGCAGGCAGCCTACATATCGGTCATTTAGTTCCACTGATCATGCTCAAACGATTTCAAGATGCAGGTCATCATGCAATTGCGCTGATTGGTGGCGCAACCGGCATGATTGGTGATCCCAGTTTTAAAGCAACAGAGCGTAATTTAAATACGGAAGAAACAGTGAAGGGTTGGGTTCATCAGCTTACCGATCAGATCCAGAGTCTAATGACTCCGCATCTACACAATCCTCTGCAAATCGTAAATAACGCAGACTGGATGAATACAATCAATGTCATCCATTTTTTCCGCGATATCGGTAAGCATTTTTCAGTCAATACGATGATAAACCGGGAATCGGTTAAGCAAAGACTACAGCGACCTGAACAGGGCATTTCGTTTACAGAGTTTAGCTATTCGTTACTGCAATCCTTTGATTTTTCAGAACTTAATCGGTTGTATGGATGCAGTATCCAAATTGGCGGCAACGATCAATGGGGCAATATCGTTAGTGGAATTGACCTCACCCGTCGTAAGAATGGAGAGCAGGTGTTTGGTTTAACTCTGCCACTCATCACCAAATCGGACGGAACGAAATTTGGTAAAACAGAAGGGGGAGCAATCTGGCTCGACCCACAAAAAACCTCTCCCTACGCGTTTTATCAGTTCTGGATTTCAACCGAAGATGCCGACGTATATAACCTTCTACGTTATTACACTTTCCTAAGTTGCAATGAAATAAACGATCTTGAGTTGTCTGACAAAAGAAGTCATACCAAACCCGTCGCTCAGACTATCCTGGCACAACACATGACTCGCTTTGTTCATGGCGAAGAAGCCCTTATTAGCGCAGAACGCATCACCAACGCCTTGTTTACCGGTGAAATCGGAAAGCTCAGTTTAGCGGAATTACAACAGTTAGAACTTGATGGTATTCCGTGTATCGAAAGCGATCAGAAAGACATTGTAGAACTCATGATTGATTCTGGGTTAGCCAAGTCTAAACGTATTGCCAGAGAGCTCATCGAAACCAATTCAGTCAGTATCAATGGCGAAAAAGTGTCTCCGGATAGTTTAGAAATAGGCTTTGGCCTTTATGACCAATATTGGCTACTCCAACGCGGCAAAAAGAATTTCTGTTTAGTGAGGCGTAAAGCGAATTAAGCGAAGCATCTCGACACTAAGCGAATATTAGCAAACCAACAAATCAGCCTAAAGCAACCGTGGCGGCAATGTACTGCTGCGAAGATGGAATATACCCCAATATCAACAGGAGAAAGTGAATATGGCTACCGTAGAGTTGCTTCCAGAAGTAACCGCATTTTTGGCTCGTCAACAGGGTCACTTCATTCATGGAAGAGCGATTCCAGGCTCAACACATGATCGCGCAGAAATCAGAAATCCAGCAAACGGAGAACTCATTACTACCGTTGCCCGAGCAACCGAAGACGAAGTGGAAGAGGCTATCGCGTCATCTTACTCTGCGTTTAAAGGCACTTGGGCTCAAACCGCACCAGCAGAGAGAGAACGCATTTTGATGCGCTTCGCTGACTTAATAGAAGAACACGGCGAAGAGATTGCTCAGTTGGAAACGTTACAATCGGGGAAATTACTCGCTTTATCAAGAATGATAGAAGTCGGCTGGGCAGCACAATTTCTTCGCTATTATGCAGGCTGGGCAACGAAAATTTCCGGAGAAACACTGTCACCCTCAATCCCATCCATCAAAGGCGAGCAGTATACTGCGATGACGTTACGTGCTCCCATTGGTGTTGTTTTCGGTATCATTCCCTGGAACTTCCCTGTCATGATCCCCATTTGGAAACTCGGTGCGGCCTTAGCTACGGGTAATACTGCTCTACTAAAATCTGCGTCTCCTACACCTCTTTCATTGCTTAGGGTCGCTGAGTTAGGAAAAGAAGCAGGATTACCGGATGGTGCCCTAAATGTCATTAATGGACCAGGGAGAATTGGTGATCAAATCATTCCTGATGAGCGTATTGCAAAAGTCACGTTGACCGGCTCCGTGCGCACCGGAAATATCATCGCTGAAAAAGCGATGAAGGCGAATCTGAAGCGCGTGACACTTGAACTTGGCGGAAAAAATGCAGCGGGGTTCCTACCAGATATGAGTATCGAAGAAATAGTCGATGGCATATTTGAAGCAGGGTTCCTACATAGTGGTCAAATATGCGCTTCTGCCGAACGCTTCCTGATTCATTCAAGCCAAATCGACGACGTTGAAGCAGCCCTTCGCGAACGTCTTATCGGTATTGAAGCGGCCGACCCAATGGATGAAGAGGCGGCATTCGGACCAGTAGCTACCCAGGACCAATATGATAAGGTCTTAGAAGCATTCGATATCGCCAAAAAAGAAGGCGACCGTATCGTTGTCGGTGGTGAGGCCTATAATCGCCCTGGCTTTTACGTTAAGCCCACCGTTATTCGTCCCAAATCTCTCGATAGCACATCTTGGCGCGAAGAAATCTTCGGTCCCGTCGCGACTCTGGCTACATTTGACTCCGAAGAAGAGCTCATTCATGAGATGAACGATACACCTTACGGTTTAACCGCTTCGGTTTGGACTCATGACCTATCAAAGGCCATGCGACTAATACCACAAATTGAAGCAGGCACAGTGTGGGTAAACATGCATACTATCGTAGATCCTAGTGTTCCTTTCGGTGGCGCAAAAGGCTCCGGAATAGGCCGTGAATATGGATCTGCCTTTATTGAAGATTACACAGAACTTAAGTCTGTAATGATTCGATACTAATTGAGTTAAATCAGTAGCGTTTAGAGTGCTCCTTGATGAAAGTTCTTGGAGCACTTTAGCTACATTAAGAAATATACCTAGAAATACTTTTGAACCTAGTTTGAGACAGCAGAGGTAAGAATACTAGGCTTTTCAGATTTTAATACTATTTCTCCATTGTCTTTCCATTGCTTGCGCTCTTCATCTGTTGCCTTAGGAACAAACTTACCCAACGCCGCATAGACAAAGCCCAGTATAGGCGATAGCCAACAAGCAATACTGCAGACAATGTAGAGCAAGTTTTCGGTATGTCCTGCCGCGATGCCTAATCCCAGCGCATGGATTACAAATGCCCCACCCGCATTCCAAGGTATCAGAGGCGACAGCAGTGTACCTCCCTCTTCTACTGAGCGAGATAGACACAAAGTCGAATACCCCATCCCACGGTAAGCCTGGCTGTACATACGACCTGGTAATGCTATCGATAAATAAGGATCGCCTGCGACTAAATTCGTTCCGAGAGCGGTGCAAGTCGACGCCACCTGCAAACCAAAGATAGAGCGAACTCTTCCTAAAACAGCCAGAACAATGGTTTCTAAGCAGCGCGTTTTTTCTAGTACTCCGCCGAACCCTAACGTAATAAGGATAAGAGTTAGGATCCAGGTCATAGACTGTATACCACCACGATTAAGCAGTGCATTCGCATTACTGTTGCCAGTATCGACACTAAATCCACTTTGCAAATAGCTCATCGCATCATGAAAACTGGCACCTTGAACTAAAATCGCAATCAACATACTTACCAGAACAGAGAACATCAGTGTCGGTATAGCGGGCATCTTTTTTAAAGCGAGAAAAAGTACAATGAACACCGGTGCGAGAACAATCAGGTTAAAGTTGAAATGGTTCTCTAATGACTCACTTAACGCCTGAATTTTCACTAAATCGACATTCTGGTCATTGATAAGATTGAATCCAACAAAAAGATAAACACAGAACGCAATTACCATTGAAGGTATTGTCGTTGGAAGCATATTTCGGATGTGCGCAAACAGATTTGTACCCGTTACCGCCGGGGCAAGATTGGTTGTATCGGACAGAGGTGAAATCTTATCGCCAAAAAACGCACCTGAAACAACAGCACCTGCCGTCCAGTACATAGGGATACCAAACCCATCTCCCACCCCCATTAGCGCTAAGCCCACGGTGGCTGTAGTCGTCCATGACGTTCCTAAAGACACAGAGATAACTGAACATAACACCATAGCAGCAGCGAGAAATATCTGAGGAGTCAGAACCTTGAAACCATAATAGATCATCATCGGAACCGTCCCACTGGCAATCCAAATACCGATGATCATCCCTATAATCATGATGATTAATGTGACCGGAATCGCCACCTTAATCACATGAAATAGTCCTTGTTCAAGTTGCTTCCAACGATATCCTCGAAACCACGCAATAACGCAGGTAAAAACCAGACCAACCGCTATCGGCGTATGAGGCGTGAAATCATCAAAATAGAACAACTGAATGCCTAATAATACGAGTGTAAATAGAATAGGTAACACAGCTAAAAATAAACTGGGTCGTTCTATCTCAGCCTCAGAAATATCAGAATGGGGAGTAGACATAATGCCTCCTTGCAATATATGTTTAACCACTTTCCAGAAAGAAAATAAACAGAGTGAGTCAATGAAATACAACTACCATTGAAACGCATGGTAGCTATTAAAATCATTACCTTACGAAAGAAATCAACTTAGTATCCGACCCAACATCGTTAGTAAAACTACCAAAGAGATGCTACGTAAATCAGGGCCTCGTGGTTCAATCTACTACACAGACAATATTAAATAGGTTTCATTTACGTCATTATGCGTCTTTGGATGTCGCGATTGACTAAAAGCAAAATTTAGCAATATAGATGGGATAAATACTGTGGATAAATATAGATCTGGCTAAAAACCTTTCAGCCACGCCTTTTTATCGGATGACTGAAAGATATAAGATTAAATTATTGATGTGTCATTAATACGAACGAGGACTGGTTCCTATAATGTATCCTCTATTTGATTAGAGTTAACTACCGCAAATCCAACCTGGTCACCATGGCCTAGCCCATATCCCATAGGTTTACGACATAAACGATCTGCCTCACCAAAAGCAAATGCGGCAGCTACATGCGAATTAAAGCAATAGTCGAAGAAATTGGATCTCATTAATTTCATTCTCCAACTAAACAATTCCTGACCATAAAGACGAAGGCTTATGTTGTAACTCGTAAGTGGACAAAAGTGAGCTAGAGGCTTTGCTCTAGCTCTGGTGGTTGGGATTAGCATAAGTACGGCAAATGATACGTAAGACCTAACTTGTATTAGTTACGACTAGATCTGACACTTCGATTTGAAATGAAGAGGGTTACCCACTTTGATTAAAGGTGCTTAATCCGAAAACCGACATTCTATACAAGAGCGATAACTGTTCTAAGTGCGAATGTAGAACAACTAGTTTGACGGACTGCGCTAACGTAGTTAAGGTATACACATTAATCAGTTAGTCCCGCGAGTTGGCGAGATATCTCAGTCAATGCGCTCCAGTCTTTTTGCCCAAGTCCATTTGCATTTGCTGCTACTAAGTTGTCTTTAGCTCCAATAATTGCTGACGGTTTTACGCCACAAGCAGTGAACGCAGTTTCAAATATTAGTGCGTCTTTTAAACCCGCTGTAAGATCGAAGCCAACCGTATCAAAATCTCTAGCCGCGATTTTTTCAGCATAAGAACTCATGGCTTCATTTCCTGCAAAAAACATCTGAGCAACAGCCAATACTTGTCTTTTATCTAGCTGACTTTTCTCTGCAAATGTAAAGACTTCACCCAGCATTGCGAGTTGCGCCATAGCCATATAATTCACACATATTTTCATTCCATTAGCTGAGCTAGCGGTGTTGCCAACAGGTACTTGTTTCACTGTGTACGACTCTATTATCGGTTGAGCGGCTTCTATAGCTAACGATTCGCCTGCAAGGAAGGTAATAAGCTTACCCGCCGTCGCTGCATCAGGACGCCCAACAACAGGGGCTGCTATATATTGGCAACCACGTTTTTCATGCTCTGATTTTAGATGGTCTGCTGTTGAGGGTTGAATTGTCGTTAATCCAACATGGATTTTCCCCGTTGTCATCGAATCAAGAATGCCATCTTTAGCAATAGATAGTTCAATAATGGAATTGTCATCTAACAAGCTGGTAAAAATGATATCGGATTGCTCAACGAGTTCTTTGATACTGTGAGCGACCATTGCACCTCGCGCCTGAAACGGCTGAGTCTTCGATATCGTTCTGTTGTAAACCGCTAATTGGTATCCCGCTTTTTGAATATTTTCACAGATACCCGAACCCATTTTACCAAGACCGATAAAACCTACTTTCAGATTTTTTGTATTCATGCTGTGTTCACCTTTTATTGCCATAAGTTGGGAACACTTTATCGATAGACAGATTTACAGCCTTAACAATTGTTAACGGATCACTTATTTTTTGCTTTGATTCGACTTAACGACACAGGTGTCATACCTAAGTATGTCGCTACGTAGTGATGAGGAACTTTATCAAAGATATCGGGTTGAAGGTTGAGTAGCTCTCCATATCTTTGCTGTGGATTATTCTTTATTCGAGAGATGAATAGTGCTTGGTAATGGTACAAACGCTCTGCAATGTAGTCATCAACCGCCTGTTTTATGCTGCTATCGTTATCGAGTAATTGAACTAGCTCATTCTTAGACATAACGCGTAAACGAGCCTCTGTAATAGTTTCAATATTGTACAAAGCAGGGAGGTTGCGCTTAAGGCTTTCGAAAGAAGTGACTATATCCCCTTCAAAGAAGAACTGAAAAGTCACATCATGACCATCACCATTAAACCAAGATCTGACGCAGCCCTTCTCGATAATATAGACCGAATCGCAGATATCGCCTTCATTGAGCAACGTCTCTTTCTTTTTAAAATGATGAACATGTCCGACTCGAATAAGACTCGGAAACCTTGAGATGATTGAAGCAGTCATTACATGGCTCACTAAAAGTAGAAGAAAACTATGAAGGATTTAGGCTACCACATTGTAAACGTTGCCGTCTTTAAGGACGGTTTTGTCTTCATGTATACATGAGAATAATTTAGTCAAAATGATAACTATCATACGAGGTCCGTATGTGGTCTCAACACGGAAAGGGGCAGATTCAAGCTACAACTGAACTTTTCCTATATCGAGTTTAGATACGTACCACCATGATATATGTTTCTGTGTCATCACCCTTCTCACTGTGAATAACCTTAAAACCATGGCTCTCATACAACGGAACAATGCTTTCTTTACACTGGAGATATAGACGTGAAATTCCTAGTTCTTTCGCTTTGCTCTTAGCAGATAATACTAGTTGGTAGGCAATACCACTATTCCTATGATGAGGAGTCACAAAAACGCTACCAAGCCAGTGTTCATAATCAGGATATGCCATGTTTTCATGGTACTTCAATTCTACAACACCGACGACTTGTCCTTCTATTCTAGCAGTTATGGCTAACGGAATTTCATCCCTAGATAAGGACTTTTCTCTCACCTTTTCAAGAATTAGGCTTTCTGAAGCTTCTTTATTTAGATATCCCCATTCATTGAAATACCACGTTGCGATAATTTCACAGTCTTGCGGATTATCAGCTAGAAGAGTTAATTCCATTTCAATTTCCTTCACTGAATTGAGAAGCTAGTTGTCACTAACCTAACTAGCTTCCCAATCTGTAGAAAGCACAGACATTAATACTTTATCGACAAACTGACCATTACGGAAACCTGACTGGCGCATTACACCCTCATGTTGATAGCCTGCATTTTCATAGGCCTTTATCGCACCAAAATTCAGAGCACTAGCGGTAAGTTCCACTCTGTGTAAACCAAGCGTTCGTATAGCGTAGTCTGTGACTAGTTTTGTTATTAATGTACCAACACCTTTCCCCCAGAATTCTTTCTCACCAATAAGAAGAAAGAATTCACCACTACGATTTAACGTGCTTATATCTGATACTCCAGCGTAACCAATAAGTTGGTCATTTTGTTTGCAACATATGCCAAACGACACATTTTTCGTGCATGAATTAATCGTTGAGAGCCACTTATGTATGTCAGATTTAGATTGCGGGTATACGTATGAAGATAAGCTATATAAAGTAACTTCACGGTCACGAGACCAGTTGTAAAATAGTTCGCAATCATCAATATCCAATGAACGTAAATAGTAACTTTCTGATTCTAACTGCATGACTTTCCTTATTGATTTGAATGAGCATTTAACAGTTTTGGTCGATTAGACGGCGATTTATATTCCATTATGATGCTGCCTTCTTTTCCGTGCTTCGATTGTTCATCATTAGGTCAAAAAAATTACAAGGGTATTAAATTTCTTGATGAAAGATAGTCTTAATGATGCCGAGCTCATTTTGTTTCAGATAAATCTTGCTAGGGGAAAATCGGATTAACAGGATATGTATAAACATTTCCTCTGAAACACAATGGGGCAAAAGAGAGTTATAACGGATTACTTGACTCAGTACTGGCTTTGACAAACATTTCCATTTTAATCAAACCATCAGATTCGCCTAAATCTTGAAAACCAAATGTCTTGTAGAGACTTAAAGCTGGATTTTCACTAAAAACGAGTAGTCTAAGTCGACTTAACGAGCATAACTTAGCTTTCTCTAGCGCATAGCTTAAACATGAGTAACCAATATCAAGATTTTGGTATTTTGGTGAAATTTGAATATCTCGGATATAAAGAGCTTTTTCATCACTCGAAAATCTAATTATGCCGATCCACGCCCGCTGATATTTCACATCAAAATTCTCAAACTGAGACCAATTTTCTTCGTATTTTCTCTGATCCCAGATGATATTTCTTGCCTGATAGTACAGACGCATATTCGATCTTGTTAGTTCTGACGCTAACTCTATTGAATTCGATTTCTCAACTTCAATTTCCACAAAGTTCCCTTTAGATTCAGCAGTACATGAGGTTTGAGTTGCCAACTAAGTAGTATTCCTCTTGTGGCATCACTGAAGTTTGGCAAAGAAATACTACTTATATGCAATCAATTTGAAGAGCCTCTGAAACAAAGAATCGGTATTGAAAAGTTAAGCCATTTCCTTTAACGGATCGCCTTCCGGTAAGGCATTATTTATCCAAATAGCTAACCTCTTCTTGATACTCGCACCATCGAGTTTGTCGGCTGGTAATGGAGTGATTTGTTTGGCTTCTACCAAAAATAAATATACCGCTTTCGCTTGTACCGCTTGCGAATTGCTTGGTATATCAAACCCTTGCATTTTCGCTAATTTTATCCCGACTTCTAGCGCTTTCTTGACCAATTTCTCTTCATTTTTGATTTTTATCGTTTTAGACATAGTGAAACTACCCTCGAATTGGATAAGATTGTTTACTTACTTTATAGATAGAAAACAGAATCGTACAACGGATAATTCGTCAAAATGGGAATTAAAGGCAATTTGTACGATAAATAGACTTTGTCATACGCCATATCCGAACGTCCCCTCTGGTGCATTTGAGTAACGCCCAGCTAAGCTTAAATTATGATTCTTCATGGCTATTTAGTCGTAAGCTGCATTAAACCTCTGTGACATTGATCATTTCTTCATATTTAGAATCAGATACAATGCAAAGTATTATTCTAATAATCTTTAGAATATTTCCATTAAGGGATTTATTCGTGAAACAACACCAATTCATTGTTGGCAAACTGCCAGGAGAGATTTATGAAGATAGCATTTGATGTCGATGTGCTCGCGAAACAGATGAGCATTACCGATATGGTTCACCAAGTTGCGGACTGGGGATATAAATACATTGAGCAGTCACCTCACCCAAGGATTAATCCTTTTTATAAACATCCCCTCTTCTCACGGGAGTGCGAAGCAGAATACAAAAAGGCGTTGAGACAGGCGGGTGTAGATATCTCATCGTTTATTTGTGTTTATCGTTGGTCTGGCCCAACAGAAGAACAACGATTACATGCCGTTGCAAACTGGAAAAAACTCATCCAGATAGCGGTGGATATGGATGTTCAAGTTATCAATACTGAGCTATCTGGCGATCCAAATCAGCAGGAAATCTGCAACGGTATGTGGTTCCGCTCAATGGAAGAACTTTTACCTCTTTTTGAAAAAGAAGGGATCCGTGTAGAAATTCAATCGCATCCATACGACTTTTGTGAACTCAATAACGAGACATGTGACTTAGTAAAATCTTTCCGCTCAGAAAATTTAAAATACGTGTATTCTGCTGCACATGGATTTTTCTATGATGAAGGGAAAGGCGACGTCAAAAGCATGCTTGAATACGCAGGGGATGAACTGTCACATGTTCTTTTTGCAGATACGTTTAATCAAACGCTTGATACCAGATATATTTTAAACCCACCGTGGCTAAATGGTCGTGGCTCAGCCGATGTCACAGTGCACCAACACTTGGCTATGGGAGAAGGAGATGTCGATTTTGATGGTATTTTTGCTGCACTGAGAGAAATGAATTTTGCCAACAAATCCTTCAAGGTTGGTGGCGATGCAATTTCTTGTGTCTCTTACTTCGGGTTCCCTGAGAAGATGGCGATCCAAGCTGTGGAAGCAAGAGAACGTATTGAGCGTGAACTCCTCAAGTAAATGACAAAGGGTGAGCCATGCTCGCCCTTTCTCAAAATTATAGCTCTACATCATAACCCGCGTTTTGCCATTCCTGGAGACCATTCGGATATACTTTTACTTTGTATTTTTTCTCTAGTAGAAGCTGAACAGCATCTATGGCTTGAATACAGTAAACATTCTCACAGTACACAACGATCAGCTTATCATCATCATTGGAATAACTTTGACTCCAAACGTACAATTCTTCGACGGGCACATTTAATGCTCCTGGAATGTGTCCTTTACTGAAATCTTTCTCAGAACGAACATCAATAAGTAATGCACCATCAAATACAGCTAAAAATTGCTTGAGAGTAAGTGAATGCTCTCCACCGTTCACAATTGACGTCACTCCAGATGAAGCTTGGGTGATCTCTTTTACGTGATTGTAGAGTTCAAGAACATCACTATTCGCCAATCGGTAGTAGACTCTGACACCTTCTTTTCGGGTAGCTAATACCCCACTGGTTCTCATTACTCGAAGATGAGCAGAAATCAATTTGACGCTCGCCCCCATTACATACGCCAAATCTTCAACACAGCACTCACCAAAACTGAGTAATTCGATAATTTTCAGTCTATTTTCATGTGCTAGTGCTTTTAAGAGATCTGAAGCATTTTCATAGGAATAAGTAGCGATCAAACAAGGCTCCGAACAATAACGTTATACAACAGTGGATATAGTCGTAAATAATAACCATATTTACTAAGAATTTCACCACAATGAGCAATATTCTAGTAAAACGCAGAGAATACGTATTGTCCCACTGCAAACACGGCGTGAGCGATGATTAAATAAAGAATCATAAGCATCTGATTAGGCAGTTTACGACCCAATACACCCGCCCCTAAACCGGGCATCAATATCAGTAGTCCAGCGAGCGTGCTCACAACTAAACCAATAACGATTACGGCTTCCCATTGAGGATTATCTATAAAGCCTGTTCCAGCATACAGAATGAGCAATACTGCATAGGCGATACCAATAATGTAATGAAAAATCCAGCCAATCACTTTGTCACTTTGATTTAAATTCGAAGCATCGCCCAAGACTAACGAACCTTTAGGCAGACCTTTTAACCAGCGCCCAACAACAGACCAATTTGTTGGTGGTATTCCTGTCACTTTTTGAACCAACATAACCCACACGTCGAGCACTAGCGTCGAACCGATGCCCACAAAGATACAAAACTTTATAATATCGTTCATAAACTCACTCACTTTCTTTTTTATGAGTCATCCAAATAATCGCACATAATTGACGTGCGTCATGGTTTGACTATCTCTTCTAATGAATACTATATTCAAATAATCGTTAGAATATTAGTTTATCAAATTGGAGAGAACTATGAAAACTGATTTACTCGTAATTGGTGGTGGGCCCGCGGGACATGTTGCAGCAATAAAGGCAGTCGAATATGGCAAAAAAGCCATTGTTATTGAAAAGTACAAACTGGGTGGAACCTGTCTTCACCAAGGCTGTATACCAACAAAAACTCTACTTCACACCACTGAACTCTATGATGAATTAAAGCATTGCGAGCAAATCGGATTACACGTTGAGAACGCGTTTGTCGATCTGCAGGGATTACAAAGAAGAAAAAATGAAATCATTGATAATATTACTTCTGGAGTATCGTCACTCGTAGAAAAGAAAGGTGTTGATGTTGTCTATGGTCTGGCCGAACTTATTTCATTAAATCGCGCTAAAGTGACCCTTTCTGACGGTTCCGAGGAATACATTGATTTTGATAATTTGATATTGGCAACAGGTTCAGAGCCATTCATGTTGAACATCCCTGGCGCCGATCTTCCATCTGTTATTACAAGTAATGAAGCTTTATCGTTTACTGAGCTACCAAAAAAACTCGTTATTGTTGGCGGCGGTGTAATCGGCGTTGAATTTGCTCAAATGCTCAATCGCTTAGGCGTTAAAGTGTCAATAATTGAAGCCTACCATAAGCTGCTTCCGCATATGGATAACGAATTAACACAGCAGCTTACCGATATTCTGCGCAGTGAAGGGATTGATATTTACCTAAATGCTGTTGTTGAAAGCTTCGAATCACATAAAGAAGATACTATGGTGTACTTTAAACAAGATGGTATCCGTAAAGCTTTGGATGCATCGACCATTCTGATGGCGGTTGGACGTAAGCCTAATACCAACCACTTAAACCTCGAAAGTTTAGGAATAGAGCTCGAACGCGGGGCAATTAAAGTCAATCGCTTTATGCAGACTAACATCCCACACATCTATGCAGTTGGTGACTGTACCGGTGGCTTTATGCTTGCTCATGTTGGTTTTGAGCAAGCTGTGATAGCAGCAAAAAATATCACCTCTGGAAATCAGGAACAATTCGATGGTAAGACGGTACCGGCCTGTGTGTATACAAAACCAGAATTTGCCTGCGTTGGCTTATCTGAAGAAAAAGCTCGCCATATGTTCGACAATATTAAGGTTGGTACCGCGTCTTTGGCAGGCAACGCGAAAACGGTGATAGGGCAACAAACGGGTTACGTTAAATTCGTCGTTGACGGTGATTCATCAGAAGTTCTCGGGCTTCATATCTTAGGCCCTAGAGCTAGTGACATGATTCATGAGGGAGCCTTGGCTCTGAAAATGAACGCAAAAATAGAAGATATACTTGAAACCATCCATGGCCACCCAACCGTTGCAGAAGGGGTACATGAAGCAGCTCAAGATATATTTAAAAATGCGATTTACAAATTGTATGATTAATAAGTGAATAAACGACAGCACAACCAAACGAATGCCCTATCGCGGATAGGGCATTGCTAAAATAGAGTTAGTGAACGGTAATTAAAGGGACTCAAAGAGTAAATCACATGCGGCTAATAGCTCTTCTCGCGCGATTCCATCTCGAGTTTGAATAGAAATACCGTTGATAAATGTATCAATGATCATCATTACAGTATTAGCGCTGGCGCCATGCTTCCACTCATTTGATTCAAAACCTCTATCGACACACTGAATAAGCGCGGAACGAATCTTTTTTCTGACAGACAACGCTAAAGCTTCAACTTCCTTGTTATCATCGCAACAGTTAAGCCCAGAGAGCACGGCCATGCAGCCTGAGGGAGTTTGCGATGATGTTTGCAAATTAATAGTTTTCTTAAGCATATTCTGGATAGCAGTTTTTGCACTTACCGAATAATTCTCTAACTCCGAGAGAGTTTCACCACACGTTTTGGTATAGAGATCCAGACATTCTGCGTAAAGTACACTTTTGGAACCAAAAGCTGCATAAAAGCTTGCAGCGGAAAGGTTTAATGTCTTTCGCAAATCAGCAAGTGAGGTACCCTCGAAACCTTTTTGCCAAAACAGATTCATTGCTTTTTTTACTGCATCGTCTCGGTTAAATTCTCTTGGACGACCTGTCCTAGCCATAGCTATACCTCTGAAAAGCCGTTAAATATATCGATTTATCAAAAATATTCTAACTCAATTAGAACTGTCCGGGAAAACTAAATATATAAATTACCGAGGTAGCAACTACCCCGGCACTGTATTTCTATTCATTCCCACATATGATTGCCTCAAGTTCAGGCAATGGAAGCATTCCTGCAGAACGATTCACTTCTTTGCCATTCTTAAAGACAACAACAGTAGGAATACTTCTTACACCAAGCTTTGTGGCGATTACGGGATGCTCATCTACGTTCAACTCGGCCATAACGAGCGACTCATCGGTAATTTTGTCTGCAAGGGCCTGGTAAATAGGGGCCATCATTTTGCAGGGCATACACTAATCAGCCCAAAGACGAACGGCAAACGTGATATCTCTATTTACATTTTCTTCAAAGGTTGACTCATTCAACGCTAATACTGAGTTTGTCACAGTAATGTCTCCAAATTAAGGAACAATCAATCCATAATAAAGACACAACAGCCCTAATTAGTATTCTGTTAAACCGCAGAACTGTTTAAGTCTCAGATACTAAATGGATGTCATGTCGCTATAACAGCTTTTCAACTAACTTTTCCAAATCGCCTGTCAGCATTACTCCATCGACCCTTCGAACTTCTTTACCATTTTTATAAATCAAAATAGTTGGAATACTTCGAATTCGGCATCGCTCAGACAATTCCTGATATCGATCGGTATTGACGTCGTAAAACTCGGCTTTGCCATGGAGCTTTTTCTCAGTTTGTTGAAAGACCTTTGTCATCATTCTGCATGGTGCACACCATTGCGCCCAAAAACGAAATAGTACCACTCCGTGCTTTTGTTTAATGACCTGATTAAATCGTTTAGTGTTAGCAGCTAAAACTGGCATAGAAATCTGACTTATTGGACCTTAGACACAACAGCTTCCGCTGTTACCTCAACACCTGCTTTTCGGGCCAAATTTCCAACAACACAAATTTTGTCCGCTTTTTCTGTGTACGCCTTGGCATTTTCTGCATCACTCTCTGTTGATTCAGCTGACAAAATAACGTTAGCGACATGATGAATTGTAAAATTATCTCCTTCTTCATGTGCTTGAGTTTCCACTGTTAAAGACTCAATAGGGAGTTTTTTACCATCAGAAATTGCTGTTAATGTCGAAAGGAAGCAAGCTGCGGTAGAAGCAACATAAAGTTCCTTCGGATTACTGTATTCACCTAAACCGCCATAAACGGAAGGAATGCTTATTTTTGTAGAAAGACCCTCACTCTCAATTAAACCAGAGCCTTTCATCCCACCTTCCCATGACAGATCGAGTTTAATATCCATAATTTCTCCTTACTAGTTTATTAATATCTAATGAAATATGATTTACTTTTGTGTTGCTAAACGTTTTTCGTCTTTTGACTCTAAAACACCACTATAAACAATGAGTAATACGCTAATTGCTACTACAGCTGCCGCCGCTGGCGCCGTTGCTAATAGACCGTAATTAGCCACTACCACGCCGCCAACTGAAGCCCCAACAGCAATACCAAGATTAAAAGCCGCGATATTCATACTTGATGAGGCGTCAATAGCTTGGGGGAAATGTTTCTCTGCTTGCTGTACAACATACAACTGTAAAACCGGTACACTGCCAAACGCCGCCGCTCCCCAGATCATTACTAGCGGTATAACGTAGTATTTATTCGCCGCGGCGAAGCCAAAGAGAAGGAGCGTTAATGCAAGTGCGATAAAAATACCAGCAGATGCTTTTAAAGGCCCTTTTTTATCTGCCCATTTAGCGGCATATGTATTGCCAAATACCACCGCAATACCGTAAAAAATCAGGATGGTTCCAATAGCTGATGAAGAGAATCCAGTAATTTTTCCAAGAATCTCAGATAGGTAGGTGTAGGCAATAAACGACCCACCATAACCAATTCCAGTAATTAAAAATACGAGCAACATCCGAGGGACGCCAATGACTGAAAGTTGCTTAAGAACACTGGCCGGTTGCGGGCGTTTTAGATTCGAAGGTAGTAAGAACCAAAGTGAAATCATACTCGCAAAACCCAACACACTAATAAGAGCAAAAGCCGCTCTCCAGTTAAGCCATTCTGTGATAAAAGCACCTGCAGGGACACCAGACACAATGGCTATTGTCATACCTGAAAAAACAATCCCAATAGCTCTACCAGACTTATTTCTATCCACCAGATCAGAAGCGATAACAGTTGCGATAGAGTAGAAAACGCCCTGTACGACACCAGCCAACACTCGACCTAATAAAAGTAATGAATAGCTAGGAGCAAGAGTCGTCAAAAGATTTGCTAAAGCAAACAAGAGCATCAAGCCAACCGTTAATTTTCTACGATCAAATTGACTGGAAAGTGCGGTGAGAATTGGTGCTGCCACAGCTACCCCCAACGCATAATAGGAAACAAGTTGTCCTGCAGTGGGAATATCAACCCCCATATCACCAGCTATATTAGGTAAAATTCCTACAACGACAAACTCTGCCATACCAATACCAAATGCAGCAGCGGCAAGCGCATATAAAGCAACAGGCATAAAAAACCTCAAATTAAAGAATGATTGTTCCATAATTTAATAATAAGGAATCCTTCTGTCAATAAATTTATAGAACAGTCATTCCACAAATAATAAAACTAGACAGAATCTAATTATGAAAAGTCAAAGGGATTGAATAATGAATCGCAGCCAGTTACTAAACATAGCTAATGAAACCGGGCATAACAATAGAAGCCCATTTTGAAAGGATATAAAAATGCCTCTTCTCGCGCTAAATCGTCAATAAAGTTAGAGTAAGAAGAAGCAATATCAATTTATAGTTGTTTCAACAACAAGTGTTGAAACAACCATAAATTGATAATTAAGATTTCTTTTTATTCATTAGGTTATCAAAAATACAACCATATGATGATATGAGCCAATACAACCATAAGCTGATATTTTCGTGATAACTTGAATTGCTGTTCAATTTCTATGTAAGAAAGTTTCTTACATAGATAAACATCGATTTACCGCCAAACGACTAATGGGGTTTCTTGATCATAGAACTGAAGATTCGTATCGTAACTCATAAATGGACAATTCTGAGTTACGTTTTTTCTAATTTAGCAAAAAATGAATTAACTGAAGTATCGCAACTCGCTTAGTCGAGTGTCCAGTATCACTGGAGAAGTTCACATATCACCTCAATGTAATTGATGACATAAATAATCCCTATCTATAAAATAGCTTTAGTGTTTAGTTGCATATATTGGAGACGTATAACATGGCTAATGGGGCAAAGTTTCATCGAGGAGATCTACACATTCACAGCTTTGGTTCTGGTGGTTCATACGATGTTAGTGATGAGCAGATGACTCCTGAAGGCATCATCTCAAAAGCAATTGAGAAGGGCATCTCGATCATTAGCATCACAGACCATAACAAGATTGCCAATTCCATTGCAGCGTTTAAATTATCTGAAGGCAACAAAGATATTCTAGTTATACCTGGAATTGAAATATCGACGACACAAGGTCATCTACTTGCCTACTTCCCCACTACCCAAGATCTAGAAAGTTTCTACGGTAAATTGAACTTTGACTCTGATAAGAGATTCTCAACCCAAGGAATCTATGAGTGCTTAGAGTATGTTAAAAATTACAATGGTTTTGGCATCTTAGCTCATATAGAAGTAGATTCTGGGTTTGAAGCAACTATTGGCAAGTTCAACGAAATATTTGATCTAGCGTTTCAACACCCTTCGATATTTGCTCTCGAAATCAAAAATCATGAATCGGTGAATTTCTATACACAGGATGATGAGAATCCAGATAGAAAACATGCGATGAAAAAGAGAAATCAAAGCCTTGGGTTTCCTGACTGTAACAAGTTAGCCAAAGTGATGTCTTCGGATGCACATTCTATGAATGCATTCGGTAAAAATGCATCTGGTGCAGATCGTCTAACTCGATTCAAGTTAGATGAGCTAAGTTTCGATGGATTGAGAATAGCCCTAATTAGCCATGACTCACGAGTTAGGCTTGAAGATGATGTTCCTGTCGCCCTACCAAGATTTAAAGAAATCAAAGCTTCGGGGGGAATACTGGATGGGATAGCTATTCAACTAAGTAATAACATGAACTGCATTATCGGTGGTCGAGGAACTGGAAAATCTACTCTTGTGACAGCTATCCAAGAGGCATCGAACAACCCTGTAGATACCACGGCAGTTCAAAAAAGTAATGCTTGGCCATCAAAAATTGAACTCACATACGAGAATGAAGCTGGTCAAGAGTTCAACTACACACTTGAGCATGGCAACTTAGCATGTATCGATACAAATTCTAATGTCATCGATGGTCAAGTTTCATTAGAAGCTTACTCCCAAGGCTTCACCACATTTTCAAGTGGTGGTGACGAAGATGATAAAGACAAAAAGCTTCTGAAATTCTTTGATGGGTTTACAAACGTTAAGCACCTTAAGGATGAGGACAAATCAAAAATAGTCCAACTTTCTGCAAACTTTGAACATTTACAGAATCTAACCAATGAGGTCACTCAAAAAGCTAATGTAGACAAAGAACTGCAAGAGCTACAAAGCATGAAAACTGCTTACGAGAAGCAGAATGTAGGTGAGTTGATGAGGCTCCATTCTGGCTTAGTTGAGGAAGAAGCACTCAGAAAAGATCTAGAAGAGTCACTGGGTGCACTCAGCAAAAGATACAAGCAAGCCCTATCCGATAAAAGTGACATAACCGAGCTACTCAATATCGACAAAACCAAAGTTCATGTAGGTAAAGATCATGTGGATAATGTACTCAGTATCGTTCAAGACTTCTCTGACATCGTTGACAGACACAAAAAAGAGTTGAGTGATGAGTTAGAACAAAAGTTAAATCTTCTCAGGACTGAGGTTATAGCTTGGCGTGGCAAAGAGGGAATTGCGAAACAGCAGATTGAGGTTAAAAAGAAAGAGTTAGACGATAAGAGGATCCCTTACGATGAAGGGAAGTTCGTCACTCTTTCCAATAACATAACTCGCCTACAACAAAGACAAAAAGAGATTCAAAAGTCAGATAACAGACTCAAGGAAATTAAAGCTGATAGAACAAAGTTGTTTAAAGAGCGAGAGAGAGTTAGCAGCGAAATACAGAAACATAGGCTGGAATTTTGCACTCGAATTAACCAAGACCTTTCCGAGCCTGTTGATGGTTTGTTTGTCCATGCTAAGGTTGGTGATGGGTACTTATCCAAAGAGTTTTCAACATTCATCAAAGATGCCACTGGTTGGTATAGATGGGCAAATAGTGACAAGATTGCCAATGCCATATCACCTCTTGAGTTTTACAAGAATATGAAATTTAGGAGATATGATTTTCTATCTGGTTTGGGTCTGAGCGATATTGACATTGAAGATGTGAAGACAAACATTTGCGGATTAACGCTGGAAAAGGTTCTGTCGATACCATTCAGAGAAAGACCGAAATTGACAGTTACTCGTCACAACAAATCTCAGGGTGACGCAGATGTTAAGGACATCAGTGAATTGAGTTTGGGGCAGCAGCAATCGATTATGCTATCCATCTTAATTCAGTCAGACAGTAATCTTCCTCTTATCATTGATCAACCTGAGGATAATCTAGATTCAGAGTTCATATTCAATAGCGTGGTCTCTAACCTTCGAAAATGTAAAGAAAAAAGGCAGATCATTGTTGTTACACACAACTCAAACATAGGAGTTCTTGGTGATGCAGAGTTGGTAATCCCGCTTGTTGCTTCCAACGATAAATCTTCAATTGTTGGTATGGGTTCTATAGACAACAGATCGACCCAAGATCAGTGTTGTGAAATACTTGAGGGTGGCAGACGAGCGTTCTCGACAAGAAAAGACATCTATAGAATCTAAATATTTGAGCTAGAGCTTGCTTCTATAGATCTAATTAACAAGTCATTGGAGTTGACTGGCAGATTACTATTAGTTAACGAGCAACAGGCATCGGTATTAGTATGAACGGCGCATAACCTGAGCGACGAGCCGCACAGCCGACTAGATTTGCTATGGTGGAATTTGTTCAAAACAGCTGCGAAATTAGCTTACTCAAATCACTGTATAGCCCTGCTTTCCCAATGGAGCAGGGCTTTTTTTGCATAATAATAGTAATGAGTTTCGATGATGGTTGTAGCAAACTTTGGGGCAAATTCGAGTCAGCCAGAGAAGGCTTCCTAGATGACGCATTTATATGAAGGTTATTTTCTTAAGAGGCGAGCGAAGCACCTTATATCTTCAACAAATAATAGCGGTTCTTCCATCGCTGTGAAATGACCACCTTTGGCTATCTCATTCCATTGAACTACATTATATTTTTTTTCAGTCCATATCTTAGGCGGCAATAAAATATCGGCACCAAACCTGGCTATTGCACAAGGGACATTGAAATCGTCTAGCGATGGTAAACCATGCATATTTTCATAATACATATTTATTGATGAACCTATTGTTCCAGTAAACCAATAAATCATGATATTTGTAAGTAACTCATCTTTACTGTAACTCTCATTCAAATGGCCATCACAGTCACTCCAGCTCCTGAATTTCTCTATTATCCATGATGCTAGTCCCACAGGCGAATCGTTTAAACCAAATGCCAGAGTTGAGGGTTTAGTCGCTTGAAGTGACATATAGCCACCTTCCTGATTCAACCAATTCATCGCTGATTTTTTGTAGTTTAATTCTTCATCAGAACAATAAGAGTCTTGAATAGATAACAGATCCCTAATAATACCAACATCTGTAAGATGCAAACCAATAAGACTATTTGGATATTTCGCAGCAAGGTAACGAGAAACTCCAGAACCAATATCTCCACCTCCTGCCATGTAAGTTTTGTATCCTAGTATCTGCGTCATCAACTCGTGCCACAACTCAGCAACTTGGGAATTGTTCAACCCAGTACTATTTGAAGGCTCGGAAAACCCAAAACCAGGTATAGATGGAATAATTACGTCAAAAGAGTCAGCATTGCTGCCGCCAAATTGTTCAGGATCTGTCAACATTGGGATGATTTTATGATAACGATAAAACGAATCAGGCCACCCGTGCGTGAGAATCAATGGTGTCGGTGAATTACCTTTACCTCTCTGATAGATAAAATGCAATTTTTCACCTTTGACCTCACATTGATAATGAGAAAATTGATTTAGCTCTGCTTCTTGTTTTCGCCAGTCAAAGTCATCGATCCAGTATCTAACCAAAGACTGTAAGTAGTCCAAATCAGTACCACGTTTCCAATCATCATTTTTAGGTACAACTGGCCAACGTGTCGCTTCTAAACGCCTGTATAAATCGTCTAACTGTATTTGAGCGATAGCAATTTTAAATGGTTTTATGTCCATACCAACAACCTTCTCTTATAATCTACAATTCAGCTTTTATGTAAAGTATAGAAATTGATAGAAATGACCAAAAGGACATATAAACGACAAATTAGGACAAGTATCGTTGAGAGAATCGATAACGGTATTCTTCTGGCGTAACTTCCAGATGTCTTTCAAAAACACGTCGCAAATTTGTAGTGGATCCAAATCCAGCCTCAAGAGCCACTTGTTTAAGTGTTGAAGAGGATTGCTCCAGACGTCGTCTTGCGTCTTCTAACCTTGCTTCTTCTACATATTTTGCCGGTGTCAAACCTGATTCCTTTGTAAATACTCGAGTAAAATTACGCGGACTCATGGAAAATCTGTCAGACAAAGCGTTAATAGAAAGATCTTCAGCCAAATTATTAAGTATCCAATGATGAATATTATTAATTCGACTAGATTTCGGGACTTGGCTAATAAGTGATCGGCTAAACTGTGATTGATTACCCGGACGACGTAGAAACATCACCAAATCTTGGGCAATGTCTCGAGCTATTTCAAAACCAAGGTCATCTTCAACTAAAGCAAGTGTTAGATCAAACCCCGCACTAACCCCAGCAGATGTCCATATGTTTTGGTCTTGTACAAAGATAGGACTTTTCTCAACTTTAACACTAGGGAAACGAGACTGTAATTCATGTACTAACCGCCAGTGAGTTGTTGCATTTAGTCCGTCAAGAATACCTGCTTCAGCAAGTATAAGAGCACCACCACATATGGATACAATTCTGTTGTTATAAGGTTTAGACAGACTTATCCATTCAGCTACTTCTGTATTTTCTTCTGTCGAAAGTCCCCTGCCAGTCACAATAACAGAATGCCTCTCATAATCAGGTTTCAGATCGCAAAGACGCTTATCAGCTAGTAGCTTAAGATTTGACTGTCCGTGGATGACATGGTGCTTTTGTGTAGTTGCTACTGTAATAGAGTAATGAGGCTCTAAATTTTCAGAAACAACAAAGTGATTAGCTCGCTGAAAAATATCCACTACTCCCGCAGCTTCAAACAACATCCCACCTTCAGGTACGATAATAAGAATATCTTTCATTATAAGTCCTCAGTCACAGTTGGCTTTAATTGTAACACAAAACATATTGAGCCAGTGAATCAAAGGATTAGTAAAAGCAGGCCAATCAATGCCAAAAGAAGATTGTCCAACATTTTAGGTTAGCAAGAAAAGGGGCAAAAGCTAGTCAATGGTTACATATCAACTTCATCATGAGATCCTATAATCTCCGACAGATTGACACTATAATCTCTAAAAAATACAATGCGCATATGTTTCATATATAAATCGTATATCTATGGGTATTGTTAAAATTTCAGAAGAACTGCATGAAGAACTTCGTAAAGCAAGTTCGGTCATGTCACGTTCAATCAACTCACAAGCAGAGTTTTGGATCAAAATGGGCATGTTGGCTGAGTTACATCCTCAACTTTCATTCAATCAAATAATGGCGAATCTGATGCAATCAGCGAATGTTTCCGCTACAAACATCTCAACAACTGAAGAGCATTGTGATGCATAGTCAAGTAATAATTAAGTCTGAAGAAGATATTTCGTTAATGCGAGAATCCGGCAAGTTACTTGCGCAGGTTTTTAAGATGCTCGACGAATACGTCCAACCTGGCATCTCTACGATGGATATTAATAATAAAGTTGAACAGTATATTGTTAATGAACTCAATGCTCGTCCTGCAAGTAAAGGACAATACGATTATGAATATGTACTAAATTCATCCATTAATGAAGTTGTGTGCCACGGGGTCCCTAAAGAGACTGAGACTTTAAAAAGTGGCGATATTATCAACCTCGACATTACTCTAGAAAAGAATGGATTTATTGCCGATTCAAGTAAAATGTATGTAATGCCTTCAGCATCTCCGCTTGCTATTCAACTGGTAAAAACAACCTATAACGCTATGTGGGAAGGTATTAAGCAAGTAAAACCTGGGGTAAAACTTGGTGACATTGGCCATGCGATACAGCGACATGCAGAATCCCATGGATACAGTATCGTAAGGGAATATTGTGGACATGGAATAGGTCGTGAAATGCATGAAGAACCACAGGTACTTCATTATGGTCAGCCAAATAGTGGACTCACATTAAAAGAGGGCATGATATTTACTATCGAACCAATGGTTAATCAGGGAACTGCTAAGATCAAAACCAAAAAAGATGGTTGGACGGTGGTCACTAGAGACAAAAAACTCTCAGCTCAATCTGAACATACAGTACTTGTCACCAGTACAGGATATGAGGTTCTCACGTTAAGAGAAGAAGAAGAGCTTCCATAATTGACAGTGAAGCTTTCGACAAAACATGTGTAGCAATTCATAAGAAATAATAATAAAACCTACGCATATTCCAACCATCTATAACTATGCCTCAAAATCGTTTTGGGGCAGATTCGTGTCAGCCAAGATCTCACTGACACGTTGATGGACAGGTACATGTTAGAACGTCGACTGTATCACTCCACTTTCGTATGAAAATCCCTATGGGTTACTAACGCTGCTAGCAGGGGCAGACAAAGCATGCTGCAAATTGGCGGTCCTTGTTAGCACAGTAATTCCCATTTGTTCAGGTAGGGTGTTAAATCGCTTTTCATCACGCGTTTTTCTTCTTTCCACTGTTTCGTAATTGCTGGAACCTCACCACTTGGAACTACAAAAACATCAGGAGAAACACCCAAATCTTCGAATTTATTATTGTAAATAACGAAGATCAAAAAATGATTCGCCTTAGGTACAACGTTATTGACCACAAGTGATGAATAACCCCGAACAGCTTTCACATCAATTGAAATAGCTTTTTCATTTTCCAGAACTACACGGATATCAATTGCCTTCTTATTTCCTTGGCTGACATATGCCTCAACACCTCGGCGATATAACTGAGACAAGATGAAATACTCAGCAGCAATACCAGTATTGAATGAATTAGCTCTTTTTTTCTGTTCTGACATGAACTTCCCTATATAGTAACGCTGAAAGCAGTGGCGCCAACTCCAATTTCCAATATTGCACCAAAAAAAATACTATTTACAACAGACAACTAAGCGTTACATCCATTGGTTTTCTTTGTTAGAAGTGTTACTGGCTAACATATATGGCTCTGTCGATCACTGTTTGTTAGGTTTAAATCCAGACACCAGTAATTGCCAATAATGCAGCAAAAAACACACCAAGACCAAACATCGTATAGTTAAAATATCGATCTGACTTTAAATCCTTTAAAACTTTATCTTCGGACTTTTCTCGTATCACAGCTTCATATTTGGCATGTGCACATGCATTATGGTGAAATTATTCATTCGAATAGAACAAGCTAAGCATGTCGAAATATACAATCTTCACTGAAATTCCCAAGTCCACGTTAGGCATAGTTAAAGTGGTGCTTCATGAAAAAATCCAGAAGACATCCTCTCTCTAAAGCTCTTTCTTCAATTTGCTTCCATAACACCGGTAAATAGGTTTTCAGAACTTCCGCATCTGATTGGTGGTATTTATCTTCACAGTTCCCTACAGCAGCCTTTAGCCACTCTGAGGGGGTTAAAATAGCGAGTCCTTGATGAAAATACTCAGGAATCGACTTCCGAATAGATTCTTCGCTACCGCTAGCAACATAAATTGTGACACCTTCACCTGTTGCGTAATAATGGCTAACACCGATATAGAACATATCAACTCCTCAGAAATTATTGCTTGATGAAACATCGTTGTTGTTTATAAAAATGCGGAGACTACATGCTACGCTCACGAAATCGTCCTAACCAGATTTCATCAAAAATATCGTCAGAGCCCCGGCCTAATGTGGAATACTTGGATTGAACTTCCCATTATAACTGACTGTAATAATTGATATTTTCCCTAGTGTAGATTCAACTTCACCGCTTTGATTTGTTGCCTGCTACTCTGGAGCGTAATCTTCTTTACCGATTTTGGCAAAAAGGCAAGTTTAATTCGCCGTTCAAGGCCATCGAAATAAATAAAAACATATCCGATTGGAGTACCAGGATTATTGCGTTCGGAAGCTATCCAATCTAAGTATGCTCCTCGACATCTTTCAGTTAAAATAACTCGGCCATTATCCAAGTGAAGCAACTTAGTAAATCTCTGTATGATCTCCATCTATAGCGTTAGAAACCGGCAGTTTTTCACCAACTAATGATGACTCTGTTCCGTAGCCATCAAGGCTTCTCATTACTCCACCGAAGTAGAATGACCCTTTATTGAATTACCGTTTATTAATAGTTAAGTGTTCATTATCCCTAATCCATCGACCTTTTTGTTTATTCGAGGTGTTTTCTGGTTCCTACTTGTATGAATTGTGAATGTGGCAAAGTCGTTATCATCTATGTCATCGAATGAGGGAGTTGTTGATGAATCAGTAATTGATGAAGAAGAAATATTATTTTTGATTTTTGTGGATTTAGTTATTATTTTTTTCTGAAGGACTACCAGTTACCGTAATAGTTATTTTAGTCTTAGGTTTGAAATTTCTTGATATAATTTGATAAAGAATAAAAACAAAAACGATAGCTCTAATCAATAATTCTATCATCTTTCCTTGAATGTCAATGGAAGTGTTCTACAAGAAGGCTTTTTCTCTTTTCTTGTTAAGTACTCAACAAAGTGCATTTATGTATAGGATGTATCTATTACGAAATGTAAGGTAAAGTCTATGATTGAAAACTTCGGGGTAAAAATAACTAAATGGTTCTGGCGTATAGGCGAGTTAACTCGATTCGGGATGGCTTGCTAAACCAATAGTGCTCGCAGTATGGTTAGCTGTAATCAGTGATCAGAAGGTAAAGGCATAGCTATGAAGTCAACAAAGCAAATTACAAAAGCTCGAAATGCGAAAATTGAAAGCATGAAAGCAATTAAACTTGCTTACCTGCAGGCTAAGGCAGAAGGAAGCTTAAAGACCTATAGAATTACGCAAATCCGTTAGTTGAATTTAAGATAGACTAATAAGCTATAAATGGAAGAGGGATTTTTTAGTACATTGATGTCTACTCTGATTCCAGTTAAGTTAGTTGTTATATAACGAGGTTTCGGCATAGGGTTACGATGCTTAACGGATGTAGCCGATCAGACCGTAACTTCCTAATTTAGTTCCATCGAATTACGCAACAAAGCCGCGCCAAAACTGACATTGAAAGGGGTTGGAGCCAGATTCGACAAACGTTTTCTTCTCCTTGATTCATCTAGTTTAAAGTAAGTGTATTAAGGAGGATGACACGATTTAGTAACACGCCGGCCTAAGAAAGATAGTGAATGTTCGATAGCAAAAATAACTAACGGCTTGTCAACAAGATACTGGTTTCGCTATTCAGAACGCCATCAAGTTCACGAACTACTTTCAGCACTGCATCAAAGGCCTGCAAATCACTCGCACGAATTTCGACAACCAAATCCCACGCACCATTAGTTGTATGAATTTTGGTGAGTTCACGTATACCTTTCATTTTTTGAATAACCTGGCTGGTTGATTTCCCAACGACCTCAACCATCATAACGGCTCTGACTACATTTTTTTCAAGAGAATCATCAGTACGAATAGTGAAACCAAGAATCGCGCCACTGGATACTAAGCGATCGATCCTGTTTTGCACGGTGCCTCTTGATACTTTTAAATTGTTAGCCAAAGTGGATATAGGTGCTCTGGCATCACTTCGTAGTTCAGCAATCAGCCTTCTGTCTAACTCATCTTGTAAATATGGCATTTCTCACTCTTAATTAGCAATTTAACCATTATGGCCTTACATTATGACAAATATTTAATCAAATGTTATGTATTTTTAGCATTTCTTATAGCGGACCGCACCTCTATCATAAAAACGTTGGTTTACATTATCAGGAGAAATTTGTGTCAACTTTTATCTTATCCGCTAAAGAACAAGTACCATTTCTAGGTGTTAAAGACGTGTGTAAGCTTATTTCCGCTTATGGCATAGAAGCGTTTTTAAAAGATCTTGCTCAACAAATTGAACAGGATTTTATTCATTGGGAGCATCTGGACAAATCAAATCGCTATGCATCGCACTCGGCGGATGGCGTCATCGAATTGATGCCAATTAGTGATGGCACTTACTTCAGTTGCAAAACTGTTAATGGTCATCCCAATAACTACCTTAATGAATTACAAACTGTTGCCGCTTTTGGGGTTTTAAGTGATGTGGCTAGTGGCTATCCAATCTTACTCAGCGAAATGTGTTTATTGACTGCATTACGCACAGCAGCTACTTCAGCTTTAGTCGCAACTTACCTTGCACCAAAGCACAGAGAACAAATGACCCTCATTGGCAATGGAGCTCAGTCTGAATTTCAAGCATTAGCCTTTCGGGCATTATTAGGAATTAATCGAGTCTGCTTATACGATATCGATCATCAAGCATCAGAGAAAGCCTATCACAACTTACGTTCTCGAGGTTTTGATGTCATCATTCATGACTCAGTCGAAGCGGCTATTACCAATTCTCAAATAATAACCACATGTACCGCCGATAAAAAATACGCACAAATTCTCGATGATTCAGTAGTAAAACCAGGCGTCCATATCAATGCCATTGGTGGAGATTGTCCTGGTAAAACGGAATTGAACAAAAACATACTTACGCGCTCTGCTATCTTTGTTGAGTACACACCTCAAACCCGAATTGAGGGTGAAATACAACAAATGCCTGATAATTTTGCTGTTACCGAACTGCACGACCTCTTTACCGGTAGTCACATTGGCCGACGAAGCGAAGAAGAAATCACTTTATTTGATGGTGTTGGCTTTGCTAGTGAGGACCTCTCTGTTTTGCGCTTTATAAGAGATATCTTAGCCGATGAGCAGTATTTAAAAAAATCTGAGTTGTACACACTTGATATCGTGTCGAATCAGGTCGACCCGAAAAACCTGTTCTCTTTATTCCAATAAGCTAAAAATTCGTGGAGTCTGTATCAATGGTGACTAAACAACAATGTGGTTTGAAATGTACTCAGCTACAAGAATACAACCGCTGTCAAAGCACTCATCAAGTAATAATGGTTCGTCCTCATCAATTTCAGGTAAACCAGCAAACTTTGGTAGACAATGCGTTTCAAAGAGATAGTCAATCAGACGAAAAGACAATAAAAAACAGTGCTTATATGGAGGTAACACAAGCCGTAGCTATCCTGCGTTCTCACGGTATACATGTAAAATTATTTGAAGACACAAGCCTCAAAACACCAGATTCGGTATTCCCTAATAACTGGTTTACTACACACCATGACGGGTCATTAATCCTGTACCCGATGCTTACGCAAAATAGACGACTGGAAAGAAAAGGTTCAATTATTCAGTACCTTGAAAATCGTCCACAATACGTTAGCACTATAGACCTAAGCTATAATGAAACTGAAGGCCGCATTCTGGAAGGAACAGGCGTTATGATTTTTGATCATATGAATGATTGCTTTTACGTTGCTCGTTCACGCCGTACTTCAGATACTTTGATAGAAAAATTAGCCACGACATTGGGAATATCTCCCATTGCCTTTGATAGCGAAGATGAATACGGAACCCCGATTTATCACACCAACGTAATCATGGCTCTGGGAACCAATTTTGTTGTCATATGCCTAGATGTTATCAAAGATGCGACAACCCGAGCGCGATTATTAGATTCGTTTAAAAATACTAATAAGGAAGTCATTAACATTTCATGGCAGCAGGCAAAGCGGTTTTGTGGAAATGTACTCGAATTGCAGGGGAAACGTGGAAAAATTCTCGCTCTATCAACCACAGCCTATTCAGCATTAAGTGAGATGCAGAAACATCGTTTAAGCCAGCATGTCTTTCTACAGCCGATTCATATCCCTACTATCGAGCAAGCAGGCGGCTCCATACGATGCATGATTGCTGAATTATTTTGATGAAATTCTTTAGATGTTGTCTTTCACGAGTAGGTTCTAATTTAACAATCAATAGGAATGGCCGAACAAATCGGCCATATTCTGGAGAAAATTATTAAATGAACCTATGAGTGGTCAGACAAATATTTAACATTATCTAAATAGTAATTTAAACCTAAATCCGTTAGTTGAATCGAGTTATGAACCATACTGATAAATGCTCTTTGAGCACAATACATTAAAACTATTCTAGGATCAGAAGTTAGCCATGAAACTTGCTTCTTCATCATCTCAGATAATTCAATATCACCTTGAGGTTGGTGTACCAACTTGTAAAGTAAGTAAATAACATCCGATCGGATTGAAATGGCAGTCAACATTTCAGCCAATAAACCCTTTATTTTTTACTAATACTCTGCTCAAACCTCAAGTGATAACGAACCAAAGCATTCAGTCCAATCTTGTTGAAACTGATCGATAGCCTCATCGACACACGAATTAGTCATCATTTGATAAGCGATATCAACAGGAATAGTGACACTCGAATTCCCGACACTCAGGCAATCAATAACTTGCTTCGTATTTTTAAAACTCGCCCCTAAAACCTGGCATGATTGAGCATGATTGGAAAGTAAAAGAGAAATGCTTTTAACCGTTTCGATTGCATTTCCGGAAAGCATATCAATTCTATTAAAATAAGGTGCAACAAATGATGCCCCTGCTAACGCCGCTATAATCGCTTGTTGTGAAGTGTATATAGCTGTACCCAGGGTCGTAATTCCTTCTTTTTTTAACACTTTGATCGCTTTCACTCCCTGCATAGTGACAGGCACTTTCACCACAAAATTATCGGCCATCTGATTAAGCCTCAGTGCTTCTTCTACCATTTCATCGCAGTTCTGACTGAGTACTTGGCCAAAAATCAATCCATTTCCCCCCAAAGCTTCACGAATTTTGGGGAGTAGTACTGTCATCTTTTCTCCCGATTTAGCAACTATAGTAGGATTAGTTGTAACTCCTGAGATAGGTAACAAATCTGATAATGTCTTGATCTGATTAACATCACTTGTATCAAGATAAATAGACATAATTAATTTCTCCAATTCAATCGTAATAAGGCTAATACAGGTGATAAGGAATAAAGAAAACCTTTATTAGCGTATAATACGTTTTAAATAACTAATGAACACCAGCCTGATGAATAGCGCTAATATTGACAACGCCTAAAAAGACTTGACTATCTCTATCAATAACGGGCAATGCGGTAATTGAGTATTTATGCATATCGTTAGTCGCATTACTGCATAATTGGTCAGAGAAAGAATATTTGAAACTTGCAGTCATAACGTTGCTAATTGGTAACATTAGGTCATATCCCAGGTGAATCGTTCTCCGTAGATCACCATCAGTAAAAACCCCAACGACTTTAGTCTCTGATACGATTGCAAGTAGCCCAAGCCCTGTTTTACACATTAAGGATATTGCATCAGCAATTTTTGTATTAAGACTACAAAATGCCTGTTGCTGCCTCTCACCGATTAATCTATCCATAGTGAGTAACAGAGCATTACCTAATGCTCCAGCAGGGTGTGATAAAGCAAAATCATGTTTGCTAAACCCTCTCATTGTCATGACTGTAAGAGCGATAGTATCACCCAATATCAATGTGTTAACCGTACTCGCACTTGGAGCGAGCCCTAATGGACAAGCTTCTTTATCGACAGCAGTTGATATACGATAGTTACATTGATTGGCTAAAAAGCTATTAAGGTTTTGTGTTATCGCCACCGTAGCAACTGCTTTTTTTGTCAAGATAGGTGACATTACTTTGAATTCTTGTACTTCCCCTGAATTTGAGATAAAGATCATCATGTCAGAAGATTCAACCATCCCTAAATCACCATGCAGAGCTTCGCTCATATGAATAAAAAATGAAGGTGTTCCGGTTGATGCAAAGGTAGCTGCGATTTTCTTCCCAATATGTCCCGACTTCCCGATCCCGGAAATGATGACTTTACCTTTACAATCCAGTATGGCTTGACAAATAGTGACCAAATTATTGTCTACCGCATTGATGAGTTTACTCGCTTGATCTAACTCGTCTCGAATGATGTTAAGAGCAGTAGAGAGTATTGTTTCAGTAGTGTTCATTTCTTCCATTCTTCAAACAACCTTTCACCATGAAAGATTTTTTTCATTTGGCAAAAATTCATTTTAAATTACATTCATTTTCTCCCTATTTCAATCATATAATTTTTTCATTGTTGAAATAAACAAAAAAATAGTTATAAATCATTGAATTAAATAGCCTCCCTTTAAAAAGCATTTTTTATTATTTTCATTTTCCTTTCATTTGCTTTCACAATGTGAGCCAAATCACTTTCACAATAAAAGTTTATATGCATAATTCAGTCACCAAATAACGAAAAGGTGGAACAAATATGGATACAATAATTTTAGGGGCGGAATGGTTTATAGGACTGTTTCAAAAAGGTGGAGAAACATTGCTAGGTATGATGACGGGCATACTCCCACTCTTGATTTCACTGCTTTGTGCAATGAATGCACTTATTGCCTTTATTGGTGAACATAGAGTAGAGAAATTGGCCAGTAAATGTGCGAATAACCCTGTCTCACGTTACTTAATATTACCGGTAGTGGGTACTTTCATTTTCTGTAATCCAATGACGCTTTCATTGGGTAAGTTTTTGCCTGAGCGCTACAAACCAAGTTATTACGCTGCAGGTTCTTATTCCTGCCACTCTATGAACGGTCTCTTCCCACATGTAAACCCAGGTGAACTATTCGTATATCTCGGTATCGCTAGCGGTATCACAACATTAGGGTTGCCATTAGCTCCTCTCGCTGTCGCTTATTTGGCCGTTGGTGTTATTTCGAATTTCTTCAGAGGTTGGGTAACAGACTTTACAACCATGCTGGTCGAAAAACAGCAAGGAATTCAGTTAGATCACGAAGTGCGTTTCAGTTAATGAGGAAAAGATTATGACTACCACATTAAAAATTAAAGCAGGAAAAGGCGGCTGGGGTAAAGAGCTTATTGTCGACTTCCCAAAAAATAAAAAAATTATGTACATGGTTGGCGGAACACGACCAGCTTTGGTTGACCGATTAGTTGAATTAACTGGACTCGAAGCTGTCGATGGATTTTCAGATGGCTGTGACTACTCAGAGATGGCTGTAGCTGTCATTGATTGCGGCGGTTCAATGCGCTGTGGTTTATACCCTAAAAACAACGTTCCTACCCTAAATGTCATGCCTACAGGTAAATCAGGTGTCATGGCGAAATACATTAACGAAAACAACTACGTATCTAATGTGGATGTCGACTGTGTCAGCCTTGCAAACGAATCAGGAACTGCCACCAAAAATGCCCCCTTAATATCAGGTGAAGTGTCAATCGATTCGAGCGGTGGCGCAACTCTAGTTGACGGTAACTTTATTGATACCAACAAAAAGTTAACTGAACAGTCTGATGGTTTATTGGCGCGTATAGGGATGGCGATGGGCAATGTAATGGCCGTATTTTTTCAGGCAGGCCGTGACACTATTGATACAGTGATTTCAACCATTATTCCATTCATGGCATTTGTTTCTATGCTAATAGGCATAATTTTAGCTAGCGGCATCGGAGATGCTATTGCTCATGTCCTTGTACCACTAGCAACCAACCCTATAGGTTTGATTGTACTCGCGCTGATATGTTCTTTCCCTTTTTTATCTCCATTCTTAGGGCCTGGCGCAGTCATCGCTCAAGTTATCGGTGTTTTGATCGGCACTCAAATAGGGCTCGGAAACATTCCGCCACATCTCGCATTACCAGCACTATTCGCTATAAATGCTCAGGCAGCTTGCGACTTTATCCCCGTTGGTTTAGGTCTTGCCGAAGCTAAACCAGAAACTGTTCGCGTCGGCGTCCCATCCGTTCTTTATGGGAGATTCTTAACAGGTGCACCAACGGTACTATTAGCATGGTTTGCATCTATGTTTATTTACAATTAGAGATATCAAAATGAGCTTATATGACATTGAAATTATTCAAGTTGGTAACAGCGCTTTGGAAGCATTAGAAGACGATATGCTTATTCTATTTAATAAATCTGTACCTGCCGATGCTGCCGAGTTCTGCTTCGTTCATACCCACGATAAATTGAAAGGTGAAATCACTGTGGGAGGAAAGGTTGTAATTGATAACACAAGTTATCCAATAACCGCTGTCGGGGACGCTGTTAATCAAAACCTGGGAAATTTGGGACACATTACGTTGCGATTTGATTCAGCTAATCAAGCTGATTTCGTTGGTAGCCTTCATTTAGCAGGAGCTCAACCAAACACACTAGGCGTTGGTTCAACTCTTAGCTTTTATTAATTTTTTAGAAGGTGTGTTTCAGCACCTTTTCATAGAAGGAAATTTGTTATGAAAACAGCAGTCGTAGTCGGTGGTGGTCAAACACTTGGAGAGTATCTTTGCAAAGGTCTCGCAGCAGATGGATACAAAGTTGGCGTGGCTGACCTCAATGCAAGTAACGCATCAAAGGTAGCGGATGACATCTGTTCATCACACGGTGAAGGAATATCTATCGGAGTACAGGTAGACGCCACTAATGAACAAAGTGTCGCAGACGCATTTAAATCCATTAAAGATCAACTCGGCAGTATCGATGTTCTGGTATACAGCGCAGGTGTTGCCAAAGCGACCAAAATTACTAATTTCACACTTCAAGATTTTAATTTTAATGTGAACGTGAACCTAAACGGTTACTTCTTGTGTGCACGTGAAGCTGCTCGCTATATGGTAGAGCAAGGAAATGGCGGGCGTATTATTCAAATCAATAGTAAATCAGGAAAAGTGGGCAGCAAACATAATGCTGGTTATAGCTCTGCTAAATTTGGTGGAGTTGGTTTAACTCAATCCATAGCTCTTGACCTAGCGGACGACAAAATCACAGTAAATAGTCTGATGCTAGGTAATTTACTTGAATCCCCAATGTTTCAGAGTCTGATTCCTCAATATGCGAAAAAGCTCGGACTTGAAGAGCATGAAGTGATGCAATATTACATTGATAAAGTCCCTCTGAAAGCAGGATGTGGATACGACGACGTATTAAATGTCCTTAAATTCTACATCAGTGAAGGGGCTAAATACTGTACTGGGCAGTCCATTAACATTACTGGTGGTCAAGTGATGTTCTAATGACTATCCATTTATATGTAAGGGGCTGTAAAGCTCCTTACCTTTCAGTAATTAAGGAACGTCACCTCATGAATACAATACTTACTATTGGATTGCTACTCGTCATGTGTTGGGGAACAAAATTATTCCTGAACCATATGAGAATCACGCCAAAGGTAAAAACAGAAGAAAACCACATCAATAATCATTAGAATACGGTTATCACACTAAAAATAATGATACAGACTTTCTATCATTAATTTCATAAACCAGTACATTCAATCATGGCCTAAAAGGTAAACTATGGATTCGACTTCATTATTAATAATCGTAGCTATTGTTGCCTGGGCAGCACAGATAGTTATGGGCTTTTTCCAAATTCGTGCTTTCAACAGAATGATCCAATCAATGGCAAAAAAAGGCAATGTCAAAATCGGTCGAACTAGAAGTCGTTGGAAAGCCAGAACAATAGTGGTTTTAGTGGAAGGAAATGACGGAGTAATTATTGATGCTAGAGTACTTAATGGAATGACTGTCTTTGCCCGTCCCAAAGCACTAACCGAGCTTATTGGTTACGCTTTTCCGTTTGATAAAGAACGGTTGCACGGACTGAGCCAGAGTACGCAAGAAGCGATTGACGTGGCCTTTCATAATGAATAAAAACTTTCAAATCACTTTCAACTCGTTAACTATCTAGTATAAAATGGCTTAAAACTAATCGGCAGACAGAATGATGAGCATAGATAGCAGACAAAATCAGTTGGTTTCCTACCTTCAACAACATGGCAAAACAGCCGTCAATGACCTTGCATCCATTTTCCATACATCAGGGGCAACCATTAGAAGTGATTTAAGATCTTTAGAAGAAAAAGGCATCGTTGCAAGACGATATGGCAGTGCAGAAGCGATTCATTCTAACGTCAGTGTTCCTGAAGATATCGCTATAGATGAAAAGAAAACTCTGAATTTGGATAAAAAAATCCGAATAGCGAAAAAGGCAGCCGAGTTAGTTCGAGACGGAGACTCCATTATTTTAGACTGTGGAAGTACCACCCTACAAATGGTTCCTGAATTCGAAAAAGTCATGTCATTGACTTTGATGACCAATAGCATGGATATTGTTCAGGCTATGAATGAGCTAAATTCCGAGCATACTGTTATTATGCCCGGCGGAACATATCGCAAACGTTCAGCTTCATTTCACGGCAATTTAGCTGAAAATGCTTTTAGTCATTTTACATTCGATAAACTATTTATTGGTGCTGACGGTTTTGATTTGATGCAAGGTTGCACGACTTACAATGAGGCCTACCAAGTCAGTCAAGCTATGTGTAAATCTGCAAATCAAATTATTGTCGTACTCGATTCATCAAAATTTGGCCGTAAAAGCCCGAATATTGTTGTACCTATTGATCTGATTGATGTCGTCGTCACTGACAATGAAATACCAGAAGAACATTTACAGGGACTAAAAGAGAAAGATATTACCGTTTATCTTGTGTGATATTTTTATTTTAAAAATTTCTTTGATGATTGAAATCACAATTCAAAACACTACTTCTGTTTAGCAAGCCATTCTGTATCAAAATAGCTCCTATGATGTATAAGTTTAGATGTGAGCTTTATGGAGTATTTCACTCTCAGCGCTGAGTGGTTTTTTGGGCTTTTTCATAAAGGCGGGGAAGTCCTTTTAGGCATGATGACTGACGTTCTGCCGCTACTCATTTGTTTGTTGGTTGCCATGAATTCGTTAATACGTTTTATCGGCCAACACAGAATTGAAAAACTGGCTTCGAAATGTACTAGCAATCCAATAACCCGGTATTTCATTCTTCCTTTTTTGGGAACATTTGTGTTTTGCAACCCAATGACGCTAAGTTTAGGGAAGTTTCTTCCTGAACGTTATAAGCCTTCTTATTATGCGTCTGCTTCCTTTAGCTGCCATACCATGAGTGGTATGTTTCCTCACGTAAATCCTGGTGAGCTGTTCATTTACATTGGTGTAGCTAATGGGCTTAGCCAACTTGGATTATCCTTAGCTCCGCTGGCAATGGGGTATTTACTGGTTGGTTTAGTTTCGAATTTCTTCAGAGGCTGGGTCACTGATTTTACTACCTCAATGGTATCTAAGCAGCGAGGCAAGGTCCTTTCGGATACCGTGGATTTTTCGGTGAAAGGTAACCAGTCATGAAACAATCATTAAAGATCATTGCAGGAAAGAATGGTTGGGGGGGCCCACTTTACATACCGATTATTCCTGGGAAAAAAGTACTCTATATCACCGGAGGAGCCAAGCCTGCCGTTGTCGATTATATCTGCCAAATTACTAAGCTCGAATCTGTTGATGGATTTAAAAGTATTATTAAAGATGAAGAAGTTGCCTTAGTCGTCATTGATTGCGGTGGAACTCTTCGATGTGGTTTATACCCTAAGAAAAACCTATACACCCTTAATATTCATGCCACAGGGAAATCGGGACCACTTGCTCAGTTCATTCATGAAGGCATCTATGTATCGTCAGTGAACAAGGATTGCGTCAGTCTCGTTGATGTAAATAACGAGTCGACAGAAGAAAGTGAAGAGCGTACAGCATCTAAACCAGTGCAATCCACACATCAGTCTATATCTTATGATATGACTAAAAACCTCTGTGAACAGAGCGGAGGTATAATAGCCCAAGTTGGTATGTCAATGGGCAATATCATGTCCACATTTTATCAAGCTGGGCGAGATACTATTGATACCGTGCTTAAGACTATACTACCCTTTATGGCGTTTGTTTCAATGTTAATAGGTGTGATCATTGCTTCTGGTCTTGGCGACATCATAGCAAATTTGCTTAGTCCTTTATCTACCAACCCATTGGGACTAGTCGTATTAGCATTGATTTGCTCATTCCCGCTATTTTCTCCCTTTTTGGGCCCCGGTGCTGTTATTGCTCAAGTGATTGGCGTATTAATTGGTGTTCAAATAGGAACAGGTGTGATCCCTCCACATTTAGCACTACCTGCGTTATTTGCTATTAACTCACAAGCAGCCTGCGATTTTATCCCTGTAGGATTAGGTCTCGCAGAAGCTAAACAAGAAACTGTAGAGATTGGGGTTCCCTCCGTACTGTATTCTAGATTTATCACTGGTGCTCCAACAGTGTTGTTGGCGTGGTTCGTTTCTATGTTCATTTATCACTAAACTATCTCAATGTCTTTACAATTCAAAGCCTCCATTATTGATATAGGCTCTCTAGCGATGGAATCGTTAGAAGAGAACATGCTAATTTTATTCAATCAAAGCGCGCCAGACGATGTTAAAGAGTATTGCTTCATTCACGATCAAGGAATAGATGCCGGAGTGATAAGCACGCAAAGCACTTTATTGATTGGTGAAAATGATTTTGTTGTTACAGCGGTTGGAAGTTCAGTGAATCAAAATTTAGCGAACCTAGGTCATATAACAATCAAGTTTGACGGCCAACTTAAGCCAGAACAGCCAGGAACTGTTCATGTCATTGGGTGCGGCCCAAAAAGTATCAACATTGGCGATGAAATTATATTCGGTTAAGAAAAAGTAAGTAAAGACCAGTTAACTCAATATTCAAAACTAGCAGTACGAAACATCGGTATAAACACTATCTATGACTGACGAATTCGTAAGCTATCAAAAAGAAGGAAGTAACCAAGTTATTTAAAGCTCCTTTTCGTTCAGTAACTGGCGAAAAGTACGCTTGAACTGTAGTTATTCTGCATTAGCTAAAACATAACTTTTTATTTCTAAAGTAGTACACTCGTAATTATATCCATTAGCTCTTTACAAATCATGAACTGTGTAATTCCCTTTTTCCATTGACAACATAATTATACGCTACAGCGTATATTTTCATTGATGATTCTATAATATTATGGAAAAGCCATTATGTACGTAAACAATACTCAACTCACTTAGCGGCAGATTATTACACAGTTTTAAGAATTACATGATTTGGACTGCCCCCAATATCATTGATATACCGTTCATCGTTGAATACAACGCACCGATTTGCTCTAGCTATCTGCGCGGTAAAATTTAGATGGTGGTTTCAATTTTTATCGGGAATGAATCCTGAATCCTTCCGCTTATTTAATTCGCCAACATCTATTCCCGGAACGACGAAGGACAACATGAGCCTTCGTCTATCAATCGCGAGCGGGAATAACTTTAAATCGACCAGTTATTGAGCGGATTAAGCCAGATAACGAGCTTGGGGGGATCTGAGCTTAGACGTGATCCATCAAAATTAAGACCGAGCGTCCCCCACTAACTCACCAACGACTTCAGATACGTAGTCTGCTCCTTTTAATATTTCCTCAATAATTGTAGCCGCTTCTCTTATCAAATTAGAGTTGGTATTAGCATCATCCGATATTTGACTCATGTTCAACATCACCTTTTCGACCAGGGCCCTATTCTTCTCGACCATTTGCGTTATATCTTCCGTTGATGTCGACGTTCTTGATGCTAACGTTCTCACTTCGTCGGCAACAACAGCAAACCCTCGCCCTTGCTCACCTGCGCGAGCCGCTTCTATTGCAGCATTGAGCGCTAGCAAGTTAGTTTGATCGGCAATTCCGCGTATCGTAGACACAATGTTTGTAATTTCTTGAGATTGCGTATTCAGCTCGGAGACAATAGATGCCGTTGCTTCAATCTGTTTAACGGATTTTTCAGAGTTGGCAATATTTGAGTCTAGGATACTGGCTCCGCGAGTTGATACCTGAGCGGTTTCGACAGACGTAGAATGCGCGATTTCTGCTGCGTGCTGAATGCGTTGTTGCCTCTCCACTCTCTCAGTAACATCACTAGCCAGTTTTGTGATTTTGATAACCCTATTGTTCTCATCAAAAATAGGATTGTAAGTCGCCTCAATCCAAACCGTATTCCCAGCTCGTCCCATTCGTCTGAATAGCCCATCTTTGACTTGTCCCCGAGCCAAGTCTTGCCAGAATGTGGGATTTTCTGCATAAAATTCCTCAAAACAGAAAATTGAGTGGGGCTTACCTATAATGTCATTTTTATTGGAATACCCAAGAGCTCGTACAAAGTTGTCGTTAGCGTTCAACACAGTACCATTGGTACTAAACTCAATAACCGCATTAGAGCGATTAATCGCCTCCAAAAGCGCCGTGTTGTCACGGCTTTTACGTACCTGGTCAGATACATCTTGCGCAATTTTCAAAATACCCACAACACGACCATTGTGTCTGATGGGGATATAGCTTGCCTCTAGCCAGATAGTTTGCCCGTCTTTCCTAATACGAGGGAACGAGCCTGCTTGAGTTTTCCCGTTCGCTAAATCTGACCAGAACTGACTATATTTAGGGGAACTTACAATTTGATCTGAGCAAAGCTCTCTATGTCTTTTACCAATAAGCTCTTCTTTTGTATAGCCTACAATCTTCGCAAACTGCTCACTTACATCTGTAACAACACCGTCAGTAGTGAACTGAATAGTGGCGCACTCATTGTTAATACTTGCTATGGTAGTAACTTGTTTTTCTAAATTTGCAATAACATCTAAAGTCTCATTATTTCTTTTCTTGAAAAACATAAACCACACCTATGCAAATTGATGATGAAACCATACTTGCATTAATGCGATTCAGCGTCAATCTAATCAACTTTTTATTGTCCAATTGGAAAGTAAACATACTGTATATATTTCATTTTTTTGATATGAGCATATGCATTCTAAACAACGATGAGGCATTTCGATTTAAAATAGCGGCGTATTACTGTCATCATTGTTGTACAAGTGACAAATGTTGGGAGTAGCCGAAAATAAGCACTACGTACTAGTACATTCAAAAATCATGACCACTGTCATATTATGAAGTCTATCAGTAGAGTAGAGTAAACAAGGTAATTCGCTTTCCCATAGTTGAATTACAACTAGAAACAAGACGTTGTCGATCGATTGTATATCCCCCCAAAGATACAATATCGTATCGCATCACCATCCCTTAAGCAGTATTGCTTAGGGGATTTTTTATCCAACATTCAATCAATTAATCAATAAGTTATAAAAAACAAGACTTTAGAATGCACTGTTTCGAAACGTGGTCCCGACACAGTTTAGAAATAATTTTGACATTATGAATATGAGTGAACAGAATACCTAAGGACCTCTAAGAAAAGTGTTCTTTCAGAGCATCAACAAAACAACGAACTTTTGCTATCGGACGGTGAGTAGGCGGTGTCAGAATGTGCATCGGACGCGATGGAGCTTGGTAATCAGTTAGGATTTGAATGAGGTTCCCCTCATCTATCTCTTTCTGCAAAATATCTTTTGGTCCTAGCGTAATACCATAACCTTCAATAGCGGCATGAAGCAGTGCTTTCCAGTCATTAGAACGAAATCTTCCTTTTGGTTTTACTTCTTCTTTTATACCATTTTTGCTAAAAATCCAACGACATGGTATAGAATCCGCCCACATCCCATAAATTAAACATGAATGTTTTGATAAGTCAGAAGGACATTGAGGCTTTCCATTGCGCTTGATGTAATTTGGCGATGCACAAGCTATTAATTGATATGGTCTCAATGGATAATTGGTCAAAGAACTCTCTTCTAATTCACCTATCCTGATGATGACTTCATATCCTTCTTGTATCGGGTCAACCAGCCTATCGTTCAACGTTAACTCAATTTCCGTTTCTGTATATCGACCAAGGTAGTCTGTAATAAATGGGGTGAGTGATGTTGACCCAAATGTGACGGGTGCACTGACTTTTTAAATACCAGAAGGATAAGATTTTAAGTCGCTGACAAGTGAGTCCGACAACTTAACTTCAGCGATGATAACCTTACACTGTTCATAATATCGTTGACCAACATCCGTTAGTTGTTGGCGACGTGTTGTACGGTTGAGTAACGTTGTACCTAGCCTCGATTCTAATCAGGCAATATGTTTCGAGACTATTTTCGCCGACAGATTCAACGATTCTGCAGTTAAAGCAAAAGAGCCTAACTCTGCCGCTTTAACAAATACTGACATGCTGGTACGAATGAACAAAGAGCAATGAGAACAAACTCTGGTTAACACTATACGTATTCATCGGCGTCTTTAAACTTCTGTTTTATTGAACCGCGATTCAGTATCTTGGTGAGTTCATCTACCTCCGATAACACTTTTAATCGCTGCTCAAGAACATGCTGTTGAGTGATGTTTTTTGCAATCCAAAGTACCGTTCTTTGGCTGTTGAACATAAGAGGGAGGGGTTTAATCGTTCCCTAGAACCAAATCTCCTGTGGATGCGGTACGTCAGCGGGCAGCTCTATCATGTCCGTCTCGCCAAACCGATATTTCACTTTCTGTGTCATATTCTCCGCTAAGGCTTTGGCGACAAATGACAAGAACATATCCGCCATCTCTGGCGGCGCAATATCGTGCAGTGTCCGGCCAATAAATGGCTTACAATCAAACCCTGTTGCATTTCCGTCGCCACCAAACACATCAACATACACACCTGTTTCTGAAAAGACAAAGATATGGTCAGGTAAGGCATCTAAAATAGTAAAGTAGTGTTTATCATCGTCCATAATCTTATCGTCCCAAAGCGTCACTCGGCCGTCGTGGTATGGAATTTTCCTATCCCTTCAAACTCAAGTAAATTAATTTCGAGCTCAGCGCCAAAATAATGCAGTTTCACTTTGGGCACTCTACCCGACTCAATTTGCTTGCCAAATCTCTCCAGTAARTCCGCAATTAACTCTCTTACTGTCTGCTCACCATCATCAATATAAAAATTCGTCATATCCCTAACCTACCAAGCTTATATTAAAATATACGCATAAAAACCAACAGCCTATATTGAGATTTCCATTAACCMAAAGGAGAAAAAAATGGAAACTCAAAAAATCGTTATCAACAACAAYCACTTTCGTTTCAAACTCTACCCCAATACCAGCACAACGGAATACGCGGTATTTTTACTGGGAGCCCTTCAAGATATCGAATCGGTTGACAACTTCTCTAACGATTTCTCMAAGCACGTTAATTGCCTRACGGTTGAAATTCCTGGGACTGGACTCAACGCCCCTTTAGACTCTACCGTYACCATTCACGAACAATCCATGATGCTACTCGACCTATTGGAGTACCTCGACATCCGAAAAGCCCACCTMATTGGYTTTTCCTACGCCACGGCCATCACAGTTGAGGTGTGTAGCGTCTGGTCTGGCGCTCTAAGCCTATCCATCTGCGGCGGCGTCCCCGGCATTCCTAAATCTGGTCGAATGGCCACAAAACAGATGATTGCATCGGCGATGGTCAGTACACAAAACTTCGCCAAAACCTTTACAGATTCGCTCACGTCCAATGAACCGGGCATCCCTCGCAGTAAAGCCATTAAACGAGCCACAGAAAGAAACATCGCTCACTTTGACCAAGAGCGCGTCGATGTCTTCTTTGAAAACTCCGTCCGCCTTCTGGTTCATAAACCCTGTGATTTATCGAAATTAACCTTACCTGCGACCGTTTGCGTCGGCGAGTTTGACCCCTATGTCACCAAAGACATTGCTCAGGACTTTGCTCGTCAGTTACCGAACAGTCGTTTCCTCATCATTAAGGATGCAGACCACATGGTGCACTTGGAATTTCCAGATAAAGTCGCATCGTTGTTGATTGCGCTAGCGGCCGCATCAGCTCAGGTGTCTCATCTTTTTGATGTAATGGCTAATGAGGTATTGTGAATACGAATTAATCACATCACAACCCAAAATCATGCGCGTTTTTCACACTAAAAACGCATGTGATGATTTAAATCACATTATTTATTGTGATAACTGTGATTAATGTTATTAATTAACTGTTAGGAGAGATTAAGTAATTGTATTCATTGTAGTTAATGAATAGTTATTGAGAGGGAGTATTTCTCCCTCTTCTTAAATGTATCTGACGTGTATTTATTTTTGCGTAAAAATAATGACTTAGCGTTATTATGAGTGTCTTAGCACAGCATTTTGTGGTACGTTAATTTCGTGCTTAGGATTAGCAGGACATGTATAGGAAACAAACGGATAGTCATTTTTCTTATTTATTTTCTTGGTCTTAGCGTCATCGCGGTATTTACCCTCTTTAAATACATTGATGATGCCCGCACCAATCGTCATAACGTCTCGTTACAAGTACAGCATACCCTCACCCGGCTCATAGAATACTATAACAGTACTATCTTGCCCGATGTCCCCGCCAATGACTGTATGCGGTTTATTGCTAAGCATAACAATATCGTGTTTTCAGACCCGTATGTGAGAAGCTTAAGTATTAATGACCATGGAATCGTAACGTGCAGTTCTGTTTCAGGTAACACCCCCATCGTCGTGCCAAACTGGCAAAGTGAACACCACAGTATCCGATTTTTT
>NZ_RJVQ01000037.1 GCF_003856525.1 Vibrio viridaestus
GGCTTTGTTGCTTAATTCAGAGAGAGGACATGCCTGTCCCATTGTGCTTAATTCTTAAACGATATATTGAGTTTCAGGCATACCTAACCCTGTAAGCTTATTCAGCGCCTTGATCATCGCGTAAGTCTCGCCAACTTGAGCGTTATAGTTTCTCAGGCTTAATTTCCCACCTAACAACTGTTTCACTCGATACATTGCTGTCTCTGATAGTGAGCGATTGTGATAGCCGTACCGCTTTTTCCACGTCTTGTTCGAGCCGTAAAGCTTCTGACAACCTACCGCTAAATTGCGAGGATGCCCACGTTCCCAGAAGGCTGCTCCTTCCCTTGGCGGGATGAGCGGAACCGCTCGCTTTATACGTATTGCATCGTAGCAATGTCTTGTGTCATAAGCTCCATCACCTGATATCTCAATGATTTTACGACGTGTCTGCTTAAGTAGGTTGGGAGCACTTCGGCATCAGTAACGTTAGATAAACTCAGCTCCGCTGCGACGATTTCGTGGGTGCTTGTATCTACTGCTAAATGGAGCTTACGCCAGRCTCTGCGCTTCCCATCAGTACCATGCTTTTTGACCTTCCATTCACCTTCGCCATAAACCTTGAGGCCGGTGGCATCGATGGCCAGATGCTGTATCACGCCTCTGGTTTTGGTTTTAAATGAAACCTCAATTTTCTTAGCTCGACGGCTTATACAGGTGTAATGCGGACAAACAAGCGGTATGTTAGCCAGCTTAAATACGGAGTCTAGAAAACCTTGCAGCGCTCTCAATGGCATAGAGAAAACGCGTTTTACCATCAGTGCGGTAGTAATGGCTAGGTCGCTGAATTGACGAGGCCTGCCACGCTTATTCTGTTTGCTTTGCTTCCATTCTATTATAGCTTGTTCATCAATCCAGAAAGTAAGTGAACCACGATTGATTAGGGCTTTGTTGTACTGTTTCCAGTTAGTTGTTTTGTAACGAGGTTTCGGCATAAGGCTACGATGATTAATGGATGTAGCCGATCAGATCGTAACTTCCTGATTTAGTTCCATCGAATTACGCAACAAAGCC
>NZ_RJVQ01000038.1 GCF_003856525.1 Vibrio viridaestus
AAGACAGAATTTTATATTGAGTCAACTTATCCCATTTCTAATGACAGTGTGCCAGATATTGATTCTCAGAATAATGCATATGATTTTGATGAAACTTCTTATAACAATGAGGGAAATATGTCAGCTGAGTCGAATGATGGCCAAAAATCTAATTTAATTCTGTTAGACGTTGACTTTCTTAATGACTCRTTATCTRCTAACGAGATTCMTAATGAATTTGRAARTAATGAMCTCARRTCRAWGGTCGTTCATCATCATCTAGTCATTTTTAGTGGATTCTCCAGTCAATACAAGAAACATGGTTTAAATAAAGTCCTACTAGTTGTAATTTGGAGCCATAAGGACCCAACATTATTTCGAGGAGGAGGAGAATGTYGAGGAATTTAAAGTCACATATRATTCTTTTTTTTTAATCAGAATCTAAAGTTGGAATTTTCAAAAAAAAAAAAAGGGGTGTTATATCCGAGTGGAGATTAARTTACAGGTAACTTCCGAGGACTATTCATGGACTAATATTCTTATTGTATRAYTAYTCAAYAATTASACTATGTATATTTATATTCCTYTTATKATRAGCTTTATTTTGACCTATAATTTATTATTGTACRRTTTACGGTTCTTAAGTTATGTTCAGTTTATTAACTAMTGCCTCCCACATTCACAGCCACTTTTTGGGCTTATTTGYGTACAWATRTTATTTYCTATTTTATGGTACGTTGYGGTCTGTSTGATTGATATATAAACTAAGTATGCTTGAAATAAACGATCTGCTCTGATTCGGAAGCTGGTATCTTGTTCTGGACTCAAGTGGAAGGGCTCGTAGGACATAGGACCAATAAGGACACTAAACTGCCCACACCGGTTGAACGTCATTGGTTGGCCTAGTGYGAAGATTCGTATAAGTCGTATTCGGATTGGTMGATARGTCGYGTGATMGMAAARYMAGACATCCAAGKTCATAACAATTGGCGACGGGGATTTTGGCAAAAACAAAATAATTGGGAGACGCAAGGTCATAACAATTGGCGACGGGGATT
>NZ_RJVQ01000039.1 GCF_003856525.1 Vibrio viridaestus
TATTTCTCGAAAAAGTGATTCGATTGATGGGATTTGGTATGATACTTATGAGATCGATGATATCGATGARATTKATWTTCAAATMTTTCTTCTTAGAACGTATTGATTTGACCCCATAAGCGGGAYCACCACCCCATAGCATGTTGCCGCCAGAACCCCGTATTTCTTCTAGASAATCTCCTAATTGTTCCAGAGCAACTAGAAARAGATTCTTTAACCAGAAAGAATTCAGTTCAGATGTAGGATACCTATCCAGAAGTTTTCGCAACTCAATCATGTATGATGGAATYATCAAAGATTTGAYCTTTTCGAACYCKGTCTGTAACTCACTAGAGGCTCGGGAAACAAAGAGAAGATGTGTACRAACGAKATATCCAGCAACAAGAAGAAGGAAAAGGATTGAATAGAGGAACTCCCGRRCATTTGGYGATCTCAGATGTGYCSATATCAATGGTGACTCATTATTTCGAYGAATCATTTCTTCGGACAGAAGAAGATTATGTAAACACTTWCTCGAAATMTCACTTATCAGATTCCKTTGTGGAAGACACAATTTTTTCTGARGAAYTSSCCATGATATATCTRATCCATRCATAATATCATGAAAAATGGATACAAATTTTTGACTGCTACTTAGTATCSGCAATARGTCTGAAAAAGTATCTAAAAATATCAAATTTAGATATTTGTACCCTGTCGAAGTAARGAACCATGGCATATATGTTTGGAATAGATTCCATTTTGAGAGAGTTGAAAAAGCACTATCTCGTTGAAAGGTTCTATMCATCTGCCCTTTSTCAACGCATTTYTTTAGRCAAAGACTCCGTTTTTTCCTCTTTTCGGATGGGAAATCTTTCTCAGAACATGGAGTGTGAATCAAACCCATGTTTGAATTGAAATTGAGATACTGATGCAAGTTCTTCCCTTCTGAATCAGATAGATTCATATCTGAAAGAGGTTGACAATGAGTTCTTTCAAAATTGACTCTTTGTCCCTCTATTAGAGGTGTTCCAGAAATGTCTGCGATCGA
>NZ_RJVQ01000040.1 GCF_003856525.1 Vibrio viridaestus
GGTCGGGTGAATGGTCGGGTGAATTCAATAATAGACGCCTGKYGGCATTCCAGCCTTCCTTCTCCTTTCAGGRCCTATCCKAAAGAGAATCCAGTACTTCTTGGTCGTGAATATCTGAATAGGRCGAACCRCYCCGTGGATATCTTTRCTTCGGAACAAAACAATTAGAATTAGGCTCGGTCAACTGGAATGTGTMTTATCCATATAGGGGATCTTCCAATTGAGAAGATCYATCGACCTGAGACGAAGARAAAGGTCTATCTATTTTAKTTAGTTATTCAGTTGATTCGTTATTGAARCAGATAGCAACAACMATTTMATCMGACATGCGTATTTTTGATTTTCYAATGGATTTMCATCTTTYATTAATGGAAATTTTTTTGATGTAGTGAGTAATAGCTCCGGTTGTTCGCTGTTCAAGAATTCTTGTTTAGGMAGTTCATACCWTCCATACATAGTGTTTTGATCTAAGATTTCAATTCTTCCATGTTTCAGYAGTARCATATTGTTCCATGGAGCTAAGTGGAAGAAACARGYGTTTMYACRACTYTACCACCCAGTCAATTCYGTTCCACTTAATCCCTATTTCATGGCCACATATCTTTCCGGCTAAGKRATGGGAAAYCYTTCTCCTGTTACATTACATGAATCCWATTTTMATTTCATCCGRGAAAAGCCATCTTTTTYTCAACAATGTCTTTGTCATTYGATCCAATAGCGTTCCGTTAGATAKGAACAGATTTGATAAATACTGATAACTCTCGGATMGAGTATTAGAACGGAAAAATCCATTAGATAATGAACTATTGGTTCTAAGCCATCTCTGGCGCTGAATCAACAATTCGAAGTGCTTTTCTTGCGTATTCTTGATMAACCAGCGTTTATATATAGATGTAGGAGGATCCGTTTGGGAAGTAAGAAGCCCCTTTGACATCTCTTCATCTGCAAAGAATTCTCGATGTGAAAACACAGAGACAAAGGGTTGATCTTTGAATAGGAAAAAGAGTGGATCTGCAG
>NZ_RJVQ01000041.1 GCF_003856525.1 Vibrio viridaestus
TTCCTATTTTCCTATTYTTCATTGTTTATTAATCATGGCCTTATGCTCCAAACCCTCACTTTCAGTTCCCAAATCTCTCTACAGGTTAAATGTACATTATTCTTCCTAAAASTCATGCCCGTTTTTATCTATTGCAAGYAGACARAYARCTCAMTAAWCTTATGGATGCTGATCTACYAAGGCCGATCATACAAAGCTCAAAATYTGGCCACAAASTCTTGTGAGTTTSTCAATGYWTTATTTKTCTTACCCTRARATCTTTTTACTTATCTWCAATTTTATACCCTCTCATAYYTTTYGATTTGCTATTAGTYCWTACKTCTTTRAACCATTAGTTMTCTTCATAGCRGTRTGATATACTATRTGRACATCTAACCCATAAAAYAAACTTTTYAACTATCTGATTTGCTTGTAACATGGACCTAGTAGAGACTGTATTCCAACTATGGGMTTTGATTAAAGCAGTATTCATAATTACCACAAACGTAAGAGAGCCTGACATCACAAAAGGAGGGAGGGTGTCGTTACTGWCCAGCAAACATTACACAGATAGATGTAAGAACCTCTCTTTAGAACCTTTATGGCACCGTAGACTAAACAACAATTTAATATTCCTTTACAAAGCGATACATGGGCTCTCTTTTCTAACCTCCTGCCCGACTATCACCCACGACCCAGCCTATAGACTTAGAAACAACGCATATACATTACTTACCGTAAAACACCAAAAACAAATGCGTTGTACGTTTTTTACAGTACGGTATAGTTTATTGTGGAACAGGCTGCCAATGCCTATCCGTAACTGTGATACGTTTACAAGATTCAAAAGGCTAATAACCCTGTTTCTAGAGTCTAAAGAGCTTCAACATTCCCTTGAACTCCCGCCCACCGATGAGGCACTTTATTACGGACCACCTAGTATCTAGACAGAACAAGAATATAACGAGCCCGATTGTTGAATATTGAATACAACCAAATCACAGAATATATGGTTTACGGTAAGTA
>NZ_RJVQ01000042.1 GCF_003856525.1 Vibrio viridaestus
TTTTTTTTTTATTTTGAAAAATTCTAAATTCGAATTTTCTTTATTTCCATATAGATTTTCAGAAACAGTTTTATAGTTATAGTATGTTCGAACGTGGAATTCATCATCCTTATTAATTTTGTCTTTTCCATTCACTCGGATTTCTTCCATTTCATCGATTTTGTCCAGATCTTCCCCTTCTTCCGAAAAAAGAGAAGGAAAAGGAGCTTCTTCGGTGGATACCTCTTGGTCCTGTTTAGTCCCACCCGTTTCTGAGGTTCCTTTAAGTTTCTTAGTAAAAATGGGTGATGGTATTCTGCCTAAATAGTAGACACAGGTAATAAATAAGAGAATACTAAAGATTCGAGCCATAGAATTTCTCAATTCTGACACAAGGAACTTATACTTATTAGATCTAATAACTACATTAGACCTAATAGAATTATTTTGCTGTATCCAGACTAATACCAATCCAACCCATTTCATGAATAAAATGTGACCAATTAACCAACCAACAAAACTACTTGTTACGAATAACATCTTGTTGTTGCATCGAAACATATAAATGTTGACTAATCTGGCTAACATTGAACTTGGTAAAATGAAATRRTTGAATAATTGAAAAATGAGATTATTCAGGAATACACATTGAATGCKRAGATTACGCATTKMATTTCTGGTAGTAGATCCATAATCAAARAAGTGTTTGTGATTRTTSCAGAAGAAATGAAACAAAAGATACGGTAGAGCTAGGACAGTTATTGTATGAGGTCTACCCARTGCTARATGCAGAGGCGCATAATAGATCGATATGAACATYATRAGCTGYCCCGYAATAAAACCWGTTGTTGCTGATACYTYYTTCTCGGTTCCTTCTTCTCCTTCKTCCATAACCCGAGCTCGGAGAAGGAAGAGATAAGAGGGCCCTATGGARAATGTGGTCAGAAATCCATAATAGAGTCCGACCACAACGACCGAATTKATTATCTTCATGCATAARGATAMTAGATTACCTAG
>NZ_RJVQ01000006.1 GCF_003856525.1 Vibrio viridaestus
GGGGTCTCCCCATGTGAGAGTAGGACATCGCCAGGCTTTATATTTAGCACCAAGCTAACCAATGCGGAGCGGTAGTTCAGTTGGTTAGAATACCGGCCTGTCACGCCGGGGGTCGCGGGTTCGAGTCCCGTCCGCTCCGCCACTTATTCTGTACAAACCGATTTTAGGGGTGTAGCTCCAATTGGCAGAGCAGCGGATTCCAAATCCGCGTGTTGGGAGTTCGAATCTCTCCACCCCTGCCATTATCATAAAGCCTCAGCGTAAGCTGAGGCTTTGTTGTATTTGGCTTTTAGAAAAGCCAGTGTTGGGAGCTGGAGCGCGAGCCCGGTCGAATCTCTCCACCTTTCCTTTATTATCGAGTCTCAGCAAAATTAGCGTCCAGAGTCTGAATAGTTCAACATTAACTTAGTAGCGATTTGTAACACTCAATATCTACCAAACATGTCACACTTTCCTATAGTTAAATAACGTCTTTTAGCCGAAGAAAACTTAAGGAAGAACGATGCCAAATGGAAAGAACGATGCCCAAGTGAGGGACATACCTCAGGAAGCTTTTGATTGGTATGATGAATATGCGCATGGGGTTATTGATAGGCGAGAGTTCATGAGGCGACTGTCTGGTTTGGCCGCTTTAGGATTTGCCATGACATCACTGACTGCTGCATTATTGCCAGACTATGCTCAAGCAGAACAAGTGTCTTTCAACGACCCAGAGATTAAAGCTCAGTTTGTAACGTTCCCATCGCCAAAAGGCTACGGTGAAGGGCGTGGATATCTTGTTGTGCCTAAAGATCCTGGCCCATATCCTGTCGTTTTGGTCGTTCATGAGAATAGGGGATTAAATCCATATATCCAAGATGTTGCGAGAAGGCTTGCTAAACTCGGGTTTATGGCGTTTGCACCCGATGCGTTATATCCGGTTGGAGGATATCCAGGTAATGATGACGATGGGCGAGCAATGCAAAGTAATCTCGATAAATCCAAAGTTGAAGAGGATTTTATCGCAGCAGCACATTTTTTGAAGGCTCATGAACAAAGCTCGGGTAAGTTAGGCGCGGTTGGTTTTTGCTTTGGTGGCTACATAGTCAATATGTTGGCTGCAACAATACCGAATGATTTGAGTGCTGCGGTCCCATTTTATGGTACGCCTCCTGTTGACTCGCTAAGGGTAAAAGTGACTGGTCCACTAATGATTCATTTTGCTGAATTGGACAAAAGAGTAAACGGTACTTGGCCTGACTATGAAAATCAATTAAAAGCGAATAAGGCTGACTACCAGGATTTTGTTTATACAGCCGTAAATCATGGTTTTCATAATGATTCAACTGCTCGGTATGACCAAGAGGCGGCTGAACTGGCGTGGAGTCGAACTGTAAAGTTCTTTAAGCAACACCTTACGTAGGTATTAATTGGTTATTAAACCGGCTACATAATATCGCATGGCTTTCTCTTAACTGGTATGATACCAAAAAAGAGGAAGTCCTATTTATGCCACATTTTCGCTTTCGCGCTGTCGAGCCCCAAACGGTTCAACCTTTATCGAAAACTCTAATTGATGATTTAGAGAGTCTGATGAAATCACCTCGTCCTGATTTTACGTTCGAATACATTTACGCAACGTTTTATCATGAAGGTGAAGTTACTCCCGCATACCCTTTTGTTGAAGTACTTTGGTTCGATCGAGGACAAGAAGTTCAGGATAAAGTTGCACAAATTGTTACTCAGCGAGTTAAAGAGTTAGTCGGCAATGATGTTGATGTTGCGGTTATCTTTACGGCTCTGAATCCTAATCAATATTACGATAATGCCAAACACTATTAAACTAAGGATAGATGATGACACCTGTAATTGACACAATAAAAAGTCACCGTTCAATTCGTGCTTTTAAAAATGAACCAATTAATGCAGAGTTGTTGGATCAAATCGTACAGTCTGGTATTGCAGCATCATCTTCTAGTTTGCTTCAGGTCGTATCTATTATTCGTGTAACGGATAAAGATAAGCGTGAGAAACTGGCAGAATATGCGGGAAATCAACCATATGTAGCATCTGCTTCTGAGTTTCTTGTCTTTTGTATTGATTACCATCGTCATTTTGAACTGAATCCGAGTGTGCAGAGTGACTATATGGAGTTGACTCTAATAGGGGCAGCGGACGCTGGAATAATGGCACAAAACTGTCTTCTGGCTGCAGAATCACTTGGCCTAGGTGGTGTGTATATCGGTGGCCTTAGAAACCAAATTGACAATGTCGATAAACTATTAGGTTTACCTAGTCATTGCGCTGTTCTTTTTGGTATGTGTCTCGGATATCCAGATCAAGATCCACAGCTTAAACCAAGGCTACCTCAAAGTATTATCATGCATGAAAATACCTACCAGCCATTAGATAAGAAGATTGTTGAGCGGTATGATAAAGATATGCGTGATTACTATCGTTCGCGAACGTCTAACGCAAAAATATCCGGTTGGTCAGACGAAGCGACAGCAAAGCTTTCTAAAGAATCCAGACCGCATATATTGGGGTATCTAAATTCTAAAGAACTCGCCCGAAAATAGAAAAAAGCCCAATCAGTGATTGGGCTTTTTGATTTAAGTGAGGCCTTGAATTATAACGAACTTTTCCAGTAGTTCTTCTTCCGTTTCTATGTGTTCTGGGTCGGTAATAATACAATTATTAATGGGACACACTGATTCACATGTCGGTGTATCATAATGCCCTTTACACTCAGTACATAAATCAGGGTCTATTTCGTAAATATTCTCACCAAATGAGATAGCATTATTCGGGCACTCCGGTTCACACATATCGCAATTAGTACATTTACTGGTAATTAGCAAAGCCATTTTATTTGCCCGTTGCGTTACGAGTATCTTGTCCTGATTGAAGGTTACGCATTAGTAGAGCGTATGATAAATCTAAGTCTTGAGGCACAGGGATGAAGACAAAGTGACCATTACCTTTAGCATCATCAACAGCCTGTGACTTGCGGTTTTCCATTACTTCCAGATTGAAAATAATGTTTCCCTTTGGTGTCATCAATTCTAGGCTGTCACCAATACAGAATTTATTCTTAACTTCAACTTCAGCTAGGTCACCACGGCGTTTACCGGTAAATTCACCAACAAACTGTTGAGAATCAGAAATTGAATAACCATAATCATAGTTTTGATAAGTATCATGAGTATGGCGACGTAAAAAACCTTCGGTATAACCACGGTGAGCTAAGCTTTCGAGAGTACCCATTAAAGTTTCGTCAAATGGCTTGCCAGCAACAGCATCATCTATAGCTTTACGGTATACCTGCGCGGTTCTTGCACAGTAATAAAATGACTTTGTACGGCCTTCAATCTTAAGTGAGTGAATTCCCATTTTCGTCAGGCGCTCAACATGCTGTACAGCTCGCAGATCTTTCGAGTTCATGATATACGTGCCGTGCTCATCTTCATAAGCCGCCATTTTTTCTTCCGGACGATGACTTTCTGATAGTAAAACCACATCATCGATCGGTTTACCTAGCCCTATTGTGTTCTCGGGACGCTCTTCCAATACGTCGATTGGTGTGGCTTTACTAGGATCAAATTGCTCGACGATTTGACCAGCAGCGTCTTCGGTTCCTTTTTCTACTTTATATTCCCAACGGCATGCATTGGTACAGGTTCCCTGATTTGGATCGCGTTTATTGATGTACCCAGAAAGAAGACAACGACCAGAATAAGCCATACAAAGAGCACCGTGTACAAACACTTCAATCTCGATATTAGGGCATTGTTCGCGTATTTCTTCTATTTCTTCCAGAGAAAGCTCACGGGAGACAATGACTCGACTGATTCCCTGTGATTCCCAAAACTTCACTGATGCCCAGTTTACAGCATTTGCTTGTACTGATAGGTGGATGACCATGTCTGGAAATGCTTCTCTAACCATCATGATCAGGCCAGGATCGGACATGATAAGTGCATCCGGCTCCATATCGATAACGGGTTTTAAGTCACGTATAAAGGTTTTTAGCTTGGAGTTATGAGGCTGAATGTTGCATACAACATAAAAACGTTTGCCCTGAGCGTGAGCCTCATCGATCCCAATTTTTAAGTTTTCGTGATTGAATTCGTTATTACGAACACGGAGGCTGTATCGTGGCTGCCCTGCATAGACAGCATCTGCACCATAAGCAAAAGCGTAGCGCATGTTTTTTAGGCTTCCGGCTGGCGATAATAGCTCCGGAACAAAAGTAGTTTCTGATGTCATTGCTCTTTCCAAATCTGATTTCAAGTCAGGTCAATACCACCTAATGGTATTGAGAGGGCGCAAATTTTACGCCAAATATATCCCTATGACTAGTACTGTTTATCAACAAAAAAGGGAGCCACTTGGCTCCCTAAGTCTTATTCTTTATCAACTAATCTTGATTTGGCAGCCCACCTAGGACGTCATATAAATTAGGAAGGAATGCTCCTAATTCGCCGCAAAGAAGAGAAAAGTCCGCATCAAAACGAGCTGCATGTTCTTCGCGTGGAATATCATCATTTTGATCCTTTAGATCATCGCTATATGTAAGGCGTTTTAGTGATGAGTCCTCAGCGAGTACAAAAGAAATTCGGTCTTGCCAGCTTAAAGCCAACTTAGTCACCACTTTATTTGACTCAATGTGTTTTAGGATTTCGTCACTGGTTAAATCTTGATTTTTACAACGTATCGTTGCGCCATCGTCAAGCAGCGACTTGAGTTCTGCCTCTGCCATGATTTCAAAACCAGCAGGGATATTCCCAGACTGAATCCATCCAGTGAGAGTTGTTTCTATTGCCACTTCAGGAATTGCAGGTACAACCGGAAGGCTTCCCATTGATTTACGCAAAAGTGCGATGACATCTTCAGCCTTCTTGTAACTGCTTGCATCAACTACAATCAGGTTTTTTTCTGGCATAACCAAAACGTAAGTTAGCTGACTCTTACTAAAGGCACGAGGTAGTAAATCAATAATAATATCTTCTTTTATCGTGTCTTTTTCTTTTTTCTTAAGAGGTCGGCCTTCCTGTTCTTCAAGAGTTTCGACTTTATCGGTAAGAGAATCTTTTATGACAGATGCAGGTAGCATTTTTTCTTCTTTTTTGGCACACAACAAAATATTGCCGTCTGCAGTATGAGTCATCATGTCTCCAGATTTACCCATCGCGTGTACCCAGCCAAACTTTTGCTTATCCTGACTACCACATGGCGTAAATTTGAACTCAGAAAGCTGCTTTTCTAATTGATCTGCATCGAATTTTACGTCTTTGTTTACTCGGTAAACGATTGCGTTCTTAAACCACATAATTATCTCTAATACTCCTGACTTGGCTTGATATCTTAAGCCAATAATACGAAAAAGTCTTATCGCATTTTTTAAATATAACAATGAATTTGCTGCTAAAATTATATGAAAATTTGTTTTCAAGGGTCACAAAAGTGTCATAATTATGCTTAATAATGCACAGCGTTGACTGATAAATTAAAGGTAAATAGCTTTATGTCTAGAAGGATTCTGGTAGTTGAGGATGAAGCACCTATTAGAGAAATGCTCTGCTTTGTTCTCGAGCAGAAGGGTTATCAAGCCGTAGAAGCTGAGGACTATGATACAGCTGTAAATCGTCTGGCTGAACCTTATCCAGATCTTGTCTTGTTAGATTGGATGCTTCCTGGAGGAAGTGGTATCAATTTTATCAAGCATATGAAGCGAGAAGAACTGACAAGAAATATCCCTGTAGTCATGCTAACGGCTCGCGGAGAAGAGGAGGATAAAGTTCGTGGTCTTGAAGTCGGTGCTGATGACTATATTACGAAACCTTTTTCCCCTAAGGAGCTTGTAGCTCGCCTAAAAGCGGTCATTCGTCGAGTCACTCCGACCGCAGTAGAAGATGTTATTGATGTTCAGGGCTTAAAATTGGATCCAGTCTCTCATCGAGTAACAGCTAACGATCAGGCGCTAGATATGGGGCCTACCGAATTTAAACTGCTTCATTTCTTTATGACTCACCAAGAGCGTGTCTACAGTAGGGAGCTGCTTCTAAATAACGTTTGGGGTACAAACGTGTATGTGGAAGACCGTACTGTTGACGTACACATTCGTCGGCTGCGTAAAGCATTAGAAGATGCTGGCCATGATAAGCTCATACAAACTGTACGCGGAGCTGGTTATCGCTTCTCAACCAAGTCATAAGGTCATACTAAAGGATTGTAATGGTTGAACGTCTTACATGGAAAAGGCTAGCCTGGGAGCTGGCTTTTTTTTACTTGCCCTGGGTTATTATTGGGTGGATATTTGGCTACATGCCGTGGTTACTTTTGGCAGCGACGGCTATTCAGCTTATCTGGCATTTGAACAATCAAATCCGCCTATCTGCCTGGTTGTGGGATGATAAGCGGTTAACCCCTCCCTCAGGCTCCGGAAATTGGGAGTCTCTCTTTAATGGTATTTACCGCCTTCACCAAAGACATAGAAGGAAGAGAAAAGAACTTACTAACTTAATCCGCCGTTATAGAAATGGTGCTGAGTCGCTTCCTGATGCCGTCGTGGTTTTTAGAGACGAAGGTTATATTGTTTGGTGTAATAAACTGGCCCAACATTTACTCGGGTTTCGTTGGCCCGATGATGAAGGTCAGCCTATATCAAACTTACTTCGCACACCGGATTTTATCAAATACCTTAACAAACGCGATTTTGAGGCTCCGTTAGATATACGTTCGCCATTGAATCCAGAGCGAATGCTAGAGTTGAGGATTGTGCCTTATACCGAAGGTGAACATTTGCTTGTTGTTCGAGATGTGACTCAGCTAAAACAGTTAGAAGGTATGCGTAGAAACTTCTTCGCCAATGTTTCTCATGAATTAAGAACACCCATGACTGTGCTGCAGGGCTACCTTGAAATGACAGAGGACCCAGATATGTTAGTTGGTCCTATGTGGAGTAAAGCTCATGGAGTGATGACTGAACAACTGAATCGTATGAATAGTTTGGTTAATCAGTTACTGACGTTGTCAAAAATTGAAGCTGCACCAATGCATGAGTTGGAAGATGAGGTTGATGTTCCATCGATGCTTGAAGTGTTGGAAAAAGAAGCGATTAGCTTAAGTGGCGAACAAGCTCATCGGCTCTTTTTTGACGTCGATAAAGATCTGAAGGTTTTGGGAGACGAAGATCAGTTACGCAGCGCTATTTCTAATCTGGTCTACAATGCGGTTAAATACACACCGTCAGGTTCAGAGATTCATGTTCGTTGGTTTAAAACCTATCAAGGTGCGTGTCTCGAAGTTCAGGACACGGGAGATGGAATAGAAGCGCAGCATATTCATCGATTGACTGAGCGCTTTTATCGGGTTGATAAAGCCAGATCAAGAGATACTGGTGGTAGTGGGTTAGGGTTGGCGATAGTCAAGCATGCTTTATCTCATCATGACTCTCACCTGAGCATTGAAAGTGAAGTTGGTGTTGGTAGCAAGTTTTCCTTTATTTTACCATTAAGGCTCGTTGTAAGATGAAATGCCTAAAGCTGCTTACTTTACTGGTGAGTTCCATGTGTGTTGCTCATCCTGCCTTATCTGAAGAACTCCATGATTACGATAAAACAGTTGGTGTATCGGGGAGTCTGCTTACGGTTGGGTCGGATACGCTCGCAGGTATCACGACACTATGGGTGGAAGCCTTTAAATCCATATATCCTAATGTGAATGCCCAAGTTCAAGCTTCTGGTTCCTCTACTGCTCCGCCTGCACTGACTGAAGGTACTGCGCAATTCGGACCAATGAGCCGTCCAATGCGGAATCGTGAAGTTGAGTCTTTTAAAAATGCTTATGGCTACAAGCCAACTCAGTTAAGAGTTGCTGTTGATGCGATCGGTATTTTTGTACAACGAGATAATCCTATTAAGGGATTAAATTATCAACAACTTGATGCCATTTTTTCATCAACAATGCTCTGTGGTGCTACAAAGAGGATTACTACCTGGCAGCAGTTGGGAATACCATATCAATGGGCTAAGCGTTCAATCCAATTGTTTAGTCGCAACTCTGTCTCAGGTACTTACGGATACTTCAAAAACAACGTTCTATGTGGTGGAGATTTTGCTAAAAACGTCAACGAGCAGCCCGGGTCAGCCTCAGTAGTTCAATCTGTAGCATCCTCAATCAACACCATAGGGTATTCTGGTATGGGGTATATGGTTTCAGGCGTAAGACATGTCCCTATTGCCAAAGAAGGCAACAACTATGTTGAACCCTCTGTTGAAAATATTCTCAACGGCAGTTATCCCTTGTCTCGGTACTTGTACTTATATGTGAATAAGAAGCCAACCGCTCCATTGACTCCTTTAGAACGTGAATTTATAAAGTTTATTTACTCTCGTCAGGGACAACAACTGGTGGCGAAAGAGGGGTACGTGCCCATTTCTCCAGTTGTTGCTCAACAGGAACTGCAAAAGGTAGGAATTACTCTTCCGTAGTATTTGGTTTTGGCTGATGGGCTATATTTAATGTCCAGCCAGCGCTTTCCCAGTACCCTTTTTCATTATTAAGGTCTGCTTCCAACAGTTTGTTATCAATTAGCCAGTCTTTATCCTCGCATAGAATTGACCATTCATCATCTTTGCTGATGTCAATTGAAACTGATGGGAGAGGTGAGTCGTTCCTCTGACCGTTGAGCACAACAGCAAGTCTAAGTATTCGAATCAACTGTATAATATGTTTCTTTTTATAAATCGTGAATTCATTCATCTCTCCTAACTTGAGTGCTTTGCGATGAAAGCGTGCTAGCGTCGAAATGACCAGTTGCTGCTCACTATTAAAGCCAGGCATGTTGGTATATCTAAGAATGTACGCTGAATGTTTATGGTAGCCCTGCAGACTCATACTTAGGCCAACTTCATGTAGGAGAGCGGCCCATTTGAGTAGTGAGAATAGCTCATCAGTCGTTCTTTTTGGTAAGTTAAGTTGTGATGCTGACTGAACGAAAAATTCACTGGCAAGCGCTTTGACGTTATGAGCATGGGCTAAATCAACGTAGTGCTTATTGGCAAGGTTTTCGGTAGTACGAATTCGAATATCGTCGTATTTAAACGTGTCTTCGACTTCATAGAGTAGTCCTTCTCTTAGCGCCCCATCAGAAAAATGCATTTCTTTGATTTTTAACGATTTAAAGACAGCATGCATGATGGCCAACCCAGCGACGAAGACTGGTTTTCTGTCATCAGAGAGATTTTTCACATCGAGTTCATTGAGATTGTTTGCTTTTAGGCAAGCTTGTATCAAGCTATCTAAACGGTCTTGAGTGATGATTCCATCATCGTGGCCTAAGCCAACAATCGCTTCACGAATGGCTTTTGCCGTTCCTGATGAGCCAAACGCTTTTTCCCACCCGCGTTTTTTATATTGTGCGGATAAGTTTTCTAATTTTTGTTCGGCAGCTAGACTAGCTTTATAAAAGTTCTTTTCCGTTAGCTTACCCTTGTTGAAAAATCGCTCTGTATAGCTTACACAGCCCATCTGCAAGCTGTTGACCAACTGCGGTTCAAATCCTTGGCCAATAATTATCTCTGTGCTACCTCCACCGATATCGACAACTAACATCGACTCTGCTTGTGGTTGGGTATGAGCTACGCCTAGATAGATTAAACGAGCCTCTTCAACTCCGGGAATAACCTCGATGGGATAGGGAATAACTTGATGAGCTCGGGATAAGAATTGATTGCGATTGATAGCTTGGCGTAAAGTATGCGTTGCCGCGATGCGCACATCTTCTTCTTTGAAATCCTGAATTCTTTCAGCAAACATAGCCAAGCAATCCAGGCCGCGTTGAATAGCCTCATCACTCAGTATTCTGTCATCATCTAAACCAGAGGCCAGGTGCACTCTCTGTTTATGTTTACTGATAAGCTGTAGATCATTGTTGACTATTTTTGCTACAACCATATGGAAGCTGTTTGAGCCCAGATCGATTGCAGCGATGTGGCGAGAATTTTCCGTTTCATTGCTCATAAGGCACTTGTCTGCTCTTTTTGCTTGCGCGTCCTTCTTTCTAGAGAGCGGATGTAGTCATAAATAGCGACCTGAGAGCGGATCTTTTTCTTATTTCCCCGGCTCACGTAGGCATTACTCATCTCTTTATCGATCCAGCGCGCTTTTACTGTGTCAGTAAAATGGATATTTAATATATCTATAATACGCTGTTTTAAACGTTCGTCACGTATTGGTGTCGCGACTTCAATTCGATAATCGATATTTCTTGTCATCCAATCTGCAGAAGAAATATAAACGTCAGGGTTACCATTGTTATAACCAATAAAGACGCGTGGGTGCTCCAAAAAACGGTCGACGATACTGATGATTTGAATGTTCTCACTTATCCCTTCAATACCGGGAACGAGAGAACACATACCACGAATAATCATCTTAATTTGTACACCCGCAGTACTTGCTTCGTAAAGTTTACTGATTAATCCCTTATCAACCAGATTATTTACTTTAATGGTTAAACCAGCTTTTTTTCCATTAAAGGCATTCTCTATTTCTCGTTCTATTAGCTTGTATAATCGTGAACGAGAGTTCTGTGGTGATACGATTAAGTGTTTGAAGTCATGGGTTCTGTATGGGTTTTGGATATAACCAAATACGTTACGTACCTCATTGGTAATAACAGGATCGGCCGTTAGTAGAGAAAAATCAGTATAGATCTTCGCTGTTTTTTCATGGAAGTTCCCTGTCCCAATATGCGCATAGCGTTTTATCTCGTCGTCTTCTCTTCTAGAGATCAGAAGAAGTTTGGCGTGTATTTTTAATCCAGGCGCACCAAAAATAACCTGAACACCAGCCTCAGTTAGTATTCTGGACCATTCGATATTTGCTTCTTCATCAAATCTGGCTTGTAACTCGACGACGACGGTTACTTTTTTCCCATTGTGCACAGCATGAATTAATGAGTGCATGAGACGGGAGTCTTTCGCAACACGATAAATATTGATACGAATACTGATAACCTTTGGGTCGAAAGATGCTTGTCGCACAAACTCTGTTATATGGTCAAACGTGTGATAAGGATAGTAAAGCAATATATCCTGAGCTTTGATTGCATCAAATTTGTTAGCAAAGCCTTCAAAGTCAGCACATTTCATCGGTGGTAACGGTTTATTTTCCAGATAATCACGCCCAACGTTGGGAAAAGAGATAAAGTCTTTAAAGTTGTGATATCTATTTCCCGGAACCATACTGTCGTAACTCGAAATCTCGAGCTTATTGCAGAGAAACTCAAGCATTTCACCGGGCATGTTCTTTTCATATACAAATCGTACCGGCATTGCGGTCAAACGTTGGCTGAGCCCTTCGGACATTTGCTCCAATAGACTGTACTCGACTTCGTTACTCAGATCGTATTCCGCATCTCGAGTCATTTTCATCGCATATCCGTTGAGTTCGTCATAGTCAAAGAAACCCTGGAATATATCGTGTAAACAGTAACGTATAATATTATCGAGCAGGATAATGGTTTTGCGCCGCTTGCCTTTTTGTTCTGGGACCATAATAAAGCGTGGTAACTGATCCGTTGGTATCTCGATTAAGGCATACTGTGATTTGTCATCTTTTCGCAAGTCTACGGCGATATACACATATTCGTCTTTTAGGTTATGCAGAATGTCGGCCGATTCATTCATTAGCCAAGGTGTGATATGAGGTAAGACTTTGTCTGAAAAGTAGTGTTTAACCCATTTTTGTTGGTATTCATCCAGTTGGTTTTCATTGACCAAAAAAATGCGCCGACGAGCCATCTCTTTGATCAGTTCACCGTATAGATTTTCGAAATCTTCGTTAAGACGCAGTGCTTTTGACTGCATTTTTATCAGTAAATGTTTATAGCTGTTATTGCCACCTTGCTCTCTATCAATCAGAATACGACGCTTAACGTCAGCAAAGCGAACCTTATAAAATTCGTCTAAATTATTGGAAAAGATACCTAAAAATCGAACACGCTCTATCAGTGGGACGGTTTTATCTGCGGCTTCTTGAAGAACACGTTCGTTGAATGAGAGCCAGCTTAGCTCTTTCTCTATATATAACTTTTCCGAGCTCATTGGGTATTCCCTGAATACATAAGATAATTTCATAAGCGGTGCGAGTAATGTGCAGGAAAGTTTTTTAGACAATATTACTCAATAAGAATAGACGTTATGTGCAAAGTGTTACACTTTTATTGCAAGTAAATATTTACTGGCATTTTTTTGATTTCAGTGAGTTAAGCTTAATTTGTAATAAAAGTGTCAAGTTAACGAAATAAACTGGGAGAGCTTTCTGTCGTATGGATTATCATGCCTCAAATTAGATTCACACTTAAATCATCCGATCGTATCCGGCTGCTCAAAGATCGTTTTGCGCGATATGCAGTGACTGCTGGAGGGGTTAGTGTGCTTGGTGCTCTAATCTTGATTTTTGTGTATCTGCTTTGGGTGGTGATCCCTTTATTTTCTGAGGCCTCGCTCAAAGTCGAAAACTGGCGTTTATCACTGCCTTCGGAACATCCTGTTTTTCTTACCTTAGATGAATACGGACAGCATTCTTTTCTCATTGATGAATCTGGTAAAACGGCTTTTGTGGTTCTGAAACATGAGACGAATAAATCTGAATTGATTCTTAAGTCTCTTCCATTTGAACCTGAGCAATGGTTTAAGCCTGTTGTGGGTAATTGGGCATTGGCTCTAACCAAACAGCGAGAAGCAGTACTGATTGCACCCGATTATCATTATGTTCAAAATGGCGATCAAAAAATATTTTCCCCGAAAATTCAAAAGGTAAAGTTACCTCGTCAGCTCAGTTATTTGATTGCAGATGCAAAGAAAGTCAGCTTTAGCGTTCAAAATGATCGTCTTGCCTTAGCTTTGTACTCGAAAGATAACCACATTTACTGGATATCTCAGCCAATAAATAGATTGTCTGATGGTTTACTTAGAGTCATGGCTCTGCCTAATACAATTCAGGACGCAGAGCAATTACTTTTAACTCCTAATGGTGATCGACTGTTCATCAGAGAGTCTGACAATGAGCTAATTGTTGCTGCACATAAAGATCATAAAGCTTTCATCCAGAGTGTTGTAAAACTCAATAGGAATGAAGATCAAACCATTCAAAATATGACTTTGCTGCCGGGAGCGAGTTCTCTTCTCACCGTGGATAATCATGGTGAAGTTTCCCAGTGGTTTGAAATTCTCAATAATGGTCAGCATGAATTAACCTATATTCGGCGGTTTGAATTAGGCAAAGATCTCGATTTAATTCTTCCTAATATGTACTCAAAAGGTTTTTTTGCGTTTTTCAATAGCGGTACTGTCCAAAGTTACTTTACGACAAGTGAAAAACTGGTGTTGTTCGAAAGAGCTTATCGGTTTGGACCGCAATTAGCCGCTATTTCAAAGAATGAGCGACGTTTAGTGACGGTCGGTAAAGGTTTTATGCAAGTTGCAGATGTTGACCTTGGCTATCCAGAAATATCATTTTCTGCCTTGTGGAACAAAGTTTGGTACGAAAATTATTCACAGCCAGATTATGTATGGCAATCCACATCAGCAAACGATACGTTTGAACCTAAGTTCAGTTTGGTGCCGATTGCTTTTGGTACGATTAAGGCTGCTGCATTTGCCATGCTATTTTCTGTTCCGATTGCCGTTCTGGCGGCTATTTACACGGCTTATTTCATGACGCCCAAAATGAGACGTGTTGTTAAGCCGACGATAGAACTCATGGAAGCTTTGCCTACCGTTATTATCGGTTTTCTCGCGGGTCTTTGGTTCGCCCCTATTGTTGAACGACACCTTGTGTCGACAGTCTTGATGGTGATTGGACTACCGCTTTCAACCATTGTAGCAGGTGCATTATGGCGACTGCTTCCAAAATCGTACAACCGGTGGTCAAGAAGAGGGTGGCACTCTCTTTTGTTGCTGCCATTTTTAGCATTCGTTATGGCTATCTTATTACCTTTAAGTTTCGATATCGAACAGTGGCTTTTTGGTGGCGACATTCGCGTATTTCTTGCCGATTATGGATTCAATTTTGATCAGAGAAACGCACTTGTCGTTGGGTTGGCAATGGGTTTTGCGGTTATTCCAACCATATTCACGATTGCAGAAGATGCTGTTTTCTCCGTGCCTAAGCACCTTTCGGATGGTTCGATGGCTCTTGGGGCGACGCAGTGGCAGACGTTGTCACATTTAATTATTCATACGGCAAGCCCAGGAATATTCTCTGCCATTATGATGGGACTGGGGCGCGCAGTTGGTGAAACCATGATTGTCCTAATGGCAACGGGTAACACGCCAATTATGGACTGGAATATTTTGGAGGGAATGAGGACTCTGGCTGCCACAATAGCCGTCGAGTTACCTGAATCTGAAGTAGGTAGTTCGCATTACCGTATTCTCTTTTTGGCTGCTCTGATTTTATTCATATTTACATTTGCAGTGAACTCTCTTGCTGAGTGGATTCGATTGCGCTTAAGGGAGAAATATCGTGCTCTTTAAAGCCATTCATTTGCCTTTTTCCTTATTACGCTGGTTTCGCTCAGGAGCACCATGGATTTGGTTAACAGGGGGAGCTGTAAGTTTTTGTCTTTTGTCCGTGATGGGTTTGCTACTTTTGATTGGTTGGAAAGGGTTAACTTACTTTTGGCCGGCGCCGCTATATGAGTGGCATACTACGGACGGAAAGATAATAGCTGGTCAGCTTTATGATACTCAGTCTATTCCGATATCCCATATACAATATCTTCCAGCGGCAAAGCAGTTGATGGATAGTGGAGTACAGTCGGTTGACCGCTTGCATATAAAAACCGCAAACCGGGATATTTCAAACACCGATTTTACGGCCTTATTTGATTATGAAATAAAAAATGTAGAAATGCCGTCAGGTTGGGTTGTCTTGGATAGGATTCGTGATGGGCAATTTTTCGGTAAGCCTCTTAGTTATCATACGAAAGAAGGGTTGCACTCGAAAGATATTGCGCTGTATCTCGAAGCTGGCATCGCTCAGGCTCAGAGTATTCGTGAGCAAATTAAAACCATCATCGATGTGAATATTCAAAAAATTAGCTCTTCTTTAGAAAGAATACGATTGGAGCGACGCAAGAGGGAACTTAACAAGAATCTGACGCCAGAGTATGAGTCATCTTATATCCAGAAAAAAGCCACTCTTGATAAGAAGCTGCAAGAGACTGAGCTGTCGTTGGATATGTTACGAGCATCATTGAAAGAGCAGTGGCTGGTGGTGAATGATATTAAAGGAAGGCAAGTCAGCGTTCCTGTCAGTCAAATTCTTGATGCCTGGTATCCCAATAACATGTCTGTGTGGCAGAAGATTACACATTGGGGACATCAGGTTTGGGTATTCTTAAGTGATGACCCAAGAGAATCTAATTCTGAAGGCGGTGTTTTCCCGGCCATATTCGGTACCATTCTTTTAGTGCTGCTGATGTCTATCATCGTTATGCCTCTGGGGGTAGTTGCCGCTATCTACTTGCATGAATATGCGAAAGATAACTTTTTTACTCGAATGATTCGGGTTGCTGTGATTAATCTGGCTGGAGTACCGTCTATTGTTTATGGTGTATTTGGCTTAGGTTTTTTTGTCTATACGATTGGTTCTGGAATCGATCATATGTTTTATGCGGAAAAGCTGCCTGTACCTACGTTTGGTACACCAGGTCTCCTATGGTCAGCTTTAACTCTCGCAGTACTCACATTACCTGTTGTCATTGTTGCGACTGAAGAAGGGTTAACTCGAATACCGACGTCAGTGAGACATGGCTCCATGGCTTTAGGCGCGACACAGTTTGAAACTATCATGCGTGTTGTCTTACCTATGGCGTCTCCTGCGATTATAACCGGGCTTATTTTGGCAATTGCGAGAGCTGCTGGTGAAGTGGCGCCTCTTATGCTAGTCGGCGTCGTGAAATTTACATCAAGTCTCCCAGTGGATGGTGAGTTTCCATACCTCCACCTTGAAAGAAAGTTTATGCATTTAGGGTTTCATATCTATGATGTCGGATTTCAGACCAGTAACATTGAGGCGGCGAGACCACTGGTTTATGCTACCGCATTTCTTTTAGTGACTGTAATTGTTACTCTAAACTTAACCGCCATAAGTATTCGAAATAACTTACGCGAAAAATATCGGACGTTGGGACAGGACTAACCGTATGCCATTAAGCTCCCCATTAGGGTTTGACAATATACTTGATGTAAACAATCTGACTGATCAACAAACCGCTATCGATATTGAGCATCTGAATTTGTTTTATAATTCGGCACATGCATTAAAAGACATTTCAATGCGAATTCCAAAAGGACAGGTGACGGCCTTCATTGGTCCTTCAGGATGCGGAAAATCAACGCTTTTACGCTGTATCAACCGAATGAATGATCTAGTTGAAGGGTGTCGTGTCGAAGGTCAGGTTAAGTTACATGGCAAGGATGTTTATTCGTATGATGTCGATGTACCGACGTTAAGGCGCCGGGTGGGGATGGTTTTTCAAAGACCCAATCCATTTCCTAAATCGATATATGAAAACGTCGTTTATGGACTGCGATTACAAGGCATTAAAAATACCCGGGTTTTGGACGATACAGTAGAAAGGTCGCTTCGCTCTGCTGCATTATGGGACGAAGTAAAAGACCGGCTTCATGAAAATGCGTTTGGTTTATCTGGTGGTCAACAACAAAGGTTGGTCATTGCTAGAGCGATTGCGATAGAGCCTGAAATTATGTTGCTAGACGAACCTACATCGGCGCTTGATCCTATTTCGACATTGACGATTGAAGAACTTATTAATGATCTTAAAACGAAATATACCGTAGTCATCGTTACGCACAATATGCAGCAGGCTGCTAGGGTTAGTGATCATACGGCTTTTATTCATATGGGGAAACTGATCGAATATTCTAATACAGATGCGATCTTTACTTCTCCTGAGAAAAAGCAAACAGAAGATTATATTACCGGAAGATACGGATAACGATCGACCGGAATGCGTGGTTAAGGATAAATCAGATGCAATTTGGACGTCATATATCCGGACAGTTTAACGTCGAACTCGAATCAATACGAACTCACGTTCTAGCAATGGGGGGATTAGTTGAGCAACAGCTATCTCTGGCCATGCAATCGATGAACAAGCAAGACGTCGTGTTAGCAAAAGAGGTCATTCGCGACGATCATAAAGTGAATACGATGGAAGTGTCGATTGATGAAGCATGTACTCGCATTATCGCTAAGAGGCAGCCAACGGCAAAAGATTTACGTTTGATCATAGCCATCATTAAAACCATTACCGATTTAGAACGTATTGGTGATGTGGCAACAAAAATGGCTCATGTTGTGGTTGAAACTCCATCCAGCAAAGACCGTAAATTTCAGGTTTCGCTCGAGCCTTTGTGTCGTCAGGCTATAGCAATGTTACATGATGTGCTTGATGCATTCGCGAGAATGGATGTAGAGGCTGCAGCTCGTCTACACAAGGAAGACGACAAGCTGGATAGTGAATATGAGGCTGTTATTCGTCAGTTAATGACTTATATGATGGAAGACACAACAAATATTCCGCATATTCTGCAGGTTATGTGGTCTGCTCGGGCAATCGAGCGTGTCGGTGACCGATGTCAGAATATTTGTGAGTACATTATTTATTTCGTCAAAGGAAAAGATGTGCGCCACTTGGGTGAACAGTCTATTGATGAACTACTGAAATAATGTGCTTTGCTGTAAATAGAAAAAAGCCGAGGGTTACCTCGGCTTTTTATTTCGACTTTACTTAATTGGCTGGTTATCTTTATTTTTCCAACCCGAGAATCTGGTTGAGCACAGATTCTAAGTATTATTATTTTTTATCTAAGTCAGCAGTGTGCTCAGAAAGGTAAGCTGCAACGCCGTCTGGAGATGCTTTCATACCTGATTTGCCTTTTTCCCATTGAGCTGGACATACTTCACCGTGCTCTTGGTGGAATGCTAGAGCGTCAACCATACGTAGCATTTCGTCGATGTTACGTCCTAGAGGACCATCGTTGATTACTTGGTGACGTACTACGCCTTCTTCGTCGATTAGGAAAGAACCACGAAGTGCAATTCCTGGGCCATTTGGATCAACCACGTCGTAAGCTGCAACAACTTCGTGAGTAGTGTCTGCAACTAGAGGGTATTTAACTTCGCCGATACCGCCTTTGTCTACAGAAGTGTTACGCCATGCGTTGTGTGAGAACACAGAGTCGATTGAAACACCGATTACTTCACAACCTTTTTCTTGGAAATCTGCAAGGCGTTTGTCGAATGCGATGATTTCTGATGGGCAAACGAAAGTGAAGTCTAGTGGGTAGAAGAATAGAACAGCTTTTTTACCTTTGATAAAATCTTTTAGGTTGAAGTTATCTACGATTTCACCGTTACCTAGCACAGCTCCAGCAGTAAAATCAGGGGCTTGACGACCTACTAGTACCATTATTTTGCTCCTAATGATTATATTTACTTCCAAACTTACGCATTCCATATGCGATTTTTGTTTGGTCCGTGTTTGTACGAGACAAACTATAGAACACATTGTAGTATAGAAAAAAGTGAAATAAATAGATTAAGTTAATCGAAAAAAACGATTAACCTGTAAATGCTACATTAAGTGCAAAATATGGATAGGTTATTAAGAAATCTATGAATAAGTGGCCGAGTTTAAAACAAATCCATTATCTGGTTACCCTGTACGAAACCCGTCATTTTAGTGAAGCGGCAGAGCGTTGCTATGTTAGCCAGTCAACGTTAAGTAAGGGAGTACAAAACCTTGAAGAGATGATCGGCTGCCCTCTCTATGAGAAGAAAGACAAAAAGAGCCCTCTTGTTTTTACTCATGCTGGAGAGCAAGTCGTAAAACAGGGTAGAGAATTATTAGCTAAAGGGCAAGACCTTGTGGAACTGGGGAAATTTTGTCAGGGCGATTTAATGGAAGGGCAAGTTAAGTTGGGTTGTATTCCGACGATTGCTCCTTTTCTTCTCGGAGACCTCGTTCAGGAAGTGAATATTCGCTATCCAAATCTTCACTTATTGTTGCGTGAGGATACGACTGCAAATCTGTTATCTGCTCTGAAGAATGGTGAACTGGATGTGCTCATTCTAGCCTTACCTATCGATATAGGTACGATGGAAAGTCGTATTGTAGGGCAGGACCCATTTAGAATGGTGATTAGTCGCAATGAGGTTAATCACATACGAGTACCAATTACGTATGATGATTTGCCTGATGAGTCTGTCTTCCTGTTAGAAAACGAGCATTGCTTAACTGAACATGCGGTATCTGCTTGCAAACTCACAGCGAAGGAAAAGATTAATCCCTTCATGGCGACCAGTTTGCATACCCTGGTTCAGATGGTCGCGAATGGCCTTGGTACGACATTTATTCCGCAAATGGCGATTGATCATGGACTATTGGATAATCAGAATTTAGTTGTCGTCGATCCTCCAGGTCAAAATGCCTACCGCTCAATTGGCCTAGTTTGGCGGCCTAGTTCATCAAGACGTGAAGTCTTTTCACATTTATCAGATTTAGTTTCTGAGTTGCTTTAGAAAATAGTCTAACGTGGTGGCATGTTCGAAATAGTAGGCGCCAAAGGCATCTGAATATGCCTTTGGCGCCTACTATTTCTTATTGATAGATATGTATAAAACATGAACTTTTCATAAAAAGAAAAATATTCACAATGTGAATTTTACAAGTTTAGTGAGAAGAACTTTTTGCCTGATATTCCAACCAAGTTCCTGATCTTATGTACCTTTAATTTTTTACTCAGCTAGTTGTGAAATTATCCTTGTAAAATTCATTATTTAAAAATTACGAAATTAAATTACAACCATTGAAATGCGTTATTTTTCTAACCTTACCTATTTTACTAATCTATAGTCTTATCAATTTTCATTTATCCTAAAATTTTTAAGCGAAATCTACTGTTTCATATAGACTTATGTCTAATACTTTTTCTCTCAAAACCATCCTTTAATCCATCCATACGCTAACGACAAAGACCAAAAATGAAATGCATTCCAGCATCGTTTGTTGTTTTAAAGTTACAAATGGAAGAAGAGGTTTAGAATGATGGAAAATGTAACGGCAGAGTGCTCTGCTCAGCCTCAGTATCATAATCATGAGACGTTAAGCCGCTTGCGAATCATGGCACCAATGAGCGATTTACATAGGCAAGTTATCAGTGAAGAAGCAACGGCATTTTTAGCCGAACTGTGCTCTCGATTTGCTCCAAAAGTCAGTGGGCTGCTGGTTGAGCGACAAAAATTTCAGCATAAAGTCGATCAGGGGACATTACCGGATTTTCTGGAAGAAACGAAAGATATCCGGGAAGGGAGCTGGAAGATACTAGGTATCCCTAAAGACTTACAGGATCGTCGTGTTGAGATCACCGGTCCAACAGAAAGAAAAATGGTCATCAATGCGCTCAACGCCAATGTGAAGGTATTTATGGCGGACTTTGAAGATTCATTGTCTCCGAGCTGGACTGCTCTATTAGACGGTCAGGTTAACCTCCGTGATGCCGTAAACCGAACTATCAGTTATCAAAATCCTCAGATAGGCAAACATTACAACTTGTGCGATGACCCGGCAGTACTTATTTGCCGAGTTCGCGGGCTGCATCTTTATGAGAAGCATGTGACGTTTGATGGACAGGAAATTCCCGGCGCTTTATTTGATTTTGCGTTCTACTTTTTCAATAACTATCGCGAATTATTGTCACGCGGAAGCGGACCGTACTTCTACCTACCTAAATTGCAGTCATTTCATGAAGCTCTGTGGTGGAGTGATGTATTTCATTTTACAGAAGAATATTTCGGACTGGATACCGGGACAATTAAAGCGACGGTATTAATCGAAACCCTTCCAGCTGTGTTTCAAATGGATGAAATTCTTTTCTCACTGAAAGAGCATATTGTCGGCCTAAATTGTGGTCGATGGGACTACATCTTTAGTTATATCAAAACCTTGAAGGAACATGAAGATAGAGTTCTGCCTGATCGCCAAGCTGTCACCATGGACAAGCCCTTTTTAAATGCGTATTCCCGACTTTTAGTGAGGACTTGTCATCGTCGTGGTGCGTTTGCTATGGGGGGAATGGCTGCGTTTATTCCGAGTAAAGATCCAGAGCAAAACAAGCTGGTACTCGAGAAAATCCATCAAGATAAGTCCTTGGAAGCCAAAAATGGACACGATGGAACTTGGGTTGCTCATCCAGGATTGGCAGACACTGCTATGCAGGTATTTAGTCAGGTGTTGGGCGAGCGTAAAAATCAGCTAGATGTGAAGCGTTTGAGTGACGCCCCTGTTTTGGCTGAGGACTTGCTTGAAGCCTGTCCTGGCGAAAAAACAGAACATGGTATGAGACACAACATTCGTGTTGCGTTGCAATACATTGAATCTTGGATTTCTGGTAACGGCTGCGTCCCTATTTACGGATTAATGGAGGATGCCGCAACAGCTGAGATTTCAAGAACCTCGATTTGGCAATGGATAAAGCATGGCCAGCATCTTAGCAATGGCATGTTAATTACTAACGAGCTTTTTGAACAATTTCTAGCAGAAGAAGTAATGGTAGTTAAGCAGGAAGTCGGAGATGAACGTTTTGCCAATGGACGTTTTGAACAAGCGGCGAAATTAATGCAAGAGCTAACGACCAGTAAGAAATTAAACGATTTCTTAACCGTACCGGGTTATGAATACCTTGAATAATAATTTTAATCCAAAACGTGATAACTGACTTCACTGAGTGCAAACTCAGTCAACATGAGGGACAGAAAAATGACAATGAACCGTCAAGAGCAAATTCAGGCATTAGAGAATGATTGGGCAACTAATCCTCGTTGGAAAAATGTCAGGAGAACCTACACTGCGGAAGAAGTTGTTTCGCTTAGAGGTTCTGTTATGCCAGAACATACATTAGCGCAAAGAGGTGCTGATAAACTGTGGAGCCTAGTGAATGGAACAGCCAAGAAAGGTTATGTCAATTGTCTTGGTGCACTCACTGGTGGACAGGCTGTTCAACAGGCTAAGGCTGGATTAGAAGCCATCTACCTATCTGGTTGGCAGGTTGCTGCAGACAACAATACGGCTTGTTCTATGTATCCTGATCAGTCATTGTATCCTGTCGATTCTGTTCCTGAAGTCGTCGAAAGAATTAATAATTCGTTTCGCAGAGCGGACCAAATTCAGTGGGCAAGTGGGATCGATTTAAATGATCCCAAAGCCATCGACTACTTCCTACCAATTGTCGCAGACGCTGAAGCCGGTTTTGGTGGTGTTTTAAATGCTTATGAACTGATGAAACGGATGATTGAAGTAGGAGCTGCGGGGGTGCATTTTGAAGACCAACTTGCGTCAGTGAAAAAGTGTGGCCACATGGGCGGAAAAGTTTTAGTCCCTACTCAGGAAGCGGTACAAAAATTGATTGCAGCTCGCCTTGCCGCCGATGTTGCTGGGACGACAACACTAGTTGTTGCTCGAACTGATGCGAATGCTGCTGATTTAATGACTTCTGATGCGGACCCGTACGATCATGATTTTATTGTTGGTGAACGTACTGCTGAGGGATTTTACAAAGTGAGGGCTGGAATTGATCAGGCGATTGCTCGTGGTCTTGCTTATGCACCTTATGCTGATTTAGTCTGGTGCGAAACAGCCAAGCCAGATTTGGATGAAGCTCGTAAGTTTGCTGAGGCTATTTTGGCAGAGCATCCTGAACAATTACTGGCATATAACTGCTCCCCTTCCTTCAATTGGGAGAAAAATCTCGACGCGCATACTATTGCGAAGTTCCAACAAGAACTGTCTGATATGGGTTATAAGTATCAGTTTATTACCTTAGCGGGTATACACAACATGTGGTACAACATGTTCGACCTAGCTCACTCCTATGCACAGGGAGAGGGTATGCGCCATTATGTTGAGAAAGTTCAACGACCTGAGTTTGAAGCTGCGGAACGTGGTTATACATTTGTTGCTCACCAGCAAGAAGTGGGAACTGGATACTTTGACCGTATGACTAACATTATTCAGGGTGGTAAATCTTCGGTTACCGCGTTAAAAGGTTCGACTGAGGAAGATCAGTTTTAGTTCATCACTGTCTTTAGTGCGGGTAATTAGCCCGCACTATTCATGAGTTTAAAAATCATTATCCCCATCGTCAGTTATTTCGTCTGGTTCAACCTCTTCCTGAATTTCAAGCAGGTTAATGGCAATGGTTACAAAGTCACTGTCAGTGATAATACCCACAAGGCGTGTATGATCCACAACGGGCAAGCAACCAACACTGTGTTTTTGCATATAGAGTGCACTTTCTTTTAAGCCAGCTTTTGGGGAAACCGTCATTACGTCTTTATGCATGATGGTCATCAATGGATTAGACATAGTGTCATCCTGAGATATCGGCTGGCTCAGACTGGATTCCTGAGCGCTGAGGATATCTCTTTGGGAGACGACACCTAACAATTGATCGGCTTCATCAATGATTGGCAGATGATGTATATCATGTTTACGCATGAGTAAACTGGCTTTACGAATAGTATCCGTAGCCGATAGTGTATGGGGATGACGTGTCATCATGTCTTCGACTTTAATCATAATCGTCTCCTTCATCATATTTAACGAAGAATCTAAGTCGTAAAACTGAAGATTCGAATGCAATTAGTGTTTACGAATCATTATTATGTTTTCAATTTCAATGTAGTTTGGAATTGCCTAAAAAGGTGCGAAGTCATCAGCTTTTTTAATGAAAAATCCGAATTTATTATTAAAAGGTATTGCTCTGGGGATGGCGAGTAGCCGAACAGATCATAAGCTGTATCTTAGTGTGACTTGAGTATATACTAGCGCGCTGCTTATGATGACATCAGAAAAAAGTTAGACCCAAATTATGCATGTTTCAGATTTTCACTTCGATTTACCCAATGAGCTCATCGCTCGTTATCCCAAAGAAGAACGCACTGCTAGCCGACTTTTACAGTTGGATGGTAAGACTGGTGAGTTGACGGACCGTACGTTCAAAGATGTATTGGATATTGTTCAGCCAGGCGATCTTCTGGTCTTTAATAACACTCGAGTCATTCCTGCTAGGATGTTCGGGCGTAAAGCGTCTGGCGGTAAGATTGAAGTGTTGGTCGAGCGAATGTTGGACGAGCACTCAATACTTGCTCATGTTCGTTCGTCTAAACCACCAAAACCGGGGGCTGACCTGTTTTTAGGTGATGATGATCAGTATCCTGCCACAATGGTAGCCCGTCATGATGCGTTGTTTGAAATTCGTTTTGAAAACGCAAAAGTGGTATTGGACATACTGAACGATATCGGTCATATGCCGTTGCCTCCTTATATTGACCGCCCAGATGAAGATGCGGATAAAGAACGTTATCAGACTGTTTATGGTGAAAAGCCTGGTGCTGTCGCGGCGCCAACTGCAGGTTTGCACTTCGATAAGCCATTGATTGAACAGATTGAAAAAAAAGGCGTTCAGCTCGCCTATGTGACTCTTCATGTGGGAGCGGGAACATTTCAGCCAGTGCGTGTTGAAGATGTTGAAAATCATCACATGCACTCAGAATATGTCGAAGTATCACAAGACGTGGTAGATGCAATAAAAGAGACCAAAGCGAGAGGCGGTAGAGTTATTGCTGTTGGAACGACATCAGTTCGTTCTTTAGAAAGTGCGGCTCAGAGCGCTATTTCTAAGGGTGTTGAGTTAGAAGCGTTTTTCGGTGATACCGAGATTTTTATCTATCCAGGCTATGAATATCAGATTATTGATTGTCTGATTACTAATTTCCATTTACCCGAGTCAACATTGATTATGCTAGTCAGCGCTTTTGCTGGTTACGAGCATACTATGAACGCTTATCATCATGCTGTGGAGCAGAAATATCGCTTCTTTAGTTACGGTGATGCAATGTTCATTGAAAAGAAAGTCTAACCTTAAAAGGTTACTATTGAGTCAGTCGTCCGGTAGTCGACTACTGATTACTGAAAACTAAAAAACCGATTACTATCAGACCGTCAGATTGTTTCTCTGGCACTGTGGAGGCTTTGTGAAGTTAAAGTTTGAATTAAAGAAAACAAATGGGAATGCACGTCGTGGACAGATTACCTTTGAACGAGGTACTGTTCAGACTCCGGTATTCATGCCTGTAGGGACATATGGCACAGTAAAAGGTATGACACCAGAAGAAGTGAAAGATACGGGTGCCGAAATTATTTTAGGGAATACCTTCCATCTATGGCTACGTCCTGGTCAGGAAGTGATGAAGATGCATGGAGACCTGCATGACTTCATGAACTGGCAGGGACCCATTTTGACTGATTCAGGCGGTTTTCAGGTGTTTAGCCTGGGTGATATCCGTAAAATCACTGAAGAAGGAGTTCATTTTCGTAACCCTGTGAATGGTGAAAAAATCTTCATGGATGCAGAAAAGTCAATGGAGATTCAGAATGATCTTGGGTCTGACATCGTGATGATTTTCGACGAATGCACGCCATATCCAGCAACGCATGATGAAGCGAAAAAGTCGATGGAAATGTCGTTACGCTGGGCACAACGATCTCGAGAGCATTTTGATAAACTGGAAAATCCTAACTCACTATTCGGTATTGTTCAGGGCGGTGTTTTTGAAGACTTACGTGATGTTTCAGTAAAAGGGCTTACCGAAATCGGTTTTGATGGTTATGCTGTGGGTGGACTTGCCGTTGGGGAACCTAAAGACGATATGCATCGAGTGTTAGAGCATACCTGTCCTCAGCTTCCTAAAGACAAACCTCGTTACTTAATGGGGGTTGGCAAACCAGAAGATTTAGTAGAAGGTGTACGTCGCGGGATTGATATGTTCGATTGTGTGATGCCAACACGAAATGCGCGTAACGGACACTTGTTTGTCACAGGTGGCGTGGTGAAAATTCGTAACGCTAAGCACAAAACAGATACAACACCATTGGATCCGCATTGCGATTGCTATACATGTAAAAACTACTCCAAGTCGTATTTACACCATTTAGACCGTTGTAATGAAATTCTGGGTGCGAGATTAAATACCATCCATAATTTACGTTATTATCAACGTCTAATGGCTAGTATTCGTCAAGCGATTGAAGAAGACCGCTTTGACCAGTTTGTGGAAGAGTTTTACGCTCGTCGTGACCGTGAAGTTCCACCACTGAAAAAATAGTCGGGGAAAGGTGATGAAAATGATGACGTGTTCTTGATTTTTCGTCACTTTAACCCAATTGATTGATACAACTAAACAACAATAACTTAGAGGACGTTTCTCGATGAGTTTAATTTCAGTTGCCCACGCTGCGGGCTCAGGTGCCCAACAGGGCGGTGGTTTTGAAATGGCAATTATGTTGGCAGTGTTTGCTGTCATATTCTATTTCATGATCTATCGTCCACAGGCGAAACGCCAGAAAGAGCACAAGAACCTGATGTCATCGATGTCAAAAGGGGACGAAGTTCTAACAAATGGTGGCCTTGTTGGTAAGATTACAAAAATCTCTGAAGACAATGCTTTCATTGCAATCGAACTTAATCCAAATAATGAAGTTGTCATTAAAAAAGACTTTATTACAGCAGTGCTACCAAAAGGTACGCTGAAATCTCTATAAAACAGCTATAGGATCCTCGCTGTGTTAAACCGATATCCTTTGTGGAAGTATTTAATGGTGGTGTGTCTTATCGCCATTTGTGCATTGTATGCTCTTCCGAATATCTACGGTGAAGATCCGGCTGTTCAAATAACAGGGGCGCGTGGCGCCTCTGTTGAAATGTCTACGCTGGATACTGTCACTACTGCTCTTAAAAAAGAGCAAATTCCTTTTAAATCCGCAGCCTTAGAAAACGGGTCTATTCTCGTTCGCTTTAAAGATACGGATACACAAATTACTGCTCGAGACGTAATTAATACTGCTCTGGACAACAACTCCATTGTGGCATTGAATCTAGCGCCATCGACCCCTTCATGGCTTCAGTCAATCGGGGCCTCACCAATGAAGCTTGGTCTTGATCTTCGTGGTGGTGTGCACTTCCTCATGGAAGTGGACATGGATGCCGCGATGGAAAAGCTTATCGGTCAGGAAGAAGAGTCTTTCCGCTCTGAGCTACGTGAAGAGAAATTACGTTACCGAGCGATTAAAACAACAGATAATCATGCGATTGAAGTTGTACTTAAAGATGAAGAGCAAGCTAATCAAGCTTTGGATATTCTTCGCTCTAAACACAATGACATGACGTTCAACGCTCAGGAGAACAATGGCCGATATAGTTTGGTCGCTAGTTTTACTGAGACTCGCTTACAAGAAATTCGTAATTATGCGGTAGAGCAAAATATCACTATTTTACGTAATCGTGTTAACGAGCTTGGTGTTGCCGAACCGTTGGTTCAACGTCAGGGTGCAAGTCGTATTGTGGTTGAATTGCCTGGCGTACAAGATACAGCGCGAGCTAAAGAAATCCTTGGTGCAACTGCCACTCTTGAGTTCCGTGAAGTGGATACTAGTGTCGATGCTTCTGCCGCTGCGGCTGGTCGAGTTCCACCTGGAACAGAAGTCAAACTTGATCGTCAGGAACGCCCTGTTGTACTGAAAAAACGCGTTATTCTTGGTGGTTCTAGTATTACGGATGCAAGTTCAAGCACTGACGAGTATGGACGCCCACAAGTTAACATCTCACTAGATAGTGAAGGTGGTAGCAAAATGTCAGCGTTCTCGCAAAAAAATATCGGTAAGCTAATGGCGACTGTATTTGCTGAGTACAAAGACAGTGGTCGTAAAAATGCAGAAGGCAAAGTTATTCTTACTAAGCATGAAGAAGTTATCAACCAGGCGACGATTCAGTCTGCGCTAGGCCGTAACTTCCGTATTACCGGTATTGATTCAACAGCTGAAGCACATAACCTAGCATTGTTACTTCGTGCCGGCGCCCTGATTGCACCGATTTCTATCGTCGAAGAAAGAACTATTGGTCCATCAATGGGACAACAAAACATCGATATGGGTGTTCAGGCATGTGTCTGGGGGCTTGTGGCTGTTATGATCTTTACGCTGCTGTACTATCGTAAGTTCGGTCTTATCGCTGATATCGCTCTTATTGCAAACCTAGTTATGATTGTTGGTGTGATGTCTTTAATCCCTGGAGCAACGATGACGCTACCCGGTATTGCAGGTATCGTACTTACGGTCGGTATGGCGGTTGATGCCAACGTTCTGATATTTGAACGTATTCGTGAAGAAATTCGTGATGGCCGTAACCCGCAACAAGCGATACATCAGGGTTATGCAAATGCGTTTAGCACCATTGCCGATGCGAACATCACCACGTTAATTACAGCAATTATCCTATTTGCTGTCGGTACGGGGGCGATAAAAGGGTTCGCAGTAACACTTTCCATCGGTATTTTAACTTCTATGTTCACCGCTATTGTGGGTACACGTTGTATCGTGAACCTCCTTTATGGTGGTAAACGTATTAGTAAGTTATCGATTTAAGGAGGCAAACGTATGTTTCAAATTTTGAAAACCAGTGGCACGATTCAGTTTATGCGCTGGTCGAAGTTTGCTTTCGCATTCTCGTTATTAATGATTGTCGCTTCAATCGGCACGCTTGCAGTTAAAGGTCTTAATTTTGGTTTGGATTTTACTGGTGGTACGTTAATCGAAGTCGGGTTCGAGCAGCCAGCAAATCTAGAAAAAGTTCGCACAGCGCTTTCTGACAAGGGATTTGATGATGCTACAGTACAAAACTTCGGTTCTACTCGTGAGGTAATGGTTCGTCTTCGCCCGCGTGATAACGTTGCAGGTGAAGTGTTAGGCAACCAGATTATCAGTGCAATCAAAACCGGAACGGGGCAAAGTGTTGAAATGCGCCGTATTGAGTTTGTCGGTCCTAGTGTAGGTGACGAACTGGCCGAAGCGGGTGGTATGGCTATTATCGTATCGTTGATCTGTATCTTGCTTTACGTTTCAATGCGGTTCCAGTGGCGTTTGTCAGCTGGTGCGGTACTTGCGTTAGCACATGACGTTACTATTACTTTAGGCGTATTTTCCTTTTTACAAATTGAAGTAGATTTAACCATCGTTGCAGCATTGCTTACGGTTGTGGGTTACTCTCTTAACGATACCATTGTGGTATTTGACCGTATCAGGGAAAACTTCCGTAAAATGCGTAAGGGTGAACCTGCAGATATTATGGACAACTCAATTACTCAAACGTTGAGTCGTACTTTAATTACGTCTGGTACTACCTTATTCGTAGTAATTGCACTGTTTGTTAATGGCGGCGCGATGATTCACGGATTTGCATTAGCGTTACTACTTGGTATTACAGTAGGTACATACTCTTCGATTTATGTGGCTTCAGCGTTAGCACTCAAACTGGGCATTACTCGTGAGCATCTAATGCCACCACAAGTTGAGAAAGAAGGCGCAGAGTTTGACAGTATGCCATAGGCATTTGTCGGATTTGTGATAAAAAAAACCGCTGACATGTCAGCGGTTTTTTATTGAATTAAGCAATTATTTGATGATTGCTTCGTTTCCATTTTCACGGATATGTTTAAGCATTGATTTCACTAGACGTGGGCTAGATGCCACAATATTACCTGATTTCATGTAATCAGTGCCGCCAGAAAAATCGGTAACGATGACGCCTGCTTCACGAGCAATCAGTTCCCCCGCAGCCATATCCCAAGGCTTTAGGCCTAATTCAAAGTAGCCATCAACACGACCAGCAGCAACGTAGCAAAGGTCCAACGCCGCAGAACCAGCACGACGGAAGTCCGCACATTCAGTGAATAGAGCCGAAAGAATTTTAAGGTAAGATTCGGAATGTTGCTTTTGTTTAAATGGGAAGCCTGTTGCTAATACTGTACCGTTCAGGTCTTTACCTGGTTGGATACGGATGCGAGCGTTGTTTAATTGCGCGCCTGAACCACGTTGAGCTGTGAAAAGATCGTTTAGCATTGGGTCATAAACACAAGCTACTTCTGTCCTGCCTTTGATGCGAACAGCGATAGACACAGAAAAGTGTGGTAGGCCTTTAACGAAATTTGTTGTTCCATCCAGTGGGTCTATGATCCATTGTACTTCAGAGTCTTTTCCGTCGATAACGCCACTTTCTTCTGCAATGATAGAGTGGTCTGGATAAGAAGTTTTGATCACATCAATAATGATGGACTCAGCTTCTTTATCAACATTAGTAACGAAATCATTAGTGCCTTTTTGAGCTGATTGAATCTTGTCAGCGTTTTCTAGAGATTTAGCAATATGATTACCTGCTTTTCGCGCAGCGCGAATAGCGATGTTTAGCATTGGATGCATACGATTTTCCCAACGGATGTTAAAGAACGAATATAAAAGCGGGCGAGAGTATACCAAAGTTTTATTAAAAAGGAAGTGGTTAAATTATGTTCTGTTAGTCGGATGTATAGAAGGCTAATTATTATTTTATGCATCTTAATATGATAGTATTCCCCCCTGCCTTGAGATTCTAAATTGTAAACATCATGCTTGAAAACGTAAAAGTGGTACTTGTTGGTACTTCTCACTCCGGTAATATTGGCTCAGCAGCAAGAGCAATGAAAGTGATGGGACTAAAAAATATGGTCCTTGTTGATCCTCAATGCGAAGTTGATGGCCAGGCTGTTGCTCTCTCTGCGGGTGCAAGTGAAATTGCACTGAATGCCCCTATCGTAGCTACGTTGGAAGACGCCGTTAAAGAGTGCAGTTTAGTTGTGGGTACGAGTGCTCGCTCTCGTTCTCTCGAATGGCCAATGCTTGACTCGCGCGAGTGTGGTGAGAAAATTGCAGATGAATGTCGTACCAGCCAGATTGCAATGGTTTTTGGTAGAGAAAGAACCGGATTAACGAACGAAGAGCTTCAGCTTTGCCACTATCATGTGTCAATCCCAGCTAATCCCGAATATAGCTCATTGAATCTCGCCATGGCGGTTCAGACTCTTTCCTATGATGTGCGCTTGGCATATCTAAACTTGCTTGATTCGCAGTACCCAGAAATTCGCGAGCAAGAGTATCCTCGTCATGAAGAGTTAGAAATGTTTTATGCACACCTTGAAAAAGTGTTACTTAAGACAGAGTTTATTGAGCAGGACCGTCCTAATCAGGTGATGAACAAAATGCGCCGCCTTTTTAATCGAGCGCGCCCAGAAACTCAGGAGCTCAATATTCTTCGCGGAATACTAACTTCGGTTGAGAAGAAACGGTAGAGACTCTAATTAACCTTGTTTTCTTTAAGGATGAATACCTGACTATTTTGGTCAAATAAATACTTGACCAAAATAGTCAGGTATGTGAAAATTGATCCCACATAAATGATGTGGATAGGGTAATGTTATGAGACTCACCTCAAAAGGAAGATATGCTGTGACTGCCATGCTAGATGTCGCGTTGCATTCACAAAAAAATCCAGTGCCTTTAGCGGATATTTCTGAGAGACAGGGTATCTCATTGTCTTACTTAGAGCAGCTGTTTGCGAAACTACGCAAAGGTGGACTGGTTGCAAGTGTCCGTGGTCCCGGTGGTGGTTATCGCTTGGGCGCAGATGCATTTACTATCTCAGTTGGTCAAGTGATCGCAGCTGTTGATGAATCCGTTGATGCGACAAAATGTAATGGTAAAGGTGATTGCCAAGGTGGTACTCGCTGTTTGACTCATACATTGTGGCGTGATTTAAGTTCACGAATCACAGACTTTTTAAATAATATTACGCTTGGCGAATTAATGAATGATAACGAAGTGTTAGAAATTTCAGATCGTCAAGATGTCGACCTTGCTATTGGCCAACGCCAAAATCACAATGATACGAATTCTGTCTCAATTAGTGTGGCAAATGCAGGTTTGAGTGCTCGCTCGTAAGAAGCGAAGTTATACATTGGAGTAGAAGATGAAACTGCCTATTTATTTAGACTATTCAGCAACATGTCCCGTTGATACTCGTGTTGCTGAAAAGATGGTTCAGTACATGACAATGGATGGGGTTTTCGGTAACCCAGCATCTCGATCGCACCGTTATGGCTGGCAGGCAGAAGAAGCAGTTGATACCGCTCGTGAGCATATCGCTAATCTATTGAACGCGGATCCACGTGAAATTGTTTTCACGTCTGGCGCAACAGAATCGGATAACCTTGCAATTAAAGGTGCGGCTCACTTCTACGGTAAAAAAGGCAAGCACGTGATTACGTGTAAAACAGAACACAAAGCGGTTCTGGATACTTGTCGTCAGTTAGAACGTGAAGGTTACGAAGTCACTTATCTTGAGCCTGAAACAAATGGCTTAATCGATATGAACAAGCTTGAATCTGCGATGCGTGACGACACAGTTCTTGTTTCTATCATGCATGTGAACAATGAGATTGGTGTTATTCAGGATATTGCTGCTATTGGTGAGCTGTGTCGTGAACGCAAAATTATTTTCCATGTTGATGCTGCTCAATCTGCAGGTAAATTACCAATCGATGTTCAAGAGCTAAAAGTAGACTTAATTTCTCTTTCTGCTCACAAAATTTATGGTCCTAAAGGAATTGGTGCCCTGTACGTTCGTCGTAAACCACGTATTCGCCTTGAAGCGCAAATGCACGGTGGTGGTCATGAACGCGGTTTCCGCTCTGGTACTTTGGCGACTCATCAAATCGTCGGTATGGGTGAAGCATTCCGTATCGCGAAAGAAGAAATGCAGCAAGATTATGACCACGCAAAACAACTTCGTGATCGCTTGCTAAACAATTTGAAAGACCTTGAAGCTTTAACCATCAATGGTGATTTAGAGCAACGTCTGCCGCAAAACTTGAACATTAGCTTTGCTTTTGTTGAGGGTGAATCTTTGCTTATGTCACTGAAAGATCTGGCTGTATCATCAGGCAGTGCGTGTACATCTGCAAGTCTAGAGCCTTCATATGTATTGCGTGCATTAGGTCTGGATGATGAGCTGGCACACAGTTCTATCCGTTTCTCATTTGGTCGTTACACGACTGAAGAAGAGATCGACTACGTAGCAGAACAAATCTGCGTAGCGGTTAATAAACTCCGCGACATGTCTCCTCTATGGGATATGTATAAAGAAGGGATTGACTTGGGCTCTGTAGAGTGGGCTCATCACTAATCACTCCAAGGAAGTAGAGGATTTGAGGTATTAAATCATGGCATACAGCGAAAAAGTATTAGATCATTATGAGAATCCTCGTAACGTGGGTTCTTTTGATAAAGAAGATCCAACCGTAGGTAGCGGTATGGTAGGTGCACCAGCATGTGGTGACGTTATGAAACTGCAAATCAAAGTATCAGCAGATGGTATTATTGAAGACGCTAAATTCAAAACGTATGGCTGTGGTAGTGCGATTGCCTCAAGCTCACTAGTTACAGAATGGGTTAAGGGTAAGTCGATTGATGAAGCTGCAGCTATCAAGAATGCAGAGATTGCTGAGGAGCTTGAATTGCCTCCAGTGAAAGTTCACTGTTCAATTCTTGCTGAAGATGCAATCAAAGCAGCTGTTGCAGACTACAAGAAAAAGCACCAGTAATCGGTTAGAATGGAAGGATGCAATTTTAGCGTCCTTCTCATTAACAGTTTTTGTACATAAGGTTTTTAAGTATGGCCATTTCTTTAAGTGAACCCGCAGCAGAGCGTGTTAAAGCCTTTTTAGATAATCGTGGAAAAGGACTTGGCTTACGCCTTGGTGTTAAAACCACGGGCTGCTCTGGTATGGCATACGTTTTAGAATTCGTTGACGAGCTTAACGAAGAAGATCATGTGTTCGAAGAGCGCGGTGTCAAAATTATTGTCGACCCAAAAAGCTTAGTCTATCTCGACGGCACTCAGCTTGACTACGTTAAACAAGGTTTAAATGAAGGCTTTGAATTTAACAACCCAAATGTGAAAAGCGAGTGTGGTTGTGGCGAAAGCTTCAACGTTTAACGATTTATATCGTCAACGTGATCCGATTTGAGAGCCACAGATTAAGGCTATTATCGACATGAATTATTTCGAATTATTTGGGCTACCAACACAATTTTCTGTGGATGGTAGCCTTCTTTCTTCTCAGTTTCGCGTGTTACAAAAACGTTTTCACCCAGACAACTTTGCGTCGGGTACAGAACGTGAACGTTTGACTGCTATTCAAAAAGCATCCGAAATTAACGATGCGTTTCAGATCCTGAAAAATCCTATTTCCCGCACCGAGTATCTCTTATCACTGAATGGTGTTGATATTCGCGACGAACAGCAAACGATGCAGGATCCTGAATTCTTAATGCAGCAAATGGAATTACGCGAAGAGCTGGAAGAGATTGAATCAAGCAGTGATATAGAAAGCGCGCTTTTCGACTTTGATGCTAAAGTTGCGAAGTTATACAAAGAGCTCATTCAACAGGTTGAAACCGAGCTTGAACAGGCGCATTGGGAAACGGCTGCAATCACCGTTCGCAAATTAAAATTCATTGCAAAATTAAAGAATGAAATAGCTCGAGTAGAAGATAAGCTCCTGAGCTGATTCAAATAGAAAGGAAGTTGTAATGGCATTACTTCAAATAGCAGAGCCGGGTCAGAGTTCAGCTCCTCATGAGCACAAACTCGCTGCCGGTATCGATTTGGGTACGACAAACTCGTTGGTCGCCACAGTCAGAAGTGGTAAGGCCGAAACATTAGCGGAAAACCAGCGTAGTATTGTTCCTTCTGTCGTGAACTATGGTAACGAGAATGTTTTGGTAGGGGATACCGCTCGCCAGCTCGCTCAGACAGATCCTGAAAATACCATTATTTCTGTGAAACGCTTGATTGGTCGTTCTCTAGAGGACATTCAACAACGCTACCCTAATATGCCATATCACTTTAAAGCGAGTGACAATGGGTTACCTATTTTACAAACTGCTGGTGGTGATAAAAATCCAGTCCAGGTTTCAGCCGATATTCTTAAAAGCCTCGGTAAGCGTGCATCAGATAGTCTTGGCGGTGAGTTAGCGGGAGTGGTTATCACGGTTCCTGCTTATTTTGATGATGCCCAAAGAGCGAGTACAAAAGATGCCGCGCGCCTTGCTGGACTGCATGTATTGAGATTACTCAATGAGCCAACCGCAGCGGCTATCGCTTATGGGTTGGATTCCGGCAAAGAAGGCGTAATTGCCGTTTATGACCTAGGTGGCGGTACGTTTGATATTTCAATTTTACGTTTGTCCAAAGGTGTGTTTGAGGTCATGGCAACGGGTGGTGATTCAGCGCTAGGCGGTGATGATTTTGACCATTTGATTGCTGACTACATCAAAGAACAGGCGGGTATAGAAGATAAGCTATCTGCTGAGCAATATCGAATGTTACTTGATGCCTCTACGGCAGCTAAGATCGCTCTTTCTGATCAAGACGAAGCTGAAATAGAAGTTCTCGGTTGGCGTGGTAGCCTAACAAAGGCGCAGCTTGATCAACTTATTCAGCCTTTGGTTAAGAAGACATTGATGTCATGTCGCCGGGCTTTAAAAGATGCGGAAGTGGATGCCGATGAAGTGATGGAAGTAGTGATGGTTGGTGGTTCCACACGAACTCGTTATGTACGTGAAATGGTGGGTGAATTTTTTGGTAAAACACCATTGACCAGTATCAATCCTGATGAGGTGGTAGCTATAGGTGCGGCTATTCAAGCGGATATCCTTGCTGGTAATAAACCCGATAGCGAGATGCTATTACTGGACGTTATTCCTCTTTCATTAGGAATTGAAACGATGGGTGGTTTGGTTGAAAAAATTATTCCTCGTAACACGACGATTCCAGTGGCGAGAGCACAGGAGTTTACCACGTTTAAAGATGGCCAAACTGCAATGACAGTTCATACCGTTCAAGGTGAACGGGAGCTTGTTGACGATTGTCGTTCTCTTGCTCGTTTTGCGTTAAAAGGTATTCCACCAATGGCCGCAGGTGCTGCGCACATTCGTGTTACCTATCAAGTTGATGCCGATGGATTGTTGTCTGTCACAGCAATGGAAAAAAGCACCGGAGTACATGCAGAGATTCAGGTTAAACCATCCTATGGTTTAAGTGATGACGAAGTCGCTAATATGCTTAAAGACTCTATGTCGCATGCTGAAGATGATATGAAGGCGAGAGCTTTGGTCGAACAACGAGTTGAAGCTGACCGTGTCATTGAAGGTTTAATTGCTGCTATGCAAGCCGATGGCGATGAGTTACTTAGCGAAGAAGAGCGTCAAGCATTAATAAAATCCATCGAAGCTTTGATTGAGCTCAGAAATGGAGATAATGCGGATGCAATTGAGCAAGGAATTAAAGATACAGACAAAGCAAGTCAGGAGTTTGCATCACGTCGTATGGATAAATCCATTCGTGCTGCTCTGTCTGGTCAGTCTGTAAATGATATATAACAAGTAGAGAAAGCCAGTATGCCAAAAATTATTGTTTTACCGCATGATGACCTTTGTCCAGAAGGTGCGGTCCTTGAAGCCCAAAAAGGCGAGACGATTCTGGATGTTGCACTAAAAAACGGTATTGGAATTGAACATGCTTGTGAAAAGTCGTGTGCTTGTACCACGTGTCACGTGATCGTACGCGAAGGCTTCGACTCACTTGACGAGAGTGATGAATTGGAAGAAGACATGCTAGATAAGGCTTGGGGCTTAGAGCCAGAGTCTCGTTTAGGGTGCCAGGCTAAAGTGACAGATGAAGATTTAGTGGTAGAAATTCCTAAATATACGCTAAACCTCGCTTCTGAAAATCATTAGAATATAAGTGGGGCAACATAATGAAATGGACTGACTCAAGAGACATCGCTATTGAACTAAGTGAAGAATATCCTGATATCGATCCTAAAAATGTTCGATTTACCGATTTGCATCAATGGATTTTAGATCTTGAAGACTTTGATGATGATCCGAATCGTTCAAATGAGAAGATACTCGAGGCTATCATCCTTTGTTGGATGGATGAACTGGATTAGTTGAATCGTTATAAAGTAAAAAAGCGAGCGTAAGCTCGCTTTTTTGTTTTATGTGAAAGTCAGATTATTTAGATCTTAAATTGTGATAACTGTTTTTTCTGCTCGTCAGCGTTTTTACTTAATGAACGGGTTACTGACGTGACCTCATCAATAGCTGCGACGTTTAGATTCACCATATCAACGGAAGTGGCGATATTTTTTGAAATTTCGTCAGTGACACTGGTTTGTTCATTTGAGGCAGTCGCAACAAGATTATTCATATCCGAAATCGAGTTAACAGCATCCGCAATATGAGAGAATGACTTGCTTACCAATTCAACCATTTTTTGCGATTCATTTACCAGTGATAAATTCGATTGCATGTAGTGGTCGGCTTGTTCTGCCTGCTCTTGTAGTTTGGTTATAATGTCTTTGATATCCACTGTCGATTTTTGAGTTTTAGCCGCCAACGTTCGTACCTCATCGGCTACGACTGCGAATCCACGTCCCTGCTCGCCAGCTCGAGCTGCCTCGATAGCTGCATTGAGCGCCAGTAGGTTTGTCTGTTCCGAGATACCGTTTATTACGTCGATAACAGCTCCAATTTCTGTCGAGTGAGCCTTGAGCGTATTTACCAGCGCAGCAGACTCTTCCATGGAGGACTCTATTTTTGTGGCAATACTATTAGATTGCTCAATCGATTTATAACCCTGCTTAACACTATCAAGGGCATCATTAGCTGAGCTCTTGGCCATCGACGCATTTTGACTGATTTCGGCTGCTGCGCTGGCCATTTCCGTTATTGCTGTCGCTACCATTTCGACTTGAGCCAGCATTTCTTGGGAGTTGTGCCCAGTTTGACTCATTGTATTTTCAAGAGTCAGGGAGTTTTGATTGACGATATCTGCTACGGAAGTCAACTTCGTGGTTATGGTATGGAATTGTTTCGATGATGTATTGAAGTTTTCTGCCAGGATTCCTATTTCGTTGTTACCCATTGGCTCTAACGTTGTGCGTAGGTCACCTTGTGACATCGCGATAATCGCATTTTGTATGGTTTGAATCGCTGATGTAAGGTAGCGAGAGATAACAAACGCGATGCCCAGAACAATAATCGCAGCCGCAATAACGGAAATAATCAGAATATTTTTTGATTCTCCATATACCACGTCACCATATAAACTGGCCTCTTTGGCTGAACGACTGTTTAACTCTGATAGATTGAGTAACACGTCTGAGTATTGATTATACGCATCTAGAGATTGTCCTAGAAACAGCTCCTTTGCTTCCTCGTCTTTATTCTCTCTCGATAGGGTTAACAGTGACTCTTGAATAGACAAATAGCTTTGATAGTCACGCTCGAATTGATTCATAAGGCTGCTCTCCTCATTACTGGAGATCAGCTTTTTGTACGACGCTATGGTCTTATCAATACTGGTTTTGACTTGGGTGATTGTACTATCTGCTTTGGCAATTTCTTGCGCATTTGTCGAAATGATATGGACCGCTTCATTATTTCTCAGATCGGCTGTTTGGGTATTAAGCCTTTCTACGAGGCGAACTGAGGGCAACCAGTTGTCTGATATAATAGTTGATTGATCATTGATTATGGTCATTTGTCTCATTGAAATAATGAGTAAGGCGACCAGGGCTACTATTGGAACAATAAAGCCAAAGGCCAAAATATGACTTAGCTTAAAATTTCTCATATGGGTTTTCCCAATAAACGGTTTAATTAAAGAATGTCACGGAACGTTCAATGAGAATTTAGTTCAACTCGGGTTAAAGCGCCAAGTCGACAGCAGAATAAAGTGAGATGAATTTGACTAAATTAACAGCGCTCGTCACTTGGCTTTTGCGCGATAGTCAGTAGATGTTTATTAAGTTGACATATTTACCCCACATAATGCTAACATCAGTAACGTTAACTATATGAAATGGCAACTATCAAGCCAGAGACAAGGAGAAACCATGTCTGCAAGTATGTCGGTATATATCAGTCAATCAAAAGCTCCGGAGCAATGGGGAGAGAAAGCGCTTCTTTCTTTCGGACAGTCGGGAGCCACTATTCATCTGTTCGAGAGCCAAGATCCTCTCGCTCTTGTTCAAAAAGCAGCTAGAAAACTTGATGGTCAGGGTATTCGAAATGCTGAATTAAGCGGATCTGATTGGGATCTGGAATCCATTTGGGCATTCTATCAAGGTTACCGTGATCCAAAGAAAGCAAATCAATTATCTTGGCCTGACTTAGAAGAAGCTGAACAGGCAGAACTTGAGGCTCGCATTAAAGTATCCAGTTGGGCTCGAGATATTGTTAATAAGAGTGCAGAGGAAGTTGCTCCAAGACAGTTAGCGACAATGGCGGCTGAATTTATTAAATCCCTTGCTCCAGAAAAGGTCACTTATCGAATCGTTAAGGACAAAGATCTTCTCGCTGAAGGATGGGAGGGCATTTTTGCTGTTGGTCGTGGTTCGGATAGAACATCGGCGATGCTGCAATTAGATTACAACCCCACTGGCGACGAAAATGCTCCCGTATACGCTTGCCTAGTAGGGAAAGGTATTACTTTCGATTCTGGTGGTTACAGCCTTAAGCCGTCAAACTTCATGTCATCCATGAAATCTGACATGGGTGGTTCAGCAATGGTTTCTGGTGGCTTAGGTCTTGCTATCCTCAGAGGCTTAAACAAACGTGTTAAGCTTATTCTTTGCTGTGCTGAGAACATGGTTAACGGCCGAGCCCTCAAATTAGGTGATATCATCACTTACAAGAATGGTAAAACCGTTGAGATTATGAATACTGATGCGGAAGGGCGCTTAGTTCTTGCCGATGGTCTCATTTTTGCGTCAGAACAAAAACCAGAATTAATCATTGATTGCGCTACACTTACTGGAGCTGCCAAAAATGCTCTTGGTAACGATTATCACGCATTGCTCTCATTCGATGATGAGTTATCGCATAAAGCATTAACAATTGCTAAGCAGGAAAAAGAAGGCTTATGGTCTTTACCTCTGGCTTCTTTCCACAGAGAGATGTTGCCATCGAGCTTCGCTGATTTGTCTAACATTTCTTCTGGTGATTATTCACCAGGTGCAAGCACAGCAGCTGCATTTTTATCGTATTTTGTCGAAGACTACCAAAAAGGTTGGTTGCACTTTGACTGTTCAGCTACTTATCGTAAATCACCTAGCGATAAGTGGTCCTCTGGTGCTACAGGTACTGGAATTAGAACCCTAGCAGGGATATTAGGTGAGTCAGCTTAAAATATAAAATAAAGGATATGCTTATGGCGCGCGAAAGAACATTTTCTATTATAAAACCGGACGCCGTTGAACGTAATTTGATTGGTGAAATCTATCATCGTATGGAAAAAGCCGGGCTTCAAATTGTGGCAGCGAAAATGGTGCATTTAACACAAGAGCAGGCTGCCGGTTTTTATGCCGAGCACGAGGGTAAACCATTTTATGAACCGCTTGTTGAGTTTATGACTTCAGCTCCAATTATGGTTCAAGTCTTGGAAGGCGAAAATGCCATTACGCGCTATCGTGAATTAATGGGTAAAACCAATCCAGAAGAAGCTGCATGTGGTACTTTGAGAGCGGATTATGCTAAAAGTATGAAGTATAACTCAGTGCATGGCAGTGATAGCCCTGAGTCTGCAGCGAGAGAAATCGCTTTCTTTTTCCCTGAGTCAGAAATCTGCCCTCGATAAGCTTTATGCTATTAGGTAAAATTGAAGATAAATCCCGGAGCTTATATCCGGGATTTTTTCTATGTAGTTGTATAGAAAGTATCTTTATGAAATGCTCACGGTGCCAAATTTGGAAACACTTGTTGACCTTGATTAAAGGCTGTACAATGCGCGCCCTGAATTTAATGTTCGGTTTATGAGAGGCTCCATGACCACAAAAATCAATCTACTCGACTTTAATCGCCAAGCTATGCGAGAGTTCTTTGTCGAAGAACTGGGCGAAAAAGCGTTTCGCGCCGATCAGGTGATGAAGTGGATTTATCACTTTGGTTGTGATGACTTTGATAAGATGAACAACATTAATAAAGTGTTGCGTCAAAAACTTCATGCCCGTTGTGAGATTAAGGCACCAGTAGTGGCCGAAGCCCAGCATTCGTCTGATGGTACAATCAAATGGGCGATGAAAGTCGGAGATCAAGATGTTGAAACGGTTTATATACCAGAAGATGATCGCGCAACATTATGTGTTTCTTCTCAGGTTGGTTGTGCGCTTGAATGTAAGTTTTGTTCAACAGCTCAACAAGGGTTTAACCGTAACTTGAGAGTGTCCGAAATCATTGGTCAGGTTTGGCGAGCAGCCCGAGAAGTTGGCCTAGAAAAAGAAACTGGCCGTCGACCTATTACTAACGTCGTTATGATGGGTATGGGTGAGCCATTGCTCAATATGAAAAACCTGATTCCGGCTCTGGAAATCATGTTAGATGACCTAGGTTTTGGTTTATCAAAGCGTCGTGTAACAGTGTCAACGTCTGGTGTTGTATCTGGCCTTGATCAAATGACTGGCAAGATTGACGTTGCATTGGCGATTTCTCTGCATGCTCCGAATGATAAACTGCGCAGCGATATTATGCCGATCAATGATCGTTGGGATATACAAGACTTTTTGGCGTCTGTTCGTCGATATATCGCGACATCGAATGCCAACCGTGGAAAAGTAACGGTTGAATATGTGCTGCTAGATCATGTAAATGATGGTACTGAACATGCCCATGAACTTGCGGAACTGATGAAAGATACTCCGTGTAAAATAAACCTTATTCCATTTAATCCTTACCCAGGATCGCCGTACAAAAAGCCGAGTAACTCTCGAATCGATCGCTTCATGAAAACGTTGACGAGTTACGAGCTCACCGTAACCGTACGCAAAACTCGTGGTGATGATATCGATGCTGCTTGTGGGCAGTTAGTTGGTGATGTTATTGACAGAACCAAGAGAACAAAATTAAAACAGAGTGTTGGGGAACCAATTCCTGTAAAAGCGGTCAATTAATCAATAAGCCAGACAAATGTCTGGCTTTTTTGTATATTCTTTAAACGACGCATATGACTTTTGTCAAAGAAAAGAAAAACCTTAGGCTCAAAAGAAGCTCAAATGGAACAGTCTGTTGTTTAACGTATATAATTCTTTAGAATGTGTTTTTTTAAATATCGAAACTATTTGAGTTATTGATATTTTTAACGCTAAGATTGTCTATACTGACTTAAATGTATACACTTTTTATAAAAACGATGAAAAGAAATAGATAAAAAGGGTTTACTCAACGCAAAACGAATAAGAGATAGAATTCGCGGATGAATACAGAGACAGAAACAGTCAAAGAAGAGGCTCCAGTAACACCTGGACAATTACTCAGGGAAAAACGTGAATCTCTTGGCCTTTCAATTGAACAGGTTGCTAACCGTCTGAGGTTAAGAGTCGCAATTATAAACGCCATCGAGGCCGATAATTTCGATATTGATAAGGTAACAACGTTTACCAAAGGTTATGTGCGTTCTTACGCTAAATTAGTAGGAATAGAAGAAAGCATCATTCTTGCTGCATTCAATAGATGTACCGGCGCCGATGATAGAAAAGAAGTTGAATCGGTTGAAATGAAGAGTTTCTCACGCCAAACATCGAAGAAGCAGCACAATAACCGTATTAATTTAATCACGTTTTGTATTGTCATTATTGTTGTGGGAATTTCATCTGTATGGTGGTACCAAAATCAGCAGCAAGATTCTTTGAGACCATCCTCTGCAGCTCAGGCTCAAGAAGAGCAGGAAGGTGATAATGTTGCGCCGACAGAAGATATTTCAACAGATGAAGCTACGGCTGAGGATGTTGATGCTCAGAAGAAGATAGAAGAAGAAATTGCACCGGAAGAGCCTGCAGCTGATGATTCAGTTAACAGCGAATCAGCGGAATCAGCATCTGAAACAACTGATACTGGTTCGGTAAGCGATGAGACATCAGATGTCTCGGATGATTCTAATGTCAGTGAGCCAACAGACGCAGTTGTAACTACTACAGCTAGCACCCCAGAACTTGTGATGAATTTTACCAAAGATTGCTGGATTAGCGTGAAGGACTCATCCGGCAAAACTCTTTCTATTGGTCTTAAAAAAGCGGGTAGTCATCTTAATCTTGAAGGTGAAAAGCCATTTAGTGTTGTTTTAGGTGCTCCTGAGAGCGTTTCAATGACATTTGCAGGTGAACCCGTCGACCTTTCTGGGTATACTTCAGGCAAAGTAGCTCGATTCACCTTACCATAGAAACGAATATGCAACACGAATCTCCAATTAAGCGTCGTCGCTCGACACGTATATACGTGGGCGACGTTCCAATCGGTGATGGTGCGCCCATCGCTGTACAATCCATGACGAACACGCGTACTACTGATGTGGACGCTACCGTTAAACAAATAAAGGCTCTAGAGAAAGTGGGTGCAGATATCGTTCGTGTTTCTGTTCCTACCATGGATGCTGCTGAAGCGTTTAAGCTGATAAAACAGCAGGTATCTGTTCCCTTGGTTGCCGATATCCATTTCGATTACCGTATCGCATTACAAGTCGCTGAGTACGGTGTTGATTGTCTGCGTATTAACCCTGGAAACATAGGGCGAGAAGATCGAATCCGTTCGGTTGTCGATTGTGCTCGTGATAAGAATATTCCTATTCGTATCGGAGTTAACGGTGGATCGCTGGAAAAAGATCTTCAACTAAAATACGGTGAACCAACGCCCGAAGCTTTAGTTGAATCGGCAATGCGCCACGTTGATATCTTAGATCGTATGAACTTCGATCAATTCAAAGTCAGTGTAAAAGCGTCGGATGTTTTTCTGGCTGTTGACTCGTATCGATTACTCGCTAAAAAGATAGATCAACCTCTCCATCTTGGCATTACTGAAGCGGGCGGTGCTCGTGCTGGTTCTGTGAAATCGGCTGTGGGACTGGGAATGCTTCTTGCTGAAGGTATCGGTGATACATTGCGCATTTCTCTTGCTGCTGATCCTGTTGAAGAAATTAAAGTTGGCTTTGATATTCTAAAATCCTTACGTATCCGCTCAAGAGGAATCAACTTTATTGCCTGTCCATCCTGTTCACGCCAAGAGTTTGATGTAATCGGTACTGTCAATGCTCTCGAACAGCGGCTCGAAGATGTGCTTACTCCAATGGATGTGTCTATCATCGGTTGCGTTGTTAATGGCCCAGGTGAAGCGGAAGCATCTCATCTAGGACTCGCTGGTGGTAACAGAAAAAGTGCATTTTATGATGATGGTGTCCGCCAGAAAGAGCGATTCGACAATGATGATCTCGTCGATCAGTTAGAAGCAAAAATTCGTGCTAAAGCGTCGATGCTTGATGAAAAAAATCGCATTGATGTAACTTCAGTTGATGAATAAATTTAAAGAATTACGGTAACTATCGTGGCAAAAACAATTCAAGCAATTCGTGGGATGAATGACTGTCTCCCAACCCAGTCACCTCTTTGGCAGAAAGTCGAAGGTGCGGTGAAAAATGTTATCAGTGCATACGGATACAATGAAGTGCGTATGCCTATCGTGGAAGTCACTAACCTGTTCAGCCGAGCAATTGGTGAGGTTACTGATGTGGTTGAAAAGGAAATGTATACCTTTGCTGACCGCAATGGCGACAGCCTGACTCTTCGTCCAGAAGGCACGGCTGGCTGTGTACGTTCAGGAATCCAAAATGGTCTGATTTATAATCAAGAGCAACGCTTATGGTATATGGGACCAATGTTCCGTCATGAACGCCCACAAAAAGGTCGTTACAGACAATTCCATCAGTGTGGTGTTGAAGTGTTTGGTCTCGATGGTCCAGATATCGATGCTGAATTGATCATGATGACAGCGCGTATGTGGCGAGATTTGGGTATTGCGGAATATGTTCGTTTAGAACTTAATTCTATTGGTTCTTTAGAAGCTAGAGCTGAATACCGCACGGCTTTGATTGAATTCTTTGAACAGCATGAAGAAGTGCTTGATGAAGATGCTAAGCGTCGTATGTATACCAATCCGCTACGAGTTTTGGATACTAAAAATCCTGATATTCAAGCTATCTTAGGCGATGCACCAAAACTTTCGGAGTATTTGGATGAAGAATCGAAGCTGCATTTTTCTGGTCTGTGTGAACTTCTAGATGCCGCTGGTATCAAATACACTGTTAACGAACGTCTGGTTCGTGGCCTAGATTATTACAACCGCACCGTATTTGAATGGATTACTGAGAGCCTTGGTGCTCAAGGTACCGTTTGTGGCGGTGGCCGTTATGACGGTTTGGTTGAGCAGCTTGGTGGTAAGCCTGCACCAGCAGTCGGTTTTGCTATGGGCCTAGAACGTTTGGTTCTCATGGTTGAAACTCTGGGACTAACAGAGACTCGTCGTAGTGTTGATGTCTATGTTGTTACTGGCGGTGAAGGTACAATGATGAGCGGTATGAAACTCGCTGAATCATTGCGTGAAGCCGTTCCGGGACTTCGAGTGATGACTCATTGTGGCGGTGGTAACTTTAAGAAACAGTTTAAGCGTGCAGACAAAGTAGGTGCTGCTGTAGCCTTGGTTCTTGGCGAAAATGAAGTAGCTGAAAATACTGTGGTATTTAAAGATCTCTCTGGTGGTGAGCAGGAAACGATCGCTCAGGCAGACATCGTGGAAAAAGTGAAAGGGCTGGTTTAATCCCGCTCTTGATGAAGTGTAATGAGGACATAAAGTGGAACTCTACGATACCGAAGAACAACAAGTTGAAGCGATCAAAGATTGGTGGAAACAAAATGGGAAGGCCGTCATCATCGGTACGGTAATTGGACTTGCTGCTATCGGTGGATGGAAGTACTACGAAAATCACACGCAGAAAACTCAAGAATCGGCCTCTCACGCATATACGAACGTGATTTCTACTTTGGATAGTGAAGGTGCGAAAGCTGAATCGACTGTTCAGTCATTTATTGATGGCAATAAAGATAGTCAGTATGCCGTCCTTGCTGCTCTACAATTGGCAAAAGTCCAGATTGAAGCGGGTAACCTAGACGAAGGCTTAGCTCAGCTTGAATGGGCGAAAGGGAACACTAAAGATGAAGCGTTGTCAGCACTGATTAATTTCCGTGCAGCTCGAGTTCAAGCTGAACAGGGTGATTATGATCAGGCAACCAAGTCTCTTGATGCAATCAAAAATGATGATTGGCAAGGACGAGTTCTCGAGCTAAAGGGTGATATTGCGCTTCGCCAGGGTGATAAAGACGCAGCTTACATTGCTTATACAGAAGCTCAGCAAGCGAAAGATGCTAGCCAAACGCTACAAATGAAATTAGATGATTTGGCAAAATAAGGGCACATCTTAATGCGAGAATTGTTGAAAATAAAAAATAAACATTGGTTGGCTATCGCTCTTATTTCAGGAGCTATGATGGGATGTTCTAGTGAAGAAGATTCTATCGTTATGGCTCCCGTTCCTCAGGTGAATAGTCAATTTACGCCTGATGTTGATTGGAGTACCTCAGTCGGTAGTGGCGTTGGACATTATTTTTCTAAGTTAAAGCCAGAATACGCTTATGGAAAAATCTTTGTTGCAAGTCGCGATGGTGAAGTGAGAGCTCTTGATCCTGAAAATGGTAAAGTGCTCTGGTCAAAAGACCTGGAAGTTGGCTCGCCTGTTAAATTAGCTGGCGGCATCAGTAGCGGTATTAACAAAGTCTTTGTTGGTAGTGAAACTGGGGTTATATATGCCCTTGATGCTGAAAACGGCAACGTTGACTGGACAGCGAACGTGTCTGGCGAAGTTTTGGCTGCTCCGACAACTGATGGTTCACTAGTTATCGTCAATACCAGTGAAGGTGAGCTAATCGGTCTTGATCAGCAAGACGGTAAACAGAAGTGGGTAATAAACACTGAAGTTCCTAATCTTACTCTTCGAGGTGACAGCGCACCGGTAGCAGTGTCGGGTGGTGTCTTTTGGGGAACCGCCAGTGGTCGTCTAGCAGCGGCTATATCTGCTCGTGGTCAATTAATTTGGCAACAATCTGTCGGTATACCAAAAGGTTCTACGGAAATCGATAGACTCGTTGATGTTGACTCATCACCACTTGTTCTCGGTGCAACGCTTTACACCGTGGGTTATAACGGACAGTTGATTGCTATCGATCTACGTTCAGGCAAACCAAAATGGAAAAGAACGTATTCATCGGCACTCGATCTCGCTAGCGATGGAGCCAATATATTTCTAGTGACATCAAAGGATCACCTTGTCGCAGTTGATGCTCGTAGTGGAACCGAACTTTGGCAAAACAAAAAGCTTGAAAATCGTCTTGTGACATCCCCAGTAATCATCAATGACTACGTTGTCGTGGGTGACAGTGAAGGGTATCTATACTGGATTGATCGCAATACTGGTGAGTTTGTATCTCAACAGCATGTTAATAATAGCGGCTTTGCCGTCGCACCGATTGTCTTGCCTGATGGCTATTTGATTGTCACTCGTAATGGTGACGTGAAGAAACTGACGATCAAATAATTTTTTGTGATACACTTCGCACCCGGCTCCTGGTTGGAAACAGTCAGGGGCCGTTTTATTGTAATAAAATGTATGTAGGTAAAGGTAAAAATTAATGCTTTTTCATGAGTGTTTACCTATACCTACATAGCAAAAGACTAGTTTAGAGGTTGTTATGATACCTGTTGTGGCTCTTGTTGGCCGTCCGAATGTCGGAAAATCCACATTATTTAACCGATTAACCCGGACCCGTGATGCGCTGGTTGCAGACTTTCCCGGTCTGACGCGCGATCGTAAATACGGTCAGGCTAGGTTAGGTGAACAAGATTATATTGTTATTGATACCGGCGGTATCGATGGTAGTGAAGAAGGGGTTGAGACTAAAATGGCTCAGCAATCCCTTGCTGCTATTGAAGAAGCCGACGTAGTGCTTTTCCTCGTAGATGGACGCGCAGGTTTGACGTCATCGGATGAGGGCATCGCACAGCATCTTCGTCGTATCGAAAAGCCAACATTCCTTGTTGTGAATAAGGTTGATGGTATTGATGGTGATGCTGCAGGAGCTGAATTTTGGCAATTAGGCATGGATAACATGTATAAAATTGCTGCTGCTCATGGCCGTGGTGTTAATGCTCTGGTCGAGAAAGCGCTTAATCCTTTCGCTGAATCGTTAAAAGACTCAGAAGAGGGTGAAATTGAAGATTTAACTGGTTTTATCGACGCAGAAGAAAAACTGGATTATTCGGAAGAAGAAGCGGAAAAAGTATATCAACGATTACAGGAACAACCGATTAAGCTGGCCATTATTGGTCGCCCAAACGTTGGTAAATCTACGCTAACAAACCGAATTTTGGGTGAAGAACGTGTCGTTGTATATGATATGCCAGGAACCACTCGTGACTCTATTTATATTCCAATGGAAAGAAATGGACGTGAGTATGTATTAATCGATACCGCTGGAGTGAGACGACGTAAACGTATTAACGAAACTGTTGAAAAGTTTTCTGTTGTCAAAACGTTGAAAGCGATTGAAGATGCGAATGTTGTTCTGCTCGTAGTCGATGCCCGCGAAAATATTTCTGACCAAGATTTATCGTTACTAGGATTTGCACTTAATGCAGGTCGTTCAATCGTATTGGCGGTTAACAAATGGGACGGTTTGGATACAGATGTAAAAGAGCGAGTGAAGAAAGAGTTGGATAGACGTTTAGGGTTTGTTGACTTTGCGCGTATTCACTTTATCTCAGCTCTACATGGTACTGGTGTTGGACACTTGTTTGAATCTGTAGACGAAGCGTATAAGTCGGCAACCACTCGAGTGGGAACCTCTATTCTAACGAGAATACTTAAGATGGCGACAGATGATCACCAACCACCATTAGTTCGTGGACGTCGTGTTAAACCTAAGTACGCACATGCTGGTGGATATAACCCGCCAATTATCGTGGTACATGGAAACCAGGTCAATGAGTTACCAGATGCCTATAAACGGTATTTAATGAACTACTACCGTAAATCTCTTGAGATTGTGGGAACGCCAATTAAGATACAATTCCAGAGTAGTGATAACCCGTTTGAAGGTAAGACGAACAAGGCGACCTTATCTCAGGAAAGAAAACGTAAACGTCTTATGGATATGGTTAAAAACCGTAAAAAGTAAGCGTTAGAGATAAAACAAAACCCAGGCTTAAACCCTGGGTTTTTTGTTGCGCGTCATCTTCGGAGACGAATGCTACTATCGGAAAGATGAAAATATCGTTATTTTCTGCATAAGTTACATAGTGAGAGTGATTGAAATACGATCTTTTTATTAAATTCTTAAATTTAGGTTAAAAATCAAATTTTAAAGGATATTTATCTTTATATAATCCATATGCAGAACATGTAACTTATGCTTTCGGGGTGTGGTTATATAAAAGTTCTTTTTGGGCTAGATCGCTGATCAAAGTGGATAAAGCTCTCGATCGCAAAAAGATCATAAATAGAGGGGAAATGATCACTTTAATAGTCGCTATAGTAACGAATTGTTGCACAAAGAAAAAGGCGCTTTAACGAAAGCGCCTTTTAAAGGTTGATAGATAGTGAGTGATTGTCGGTTGTTAACGAGAGACGATTACTCTACGTTGCCGGTTGCTGTAGCCAGAGCAAGTTTAGCTTTATTACGTTTGGTATCGTTCACGTATGTCACCATTGATCCAACGAGAATAAGCAGAATACCTGCAATTACATTTTCAGTAAGACCTTCACTCAAAACGATCAACGCGAGGATAGGGGCAAGTGCGGGTTTGATAAAAAATACCATGGAGGCGGTTGAAGCGGATGTTTCTTCCATTGCAAGAAAGTAAAAGCAGAAACCCAAGCCTGTAACAAAAATTCCTAAGTAAACTAGAGATGGAATACTGTGCATGCTCAAGCCTTCTATTATTGGCATATCTGCAAATATTGACAAACCATCTGCTGTTAACCAGTTTGCGACAAATGGAATTTCAGAAATCCACATGAGAACTAATAGCTCTGCTGAACCTGCCACAAAACTTAAGCAAGTAAGTGAAACACCGGTTAAGCCAAATCTGTTTCTACCTCTATGACCAAAGACACCATAAAGAGCAAATGAAACAGCAGAAATCAACGCACATACTATTCCTGCTACGTTGGTTAAATTCATCGGATTTACGATAAATAGAATACCAACAATACTAAATAATAGAGAAATAATTGTGAGTGGAGTGATATTCTCTTTTAGCAGGATATAAGCAAACGGAATGACGAATACAGCATTACAGCTAAACAGAATCGCGACAGTGGATGCCTTGGTGTACATGATAGCTAGCTGAAAGAATGTCATACTGACAACGACGCACAGAAAACCAGACATAGCGAGAAAGTGAACACTTTCTTTAGTGAACTTAAAGTTCGTTTTTCTAAGGCTTTTAATGGCTAGTGGTGCCAATATTATTGCACCAATAATAAAACGCAATAAATTTAATTGCATTGGATTGTATTCACTGGATACAAGTTTAATTGCAATTTCCATTGAACTAAAGAGCAGTGTTGAACCTGCAATATATAGGTAACCCTTATTCATGAAGAACCTCACGTTAAAAGATGTAAAATAAAATTCGATTCTTCAGACAAATTGGTTTTATAACACCAAATAATTTTTAATTTGGCGCAAAAATACAAGTCATTACTAACCTGTTAATAATGATAATACTGAGTGTATTTTTCTACTGGCGGGTGAGAATTGGCTTAGAAATCGACGCAATTTATGAAAGCACCACAGTAGTCTAGGAACCTTATATTATTGTTTTATTGATAGTTCTATTTAACCTCATTTCTATTTTTTATTTAAGATCATCAAAGTTGATCTCACAAAAACGGAAACCAATTTATAGTCTGAATTAATACTGGAGTTACCTTTTTTCTAGCACGAAAAATTAGTTTAGAAACTAAAGTAACTTTAGTATATGTAGTTATGTTACTGCTACGATAAAAAGGTGTCTTGGGGATTTAAAAAGAAAATAACTAAATATTAATTAAAATCAAAATTTCGCAGTTAATAATATTTTTTAACTATGGATTTACAATGATCTATAAATAAAATCTTATAACATAACCAATACATATGTCATTTACAAAAGCCTGTTATATTTTATATTTATGATATCTATAGTTAGTATTTTTGATTACTATGAGTTTTTGTGATTGTTTATAGTAAACTAGTGTTTGTTGTACTGTAACAGAGAGTTGATTAAATGAATGATTGCCCTAAGTGTGACAAAGAGTTGGATTGGGATGGGAAGTATTTTTGTACACAGTGTCGAGTGCACTTTTTAAAGATTGGTATTTGTCCTGACTGCCATAGTGATCTAGAGAAACTCAATGCTTGCGGAGCTGCGAATTATTTTTGTAATCACTGTAATGAATTAAAATCGAAGACGCGGGTCACATTTCGTTTCGATGAAACAGACTAAATTACTTTTGATTTAATAACTGATTTACTTAGAGTTGTTTCAATTGTTTCTCCAGCTACTACCTCTGAGGCGTCTTTAACGACTCTTCCGTCAAGGGTTCTTGTTACTGAATAACCTCTTTTTAGTGTTGCTAGAGGACTAACTGCATCCAAAGTTTCCATTGAAAGAGATAATTGGTGTTGCTTCGCTAAAAGCGTTTTCTTTATAGCATCACAAAGTCTTTGTTGCCTGTTTTCTAGCTGCTGCTGTTGTCGATGAACCTGAGCGATTGGAGATGCATATTTAAGTCGTTGTTCACTACGATCTAAACGTTGCTGTTCTCTTTGCATTCTCTGTGTGACCGCGCGTGATGAGCGTCCCCTTAATTCATCTAATTGCTGCATTTGTCGTTGCAATTGATGCATCGGGTGATGTTTCTCAAGAGCATACTGCCGTTTTTGCGCACGAGAACTCTGAGTTGAAATATAGTAGCGCATCGCGTTAAACAGCTTTTGTTTAAAGTGTTCAAAGCTAGCACTTTTATGGCTGTTATCTCTACTCACCAGCTCCGCGGCTGCTGACGGTGTCGGCGCTCTAACATCTGCAACGAAGTCCGCGATGGTTATATCGATTTCATGACCTACCGCGCTTATTATCGGAATTTGACTGGCTGCAATCGTGCGGGCAACAATTTCGTTATTAAAGCACCACAAATCCTCTAGAGAACCACCTCCGCGACCTACAACAAGAACATCACATTCATTACGCTCATTTGCTCGACCAATTGCCTGAGCAATGCTAATAGACGCATCATCTCCTTGAACCATGGTTGGGTAAATAATAATTGGAAGCGATGGGTCGCGCCGTTTTAGAACATTGAGAATATCAAATAATGCGGCGCCAGTTTTCGATGTAATAATGCCAACGCAACGTGGATGTTCTGGTATGGGCTTTTTCGATGATTGAGCGAAGAGTCCTTCACCAGCTAGCTTTACTTTGAGCTTTTCAAATTCCTGTTGTAGTCGTCCATCCCCTTCGGGTTGCATCGATTCTATAATTAACTGGTAGTCCCCACGAGGCTCATAAAGAGAAAGGCGAGCTTTTACCAAAACTTGCTGCCCATTTTGCGGTTTAAATGTCACACGACGGTTATTCCCGCGAAACATAGCGCATTTAACCTGAGCTCTGGAATCTTTTAAAGTGAAGTACCAATGACCTGAGACTGGAGCTGAAAAGTTAGAGATTTCGCCAAGTAACCAGACAATACCCATCTCGTTCTCAAGGAGTAGACGAACTTCAGCATTGAGGCGTGAAACAGTGAAAATGTTTTGGTTATTAGCAGCTAGCAAAGCGTATTTCGAGGCCGTAAGGATGGAATGTAGCGGCAATATAATACATATCAAGGGGGTAATTGCAAATAAAAAATTAAAAAATGTGTAGTAAAACTGATGTTGCCTCGGTATAATCCCACCGCAATATCAAATCCAAAACACTTTATTACGCGAAACGATAAAGCTTTGGATATTTTCTTTTAACACCTTTGTTGTGAGATATTGCTAATGCTACGAATTGCAAAAGAAGCACTTACTTTTGACGACGTACTACTCGTACCGGCTCATTCAACCGTTCTTCCGAACACCGCCGATCTTCGCACTCGGCTCACTAAAGATATCACTCTTAATATTCCTATGCTGTCAGCATCGATGGATACTGTTACGGAAGCTCGCCTAGCAATCGCACTGGCTCAAGAAGGTGGTATTGGTTTTATTCACAAAAACATGCCTATCGAAGAGCAAGCTCGTCAAGTTCGCCAGGTTAAAATCTTCGAAGCAGGTATGGTGACTTCACCTATCACTGTCGCTCCAGAAGCCACTATTGCTGATGTCATGGAATTGACTCAAAAACACGGCTTTGCAGGGTTCCCTGTGGTTAATGAAAACCAAGAATTGGTTGGTATCATTACGGGTCGTGATGTACGTTTCGTTACGAATCTTCAGAAGAAAGTGTCGGTTGTTATGACACCAAAAGATCGCCTTGTCACTGTTAAAGAAGGTGCATCTCGTGAAGAAGTTCAAGAAAAAATGCATGATGCTCGCGTTGAGAAAGTGCTTGTTGTTGACGATAACTTCAAGCTATCGGGCATGATTACTGCAAAAGATTTCCATAAAGCAGAACGTAAACCTAACGCGTGTAAAGACTCACAGGGTCGTCTACGCTGTGGTGCTGCTGTTGGCGCTGCGCCAGGTAATGAAGAGCGTGTCGCTGCTCTTGTTGAAGCAGGCGTTGACGTTCTTCTTATTGACTCATCTCATGGTCATTCAGAAGGTGTCTTAAATCGTATCCGCGAAACTCGCGCTGCGTATCCAGATCTACAAATTATCGGTGGTAACGTAGCTACAGCTGAAGGTGCACGTGCACTGATTGAAGCTGGTGTAAGTGCGGTTAAAGTAGGCATCGGCCCTGGTTCAATCTGTACTACTCGTATCGTTACCGGTGTTGGTGTTCCTCAAATTACCGCCATTTCTGATGCTGCGACTGTTGCTGATGAATACGGTGTTCCTGTTATCGCTGATGGCGGTATCCGTTTCTCTGGGGATATCAGTAAAGCGCTTGCTGCTGGTGCATCATGCGTTATGGTTGGCTCTATGTTTGCTGGTACCGAAGAGGCTCCAGGAGAAGTTGTATTGTTCCAAGGTCGTTCTTATAAAGCATACCGTGGAATGGGTTCGTTAGGTGCAATGTCTCAGGGTTCATCAGATCGTTACTTCCAATCTGATAATGCTGCTGACAAATTGGTACCAGAAGGTATTGAAGGTCGTATCGCCTATAAGGGTCGCCTTAAAGGCATTATCCATCAACAGATGGGTGGTTTACGTTCATGTATGGGTCTTACTGGCTCAGCGACAATTGAAGATCTTCGTACTAAAGCTCAGTTCGTACGTATTTCTGGTGCGGGTATTCAAGAATCTCACGTTCACGACGTGCAAATTACGAAAGAAGCTCCAAACTATCAGAGACAGTAAACGTAACCGTTTGCTTTTTTACTTGATGACTGTAAGTGAGGCGGGTAAACTCGCCTCGTTTTTTTATAACTCAGCTTTAAAGACGGCTCAAAATGACTAAGAACATTCATGACCAACGAATTCTGATCTTGGATTTCGGTTCTCAATATACTCAGCTAGTAGCCCGCCGTGTTCGTGAGATTGGCGTTTACTGTGAACTATGGAGTTGGGACGTAGATGAAGCGGATATCCGTGAATTCAATCCTAACGGTATCATTCTTTCTGGCGGCCCAGAAAGTGTAACTGAAGAAAACTCTCCTCGTGCACCACAGTATGTATTTGATAGTGGCGTTCCTGTTTTCGGTGTTTGCTACGGTATGCAAACAATGGCGGAACAACTTGGTGGTAAAGTTGCAGGTTCAAATGAACGTGAATTTGGATACGCTCAGGTTCAGGTCGCTGGTGAATCCGCATTATTTGCTGGTCTACAAGACGCTTTGACTGCTGAAGGAGCTCCGCTGCTTGATGTCTGGATGAGCCATGGCGATAAAGTTGTAGAGATTCCATCTGATTTCGTTCAGATAGGTAAAACGGACACTTGCCCATTTGCAGCTATGGCAAATGAAGAGAAGAAATACTACGGCGTGCAATTCCACCCAGAAGTAACTCATACTAAACAAGGTATGAAGATGCTTGAGAATTTCGTTCTTGGTGTTTGTGGTTGTGAACGACTATGGACTTCTGCTTCAATCATTGAAGACGCTGTTGCTCGTATTAAAGAGCAAGTTGGTGATGATGAAGTTATCCTTGGTCTATCTGGCGGTGTTGATTCTTCTGTTGTTGCTATGCTTGTGCATCAGGCAATCGGTCCTAAGCTCACTTGTGTATTCGTAGATAATGGTCTGCTTCGTTTGAATGAAGGCCAACAAGTTATGGATATGTTTGGTGATAAGTTTGGTCTGAACATTATCAAAGTCGATGCAGAAGATCGTTTCCTAAATGCTCTAGAAGGCATCGATGAGCCAGAAGCTAAACGTAAGACTATCGGTCGTGTGTTTGTTGAAGTGTTCGATGAAGAGTCACGCAAGCTGAAAAATGCTAAGTGGTTAGCGCAAGGCACAATTTATCCTGATGTTATTGAGTCCGCGGCTTCTAAAACAGGTAAAGCTCACGTGATCAAATCTCACCATAACGTAGGCGGATTGCCTGACGATATGGAAATGGGATTAGTTGAGCCACTACGTGAACTATTTAAAGATGAAGTACGTAAGATCGGTCTTGAGCTTGGTCTACCATACAACATGCTATACCGACACCCATTCCCTGGACCTGGCTTAGGTGTTCGTGTTCTTGGCGAAGTGAAGAAAGAGTACTGCGACTTACTACGTCGTGCTGATGCTATCTTTATCGAAGAGCTGCATGCTGCAGACTTATACAATAAAGTTTCACAAGCCTTTACTGTTTTCCTTCCTGTACGTTCTGTTGGCGTAATGGGTGATGGACGTAAATACGATTGGGTTGTCTCTCTACGTGCTGTTGAAACTATCGATTTTATGACCGCTCATTGGGCACATCTACCATATGACTTCCTAGGTAAAGTTTCCAACCGCATTATCAACGAGATCGATGGTATTTCGCGTGTTGTTTACGATATCTCAGGTAAGCCACCAGCAACAATCGAGTGGGAATAATCCTAATTTGATAAATAGCTTTGAAAGCCTCTCTTCGGAGAGGCTTTTTTATGTCTTCTCGAAAAGCCATAAAAAACATGTGGTATATAAATCGTGCTTTTTGAGGTAGATTATGCCGCATAAAAATACACCATAAAAACACACCATAAAAACACAACACAAAGTAACACAGGAACGATTATGTTAAGGACACTCACAAATTTATTCCCGCTATGGGCAATAGTATTTTCATTGGCAGCCTATTTTTCTCCCGAAACGTTTACTAGCCTGAAAAGCAATATTGTCCCTCTACTGATGATTATCATGTTGGCGATGGGTTTGACTCTCAAACCAGAAGACTTCGCTAACGTGCTTAAAAATAAAAAGGCCGTAACGATTGGATTGATACTTCAGTTCACTATTATGCCTTTAGTTGCTTTACTTGTTAGCATGGCGCTCGGCTTCTCCGCTGAACTAACCGTTGGTATGGTATTGGTTGGCAGCGTAGCTGGAGGTACATCCTCAAATGTTATGTGCTATCTGGCAAAAGGCGATGTTGCACTGTCTATATCTATGACGGCAATCTCAACACTACTCGGCGTTATCGTTACGCCTTTACTAGTTGAGTTTCTTGCAGGTAAGGCTGTTGATGTGCCAGTGTCTGGTATGTTGCTAAGCTTGGTTAAAATCGTGATGGTGCCAGTACTTATCGGTATTGTGGTTAATTCATTTATGCATTCCGTGACTAAGAAGCTAGAGCCTGTTTTACCATTAATATCAATGTTAGCAATTGTTATGATCATAGCGATCGTTGTTGCGCTTAATGCTAGTCAACTAAGCCAGATTGGTCCTATTGTTGCGTTAGCAGTCATTTTGCATAATTCAATTGGTCTTACTGCAGGCTATTGGATTTGTAAAGCTCTGGGATTCGAGGAAAGAACGTGCCGTACCATTGCGTTCGAAGTGGGACTACAAAATTCAGGTCTTGCAACAGCCCTTGCGATGAAATTCTTCACGCCAGCTTCTGCTGTAGCAGGAACGATTTTCTCAATTTGGCATAACCTCTCAGGCTCAATGTTAGCGGGATATTGGTCGCGTAAACAATCCGTAAAAGGACAGACTCTCGCGAGTGAAGCGAAATAGTTACCCTAAAGCAGAAAGCAGATTGTACAGCCTCCTCATATTGGAGGCTTTTTTATATCTAACTAGCGGTAGTGTTAAGTCAAGACTACTATATATTTATATTAAGGTACTTAATTAAACATATGGGTTAAATATACTAATTAAATTGTTATTAAGGTAGTTGTTAATATATTTAATTATATGCGGTTTACATGTGTTTAGTTCTACTTTAATAGAAGTATTATTAATACAATTATCATTCTATTGGTATCGATTTCATGAGTGATATATAGGTTTTTTTATGGTTTTATAATGATTTAATTTATAGTTTTATGGTTTTTTATTGAGGGTGTTTTAGTAGTAAATCACATTACAAAAAAGTTCATTACTAAATTTTTCTTTTTTTTGGGGAGAATGTTGTCAAATACAGAATGTCATTCTATCTTAAATACTTGAGGTTTGGTGTTTATTTTTTTAAGTGATAAGGTATTTATGTGATTTCGAAAGTTTTATTAATTTTACTTTAATGTCTTGTTGTAAAATGGATTTTAGACTATGGAAAAAAGCTATCGCTCGCTTAAGGGAAAATCAATTACAATTACTAAATACTGGTGGTTAAAGGATTTTTATTGTAGTAATGCATTGTTCAATATTAACTTTATCGCCAAGAAGATTATTAATGATAAATTTTTCAGTAGAGTTGGATTGAAAATAATAAAAAAGGGGGGAGATTGTAGACCTGAAGAGGTAAGTTATATTACAGATGAAAGTTTAATATCACTAAGAAACGAAAAAATAAGTAACTTTCTAGGTGATTATTTTTCTTCCTGTGGGATAGATATAGACTCTAAATTTTGTTTACCATTGATAGAGTATTACGACAGCATTTTTAGAAAAGGAGAAGTTAGTAATCTAAATGGAGGCATGGGATATAATAATGGCCTGATCTTTTTTATCCTTGTATCGTACTTTTCTCCCAAGTCTGTTATAGAAAGCGGTGTATGGCGGGGTTATACAACATTACTGTTAGATGGTTCCACTCCTAGTGATTGTCAGTTATATTGTTTTGATATTAATTTGAGAAATACTGAATACCGATCTACGAAGGCGAAGTATTTTGAATCCGATATTAATAATATCGATAATATTCTATTTGAAAATTTCGACTTTGCTTTTTTTGACGATCATGTTTCTCATTACGATAGACTTTGTTTTTGTTTAAAGAATAATATTAAAGTAGTTATCATGGATGATGATGTTTCAATAGAACAAGTGCATAGTGATGGTTGGCCTCCTATTCCTACCGCTGCAATGGTTTTCGACTATGAACGTATTCCTCATAGGTTTCAATGGCAAACCAATGGTAAATGCGCTGAAGCTGATATTAGAAACCTTGAAGTTAAGAAAATTAAAGATAACTATACCCACGTTCGTTTCCCAAGTTTGTATCAACTAACAGGATACAAAGATACATCATTTACTAGTGTTTTGGTTAAAAAATAAGTTATTGATTATATTAAAGTAATTTGAACGGGTATTGGACCCGAAAACAATCAGTAAAAGGACAGACTCTCGCGAGTGAAGCGAAATAGTTACCCTAAAGCAGATTGTACGGCCTCCTCATATTGGAGGCTTTTTTATTATTGGAACAATGAATATCCATAAATGAAACTTAAATTCCAAAATTATAAATTAATGAAAGATATATTCTATTTTTACTGATTTAAGTCAATTGGGAGCATTTGCATATTGTCTATCATACGCCCAGTTCCCCTAATTTGCTCAAAGGTATAAATGAAATGTCCAACAGCTTAGCTAATCCAGGACCATTAGGTCTTATGGGATTTGGTATGACTACCATCCTGATCAATATCAGTAATGCCGGCTTCTTCCCTATAGATTCAATGATATTGGCTATGGGTATTTTCTACGGAGGTATGGCTCAGCTTATTGCTGGTTTATTATGCTACAAACGCGATGATACATTCGGTATGACCGCTTTCTGCTCTTATGGATTATATTGGATTATCCTTGTTGCTCTGATTGTTATGCCTAATATGGGATTAGAGCCTAGTCCTGCACACTTTATGGCTTGGTTCTTCACTATGTGGGCGATTTTTACTGGTTTAATGTTTATCGGCACACTTCGTCATCCTTTCGCGCTGCAGGTTGTTTTTGGTTCCGCTGCGACATTGTTTGCTCTACTCGCGATTACTAACTTTACAGGTAGTGAAGCGTTTTTACGTATAGCTGGATGGGAAGGTATTTTCTGTGGTGCTAGCGCATTTTACTTTGCAGTGGCACAAGTTCTTAATGGTGAATATGGTCGAACAGTACTTCCTGTTGGCGACAAAACTGAAGCTCAAATTCGCCAAGGCGTTGTTGCTTAAGTTTACCAATCTCATTTACGCTACTTTATTTTGGTTCCTGTTAGAAATAGTTCTAGCAGGAACTATTCAATCTATTTATAATCCCGCCGTTTTTTAACCACAATTTTTGTTTTCTGTTAGTGGCTGTCGTTACTAACGGGCACTCTTTTAGTTAAATCAAAGGTAACGTAAATGTCGAATCAATTAGCCAATCCGGCTCCATTAGGTTTAATGGGGTTTGGTATGACTACTGTTCTGCTTAATATTCACAATGCAGGATTTTTCCCACTGGATTCTATGATTCTAGCAATGGGTATTTTTTATGGTGGTTTAGGCCAAGTCATCGTTGGAATTATGTGTTTCAAACGTGGCGATACTTTTGGTACAACCGCGTTTACTTCCTACGGATTATTCTGGTTAACATTGGTTGGACTGATCGTTCTGCCTAAAATGGGATTTGCTGCTAGCCCTGCATCATTTATGGGTTGGTATCTAGCTCTTTGGGGCATTTTTACTGGCTTTATGTTTATTGGTTCTCTTCGTTATCCTTTTGCAAAGCAGGTTGTCTTTGGTTCACTAACCATTCTATTTGCTTTGTTAGCGATTCGTGACTTTACTGGTAATGAACATATCGGCATGATTGCTGGTTTTGAAGGCATTTTCTGTGGTGCGAGCGCAATTTATTTTGCAATGGCTCAAGTATTAAACGCTGAGTATGGCCGTACAATATTGCCTGTTGGTGCAAAAAAAGTAGCATCTACTTCTGCAAACGCAGCAGCATAAGCGATACGAAACAACAAAAAAGAGGTCATTGAGACCTCTTTTTTTCGTTACTACTTTTATTTGGCTTTTTTAGCCATCTTACGTTCGTAACGTTTTTCCCAATAGGTAGCCCCTTTAATACCGAGCGCTGTTGGGTTGAAGATATAATGCTTAACACCTTTTGCTTGTTGCTCTTCATAATCTTTTAGAGCTGCCATAGCAGGACGATGCATAAAGAATATTAGTAGAATACCAACGATATTTAACCACGCCATTAGACCCACACCTACATCACCCATCGCCCATGCGAGGTTCGCCGTTTTAACTGTACCGTAAAACGTAGCGGACAGAAGGCCAATTTTCAGGATGAAATGTAAACCATCAATTTTCAATGTACGACGGATGTATGCGATGTTGGTTTCGGCAATGTAGTAGTACGCAAGGATCGTTGTGAAAGCGAAGAAGAATAACGCCACAGCAACAAACATCTTACCGACTCCAGGTAAAGCGCTTTCAATTGCCATCTGAGTAAACGCAGGACTACTTGCTGCAACATCAGCAGGAAGGTTTTGTACTATAAATACGCCTTCTGCAGCGCCATGTACGTTGTATGCGCCTGTAATTAGGATCATAAACGCGGTAGCAGAACAAACTAATAGTGTATCTATATAGATAGAGAAGGATTGTACAAGACCTTGTTGTGCTGGGTGTTCAACATGCGCTGCCGCTGCTGCATGAGGTCCAGTACCTTGTCCAGCCTCGTTTGAGTAAACACCACGTTTTACACCCCAACCAATTGCTGCACCAAAGCCTGCCATAGGTGTGAATGCATCACCCAGAATCATAGCAAATACGTGAGGAACTTGGCCGATATTAAGAAGGATGATGACAAAAGCCGTAATAATGTACGCTAACGCCATGAAAGGAACGATGATTTGAGTGAAGCTTGCGATACGTTTTACACCACCAAAGATGATAAAGGCTAAAAGAATCGAAACGACGGTACCAGTTAGAATTTTAGCAAAGCTAAATGTTCCAATGGCTGTTTCAACCATGTCACCCGTTCCAAACGCTTGTTCAATCGCATTACCAATACTATTTGATTGTACACCTGGAAGTAAGAGGCCACATGCTATGATAGTTGCGATAGCAAAAATCCATGCATACCATTTCTGACCCATTGCTTTCTCAATATAGTAGGCTGGACCACCGCGGAACTGACCATCATCTTCTTCTTTATAGATTTGTGCCAGAGTCGATTCTGCATAAGCAGTTGCGGCACCCAAGAATGCAACTACCCACATCCAGAACACGGCACCAGGACCACCAAAACCAATCGCAGCAGCAACACCCGCGATGTTACCTGTACCAACGCGGCCTGAAAGCGATACGGCTAATGCTTGAAATGAAGAAATACCTTTGTCTGAGTTTCGGTTTACAAACAGTAACCTCACCATTTCTTTAAAGTGTCTTACCTGAACAAAACGGGTAAGGATTGAGTAAAATAAACCCGCTCCCAAGCAAAGATAGATCAGTGCTGGGCTCCAGATGATTCCATTCAGAAAATCAACGATAGATTGCATTATAAATTCCTGTATTTAAAAGTAAGTCGAAGAGTGTTTCTTAGTTGTTTTTAATATATTCGTTTTTATGTAGCGCGAATGTTAATATGTTTAACTGATGAATTCTAGGAAATGTTTTTTTGAAGTTAAAGTTTATGATTTGATTTGTGTTTAGATTTTAAGTCCAATTTAAAGTAAAAAAGCAGATTAAATAACTTAATAACTTAATAACTTAATAACTTTAACATTATTAAATTATTAATCTGCTTAAATATTGGATTTTAAGTCGATTAAAGTTCTATAGAACGTTTTTTGAACAGTCTTTTATCCTGTTAATTATGCATATCTGGATACATCAAAGTGTTGATTATCGAAAGGACCGTGTCCTGCGGTAACAATCTCGGATAGGATCTGTGCCGAGCCGCAAGCCATTGTCCAGCCCAAGGTTCCGTGACCTGTATTCGTATATAAGTTGCTATATTTTGTTTTACCGATGATTGGCGTACCATCGGGAGTCATTGGTCGGAAGCCTGTCCAGTATTCTGCTTGTGATATATCTCCGCCTTGACCAAATAGATCGGTCACAACCATACGTATTGTATCTCTGCGTGCTTGTGGGATTGCTGGGTTGAACCCTGCAAGCTCTGCAGTTCCAGCAACACGAATACGATTATCGAAGCGAGTCAGCGCCACTTTATAAGTTTCGTCCATCACTGTTGATTGTGGCGCAAAAGCTTCGTCAACGATTGGCACGGTTAATGAGTAGCCTTTTACAGGATAAACAGGTACATCAATACCTAAAGGTTTTAACATTTGTCTTGAATAGCTGCCCAAGGCAACCACATAGCTATCACCTTTGATTAAACCTTTATCTGTCTGAATCCCTGAGATCACGTTGCCTTCTTTAATGATATCTTTTATTTGGGTATCAAACATGAAGTTAACACCAGCTTCTTTAGCCAGTTCAGTCAGTTGTTGGCAGAATAAATAGCAGTCGCCAGTTTCGTCGTCAGGAAGATAAAGTCCTCCGACTAACTTGTCTTTTACTGGGTCGAGTCCTGGCTCTTGCTTGATACAGCTTTCTACATCCATCAGCTCAAAGCGCGTACCGGCTTGTTCGAGTAACTTCATATCTTTTTCGATAGCGACTAGCTGCTTTGGATCGCGAAATACTTGTAATGTCCCTTTCTGTCTACCTTCATAGTTAATATTGTGATGTTGACGAAGATCGATCAGGCATTGACGGCTGTGGTTGGCTATTGCGAGCATACGCGCTTTGTTTACTTGGTAGCGATCAAGTTGACAGTTGTTCAACATTTTTAGCATCCAACCGATCATTTCTGGATCCATTGATGGTTGAACCTTAAGAGGAGCATGTTTTTCAAATAGCCATTTTACCGCTTTTGATGGAATACCCGGAGCGGCCCAAGGAGAAGAGTAACCATAAGAAATCTGGCCAGCGTTAGCAAAACTAGTCTCTTCAGCAGCTCTTGGCTGTCTATCAACGACTGTGACCTTGTGACCACTTTGCGATAAGTACCATGCAGAGGTCAGACCTACCACACCACTTCCTAATACGATTACTTCCATCTTTCTTTCTCCGAGCTGGCTGAATATAGTCGTTTTTAACGACTTTATCTTTTACATATAGTTTTATTGCTTTACCTTTTATTAACAATCGATAAAATTTATCAGTAGTGTATAGAAAAACTAAAAGCCAATGATTAAAAGCCATCTTGCATCCCAACTTGCCACGTTTGTTCATGTCGCACAGTACTCGAGCTTTAGCCAAGCATCACGAGCTATGCATCTGACAACAGGCGCTATCAGTCAACAGCTTCTTCAATTAGAAGAAACTCTAGGGTTTAGTTTGTTTGAACGCCACTCTAGAGGGGTAAACCTCACACCGCAGGGCCAAGTCCTTGTTAGTGTGGCTGAAAAGAGTTTTGAAGACCTAGAAAAGACGATCGACATGTTGTCTTCTCAAGGTATACGTAAGGAAGTGAAGCTCAAATTAACCCCTTCATTTGCGTTTAAATGGTTAGTTCCTCGGCTGGAGAGTTTTTATCGGGATTACCCTGACATACAGATACAAACGTTTGCTGAAGGGGCTCTGGTGGATAGTGATCGGCGAGATTACGATCTGGCGATCGATTACGGTCCGATTCCATATCGCAGGGCCTATGCTGAATTGCTGTTTGAGGAATATCTTGTACCCGTCATGAGTCCCGGCTATTTGGCTAAGCATACTTGGATGCTAGATTCGAGTCTCGGCTCTGAATGGGATAAAGTCGTATTTTTGCACGATGCAATGCCGTGGGCTAACGCGCCGAGAGATTTTGAATGGTTATATTGGTCTTCTGAAATGAGAATGGATATCCCCGCCCATCAAGGGCATTTCTTTAACCGAACGGATATGGCGATGTCAGCCGCTGAAGCGGGATTAGGAATAGCAATGGCACGAAAAGCGTTAATCGCAAATGAATTGGAGAGCCAACGTTTGGTCGCACCGTTTGGTGAGATAAAAGCGAATGCAGGGTATTATTTATTATCCCAAAACCCGAATGAGGCGACAGAGATTTTTGTACGTTGGCTCAAAAAACAAATTGAATAATAGTTTGAATTACACGGAAAACTTATCCGATATAAAATCGATAAAGGTCCGTAATTTTCTCGGTAAGTTTGTTGTTTGAATAAATTGGATGTACACGCAGCCTTGGTAAGGGCCGCGTATAGACCAGTCATTAAGCACTTCAACCAGAGATCCCGATAAAAGTGGCTCCCGGCAGGTAAAGTCGGGCAGTAATGCGATTCCCATTCCTTTTAATGCGGCATCAAGCCTGAGTTCTGAATGATTAATCGCTAAAGGGCCTGAAACGATAACATCCATTAACACACCATCTTTTGAAAAATACCAATGGTTATCATCGCGGTTTTCACCGAGATATAGACAATTATGCTGGACGAGCTCGTCGGGTGTTTTTGGTAAGCCGTAACGTTGTAAATAGTCAGGAGAGGCGCACAGGATAGAGCGAGCATGACTAATCTTCTTGGCAACTAAATGTTCTTGAGGCGTTGATGTTATCGAGAACACAATATCGACTTGGTCTGAAATGGGCTCACTCGGTTTGTCACGAACCATGACCTGCAATTTGATTTTTGGATACTGCTGAATAAATGCGAGCAGGTGTGGATAGAGTTCATTTTTACAGAATGCTTTTGGAGCAGCGATACGAATAGTACCTTCAAGTTGTTCTGCATCGCGTTGAGCTATGTTGGCGACTTCTCTGGCGCTGTTCAATATTGACAAGGCATGCTGATAAACTTCCATTCCTGATTCTGTCAAAGATTGTTTGCGGGTAGTTCGTTGCAATAGCGTTGTTGCAAGTTCTCTCTCTAAGCGGGTTATCTGTCGACTGATGCCTGAAGGGGTAATACCTAAATGTTCAGCCGCAAGGGTAAATGATCCATTTTCAACGACGGAGACAAATGTCGCTAAATCCGGTAAAAGCGCGATCAGTTTATTCGTGTCCATACGTCATAAGTCCTTTGCCATCGGGCTGATTACTCTCATTAGTAGAATTCATTACTCTTATTCCTCTGAAAAATATAGCAAGTTGGAGATAAGTAGTGAACAGACATCAGAAAATCCTTTCTCTTCTATTACTGACAGGCATTGCCGGTGTATGGGGAACCAGTTACGGAATCACGAAACCTATCGTTGCTATGATTCCTGTTTTTCTTTTTCTATGTGTTCGTTTCGGTCTTACCTGTCTCATTTTATATCCTGCAGTTTGGCGTTCGATGAATCGAGATAGTTGGAAGATCTTCTCTCCATCAGGCTTAATCCTTTTCGCTATCTTTATCTGTGAAACCATTGGTGTCATGTTAACGACTGCGTCTAAGGCCGCATTTCTCATCAGTCTCTTTATCGTTTTTACGCCACTTTCAGATAAGCTATTGAATCGATCAATTATTCCTACGAGCACTTGGTTTTCAGTTCTAATTGCCATCTTTGGTATGTATCTATTGTCACTAGACTCCTCTCAATACACCAACATTAATCTTGGTGATGTCCTAATGATATTGGCCGCAATTTTAAGAGGGATTATGGTCGCGTTTATGAAGCGTATAACTCATCAGCACCGTAGCAGTGCATTAGTGATAACGTTTGTGCAGTCATCGTGGGTATTTGGAGGATGTCTGGTTGTTTTATCATGGCAGATTTTTATGCAACAGAATATTCATTGGCTAAATTTGGCTTCTTTAGATCAAATGTTTTGGATTTATATGGGCTACCTAGTGATATTTTGTACACTTTTTGCATTTTTCGCGCAAAATTACAGCATTAAGCATATATCACCGAGTCTGGCTTCTGTTGTTCTTGGTTTAGAACCTATATTTGGTGCGTTATTTGCTTACCTTTGGTTACACGAAATTTTGACAGCAACCCAGTATCTAGGTGCGGTCTGCATTGTCATAGCCACATTTGTAATGATTATCGCATCGTCATTTGATGGTACTAAAAGAATATCGAGACAAACATTAAGGCAGAATCAACATACTGTTGAGCAGTAAGGAGTATGGAATATGTGTCGTTGGCTTGCCTATCAAGGCCAACCAATCTATTTAGATGAACTGGTTTATGAACCAGAGCATTCGCTCATCCACCAAAGTATGGAAGCTCGTAAATGTGTGACGCGAGTTAACGCGGATGGCTTTGGGCTTGGTTGGTATACCGAGAGGGAAACGCCGGGGCAGTTTCATGAAGTGTTGCCTGCATGGGGAGACGAAAATTTACGCTCTTTAACACATCATATCCGTTCTCATCGTTTTATGGCTCATGTTCGCTCTTCAACCGGAACACAGGTTTCGCGGTCCAATTGCCACCCGTTTATCGTCGATCAGTGGATGTTTATTCATAATGGTCAGATTGGGCAATTTGATAAAGTAAAGTACTCGCTCGAGCGTCGCTTACCTGAAGAACTTTACATTAAAAAACGTGGGACAACCGATAGTGAGTTGATTTTCCTGTTGATGATGAAAAATGAATTGTTCATGAATCCTGAATTAGCCATTTCACAGACTATTTTCGAAATTGAAAGTGTCTGCCGCGAAAAAGGTGTGATTGAGCCTTTTAAAGCATCCATGTGTATTTCTGATGGTCAATCCTTTTGGGCCGTGCGTTACAGTACTGATCGCAATCCACCAACCGTTTTTCTGCGTTGTGATAATGGAAACATGACTCTGGCATCTGAGCCATTGGATACCAAAACGAACTGGCAAACGTTAGAACCTCAAACGGTAACATGTTTAACTGGGTGTCATTATGAAGTGCATTATCTTGAAACAGACGCAGTACTTTGTGGCTAACCTCAAAAATTTAAGGATAAAAAATAGGATATGCCCAAAAAATTGAAGGTGAAGCATGCGCGTGAGTTTAAACGAACTACGATAAATGTATGGTTACTTCGTGACAGATAATGCCTTTAACAGCGGCTAATCTGTTACAGGTAATCTCCAGTGAAAGTACTACTTTGATAGGGTTATTTCCTTGTTCGCTCTCTTGAAGGCTGCACACCCTCAAGAGAGCTCTTTTATCCTATAAATTCAATTATTTATTTTTCTTCCCAAGCATTAAGTTCTGCTTTCTTCCACGCACCGTAGCTCGCATTGGGCAAAACAATCCAATCTTTACCAAAGTGACTTGCCTCTTTTTCAACTAATTCTCTGTTGTATTTCGTGTCTTTCTTATTTTTAAATTCAGCAGCAAAGTCTGGCAGGCTATCACCAAGTAGCATCACGATGTCATGATTGTCGGCTATAGATTGGCGTCGAGCCTCTTTGGGCGTGCCATACAGTAATACATGACTTTCTTCGGCTTGAGGTAGGTCGAGCTCCTCAAGTGTCTTAATGGTGTAAGGTTTATTTTCGCCGAAACGATCAGAAACGTAGTACACATTCAGACCTGATTTATCTGCAAAATCAATGAAGTCTTTTGCTCCTGGTATCAGAGTCGGATGTCCCTTTTTCTCCCAGTCAGACCATGTATCCCAAGTTGTGTAATCGACACAGTTTTCCATATCTCTTACCAAAAGGGGAGAGTTATCAAGTACGGTTTCGTCCAGATCAAGTACAACCGCAAGATCTTTAGGCGACTTTTTCGTTTCTTGGAGAATCTCTTTTAAACGGTATGTGGCAAGAGTATAAGCCTGAATCTGAATCGCTTTTATTTCAGCTGACTGTTGCTGATAGCGGAGTGCCATTTCGTAGGCTTTTGGCTGGCATAAACCTTGTTCTGAGTCGGCCAGAACCGGAGCGGATGCCATGAGTGATAGTAGGCTTAGTGAAAGTAAACTTGACGTTTTCATAATAACTCTTCCTTTGAGGTCTAATTAAATTATATTTTTACCAAGCCTACTTTTATGAAGGATTATTATTAAAAAATCAACCATAACTGTGATTTATAATATGTTTTATGTTAATAGCGACATTTAGAGAACTGTTAGCGTCATGGATAGGAAAGGCAAGCTTTTTAGTGAGTCTGTAGATATGGAACCATACATGTGAATAGTATTTATGGGCATTACCCCACATAAATGCACTCGACGGGAGAGGGGGATTTACACTTAAGTGATTACCGTTTGAAGGCGTAACCTTAGTTAGATGTCAAAATAACAAAACGGTTTGCATTGTTCAAAGGTCGTCAGACTTTTTTGGCTAGTAATCCGCTATGATGAAATCGTTTTTTCAATACTTATTCGACCAGATCGTAGAGCTTGGCGTCAACCAGATCGGTGAGATGAATAATATCTATTTTGACTCCACGTCCTAAGTGACCACTTGACACATAAATTCGTTTGGGTTCGATAGATTGTTGATCGATAAAGATAGGATATTGCTTGGTAAACCAGATACCCAGTGGATTATTTGTACCATGGATATAGCCTGTTGTTTCTTCAAGGCGATCTTCTGGTATTAGCCCGACAGTACGATTGCCTGACACTTTAGCCAGTTTCTTGTAGCTAAGGCGTGTATCTAGAGGAACGACAGCTATGAGAGGTCCGGTAGAGCTGCCTGTCAAAGCCAGCGTTTTGTACACCGTATGTGGATCTATCGATCCATCGTTTATGCGCAATAAACCATCGCCTCTTTCTACTTTAAAAGAGATGGCTTCGAACGGAATTCCGCTTTTTACTAAAAAGGTCTCAACATCAAACAAGACGCTCATACTCATGGTGATACAACCTCGTTGTTCGTTCTATTAGCACTGCGTACAAAATTTGTGATCTCGTTTTGTGCTTTTGTTCTAATTATCATACGCGATCATCGTGGTATTGTAACATTTACTAATATTTTCAAAAGCTGTATTGACCTGGTGGTTAATAAATATGCGTTTTGGATCATGTTTGAGAAAAGACGTAATTAAACTTTTTATTATTTTTTTCTTTTTTATCAACTGGATAATGTTGATGTTAAACAAGTCTGCAATTTGGATGCAACGCGACGCTTTGTCGAGGAGAGAAACATGGTTATGGAATATTACAACATCAATGCACATAAATTTTTTGATGGAACGTTCCAAATCAACATGGATAAGATATATCAGGCGTTCTTAAACCGCATACCTGAAGGTGGCCTCATTATGGACGCAGGATGTGGATCGGGTCGAGATGCCTTAGCGTTTACTGAGCAGGGATATCACGTTTTAGCATTTGATGAGGCTGAAAAATTAGTTGATTTAGCCAAAGAAAAAACAGGGCTCAATATCGAGTGCAGCAGTTTTTTAGATTTTTATACTGAGCCATCGAGTGTTGATGGCATTTGGGCGTGCGCTTCGCTTCTCCATACTCCGGTTGATGAACTTGGCCATACACTTACACATCTTATGCATTTCCTAAAACCGGAAGGGATTATCTACTGCTCATTTAAATATGGAGCGGAAGATACTGAGCTCGAAGATGGACGCTTCTTCACTAACATGAATGAATCTAAGATCGACCGTCTAGCGGCAGAAACCAATGTATCTATTCGCCATCTTTGGATAACAGAAGACCTCAGAGTAGAGCGCAAGGGAGAAAAATGGCTCAATGTATTGTTGATGAAGAAGGCCGAGTCATAGTTCGGTAATAGCAGAGTCATTTATCAATAAAAAGAAGCGTATCCGGGAGAGGATGCGCTTTTGTTTTATTTATGAGACAAAACTATGTGGTATGGTTTTTATAAATAAGAATTTATTGTTCACATCTGTTTTTGCTTCAATTCGTGACAGCAACGGCAGATATCTCAATATAGTCGGTATTCTTATCTGGAGCAGAAACGTATAATCTATGCGTTCCGAAATATATTAAAATGAAATAATTTTTTCAGATAAAGGAAAGTAAAGTGAAACGTGGACTCTATCGTTTAGCCAACCCAAGTGATTATGAATTTAATGAAGAGCTCGGTTTGTGGGAGCTTTCTTTTGATACTCGTCCTATCGCTGGTACTCGTTGTGAAGACCCTGTAGAAGGTGCGATCTTATACAATGAAAAAAGAAAGCGCTTTGTTGAAACATACATGCGAGTACAGAAAGAGCTTAAAAACCGACCAGTACAGGTGTTTGATTTTAATGAAGTGATGGCGTGGGCTTTGACTGATGATGCTGATGCAAAACAATGTTGGTATATTTGCAAGCTACTTGATGCCGATAATATGCAGACGTACTGTCAAACTGCGTTGGATTTTATGCGGGATGAAGAGTCGCCTCTCCCTCATCACATGGAGATTGCTGTCTATTTTAATGGCTTTAAGCAACGTTTATCCGTTGGGAGTGAACTGATTAAAGCGATTGAAAATAAAGCTGGAGTATCAGCTTCAACAGCCAAATCTGCTGCCAAGTAACTACTAATCTTGTTTTAACATGAATAAATCGAGCTGGTTAATTCAGCTCGATTTTTTATTTTCTATTCCCAAATACGTTTTGCTACTTCTTGTACCAGAGCGACTTTAGCCCACTGCTGCTCCTCGGTTAGATTATTGCCTTCTTCTGTTGAAGCAAAGCCGCACTGAGTGCTCAAGTATAATCGCTCAAGAGGGACGTATTGAGACGCTTCTTTGATTCGATTGATTATTTCTTCTGCATCTTCCAATTCAGGAACTTTTGAAGAAACAAGCCCTAATACGACTTTCTTATCGCCAGTTACTTCGGCAAGAGGAGAGAAATCACCTGCACGATCAGTATCAAACTCCAAATAGTAGGCATCGACATTTTCTCGACCAAAGAGAACTTTGGCGATAGGTGCATAACCGCCACTGGCCGCCCAGGTAGAACGATAGTTACCACGACAGACATGGGTATTAATATTCAGATCACTCGGCGCATTTTCAATCGCTTTATTATTGGCCGTCAGATAAGTTTCCGCAATGTCGGCAACATTTCTCTCATGGCTCACTACGTCATGATTACAACCACAGCTTGCGTCAGATAACGGAGTGTCGGCTGCTCCTTTGGCGGCAAATTTCGGGTCAACCAGCATTCCCCATGTACAGTCATCTATTTGTAAGTTACGGCATCCTGCGGCATAAAGTTCTTGGATGAATGCTTGATAGGCTGATGCGATATCCTCGATGAGCTGTTTTTCATCACTGTAAATGGCTTTAGTTGTCTCTTGGTTGTCTGAACGCTGGAGCTCTGCTAGGAATTGAGCTGGTGCAGGTATAGTAAGGCGAGGTAATACGGTATCGTCTCCTAACGATGCAAGAAAACGAAAATCTTCGATAAATGGATGGTTTTCGCCACTGATCTTCCCGGTGAGCCTCACGCTGTCAGCTCTGGTTACCATGTTCACAAACTGGTAGCCCTTTTTTAGTTCATGACGTTCAACACCGTTTAAACCCCACATAAAATCCAGGTGCCAGTATGAACGGCGAAACTCACCATCAGTAATGACTTTCAAGCCGATTGATTTTTGTTTTGCAACTAATTCGGTAATGGCTTTATCTTCGATTGATTTCAATTTATCCGCATCAATAGTTCCCGCTTCATATTGACGGCGTGCATCATGAAGATATTGAGGGCGGAGATAGCTTCCTACAACATCGGCACGAAATGGGGCGGTAAGTTTTTGTTGAGACATGTTTTTTCCTTATTCAGTAGAATCGGTAACTTGAAATTGATACTACTCCTAGCCGTTTAGATGGCCAAATGAAAAGACTTCATAATGTAATGTATGGAAATTTGAGGTAGTGGATAGCTGAAATTGATTGGATAGATTGAGAGAGTGAGTTATCGGGGAGAGGATTAATCTACAATTGACTGTTTGCAGAATGCAATTACGAGCTATAGTGGTTTTTAATTCGCACAGCATCTTGACTCATATACAAGTTTGTCAATTTAATTGGTTGATTTTTAGACAAACCAAAACTGGCACGTAAGTTGATATATAGATAATACTCCTTTAGTTAGGGGTAACCTAGCCAACTGACGTTGTTAGTGAATATTTCTTGTTCACACATTGATCCGCCGATGACTTTCTGTCATTGGCGTTTTTTTTTGTCTGCAGAATGTATCCGAGTCGAACTCAATGATTTATTCAATTTAATTTGATTGCATATTGCGAATAAAAAGCAGGTTTTTGCAAAATAATATGCAATTAGGTTTTTTGTGAATAGGTTGGGTTTTTTAAATTATTGATATTTATTGATTTAATAATTGGCATGAACCTTGATATAGATAATGTGACCCTTTTAAGCCGAGGGTCACCTAGCCAACTGACGTTGTTAGTGAATTGAATATTGTTCACACCTTATATCTGCCAGCCACACTTCTTGTGACTGGCTTTTTTTTACCTAATCATATTGTCCGGTGCGCAGTAAAACTAAAGTGCAAGCTTCTTCCACCTTTATCCCAGCTGAGATAAGTTGTTGTTTAGCAGATTCACTTTCTGTTCCTGGGTTCATTATGACCCTTGTTGGTTTTGCTTGAATGATTTCACTGACTAAGCCAGACAGAATATTGGGGCCTACATAAAGAGTAACGGTATCTAACTTACCTGAATATTCAGCTAATGATGTGAAGCAACTAACACCGTTAATTTCCTTTTCTTTGGGATTAATTGGCACGACAGTATGGCCATGCTCCTGAAGTAATGATTGAGCTAAAAAGGCATAACGATCTGGCTTATTGCTGGCGCCCAAAATAGCGACGGTTTCAGACATAAAAAACTCCATTTAATTGGCTTATGCAAAATAAAGTAACATAAAATACTGACGGACGAACAGTTATACTATCAGTTTGTAAATCGAAATCTTTGCCAAATATCCGCTATTGATAAAATAGCATCGTGCTATACTCCGCCCAAACGTGGATCTTTATCCAGTCATGACCATTTTTATTTGAGGCCGACATGCCATTTGCAAAACTAGGATTATCTCAACCGCTAACGGATGCATTAAAAGACCTGTCATATGACAAGCCAACAAATATTCAGATGAAGGCGATTCCTGTTGTGTTAGAAGGTCGTGATTTGATCGCGGCAGCACAGACAGGAACTGGGAAAACAGCCAGTTTTGTGCTGCCGATCTTGGAAAAACTGAGTAAAGGTAAGACACAAAAGAAAAAACGCATTAGAGCATTAGTGTTAGTACCTACTCGTGAGTTGGCTATTCAGGTGGCGGAAAAAGTCGCTCTTTACGCAAAAAATCTTTCGCTGGCTAATTTTGCTATGTATGGTGGTGTTGACGATAAGAAGCAGAAGGAAAAGCTAATCGAAGGTGTTGACGTGTTAATTTCGACTCCGGGGAGATTGCTTGATATGTATGGTCAGCGTGCAGTGTACTTTGAGGAGCTTGAAGTCATTGTTCTTGATGAAGCAGACCGTATGCTCGATATGGGGTTCATCGATGATATCAATAAGATCTTTGACCGCATTCCGGAAGATATCCAACACTTATTGTTTTCGGCAACCTTATCTCATCGTGTACGAGATTTGGCTAAAACAGTCATTCCCGATCCCTTTGAAATTAGCATTGCTGCGAACCAGGCGTCTAAGAAAAATATTGAGCAATGGCTTGTAACCGTTGACAAGGATAAGAAGTCTGCATTGTTGAGTCATATGATTAATGAAAATCAGTGGGATCAAACGCTTATCTTTATCGAAACGAAGCATGGCGCGGCAAAGCTGGTAGAACAGTTAGCCAAACGTGGTATTACCGCGGAAGCATTTCATAGTGGAAGAAGTCAGGCCATCAGAGCGCAGTTACTGGAAGATTTTAAAAGTGGTAAAGTGCGTTACCTCGTATCAACTGGCGTAGCGGCTCGTGGAATCGATATTGAAAACTTACCACGTGTTGTCAATTATGACCTTCCGTTTCCTGCGGATGAGTATGTTCACCGCATTGGTCGTACTGGCCGTGCTGGAGCAGTCGGTGAGGCAATATCTTTCGTTTCAAAAGATAACTTTAAGAATCTTTGCATGATAGAAAGCCGTCTTGGTCACCTTCTTGAAAGACGTGTAATTGAAGGTTTTGAGCCAAGGAAAGAGGTACCAATTTCTATCCTCAATTATGTGCCCAAAAATAAAAGACCGAAGAACGAATCTAATTAAGTTATTAGGCAATCAGAATCGGTTGGGATAACCGATAAGTATTTAAGTACTGATCGTGTGCCTGTTTTGATATCTCGATCGTAACGTGAACAATCTTATCCTGATCTAATGTCTGTTTGGTCATGGTACTTCTTTCTCGACAGGCGTCCAGACTGCTTATCTGGACGCTGATGTTTTCCTTACAGCCAATACATCGAGTTAACTCATCCGTCATATGTGTTATCAAAATATCCTTATCACACTCTCTGTTTAGACTATTTTTTGCCTTTTCAAAAGCACGCTGAAGACAGGCTGCATATTCTGGCTGCTTGGGACTTCCCAAGAGCACACTGCGAGTTATTGGATAGCGATAATGACCTAATACTGGACACACTGTGATGTTAATTAAATCACCTTGAACCAGAGGACGAGTTGACGCTGGTGCAATAGAGCTGTCTGTATTCAAGCTGGATTGAACCAAGCAATATGAGCGTGATACATCTAACTGTGGAAAGAAGCTGGCTGCTTCTTTTATGAGAAGGTTGCGAATGTTGAGAGCCAGTTCAAGTTCAGAACTTCCTTCGCACATTGCGCTTATGCCTTCATTGAGTCCGCGAAATGCGATGCTCTCTGCCCGAATGTATAGGGACATTTCTTCTTCAGATTTGTTTGCTTTCAGTTCGTGCAAAGCCTGCTCAACACAAAGCGCTCTTTTTAACGCGGGTACTTTTGCTGACAGAAAATTTTTCAGTCCATCCGAAATAGACCAAGATTCAATCCCAATTTTTTTAGCGGATGAGAGATAGTGCTGAACATAATATTGCAAATGCTCACTGCTGGTATAAAGGCGACTCTCACAAAAGCTATTACGATAGCTATGACCACCGGTTTCTTGTGGTGATATTAATAAGGATTTGTCTGGCAGAATAAGCAATAGCGATGGTGAAGATAGTGTTGTATCGATAGTGAAATCACTGAAATAGCTGATGCTCTCAAAGCTGGATAAAATCATTCCATCCAGGCGATGTGATGTCATCAACTTTCGAGCGTTATTGAGCCTTGAAACCATCTCTGAGGTGGTAAATACCGCTCTGGATTTTGCGCCATTGCGAACTTCTAAATTAGTATCCAAAAAACATATCTCCCTTTAGGCTTATCCCATGCTGAGAGAATCCTAAAGAGTAAACAAGCGTTAAATGCTAATGGATGTATAAGGTTTGCTTATGTGACTGGCTCGGCCTTATTGTGTGGAAACACAATTTTATCTGGGGCCATCTCTGACTCAAATTGTTCTGCTTGCGCTTTTAGCCACTGAATAAACGTTTCTACCTGCGGTCGATTGATCAGTTTCTTTAGGCACACAACGTAAACACCATCGTCTTTTTCAACGTCGCCAAACAATGGAACTAGTCGACCTTGCTTCACTTCGTTGGCGACAAGAACATGTCGACCCAGAGCGACACCTCGTCCATCGATTGCGGCTCTTACGATAAAGTCAGCCTGGTTGAAACGATATCCGCTGCCACAGTCAATGTTTCTTATTCCTCTCTCAACAAACCAACGCTGCCATGACGTTGATAGTTTCGCCTGAGGGAGCGAATCGTGGATAAGAACCGTTTGATTCAGTTCTGATAAAGACGTTAATGGTGTCTTTTGCAAAAGGTCTGGACTAGCAACCGGATACACATAGTCCCAGAACAAGAGTTGCTGTTCCATTGTTGGTTGATCACCAATCCCATGACAAATACCGATATCGACGATTTCATTATGGAAATTGGGCTCAGTTAATTCAGCAACGAGGTTGAGGTCAATATGAGGATAACGGGTATGGAAGTCATGTAAGCGCGGTAGTAACCAGCTACTCGCAAACGAAGGCATACAATAAACGGTGAGTTTCCTCATTTGCCCATTGGATTCGATTTTATTTAGAGAATCACGAATTTCAATTAAAGAGGCATGTACAACAGGGAAGAGAGTTGCGCCTTGTTCGGTCAGAACTAGTTGCCTTGTATGACGTTCGAACAACTTGTAGCCAAGTTTGTCTTCGAGTTTGATCACTTTCTGACTCACGGCACTTTGAGAGACGCAAAGTTCATCGGCTGCAAGAGTAAAACTTAGGTGTCTGGCCGCAGCCTCAAAGTAACGTAATGACTCGAGTGGAGGAAGGCGAATAGACATAGTAACTCCATTAATAAGACAGCAAATAATTCCTCTCTGTGAATAAGCAAGGCATATGCCACTCACTAACCCACTGAATTTGTGTGGCTAAATGATTCCACAGAAGCGGGCAGGACTAAGTTGGTGCAACGAAATCTTATTTATCCCCAATCTAACGCATTAGATTTGCTTATAACTTGATATTAGAACTACGAGTTTGTCCAAATCGACAATTCCTTTGAAGATGGAGTGGTGTCCATACGGAATTGGAGAAAAGACATGGAACTGAAAAAGACACTTCGTAATATTTTATGCGTAAGCACGTTGTTTATGGGCGTAACAGCGGCTCAGGCAGATCTGCTTGATGATATCAAGTCAAAAGGGGAGATCGTTATTGCTACAGAGGCTCGGTATGCGCCTTTTGAAATGTTGGAAAATGGAAAAATAGTCGGGTATGGGAAGGACATTCTGGATGCAATTTTACAGGATCTTCCTGGGGTTAAACTCAAACAACTGGACTTACCATTTCAAGGAATATTGGCTGGGCTCAATGCCAAGCGCTACGACTTTGTTGCTACGTCACTCATGATTACGCAAAAAAGAATGGATAACTATGCATTCACTAACCCTATAGCTGATGCGTCTGTTGCTATTTTAAAGCGTAAGAGCGATGACAGTATCAAGGCACCAGAAGACATGGCCGGTAAGGTGATTGGGGTTCAGGCTGGCTCAGCTCAATATACGGCAGTGAAAAAATTTGAGAAAGACGTACTGGCTCCAGAAGGAAAGTCGGTTAAATCCATAACTGAATTTACTGATTACAATGAAGCTTATGCCGCGTTAGCTTCTCGTCGTGTTGATATTGTTCCTCAAGCTATTCCTAACCTAGCCCCAATTGTCAAAAAACGTCCTGATATGTTTTCAATCGTTCAGCCTCCATTTGGGGACAAATCGTATTACGGATGGGCAGCTCGTAAAGACGAAGACTCTCGTTCACTGGTGGACTTTATGAATAAGGGTCTATTGAAGTTACAAAAAAGCGGCAAACTGGCTGAACTACAGATGAAATGGTTCGGATTCACTATGGATGTACCTGAAGGCTCGTTACCTAAACCACTAAGTTAATTGTAACAGCGAACCTTCAGCACTAAAGAAACACCTTTCTTGTTCCCAAGACGTTTGTGCTCCTATGAGCACAAACACCACACGATGTAATGGCAAAAAAATGAGTACAAATGATTATGAAAAAGGCCGATTGAACCTTCCGTTTGTCGGTCACACTACTTTCGCTAAAAGCGAACCGGTCACCAACTGGGATTCGATCTCAGCCGATTTTGCTGTGTTAGGTGTCCCATATGATATGGGGTGTCAATATCGTTCGGGAGCACGTTTTGGTCCACGGGCGATAAGGGCATCTTCTACGTTGTTCAGTTTCGGTCACGGTGGTGCATACGATTATGAAAGTGACACGCTTTATCTGCAGAAGGATAAAGTGAAAATTGTTGATGTTGGTGATGTGGATATGATTCATACCAACACCGAACGCTGTCTTGAAAATACAACCTACGCCGTTCGAAAAATCCTAAAAAGTGGTGCTATTCCTATTATTCTTGGGGGAGATCACGCGATTACGGCGGCAAACGTCGCGGCTTTTAGCGAAGAAGAGCCTATTCACGTTGTACAGTTTGATGCTCACCTCGACTTTGTTAATGAACGTCACGGTGTTCGCTTTGGTCATGGGAACTGTATGCGTAGGGTGTCTGAAATGGATCACGTAACGGGTATTACCCAAATGGGGATTCGCAATGTCTCTTCATCGAATCAATCCGATCACGATGATGCCAGAGCGGCTGGCTCGACTATTTTATCTGTTCGTCAGTTTCGTCGGTTATCGCTTGATGAACTTATAGAACAAATTCCGGCTGGAAAACGCTACTACGTGACGGTTGATATTGATGGCTTCGATCCAAGTATCGCACCGGGAACGGGAACACCTAGTCACGGTGGTTTTCAATATTACGAAGTGCTTGAGGTTATCGAGCAGTTAGCGAAACGAGGTTCCATTGTTGGTGTCGATTTATGCGAGGTAGCGCCCCCTTATGATCCCAATGAAATTACCAGTATTCTCGCGGCCCAACTGCTAATGAACACAATCGGGTATATCGCTCATAATAAGGAATCAGAACAATGAGTTATGAATCTCAACAGATGGCTCGCTATTCAGGGATTCCTACTTTTATGCGTGTACCGATCATTTCAGATTTAAGTTTGTTTGATATTGCATTGATTGGTATTCCGTTTGATGGTGGTGTTACGAATAGAGCTGGAGCTCGACATGGACCCAGAGAAGTTCGTAATCAATCGACACTGATGAGAACGATCAATCAAGCAACCGGAATTGCGCCATTTGACCTGACCCGAGTGGGGGATTTTGGCGATGCTCTACCTGATAGTCCTTTTGAGCTCACGGGGGCTCATAAAGCTATAGAAAACTATTATCAACAGGTTAAAGATGCGGGTGTTATTCCGTTATCCGTTGGTGGTGATCACTCGGTAACTCTCCCTGTTTTGAGAGCGATGGCGAAAGATGGTCCGGTTGCTTTAGTGCATTTTGATGCCCACTGCGATACTGGTGATTTTTATCTGGGCTCAAAATTTCATCACGGATCTCCATTTAAAGTTGCTGCAGATGAAGGGTTAATCGACCCGAAGAAAACGATTCAGATTGGTATTCGTGGCGGCGTGACAGATAAGGATATCTGGAAGTTCAGTTATGACAGTGGCATGCGTGTTATCCATATTGAAGAGTTTTATCAGATGGGATTAGAGCGAGTAATTGAAGAGATAAAGACAGTGGTTGGCGACAGTAAAGTCTATGTCACTTTTGATGTTGATGTTTTGGATCCTTGTTTCGCACCAGGTACTGGAACACCAGAGGTAGGGGGCATTACAACGTTTGAAGCTCAGCAGATGATTCGCTCTCTTAGTAGTTTGAATATCATTGGGGCTGATGTGGTAGAGGTTGCACCACCATTTGATCAATCTGGAATGACGGCTCTTACCGGAGCAACAATGATGTTCGAGCTATTGTGTGTTTGCGCAGCCTCTTTTTCTCGACGCCATACATAAGGAGATGCGATGTTTGATTTTACCGTTATTTGGGAATATCGCATGGCGCTACTTCAGGGACTCTGGACGACATTCTGGGTCTCTTTAGTGGCTATTGGCTGTGGTTTTATTATCGGAGCACTAACTTACCTAGCTCGCTCATCTAAAAATCGACTATTACGTTCTATTTCAACATTCTATGTAAGTGCTTTTCGTGGTACACCATTGTTGGTTCAATTAAGCATCGTGTTTTTTTTCCTTCCCCTAGCGGGAATCACTGTACCTTCTCTTGTGGCTGCTATTTTGACTCTGGGGATGAATAGTGGCGCGATACAATCAGAAATTTTACGCGGTGGTTTCACGGCATTACCTAAAGGGCAAGTCGAGGCCGCTTGGGTCAATGGACTATCACGTTATCAATCGTTTATCTATGTGGAATTACCTCAGGTCATTCGAGTGACGTTACCAGCGTTGGTTAGTGAGGTTATCGATATCATTAAAAATTCATCGCTTATTTCAACGATTGCTGTCACTGAGCTTATGCGAGTTGCGCAGCAGTATTCATCAACAACGTACCGTCCAATTGAGTTCTTTCTAGCCGCTGGAGCCTTATATCTTGTGTTGACCATGAGTGTAAGTGAAATTGGCCGATTGCTCGAAAGACGACTTAAGCATTAGGGAGAAGAAATGGATTTTCATCTATACCTAGAATACGGACCGTTACTGCTTAAAGGGATTGGCTATACACTATATGTTTGTCTCGGAGCTCTGGTCATCGGTCTTATTGGTGGATTGGTGTTTAGTCTGATTTATCAGATAGACAATGTCCTTGTAAAAATCATTTACCGTGTTTACATCACCATCTTTCGTGGAACACCGCTGCTGGTTCAGCTATTTCTCGTTTTTTATGGCGGTCCGTTTATTGGTATTAATGCTTCGGCGATGGAAGTGGGGATATGGGGATTGGGTTTATATGGTTGTGCCTATTTTGCTGAGATTTATCGTGCCGGTTTTGAAAGCATTCCCAAGGGGCATATAGAGGCTGCATTTGACTTAGGATTCTCTCCAGCCCAGGTCTTCTGGCATATCCGGTTACCACAGATGTTTGGTTTAATCATGCCGCCTATGTTGAACCAAACCATGCTGCTAGTAAAAGAGTCTGCGGTATTGTCGGTGATTACAGTACCTGAAATGACAACATCGGCAGTAAAAATGTCGACCGAAACGTTCTCTGTGATTGAACCTTATTTATTCTTAGCTGTGTGTTATTGGATTATCACGTTTCTTATATCCAAAGCTTCAATGGCTTTTGAGCGTTACTCAACTCGTTATCTGACAAATTAAGGAACAGCAATGAAGCATAATGATAAGCCAGTGATTGAAGTGAAAGGGCTCAAGAAGAGATTTGGTGAAAACACGGTTTTGAAAGGGATTGATCTCAATGTATATCGAGGCGAGGTCGTTTCTATCATCGGTGGTTCGGGTTCGGGAAAGAGTACCATGTTGCGGTGTCTGAACTTCTTAGAGCAGTATGATGATGGAGAGGTGTATATTGACGGCAATATGGTCGGATATGGAATTACCGGGGCCGGTGATTTACAGCTTAAACCTAGCCACTTAACCCAGAAAGATTTGCACAATGTCGGAATGGTATTCCAGCAATTTAATCTGTGGCCTCATAAGACTGTGATGGAGAACGTAATGATGCCTCTGGTTATTGTTGATAAGTGGGCAAGAGATAAAGCACAGCTAAAAGCTATCGATGTATTAACCAAAGTGGGCATGGATCATAAAAAAGATGCTTACCCAACGTCGTTATCTGGAGGCCAGCAACAAAGGGTTGCTATCGCAAGAGCGTTAGCCAGAGAGCCAGACGTGATGTTGTTTGATGAACCAACCTCTGCATTGGATCCTGAATTAGTTGGTGAGGTTCTTAAAGTAATGAAATCTCTTGCTGATGAGGGTATGACGATGATGATCGTAACGCATGAGATGGGATTTGCGGCTCAGGTATCAGATAAAGTGCTATTTCTGGCTAATGGTCGTATAGAAGAAAGTGGTCACCCCAATACTCTGTTCAACCAACCCAAATCGGATAAATTGAAAAGCTTTCTCGCAACGTGGTCAGAAAGAAACGGTGGACTGAGTTCGGTTGCGAATGGCTAATATATTGTCAGGGTTCTTTTCTTTAGAGAGTAATACCCTGACTTTTATATGAAATTGGTCTTTGAATAAAATTAGATAGTGAAACGATAATTCATTCATATTGACTCAATTAACTTTGAATGCATACTTATTCAGAATATTCTTCGGCTAAAAATTGACTAAACCGTCAATATTACTATCACGCTATCAAAATAACTGTGGTAGACTTCTCCGCCATCAGACTGCCAATGTTTAAATTTGCAGTTTTCATAGATTTTTAGTGATTCACGTCTCAATGTGAATAACAACAAAAGCCTGTTTATTATGAATAGACATGCTCAAAGGTTGAGGTTATTCCGTATGTTTTATGATTATGGCGAGCTGATTTGGAAAGGCTGTGTCGTAACTCTTGAGTTAGCAGTGCTGTCGGTTATCGTCGCTGTTTTACTCGGATTACTTGCTGCGACAGCGAAGTTGTTCGCGTCAAAACCCCTTGCGTTGATTTCAGATGCTTATACCACTTTAATTCGTGGCGTCCCCGATTTGGTCTTGATGTTAATGATTTTCTACGGACTACAAATGGGGGTGAACTCTATTACAGAAGCCGTGGGTATCGATCAAATTAATATCGATCCTTTCACTGCGGGTGTGTTAACCATTGGGTTTATCTACGGCGCGTATTTTACAGAAACGTTCCGTGGTGCCTTTATGACGGTATCTAAAGGTCAAATTGAAGCGGGTGTTGCTTATGGTTTCTCGCCATGGCAGGTCTTTAGTATGATCATATTCCCGCAGATGATGCGATTTGCTCTGCCTGGATTGTCGAATAACTGGCTTATCACACTAAAAGCAACGGCACTGGTATCGATCATTGGACTTGCTGATTTGGTCAAAGCCACTCAACAAGCTGGTAAGGGTACTTACGAATTCTTTTATTTTACCATCGTAGCTGCTGCTCTTTATCTGGTGTTTACCACATTGTCCAATCTGGTTTTTTACTGGCTGAATAAACGTTACTCCACTGGTAAAAGGAACGCAGAGCTATGATTGATCTTATTAGAGAATACGGCATATCTTATCTTTGGACGGATGGTTATCGCTGGACTGGTGTTGCAGTGACACTGTGGTTGTTGATCATTTCCGTCACTATTGGCTTCTGTTTGTCAGTTCCGTTAGCAGTCGCTCGTGTTTCAAGTAAGAAACGTTTCTGGCTTCCTGTGTGGACTTTCTCTTACGTTTTTCGCGGAACACCTTTGTATGTACAATTATTGGTGTTTTACACCGGTGTGTACACGCTGCAGTTTGTTCGAGATACTGAGTTCTTAAATTGGTTTTTCCGCAGTGGATACAATTGTGTCCTGATCGCATTGGTACTCAATACGTGTGCGTACACGACAGAAATTTTTGCCGGAGCCATGCGTGAAACTAAGTATGGGGAAGTTGAAGCAGCAAAGGCTTACGGTTTCTCATCCTGGAAAATGTACACTAAGATCATTATTCCATCGGCATTGCGTCGTGCTTTACCCGCTTATAGTAATGAAGTCATAATGATGCTTCATTCTACATCACTTGCGTTTGCTGCTACGGTACCTGACTTGCTTAAAATCGCCCGTGATGTTAACTCTGCAACCTACATGTCATTTCAGGCATTCGGTATAGCAGCAGTATTATATTTAATTATTTCGTTTATTTTGATTGGTTTATTTAAGCGTGCAGAAAAGCATTGGCTTAAACATTTAAAACCAGTTACGCAACAAGCTCACTAGGATTTGCCATGAAAGATACAAAACTAGCCGTTAAAGATTTACACAAAAAATATGGCGAGCATGAGGTGATTAAGGGCATTTCACTTCAGGCAAATCCAGGTGATGTAATCAGTATCATTGGGTCTTCTGGTTCAGGTAAGAGTACCTTTCTGCGCTGCCTTAACTTTTTAGAAAAGCCTTGCCAGGGGGAAATCTTCGTCAACGGTAAGTCTATTTCGATGCAGGCAGATAAAGATGGACAGCTCAACGTTATTGATAAAAAAGAGCTCCAACTACTGCGCACTAAGTTGACCATGGTATTCCAGCACTTCAACCTGTGGGAACATATGACCGTGCTTGAAAATGTTATGGCGGCTCCGGTTAATGTTTTGGGTATGAGTAAAGAAGAAGCCCAAGCAAAAGCCGAACACTACTTGGATAAAGTGGGAATCGATCAGAGTAATCGTACTAAATACCCATCGCATTTGTCTGGTGGACAGCAACAGCGTGTTTCGATTGCCCGAGCTCTGGCGATGGAACCTGAAGTACTTTTGTTTGATGAACCAACGTCAGCTCTTGACCCAGAGCTGGTGGGTGAGGTGCTTAAAATCATGCAAAAGCTAGCGGAAGAAGGGAAAACTATGATTGTTGTGACCCATGAAATGGGGTTTGCAAGAAATGTATCCAATCATGTGGTTTTCTTGCATCAGGGTGTTATTGAAGAACAGGGACATCCAGACCAGGTTCTGACCAACCCTAAAAGTGAACGCCTACAGCAGTTCCTATCTGGTGCTCTAAAATAAGCGTTTAATTTTATTATTAAAACCTGCCACCGATGGCAGGTTTTTTTTCATCTCAATATAGAAATGAGTTTTACTCATATCTTCCATGACGACAAATCGCTACTCATTTTATGTCATCTGATTACTGTATCATTCCAGATAGTTGCGTGAGGTGAGAGATGAGTATCCAAAGAAGAAAGGTCGCTATTATTGGTGTTGGACGAGTTGGTTCCCATGTTGCCAGTTGTCTGGTAACGCGCTCATTGGTAGATGACTTAGTTCTTATTGATACGGATACCCAAAAGGTTCAAAGTCACTGTCAGGATCTCGCTGACGCAACGGCTTTTCTTGACCATAATATGCAGCTGGAATGTGGCAGTTATGACGACATTTCTGATGCTGACATTGTTGTTCTTGCTGCAAGCGGCCCAATTTTTAAAGAAAACCGACTTGAAGAACTTGATAGTAATATCGAGGTTGTTGATGAAATAGCAAGCCAATTAAGTCGAGTTGGATTTAACGGTGTCATTATTTCTATAACCAATCCTTGTGATGTCGTGGCTCAGTATTTATCGACTAAAGTCAGTGCTCCGGTGATTGGTACTGGAACACTACTTGATTCTGCTCGTTTTCGTAGCGCTTTATCTCGTGAGTTACACATGTCTCCCAAGGATATCCAAGCCTACTCTTTGGGGGAGCATGGTGACAGTCAGGTACTGGCTTTCAGCGCTATATCCATCATGGGTAAACCATTAACCGAATGGCAACAGGAATGCGTTGGTCATTTCGAACATGTTGATTTTGTTAAAATCGAGAAAGAGGTCATTGGTGCCGGGTGGGATATTGTTATGGGAAAAGGGGCTACTGAGTTTGGTATTGGTAGCGTGACTGCTGAATTAATCGATGCCATTTACCGTGATAGCGGACGAATCTTACCTTGCTCAACCTTACTCAAAGGTGAGTATGGACAAGAGGGCGTGTACGCCAGCATTCCTTGTGTTATTGGTCACATGGGTGTCAGAGACACGATGCCTATTACCTTATCGGCACATGAGCAGAACCAGTTTGTTAAGAGCTGCGATATTATGCGCCATTACTTTCAACAAATTTCTTAATCAACGGATAACGTTATGTCTTCAGTATTGTCTTTTCCGGCTCATATTCTTCGTGGCAACGGATGTGTCCGTGATTTGTTTTCTGTTATCACGGCCAAGCGTATATGCGTTTTTGGTGGTCATCGAGCACTTGCTGCGATCGAGCCGGTATTAGCTGATGTCTTAACAGCAACTAACGCTGAAGTACACGTCAGTTACCACTGGTTTGGCGGAGAAGTCTCTCCGGTCAATATTGCGAATATGGTGAGCGAAGCTCAAAACCAGTCTGCGGATATGATTTTTGCTGTCGGTGGTGGTAAAGCGATTGATGCCGCCAAAGCTGCAGCTGATCGTCTTTCGTTGCCAGTAGTCGCCATACCGACTATCGCTGCGACGTGTGCTGCCGTTTCTGCAGTGTCTATTATGTACGATGAAGATGGGCATTACGACAACATGGCGCATCTAAAAAAAGCGCCTAATGTAGTGGTCATAGACGGTGAAATTATTGCACGCAGTCCTGTGCGTTGGTTGGCTGCCGGCCTTGGCGATACTTTAGCGAAGCTGTATGAATATCGCGTTATATGCGGTGGAGCACCTGATTACAGTATGAATATGGCTGCCTTCGCCAATGGGAAAGTATGCTTTGAAATTATCGAGCGGTTTGGTAAAGCTGCAGTAGATGAAGTTGAATCGGGTCAGCCAGGTAGTGCTCTTGAGCAAGTTATGGATGCCATCTTTACCTTTGCTGGATTTACTTCAATTATGGGCGTAGGCGAACACGTAGCAGCTGCTCACGCTTTGTTTGAAGGCTTTACAGTACTGGATAAAACGCGTGATTATGGTCATGGTCTACTAGTTGGCTTTGGGAATTTATGTCTGCTTGTACTGGAAGGTCGCTCTGACGCAGAAGTGTTGGAGGCAATTCAATTGGCAAAAGAGTGTCAGGTGCCAGTGACATTGGAGGAGATTGCCGACTTATCTGATGAAGAGCTAATGGCCATTGCTACGAAAGCAGTTGAAACTGCCGATATGGATAACATGCCAGAGAAAGTATCACCAGAGCTGTTGATTGCATCCATGCGTCATATATCGGCTCTCGCTAAGAAAACCATTCAATAAATTCGTTTAGGGACGGGCGCGTTTTTGTGCCCGTTCGATGCATCAGATAGTAACTTGCGCCTGTTTTTATGGTTTGCTCAAACGGCTTGGATAGGCGGTTCATGTGAATATCTTCTTCCACCAGTGTCGCATCTGCCATCGCGATACCAAAGCCTTGGATGGCCGCGCTGATCGCTAAGTCCATGGTGTCGAAATACTGATTCTTTCGCATCCCAATTTGCTGGTTTCCCGTCTCTTTTAACCATAAATGCCAATCGGTTTGTTGTTTTGATGGGTGAAGAAATGTCCACTTAGACCAATCAAATTGGCTCGGCTTGTTATAGAGGTGGCTGGCCAGGACCGGGGTTATTGCTTCATCAAATAATTTGATGCAGTTTTCTCCCTCAGGTAGAGCGTGAGTCGAGAAAATAATGGCTGCGTCATAGTCTTCTTTATTGAAATCAACGTTATGATCCGTTGTTGTGGTAAGAGACACATTGATGTTGGGGTGCGTGTCCTGCAAATGCATTAAGTTAGGGACTAGCCAACGCATTGAACAAGTCGGGGCTTTTAGCTTGATTTCTCCGTGTGTTTCGTCGAAAGGCTGGGCTGCCTCGATCAACTCGGCGAATGATCTCGTCACCTGAGGTAGCAGTTTCTCACCATCTGGCGTGAGCGCAAGACCGCGAGCATGACGCTGAAACACTTTATATCCAAGATACTCTTCTAATGTGGCTATTTGACGGCTCACCGCACCCTGCGTAACAAAAAGCTCTTTGGCTGCATGGGTCAGATTAAGGTGTTTTGCCGTAATAGCAAAAGTGTAAAGAGCATTAAAAGGTGGCGTTCTTCGCGACATAATTCGTTGGCTCAGGTATGCGTTTTTATCATGCCTATTATGACAACAATTCGCTGGTGGTCACAATACTAATTTCGTTAAATGAATCTAACATACTCAAAGAATTTCGGAGCGTTATTCATGATTAAAACCCCGGTACAGCCACGTTCAAAACTGGCGGATGTGGGCACGACTATTTTTTCTGTTATTGGGCAGTTATCTTCTGAATATAACGCAATTAATCTTTCTCAGGGGGCGCCTAGTTTTCCTTGTGATCCTGACCTTATCGATGAAGTAACAAAAGCGATGCAAGCCGGTCACAATCAGTATGCATCCATGACAGGATATGAGCCACTTAAGGAGCGAATTGCTGAAAAGATAGCAAGCTTGTATGGACGTCATTACGATACGCAGAGTGAAGTGACAGTGACAGCCAGTGCCAGTGAAGCTCTCTATTCCTCTATTTCAGCGTTGGTGCATCCTGGTGATGAAGTGATTTTCTTTGAGCCCTCTTTTGACAGTTATGCGCCCATAGTGCGACTACAGGGCGCGAAACCTATCGGGATTAAGTTATCTGTACCCGAGTTTTCGATTAACTGGGACGAAGTCCGAGCGGCAATTACGAGCAACACTAAGATGATCATTTTGAATACACCACATAACCCATCTGGGCAGGTGATGAGTCAGGATGATTTAGAACAGTTAGCGAGTGTTTGTCGGGATACCGATATTGTTATCCTTTCTGATGAAGTGTACGAGCACATGGTATTTGATGGTCGTGCGCATCATGGTATGGCTACCCATTCTGAGCTTGCCTCTCGCAGTGTTATTGTCTCTTCATTTGGTAAAACCTTTCATGTAACTGGATGGCGTGTAGGGTACTGTGTTGCTCCTGCAGAGATTATGAAAGAGATACTTAAAGTACACCAGTTTATGATGTTTTCTGCTGATACTCCGATGCAATATGCGTTTGCTAAGTATATGGAAAACCCACAGACCTACCTTCATCTGTCGCAGTTTTATCAGGCTAAACGCGATCTACTACTGAACGAGCTTAAAGATGGTCCATTTACGTTATTACCTTCTAATGGATCTTTTTTCGTATTGGCTAATTTCCGTCACCTTACTGATGAAAGCGACGCACAGGTCGTTACTCGACTGATCAAAGAATTTGGCGTCGCAACGATTCCTTTATCTGCGTTTTATAGCGATGGTACGGATAACGGCTTCATTCGACTCTCTTTTGCAAAAGATGACGATACAATTATTGCTGGTGCAAAAGCGCTAAGACAGTTTGCATAAGGAAAAACGAATCCCATGAAAATCGCAGCAATTCAAATGAACAGTGGTTCAGTAGTTGAGGACAATATCGAGTTAGCCGAATCATTGGTAAATGATGCGGTGAAGCTTGGTGCTGAGATTATTCTTTTGCCGGAGTACTTTTGCCTGATGGGAGAAAAGGATCAGGACCGTGTTGAGATTGGCGAAGAGTACCTTAATGGACCGATTCAGGATTCGATGTCTGCGTTAGCAAAACAACATAAGATTTTCCTTATCGCAGGAACGATACCGCTACTGTCTCCAGAAAAAGAGAAAGTCTTTAATAGTCAGTTGTTATTTTCTCCTGAAGGAGAATGTCTCGGTCGTTACGATAAAGTGCATCTGTTTGGCTTCGATAATGGGAAGGAAGCGTATCGAGAAGCCGATATTCTCTCTGCGGGGAATGCTATTAAAACGTTTCGTATCGATGAAATAGATGTCCGGCCATCGGTTTGTTATGACCTGCGCTTTCCTGAATTTTACCGTCAGAATAGTGGTTATGAATTGATTACAGCACCTGCTGCCTTTACCTACACAACCGGTCAGGCGCATTGGGAGCTATTATTACGCACTCGGGCAATTGAAAACCAGTGCTATGTTATTGCTGCTGCGCAGACAGGGATTCACCCGAATGGCAGTCGCACTTATGGTCACTCGATGATTATCGACCCATGGGGAAAGGTTCTTGCACAACAAGAAGAGGGTAACGGTGTGGTGATCGCAGAGATGGATATCTCGGAACTACAGAAAGTACGACAACAGTTACCAGCACTAAAAAATCGCGTTTTTTACTAATTACTTTAACAAATTAGGTTTTATAAGATTTAAGGAAATCCGGATGAAAAAATCACATTTATTATTGGCATCTTTAGGCCTGCTTGCTTCAGCATCATCATGGGCTATCAGTGAAGTTCGTTATGGACTCGAAGCTGAATATCCTCCATTCGAAAGTAAAAATGCTGCAGGTGAATTGGTGGGTTTTGATGTTGAACTAGGTAAAGCGATTTGTGAAAAGGCTGAGGCTAAATGTTCATGGACGGAAGGCAGTTTTGACACTCTAATTCCAGCTCTACAGTCTAAGAAATTTGATGTCATAAACTCAGCGATGAATATTACTGAAAAACGCATGAAAGCAATTGACTTCACCAACCCAATTTATCGTATTCCAACTCAACTTATCGCTCGTGAAGGTCAAGGATTAGCGCCAACTGCTGAGGCGTTGAAAGGCAAAAATATCGGTGTTCTTCAAGGGTCTATCCAGGAAGTTTACGCAAAAGCACATTGGGAACCAAAAGGTGTCACAATCACGTCGTATAAAGATCAAAACATGGTTTACTCTGATATGGTGTTGGGGCGTATCGATGGAACGCTAGTCATGTCTGCTGCTGGTCAGTCGGGCTTCTTAAGCACACCTGCAGGTAAAGGGTATGCTTTTGTTGGTAAGCCAGTTGAAGACAAAAAGATTCTCGGTAGTGGTATCGGTTTTGGGCTTCGTAAAGGAGACACTGAGCTTAAAGATGCTCTGAATAAGGCAATTGCTGAAGTGAAAGCTGATGGTACGGTTGAGCGTTTGGCGAAACAGTACTTTACAGGTTTTGACGTTACTGTTGATTAATCTATTTAGCCCAGCGTAAACGTTATGCTGGGCTTTTCTCTAGAATTCTACCTGATTATCTAACCGCCCCCAGAGTGGGTTTCCGTTCTCATCCCATTCAATCTTATGCACTCTCGTATGACGATTAGGATCCCACAGTGGATCACCTTCAATTCCTTTATAGTTTCGAGCATGATAAATCATATAGTCCTGAGTACCATCTGGGCTGGTGGTAAAGCTGTTGTGCCCCGGACCAAAGATGTGCTTATCTTCCACTGTGGTGTAAATGGGTAATGGGTTCTTTATCCAGTTTTCAGCATTAAGAAGGTCTGCGTTATCATCAATGGTTAATAGTCCCATACAATAGCGTTCATCAGTCGCACTGGCTGAATACGTCACGTATATTTTTCCATTACGCTTTAATACGGCAGGCCCCTCATTCACCAAAAATCCCTGCACTTCCCATTCCAATTCAGGCTTACTAAGTAAGACTGGATGAGTTTGTAATGAGATAGGAGAACTCAGTTTCGCGATGTATAAGCAAGAGTTACCAGGGATAACAGCGTCTTTCTGAGCCCACAAGTAATACCATTCACTTTTATGTTCAAAACAAGTCGCGTCAAGACAGAAAGAAGCTAGGCCACTATCGACTTGTACCGGATCAGACCAAACCGCTGTGAGTGGATTTGCGTCACGAGTGACTATCGCATACATCCTATGCTGAAAGGCATTATCTTTTATTTCTCTGTTAGGCGCCGCAGCAAAATAGATTGTCCAAACCCCATTTATGTAGTGTATTTCAGGGGCCCAGATCAAATCACTGCAGGGCCCTGTATCGGGTTTATTCCAAACTGTGACGATTTCTGTCGTTGTATTCAGCCCCGCCAGCGATGATGCTCGCCTAAGTTCGAGTCGATCGTATTCAGGCACTGATGCAGTAAAATAGTAATAGCCATCGCTATGAAGATAGACGAATGGATCGGCTCGTTGCTCTATTATTGGATTATTAAAACGCATGCTTGCTCCATACTTTCAGTAGTACAGTAAAGTTTGTTGTTTTTGTTATTCAGCGTAGGATTGAGTCGATTCTCTAATAAAGAGTTCTCCTTCCACTTTGATTAGTTTTAAGTCTGATGTTTGCTGCGACAGAAGAACCTCTACGGCGATTCGGCCCATCTCATCATAGGGTAAATCAATGGTAGATAGACCCGGAGTAACTTCATTGGCAAGTAATTGATTGTCGTAACCCATGACAGACAGTTGATTTGGAATTGACAGTTCGAGTTTGGCGGCAGCCTGATATACACCTAATGCCATTAAGTCACTGGCGCAAAAAATGGCGCTGGGGCGAGGATGGTGTTCCAGTAAAGTCAATGCTTGGTGATACGCTTGCTTTAACGACCAGTTCCCTTCCAAAATCCAGCTGTCATTAATGATGTTATCTGCATTAGTCATTGCCTGACGAAATCCACGAACTCTTTGAATAGATGACTCTGCCCAGTCTTCACCACAGATCATGGCAATATCTTTGTGACCATTCTCGATGAGATGTTGGGTCGCTTTGTATCCGCCAATGAAATCTGAGGTGGTAATAGATGCCACGTCTTGTTTGTAAACATCGTTAGTGCAGTTGAGAAAGACCATAGGTAGAGTGGTCGGAATGGCTTCATCGATGTGACTTGGAGTATTGAGGGCGTAGATCAGACCATCGAAACCACCGGAGTTAATGTCTTCCAGCATCGTAGTTCTTAGATCATCGTTGTCCTCAAAGTCGAATACGGTTAGAACCGTATCGAGTTCCCATGCCTTAACCTTGGCCGCACTCAAAGCATTAATAAAAGGGTCGTGCATATTCATGCTATTAATCATGAGAGCAATACGACGATGTGCAGATGAGTGAGGTACATTAGTTTTGAACTTATACCCCAGCTCATGTGCCTTTCTGATGACTTTATCTCGCGTTTCTGGCGAAATTTTAATGCTATCAGAACCATTTAAAATAACAGAAACTGTAGGCTGTGAGACACCAACGGCTGTTGCAATATCCAACATGGTGACTTTTTTCTTACGCATGGGCATTCTTCTTCTATTTATCTAAATGTGCTTACGATCCATCGGTTTGACCACCCGATATTTAGGTGGTCACCATGAACAAATCTATAAATTGCTTAACATGTCATTGACTCGTTGTTGTGCATCACTCAGTGCATCATCAACAGATTTATCTCCAATGACGGCCGCAGCGAGTTCTTCCCCGATAATATCTTGAATAGCAAATTGCCGTTTCACGCCAGAGGGTAAACCCTTCCCAGTCTGCGTAATAGACAGAATTTCTGAACGATGCGGTAAGGCTAAAAATTTAGGATCATCTAAAACCGAGCTGACACTGGGTAAATGACCGGTTCTGGACCACTGGTAATCATTATCGGCAAAAAATTTAAAGAACTTACCGATGGCTGCGTCTAACTCTGCTGAGCGACGTTTATTGGGCACTACCCAAGAATGGCCGTCAACATAGTGTGCTTTTTCTTGATGATAAAGAAAAGGGTAGGGTGCGACATCGTAGTTATTGTATAGAGGACTTGATTGGTCATGAGACTGTTTATTGTAATTACTGATCAACCAGTTACCGTTTAATAAAACACCGCCATCACCGTTGCTGAACGATGATACGGTGGCAGGATAATCCATATTTTTCGTGGTGAGATTATCTTTGTAAATTGCTCGCATCAGATTAACGGCATTTTTAGCATCCTGAGTTTGTAAGTTTATATGCTCAGGATCGGCAAAGAACTGGCTACCTTGCTGGAACATGTAAGTATAAAAGAAACGAGCATAAGCCGCTGTTTCGTTGGTCAGTATTTGAATAAAATACGGCTTTCCAGTTAACTTTTTAAACTGATGCGCCTGATCGAGCAGTTCTTGTGGCGATGTCGGAAAAATGGCTTTGCCCTGATCATCTACGAGGTTTGCTTTTTTCATTAGATCCATATTCATATGGAATAGCATCGTCCACGTATCGAGAGGCAGTCCGAAGAAATGGCCATCACGTGTAACACCATTTGATGACGTCGGGGTAAACATAGCCTTATCGATGCCCTGCCGTTTAAGAAAATCATCGATAGGAACGATCAACTGGCGAGATTGATAATCCGAAATAACAGAGTTATGCATCGTTACGACATCGGGTGGCGTTCTTGATGCCATTTGTGCAGTTAACTGATCGTATCCTGGCCATTCAACGGTTGATACTTTGACATCAATGTCGGGGTTTTCCTGATTAAATTTATTAATCAGCGTAGTCATAATGCCGCATTCACCTGTCGCTGCGTCAACATCAACAGATTTACCGTATTCTGCATCGCATGCACCAAAGAAGCGTTGGACATGAAGTTCTGTGTTTGCTTGAGCGATGCCCGCTGTTGATAAACAGCTCATCGCCAGAATTAATGTTTTAATACTAGTTTTCATTATGTAGGCCTTTATTCACGTTGTTGTTTTAGTCTGATTTTTATCGTTATTATTGTTTTACAGCACCTCCAGCGACAGCAGTTACAATATGGCGTTGAAAGAAGAGGTAGACCAGAATAATGGGTATCGCTGAGAAGATAGCCTGAGCACTCAAAAATCCTAAACCTTCACTTTGTGCAAAGTTAGTCTGTGAAGAAGCAATACCAACGGTAATCGTATACATCGACTTATCGGTAGCGGATATTAGAGGCCAGAAATAGTCATTCCACGACGTTAGAAACGTAAGAATTGCTAATGTTGCCTGAGCTGGAATGGTTAAAGGCAGTAGTACTTTCCAAAATATTTGGAATTTTGATGCGTTATCCATAATGGCGGCTTCATCAATTTCCTTGGGGATAGCCTTAAAAAACTGCGTCATCAGAAATACACCAAAAGGAGCGGATAACCCCGGAAGGATTAATCCCCAATACGTGTTATGTAACTGCAGATCACTAAAGATTTGATGACGGGCGATAATGACGGCTTGTTCTGGTACAGCTAATCCCATTAGTACGATGATGAATAGTGATCTTTTCATCGGAAAATCGAGTCGGGCAAAAGCGTACCCAGCGAGAGATGAAAGGGTTAATACACCCAATGTCATGAGCCCTGAAACAACAACGCTGTTCATGAGCCAACGAAATACCATTGAGTTGTGAAAAATATCTAGGTAGTTATCCAGAGTATAGGGAAAGGCAAAAACGGAATTCGTTCCGAGCATTAACTCCTGATTGTCTTTGAGACTTAGTCCAACCATCCACAAAAATGGCGCCAGCATGACTAAAGACAGTACGATAGTTAGTATTAACCATGGTGTCAGGGTTGAATGATTCGTCGGTTGATAGGTTTTGGCTGAATCAGACATAGGTTTGGTTGGAAAATGAGACTGTAACTTTTCAGAGCGCATCGTATCACCCCTTTTTACGACTAAATGCAAACTGGGCCATAGCCGCAGCAAGAATAATCAGGAAGAGTATTTGTGAGGCAGCGGCTGCCATACCGATATCCCAGCGACGAAATCCAGCATCATAAATGAACATGACAATAGAGCGAGATGAGTTATTAGGACCACCGTTGGTCATTAATAATGCTTGGCCAAATAACTGAAACTGCATGATGATCTGAATAATGGTGACCAGCACAATGGTTCTGGTTATCGAGGGCAGAGTGATACTCTTGAATGTGGTCCATTTTCCTGCGTTATCGAGTTGAGCTGCTTCATACAGTTCTCGAGGAATTTGCTGTAAAGCAGCAGTAAACAGAATCATCGGCAGCCCCAGACACCACCAGATCGTAGCAATCGCTATTGAAACTAATGACCAATCCGGACTGGAAAGAAAGGCGATGGGCTCCAGATTTAATCCGTTGAAAACCATCGCCATAAAGCCATCATTAGGAATAAAAATGATGCGCCAAATCAGAGTAACCACCGTCACTGACAAAATCGTCGATGCGAAAAAGATACCGCGTAGGATATTGGCTGTGCGCGATTGTTGGTTGAGTGCCATAGCGAGTAAAAGACCGACGACCACTAGAACAGGTACCGTAAGTAAAACGAAATAACAGGTGTTCCAGACCGTTTGAATGAACACTTTATTGCTAAATAGGCGTTCATAATTTTTCCAGCCAACATAATGGCCGGGGCCAAATAAGTCTACTTTTTCAAAACTTAAATTGATTCCCCAAAACAGTGGAATCACAATCATACCGATAAATACCAGTAAATAAGGCGCAAGAAAAAGCAGATTGCTCCAGCGCTCAGTGTGAGTTCGGGCCTCAATCATACCGACCTCCCTGGTACGCTCTTTCTTTGGAGTCGAATAAATGAATATTGTCGAAATCAAACTTGAGATAAACGCGCTGTTTATTCACGATGGGTTGTTTACTATTGGTCTCTGCAATGATCATTTGCTGATTGTCTAGCAGAATATAGGCAAGGGTTCTGTCTCCTAAGCGCTCTATAAACTGAATTTGCCCGCATGTTTGAGCCTCAGTTTCATTCTCAACAATGTAGATATCTTCAGCTCTAATACCCATTTCAAAGTTATAATCATCGGGTAGTTTTTGTGTTTCGATACGACTTTGAATCGCTTCGATACCATCGATGTTAATCACTGCATGAGCGCCAGAACGATCAAGTTGTTCGACAGAAAGGATATTCATTGCCGGTGAACCAACGAATCCAGCCACAAACTTGCTGGCAGGATAGCGATAGATTTCTATGGGTGTTCCAATCTGTTCAATGTGCGTTTGGTTGAGAACGACAATCCTATCAGCGAGCGTCATAGCTTCAACTTGGTCATGTGTCACGTAGATCATCGTTGCCTGAACTCGCTGATGAAGTTGGGCAATTTCGATTCTGGTTCTGCTGCGTAAAGCCGCATCGAGATTAGAGAGTGGTTCGTCGAAAAGAAATGCGGTTGGTTCACGGACAATAGCTCTGCCTATTGCGACTCTTTGCCGTTGACCCCCAGATAGTTCGGCGGGCTTTCTTTGTAGAAGATGTTCTATCTCCAATATTCGCGCCGCATTTTGAATTCGTTGCTGAATAACGTCGCTGTTCGTTCCGACGTTTCTCAACCCAAATGCCATGTTTCCTTCAACCGTCATATGTGGATACAAAGCGTAATTCTGGAATACCATGGAGATGTCCCGCTTTCCAGGTGCTAAGGTGTCTAGACGGTGTTCATTCATCCAGATTTCACCGTCAGATAAACTTTCTAATCCAGCGATCATCCTCAGTAGCGTCGATTTCCCGCAGCCTGATGGGCCGAGAAAAACAATAAATTCATTCTCTTTTATATCGAAAGAAATATTATCCAGCACTGTCGAACTACCATAGGCCTTGGTAAGATTTTTAATCTCGATAGAAGACGCCATGAGTCCATCCTTATTATTATGTTGTAGGGTTCTTTCACGTTTACGTTGTTTTTGTTTCTTGATTTATAATATTACTCATAATATTAGTTGAGGCAGATTCCTATCTTAGAAAAGTACAGTAGTTCACAAAATGAGCGGCTTAAAATGGTGGAAAGTGGAGTCAAATCACACTGAGACTAAAGTTGTACCAAGGAAAAGTGGTTATTAAGAAGCACAAATAATTCCCTATTGTGTTTAAGTTTTGATAAGCTGTGCCGATATAATGTATTATTCCAATAACTCATTTATCAATTAGTCTAATTTTTGAATTGGAGTCAGTTATGGCAGCTTCGGAAGGCGAACAGAGGCGTCAGTATTTTCGGTTAAGATATCCGAAAAGCGCTCGACCAGTCATTCGCGTAGAAGATAAAACGTTTTCCGTGTGTGAAAGTTCGGAAGGGGGACTGCGTGTTCTCATGGGGCAAGTTGCCAGTTTATATTGCGGCCTACGTATGTCAGCTACAGTCTCTTTGCATGATGAAAACGATGTTGATATCGAAGGATCAATCTTACGATTTGATGATAATGAAGTGGTCATCAAATTAGATAAAGGACTGAGTTTTAAAGATATGGTCTCGGAGCAGCGTTATGTAAAGCAGAAGTTTCCCAACTTCTTATCCGGCCAGAGACAAAACATTCAGTTTGCAGGTTAATAGAAAGGAGAGCATCGCTCTCCTTTTTAATTTTACTAGATGCTCTTTCGGCCCCATTTGGGTTCAATAAAAGCAAACTTGGTTTCTTTCTCTATCGCTTCAGGTAATGATAGAGAGAAGGACTGCAATACAGTAAACCGCGAAATAAACGCTTCAACAATAATAAAAAGCAAACCAATCCAAATCAGACCAAAGCTTACGACTTTCATATCATCGAATACTTCACCAAAAACAAATACGGCTAAAACAAACTGTAATGTTGGCTCCAGATATTGAAGAAATCCGATAGTCGACATTCTTGTCCAACGTATTGCCAGTGAGAAAAATACAAGCGGTGCTAGAGTGACTGGAGCACTGCCAAGATAAAGGAAAAACGTTGTTACCCCAGAGTTGAGAGATTCTGCTCCCACTAGTACGTCTTTACCGAGAATGTAGATCAGCGCAAAGGGCGCCAGAACCAGGCACTCGACAAAAAGGCCAGAACACCAGTCGTAGCTAACTTGCTTTTTACACCAGCTGTAAAGCGTAAAAAAGAAGGCCATTGAAAGAGCAATATAAGGCACCTGTCCAAAACATGCTACTTGGTACAACACACCGATGAGGCCCAGGAACAGTGCAATAACTTTTCCCGATGATAGCTTTTCTTTTAATCCCCAAACTCCCATCGCCGCGATGGTTAATGGACTAATAAAAAAGCCAAGGCTCGCATCTATAACTCTGTCGTTTGTAATGGCCCAAGTAAATGAAGACCAAGACACACACATTAGCAGAGCGGCCAATGTGCTGTATAAAAATGATTTTTTGTCTTTAAATAACGCAGTAATGTTTGGCCATTTCTGACTAACAAAAAACAGAGCAATAGCTGTCACTGGTACTGATGCAATAATCCTTACTGCGAGTAGTTCATCCATGGGCGCACCAGGTAAATACTGGTAATACAATGGAGTAATCCCCCAAAGTAAAAAAGAAAACGTCGCAAGTACGTTGCCCAAATACATAGAAATTGTGGTCCTTTCTTGTGTGGATTTTAAACAGGAGCGCGAATTCTAAACAGTTTATATCCAATGTAAAGCCTTGAATTTTGTTTTATTCTGTAATTTTACTACGAAATTTTGTTGGTTTTATGTGACGAAAGACGCTTTACTTTTGCTATGATGCATTTTCATCACCTTGTTTTTGCTCTATTTTAAAGAACGGTATTCTGTAATAAATGTAATTAAAAACAGTAACTTAAATTAATTAATGCGTTAATAAAAACAGTAAAATGAAATAAAAATTTTATTAGAAAAAAAATTACAAAAAACGTTGCATGTGGTGTGATTTAGATCTAATATTCTCCTCGTTGAAGAAATAAACCTACAAACTTACAGGAGATACATTATGAACTTCGCAATGGGTATGAACATCATTTATGCAGAAGAAGCTAAACGTGAACTAGCAGCCGAAAAAGCTGATCAAGCAGTTGCTTACACATTCAGTAAACCTGCTCATCGTTTTAGTCTAGTTAACATGTTTCGTGCATTGTTCCACTAAGATTTAAACCGAAATAAAGACATATTTGGAGATACAGCTATGAACTTCGCAATGGGTATGAACGTCATTTATGCAGAAGAAGCTAAACGTGAACTAGCTGCTGAGAAAGCAGAGCAAGCTGTTGCTTACACATTCAACAAACCTGCTCATCGTTTTAGTCTAGTTAACATGTTTCGTGCATTGTTCCACTAAGATTTAAACTAAAATCAAGATACATTTGGAGATATAACTATGAACTACGCAATCGCAATGAACGTCATTTATGCAGAAAAAGCTCTTCGTGAAGAAGCTGCAGAAGTTGAAACTAAACGTGAAAACGAAGCTGTTGCTTATACTTTCAGCAAACCAGCTCGCAAAGGTTTCTTCAGTTTTCTAACTCAGTTATTTGCATAATTAAGTTAAGAGACGCAAGGAAAGCTGCTATGAAAAATAGCAAACGCTTTAAAATAACGCCTAAGGATTAGGTCCTATCAATCTGCAAAGAGGGGGATAGAGAAGTAGAGTGACAACGAAGCATTATCAACTTCTCCTCATTTTTCTTATCGACTAGAAGACTTGTTCAAGTCTGACTTCAATTGAATTTGGTGCACTACGATGATTAGCTCAGCAGCACCGGATTATTCCTGTAAATTACCTATCAAAACCTAATTGAAATTAAAATTTCATATTTAAATTGAAATGAAATAAATATATTGAAATAGATCACGTAAGCCGATATTATTGGCTTGTTCGTATTGGTAATAAAATTACTTTATTGTTTTGAGTTTAAATCAGACTTAACGACTAATTCAGTACGTCATAAACTAGACTTAGAATGCGCATTTTTACTTAATTTTTCTATGTTATAGATGCGTAAAACTAGATTGCATGTGTTGATTTTAATCAAAAGAAATACACGTCATGTAAATTAATTGTATTCTGCTAATATCTAGTAATTTAAGTGCTTTAATGAACTGGGTAATGAAAATCTTCTTCTCAATTTTATCGCTTTTTTGGTCGGTTTTGGCTTCTTTATCGCATTACATATCGTAATTGGTGTTGGGAGTATCATAACTCCGTCTTTAGTGAAAAAAACTTCTAATTTAATCCTTTCAAATTCAATGAAATAAATAATCCAAAAGAAATTTAATTACAATATATATTGCATTTAATGTGACAATTGTCTAAAATTTACACCATAAAGTGAAAGTAAATTTCACAAAGAGAGTTTAAAAAAATCTATGAGGAGATACACATGTACTATGCAATGGCAATGAATGTAATGTACGCAGAAGAAGCGAAAAGAGAAATTGAAGCAGAAAAAAATGCATCAATGTCTATCTATGATCGTCGTCGTCATGAGAAAGAAGTGAACGTAAGTATGTGGCAATTTATTGGACTGCTGTTTATCTAATCCGAAAAACCATAATAATTAAGCCTGACAAACGAAAGTTGGCTATTGAATTTTTACCAAAGTACCCCTAAACAGTAACCACGACATAGGATGTTCGTGGACTTATTAAAGTTATAATTTGTCGCCATCTGGCGATAATTCCTCTCTATAATTTGAGTTCCATTCCGTTACTCACCTAAAGTCTTATCTTATCTTACTTTTATTACTCAAAAACTATGTACCCGATCCTCGTGAACATGTAGGATGCAGGTTATTAATTGCATACAAATCATGCAGAAAAGACAATATTATGTGAAATCGCAAAATGTAAACAATTTGCACTTAATATTGGCACGGAATTAGTCTGGGAATTAGTGTATCGTACTCGCAACCAATCAAGTTTAGCGACGAGAACGTGGAGAGATCATGAATAAAGGCGTCATTGGCGGAATTGCAGCCGTAGTTATTGTTGGTGGAGCATTCGCCGCGAATAGCGTAATGAACAGTAAAGCAGAAGAAGCTGTTCAAAATTTGATTGCAGATGCCAATCAAAAGTCGGTAAGTCAGGTAGGGAAATTATCTACAGAGCAAGTGAGTTGTAGTGTGTTGTTTGATGACAGTTGTTCATTGAGCGGAGTCCAATTTAGTAATTACGAGAACCCACAGCAATCGTTCAAAGTCGATATGTTGACCATCTCTGGGATTAAATCTTATCTTGCTGCAGCATCTGAAGGGAGTGACCACGCACTGCCGATGGGTAAGACCAATGTAGGTTTGACACTAAAAGGGATAAGCTCACTTGATGGTAAAACATTAAATGATGTGATCGCGACAGAAAGTCCTAAGTTCTATTCTGCGTTGACTGACGATATTAAAACCGCCTTAGTTGATAATGCGTTTCACATTCAGGCGAATGTTAATAACGATGTTTCAAGTTCTCGTTTTATCTCTGATGATGACGTGACCCTACGTTTTGATAACTTACCACTGTCATTCAAAGCTCAGGTCAAATACACCTATAATGGTGATATGGCGATCTTAAATGACCCGAAAGCAGCAATGAAAAATCAGGCCAATATTATCGGCTTATTGAGTAACTTTACGGTCAACAACCTTTCTGTTGCGGTTGAACAGGGACAATATATGTTCACTGACGTGTTCCACGGATTCTATATCAACTATATTGATCGTTGTAATGATGCTGAACGTTGCACTAAACGCAGCAATCAACCGTTCCCTGAGCCATACAATACATACGAAAAACCTCTGACGTCTGAAGAGTTTGAAGATGCTTTAGTCAAAGTTGTTGATAGTAAGCAGGGCGACATTTATCAGCAGTTTGAGCGTATTGCAAGCCGTTCTATCTTTACTCCTGAAGAGCTACATAAAATTGCTCAGTTTATTGTTAAAGGTGATACCACTATGACGATTAAATTGACCAATAAAAATGACGCACCAGTGATAGGGTTCGCTGATGTGATTGGGCGAGGAATGAAGTCACTGCGTAGCAAAGTGGATGTTGAGATTCAGTAATCGTTAACTACCAATTAGAAAAAGCAACTGGGCGCCAATATGGCGCCTTTTTTATGCGTTTAGTTTACCTTAATTAGCAAATGATAAAAATTTTCATATCCAACTTGATGTAGATCAATTGAGTGCAATCTATCTATTATCAAGGGTGTACTAATATAAAAGCTGGTCGATAAAGAAATACATTCGTAGCGAATAATTGATAATTATTTCAATAAGTAAAGGTGTATCATGAAGAGCATCAGCGTCCGGCTTAAAATTGTATCTATTCTTACTATTCTCGCATTTATCATTCTGGGATATTTCGGTATTTCAGGGATGCGAGAGTCTTCTCATTCAATTGAAAATCTCTATAGCCAAGGGATGCAACATTCGATTCGCTCGGGAAAAATTCTTAATAGCTTAGGGGGGGCAAGAAGTTCTTTGCTGCTCGCGTTCCAACACGATCCCAGCTCTCCATTAGCAAAAATGCATGACCATCCATTATCCAAGCATATTGACGACGTCAAGCATGCTCTAAGTGTTTTGCACTCGATTGTTGATAATGAACTCCTAGCTTCTAAGTTGTCATCATCGGAGAGAACCTTGGTGAATACTCTTGCCAGTAATCTGGATAACATTACTAAGCAAGGATTTGAACCAGCTATAGAAGCGTTGCAGAAAGAAGACTATCTTGATGCGAATAAACTATTACTGCAGAAAATTAATCCTATATTCGTCCAAATAGAAAATGAAGCTAACCTCTTTCTCGATGATCAAATCAAAGAGGGAAAAGCGACGTTTATCGAGTCACAGCAAACGTCACAACGATTTGATTGGATTTTTGGTATTACGACAGCAATTTCTTTGGTCATTATTATGACCATCTCAGCTCGGGTCAGTCGTCGGGTTATCAATGCATCGCATATACTTGAAAATACAGCGACCGCTATTGCGAACGGGGATTTGACGCAGCACATCAAAATTACCAGTACGGACGAGTTCTCGCACATCGCGCAAAATGTAAACCGAATTACAGAGAAGTTTCGGCATGTCGTTGACACCAATCGGATCTCTATCGAACAAATAGCGAGTTCTGCTGAAGAAAGCTCAGCCGTCGCGATTCAAACGCAGAAAAATGTCTCTGAGCAACAGGGGCAAACTCAGCAAATAGCCGCGGCGATTCATGAGTTTAATGCGACAGTACACGAGGTTGCTCAAAGTGCAGCCGCTGCAGCAGAAGCGTCCGATAATGCGGATAAAGCCGCTGAACGGGGACAAGGTGTTGTTCAAGATAGCATGATGATGATTGAGAGTCTTTCTGCGGAAATGCAGGAAGCGGTTAAAGCAATGCATCAACTGGCGGCTCATTCAGAAGAAATTGGTGGTGTAGTTGATGTCATTCAGGGGATATCAGAACAAACCAATCTGCTGGCATTGAATGCTGCAATTGAGGCTGCAAGAGCGGGGGAATTTGGGCGTGGGTTCGCTGTGGTTGCGGATGAAGTGAGAACTCTTGCGAGTCGTACACAAAATTCGACTCAGGAAATTCTGCAGATGGTACAGCGCCTCCAAGATGGCAGTCGAACAACAACGGACAAATTGGAAAAAGGTGCAGAAAATGCGCATGCAACCGTAGAAAAAGCTCGGGTTGCTGCCGAGGCGTTGGTTGAAATTGCGCGAAGTGTGGATCTGATTAATTCAATGAATACCCAAATCGCGACAGCGGCAGAAGAGCAAACGTCGGTAACTGAAGAGATAAATCAAAACATCACTGCCATCAGTGACATTTCTAATGAGACTGCGGCTGGAGCTGAACAAAGTACTCGAGCCACAGAAGAATTAGCCTCACTATCTGAGACGCTACGCAATGAAATTTCAACCTATAAACTGGCGTGATAACGTCTTATGTGGATAATTTACCTTAGTAAAAACGCTCTCAACCGTTCTAAAGCAATGGCGAGTTTGTCATGACTCGCCCCATAACAAAGACGCAGATGACCACTTCCTGCTTGCCCAAATGCTTCTCCTGGTGCGACGCCAACTTTGGCCTGCTTGATCATATCGAGAATAAAGGGCTCACTGTTTTCAGGAAGACCTTCGACTTTGAGAAAAGCATAAAAGGTGGCAGGCATATCGTATAGGGTGACACCATCAATTCCACTGAGTGATGTTTTGACCATGTCCCGAGATTGTCTGAATCTTTCCAGTGTCAAATGTAGAAACTGATCACCCTGAGTTATGGCGGCATACCCAGCAGCCTGTACAAATGCTGGAGCACAAGAGACATTGAATTCAATTAACTTGGTTATGGTCGGACGCAGAGCATGCGGAAGCGTTAGCCATCCCAAGCGCCAGCCTGTCATACACCAAGCTTTAGAGAAACTGTTACAGATAATAATGCGATCCGATTCTTCAAGGTACTCGGCAAAGGAAGGTGCAGCCAAACCTTCATAAACATGGCGACTGTATACTTCGTCAGAAAGTATCCATAATCCCGTTTTGCGTGACAGTTTTACTAAGTCGCGTATTTGCTGATCATCAGCCATCCATCCGGTTGGATTATTTGGAGAGTTTATAATCAATGCTCTGGCGTCTTTCGCTGCTATCTTAAGTTGCTCGATATCCAGTTCAAATCGACCATCTTTTTGTGTCAGCGGGAATTCGATGACCTCGGCATTTAACAGTCTTGGTATTGCCATCAGTGTTGGAAACGCAGGCGTAATGACGACCACTTTGTCTTTGGGTTTGAGTACTGTTTGTGCTGCGAGCATGACTGCATTGGTTCCTGACACCGTGACGACGATATTGTCTTCATCAAAGGTATTATTAAAAAGGTGACTTTGATAATCGGCCAGAGCCCTTCTTAGTGCAGGCATACCGTTATTGGGAGTATAGAGAGTTTGTCCCTGATTAAGACTATCGAACGCAGCCTGACGAATAAATTCTGGGGTAACAATGTCCGATTCACCAAACCAAAGAGGAATAACATCTTGTTGCGTCATACCAAAATTAGCGATGGTTCGAATAGACGATTCGGAGAGGGTTTGAGCGATAGGGCTTATATCATCATGAGCTGACAGCATCATAGAACTCCTTGTTACTATGCCGCTAAATAATAGAGTGAGTGTACACTCTACTATCCACAATCAACTCGTTGATGACAATGGTTTTTCAGTCTTACTCGGGCAAATTGGCAAATAACTGTTCGAGTAATTTGTTAAGGCGTTTGATCTGTGCTTCGGTAATGCCTTTAAAGCTCTGTTTAAAAAGCGGTTCAGTGATATGTTGAATATCACTCAGCGCACTCAGACCTTTTTCTGTTATCAACACCAGTGTCACTCGACCATCTTCCACACTCACTTGTGTTTCAACAAGACCGTCATCTTTCATTCTTTGGATGATTTTGGTCACTGTCGGTAACTTAGCGATAGAGTGCTGAGCAATTTCAGAAACGCTGCATAATCCTTCTTGCTTGAGTGTGGCCAGAATACGCCAGCGAGGAACGTCGAGATTAACCTTTTTCAGGTATTTTTCCATTGCCTGAATATAGCGACCGTGAACTTGAGCTAACCAGTAAAAAGGGAAATCCTCTTTCTGAAAATCATCACTGGAAGGATTGTATCTGTGATTTCTCGATACTTTGGTTTTCTGTGTCATTAGTTAGCCTTGTACGAATTACAACTGGAAACAGGTCGATATAATAGATTCGAAACAAATAATATACAATTCAAGGCGAAATGACGACTTAAACGAGCAGCACCAGAGCAAATTCTGGTGCTGAATTGGGGGAGAGTTAAAGGGAGTATTACTTACCAGCAGGAGCCTTTCTCTGCTTCCATTTTTCTCACCATGGCATTAAAGAACTTGTCAGCAAAGCCGCCATCTTTAATCAACATTTGAGTGAGGTCTGCGCATTTTTGACTGATCTCTTCTTGAAGAGGGACGTCTTTCCCACCCATAGCGCCAGCTGCAAGCTGAATTTCGGCTGCGCGCTGAACTGTCCATAACAGGAAGAAAGTGCGTTCAATATCGAACTCACCTACCGCAATACCGTGGTTCCGCAACACCAAGATATGTTTGTCGCCAAGGCTGGCTAACATGCGAACCTTTTCTTCCTGAAATAGCGTAATGCCCTCAAAACTATGATAGCCAACGCGATTGAATAATTGCGCTCCATAGAAATTATCGTGCGCGAATCCAGCTTCTTTCATCGCGACAGCTGAGACCTCATTCGTATGAGTGTGAATAACACAATGAATGTCACTTCTTGCAGCATGAATAGCCCCATGAAGAGCAAACCCTGCTGGGTTACCATCATAAGGTGAATCATCCAGTTTGTTGCCATCAACGTCCACTTTAATCAAATTTAGCGGGGTAATTTCGGTGTAATTTAAACCAAAAGGATTAACGAGATATTCACCATCCACGTCCGGTAAACGGGCTGAAATATGGTTAAAAATCGTTTCTGTCCAACCAAAAAAATCGATGAGGTGGTAACAGTGTGCTAATTTGACTCTTAGCTCCCACTCTTGTTCGCTGATGTGAGAAGGGCGTGACATTGTTGTGCTCATAAAATCATCCTTTTTTATGTGTTTTTATCCATTTAGTACCTGACGTTGCTCAGCAATAAAGTGAGTTAGATCGAGTACTTGCTTTGTTTTTGGCATTGAGATTCCCACTCGATTTGCCAGTTCTACGACAGCGTAGCCAATAGCGTTGAGCTCGAGTGGCGATCCGGCGTTGTAATCTTGGAGCATCGAAGTTCGGATATCGCCCATACCTTCACCCATTTGCATGATGGTTGGAGGATCGAAACGAATTCTTGCTCCATAGGCGACAGCGGTGAGTAGTACTTCATCGAGCATTTCTCGGACCAGCGGTTTGAGTCGAGGATCACCATACACTTGTGCTAGCGTTGCTTGAGTGACAACCGATAGTGGATTGGAGGTTAAGTTAGCACACACCTTTGTCCAAATTTGGTCGCGAATGTTGTCGACACCTCGCGATTCGATATGAGCTTCCTCCAACAGTTTACGCAGTCTTTCTAGACGTTCACTGAGTTGGTTATTCGGTTCGCCCAATATCATCAAATGAGGATTTTTCGCACTCACTTTACCCGGAGCCATTCGATACGCTGTCATAAACGTTACGCAGCCAATAATTTGCTCCGCAGGCAGCAAGGTTGCTAACACCTTATTAGGGTCGAGTGTCTCAATCGTTTCCTCATTTAAGCCCTGGAAATACCACCATGGTAGGCCATTGATCATAGGAACAATGATGGTCTTAGGCCCGATCATCGGTTGTATTTTTTCTGCAATTGCTTCTAACGCTGTCGTTTTTGTACAAAGGAAAACCACATCCTGAATACCAAATTCATTTGGGTCGTGTTTGGCATTAACACTGACGGTATGTTCACCCTCGAGATCTTCGAGAAAAATACCGTTTGTTTGAATTGCATCCAATGTCTCACCGCGAGCAAGTACATTGACATTTAAGCCAGATTCAGCCAAAAGCGCGGCTAGGGTGCAGCCGATAGCGCCTGCACCTGCAATACAAATTTGCATATAAAAGAATTTCCTTTGTTGGTTTACTAATCTGTTTTTTGTGATGTCAGCCTGTGAGTCTCTCCTGATGTTTACTCGCCAGACCAAGATACACCTCTATAACTCGGGGATCGTTAGACAGCTCTGCGGCTGGACCTTGCATCGAAATACTGCCACCTTCGAGAACGTAGGCGTAATCCGCTACTTTCAATGCTGCTCGGGCATTTTGCTCTACAAGAAGTATCGAGACACCTTGATTTCTTAGGTCGCTAAAGATTTTGAAAATCTCGCGAGTAATTAGAGGTGCAAGACCGAGACTGGGTTCATCAAGCATGAGTAGTTTGGGTTTGCTCATCATAGCGCGACCAATAGCGAGCATCTGACGCTCGCCACCAGAGAGGGTTCCGGCTTGCTGGTGACGACGCTCCCAAAGGCGAGGGAAAAGACTGTAAATTTCCCGAAGCGTAATTTCGTAAGTTTTATCGCCCTTACGATATCGTTGAAAAGCACCAAGTTGTAAGTTGTCTAACACCGACATACTAGCGAACAGCTCTCTTTTTTCTGGAACCAGTCCCAGTCCTTCGCTCACTAAGGCTTCTACCTGAGGGCTGTGGTAAGTTTGCCCATCAAAAATGATATCGCCGTTGGAAGGTAGTAATCCCATAATCGCAGAAAGCAGCGTTGTTTTTCCTGCCCCGTTTGGACCGATAACGGTAACGAGTTGTCCTTCTTTGAGCGTGAAATCGATGCCTGTCAATGCTTCAACCTGACCATAAGAAACACGCAGATTTTTTACCTCTAGTAGGGATTGTTTGGTTTTCAATTGGGTCACCGAACTCATTCTGCGCCTCCTAAATAGGCTTCCATTACGGCTGGGTTTGTCTGTATTTGCTCTGGCAGTCCTTCAGCGATTTTTTCGCCAAATTCCATAACAACAATACGGTCAACCAGGTTCATGACAAAGTCCATGTCATGTTCGACTAGTAAGATTGCCATACCTTGCTCGCGAAGTTTCTTAAGTAGCTCGGCTAGAGCTTGCTTCTCTTTATGACGCAGACCAGCTGCAGGTTCGTCTAAAAGAAGAACCGACGGGTCACTACACAGAGCGCGAGCGATCTCAAGAATACGTTGCTGACCCAAGGCCAGACTGCCGGCTTCATGGCTAAGGTAGTCACCAAGCCCAACACGTTCTAATTGAAATTTTGCTTCCTGAAGAATGCGTTGCTCCTCTTCTCTTTCAATATGAAGAGCGGCACTTAGGACCCCTTGTTGACCACGCATATGAGCGCCTAATGCAACGTTTTCTAAAACGGTCATTGAAGGAAGCAGTTTCACATGCTGGAAGGTACGACTCATCCCCATTTGTGCGACCTGACGAGCTGTTTTTCCTTTAATGCTTTCACCAAGAAAATACACTTCACCGTCGGATGGTGTATCAACAGCAGATAACTGGTTGAACATGGTACTTTTACCGGCGCCATTCGGTCCGATAAGCGCCAATATTTCACCCGCATGCAACTGGAAGCTCACCTGATTGTTGGCAACCAGACCACCAAAACGTCTGGTGACGTCTTTGGCTTCGAGTAATAGCGTGCCTGGTTTTGGCTGTTCGCGACTCTCTAACGATGCTTGACCTGATTTGAAACTAAAGGTTTTCTTTCTTCTCCAGCGAGTAGGAATAAATCGCATTAGTACTGGCCATAAACCTTGAGGGCTTTTCTGCATCATAAAAATAATCAGTAAGCCGAGAATAATGGTTTCGTATTGGCCGTCACTGCCTAAAATTGCGGGTAACCAGTCTTGTAGCCACTGTTTGAGCATCGTTAAGACACCTGCACCCAAAATAGCACCCCAGACATGACCGACACCACCGACTAATGCCATAAATAAGTAGTCAATACCCATGCTTAGGCCAAAAGGTGTCGGGTTCACAAAGCGCTGCATATGTGCGTACAACCAGCCAGAGATGGCGGCGAAGATCGCTGAAATTAAAAAGATAACCATCTTGGAGCGGAACGTATTCACACCCATGGCTTCCGCCATCAATTGACCACCTTTGAGGGCACGAATTGCTCTGCCTTCACGGGAGTTTAAGAGGTTGGCGGTAATAATAACGGCCACAATCAAAATCGCCCAAATCAGATAGAAGATGTGCTCACTTTTCTCTAGGTCAAAGCCAAGCAGGCTCAGTGATGGAAGCCCACTCATACCTGTGTGCCCACCCATAGCGGGTAACGTACCAAACAGATAGTAGATGGAAATACCCCAGGCAATTGTACCTAAAGGCAGGTAATGCCCTGACAGCTTAAGCGTAATTGCGCCAAGAAAAAGAGCGATAGCTGCAGTCAGAACCAGTCCTATCACCAAAGCAAGCCACGGTGAGCCTCCGGCCCATGCCAACCAGGATGGTAGCTGAGCTGTCGTAGTTAAATAGGCTGTGGTGTAAGCGCCCAGACCAACGAATGCGGCTTGACCAAAACTGGTCATCCCAGCAACGCCTGTCAGCAATACCAGTCCTAATACTACTAAGCTATATAAGCCAATGTAATTGAGTAGCGTGACCTGATAACTGGGCAATGCAAACGGAGCGATAACTCCAACAATAAGTAAAATACCGACTAAAACAGGGAGTTTCATTAATCATTCTCCTCTAAAGCATTACTGTTCATCGAACGCCAGATCAGGAATGGAATAATCAGAGTAAATACGATGATTTCTTTATAGTTACTAGCCCAGAACATAGATAGGGCTTCAACTAATCCCACGGCAATTGCGCCGATAGCTGCAAGTGGATAGCTAATCAAGCCGCCGATAATGGCGCCAACGAAGCCTTTTAAACTGATGACAAAACCAGAATCGTAATAGAGCGTTGTAATTGGGGCGATTAAAATCCCCGATGCAGCGCCAATAAAAGTGGCTAACGCGAACGTTATCTTTCCAGCAAAGTCAGGAGAGATACCGATCAGTCGAGCGCCGGTTCGGTTGATAGCGGTTGCTTTAAGTGCTTTGCCATACAATGAGCGTTCAAACGTCAGAAAGAGCAGAACGATCAAGCAAAGTGATACCGCAATAACCCAAAGTGTTTGGCTTTTTAACATGACGTGTCCCAATCGAAACGTCGTGTCTGAAAATGGTTGAGTTCTAGCGCCTTCAGGTCCAAACATCAGCAGGCCAATACCAACCATTGCGACGTGCAGTGCGATAGCGACGATCAGTAAAACTAAAGAAGGTGAATCGGCCAGAGGTTGGAAAAATAAACGATAGATCATGGGTCCCAGAGGTACGATCAAGCCAAGCGTTAACAAGCATTGGAAGAACATTGGCAGCGTATCAAGAGGTAACGTATGTACTAAAGCGACCATCACACCAGAGTAGATGAGCTTGAGTACCATCATTTTTAATTGAGAGGCGCTGAGTCTTGATTTACGTGCCTGATATAAGTCGAAGGCACACGTTGCAATAGTCAGTGCTAATAATAGCCATTCGACAGAGGGGGTTTTCCCTGCCTGAATCATCGCCATTGATAGCGCGCCGAAAGTCACAAACTCACCTAGTGGGATGAGTAAAACTCGAGTGACGGTAAAAACCAGTAAAATAGACATTGCCAGCAATGCGTATATTGCTCCGTTGGTAATTCCATCTTGTCCGAGCAGAACAGCAATTTGAAAATTCATTTCTGATTCCCCGGTATCTTCCTTGAAGTCATCAATAACCGTTTACTCTTTTTCTCATTAAACGGTCGAATAGGGGCTGAGAGCGTCAGCCCCATTTATAGTTGTTATTTTAAAAGAGCCCAATTTCCGTTTTTTACTTCAATGAGTACACGGCCACGCTCGTCAAATCCACTGTGATCTTCTGGCGTCATGTTGTAAACGCCTTGAGTACCAGCCAGCTCTTTGGTTTGTTCAAGTGCTGAGCGAAGTGCACTACGGAATTCTTCTGTTCCGGGTTTACCTGCTTTTAAAGCGGAAGGAATTGCGCTTTCAAGCAATAAGCCTGCGTCATATACGTTGCTACCGAAAGTGGCTGGTGCTTCGTTGTATTTCGCTTTGTAGGCGTCAATGTATTTGGTTGCCATCTCTTTCACTGGGCTATCAGGTACTTCATCCAGCACGAGCATTGAGCTTGCTGCGAGGATTGTACCGTTGACTTCTTTTCCGCCTAATTTAAGGAAAGAGTCCAACGCCGCACCATGAGTTTGATACACCGTTCCTGCATAGCCCTGTTCTTTTAGTGTTGTTTCGGGCATTACTGAAGAACTGCCTGGTGCTGCAATAAGTACCGCATCGGGGTTATTCATTAAGACTTTAAGTGCCTGACCTGTAATAGATGTGTCTTGGCGCTGAAAGTGTTCATCGGCAACAATTTCGATACCCGCTTTGCTGGTCAGTTCTTTCATGACTTTCGACCAGTTCTCACCATAGGGATCAGCGGTTCCGATAAGTCCAATTGTCTTCACACCGGTTTTTTTCATATTTTCAACCAGAGCCGCTGCAATCAGATCATCGTTTTGTGTGGTTTTAAATACCCACTTTTTCTGTTCTGTCATAGGCAACACCACGGCAGCTGTACCGACCGGGGCAAGCATCGGTGTCTTAGATTCAGCTGCAAATTGGATAACGCCCATTGCATTACCAGAGCCACTTGGACCGATAATGGCATCAACTTTGTCGTCGTTGATAAGCTTTTTAAACGCTTTAACGGTTGCAGTTGGATCGCTACCGTCATCGATAGGAATATAAGTAACACTTTCACCATCAATTGTTTTGGGTAACAGAGCTACTGTGTTTTTTTGTGGAATACCCACTAGGGCAACGGGACCAGTACTTGAGGTAACCACACCGATTTTAATATCAGCGTAAGCATTTGGGATTAGCATGGAAGCAGCGATTGATGCTGCGAGTAGCAGTTTCTTCCTTGGCATAAGACTCTCCATATCCATTTGTCTTTTTATGTTGTCGTTATGTGCCTGTTGCACCATGAGTGTGGACATCGTCCACAGAATGTTGAGCATTTCATCTTTGGTGCAGCTCGACCCATCCTGCATGTAATGTGCCACTTTTCACATATTATCCCCTTTTACCCCATGCACGGACATTGTATTTGGATACTTTTCTATGCGTTATTTGTGCAAACAAAACTTGCAAAAATCGAGAGATATCAATGCATCAACAATACTTAATTGTTAAATAAAAAGTTAAATAAATTTACAAAAATAAATGATTAAATTTTATTGATTTAATATTTTTCATCGAATGATGAAAATGACCATTTACAAAATGTTTAAAATTAACTAGTTAATTTAAATAGTTATATAATTCAATTAATTAAGTTTTAATTTTGTTGTTTCTAGTAGAGATTTTCGTAAGGTTTTGTGCCATTTTTTGGTGCAAATTTGAATCAAAATTGTGCAAAAAATCGATTGAAAAATATTTGAAAAATTAATTGACAAATCAACTAAAAAGGCCCCATTTTAAAATAAAGGAAACATATTTATAACAAATGAGTTTCAACGGAACTGAAGCATTAGCCAGACATGATTTGATTCGACTACTGCTCGCTCATTGATTGAGGACCTAACTATGATTCAACAAAGCGCGGTGCCTAAAGCACCGGAGTTAACAAAAACACCAAACGTATATGAACAGATAAATAGCAGTGATTTCGCCGCATTTCTCGACGAGATACGCACACGTTCACGCACTGGTGAATTCGATGAACAACAATTTATTAGTCAGGATGTGATAGAGAAACTACGTGGATTTGGCCTGTATCGCTCTCTGGTTCCTAAACACCTTGGCGGCGACGAAATCACCGCATCGCAGTTTTGTGAAGTGATAGAAACAATAGCAAAAGCGGATGGTTCTACAGGTTGGGTAGCGAGTTTTGCAATGGGTGTGGTTTATCTTTCAGCACTTCCAGAAGAAACACTCACAACACTTTACGTTCAGTCACCTGATCTCGTTTTTGCGGGTGGTATTTTCCCTCCTCATCCAGCGGATTTGACACCAGAGGGCTACAACGTTTCTGGTCGTTGGAAGTTTTCCAGTGGCTGTATGGGCGCAGACGTTATCGGCGTTGGTATTGCTCCCAAAGAAGGCGATAAGTTGGGATTACCAAGAATGGCGGTGATGCCAGCGAAAAAAGCGACGATAGAAAAGACATGGGATGTGACTGGTCTTGCTGGGACGGGTAGCCATGACTTAGTCGTTGAAAATGTCGAAGTGAAAGCCGAATGGACTTTTGTTCGTGGCGGTAAATCGACTCTGCGAGAAACCATGTTCCGTTATCCATCATTGTCTTTTGCGACTCAAGTACTCACGGTTGTCGGTCTTGGTGTAGCGCGGGCAGCTTTAGATGAACTACGAGATATTGCCGCAGGTCGCGCGTCCGTAACGGGAGCCCCGAATCTGGGAGAACGGCCTTTAACTCAGGCAGAAGTGGCAAAAGCCGATGCCGAATTACGTGCTGCTCGCTGCTTCTTCTACAAAGCAATGGACGATGCTTGGGCCATTTTAGAACAGGGCGAAGAGTTGACCGATGAACAAATCAGCCATCTTCGCTTGTCATCAACACATGCCGCTCGAGTCTCAGCCGAAGTCGCCCGTAAAGTTCAGATGCTGTCGGGTATGACAGGTGTTTACCGTAATCATCCTCTATCTCGATTTGTTAATGATGCTCAGGTGGTGACTCAACACGCCTTCATGGGCGATATCACGTGGCAAAACGCTGGGGCCGTCTTTTTCGGGCATAAACCGTTACCAGGTTATCTATAACGAATTCAAATTAATTACTCATTCAATTTATAGCGAAAAGAATTAGGAGAAAGTCATGAGCGATAAGAAACCATTACGAGTACTTTTTTGCATGGGAATCAACCAAAACTTTTTTGATGCACCACGTGAAGAACAGCTAGAAGTTTGGGCTGCTTTCGGCGCGATGTGGAATGGTATTCATGATACCGCGGGCGTGGAAGTGATCGGCAATATGGATGATGACCAAACGATGGTTGGACCTTCTGATCAAGCACCGTGGACAACTTACCTACTGGCGGATGTGGTTGATTATGAAACTGTTACTGCATGCTGCAACTTGTTGAGAACAACAGCGGTAGGGGAAACACCTTACAAGCTATGGCGTTATGTGAAGATCGAAGCTCGCATCGGTCGTGAACTGATCGTTCAACGCGCTTAAGGTGTTCAGTATGCAAGAACTAGAGAGATTACAGAGAAGAATTGATGCGCTGGAGAGCGAGCAAAGCATTCGCTACTGCATTAATCGCTATATGGATTTATGTGATCGACTAAGTCTTGAAACCCCGTTTGATGAACTCGGTGAACTGTTTACCCAAGATGCCATTTGGCAAGGTAAAGGCGCACGGTATGCGAAAAGCTTTGGTGGTTATGCTGGTCGGGAAGAGATAGTCAATATGCTCAAGACATACGCGACTAACCCTCCGCATTTTGCACTTAATGTTCATTATCTGTCCTCGGAAGTCATTAGGGTCGATGGTGACAGTGCAAATGCCAGTTGGAACATGATTCAGGTTTCAACCTTTAATGCTGGTGGTTCTCACCTGAACAGTGCGCGTTTAAGTGTGACTTTTTCCCGTAAAGAGGGGATGTGGAGAATATCCTGTTTCCAAACAGAAAATCTGTTTAGCCGTCCGATTAGTGACTGGAATAGTGAAGCAGAGCTGCCTGTCCCTGAAAGTAAATAAATGAAATGGATTGTGCTTAGTTCAGCGCAAGGAAGTGAAAATTATGGAAGCAATTAACGTTAAAAATATTCCGGTTTCTGCCGCGGAACTTGTTGAAGAAGGACGAGTTCATAAAAGCCTTTATTCTAACCCACAGATCTTCGAAGAAGAGCTAGATAAAGTCTTCAATAATACTTGGGTATATATTGGTCATGAAAGTGAAGTACCTGAGTCAGGTAGTTTTAAAACCAGCTATATTGGACGTCATCCTGTTATTTTAGTGCGTGACCGTAAGAAAAATATCCATGTGTTACAAAACCGCTGCCGTCACCGCGGTGCAACGGTATGTGAAAAACATCGTGGAAAAACCAAGTCATTTACTTGTCCTTATCATGGCTGGGGTTATGCGCTTGATGGTGAACTACGCGCCCTACCAAAACCGGAAGAATACGAAGGTGTTATCGACAAGAAGGACTTGCCATTAGAGGGGCTACGTCATGAGTCCTATCAGGGTATGGTGTTTGCAACATTTAATAATGATATCGAACCTTTGGAGCAGCATCTGGGAGCGGCAAAAAAATGGATCGATTTGTTTGTTAAACAAGCGGGTGGTTTCCCTGTTCAGGTGTTGGGCGAGCATCGCTTTAACTTCCCGGGTAACTGGAAAATTCAGCTAGAAAATACCACTGACGCTTACCACTTCCCAATTGTTCATAAGTCATTCATCAGCTCTCTGGATAACGCGACAGCCGATATCTTTGATTTCCTTGATGGCGAAGGCTTTGTTGAAGATCTTGGTAATGGTCACAGTGTGATGGTCATGATCCCTGAGTTGGTCGATCTGGAAGAAAATCTTGATATCCCAATTCCTGAGCGATTTGAAGAATTGGCAAAGGCATTACGTGCAGAAGGACACGATGAAGCACTCGTGAAGCGTTTAGTACGTGCAGCGCACGGAACAGGATTCAACCTTAACTTATTCCCTAATGTGTCGTGCTCGATGGCATTTTTCCGAGTGTTGCGTCCAGTTTCCGTGGGCGAAACGGAAATTCAACACGTCGCAATTGGCGGTGAAGGCGCACCTAAAGCATTTAACCAAAAACGTATGCGCTTACACGAGCACTTCCAGGGGCCTATGGGATTTGGTACTCCGGATGATGGTGAAGCATGGGAGCGTGTACAGAAGGGAGCGATGGCCGGTAATGATGGTTGGATTCTGGTCAATCGCGGTATGGGCAATCTGCACACTTCACCGGATGGAAATGTAGCTGGTGCCGTCTGTTCAGAAACGGGTATGCGTGGCGCATATCAAAAATACAAGAAAATGATGGCAGCAGGGAAGGAGGCATAACCATGAGCTTAAACGTTGAACTGGTGAATAAAGTCACCGCATTTATTGGTTATGAAGGCGATTTGCTTGACCACCGTGAATATCAAGAATGGCTGTCTATCTGGGATGAATCCGGCTACTACGTTGTGCCAACTGACAACGAAGTAACCGATTATGAAAGCACGCTAAACCTGGCTTACGATGACAGCGCTATGCGTCGTATGCGTATTGCTCGCTTGGAAAGCGGTGAATCTGTTTCTGCATCTTCAGCCACGGTGACCGTTCGCATGTTGTCACGAGTCAGAATTTTAGAAAGTAGTGATGACAAAGTGATTGCTCGTTGTGCGATGACACTCAACGAACTGCGTCACGGTAATCTCATCACCTATCCTGCGGATATGGAGTACACGCTAATTCCGGATGGAGACAGCTTTAAACTGCAGCAAAAAGTGGTGAAGCTACTGCATGCTGAAGGCTATCTTCGTACTGTTAGCTTTATCTTTTAAGGAGAACCAACATGAGTCAGTCAAATCAGGTTGCATTAGTCACAGGTGCTGCCCAAGGTGTGGGTTTTCATATCGCGTCGCGCTTGTACCTGGCAGGGTACAACGTCTTGCTGAGTGACATTAATTTTGATGGTGCGGTGAAAGCGGCTCAGGAGCTTGACGCGAGCGGAGCAAAAGTGAAGCCGTTCAAACTGGATGTCTCGATTGAAAGTGATTTTTCCGCGGCGATTGATGAAGCCATCACCCATTGGGGCGGCCTGCATGTCTTAGTCAATAATGCGGCGATGACCAAAGCGGTTAAGACTATGGAGTTACGTCCAGATGATTTCAAACAGTTAGTCAGCATCAATTTAGGTGGCACCTTCACTGGCTGTCAGGTCATTGGTCGTTATCTGGCTGAGCAGGGCTACGGCCGTATTATCAATATGGCATCGCTTGCTGGGCAGAATGGTGGTACATCAACTGGCGCTCATTATGCGGCATCGAAAGGTGGCATCATTACGCTAACGAAAGTATTTGCTAAAGAGCTAGCTGCTCAAGGTGTGACGGTTAATGCCGTGGCGCCCGGACCGATTGAGTCTCCAATGGTGAAAGAGTTAGTTCCAGAAGAACGTTTGCCAACACTGCTCGGTGCTATCCCTGTCGGTAAATTGGGTGATGCCGATTTTATTGGTGATGTAGTGGTGCAGTTTGCCCGACCTGAAGCCTACTTTACGACCGGTACGACCTGGGACGTAAACGGCGGTTTATTTATGCGTTAAGCCTACGAGGCGCTTAGGAGGTATTTATGAGCGAAGAATTATGTACGGCAGTAGTTCGTAAAAGAGAAGTTCAGGGCAACGGCGTGGTTGTTTTAGAGTTGGCAGATAAAGCGGGAAAACCATTACCTCTTTTTGACGCTGGTGCGCACATTGATTTGCATCTCGACAATGGTTTGATTCGTCAGTATTCACTGTGTGGTGATCCTGCTAACCGCGAGTGTTATCGACTTGGCGTGCTAAACGATCCCAATTCGCGCGGAGGGTCAAAGTCGATCTTTGATTCTTTGGTCGAAGGAAGCGAGCTCACAATCAGTTCACCTCGCAACCTTTTCCCATTAAGCGATGACAAAGCGCCATCATTATTAATCGGTGGTGGGATTGGAATTACGCCGATGATTTCGATGGCCTATAGCTTGATGGGTAGTCAGCGTCCATTTTCGCTTTGGTACTGTGGACGTTCTCGTCAGCACTCAGCCTTTGTAGAAGAACTCAACGATGCTCCATTTTCTGCCGCTGTTCATACGTACTTTACGACCGAACATAACGGTCAGCGTCTCGACTTCACGACAGTCATACCTGATCCGGCGACAGGTACGCATCTTTACGTATGTGGTCCGGTGAATTTTATGGAAGGCGTGATCCAAGCCGCTCAACAGCTTGGTTACAAAGACGACCATATCCATCGTGAGTTCTTTAACGTTGAAGTTGAAACGACAGGCTCTGCTTTTGAAGTCTACGCAGAACAGAGTGGGATTACGATTCAGGTTCAGGAACACGAAACGATCGCTTCAGCGCTTAAAGCAGCCGGTATCAAAGTTCAGGTTTCTTGCGAGCAGGGAACGTGTGGAACATGTTTATGTGATGTGCTGGAGGGCACTCCGGATCATCGGGATGTGTACCTCACCGATGAAGAAAAAGAAGACAATGATCAGATGACTCTTTGTTGTTCTCGAGCAAAGAGTGCCCGATTAGTGCTCGATATTTAAGGAAGAGATTAGGAGCAAAGTCATGATTGAAACAAAAATATTTCGCGATGGTATGGCACTACTTGGTGGTGCGGTATCTGTTATTACCACTGATGGTGACGCTGGTCGTTTCGGCTTTACCGCAACAGCCGTCACAAGCGTTACGGATGAGCCGCCAACGCTTCTGGTATGTATGAACCGAAACTCGTTCGCAAACCCCAACTTCAAACAAAATGGCGTGCTGTGCGTTAACGTTCTACAAGGTCATCACCAAGATATTTCGTGGGATTTCGCGAATCGTGAGCTCACTAGTGAAGAGCGCTTTGCCAAACACGAATGGCAAACGCTAGAGACAGGGTCACCAGTCTTACAACAGGCGCTAGTCAGCTTTGATTGTGAAATTCATGATGTTCATGAAGTGGGTACTCATACCGTTTTTTACTGTCAGGTGAAGGGCGCCAGAATGAGTTCTGAAGGTGCGGGCCTGGTGTATTTTAATCGTGCTTACCATACGTTAGATAACTCTCCAATTTTACAGGTGGGTTAGTCTTATGGATAAAGTTCACTCTTTGAATAAGCTGGGTTTAGTTGAAATGCTCAAAGGCATTGAGGCTGGCGATTTTACCGCGTGCGATATCATTAATGCGTGTTTTGACCAGATTGATGCTCGTGAGACCGATGTCGGTGCTTGGCAATTCAAATTGAGTCGAGAAGATTTCTTGGCTCAATACCGTCAGAATGAAACATTCTACCAGCAGAGCCTTCTCAAAGGGCTGCCAGTTGGTATTAAAGACATTATCGATACCAAAGGTATGCCGACCGAAATGGGGTCTGGCATTCATAACGGACGTATTCCGGGCGACGACGCAACGTGTGTTGAGCTAATCAAACAGGCGGGTGGTATTGTTCTTGGAAAAACGGTTACAACGGAATTTGCGTATTTTAAACCGGGCAAAACCAAGAACCCAGCCGATTTATCAAGAACACCAGGCGGTTCTTCCAGTGGTTCCGCTGCAGCGGTTGCTGATAATATGGTACCCATTACGCTAGGTTCTCAGACTGCAGCTTCGGTTATTCGTCCTGCTGCGTACTGCGGCTCGATTGGTTATGTCGCCAGTCGCGGAGATTTCTCGCTAAGAGGTTGTCAGCCTCTTGCTCAGTCACTTGATTCACTGGGGGCGTACGCAAGACGCATCGAAGATCTTCAGTTTCTAAGATCTATCCTTCTGCGCACATCTGTTAACTCACAGGTTCTTTCAGCCATCAAGCCTACGAAAATACTCTTCTGCTTAGGTGAGCAGGTGGGGGATGTGGATCCTGAAATGGAACAGGCATTGAAAAGCGTTGCATCGACGCTAGCAGAGCAGAGCGTTGAACTGGTTCCTCTTGAGGATCAAGGGCGAATTCGTCGTCTGGTATCCTGCCATGAAACCATTATGGCGTGGGAAGTGTGTCGAAATCTGGCAAAAGAGTCATTGCAACCCGAATCCATGAGCGAGCCATTACAAGCGTTAATGAAAAATGGCTTAGCGATGAGTCGCGCTGACTTTATCGCAGCACAAAATGAAGTTTCTCAGATTCAGGCATGGCTAAAAGCGACAATGCAAGGAGCAGACGCAATACTAGCTCCAGCCGCTCCAGGTGTCGCTCCGGTTGGTCATGAAAAAACGGGTGCCCCTCACATGAGCCGCCCGTGGCAAGTCCTTGGCCTGCCAACAGTCACTCTTTCCGGCGTAACGAATAAAGACCATCTTCCGCTTGGCCTACAACTCATTGGTCAGCAACGAGCCGATGAAGCACTACTGCAAATCGCAAAGTGGTGTGAGACGGTTGTCGATGGGGTGGTTGTTTAAATAACATTCCCCCAATATTAGATATATAAATATTAGGGGGATGCATATTTTTAGCAAATTAGTCAGTTATCCTATCCCTGCAAAAATCAAGATGAACTTAATGTACTCAAATCAACTCTAGAGCTAATTTTTCCGAATTAAACTTGACAATAATGTGTAATTAGTAGGATTTTATATGAGCTAAATCTCATTTAAATGATTATAAAATTCAGTTGTGTATATAGGTTGTCATTTTGGAATTACTACAGGCTTTAAGTATCCTGTCTAAGTCCTCACCATTTGCAGTGAGTACAGAAAGAGCAGAAGAAGATGCTCAATTATCAACGTATAAAAATTATATTTATATACAAACCGATATTGAGCAAGATTTTAAAAAGTCATTACTCAAATCAGGAAACCACGATATCGTTTTTTTGTGTGGTAGTAGTGGTGATGGAAAATCTGAAATTTTAACTCGCTATAGCCGAGATTACCGCTCAACCAAAGATTTTCATCTTGATGCAACCCATGCTTTTGTTCCATCGCAAACTGCGATTCAAGCGTTAGATGAAAAATTCACTCAGTTTAAAGCGAATTCCAAACCTTTAATTATCGGCATCAATATCGGTATGTTGGGTAACTACGCTGAAGAAGGTGCGGATGAACATCAGGATATTAAAGATTCAATTAAAGCATTTCTGTCTAATGAAGTAGAATCTATACCGTATAATCATACTTATCTTGATTTCGAAAAATACCCTAAATTCTGTTTTGAAGATAATGTTGGGAAATCAGATTTCACTGAATTATTTCTTCAGCGGTTAACTGAGCCTGATCTTAAAAATCCTTTCTATGCTCTTTATTCATATGAATTGCAAAAGAAAACAAATTCCCGCTTACTAACAAACTTCGCTTTATTGAGTAATCCTTCAGTACAGAGAACCATTGTTGAACTATTGCTGAAAGCGAGATTGATTAAAGATCAGTTTTTAACTGCTCGTGCATTGTTAGATTTTGTGTTTCAGATAGTCGCGATGGACGGTTATCTGTTTGATAACCTATTTACAGCAACGAATAATGAAATACTAGAGCAGATTCGAAGCTTTGACCCAAGTGCTAATCATACAAAACATATCGATGAGTTTATTCTTGAATTTAGCTTGGGAATGGAAAATTCAAGTTATGCAGAATTAAAGACGAAATTGAACACTTTTGGCATTTTTGATATTCCGACGCCTAAATCAATGTTAAGAGCTCTCTATGTCTTAAAGTCTGATGATGATTTTCTTAATGAATTTTCTTCTAAACTGATTGAAGACTTTGATAATCAATTGGTTGACCGTTATGCGTATGTTTGGTCCTTGCATGATGGATTCAATGCAAATCAAGAATACCGTCGTGAACTAAACCACTTTTATCGTGATGTATTAGTTCCTGCAATTCATCGTTACTGTAATCGTAATTCTCCTAATTTGGATAAAGATGCTTATTTTGTAAATGAATTTAACGAATTTAAGGTCGCTGTAGAATTAGATGTCAGAGCTGACTTTACTCAGTTAAAGCTTCAGCCAAAAGCTAAGATTGGTGTCTTTAATGCATTTCTTCAAATAAATAGTAAACCAATCAAACCTGTCGCGATAAATATTAATCTCTTTGAGCTACTGGAAAAAATCAATCAAGGATATCGCCCAAATAAGCATGATAAAAATGCGGTATTACAACTAGAAGATGTGGTAGAGCAAATTGTCGCGATATCTACCGAGGAAGGTACGCTGCATATCTTTAGTTCGGAAAATAAATATAAAATCACCAATGAAGATGGTGAGTACTTTGAAGTGAGTGGTATTTAGCATGGATAACTTTTCTTTACCATTTAACGCTGATCTCCCTGTAACCAAAGATAAAGTGGCCAATAAAAATAGTTTAAATAGTTTTTTACCTATTAGAACAAAAGGCAATGATTTTGATTGGAGTGTTGTCATTGGTTTAATTTTGGGCACCCTGATTAGAAAAAAAATCGATAACTATGACTACGTTACTTTTAAACAAGACTGTCAGGATGTATTTGAGTCGAAACTTGGGCGCAAAGAGTTTTGGACAGTACTTGATAAAATGTATTTTGAGGATGGGGCGTTATTTAGTGTTAGTCCTGAAACCTTATTATTTAAGAGCCAAAAAGAGGTTCGTAGTAAAAGTGATGAACGGATTGCCTCATTATTTACTAATTTGCTTCAAGAACTACGGATCAAAGATTTCGATACAAAGCTGAATTTTTTAGAGAATGAAATCTTAACCACTCTAAGAAATCAAATGCGAGAAGAATCGTTTACCGCAAAAGAATTACCGTATTTACCTTTTCTATCGGCATGTTTTAGAAAAGATCTGCAGTTTTTATCTGAACACCCCAAATACTTACTTGCTCAAATTCAACCGTTTTTAAGTTTATATGGTTTTATTTACGTGGCTCAACTTTCTCTTGTGTTGCCCGATTGGAGAAAAGCCGAAGCTCCAGAATCTAAGCCTCTGTATTTTATTATGGATCATGAACGAGCAAGTAGTGAACGAGTCCATGTTAGAAACCATGGCTATAAGCTATTTGAAGACGGCTGTTACAGGTTATTTCCGTATTTAACCATGCTTGAAATGTTGCAACCTGAGAAATCATCATTACCCAATGGTAAAAAGTTACCTTTATGGCAATTAGCTCAAAATATTCAAGAAAGCCAAAATGCAACTGTGAGTGAGCGTTTAGCTTTATTTGCCAAAGCGTTTAAAGCAAATCGAAATCTAGACATGGTTCTTGAAGAGTCAGACGATGCATTCAAGTGGTTAGATCAGTTGCTCAAGCTTAGTGTTGCCCAGTTTGAGGATAAAACAACAGAACGTCCTGCGATTAATCGTAAATATGTAGCAGAAGTTGAAAAGTATCTAGCTTCAGGGTTTGTACATCGTAGAGGACGTGCGGGACGAGTGTTGGTTCTTAACCAAGAATATTTACTGCTCTTAGCTAATTTAGCCATTGGGAAAAGAGAAAAAATACGTTTTCAGGAATTAGTTGGTGAATTCAAAGCCCGTGGTGTCTTTTTGGATAAACAAACAGAGCTTGAGCTGATTAAGTTTTTTGAGCGTATTGGTAATGTAGAAAAAATGAGTGACAGTGGAGATGCGGTTTATGTCCGAAAAACAATTTGAAGAGTTTCTTGCTGAGCGATTTGTGCAACAGGCGAGTCAGGATATAAAACCGGGTTTTCGTTATCAATTTAAGTCACCTGATAATGAGAATAGTGAACGGCTATTCTTAGCAATGAAAGCTCGTACCACGGGAAGTTTTACGACCCCTCATGGAACGGAGTTATCTTATATTGATACTGGTTCTTGTAAAATAATCCCTGTTTTGCATGGTGAAGCTGGTTCAAGCTCTTTAGGTTTTACTGAAAACTATATTTCTCATCTAAGGGATCAAATTGCCAGCCAAGAAGGTGATTTAAAAGGTTGTGCTTTAGTTATTATTCATAATAGCTTATTGGATACTCTGATTAATTCGGCTGATAACTTAGCTTCAAAAGGTCAAGTTTGGAGCCCCGAATGCATTCGGGATGCGCTGAAAACACTCGTCGATCAAACTGATAAAAATCATAAAGTTTCAGAATGTTTATTAGATAATCAGTTCGATAATATTCTCGAAGATGGTGCAACCATGTTCGGGTTTGAAAAACTGTTTAAAGCTGTTGAAGATGGTGATCTGCTCTTTCATGAATTGGATATGTTTGATGATCCATTGATTACACAGATGGAACATAATACAAAACAGATCAAAGCCCGTTTGGATATCAATCGTTCTTTGTACCAAGAAATTTCCTATGAAGTTGAAAACTTCGGTGAACAATTACTCGAGCGCTTGAAAGACTTTAGTGAACGCTTTATTCGTAAACATTTTATTGATGCAGAGCCAGATGAATGGAAAAAGCTAGAACTGGAAGCACTGCTGCAAGAGAAGAAAAATAATGCTAAACAGCAGTTAATATTGGAAAGTGAAAATCTTACTTCCGGTAATATAATTGCTCGTAACCGTTCTGAGTCTAAAGCAGGTATGCGTGATAGACATGTCATTATTGAACTCGACTCAGAACAGGCTGAATTTGAATTACGATTAGAATTTAAGGGGACCAGCGATCTCACTAAACAGCAATTAAAAATTCAACCGGCAAAAGCACTGGACGATAGCGAACAATGGACTGTCAGAAATTCGTTTAAAAGCGCATTTGCTACATTAAATTCTTCTTTTAATGGCGAACCGACTTATTTCACTATTGCTCTTCGACGGGATAATACCTCTGAAAACTATACATTTAAGTGTTTAGTTGTTCGGAAAGGTCAATTCTTTCTCGAACCATTTAAAAATGTATTCACGGTTGAACCTCAAAAAAATAAGCAGCGAATTACGATTAATATTGATGAAAATCGTTTGCCTGTTAATCCAAATGGGACGGTTTCTTGTGAATTAACCGATACCAATCAAGTTGTTGATATCAACCAGTACGGAGTGGTTGATTTTGAGTCTCTAGCAAATGAATCGGATGAAATTGAGTTCTTTCTGCAGTCTGGTGAACAACAATTAAAATTACGTGTGGAGGGTGCTGTAGCTAAGGATTCTCTTCCTCTTCCATTACTGCTTAACAAAGGCCGACTCCATAAATTATTTAACGATGAATATAATGGAGAGTTCTTTGCGAATAAAAGTAAAGTTGGACTAGATAACAGCGAATTTGTGGTAACGGCGACACGAGCGCAACTTTTAAAATTTGAACAGCGCTTTATTGATGAAAAGGCAATCTGTTTAATTGGGGAAGATAACAGTATCCCATTAGCTGAACTTTCTTCATGTGCCCCTGAAATTGAGCAAGCTTATCAACAGTTATTTGCTTATCTCACCGATAAAAAAAGTACGCCATCTTTGGTTTCTTGGGGAGATGAATATCTCAATATCGTAGAGAGAATTGTTAATACTTGTCTTGAGTATTTTTCGGCGATTCCAACTAGTGGTTCATTGTCCGATGAGCAACGACTAGTATTAAAGGTTGGACGAGTATGGTTGGACGGTGAAGAATTCTATTCACCTTATCATCCATTGATTTTGTCGTATTACTTCAATTTGTGTCGTCAAATAAAGTCGGATAGTTCTGATAGTTTTTCAGATATACCGTCTGTGACGTTAGATAGGCTTGTACCAGCTGGTTTGATGCCATACAGCTATCATCCTGATTATGAGTATTCCTATAATCAGACGGTAAAAGAAAATGCCTTTTGGATAAAAAGTGTTCCTCAAGAACACAGTACTCATACCTTTATTCGCAAGCTGGTTAAAGAAAAAATTGAAGAATTTCAGGCGGCATTTAGTCAGCTATTTGATGACCACAATAACAGTTTGATTATCAATGTTGTGAATCTTGAACAAGCAGAAGAGCTCTTCTTGGGATTGGTTGATTACATCAAAGACAACGGAGAGCAGGCGTCATCAATTCATGTCAACTTATATGATGACCAATTACTTTTTAATGCTTTTGACCGTTTTGCTGAAGCAGATAAGTATGAAGCGATTAAATCTTGGTTAGGACTGGATAAAGGACAAAAATTAAGAGAAATTGCTGACTCAGTCATTGATACTCTGAGAACTCGATTGACCTACAGTAAATTCACTAATAGCCAAGTTGAGTCTGGAGGGCAGTCCTACGCACACTTAACGTTTTTCCGTAATAACAGTAAAGTCGATTGTACCGATGTGGATATTGATGATATGGAATGCAGTGTTGCGGCAGATGGCTTATTGGCAGGTGAAGCTTCCCATAGCAATAATGGATCTTATTACACTGGTTTTGGGCTGGCGAACATCACTTACTATGATAAGCCGCATTTAAAAATGGCGAAGTATATTGGGTCATTAACTAAGCCTGCATTGGGTAAAAATATCCAGTATCACGGTAAAAACGCAGTCTCACTTGCGGTAAGTGAAGATTTTAAAGCGCTGTTAAAACGTTCTTATAATAGCTCCGTTTGGACCACTATTATCGATCCTAAAGTTACCCTTGATTTCTTCCATAGTAATGAAGATGTGGTATTGATCCATTATTCCGATCAGTACACCAGTTCATCGAGTTACGACGCGATTACCGTTACCGCACAACGCCATTTATTTGAAAAAGTTCTTGATCACGAAAAAGGTGGTTTTGTTGATGAGTTCAATGCGTTTAATGGTGATTGGCTGTTAAAAATGATCAGCAGCCCTGCAAATGGTAACAAATCCGTTGAGCAGTTTGAAAAGCTGAGAAAAGAGCGTCGTGGAATTATCGGTGCTTATAAATTTGTCACCAGCATGGTAAGTCAATCGGATATTACTTGGGTTCCATTATCTGTCGCTGAGATGATCCGTGTTTCGGGAAATCTGGGCTTAAAAATGTCAGATACTGAATTTTCCCGTAATGTAAATGGATATCGGAAAGGTGCTATTTCTGATGATGTATTATTGGTTGGATTGAAAGATCAGACCCTTTATCTTTTACCATTAGAGGTAAAAACAGGTGCTATACCTGATTACAAGAAAGCGGTTGAGCAATCTAAAGAGCTCGGTCGTTATTTAGCGGAAGATATTCTTGGCGGTGACAGTTTATTAGCTCAGCTGTATCGCAGTTTGTTTATTCGTCAAATCCTAATGCAGGTTGATAAATACCGTCTATACAATGTTTTCCATTCTGGTTATTTTGATTCATTCCTCGCAGAGAAAGAGCAATGGCTAGCAGGGCATTATCAGCTTGATGAGATAGAGAATTATCCAAAAGGTTTTGTGGTTAGCCATTTAGAAACAGCCGCATGTTTAGATACAAACTACCAAATGGTAGAGGATATCTTACGCATTGAGTTACCAATGTCATTATTGGATTCTCTTGTTTCTACACCGCTTCAACAGCTTTTAGATGGTCAATCAATTAGCCAAATATATAAAGTTCCTGATGAGTATATTCTTCGAGATGCTACAACGAACATTATAACGTCAATAGCTGATGCTAAACCAGCTACTGATGAAGTCGTAGATGGTGAAGATTCAAATACTGATTCAACTGGTAATGATTCAGATGAGTTTATTGAAGAAGTAGAAGAGTCAGAAAAAGAATCGAACATTGTTGAATCAGATGGACACTTAACAGTTCTGTTTGGTCATAATGCTATGAACCAACAACCTTTAGAGTGGGAGCCAACCAATACTGCCAAGTTTATGAATACCAATACAGGTATTATTGGCACGATGGGGACGGGGAAGACTCAGTTCACTAAATCGGCAATTACACAGTTATACCGTAATCAACACAATAATGTTGATGGTCAACCTATTGGAATGCTTATTTTCGATTATAAATCGGATTATGTGGATGATGAGTTTCAACAAGCTTCTGGAGCTAAGAAATTTAATCTATTCCATTTGCCATATAACCCTCTGAGTTTGTTTGGTGATACACCAATGTTGCCAGTACATACTGCTCGTGGGTTTTCAGAAACAGTGGCAAGGGCGTTTAACTTAGGTCAGAAGCAGCAACTGAAACTTCGTAAATTGATTGGGGAGGCTTATGAGTTAGCAGGTATTCACAAAGCTGATCCAATCACATGGTCAAAACCAGCACCAACCATCGAAGATGTCTGGCAATTATTTTTAGATTCTGAACCCGATCCTGATTCGTTATATGCGGCATTAGAGACACTATGTGAATTAGAGGTGTTCGAGACTGATTATCAAAAATGCCAAAGTTTGTATGACTTAATGGATGGAATTACGGTTATTGAACTGGCTGGTTATCCTGGAGAAATACAAAGCTTGGTGGTGGCATTAACATTAGACCTTTTCTACATGCAAATGCAGAAGAAAGGAAAACCACAAGTCCAAGGGGATTTCCGTCAAATCACTAAGATGATTCTGGTGGATGAAGCCGATAACTTTATGTCTCAGAACTTTCCAAGTTTGCGCAAAATTCTAAGAGAAGGTCGTGAATATGGGGTTGGCGTTATTTTATCTACTCAGGACATTACCCATTTCCATACTGGCGAAAATGATTATTCAAGTTATATCCTAACATGGGTAATTCACCGAGTAGCAAAAATTAAAGCACAAGATATTAAAGCGATGTTTAGTGTGAATGAAAAAGCAGATCAAGATCGGTTAATGGATACGATCCAAAAACTGGATAAACATTATAGCTTGTATATAGACGGCGCTAAGAATATTGTGAAAATGCGTGATAGGGCGTTTTGGGAATTGGTTAAATAATTTATTAACGTTTTAATTTAGATTAAAAATAACTTGAGCTAAAGGTTTATGAAAATAGAATCATATGACAGAGAAATCGATTTTCTTTATTACAAAATAGATAAAGGACAATTAGATCTCCAGCCAGATTTTCAAAGAGCAGAGGTTTGGAAAGGTCCAAAGAAGAAATTACTAGTAGATACAGTACTTAGGGGGTGGCACGTGCCTCCTATACATGTAATTTTTGATGCGACAACAGGAAAGCAAGAGGTACTTGATGGGCAGCAACGGTTGAGTTCGATAGTGGGCTTCAAAAAGGGGGAATTTCGAGTTGATGGTAATATTGAACCCTTTGATGAATATATTAATTCTTTACATGGCAAAAAATATAGTGAACTTCCGGATGAAGCGAAAAGTCAGTTTGATTCATATACTATTAGAGTTTTAGAAATTAAACAATATAACCAGGGAGAGCCTGGAGAGTTATTTAACAGACTAAATGAATCCTTAAAATTAACATCTGCAGAAAAAAGGAATGCTTATGTTGGTGAATTAAGATCCCAAATGAAATATTTAGTCTCAAAGTTAGAAGAGTATGAAGTTACTAGTTCATTCTTGGGCTTTAGTAATCAGAGGCTTGCATATCATGACTTATTTGTGAAATTGTGTTATTTATTAGAACATGGTTCATTGTTTGTAAAATATACAGAAAATGATCTAAATAAATTGGCTAGAGAGGATACGCCATATAGTTTAAAAGTGATAGATGCATTGGAATATTCTATTTCTATACTTTCAAAAGTAAAAAAAATCACAGAAAGCAATCAAGTAAATATTCATGTCACTAAAGCTACAGTTTTTTCTTGGTTATATCTGATAGCAGACTTGCACATTAATGGTATCAATGATGATTCCGTATTGATAGATAGCTTTATTAAGTTTGAATCTATAAGATATGACCATAAAAATAATACAGACATAAATGTTGACGATTTGGGTTTAGATTTTGATATTATTAACTCCATTTTTCTTATATTTAATGAGCGAGCTACATCTAGAGTGACCACTACTAGTTCGTTAGCTATAAGAGATATTATTATTTCTATTTTTATATATATTACATGCCCAGGTGCAAATATACTTTCTGAAGATAAAAAACAGCAAATTATTGACATGATAAGTAGATTTGACAATAAAAATGTCAAACTAGTATTAGAAGAATATGCTGAAGAAGTTGTATGGAGTGTTTAAATTATGAAATTAGCCCAAATCAATGATGGCTGGGATAATGTAAACAAATTCAAAAATTATCGTTCAGTTGTTAAAAATATCTCTTTCAGAAATAGTCGATCATTTGATGATTTTTGTTTGCCGGTTAATTCTGCTGTAACTGCAATATGCGGCAGAAACGGAGTAGGAAAGAGTAATTTTCTTAGATCCGTTTATGCCGCTATTTCAGGGGATACAAGTAATTCTCCAGAGCATCTGTTAGAAAGTCTTCAGTGTGTAGATGTCAATCTAACATTAAGAGGTGGAAAGCATTCTCCATCTCGTAACTTAACCTTAAATCTAAACTCTGAAGAGAGATTACCTGTAGATTCATTTTATTTAGATCCTTCAGTCTTCGCTTTTGAAACGCTCGAAGCGATAAAATCAGAAGGTGATATTAAAACGATATTAAATAATTCCCCCCAGTTTTCATTGAATGATGAGCATAAGGAATTCATAAAAAAAGTTCTCGGTAAAAAATATTCTAATATCGTTGTTTATGAATTCAAACCAAGTGATAAAACTGGTGAAGAAGAAAATAATAAAATATTCCCATATTTTGAAGTTACATTAAATGATATAACTTATACTAATCAATATATGGGTTCAGGAGAGCATAAATGTCTAATATTAATTTGGAGTATTTTATCTCTTGAAAATAATTCATATTTTTTTATGGAAGAACCTGAATCATTCGTTTGTCCAAGATTTCAACGTATTTTAATGGATTTTGTTTCATTTTATGCTAGTGATAAAAAACTGACAGTATTCTTGACAACTCATTCTGAACATATACTAAGTAGTTTAAAAACAACATCTATATTTTCTTTAAAGAGAAAGTCTTCAAGCAAGTTTGTATTAGTCAATGAAAGAGATTCAATTAAATATAGAAAAACTCTGGGGTTAAGCTCTCCTAAGTCTCATATATTGTTAGTTGAAGATGAATTTGCTCAAATCTTATTAGAGGAGATTTTTTGCTATTATAGGCACTATTTAGTAGAGGTAAGTAACCTGCATAGTATGTCGGGAGAGTCTAATATTTATGAAGTAGCTAAGAGAATAAATTCTAAAAAAGATATGAAATTCATAGCAATTTACGATGCAGATCAACGTGGAAAAGCTATTTCGGATTCAAAGATACCTTCCGTTTATCTACCATCCACGAATAATTTAGCTCCAGAAAAAGATATTATAAATTATATTGAAAATAACTCAGAACTTTTTGCATATGCTTTAGGAGTGAATCATGACGACTTAGATGCTATCTTAGCTGATTTTACTGAGGATCATCATGATTGGTTTATTGAACTTCATAGACTGTTTGAGAAAAATATAACAAAATATAACTTGAGAGAGTTTAAATGCAAGGCAATACAATGTTGGATATCCGAGAATAAAGAGATTTGTGATAAATTTATTTTTGAGTTGGATAATTTAGATAGCCTTGTTAAGGCTAAGGTAATTCAAGGAAATACAGATGATTCGATTCTTGCCTTTATAAATGAAAATATTTGTTATGAAACAATAAATGTACCTAAAAATATCAATGTTGATGAGGTTCATTATTTTAAAATTGATAGTGCTTCAGATAAGTCGACTAAATTAGTATATAGTGATGAGATTAATTGAATAGAAAGTCTCTATTTATTTTAAATAAGGTGTTAGATTTATTTAAAAATAAAAATCTGAATAATCTGTTTTTATGAAAATATTTAGAGAGACATAATTAGGGTGATCTTCTAATTATGTCTCTTACCAGCTAGTTAGGTCAGATTTACAGAATTTGATAAATTTATTAATGTTCGATGATTACGTACAGCCGCAATCCCATCCTCAACATGAGCAGCCCAAGCCTGTTGGTGCTGCTTACTATCTAGATCTGGATAATACAGTTTCAACATCAGCTCAGTCACATCACTGGTTTCCCCAAGCCAGGTAAACTTATCCAAAACCAGAGAACCATCTAATTTAGCTTCCTGTCCTGAATAACGAAAGTCACTTTCAATAGAACGGAAAAAAGCGATACGTGCTGATACGTTGGGTGTTATACCGGTATAGCCTTTTAATTTCTTAAGCTGCTCTTCCGTTGAGCGAGTTAAATTCATACGGTTAGGTAACATTACACTGCCTCCTGTACTGCTAGCTGCCAGAAGTAACCTTGTTTGATATGAGACGATTTGGTTCTACCATCAAAGCAGATCTCGTAAGTCTTGGCGATATCATCCTGAATGAGGTTGATATAATCTTTATCGATTTCGGTATCCGTTGACAAAATTACAACTTGATGACTTGCGGTAGGGAAGTAATTTTCCACTAGCTTATCTCGGTGGTGCGAATCCAAACGACCTAAAGGCGTATCGATAATAATTGGCAGTTTATGGCCTGATGTAGTCCCAAGTGCTTCTAGAATTGAAATCGCATAAATCTGTTTTTCACCTGCGGACATTGCTTTGCGGTTGATCTTATTACCATTCTCGTCAATTAACTCAACATCGAATGATTTAGGGTTAATGCTTGCTGTAATCTGTAAATCTTCTTTGCGAGCCAGTTTTTTATATGATGCAACAAAGTTGGTTTCTAATGTTTTTACCCGAGATCGAGTTAGCTGTTCAGCGAATTTATCCAAGAGCAAAATGCCATTTTGGGCATTTTCGATACTTGCATTTTTACTGGCGTTATCACGGTGTTTATCATGTAATTTTTGGATCTGTTTAGCCGTATCCAGTGCTAAACGCAGCTCTTGTTTTGCTTCTTCCAAAAGTGCTTTGTAATCAGAAATGAGTTCCTGTTTTTTCTTATCTTTTTTGCGAATGTTATCCAATGTGTCTTGTAGCTGTTCTTTTTCTGGCGCACGAGCTACATTTTCAGAAATGTGGTCCAATTGGTTTTCCACTTCAGCTAAGCGAGTTCTTGCTTCATCAAAACGAGTATAAGACTCTTTACTATGATTTACTTGATAATCAATGGCGTTTGCCTGACGATCTGAAATATCTAACAATAGCTCTGAATTTGTCGCGTCTTTCATGTACTCATTAAAACAATCACCAATCGCTTCCATTGCCACTGGAGCTGAACCAGATAGACGGAATGACAGATCTTGTCTTAATGTATCAAGGAACGAATCCAGCTCTTTACCAAAGTTTTGTTTTTGTTTTAGCTTTTGCTCTTGCTGAATTTTATTCAGAAGAGTTTTCATTGCATTAGGCGCTAAAGCAAAAGGTAAACTGGTTTCCATCTCCATACGAAGCTGCTTTTCAAGTTCCACTTTTTCTTTGAGAAGAGCGTCGATTTTATCTTTTTCTTCTTCCCGTGTTTCAGCCCAAGCACCACCATTGCGTGATAGGTCATTTTCTAGAGTTTGAATATCTCTGGTTACTTGTTTTATTTGGCTGGAAAGAAGATCGGCTTCATTACGTAAGACTTCTGATTTACGTTCGTGTTTTATTCTAACTTCATCAAGTTGAGCCAATTGTTGTTTTACCGATTGATCCAGTAAAGAAGCCCCTTGCTTTTTGAGGTAGATGTGTAAGTCACTTTTCAGTTTACTAATCACATCAAGACCTAATAAACGTTTTACTGCGGTCTTTAATACATTACCGGATTCATCTTCGGCTAATTCGGCAATCTTTTCGCCGTCAAAGAAGAAAAGATCGGCGATGCCGTTCGGAATTAGCTCGTTTAAAAAGCCTTGGCATTGATCATAAGAAAGTTCAGGAAGCTCTTGTCCATCTTTTTCTAACTGCAGTTTATCCAGTTTGCCTTTTTTCCAGCCACGGATAACTTTATAAGTATTTTCTTCACCTGACTGGTTATGAGTAAACTCTAATTCAATATAAGCTTGTTCTGGTGAGTTAACACCATTGCCATTATGAACCAGCTCAGCCAGGGCTTCAGCATACTCATTATTATGAAGTGGTTTTCCAAAAGATTGCCGACCATACAGTGCTAAGCGCACAGCTGTGAGTATTGAGGTTTTACCTGCCCCATTTAAGCCACCGAACAGAATGATAGGGCGCTCGGTTCCTGCAATTTCATTACCTTTCGCATCACTGATGGCTGATGAAGGACTTAGATCGATTTCATGCAGTCCACAGAATACGCGGAAATTATTAAGTGTAAGTTTGGTAATTAACATCGATTAAAACCTAAAATTCTTTTTTGAGCGCATTTTCAATCTCTTCTAACTCAGCGTTATAGCGATTGATTTCTTGTTGGTGTATGTCATAGTCTGCACGGCTCTGAAGCGATGCATGTTTGTCTTTGATTGATTCTAGACTACCCCAATCTCGTTTTAGCAGAGAAGCAACTTTGTCATTGATACCACTACGACGACTAAGTCCTTCCATTGAAATTTCCAGTTCAATCAATTTCATGATCATTTCTGGTTCAACGTCAAAATCTCTGCTTAGTTCGTGTAGAAGCTGCGCATCGTCTTTACCAAAACTGGCGCTGTCGTCGTACACCCAGTCTAGGTCAAAACCATAAACATCTTTAAAGAGAGTTGGCAACGAGTCATCCCAATCTGGTTCGTTTGGATCGTGAATCCACTCTTGGCGAATAGCATGTAATTCCGGAGCTGTAATTAACTCAATTTCTCGTTGTTCATCTTTAAAACGTTTGTCTAACTCTAAAAGCTCTTTAAGCCATTGTCTGCGGTATTTTAGCCAATAAGGGCCCGGAACGTGTTTACGCTCAGTCGCTATATCTTCGCCTTCTTTCGCATATTGGTAGGTTACTTTACCTGTGCGGCGTTTATAGTTACGAAATTCGTCTTTATTAGCGGGATCCGTTGTAAATGAGAGTTTATTGCGAAACTCAAGTAACGGAGCCATCCATTCTTCACCATTGGCAATCAAGCTTTCCATTGCTCGGTCTTTGGTTACAACAGTACACGTCCAACAACCAAAGCGCGAATTACCACAAGATGGGGTCGTTTCATCAATCACCATTGGGCATTCGCCTTGGCCTGAAGAATCTTTATAGAGATTCCATAGCGTCAGGTTTTTACCACCCCATGGGTTTTCCCATTCAAGATCGTAGTTATCTTGCCAAATATTTTTAGTACCGTATGGCGTCTCTTTGGTTTCTAAATGACATAGGCGAAGAATTTTCCAAACATCATCTACAGCCCAGGTATCGATCGGGGTAAAGATAAACGCATTGGCTAAAGTAGTATGGCGAGCCAGACGAGAGCCATCAATTTTATGTTTCGCAATGACTTGCGCACGAGATGCACTCTCTTGGCTACGAGAACCCAGTACAACAATCACTTCATCGTATTTCGATACTTTGGATTTTATAAAATCACTGACTGGATCAATCTTCATACGTTCAGTACACCAACGGAATGAGCGAGTTGGTGCAGGGTAGCCTTTACCCAGAAGGTTTACCCAAAAAGTATCGTTACTTTTCGGCACGACCTTATGAGTAGTAATTGGAAGCCCATCTCGTTTAGCGCCTCGTTCAATTGCGTTAAGAGAATCTTTAATATGATTTACTACAACAGGTGTTTCAACGAGTGTGTCTGAAGAAACCACGAAAACAGGTTTATGGCGTTGCTCTTTTGGTAAGCCCAATAACGCCATATAAACAAGTGACATTACAGCAGATGAATCTTTACCACCGCTGTAACCTATTACCCACGGGCGTTTGTCGGCACAATAGACGCGTTGGACATCTGCAATGAAGTAGTTAAGTTTCTGACCTGCAAAATCTTCTTGGTTTATAAATTCTTCGTACTCTTCTAGGTCTTCCGCCAATAGGAGTTTTTCTATCATTACAGTTGCTTCTCTAGTGCTTTTTCATCAGGAGTTAGGGCTAAACCTAACTTCAATTTTAATGCGTTTGTGGTCAATTGAATGTTGGTCGTTGATTTAGAAATCCGACCATGATTCATAGTGCGTTTAATCCATTCAGGATTAGCCTTTCGCCAATCGACGGATTGTAACGTTTTTAGACGAGATACCCAATCATTTGGGTGTTCGCTGAGTAATTGTTTTCCTAGTAAGCCAAGGGCTTGTAATCCAACCCCATGAGCATGGATAAATTCTTGTCTTAGTTGTGCTGGAGATACTTGTTTGTTTAGCATCATTTGCCAATCGGGAATATGCTTGGTTACTTCTTGCCAGTACTTGATGGCGATATCGCGCTCGTTATCATTAAAGCCATCTTTTAGCCCTTTACCAAACAGTGCTTTTGTTGCTTGCTTGATTGAACTTAACGTGAATAATTTATTGGATTTAGGGCTAACATTGGACTTTTCCATTTCAGTAAAACCAATAAATGGCGTAACTTCCATTGCTAGATAACGTGCCAGTTCAGAACTGTCATCTCGATGATCGTATAAGGTTCCCAATGATGTACTTGGTTTAACAGCATATTTGTTTAAATCGGCAAACATTTGCTGGCTACGTTGTAATCCTTCATCAACAAAGAATAAAACAGGTAGGTTATCTTGGCCTAAATCAGGGTTCTCTTTTAGAGCTTCCTCAATTGCTTTACGGCGGTGTTGTCCATCATTAATCAGGATTTGAGCATCCATTGGTACTTTCAAGATACCAAGGTTTGGTGCATTACTATTGTCTTCAAAGGTGATATCCGTTCCGACAGAAACAGTTAAAGCAGAAAACACGTAATCTTTCGGATTTTCTAACAGGTATTTCACCATATCCGGAATTCGTGTTTTATTTAGAGTCCTTTGTGCCCTTAACTCTGGCGGCACATCATCTTCGTTATAACTAAAGATCTTAGGAATAATACGTAGAGGACAAGTCGCTATATAAAATGGGCGGCCAGCTTGAATTCCTCTAACAGCAGGGAATGAGTAACAATAACCAGAATCGTTAGTTTGCATGTCAAAAACCTTGGTATGTTATTTTTTTTAAATGGTATGTTATTTTTGACAAAATTTTAAGGATTATAACGAAAAAGACCTATTTTTTACGTTATAAAGGTGACTAGGATAACACTCAATCATACATTTATCATACTTTTTATCTGATTCTGAATCAGGATTACAACGACTATTATTCTTGATAGGTAGTTAATGTTCTTTCATTAAGCGGAATCCAGATACAGATGTCTCTTGTTTTTCTAAAAGCACGTCATACTCCATCCGTGAATAAATCAGTTCTTCATGAGTGGATTCTTCAAACAGCTTCGCTATGCGTTTATCAAAACTGACTTGCTTCTTATAGTTAACCTCATCTTCTGCCATGTAGATGTGCTTGTTCAATAACGGTGGACGTTTGTTCTCATCCACATAATCAAAGAAATCAATATCCTGATCAGCCATTTTTATTTTGATGCGTTCGACTAAAAATGGGACGGACTTTTCAAAGTCATCATAAGCGGTGAGGGTGAGTTTGCCTGAGGTAATATGAATCTTCACTAAATCTATACTGTCATCAATTTCACCATACATTTGCAGTGCTGCGCCGACATAAGTTCTCAGTAGTAAAGGTAATTCGTCGATATGTTTTTTCTGTAAGATCAGAGAATGGCCATTGTTAAGTAAACTGGCCGGTAAGGACTGATGGGCTTTAATGCATTGTTGTTCAATGAGTGCAATATCTGCAATAGCAAACAGCAATTCAGTCGCTAGGTTAATTGCGGTTTTGTATTCCCCAAAGAGTGCTTTGATATCTCGTTTTAACGATTCGGGCTGCTGTGTATAGGGTTTCCGTTTTTCAAAAAGCCCCATGGCAAAGTAAAGGAGTAAATCTTCTTTGCGTTGTTTTTCAGCTTGTTCAAATTCTTTTGTATCAAACATCTCACTGAGCAAGCTAAAGACTTTTTTATGGGAACCGATTAGTTCCCTGAGCTGGCCTGACTCAGCAAATTCATCATTAGCTGGAAGTCTGCCTAACTCCAAGCACGTTTTCCAAAACGCATCGAACAGAGCTTGATGTTGGGTTATAAGCAGTTTGGCTTTATCTTTAGAATCTACAGGTTCTGGTGAAGTAAGTTGTTTCCATTGGTGATGCCGTTTGTATTTTCCCTGTAAGTAGATTTGTTCTTCGAGCTTGTCTTTAAAGACAAAGAAAATGCCAGGGGCTACAGGTATCGCTTCTTCTTGTAAGCTGCGTTCAATGTACGCTTTAATTTCTGACTGCACATAGTATTTTTGAAAGGTATTACGTGAAGTGATTACCCCATCTTTATAAGGCTTAAATTGGGCAATATAAGATTCATTAGCCAACATTACAGAAACGACTAAACATGTCTGAGCCAGTTCCCAAGCACCGAGTAGGGCATCTAAACGCTCGTCTTGATCTTCTATTACATTTAAAACAAACCCTAAATTAACTAAATCGGCAGAGACTTTATCACTATCAGGTCGAAAGTTAGGATCCCAGCCTAAAGCATCCAATCCATGAGCTTCCAATTCTCGGAGATCGTCACCTCGACCACACCCATAATCAAAAATGGAATGATCACCTTCCAAATAACCATGTTTTGCTAACATTTTCATGGGAGCGGATAAATCGTGACGAACGATGGCCGTTTTATGGCGATCAATGCCAATATCATCGTTATAAGTTTCAACTGCCGAGCGACGAAATAAACGGCCATCAACCAGTTCATAGCCGTTTTTAGCAATCAAATTTAACCAAGAACGTTTAAAACCGATTAATCGACTATTCTCATAAAGACCTGCATTCTCACCTTCTTGAGTAATAGTAACAAAGTGCTCGTAATAGTGACTGCTTGGCAAAATCATAGTTTCTTTGCGATGAAGAATCGGCGGATTATCGGTTTCTTCATAACGGGTGATTTTATGGGAAAGCTTAGATAAATCGACATTTAAGCTCTGTTTGAGTGCAGGGTAGGAGTCGGTATAAAAGTCAGGATAAGAAAGTAGGGACAAGCGAAATTCTTTTTTGAACAGTTTCAGTAAGTTCCATTCATTATCAGGAAGATTGACGGCTTTTGCTACGGCAGGGATAAATTTGATTAATGTTTCCGGTAGTTCCTCAAAAGCATCTCGATGAAGGTAGACCGCATCGGGGAGCTGTTTACCTAATTTTATTTGAGAAACTAAAGAAGAAAAAAGCTGCGCATCCATACGACGACTCTGTTATGACTTTGTCACTATTGTAAATCATTAAAGAGTTTGAGTGTGGCGCTTCCTGTCGCACTCTTTCCATTCACTCGTTTACCTGTCTCATTTCGATAACGGATCAAGGCATACTGCGTATTTTCGGGCCCGACACTGATGTGTATCGGCCGCTCTGTTCCATAAAAATACAACCGATCATAAGGAAGGTGATGAGTAATAAATTTAGCGATCTCGCCCATGTTGCTTTCATAACCAGAAACGTAAAAATCACATGCGGCACCGTCTCGTGTACAGATGCGGTTTCCCTTAGTATTTACTTCCATGGATGCATGTTGATCGAGACTCGGCCCCATATCTTTAGGGCTATTTCGTAGTAGATATCGGACAAGTTGTGGTGATGTAAACCCATAGCTAATCTGTACTGTTCCATACTCACGTTCTACCGGGTACAAAATATCATCACAGAGTTTTTGCAAGTTGAGATGAGAGCTTGCTGAAATAGGATTATCTCCATCGTAATCTGGATGACGACGTTTGTACCAATACTGTAATTTTTCAATCGAGATAATTGTCACTTCCGATTTTATATTGATATAAAACTTAACTTTGCTATGAGGGAACTTGTTCGTTTAAGTTGCTAAGTAAAAAATATCATAATATAGGTTAAAAAGAACAGCTTCACTCAAAAACCACCTATCTGGTGGTAAGGTAATTGAGATTGGAGCAAATAAAAAGACAAGGTATTTATGCAAAAAAGGAACTCGAACATGTCGAGTTCCTTTTTCTAAACCTGAGTTGTTAAAGCTCCCTATCCTCAACAATTCTCAGCGGTAGCACATCACTATCTGTCGTAATGATCAGAGAGTTATCAACCCGGATACAACTGCCGCCGTAGCTGCCTCCCACTGCAAAGGTGCAGACCTGAACTCTGTATCCGTCTATTTGGGGTAAGCGCCATAATTCCTGATAGATATTGTTTTGGTGGGCAAAACGTCCTTCCGTTTGAACTAGATCTTGCTCGTGTTTATCAACCAATCTGATGTTATCACCACAGCGTCCAGCAATCGGTTTCACGACATGACCATTTTTTCTTAAACTATCGGTCAGTTCATAGGCGCTTTCTAATAAGTAGCGGTGATTCGGGAACAGTTGCCAAAGCACAGGAAGAATCGCTTTATTACTCGGAATGAGTGTCCATAATGGCTCGTAGACATGCACTGTAGGGCGCAGTAATAAATCGACTAAACGAACTGGCTCATTTGGATCTCCGGTACGAATCGGTGGTGCTAGATTATCGTCTTCGCATTCATGACGAATCTGATCCAAGGCGGTTTCCCATGCCCATGTTTTCCAAACGAATGTGATGGCTTCACCGTCTTTATCGACTACCTCACCACCATCGTTCCAATGCAGTTGGTCTAGCCCTTTAATAATTTTACTGCGGATACCTGTTTTAGACATGGCTCGCTGCATGAACAGGGCATGGTAATCTTCTTCTTTATCGTCATCTTGTAAAATATGAACGGTAGCGCCAGCATCGCTATGGCGCCAAGCCTCAGTCAGGGCAGATAGCAAATCTTCACCTGCATCTTCACCTTCCACACAGCCAGCCTGAGTTGCCCATAAGCCCTGAATTAAACCAGCTTCAGTGTGGCATGACGCAGAATCTGCATTGTACTCGTAAACTTTTAAGCCTTTATGAGTGACACAAAAGTCAAAGCGACCATTGATCATCTGATGGCGCCTGGTTTGCCAAGAGCGGCGTAACCTTGGCCAGAGAACTTTGGGAATATTGAAGTGTCCCATAAGATCATCATCCCGCAGCACCGTTTCTGTCGCATGGAGATACATAAGATGCAATTCGTTAGTGGCTCTGATTAGCTCACGTTCCGCTGTCGCAGACATACGAAAATAGCGGAACTGTTCGTCTGGGTTTTTAGTTAGATAGTCACCTCCCATTGCATGAGCGTAGGTATTTAAAAGCTCATCATTATGATCGAGCCAAGGCTGTTTTAGCTGGCCATGATCAGTAATGGTTCGGCTGTTGATATCGAACAGTTTTGGTGAAGTCCAGTGTGAGGGCTCCGCGTGAGTTGTATCATCAGTTTGTATCATCCAGCCCAAGATACGGGTACTCGTTAAGTCTTCAATTATGCGGTAAGCACCATCAGGATTTTGCTCGAGAATAAGTTCTCGACACCATTGCTGTCCTGCTGGTAATTTGCAATGTTCTAGATTCTGTTCAGCGATGCGTATTTTGTCTGGATGGACTTCTGTAATGACGGCGACGTGACCTGTTACGTCAAAGTCACCAAGAGCTTCCCATATCAGTAGCGAACCCGCTTCTGGCTTCTTCTTACTAGTGTTTTTAAATGCTTGCAGTGGTAACAGCGCATCATCTTCCACTCGCCGCAAGTGGCGTAAAGAAAAGATATCGTAGGCCATAGGTACATCGGTAAAGACTAAGCCTCTGTTTAGGTATAGCCAACGTCTGGCGAATTCAACACACTGCCATTTATGGCCCATGTATTCATTGCCGATGTAGCTACGATAGTCTGTTCGCTGACGAAATTGAGATGGATCGGCAGTGTCATAATCACTAGAAAAAATGGCAACACCACCAGGGGCATGTCCCAACACGGTTCCGAATGGCTCTGGTGGGTATTGTAACTTATGCAAAACATCACTCCTTGGTTTGGAGATGAAACGCGAGAATACGCTGATAGGGGATAGTTACATCTAAGCAACTGATTGAATTATAGCGCTGATATTATGTAGGGAGAATAGGCGAGGAGAAAGTTTATTTCTAACCAAATGCATTTAGCGATTCTAAAAATAAAAAAGCTTCCCGAAGGTGGCTATTTCAAACATTTGGTGGGCTGGCTGGAGCTGAACCCACGTCCATGCATTCCTACATTATTTAAAAATGCTAGCTTGTTATAGCAATTTAATCTAAAGCAATAGCGCTGATACTGAGCATTTTACCCAGCCTCATCATCTATTAGTAGGGATTTTAACACATCGGGAGAAGACGGTAGCATTCCGACTTTTAAGCCAAATGGTTTGAATACCTTGTTGAGAATCTCTGTATTGTAGCTGCCCCGATCATTCTCTATATCTGAGAGTGTTTTTCTTGAGACATCGACAAGTCTTGCGAATACATCCTGTTTGAGTCCCAGTATATTAATGCGTAAACTTTTCAACGCTTGGCCCTGTGTTAGCTCTCCAAGCAATAAGTGTTTGATGATTTTGTTTGCCTCGGTTTTGCGTTCTGCTGCACTTACTGCTTTGGCATTTTTTGAGGTTTTCGATCTAGTCGGAGTATTAAGTTGCGATCGTTCTCTGGTCGTATGAGTTGCATTCGTCCCAGTCTTGGGCTGATGTTGATTTCGGTTTGCTCTTAGACGAGCCACCGTATCTTGTACGGACTCTTTATTGCTTGGCTTATTCATAGTAGCCCCCATTTAGTGAGCTTTTCTGATATATGATTAAGTCCAACGGCTGGCATCTCTAAGATTTGTTCTGGTACTCCTCGTAACGCCAGTCTCTGCTTTAAGTCAATGCATTTACTGGCAGTAACCTCTAACTCTTGTAATAACACTTCTTTTGGCACGAGATCAGATAAGGTGTCCGCTATTCCGACGAAGTCGTAAGTTCCGCCAACCTCTAGTGGGGCTTTCCATTTTGTTGTTCTTGGAATGCCTTCAGGATCAGCTTTCATTGGTGCGAAGTCGTAAACGGGAGCAAGCTTTATGACTCCATCACCTTTTAAGAATGAAGTGTTTCTGCCATGGTTATCACTATTACCAAACAAGATGTTGAGTAGATCTCTCTTCACCCATTCAATGACGAAAGCTTGGGTATCAAACCTAAACCCTTGGTGTTTAACCATATTGCTTTCAGTAATTTTTTCTATGAGAGTTCGGATTGTTGTTTCGTGATCAAGAGTGACCCCTGCGCTTTTGTTCAAAATGGAATACACAGATTCCATGCCAAATCTCTCGATTTGTTGATCAATAATTTGAACATCAAATCGAGGAAGCCATAAGGAAGGGGAGTTTAATCCTTCTTCCAAGCGCATACCGTCGGTGGAGATCGTTTCAACTCCCATTTCAGTTAGCTCGTGGTAGAAGTAGAACTCAGCTCTTAGAATATTACAGTCGATGGTACTTCTTGAGCCTCTAGGGTACTTTACTAAGTAATATAAGTCGCGGTTGCTATTGTCATCTTGGTATGGATCAATCCATATTTTCTCGCTGCAAGATTCATGATCGAAACCACATCGGAGGATCAATTTTGGCGCTTCACCTCCAGCCCCAGTTGCACCACCAGCGGCTGCCCCTCTTTGCTGCGCATAGTCGAGGAAATCACCTGCTCTATTTTTAACATCATCAACAGAGAAGTAGAGGTTGTCTGCTACTTCGTAGCGCTCAGGAAGAGAGTCTTTTACTCTTAAGTTACCAATAGGCGACATTGTGCCAAACTTGAGCAAAACATAGTCTTGTTCATCAGAACTAAGGTCTTCAATATCTAGGTGTTTGACCCAGTATCGTCTACTAGCGCCACTAGGCATAATATCGTCTAGAAACTTTAACCATCCAGGTTTACCCATGTCATCAAAAAAGAATGAGACAGGGTGATTTAGTGAAACAGCGTGAAAGTCATCTTTATCGTGATGTTCTAGCGCATAGTCGCTGAGGTAGTTGAGTTCAGTCACTCGGAAATTATGTTGGCTACTTTTAGGGAATGAGATGATAGCAATATCTATCCATTCACTTTTGATAAAAGCTTGTACGGTTAGCTCTTCCATCAACAACACCTCTACTTATCAATGAGTAAAACTTTACTCGTAAAGTCGTTTATTTTCAAGTAATGGGTAAATAATTACTCAATAATGTGTGGGAAGACTATTTGTGAGTAAATTGTTACTCATAGAATTTAAGTCAAATTGTTGATGAGCAGAATGGATTGTTTCAGCTATGAAAGCTGCGATAGGGAGTGGGGCGTTAATTGTTTGTCCAGTGATGCAGGTGGTTCATAATAAATAAACAGTTGTCTTAAATAAACAAAGTGAATGAGGGGATTGAGAATGGCTGCTACATGGTTAGGCCTGAAAACTCTAGACACCTTTCAGATTACTGAAATAGATATTTTTTAGTTGTTAAAGATAACAAAAAAGCCACCCGAAGGTGGCTTTTTTAAACATTTGGTGGAGCTGGCGGGAGTTGAACCCGCGTCCGAAAATGTTCCATCATTGGTACTACATGCTTAGTCGATCTTTAATTTCACTACCGCCTGCGAACCGACACGCTAACGAATAGCTAACCTGAATTATATCTTACGCTTCATCCCTCAGGTGGGGGAATCCACGCCAGCTTGTTTTGGTTTGACCATCTGAACTCCCCGTCCTACAAGCGGAGGCTAGGGCAGATGGGCTCTCAGCAGGGTATTAAGCTGCTAGTGCGTAGTTTTCGTCGTTTGCGACTATTTTTTTGCGGTTTGTTAACGAGGCCTACCGCACCTCGGCATGCACCTCAGACTTCCGCATTCCCGTCGAATCCTGGATCAGCCCCTGAGGTAGAGTATGCATGCTAACAGATTTGAGAACGGTGTCCAGTGTTCTTGAACTAACTGCTTAACTTTACGTCAGTTTGTGACTTTGATGAGAAACGATGTATTGCAGGGTTGGGATCTCCTTCTAGACTTAGTTTTACAACAATTCCTTAGTAGTGCGAAGGTATGAGAATGAGTGAGACAAAGCATTGTTGTCGTTATGTATCTCCTGGAGGCTGGCGTTGTGACCAAGAAGCCCACGATTCCGAACTATGCTATTGGCATAACCCAGATGTGGATAAAAGTGAAGATGACGTAAAGTCACAAGTTGAGGAATGGGCGAGATCGGGCAGGCCACTCGATGGATTTCAATTAGCCAGAACGAACCTGGCTGATATTAATCTTGTGAACGCAGGTTCTAAGGCTGGCTATTCTTGCCGAGATGCTGATTTCTATCGAGCCGACTTAACTCATGCCCACTGCTTCGGTCTTGATCTTAGGGGCGCATCTCTTATGAAAGCCAAGTTAGTCGATGCGAACCTCAATTGCACACAAGTCGAAGGTGCAAACTTCCTCGGCGTCGATTTTTCCAGAGCCAGATTAGAAAATGTTGGTTGGGGAAAATATTTGAAGCAGGAGAAACTGGCTCGAGAACAGTTAAAAGCAAGAAATATAACCAAAGCTCGCTCGCTTTTTCAGGAAGCTGAAGAGGTGTGCCGTAACGTCCGAAAACAGTGTGAAAAACAGGGATTGTTCGAAACTGCAGGCAGGTTTTTCAAAAAGGAAATGCGGTTAAGGCGCTATCAAATGCCTTTTTGGAGCATGAACCGAGCGATATCGAGAATGGTTGATTTATTTTGTGGGTATGGTGAAGAACCATTGAGAGTTGTTGGATTTTCGATGTTTCTTATTTTGAGCTGTGCGTGTATCTATTTCGCTCTCGATACTGTTCCTATTTCACAAGAATGGTCAAAAGATAACTTAGTGGCGTTTTATGCCATTGAGTTTTTAAACGCAATGTACTTCAGCGTCGTCACCTTTACAACGTTGGGATATGGCGATATTTCCCCTGTGGGGATAGCTCGATTTGTTGCGGCCGCAGAAGCCTTTTTAGGGAGTTTTATGATGGCGCTGTTTGTCGTTGTCTTCGTGAAAAAAATGACACGATAAATGTTCGTCAATAAAAAAGACTCGTTGCCGAGAGCGACGAGTCTTCTTGATTTCGTATCTACGTCTAACGAAGATTGCTCTTCATCACACGAGATTTCTCACGTTGCCAATCTTTCTCTTTCAGATCAGCACGTTTATCGTGAAGTTTTTTACCTTTCGCAACACCGATCTTAAGTTTGGCCCATGAACGAGACCAATACAAAGAAAGAGCAGCTAACGTCATACCATCACGATTCGTTTTACCGATTAGGTTGTCGAGTTCACGTCTTGAAAGTAGCAATTTACGCACACGCGTAGGATCCGCCACAACGTGAGTGGATGCCTGCTGTAAAGGAGTGATGGTCATTCCAGAGATAAAAGCTTCGCCTCCTTTGAGGAACACGTAACTTTCAGCGATATTCGCCTTTCCCTGACGGAGCGATTTCACTTCCCACCCTTGAAGCTCAAGCCCTGCTTCCATCTCATCTTCGATGAAATATTCGTGGCGAGCTTTTTTATTTAGCGCAATCGTGTTGCTGCCTGATTTTATTTTTTTCTTTGCCATAGTGGACTCATTATACGGATCACATTAGGTTAAGGAAATCCTTTTATTTGCGTCTTATGAGAATAAAAGTAAAATTAACTGTGCCTTATCGTTTAGGCCGGATAGAGGAGTCGATATGAAGCAGGTGAGTCGTTCAGCATTAGTGTCTTTTAGCGCTGAGCAAATGTATAACTTGGTAAATGATGTAGATAGTTATCCAGAATTTTTACCTGGCTGTTCAGGTTCAAGAGTACTTGAGTCAACGTCAGATAAAATGGTGGCATCTGTGGATGTATCGAAGGTGGGTATCAGCAAAACGTTCACGACAGCGAATGAATTGGTTCACGCCAAGGCGATTCTGATGACGTTGGTTGATGGTCCGTTTAAAACCCTAACCGGTGGTTGGTTCTTTACTGAGCTGGATGAAAAGGCTTGTAAAGTCGAACTCAAACTCGAATTTGAATTTTCTAGCAAAATGATTGAGATGGCGTTTGGTAAGATCTTTAACGAACTGACCAATAACATGGTGAATGCATTCACAAAACGAGCAAAACAGGTGTACGAAGTTAATGAGTGCAGAGTCTAATTCTATTCAGGTTGAAGTGGTTTACGCGTTACCCCATGAACAGCGTGTTATCTCTTTAGTCGTCGACGAATCAACGACGGTTGAAGAGATTATCCAACGCTCTGGGATACTGGAGATGTATCCTGAAATCGATCTGAAAAAAAATAAAGTGGGTGTGTTTAGCCGCAACGTTAAGTTGGATACAACGGTACGAGACAAAGATCGCATTGAGATCTATCGGCCGTTATTGGCAGACCCGAAAGAAATTCGGCGTAAGCGTGCTGATGAAGCGCGGGAAAAAGCAAAAGCTGAAAAACAATAAAGCTCGCAATCGCGAGCTTTAAACTATCTGCAAGAATAACGCAGTTGTAACTTAGTGGATACCTTCAAAGAAGTTCTCACCATTGTTAAAGTCACCTGCAACATTGACCAGCTTACCCGTATCGTTGAACTTAACGATAAGATTTTTCTGTACCGTTTCGCCATGTCCTGGTGTATGGCTGTAAATATAATACCAAGTATTTGGATAGCCATTCTCAACAAGCATTGGTGAGCCCAATACATATCGCACCTGATCTTTTGTCATGCCAAATTTTAATTGGTCAACTGATTGTTGCTCTACATAGTTACCCTGATTGATATCAATACGGTAAACCATTTTTTCGGCAACTGAGCAGCCACTTAGTAAAATGACTGATGCTGGTACTAGGAAAAACCACTTTTTTAACTGCATAAAGGTTACTGACAATTTAATTACTCAAGAAACTGATCTGATGATAAACAAGCTCAGAGCAGATGTAAAAACATACTGTGTCTTCTGAGCTATTATGACCATCATTTTTTCAATTTGTTTCATCAATAAGAGTAAAAAATTACTTAGGCTGCAATTAATAGCTCTTTTGCATTCGCTAATGTGGTCGCAGTAATCTCACTGCCACCCAGAAGACGTGCTAGTTCCTCTATTCTTTGCTCGGTATTCAGAGATAACATTTGTGTCTCTGTTTTACCTGCTTTGGTTTGTTTGGCGACAAATAGCTGGTTATGACCACATCCCGCAACCTGTGGTAAGTGAGTCACACACAAGACTTGAGTTGATTCACCCAGTTTACGCAGCATTTTGCCGACCACAGCTGCCGTCGGGCCGCTAATACCAACATCCACTTCATCAAAAATAAGGCTAGGCGTGTCTACTTTCTGGGCCGTTATGACCTGAATGGCCAGCGAGATTCGTGATAACTCACCACCTGATGCAACTTTGCTGATTGCCTGCAAGGGTTGTCCGGGGTTCGTTGAAACCAAAAAGTTGACTGAATCGCAACCAAGTGGAGAAGGGCGAGACTCATCGTATTCGATTTCGATAGAGAATTTCGCTTTCTCCATGCTGAGTTCATGCATACTTTGGCTGATTAGCTTGTCGAGTTCTTTAGCATAGCGACAGCGAGATTTATGTAACTTATCAGCAAGTTTTTGGAAGTCATCGAATTTCGCCAGTACCAGCGCCTCGCGTTCCTGAATTTTTTCATCAGAACAATCTAGCGTTTCAATTTGCGCGAGTAAGTCTTGATGATGTGCATAAAGTTCTTCTGGTTGAACGTAGTGCTTTCTTGCTAACGACATGACTTTTGAATAGCGTTCTTCAATGTAGGCCATTTGTTCTGGATCGACATCAATACTGTCTAAATAGTTTTGCAGTTCGCTGTTTGTTTCTTCGAGCTGAATCATCGCTTCTGCAATCATTGAAGGTAGCGATGCTAATCTTTCGTCCAACTCTGATAGCTGAATTAGATGGTGATTAACCGTTTGCATGAGGCTAATCGCATTACATTCATCATTTTCGTTGAGAAGATTAAGTGCCTGCTGGCAATGGGTTGCGAGTTCTCCACTATTGGACAAGCGCTTATGTTCTTGTTCCAATTCCGTAAATTCGTCTTCACCTAAAGCAAGTTCATTGAGCTCTTTTATTTGGTATTCAAGAAGCTGAAGTTGAGCTTGGTTCTGTTGACTATTTTCTTTTAATTGTGCCAACTCATTTTTAGCATGGCGCCATTTCTGATAAGACTCGCGTACAGATTTTAGTAATGGCAGGTGGCCTGCATATTGATCCAACATGAGCATTTGATGCTCAGTTTTCATCAGTTGTTGGTGTGCATGTTGGCCGTGGATATTAATTAATAGCTGGCCTAATGATTTTAATTGAGACAAGGGCACCGGACTACCATTGATGAACGCACGAGAGCGTCCCTCTTTGTTGATGATACGGCGCAGAATGCATTCACGACCATCCAATAGTTCGTTGTCTTCTAACCAACGCGTAGCGTTAATATTGTTATCCAGCGAAAATGCTGCACTAACATCTGTTTTCTCTTCTCCCTGGCGAACCATAGCGGCTTCAGCTCGACCGCCTAAGCAGAGGCTAAGTGCGTCAATCGCGATGGATTTACCCGCACCCGTTTCACCGGTAATTGTTGTCATTCCTTTTGACAGTTCTAACTGCAAAGATTTTACGATAGCAAAATTGTTTACACTTAAATGAGCCAGCATGAGAGTACCTGTATATTAAAACAATACTGTATAAAGGCACAGTATATACTGTTTCTTTATACAGTAAAGTGGATTTCTCTCATTTACTTTTTGATAATCAATTTTGTGATCTTATCCGCTTAAAACAGCTTATTTGCCCAACCTAACTTTTCCCTCAATACATGATAGTAACTGTAGTGCTCAGGGTGAATCAGATGCAGGGTATTAGGACTGCGATAGATATGGACTTCATCACCTGGAGAAACTGGGAGAGAGACTTGACCGTCGCAACTGACTTCCTGCATACCTCGGTTATGCGGTGGAATGATGAGCTTAATGTGTTTATTACTATCGACAACAAGTGGACGACAAGACAATGTGTGGGGAAACATTGGCACCAGAGAAATAGCGTTAAGGCTTGGGGACAGAATAGGGCCGCCGCCGGAAAGTGAATAAGCGGTTGAACCCGTAGGCGTTGATACGATTAATCCGTCAGAACGCTGGGAAAATGAGAAGGTATTATCGATATACACTTCAAATTCAATCATGTGAGCGATTTGCCCCGGGTGGAGCACTGCCTCGTTAAGCGCAGCATTGTGGCTCTTAATCTGACCATGACGATGAACTTCCGCCTCAAGCAAGAAGCGTTGTTCTTCAATGTAATTTCCAGCAAGCACTTTTGAGAGTGCTTCTTTAAAGTCTTCGGGATTTAAATCGGTAAGAAAGCCAAGGTTACCACGGTTTACACCAATGACTTTTATATCAAATCGGGAAAGAACGCGTGCTGCGCCCAGCATGTTGCCGTCACCACCGACGACAATCGCTAAATCGGCCTTACCACCGACATCGACGATTGAAGAAAAACTTTCTTTAGGAATATCGGTTAGGATACTGCTCAATCTATCATCGATTAAAATGGTATAGCCTTGTTCAGATAGCCACTGATAAAGGTCGACATGAGTTTGAATTGCTTTCTGATCACGGGGTTTACCTATGATGGCTATCACGTCGAAAGATTTTTTCATAATTTTTCCAGACTAATTGGGCTTGAATCAGAATTCATCATCCCCATAATAAAGGCAAGTTATGCTTTTATGCGAATTTTTGTGTAACGAGTGTAAACCAAACTCACACATTTGTTACACCTGATCGTTAAACTCTGGAGATATCATGAGCAACGAAGAAAACAAAGTTAAAGATGAAGAGCTTCAGCAAGATACAGTTGTGGAAGAAGTTGAAGCTGAGGCAGATGTTGTAGGTAGCGATGCTGATGTTGATTGGAATGAAGGTGAAGAACCAGAGCTAGATGCTCAGGAAGCGAAGATAGCTCAGTTAGAAGCTGCTCTTCTTTCTAGTGAAGCAAAAGTAAAAGATCAGCAGGAATCAGTCCTTCGCGCAAAAGCCGAAGTTGAGAACATGCGCCGTCGTACAGAACAGGAAATCGACAAAGCGCGTAAATATGCATTGGGTCGTTTTGCTGAAGAGCTTCTTCCTGTCATTGATAACCTAGAACGTGCAATTCAAGCCGCAGATCCTGAAAACGAAGTGATTAAGCCAATCCTTGAAGGCGTTGAAATGACGCATAAATCTTTCGTTGATACGATTGCTAAATTTGGTCTTAAAGAAATCAATCCAGAAGGCGAAACGTTCAATCCAGAATTCCATCAGGCGATGTCGATTCAGGAAAGCCCAGATCACGAATCTAATACGGTTATGTTTGTGATGCAGAAAGGCTATGAGCTGAATGGTCGTGTACTTCGCCCTGCTATGGTTATGGTTGCTAAGTAATCAAACAGCACATCAATATAAAAGCGGCGTAATGCCGCTTTTTTGTTAACGCTAGTGTTTCGTTATAGTATCCGCAGAGACGACTTACATTCTGTATGTCGCACTAATTCCGAACGTTCGTGTTTGTCCCACTGCAGCTCGGCTACTACGACTATTACTGTTGTTGTATAGGATAATATCTTCGTCTGTTAAGTTGGTAACATAGCCATCAATGGTAAAGTCACCAATCACATACTGAATCCGCGCGTTCGCAGTCGTGTAATCTCCAGCCTTATACTCAGACGTGTTTGAAAGATCAGAGTAATACTCACCGACATAAGTAATATCAGCGCCAAACGACAGATCATTACCAATATACTGGGTGAATCCGGCAGAAAGGTTAGTGTTAGGTGCACTTGGTAGTTCATTACCTTTGTCTGACGTGTCGTCGCTATCCACTTTTGAGTTTAGTAAGCCAATGGATGCGTTTAATTTCAGATCACTTGTTGCCCAAAGGTTACCTTCCAGTTCTAGCCCATATGTGTGTGCCGAATCGATATTTTCGATGTATTCCGAATTAACAAAAGCCTGATATCCCGAGTAGTCGTTGTAAAACAGATTAGCTGATACGTCGGCATTCTCAGTTACTTGACTCTTGATACCCGTTTCGTAAGCAATCACGGTTTCTTTTTCGTAGTAATAATATTCGTAGGTAGTCCAGTTTAGTGCGCCACCGCCGCCGTTATAGCCTTTTTGTATTGTTCCGCTGACGGTTGTTTTTGGTGACAGTGCATAGGAAATACCGACTTTAGGTAAGAAATTTGTGTGGCTGGTATCTTGATCTAGCGTTGTGCTGCCATAGGCAAGGAGGTAGCGATCGGCATCTTCATTTTCAACTCGGCCGCCTGCTGTTAAAGTCAATCTATCTGTCACTTTGTAGTTAGCTTCACCAAATAGGGCTGACGTTATGATTGTGTCATTGCCGTCCATTGTTGATTTATTATCGACGTCGATAGAACTCTTGTTGTGAGCAAAGTAAATGCCCGCAATGCCAGACCACACGCTGTTCGTATCATTGAATAGCAGTCGGTCTTCTAAAGCCCAGTTTTCTTTTTTAGAGCTAACAGGGAAAGCAAGAGGGTATTGTTCAAACGCAACGTCAGTGGATAGATAACTCAGGTTAAAGTGGTTAGTTAGCCCTGAATCTATTTCGTATGAGATATCCGTTGCAATAGAGTCTATCGTTGAGTCTTGTAAGCGAGTGTTACTTCTGTTGACTGAATCGAGTGTCAATGTCTCGCTAGCATAGTTGTCATCAACATCATTTGCCCAATTGAGGTACTCACCGTCATAAGTGTTGTGATTTAGCGTTAATTTGGCGGATAGATTGGGGTTGCTTGCTGGCTCCCAAAGTAATTTTGCCCGAATATTCGCGTTCTTAGACTCTTCAACATCAGGGCTGGTATCGAGTTCATCATCCGCCTGAGCATAGTTCATCCACCCATCGCCTTTAGAGCCGTCAATTGCAATTCTGAAGGCAAGCTCATCATCAATGATCGGAGCGTTAATCATGACAGCAAGGTTGTTTTTAATATTACCGTTCTCATAATTATCAAGACCCGCTCTTGCAGCAGCTTCCCATTTGAATGTGGGATCGTTAGTCGTGACGACTAATGCACCACCTATTGAATTTGTGCCTTGTACTGTGGATTGTGGCCCCCTTAGCACTTCGACTTGATTGCTGTCCCATAACTTTGAAGGAGTGAATCCATATCCGGACCAGACTTGTGACACGCCATCTACTATAGTGGATATGCGAGCTCGACCACCCGTAATATAAGCGTATCCCCCCGTAGAGGCTCCCGTACCGTTTATGCCTCGAATCGAAATGGCACCAAATCCTTCAGTGATGACATTCGGTGCGCTAGTGGCAACATCATTGACATTTTTTAACTCGCCATTTTCATATTCGTCAGCTGTGATTACAGTAACGGCGCTCGCAGTATCTTTTAGGCTTTTATCGCTCTTTTCACCTGTGACGGTAATGGTATCTAGCGATTGTTTTTCTGCAGCACTGATCGAAAAAGAAGTAAACAGTGGGGTAGTGCTGAGTGTGGCGGCAATACAAATTGATAAGTAGCGCTTCACTGGAAGCCCTACTGACTGAGCTGAATTCATAAACGGTATCCTTGTCATTAAAAACATAAGATACTAATATTAACAATAATGATAATTATTCTCAATATCATTTATTTTGAGTTTATTCAAATGGAACAATCATCGGAGTTGATGTCACTGGGTCATCAATTATTTTGCTCTTAATTCCAAACACTTGTTCTATAAGTTGTTCATTGATAATGGTGTTGGGTGTCCCTGTTTCTATTATCTCACCTTGTTTTACAACAACGAGATAATCTGCATATCGGCAGGCTTGGTTAATATCATGCAGTACAGTGATAACGGTTTTTTGTTGTTCAATGACTAATTGTCTGCATAAGCGCAGGACATCAATTTGATGGGCAATATCTAGAAAAGTGGTGGGCTCATCGAGAAAGATTATCGGCGTCTGTTGGGCTAGAATAGTCGCTATCCACACTCGTTGTGCTTGACCGCCAGAGAGCTGAGTGACAGGTTTATCTGCTAAATCCGTCACGTTAGTTGCTTCCATCGCTTTCATGACCGCATCTTCATCCTCATGTGACCATTGATGAAAAATACTTTGATGTGGGTATCTACCACGGGAGACGAGATCTCGGACTCGAATATGATCTGGAGTTTGAACGGATTGTGGCAGAAGGGATATCTGTCTTGCTATTTCTTTATTTGAATACGTTTTGAGCGGTTTATTATCTAACGTGACTTGTCCGTTTATAGGAGAGGTGAGTCGGCATAAGGTATTTAATAGCGTAGATTTACCGCATCCATTGGGACCAATAATCACCGTCATCTGCTTATCTGGAATGGTGACATCAAGGTTTTTGCTTATAGGGATATTATCGTAACCTAAAACGATATTTTCACCATGTAGTCTGAATTTTAAGTGACCCATTTTGTATTTTATCCTCATTAATTGTTTGATTTGATGAGTATCCAGAGGAGATAACATCCTCCGAGTAATCCGGTCACTTGACCAATAGGAAGTATTAAATTGAACGGGGACAATTGGGATATAACATCGGCAGAAGTCAACAATATGGCTCCACACAAAGCGCTTCCTAAAATTGGAAGTACTGAGCCTGTTAAGCTAGAAAATAATCTAGGCGCGGCGAGAGCAATGAATGCGATCGGCCCAGCGGAGGCCGTTGCAATCGCGGTAAGAATTACGGCAAAGAGCAGACTTACCTTGCGAACCGTTTCTACAGATATTCCCACTTGCTGCGAATAGGCATCTCCCATTTCTATCATTCTTAATGGGCGAGCTAGAAAACTGATAATTGGGGCTATGACGATGAATACAATGAATATTGGAAGTGCATGTTGCCAGGTTCTCGCACTTAATGAGCCCGCAAGCCAAAGGTTGGCCGTTATGGCTAAATCCAGATCGCCTTTAACAAGCAGTAACCCATTCACCGCCATTAAGATAGCACTCATGCCCACACCTGAGAGTATAAGGGCGTAACTGCTGGTTTTATTAAATTGTCGCGACAGGATTAGGACTACATAGGCAGTAGTGAGGCCTCCTAAGATAGAGCTAAGCATTATCGTCGTTTGCGAAGCCGAAAAATAAATTATAGAAATTAATGCGCCGCTTGCTGAGCCAGTTGTAAACCCAATGATATCAGGAGAGCCGAGCGTATTTCTCGAGATGGATTGAAAGACAGCTCCGGCAACGCCAAGAGAAGCACCCACAAATATCGCGGTGATAAGCCTCGGGAGTCTGACATTCCAAATTGTTAGCTCATGGAGTGGTTGATGTGAGCTCAGTATTAGAGCCGAATAAATCTCATGTAGAGATAGGGGAATCGTTCCCAGCGAGAGAATGTATAAGCTTAAAGCACACAAGACGGCGATTAGAACAATGAATAGCGCTATTTCTTGCGGTGACCATAACCATGAAAACTGGTGCCAACGGAATACTTTCTGCGACATTTCTCTCATAACTTCATCATCCTATGGCGTTTGATCAGATAGAGGAAAAAAGGCCCGCCAATCAGAGAAGACATGATTCCAGCGCTAATTTCACCCGGAAAACCGATTACCTTTCCTGATATATCCGCCACGATAAAGAGTAACGCAGCGAACATAGCTGAATAGGGCAATATGAGACGATAGTCAGGACCAACTATCATTCGTGCTATGTGAGGGGCGGATAAGCCAATAAAAGCGATTGGACCAACGGCAGCGGTGGTTAATCCAGACAAGCTAATAATCGCGAGAGATATCAGGAAAGAGATGAATTGAATGTTTACCCCCATGCTCTTAGCCATGTTTTCACCCAAAGAAAGAATATTGAGTTTCGCTGATAGAGGGATACAAAGACATAATATGATGGTTATTCCAGCAGCAGTAGGATAGAGAATTGGCCACCCTCTACCCTGAAGAGAGCCTATCGTCCAATGACGAAACTGGTCGAATATCGTATCTTCGCTATTAATTATGACAATATGAGTCATGGAAAGCAGAAGAATAGAAAGAGCGGCTCCCGTCAAAACCAATTTAATCGAATCAAATTGAGGGGCTTTTCCTCTGTTAGCAAGGAAGGAAATGACCAATCCAGTGACGCCTGCTCCTATAAGTCCGAACCAGAGATATTCGGATAGTTGGTGCATACCCAAAAACGCGATAGCAAAGACTACGCCTGTGGTTGCTCCTGCCTGAACCCCGAGGATACCCGGGTCTGCCAGAGGGTTTCGTGTTAGCGCTTGAGTTAGGGCTCCGGATACACCCAGTGCTAATCCTATGAATATTGCAAGTATCGCTCTTGGTAAACGTAGATAATGCACCAATAAATGTTGACTATTGGTTGTGTCCAAATGGAAGAATGCTTCCCAAGCTGTACTTACGGGGATATCACGGGACCCAACAAAAATATTTAGAATAGCAAGCATAACGATCAGTAAGGCTAACCCGAGAAGATAAAGTGGGTGACGAGTTCTTCTCGGTTGATAGGTGATCTTGTGACTGAATTCGAAAAGCATAATTTAGTTATCACTTGAGCTAAAGTGTGCCTTTACTCCCGCGATGATTTCGAGGGCGCTGTAATAATCGATACGAAAAGAATTTTTCCCCAATCCGTAAACCCGTCTTGATTTGACTGAAGGCACATTTTGTAAAATTGGGTCAGCGATAAAATCCTGCGCTAAAGAGTCATCTGCGCTGAGGAGAAAGGTTGTTCTCGATTTAAGCTGAGACAGGTTTTCATAGTGGCTCCAAACAAAATTGTTGCGGTTTGTCGCGGTGTCGTTCCACTCAGGATTCGGTGACTCAATAGTAAATCCAAGAGAAGTCAGTAATTTTCCATGAGCGCTATCAGGCGTTGCTATTGGGTTTGCCATACCTGGTCCATGATAACTTATAATATTGGCCATCCCTTGTGGTAGCTTAGTGGACGAGCGTACTTGGGCTATATCTTGATTAAATTGGTCTATTTTTTTCTTAACTTGCTCCTCAATTCCTAATGCATAGCCGAGTTTTGTTGCTAACTCTTGCCAACTCATACTGCCGTAATCGACGACTATTGTTGGTGCTATTTGCTGTAGTTGATTTATTTGATCAAGAGCGGAATCAGCACCGCTAAGGGAAACAATGATGAGATCTGGTTGAATCGCCATCGCCTGTTCAATATCGACACTTCCTGCCGGCCAAAGAGGCATAACTTCGCGTTGCTGAGCGACTTCTTTCCATTGTTCAAAAAAATGGCCGTAAGTGGTTGTGGCACTTGCAATCACTGGTGCATTAATCGCTAAAAGTGTTCCCGTTACCGTTACCGAAGTTGATAAAACGCGAGTTGGCTTTGCGTTGATTGTTGTAAACGTGCTATCTGAATTTTCAAAGCGCCTCGGCCAGTTATCAACATCACTAGCGTACGCTGTTGAAATCAGGTTACAGGTCAACAAAAGTATCCCCAATGCACAAATAATATTGCGAATCATTGCTATTCTCATTATAAAATAAAAACGATTGTAACGTATTTGGTGAATTATTCATCAAATGATTAATGATTTTATGGGGTATTCATGTGAAAGAGTCTCGTCCACTGTGTATTGGTATGGCTTTGGCGTTTAGCTGGTTGAGCAAGAGTGGTTGGAGACGACAGGATAGCCAGGTTGAGCGGCTTTTCTCTCCCGAACTCTATTCTGAACTGGCCTGTCGGGCTGAAAAAGCTAAGCTAGATTTTGTATTCAGGCCTGATACGTTATTCTTAAATCCTGAAGCGCTGTATTCCGAACCAGGCTTTAGTACGCTTGATCCCATTGCATTGCTCTCATTCATAGCCAGTAAAACATCCCAAATTGGCCTAGTCGCGACAGTATCAACAAGCTTTTATCCGCCTTATATCGCCGCCAGACAGCTCCAATCATTACAATGGATAAGTAATGGTCGAGCTGGTTGGAATATTGTTACAGCAATAGATGGTCAGCGTAACTTTGGATTAAGCAGTTTATCTTCGTCAGAGGTGAAATATCGCAAAGCAGAAGAGTTCTTTCAGGTTGTTGAAAAGCTTTGGCAAAGTTTCCCTTATGACGCTCTAATTATTGATAGAGAATCTGGTCAGTATGCTGATGCGAGCAAAATAGAATCTATACATCATGATAGCGAGTTTTTTCATGTTGAAGGACCACTAAATGTTCCATCATACCCTTATGGGCAGATGGCGTATTTTCAGGCCGGGGCTTCCGATAGTGGCAGACAATTTTCAGCGACATACGCTGACGCGGTATTTGCAGCAACCCCGACTATCGAATCGGCAGTTGAACTGAAAAAAGACCTTGTGGAAAGAAGAGCTAAGTTGCAAGGGATAAGCGAAAAATCCGCTATAAAAGTCTTACCTGGACTGAGCTTATTCTTAGGAGAGAGTCGGCAAGAAGCGCAGGAACTATATGAATCAACACATAAGAATATGAGTTACCAGAGACGTTTTGAGTACATAGAGAACACTGTTGGGGTCGATTTTTCATCACTCACTTTGGATACTCCCATAGACTCTTCCATGTTGCCACAAACGTTCGAAACATCTCGTAGTCAAACGCATGCGACTCTCATAAGAGAATTTATTCGTGGCAATACACCCACGTTGAAACAATTACTTGAAAGTGCTGTCGTTATTGGCTCTGCACATTGGTTAGTGATTGGTACGGTTGATGATGCTGTTGAGAGTATTGTTAAATGGAAAGATGCAGGGGCTATGGATGGATTTATAGCAGTACCAGGGGGATCGGTGGAGTGTATGGCGTTGTTTTTTGATAAATTGCTTCCCCGTCTTCAAGCGCTGGGGCTTATGCGCGCTGAATATGAAAATAAAAGCTTTAAGGAAACGATTACTTCCTAAAAATCTTGCTTGTATCACTGGGAATACAAGCAAGATTGAATCTATAGCTGAGTCGTTAGTTAGCTATCGTTTGAGCGTCTCTTGGCGCTCGTTTATATTCGATAAATACCAGCACTGCAATAATTGCTATACAACCTAAACGATATGGATTAGGCATGAGCAATGTTGCAACAGCAAGTAAGATAAACAGCAGTTTTTGCCAGATTTTGAGTTTCTGGAATAAATACCCTTCAATACCGCCAGCGAAAGCTACGATTAATGCTGTACAAGCGATGATCGATTCAATGAACTCAAACGCATTTTCATTATGTGTCCAGATCAAACCTGAAAATGCCATCATTGCAGGAATGAGGAAGAACCCTTGCGCCAGTTTGAACGCCTGAATCGCAGAGCGCATCGGAGAGGCATTGGCAATTCCGGCCCCGGCAAAGGCTGCAAGTGCGATCGGTGGCGTGACATTCGATGTCTGTGATAGCCAGAACACAATCATATGTGCAGCAAGAAGAGGGACACCCAAATCCATCAGTGCAGGTACTGCCATAACGGACAAAACAATGTACGCAGCAGTCACTGGTAATCCCATGCCGAGAATGACCGCAGCTAAAGCAATAAAGACCAGAGCTGACCATAGGTGGCCACCCGATAGGGAAGTGAGAAATTGCGTAAATTGCAAGCCAATCCCAGTTTGACCAACGACACCAACGACAATACCGGCCGTCGCACAGGCGATCGAAATAGGTAACGCCAGAATTGCGCCTTCACGCATTCCTTCCAGAATTACTTTGATATTTACTTTGGTGTGTTTGCGTGAGAAAGCTGCAACTAAAATGGCTGCGCATCCAGCGATCCCGACCAAAATAGGTGAATAGCTCATGATAAGCAAAGCCGTGATAAGCACTAAAGGTAAAAGAAAGTGCCAGCCTTGCTTGATGATTCCGCCAATCTTATCGGTTTCTTTCAGACCTTGTAAGTTGAGTTTGCAAGCCATCAAGTGAACGTAAAGCAAGGTACAGCCGAAGTAAAGAATCGCGGGGGCGATAGAGACTAAGATAATTTCACTGTAAGCAATACCAGTAAACTGAGCCATAACGAATGCACCTGCGCCCATGACTGGAGGCATAATCTGTCCACCAGTTGATGCGGCTGCTTCAATACCTGCGGCTTGTTCTGCTTTGTATCCCAGTTTTTTCATCATTGGGATAGTCAATGAACCTGTTGTTACTGTGTTAGCGATCGCGGAGCCTGATATGGAACCTAGCGCAGCGGAGGCGAGAACACTTGCTTTTGCCGGACCGCCACGAGATTTACCGGCGATAGCAAAGGCGGCATCAATGAAAAACTGTCCTGCTCCGGTAACCTGTAGAAAGGCACCGAAGAGAACGAAGATAAACACAACACCGGCCGCTATTGCTAAAGGTGCACCAAAGACACCGTTAGTCGAGAAAATATGAAAGCGGACCATTTCCTCGAGAGAAAAACCTTTGCTCGCAATAGAGTCGGGAAGTGCATTTCCGAAAATGGCATAGAGCAAGAATATACCCGCGACCAGCACCATGATCATACCAACAGCGCGACGAGTGGCCTCAAGTAATAAGATAATGAGTAATCCACCCGCAATCTGGTCTTTTAAAGTCAGACCATCAAGTAAAAAACTGATGTCATCGTAATCAAAGGTGATGATTTGTAGTGCGGACCAACAGGTCACGGCAATTAATACAACATCGATAAATCTACCGATGAAATACGGTACCGATTTAGACGTCTCCGGTCTGGTTAGTGGAAACGAGAGAAAAATAAGGACAAGTACCCAACTTAAATGTACAGGTCTGAATACAGTAGCGGATAGATCCGCTGTAATACCTTGCCAAATTTGAAAAATTGTCAGAGCGATAGCAATCGCGCTTGCTATTAGAGTCAGAGCATTAGCAAGCTTTTCCTGACTTTTTGAAACTTCATTCATAATGACACCATCATTAAAGAAATCGAATGATGAAAACAGATGAACAGTAAACAAAAACGTTACTGTTCATCCTTCTAATCACAAAAATAATTTATAAGAATAGTATGTCGATACTGTGATTATTGATTGATATGTTCGTCGTAGTATTTTTTGGCTCCAGGGTGCATCGGAACGCCCTGCAGTTTATTCATGTTTTCAACGGTCATGAATTTGGTTACACCGATAGCCTGACGAATTTGATCAATATGCTCAAATGCGACTTTGGTCATTTCGTATGCCAGTTTCTCGTCGAGCTTTTGGTTGACAACAAGAACGTTCCAAACGGCTGGAGCAGTAAAAGCAGGGACATTTTTATAGCTCTCTGCAGGCGCTTCTAGTGGCAGATAAGAAGGGTTAGCCTTCTGGATTTTTGCCAGTTCCTCTTGAGAGAAAGATAAAATACGAACATCACGAGTCAGAGCCAATTCAGTAATCGCACCTACGCCAAGGCTACCCACAATAACGCCAGCATCTATTTGTCCATTGGCAATCGCGCTAGTGGTCGCAGTGTAGTTGAGAGATTGAGCTTTGATATCGTCTTCCGTAATACCCAGCGTATTTAAAATGTTAACTGCACTAACACGAGTACCTGAACCTGGCGCACCTAAAGAGATTTTTTTGCCTTTCAGGTCACTGACCGACTTGATGTCTGAGCTGGCTGGAACGATAAATTGTACAACGTTAGGATAAAGTGCAAATAATACGTCCGTTGGCATTGCTCGTGGGAAAGGCTTTTCACCATCGTGCGCCTTTAACGCAACGTTACCCATGGCGATACCCGCTAACTGCTTATTCGTCGCAACTTTAATGATATTTTCTACAGAGGCAGCTGTAACTTCTGCACGCATATTAAAATCGGGAATATTTTCACTCCAGATTTTTGCCAGCGTGCCACCAAGAGGGTAGTAAGTACCGCTTTGGCTGCCTGTACCTATAGTGTAATTTTCAGCCAATGAAGGGAATGAAAGACCGACGCTGAGCACAACAAGTGCGCTTTTTATGATCTTAAGCATTTGATACTCCTTATATAATAGTAATTTGAGTTACCAGATGAAGAAGCTTCAATTGGTACACTCTCGTTTTAAAAAGGAATAAAGGAAATGCCTCTAAGTCAGACGCAAATAAACAAGGCATTTCCTTATCCCAAATTTAATCATTTACAAAATGAGTCCAACGTTTACGACACGAAGGGAACTCAGATGGTGACACTAATCCTTAGTTTTACCATCAAAGAGGTTTAACACGATATTCAACTATTGTAGTAGTGCGTTTGTCTCAAACTGACAAACATTCGAACAAAATAGGAATACTAGTTATCAATGTCTTAGCTATATCGCTAAAGTGAATTTATTAAGTTATTGAATATATTAAATATTCTATTTTTAGTGCGGGCATTATACGTGTGCGAGACTAAAATGGGTAGCTTTTTGCCCAGAAACTGTTTTTCCTTTTGAACTGAAAAAACAGAAATAATTTGAAAAAAAATTTTCTAAATCCCTTGAAAAGGGGTTTTGTGCCCTTATCTATGTGGCATAAGCGAAGCAAACGTCGTTTTTATAAAGTAAGTGAGTAAGGGTTGAATCCCAAACCTCCAGCCCCATATAGGGGTATGTAAGACGAAAAAAAAACAGAATTTATTCGGAGATAGCCTGATGGGTAAAATCATTGGTATTGACTTAGGTACTACTAACTCATGTGTTGCTGTACTAGATGGTGACAAACCACGCGTAATCGAAAACGCAGAAGGCGAACGTACAACGCCTTCCATCATCGCGTACACTGATGGTGAAACTCTGGTTGGTCAACCAGCAAAACGTCAAGCTGTAACCAACCCAGAAAATACGCTATTTGCAATTAAGCGTTTAATTGGTCGTCGTTATGAAGACGAAGAAGTACAGCGTGACATTTCAATCATGCCATTCAAAATCGTGAAAGCGGACAATGGCGATGCTTGGGTTCAAGTAAAAGATCAAAAACTAGCAGCGCCTCAGATTTCTGCTGAAGTTTTGAAAAAAATGAAGAAAACAGCAGAAGATTTCCTAGGTGAGGAAGTAACTGGTGCTGTTATCACTGTTCCTGCTTACTTCAACGATGCTCAACGTCAAGCAACTAAAGATGCTGGTCGTATTGCAGGTCTTGACGTAAAACGTATCATCAACGAACCTACAGCAGCTGCACTTGCTTACGGTCTAGACAAAAAAGGTGGTGACCGCACAATCGCTGTTTACGACCTTGGTGGTGGTACATTTGATATTTCAATCATCGAAATCGATGAAGTTGAAGGCGAGAAAACGTTCGAAGTTCTTTCAACCAACGGTGACACTCACCTAGGTGGTGAAGACTTTGATAACCGCATGATCAACTACTTGGCTGACGAATTCAAGAAAGACCAAGGTCTTGATCTGAAAACTGATCCACTAGCAATGCAGCGTCTTAAAGAAGCTGCTGAGAAAGCGAAGATCGAACTGTCTTCTGCTCAATCAACAGATGTAAACTTACCGTACATCACTGCAGATGCTACAGGTCCTAAACACCTAAACATCAAAGTGTCTCGTGCGAAGTTAGAGTCTTTGGTTGAAGACCTAGTTCAACGTTCTCTTGAGCCGCTTAAAGTGGCACTTGCTGACGCAGACCTATCTGTAGGCGACATCACTGACGTAATCCTTGTTGGTGGTCAGACTCGTATGCCTATGGTTCAGGCGAAAGTTGCTGAGTTCTTCGGTAAAGAAGCTCGTCGTGACGTGAACCCTGATGAAGCGGTTGCTGTTGGTGCTGCTGTTCAAGGTGGTGTACTTGCGGGTGACGTGAAAGACGTTCTTCTTCTTGACGTAACTCCTCTGTCTCTAGGTATCGAGACAATGGGTGGAGTGATGACTAAACTCATCGAGAAGAACACAACTATCCCAACAAAAGCGAGCCAAGTTTTCTCGACTGCAGAAGACAATCAGAGTGCAGTAACGATTCACGTACTGCAAGGTGAACGTAAACAGGCGACTTACAACAAGTCTCTTGGTCAGTTCAACCTAGAAGGTATTAACGCTGCACCACGTGGTATGCCTCAAATCGAAGTTAGCTTTGACCTAGATGCGGATGGTATCCTATCTGTATCAGCGAAAGATAAGCAAACTGGTAAAGAGCAGAAAATCACTATCCAGGCTTCTGGTGGTCTAAGTGATGATGATATCGAGAAAATGGTTCAAGAAGCTGAAGCAAACAAAGAAGCGGACAAAAAGTTCGAAGAGTTAGCTACAGCACGCAACCAAGCGGATCAGATGATTCACGCAACTCGTAAACAAGTGACTGAAGCAGGTGATGCTCTACCAGCTGAAGACAAAGAGAAAATCGAAACTGCAATTAGCGAGCTAGAAACAGCTAAACGTGGTGAAGATAAAGCAGAAATCGACGCCAAAGTTCAGGCTTTGATGACTGCATCTCAAAAACTGATGGAAATCGCTCAGCAGCAAGCTCAAGCACAGCAAGGTGCAGGCGCTGAACAACAGTCTTCTTCTAAAGACGATGACGTTGTTGATGCCGAGTTTGAAGAGGTTAACGACGACAAGAAATAATCTCTGAACGTTGTTCAACGAGATCTTGTTGACACCTTTTTAAGGTAAAAACGGGCGTTTGGGGAGACTCTTACGCCCGTTAGTTTGTAAGCCGTGTCGGTTTAGGAAAGTAAAATTGCTATTTAACAATGGCTGATCATTTTCCTAAATCGATACATAAAGAGAGCGGTGACCGGCCGTTTTGCAGTAACAAATTGGTGACGAAGAACATGTCAAAACGTGATTTTTACGAAGTATTAGGCGTAAGCCGTGATGCCTCTGAGCGTGATATTAAAAAGGCCTATAAGCGCCTTGCGATGAAATTTCACCCTGACCGTAATCCAGGGGATGATACGGCGGCGGAGAAGTTTAAAGAAGTAAAAGAAGCGTATGAAGTGTTGACCGACGCTCAGAAAAAAGCAGCTTACGATCAGTATGGTCATGCTGCGTTTGAGCAAGGTGGCGGCGGCTTCGGCGGTGGCGGCTTTGGTGGCGGCGGCAGTGCTGATTTCGGTGATATCTTTGGTGACGTTTTCGGTGACATCTTTGGTGGCGGTCGTCGTGGCGGTGGTCAGGCGAGAGCGCAAAGAGGCGCAGACTTACGTTACAACATGGAGCTAAGCCTGGAAGAGGCTGTTCGTGGTTGTACTAAAGAAATCGAAATTCCGACACTTGTTCACTGCGATTCCTGTCATGGTAGTGGTTCTAAGTCCGGTAAGACCGAAACCTGTCCTACCTGTCATGGTCACGGTCAAGTGCAGATGCGTCAGGGTTTCTTTGCTGTTCAGCAAACCTGCCCGACTTGTCACGGTAGCGGTAAAATTATTAAAGATCCTTGCGATGTGTGTCATGGCAAGGGTCGTAAACAGAAAACGAAAACGCTTAATGTTAAAATTCCTGCTGGAGTTGATACTGGCGACCGTATTCGTCTTAATGGCGAAGGTGAAGCGGGAGAAATGGGTGCACCAGCGGGCGATTTATACGTTCAGGTTCATGTGAAAGAACACCATATTTTTGAACGTGATGGTAACAACTTGTACTGCGAAGTGCCTGTCAGCTTTGGTATGGCTGCATTGGGTGGTGAAGTTGAAGTACCGACACTCGATGGTCGTGTGAACCTAAAAGTACCAGCGGAAACGCAAACAGGACGTATGTTCCGTATGCGTGGCAAAGGCGTAAAAGGTGTTCGTGGTGGTGCTGTGGGTGATCTACTGGTCAAACTGGTTGTAGAAACGCCTGTGAACCTAAGCGCTCGTCAGAAAGAACTATTGAAAGAACTTGAAGAGTCTTGCGGTGGCGATGCGGCAAGCAAGCACAAACCGAAATCTGAAGGTTTCTTCAGCGGCGTAAAGAAGTTCTTTGATGATCTAACTAGCTAAGCTAGTTCATCGAAATGATTATGGCCAGATAGTATGACTATCTGGCCTTTTTGTTTTACGGGCACAAATAATCAGAAATGAGTGTAATGTTTTTCCTGTTAACACGTCTAATGAAGGAGAAAATTGGAAAAGTAACGAATTGAGAGATAGGGTTTAACTAAGCGACTCTCAATAAGATGAATCGATGGAGTAGATCATGATAATAAAGAACAAAGCCAAGTTGACTGAGGCTGATGTGACACCTGAGGAGATTTATCGGGCTAGACGTCACTTTATGAAAGGTTCGATAGCACTTGGAGCGACAGCTATGCTCCCTAGCATGCTGGTTAATGCTAAGCCAAGTGAAGTTGAAGGGGAGTTTAATCCATCGACCCCTGATTGGCTGCGTCAGCAAATTCATCTGGCTAAAGAGAACAGTTTGTCTATCGATGAATCATTAACGCCCTATCAGACAGTTACTCAGTACAATAATTTCTATGAATTTGGCTACAACAAAGAGGATCCCGAAAAAAATAGCGGTAAATTTCAACCTTATCCTTGGCAGGTCGAAATAGCAGGAGAAGTAGCTAAACCAGGTCAATATGCATTGGAAGACTTATTGAAAGGTATCGATCTCGAAGAGCGTATTTATCGTCTGCGTTGTGTTGAAGCATGGTCAATGGTGATTCCTTGGATTGGATTTCCTTTAGCGTCACTTCTAAAACGATTTGAACCAACCAGCCGTGCAAAATATGTGGCCTTTACGTCGGTAATGCGTCCGAAAGAAATGCCAGCTCAAGATAGTGTTTTTAGTTCAATTGAATGGCCTTATGTGGAAGGTCTGCGTATTGATGAGGCTATGCATCCCTTAACCATGATTGCTGTCGGACTTTATGGGAAGTCGTTACCAAATCAAAATGGCGCACCTTTTCGGTTAGTGGTTCCCTGGAAGTACGGGTTCAAAAGTATTAAGTCTGTTGTGAAAATCGAACTTAGGGAAACTGAGCCACCAACGACATGGAGTCAATTAGCGCCGAATGAATACGGCTTTTATGCTAACGTAAACCCTAATGTGGATCATCCTCGCTGGAGTCAGGCTGAAGAACGCCGATTACCTTCAGGTCTATTCCGTCCCAATATTATTCCCACCAAAATGTTTAATGGATATGAGGAAGTTGCTTCTCTCTATCAGGGGATGGATTTAAGAAAAAATTATTAGTCTTCATATAGGAAATCTATGAACGTAACACTGCGCCGTTGGGTTATTTTTATACTGGGTTGCCTCCCGTTACTTTTTCTTGTCTGGGGTGTTTATTCTCAAACATTGGGGGGAGACCCTGCTAAGGCTATTGTTTTGAGTACCGGTGAGTGGACGCTCAGAATTCTATTGGTCACTCTGGCTGTCTCCCCCTTGGCTCGTTATGCGCACCAGCGTTGGATTATGGTTCATCGAAGAATGATTGGGCTATTTGCGCTTTTCTATGCGTTACTACATTTACTGTCTTACTACCAGTTCATATTGGGCGGTGACCTCAGTTTGCTAGGTGCGGAGATAGTGAAACGTCCCTATATTCTCGTTGGTGCACCTGCGGTCATTATTCTGATTACTTTGGGTATCACATCAACAAAAGGTTGGATGAAACGCTTAGGTAAACGTTGGCAAACATTGCACAATTTTGTCTATCTGGCATTGGTTCTCGGCTGGGTTCACTTGTTTATGCAGGTTCGATCGAGTTATTACGAGTCGTTTCTTTATGGCGCACTTGCTGTCATCGTACTTAGTTTTCGCTGGCCTAAACTGCAAAAACGTTATCAATCAAGACAAAAGAGAATCTCACATTAAGTCTATTTAGCATCTCGTTATTCCGACCACCTTCACACAGAATCAACCGTATTGATTTTGAATTTTCTCCAGTTAGATAATTGATTTAGTTGGAGAAAATATCGCTCTTAAATTTACCCTCAATGGATTAATCTTATGTCTGTTATCAGCAGCTAAGAGAGCAGAGATGAGGCAAATAAAACAGTACGGATTCACGCTTATTGAACTCAGCCTTGTTATGGCGATTATCACTGGGCTGCTTACAATTGCTGTGCCCGATATGTTCAAACTGCGTTTATCCTCTGAGCGGAGAGAGTGTACTGCAGCTATCTATGGGCTTATACAGCATGCAAAAAGTCTGGCGGTCGCTACTAACCGTCCTTTATGGCTCCATATTCGTAACGAGTCGTTAGGTCAACAATGGCGTTTGTCTCTCACCAATACGGACAATATCCCATCGACTAGTAATACGGTTAGCGTTATTGATGCGATATCTTTTCCAAATATTGTGCTCGATGGCGCTTACTTGAACGATAAGCTGATGTTTTTTCCTGAGAGAGGGAAACTGTCGAGTGGTCACATTAAAATAGCGCTGCGTTCTCAACCAGGCTCACACCTAAAACTCATTACATCCTTTGGTGCGGCGCGCATACGTATTTGCAGTAACGGAATTCGATATGATGATTGGCCGAAGTGTTAACCGACAAGGTGGTTTCAGTTTGCTTGAGTTGATGGTTGCTGTATCGATCAGCTCTGTTTTGTTGGTCGGTGCGTCTCGTTGGATGATTATCGAATTGAAGCAACATCGTCATCTCATTGCGGACCTGTACTTGCGCCAACAAGTCACGATCGTAATGGATATTTTAACTCAACAAATAATGAAAGCTGGATTTTCGATAAAAAAGGGCAGCAGAGCGGTGTTGAGCGGCAGTCAATCTACTGTAGCTGTGAATTCTACAGGCGATACCCTTGCATTTATGTATGCGATCACTTCGGCTGTGGGTCAGTTTAGAACGATTAGTTATCAATTACGCAACAACCAACTTTATCTTTGCGAAAAACAAGTCTCGCATCCCATCACATTCAGCCTTGCCAGTCAGTCTTCAGCGAGCGCACCTTGTTATCTGGCGTTTGATACAAAGAGAATCAAAGTGCAGGACTTCATCGTCCAGTTAGCAAGCGTTAATACCTCAGTAGGGAGTAAACCTGTACTCATCAATATTGAATTGAAAGCGTCATTAGTGTCATCACCAAGCACGAAATTTGGTTTGAGCCAATCCGTTTTGATAAGGAATTGATCATGAAGGATCAGTCTGGAGCAGTGAGTCTATTGGTTGTGGTTATTCTGTTAAGTACGATTTCAGTTTTATCCCTGTCGTCGGTTCGAACTCTGATTCAAGATATTCATATCAGTCACACGAGAATTGAGCGGGATACGCACCGTTGGCTACTACGAGGTATTAGTAATTGTGTCACGACGTTGATTGCTGAGAAACCTTTTGCCGAAGTATTCAACGTATGTAGGGGGAATAACACTGTAACAGTGGATGTATCAAAAGGATTAGTCCGAGATGTATTGATTGAAAGTGGAGAAGTTGAGTTTTCGGTTGAGCTACCGACCGCCAATAGATCCGGTGTTATCAAAAGCTCGATGGATCTGATATTTCCCAATGTGTTATCGATTAACCCAGATCCCGGTACAAAGACGGCTTCTGCTGAATGGCAATGTCGTTCGCTACGATATTCGGGTTCTCTGTATTTTCAACAGCTTTCAACGTATCCGTTATCAATGGCACCATTTTCGCCTGTGTGGGGATTTCTCCCTTCAATGGAAAGTTGTGCGTCTGAACATTATACCGTGGGTGCCACAAGTGTATCTTCCTTTAAATCTGATTATCTTGCTGATGCTGGCTATAAACCGTTCACTGATTTATGGGATGTTAATGAGTCAGATTGGTTTTTATTGATGAAAAATGATGAAGTTGGCCATGCTCCTTCAACACTAGAGCTTTTAGGGAGCCATAGATTGATTGCCACTAAGGCCGAAGACTTGCCTGTTCCAGCCGCTAATGTGAATTGCGCAAATGGAATCGTAGAGCAAATTCAGCGTAGTCGGCGAATTATCTGGGTATATGGAGGATGTGGATTGGATGAGCAGGGCGTCAGTACGATCAATAATGCAGTTCAAACCTACTTTTCTCATGGTGGCGTCATCCTAGTTTTTCATAATGGTCCGCTGTATATAAATGCGAGCACTGCTTTAAACGCCTTAGTGATGGTATTCCAGTCGCAGTTAGCCACGGATTTAACCTCGCAGTGGCAATCATTGGGATTAGAGAGTCAGGTTAACGATGATATTTCATTATTACCGTTTCCCTCTTTGCAGGCGAGTCAAACGCTCGCTTCTCTTGCCTTTGTGCAGAAGGGAACGACCTATCCTAAAGGTGGATTGATTTTGGCGGGAAAAGGTTATCAGGCACTCATACAGTCATCTTATTTCGCTTATCAAAAAGATCTGATTGTTGAAGCGTTAGCTATGGTTCGTCCAGTAGAGGTCGTTGAGGGATCATGGTATGAAGAATGAGCGAGGTATCACGTTAATTGAAGTTTTGTTCTGTGTGGCATTAATGACAATAACCCTATTGGGTACAGTGAAGGTAAAGAACCGTATAGTTCAAAACGCCACACAGACTCAACATCGTTTGTATGCATATCACTTAGCAAATAAACAGCTTCAGAGTTGGCAGTTATGCGGTGTGAATTGGTCTACGAGTGCGTCATTAGTCAATGTGTGTACTTCATTTGATGAGATAGTGGCGAATCAGAAGAATGAATCAGGTTACGCAATAAAAGCGGATGTTACACCGTTGATCCTATCAAACAGTGGTCAAGCGTTACTCAAGAGTGTACATATCGAAGTGTCTTGGTATGAAGGAAAGGGAAATAAGCGGAAAGTTGAGGTGAGCAGCCTGTTTTCTCGACTGAACCCATTTTTCTCTCCGCTGTGAATACCTTTATTTCAGATAACGAGCATGGAACTCTAGGTGGTCAGAAATAAAACTCTGAATAAAGTAGTAGCTGTGGTCATAGCCGGGTTGCATTCTCAGTGTTAACTCACTACCTGACGCTTTAGCTGCTTGCTCTAGACAATGAGGTTTAAGCTGCTCATCAAGGAAATTATCCGCTTCGCCTTGGTCTACTAAAATTGGTAAGCGACACCCTATAGACTTAAGTAGCTCTGCTGCATCGTATTGAAGCCATTGCTTACTCTCTGAACCCAGATAAGCCGTGAACGCTTTTTTGCCCCAAGGACAATCCATTGGATGACTGATTGGGCTGAATGCAGAAATTGAGCTGTATTTATCTGCGTTTTTGATGCCGATTGTTAGAGCTCCGTGACCTCCCATACTGTGACCTGCAATTGAACGCTTGTTGGTCACGGGAAAATACTCTTCAATTAGCGCTGGCAGTTCATGAACTACGTAATCGTACATCTGGTAGTGTTGTTTCCACGGCTCTTGAGTTGCATTGAGGTAGAATCCAGCGCCAAGTCCCAGGTCATAACTCCCTTCAGGATCATCAGCAACACCTTCCCCTCTGGGGCTCGTATCTGGAGCCACAATTACTAAGCCTAATTCTGACGCTTTACGAAAAGCAGCCGCCTTTTGCATGAAGTTTTCATCGCTACAGGTTAACCCTGATAACCAGTAAACAACGGGGGCTGGATGATCGTTCGATACGGTCTCAGGAATAAAGACGGCAAAGCGCATTGAACAATTCAGAACTTTCGATGTATGAGTGTACTGTTTTTGCCAACCACCGAAGACTTTGTTTTGACTGATATTTTCGAGCATAGATCTATCCTTTTAGTGCCTCTGGTACAGAGGCACTTTGTCTGGCTAGTGATTAGTCTTGAAAATGAATAACAGAACGGATGCTTTCGCCTGCGTGCATCAAATCAAATGCGTTGTTGATATCTTCAAGTGGCATAGTGTGAGTGATGAAATCTTGTAAACCAAATTCACCCTTTAGATATTGCTCTACAATGCCTGGAAGTTGAGAGCGACCTTTCACACCACCAAACGCACTACCACGCCATACTCGTCCAGTAACAAGCTGGAATGGTCTGGTTGAAATTTCCTGACCTGCACCAGCAACACCGATAATTACGGATTCGCCCCAGCCTTTGTGGCAACATTCTAATGCCTGGCGCATGACGTTAACGTTACCGATACATTCGAATGAGAAATCCACGCCACCGTCAGTCATTTCGATGATCAGTTCCTGAATTGGCTTATCGAAGTTTTTAGGGTTAATACAGTCAGTTGCGCCCAATTTTCTTGCCAGATCAAACTTAGATTCGTTGATATCAATACCAATGATACGGCCTGCACCAGCCATTTTTGCGCCGATAATAGCTGACAAACCAATACCACCCAGACCAAAGATCGCGACTGAGTCACCCGGTTGTACTTTTGCTGTATTGAGAACGGCACCCATACCAGTAGTTACACCACAGCCTAGCAAGCACACTTCTTCTAGTGGTGCTTCTTTGCTTACTTTTGCCAGAGAAATTTCTGGTAAAACTGTATATTCAGAGAATGTTGAACAACCCATGTAGTGATAAATTGGCTGACCGTCTATATAGAAACGGGTCGTACCATCAGGCATCAGACCTTTACCTTGAGTCTCACGGACAGCGCTACACAAGTTGGTTTTACCTGATTTACAGAATTTACACTCACCACATTCAGCGGTGTATAGAGGAATTACGTGATCGCCGACTTCTACGCTGGTAACACCTTCGCCGATCATTTCTACGATACCGCCGCCTTCATGGCCTAGAATCGATGGAAAAACACCTTCAGGATCGTCGCCAGAAAGCGTAAATGCGTCAGTGTGACACACACCAGATGCTACGATGCGGACAAGGACTTCACCTGCTTTAGGTAGCATGACATCAACTTCTTCCATTTTTAATGGTTGATTTGGCCCCCATGCCACAGCAGCCTTAGATTTAATAAATTTAGGTTCCGACATTGTAATTCCTCATTATAAAAATTGTTTATCTGGCTTTTGCCTGTTTAAACAGTATAGGTGTTTTCATTATTTTTATAATCGGGGCATAATAAGAATTACTTTTACAATATTGTAATAATAAATCATGGCGAACTGGGAAGGGATCAGCGAATTTGTCTCCGTTGCGGATACAGGAAGTTTTACCAAGGCGTCTGAGAGGCTTAATACCTCAGTGGCTAACGTGAGTCGCAGGGTTGCGGCTCTGGAAGAGCGATTGGCGGTAAAACTCTTGATTCGTACCACAAGAAAAGTGTCTTTAACGGAGGCGGGTAATATTTATTACGCGCAGTGTAAACAGCTTTTAGACGGATTAGAGCAAGCTGACTTAGCGGTAACGAAAATGCAAAGTGCACCGATGGGCCGGCTTAAAATAACGGCTCCGGTCACTTATGGCGAAAGAATGATTGCTCCTTGTCTGCACAATTTTCTACAGCTTTATCCGCAATTAGAGTTAGAGTTAATTTTGACCAATAAACGTCTAGATATGGTCGAGCAGGGGATTGATATTGCAATTCGCTTAGGACAGTTAAGCGACTCAAGCTTTGTTGGAAAAAAGCTCAGGCCTAGAACGCTGCATGTTTGTGGCAGTCCTGACTACTTTAACCGTTATGGTATTCCGCATGCGCTTTCAGAGTTATCTCATCACCAATGTTTAGTTGGTACATACGACCATTGGCGCTTTAAAGATAATCAACATGCACGGAGTATGGGGATTCATGGAAGAGTTCGTTGTAACAGTGGAATGGTTCTGCTTGATGCGGCTCTTAAAGGAATGGGAATAGCGCAGTTACCGGATTACTACGTGAAAGACTATATCGACTCTGGACAATTAGTCGAGGTATTACATCATTACCGAGATGACAGGGAAGGGGTATGGGCTGTTTATCCTAAAAATCGTCACATGTCGCCTAAAGTAAGAACGGTCGTTGATTATCTGGCAGAATGGTTATAATACCGTTTCACTCTCATATACCGAAGCAAAGATGAAAGAACAAAGTACACAATTTTCAGCTCAGGATGAGCACTTTATGCGTAGAGCAATGGAACTTGCTCATGAAGCTGAGAAAAATGGCGAAGTCCCCGTTGGTGCGGTACTTGTGCTCGATGATGTCATTATTGCTGAGGGATGCAATCAGTCGATAGGTTGTCATGACGCTACAGCGCATGCTGAAGTTGAAGTCATCCGTAAGGCCGGACAAAGGTTAGAAAACTATCGATTAGTGAATACCACGTTGTACGTTACTCTTGAACCGTGTCCGATGTGTGCTGGTGCTCTGCTTCATAGCCGGGTAAAGCGTATTGTATATGGAGCGCCAGATCTGAAAGCTGGAGCCGCTGGTACGGTGCTTGATTTGTTCAACACGGATGCAGCTTATCACTACGCGCAAGTTGAGTCAGGGCTGTTAGAGGATGAGTGTCGTGAGCAACTACAAAGCTTCTTTAAACGCCGCCGCAAAGAAATTAAAGATAAGAAAAAGACAAATAGAGCAGAAGAATCAAAATAATTTGAGTGTCGTCCTCGGTATAAGCCCATGATTTTGGAGTAATACCGACTCTACACATGCACAGATTGATGTTTGAAGAGTTCAACTGGTGTTGAGAAGACGACAGTATGACGGCCTGAAGAGGCCTTTAGTGTGGTTTATGCTGTAAGTTGAACAAAAGCACGATGACGAGCGAAGATTTTTTTCTTGCTGTTCATTAGTTTACGTTTACGGCGGAATGCCGCAGTGCCTTTCCAAAGATTTCTTGATTGCTTACGTCTTTTGAGCATAAAACAACCCCCTTATATTTCGTTTATTATGTTTGTCTCTAATTTTCTTTGATTAGAGTGCCTACTTTGTTTTTATATTCTTCGATACAAAAAAGGTGATAAGCGTTCCTATGCTCATCACCTTTCTACAAATAAGGGTTTATTGATTAAAAATCAAGCCTTTCAGCTATTATCCTGCCTTATTTTTTCTTATCTTGAGTGTCAGTTTTATTTGTTTGACTTTCCATTTGCAGATCATCTTCTATTTCTTTACCAATTTGTTCCGGATTATTGTTATTTTCCGGAGTGAAAGATGTTGCTTTAATAACTTTTAAGTCATTGATATCACTATCATTATTCGACGTATCTTGTTGTTCGATATGTCCAATGATGCTTTGATAATACTGACGGATATTCTCTACGTAAGCTTTGGCTTCGTTACCTCTGGCGTATCCGTAGCGAGTCTGACGGAAATACTTTTGTTGTTGCAGTAGAGGTAGACGATCTTTTACATCACTCCAAGAATCCGGATCACCCCCTTGTGATTTGGTCAATCGCCTTGCATCCATCATATGGCCATATCCCATGTTATAGGACGCGAGGGCAAACCAAATTTTTTCATGTTCTGGAATTGAGTCCGGTATTCTTGCGACCATACGACGTAAATATTCTACGCCACCGCGAATTGACTGTTCTGGGTTAAGTCGATTGGCGACACCGACGCTTTTAGCGGTAGGCAACGTCAACATCATCATTCCCCGTACCCCTGTTGGCGATATGGCTCGCGGATTCCAGTGAGATTCCTGATAGGACAGAGCGGCAACCAGTCGCCAGTCGAATTCATCAGAATACTTTTGAAATACGGGTGTCCAATCAGGCAACGTTGTTTCTAGCGCGCGAATAAAGGCTCTTGTATCGACATAATCAAACGTTCTGACATGGCCAATATACTTTTCTTCTAGTTGAGCGAGAATTCCGGATTGTTTTTCATTACCGAAGAACTCAATCATTAGTGCATAAAGACTTTCATCGTCAGAGCGACGGATATACCAGGAAATGGGCTGATCTTCTGTCAGCTCAAACGCGGTAGCAAGATCGGGATAGACGCGCTGTGCCAGCGAGACCTCGACAGAATCCGCCAAGGTAAACATTAACTTTCCTTCTGAAACTTGTTTGAGCAGATCATTGATATCTGAGTCAGCTCGTAACTCATAAGTAAAGTTTGGATAACTCTTTTGGGCTTGAACGAGCGTGTTCTTGAGATGGCTATCGTCGACTATAGCGAATATTGTTTCATCCGGGCTTTCTTCTGCGAGTCGAGCCTGGCGAGAAACAATCTGTTTGATGCTACGTGGTTTCCACTGTCCTTGCCGGTAGACAACCTGTTGGCTGACATAGTAATAGGCAGGTCCTGCACGAAAGCGTTTTATACGTGAAAGCGTTTGGGTCTGGCCCGCGGCAATAATATCAATTTCGCCCCTTTTTAACGCTGGAAAGAGGGCGGAGACACGAAATACGGGTTTGATTTCTAGTTTGACACCTAGTTCATTCGCAAAATCTCTTGCGAGTTCGTAATCAATACCGGATGGGCCATCAGGGCCGATAAAGTAGGAAAGTTGGTTGTTAACGACGCCAACTCTTAATACACCGCGCTCACGAATTTTATCTAAGTCACTTTGAGGCTTTGAATCAATCTGGCAACCTGATAGGGCAACGATGAGAAAAACAAAGACGAGACTCTTTAGAAAATGGCGATAATTAATTAATGTCATTTATGAGTAATCTCTGGCTTACATACTCATCTTTTATAACAAAGGAGAAATGAAGCGCAACTATTTGGTTTAAGATTTTCGAGTAGGATACAACTAAGCTTCTGTTATGGGCAAATTTCAAAATAAATAAAAAAAATGACGCAAACGGTTGCGTTGGGTGTTACATCACAAAAGTAATTCCTTTATAATGCGCCCGCAGAGGAAAGGTAAGATTGGTATAAATATCAAGGAATACATTTTAAATTATTGAATTTATTCCAATATTACCTTAATTAACAGCAAATAGAGACCTAAGCACATGAGAATTTTGCGCGGTTCCCCAGCTCTTTCAGAGTTTCGAGTTAACAAACTTCTTGATCAATGTCGTGAGCTAAACCTCCCAGTGAGTGGTATTTATGCCGAATTCATGCATTTCGCTAACCTCACTGCCGACCTTGATAGCCAGGAAATTGATAAGCTAGAAAAACTGCTTACCTACGGGCCGACTATTGAGGAACATCAGCCAGAAGGTCTTCTATTCTTGGTTACCCCTCGTCCAGGTACGATCTCTCCTTGGTCTTCTAAATCAACTGATATCGCACGTAACTGTGGATTGGAAAAAGTAAAACGCTTAGAACGCGGTACAGCTTATTATGTTGAAATATCGGCTGAACTATCAGTAGAGCAAGTCTCAGCATTACACGGTTTAATTCATGACCGAATGATGGAAACGGTATTCACAGAACTTGAAGCGGCCTCTGCGCTTTTCTCTGTTGCAGAACCAGCACCGTTTACTCCTGTTGATATCTTATCTGGTGGCCGTAAAGCACTTGAAGAAGCAAACGTTTCTTTGGGACTGGCTCTGGCAGAAGATGAAATTGATTATCTGGTTGAGAACTTTACTAAGTTGGGTCGTAACCCAAATGATATCGAATTAATGATGTTTGCTCAGGCAAACTCAGAGCATTGTCGCCATAAAATCTTTAATGCGGACTGGACTATTGATGGTGTTAAACAAGAGAAATCTCTGTTTAAGATGATCAAAAACACCTACGAAAATAACTCGGACTATGTGTTGTCGGCTTATAAAGATAACGCAGCGGTGATGACAGGTTCTAAAGTTGGTCGTTTCTTCCCAGATCCACAATCACGTCAATACAACTATCATCATGAAAATGCGCACATTTTGATGAAAGTTGAAACCCATAACCACCCAACAGCGATTTCTCCTTGGCCTGGTGCTTCTACAGGTAGTGGCGGTGAAATTCGTGATGAAGGCGCGACAGGTATTGGTGGTAAGCCAAAAGCCGGTTTGGTTGGATTCTCCGTATCTAACTTACGTATTCCAGGTTTTGAACAGCCTTGGGAAACCGATTTTGGTAAGCCAGGTCGTATCGTTAATGCGTTAGATATCATGATTGAAGGTCCTTTGGGTGGCGCTGCATTTAACAACGAATTTGGTCGTCCAAACCTATTGGGGTACTTCCGTACTTACGAAGAAAAAGTGACTTCTCATGCGGGTGAAGAAATCCGTGGTTACCACAAGCCAATTATGATTGCTGGTGGTATGGGTAATATCCGTGAAGAGCACGTAGAGAAAAAAGAAATCCCAGTTGGTGCTAAGCTAATCGTGCTTGGTGGGCCAGCAATGAATATCGGCCTTGGTGGCGGTGCAGCTTCTTCTATGGCATCTGGTCAGTCTTCCGAAGATCTTGACTTCGCGTCAGTGCAACGTGAAAACCCTGAAATGGAACGTCGTTGTCAGGAAGTTATCGACCGTTGCTGGCAGCTAGGAGAAAACAACCCAATCGCATTTATTCACGATGTCGGCGCGGGCGGTATTTCAAACGCATTACCTGAGCTTGTGAACGATGGTGACCGCGGCGGTAAATTCCAACTTCGTGACGTTCCAAACGATGAACCAGGCATGAGCCCTCTTGCTATTTGGTGTAACGAATCTCAAGAGCGCTATGTTCTTGCGGTTGCAACAGAGCATATGGCTGAGTTTGATGCGATTTGTAAACGTGAGCGCGCACCATACGCTGTTGTTGGTGAAGCGACTGAAGAGCGTCATTTGACTCTGGAAGACTCTCATTTTGACAATACGCCAATTGATATGCCAATGGACATTCTGTTAGGTAAGCCGCCTAAGATGTCTCGTGAAGCAACAACACTCAAGGTAGAAGGTCAGGCGATTGCTCGTGACGGTATTGAACTCAATGAAGCTGTAGATCGCGTACTGCGCCTGCCGGCTGTTGCTGAAAAAACATTCCTTATCACTATTGGTGACCGCAGTGTAACAGGGCTAGTAGCGCGTGATCAGATGGTTGGTCCATGGCAGGTTCCTGTGGCGAACTGTGCTGTAACCGCAGCAAGTTTCGATACTTACCACGGTGAAGCAATGTCAATGGGTGAGCGTACTCCTGTTGCCTTGCTTGATTTTGGTGCCTCTGCACGTTTAGCTGTTGCTGAGTCTCTAACGAATATTGCATCAACTGATATCGGTGATCTAAACCGTATTAAACTGTCTGCTAACTGGATGTCTCCTGCGGGGCACCCAGGTGAAGATGCAGGTCTATATGAAGCGGTAAAAGCAGTTGGTGAAGAATTATGTCCGGCGCTTGGGTTGACTATCCCTGTGGGTAAAGACTCTATGTCTATGAAGACCAAGTGGGAGCAGGATGGCGAACAAAAAGAAGTCACATCACCTCTTTCTTTAGTTATCACTGCATTTGCTCGTGTTGAAGACGTTCGTAAAACAGTGACGCCTCAGCTTCGTACAGATGAAGGCGAAACGAGCCTAATCGCTATCGATCTTGGTCAAGGCCAAAACCGTATGGGTGCGACTGCGCTAGCTCAGGTTTATAAACAGTTGGGTGATAAGCCTGCCGACGTAGACAGCCCTGAGCTTCTAAAAGGCTTCTTTAACGCGGTTCAATCTCTGGTTCGTGACGATAAACTTGTTGCTTACCACGATAAAGGTGATGGCGGTTTATTTGTCACTCTTGCTGAAATGGCGTTTGCTGGTCACTGCGGTGTGAATGTTGCACTAGACTCACTTGGTTCTGATGCGCTTTCAATTCTTTTCAACGAAGAATTGGGTGCGGTTGTTCAGGTTAAGAATGATGACGTTGAGTCTGTTCTGGCTGAACTTGGCAAACATGGCTTGGCTGCATGTTCTCATGTGATTGGTTCTGTTGCTGCGAATGACACTATCGTCATGACATTAGCTGGTGAGACTGTGATTGAACGTTCTCGCACTGAGCTACGTACCATTTGGGCTGAAACAACGCATAAAATGCAGGCTCTACGTGACAATCCAACGTGTGCAGACCAAGAATTTGAAGCGAAGAAAAACGACCAAGATCCTGGTTTGAACGTGAACCTTAGCTTTGACGTAAACGAAGATATTGCGGCACCATTTATTGCGACTGGTGCGCGTCCTAAGATGGCAATTCTACGTGAACAAGGTGTTAACTCACACGTTGAAATGGCTGCAGCATTTGACCGTGCAGGTTTTGACTCTATCGATATCCACATGAGTGATGTACTGAGTGGACAAATTTCGTTAGACGAGTACAAAGGCCTTGTGGCATGCGGTGGTTTCTCTTACGGTGACGTATTGGGCGCAGGTGAAGGTTGGGCTAAATCTATCCTGTTTAACAACCAAGCGCGAGATATGTTCGAAGGTTTCTTTAAGCGTGAAGATACATTTGCACTAGGCGTATGTAATGGTTGTCAGATGTTGTCCAATCTACGTGACCTGATTCCTGGTGCTGATTTATGGCCACGTTTCGTGCGCAATGAATCAGAACGTTTTGAAGCTCGCTTTAGCTTAGTTGAAGTTCAACAGTCCGATTCTGTATTCTTCAACGGTATGGCGGGATCTCGTTTACCGATTGCTGTTTCTCACGGTGAAGGTCGAGTAGAAGTTCGTGATGCTTCTCACCTGAGTGCTATTGAGCAGTCTGGTACAGTTGCTGTCCGCTTCGTGGATAACTTTGGTAATGCAACACAGCAATATCCAAATAACCCGAATGGTTCACCAAACGCGATTACTGGTTTGACTACAGCTGATGGTCGAGTAACGATCATGATGCCTCACCCAGAACGTGTTTTCCGCACTGTTGCTAACTCATGGCACCCTGATTCATGGGGCGAAAACGGCGCTTGGATGCGTATGTTCCAAAACGCACGTAAGAATGTGGGCTAATCACATTTAGCACGATATAAAATAGAAGGGCTGGTATATCACCAGCCCTTTTTTATGTTGCTATTACTTCAGATCAAAACGGTCAGCGTCCATCACTTTGACCCACGCTTTAACAAAATCGGAGATAAACTTATCCTCTGCGTCGTCTCCTGCGTATACTTCTGATAATGCTCTTAATTGAGAGTTAGAACCAAAGACCAGATCAACGCGGGTAGCCGTCCACTTCTTAGAACCACTGGTACGGTCAAAACCGTCAAACTTCTCCGCTTCAGGTGATGTTGGTCGCCAAACAGTATCCATATCAGTCAGATTCACAAAGAAATCATTCGTTAAAACGCCAGGTCGAGTAGTAAACACACCATCCTGAGACTGGTTATAATTCACGTCCAACACTCGCATCCCGCCTATGAGTACGGTCATTTCAGGTGCTGTCAGGGTAAGAAGTTGCGCTTTATCAAGTAGCATTTCTTCAGCGGGTACTGTAAAGGCCGTTTTTAGGTAATTACGGAAGCCATCCGCCACAGGCTCAAGGACTGAGAATGAGTCAACATCTGTCTGTCCCTCAAACGCATCCATACGACCAGGATGGAATGGAACCGTAATATGTTTACCTGCGGCTTGAGCTGCTTTCTCAATGCCGACTGAACCGCCAAGGACGATCAGGTCTGCTATTGAGATCCCTTTGTTACCAGTCTGTTTTTGATTAAACTCATTTTGAATGCTTTCATAGACACCCAACACTTTATCTAACTGAACGGATTGATTGACTTCCCAGTCTTTCTGAGGAGCGAAACGAATCCTTGCGCCGTTGGCACCACCACGTTTATCTGAGCCACGGAAAGTCGCTGCAGAAGACCATGCGGTGTAAACGAGCTCAGATATTGATAGTCCAGACTCGAGAATGACTTCTTTTAGTTTAGAAATGTCGTGGTCGGATACCAAAGCATGATCGACAGACGGAATGGGATCTTGCCAAATCAAGTCTTCATCAGGTACTTCTGAGCCTAAATAACGCACTTTCGGCCCCATATCACGGTGTGTCAGCTTAAACCACGCTCGAGCAAAGGCATCATCAAACTCTTCTGGGTTATCTTTAAAATGAAGCGCTATTTTCCGAAACTCAGGGTCTTCACGCATCGCCATATCGGCGTCTGTCATCATAATACCGACTCTAATCGCATCATCTTCCGGGTCAGGTGCGGTATCGGAATCAGCAAGACCGATTGGCTTCCATTGATTCGCTCCAGCAGGACTTTTTGTTGGTTCCCATTCATACTTGAATAGTACATCGAGATAAGAGTAGTCCCAGACTGTTGGGGTTGGCGTCCACGCTCCTTCGACTCCGCTAGTAATGGTGTCTCTACCATGGCCACTGCCATAGGTACTTATCCAACCAAGTCCCATCTGCTCTATCGGTGCAGCTTCAGGATCGGGACCAACTAAACTCGCGTCACCTGCACCGTGGGTTTTACCAACAGTGTGACCACCAATGGTGAGCGCTGCTGTTTCGTAGTCATCCATACCCATACGACCAAACGTATCACGTAAGTCTTTTGCTGTTCCAAGAGGATTCAATTCACCATCTGGACCTTCAGGATTGACATAGATAAGACCCATTTGAGTCGCGGCGAGAGGGTTTTCTAAGTCACGTTCACCGGTGTAACGGTTTTTATTACCTAGCCATACGTCTTCCGCACCCCAGTATATATCTTCTTCTGGTTCCCAAATATCTTCTCGACCACCACCAAAACCAAAGGTTTTTAATCCCATCGATTCATAGGCAACGTTACCGGTTAAGATAAACAGATCCGCCCAGGAAAGGCTATTGCCGTATTTCTTTTTAACAGGCCAAAGCAGACGCCTTGCTTTATCAAGGTTACCGTTATCAGGCCAACTGTTCAAAGGTGCAAATCGTTGATTACCTGTAGAACCGCCCCCGCGACCATCACCAGTACGGTAGGTACCAGCAGAGTGCCAGGCCATACGAATCATAAATGGACCATAATGGCCGTAGTCAGCAGGCCACCATGATTTCGAGTCGGTAAGAACAAATTCAATATCCTGTTTTACCTGTTTTAAATCGAGTGTGTTGAAGGCCGCCGCATAATCGAAATCCTCCCCCATGGGGTTCGATTTCTTGTCGTTCTGATGTAGGATTTTGAGATTGAGCTGATTTGGCCACCAATCACTGTTAGTGGTAGCTTCACTTTTCAGCCGAGTATTACTTCCGTGCATGACAGGGCATCTTCCGCCATGACTCTTGTTATTGTTATCCATCTAAGTCTCCTGTTTCATCCGCAACATTTCGTTGTTGATATTGAATGTTTGCTTATCAGTTATAAAAGAATTGCCAAAATGAGCGATCGTCTTCTTCCGCCAAGGCAGTAATTAAAAGGAATTGATCGTTCTCGAATGACGAATTATCGGTATGTTCCCGAAGAACTACTGAGTGTAGAGCTGATACATTTTCATTTAATTCTTGACTGTCTGGCATTGGAATACCCTTGATACCTCTGACTAAAGTATTAATAAGTATAAGCACAGTTTTTTAATCGTGAGAGATGGATTTATCTATCTTATTGATAGCCAAAACCTTTGATTTTAAGTGAGTATTGAAACAGTGACACAGGTAGAGAAAATAAGGTGAGTTTTGCGAGAAGTGTCGTGTAAATAGGGTATCTAGTACCCTATTTAGATTAGCGAAACTGGCCTGCTTCTGGAAGGAAGTCAAAACCAGCAGCAGAGAGTTTTTTTATGAGTTTTTCTTTATCGATGTCATGTACTGACACGAGTTTATCGAGATCCCCATCGAAGTCGTCACGTAGCTTGGTATTAACTAGGCTAAACAACAGAATAGGGTCCATATTTTCGTAATTCGCTAAATTCATTATTCATCCTCAAAATCAGATATGAGAAGGTTCGCTGCAGCAAAAGCGGCTTTGTCTCTTGTTGTTTGAGGAAGAGATTCATCAGCTGCAATATCATCCAATGCTTTTACAGCGCATGTTATTGCCTGAGGCACATACCCCTGATCTCCGCTTCCAATTTGTGAGTACAGTTCCCGAACTAAATCACAGCAATCGTAGACTCTCATGGTCATTTACCCTTTAAATGATAACTGATCTCAATATACACGGTCACTTAATGAATGACAAAGTTAGGACATGTTTTGCATCAAAGATGGACATCAGGCGGATAAATGTTGAGCTGATTTAGCCGAGTTCCTAACAAACGGGGTTTTATAGCACCTTCAGAAATAAAAAAGGATGGTAAAAACCATCCTTTTTGACTGTTTAAGCAGTACCCGATTAGCTCAATTGAGATTGGATAAACTCAACAATGTTATCCATAGCGACTACTGATTTTTCGCCATCGCGACGATTCTTATATTCGAAGTTACCTTCGTCCATACTGCGCTCACCGATGATAATAGTATGAGGAACACCAATAAGTTCCATATCAGAGAACATAACGCCAGGACGTTCTTTACGATCATCAAATAACACGTCAATGCCTTTTGCTGTCAGTTCTTCATAAAGTTTTTCTGCAGCAGCCTGAACACGTTCGGATTTATGCATGTTCATTGGAACAATTGCAACGGTAAATGGTGCAATTGCATCTGGCCAAACAATACCGTATTTGTCGTTGTTCTGTTCGATAGCAGCAGCTACGACACGAGATACCCCGATACCATAACAGCCCATTTCTAGAATGACATTTTTACCGTCAGGACCAAGAACGCCACAGTTCATTTTCTCAGAATAGTTAGTACCTAACTGGAAAATATGTCCGACTTCGATACCACGTTTGAATTGGAGAGTACCTTTGCCACACGGACTTGGATCGCCTTCGACAACATTACGAATATCTTCGACTCTACCGAGTTCGACATCACGACCCCAGTTGATACCGAAGTAATGTTTACCATCGATATTTGCACCGGCACCGAAATCACTCATTACAGCAACGGTACGATCAACGATAAATGGTAATTTGAGTCCAACAGGACCTAAAGAACCAGGACCCGCACCAATTAGCGCACGGATTTCCTCTTCATTCGCCATCTCTAGCGGTGAAGCCACTTCTTTAAGGTTTTCTGCTTTAACTTCGTTTAGCTCGTGGTCACCGCGAACAAGTAGCGCGATGATATCTGCATCGATTTCGTCTGATGCTTTAACGAATAATGTTTTAATCGTTTTTTCAATCGGTAAACCGTGTTTTTCAACAAGGTCTGCAATGGTTTTTGCGTTAGGAGTTTCAACCAGAGTCATTTCTTGAGTTGGCGCTTGCAGCGGTTGTGCTGGAGCAAGTGCTTCTGCTTTTTCAAGGTTCGCTGCATAGTCTGACTCGGTAGAGAATGCGATTAGATCTTCACCACTTTCAGCAAGTACGTGGAACTCTTGTGAGCCGCTACCGCCGATTGCACCGCTATCGGCTAATACTGGACGGTAATCCAAGCCCATTCGGTTGAATGCCTTACAGTACGCATCATGCATTGCATCGTAGGATTTCTGTAGTCCTTCTTTATCAATGTCGAAGCTGTAAGCATCCATCATTGAGAATTCACGTGCGCGCATTACACCAAAACGAGGGCGTCTTTCGTCACGGAATTTAGTTTGAATCTGGTACAGGTTAAGAGGAAGTTGTTTATAAGAACTGACTTCGTTACGCACGAGGTTAGTAATCACTTCCTCAGCCGTTGGGCTAAGTACGAACGGACGAGTATGGCGGTCAGTAAAGCGAAGTAGTTCTGGTCCCATTTTTTCAGAACGACCAGTCTCTTCCCAAAGTTCAAACGGCTGCACTACGGGCATTAGAGTTTCAATTGCCCCTGCATTGTCGATCTCTTCACGAACAATATTTTCGACTTTACGCAGAACACGTAGACCCGTTGGTAGCCAGGTATATAGGCCTGAAGCTAGCTTACGAATCATACCTGCACGCAGCATAAGCTGGTGGCTTACGATTTCCGCGTCGTTTGGAGTCTCCTTCAGAGTAGAAAGAAGATATTTACTGGTACGCATGTATGGTATCCGTTCATTAAGTTATTAATACATCCCGTTAACCATACTAGATTAAGGGGATTCTCTATTTAGCCGCTTATGATATCAGTCATTTGCATCTGTCAAAAGCGTTCAATCGCAGTAACCGTAACAATTTGGTCGGTTACGATAAACTTTACGTTCAAATCAAAAAGGTGAACCGCGTATTCTTTCGGATCGGGTTTATTATGTTTGTAAGCGGGTCTTGGATCCTGAGCCAGTACTTCACTGATGACAGACTTTTTATGAGCGGATTCTGGCATCTGTTCTAATGCCTTTTTTGCTACTTCACTAAAGATGACATTTTGCAGTGTCAGTGGACGCTCACTCGCATATCCGCCGTTAGCATCTACAATCGAATCGGAGTAGGGAATGTAGGGTTTGATATCAATAACTGGGGTTTGATCCACTAAGTCAACATTACCCAAACAAATAAAAAATTGCTCTCCATGCTGTTCCACCCCTTTCAGTTCGACAGCTGACATACCAATTCCGTTAGGACGAAATGTTGCACGCGAGGCAAATACACCAATACGTTCATTTCCACCTAAGCGAGGAGGTCTTACGGTCGGCTTCCATCCAGCTTCTAGGTTTTGATCAAATAAGAATAGAACCCAAAGATGGCTGAATTGCTCTATGCCACGCACAGACTCTGCACAATTAGCGGTACCTAATAGTTTGATTCTGGAGGTCGCAGAAGGCGCCAAACCTGGCTGGCGTGGTACGGCAAATTTCTCCTTGAAAGGCGTTTCCATTACGCCGATAGGGTCGATTGAAAACATAAATTATGAATTCTGAGGCTTATTATATTTGGCTAGTACTCTATCAAGGTGACCAGCAAAAGCTCGCTTATCTGCCTGAGATAGGGCACTGGGACCGCCAGTTTGGATACCACTAGAGCGCATTGTATCCATAAAATCTCGGATATTTAGGCGTGATTTTATGTTATCGGGGGTAAACCATTCGCCTCTCGGGCTAAGTGCCATGGCTTTCTTTTCTATCACATCGTTGGCTAGTGGGATATCAGATGTAATGACTAATTCACCTTCGCTAACACGTTTGGCTATCTCGTTATCCGCGACATCAAACCCGCTCTCCACTTGTAGCATGACGATATTTTGTCTTTTGGGTAAAGGGATTGAGTGGTTTGCGACGAAGGTACATAAGATACCGGTGCGCTCTGCTGCTTTGGTAATGGTTTCTCTGATCGCTTTTGGACAAGCGTCGGCATCAACCCATATTTTCATGACTACTGTTTCTCTATTAATTTTTCGAGTTGGTTAACACGGGCAAGCAGTTCACTTACCTGAGATTCAAGTCCAGCAATTCTTTGCTCAGTGCTTGGCCCTGATGAACGGTTTACCTCGACTTTAGGTACTCGGTTCGATGATTTCCATATTTTTAGAGCCGAAATGATAGCGGGAATCGGAGCTGGCGTTGCCAATCGAGCTTTGATAAGCGCAGTTGTTGGCTCTTTTCCTTCACTAACTAACTGATTAATAATAGATTCTAAGTCTTTTGTAATATCTAGAGCTGACATATATTTCCCTCATGTACTTAGCGCCTATTTTAATCACAAATGACGAGTAACAAAAGCGCCAGCTAGCTTGTAAGATATATCTTACATAATGTGTAAGATATACATGCTTTTTGCTGGCTAAAAATGCAACTAAAATTATCATATATATTTGATATTTATAATTATTGTTCCTGATTTTTTATTGTGAAGGTTTTATCAATATTTCGTTCTGGTTGCGTAAAATCTCAAAGAGGATAAATTGATCGTGTCGAAGGGAAACGGCTTCTAAAACAGGATTTATACTCTCTGGACAGAGAGTTGAAGGACCAACATCAGGATGATGTCAAGGAAACCGCTCAAGGATCAAGTGATGCGAGCTGAATGGATTTCAGCGTCATGGAAGAGAGGACACCGCTAGGATAGCGATGCTCGGAAGAAGAAGTTGATGGATTTCAACGCATAAAAATACATGACAGACAGGCAGGACGCAAAAATTGTAGCTGGATTGCTGCACTTTAAGACCAGACCCCGTTACCGCTTCGGTAGCGGGGTTTTCCTTTATCGGTTTTGAGACATTTTCTAGTGAAATAGAGGTTTTCTCAGTTCGATTCTGGAGTTACACTTGCGCCGATTTTTATACCCACTATTTGCTATCAGCAAAACAAGGATTGTTTGTGACAATTGCAACGAAAAGGGCTTTGATGCTTCCGTATACGGAATTGTTTGAGTCAAATTTCTTAATGCTAAATTGCTGCACTAAAAACAGAACCTTCCTCGATGGACCGCTAACTGTTGCAAGTGCGCGAGACCTATTCCATAGCCTTTTAGAATCTACGGATACTTTTGCTATGGCTGTTGTCGATAACTACAATCGTGAGTACATCGGCCATATCCAGCTGTCCTTAAGTAAAGGGATTGGTGATCTACTGTTTATTTTTGATAAAGCGTACTGGGGTCGTGGATACGCCTACGAAACTCTCAAATCTTACATTCCTAACGTGTGTTCCCGTTTTTCTCTCACAGAAATAACAGCGACTGTCCAGGAACAAAATCTAGCCGCTACTAAGTTGTTGAGTAAATTAGGATTTAAGAGTAGTCAGCGTCGTAAAAACGTATACACATTTACATGCGATGTGGTGGAATCCAGAACGACTGCGCTCTAAAGCCTACCATATCCAAATAGCCCGTATAGCAATCGTCGCCTGTCGAAGAAAATTCAAATTGATAGCGTGTGTGCCAAAACCATTGATCACCGCGTTTGAATCTGTGTCCAGCTCTGGCAACACTGATTACCTGCAAACCTAAAGACTCACACTTTATTCCAATTTGGCGTCTGGCCACTTCGTTCTGTTTACTCTGTTGCCAAAAAAGATAACAAAACAAACTGAGCAAAAGAATCCAGATGAGTGCAGTCATGTATTTTAACCTTTTGCTGCTTGCTGAAGGGCGGTTAGAGCTAAACGTAACTCATCGGTAGCATCGGAATGCAACAGCGTTAAAAAGACATGTCTAAGCTGAGGTTGCATCACCAAGTCAGCGAACAGTTGATTGAAGAATGCTTGTTGCTTAGTTTGCGCCAATCGGATGAGAAATTGCTGTGCGAGTATAGGATCACGTAACGCAGAAAAGCTTCTTCCTGCAATTGCAATCAACATTTCCTGATGGCATAAATCCTGGTTATCGAGAACCTGACTTGTTGCTTGGTTTAGCCATTGTTCTTTTGCTCCGGCAAGCGAGCGAAGATAGGCTGCGAGCATGAAAATATCAATCTCTTGTTTAGCGAGTTCTTTTTCGAACAAATCATAGATAGTCTCCGCCAAAGAATCCGGTATTTCTATATGTTCTAAAACTCCAAGCAAGGCGTATTTCGGTGTTTCTGGAATATGGCGTAAGGCCTTTTTTACATGAACGGAATTGTGTTCTTGATTGAGTCTGGCACATACGTCTGCCATACCTTGTAAGCCAACAGTTTGCCAATTGTCCCAGCCTGGCCCACCTTTGAGATAGTGCTGTGCGTGTTCATAGTATTGGCTGCAGGCGATGTTAAGATCTGCTCGTAGAATGCTATGAAAGACGGCAAGCCTTTCTTCCGCGGGTTTAAAGGTATAGGGGTTGTTTGCGAGCTTTTCCTGTTGATCTTCACTCAGTGTTTCCGTGAGACGAGAACCCATTGCTTCAACGACGTATTTTAGAAACTGACCAATATCACTTGCCTTGATCAAGCCACGTTCATCTAAATCAAATTTGAGAAACCATATCCACGGTTCTTTCTGCTCATTCCAGTATGCAATAGCCAAATGAGCCTTGCGCTGCATCGGAGCTGGATAGGGAGCATGACCCGCTTCTATTCGAGAAAAATCACTGTTTTCAATTTGAGTGACCCGACGGCTAAGATCAAAAATTACATATTGGCAGCCACTTTGGTTAAGAAGCTCTGTGAGTGTCGTGATTTTGTTCATTTGAATAACAGTTTCTCTGAGTATGTCGTAAATAAATGGTATTCTAAGCGCCATTTTCAAGTCCGGAGTCGAAATTAGCGCATGACCAGCCAATATTCTACCCATATTCGAGATTTATTACATAATTTAAGGGATGAGTTAATTGCTATTGGCCTGTGGGAGCAATCTCCTCCAGACAAGGAAAAGCTACTCAGCACAACGCCATTCGCGATGGATACGCTTGCTCCTCATCAGTGGTTACAGTGGATATTTATTCCTAAGATGTTTGTAGCTATCGATAACCGTTCTGTACCAAAAGGTTTTGCAGTAGCACCTTATTTTTCTGAGTGTTGGAAAGATAATCGTGACATGAGCGCAGTGTTAGTTGTATTGGAAGAAATTGATGGAGCCAGTTCATCGTGTTAGAGATTGTTTATCAGGATCCCTATATTATTGCCGTTAATAAACCGGCTGGAATGTTAGTACACCGCTCGTGGCTAGACAAACATGAGACCGAGTTTGTTATGCAAACACTGCGTGATCAGATTGGTCAGCATGTCTTTCCGTTGCACCGTTTAGACAGACCGACATCGGGTGTATTGATTTTTGCTTTATCGAGTGAGTACGCATCGAAAATGATGCCAATGTTTGCCGAGCATGCGATGGAGAAAGTCTATCACGCTGTGGTTAGAGGATGGATTGAGCAGGCCGATATACTCGATTATCCGCTAAAAGAAGAACTGGATAAGATTGCCGATAAGTTTGCCAAGCAAAATAAAGAAGCACAATCAGCTATAACAGGATATCGCCCTTTGGCGAAGGTGGAAGTTCCATTGTCGACCGGACGCTTTCCAACATCGCGTTACTCGCTGATAGAAATGAAACCTAAAACAGGGCGTAAACATCAGCTAAGACGGCATATGCATCATTTAAGTCATCCTATTATTGGCGATACGACTCATGGTGACGGTAAGCATAACCGACTTTTCCGTGAGTACTATGATTGTCATCGCTTGTTATTGCATGCCAGTGAGCTGTCATTTGTTCATCCGATGACTGGTGAAAACGTAACGATAGCGGCAGGGTTTGATGAGACCTGGCAGAATTTATTTGAAGAATTTCAATGGAAGATATAAAAAATCCCCAGCCGGGGATTTTTTCTTAATAACTTTTTATGGCTTGAAGAATGCCTTTGCCATCCAGCCCCAGTTCTTCATGCAGTTCTTGTTGCGTTCCCTGATGAATGAACTGATCCGGTAAGCCTAGGTTCAGCACTGGCTTAATGCACTTAGCTTTCATCATAAACTCAACGACAGCAGAGCCTGCGCCACCAGCAATTGCATTTTCTTCTATGGTTACGATGAGATCGTGCTCTTTTGCCAACTCTTGGATTAGAGCTTCATCGAGAGGTTTAACAAAACGCATATCGGCGACAGTTGCATTAAGTTCTTCAGCCGCTTCTAACGCATTCGGTAGAAGTGTACCAAAACTCAGTATTGCGACTTTTTTCCCAGTTCTAATGATACGGCCTTTACCGATAGGCAACGCCGTAAATTCGGTTTCGGGAACAACACCAATTCCGCTTCCTCTCGGGTAACGCACGGCGCTTGGACCTTGATGTTGATGACCCGTGTAAAGCATCTGACGACATTCATTTTCATCACTCGGTGCCATGACAACCAGATTAGGTACACAGCGCAAAAAGCTCAGATCAAATGCACCCTGGTGCGTCTGTCCATCAGCACCGACTAACCCAGCTCGGTCAATGGCAAACATCACAGGTAAATCCATAATGGCAACATCATGGATCAATTGGTCGTAACCGCGTTGCAAAAATGTCGAATAGATGGCTACGATGGGATGGTATCCACCAATCGCCATACCGCTCGCCAGTGTGACCGCATGCTGCTCTGCGATAGCTACATCAAAATACTGTTGGGGAAACTCTTTGGAGAATTTCACCATACCAGACCCTTCTCTCATGGCTGGAGTAATCGCCATTAGTTTGGGGTCAACTTTCGCCATATCACACAGAAATTCGCCAAAGATCTTAGAAAATGTTGGCTTAGAACTCGTTGCTTTGGGAAGCGTGCCATGGCTAGGGTCAAACTTAGGTACGGCGTGATAACCGATAGGATCTTTTTCTGCCGGAGCGTGACCTTTTCCCTTTTTCGTCATGATATGAAGAAACTGCGGGCCTTTGAGTTCACGCATGTTTTTCAGTGTTTTGACTAATTCAACCACATCATGACCATCAACGGGTCCAATGTAGTTAAAACCAAGCTCTTCGAACATTGTACCCGGAACAACCATTCCTTTTAGATGCTCTTCGGTCTTCTTCACTAATTCTTTAATTGGAGGAATCCCAGATAGAACTTTTTTGCCCCCTTCGCGAATAGAGGTATAAAAATTCCCAGAAAGAAGTTGTGCAAGGTGGTTGTTTAACGCGCCAACGTTTTCAGAAATAGACATCTCATTATCGTTGAGAATAATGAGCATGTCGGGGTGAATATCACCTGCGTGATTCATCGCTTCAAACGCCATTCCCGCAGTAATTGCGCCATCTCCTATTACCCCCACGACTCGGCGAGACTTGCCTTCTTTCCCTGCTGCGACAGCCATGCCTAAAGCCGCACTGATTGATGTAGATGAGTGTCCGACCGACAATGTGTCGTACTCACTTTCTTCTCTCCAGGGGAACGGGTGCAAACCATCTTTCTGTCTGATCGTTGCCATTTTTTCACGACGACCCGTCAGAATTTTATGAGGATAAGCCTGGTGACCAACATCCCAGATCAAGCGATCAAATGGGGTGTTGTAGACGTAATGAAGGGCAACGGTGAGCTCCACTGCTCCAAGTCCCGATGCTAAATGTCCACTTGACTGACTAACTGAGTTGAGCAGATAAGTACGTAACTCATCACAGAGCTTAGGTAAGGCTTCCTTTGGTAAGGATCTTAGCTCATCTGGTGTATTTGCCAGAGCCAGTGTTGGATACTTTGAAATATCAAGGGTCATAATTTGGCGCTAATTATCTTATTAGTTCTTGCGCTCGACGACATATCGGGCGAATTGTTCGAGTGATTCTGTGTTGTAAGGAATGGATTCCAGTGCTTTAAGTGCCTCCTCTAGGAGTGCCTGAGCTTTATTTTGTGCACCGTCTAATCCTAACAACAGAGGATACGTACTTTTATTCAGCTTACAATCTGAACCCTGTGGCTTACCAAGGGTTTCAGTGTCACTAATGATGTCTAGGATATCATCTTGTACCTGAAACGCTAAACCTATTGCTCGAGAAAATGAATCAAGCTGAGGCAAAACCGCGACGCCTTTCTCCCCGGCAGCGAATGCACCTAACTTGATTGCACAACTTATGAGCGCGCCAGTCTTGTTTCGATGAATCTCTTCTAATTGTTCGAGGCTAACCTGCTGATTTTCTGCTTCCAGATCAAGTGCCTGACCAAGGCACATACCATTTGCTCCTGACGCAGAAGCCAGCGCTTTGATCATTTCAATTCGTTTTGTTTCGCCTTCAGCCGACAAAGTTCCTTCGGAAAGGATAGTGAAAGCAAGCGTCTGTAAGGCATCGCCAGTTAAAACAGCCGTCGCTTCATCAAATTTTATATGGCAAGTTTGGTGGCCACGGCGTAACTCGTCGTCATCCATCGCTGGCAGGTCATCGTGGATGAGTGAATAAGCATGAATACATTCGATTGCTGATGCTGGCGTATCCAAATCACTCACATCGCATCCCAACATTTGTCCCGTGATATAAACCAAGTAAGGTCTAGCTCGTTTCCCACCTAAAAGAAGTCCGTAGCGCATTGCCTGAATAAGAGACTGATTTTGATGAGGAAGTGTATCTAGCCAATGATCCAATTGTTGATTATTTCTTTCCTGAAACTGTACGAGGTTTTCCATAGCCTATTCAGACTCCGAGCCTTGCTCTGTTGTCGGAACAACAAAATCAGCCAAAGGAGCATCATCACTATTGCTCATCAGAATTTGAACTCTCTGTTCTGCTTCAGATAGCTTCGCTTGTCCAGCTCTTGCCAGAGCTATACCCCGTTCAAATTTATTCAGAGCTTCATCTAGAGATAGATCTCCCGTCTCGAGTTGATTAACCAAGGAATCGAGCTCTTCAACAGTTGCCTCGTAAGACATATTTTCAGGTTTTTTGCTTGCCATAACGCGTATCGATATAAAAGTTTGTTGGAAAGTTACCCTAGGGGAAAGGGATGGTCAAATTTAACTGACAGCATTCTAGAGGAACTATGTTCACTATATTCTACTAAAAATGAAATGTAATGTGATTTTCTTGGACGAATAAGTATAAACTTATTGAGAAGTTATGTGATGTGATCCAACAATTTAATTAAAGATATTTTTGTTATGCCGATAATGAGATAGTGGCGTAAAGGGGAATGATTTGAACATGAGGAGTACTTCGTGGATATAGCAACGCTAGTTGGGTTATTAGGTGGCATGGCTATGGTCGTTATGGCGATGGTGCTGGGCGGTAATATCTCCATGTTTATCGACGTCGTATCAATATTGATCGTTGTCGCAGGTTCTGCTTTCGTGGTTATGATGAAATTTACCATGGGTCAGTTTTTTGGTTCGGCGAAAATTGCGGTAAAGGCCTTTATGTTCAAAAGTGAAGAGCCTGAAGATCTCATCGCAAAAATCGTTGAAATGGCGGATGCTGCTCGTAAAGGTGGTTTCCTAGCTCTCGAAGAGATGGAAATCAGTAATAACTTCATGCAAAAAGGCATCGACTTGCTCGTGGATGGTCATGATGCTGATGTCGTCCGTGCGGCACTACAAAAAGACATTTCTCTTACTGACGAACGCCATGAATTTGGTACGGCTGTATTTAGAGCATTTGGTGACGTGGCTCCTGCGATGGGGATGATTGGTACTCTGGTTGGATTGGTTGCTATGCTTTCTAACATGGATGACCCAAAATCTATCGGTCCTGCAATGGCGGTTGCATTGTTGACGACACTTTATGGTGCCATGATTTCGAACATGATTTGTTTCCCTTTAGCCGATAAGCTTTCTTTGCGTAGGGAACAGGAAACGCTTAACCGTCGGCTGATTATGGACGGTGTTCTAGCGATTCAGGATGGACAGAACCCTAGGGTAATTGATGGTTATCTGAAAAATTACCTTAACGAAGGTAAGCGAGCTTTGGACGTCGATAAAGAATAAACTTGACTGGGATATGAACGATGGATGATGAAAAGTGTAAATGTCCCCCTCCCGGTCTTCCGATGTGGATGGGGACCTTCTCAGACCTTATGGCACTGCTTATGTGCTTCTTTGTACTGTTGCTTTCTTTCTCTGAGATGGACGTTCTTAAGTTCAAACAAATTGCCGGTTCTATGAAATTCGCTTTCGGTGTGCAAAACAGACTCGAAGTGAAAGACATACCCAAAGGGACCAGTGTTATTGCTCAGGAGTTTAGACCTGGACGCCCTGAGCCCACACCGATTGATGTCATCATGCAACAAACGATTGATATTACTCAGCAGACGCTAGAGTTCCAGGAAGGCGAATCTGACCGAGCGGGTGGTACTCAAAGGGAAGTGGGGGATTTAACCGGAGGTCAATCACCGGAAGAATCAACGGAAGACAATCAGAACTCTGAATCTGATCAGCCACAAAAGCAGCAGTCCGAAGCGATGAGTGAAGAAATGGAAACCGTGATGGAGACCATTAAAAAGGCACTTAAGCGCGAGATAGATCAGGGCGCGATTGAAGTAGAGAATTTGGGGCAGGAGATTGTAATCAGGATCAGAGAGAAAGGTGCATTCCCTAGAGGTTCGGCATTTCTACAACCTAAGTTCCGTCCACTCGTGCGGCAAATAACTGAATTGGTGAAAGATGTACCGGGGATTATCCGTATTTCTGGGCATACTGATAACCAACCACTCGACTCTGAGTTGTACCGGTCTAAATGGGATCTTTCTGCTCAGCGTGCCGTCTCGGTTGCTCAGGAAATGGAAAGTGTTCCCGGCTTTGACCATAATCGGCTCGAAGTTCGTGGTATGGCAGATACCGAGCCAGTTGCTACCAATGAAACTCCTCAGGGCCGAGCGTTAAATCGCCGTGTTGAGATCAGTATCCTCCAAGGTAAGCCTATTTACAGCGATGAGGTTCGTTCTGTAACGCCGTAACGTTTGGACTACATAATCCGCAAAAGGGAAAGATCTTGTCTTTCCCTTTTTTATAGACTTTCCTCACACTTTAGATCTCGTGTATAATATTGCGCCTTTATTGTGTTGCGCTTTATCAAGCTTATAACTTGCCTTAGTGCTGAATAACTCCCTAGTAATATTGCGAATAGACCTATGAAATTTATTGTTAAGCCACATCCAGAAATCTTTGTTAAAAGTGAATCAGTGCGTAAGCGTTTTACGCGAATTCTTGAGTGCAATATTCGCAATATTATTAAGAGAAGAACGCAGTCTGTCGCGGTGTTTAACCGTCGTGATCATATCGAAGTTACGTCTCCTTCAGCGGACTACTATCAGGAAACGTTAGAAATTTTGACTCAAACGCCTGGTATTCATCATGTTCTGGAAGTGAAGCAGTCTGAGTTCACAGATATGCACGATATCTATGAGCAGGTGCTTGAACTTAGTCGCGAGAAAATCGTAGGTAAGACCTTTGTGGTTCGAGCAAAACGTCGTGGTAAGCATGATTTCACGTCGATAGAGCTTGAACGCTATGTCGGTGGCGGTTTGAATCAGGCGGTTGAGTCAGCAAAAGTGAAGCTAAACAATCCAGATGTAACCGTCAATATTGAGGTTTCAGATGAAATTCTTAATCAGGTGATCGCACGTCACAAAGGATTAGGCGGTTTTCCATTGGGTACCCAAGAAGATGTACTGAGCCTAATTTCTGGTGGATTTGACTCAGGTGTATCCAGTTATTTGCACATTAAACGCGGTTCTAAAGTTCATTACTGTTTCTTCAATCTTGGTGGTCCAGCCCATGAGATCGGCGTTAAACAGGTCGCTTATTACTTGTGGAACAAATACGGCTCATCTGCAAAAGTGCGTTTTATTTCTGTCGATTTTGAACCTGTTGTCGCTGAGATTTTAGAAAAAGTCGATGACGGTCAGATGGGGGTTGTACTTAAACGGATGTTTATGCGCGCAGCCGGTATGATTGCAGAGAAATTTGACATTCAGGCTTTGGTTACAGGTGAAGCGTTGGGACAGGTTTCCAGTCAAACATTGACCAACCTACGTCATATTGATGGTGTAACCGACAGACTGATTCTTCGTCCATTAATCAACTGGGACAAAGAAGACATCATCAACTTGGCTCGCGAAATTGGTACGGAAGACTTCGCAAAAACGATGCCTGAATACTGCGGTGTGATTTCCAAGAAACCAACCGTCAAAGCGATAAAAGAAAAGCTTGAAGCGGAAGAGCTGAACTTCGACTTCTCTATTATTGATCAGGTTGTGTTTAACGCTCGCCAAATGGATATCCGCGAGATAGCCAAAGAAAGCGAGCAGGAAGCACCTGAAGTCGAATTGGTAGATGCAGTTCAATCTGACGCTATCGTGCTTGATGTGCGTGGCCCTGAAGAAGAAGAGCATAATCCTTTGGATATTGATAGTGTCGAAGTGCTACACATCCCGTTCTACAAACTATCAACTAAGTTTGGTGACCTCGACCAGTCGAAAACGTACTTACTGTATTGTGAGCGCGGAGTGATGAGTCGTCTGCAAGCGTTGTATCTCAAAGAACAGGGCTATCAGAATGTGAAGGTTTATAGACCATAATACGCGTCTGAACTTTAACCAAGAACCGTAACATGATGTTGCGGTTTTTTTGTTTTTGCCACACATAAAAAAACACCGCCTAATCAGGCGGTGTCGAAATTTGACAGACAGGTCAAAAAATAAAATACAGGAAGTATAGATTTGTGCAGGTTTTCTGCGCAAAAAGTTTTGGTAGTTTCCTACCGAACTCGAAATACGAGTTTGCAAACACAACATCGCAACACAAGACTCGATGATTCTAAGGAGAATCAAACTGTTAAGGCCTGTTTTGCGGGCGAGAATATAGAATTTTTATCGCACCTCAGCAATGGATAATTTATAATGTTTCACATAAGAAAAACTAATAGCCAAATTGGAGTGATTAAAAATGGTAAAAAGGCTGCCCCCATTAAATTCTCTGCGTGTATTTGAGTCTGCTGCACGGCACCTCAGTTTTACAAGGGCTGCAGAGGAGTTGTTCGTTACTCAGGCTGCCGTCAGTCACCAAATAAAGACCTTAGAAGAATTTCTTGGATTAAAGTTATTTCGAAGAAGAAATCGCTCCTTATTGCTAACTGAAGAAGGACAAAATTATTTTTCAGATATGAAAGATATCTTTTCATCTATTCAGGAAGCGACAGATAAACTTCTAGAACGAAGTGAGAAGGGGGCTCTCACCATCAGTTTACCTCCAAGTTTTGCTATTCAGTGGCTCGTTCCTCGACTGGCGGATTTTAATCGACAGCAACCTGATATCGATGTTCGCATAAAAGCAGTTGATAAAGATGAAGGTTCATTAGTCGAAGATGTGGATGTGGCCATTTACTATGGTAAAGGGAATTGGCCGGGGCTTCGTGCTGATAAGCTTTATCAGGAATTTTTAATTCCATTATGCTCTCCGCAACTTTTAGAAGGAGATAAGCCTATCACTTCACTAAGTGATCTTGCTAAACATACGTTATTACACGATACATCAAGGCAAGAGTGGAAACAGTTTGTAAAGGAAAATGGAATCGGCAATGTGAATGTGAACCACGGCCCCATTTTTAGTCATTCTACGATGGTGTTACAGGCGGCAGCTCATGGCCAGGGCATCGCGCTGGGTAACAATGTTCTCGCCCAGCCAGAGATTGCCTCCGGACGTTTGGTTGCGCCTTTTGATAAAGTATTAATGACCGACAACGCCTTCTATGTCGTATGTCATGAAAAACAAGCCGACTTGGGTCGTGTCGCAACATTTCGAGATTGGATGATTGCCAGAGCTAAGCAAGAACAAGAGGAAATGCTCGATGAAGAACATCATCATTAATGGTTTGCCTGAGTGGCCTAAATTTATTTTTGCCCACGGTGCTGGTGCCGGAATGGATCATCCTTTTATGGAAACAATCGCATCGGAGCTTGAGAAACATCAGATCTGTGTAATTCGTTTTGATTTTCCATATATGGAGCAGCAAAAAGAACTTAACAAAAAGCGCCCACCCGACCGTGCACCAAAGCTATTGGAAGCGTATCAACAGATTATCAAGGAATACGCCAATGACCAGCCTATTATCATTGGTGGAAAGTCAATGGGAGGGCGAATGGCATCGCTTCTTGAACAAGATGATCTGGTAAAGGGCGTTGCTTGCCTGGGATATCCGTTTCATCCGCCGGGTAAGCCTGAAAAGTTTAAAGGCGAGCATCTGGCTCAATTTGAAAAGCCATGTTTAATATTGCAAGGAGAGAGGGATACTTTCGGTAAAAGAGAGGAATTTGAGCAATTCAGTCTGTCTACTTCCATTCGCGTTGAGTTTATAGCTGATGGTGATCATAGTTTTAAACCACGTAAATCTTCCGGTGCGACGGAAATGGGGAACTTAGAAAGTGCCGCTAGTTATTTAGCGCAATTTATCAAGGAGACTTATGATGCATAGACGATTTTTGGGATTAGGCGCATTTTTTGCTGGTACCGGCGTTATATTGGGTGCGTTTGCTGCTCATGGATTAAAGAAGGTCTTATCTCCTTATTTATTAGATGTATTTCAGACTGGAGTGCATTATCAATTCATTCATTCAATTGCGCTTATTCTGGTAAGTTTAATGATGTTACATCTTAAGACTGCTGATTTGGCGCAAAAGTATTTTAAACGCGCAGGGATTTGTTTTACCATCGGCATCCTTTGTTTTAGTGGAAGCCTCTATTTACTGGCTTTGACTGGAGTTAAATGGTTTGGACCCATTACACCGTTAGGTGGTCTGTTCTTTATTATAGGATGGATGATGTTGCTAATTGCGTCATTTAAAATGAAAGAGGTAAGTCAGTGAAACAGTTAATGCTCTATTGTCGTCCCGGTTTTGAAAAAGAGTGCGCCGGTGAAATTCAGGACAGGGCTGCACGCGTAGAGGTTTATGGTTTTCCACGGCTTAAATCCAACACTGGATTTGTTGTTTTTGAGTGCTATCAGGATGGTGATGCCCATCGATTAATCAAAGAACTTGAATTCAATACCTTAATCTTTGCAAGACAAATGTTTGCGGTATTAGTGGAATGCGCTGATCTACCTGTTCAAGATCGTATCAGCCCTATACTAGAATCGCTTGCTGAGTCAGATGAGTTTCCTCGATGTGGTGATCTGCGTGTCGAAACTCCTGATACCAATGAAGCGAAAGAATTACTTAAGTTCTGCCGGAAATTTACTGTGCCGCTAAGACAAGCGATGCGTGGTAAGGGTTTTCTATTCGATAAAGACAATGCTAAAAAGCCCGTGATGCACGTGTGCTTTACTAAACCAGGACACTGTTTTGTTGGTTTTTCATATACAACGAACAACTCTGCCTTTTTTATGGGTATCCCAAGACTCAAGTTTCCTGCCGATGCTCCAAGTCGTTCAACGCTCAAGCTGGAAGAAGCATTCCATGTTTTTATTCCCCGTCATGAGTGGGATGAGAGGCTTGCTCCAGGTATGTGGGGGGTGGATTTAGGTGCTTGTCCGGGAGGATGGACTTATCAACTGGTGAAACGCTCGATGTTCGTTCATGCGATTGATAATGGTCAGATGGCCGATAGCTTGATGGATACGGGGCAAGTAAAACACCATCTGGTTGATGGTTTTAAGTTTGAGCCACCGCGTAAAAATGTGACTTGGTTAGTCTGTGACATGATTGAAAAGCCATCAAGAGTGGCTCAGTTAATGGGGGAATGGCTAATCAGCGGTTGGGCAAAAGAGACTATTTTTAACCTCAAGCTGCCCATGAAAGGTCGCTACGACGAAGTATTGCAAGATATTGAAAACCTGAAAGTATTTCTCAAAGAGAACAATGTGAAATTCAAACTTCAGGCAAAGCATTTATACCATGATCGTGAAGAAATCACGGTACATGTTCAATGTCTCTCAAATATTTCGCCGCGTTGATGGGATAGAAAAGGAAGCAGAGGCTTCCTTTTTTTATTGTTCTTGTCTCTGAGGCTGATAACGAATATCTTGAAGATTAAACCCCAGTTCGATATCTGTTTTTAATGTTGCCACTTGTTTGCACTGTAAGGCCAGATGTTCATTTCCCACCATTTTGTTTTTGTATTTTGTTGGTAGATCTTCTGCCGACAATGCTTGTTCAAGTGAACCGTATTGGCTAATAAGGTCTTTTGCTGCTTTTGGACCCATTCCTGGCACACCCGTTACCTGACTTGAACTTAAACCTGTGATTCCCCAAAAATCGGGTAACTGCTTAGGTGTTACGCCAAATTCCTCTGCGATAAAAGGAGCATCAAGCCATCGGTGCTGAAAATAATCACGAATCTGTAGGTTCGGTAGTAGAAGTTGACAGTATCCTTTGTCAGTGGAAATAATGGTAACTCTTTCATTATGTGACGCTACTTTTACTGCCAGAGTTGCCACTAAATCATCGGCTTCGTCGCCACTGGATAACAGCGAATCGATTCCCAAATCCCACCATGCTTGTTGGATTGCATCCATACCATTTTGTAACGGAACGGGCATGGGTTTGCGCCCCTGCTTATATTCAGGGATAAGCTCTGCCCGCCAACCCCTGTCTTGTTCAGAATGATCAAAGACGGCAATGATATGTGTCGGCTGGGATTCTTCAATAATTCTTGTCAGCGTTCTTTTTGTGGTAGAAATTGTTCTTTCTATGTCATTGGGGTCGGGTTGCGCGGAATGCACACGACGAATGAGGTTTAAAGCATCAATAATGACAAGGTGTATAGACATAATAATAAAAAAATAGAGGCCGAAGCCCCTATTGTAAATTAACTGAAATGAATTACTACCTTACATAATACGATAGCAAGGTTCATAGGCATGACCACCGGGTAATTTCATTCTGTTTTGCTCCACAAAGTCACGTAGCAATTTATCCATTTTTTTCATTAGCGCTTTATCACCATCCAGTAAGAATGGGCCGTGTTTTTCTATTTCACGGATACCTTCTGCTTTGACGTTACCAGCAACAATACCAGAGAAAGCTTTACGTAAGTTCGAAGCCAACTCTTCAGGTGCCTGGTTATGGTGTAAATCCAATGCTGCCATTGCTTTATGAGTCGGTTCAAATGGTAGCTGAAATGATGGATCGATTTTTAGTGACCAGTTAAAACTGTATGCATCGCCATTGTCTTTACGGTGTTGACGAACCTCTGGCATGGCGTCTTTCATAATTCTCGCCACTTTAGCTGGATCGTCGATTACGATCTGATAGTGCTTTTGTGCCTGCTCGCCCAGCGTTTCTGCAATGAATTTATCCAATGACCGGAAGTACGCTTCACTTGCTTTGGGACCTGTTAATACGATAGGCATCGGTTGAGACGCGTTTTCTGGGTGCATCATGATACCAAGAATATACAGTAACTCCTCAGCCGTTCCTGGTCCGCCAGGGAAAATAATAATTCCATGAGCAAAACGCACAAAGCCTTCGAGACGCTTTTCAATATCAGGCATGATAATGAGTTCGTTGACAATTGGATTTGGTGGCTCGGCTGCAATTATGGATGGTTCAGTTAAACCGATATAACGAGCGTCTTTGTAGCGTTGTTTGGCATGGCCAATTGCCGCGCCTTTCATTGGGCCTTCCATCGCTCCTGGTCCACAACCCGTACAAATATTAAGTTCCCGTAGTCCGAGTTCATTACCGACTTGGCGGGTATATTGGTATTCGACTGGATTGATTGAGTGGCCACCCCAGCAAACGACCATATTTGGAGTTAAGCCCGGAATTAGGGTGCCAGCATTACGCAAAATACTGAATACTAAGTTCGTGATATGTGCTGAGTCACACAAGTCCATTCTTTGAGTGCTAGCCAGATGCATATTGACGTAGACGATATCTCTTAAAACAGAAAATAAATGTTCCTGAATACCTTTGATGATCTCGCCATCGACAAAAGCATGTTCTGGTGGGTTAATTAACTCTAGCTTCATACCACGTTCACGTCTAAGCACGTTTACGTCAAAGGATTGGTACTTGTCGAGAAGCTCTTTCGAGTTGTCTGTATGGCTGCCGGAGTTGAGCACCGCCAGAGTACAATTACGATAAAGTTCGTAGAGATCTCCGCTTGAAGCCGTTTTTTTTAGACGTTCTACTTCCAATTGAGAAAGCAAATCCATACTTCCAGTCGGATTGATATGTGTAATCATGGTGCCTCCCTTTTTAAGAGATCTTTTTATGCTAGGAACGTTAGCACTAGTCTATCGTGCCGTTCGAGGCATGTAACTGATGGAAACTAACTTTCTGATTTATCAGTAACTAATTAGTTAAAAAGTTGGATAGGGTATCTGAAAGTATTACCTATACTCTCTAGGAACGCTAGATGTGGATTGACCGTTTGGTTAAAATGTAACCACTTACTTCCAAAGTAATTGATTGGGTCCTGACGCTTTGATGTCAGTTAGATAGCGACCAACCCGATCGAGAATTTCTTCTGGAGTGTCATTTTCGATGAATTGAGTGCTTGCACCGGATAGGGTAATTCGGATGCTTTTGTTTTTAAATTTAAAAGGAAGTTTCGAAACTTTGTCCTGAACTGTCTCTATCGCTTTCTTCGATTGCGCCTCATCTGATTCCGATAGCATGAGGATAAATTCTTCTCCGCCAAAGCGAGCTATGACGGCTTCAGTAGAGACATTCATTTTGATTGTACGAGCGATTATTTTTAGCGCCTTATCTCCGGCTGTATAGCCAAATTGATCATTGAGAAGTTTAAAGTTATCAATATCAAAAAGCACAATGCGCAGTGAATGTTGATTCTTAATCCAACGGTGATATTCGTGTTCCAATTTAAGATGGAACGCACTGCGATTATAGACTTTGGTCATCGGATCTTGTTGTAAGCGTGCCGATTGTTCTTCTAGGCGTTTTTTATAATCCTCAGTATTGTTGTGCAGAGCTTTGATCTGTGCTTTCTGATGTTCCATTCGCTCAATGAGTGCTCGCTCACGATGCTCGGCATCAGCGAGGCGTTCTAAAACCAAAGCAAGCTCCGATAGCATCGGATTGACTTTTCCTTTCAGAGACTCTAACTCAACGCCATCTGCAACGGCATTTTGGCTCCGTGAAATCAATGTCGTCATTTCACCGAACATTTCTTCACGATTGGCGGAATTATTCTGTGCTTGGTCGATATTTTGAGAACTGGTTTTTAACTGAGTAGAAAGTGACCCGTTCATTTCTTTTAGAAATTTTTCTGAAGCTTTACGTTCGTGTTCTGTTCCACTAACCACTAAGCGAAGAATTTCTAAAGTGAGATCTAATAATTCTTGGGAGTTCACACCGACGAGTAATTTAGCCCTGATATCGTAGAGGCGCTCGCCATATTCACCTTCAAAATCAAGCTCGGTAATAAGGGTTTGCAACTCTGATGAAAGCTTATCCAAAAGTTCCTGCTCGTTGGAATGAGAGCGTTCATATTCAGATAAGTTGGGATTTGAAGCGATGATTTTAATTGAGCGCTCGTACAGACTAAGCAGGCGAAATGCATGATCTCCCGATTTACTTTCCTGTTTGGGAAAACTCAGAAGATCTCGTAAGTCACGTTTTAGTTTTGCTGGTAAACCCGGGAGACGCAATAACATCTCTCCACCTTGTCTTAATTCTGGGGCAAGGCTTGATTCTTGTTTATCCATAGTCAACGTCTGCTGCATTAAAGTACTCTCTAACTTTGCTATTTTAGGCAGCAAAGCTGTCACCTCTGTCTGAACGGTCAGAGCGCTCTTAACGTCCAGAAGTTGTTTTTTCATTTGTTCGTCTGCACCGCTCATACAGGCAGTGGCTAGAGAAGTGACGAGCCTCTTAAGAATTTGTTGTTCTCGTTTAAATCTGAACGATGTCTCTTGATGTGTCAAACGAACTTTAGCAAGTTGTTGCTTAAGTTGAGACAATTCATCGATAAAATTTTGACTGACACCCATTCGAGACCAACGATTGACCAAATTGATTAAGGAATTAACTATTTTATCAATAATATCAAATTTAAGACGCACGTCACGTGCTTACGTCAATATATCGGCGTCAATTAGTCGTTCTTTAGCAGTTTTTTGATGATGTCGTCATTACTGTGAGATGAATGTACCTTAATGAGACCCTGATTAATCGCTTGTTTGCATGCTCGACGAATATTATTGGATGCAAAGCTTGCGGCTGGAGCGTTATCTATGGCTTTAAGATGAACCCAGTGACTGGTTTTGTCCTGAATACTTAAGTCTCGCGAGACACTGGTTGCCATTAACAGAATATCCAATAATTCTTTATCGTTTATTGTCGTATAAGCTTTAGGTAGAAAAGGATAGTCAGCAATCCCCATACGAATAATCCGATTGAGCGAACGGCTTGGCTGGAATTCATCAATCCACAGCTTTATCTTATCGAACAACTCTTGTGGGGGGGCATCACGATCAAGGTTATTCTCAACATACAGTAGATTTGCATCGGTAAAATGGAATAAACGAGTGTTATTACCGAGTTTACTTTTCAGATATTCACCAAAGGCCAGTTCTAATTCCATTCCCGCCGTGAACCCATACTCTAGATACATATTACGTAAAAATGGGATATCAATCATGGCAAAGCGCAGTCGATCATTGAGTGGCTCGTGAATGAGTTCGCCAATGTGCCATTGCTCATAGGTTCGGCTACTTTTTCTCAGTGAGTTAGGAAGATTTGCACTCAGCATCCTCAGGTTACTCAGTTGAGATCGCGAGTGGGTAAAAAGATGCTCGTTTATCTGATCTATTTCAGCATTCTGACGATGAATTTTGACTCCTCGGCGCAAAATAATCAGAAAGAAGATAAAGGCAATCGTAAACAAAACATAAGTTATGGACTCAAGTTTGTTATAGTCTGTCTCTTTCTTCTTAAGTTTCTTTTCTTGACCCACGAGATGTAGGGTTTGCTCAACAAACTCTTTTTGTTGGTTAAAGGCATCTTCGCTAATTTGATTTAACGTGATTTGTTGTGCTTTAGCCAGTGCATTGTATTTACGTTCGTAATCAAGAGCGTTTTTGAAATCCTTTTTCTGCTCGTAAATATGACTGAGCAATAAGTAACTTTCTAGCTCTGTTTGATGGTCAGAGGCGCGTTTGGCTAACATAAGAGCAGAAGACACTTTGCTCTCACTCTTATCTAACAGGCTTTGATGATAGTCGAGTCTTGCTTCAAGTAATGCAGCCTGCGCTTTTAGCGCTGTTAGATTGGTATCTGCTAGTAATGAGGTAGCTAAATCGAGATAATCTTCAGCAACCGGATAATTGTATAGCTGTATGTAAGTCGCGGCCAAATTGATACGAACAGCAATAAACTGAGCTAAGTTCTGATCGACTTTCTGGTGGTCTAAAACGTTCAGGTAATGCACGAGAGCAAGATTGTAACGCCCTTGCCGGAAATAGATGTTTCCCATTTGATTGAGAATCGTAGCAAGGACAGGTGAATTTTCGTAATTATCATAAAAATCAGCAGCTTGAGATAAGTATATTAGCGCTTGATCGTAAACATGTCGGTTTTCAAATAGTCTTGCCAACAGAGTGTTCGCTTTAGCCAGTTGCGCACTCGAGTTGGTTTCAACCGCGCTCCAGTAGGCAATTAACAATTCTGAAAGTGCTAGGTTGTAATTCCGGTGTTGCAAATAATGTGTGCCGACCGCTAGGTGATAATCAATTTTATTTTTTGGTGAGGCACTTTTATCAACATATGGCTTTGCCTGAGTAAACAGCATTACTGCCAATTCATTTTCATTTTCTTGTGATGCTATTTGTGCTCTTAGCATGAGAATATGGTATTGAATGCCTTGCGTAAGAGGCTTGGCATTTTTGAGGTTTTCAATCAGGGAGGACAGAAATCTCAGTTGTGCCCTAGCTTCAGATGCATCACCTGTCATTTCCCATTGCAGTTGAGCGGATTGTAACGCAATGTCGAGTTCTAGAATGGCAAGGCTATTTGTTTTAGCTAGTTTCTTGGCCTGAGCAATGTACTTAAATGCACTATCATGATTGCCTAGTTTGAATTCGGCATCCGCGAGTATCTGTAGAGCTTCAACGGTTGATGCTGGCGTTCTTATACGTGCGTCATTTTCTCCCCTTGCCACATTAGATGGCGTTTTTTCAGACGCTTCAGCCAGCTTTCTTTCAGTGAGGTATTTTTCGATGAGATCGCGAGCTTGCTGCGGAGAAATTTCGACCAATACATTGGCTTCATTAAGTGTGCTCGATACATAGCCTTCTGCCCAAAGTGAACAGGAGGTCAAAGTAAGAGCTAAAATGATAAAACTTCTCCACAGACGATCGAACATTATTACTCCATTGTTCTTATTATTGTCGCGCCATTCTCAGCCAGTTTGATGGTGTAGCTGATTCAGTTGAACGGAACGGGTTTATATCCAAACCACCACGACGAGTATAACGAGCATAGACGGTCAGTTTTTCTGGGCTACAGTACCGCATGATATCGGTAAATATACGTTCGACACATTGCTCATGAAATTCATTGTGTTCACGGAATGAAACAATATAACGCAGCAGCGCCTCATGGTTAATCTTTTTACCCTCATAAGTAATCTCAACGCTACCCCAGTCTGGCTGGTTGGTGATTAGGCAGTTGGACTTCAACAGGTGACTATGAACCGTTTCCTGAACATTAATATCAACGGTCGAGTTTCTCAGCAAAGTGTCATCAAACTGATAGTGATTTACTTCGATATCTTGATCGTCAAGACATGTGCCTTCCATTGAGACTATTCGTTGATGTGTAAAGTCATCAACAGAATGAATTTCGACCGATACCGCTTCACCTGCGCAGTTTGAAAGATCGGTTACAAGCGTGTCGTGAACTTCTTCCCAGCTTGCAAATTTGGTTTGGTTGAAGCTATTGAGGTACAGTTTGAATGACTTAGACTCAATAAGGTTCGCACTGGTCGCAGGGATTGTGACATAGCCGACAGCAACCTGAGGCAATCCTTTACTGTTTAACCACGAAAGTTCGTATAGCGTCCATACATCGCTACCAAGGAACGGAAGTGGTTCGGTAACATTGATATCATCGCGGTTCAATTTACGTGGTACTGGTTGAAGTAACGAAGCGTCATAAGACGTCGAATACTCCGTGTACTTACCTAAAGTAAGTCCTTCCAGCTCTTTTGAATTCGAATATTTACTCATATTCCGGGTGAATTTCGTTTAGAATACCGCGAATTTTACGCAATCCAGAGGCGTGTGTCATTAAACAAGGGACATTCGCTTAATTTAATTGGAGATCACAATGATTCTATCCGTTAAAGACGCATTGAGTGACTTTGGCAAAAGGTACGTCACGGCATTCCAGCAAAAGCATGAATGTGATCCTGCTGACCGTGAATTGACCGATTGGCCGTCGGAGTGCGTGATCGAACGTAATCAGGATGCGGTACTATGGCGGCCGGTTGAGCGCCAGGAATTAGTTGATTTATCAAATATTGAGCATGCGATGGATTTAGGCATTCATTCTGATATTCATGAATTTTTTGGCTCGTTTTACAGCGGTGATATGACTGCAGAGTATGAAGGTGAAGAATTAAGCCTGATTCAAGTTTGGAATGATGACGATTTTAAACGTCTACAAGAAAATATTATTGGTCACCTTGTCACACAAAAGCGTCTAAGGCTCAAGCCGACTATTTTTATTGCAGGCATTGATTCTGAGGATCACGTGATCTCAGTATGCAATCTCACGGGAAAAGTCGTTAAAGAAAGACTGGGTACCAATCAACGCCAAGTATTGGCGGGATCTTTGGTTGAGTTTATTGAAAAATTAGAGCCAGTTGTATAACTATGTATGTTGTTGAATTAAAGTTTGAGTGTTTCGATAATACTACCTTTACTGCAGTTGAGCGCGCTATCAACGGGTTGATGGAAGCGCTACGCTACAATGGACAAGTTTTGGGACGTGAATTTCCAGTGATTGTCGGTGAAGGGGAGTTCTTCGTTCGAGCTGTATGCGCTGAGAAAAACAGTTTACATCCCGCGAATCACTCTGATTACGTGAAAGTGTGTCTAAATCGCTTAACCGAAGCGGCTGTTTTGGCTCCCAAAGTCAAGGTTCTTGGTCAGGACTTAAATTCAGAACAAACGGCTGAAGATACCCGACCAGAATGGCAAATATTGTACACCACGTACGTCCACACCTGTTCTCCTTTGAGAGATGGAACTACCTTAATGCCGATCCCATTGTATCGTAATCCGGCAACACTAAATGGCGACCACAAAGCCGTTATTAAGTGGCAGACTGAATGGCAGGCATGTGATGAGCTACAGATGGCGGGTGGCTGCAAGGCGGAGTATGCCGCGGTAAATGAAATATCTAACGTCAATAGTGATCTGTTTAGACGAGGGTGGGATTTACGGGGACGAATAGAATACCTCACAAAAATTCCTACATACTACTACCAGTATCAGGTAGGTGGTGTGTCATTAGATGAGCAGAAAAGTCGTCGTTGTCCAAAATGCGGAGGCGAATGGTATTTACCTGAACCTCTTCACGATATTTTTCATTTCAAATGCGATACGTGCCGTATTGTTTCTAACCTTTCTTGGGATTATTTGAAATTGTAAAGAAATGAAAAAGGCCAGCACTCGTGCTGGCCTTTGTATTAAAGAATGCTTAAAGGAAGAAGGTTATTACCAACCTTTAACGATACTACCTTTGAAAATATCGTAAGCAGCTTTGTAAACTTCATCTGTTTGATAAGCTTTCACAAAGTTTTTCACATTTTCTGAATCAACATTGTCCTGACGAGCAACGATAAGGTTTACGTAAGGAGAGTCTTTATCTTCAACGAAAATGCCGTCTTTATCTGGGCTAAGATCTAACTGGCTAGCAAATGTGTTGTTGATGATAGCAATTGAAACGTCGTCAAGAGAACGAGGTAACTGCGCTGCATCTAGCTCAAGTAGTTGAAGGTTTTTCGGGTTTTCAACGATATCCTGTACAGTTGCTTTAAGGCCAGCGCCTTCTTTCAACTTAATTAGACCTTGTTTTTCTAGCAATAGAAGTGAGCGGCCTAGGTTAGTTGGATCGTTTGGTAGAGAAATACGATCACCATCTTGCAGTTCGTCAACTGACTTGATGGTTTTTGAGTAGCCTGCAATAGGGTAAACAAATGTGTTGCCAGCTACTGCCAGTTTATAACCGCGGTCTGCAATTTGCGCGTCAAGGTATGGCTTATGCTGGAATGCGTTGATGTCGATAGAACCATCATCTAAAGCCGCATTAGGTGTTACGTAGTCAGTAAATGTTACTAGCTCTACATCAAGGTTGTATTTTTCTTTTGCTACTTTCTTAGCAACTTCAGCAACCTGTGCTTCTGCACCAGCCATAACACCAAGTTTAATTTTGTGTGATTCTGCTGTTTTATCACCACAACCAGCCAGCACTAAAGCAGATGCTGCTGCGGCTATAGTCAGTAAACCTTTAAGGCTTAATTTCATGTTTGGTCTCCTTAGAAAGAATTATTTTTATCTGTGGTCAACACGGCGCACGATAGCGTCACCGATTGACTGAATTATTTGTACTAGAACGATGAGCATCACAACCGTTACTGCCATCACGATAATATCGTAACGATAGAATCCATATCGGATAGCAACGTCTCCAAGGCCACCGCCACCAACTGTGCCCGCCATTGCCGAATAACTCACTAAAGTCACTAGCGTGATTGTTACTGAGTTAAGAATAGTGGGTAACGCTTCTGGTAACAGTACTTTTGTTATTATTTGTAATGGTCTCGCGCCCATCGATTGCGCTGCTTCAACCAGGCCAGATGGAACTTCGAGTAGTGCTCCTTCAATGAGGCGGGCCACAAATGGGATCGCTCCAATAGTTAAAGGAACGATTGCAGCAGTCGTACCAATGAAGGTACCTACAATCAGTTTTGTCACTGGGATGATTGCAACCATCAAGACGAGAAAAGGAATTGAACGACCGATATTAACAATGGCGCCCAATATTTGGTTTACTTTGGTATTTTCAGCCAATCCACCTTTTTTCGTGACATGCAGAATCACGCCAAGAGGAATACCGACCGCGAAACCAACTAGTCCAGACACAGCAACCATGTATAAAGTTTGCCAAGTTGCGCCAAAGATTAGACTGCTATTCTGGCTAATCCAGTCTGCAATTACATCAAATGACATAACCTAGTACCTCTACTTTTACGTGGTGATCGATCAAATATTGAATGGCTGATTCGTCATCTGTTTCTGTGCCAAACATCTCGGCCAGCAACATACCGAATTTAACGCCACCAGCGTAATCAATATCTGAACTAAGGATATTAATATCCACATTAAATTTTCTTGATATCTGTGATGCCAATGGTGCATTTACCGTTGCACCTGTAAACTCTAGACGCAGTAGTGGATGGCTTCCTTCAACTCGGTTGGGGTGCAGTCTTTCGGCAAAGTCTTCTGGTATTGAAAGGTCCAGCGTTGAGCGGATAAACTGGTGCGCCAGTTCCGTTTTAGGGTGAGCAAAAATCTCTCCAACTGTGCCATTTTCGACTAGCTCGCCACCACCAATAATCGCCACTTCATGACAAATATTTTTGACAACATCCATTTCGTGAGTAATCAGCAAAATCGTAATATTCAGCTTACGATTAATCTCTTTGAGAAGCTTTAAAATCGAATGTGTCGTTGCAGGATCCAGAGCACTGGTCGCTTCATCACACAGCAAAACTTTTGGATCACAAGCTAACGCACGTGCTATCGCGACACGTTGTTTCTGTCCACCACTCAGATTAGAAGGATAGCTTTGCTTCTTATCTGATAAGCCTACCAGATCAAGTAACTCGTTTACCTTTCGTTCAATGTGAGATTTGGTCTTGTTTGCTAATTCCAGAGGCAATGCCACATTTTCATAGACAGTTCGAGAAGACAAGAGATTGAAATGTTGAAAAATCATTCCAATATTGCGTCTTGCTTCTGATAACTTTTTTGAGCTGAGTTTCGTCAGGTCAACACCGTCAACCACGACAGAACCAGATGTAGGCGCTTCAAGCATGTTAACACAACGGATCAGAGTACTTTTCCCTGCACCTGATGATCCTATAACGCCGAAAATGGTTCCTTGTTGAATCGTTAAATTAATGTCTTTCAAGGCGTTAATTTCCTTATCACCTTGATAAAACACTTTGTTCACTTGATTAATTTCAATCATTAGACACGACCTAAGCAGGGAATATTAGATGAATATGTCTCAATTCATTAAAAACTGTAGAGGATGCTATGGGTTCAAGGCTTTGGTGTCAACAGAAATGTTTACGTCTAGACGTCTAAAACCTGTAATTTCACTAAATGATTTGTAATTAGATAGTGATGAAAGAAATAAAGCGTGTAATAATTTGCTCAAACCCGAAACAGAGAGTCTTATTTTGTCAAAACCAGCAGTATTTTTAGACCGAGATGGCGTTATTAATGTTGATCATGGCTATGTTCATGATGAGCACGAATTTGAGTTTATCGATGGTGTTTTCGAAGCAACAAAGTTGTTAAAGGAAATGGGATATTTATTGGTTTTGGTAACAAATCAGGCAGGTATTGCCAGAGGGCTTTTTAGTGAAGACCGCTTTCTTTCTTTGACACAGTGGATGGACTGGAATTTCATCGATAATGGCGTTGAATTTGATGGTTTTTATTATTGTCCACACCACCCAGAGTTTGGTGTGGGAGAGTATAAGCAAGATTGCGATTGTCGCAAGCCGAAACCGGGTATGTTTATTTCTGCGCGAGATTTTCTAAAAATTGATATGGCTAATTCAGTGATGGTAGGTGATAAAGCAGAAGACCTCATGGCAGCTGAAGCCGCTGGTGTTGGGACAAAAATTTTGGTCCGTACCGGTAAGCCTGTTACGGATAAAGGTGAGTCGATTGCCAACGCAGTTCTTGATAGCATCAAAGACGTTCCAGCCTTTCTCAAACAAAATAAATAGTTCGCTTCATTGATGAGTACATTAGAAAGGGAGTTCAGTGATGAACTCCCTTTTGCGTTATTCAACCAATGTTAAGTCTGAATTAGCTTCGATATTATGTGGATGGGCTTTCAAATCTTGGCGGAAATTTTTCTGCCATGCATGTATGTCATTTTGTCTCAACACCGCCATCATTTTTTTCCAACGATCAATGCGTTCATCCAGAGGCATCTGCATTGCTTGCGCCAATGTTTCCGCTACCGCTTCTGTATCATAAGGATTGACGATCAATGCAGCTTCTAATTCTGCCGATGCGCCTGCCATTTCCGACAGAATAAGAACGCCTGGATCGTCAGGATCTTGAGCTGCAACGAACTCTTTCGCGACCAAGTTCATTCCATCTCTCAGAGGAGTAACAAATCCAACGTGAGACAGATTATAGAGTGCCATTATCGTGTTGCGACGGAAGCCACGGTTTATATATCGAATCGGCGTCCAGTCAAAGTCAGCATGGGTCCCGTTGACATGGCCTGCGGCCTGCTCAACCTGTTTAGCGAGTTGAGAATAGGCTTTGACATCACCACGAGAGGTTGGGGCTACCTGCATGTAGACCTGTTTTCTCCGCAGCTCTGAGTGGTTCTTGAGCATTTGATCATAGGACTGAAAACGGTGAAAAATGCCTTTACTATAGTCAAGCCGATCCACTCCAATAATCAATTTTCTATCACCGAGCTCAGCTTTTACCTGCTGATATTCTTTGGATTTTTTGCCTTTTTCTGCGAGTTGAAGTAGGTCGTCAGTTTCTATCCCTATCGGATATACACCTGTTTGGGTCTCATGTCCGTGGCAGTTAATTAAATGCGACTGGGATATACATCCGTCTAATCCCATACTAATTGATTGTGTAAAGTTGAACTCGTCAATTTTTGTGTGGAAGCCTAAGAGGTCGTAGTGCAGCATCTCTATTAGCATGTCCTGGTAATTAGGTAGGGCTCTTAGAGAATCGTAGGCAGGGAAAGGTGTGTGTAGGAAAAATCCGATAGGAGAAGTCACACCTGCTTCACGTAGCATTTTGGCCATGGGGATTAATTGGTAATCGTGTATCCAGATAACGTCATCAGGCTTTAAATAGGGCAGTAACTTATTCACGTATTTTCGATTAACGCCTTCATAACCCATGCGGTAATGATGTTTATAGTTCATTAGGTCTGGGCGTTGATGAAATAGTGGCCAAATGACATTATTGGAGTACCCAAGATAAAAATTATTGTACTCATTTTGTCTTAGGTTAATCGTAACAAAGTCGATATTGTTCTTTCGTTCTTCCTTGATTTCTGAAGTCGGACGATTCTCTATTTTTCCGCTCCATCCGAACCACAGGCCACCAGCTTCCGCCATCGCCGCAAGTACACCTACAGCAAGGCCACCTTGGGCCCCACTGCTTAATGCCTCTGGTCTGGCAACCCGGTTCGATACAACAACAAGCCTACTCATAGTTCATCCTCCCATCTTCGGCTTAAAATTCTCGCACAGTTAATAATTCCTACCATGCTATACGTTTGCGGAAAGTTACCCCACAGCTCTCCTGTAGTGGGTTCGAGGTCTTCCGACAATAACCCGACATGATTTCGGCGGCTAAGAAGGTCAATGAAAAGCTCTCTGGCATCGTCTTTTCTGCCTATTGCAGCAAGCGCTTCGATATACCAAAATGAACAGATAGTGAATGCGTTCTCTGGTGCACCAAAATCGTCTTCTATTACATATCTAAAAATGTATTTACTTCCTTTGGGTCTTAACTGATTCTCGATTGATTCGACTGTGCCAATAAATCGCGGATCGTCACCCGTTACATATCCTAAAGAACAGGCAAGAAGTAAACTAGCATCCATCGTATCGCCACCCCAAGTTGCGGTATAGCTATTGAGTTCAGCGTTGTAAGCATGCTTATCAATATCTTCGCGCATTACCTCTGCGTGACGACGCCAATATTCCTGTCGACCTGGAAGGTTAAGGTTCTCGGCGATTTTTGCGAGCCTATCCGCTGCAGCCCAACACATGATGCTAGAGAATGTATGGATATGTTGACTACCACGCAGTTCCCATAGCCCTGCGTCAGGCTGATTGTAGTAACTTACCGCTTTTTCCCCCACCTGCTCTAGGAGCGGGAATAGACGTTTATCATCGGGTTTACGAATTCTCTCATCAAAAAACATTTGTGTGGCGGAGAGAACAATAGCGCCGTAAACATCATGTTGTATTTGATCGGCAGCCTGATTACCAAATCGAACCGGTCCCATACCCCTATAACCGTCCAATTTATCGATGATTCTCTCTTCCATCTTTTTTTCGCCGTTCAAGCAAAAAACTGGCTGTAGATACTCATCCTCAATATTGGCGGCAAGATTGACTAGGTAGCGAAGATATTGTTCCATCGTCGCAGTTACACCGAGACGATTAAGAGCATGTACTGTGAAATAACTATCTCTTAACCAGCAAAAACGGTAGTCCCAGTTTCTTTCAGTGTCTTTGGCTTCTGGGAGCGAGGTTGTCATCGCCGCGACTATAGCGCCAGTATCCTCAAAGGCACTGAGCTTGAGAGTAATGGCCGAACGGATAACTGCATCTTGCCATTCAAATGGGATAGCAAGGTTACACACCCAGTTACGCCAATTCTGCTCTGTCTCAACAAGAAAGCGTTGAGTCAACTGAGTAATAGGTTCTTCAATACTCTCGTTGGATCCGAAAATAAGGTGACTTTCGTGATCAAGGATAAACCACTTTTCATCGAAGACGCTGGCAATAGACAGATCAGTGGTTAGCCGTAGTGACTGCATATCACTTAAGTACTTAATGTGGTTACTGCCTTCGATACGTTGATAGGGTGTTCCTTCTTCATTGTTGGCAGGACGCAGACGAACCCGAATTTTTGGTGAACCGTGCGGGGTCAGAATTCGCATCAGTGTGACAGGGCGGTGTAACCTACCATACAGCTCTAGTCGAGGAGCAAAGTCGGTGATGGTGACACTGTTACCCTTTTGATCATGAAGAACCGTTTTGAGTACGGCTGTATTTTTTTCATAGTGCTGTTCACTATGAGAAAAACCATCTAAATCGATGCCGTAAGTGCCATGAAGGTCCTGTTTCTCGCCTGTTTTAAGTAATGAAGCAAAAACAGGATCGCTATCAAAGCGAGGCATACAACACCAGACCACTTCTCCCATTTTATCGATTAATGCGCTGATTCGGCAGTTACCTATCAGGGCTAAATCCAAGTTGTTCTCTGGCATGTGTTATTCCTCTTTAACTAGATGAGCTAACAAAAATTGTTTCAAGTCATTAGGCGATGGTAGCCGGTATAGCGCTTTGGATTCCCCTTCACCTATTTTTACACTCACGCCACCTTGTGCATTAACCCATTCAAACGCATCCTCATCGGTAACGTCATCGCCAAAGTACCATATCGTTCTGTTCTTAAAATCGTTGGTGTTGGCAAAAAGGTCTAGAGCTGTAGCCTTGCTGATATGACTTGGCTTAATTTCTCTTATGCATTTTCCACTTTGTATTTTCAGATCAAGCTGTGAAAACTGCTTGAGTAATGTCGTCAAAAAGTCGATTACGTTTGGTTCTAAAGTGGGTTGAGAACGGTAATGTATTGCAAGTGACAGGGGCTTTCTTTCCAGCAATAAACCGTAAATTTCACAAAAAGATTCGCATTGATTTATAAGGTCATCCGGCAGATGAATAACATCGGGATGAAGGGTGATAGGTAAATTGCTGTCTAAACGATACTCCATACCATGACTACCACTCATTTTGATATTGGGCAGTTGTAAGTGCTTATCCAAAGACTCAATATTTCTTCCGCTGATGAGTGCTATTGCGTGGGACGTTTTGTCATCTAGTGCATTTATTATAGATTGCAGTTCCTCACTAACAACGACTTCATCTGGCGTTGGTTTTAGGTCGACAAGTGTACCGTCAAAATCGAAAAACAAAGCGGACTTATCCAAAGCCAGATTAGGCAATTCGTGATGCATCTCTTAGCTCTCTTGTAATTGACTAATATTTAACATACCTCTCAGCAATCAATTAAACAAGTCAGAATTTTGTTAGTACTTTAACTATAATTGGCGGTTTTGTATCAAATTTCGCTATTAAGCTAGAAAATTAGAAGGGTGGTATATCGAAAGAGTATTAGTTAGTTTTATTTAATGGATATTTTTAATTCTAACCAATTTTATCCGTAGTTAAACTTGGTTATTAAACCATTAAATTGAATTTATATTTATATTTATACTTTTTAAGTTGTTGTAATTATTTGGTTTTGCATTTAATTTTAATTATTTTTCGGTTAATGGTTACGTAACGTGTGTTAAGTGCATATAAAATATTGAAATCTCTCATTTATATGGCTTTAGAGTGGGAGGTAAATTGATATAATTTATTTTTGATTGTTTTTTAAACAAAAGTTTTTAGCTCATAGAAATTATAATGCGTAATAATTTAATTTAGAGTTCAAAGTAGTTATTAAAAGTTGTTATGCGATGAAGTGAGTAATGGCGAGAGGGCTGGGAGATGAGTTCTTCGAGCTAACAATTGAGCTTCTCATTTGTTTTCGGAAATAAAAAAAGCCTAGCATTTGCTAGGCTTAATATATGGTGGAGGGGGACGGATTCGAACCATCGAAGGCGGAGCCGGCAGATTTACAGTCTGCTCCCTTTGGCCACTCGGGAACCCCTCCAGGAATTTTTATACTTAATTGAGGTTTTCCCAACACGTTCAATCAAGTGTTTCTCTTAACGAGAAGAATATGGTGGAGGGGGACGGATTCGAACCATCGAAGGCGGAGCCGGCAGATTTACAGTCTGCTCCCTTTGGCCACTCGGGAACCCCTCCGGGWATTTTTATACTTAACTGAGGTTTTCCCAACACGTTCAATCAAGTGTTTCTCATAATGAGAAGAATATGGTGGAGGGGGACGGATTCGAACCATCGAAGGCGGAGCCGGCAGATTTACAGTCTGCTCCCTTTGGCCACTCGGGAACCCCTCCAGGGTATTAAAACATTTGATTTTCCCGTGCCATCAAATGAGTGCGGAGCGAATCATAACAAACTCGCTCTTTGTGTAAAGACTTTTCTTAGAATTTTAAATCAAATGCTGCCTTTTTGGACAAAGCCTGTGGGAATAGGGGGTTATGTGTCCATTTTGCTTATTTAATAGCTCACGATATAGCGTGTAGGCTTGTGATTCATCCCCAAAACCAGATTGAGAAAAACGACGCTTACAATGGAGCATAGGACTGTTTCATAAGGTAAATAGACAAAGGAAGCAATAACAATGGCGCTGTCGATGAAAATTTGAGTTTTACCAACTGAAATACCGAGTTTGTCTTGAATGTAAAGGCAAAAGACATTAAACCCGCCCAAGCTACAACGGTGACGAAAAAGTATCAGCATACCAAGCCCCATTAAAATACCACCCGCGACTGAACAGTAAATCATATTTAAACTGGACAAAGAGATAAATTCGTTGAGGTGGTTACTAAAAACAGAGACTATCGCACAAGCAATGGCTGTATTAATCGCAAATGAAGCACCAAAGCGTTTCCAAGCAAGAATATAAAATGGAAGATTAACCCAAAAATACAATGTCCCAAAAGACAAAGAAGTTAAGTGAGTGAGCAACAATGCTAAACCTGCTGTACCTCCAGTCACCAGACCGCCTGCTTGAAGGAATAATATTCCTTGAGCAAAGACGAAAGTACCCGTAAGAATTGCAATGATATCTTCTTTCTTTGTATGCTTTTCCATCTCTTTTACTAACTTTTAAACACTGGAAATACGATAGTATGGAAAAGAACAAAATTAAGGTAGCCGGGAGATTAAAATTCAGGTAAACCTATGTAATTACAGCTTTACAGGTGTAAAGAAAATTAATTGACACGGTTCGTGGTCATTGTTCAAATTCGGGTATACGGTTAAGAATATTTCGAACATGAAAATTCTGCATAATAAAAATTGTAATTTGTACTTTATGACACAAATCAAATTATGTAGAATACGCGCCAATTCGGTGACGAAAACGTTTGCGTAAGGTCACAGAGCCGTTTTAACCATTCAGTTAATCTGAGTCAGGAGATACAGATGCTTAAGCGTGATATGAACATCGCTGATTATGATCCAGAGCTATATGCAGCTATCCAAGAAGAAACTCTTCGTCAAGAAGAGCACATTGAGCTAATCGCTTCAGAAAACTACACAAGCCCACGTGTAATGGAAGCACAAGGTTCTCAGCTAACTAACAAATATGCTGAAGGTTATCCTGGCAAACGTTACTACGGTGGTTGTGAATACGTAGATAAAGCAGAAGCGCTTGCTATTGAACGCGCTTGTGAACTATTCGGTTGTGACTATGCAAACGTTCAGCCTCACTCTGGTTCTCAGGCAAACAGTGCAGTTTACATGGCTCTGCTTAACCCAGGCGATACCGTATTGGGTATGAGTCTTGCGCACGGTGGTCACTTAACTCATGGTTCACCTGTTAACTTTTCTGGTAAACACTACAACGTCATCCCTTACGGTATTGATGGTGAAGGTCAGATTAACTACGACGAAATGGAAGCGCTTGCTCTTGAGCACAAGCCAAAAATGATCATTGGTGGTTTCTCGGCATATTCTCAAGTTGTTGACTGGAAACGTATGCGTGAAATTTCTGACAAAGTGGGAGCGTACCTATTTGTCGATATGGCTCACGTAGCGGGTCTTATTGCTGCTGGCGTTTACCCATCACCAGTACCATACGCTCACGTAGTGACAACAACAACGCATAAAACGCTTGCTGGCCCTCGTGGCGGTCTGATCCTTTCAGGCGCTGGCGAAGATATGTACAAAAAACTAAACTCTGCAGTGTTCCCAGGCGGTCAGGGTGGTCCTTTGATGCATGTTATCGCTGCTAAAGCGGTTGCTTTCAAAGAAGCAATGGAACCAGAATTCAAAGCGTACCAAGCGCGCGTTGTAGAAAACGCAAAAGCAATGGTTGCTGAATTCCAGAGTCGTGGTTATAAGATCGTATCTAATGGTACAGAAAATCACCTTTTCCTTGTTGATCTGATCGACAAAGATATCACTGGTAAAGAAGCGGATGCTGCTTTGGGCGCTGCAAATATCACAGTGAACAAAAACTCTGTTCCGAATGACCCACGTAGCCCATTTGTAACGTCAGGTATCCGTGTTGGTACTCCAGCGATTACACGTCGTGGTTTCACTGTTGATGATGCTAAAGATCTTGCTAACTGGATGTGCGATGTTCTTGATAACATCAACGAACCTTCAGTAATTGAAGCAACCAAAGCAAAAGTTCTTGATATTTGTAAACGTCTTCCTGTTTACGCATAATTCAATAACTGATTCAATTCTAAACCCTAGGTGATGAGCCTAGGGTTTTTTTATGCCTTCATTATGTGTGCACTTAATTGGTGCAAGACATGCTATTTAGTTTAAATTATTGTATTTTTTATGACCAAACTTCATAAATTTTGCTTATACTAAATTCTAGGCTGCGTGTTTATCTGCACATACTAGTGTAGCTGCGACCTACTCTAAAACATCGCTAGAGCTGTTAACGTCTAAGTGTTTCGATTTAATTGGCGCAATACTTGCTTTACTAGTTATTGTAAGCTAAAAGGCGAAATTAGCCTTTATCACTTATAAAAATGACAAAGGAGAAGGTATTTTGTGCAGCATTTTTGCCTGAATACCGATATTTTTTCATGATTAAACTGCTTGTATATTCGGATCTTGACGGAACGTTACTCGATCATCATACCTACAGTTTTGACTCGGCTCTTCCAGCTATTGCATTATTGGAAAGCAAGCGAATTCCATGGATTCTTAATACGAGCAAAACATTCGCTGAACTGGCTGGGCTCCGACGTCAGCTGAATCACCATCATCCGTTTATCACTGAGAATGGGGCCGCAATCTACATTCCCAAATCTTTAACGCAGCTTTACCAACCTTCTTTGATTGATGTTGGAGATTATTGGTGTAAAGCATTTGGCCCAAAACGCAAAGAACTGATTGCGACTGCAAAACAATTTAAAGATGAATTTCGTTTCACCGGTTTCAATGATCTGACTGTTCAAGATGTGGTTGATTTAACTGGACTACATCATGATAGTGCGGCCCTAGCAATGCAAAGAGAATACACTGAACCATTGGTTTGGAATGGTGATGATGACGAGCTAAATCTCTTGCGAAAAAAACTTCAACCTTTGGGCCTCCAGGTGCAGAAAGGAGGGAGGTTTGCGCATGTTATGGGTGAGTCTTGTGATAAGTCGAATGCTATGAATTGGCTGACTCAGGGCTATCAGTCTCTCTGGAAAGAGCCTGTGATAACAGTCGCTTTAGGTGATGGTGAGAATGATGTTGGAATGCTGAAGCTCGTTGACATTCCAGTAGTGGTCCGTTCACCAGTTCATAATCCCCCACAAGTTCCAAACCGATGTGATGTACGCGTAACTAAACAATATGGTCCAGCGGGTTGGGCTGAGGAAATAGAAAAAATAGTCAATCAAGAAGAACTCTAAAGATAGATGTACAGGAGTGTATTACTGTTGCTCGTCAGCAGGTTAACTAACATTAGGAGAAGTCTACCATGGGTGATTTTTATCAAAATGGAATTGTTACAACACTGCATAACTTATCGGACCGCCCAGTAGAAGAGCTTGAAAAAGAGCTGTGCTCATTTGCGAAAAAACGCTCGATGTCCCTTATTTTACCTTGCCTATATTCAGAGCTTGAAACGGATGCAATGCCTAATATTATTGAGCATCTCAAGCAAGTTCCTTACCTTAGTGAAATTGTGATTGGTTTAGACCGAGCGAATGAAGAGCAATACCGCGATGCCTTAAAGTTTTTTTCTGTATTACCACAAAAAACAAGAGTGCTATGGAATGATGGGCCAAGGCTCAAAGCAATTGATGAAATATTGAAAAGCGAGGATCTTTCTCCAACTGAGCCAGGGAAAGGACGTAATGTTTGGTTTTGTATGGGGTATACACTTGGTGCTGGTGAGGCTGAATCGGTTGCGATGCACGATTGCGATATTGTCACCTATGATAGAGGCTTGCTGGCTCGATTAATTTATCCTGTAGCGAATCCGAATTTTAACTACGAATTTTGTAAAGGCTTTTATGCACGTATTGCCGATGGAAAACTAAATGGGCGGGTAAGTCGCTTGTTGGTTACGCCTTTGATTCGTTCGCTGCAAAAAGTCTTCGGGCACCTCGATTATCTTGAGTATCTCGATAGCTATCGATATCCATTAGCTGGCGAATTTTCATTTCGTCGAGACGTAATGACTGACCTACGCATCCCTGCGGACTGGGGACTCGAAATTGGTGTACTCAGTGAAATGTACATGAACTACTCGACTAACCGGTTATGTCAGGTCGATATTGCTGACGCTTATGATCATAAACATCAGGATTTATCTGCTGGAAGTGATGATGGTGGTTTGTCAAAAATGTCTATCGATATCACTAAGGCTATTTTCCGTAAACTTGCTACACACGGGATCATATTTAATCAGGAAACGTTCCGTTCAATAAAAGCAAGTTATTACCGTGTTGCGTTGGATTATGTGAATGCTTACAACAATGATGCTGCTATAAATGGTTTGAAGCTTGACGTTCACTTAGAGGAGCAAACCGTAGAACTATTTGCCCGCAATATTATGAAGGCTGGGGAAATGTATTTAGATAATCCGATGGGAGCGCCATTTATGCCTCGGTGGAACCGAGTGTTGAGTGCTTTCCCAAATGTGCTAAATCAGTTATCTGAAGCTGTTGAATTAGATATGAAAGAGTTCGGTCCTAAAAGCTAGTTGGTTCATTCCTGAGTTTATTAGTGACCTATGACAAATTGAGTTAAAGGCAGAAAAATTATGGAAAATAGTGCGCCCTCTCATTTAGAGCAACGATTAGTTGGACACTTGCAGGTGTTGTATCCGAATATTGATTCTGGAGAACTGGCACGTAAGTGCCTTTCAACATTCAATTTGGATCCCAAAACAGACTCTCCCAAGCCACACAGAAACTTGTGGAATCAGTCTGATATTATGCTTATCACATACGCAGATAGTTTGCGTGAGAAAGATAAAGCACCTTTAGAAACGCTGAATACTTTTCTTAAAAGTCGCCTGACAGAATCAATATCGGCTGTGCATCTATTGCCATTCTTCCCATACAGCTCTGATGATGGTTTTAGTGTTATCGATTATACGACAGTAAATCCATCGAGTGGTCAGTGGGAGCATGTATCTGAGATAGCTAAGCGCTTCAAGGTCATGGGAGATTTGGTCATAAATCACTGTTCGAGTCGAAGTATGTGGTTTGATAATTATAAGAAGGGTCAGTCGCCAGGTGTAGGATATTTTTATGAGTCTGATCCAGAAGCTGATTTAAGCAGTGTGGTTAGACCGAGAACGTCTCCATTACTCAGAGAAGTTCAAACGGCTGATGGTGTCAAATATGTTTGGTGCACATTTAGTCACGATCAAGTGGATATGAATTTTGAAAATCCAGAAGTATTGCTGGAGTTTCTGGGAATCATTCGCTTATATCTAGAAAAAGGAATTCGTTGGTTCCGACTCGATGCTGTCGCTTTTTTGTGGAAGTCGCCTGGTACGTCTTGCATCAATCTACCTAATACACACGAAATGATTCGTTTATTGCGCCTCATGATTGAGCATTGGGCGCCAAACGCAGTCATTATTACTGAAACGAATATCCCTAATCAGGAAAACCTGACTTACTTTGGGAATGCAAACGAAGCCCATTTAATTTATAACTTTTCTTTACCGCCATTACTCATCAATACTCTGGTTACAGGGAGTTGTGTCCACCTTAAAAATTGGCTCATGCGCATGCCGCCAGCACAGCAGGGTACTACGTATCTTAATTTTGTTGCGTCGCATGACGGTGTTGGGTTAAGACCAACGGAAGGGCTACTTTCCGAATGGGAGCTAGACACGTTAATTAATACGATGAAGAAGTTTGGTGGTCGCATCAGTTCGAGGACCACTGCGGATGGTGAAGTTAAACCTTATGAGATTAATATTAGCTTATGGGATGCGTTGAGTGGTTCGGTTCAGGCTGGACCTGACCAGTTCCAATTCGCTCGGTTCTTGTGTGCTGCTGGCGTACAGATGGCTCTTGAAGGCGTGCCTGCGTTTTATATTCACTCTTTACTCGGAACGCAGAATGATTATGACCGAGTAGAGAATACCGGACAGTTCCGATCGATCAATCGACACATATGGGACATGGAAGATCTGGAAGAAAAACTGAATAGTGAAACTCATCATCAAAAAGTCTTTGCAGGTATTACGCGACTGGCCAAGATTCGTAGAGCTCAGCCAGCCTTCCACCCCAATGCAACACAATACATTATGCACATGCGTGATAATTTGTTTGCATTTTGGCGTCAGAGTTTAGATCGACAACAAAGCTTGTTTGCTATTTACAATATAACCAGCGAACCGCAGTCATTTAATTTAGCAGAGCTCAATCTCATTGCGACTGACGATTGGACCGATTTATTAACTGACCAAGTCTACGAGGATCGGCTTGCGAATGTTACTTTGCGACCCTATCAATTTCTGTGGTTGGCAAATAAGAAGCGTAATTAATATAAAAGGCAGTGAAATATTTCACTGCCTTTTTTAATTCGTTCGCTTAGTCTTTAGTGATGCTAAGTGTCGTACCTGATTTGCACTTAAACAGGTAGTATTTATCACTCTCAGTAAACTTACCTAAGCCTTCACCATCACAATACTCAATATTGATATCCCGCATAACGTCTAGCGTCGATTCTTGTTTCAGAGCAAACTTAGAACCGTCAGCGCAAACAATTCTCACACGACCATCATCGTCTAGCGAATAAATTTTAACGTCAGTATTGCAAAGTTCGAATGATGCCTCTCGGTAGTTGTCCTCTTTGGTATTAGACGAACAGCCCGCTAAGATCACGCTTAAAGAAATCATACCTAAGGCACTCAAGATTTTCATACTTATTCCTTGTTCCACATTTACTTCTTGATTTAAGACTATAAAACAAGATGCGTTCTTTCAACAAATCAAAGTTAAATATAGAGGTGGGTATCAGTAAAAAGAAAAAGCGAACCCACTTGCATGAGTTCGCTTTAATAAATGTTTAGAGCCGTTATTTTACTTCTTCACCTTTTGCTTGTAAGTCAGCATGGTAAGAAGAGCGGACGAATGGACCACAAGCTGCGTGAGTGAAACCGAGTTCTAGCGCAATCTCTTTCAATTCATCAAATTCTGCTGGCGGCACGTAGCGTTCAACTGGTAGATGATGGCGGCTTGGTGCCAGATACTGACCTAAAGTCAACATGGTTACACCATGAGCGCGAAGATCTTTTAATACTTCAACAATTTCTTCTTTTGTTTCACCCAGCCCCATCATTAAGCCAGATTTGGTCGGTACATGTGGATGCTGTTCTTTGAATTTTTTCAGCAGGTCAAGCGACCATTGATAATTGGCTCCTGGTCGAACTTTGCGATATAAGCGTGGAGCAGTTTCCAGGTTATGGTTAAATACATCTGGTGGGTTGTCTTTCAGTTCATCCAGAGCTTTGTCCATACGACCACGAAAATCTGGAACCAGTGTTTCTATGCGGATACCTGGACTTTTTTCTCTAATCGCTTTGTTACAATCGGCAAAATGTTTTGCTCCACCGTCACGAAGATCATCACGGTCAACTGAAGTGATAACGACATACTTCAGTTTCATGTCCTGAATCGTCTGAGCCAATTTTTCGGGCTCTTCTGCATCAGGTGTAATAGGGCGGCCATGGGCAACATCACAGAATGGACAACGACGTGTGCAGATTGCGCCGAGAATCATAAACGTAGCTGTACCATGATTAAAACACTCTGCAAGGTTAGGACAAGATGCTTCTTCACATACAGAATGAAGGTTGTTCTTACGCATTGCATCTTTGATATCACGGATACGTTGACTGTCTGATGGCAGTTTGATTTTCATCCATTCAGGTTTACGTAAAACTTCCTTTTGCTCTGCCGGCATATTTTTTACCGGAATCAGGGCCATTTTATCAGCGTCACGATACTTGACGCCTTTTTCCATCTGGATTGGTTTACTCATGATTCGTTGCTTCTGTGCTATAGGTAACTTTATCGTAGCCTAATGCAGCTACTAGTTCCGAAATTAGTTGTTTTTCCACGGTATGTACGTTGTCTGGACCACCTAAGTCTTTAACTTGAACCATTTCCATCCCTTGATAACCGCATGGGTTAATCCGGAGAAATGGACTCAAATCCATATTGACGTTAAGAGCTAAACCATGAAAGGAACAGCCTTTACGAATTCTAAGACCTAGAGAGCAAATTTTTTTGCCATCGACGTATACACCGGGTGCGTCTGGTCGCGCTTTTGACTCGATACCGAAATGCGTCAGTGTTTGGATAACGATATTTTCTATGTGAGTAACGAGCTCTCTCACCCCCAATTTTCGGCGGCGGAGATCGATAAGGAAGTATGTCACAATCTGTCCCGGTCCGTGATAGGTTACCTGACCCCCGCGGTCACTTTGTATCACTGGGATGTCACCGGTATTTAACAAGTGCTCAGCTTTTCCTGCTTGTCCTTGAGTAAATATCGGATTGTGCTCTACAAGCCAAATCTCATCTATTGTATCTTCCGAACGTTGATCGGTGAAACTATGCATAGCATCCAGTATTGGAGCATAATCTTGTCGACCAAGTTGTTTAACAATAAGTTCGTTATTCATTGAGAATCTGTGCTATCTATTTATAAAGTAAAAGGATTATAAACCTGAATATGGCATACCACTACAGTATAACGCTAAAAAATTGACCTTTCACAGCTTGTGGTATTTTTATCTTATTGAATTAAAAAGAAAAGCAGCTACAGCTGCTTTTAAAATAATTTTTAATTATTCAAAAATAATTGTGTGGTTTATAGAACCATGCGCACAATTTCAATTTCACCAAGTTCTTTATACAGTGTTTCTACCTGTTCTATCGACGTCGCTGTAATATTGATAGAGACAGAATGGTAGTTACCTTTAGCGCTTGGCTTGACCGTCGGAGAGTAATTACCAGGTGCATGACGCTGGATCACCTCAACAACTAGGTCTGGGAGTTCTGGCTTCGCATGTCCCATAACCTTGTATGTAAAAGAACAAGGAAACTCAAGCAAGTCTTTCAATTTCGCATCAGAGTTAATAGTTAACATTGGCCGGTACCCTAAATATAAATAACAATTGCGTGAATACTACTGGTTATCGGCAATGATCTCAAGCCAAAGAAAAAGCCACTCGAAGGTGGCTTTCGCTGTAATTCAACAGAGCTTAAAACAAGCCTTTGAATAGTAATACAATGTAGTCCCATAAACGGCTGAAGATACCACCTTTATCGACATCTTCTAGAGCAATAAGTGGATATTGCGCAACGTCTTTACCATCAAGTTGGTAGAACAGTTTACCGACCACTTCACCTTTTTTGATTGGAGCTTCAAGTTCTTTTTCCAAAACAAAGCTGGCTTTAAGATCTTTTGCCTGACCACGTGGTAGAGTTACATACGTGTCTTTATCTACACCAAGAGCAACTTCATCTTTATTACCCATCCAGACACGCTCTTTGATGAACGTTTCGCCTGCTTTGTGAGGTGCAACGGTTTCAAAGAAACGGAAGCCGTAACTTAGCAGTTTTTTACTTTCCGCTTTACGAGCATTCGAACTGTTTGTGCCCATGACGACAGCGACAAGACGCATATTTCCTTCGGTTGCTGATGTCACTAAGTTATAGCCTGCTGTGCTAGTGTGACCTGTTTTGATACCGTCCACGTGCATGCTTTTATCCCAAAGTAACCCATTACGGTTATATTGAGTTATGCCGTTATAAGTGAATTTCTTCTCAGCATAAATTTTGTACTCGTTTGGTACATCACGAATTAGCGCTTGTCCTAGAAGAGCAAGGTCATATGGCGTTGAATATAAATTTGGGTCATCAAGACCATGTACGTTGGTATAATGTGTATTTTTCATACCCAACGATTTTGCCCATGCGTTCATCAGATCAACAAATGCATCTTCAGAACCAGCAACGTGTTCGGCCATTGCAACGCAAGCATCGTTACCTGACTGAACAATAATGCCTTGGTTTAAGTCTCTTACTTTTACTGTTGTGCCGACTTCTATGAACATTTTTGATGATTCAGGGAAGTTCTTTGCCCATGCATTTTTACTAATAACAACATCATCATCGTTAGAAATATTGCCTCGAGCAATTTCCTGACCGATAACATAACTTGTCATCATTTTAGTCAAACTTGCCGGAGCAAGTTTTGTGTTCATCTCTTTTTCCGCGAGGATCTTACCTGAATGATAGTCCATCAATACATAACCTTTCGCTGCGATCTGTGGTGGATCTGGAACAACGATAGGTGCCGCACTAACAGAAGTTGAAAGCGAGGTAGAAAGTGCAACGGAAGCTGCTAAGAGAGTAGTGATTACAGTATTTTTTTTCATGGTTAATACGATATTTGTTATCTGTTATTGATATCTTATCAGAAACAACCCACGTTAACAGGTTTCGTGCGAAGGTATTTCTGCCCGTTAATCTATTGAGATGCAATGTGTTTCTTAATAAAAGCGGTTTGATAGCCAAGTGATTTCACTTGCTCCAGTGTTTCTTCTGTATGGCTGTAATCCTGAAATGGTCCAAGAAAAACCTTATGGAGGCCGTCTGAATTATCGACAAAACTTGCCACCGATAACTTTTGACTCAATTCATTCGATAAAGTTCGCGAACTATTACTATATTTTGACGAAGAAACTTGGATTATATACCCATTTATTGGTTTTTTATTGTCACTGTCGCTTACTTTTTGTGTGGTGATTGCCTCAACTTCGACATTCGCTGTCCCAGTTTGCACGACACCTAACTTGTATGCGGCAGCATAGCTTAAATCAATAATACGTCCTGAGTGGAAAGGTCCACGGTCGTTAATACGTACTATGGCTGTTTTTCCATTATCTAGATTGGTTACCTTTGCATAGCTTGGTATAGGTAACGTTTTATGGGCCGCGGTCATTGAATACATATCGTACACTTCACCGTTAGAGGTTCTGTGTCCGTGAAATTTCTTTCCATACCAAGACGCCTTTCCTCTTTGTTTGAAACCAGAAGTCGTCTTCATGACCTTATAAGATTGACCTAGAACCGTATAGTCGCGGTTACCACCTGTACTATAAGGCTCATACTTTGGGCTTGCATCTTCAATGTGATCTACGGATATCGGGGTATCAGGTGCGACATCATCATCGATGTCATAACGGCCTGATGAACTACAGCCAGCAATAATTGTAACGACAAAACAGCAAGAGAGTAGGTGTTTAATATTCATCTATTAAGTTGCCTTTGAAAATGCCTTTCTATGGGTGTGAATGGACATCAAAATGCCAAATCCGGCCATCAATGTCACCATGGAAGTACCACCATAACTGACTAATGGTAGGGGAACGCCAACAACAGGTAAAATTCCGCTCACCATACCAATATTTACGAACACATAAACGAAAAAGCTAAGGACGATACTTCCTCCCATCATTTTGCCGAATGCTGTTTGTGCATTACTTGCTAAATATAATCCTCGACCAATGATGAACAGGTAGACGGAGAGAAGAAGAATAATACCAATCAGCCCCCATTCTTCAGCGATGACCGCAAATATGAAGTCAGTATGTCTTTCCGGCAGGAAAGATAACTGAGATTGTGTCCCGTGTAACCACCCTTTACCAAAAATACCGCCTGAACCTATTGCTATTTTACTCTGGATAATATGGTAACCAGCACCAAGGGGATCTGATTCGGGATTAAATAAAGTTCTCACCCTGACTTTTTGATACTCCCGCATGAGGAAAAACCAAAGAATAGGGACGAAGGCACCTAAAGCAATGACAGCCGTTAAAATGATGCGCCAGCTTATACCGGCCAGAAAAATAACAAAGATGCCTGAAGCTGCAATAAGAATAGAGGTCCCTAAATCGGGTTGCTTTGCGATCAGGATAGTAGGTACAAACACCATCATCATAGAGATAACTAAAGTTTGGAAAGACGGTGGAATAGGGCGCTTACCAATATAGCGAGCAACCATGAGCGGAACTGCAAGCTTTAGCAGTTCTGATGGTTGAAAGCGGACGAAACCAAGATTGAGCCATCGCTGAGCACCTTTCGATACTTCACCAAAAAAAAGCACACCTAAAAGCAGCGCAACACCACAAAAAAACAGCGCGGGAGCCAAAGACTCATATGTTCTTGGTGAAAGCTGAGCCAGAAATACCATCACACCCAAAGCTAACAGCATGCGCATGGCTTGCTTGTCCATCATGACAAGATTCTGTCCACTGGCGCTATACATGACAACCAGCCCAAATCCCATCACAAGAAGTACCCCCATGAGAAGGGGAATATCAATGTGAAGACGCTCGAAGAATGAACGGTTTTGACCTGATGTTGGATCAAAGTCCATCATTTTGACTCTCCTTCTTGTTCATCCTGATCATCTTTACTAAGTAGTACGTGGTCAAATATTTTTCTTGCTATCGGAGCACCATGTGAAGAGCCTCCGCCAGCATTCTCTAATACCATGGTAACAATCACTTTCGGATCTTCGACAGGGGCAAACGAGGTATATAAAGCATGGTCACGTAAATGTTCTGCCAGTTCATCTGCGTTATATTTTTCATGCTCACCCAGGCCGAATACCTGTGCTGTACCCGATTTACCGGCGCTGGTGTACTCGGCTCCCTGAAATGCTCGTCGGGCTGTTCCTCTCGGACCGTTATTCACTAGATACATGCCATGAATAGCAATATTCCAGTATTTCTCTGGTACATTCTCGATCGGCGGGAATGTCTCAACACTTGATGAAACTTGAGCAGAGAATGGCTTTCCATTATCGATAGTCGCTTTCAAAAAGTGCGGTGCGAGTACTTTCCCGTGATGAACTAAAACGGATGTTGCTTTGGCAATCTGCATTGGCGTCGCCGTCCAGTAACCTTGACCTATCCCTACAGGAATTGTATCTCCTTGATACCAAGGGGTTCGATGGCGTGACATTTTCCATTCTCGTGTTGGCATATTCGCTTCACTTTCTTCGAAAATATCGATGCCCGTATATTTGCCATAACCAAACTTGCTCATCCAGGTCGATAATCTATCGATGCCCATGTCATAAGCGACCTGATAGAAGAACGTATCGACAGATTCCTCGATTGCCTTGGTGACATTCACTTTGCCATGGCCCCAACGTAGCCAGTCTCGATAAGGTTTCGCAGCCTTCGCGTTCGGTATACGCCAATAGCCAGGGTCATTTCGGGTTGTTGATGGGGTAATCACGCCTTCTGTTAACGCAGAAACGGCGATGAGTGGTTTTACGGTCGACGCTGGTGGGTAAATACCTAATGTGGCTCGGTTTACCAATGGCCGGTCTTTATCATTGAGCAAGGAGCTATATTCCGCACTAGAAATACCGTGAACAAACGCATTAGGGTCATAACTGGGGTTGGAAACCATTGCCAACACACCATTATCTTTTGGATCGAGTACAACGGCTGAACCGCGATAGTCTTGGAGTAACTGATGGACATAGATTTGGAGATTGATATCGATGTTAAGAACCAAATCTTTACCGGGTACCGGAGGGACGTATTTCAGCGTACGAATAACACGACCCCGGCTATTAACTTCAACTTCCTGATAACCGGGCATACCGTGAAGAATTTCCTCATAGTATTTTTCTATGCCTAATTTCCCGATATCACGAGTTGCTTTATAGTTTGCGGACTTTCCTTCCCGATCGAGCCTTTGTAAATCTCTGTCGTTAATACGCGAAACATACCCAATAGCATGGGTTAGTACTTCACCAAAGGGGTAATAACGCTTCAGTGTCGCCGTTACTGCAACACCTGGGTAACGATATTGATTCACCGAAAACTTAGCCACTTCTTCTTGGGTTAATTGGGTAAGTAATGGTACGGAGTTAAAACGCCGTGTTTGACGCAGCTCTTTCTTAAATTGTGTAATCTTGTCATCTGAAATATCGAGAATTTTTTTCAGACGTTCAATCGTTTCATCGATATTATCGACTTGCTCTGGCGTGATTTCTAAATTGAATACAGGGCGGTTTTCAGCTAATAGTACGCCATTACGATCATAAATAAGGCCACGATTCGGAGCGATTGGGACGATTTTAATGCGGTTATCGTTAGAGCGGGTTTGATAATCCTGATACTGAACAACCTGGAGGTTATATAAATTCAATATTAATACGCCGACTAGGATAACAATCCCTAGAAAAGAGAAGACAGCTCGATTACGAAATAATCGAGCTTCTGCAGCATAATCTCGAATAGGACTGCGCTTACCTAACATTCACCTATTCCCTGTGATATGGGTGATTAGTAGTCACACTCCAGGCACGGTATAAACTCTCTGCCATAATAACTCTTACCAGCGGGTGCGGAAGAGTTAGAGGGGAGAGAGACCAGCTCTGTTCTGCGGCTTGTTTACATTCAGGAGACAGTCCTTCCGGTCCGCCTATAAGAATAGATACATCTCTGCCATCAAGTTTCCAGCTTTCAAGCTGACTTGCTAATTGGTGGGTATCCCAAGGTTTCCCCGGAATATCAAGAGTTACAATGCGGCTTCCTTTGGGAATGGCTGCCAGCATGGCTTCTCCTTCTTTGTTAAGAATCCGAACTATATCAGCATTCTTGCCACGCTTACCCGCAGAAATCTCCACCAACTCGAGTGGCATATCGCTTGGGAAGCGACGCTGATATTCTTTGAATCCTTCTTCCACCCACTTGGGCATTTTTGTACCCACGGCGACGAGCTGTATCTTCAATGTCTAGCTCCAGAGTTTTTCGAGTTGATACGTGTCACGAAGTTCTTCCTGCATAACGTGAAGCATTGATGAACCCATGTCCAGTACAACCCATTCTCCTTCGTTTTCACCTTCGATACCAATTGGTGCCATGCCCAGTTTTTTTGCTTCAATAGCAACATGACTGGCAATAGATGATACATGACGTTTAGAGGTGCCAGTGCAGATAATCATGTAGTCAGTAAGTGACGATTTATCTTTCACGTCAAGAGTGATGATGTTTTCGGCTTTCATATCATCGGCTTTATCGGCCAGAAATTCTTTTAACTCGTGTTGCTGCAAGGGAGTTGTTCCTCTAAAACTAAATAAAAAGGGTTAATTAATTATATTAAACTGATTATACCACGATTGTGCGAAGTGTCTTATCTTGGCTGTGTCGCTGTACTCATTTCGACACTCAGGTTCTTTATGAGTAACCATGGCTCATCTGAATACTGCGTTTTGGACAGTATCTCTATTTGGGCCAGCTCATGAAGTAGTGCTTTGAGGCGACTCTGAGAAAGGCGATTTAAAGCCTGAGAGTAGTACGGTCTGCGGTTTTGCCACACTTTAAACTGATCAAATATTTCGCGGGTAGAGCGAGTTGATTGTAAAGCTTTCATTTGCCATAGAAGCAGAAGTTCTTTTTGAACCGTTCTTAGCAGAATAATGACCTCAACACCTTCCGATTCGAGCTGGCGTAAAATTCTCTGTGCTCGATTGGCTTTACCCTCTAACACTGAATCGATCCAATGGAACGCCGTAAAGTGATTATGTCGATTTAGCGACTCTTCCAATCTGACAAGAGTAAGTTGACCATCGGAATACTGTAGAGCGAGCTTTTCAAGACTCTGAGTCAGCGCTAAAAGATTACCTTCATGCCATTGTGCGAGCATTTGCAATGCTTCGGAATCCGGTTTGAGACCGAGTTTTTGACAGCGCATGAGAACGAACTGAGGGAGGCGCTGAACATCCGGCGTTAGACAGTTAACGACACAAGCAGACGAGGTTAGCGATTTAAACCACTGAGTGTTTTCTTGTGCACGAGTCACTCTTGGCCCCTGAATAATTAAAATAATATCGGGGTTATTGAGTGCCAAAAGTTCGGAGATTTGCTTACCAAACTGGGCATTTAAACCGCTATCCGGGACAAACAATTCGATCACTTGGCGAGATGAAAATAAGCTCATTGACTGAAATTGATCGTAGACATCATTCCAATCGAGTGAATTATCCGCCGTATAACGGTGAATTTCATCGAATCCACTTTTCTTGGCCGATGTCTCGACTAAATTTCGGCTTTCTTCCAGCAACAGCGGTTCGTTTCCAACCAGTAAATATAGAGGATGGAACTGCTTAGATAGAGTGTCAGCTAGCTTTTCAGCATAAATGCGCATAGAAATAATCGTCTATCTCAATACTATTCAGACTGAGTTTCTTTAGTTGAAACCTTATATTGTTTTTCCATGTCGTGTACTTCGTCTGCGGCATCCTTCTGTTCGAAGTCCACTTTTAGACGTGCCATTTGACGAATAACTTGCTGTGCTGCCAGCTTACGCATTTCGTCGGTAATCATCGATTTTTCCATTGATTTTGCGAGCGCTGCCAGAGGGTTATCCAAATAACTGCGTGTTACGCTGGTCGTGAAATGACGTTGGCCAATATTCGGGATAGTAATACGATAATTAATAGTTAAGGTCAGCTCGGTTTCTGCTGTTCTTGTGTTCTGATACACAGACAATGTACGGGAACTAAGAGACTCAGAACTTAAATGCAAATTCGGTGTGTTTTCCGCTGGCGATACAATGTCAACGTTACTTTGAGTCAACTGCTTTTTCACAAGTCGGGTAAACGTACTGTATTGGTCGTAACTGGTTACTGATAGCTTATCTAGCTGCTCTGGGACACTGTAATCACCACGCAAATGAAAGCCACATGCACTGAGTAGTGATGTAACAAGTGTAATAAACAGAAACTGGCGAATATAGGATACGTTTAATTGCATTCGTTCTAAATCTCGTTATGACTAAAAACTTATCTAAATCAGTTTCGAATAACTGACTTAGATAAGTAAACAGGAGTGCAATCCTGTTTACTTGATAGTTGGACATTATTGCGTGAATTAGTTCGCAACAATATTCAAAAGTTTACCCGGAACATAAATCACTTTACGTACGGTTAGACCTTCCGTGAATTTCTTCACATTTTCATCGTCAAGTCCAAGTGCTTCGACTTGTTGTTTCGAAGCATCAGCAGCTACCGTTAGCTTACCACGAAGTTTGCCATTTACTTGAAGCACGATGAGTTTTTCATCTTCAATGAGTGCTTTCTCATCGAAATTTGGCCATGCAGCGTAGTCGACATTCTCTATCGAGAGTGCTTGAGCCATTTCAAAACAAACGTGAGGAGTAATTGGGTATAGCATTACTACGATCGCTTTCAGGGCTTCGTCCATGATCGCGCGGTCTTGCTCTTCAGTCAGTGGTGCTTTCGCCAACTTATTCATCAACTCCATAATCGCCGCGATTGCTGTGTTGAAAGTTTGTCGACGAGCAATATCGTCTGAAACCTTGGCGATTGTTTTATGAATTTCACGACGAAGATCTTTTTGTGCTGCAGAAAGCGAGTCAACATTGACCGCAGATGCTGGACCTTGTTCGCTGTGTTGTAGTACCAGTTTCCAAACACGTTTTAAGAAGCGGTTGGCACCTTCTACACCCGACTCTTGCCACTCAAGTGTCATGTCTGCTGGTGATGCAAACATCATGAATAGTCGAACAGTATCTGCACCGTATTTATCAACCATCTCTTGTGGGTCAATTCCGTTGTTTTTAGATTTAGACATTTTAATCATGCCTGAATGCTCAACAGCTCGACCTTGGTCATCAACGGCTGACGTAATGCGGCCTTTACCATCGCGTTCTACGCTTACATGTGTCGGAGAAACCCATTCTTTGGTGCCTTTCTCGTTTACGTAATAAAACGCGTCAGCCAAAACCATGCCCTGACATAGTAGTTGTTTGAATGGCTCGTCAGAGGTCACGTAGCCAGCATCACGTAATAGCTTGTGGAAGAAACGAGAGTACAACAGGTGCATACAAGCGTGCTCAATTCCGCCCACATATTGGTCTGCTGGTAGCCAGTAGTTTGCCTGCTCTGGGTCAAGAATGTCATTTGCTTTTGGCGAACAGTAACGAGCGTAATACCAAGACGATTCCATAAAAGTATCAAAAGTATCGGTTTCGCGTAGCGCTGGCTCACCATTAAATGTTGTCTTTGCCCATTCCTTATCGGCTTTGATCGGGCTAGTTACGCCGTCCATAACCACGTCTTCTGGCAGAATAACAGGTAACTGCTCTGCTGGTACCGGATGAACCTGACCATCTTCCGTTGTGACCATAGGAATTGGAGCACCCCAGTAACGCTGACGAGACACACCCCAGTCACGAAGACGGAAGTTAACGGTTTTATTGCCTTTACCTTCTGATTCCAATTTGGCTGAGATAGCATCAAAGGCGTCAGAGAAGCTAAGGCCATCAAATTCACCTGAATCGAACAGCACACCTTTTTCTGTGTAAGCCGCTTCACTGATATCGACATCTGAACCATCTTCAGGTTTGATCACAGGGATGATGTCCAGACCGTATTTGGTAGCGAATTCATAGTCACGTTGGTCGTGAGCTGGAACGGCCATTACAGCGCCTGTACCGTAGTCCATCAACACAAAGTTGGCGATATAAATTGGCACTTCACGTCCGTTAAGAGGATGAATGGCAGTTAGACCCGTGTTGATGCCTTTCTTCTCCATTGTTGCTAGTTCAGCTTCAGCAACTTTGGTGTTTTTACATTCTTCGATGAATTTCGCTACTTTAGGATCGTTGTTACCTGCGATTGTCGCAAGTGGGTGTCCGGCAGCAATACCTACGTAAGTCACACCCATTAATGTGTCTGGGCGAGTGGTATAGACTTCAAGGTCTTGGTGACCTTCCACTTTAAATTTAAGCTCAACACCTTCTGAGCGGCCGATCCAGTTGCGCTGCATGGTTTTTACCATTTCAGGCCAACCTTCAAGGTTGTCTAGATCATCAAGTAATTCCTGAGCGTAAGCAGTAATCTTAATAAACCACTGAGGAATTTCTTTTTGTTCTACAGGCGTATCGCAACGCCAGCAACAGCCGTCTTCTACCTGCTCGTTCGCTAGAACGGTTTGATCGTTCGGACACCAGTTTACTGATGATGTCTTTTTATAAACCAACCCTTTCTCATAAAGTTTGGTAAAGAACTCTTGCTCCCAGCGATAGTATTCTGGAGTACAAGTGGCAAATTCACGAGTCCAATCGTAGCCAAAACCAAGCAGCTTAAGCTGGTTTTTCATGTATTCAATATTTTCGTAAGTCCAAGGTGCTGGAGCCGTGTTATTTTTGACTGCCGCATTCTCAGCAGGAAGACCGAATGCATCCCAGCCAATAGGCTGCAGCACGTTCTTACCTTGAAGACGTTGAAAACGAGATATAACATCACCGATAGTGTAGTTACGCACATGACCCATGTGCAGACGACCACTTGGGTATGGGAACATGGAGAGACAGTAGAATTTCTCTTTGTTTGGGTCTTCAGTGACTTCAAATGTTTTGTTTTTTTCCCAGTACTCTTGAACTTTCTGTTCAATTTCCTTTGGATTATATTGTTCTTGCATCGATGATTTCCGGTTATCTTGGAATTTGTGAGTTCAATTAGAACAGATACTAGTAGATCCGCATAGAATACCTAAAGCGGGACAGCACAACAATAGCCAATATAGATTGTGGGAGATCTGTTATGTCAAAACGTCAAAGTCAATACGAAAAATTAGTATCGGAAGTGATAGAAGCGTTGAAACAAGGTCCTAAAGAGATCGAACGCATTCTTGATACGTCAGAGAAAGTAGCAGAAGCAGCTTCCGATATGACCAAAGATGAGTTAGCACTGATGTCCGCCTATATCCGGTCAGACTTAAAAGAGTTTTCCGATAGCTTTGAAGAAGGGAAAAATGGACCCTTCTACTTGATGATTGAAAACTCTTTGTGGGAAGGACTAACTTCGATTTCGGATACGACTCAACTAGAGTGGAATGAGGTTTTCAGTGAACTCGAACAACGTGGAGAGTACAAAGTCGGTGACCTGATTAGTCTCGGTACTCTGATATGTGAGAAATGTGGTCACAAAGAAGAATACAATCACCCTTCAGAGGTGATTGCATGTACCCAATGCGGCCACGACACATTCAGCCGCATCGGTGTTAAAAAACGATAGGGTGAGTCGTGAGTAACACGCTATCGTTTACTTAGTGGCTCTACGATGAATCAGAAGAGCCACTATCAGCAGTAACCCAGCCCATAAATAAAGTGGTATCGAGCCGAACATCCTGTACGGAGTGCTTCCTGTCGATGAGGTTACTGTTGCCTTTAAAACCGCGGTCTCAAACTGAGGTAGTTGTTTGATAACGTACCCTTTGTCATCGGTAATTGCTGTGACGCCATTATTGGTGACTCGAATTAGAGGCTTGCCTAATTCTAACGCTCTCATACGTGCAATTTCCATATGCTGAAGTGGGCCATTCGAGTGACCAAACCATGCATCGTTGGAAAGGGTGAGTATAAAATCTGTTTGGTCAGTAGTATTGGCTCTAACTTGCTCACCAAAAGCGATCTCGTAGCACAGTGCTGATACAAAGCGACGACCATTGACGTTTAGGTTCGTTTGAATATAAGCGCCTTCCGAAAATGCGGACATCGGTAAATTGAACAGTGGTGCGATTGGTCTTAACCATTTCTCGAACGGAACAAACTCACCGAAAGGTAGAAGGTGATGTTTATGATAGCGATGATTGATATCGAGCCGGTAAGGATGCTCAGCGCCCTCTCCGAGAGTCAACACACTATTATAAAGTGCATTGCTGTCCGTCCGGTTCAATATACCAGTTATAAAGCCCGTGTTGCTCTCTCTTGCTGAAGAATCTAGATCAGACAAGAAACTAGGAATTTGATATTCGAAAGCTGGAATAGCCGCTTCAGGCCAAATAATGATGTCGGCGTCCCAGTTTTTCTGAGTCAGTTCGGCGTATTTGATGATAGTAGGCCAACGCTCACTTGGCTTCCATTTGATCGCCTGGTCAATGTTACCTTGAATAAGAGCAAAGGTTGTTTTTTCTGAGTTTGGTTTTACCCAATCAACCTTTTGCAACAAATCCCCACCGCTCCAAAGTACCAGCGGAAGCGCAATCCAAACAAGTTTTCGGCTTAATATTGCGTATGCAAGCGCACCGGAAACTAGCGCTATAATATAGCTGATTAACTCAACCCCGCCGATAGGGGCGAAGGAAGAGAAAGAAGAGTCAATTTGGCTGTATCCGACCCACAGCCAAGGAAAACCAGTAAATACCCATCCCCTAAGCCATTCATTTATCAGCCATAAAGCGGGGCCGGCAACAATGAGTTTTACGAATAGGCTCTTATTGAAAAATCGGTTTATTGTCCAACCAAATAAAGCAGGGTAGAGAGCTAGGTACGCGGAAAGTATTAACATCAACGAGAAGCTGATGAATTTAGGAACCCCACCGAAAGTGTCGATACTGACATGCACCCACGAGATGCCAACGCCGAAGTAAGCTAAAGCCCATAGAAAGCTGAGTTTGAATGATGACTTAGCTGGGCGGTTGTGAATTAGTAACAAAAGTCCGGCCAAAGAAATGAAGATCACTGGCCAGTAGGAATAGGGCGCAAAAGAGAGCGGGGCACTCGCACCTAAAAGAACGGCCAGTATAGGCCGTTGATATCGTGTTATTTTCTGCATAAAAGACTGAGCTAGTACTGGGAATGAGCCAAACTATATCAGTCGGGTGACACTTCTGTCACACTTTCTGTGTCAGGAATTGTCACCTGCAATTGAATAATTCTGCGGTTGTCTGCACTAGACACTTTGAACTGATATTCACCGATGTGGACCACTTCACCACGACTTGGCAAATGGCCAAATGCTGTCATAACAATGCCACCAATGGTATCCACTTCTTCATCGGAGAATTCAGTGTGGAATACTTCGTTGAAGTGCTCGATCTCGGTGAGAGCATTAACGGAGAAGGTATGTTTACTGAGCTGACGAATCTCTTTTGCTTCCTCATCGTCAGTTTCATCTTCGATGTCACCTACGATTTCTTCGAGAATGTCTTCAATTGTCACCAAGCCAGATACACCGCCAAACTCATCGACAACAATGGCCATGTGGTAGCGTTCTTCGCGGAACTCTTTGAGTAAACGATCTACACGCTTACTTTCCGGGACTACCACGGCTGGACGAATGACTTCTTCGATGTTAAATGGGGTAGATTCTGAACCAAGATACTTGAGTAGATCTTTTGCTAGTAGAATACCTTCTACGTGGTCTTTATCTTCACTAATGATTGGATAGCGGGAGTGTTGGGCATCGGTAATTAACGCAATTAAGGAATCCAGACTGTCGTTTCTATCGATAGTGACCATTTGTGAGCGCGGTATCATAATGTCCCGAACTCTCATATCAGCGATTTGCATGACGCCTTCAAGCATACCTCTGGTATCGTGGTCTATTAAGTCGTTCACTTCGGAATCGCGAATAACTTCTACAAGTTCTTGTCTATCTTTAGGGTCACCTTGGAACAGTTGACCAATACGTTCAAAAAACGTCTTTCGACTCGGACCATCCGAATTTTGCGAATTATCTTCGTTCATTTTTACTCTATGAAATAGCGCTATCAAAAGTGTGATAGCTCACATCGTAAATCGGATAACCGCTTGACCGTTGCGGTTTCTTCGACGATTTACAGTTTCTCTATTAAATATGGGTCTTCAAACCCCATTTTCAATAAAATTTCTGCTTCGAGAGACTCCATTTCTTCAGCTTCATCGTCTTCGATATGATCATAACCTAGCAGATGAAGACTACCATGTACAACCATATGAGCCCAATGTGCCATCAACGTCGTATTTTGTTCCAGAGCTTCTTTCTCTACAACTTGTCGACAAATGATGAGATCTCCCAATAAGTTGAGTTCAACACCAGGAGGGGCCTCAAAAGGGAAAGATAACACATTTGTTGACTTATCTTTGCCTCGATATTGATAATTTAGCTGATGACTTTCTTCTTCATCAACGATACGAATGGTAACTTCTGCTTCTTCTTGGAATGGTTTTATCGCCGAAGAAAGCCACAATTCAAATGATTCAAAGGAAGGCAAGCCTTCCTCTGATCGTGATGCGATTTGTAAATCCAAATCTATACTCATGATTCGCTGGACTCTTTTTCTGAACTTGCGTTAGCAAGCTCGGTTTTCTGAACATCCATTACTTTAGCTTCGCGTTCTTCTCTGCGGCGCTGCTCATAAGCTTTACGCTCTTTTTGATCCTGGAGCTCCCACTTTTCATATGCCGTAATAATACGAGCAACAACAGGGTGACGGACCACGTCGTCAGCCTGGAAAAAGTTAAAGCTGATTTCCTCAACATCACTTAAGACCTCAATGGCATGGCGCAAGCCTGATTTCGCACCACGAGGCAAGTCTATCTGAGTGACATCTCCGGTAATTACCGCACGGGAGTTAAAGCCAATACGGGTTAGGAACATTTTCATCTGCTCGACAGTCGTGTTCTGACTTTCGTCTAAGATGATAAAGGCATCATTTAACGTACGACCACGCATGTAGGCCAGAGGTGCCACTTCGATTACATTACGTTCAATGAGTTTTTCAACACGCTCAAACCCGAGCATTTCAAATAATGCATCGTACAAAGGACGGAGGTAAGGGTCGACTTTCTGGCTCAAATCACCAGGTAAGAAACCTAACTTTTCACCTGCTTCAACCGCTGGACGAGTCAACAAGATACGACGAATTTCCTGACGCTCTAATGCATCAACCGCGGCGGCTACTGCCAGATACGTTTTACCTGTACCAGCAGGGCCGATACCAAACGTAATATCATGTGTCACCATGTGCATCAGGTATTGAGCCTGATTGGGTGTCCGCGGTTTTATAATGCCTTTCTTCGTTTTCACGAAGACTTCTTTACCGTGGGTAATGGTTGATTCAGTACTTTGTTCCAGAACACCACTTTCTTTAATGGCAAGATGGATTTGTTCTGGTTCGATATCAGGGATATTGCCACGAACGGGTGCTGTATCCACGTAAAGTGTCTTGAGGATATCAATTGCAGCGCTCGCTGTATGAGGTTTACCCAAAACAGTAAAAAAGTCGCTACGGTGATTGATCTCTACACCAAGGCGGCGTTCTAGTTGCTTAATGTTGTCATCGAAAGGACCGCACAGACTAGACAGACGGCGGTTGTCGGATGGTTCTAAAGTAACTTCTAGAGTAACGATTTTATTGCTCAAATTAGCCTCTCTGTTTTGTCATTATGGAAACCCGATTACGACCGGGTCTCCAATGACAATGTATCGCAGATTAAGGAGTAAAGGTAGCTACTCCTAGTTCATCTTCACGTTTTGTTTTCTGCATCATTTCAGCAGGACTTACGACAACACGAAGATTCATGTCTTTTTCTGTTCGGATTAATTCACCGCGTAGTGAGTTCGGGAATACATCGACAATGTTAACATCAACGAATTGGCCGATAAGCTCTGGTGAACCTTCAAAGTTTACAACCCGGTTGTTCTCAGTTCGTCCACGTAACTCCATCACATTTTTCTTCGACGGGCCTTCAACCAGAATACGTTGAGTCGTACCCATCATAAGGCGTGAGTAGCGCATCGCTTGAGAATTAATGGTTTGTTGTAACTCGTATAAACGCTCTTTTTTCACTTGCTCAGATAAATCACACGGATAGTCAGCAGCAGGCGTTCCCGGACGCGGTGAAAAGATAAAGCTAAAGCTCATATCAAAATCAACGTCGCGAATTAGTTTCATCGTATCTTGGAAGTCTTTGTCAGTTTCTCCAGGAAAGCCGACGATAAAGTCAGAGCTGATTTGAATATCTGGTCTTGCTTTGCGTAGTTTACGAATAATGGACTTATATTCGATAGCCGTATGAGGGCGTTTCATCATCGTAAGAATACGGTCTGAACCACTTTGAACCGGTAAATGAAGGAAGCTTACGAGTTCTGGAGTGTCTTCGTAGACTTCAATGATATCATCAGTAAATTCTAGTGGGTGACTGGTTGTAAAACGAATACGGTCGATACCATCGATTGATGCTACTAGACGTAATAACTCAGCGAACGAACAGATGTTGCCGTCAAACGTTGGGCCTCTGTAGGCATTAACGTTTTGACCCAGTAGGTTAACTTCACGAACGCCTTGCTCTGCAAGCTGCGCGATTTCGTAAAGCACGTCATCCATTGGACGACTGACTTCTTCACCACGGGTATATGGAACAACACAGTAAGTACAGTATTTAGAACAACCTTCCATAATGGAAACGAATGCAGTTGCTCCTTCCGCTTTTGGCTCGGGAAGACTGTCAAACTTTTCAATTTCTGGGAAAGAAATATCCATCACAGGACTTTCATTAACCTGAGACTGTTTAATCATTTCTGGAAGACGGTGCAATGTCTGTGGACCAAAGATAACGTCGACAAAAGGTGCACGTTCTCTAATGTGATCGCCTTCTTGTGTCGCTACACAACCACCGACACCGATAACAACGCCTTCCTTCTTATCTTTTAAGGTCTTCCAACGCCCGAGCTGATGGAAAACTTTCTCTTGCGCTTTTTCTCGGATCGAACAGGTGTTGAGTAGTAGGACATCTGCTTCCTCTGGCTCTTCGGTCAGTTCATAGCCTCCTGCTGCGTTGAGTAGGTCGGCCATTTTAGATGAATCATATTCATTCATCTGGCAGCCCCAGGTTTTAATTAGCAGTTTCTTACTCATCTCACTTTCGCTCGTTCAATTATTTTCAAGTTAAAGAGCCTTTGCTCATAGTATATACGTTACACCGACATTTCGGTAAGCGGCGTATTGTACTGCTTTAAAAGTCGGCTGACTAGTCGATCACTTAAATCTATTCCGGGTTAAATTAATTTTGTTCTAACCCTTGATTTATTTAGGGTTAAAGAGAAAACATAGTCGCAATTATTATCTGATAAAGTACAATTTACTCTTAACAGAGATAACCCTTTGAGCAGTGGTCATAAATGAAAGAACATCAGATTGTCATCGTGGGCGGAGGTATGGTTGGTGCGGCAACGGCGCTTGGGTTTGCCCAGCAAGGGCTAGACGTCGCGATAGTTGAAAATAAAATACCGCTACCATATGAACCAGAGCAAAAAGTGGATTTACGAATCTCTGCAATATCTATGGCGACAGTCAACCTATTGCAAGATCTGGGTATATGGTCCACGCTTGAGTCGATGCGGCTTTGTCCGTATCGACGCTTAGAAACTTGGGAACATCCAGAGTGTCGTACACGATTTCATTCTGATGATATTGGTGAAGAACAACTCGGCTACATGGTTGAAAATCGCATACTTCAATTGGCGCTTTGGGAGCATATGCAGAAGCTGCCATCACTTTCTTTATACTGTCCGGACAGTTTGCAAGATATTATCGATGATAGACAAAGTGATGCGGTGATAGTCTCGTTAGATTCAGGTGAAAAAATTCGTACTCAATGGGTTATCGGGGCCGATGGGGCAAATTCTAAAGTACGACAGTTATCTGGTATCGGTGTTACGGCTTGGGATTATCGTCAACATTGCATGCTAATTAACATTGAGACTGAAAGTGATCAGCAAGACATCACCTGGCAACAATTTTTCCCATCTGGCCCTCGCTCGTTTCTTCCTTTCGTTGGTCATCAGGGGTCGCTAGTTTGGTACGATTCTCCAAATAGAATTAAGCAGCTGATGGCGATGAATAATTTGCAGTTGAAGCGAGAAATAGAATCGTCATTTCCTGATGAACTTGGGGCTTTTACAGTATTAGATAAAGGGTCCTTTCCTCTGACACGGAGACATGCGCAGACCTACTACAAAGGAAGAGTGATTATTATCGGAGATGCCGCACATACTATAAATCCACTCGCAGGGCAGGGAGTGAACCTTGGCTTTAAGGATGTGTCTGTGCTACTTGAAGAGTTTAGAAAAGCTGGCGATGTTTCTGAAAGCGTGGCTCGTCAGTATTACCGACGTAGAGTCGTGGATAACCTTGCGATGCAAAGTGGTATGGATTTCTTTTATAAGACGTTTAGTAACAATTTACCACCGCTGAAGTTTGCAAGAAATGCGTTGCTTAAACTGGCTGAGTTGTCTGGTCCGGTAAAAAAAGAAGTACTTAAATACGCGATTGGACTGAAGTGAGTTGTTATTTCGTTTAGTCATTAAAAAAGGCGCTATACGCGCCTTTTTTAATTGGGTAAGCAAGTAAGTCGATTACTTAGTTACACGCAGAACTGGAGTTTCGCCAACAACAACTTGACCAGAAAGTTTATTCAACTCTTTGATTTCGTCCATGTTAGAGATAACAACTGGAGTCAATGTTGATTTTGCTTTTTCTTGTAGAAGTGCAAGATCGAATTCGATGATTGTATCACCAGCTTTAACAGTTTGACCTTCTTCAGCAATACGTTTGAAACCTTCGCCTTTAAGTTCAACAGTGTCGATACCGAAGTGAACGAATAGTTCAACGCCGTCTTCAGATTCGATAGAGAAAGCGTGGTTAGTTTCAAAGATCTTACCGATAGTTCCGTTAACAGGAGCCACCATCTTATCACCAGATGGTTTTACAGCAATGCCGTCACCAACGATTTTCTCAGCGAAAACAACGTCTGGCACGTCTTCAATATTCACAATTTCACCTGAAAGAGGTGCGATGATTTCAATTGCACCTGCTTCAGTACTCTCGTCTGAAACTAGCTTTTTAAGTTTGTCGAACAGCCCCATTAGTTCATGCTCCTAAAAGTTAGAATAATTGTGTGGTTATAGTATACCAGTCATATGCAATAGACGAGTAGTTTTCTCGTCTATTGCCTTGCTGAATATATCTTATTGTGATTTTTCAGCGATAAATTTGTCAACACACTCTTGGATTTCGTCCGCAGTTGGCAGAGACAGGGCGTGTTCCGCCATTGCCTTCACTTCTGCGAAGTTAGAGTTGCGGATAATTTTCTTAACTTTAGGGATAGAAATACCGCTCATTGAAAACTCATCAAGACCCATACCTAATAGAAGCAGAGTTGCTCGATCGTCACCAGCAAGTTCACCACACATACCAGTCCATTTACCTTCAGCGTGAGAAGCATCAATAACCTGTTTGATTACTGACAGAACAGCTGGAGAGAGAGGGTTGTAAAGGTGTGAAATCATTTCGTTACCACGGTCAACCGCCAGAGTATACTGAGTCAGGTCGTTTGTACCGATAGAGAAGAAGGCCACTTCTTTTGCTAGGTGATGAGCAATCGCAGCGGCTGCAGGAGTTTCCACCATAACGCCAATTTCGATGTTTTCATCAAATGCAAGGCCTTCAGAACGAAGTTCTTCTTTGTATTGCTCAATTGCCGCTTTAAGTTCACGAATCTCTTCTACAGAGATAATCATTGGGAACATAATGCGTAGTGTACCGTGAGCAGATGCACGTAGGATACCACGTAACTGGTCACGTAAAATTTCACGACGATCTAAGCTGATACGCACTGCGCGCCAGCCAAGGAATGGGTTCATTTCTTTAGGCAGGTCCATGTATGGTAGGTCTTTGTCACCACCGATATCCATGGTACGGATAATAACTGCCTGATCACCCATTGCTTCTGCAACTTCTTTATAGGCTTCGTACTGCTCTTGCTCTGTAGGAAGAGAGCTACGATCCATAAATAGGAATTCAGTACGGTACAGGCCAACACCTTCACCACCGTTACGGATCACACCATCACAGTCTTTAACGGTACCAATGTTACCGCAAAGTTCTACTGTGTGACCGTCGGTTGTTTCTGCATGAAGGTCTTTTAATTTAGCTAGTTCCGCTTTTTCTTCCAGAACATCATTGCGTACTTTTTCTGCTTCCGCTAATTCTGCTTCTGAAGGATTTATAATAATTTTGTTGTTGATCGCATCAACAATCAGGGTGTCGCCATTCTTAACTTGCTTAGTGATATCGTTGGTACCAACAATAGCAGGAAGTTCTAGTGAGCGAGCCATGATAGAAGTGTGAGACGTTCTACCACCGATATCTGTTACAAAACCAAGCACGAAATCAAGGTTGATTTGCGCCGTTTCTGATGGTGTTAAATCATAAGCAACGAGAATAACTTCTTCGTTGATAGAGCTTAAGTTAACAACATTGATGCCTAGTGCATTCTTAACAAAACGAGAACCGATATCACGGATATCAGTTGCACGCTCTTTAAGGTACTCGTCGTCTAAAGATTCTAGTGCTGCTGCTTGCTCTTCAATCACAGTATGAATTGCGTTATCAGCAAACAATTTGTCGTCTTTGATCAGAGTAATAATTTCTTCTTCTAGCTCTTCATCTTCAAGAAGCATGATGTGGCCTTCGAAGATTGCTTCTTTCTCTTCACCGAAAGTTTCTAAAGCTTTCTGCTTAATTACTTCCAGCTGATCTTTAGATTTGTTACGCGCGTTGTAAAAACGCTCAACTTCAGTTTCAATCTGACTTTCAGAAATAGAGCCTGTGTTTAATACAATTTCATCTTCTTGAAGTAGTAGTGCTTTACCAATCGCAATACCTGGAGATGCTAGGATGCCTGAAATCATAGCTTTACCTTAAAATGGTCAACTTTAAATCGTTTTATAAAAAAATAAGTACCAAATTTATCATTCGGCAAAAATGAAAAATGTCATTTATACACAAGGCCATGTAGCAGAGCTATATGGCCTTGTAAGTATAGGACATGAATTACTCTAAGTGGTCCATAAGGGCAACTAGGTGATCAACTGCTTGTTGAGCCTGTGCACCTTCTGCAGAGATAGTCACAACTGTGCCTTTAACAAGACCTAGAGTTTGTAGTTTAAACAAACTCTTTGCACTTGCGCTTTTGCCGTTAGAAGTAACAGTGATTTCTGCATCGAAACCTTTTGCTTCTTTAACGAACTGAGCCGCTGGACGAGTGTGAAGACCGTTTTCTGCAGTGATTTCTACTTGCTTCTCGTACATTTTATATACCCCAATATAATTTATTTTTGTTTATTTTAAGTTCGCTAGACTAACCGATTAGTGGGTAAGTTGCTGTTTGTCAAACCTACTTGTCGTATCCGTGAACCTTTAACTCTTCCGCCAGTCATCATTTTCGTGACTGTGTCCGGATATTGAATATTGAATCTTTATTTTGAAGCTTAAAATAAAGTATGACGATATTACCAAAGGTGTGCCAAGGATCAACAAAAAAGCCCCTGAAAGGGGCTTTTTTTCGTGGAAATTTGATTTGACCACATATTACTGTTGGTTTTCTTTCTCTGTAAACAAGCCAGCAAATAGGGCTGTACTAAGGTAACGTTCACCTGAGCTAGGAAGGATAACAACGATGTTTTTATCTTTAAATTCAGGTAGTTCAGCGAGACGATTTGCTGCAACAACAGCTGCGCCTGATGAGATACCAGCTAAAATACCTTCTTCTTCCATCAGACGACGAGCCATTTCAATTGCATCGTCAGATTTAACTGGTTCAACGCGGTCAATCAGGCTTAAGTCTAGGTTACCCGGAATAAATCCAGCACCGATACCTTGAATTTTATGAGGAGCAGGTTTGATTTCTTCACCAGCGAGCGCTTGCGCAATTACTTGAGATTCTGCTGGTTCAACAGCAACAGCTACGACGTCTTTACCTTTGGTTTTTTTCAGGTAACGAGTTGTACCAGTCAGAGTACCACCCGTACCTACACCCGCGATGAATACATCAACATTACCGTCAGTCGCTTCCCAGATTTCTGGACCTGTTGTTTTCTCATGAATTTCTGGGTTTGCTGGGTTATCGAACTGTTGAAGCATTAGATATTTCGCTGGATCACTTGCAACGATTTCTTCCGCTTTAGAAATAGCGCCTTTCATGCCTTTAGCCGCTTCGGTAAGCTCTAATTTAGCACCTAGTGCTTTCAGCAGTTTACGGCGTTCTAAACTCATAGATTCAGGCATTGTTAAAGTCAACTTGTAACCACGTGCTGCAGCAACAAACGCTAAAGCGATACCAGTGTTACCACTTGTTGGTTCAACCAGCTCTACACCTGCTTTCAATTTGCCTGATTTCTCAGCATCCCAAATCATGTTAGCGCCGATACGACATTTAACACTGAAGCTAGGGTTGCGTGATTCAACTTTAGCAAGGATATTTCCTTTGCTAACTTTGTTTAAACGTACTAGTGGAGTGTTACCAATTGTTAACGAGTTATCTTCGTAAATCTTACTCATTGTTATATTCCTTCATTACACGTAGATGCCTTGAAATCAGGCTTAGTGTTCACTGTAGTGAAAACTCAGTCAATTCACACCACAGTGAACACCTATTAAATTCTAATTGTAGAGCTTAGGCGCTCGGCAAAAATCGTAAAGGATTAAAAAGTTATATCTTATAGGAACAGAGGATACCAAATCACATAACTTTTATGATGCATGCTGCTTTTTAAATACTTCAACCCACATTGCTGTTGCGCCACATACGGCGACTGGCATAACAAACAAGTTTATGAAGGGAACTGTAGTAAAGAAAGTCACCAACATCCCGAAGCTATATGCGCAGCCCTGTTTTTGTTTCAAATTATTTCTCATATCATTGAAACTAACTTTGTGGTTATCGAACGGGTAGTCACAATATTGAATGGCACACATCCACGATGCAAATAAGAACCAAACGATAGGTCCAATAGTCTGACCAAGCCCTGGGATCAAAAGTAAAATAAACAGGCCAATCATTTTGGGTAGGGTGTATATCAACTTGCGCCACTCGCGGGCAAAAATGCGCGGCATGTCTTTAAAAAATGCAGCAAGTCCTTCATCTTCAGGCGTGTGTCCATCCAGCATATTTTCAACTTTCTCTGCCAAAAGGCCATTAAATGGAGCTGCAATAAAGTTTGTCAGTGTTGTGAAGTAGTACATAGAGACAACAAGGATAGCGATAACCATCAATGGGAATAGTAAGTAATGCAGCCAAGAGAGAAAGTCGGGTAGTAAGCTCATGATATCATTCACCCAAATATCCATTTGGCTAAGTACGTAATATAAGCTAGCGCCGATGAGAATAATATTGGCAAGCAATGGAAATAATACAAATCGGCGAAGTCCCGGAGTGGTTGCGAGTTTTATCCCGTAGAAAAAATAACCAAACCCCGAACGTTTATTCATCGACATCCCTAAATTCCTATAGATAGATTAATTAAAGAAAAACAGTCTAGCGTATTCTATAACACTCAAATGGGATTAAAAGTTAGAAAAATATAAACTTATACTTAAGTTCTTACATTAAATTGTTCAAATCTGGGCTGAAATTTTGGTAAAGTGAACAGATCGATAAAACAGATGCTTAGGTTATACTGTTTTACATAATTATGTTGATCTTAATAAATCATCGGAAACTGAGAGTTTAAAATGCAGGAATTGCGATTCGTACTCATCGTCGTCGGCTTGTTAGCGATTGCAGCGTTACTTTTCCATGGATTATGGACAAGTAGAAAAGAAGGCAAGTCGTCGAAGTTTAGCGATAAGCCACTAGGCAAAATGGAAGAAAAGAGAGCCGCACGAAAATCAGCAGAGAAAGAAAAGCCTTCTCGCTCTTTCTTCTCTTTTAAAAGTAAAGACGAATCCGAAACTCCTAAAATTAAGAAGAAGAGAAAAGAGCCAGGGTTTGAAGTTGAAGAACAAACTCATGATCCTTTAATCGACCCTTCATTTGATAATATTGATGACCCTCTTTTATCCTCATCAAGCCGCTCAGAAGACAATTATCTGGCGAAAACTGTAGATGAAGTAGAACATGAATTAGATGAAGAAGATGTTGTTTCGGAACCTGTTGCCAGTACTAAGACTGTTCAACCTGAACCGCATCAAGACGTTGAGACTCCGGAAGATGACGAAGGATTTGAAGTTATTGTCTTAAGTGTCCATTGTTCAGGGAATACGCCTTTTGTTGGAACGGAGCTGTTCGATAGTATGCAGCAAAATGGATTATTGTACGGCGAGATGGATATCTATCACCGCCATGCTGATTTGTCGGGAACAGGAAAGGTACTGTTTAGCGTAGCGAACATGATGCAACCTGGTACTTTGAAACATGATGATCCTGAGACGTTTACCACCAAGGGTATTTCTTTCTTTATGACGTTGCCATGCTTTGGCGACCCAGAACAGAATTTCAAACTGATGTTGAAAACGGCGCAGCAAATTGCCGATGATCTTGGAGGAAATGTCCTTGATGAGCAGCGTAATTTGATTACTCCTGATAAACTGGACAAGTGCCGTAGACAGATCCAACAGTTTAAAGCCCGATCCGCCAAATAATGATTAGGTGTTTAAATTAAGGCTCCGGTTTGGAGCCTTTTTTCATCATCTCAAGAGAAAAAAGATGTCAAACGCAGAACAAAGAATTCAAGAATTAAAAGATACACTTCATCATCACTCAATTCTTTACTATGTCGAGGATAACCCTCAAATACCTGATGCCGAGTACGACAGGTTAATGCGTGAGCTTATTGAACTGGAACACCAACATCCAGAATTTATGACGGCAGATTCTCCTACTCAGAGAGTTGGTGGCGCTCCGTTGTCTGGTTTTTCTCCAGTTCAACATGAAATTCCCATGCTTTCTCTTGATAACGCCTTCGATGATGAAGGTATTGATGGATTTTTCCGTAGAGCATCAGACCGATTACGTGGGCAGAAGATTGATTCTTATTGTTGCGAGCCGAAGCTTGACGGGCTAGCTGTTAGTATCTTGTATGAAGATGGGGTTCTCACTCGAGCGGCGACTCGTGGTGATGGTGCAACTGGAGAGAATATTACTGAAAACGTTCGGACAATCAAATGTATTCCTCTTAAGCTCCGTGGCACTGACATTCCCCAAAGAATTGAGGTGCGTGGCGAAGTCTTTATGCCCAAAGCAGGATTTGATGCCTTAAATGAAGCGGCTGCTAAAAAAGGTGAAAAGACATTCGTTAATCCACGTAATGCTGCTGCAGGAAGCTTGCGTCAGTTAGACTCAAAAATTACCGCTAAGCGTCCTTTGAGTTTTTATGCGTATGGGGTCGGTGTGGTAGAAGGCGTCGAATTAGCTGATTCTCACTTTGGCCGCCTGGAACAGTTGAAGCACTGGGGATTACCTATGTGTCCCGAGACCCAAAAGGTTACTCATAATGACGATGTAAAAGCCTATTACAAGGCAATAGGCGAAAGGCGCAATTCGCTGTCGTATGAGATCGATGGTGTTGTTATCAAAGTCAACGATATTGGGTTACAGGAAGATTTGGGATTTGTATCTCGAGCTCCTCGTTGGGCTATCGCCTATAAGTTCCCTGCTCAGGAAGAAATGACGTTGCTTAACGATGTTGAGTTTCAGGTCGGACGAACAGGGGCGATAACTCCAGTGGCTAAATTGAAACCCATATTTGTTGGTGGTGTTACCGTCAGTAATGCGACCTTGCATAACGCGGATGAAATTGAGCGTCTGGGCGTTAAAATTGGAGATACAGTCATAATCCGTCGAGCTGGTGATGTTATTCCTCAGATTGTGTCAGTTGTGACTGAACAGCGTCCAGAAAACGCAAAGGACATTGTTTTTCCAACGCATTGCCCGGTTTGTCAATCAGACGTTGAACGTGTTGAAGGTGAAGCTGTTGCGCGCTGTACTGGCGGACTGGTATGTCAGGCTCAGCGTAAAGAAGCATTAAAACATTTCGTATCTCGTAAGGCTATGGACGTCGATGGACTGGGGGTTAAAGTCATAGAGCAGTTGGTTGATAAAGAAATGATTAAGTCACCTGCAGACCTCTACCGTCTTTCTGCAGGGCAGTTGACTATTCTTGAGCGAATGGGTCCTAAATCGGCACAAAACGCCGTTGATGCCCTCAATCAATCAAAAGAAACTACGTTGCCACGTTTTTTATATTCTTTAGGTATTCGTGAAGTTGGAGAGGCGACCGCAGCGAACCTAGCTAAGTATTTCGGAACGCTTGAAGCTATTATGGATGCTTCGCTAGAACAACTAGTCGAAGTTCCGGATGTCGGTAATATTGTTGCCAGCCATATCACAGGCTTTTTTGCAGAAGAAAACAATCTTGCAGTCGTCAACGATTTAATCAGTCAAGGGGTTCATTGGAATGACATCCGTATAGATGAGAAAGATGATACTCCGAAACCATTGGATGGTATGGTGGTGGTATTGACAGGATCTCTATCCCAGTTATCCAGGAGCGATGCAAAGACCGCTCTCGAAAACTTAGGTGCAAAAGTGACAGGCAGTGTCTCGAAGAATACAAATATTGTATTTGCGGGTGAAAACGCAGGCTCAAAACTCACGAAAGCCGAAGAGTTAGGTATTGAAGTCAGAACGGAACAAGATTTGCTGGACTTAATGAGTTAATTGCAATTTGTCTCATTTGGAGGTGGTGGAAATGAATATTAGTGAAGTCTCGAAAGAGACCGGATTAACGGCAAAATCGATTCGTTTATATGAAGAGAAAGGCCTCATTACACCACCATCCAGAGAGCTTAACGGCTATCGTGCCTATGGACGTTCTCATATTGAAGAGCTTCAGCTTATAGCACGAGCGAAACGCGTTGGATTTAGTCTTGAGGAATGTCGTGCTTTGGTTAATCTTGCAAAAGATCCCACGAGGAAAAGCGCGGCAGTCAAAGAGAAAGCCCAAGAAAAACTCGATGAAGTAAAAACTAAGCTAAAGGAACTAGAGCAGATAAGAATACAGCTGGAACACTGGGTCGATGAGTGTCCCGGAAATGACGAGAGTGAGTGTCCAATTATTGATGAGCTAAAAGGCTGTTGCCATCATACCAACGAGTCGAATTAGCTGGACTTAACAATTAACCTAAATCCATCATGGTCATAAACCGTGACAATAGAACCTGCGAGTATTGGCGTCTGAGTAATAGCCAACCACTTGGTTTGCTCTATCTCAACGTTGAATTCACCCTCGAGTACACTTTCTTCCAAACGAAAGGTTTGTCCCAGCAATTGCTCTGGGTTAATTCTCTGATAGGCCTCATTTTTTACTGGCTTACGGTAAAAGTTTTTCTTCCAACATAACCAGCATGTTAAAAAAGCAAAACCACAAAATGCCTGCCATTGAATATCCCAAGGCACATCACGAATGCAGAGCACAATACCAATCGATAACGCTGAAAATCCGAGCCACAAAAAATAACCGCCAGTACCGATCAGTTCAAGAGTGAGTAGAACGAGTCCCAGACTTAGCCAATGAAGAAAATTAATTTGAGCAAGAAGTTCGGTCATATACATTCTCCTTATCCCAAACGAAGGCTACCGCCTAAGCGGGCGCTAAAGTAGGTAGTAAAGGAAAATGGGGGAAAGATAATATTTGCTGTTCTGTAACTAAGATTATTCATGCTTCACTTCAAATGCGATCTGACTATTATGAAATTTTTATTATTTGGATAGGCACATTCTCTTAGATGATGAGTGAAAGGTACATATTCAGAATTGAGACAGGGCTAAATAAAAAGCCAGTAATCGAAGAATTGATACTGGCTTAACTTTATCGACCTAAATGTACTAATAAATGAGTTAGTACATCATGGAATATAATTGGCGACGGTATTTACCGGAAAGTGGATTCCCTTGACCAAGCGCACTCAGAATGTCCATGAAGACTCGCTTCATTTCACCATCTAATGCGTTCAGGTCTCGACTCAGGAATATCCATAACATTTCCAGAGCTTCTTCATCTCTGTTGACCTCATGATATTTAGCGGCCAGTTCTTTTGCCAGAGAAGGATCATTGTTGGACTGTTGAAAGGCTGTTTCTAAAGCCGTGATTTCTGGACTGTTCGCGGCTTCTTGATGCAGTTCCAATTTTGCGACAAGCCCTTTGTAATAATTATCTTTGTATTCAAGAGGGATGTTTTGTAATTGTTGCTCGGCGAGTTCAAACTGGCTAGTTTCAAGATAACATTCAGCGAGAGCGAGCTTTGTTTCACCTTTCGTTTTTAGCTCGTCGGGTAGAGCATTGAGTAAGGTCAGAGCATTGGCAAAATCACCCGAGCCGACTAATGTGAGAGCTTGAGTAAGGTTCATTTCATCGGCACTTGGTAAGTGCTTATCTAGCATACTTTTTACTGCTTCTATGGGTTGCGGGCCGCCAAGGCCATCAACAGGCTGACCATTAGAAAATAGAGCTAAGGTCGGCAGCTGTTGCACACCACATTGCATCGCGATAGCCTGATCGGCTTGGCAATCCAGTAAAGCCAGTTTAAATGCCCCATTATATTGCTCGGCTAACTGTTTCAGCGGTCCAATTAAATGCTGACTTTCTTCACTCGCTGGAGCCCAAAAATACAATAAGACAGGTTTTTGCAGAGATTCAGTAATAACAGCACGGAAGTTTTCTTGATTCACTTCCACATAATTTGCACCATGTTGAGGTTGCATAGAGGCTCCTTGGGATCTTTTAATCTTTCTATTAGCCATAAAGTATGGGCGGAATGTGCTGATTTCAAGAGATAAAAAAGCCGTCTATATGACGTAGACGGCATTAATGATAATTAGTTTGTAGTGCGAACGCTTTATAAAGCGATTATGACAACGATCGCTATAAAGAGCCCCAACCAATTCAATTTATTTAAACTCATTGGGTCAATCCGAAAATGATTCTGACTAAAACATCATCAATATAACGGAGAAATATGAAAGATTGATGACGTTTTAGGCTGCTTTGAATAAAATTTTATCTATGACTCTTGTCGGTAAGATGCGTTTTAATACAGCGAAAACCTTAGTCGGTGTGGTCACACGATAGCGAATTTTGGGCTTAGGCGACTCTAATGCGTGTATCAGCGGTTCCATACAGGACTCAGGTGGCAAGGTAAATTTGTTGGACGATTTATCTTTGCTAAGTCTGGCCAGTTGTTGTTCATACTGACTTTTATGAACGCTATTCTCTACGTCGATCCATCGCTGAAACTCTTTTAATGCATTGGGACGAAACTGAGTCTCTATAGGACCAGGTTCAATAAGTGAGATGTGAATACCACTTCCCATCAGTTCCAGTCTCATGGTATCAGTCCAACCTTCCAAAGCAAATTTAGACGAGTTATACGCGCCACGATACTTCATTGCAGCGAAGCCCAGTATTGAGCTGTTTTGTATGATGCGACCCTGACCTTGTCTTCTGAAATGAGGAATTAACTTGGTCGTAAGTTCGTGCCAACCAAAAAAGTTGGTTGTAAACTGAGCCTTTAATGCCTCAATCGGTAAGTCTTCTAAAGCACCGGTCTGTCCATAAGCACCGTTATTAAAAACCGCGTAAAGTTGATTGTTTGAGCGCTGTAAAGCGTCTTCTACACCTTGTTTTATACTCTGAGAGTCCGCTAGATCAATCTGAATACAATCTATTCCCAGACTAATCAGCTTATCTACATCCTTTTGTTTACGGCATGAGGCGATGACCTTGTAGCCTCTTTCCTTTAGTGTCAACGCGGCACAAAGACCAATACCGGATGAGCACCCCGTGATCAGAATATATTTCGACATAATCGTTGCCAGTGTTATTTATGATTTCTCAGGATATCGTCTAAAGCGGGTCTAAGTCTAGGGAAGTCGAACGTAAAACCTAAATCAGTCAACGCCTTAGGCTTTGCTCTGGCACTATCAAACAGTAATTTAGATGATTCTCCCATAACCATTGAAATAAGCCACTGAGGTGTTTTTAAAAAATGAGGTCTATTTAGAGAATGGGCTAAAGATTGGCTGAAGCATTTGTTGGTCACCGGGTGCGGAGCACAAAGATTAAAAGGCCCGTGAGCATAGTCCGTATTCATTAGAAACAAGATGGCCTTAACCATATCGCGTATATGAATCCATGGAAAGTATTGTTCGCCGTTTCCCAAGCTTGAGCCCAGACCCCATTGATAAGGGAGGAGCATTTTTTTTAGCGCCCCACCTTCAGCAGATAATACTACACCCGTTCTCAGCAGGCAGACTCGAGTTTGATCGGATGCGGCATTAAGTGCGATCTTCTCCCACTCAATGCATACCTTATGTGCGAATTCGTTATTATGAACTCGTAAGCTCTCATCGAAGGGATGAGATTGCTGATCTCCATAATAGCCGACCGCTGACCCACTGATAAAAACCGTAGGAGGATTAGTGCTGGCATGTATCAGAGAGACTAACTGCTTGGTTATATCCCAGCGACTATTGCAAATTCGCTCCTTTTGTTCATTACTCCAGCGTTTATCTGCGATTGGCTCTCCTGCCAGATTAATAACGACATCGTAGTTATTTAGGTCAGATAAACTTTGCAGGTCATCCAAAAATGACAACGTGGCTGAGGGCAAATGGCGTAGCGTAGATTTAGCTTTACTTATATTACGAGTAACCACACAAATATCATTGGGGCTGAGTAACTTTAATAGTGCCGACCCTATGAGGCCAGTTCCGCCAGTAACCAGAATTTTCACGCCGTTATCCTTACTGCAAATCGATTAATTATAAGAATAATGGATCGTGCATTATCTACCAAATACTAGTTTTTATGATCCTGATTTTCTTTTATTAATTTTAGATCACACCCTATCTAAATATCGTTTGCCATACTTTTTTTGCTAAATGCTAAATGCTAAATGCTAAATGCTAAATGCTAAATGCTAAATGCTAAATGCTAAATGAGATAGGAAGCGTGTATTGGCAATGAATAGGGGAGGCTGATGAGACCAATAATTGCTCTTTTTTCTGCCATGATTGGAAGTTTGAGAGATTTACTCCCGATTATTTTCGTAGTGAGTTTTTTCCAGTTGGTAGTTTTGCAGCAACCCATGCCTGATTATTCAAAGATTTTGGTTGGTATCGTACTGGTAGTAGTGGGTTTAACTTTTTTTATCTTTGGACTAAACATGGCACTTTTCCCTATTGGTGAGACCCTAGCTCATGGGTTAGCGCGAAAAGGCAGTGTCACTTTTTTACTCCTGTTTTCATTCCTCTTGGGATTCGGGACTACGATTGCTGAGCCAGCACTGACATCGATTGCAGAAAAGGCTGCAGAAATAGCCGCGGATGGGGGCATGATTGGCTCAACGTTGTCTGCACAAAAAGACTACGCACAAGGATTAAGATTTACGGTTGCGTTATCCGTTGGGGTAGCAATAGTGCTTGGTGTTATGCGTATATTAAAAGGATGGCCAATCCATATCATTATTATTGGTGGTTATGTGTTAGTGGTCGTATTAACGGCCTTTGCTCCCCCGTCCATCATTGGTATTGCATATGACTCAGGCGGAGTAACCACATCCACCATTACCGTTCCTTTAGTGACCGCATTAGGCGTCGGTCTTTCTTCGGTGATTAAAGGAAGAAATCCGCTCGTCGATGGGTTTGGGTTGATTGCCTTTGCATCTTTATTGCCTATGATCTTTGTGATGTTGTATGGGATGACTGTATGATTTTGGGATTAGGCGAATTTTTGGATACACTGGTTTCGACTCTGTCGGATATTTTACCCATTGCCTCGGTTTTATTCATTTTTCAGCTCATTATTTTACGTAAGCCAATTCATCAATTTCCCAAGATTTTACTGGGATTTATCTATGTTATCCTTGGCCTAGCACTATTTCTCATGGGGCTTGAGGTGGCTTTATTTCCGTTAGGTGAAGCAATGGCTCAGCAGCTTACACATCCCGCTTTTTTAGCTGAGTTCAAATTAAGCGAGGGACCGACTATTACCTGGTTAGATTACTACTGGGTTTACTGCTTTGCTTTTTTTATTGGTTTTAGTACGACTATCGCTGAACCTTCTTTAATTGCAGTTGCGATAAAAGCTAATCAGGTTTCGGGTGGAGCAATTGGGACGTTGGGCTTGAGACTCTCTGTTGCTATGGGTGTTGCTGTCGGTATTTCTTTGGGATGTTATCGGATTGTCGTTGGTGATCCGATTCAATATTACATCATCGCGGGGTACTTGGTTGTGGTGATACAAACTCATTTTTCACCTAAATCTATTATTCCATTAGCTTACGATTCTGGTGGAGTAACCACCTCAACTGTCACGGTTCCTATTGTTGCTGCACTGGGACTTGGTCTTGCTTCTACTGTTCCAGGTAGAAGTCCACTACTAGATGGCTTTGGATTAATCGCTTTTGCTAGTCTGTTCCCAATCATTTCAGTCATGGGGTATGCGCAAATATCACAGTGGATTAATCGGCAAAATAAAACTGAAGAGGAGAACAATGATGCGATTTAAATTAATTATCGCGTTCGTTGAAGATACGAAAACGGAACAGGTATTGGATGCTGCAAGGGAGGCGGGTGCAACTGGTGCTACGGTTATTAATAACGCGAGAGGTGAAGGTGTCAATAAGAAGAAAACCTTTCTCGGTTTAACATTGGAGGTTCAGCGTGACGTCGTACTATTCGTGGTCGAAGAACACTTAGCAAGGCACATTTTAGAGACTATTGATAATGTCGGTGAGTTTGATTCTGAGTCAGGACAGGGGATAGCGTTTCAAATTGATATAGAGGATGTTGTAGGTATTTCTCATCAGGTAAAAAAACTAACTAAAGTTGTCGAGGATGAACTATGACTGATCACTCCAAAATTAAAGTGCGCGATGTAATGACTGATACTTATGCCATTATTGATGGTTTAACCACAGTCCATGAAGCGATTAAAATTGCACGGCAAACGTCAGTGAAAGCGCTGATTGTTAGAAAGCGTCACGAGGATGACGAGTTTGGCATCGTGCTCATGAACGATATAGCAAAAAAAGTTCTCGCGCAAAATCGTTCGCCAAAAAGAACAAATATTTATGAAATCATGACGAAGCCTGCTTTGTGTGTTCAGCCTGATATGAGAGTGAAGTATTGTGCTCGTCTGTTCGAGCGATTCGGTATCAGCCGTGCCCCAGTGGTAGAAAAAGGCGAAATCGTCGGTATGGTCAGTTACAACAATATCGTAATGAACGGCATGATAACGGATGACGAGGAGAACTAATTCCCATACAATATTTATGGTTTTTTTGGGTGTGGGTATTTTTATGAAATTGTTGATTGCCTCAGATATTCATGGTTCTTTGCCCGCAGTGGAAAAAGTGCTGGCGGCATATACTGCGTTACGGGCTGATTATCTGGTCTTGCTTGGGGATTTACTAAATCATGGTCCAAGGAACTCGATTCCGCTGGGGTATGACCCTGCGAGTGTTGCTGAACGGTTAAACTATTTTTCCGACAGAATCGTTGCGGTTAGGGGAAACTGTGATAGCGAAGTTGACCAGATGTTGCTCGAATTTCCTGCACTGTCTGATTTCTCATGGGTGCTTTTAGAATCTGGTCATCGTTTGTTTCTTACTCATGGTCATATATACAATCCATCAAACCATCCGAGATTGGGTGAGACCGATATATTAGTGCATGGTCATACCCATATTCCGGTTGCAGGTAAGGTAAACGATGTAACGGTTTTTAACCCTGGCTCTCCAACTTTTCCTAAAGAGAATCATCAGCCAAGCTTTGGATTCTATAGTGACGGAGCATTGGAAATCCTAGATTTTGATTACCAGCATTTGATGGGGCTAGAGCTAACAAACTGACCATTATTTTCGGTCTGAATGGCCTAGATCTCTCTCTGGGTCGATAATGTCCCTAACTCGTTGTTTAAGAACTTTCGCTTCAGGGAAACCGCCATCAGTCTTTCGTTCCCAAATTCTCGTTCCGTTGCAAAAGATTTCAAAACGTCCGCCTGTGTCTGGGTGAAGACTAACTTGAGAAATTTCTTCACTAAATGTTTGTAATAACTCCTGCGCCAGCCAAGTCGCGCGCAACATCCAATTACATTGACGGCAATAGTATATATCGATGTTTGCTTTATCCATCATTACACCAACAGTTTTATTCCAATAACGAACGTGAGAATTTCAAAGGCAATTTTTATAACACGATTGCTCAATCGTTTAACTAAGTATGCTCCCAGACTTCCGCCTAAGAATGAACCCGCTAATAGTATAGGCAACCACGGCCAGTAGATATGGGCACCGGCTACGGTAACGGCAATTCCACCGATACCGTTCCAGAAAAAACCGACACTAATCATTGTTAAAGCGATTGCTTGTTTGTAGCTGAATCCAAACCAACGAACGAGAAAAATGGTGACGAGTAACCCTGAGCCAGCAGCAATAGACCCGTTGATAATTCCAATGATGATCAAAATGATCGATCCAACGACATAACCTATTGGAGTTCGATTCAATAATAATGATTCCTGACCTAGCTGCTTTTTAAAGCGGGAATAAATCCCAAGGCCCAGAATAATGATGCCTAATAATTTTCTTGCGATTTCATCAGGTACCATAACGATAACATGAGCGCCAATAATAACGCCGATTGTCCCAACTAAAACGAGATAAAGGGTGAACTTAAATGGAAATCGTCCCGTTCTCATATGGGTTACCGTTGCTCCCAGTCCAAGAGCCACACTGGCCACTTTATGCGTTGCCAATGCTACGGAAAAAGGTAAACCAAGAAAAATTAATAAAGGAAACTGTATTAGTCCAGCACCGCCGCCTGACATCGCTGCCAACGTGTTTGATATAAGAGAGCCAATAAATAGCCCTATAGAGCTCAGTATGTCCATGATTATTCAGAATAAAGTAAAGTGGAGTCGTGATTCAGACTTGTGAGCAGCATGGTATGATCATCGACAATATCAACTCGTCTACTCTGCTGAGCATCCATTTTGAAAAATTGAGTAACTAAGTCGAGCTGCTCTGGAGTGAAGTCCTTACTCTGTTTAGACGAAATATCTTTGAATTCCGTAGGAGAAATTAAAAGATAATTTTCACTGAGTTGCCACGTTCCTGACTCCGAAACATCAATAGTCGTCTCTGGATCTTGACCCGCTTCATCAGAATACAGTTTGAGCACAGATACTCGTATATAGGTTTCATTGGGCAAATACTTAACGTTTGATGTAACGTCGACACGTTTCAGAGGGCCTACTGACTCTGCATCGTTACTGTGCTCTATGAGTGTGACAATTCTTGATTGCCATTCTCTAGACGTAACAAGCTGTTTTAACTTGTAGTTGCTACCCCAGTATAACCAGCAACTGAGTCCAAGCGAAATGAGTAAGAGTGTGGCTGCTATCTTTTTATTCATCATTCCTACCGACATAGTTTAGACAGATCGCTTTGAGTCCCGAGAACACTAATGGTTACATTACGTTCTTCGTCCTGCTGGTCGAAAATATAATTTAGGTTCAACTTATCTTCGACTCCGCCAGTTGCAATGATACGGACAGGCATCCCTTGATTAGGATGGCGCTCTTTATATTTACCAAGGCATAGTTTGATCGTTGGTATCCATTGCGACAAATCTGGGTGGTTCACCGGTGTTTCGATTGCGACATTTTCATAAGTAGCGAGAGTATTAAACTCAGTTATTTTGGGTTGATCAGATATAAAAGCAACAACAGGAATCAATAGGGTCAGTAGGAGACACAACTTGATACTCAAAGACCACTTCTTTATCGGAGAAACGGTACTGCTACTGCTTTCTTGCGGACTTACATTATTGCTAGTTATCACGGGCTCAACCGATGACACTTGAGCTAAGGCCTCAGTGGTGTCAAGTTCGGAGACTGTGTTCTGTTCTCCGGAAGATAGCTCAACATCACTAGTTTGTTGCTCAGAAGTAAGCGGTGTGACGTCTTCTTGCTTCTCTTTTGCCTGTAACGTCCCTTTTGCGGCTGTTGTTTTCTCAACATCCGAAATAAACTGATATCCACGTTTAGGAACAGTTTTTATAAACTGTGGTGATTTAGTGGAGTCATTTAGGATTTTACGTAATGTTGATATAGCTTGAGTCAAACTCGAGTCATCGACCTCAAAGCCTTGTTGCCTCCAAACAAAGTCATGTAATTCATCTCTTTTTATGACTTCTGATGGGTGGAGAACAAACATCAAAAGTATACGACTTTCATTGCTGCCGAGTCGCACAGATTCGTCACTGCTTCTATCAAACAACGTATTGCTGTTCGGATCGAATACATACTGGTCTGCTAAGATGAACTTGGTGCCTAGTGTATTCATCAATATCTTCTTTTTGTTCTTGTTGTCAAACTGACTAATTATGAATTAATTATGCTGGGTTATGAGTTAAGGACGAGTTAATAGTCGATGTTTACTGTCCATTATTGAGAGATATCATATTACATGCGTATACAGGATACTGATAAAAATTAAAAAAAACAGCGTTTTTTAACTTTTCTAGCTTGAAATCCATATTTCCAACCTCATCTTACTAGCAACGGTACGTTGTCACTAAGTAAAAGTTTGACGATGTCATCCAAACGAGAATAGTTATGGAGTACAAGATGAGCGAAACTGCTGCAAACAACAAAGAAACACGTGGGTTTCAATCAGAAGTAAAACAATTACTGCATTTAATGATCCACTCTCTTTATTCGAATAAAGAGATATTTTTACGTGAGTTGATTTCAAATGCGTCTGATGCTGCTGACAAATTACGCTTTCAGGCGCTTTCTAACCCTGATCTGTATCAGGGTGATGCCGATTTATCGGTTAAGCTTTCTTTCGATGAAGAAGCAAACACGCTGACCGTTTCCGATAATGGTATCGGTATGAACCGAGAAAGTGTTATCGAAAACCTGGGTACCATTGCGAAATCTGGCACCAAAGAGTTCTTCTCCCAGCTTTCGAATGACCAAGTCAAGGATTCTCAATTGATCGGTCAGTTCGGTGTTGGGTTCTATTCAGCATTTATTGTGGCTGATGCGGTTACTGTTCGTACTCGTGCTGCAGAAGACAGTGTCGATCAAGCTGTGCAATGGCACTCTCAGGGAGAAGGTGAATACTCTCTTGAAACCATTACCAAAGAAAGTCGTGGTACTGACATTATTCTGCATATGCGCGATGAAGGTAAAGAATTCCTGTCAGAATGGCGTCTTAAAGAGTTAGTTTCGAAATATTCTGACCACATCGGTATTCCTGTTTATATTCAGAGCATCAAACGCGATGAGGAAGGCAAAGAGACAGGTGAGAAAGAGTGGGAAAAAATCAACAAAGCGGAAGCGCTTTGGACCCGCAGCAAGTCAGAGATTACAGACGAAGAGTATCAAGAGTTTTACAAGCACGTTTCCAACGATTTTGGTGACCCATTAGTTTGGAGTCATAATCGTGTTGAAGGTAAAAACGATTACACGAGCCTACTTTATATCCCTGCTAAAGCACCTTGGGATATGATGAATCGCGATCATCGCCGCGGATTAAAACTCTATGTTCAACGTGTCTTTATTATGGATGACGCTGAGCAGTTCATGCCTTCTTACTTACGTTTTGTTCGCGGGCTAATCGATTCGAATGATCTGCCTCTAAATGTCTCACGTGAGATTCTCCAAGACAATAAAGTGACGCAATCTCTGCGTAATGCATGTACTAAGCGTGTTCTAACCACGCTGGAGCGTCTAGCTAACAATGATGAGGAAAAATACCAAAATTTCTGGAAAGAATTTGGTCTGGTCATGAAAGAAGGCCCAGCAGAAGACATGACAAACAAAGAGAAAATCGCTGGTTTGTTACGTTTCGCTTCAACTCACAATGATAGCTCTGAACAAAATGTAAGCCTGAAATCCTACGTTGAGCGTATGAAAGAAGGGCAGGATAAAATTTACTACATCACCGCAGATAGCTATGCGGCGGCGAAAAACAGTCCTCACCTAGAGCAGTTTAAGTCAAAAGGCATTGAAGTTATTTTGATGTTTGATCGCATTGATGAGTGGTTAATGAACTATCTCACTGACTTTGATGGTAAATCTTTCCAATCTATTACCAAAGCAGGCCTTGATTTATCAAAATTTGAGGATGAAGCGGAAAAAGAAAAGCACAAAGAGACTGAACAAGAGTTTAAGTCTGTTGTAGAAAGAACCAAGTCCTATTTGGGTGAGCGAGTTAAAGAAGTCAGAACGACCTTTAAGTTAGCGTCGACTCCCGCCGTTGTCGTTACAGATGACTTTGAGATCGGTACTCAAATGGCAAAACTGCTTGAGGCTGCAGGTCAGGCGGCGCCAGAGGTTAAATATATTCTCGAACTTAACCCTGAGCATACGCTAGTTAAGAAAATGGCTGATGAGCCTGATGAAGAACTCTTTGGTCGCTGGGTTGAGCTTCTGCTCGGTCAGGCGATGCTTGCGGAGCGTGGTTCTATGGACGACCCTTCTCAGTTCTTATCTGCGGTTAACGATTTACTCGTTAAAGCTTAATAAGTTAAGGTCAATACCTAGAAAGCTCGCCGGTTAGCGGGCTTTCTTTTTTAGGGCTCGAAATAAATTGGGTAGCATAAATCTGACTTTATAAATGGAATCTTTAGTCTAATTTCGATCCGAAATGATTTTTTTTATGATAGTATTCGTGCCCTGAATTTCTTTGTTTTACAGAATTCGATTTTCTGTAGAGATGATTCGTTGCAATCTCTGTTATACCGAAACTTATCGTTTTTCATTTATTTCGCAGTGAGCTTCGGTATAAAACAATATTTTCTTAAAGAGGATTTAACATGCGCATCATTCTTTTAGGTGCTCCAGGTGCAGGTAAAGGTACACAAGCTCAATTCATCATGGAAAAGTACGGCATCCCTCAAATCTCAACTGGGGATATGTTACGTGCTGCAATTAAAGCTGGTACTGAACTGGGTAAAAAAGCGAAAGCTGTAATCGATGCAGGTCAACTTGTGTCAGATGATATTATTCTGGGTCTGATTAAAGAGCGTATCGCACAACCTGATTGCGAAAATGGTTTCTTGCTAGACGGTTTTCCTCGCACGATTCCTCAAGCTGATGGTCTCAAAGAATTAGGTGTTAACGTAGATTACGTTATTGAATTTGATGTTGCAGATGACGTTATCGTTGAACGTATGGCTGGTCGTCGTGTTCACTTGGCATCAGGCCGCACTTACCACGCTGTTTACAATCCACCAAAAGTGGAAGGTAAGGATGACGTGACAGGTGAAGAACTGGTTATTCGTGAAGATGATAAAGAAGAAACTGTTCGTGCACGTCTAGACGTATACCATAATCAAACGGCTCCACTTATCGAGTACTATGGTAAAGAAGCTGCTGCGGGTAATACCACTTATTTGAAATTCGATGGTACTAAACCTGTTGATCAAGTGAGTGCGGATCTGGAAAAAGCACTTTCTTAAGATTGATTTGCTCAATAAAAAAGCGACCGATACCAGGTCGCTTTTTTTATATCTCAAGCATGATATATTTTCTCTTAAGAGTCCGTTGAATCGGGGTTTTTACTCACAGGAGCATTTATGCAGCCAGGCAAGACCGGTGTTTTGATTGCTAATTTAGGAACACCAGAACAACCAACACCTAAAGCAGTTAAGGCCTTTTTGGGGCAGTTTCTACATGATCAGAGAGTGGTGGATCTAACGCGCTGGCTTTGGTGTCCAATTTTACATGGTATTATTTTGCCTATCCGTTCACCTAAAGTGGCAAAATTATATCAGTCCATCTGGCTAGATGATGGATCTCCCCTGATGGTTTATTCTCAGCGGCAGAAGGTGAAGTTAGAAAAGCAGCTTGATATCCCAGTAGAATTAGCCATGACTTATGGCTCACCGTCGGTCGAGCAGGGGATGAAAAGATTAGCTGAAAAAGGCGTCGAATCCGTCGTTGTATTACCGCTCTATCCGCAATATTCTGCTTCGACAACGGGGTCTGTGTTTGATGCTCTTGCAAAAGTGTTATCAAAGCAAAGAGTGATTCCAAATATTCACTTCGTGCGTGATTATCATGATCATCCACTTTATATTAGAGCATTAGCCCAGTCAGTTCGTGAGAGTTGGCGTCTCAATGGACAGGGTGATTATCTGTTGTGTTCTTACCACGGTATCCCCCAACGATATGCGGACAATGGTGATATTTACCCCCTACATTGTGAACGTACAACGGAGCTACTAGCTAAAGAGTTAGGTTTAGGTTCGGATAAAATTGGTCATACTTATCAATCTAGGTTTGGGCGTGAAGAGTGGTTGCAACCCTATACGGATAAAACGTTAGAAGCTCTTCCCTCAAAAGGCGTAAAAAAGCTGGATGTAATTTCACCTGCGTTTTCAGTCGATTGTCTTGAAACATTGGAAGAAATCGCACAGCAGGGGAAAGAGTCGTTTATCGCAGCTGGAGGTGATGATTACCATTTCATTCCGTGCCTGAATGATAACGAAGCCCATATCAAGTTAATGGAGCATATTGTAAAGACAGCGCTCGTATAGCCTGTTAGACATAAATTTAAAGTAGATAGACATTTAAGAATCGGTTGGCGAAATAATATGAAAAAGTGGTATTTGTTATATTGTAAACGAGGGGAACAAGCCAGAGCTAAACAGCATTTGAGCAATCAGGGTGTAGGCTGCTTTTATCCTGAGATATCTGTTGAGAAAATTTTGCGTGGTAAAAAACAATTAACCCGCGAGCCACTATTTCCATCCTATGTCTTTGTAAATTTTGATTTTGAAGCGGGTCCATCGTTTACCACAATTCGTTCGACGAGAGGGGTGGTTGACTTTATTCGCTTTGGGAGTCACCCGAAAGAGATTGAAGAAGCACTCATCAACGAATTACAAGAACTTCAGCCAGAGCTCGATAAGGCGGCGACAGAAATGTTACCCAAGAAAGGGGAAAAAGTTCGGGTTAAAAGTGGTCAGTTTGCTGGTATTGAAGCGATATATCAGGAACCGGATGGAGAAACTCGTTCTGTCATGCTGATCAAACTGATTAACAGCCCTGTCACAATGAGCATCAGTAATAAAGATCTCGAATTATAGAAAGATATAAAAGTTCGGGTGGTAAAAAAGGCGATGAACCGTTAAATTCATCGCCTTTTTACATACTAAGAAGTCATTTCAAAGCAAATTAATAAGCGTCTTTGTGAACACTTTTAACTGCTCGACCTGAAGGGTCGGCCATGTTTTTAAATGACTCATCCCATTCAATTGCTTTTGCAGATGAACACGCAACAGATGGACCACCAGGTACACAGTGAACAGCAGACTCAAGAGGGAATAGCTCCTCAAAAATCTCACGGTATACATAACCTTCTTTTGTTGTTGGCGTGTTGTATGGGAAGCGGAATTTTGCCGTTTCCATTTGTTGATCAGTGACTTTCTCTGCAGCAGTTGCTTTTAGAGTGTCAATCCAGTTGTAACCTACACCATCAGAGAACTGTTCTTTCTGGCGCCACGCGATTGATTCTGGTAGGTAGTGTTCAAAGCACTCACGAAGGATGTGTTTTTCCATTTTACCATTGCCACACATTTTATCTTTCGGGTTCAGGCGCATCGCAACGTCAATAAACTCTTTATCCAAGAATGGTACTCGGCCTTCAACACCCCAAGCGGCGAGAGATTTGTTTGCACGAGCACAGTCAAACATGTTCAAAGCAAGCAATTTACGTACGGTTTCTTCATGGAATTCTTTCGCGTTTGGTGCTTTATGGAAGTATAAGTAACCGCCAAAGATTTCATCAGCACCTTCTCCAGAGAGCACCATTTTAATGCCCATAGCTTTGATTTTGCGACCCATCAAGTACATTGGTGTAGACGCGCGAATGGTGGTTACATCATATGTTTCGATATGGTAGATAACATCACGTATCGCATCCAAACCTTCTTGGATTGTATAAGTCATCTCATGGTGAACAGTACCGATTTGCTCTGCAACTTCACGAGCGGCTTTAAGGTCTGGAGCACCTTCTAAACCAATTGCGAATGAGTGAAGTTGTGGCCACCATGCAGCAGATTTTTCATCGTCTTCAATACGCATTGCAGCATAGCGTTTTGCTACTGCGGATGTAATTGATGAGTCAAGACCACCAGAAAGAAGCACACCGTATGGTACGTCTGTCATAAGTTGACGTTTAACTGCTGCTTCAAGTGCTTCAGTTAACTCTTCTTTACTCGTTACGTTATTTTCAACAGCTGCAAATTCATTCCAGTCACGAACATAGTAACGCACAGGCTCTGCATCTTTAGAACCATAGTAGCTACCTGGAGGAAATTCACTGATTGTTTTGCAAACAGGAACAAGTGCTTTCATTTCTGAAGCAATATAGTAGTTACCGTGTTCATCCAAACCTTGGTACATTGGGATAATACCAATATGGTCGCGACCAACAAGATATTCGTCTTTTTCTTCATCGTAAAGAACGAAAGCAAAGATACCGTTCAGTTCTTCTAGTAGATCCGCGCCCATATCTTCATAAAGAGCTAGGATTACCTCACAGTCAGAATCTGTTTGGAAATCGTATTTTCCCTCGTAACGAGCACGAATTTCTTTGTGGTTATAAATTTCACCATTAACGGCAAGAATGTGTTTTCCATTTGGGCTGTATAATGGCTGCGCACCACTATTTAAACCAACAATTGCCAAACGCTCGTGAGCAAGGATTGCTCTATCCGATGCGTAAATTCCTGACCAGTCTGGACCGCGGTGGCGTAGTTTTTTTGACATTTCAAGTGCAACAGGTCTTAGTGCTGCTGCGTCGCTCTTAATGTCTAGAATCCCAAATATCGAACACATACTCATTCCTTTATTTATATTATTTAACTTGATGGCCTAAATTTGCCACTTTCATTAAAAAAAACAACCCAAAAATAGTAAAAATCTTAAATAAACTTGTTGGTGTTAAATATTTTCTAATTTTTTCAATGTTTGAGTTGATGGTTTTTAAAAGTAGGTAAAAATTAGCCAGTTTCCTTACACCACATCGCCATTTTGGTTATCAAAAGATGGCTCTAATTCTCGGCAGACATGACGAGCAAAACCACTACCAGCTTCGCTGTAGACGTTAAATGCTGCGTGAGCTCCCGATTCTAACAGAGTATCTATCTGATCCGGATAGTCAGCGATTGCTGCAATTTTACCTTCAAATCCGAGGTTTTTAAGTTGCTGTAAAGCTATCTCATTAGCTTGATGATGAGGCATTGCAAGTAATACAAGCTTTACATTACCGGTGTCGATTATGCGTGACCAAAAGTCACTATCCATCGCATCACCGGCTATGACGTTTTTACCATTTTCTCTATGTTCTGCGACTGTATCGTCACGAACTTCAATTCCCAAACATATTTGTCCGTAGCGTCTTTCTAGCTCTTCGTACGCGCCAGCACCGATACGTCCCATACCTAGAATCAGTACCTGAGCTTTTCCTGGACGGATAAGCTGATCTTTACTGTGAAGTCTATCTGCGCTCACTTCATGCAAAAACTTCCGGTTATTCTGATAAAGAGCGTTGCTCAATTTATTCAATGGGGCTGAAACTAAAAATGACAGTGGTACCGAAACAGCTAGCGCAACCAGAAGGTCTGTATTAATCCATCCCGACTTATAGGCCAAACCACCGACAATAAGACCAAACTCACTGAAGTTCAAAAGAGTAAGTGTCGTCAAAAAGCTAGTTCGAACACGAAAGTGAAAGCGATTAATAACCCAGTAATACAGAACGGCTTTCAGAGGGAGGAGCAGTAGTAGAACGAAAGCGAGTATAATGCCGGCTAATGTCAGTTCCGCATCTAAGCCAATATTCAAGAAAAAGCACACAAGGAATAGCTCTTTCAAGTTAAAAAGAGATTTTGAAAGTTCAGACGCTTTTGTGTGACCAGCGAGAAGCATTCCCATCACAATAGCACCGAGGTCGGGTTTCAGGCCAACTAGCTTAAACAGACCGGCTCCAACCACCAGTGCGAAGAAAATACCAAACAGCACCAACATTTCACCATGTCCAACACTATCTAATAGTTTGTAGAATAATGGACGTAGAAAAGGCAGAACAAATAACGCGATAGCGTACCATTCAGGCAGCTTGCCCGTGGACGCTGTAAGGAATAGAACAGCGAAAATATCCTGCATTACGAGAATACCTATCGCTAAGTTACCGTAGGTAGAATTGATTTCGCCTTTCTCTTGTAGAGATTTAACCGCGAATACTGTACTTGAGAACGAGAGTGCAAAGCCAACGATAGCTAGACTTTCGAGTGAAAGTCCTGACAAGCTGGAAATACCAAGTAGTTGCAAGCCAAAGAGTAGAGCAGTTAGCACCAATGTTGATAGGACATTATGTATCGTCGATCCTAACCATACCTCTTTTGCCAGCAGTGTTTTGATATCGAGTTTAAGACCTATTGTAAATAGAAGTAGGGTGACACCCAAGTCTGATAAGGTAGTGATAGTCTCGGATGACTCAACACCATAAGTATGCAGCGCAAAACCGGCAAGTAAAAAACCTACCATTGGAGGCAGTTGAAGTTTGAGCGCTATAATTCCAGCGATAAACGCTGTCGTTAAAACAAAAAGATCCATTTTATCTTTTAATTATCATTAAATTGAAGGCGACAGGCATATTACCATATCACCTTCAGATGTATGCAGTGCGTCGATTATTCGCCGAGTAATTTTTGTAACAATACACCATTAAGCATGGCTCGTTTAATCATAGCAAACGCAGCAATAGTTGGTTGTTTATATACTTGTGAAGCCACAATCGGTAGGTTGTTGTAAAATGCTTTAAGCGATTGGCTTTGAACATTACGCTCTATTGCAGGAAATATCAGTTCTTTCGCTGTTGTCACTTGACCAGCGATGACAATTTTCTGAGGATTAAATAGATTGACGGTAATCGCGACCGCTTTACCAACATGGTTACCCACATTGATCAGAATCTGGCGAGACAATTCATCCCCCAAGTTTGCGTGAGCACAAATATCATCAATACCAAAGCTGTTTAACTCGCTGAGAGAGGATGGGTGACCTTGCTCAAGTAATCGGTGGACTCGACGTAAAATCGCGGGGTTTGATGCTACTGTTTCAAGACAACCGAAATTGCCACACTGACAGCGATCGCCTAAAGGGTCAATTTGCACATGCCCAATTTCACCTACATTCCGGTTGTAGCCTAGAAAGATTTGACCGTTAACAATCATGCCAGCACCGGTACCGCGCCCGATACTAATAAGAATAGAATCCTGAGTGTCCTGGCTTGCGCCAAAATAATGTTCAGCTAACGCGAGACCTCGAATGTCATTACCTATAAAACATTCGACGCCAAAGTGATCTCGAATAATGTCACCGAGCGACAGTGCATCAATTTCAACGTTATGCATGTATTCGACAACACCCAACTCTGGGTTAACTAAACCAGGTAGTACAACACCAATTGCGATAAGGTGTTCAATTAAACGACTGTGCTGGGTGATAAACGTGCGAATATGATCAATCAAACCCTCGATAAGTTCACTTTGATGCAGATAATTAAATTCGTGATACTCTGACACAATCTCAGTCGCACCAAGATCGTAAAGAGAAATTTGCACATAGTCTCTGCCTAGGCGAACAGCAATCGAATGAAAGGGTTGAGTTTCGGTTTTTAATGATATGGCGCGCCTGCCACCTGTAGATGCCTGTTGGGCGACCTCTCTAATCAGGCCTTTTTCCAACAATTGCCGCGTTATTTTTGTTACACTGGCTGGAGCGAGCTGACTGAGCTCTGCCACTTGAATACGAGAAATCGGTCCTTTTTGATCGATAAGCCGATAGACCGCTGCACCATTTAATTGCTTAACTAAATCGACATTACCTTTTTGTGCGCCATTCATTACTAATTTGCTCGACTAAATACATGCTTGGGGAGCGTAAATGCAATAAGATTCGTGCTCCATTTCTGTTTGTGAAGTAATGATTCGACGTAGTTGAGCCATAAAATGCGTAAAGAAACGATTTAAACTACCAGCGACTTACCATGGTGAGGAAATTTTATATTTACTTCACCGTGTTACCTTCAACAACTTCAACGGTTAATATACTTTTTTGATTGTAAAAATAAAGTCGTGTTCTTGAGTTATAAGTCCATCGTGTGGGATAGGTCACTTTATTTGGTAACGTTATGGAATATGAGCGCTTAAATCGAAAGCGATCTGTTAATTAGTGACCAGATAGATAGGAATATCTGGAGAAAAAACGAAATATTGATAAATATTCGAGAGATAATATTGTGCATTGCACAATAATTGTGGATCATTACGGTCAATTAAGGTTTGTGCTTGTCACTATAGATACAAGTACTCTGGCAATACTAACGTTTTTGAGGTGATATAGATGAGTGAAGCTGAGGCTCGTCCATCGAATTTCATCCGTCAGATCATTGATAAAGATCTTGCGGAAGGTAAACATACAAGTGTTCATACTCGATTTCCACCAGAACCAAATGGATATCTTCACATAGGCCATGCGAAGTCTATCTGTTTGAACTTTGGTATTGCACAGGACTATCAGGGGCAGTGTAACCTTCGTTTTGATGATACTAACCCTGAAAAAGAAGATATTGAATACGTTGAGTCTATTAAGAAAGACGTTAACTGGCTTGGCTTTGAATGGGCAGGCTCTATCCATTATTCTTCCGATTACTTCGATAAGTTACACGGATATGCGGTTGAGCTGATTCAAAAGGGGTTAGCTTATGTTGAAGAGCTTACACCAGAGCAAATTAGAGAATACCGTGGTACGTTAACTCAACCAGGTAAAGACAGTCCTTATCGCGATCGTTCTGTGGAAGAAAACCTTGAGCTATTTGAAAAAATGAGAGCGGGTGGCTTTAAAGAAGGTGAAGCGTGTTTGCGTGCCAAAATCGATATGGCTTCTTCTTTTATCGTGTTACGTGATCCTGTGATATATCGTGTTCGTTTTGCTACGCATCACCAGACGGGTGATAAGTGGTGTATTTATCCGATGTATGACTTTACTCACTGTATTTCAGATGCGCTCGAAGGTATCACGCACTCATTGTGTACCCTTGAGTTCCAAGATAACCGTCGTCTTTACGATTGGGTCTTAGACAACATTTCTATTGGTTGCCATCCTCGCCAGTATGAGTTTAGTCGTCTAAACCTCGAATATACTGTAATGTCAAAACGTAAGCTCAATCAATTAGTGACTGAAAAATTGGTTGATGGCTGGAATGACCCACGTATGCCAACGATTTCCGGTCTTCGTCGCCGAGGATTTACGGCCGCATCTATTCGCGAGTTTTGTAAACGTATTGGTGTGACAAAGCAAGATAATACGATTGAGTTTAGTTCTTTAGAGTCATGTATTCGTGATGATCTGAATGAGAATGCGCCAAGAGCAATGGCAGTACTTGATCCAGTAAAAATCGTCATCGAAAACTTTGATGCAGACAAAGTAGAATATGTATCTGCGGCCAATCATCCTAATAAGCCAGAGATGGGCGAACGTGAAGTACCATTTACCCGTGAGCTATGGATTGAACGTGAAGACTTTCGTGAAGAAGCTAACAAGAAGTATAAGCGCTTGGTGTTAGGTAAAGAAGTTCGGTTACGTGGTGCCTACATTATTAAGGCTGAGCGTATTGAAAAAGACGACAACGGCGAAATCACGACTATCTACTGTACTTATGATGTGGACACTTTAGGCAAGAATCCTGAAGATGGTCGCAAAGTTAAGGGCGTTATCCACTGGGTATCGGTTGAGAAAGGTCTTCCAGCTGAGATTCGTGTTTATGAGCGTCTGTTTACAGTACCAAATCCTGGAGCTGCAAAGGATTTTGCATCGACAATCAATCCAGACTCGCTAGTGAAATTGCAAGGCTTCGTTGAACCAAGCTTACAAAGCGCAGAACCAGAAAAAGCATTCCAATTTGAGCGAATGGGCTATTTCTGCGCAGATAGCATTGATTCTAGTGCTGAAAAACTTGTCTTTAACCGTACTGTCGGTTTGAGAGATACATGGGCAAAAATTGAAGGAAAATAATCCTTTATTGGAAATGCTCATCTATACTTTACAAAAGCCAGCTTTGCTGGCTTTTGTCACTATAAAAGCAAAGAAAATACAACAAAATATGTGAGAAAAGAGAAAATATTGAAGTCAAAACACATTTTTTCTTGTTCTACTATAGTTTTGCTCACGTATTCCGATATATTTAACAGATTATTAATTTTATATTATCAAAAGCACGTAGCTGAGCCTTATATGCGTCATTTTTTAAAACGTCTGCTAGTTGGTATGACTTTAGCAGTCGTGACACAGAATTCTTTTGTCAGTGCAGCGGGTATTCGTCTAGTTGGTCCGCAGGGACAAGTGCAGGATGCACCTCAATATAACCAGTCTGTTGGCGGGAATACTGCGCTTCCTGATAACGGACAACCTTCGCGTTTTTATGGTCCTACAGGACAAAACGAAACATTGTGGTCAATCGCCAGTCGATTAAGACCAACGAATCAAGTCACAGTACAACAAACACTACTTGCGATTTTTGAACTAAATCCAGAAGCCTTTGAAAATCAAAATATACATACGCTAATACCAGGGAGTACGCTGCGTGTTCCTTCTTTAGAGCAGGTTTCAAGTGTTTCAACGGCTCAGGCTGTGGCGGTTATGAAAGCTCACCAAGCTCGCTTGGATCGGCAAGTCGCATCGCAAAGAAGAGCTACTACTCCATCTCAAAATGCGACATCCACTGCGCCTGCTAAACCGCCAGAACAAGCGTCTCAGACTGCAAGTAATCAACCTCAACAACCGACGACACCAGAGCCGGAGTCTCCGCCTACCGATACGGCTAATAACCTGCAAAGTAAGCTCGCAGAAATCACTCAGCCTGATGTTCCTAACTTAAGTTCTGTTAATCAGAACGACAGCGAAAACCTACTTGCATTAGAAGAAAAAAATCACCGTCTGATGCTCAAGTTGTCAGAGGTTCAGTCTGAAGTTGATAACTTGAAATCGAACTTAGATGATGAAGCTCGTATTCGTTCAGAAGTTGAAAAACTGCTTGCTGAAGAGAAAAGGAAAGCTGAAGAAGCGGCTAAGCTCGCACCATCAACGCTAGATAACCTTTTATCGAAATGGTGGGTTGTGGCGGCTCTGGGAATTATTCCCGGTGCCTTGCTGGCGTTCCTGATTACGTTGTTCATGCGTAAGCGTAATAAAGAAGATGCTGAACCTACTCAGCCAGTTGTTAATCCAGAGCAGCCAGAATCTGTCAATATCGGTGACCCATCGTCCTCTTCTGACGATGTCGATGATTTGATGCTCGACGATGACTTATTCTCAGCGGATGACAATGACGAAGACTCAATTAATACCGATGACGTGTTTGCTGAGTTGGATGATGACGACCTAGATTTAAATCTCGAAGATGAATCTGCCGATGATCTGTTCTCCGCTATTGACGATGATGGCGATTTTACAGGTGCTCCAATTGATGACGAGTTAACGGAAAGTGCTAATGGAATTAGCGTTAACGATGACAAAGCTCTCGGTTTGGAAGAAATGGAGAAAGCATTGGATGAGGTTGCTAATGACCTTGATGATGACTTTGACCTTTCTGACGATGATAACGAGTTAATTTCGCAAGATGATCTGGAAAGCTTGCTGGCTGGAGCTGAGGAACTGGATGAGTTAGATGATCTAGAGGATAAACCGTTATCTGGAGACGAAAGTCTAGACGAATTCGATGTAGGTGATGCTGCTATTGCCTCTGATGATGATTTAGAAGACCTGTTCAGTAGCATTGAATCCCAAGCAGATCTCGACGAGTTAGAAAAAAATGCGGTTGATGCCGATGATGTGGAATTGTCGGAAGAACCAATGGAAGAAAGCGATATCGCTCTTCTCGATGAATTGATTGAAGAAGATGAAGCTGAAAACGCCGATTGGGATAAGGAACTTGAAGAGCTCTCCGGATTTGATCTTTCTAGTGATGATGACGATTTTGATGATGAATTGCTCTCTTCTTCGGACGCAACCCTAGATGAAATTCTGGAAGAAGACAAAAAATCTGACGTTGAGACTGAGTCAGATGATGAAGAACTGGATGACTTTAGTAACGATCTTGATGCTCTAGACGAGTTATTCGAATCGACAGTTAGTCAAGAAGAACAACCTGATAATACATTTGTTGATGATCCTGAGCTCCCAGCTGATCCAATCGATGATGGTACGGAATTCCTTGATGAACTAATTGAAATCGAACAAAGTGCGCAGGAGCCCGAACCATCGGCTGAAGTTGTTGAAGACAATGAAGAGACCACAGCGTTTAACAGTGACGATTTCATTGATGATCTCATTGACTCGATTCCTGAGAATGATCCGCTCCTAGAAGATATCGACCTTGAAAATGAGCAGGGAGAGGATTTTGACTTTAATCCGGAGATTGAAGGACAGGATAGTGATTCTGATGACGATATTGAATCAGGGCCGGAGCACGAAGTTGAGCGCGAAACGGCAACACCAAACGAATTCGGTGTTCCCCAAGATGAAGACTGGTTGATAGATGAAGAGGACGCTTCAGAGAATATCGAGGCCGATGAAATAGCTGAGATTGAAGAGCCTCAAGAAGTTCAGAACGAAAATGTTGCAGAAGAGCCATTAACTCAAGGCGCGGACGTTGTTATCGAAAATGACGATGTCATTGAGAGTGACAATTTACTTCAAGAGCCTGACGTAGACTCAAGCGTGAGTAATGATGTACTCGAGAGTCCTGGTGAAGCCTCTATCACTGAACCTGAACTCGACGAAGCGATAGCCGAAGACGAGGTTGAACCTGAGGATACTCTGGCTCAGTTTGAGGACGCTGAAGCAGAAGATGAAGAACTCCCTGAGCTAAGTGAAGACGATTTACTCGAAGAAGCGGAATCAGAGTCATCTAAGATCGCGGATGCTGACGAGAGTGGCGAGCCTGGAGACGCTGAGCCGGAAGGTGTGCTGGCGGAGCTTACTGATGATGAGCTTCCTGAATTTGACGAAGACGATACGTTAGTCGAGTCACAAGCAGAGGAAGAGACTGACGAAGCCACTGCTGAAGACGTTGATGCTATCGCGGGTGAAGAGCTACCAGAATTAAGCGAAGACGATCTACTCGAAGAAGCGGCATCAGAGCCATCTGAATTAGCGGATGCTGACGAGAGTGGCGAGCCTGGAGACGCTGAGCCGGAAGATG
>NZ_RJVQ01000047.1 GCF_003856525.1 Vibrio viridaestus
GTCACTTGAACACTTGGTGCAATGCACAACACCGACCACTGGAACTGCCTTAACTAGTCACATTCACAGACAACATGGTCTCACAGTATGCTACTACTCTGATGTATGCTGATCAGTGTATTCCTAGTTGTTCCTCAAATATATACTCAGCTTGACTATCATCACTAAGTACAACCSTAACAGGCTTTCTTGCAGCATCTTTCCTACGTCCAGTAAGACGCATACAAATACGTGCTCGTACTAGAGGATCATGTGAATCCAAGCATGTGCTCCACAACAAGCGTCAGTCTTCTATTCAGCCTCKCCACCGATGGCTGATAGGAATACACTGATCAGCATACATCAGAGTAGTAGCATACTGTGAGACCATGTTGTCTGTGAATGTGACTAGGTAAGGCAGTGCCACTGGTCGGTGTTGTGCATTGCACCAAGTGTTGAAGTGACACGAAACGCTGTGAGAATGTGCAGAGTGTCACCTGTTGGTTATGTTGTGAGTCGAGTGATTGTGAAGAGCTATGATGTGGTTGGGACTCGATCCGGCGCCCATTAACACTGCAGGACAGATCCAACGCCTTAGACCACTCGACCACAAGAAAAATGATAGGGAATGCACAAAACTTATTCATCAGTATCAACATTTTTTTACTTTAACCTCYATTTATCCCACTCATATCCATCTTCATCCTACATCTATTTACACTGTTATTTTTTCCACTGACCSTGCTCACGCTCATTTATCAACCGTCTTCTCTAGTTAAAGCATTCCAGGTCACCGAATGTTATCGGCGATTACTTGATGCTACACTGGAAACTGCATAATGTAGCTGATAATTCTACTGGAAGATTAAGCCTGCTTTAAATACTCAGTTAACGGGATGATAATATTATTCTTATAATTATTATTCATTGGA
>NZ_RJVQ01000049.1 GCF_003856525.1 Vibrio viridaestus
CCTGCGGACGATTTGACYGACCCCGCWCCTGCCACSACATTTGCACATTTAGATGCKACTACCGTACTRTCAAGAGGATTAGCTGCCAAAGGYATCTATCCAGCRGTAGATCCTTTAGATTCARCGTCAACTATGCTMCAACCTCGRATCGTTGGYGAGGAACATTATGAAAYTGCRCAAMRAGTWAARCAAACTTTACAACGTTACAARGARCTTCAGGACATTATAGCTATCCTKGGGTTGGMYGAATTATCCGAAGAGGATCGYTTAACCGTAGCAAGAGCACGAAAAATTGAGCGTTTCYTATCACAACCYTTTTTCGTAGCAGAAGTATTTACAGGTTCTCCGGGAAAATATGTTGGTCTAGCGGAAACAATTAGAGGGTTTAATTTGATCCTTTCCGGAGAATTTGATTCTCTTCCCGAACAGGCCTTTTACTTAGTGGGTAACATCGATGAAGCTACTGCGAAGGCTACGAACTTAGAAATGGAGAGTAAATTGAAGAAATGACCTTAAATCTTTGTGTACTGACTCCGAATCGAATTGTTTGGGATTCAGAAGTAAAAGAAATCATTTTATCTACTAATAGTGGACAAATTGGTGTATTAGCAAACCACGCGCCGATTGCCACAGCTGTTGATATAGGTATTTTGAAAATACGCCTTGCTAACCAATGGTTAACGATGGCTCTGATGGGCGGTTTTGCTAGAATAGGCAATAATGAAATCACTATTTTAGTAAATGATGCAGAGAAGAATAGTGACATTGATCCACAAGAAGCTCAGCAAACTCTTGAAATAGCAGAAGCTAACTTGAGAAAAGCTGAAGGTAAGAGACAGACAATTGAGGCTAATCTAGCTCTCA
>NZ_RJVQ01000050.1 GCF_003856525.1 Vibrio viridaestus
GAAGGATGAACYGGATATGGACAGTTCCAAYAAGATTTCATTCTTGAACAAAAATCCATTTTTTGATTTATTTCATCTATTCCATGAMCGGAASAGGGGRSGATACACGTTRCRCCACGATTTYGARTCAGAAGAGAGATTTCAAGAAATGGCAGATYTATTMACTCTATCAATAACCGAGCCGGATCTGGTGTATCATAAGRGATTTGCCTTTTCTATTGATTCCTAYGGATTGGATCMAARAMAATTCTTGAAKGAGGTWTTCAACTYCAGGGATGAATCGAAAAAGAAATCTTTATTGGTTCTACCTCCTATTTTTTATGAAGAGAATGAATCTTTTTATCGAAGGATCAGAAAAAAAWGGGTCCGGATCTCCTGCGGGAATGATTTGGAAGAYCCAAAACCAAAAMTAGTGGTATTTGCTAGCAACAACATAATSGAGGCAGTCAATCAATATAGATTGATCCAAAATCTGATTCAAATCCAATATAGCACTTATGGGTACATAAGAAATGTATTGAATCGATTCTTTTTAMTGAATAGATCCGATCACAACTTCGAATATGGAATTCAAAGGGATCAAATAGGAAATGATACTCTGAATCATAGAACTATAATGAAATATASGATCAACCAACATTTATCGAATTTGAAAAAGAGTCAGAAGAAATGGTTCGATCCTCTTATTTTTCTTTCTCAAACCGAGAGATCCATAAATCGGGATCCTAATGCATATAGATACAAATGGTCCAATGGGAGCAAGAATTTCCAGGAGCATTTGGAACATTTCGTTTCTGAGCGGAAGAGCCGTTTTCAAGTAGTGTTCGATCAATTATGTATT
>NZ_RJVQ01000051.1 GCF_003856525.1 Vibrio viridaestus
CAACACATATATACACCACATACCGTAAAATATCAAAAAACAAATGCGTTGTAAGTTTTTTACAGTGTGGTATAGTTTATTGTAGAACAACACATATATACACCACATACCGTAAAATATCAAAAAACAAATGCGTTGTAAGTTTTTTACAGTGTGGTATAGTTTATTGTAGAACAGGTTGCCAATACCTATTCGTAACTGTGACAGTTTTACCAAATTCAAAAGGCTAATAACCYTGTTACTARACTGTAAAGAGCTTCAKCTATTCGTTGAAMTCYCGTCCACTAATGMGGCATCCTTATGAACTGCAAATCTACTTAAATAAAAGTAGAATCTAGACACTSAAGTCAGTACACCATCTAGAAATTAATTACACAGGAAGCCTAAACTTYGAAGAACATGCCTCCTCTATTATTTTTAAATCTAGACGGTTAACTGGTTTCGTAACGAATACTTTCTTCACAACAGAGGCTATGCTTACCCTCTATAAAATACGCATCATATGCCACCTTAAATACTGCTCTTTTATCTTCTCCAACACGGAGAACACAGACAAGATAAGAGTAGAAGGTGTTCAAAGACGCATCATATGCCAACTGCTAGGAAGTGACTCCACTCTCCATTACACAGATAGATGTAAACACCTCTCTTAAGAAGCTTTGTGGCACCGTAGGTTAAGCAACGATCTAATATTTCTTTACAAAGCAATAAATTGACTCTCATTTCTAACCTCCTGCCYAACTATGATCCATGAACTAGCCTATAGACTAAGAAACAACACATATATACACCACATACCGTAAAATATCAAAAAACAAATGCGTTGTAAGT
>NZ_RJVQ01000053.1 GCF_003856525.1 Vibrio viridaestus
AAACTCCGTTAACTGGAAGAAGTCTCTCCCAATTCTTTTTACTGAAGTCTCTCCCAATTCTTTTTACTGAACTATATCTCTTACTGCCTAATATAATCATTCACTTATTTTTTTGTTGTACTCCTTCCTTCCATTTCTTCACAATGTTATCTTTTTATTCGTGTTCCGCACAAAGTTTCGGTCAATAACTATTGAATTTTATATCGACTAAATAAATAAAAAGTCAGTTCTAAAACCAATCTGATTAATTTATTTCAATAGTTGCACTGTTCGAACGTGGGTGAACCGGAATTTCGAACAGATCACTATCATATATTCGCATCAAGTTCTTAATCTGAAAWATATATTTAACACCATTATCTTTATGTAGAAACCACTTTAAATCTAACCTTTTCGTTTTTGAATGTATGTTTATTTTCGTTGTTGTTATCTGTGCCTTTAGTTATMTCCGGGTTTCCATGTGTGSAAGTAGAAACGGATATAACGAGAAGAYAACGGTGTGTTTCCATGAATGTTCTATGCTCATGAATCCTTATCGATATTGCGTTATTATGTGCTAGAAATGTACTTATATTGTGGTCACATGGTATCAATATGAACAGCAATATGAAAATCTGCGAAAGGAAATTAATTCATAATGAAAAGCATCTGCCGGTCCATCATGAACATCTGATTGGATGGKGTCCTTCAGATAATGGAATTTAGTGACAATCGTGATGTAATTTCATTGCGCATTTTTCATAACAGTTAGGTAAACTCCGTTAACTGGAAGAAGTCTCTCCCAATTCTTTTTACTGAACTATATCTCTTACTGCCTAATAT
>NZ_RJVQ01000007.1 GCF_003856525.1 Vibrio viridaestus
GACATCAGCCACACTATGACCTTTTTCAGTGATCTGTTTTACTGCTTCAATTTTGAATTCTTCTGGATATCTTTTGCTGCTCATAAGCACCTCTCTGTTAGTCATTTTGTCTAACTAAAAGGTGTCTATCAAGTCGGTGGCTATTCAATATGTTTATTAGTCATGGATGGTATGGGATTTCAGCAATGGACACATGTCAAAAAAAGTATTGTTGATATACCTGATGTTCGTATTGAAGAACGAGGAATATTCTCATGGGTGCCGACAATCACATCGATAGCAAGACAGGCTTTATTCTCTGGGAAACAACCTCGTTCATTTCCTGATTCATGGGATAACACATCTAAAGAGAAAGCACTATGGCAGGCCTATTGGGAAGACCAAGGACTGAGTAAAGATGAGGTGGCCTATGCTGTTAAAGTCGAGAATAGTAGAGTTCTTGGTTCATTTGTGGACCGCTTTCACTCACCTAGGCTAAAAGTTGCAGGCTTCGTTATTAATTATATTGACGAACAAATGCATGGCATGAAATCAGAGATGTCAGGGCTTAATGTTGCTCTGGTAGATTGGCTCGATAAGTGGCAGTTTTCTTCCAAAATAGAAGCACTATTGGATAGTGGGTTTGAAGTAATCATTACCGCAGATCACGGAAATCAGGAGGCTATCGATAAAGGATGGCCCAACGAAGGGGTTAAAGCTGAAACGAAAGGTGAACGGGTGAGACTGTATAAAAATACAGTTGAATATTCGAATGAAGAGGCAGACGTGTTAGAATGGCCAGCCAAGAAATACGGGCTTCCACTTAATATATACCCGCTCGTGAGTAAAGGCCGTCATGCATTTGTTCAAAAGGACAAACTGATAGTTGGACACGGTGGTATTAGTTTACATGAGGTAGTGGTTCCATTAGCTATTATTACGAGAAATCAGCATGTCAAAGAGAGTGAATTTTAGTCGTCATATCGAAGTAAAGTGGCTAGATCAGGTTGCAGAATGGGTAGCTCAAGGATATGAAAAAAAGGAACTCGATGAACTGGTGGATTTGATGCTTCAGCCTTCTGTTAGCTGTAAAGTAAATCGTGGTAAAACACGTAATCAGTTAATTAATTTATGGTCTTCTCGTTCCGACTGTATAGCTCATAGCTTTAATCAATTTGCTATTGATGATGTTGCTAAAAGTGATCATCCAGATTTTGTATTGCACTGGGGGCTGTTGATTGCAAAAAATAACTTTTTTGCTGATGTTGTTCGTTTTATCGGTCGTCGAGGAAAATATGGCGAGTCGTTCAGCTACGCACAAGTTCAGAAGTACATTGTAGAGTTGTACGGTGATACTGAAACAGTAAAACGTTTCAGATGTGCAAAGTAACAATCAGCTAGAAGAACATCTTCAATCATCAGATACTGTTGTGTTTATGTAGTGTAAATTATACATAAACACTTTTGTATATTTATTAGGTTGAATATCTAAAGCTGTTTTTGGCTATCTTGCTATCATTAGATTAACCAATGTTACTATTAACAGGTTTGCTGTAATGGACATTTTGAGACTGTAAGTAATCGGTGATGCTCAACAGTTTCTTGCCAGTTTATTTGGCTGTCAACCTTTTCCAGTGAATCTGGCATAATACCAGCATTTAGGATTGTGTTACCATCCTTTGCAAGACGATAGGTAATATCTGGTAATAGACGGCGGTTCACTATCCGCTTGATTGTTCTGATATAGCGTTCAGTAGTGGCCATGTCCTTGTGACCTAGAAGATCTGTAACTGACTGATGTATCTGATGGAGTTGGACTTCGTTATCTGGGTCAATTTCAATACCTAATTTGTCGCAGTAATTACTGATCAAACCACAGGCAAATGTATGGCGTAACCAATGTGGTGTAACCATAGGAAAAGTATCATTAGTCTCTTGTATCTCTTCTCGAGCCTGACGGAAAGCAGCTTGTACATCATTAGGATTGACTGGTTTACCAGTCTCTGTAAGCCAGAGACAGTCTGGATAGCTCTTAATTCCTTTGTTGTACTTCTTTCGCCATAGCTTAAGTCTTTCGTCAAGGAGTGGCTTATAGGCAATCCAGATGGTTTCCCAAGCATGAAGAGCCACGATGACGTTATGTCGTTTTGAAGTGTCAGAATTGTGTGGGTAGAATAAAGTTTCATTCTAAGTAATAAAGAATCATATCAAGTATTAAACTATCATACTAAAATGGCAGCGATCGCATCGGTACGCTGCTATTTCTAAAAAGTGTTAGTAGCGGGCAAAGCTGAGCCTTTGATTAAGATTCTGGTTCGTTCAGTGAGCGCTGGTTTTTGATAGTAAATTAAGTACAGCAACACCACATACGATTAATCCAATCCCAACCCCCCCCCATGTATCCATTTTCTGTCCATATACAAGCCAAGCAATTCCAGTAACAAAAGCCACCCCCAAACCCGCCCATACAGCATATGCGATGCCAACTGGTATAGATTTAAGGGATAGTGATAGAAAATAGAAAGAAATGCCATAACCCAAGCAAACAATGAATGAAGGAATCAACTTTGTAAAACCATCAGTAGATTTTAACGTCGTAGTTGCAATTACTTCACCAAGTATTGCAATTGTTAAGAATAGCCAGTTTTTCACAGATATACTCCTAGTAGATTTAGCTGAATGCCAAGTATATGGAGTATTTTGATTAAATATCAGTCTTGTTAAAAAGATTTATATCTGTGCAATAGTTGTCTTATCAACATTTCAGCCTATTCAGGCTGAAATGATTCTGCTCCATTGTGTGTTTCGAAAGAAATTCTGCCACAGAGTATAGTTTAAAATTAAATTCACTTTTTATCATGCTAGTTAAATGTCTATATAGCTCGTTGTTTTCTAATTCTAACAGAAATGAGTCTATTAAATCGCCAGTGATTCAATTCCTCGCATTGGTAATTTGTCTATGTGATTGATATTTATAATTTATTTTTAAATATTAATGAAAGTAAATCAAAAGTCATCTTGATGATAGTCCTTTTACTTATCCCTATTTGCACACGTGTGCCTTCTGTGATTTAGTGCATAAAATCACAACATTTTGGTTTGTTAAATCAATTTATTGTGAGATTGGGCGAGTTTTTATGCTGTCTTTATATTTAGTATTGTCTCACTATATGCACACGTGTGTATTTTGGTATGTATCAACTAAAGGTAAAAACAATGACAAAGAAATTTGGTGGCTTTCTAGAAAGCCTTGCTCGTATTCGTGATGCAAAAACGGCTCGTTTATCAAGCTGGGATCAAACTGGCAAAAACCAAGACTATTGGCTAATTGGTCCCGGAGAAACGGTAAAGCTTGCTGACATTAAGGGAACAGGCTGTATTACTCATATGTGGATGACACAATTTTGCCGCCGTGTTCTAGGTGCCAGCGTGATCGACCCTAAAATGGGGCAATACATTGCACCTGTTAATGAAATCCACAACGCTCTTGGCGTTTGCTGGGAGGTTGCTGATCCGCACTATTACCGCAAAGTACTGATTAAAATGTATTGGGATAATGCGGATGAACCTAGTGTTGTTGTGCCTCTAGGGGATTTCTTCTGCATTGGGCACTCCATGCCAGGAAATATCAATACCCTGCCGATCAACATTTCCACCAAACCAGAAGAACGTTACAAGTTTGGTGGTAGTGCTTCATTAAACTGTCATTTCCCAATGCCGTTCAAGGAACGTGCTGTTATTGAAATTGAAAACCAGAATGATATTGCATATGGCCAGTATTTCTACATCGATTATGAAATGTATGCAGAGAAACACGAAGAAGATATCGCGTATTTCCATGCAAAATGGAAGCGAGAAAACCCATGTGATGGCTGGGCTCCAGAGCTTCAAACCAACAGTCCAGAAGTGAATATCCCTAAGCTAGATGGGGAAGGCAATTACGAGGTGTTGAATGTCGAAGGTGAAGGGCATTATGTTGGTTGTAACTTATCAGTTGCTCACTTCCAAGGAAGTTGGTGGGGAGAAGGTGATGATATGATCTTCGTTGATGACGATACATGGCCACCAAGCATTCACGGTACTGGTACCGAAGATTATTTCAACCACGCATGGGGAATGCAGGACAACGCAGGGATGTACAATGGTACAGCTTTGCACGAAAGTATCGTTCCTGGATTTCAGACTAGCTATAAGTTCCATATTACAGACCCTGTACATTTTAAGAAGCGTATTCGAGTCACGATCGAGCATGGTCACGCCAACCACCTTTCTGATGATTGGGCATCAACAGCCTATTGGTACCAGAAGAAACCAGTAGGGGTAACTATCCAGCCACTGGAAGATCGGATTCCTACTAGTCCTGGTGATATCGAACGTCGTGGAGTTGGTCAGTCAACAGTGGTATTGACTTCTGAAATGCAAGAGCAAAAAGACACAGCTCAGCGACGATTTGATGACTTTATGAAAACTCGCCAAGTAGAAATTGAAGCAAAACTAGAAGCAACTCGAATGAAAGAGCAGGGTAATGTTGAGCATGCTAACCGCTTGTCAAATAAAATTTTAACTAAATAATACGCCGTGGTCGGCAGTATTTACTGCCGACTTTCTGAATAACGCTTCTAGGGATTGCTTATGAAAAATATACTACTTCCCGCCTCTAGCGGATTGGTATTTGAATGCTGGCTGAAAAAGAAGTCAGATGCTATTTGTTGCCAGCGGCTTTTAAGCATTGAGGCTAATGGCAGCACTGTTTATAAAATAGCTGATGCACCTCATTATTATGAGCATTTTAGCTATACCAACTACGGTGGCTATCCGTTGTTGCTCTCACTCAGTGACGAAGTAGAAATGTCATTAGCCTATATATATGAACCGGATACAGTGCACAAACAAGGAGTCACCTATCTGGATGAACATAACGGACAACTTTCCCTGAAAGGTCAGCAAGACCTGGAGAGTTGGTACCAAGCTGAAGATTTTCGACCACAGCAACACTTTTCACCGTTCAAAGCATGGATGAATGATCCCAATGGATTGTGTAAAATAGAGGACACATATCACCTCTTCTATCAATTTCATCCTAACGGTACAGATTGGGGGCCAATGCATTGGGGGCATGCGATTAGTAAAGATCTTCTTTGCTGGACACATCTTCCGGTATTCAATCTGCCTCAACAGAACTTAGCAGCACTGGGTGCTACCGGTGGTGCTTTTTCTGGTACTACATTTATTGATGAATCTGGGAAACCCTCTTTTTTCTACACCGAGCGATTGCCAGCTTATGATCTGTACAAAGATTATATCGAGATACAGAAAAAGGCAGAGTTTGATCGTAACTACATAAAAGCCAGCGGTGTCAGAACGATTGTTGATCAAAAGCCTGATAACGTGGGTTGTGATATTCGTGACCCAAAGGTGTGGTATGACAACGAATGTGACGTTTATCGTATGATCTTGGGTAGTGTGTATGACGGGCATCCAGCAGTGTTACAGTACACTTCTCAAGATAGTGAAAATTGGGAGTTTTACAACGTTCTGTACCAAGCTCCAGCCTATTTTAGTGAGAATCAAGGCCGATGCGTTGAATGCCCAGATTTTTTCCTTTTGGGTAACAAATGGGTTCTCATCATGGGAATTGTCGGCTATAAAGAAGCCGAAACTAATCGGTTTAACTTACTTTATGCACTAACTGGAAGCTTTGATAATGGTGAATTTTCTCCCGACACCAACGAGCTTCAGGTGCTTGACTTTGCAACTGAATATTATGCATTGCAAACATTTAATGATGGTCAGCGTCAAATTGGCCTTGCTTGGCTGTTTAATTGGGCGATGAAAAAGCCCATAGAGTCTGCTTACAACGGGGAAATGTCTATTCCAAAAGAGCTCACTTTAAATAGTCGGAATCGTATTTGTATGCAGCCAATTTCTGAGCTAGAGAAATATGTTTGTAGCAGTGAAATATTCAATGTTGAAGCACAGCATACTCAATCAGTTAAGTATGGGAAGACAATCAGGCTACGCCTTTCACCTGACACCGTACAACCATTCTCCATAGTGCTTAATCATGACAATGGGCATTGGATTACCTTTAAATTTGATGGTCAAAAGGTCTCTATCGTCGAAGACCAAGTTTGTGATGGGCGTTATGAATCAAATGTAAATCATGTCAGCGATGTAGATTTAATATTTGATGCCGGAATTTTGGAAGTTTTTGTTAATGGGGGGGAAATTTGTGCAACCAAGCGAAACTATCGCATTCCTATATGTAGCCATCTAGATTTCCACTTTGAAGAAAATAAAAAAATAACTACCAAACTAGAGACCCTACGCACTAGTTGGAAATAACTACAGAGGTCAGGAAAGATGAACAAACAAAAACAACGTATGTCCATATTGGAGCATACGGCATATGGCGCTGGAGATATGTCTCTGAGCATTTCGATTATCTCTGCATCCCTACTCATATATGCTTTCATGGTAAATGTTGTAGGCCTAACACCAGTTGATGCTGGGTGGGTGCTACTTGTGGTTCGCCTCATTGACGCAATCTCCGATCCACTTATGGGGTGGTTGTCAGTGAGGGTTGGGACTAAATGGGGACGCTACCGACCATGGATATTTATTGGGTCGGTACCATTTGGGATCTCCTTATTTTTACTTTTCACCATCGTAGGTGATAGCTATCAAGCAAAACTAATATGGACAACATCTGCATATATTTTTAATAGTTTGATGTTTACTGTCATTGCTATCCCTTACATCTCTTTGATTGGTGTCATAACCAACGATCCGGCAGAACGAATAAAAGCAAATACATTTAGATTTCCGATGGCTAAGGCCGCCACATTAATTGTCACTACGTTTGTACCTTACTACGTTACGAAGGGTAGTGACCCTGAGTCAGCTTATGCGACAGTTTTTTTTGCATTGGGTGTAGTAAGTGTTGCAGTGCTTATGTTCTGTGCATTCAATGTCAAAGAGAGAGTAACAATTAATCCCCCTAAAAATGTACCTGTAAAGACTCAGTTGAATGCTCTGCTGCAAAACGATCAATGGTTGATTCTGTGCTTGACGATGATTTTATTACTTGTCGCCTTTGCGACTAGAGGTAACATTGCTTTCATTTATGGTACTGAATTCGCCAAAGCTGGAAATGGATGGGAAATAGGCGTTTTCATGGGAATGTGGTCTGTTGGAGGGGTTGCTGGCGCGCTCATTTCCAAATGGCTAACAGATCGTTATAGCAAGCTACTTGTTTTTCGTTGGTCATTATATGGCTCTGCTGTCATGGCGGTGATCATGTACTTTGTTGTCGGAGTAGGTGATTTCTATCTCGCAGTATTATTCTATTTCTTATGTTGTGCGTTTTCTGAAATAAACTCTCCGATTTTGTGGGCATCTATTGGTGAGGTCGGCTTTTATGGGGAGACTAAAACAGGGATTAATACCTCTGGGTTATCTATTGGCTTAGTCTCATTTAGCCAAAAGCTTGGCATGAGTATATCTGGTCCAATTACTGGTTACACTCTCGCTTACATTGGTTATGAAGCTGGAGCAGAACTTAGCTTGGAAACGCTAATGGGTCTATCTATGGCAGTCACCTTCATCCCTGCATTGTTTTTCATGATTAGCGGTTTGGTCTTTAAGAAATACTTTATCAGCAATCGTTATTTCAAAGAGATGATGATGAATAATCAGCTACCGGGGATAAGCTGTACCCGTGAAGAAGCTTTTTCTAGGTCAGGGAGAGTAAAATAAGCCAATTTGAAAATAGCAGTGTAATGAAACATCCGGTGTGTTTGGATGTTTCATGTAATGCTTTATCCTTTCTCAATCCAGTAGAGAAAAAAGACGGATAACTATACCATTTTGATATGATTTAGTTTGTGATTAGGGCTGCTGGAGCAGTCCATTAAAATAACCAAGGATACTATGTCTACCACAATCAAAGATATTGCCAATGCTCTAGGTATTTCTCATTCAACAGTGTCTCGTGCATTGAATAATTCTCAACGAGTCCAGGCTAGCACTCGTGAACTAATTTTTAAAACAGCCCACGAGATGAATTATGTCCCGAACGCGGCAGCTCGGGATATGAAAAAGAATAGCCTTCCAGTTTTGGGAGTAGTGACTTTTAATATGGGACGCAGTGCTTATGGAAGTGAGATGATTGGTGTCATTAATCAGCAAGCAAGAAAAATGGGATATCAATTAATCTATATTCATGTAGAAGATGGCTTCCCAAGTGAAGACGATTACAATATCTTGCGTGAGAGGCGAGTATCTGGGTTGATATTTGTCTCCCTCGACCCCGATGCTATTGAACATAACGCTATCTTTGACGAAATTAAAACGGTTTTTGTTAACTGCTATTGTGAGCGGCCTGGATATTCTTCAGTTCAAGCTAATAACATTCAAGGGTTGTTCGATATTACCCACTATTCCCTTCAGCATGGTTACAACAAGACTATGTTCATCAACTTGGAAAGCCTATATCAAGCGTCGCGAGATCGTAAGTCGGGGTACCAACAGGCTTTGATGCTGAATAATCATGACTTCGAACCAGATAAGTATATCGAAGTCCCTGTCGACTTTTCTTTTGATTTCAATACGCTAGATAGTCAAATTCAGGCTGCTATTGATGATGGTGTTGATGTTATTTTGTGTGGTCGAGATGAAATCGCCTTAGAGGTGTACTTTACACTGGCAAGATTAGGGCTATCGATCCCAGATGATATTGCTGTTATTGGTTTCGATAATCAGAGCATTATTTCGCAGCGAGTCTCGCCCAAATTGACAACTGTAGAGTTGCCGTATCAAAAAATGGCGCGGCAAGGTGTCCAGTTGTTACTAAGGCAACAAAACCAAACTGAACAGATAACCATAAATTGTGAACCCATATTCCGTGGTTCGATGCTAAAAAAATAAGGATTTCATATGTCTTTTTCACGCAATGTAGCTTGCGTTGGTGAACTACTAATAGATTTTGTTTGCTCGGATATTGGTACAGACCTTTCTCAAGGTGAACATTTTGTAAAAAAAGCTGGAGGTGCTCCAGCGAATGTTGCCTGTGCAATTTCGCGTCTAGGTGGGCAAGCCAAATTGGCGGCAAAAGTCGGGAATGACCCTTTCGGCGAGTTTCTTATCAATACGGTCAAAGCTGAAGGTGTAGATATTACTTCTGTCATAAAAGCGCAAAATCAGGCGACTACTTTAGCTTTTGTTGCATTACAGCAAAATGGTGAGAGAGATTTTAGCTTTAATTGGGGGGCACATGACAACCTATCTTACGACGAGTTGGCAAAGGATTTTGTGGAGGATAGTTCCATCCTTCACCTTGGTGCAGCTTTAACTGAAGGCAACATAGTAACTCTTTATCGAAAACTTATAGCTAAAGCAAAAACACACAGTAAGTTGATCTCTTTCGATCCTAATTTCAGAGATGCGCTTTGGGCTGGCAAGGATCAGAAATATTTTAGAGACCTATGCCACGAGTTTATTGGTGATACTGATATTCTAAAAGTTAGTGAAGAAGAGGCAATGATGATTGCAGAGGCGGAGACACCAGTAGATTCTGCATCGGTACTCCATAAGCTAGGTGCAAGAATGGTACTTATCACACTTGGTGCTCAAGGGACGCTGATTAGTTACGAAGGATCGGTTGAAATTATTAGTTCCACCGCTATAAGATCAGTTGACTCCACTGGTGCGGGAGATGCCTTTATTGGGGCTATGTTATTCCAAGTATCTAATCAAGATAAACTCCCTTCTCAATCTGATGCATTGGAAATGGTGCGCTTTGCGAACAAAGTTGGGGCTATAACTTGTACTAATATGGGGGCTATTCAGGCTTTACCTTATTACCATGAGATACAATAGCTGGCACTGTAAGTGGGCAGAGCGACCGCATGAGTGTTTAACTTTTATCCACCGAGTTCAAACCAGCATCAAGCACAGCTTCCAACATAGATGTATTCATCATGCAACGTTTTTGCTTTCCAACAAGGCTCAGTTTGGTTGGCTCTGAACGCAACATATTTAGACTAATATGACGCAAGCAAGAGAGATTTTCTGCTCCGTGATCTTTGTAAACCTGACAAGCATCTTCTGCCATGGTGACATCTAGAACCCAATGCATTGACTCTATGCCCCCCAATGCTCTCTAACTGCGTTTGCTGCTTGCTCTGCGAGCTGATGTAATAACGATACTCAAGCTCTGCTGCTTTGCCTTGCTGATAACGGAAATTTTCTACCATAACAATGGACTTAAGTCCCTTCCAACGAGAGAAATTACCATCGAGAGCTTCACTACTTAATACATATGCCTGACGGACTTCAATACGGCCATGGCCTTGCTCTGCCTTTATTCGTTCTGGCGTCGTTGCCCGTTGAGTTGCAAAAACAGTTTCTACTGCTTTACGTGATTTGCCTTGGTTGTTTTTGACAGCAAGTAAGTAATCGGCACCTTGTTCGACGATCGTTTTCGCTATCTCGGTTTGACACGCCATTGCATCGGTGGTAACTAAAGCACCTTTGATTTCGAGAAGTTTAATGAGCTCAGGTATTGCTGTGATTTCATTACTTTTCTCTTCTGTTTTAAGTTGTCCAAGCACCAACTTGTTTGAAGAAGCATAAGCGCTAATCATGTGGATAGTACTGGCACGATCATCCCTGTTGTATGAGCCTCGAAGCGTCTTTCCATCGATAGCAACGACTTGACCATCCGTCAATGAATGTACCGCTGACATCCAATTAATAAAACAGGTGTGAAACGACTCTGGGTCAGTTCTTGAGATGATACGGGCTATCGTATCATCGGCAGGAATATCGTTAATAAACATGCCATTACGCTTAAACCAATCATGATGACCAAGAATGTATTCACGAATGTCAAACCATCCTTTGGCACCTGCAATAACGGCACATAAAGAGCCAAACAATACCTCAAATAAGCAATAGGTTATCTTTGCTGATTGGCGTTCATCTGATACTGCGTGGAAATATTCTTTAAACTCGTCAATGTGCATTATAGGAATCGCTCTTTCATTAAAGGAGCGTATATGATCACAGGTAAATATGATCGTCAACTCGATCGTTCTAATAGGTCAAAAAATGTTCGCGATCTTGCCCTGTGTAAGGGGGTGGCTACACCCTTACTGAACTGTACTCTAAATTTTGGACACTGAGTTAAACGAACCTCCCATGCTAAAGTTATTCGTCTTTCTCTAAATTGCGCTAGTAAAAAAGGGCAACGCTATAAAACTAAATAATACAACTTCACCTTCCTAAATATGGTATCTGCCTCCGTGATTGATATACTAGTTTCAAAAGGCAAAGTACGAAGTTGAAACAGTAACCATCACTAAAATAGCTAAGCAATCAAATGAAAGTTGAGTAATACTGGTCGTTATCGTCCCACTACAAATTGCAATGAAATAATTTTTGTATCTCATGCTAGCATACTGTTTAAGCTTCACAATATAATATGGGAATTGATAGTAATGCTTAGGACTACTCCATATATATCAGTCATTCTTTATACATTGTTGTTACTTTAAATTTTAATGTACTTTTCCTTGGGGTAATTCTAGGAGAAATTTCAATACATTCTATTTCATTGTTATTTCTACGCTCTTGAATTCGACAATAAGCTATTCTGGCTATTTCTCTAATTGGTTGAGTGACACTCGTTATATCCATTAAATGGGCTAAATAGGTATCATCAAAACTAATAATTGAAACATCTTCAGGAATAGCCTTACTCATAGCTTGGATCTCCTTAACGAGTCGAACAGCAAAAACATCATTATAAACCCAAAATGCAACGTGAGAATTTTGTTTTTTTATTGCTTTCTCAATAACATCAGAAACCAGGGAGCTAGGATCTAAAATATTTTCTCCTAACCCTTTTTTTACCCATATAATATTACTTTCTTCTATTTCTATGCCTTTCTGACTGATATATTGGTTAAAAACAGAGAACTTTTCATAATCTACTGATTTTTGCCCAATAAAACCAATGTTTGTATACCCTAATTCGAAAAAATGCTGTGCTGCTAAAAATGCACCGATTCGGTAATCAACTAATACTGAATCAAAAAATTTAGACCGCTGAGTAACAACAACAGTATAGATACCACTTCGGTTTAATAACTCCACAAGAGTAAACTCATTCTCTGTAGGAACCCAAAATAAACCTTCTATACCCAAACTAATAAAAGCTTCAATAGCAGATTTTTCTACGCCAATATCATTTTGATGAGTCTTAATAATTAAGTTCATACCGTAATACCTAGCTTCTTGTTCTAAGGTCATGACTAACTCATTAAAATGAGGGTTGGATACGTTAGGAACTAATACGCCTAATAGTCCCGATTTTTTACCTGTTAATTGAATTGAACTCTTTGTAGGTAAATAACAAAGCTCATCCATCGCTTTATGGACAACCTCTCGGGTGAATGGCGTCACGCTTGGATGATTATTAATTACTCTAGATACTGTTGCAGTAGATACATTTGCTCTTTTTGCAACATCTTTAATTGTAGCCATTAGTTAACCTATAACGCAGAGAATATATATTAATACATAAAAAGAAGAATTCATGCTGTCTGACCATTCATATATAAAAACTTAAGAAAGTGAAAATCTCATATCAGAGTTTATCGTATTTCAGTGCTATAGCAATTAGTTTTAAAGAACAATATGGGGATGTTGTTTTTATTAGGTAATTGATAATAAATTAAAATTTAAAAAATGAGAGTGTGGAGTTATCTTAATGTAACGAGACGACATGTGATCTATGTAACTAATTACATTATCCCCCTCATTTATAGTTGGCAGCACAAAACATCAATTGAAAACTAAATGGTGAATTGATTTTAAATTAAAAAGTCAATTTATATATAGCAATTATGAGGTATCTATATGGCAACTGAACGCGTGGAAAGTAAGAGCCATAGTGCATATGAAAAGCTCGGTTTAAAAGAAAAAATAGGATACGGAATGGGCGATGCAGGTTCATGCATGGTTTGGAGTGTATTGGCACTATATCTAACTTGGTTTTATACAGATGTATACGGCTTAGACCCTGCAGTTGTCGGCACATTATTTCTTGTTATCAGAATATTTGATGCTTTCAGTGATCCAATCATGGGAGCTATTTGTGATAGAACAAAGTCTCGTTGGGGTAAATTTCGTCCATGGCTACTTTGGATGGCTGTTCCGTTTGGTTTAGGAGCAATCATCATGTTTAGCACTCCTGACTTAAGTGAAAATGGCAAAATTATGTATGCCTGGATTACTTATTTACTTATGTCCTTAATCTACACAGCCATTAATATTCCATACTGTTCTGTAGCCGGTGTTATCACATTAAATCAAAAAGAGCGTTTGAGTTGTCTTTCTTGGAGATTTTTTCTTAATGGTCTCGCAACTTTAATGGTGTCATCTGCAATTTTGCCATTAACAGAGTGGTTTGGTAATGGTGATAGAGCGTCTGGCTTCCAAATGACGATGGTAGTGATGGGGAGTGTGGCAACATTAATGTTCCTTTTTTGTTTCTCAAATATCAAAGAACGAGTTGTTTCAGTCAAAGCTAACGAATCATTAAAAAATGATCTAAAAGACATCGTTAAAAATGATCAATGGCTTCTTATGATTTCATTGACATTTCTTAATGTGTTTCCCGCTTTTATTCGTGGAGCAGTAACTATTTATTATGCAACTTACGTCATGCAAGCTTCCGTCACTTTTATCACTTTCTTTATGGCTTTAGGGGTCGCGTGTAATATGCTAGGAAGTGCTATCGCGAAGCCTCTCACCGATCGATTCGATAAGGTAAAACTATTTAGAATTATTAATATTATTCTTGGAATACAGTCTCTCGCTTTATGGTTTATAGATCCAAGTGAGCTTACCCCATTATTAACACTTTTCATTGTAATTAATACCCTACACCTAATTCAATCTGGGCCAATTTTATGGGCCATGATGTCTGATGTTGATGATTATGGCGATTGGAAGTTAGGTAAACGAATGACTGGAATATCTTTCGCCGGTAACTTATTTATGCTGAAAATGGGCCTTGCCGTAGCAGGAGCTATTGTTGCTTGGATCCTCGCTTTTACTGGATATGTTGCCAACAAACCACAACAAAATATGGAAACTATTAAAGGTATCATCATCATGTTTTCCTTATTACCAATGGTTAGCTACTTCATCAGTGCTTGGTTAGTACGTTACTTCAAACTTAATGACTCATTCCTTGAAAAAATTAAAGTCGATTTAGCAAAACGTGAATTGGAACGTAATCATTCACAACATCAGGAGCTTAAAAATGTCCCTAACATTTAATATCACAAAAGGACAACGCATTGATTTGTGGCTTAAAGCATCAGAAGCGTGTTCACAGACACTATTTTCAATCAGTATCGATAACAAGCTAGCTTATAAAATTGATACTGCTGCGAGCTATTATCAATATTTTACTTGGACCTCTTACCAAGATGGCGTCGTTAGTCTTGAATGGTTCTCAGAGAATTGTGATATTTCACTATGTTACACCTGGAGCCCAAATACACTTGCAGAGCAAGGGGTAACTTTCATTGGTACAGAACAATCAAAATTGCGCCTTTTGTCTATACAAGATGTGAAGGATTCCTACTTAGAAGAATCGTTACGGCCTATTTTACATTTTTCCCCACATACTGGATGGATGAATGATCCTAATGGTTTTCATTTCAAAGATGGCGAATGGCATTTGTTTTACCAATATCATCCACATGATGCAAATTGGGGTCCTATGCATTGGGGGCATGCAGTAAGTAAAGATCTCTACCACTGGAAACACTACCCTGTATTTTTACAGCCAGAACAAAATTTGGTGGCATTAGGTGCAACAGGTGGCGCCTTCTCCGGCAGTGCATATATTGACTTAAATGGACAAACACGATTTTTCTATACCGAGCGATTACCCGCTTACGATCTTTACCGGGGGTACCGTGAAATTCAGAAAATGGCAGTGCCTACCCACTTGTATGATAAGCCCGAATTTGTAAAAACGGTATTGACCGAACTGCCACCGGGTGTCGATTGCGATTTCAGAGACCCTAAAGTTTGGTATGAAGAAAAAGATAACACTTTTTATATGATTCTTGGCGCCTCTGTTGAAAGTGAACCAGCAATGCTTTTATTTAAATCTGATGACGGAGAGTGTTGGAACTTTCATCACGTACTCTACACTGCCCCTGAATATTTTCGTGAAAATGGAGGGCGATGTATTGAGTGCCCTGATTTCTTCTGCATCGATGGAGTTTGGGTGCTTCTTATTGGCGTTGTTGGGTATAAAGAACCGACAACTGGACGTCATAATTTGCTTTTTGCACAGACTGGTGACTTTAGCAAAGGCCACTTTATTCCTTCGGATAAACCATTACAGGTATTGGATTTTGGTACGGATTTCTATGCTTTACAAACATGGGGAGAAGAAAAAGAGCGTATTGGTTTTGCTTGGCTATATAATTGGGCTACTCAAAAAAATGTCACATCAGCGTATTGTGGAGAAATGTCACTTCCGCGCAAATTCCACCTAAATAAAGAACAACAAGTTTGCATGATACCAGTGTTACCTTCAGAGGAGCTTATAAAAAGTAAAAGCTACCTTGATGATGCTCTTAGTTGGTCTAGTACTGAAGGGTGTAAGGCTTGCATTATTCACATCAAACCTCATCACAACTTTAAAGTTGAGTTAATTGGTAACAATGAGCAACGCATTTCATTAGAGCATGACGGACAACGTATCATTCTACGAGAACACAATGAAAGTGATGATGGCCGTTACCATGCTCCCCTAACTTTAGTTGACGATATTACACTTAGCTTTGATGCTGGAATCATCGAAGTATTCGCCAATAAAGGCAGTGTTTGTGGTACACGACGTTATTACTCATGCAGCCATTTAAGCCAAGTAATTGTATCTGGAGCAACCGCTACTTTAACTGAATATTTACCTAATCATTAAAAATAAGATACGAAACTATTTATCCCAATTGCATTTGACTTCGTTTCGTAGCTTTCTAATTGGAGATTCTCTTATGGTCGAAAATAACCATTACGATGTAACAAACTGGCACATTGGTAACCCTTATAAGGATATTGGTGAAGTAATCAATAGCATGATTGCAGATATAAAATCTAAGCAGTCCAACGCCAATATAAATGATGGTGGAAAACCGGGTGCAGTAATTTATATCCCACCCGGTGATTATCACCTCACAACACAAGTATTGATAGATATCAGCTATTTAAAAATTACTGGCGCAGGCCATGGTTTTATCTCTTCGAGTATTCGTTTTAATACACCAGAAGTTGAACTACAAAAATGGCATGATATTTGGCCTGGTGGTAGCCGTGTTCTTATTGGTTTAGATGTCAATAAGGGAGACCCAACTTCGGGAGCTGCATTTTATCTGAAACGAGATGGTAATCCTAGAATTAGCTCGGTTGAGTTCACTGATTTTTGTATTGATGGTTTGCATTTTGAAGATGACTACTCAGGTAAGAACGATCCAGAAAATACATACGTGAATGGGAAAACGGGTATTTACATAGATAGTGCTAATGATTCATTTCGCATTACAGGCATGGGTATTATCTATGCTGAACATGGTTTAACTATTTATGATGCTGATGCGCTGACTATTGATAATAACTTTATTGCTGAATGTGGGAACAGCATCGAATTAAAAGGTTTAGGGCAAGCTTCAAAGATTTCAAATAACCTAATTGGTGCGGGTTATAATGGCTATTCTATTTATGCTGAAAACTACGGAGGCATCTTAGTCTCTGCCAACAATATTTTCCCGCGAGGAAAAAGCAGTGTTCATTTCTCAGGTGTCGTGCGTTCAAGTATCACTGGTAATCGATTTCATTCCTTCTACCCTGGAATGCTGGAGCTACATAATAACTGTGTAGAAAACTTAGTATCTTCAAATCATTTTTTACGAGACCGTGAACCTTGGGCACCAATGCAAGATTATGACAATGGCCTTGATGATCTCCATGGGCTCATTTGTATTAATGGAAGCAATAACTCCGTTATTTCTAACCATATTTCAGAGACTATAGATACGGAATACCTAAAACCAAAAGGAGTGAAACCAGTCATTATTCGGGTCTCTACAGGCAGAGGTAACTACATTGCTAACAATCATATTGTGGCAACAACAGAAGTAAGCGAAAAAAATGAGGCCGAAAATAGTGCTTGTTTCGAGACACAAGTTGGCGCTCTTCTCTCTACCGATAAATTAGAAAAACTAGAAGTTACGGCTATCCTAATTGAAGAAAACGCATCAGGAAATACTATTTTAGATAGTGGTTATGAATCCCAAGTTAGTATGAATATGCAGGAGAATGCATTTAGGCCAACTCCTAAATTTGGTCAATACTCACTCTAGAGTAATTAATAACACTTTCGCTTATTTATTAATAAGCGAAAGTTGAATAGATACAAACCCTCCCTACGTTTCTCCTTTTACTGATTAAACAAGGATATAACATGACTAATTCAAACCCTGTAGCTTGTGTTGGTGAGCTACTAATCGATTTTGTTTGCTCTGATATCGGCTCAGATCTTTCAAAAGGTAACAATTTTATTAAAAAAGCTGGAGGGGCTCCTGCTAATGTGGCCTGTGCGATATCACGACTTGGCGGACAAGCCAAATTAGCTGCAAAAGTAGGTAATGATCCTTTTGGAGATTTTCTCATTAATACAGTTAAAGATGAAGGTGTTGATATTTCCTCTGTAATAAAAGCACAAGGCCAGTCGACTACTTTAGCTTTTGTTGCGTTACAAAATAATGGAGAAAGGGACTTTAGCTTTAATTGGGGAGCCCATGATGAGCTTACTTATGAAGAACTTGCCGAAGGATTTGTCAAAAATAGTGCCGTTCTTCATCTCGGTGCAGCTTTGACTGATGGTAATATTGTTACGCTTTATCGAAAACTTATTGCGAATGCAAAGACTAACCGTAAATTAATTTCATTTGATCCTAACTTTAGGGATGCTCTATGGATTGACAAAGATAACCAATCTTTTATCAAACTATGCCAAGAGTTTATTGCTGATACGGATATCATAAAAGTTAGTGAAGAAGAAGCAATAATGATAGCTGGTGCAAACACAGTACAAGAATCAGCGTCTAAACTTCATGAGTTAGGTGCGCAACTAGTATTAATCACTCTAGGTGGTGAAGGAACTTTGCTCAGTTATCAAGGAGTAGCTGAAACTATCGATTCAATTGCCATCAAATCGATCGATTCTACAGGAGCTGGTGATGCATTTATTGGGGCGATGCTTTTTCAAATAGCTAATATGGGCGAACTACCTTCAATAGCTAATGCCATTGAAATGGTTAGTTTCGCTAACAAAGTTGGAGCGTTAACCTGTACTAAAATGGGAGCAATTCAGGCACTTCCTCAAAAAAATGAATTATTCTAAACATTTTAGGTCAGAAAAGAATAAAAGGTTATCAGAACAAGTCTATATTCCTACATACAGTAAAATTTGTAACTTCAAGAGGCTTTGCTTCCTAAATCATTGGAACTAAATCGATAAGCTATGATCTGATCAGCTATGTTCATTCAATGACTTAGCCTAATGCCTAAATCTCGTTACAAAACCACTAATTGGAATCAATACAATCAATCCCTTATTAATCGTGGTTCTCTTACATTCTGGATTGATGAAGAAGCTATTTCTCAATGGCAAGCTGAAATTCAGCACAGTAAGAGAGGCAGACCTCAGCTATTCAGCGACATGGCCATTACTACTGCATTGATGGTCAAGCGTGTTTTTTCAATGCCATTGAGAGCATTACAAGGTTTTATTAACTCCGTTTTTAAACTGGCACAAGTGCCATTATCTTGCCCTCATTATAGTTGTATTAGCAAACGAGCTAAGACGGTAAACATCTCTTTTAAAGTAAAAACCAGAGGAACGATACAGCATTTAGCGATTGATTCGACTGGACTGAAAGTCTACGGCGAAGGCGAATGGAAAGTGAAAAAGCATGGTACTGATGGTAAGCGCAGAGTCTGGCGAAAGCTTCATCTTGCAGTCGATACGGATACTCATGAAATTATCGCAGCCGAGCTAAGTTTATCGAATGTAACTGATGCTGAAGTTCTCCCCAATTTACTGAAACAGACTCGGCGCAAAATCATCGAGATATCTGGAGACGGAGCCTACGATACGAGAGCATGTTATGACGCCATTGGAATTAAAAAAGCAACACCACTCATTCCACCAAGAGATGGCGCAGCTTTCTGGGAACGAGGCCATCCTCGTAACTTAGCTGTCGCTGGTCAAAAACTCTATGGCTCAAATAAGAAGTGGAAAAAGAAATATGGTTACCACAAACGTTCAATTTCAGAAACAGCGATGCTCCGTGTCAAAAAGCTTCTCGGCGGTACATTAAGTCTACGAAATTACAATGCTCAAGTTGGAGAGACTTATGCAATGATCAAAGCGTTAAACAAGCTTACTGGGTTAGGTATGCCTGAAACACAATACATTGTTTGATGTTTAACCGGAGTAAGTGATATTTACACTTAAATCTAATTTAGGAAACAAAGCCATATACATGGTGTAAATAGCCAGCTCCGCTCTCATTACCTTATCAGCATGAACAACGGAGTAACTTCAGAACAATTGAATGAATTTATACAGATTCTGCAAGAAGAGTGTGGAGAGGCCATTGCTTTAAATGCTAAGCAAGTGCTGGAAGAAGCATTGGCTTAACCATCCATAAACATTAAAAGAATGAGATTTGGAGAGAATGATGAGCAATCAAACAGATAGATTAATCCCTGAAGAATTACAAACCGGTACATTCAGCGGTAAAGGACTCTTTTCTTTCGGTGATGAGAATAGAGCATATGCGGATTATTTTACCGGGACAAGCTACTTAGCTTTACTAAATATTCCAGGCATTATTGTAGCGAATGTTACTTTTGAGCCAGGTTGCCGCAACTTCTGGCATATTCACCATAAAGGCGGCCATGTTCTACTCGTTACTGGTGGTCGTGGTTGGTATCAGGAAGACGGTCAGCCTGCGCGCGAACTTCATCCTGGCGATGTGGTTCATATCGCTCCAGAAACACAACACTGGCATGGCGCTGCAAAGGGCAGCTGGTTTTCTCATGTTGCTATTGAAATCCCTGCAGAAGGTTCAAGCAATGAATGGATTAGAGAAGTCTCTGACGAAGAGTACAATCTTCTTAAATAAGTAAATCTGAACTGACTGCATATTTCGGAGCATTCCGATCACCCATTTCGGTTTAAACCGATCACTGATTCCGCGATTATCCGATCACTTTTAGCCTAACTCCGAAATCGGTGATCGGAATAGCGAAAACCGCGATCGGAATGCCCGAAATCCTTCCTTTTTCTCTTTTAAATCAATAGCTCGCTATTCTTTACTTCTTAAACAAGAACGTAAGGAAGCGACAATGGCCAAAAAGAGAACTCCAATGAACAAAATCAAAGAGGTATTACGCCATAAGTACGACTGCGGTCTCTCCAATCGTGGTTGCCTGAAACTCGGCCCGTCCACCATATCGGAACTCCTTACTCGCTTTAAACAAAGCCAACTTGGCTGGCCTCTACCCGAAAGTTGCAGCGATGCTGATCTCACGCAAGCGCTGTATCACGGCAAGAAAGCCAGTCGCGATAAAGTCATGCCAGACTTCACTCAATACGCAGTCGAACTCAGACGTAAAGGTATGACAGAGATGTTGTTGTGGCAGGAATACCATGAGCAATATCAAGAACAAGCTTACGCTTACACTCAGTTCTGCGAGCACTTCACTCGTTGGTTCAAAACCCAAAAGCGCAGCATGCGCCAGCTCCATGTGGCAGGTGACAAGCTGTTTATCGATTACTGTGGACCTCGGCTTCAAGTGGTCAACCCTGATACAGGTGAAGTGCGCGAAGCAGAAGTGTTCGTGGCGACCTTAGGTGCGTCCAATTACACCTATGTTGAAGCCTTCCCGAGTCAAGGTAAGTCTTACTGGTTAGAGGCGCATGCCAATGCGTTCGAGCACTTCGGTGGTGTACCACAGCTCTTGGTTCCCGATAATCTACGTAGCGCGGTCACCAAAGCCAATCGTTATGAGCCGAGACTTAACGACAGTTATCAAAAACTGGCGAATCACTATCAAACCGCAGTGATGCCAGCTCGCCCTTACAAACCGAAAGACAAAGCCAAGGCAGAGAATGCCGTGCTCCTAGTGGAACGCTGGATCATGATGCGACTACGACATCAAACCTTCCATACCTTCAAAGAGCTAAACCTTGCCATCCGTGAGCTTATGAATGACTTAAACGAACGTGAGATGAAACAGTATGGTGCGAGCCGCAAAGCGCTGTTCGACAAACTCGATAAGCCAGCGTTAAAGCCGCTACCTAAGCAGCGATACCTCTATACCGAAACCAAGCGAGCCAAGGTTGTGCCTGATTATCACATCGAATATCGCCGCCACTACTACTCGGTGCCACATCAACTTGTTGGTCACCATGTCGAACTGGAAGCCTCTAACCGTCTGGTGCAGATCTACCATCAAGGTAACTTGGTAGCCCAGCATCCACGCAGCCAAAGAGAGCGCGGAAACAGCACCCAACCAGAGCACATGCCGAGTAATCATCAACATCAGAAGTGGTCGCCTGGACGCCTGCTCAACTGGGGAGCTAATATCGGCCCAGCCACACGAGAAGTCGTCAATAAGATGCTCAACTCCAAGCCTCATCCAGAGCAGTCGTATCGCTCCTGTCTTGGGCTGCTCAATCTGAGTAAAGCGCATGGCGAGTCGCGCTTAGAGCAAGCCTGTAAAGATGCGCTGATGCTGGCAAAACCGAACTACACCTTTATCAACAATCTGCTGAAGAACAATCGTGAAGGACAACTGAGCAAAGACAACACGAGCACGCCGAACCTTGTTCATAGCAATGTCCGTGGCCCGAACTGTTATCACTAGGAGAAATACAAATGAACGCACTGAACGACCAACTCAAAACCCTCCGCTTGAGCCATGCAGTGAAAGCGTTAGAGCAACAACAAGAACAACTGAGCACCTACGCAGAGCTGGACTTCGAGGAAAGGCTAAGCCTACTTCTGGAAAGTGAAATCTTGAATCGCAATCAGACAAAAATCCAACGCTTAAAACGACAAGCCAAACTGAGAGTGGATGCTCAGCCGAGCCAACTCATCTACAAGGAGGGACGAAACCTCAATCGTAAACAGATGAGCGAACTTCTAACGGGCAGTTATCTACATAAGCACCAGAATATCTTGATCACAGGCCCAACAGGTGCTGGCAAAACGTATCTTGGCTGCGCACTGGCAACCAGTGCCTGCGACCAACAACACACGGTCAGATATTACCGATTAACTCGCCTGCTTGATGACCTGACCGAAGGTCGTCTGGATGGTAGCTATCAAAAGCAACTTCAATCGTTGGCTAAGAAAGCTCTACTAATCCTCGACGATTGGGGGATGGAAAAGCTAACCCAAGAGCATGCAGGTCACTTATTAGAAGTGCTTGAAGATCGTTACCAAAACAGCAGCACGATCGTCATCAGTCAGTTACCTGTAAAGGAGTGGTACAACATGATCGGTAACGCTACTGTCGCAGACGCTCTAATGGATCGGCTGGTACACAATAGTCATCGAATAGAACTAGGAGGTGAGTCGATGAGAAAACTGGCGCAATCCGATCACTTAGAGTAAAAATAGGAAGAGAGAAAAACGGCAGGATCAAGTGATCGGAATAAACCGAAACGAGCGATCGCAATCACCGAAATACGCAACTGACACCAATCTGTATTTTTCATACCCCTTAGTTTGTTGATTCGGTACTAAGGGTTATTTAACTTCGGATGAGTTTAAAGATGAAAGCAACACGTTCAATTTATGTGGCAGTAGCTATATGCAGTGCTTTTTTAGTAGTTTCATAAGTTCAGAAGAATTGGAAACAACAGTGTCTGAAAAATCAGTTCCGATAACACTGACGATTGATAGTATAGTCATTACGGCGACACTAGATAATAGCCAGACAAGTAAAGAGTTTTTAGCGACTCTACCAAGAACCATGTCGATGACTCGTTACGGTGACCGTGAATACTACGGCAAGGTTGGTAAAGCAATTTCTGAAGAAGGTCAGAAAATCAATGACTATAGTAACGGAGATGTTACTTACTATGCTACCGGCAGATCGTTTGCCATTTTCTATGCTAAAGAAGGTGAATCGAGTCAATCCGGTTTGATTCGGATGGGAAAAATAACGTCTGACTTGAGTGATTTTGAAAAGATTGCGGGTGCTGTTGAGATGAGGATTGAGGTGGTGAAGTAGGGCATTTGGAACAATTCGGGGGCGTTCATAATAATTCAGTGTCAACCACTTTTGGCTAAATAGTAACTGTCATTTTTAATTTAACTATCTGATTTATGTTTCAAAGTAATAATCCAAATTAAATCCTGTAATAATGTTCTTATAAGCTGGATTGCTGTTAATAGCACGACTTAATGTGCTCATATCACCAATAAAAATGGTTGCTGTTTGACTGCGTGTTAGAGCCGTGTAAATCATACTGTTTTCAATGAACGTAGTAGATTCAGTGGCCGGAATAATTACTATCGTATATTTAAATTCAGATCCCTGAGTTTTATGTATTGTAATTCCATATGAATGCTTTAGCCCTACTTCAAAAGCATTGGTTTCGTCCATACTTACTGTCTTACCTGCATCTGAGAAATGACAAATAAGTTTTTTCTTGATATCTGCACCTTTTTCGGCTTGTTCGTAAACTATGTCTTCTATTTTACCCATATCGCCGTTATATAGGTCCAAGATTGAATTGTTTTTTGTAACCATAATATGGTCACCTTTTACAAAATCCTGCAGGGTTGAATTTTTTTCTAACGATTGGGATATTCGTAATTTCTCTATAAAATATTCATTAACAGCCTCTGTAGAAAATGAATTATCGTGGCTGGAATATGGAGTGATAACTTGAGTATTTTCGATACCGAGTTGATTGGCCCAGTCGTAAGCCAAGCCAATTACTGTCGAATTAGAAGCTGTTTGATAAAAGACGCCATTCTCTCCGTCATATGTTTTTGTCAGAGGCTTTAAGTATTTGTATGGACTATTGGCAAAATGATGGATATCTTCTTCCCACGAAGAAGCATCGTTGTGACCAACAGTGCGTATTAGATCAGCTATTTGGCGTATTGGGTTATCAATCTCTTGCCTGTGAACGCTTTTAAGTTCGCTGTATGCCATTAAATCCGGCTTATTTACACCTAGTGTTATCATCGTTTGCCAAACGATCCCAATGCCAACAGGGGCGATTTGAGCGATATCCCCAATCATGGAAATACTGTAGCTTTTTGAGCAATTATCCATGAGCTTCAAAAATTCAACTACGAGAGAAAGATCTAACATAGAAGATTCATCGAAAACGATGAGAGGATCTCTTTCAATTAAAATCGGATTTTTTCCTTTCGGATTTTTCAGTGTTAACTTAACTTGATTAATAAAGCCTCGTACAGTATATGAACATTCCTCTTCTTCTACATTACCTAATAAACCCACTGGATTAGAACGTAGAATGCACATTTTTCTTAGTTCATCATTTACACGCTTTTTTGCAATACCGGCAACAGCAACAAAATACACTGGTCTGTTAAGTCTATTACAAACATACTTCACACATCCCATAGCAGTAGATTTGCCGGTTCCTCCTGCACCTTGAGCAAGTGAGAAATTATTGGTTAGTGCTTTATATGCAAGACTTTTCTGTTCTTGAGTCAGATTGAAACCTTTAATTTTGAAAAAATATTCATCAAATTCAGAGATATAACGTTGTATGCTATTATTGAAATCAGTACTGCGTTTTGTGTTTATTTTATTAGCAAGAGATTTTTCTGCGAAGCTTTCCAGATGGGCTAATCCTGTCCCTTGGTAGTGACCATTGTATGTTTTACACAGTGCAATGTTTGATACTGCAATTTCGATAGTTTTTTCAACTAGTTTTTTACCAACTAAATTTGCAAGGCTGATTTTAAATTGTTCTTCTGGGATAGCTGTGTGGTTGTGTTTGAGCATTTGATAAACGATGCTATCGACAGCTCCTATCAGGCGCTTAGGTGAATCCTCTGCCACATCAACTATATTTCTTTTTCTCAATTGTTCAGCTACTCCCCAAGCGTTGGCAAATTGGCTACCTAATCGTATTGGTGAATACGGATTTTTAATTAATTGTTCTTTTGTTGTTCTTCCGAATAGTTTTATTAGTCGGTGAGCAGTACGTTTGTCGTACCCTGATTGCTCAATAAATTCTATTGATTCAAATTCAGCACGAATGTTTTTATATGCATTCAAAAATGAAAAAGCACGATCAAAACTATCGAAAGCGTCTATCAAGACGGGTAAATTTTCATTTTTTAATGCAATCAAGAATTTTCGTGCTGAACCAATCTTACGAATGGCTTTTTCTATACGAGCTTTCCCGCAACCAATTCCTCTGAATTCAGGGTGTTTATAAAAAAGTTTCTGAGTCAAGCTAGGAAGTTGAAACTGTTTAAACGCCTGTTCATACAAATCAAGTTCAGAGTTTATATCTGAAAAAGCACGAAACGTTAATTTTGCTTCGGTGGCCTTGAATTGTTGTCTGTAGTTAACCAAAGTGCTGCCTGTTTCACATCTGAAATGCCAAATCTCTGCTTCACAGGGCTTTTTGAATATTAGTTGTTGCTTTATGCGTATCGATAGGCGTTTATTTCTAACTAGGCAGTTACCGTAAATAACGAATTCATTAATTAGAGTTGTAACGCTCGTTACTTCTAACTCAACATTCAAATGTGCGTCCCCCGCTTAAAATTGAGTCTTTAATCTGCTCTGAGTGAGATCGCATCATTTCTGAATAAGCATTATTTGATGCTGCAAGCTTTGCTTCCAATTCCTTTATTTTAGTGTTTTTTTCATCGAGAGTTGCTTGTAATAAATCAACTTTACTAGATAGTTCGATGATGTATTTTGACTGCTCATTTATGTTATTCCCTTGCTTGGCTATTAGAACATCAGCTTTTGATTTAGTAGATGATTTCTGTGATGAAATTTCTATACCAATATTTTCAATATCTTTGGCAAGGCGACTATTTATCGTCTTGTTCTTGTATAGAGGGCTTCGATCACGAAAAGCACACCATCTTGCGAATTCAGTAATATTGATACCAAGTTCATTTTGTCCGGAAGGATCTGGAGGAAATTTAATATCATGATCCTTCATTCGTTTAATCATTTCGATATAACAGTTAACGTACAATTTTGATTTTGCAGTGCCTTTGAGTGCCTGTTGTTCCGGGGTTAATTGAATATAGTTAAAGCTCTTCACTGTTAGTCTCCAGACTTCGGTGATGTGCGTTTTTGCCATTCAATATATGGAGCTAGTAATTCCGATGTCATTAACGTTTCACCATAAGATACTATTGTTCCCGTTTTTACATCCAGCTCGATACCCAATTGTTCTTCGGCAAGATAGTCCAGTAAAGTAGCTAATACTCTGCACAGTTTTTCAACTTTAATGTCCATATCTCTGTGTTTATTGGCATCATCAATTGTTAGGCGGTGATCTGATGCATGTGCAATGGCAAGTCGAGCCTGGTCTAGGGATTTTTCTGCTTTCTTTAACTCTTGCTTTAGGAGCCCAATTTCAGATTCATAAATCGCTTTTTGATGAACCCAATTTTCAGGCATCTTGTCTTCAAATGATACTAAAGAAGCGGATTTTGGTATGATTTTAATCAGTGTCGCTTCTAAGTGATGACGGTAGTTACCACCTTTCTTCAAAAGCGTGGAATATCCAATACCAGTGGTCTCACTCACTTTTTTAGCGAGCTTGTCTATATTAGTTATATCCCGCTTCAGTGACGAATGCTGACTAATTTTATCCAGTACTTCACGCAAATGTTTAATTCGTTGATTAACTAGCGATTTTCTCTGGTTCATAAGTGGATAACCCTTTGATAATGCGTTGCTGAAGATTATTTGATGGAACAATCATTTCGCTTAGATTTGCTTCTAAAACGTTATAGATTTGTTCACGAGTAATGATGTTTGACTCAATCATACTGATAATGGGTGACATGATGTGCCGTGGGTCAAGTGACTCGTTAATAAAGTGCTTAGCTATTTCACTTGCAGCATCAGGGGACATAGACATTGCTTGTGTTAATATTTGTCGCTCTATACGCGATACAATTTTACTAAGTTCCGGACTATTTAGTGAAGGGACATCACTAATATTGCTCATGTGGCCATAAAATAGCTCAGTGTATGTTCGTTTCTTTTTTTCGCATTTGATTGAATCACACAGCAATTTAGGTGCAGGTATTACAAACTTGTTCATCACGGAATTGCCTTGGCGCAGTTTATTTTGCCTGGTTTCTTCCAGTGTTTTCTCCATTGTTTGCCAACCGATTAGCTCTGAATTCTGTATAGCTATTTCTTGCTTAAGATCTTGGATCTCGGCTTTATGAAGTTCTTTGTCATTTATTTTGTTTTGATTTAATTGTTTGAGCGTACATGCATTTGCATTTACTTCGAGCGAAAGTTTTTGAATCATTCTTGATATTGAAAGTAAATTATCAATATGTGAAATTTTAATTCGACAGATACCACAACGTTGATGTCCGCCATTTTCAGAAATAATATCTGGAGGGCATTCCATGTTATGAACACACACATGGGTAGCACAATATGCAATCATTGAATTTGGGGTGTTATCCAGTAATTCTAATCCAGTTTTACGTTGAATCTGTTCTCCTGAATCATCGATAGTTACTAGTGGTATAGAGGTAAATCCGTAAAGTATTTTTGTCTGAACTGGATTTGTTTCGTAACTCGTTTTTACGTTGCTTTGTGATACATAATTAGTTGGAATTTTTTGTTTTTCTCGTTGCGACGAAGCACTTTTGACAATCATCATCTGACCAGAACGAAATTCACCAATGTACCGTGCTATGTCTTCTTCCTGTTTAACACCATAATATATTGTTGTCGCTGGGTTCATATGACCAACCGTATTTGAAAGAATCGGGAGTGGTATATATCCAATTCTATGACTTACAAATGTTGTACGAGTCGAATGGGGAGACATCAGTGCAAGAGCTTTCACTCGATGTCCCTCTCCATCAAAATTGTATTTTTCCATGTCAGTTTGAGTTTTGACCGTTGCTCGGCTAACAAAGTTGCTATCAGCACTTATGTTATTTTCAACAGTTTGGGCGTTCATGGAATCTTGAGTAGAAAGAGGGACCATTTTGATGAATTGGGAACTTCCAATGGACTCAGTAAATGAATGGTTTATTACCGACTGGCATATGCCTAAAAAACTTCGCCAAATCGCAGTCCATGCGTTTTCTGTATATGCTTTACCGCTGACATTTCTCATTAGGACATCAATCTGTTGTTCGGTAGAATCATATTCAATTAAATCATCTACATCCGTTCGTAAACGTAGAAACTCCCGTTCAGCCCTTAGAACATTTATGACGTCAATATGAGCTGGAGTTGACCATTCTCGTTTTCGGGTTTTATCAGTGCTAACCAGTAGTTCTACAATATCATTTAGTTCTGTTGGGTCGACTTTGTTGTCAAAGTATCTGGCATCCAGATATCTTATATGCTTGTGCCTTAGACCTTGTTCTAAGGCAACAATAAACCCACGTAGAGCCCCTAATAGTGGCACTATTATGCGTTCACCCTGAATATTAATAAACGAGCTTTTGTTCATGGAATATAGATTTGAAATCAGCTTACATGGCTGATCAAGACGAACATATTTGTATTGTAGTGATTCATCAACAATCCAAATTATTGGAGAAAGCCCAGCCGTTGGTTCATTCATAACCATTTCTTTAAGTCTTTTATCCTGGAGATTTTTACTTTCTCCTGCACGTAGTGCGTTTCTATAGGCAGTGATTGGAACAACGTAGAAAAATGAATTCGCAATGTTATTTTCAGTCGAAGAACTAATGTCGTAATTTAATTCAACAACACCAATAGGAGTTTGACGCATCGCTGTAGACATTTTTATAAAACTGTATGGATTGTCATTTGTATTATTAGATAGTTTTTCAAAACCTAATAGTTCTCTAGAATCCCCTTTTAGCATTCGTTCTTGTAAATAACGACCAAGTGCCTCAAGTGTGTAGGCTATTTGCAATACAACCGCAAACTCATCACGTTGAAAGACTTTTTTGACAGACTCTTTGAGGGAGTTAAGGCGGATACCATTATTTTCTGCATGCCAATGTTGCGTAAATTCTCTGGGAAAGAGCAGAGCAGCACCGTCACCTACATGTGTTTTGTCAAATGCATAGTTTAAACCTACCGACATTAGAGCACTTCGTACCCAAGTGGCGTTTCTTTCTGTATGTGATAGTACAAATTCAGCTAGACTACGCGGCCAGGTTTCAGTGTCGATATCTTCATTGCCAAATGAGCGAACAACGAATGTTTCTCGATCTAAATCTTTGAAGAAATGGGGAGGAGTAATTCCTTGTTTTTTTGCAGAATCAGGAAACATGTCGCACCAACAGGCAACGTAGGTAATGTACTTATAAATGATATTCCAACCAGTCTGTGCTGAAGTTTTTGAACCTTTTTTAACTTGTTTTCTGAAGTGATTCTTTTTATATTCATCCCAAAAATTAAAAGATGGACTATTTTCTATTAATCCATATTCCAATAGTTTGCTTGTTGTTGAAAAATCATTATTCACGAAAAATTGATATAGAGTTTTTTCGTCTTGTTCAAAAATTACTTCGTTATAGTCAAATTTATCCAAAGATTGCAACTGTAATATTTCTGAACGTAAACGGTCATTTATGGTTTTTGAATGGCCCGATAAAGTGTCCCTTTTGTGGCAACCTAAGACAGTGTTAAGGGCTTTTAATTTTAGCAGGCGAGAGCTTATTGCAGGCATTGGTACAACCGAATTTGATAATGCTTTGTAGATGAGAGCATCTGACGGCTTTTTTCTATTTAATAGCTTATCTAATACCACGAATTTTGTAGCAGAATCGTATGAGTTAATGTGAACATCTTCAATAGAATATAGTCTGCTACAGTAAACGAGGTTGTGGGTTGTGCCTAATCCGGCCAAATTTTTTCCGATTTTCTGTGTAATTAGCATATGTTCAATTTCACGAGCATCATCAAAACCAAAAAAAATTGCTTCAAATTCCTTTTGCAAGGATGCCAGATAATCGTCTGTGGCATCATATAGAGGAGGTTTTGTAACTCTCTGATTTCTTTTGAAAGTTGTAAATTTATTTATATCGTTCCAATCAATTTTCAAATTAACAGAAATTGGCAGCACGATTAGTTCTTCACGCCAAAGTTTGATCAGAATAGATTTTGCAATAAAAATAAGATGTCTCAGGAGAGATCTACTAATTTGTTCCGGTTGAATTCCAAATAAAGGGGTAAGTTTATGAATTCTTTCAAGATACCTAATAGCAGCTTGATGTGATATTTGATTAGGATTTTTAGCTTTCATTTTTTGAGTAAGATATAAATTGTCACTAGAACATTGAGTCGCGATTTCTAGTACTGCCTCCGTGTCGGCCGTGATATTATCTGCAATTTCGTAAGCTAGACATCTCATATCCGCAGTACCATAAGTTATATTATGGGGAGAGTTGAGTAGATCCATTTCGTCTACACAAAATTTCTTTTTAACGCCTATTTTGGAAAATAAATCGTACATTTTATTACCAAGTTCTAAGGCTATAGGGCGAATACGTTTATTTGCTGCATCTTTACCTCGTGGATATATTATTTTGTTAGTGACATTAAATGACATTACTTGTTCTCCAGTTTTGTGAGGGCATGTTCAATTTTTCGGGCTTCAGCTAGGTGATAATTTTTAATTCTTTGCATGTTTAATTTCTCCTCATTCAGATTCATAGCCAGCATTTCGCGTGCATTACGATGTTCCATCTTGGCCTTTTCTGTAACGTCCCTTTCATAATTCATAGTGCTAGTGAGATTCACATGACCAATCAAGCTTTTAACAACTTCTAAAGGATAACCAAATACCAGGCGCTCATTTCCATCAGGGGCTATGATTCGTCGCGGAGCTTCATTGTGTAGATAATGAACTTGTGCATGTCTGCAAAAATGTGGGCCCGAAACAGATTTTTCTGGTATACCTATTTCGAGTAATTTCGATTTAAAATGTTTTACAAGGTTTGAGTGGGAACGTTTTTCATCTGCTCGTAATGTAAGCAATAGTGGGCGCCCAACTCTGGGACCTTTGGTAAAGGTGAATAAGAAATCATGCGAATAATCAGTTACTTGATTTTTTATGTAATGGTTGAGCTCTCGCCAAAAAATATCTTCCGCTATACCAAAGAGTAGGACTTCGTCGTTTAATGTATGGCGGCCTTTCCATGCTGAACATATTCGGCACTCTTCGTCAGATAAGCCTCTTTTGCTGATGCTATCTTGGGGCATGAAAATTCGATGCTCTGTAAAATTAATGTGGCATAGTTGCAGTAGGATTGCTTCGGATATTCGTAATCCAGATGCAAACATCAGCGCATATAGAACTCGGTCCCGAAGACTTAAAGAATCTAGGTTGAGCAACTCTTCAATTTGCTGTTGAGATATTTCTACTTTGTTGCGCACTTTACTGTCTTCAACTGCTACTCGGTCGAATATACGATGTTGCTTAGCATGAATATTTTTGATTCCAAGAACGCCTCCGATCATCGTGTTCTGTTGCCAAAACTTTTTTTGAGACAGTGAAATTTCATTGGATTGCCAGACTTGCTCGAAGATAGGTTGATATGAATTCTCGACAGGAGATATTCCTATCTCTCGGCACATTTTTGTATGCAATGCGGATGCATAGCGTTCAGACAATGTAATGTATTTCTCTACAGCATTAATATGTAGATTTATTGAATTTCCAGTCAATCTAGGGCGGTAGTCTTTCATCAATTCTCTGATAACTGCGACATGGTGAGAAATTGATAGTCGTTCTTCTCTGTGAATGTAATCCACATAACCCATTACACATTTTCTGCAATATGACAAATCCACCTGACCAGTAGCTCCCATGATTCCTGCAGCGTGTAGATAGTCAATAAATTTAATTACAGCTTCTCGATAGCTATTGATTGTGTTCGCACTTAGTGTTCTTCCACGACCGGAAGTGTCTTGTTGAAGATGAGATGCAAATGCAGTGAACTCAATGATCTCTTCGTTATTGCTTATACGAAATAACTTGTGAGTTGTTGTTTCGACAATTTTATCGTTGATTGTCGTAATAAGCTTTTCAGTTTTGTAGGAGACATATTTTAGCTTCATGAGAATTGAATAACTCGATATATTAATATAGTAATAATTTAAGTTATTGTTATTAAAAGGTCAAAGGAGAAATAATCATAAATATATAGTGAGAATATTTAGATTTACTACATAATGGACAGACACCATTTGTCACCTTTGGGTTTGGTCTTGGGACCAGTTGGGAGTCAAAGCTCATTCAAAAATCGATTCTTAAAAACCGTATCGCTGGGCTGGGTAAAAACCATAAAACGGCGGTATTCCCTAAATTAGTATTCGCGATTAAAGATGGTCTTAACTTCAAATCAGACGATCCAAATTACGATGTAAAAGAGTTAGCACTAGAGTGCGCGACTAAACGTATGTATCCCGACATTCTTAACTACGACAAAGTTGTAGAAACAACTGGGTCATTTAAAACCCCAATGGGTTGCCGTAGTTTTCTTGGTGCTTATGAAGAGAATGGTGAGCTGGTACATGACGGTCGGAATAATCTGGGTGTTGTCAGTCTTAATCTGCCTCGTATTGCTCTGCAAGCTCATGGGGATAGAGACACGTTTTATCAAATTCTCGATGAGCGGTTAGAGCTAGCAAGAAGAGCGCTTGAGACACGTATCAGTCGTCTTGAAAAAGTAAAAGCTAGGGTAGCACCTATCTTGTACATGGAAGGTGCCTGTGGCGTGCGCTTAAAAGCCAACGATTCAATAGCTCATATCTTCAAGAACGGACGGGCGTCGATTTCACTAGGCTACATTGGTATTCATGAAACCATCAATGCGTTATACCACAATAAATCTCATATCTTTGATGAAAAAGTGTTACGCGAAGAAGGTGTTGAGATTATTCGTCGCTTAAAAGATGCGACGTTACGCTGGGCGAAAGAAACTGGATACGCATTCAGTTTATACGGAACGCCAAGTGAAAATTTGTGCAATCGCTTCTGTAACCTTGATACAAAAGAGTTTGGTGTGATTGATGGTGTAACCGATAAAGGCTACTACACAAACAGCTTCCACCTTGATGTGGAGAAAAAAGTAAATCCTTACGATAAAATTGATTTCGAAATGCCATATCCTCCTTTATCAAATGGTGGATTTATCTGCTATGGTGAGTTTCCTAACATGCAACGTAACGTAGAAGCTCTTGAAGATGTTTGGAACTACAGTTACAGCCGGGTCCCTTATTACGGAACGAATACGCCAATTGATGAGTGTTATGAGTGTGGATACACCGGAGAGTTTTCTTGTACTAGTAAAGGGTTTGTTTGTCCTAAATGTGGCAACCACGATACGACGAAAGTTTCTGTAACTCGCAGAGTCTGTGGTTATCTTGGCAGTCCGGATGCAAGGCCGTTTAATTTCGGTAAACAAGAAGAAGTGAAACGCCGTGTGAAACATTTGTAGATGAAGCAATCGATGAATTATCACAAATACTATCCAGTCGATGTGGTCAATGGGCCCGGAACACGTTGTACATTATTTGTTTCGGGTTGTGAGCACCAGTGCAAAGGATGCTACAACCAATCAACTTGGTCGCTAAACTCGGGATTTGAATTTTCTCAGTCGATGGAAGATCAAGTTATTGCGGACCTTAACGATGATAGGATCAAGCGCAGAGGGCTATCCCTGTCAGGAGGAGATCCACTTCATCCCGCGAACGTAGATGCTGTGCTGAAGCTAGTTAAGCGTGTCAAAGCGGAATGTGTTGGTAAAGATATTTGGTTGTGGACTGGATACACATTGTCACAATTATCACCACAACAGGAGCAAGTGTTGGAGTGGATTGATGTTCTGATTGATGGCAAATTCGAACAGAAACTCGCCGATCCTTCGTTGTTGTGGCGTGGCAGCTCAAATCAAATTATCCACGAGTTCTAGGCGTTTATTACTAAATTACTATGTTACAAGAGTCGTTTTATACGGCTCTTTTTTGTCTGTTGTTATGACCGTTTACCTATGTGCTGTTAACCCTTATTAAAATTTCTTTCTATAATTTAGTCAGTTTATCTGGTTCATTTGACTTATAAATGACATTTTCTAGAGGAAGATCTTGAACTTCAAATGGTATCTTGAGTCCGAATAAAACAGAGAAAGTAAATCATAAAAACCAAAGTAATAAACGAGGATCAGATGCAAAAACGCTGGAAAGTTGCCGTCATGCTAGTCTCCATGGGACTATGGGGATGCTCTAATGCAAGTACACCAGATACTGCTAATAACTCTCAAAAAGATAAGGATAAAATAGAGTCTGCCGAACGGTTATCTGGCGCTCAAAGGGCTCCCGACATTGAAGAGATTAAGCAGATTCAGGGTAAATTAATATTGGGCCAGAAAGAGTGGGTGAGTTTTCCAAGTGTGGATAAAAGTTACCGGGCCCGAGTGGATACGGGAGCAACGACGTCTTCTCTGAGTGCATACGATTTGAAAGTATTTGAACGCAATGGTGAGAAATGGGTTCGCTTTAAAATTAAAGACAAAAATAGTCTGAGCGATGAACTCGTGTTACCGGTTAAGCGTTGGGTTAGAATTCGTCAGGCGAGTAATGAAGAGGGTGAACGTCGTCCTGTCATTGAAACTTGGCTCAAAATTGGTGACAAGGTTGAAAAAACCGAGTTTACCCTCGCAGACCGCAGTCATTTGTCGTTTCCAGTCCTTCTTGGACGAAGCTACATTGAGGACTTTGCTTTAGTCGATGTGAGTCGACGATACATTCAAGGGCGCCAATAATACCATATTGAGACTTAAAGCCAGTATTACACTGGCTTTTTTATGAGTTCGACTGCCGCTTCTAGATGTGGAGTATGCGGAAACATATCAAACCCCTGTGCTCTTACGAGCGTATAGTCCAACAGTTCCAAATCTTTGATAAGTGTATCTGGATTACAGCTCGAGTAGATGATTTTTTTCGGGCTAATACGATTTAAGATTTCAACCAAGTCTTTCCCCAGTCCGCGGCGTGGTGGGTTAACGATAATTAAGTCGGGTTTATTTTCGCTGGATTCACTGAATTGACGACTATCTAGTGCTGCAAATTCAATGTTATTTATTCCAATTAACTTTGCTGAGTGCTGGGCACTCCGAATGGCTTCCGGCTCTATCTCTATCCCTGTGACTGATTTTACGTACGGTGCACAATGCAGAGCAAACCCTCCAACACCACAAAAAAGGTCCCATATATTTTCGACATTTGACTCTTTAACCCATTTGGCAACGGTTTTATAAAGTTGTTCAGCAACCCGGGAGTTAGTCTGGAAGAAGCTCTTAGGTCTTATAGATAGCGGAATTTCGTTGAGAATTTCAACAATCTCATGTTGTTCAGTGAGAAAAATTTCTTTTTCGCCTTCTAGGCGGGCCATATGAACAGGTTGAATGTTAACAGTAACAACTTTTACTTTGGGAAAGGTGCTTAAAAGTAAAGGGAGGTTATTCGTTATTCTATTCAGCTGATTTTCACTGTGCATAATGAATCGAATCATCACATCCTGATTCGCAGTGCTTTCAGTGATTAATATATACTTTAACTCACCTTTCCGTTTGATTTTATTATACGGAACTAAGCCAGAGTTTTGCATCCATGCGGGAAGCGCGGTAATCAGATCTTGTAAGCTTTGTGTGTATAATGCGCATTCACCCAGACTCACTGGCTCGCCGCTGCTAACAGATTCTATACCTAATATAGGCGACTGTGCGACGCCTAATACAACCATTTTCGCCTTGTTACGACATCGAGTTTCAGCACTGGTAATGAGAGGTAGCAGTTGTTTATCGGAGATGTTTAATTGTCGCTTAAGTCGGGTTTGTTTTTGATTAATTTGTTCAGGGTAGGAACAGTCTATATGTTCACATGAGTGGCATTGTGCATTAGCATGGTAGGCGCAAAACATCAGATTTTCTATGGAATAAGTAAAATACAAAGTCTAAAAATCTCAGTGGAAAAGACCACTCCAGTTTGTTATCCAGACCACAACTAAAATTAATTAAGGTAGCAGTACATGAATAAAGTCAGGGTCATTTTTCATATTGATGAGTTCGCTAAGTGGCCGTTACTTCTTGCGAATCTAAGGAACTTAGTTAATGTTGCTGACATTACTCGATCAGAGATAGAGGTATTGGCAAATTCAGAGGCCGCCAGGGGCTGCCTTGATGCGGGTGAATATTCGGCAGAAGTGAGTCGGCTAAGTGGGAGCGGTGTCATGTTTAAAGTCTGCCAAAACTCACTCAATGGTCAAAATATAAGTCTCGTTGAATTAAATACTAATGTAAAAGTGGTCTCAGTTGGCGTTCTTGATCTCATTGAGCGTCAAGCTGATGGACTTGCTTATATCAAGCCATGACGATTAGGAATGTTGTAATGGTTAGCGACTATCATTCAAAAGTGATTGAACTCATTCAACGCGATACTTTGCGAACAACAGTATTAAAACTTGTGTATGAGTTGAATATTCCTCAAAGCTATGTCGCGGCGGGATTTGTTCGAAATTTAGTTTGGGACCATCTCCACAACAAAGAAACGTCAACACCACTCAATGATGTTGATGTGATCTATTTTGATGCCGCTGATCTTAGTATTGAGAGTGAACAGTTATACGAGCATCGTCTTAGAGATAAATTACCTCTCAATTGGCAAGTTAGAAATCAAGCGCGAATGCATTTGGTCAATAAGGATAGACCTTATACTGATATTCTTGATGCGATGGCTTTTTGGCCGGAAAAAGAAACAGCTGTTGCAGTCAGAAAGACTTGTGATGGCTACAAGTGCATTAGTGCGTTTGGTTATGAATCATTATTTGCACTGCACATTTCACATAATCCGCTTAGAAGTACAGAACTCTTTGAAAAGCGAGTGATTCTTAAAGGTTGGTTACAAAACTGGCCTTTATTAACGGTGTATAAAAATTAATTAATACTTCGGTTTTATAATTCAGATTAAAAACTTGCTTTTGCTATCGTTTATGCCTTTTATTACCTATGCACCCCAAAAAGCAATTGCTGATTACAAACGTCATAGAAATAAACACTTAAGAATAAGCAGAGAGTGGTAAATGGAAAACTCGAATGGGTTTCTAAAGCTGGTTCTAGACACCATGGATGAACACGTAGTGGTTATCGATAAACATGGTGCGATAAAATTTATCAATCAATCTTGGCACGAATTTGGTGAAAAAAATAATTGTTCGTTTTCGCGAGCGTCATGGAAAAAGGAAAATTATTTAGAGGAATGTGATAAAGCTAAGTGTCAGGGTGATGGTTTTGGTGCTCAGGCAGCAAACGGTATACGACAAGTAATTAATGAGGAACTGGTTAAATTCACGATGGAATATCCCTGCCACAGTTCAGATTGTGAGCGATGGTTTGTTATGAAAGTGACTCCATTCTTTTATGAAGAGGAACGTTACTTTGTTATATGCCATCAGGATATTACCGAGCGTAAGCTTGCTGAAGAGGCGTCCATTGCTCTGGCAAGAACTGATGACTTAACCGGTGTGGCTAATAGACGAACACTTGATGAGTTTCTGGAAACCGAATGGAAACGCAGTCTACGTCATCAGAACCCCATTCCCATTTCAATCGTCGATATCGACCATTTCAAAAGAATCAACGATAAATATGGGCATCAAACTGGGGATGATTGCTTACGACTCATCGCGCATGCGTTAAAAAAATACGCATCTAGAGCAGGGGATATTTGTGCTCGCTATGGTGGTGACGAATTTGTTTTAGTTTGGTCTGGTATCAGTTATCGAGAATCTAAAGCACTATGTAAGCGAATTCTTGAGGCGATTGACGAACTTATACTTCCGCAAGTGATGGTCGAGAATGAGGAGAAAATAACGGTCAGTATTGGACTTGCTTGTAGTACTCCTACCTTTAATGGTGTCTTTACCGACTTGATAACACTTGCTGATGCAAAATTATACGAGGCAAAAGAGCAGGGGCGCAACCGGGTCCAGTATTGACTATGGATTTAATGAGCAACAATCCATCCTTGCTCAATTCTGGAGCGCTGATAAATATGCGCCCCAGAGTAAAGTTGATGCATCTAACGCATAATGAATTTTTCGCTATGAAACTGCCCTTCAGGTAGCCCCATCGATGTAAGATCACGAGCCAGTTGTTCGGCAAATTTGATTGGCCCACAAAAACTGACGGCAGTATCGTTACAAATTGTTGTATTCGATGCGATTTGATTGGCTAATAGCCTTTCCCCATCTTCCTCTGTGATAACGTGTAATCTGATGTTTGGCGATTTAGCTGTGAGTTCTATAATTTGCTGCAAAAAATACGATTCCTTTTGACTCCGCCGACAGTAGTAAAAATCAATACTGTTCTTTGACGAAGCTGACGTTATTTTACTTAGTCCGTGTAACCAGGCGATAAAAGGAATAATGCCAATACCAGCACCGACCCATATCTGTTTTCGTTGCTGGGGTATAGAGAAACGACCATAGCCACCTTCAACGGTTACACACATCCTGTCATTAATGGTATTCATTAATGACGTTGTATAGTCACCAAGCTCTTTTATTGCAAATTCGATAGTATGAGTCGGTTTGTCGTAATTGAGAACACTGAACGGATGCGGTGACTCTCCATCAAGAAAATCGATGTAGGCAAATTGTCCTTCACGGTATGTTATTTCTTTTTCGAGCTTGATTTTAATGTGCAGCACTTTTGGTTGAGAAGGGGCTACTTGTATAATTTGATGGCTACTGATGACACCTTGCACTTTATTATTTCGACCGATTTTTCCTGTTAGAGAAATTACTGAACCAATAACACCGACGATGCTCATGAGTATAATCGTTGTGTCTAAAGCTACTGAAGGCCAGTTTAAATCCATGATAATGACGCTGTGAAAGGCACCTGCAATAAATATGGCACCCGCTAAATTATGCGTAAATTTGAATTTTTTGTAGCTAATCAGCTGAATTAAGCTAATTGCAGCAAAGATAACAAATACATAAAACGTGTATTCACCAACGATTTTCGCAAGGTGAGTCCAGTTTATCCCCTCTATGGCATGTCTGGCACCGCCGCCGCGATGGGGACGCTCTAATAAGCCAGCAGAGATTAACCATTTCGCAGATTCGATAATCACCCAATGCAGAACTAAAAAAACGAGAGCACCGATACCCATTTGTTTATGTAATGAATAGCCTTTGTCTAAGCCATTTAGTTTGTCTTCAACCCATTTTAGCCTTAGCGCAAGTACTACTGATATTGTCATACATGCGAAGCCTATAAGCCCAGTCAAAATAGTTAAGTGATGGCGCCAAAAGAAAAAACTGGCATCGTCAGAGTAATTCAGTATGACAGTGGGAAACCAAAGCACAAGACTGATTATGATGATGTATTTCATGAGAGTTACTCTCGATTTTATTGGTCTTATCAATAGATTAATATGAATTACCCCCTGAGCAATAGTGAATCCTGTTTCACTTACCTAACTTTGCATTACTTTACATATGCGATAAAAGTTAAATGAGAATAAAAATCACTAATTATTTGTTGATAGCAATTATCATTTGTATTATTGTTATGTTATAACGTTTCTTTTTGGGAGGGAATTATGAAGTCAAATATACACCCTGAATATCGTACAGTCGTTTTTCATGATACGAGTATTGGTCATTACATGTTGGTTGGATCAACATTGAAAACAGATAAAACAATCGAGTGGAAAGATGGAAAAACATATCCATATCATGCCATTGAAGTTTCTTCTGAATCTCATCCTTTTTACACTGGCAAACAGCGTGTTGCGAGTAAGGAAGGACGTATCGCTAATTTCAATCGCAGATTTGGCAATATGGGTTCGAAAGTAAAAGGGGAATAACGTGCAGGTACTAAGTTCACTAAAGTCCGCTAAAAAGCGTCATCGTGACTGCCAGGTCGTCAAGCGCAGAGGGCGTATTTATGTCATCTGTAAGAGTAACCCGAGATTTAAAGCGGTTCAGGGTAAGACCAAGAAAAAGAAATAAGCTAAATTTTTGATTAGAGGGCGTACTGTTTACAGGCGCCTTTTTTGTTTTTATTGAAAAGAAAAAAGCCAGCGAAGGAGCTTTCGCTGGCGAAGGTCACATAGACTCAATGGGGGGAGCTTTACATGATAAACTCCAATATCGGGATTTAAATTATGCTTTTGCTGCTTTCGCTGCTGCGCTTTGTTTAACCATCGCGTAGCCAAATCCTGTGATTGCTGTACCGACTGCAATTGCGACTAAGTACATAAGCACTGGTGAGATTGCGCCAGGGATAGCAAGTACAAATAGTCCGCCATGAGGAGCCATTAGTTTTGCACCGAAGAGCATTGAAAGAGCACCTGTTACCGCACCACCAATCATACAAGATGGGATAACGCGAACTGGATCTTTCGCTGCGAAAGGAATCGCACCTTCAGAGATGAAACATAGGCCAAGTACAAATGACGCTTTACCTGCTTCGCGTTCGCTTGCTTCAAATTTGTTGCGAGCGATGAATGTTGCTAGACCCATACCAAGCGCTGGAACCATACCTGCTGCCATGATAGCTGCCATTGGTAGGTATTGTTGAGACGCAAGTAGACCAACACCGAATGTATAAGCGGCTTTGTTCACTGGACCACCAAGGTCGAAACACATCATAGCGCCAAGAATAATACCTAGCATAACCGCGTTAGTTGAGCCCATACTGTTTAGGAACTCAGTCATTGCGTTCATGATAGAAGCAACTGGTCCACCAACAACGTAAATCATAACTAAGCCAGTGATTAAACTTGCTAGGAATGGAATGATCAGGATTGGTTTTAGTGCTTCCATTGACTGAGGTAACTTAACGTTATCGGCAATCAATTTGGCAGAATAACCCGCGATGAAACCTGCTGCGATACCACCTAGGAAACCAGAACCGATTGATGCGGCAAGTGAACCTCCGATTAGACCAGGTGCAAGTCCTGGACGGTCAGCAATCGAGAATGCGATATAACCAGCTAAGACAGGGATCATCAGCGCAAACGCAGAACCTCCACCGATTTTCATCAGAGCTGCTGCAAGGGTGCCTTCTTCTTTAAATGCTTCGATACCAAAAACAAATGACAATGCGATGATCAAACCACCCGCTACAACGACAGGAAGCATGTGAGATACACCGGTCATCAAGTGCTTATAAACACCTTTTTTCTCTTCAGATGCTTCGCTGGAGCCTTTTGCAGAACCGCCAGAGTAGACTGATGCCTGGGCAAACGCCTTCTCAAGTTCTTGCTCTGTTTTCTTCAATGCTAAACCAGTGCTGGTTTTATACATTTTTTTACCGTTGAAGCGATCAAGAGGAACTTCGATATCAGCTGCGATAATAACCAAATCCGCTTCTTCGATCTCTTGCGCAGTGAGTTGGTTTTTTGCACCAACAGAGCCGCGTCTTTCAACTTTAATTTGGTGGCCTAACTGAGCGCCTTTCTCTTCCAGAGCTTCAGCAGCCATGAAAGTATGCGCGACACCAGTAGGGCAAGCTGTGATAGCAACGATTTTCTTACCAGCAGAAGGTGCTGGAGCTGCTGCAACTGTTTCACCTACAGCCAATACTTGTGCTTTTTCTGATGCTGACTTCAGGAATCCAACAGGATCCGAAGTACACTCAGCGATGTCTGCTTTGTACACTTTTTTACCAACAAAACGAGTGGTATCGACATCAGTGCTGGCAGCGATGATAACAAGTTCTGCTTCTGAGATTTGAGCGTCTGTTAAAGTGTTTTGTTCCACAACAGATGATTGACACTCAATGTTAGCAGACCAACCTAATGATTTTGATGCTTGCTCAAGTAAGCCCGCTGCTAAAATGCTATTTGCTACACCACTTGGGCATGCTGTAATAATGGCAATTTTCATAGTTTACGACCTTTTGTTCTAGTTACTAGCTTCAGAGCTATGTAATTGGACTTGTTGTTGTAGGGTTGCTAATTCCTTAGCGTCAGACATACCTACACCGACTTGTGTTACAGCGAGAGCTGATAAAGCGGTTGCAAAGGTAAGTAATTCCTCTTTCGGCATTTCTTGCATGTGTCCCCAGCAAAGACCTGCCACAAGAGTGTCTCCTGCGCCAACCGTACTCACGACTTGCATGCGAGGTGGTTGAGCACGTAGCCACTCGTTGTTGTTAAGCCACATCACACCATTTGCACCCATAGACACAACGATATTATCGATGTTCTTTGACGCAAGCGTTGCAGCAGCTGCTTTGCACTCATCAATAGTGCTAAGTTCTTTACCAACGAAGTATGACAACTCTTCGTCGTTAGGTTTAATTAGCCAAGGTTTGGCATCAAGCCCTGCAGTAAGCGCATCACGACTACTATCGAACATGACTTTTTTACCCAATTCATGGAGCTTTTCGATCCAAGATGCGCAAAGAGATGGCGATACACCTTTAGGCAAACTTCCCGCCATCACGAAGTACTCATGGTCTTTAGCAAGACGCTCTAGAGTTCGTTCAAATTGTTCGATTTCTATTGGGGTTACGGTAACGCCAGGGAAGTTGATATCACTGACTTCGCCGTTTTCTTCAACCAATTTCACGTTGATACGGGTTGCGCCATTAACACGAACAAATTCATCTTTCGCGTTCATCTCGTCGAATAACTGACAAAATGGTTCTTGATTATCTTTACCCAAAAATCCTGTCACGGTCACTTCTGCACCGAGATCACTCAATACCTTAGCGACATTGACACCTTTACCGGCAGCATGGAGGTCTGATTCACTTACCAGACTAACTGAACCCACATTGAGTGTTTCAATAGCGCCAGTTAGATCAAGTGCTGGGTTGAGGGTAATGGTTACTACTTTCTTAGTCATAATAACTTAACCTTCACCTAGACCAGATTCGATAGCGGCACCTAGCGCAGCCAATGCTTGTTGTGCATCTGCACCGTCAGCAGTAAATTGAAGTTTATGACCACATTTAACGCCCAGGGCGATGACTTTCATCAGACTTTTCGCGTTTACTGATTTTCCATCACCATCAAGGTTTGTAACTTTGATACTACATTCGAATTTTTTCGCTTCTGCTACCAACATAGCGCCCGGACGAGCATGAAGACCGTGTGGGTTTTTGATTGTAAATACCGCCGTGTTTTCAGCAGCTTCACCTTCGGCAACTGCTTCTTCTGCTAGCCCGAATTTAACTAACACTTGTTTCGCATCGGCAGCGTTAGCCAAACTGTCATGCTGTTGCTTAAATACAAGATCAGTTAGTTTTGCTAATAGAGGTTGGTGAGAACCGTTACAGGCTGCTACAGCAACAAGTGCTTTTACCGGTTGTCCATCGACATCAAAAGCATCGGTTGCAGATACGAATGATAAACCTGTGCGTTTTACCGCCTTGTCACTGCTCACTAACCATAGACCTTTGCCTAGGTGAGTCGCTTGTTTTGTAACGAGGTCTGAAACGAAGTCGTTTTCAACACAGCCTTTGTTCTTCAAGAGACCGCCCGCAACTGCAGATAGCTGAACAAAGCCAGTTGCTGGGAATTGGGTTTGAATTGTTGATTCATCGAAATCAGCATCGAACTGAACTTCGCCATTCAACAAACCAATGATGTCATCAGCAGACTTAGCTGTTTTTAGCTTGTCTTCGACGCCATCGGCTGAAAGCACTTTTGTTAATTGTTTTAGGATACCTAAATGTTCATCAGACTTAGCCGCAATGCCAATAGCAACATACACTGTGTTGCCGTCGCCCCAGTCAACGCCTTCCGCGAAGTGATGAACAGCAACACCTGTTTCTTTAACAAGAGAGCGTGTATCGGTTGTTCCGTGAGGGATAGCAATACCGTTACCTAAAAACGTCGAGTTTTGTTGTTCACGGTTTAGCATACCTTCAACATAGCCAGCGTCGACTAAGCCTTTTGTTGCTAGATCGGCAGCAATTGAACGGATAGCATCCAGTTTATTTGAATGAGCTTGGCCCAGTTGGATGTTACTTGGATTGAGTTGTAGCATTTTGTAGCCCCTATATGCCTTGTTGGCAAAAATTTAAAACCAGATCAATCACTCCAGCTCTCTATTTTATCTTTATGGAACTTCAAATGAGTGATGGAGATTTCTCTCCGCTTGATCTATGCTGAATCGGTTCAGCTTTACTTCAAAAAATTCAGCAAAACCCGAAACTTGACGCTTAATTATTGAGTCCATTAATACTTAGTATATAAAACTCGATTTCGCTATCATTTTTTGATTTTGCTGAATCCTTTCAGCTTCAATACTGAATCGGTTCAGCGTATAATGCAATAAGATTGAGGATCAAAAGATTAATTCTATGATCCACCGCACGTTTAAAGAGTGGGATATATGACTTTAGATGAAGTTGCTAAGCTTGCAGGTGTATCAAAGACTACCGCAAGTTATGTAATAAATGGTAAGGCTCAAAAGTATCGTATTAGTGAGCGGACACAGCAGAAGGTCATGGCCGTTGTTGAACAGCATAATTATCGCCCAGACCATGCGGCGTCTGCGTTACGTGCTGGGAACAGTCGTTCGTTTGGTTTGATTATTCCAGATCTGGAAAACACCAGTTACGCAAAGTTATCTAAGTTGCTGGAGCAAAACTCTCGCCAAGCCGGCTATCAGATCCTCATCGCTTGTTCGGATGATGACGCGGAAACGGAAAGGTCAGTTGTTAGAACACTGATTTCCCGACGTATTGATGCGCTTTTCGTCGCGAGTTCTATTCCGGAAGCCAGTGAATATTACACTGAGATTCAGCAGTCCGGCACACCCGTTATCGCGATTGACCGCCCGATGGACGACGAATATTTTTCCTGTGTTGTGAGTGAAGATTTTGGCGCAGCAAAAGATCTCACTGAATCGGTTATTCAAAAAGATGTTAAGACAGTGGGGTTGATTGGAGCACTACCAAACTTAAGTATTTCGAAAGATCGTCAACTCGGATTTGAGGACGCGGTAAAGCAGCAGAAACGTCAGATGTTGATTGGCTACGGACGTCAATTTAATCGTGAAGAAGGGAAACAAATTTTTCTTGATTGGATTCGTCTTAATTGTTTACCTGACGCTATTGTCACCACGTCATTTACCTTACTTGAAGGTATTTTGGATGTGTTATCAGAACGTCCTGAACTGATGACTGAAATCCGATTGGCGACATTTGGTGATAATCGTTTACTTGATTTCTTGCCAATGAAAATCAATTCTTTACCACAACAATTTGAGTTAATTGCTGATAGTGCACTGGAGATTGCACTTAATGCGTCGGCAAAGCGCTACCAGCCTGGGATTGAACTGATACCAAGAAAGCTTAAAGTTAGAGCAAAATAGCCAACCATCTAAGTTAAGCTGTTTAGAAAAAAACAATACTTCAGTATGATATGCCTAGAGAACATTTATTCAGGCATATCATGAAGTTTATCCATACCTCTGACTGGCATTTAGGGCGTCAGTTCCACAACATTTCTCTTGTCGACGATCAGCGACAAGTTTTGTCACAGTTAATCAACTACATCAAAACGGAAAAAGTCGATGCGTTAGTCATTGCTGGGGATATTTATGATCGTGCGGTCCCGCCAACATCGGCAATAGAATTGTTAAATGAAACGGTTCAGAGTATATGTGGCGAATGTGGTATTCCTTTGATTTGTATTCCTGGTAATCATGATAGTGCTGTGCGTCTAGGATTCGCATCTAATCAGATGGAAGCATCTGGCTTGCATATTTTGTCCTCTGCACAAGATTTCAACGCCCCAGTAAGAATAACCGATGAAGCAGGTGAAACCACTTGCTTTTATGGTATCCCTTATCTGGATCCTGAAACTGCTCGCGACAAACTAAATCATCCCTTTAAAACTCACGATGACATCTATTCTTTTTTGGGTGAACAGCTCCGTGAAGCTATATCAACAGGGGAGAACAATGTACTAATTGCTCATTGCTTCGTGGATGGGGCGGATGAGAGTGACTCAGAGCGACCACTGTCTATTGGTGGTGCTGATCGGGTAAACTTTCAGCATCTAACTGGGTTTGATTATGTTGCGTTGGGTCATCTTCACCAACCTCAATTCCGTGGTATCGAGACGATTCGTTATTCTGGTTCTCTTCTGAAATACAGCTTCTCTGAGCAGCATCAGAACAAGAGTGTCACACTGGTTGAATTAAAAGCAGGAGAACCCGCTCAATTAACCAAATTACCGCTGACATCTTCACATGATGTCCGAGTGATTGAAGGCTACTTGGACGACATTATCCAGACGGGGATGACTGATGCCAATGCTCAGGATTACATCATGGTCAGACTACTCGATAGCCATGCGATATTAGAACCAATGGAAAAATTGCGTTCTGTATATCCGAACGTACTTCACCTTGAAAAGCCTGGGATGCTAAGAGAGCTTGATGCACCTTTAACTAAACCGAACGCTGCGCACAATGAAATGGATATGTTTGCCGATTTTTTCAGTCAAATCCAAGGCGAGGAGCTCTCAGATGAGCAGCGCCAAGTTGTTAAGACTGTGATTGAAGATCTTGGTCGAAATGAGGAGACAAAAGCGTAATGAAGCCAATTTGTTTAGATATCCATGCTTTTGGTCCTTTCGCAACACATGAAAAAATTGACTTCGCTTCTTTAGGCTCGTCTCCTTTCTTCCTGATTAATGGCCCCACAGGAGCAGGTAAGAGCTCTCTTTTAGATGCGATTTGTTTTGCGCTATTTAATGAAACGACTGGTAGTGAACGAAGTGGCGATCAAATGCGTTGTGACTTTGCCAACAAAGAAGACGTTACGTCCGTAAGTTTCGAATTTGAATTGGGTGAAAAGCGCTATCTTATCCAGCGTTCTCCAGAGCAAATGTTGCCTAAAAAAAGGGGGGATGGTTATACCAAACAAACGCATAAAGCGACATTTTATGAGTTAGTTGATAATGAAGAAAAGCTGATCTCGAATAAGCCCGCCGAAATTCAAAAAGAAATTCACAGTCGCATTGGTTTAACCGTGAAGCAGTTTCGACAGGTTATGGTGATTCCACAAGGACAGTTTCGAGAGCTGCTGCTAGCCTCATCCAAAGATCGTGAGCAAATACTGGGTCAGCTATTTGAAACGCATACCTACTTAGACATAGAGCAGGTATTGGCTGATAAAGCTTCTGGCATTCGTAAGCATAAAGTGGAATTAGATCAACAAATCTCGGGTCAATTAGATGTTGCTGGAGTGAGTGATGAAGAAGAATTATTGGCACGGCAAACGGAAGTTGATTCTGAGCTGGCATCTCAAGCCGAGATATTAAAAACGAAAAGATCGGAGTATGAGCAGATTAAGTCGGATGTTCAGGCTGCCACTCTGTTGAAGGACCGCTTTCATAAATTAAAAGCCACTGAGTCACAATTGATTGAGCACAAGGCCTCTGGTTCAACAATAGATTATAAGAGACAAGAACTATCCCTTGCGAAAAAAGCCAGTTGGATTGTCCAAGATTACCATAATCTCACCTCAATCACTCAGCGTATAGACCAGACTAAAAAGGACCAGGTTCAGGTAACGCAGAATTTAGACGCTGCAACGACTCAACTCAGTCAACTCAAGTCCACCTTGTTTGAGCTGGAAGCTATACGTGGACAATTGCCTCTATGGCGAGACGAGCTTTATCAATTGAAGTCACGCAGAGAGCAATGGATACAAACAAACCAGTTAGTTCAAAAGCTCGAGACAAAAGCGGCAGAGTTGGTTTCACTCGAAGGTCGAAATCAAAAGTTTCAGAAAAAGCTGGATGAATTAGCACAAGAGCTAAAAGAGACTGATGAACAAAAGCTGTTGTTGAGCAAAAGGCGAGATACATTACCTATCGTTAAGCAGGAACTTCAGTACTTAAGTGATATCAAGTTATCATTGATTGAGCGAGATAAGCTGCAAACAATGATAACCAAATTGACGAGAGAAATTGAGCAGCAGCGAGCAGTTCAACACTCACTCCAAATCGAAAGCCAATCGCTAGAAAACAATGCTCTACGATTGGAATTGAGTTGGGTTTCCAACCAAGCCGCAGAGCTTGCAGCGAGACTTGAAGTCGGACAGGCCTGTCCCGTTTGTGGAAGCGTTGACCATCCAGCATTAGCCAAATTCACTGGTGACTTAATTGGTAAAGCCGACGTTGATAAGGCCAGGAGGTTATGGCAACAAAAGAAAGAGGAATGGTCAAAAGTTGGTAATAAGCTAGCGTCACTTGATACAGAGCTTATCAATGCGAAAGACAGTTATCATGCCGTAATTGCTAAGTTAGAGAAAATGCCTTCTGATTTGGATGAGGGCGATATAGATAAACGTATTTCCATAGTGGAAAAAGACGTTGCAGAGATTGAGGGGATTGACCTCAAACCATTGGAAGAGAAAACGCAGCATATACAAAGTCGGATCGACAACGGTGCCCGAGAGCAGACTCAGTTGGAGCAACAACTCGAAACGATTAGGCATGAAACGACATTGCTTGAAGGGCAGATAGAAGCCTATAAGAAAGAAGAGAACCAAGCGGGCACAATAACGGAGATTGATGACAATATCCGACGCTTAGAGAGTCAAATCAGTCAATTTGAGCAGCGTGATGTGCAAACGCAGAAGCAAAGAGAAGAGGCTGAAACTCGATGTTCTGTTTTAAAAGCTCAATTAGATAAATTGACTGAGCAGCTTATTCAGTCGGAAACCGAACAGGTTCAGTTGCATGAACACTGGGTCAGTGTTTTGAGAGCGAGTGAGTTTGAATCGACAGAAGAGTTCATCAAGGCAAAAAGAGAGCATGCTGACATTCAGACTCTCGAAGTTGATATCAAAGGGTTTGATGATAAAACACTGACCCTGACAACGACGCTAAGCAATTTACAAGCTGAGTTAAGTGGTAAAGATGAACCACAAATAGAGTACTGGACATCCTTATTGAATGCGAAGCAGGCTGAATTGGAACAGGTGAACCAGGTCGTAATGACATTGAATGCCGATCAGTCACGCTTATCCAAAGTAAAAGAAGGCATTGTTGTTATTCGAAAGAAAAATGTTGAATTAGAACAGCAGTATTCTGTTTATGGAACGTTAAGTGATGTTGCCAGCGGTAAAAATGGATCAAGAATCAGTCTGCACCGTTTCGTCCTCGGGGTTTTACTCGATGACATATTGATCCAAGCCTCACATAGGCTGCGTCATATGAGTCAGGGACGATACAATCTCTATCGTAAAACCGACCGTAGTAAAGGAAATGCAAGTTCGGGGTTAGAGTTAGTTGTCGAAGACAGCTATTCCGGGAAAAGTCGAGATGTGGCTACGCTTTCTGGGGGAGAATCTTTCATGGCGGCGTTAGCTTTGGCTCTTGGTTTGTCGGATGTGGTTCAATCTTACAGTGGAGGTATTCGACTCGATACGTTATTTATTGATGAAGGTTTTGGTAGCCTAGATACTGAAGCTCTTGATCTGGCATTACAGGTACTATTGGAGCTTCAGAGAAGCGGTAGAACAATTGGCATCATTTCTCACGTTAATGAGCTGAAAGAGCAAATTTCTTGCAGAATTGACGTGATTCCGTCAACGGTTGGTAGTCGAATTCGCATAATTAATTAGCCGTTTGTTTTAGATCATTGCTTGATATCAGAACCAGTGTATTTTCGGTCTGAATCTATATAAGTATGTGATTTTTAATAAACAGGCATGGACGACATAAAGCGATTGTATCAATCTGTTGAACCAAACCTGACTGCGATTGGATGGATGGGAGCGGTTGGGTATCTGGGGTATTTTTTCGTTTGGGAGAAAGTCTTTTTACTCAATTACGAATCACTGGCCCTTAGAGTGTTATGTGCGGCTATGTACATGGTATTGATCATAAGGCATTTTCTACCTGCAAATATTAGCCGTATCTTGCCCGTATATTATTACGTTGTTGTTGGATTCAGCTTGCCCTTTACTTTCTACTATATGGTTTTAATGAATAGTTGGATTGATCTTTGGGCAATGAGTTTTATCGCCAGTATCTTTCTTCATATACTGTTGGTTCAAAGTATTCGACTCGTGATCATTCAATTGCTTGTTGCTATACCTCTGGCATACGCGGCTACGTTTTGGCAACTGGGCTATACGCCACATGAACTACTCCATTTAGCCTATTTACCCATCATCCTGTTTTCCTATATTTATGGTCTAGCATTTTTTTCTTATCATCGTTCCAGCTACGAATCCAAGATTTCTGCTGCACAGTCTTCAGGAGCATCGATTGCACATGAAATGAGAAATCCGATGTCGATTCTGCAGTCATCTATTGACGCTGTACACTCCTTTCTCAGAGCACATCGGTCGTTGGCTCATGAAAATGAGATTCGAATTAACAGCACCGATATTGACGATATGCTTAAAATTCTCGATCAGTCAGACAAAACATTGTCTTCAGCAAATGATGCCATTGATTACATATTGTCGTCTGTTGGAAAAGGAAGGTTCAGCCGAGATAAATTCGCCATCTATTCTCTTAACGACGTCATTACAAACGCGGTTGATTCCTTCGCGTACACTCATCAAAGCCAACGGAATCAAGTATCGATTGAAGTCACTGAAGACCTGTATTTTTTCGGTAGTGATATTCTTCTTAAGTACACATTGTTCAACCTGATTAAAAATGCGTTCCAATGTCAGAACCGTAAAACTGTAAATATTTCGATTCGTGTTTTTAAACAAGCTAATAAACCTTGTGTGCTTATCAAGGATGATGGATCTGGAATTGAGCGAAATCGGGTGACTAGAGTATTTGATGAATACAATACGTTTGGGAAGAAAGATGGGGTTGGTTTGGGACTGGCTTTTTGTCGTCGTGTCATGACATCGTTTGATGGCTCGATAGATTGTCGTTCTTTGAAAGGGCAATGGACTGAGTTTCAACTGACCTTTCCAGATTCCAAAGTGCTTAATCAGATTGAACACAACAATAGAACCAATGCCAAAGAACCCGTTATTCTCTATGTAGGGGAGAAAGATGAACACTTCGATGCACTAGCTTCATGGACAGATTCAATCCCTTTTACACTTGAGGGAGTCTCACTACATCGAGCGACACTACTAGACTTGACTCGCTACGATGCAGTATTTGTGAACAGCGGCAATATCCAATACCAAATGACAGATTGGATAGATTTTACGCGGTGCGCAGAAAGAGACCAGGTGCTTAAGTGCTTAATATCTCCAGATGAAAACCAGCGTAATTTAGCGATTGGTAAGAAAAAGGAAAGCTACGTGATTAGCTATCCTGAATGGCAGAAAAGAGGTCAGTATGTCGTTAGTCAGCTATTGGAGGAACAAAAACATCGTCGACGTAATAAAAAGAATATCTTGTTAGTCGAAGACAATGTGTCAGTTAGTTCTATAACTGAGATTATATTGCGTCAGGCGGGGTTTAGCGTACACACCATTCAAGATGCAAATCAGGCCTTACATTACCTTAATAACCAGTCAGTTGATTTGATTATGCTTGATATGAACATTCCCGGGATCACTGGAGTTGAGCTGATCCGAACACTGAGAAATACATTGGCACATTATAAAGATGTTGTTATTTTAGGCTATACGGGCGAATCCTCGACAGACATTATTCAGCAGGCGTATTCGGCTGGAATGGATGATATGTTGGTGAAACCCGCAAATAAAAAACAAATTATCGCAATGCTAGATAGATGGCTTTAGCGGACATAATAAAAATGACAATATGTTAAGTTAGTAGGTAGTGGCAGTAACATTATGATTCTTAAGTTAATATTATTATCGTCCGTGGCTATGGGCGTTGTGCTGCTGGCGCGTAGTCTGCTTCCTGCACAAAAAATTTGCCAATTGGATAAATCCGTTGGATGGCGCATTCTTGTTGGATTAATTTCTCTCTTCATTCTTGGGTATGTATTTTTATTTGTGCAGATGTCATTGTCGTCTGTCATAAACCCGACATTTATTGTTTTGTCGGCTGTACTGTTCGGTGGCGCTATTTTTGTCGCTCTGGTCATTCCCTTCTCATTAAATGCCTTACTCAAATTGAATAAGATTGCCCAGGAAGAACGCTATAAAGGCTTTCACGATTCATTGACGGGTCTGCCCAACCGTAAACATCTTTTCCAGTCTCTTGAAGATCGAGCGGACAAAGTGTTTACGCTATTTCTGATTGATTTAAATAATTTCAAACAGATCAATGACGGTCTAGGCCATTATATGGGAGACCGCTTTCTTGTTTCCGTTGCAAAACGTATCTTGTCTTGTGTTCCTGATAATGGGCAGATGTTCCGCTTAGGTGGTGATGAATTTGCCATCATCGTCGATACGACAGATGATTCTGAACTGCTCTCTATCGTTGATACTATCCACCAATCCTTCAAAGAGCCTGTCGCTATTCTAACCTATTCAATGAATACCTCGGCAAGTATTGGTATGGCAAAATATCCCAAAGACTGCGATGAGGTTTTTAGTCTGCTAAAGCAGTCTGATTTAGCGATGTATTACTCGAAAAAGAACGACAAAAGCTACACTTTTTATCACGAGGCACTCGGGCATGCCTCATATGAAAAGTTAAAACTGTCACAGCGCCTAACCACCGCAATTCACAACGATGAATTTCAATTATATTTTCAACCGATTATCGATGCTTCGAGTGATTCCTTAGTCGCATTGGAAGCGCTATTGCGTTGGCCGCAAGCAGACGGGTCTTTTATCATGCCAGATCAGTTTCTGCCTCTCGCTGAGAAAAGTGCGCTGATTAATTTAATTTCCGAATGGGTGATTAAAGAAGCCGCTCGAAATCTAATTACGTTGCGTGAAGCTGGTTTTACCGGACAACTGCACGTAAATTTGTCGGCGAAAGACATTCAGACCGATGCGATCTCGAACATATTGTCTGAATTGATTGATTCTAAGCGTTTAAATCCTAATGACATGACATTTGAAATTACCGAACACGACATGGTAGAGGATATCGCTAAAGCGCGTGCGGTGATGAAGTCGATAAATGAAATGGGATTCTCTTTCAGTGTCGACGATTTCGGGACTGGCTTTTCATCGTTGGTTATTTTACGAGAGTTACCAATCGATGAGATAAAAATCGATCGATCGTTTATCCAGCATTTCGACTCTAACGATTCTAATCTACCCATCATTAGCCACGTGCTTAACCTTGCTAATGACTTGAACTGCTCTGTTGTTGCTGAGGGTGTTGAAACCGAAGCGATTAAGAATCGGCTTATCGAGCTAGGTGCAACCCGTCATCAGGGATATTTATATTCCCGTCCAATTGATTTGAATTCTGTCATCGACAAATACAAACAATAAATTCCTGCCTTTTGCTACAAAAACCAAACAACAATGTTTGTATAAAAACGGACAATGAACAAATTGTCATTGTTCGTTGTGTTTTTTGTTGCCCATAACATTATGTTTTTATTGATTTTTATTTCTCGTGCCAAGTTGGCTTAAATTTCGCACTCTGTAAAGGGAATTGTTTTTTTAACATCCTATGGAGGGAACCAATATGGCAATTCGTCAATGTGCAATTTACGGAAAAGGTGGTATCGGTAAGTCTACCACAACGCAAAACCTGGTTGCAGCACTTGCTGAAGCTGGTAAAAAAATCATGATCATCGGTTGTGACCCTAAAGCGGATTCAACTCGTCTTATTCTTCACTCAAAAGCTCAGAACACTATCATGGAAGCTGCGGCTGAAGCGGGTTCAGTTGAAGATATCGAACTAGAAGATGTAATGAAAATTGGCTATGGCGATGTTCACTGTGTTGAATCAGGTGGTCCAGAGCCAGGCGTAGGTTGTGCTGGCCGTGGTGTTATCACAGCAATCAACTTCCTTGAAGAAGAAGGTGCTTACGAAGAAGATCTTGATTTCGTATTCTATGACGTACTTGGTGACGTTGTGTGTGGTGGTTTCGCGATGCCTATTCGTGAAAACAAAGCACAAGAAATCTACATCGTATGTTCTGGTGAAATGATGGCGATGTACGCTGCTAACAACATTTCTAAAGGTATCTGTAAATATGCGACTTCAGGTTCTGTACGTCTTGCAGGTCTAATCTGTAACTCTCGTAACACTGACCGTGAAGATGAGTTAATTGAAGCTCTTGCTGCAAAACTTGGCACTCAGATGATTCACTTTGTTCCTCGTGACAACATTGTACAACGTGCTGAAATTCGTCGTATGACTGTAATCGAGTATGATCCTACTTGTAATCAAGCTGATGAGTACCGTGCACTTGCACAAAAAGTTATCAATAACCAAAAATTCGTTATCCCAACTCCAGCAACAATGGATGAGCTAGAAGACCTATTAATGGAATTCGGTATCATGGATGCAGAAGACGAATCAATCATTGGTAAAACCGCTGCAGAAGAAACTGTTGCTTAAGTAGGCTTGTGTAAAGCTTCTCTTAGAACTCGCATATGAGGAAATGAATATGTCGATGAGTAAAGAACAAGCCCAAGCAATGATTGATGAAGTGCTTGAGGTTTATCCAGAAGCCGCGAAAAAAGATCGCGCAAAACACATGACAGTGAACGATAGCAGTGAAGACAGTGCAAAATGCATTGTCTCCAACCGTAAATCGTTACCAGGTGTCATGACTATCCGTGGTTGTGCTTACGCGGGTTCAAAAGGTGTGGTTTGGGGTCCTGTTAAAGATATGATCCATATTTCACATGGTCCTGTAGGCTGTGGTCAGTACTCACGTGCCGGACGCCGTAACTACTACACTGGTACAACAGGTGTGAATGCTTTCGGTACACTGAACTTCACTACTGACTTCCAAGAACGGGATATCGTATTCGGTGGGGATAAAAAACTTTCGGCAGCTATCGATGAAATCGAACAGTTGTTCCCACTATCAAAAGGTATTTCAGTTCAGTCTGAATGTCCTGTTGGTTTGATTGGTGACGATATCGAAGCTGTAGCCCGTATGAAAGGCAAAGAGATCGGTAAGAAAATCGTTCCTGTACGTTGTGAAGGTTTCCGTGGTGTATCTCAGTCTCTTGGTCACCATATCGCAAACGATACTATCCGTGACTATGTGTTGGAAGGGAATGAAGACAATCCTGCTTTCGAAACAACTGACTACGACGTAGCTATCATTGGTGACTATAACATCGGTGGTGATGCATGGTCTTCACGTATCATTCTAGAAGACATGGGTTTACGAGTTGTTGCTCAATGGTCTGGCGATGGTACGCTTCCTGAAATGGAAAACACACCTAAAGTGAAATTGAACCTGGTTCACTGCTACCGTTCAATGAACTATATCGTGCGTTTCATGGAAGAAAAACATGGTATCCCTTGGGTTGAATACAACTTGTTTGGTCCAACTAAAATCGAAGAATCTATGCGTAAAATTGCATCTTACTTCGATGAAAAAATCCAAAAACAAACTGAAGAAGTCATCGCTCGTTACAAAGAGCAATGGGATCAGGTTATCGAAAAATACCGTCCTCGTTTGGAAGGTAAGAGCGTCATGCTTTATGTCGGTGGTCTGCGTCCTCGTCACATCATTGGTGCGTACGAAGATCTTGGCATGGAAATCGTTGGTGCTGGTTATGAATTTGCTCACAACGATGACTACGTTAAGACGACTCCAGATGTGAAAGACTCAACTGTGCTATTCGATGATGCTAGCGCATATGAGTTGGAAGAGTTTGTTAAACGTCTTAACCCTGACCTTATTGGTTCTGGTGTTAAAGAAAAATACGTATTCCAGAAAATGGGTTTCCCATTCCGTCAAATGCACAGCTGGGACTACTCTGGTCCATACCATGGTGTTGATGGTTTTGCGATTTTCGCACGCGATATGGATATGACCATTAATAACCCTGTTTGGAAAAACATGAAAGCACCTTGGTTAGCTCAACAGTCTGAAGATGAAGCAATTGCTCAATCTGCATAATGTGAGTTGGAAAGGATTTCCAATTAATTTAACCGAGCCGGCGTTCACAGATTAGTGGCACGGCAGGAGAAGACTCATGACTCAAAAAGTTGAAGATATTAAGACTGGATATAAGTTGTTCCAGCAACCAGAGTATCAAGGGCTTATGAAAAATAAGCGTGATACGTTTGAAAATGCTGTTGAAGAAGCCAAAGTCAAAGAAACTTTTGAATGGACTACAACAGAAGAGTACAAAGAGCTTAATTTCGCTCGTAAACATATCACTATTGACCCAGCGAAAGCATGCCAACCTTTAGGCGCGGTATTATGTTCTTTAGGTTTTGAAAAAACACTGCCTTATGTGCATGGATCTCAAGGTTGTGTTGCTTACTTCAGAACTTACTTTAACCGTCACTTCAAAGAGCCAGTAGCATGTGTTTCTGACTCTATGACAGAAGATGCGGCAGTATTCGGTGGTCAGGACAATATGTTTAATGGTTTGGAAAACGCATATGCATTGTACAAACCTGAAATCATCTCTGTTTCTACAACCTGTATGGCAGAGGTAATTGGTGATGACTTAAACGCGTTCATTGGTAACGCGAAAGAAAAAGGTCATTTACCAAAAGATGTTCCAACTCCATTTGCACATACACCTAGTTTCGTGGGTAGCCACACAACGGGTTATGACAACATGATGGAAGGCATTCTTAAGTACTTTACTGCTCAGTCAATGGAAGGCAAAGAAGCAGGTAGCAATGGTAAAATTAACATTGTCCCTGGATTCGAAACTTACCTTGGCAACTATCGAGCAATCAAACGTTTGATGGATGAAATGGGTGTGGAATACACAATGTTATCTGACCCATCAGAAGTCCTTGATACGCCAGCAGATGGTGAATACCGCATGTATTCAGGTGGTACTACTATCGCTGAAGTCAAAGACGCGCCAAACGCGAAAGCGACTCTGTTACTACAAGAGTCTCAGTTGACTAAGACCAAAAAGTTCATCGAAGGCACATGGAATCAAGAGGTTCCTAAAATGAACCCTCCAATGGGTCTTGAATGGACAGATGACTTTGTCATGAAAGTCTCTGAGTTAACCGGAAAGCCAATCCCTGAGTCGATTACGAAAGAACGTGGTCGCTTGGTTGATATGATGACTGACTCTCACACATGGCTACACGGTGTTTCAGTTTCTCTATACGGAGACCCTGATTACTTGTTCGGTATGTGTAAGTTCTTGACTGAGCTTGGTTGTGATATCAAACATGTACTTTGCCACAATGCAACTAAACGTTGGAGAAAACAGATGGAAGCTCAGCTTGCTGAAACTCCATATGGTAAAGACGCTCAAGTTCTTGTTGGTAAAGATTTATGGCATCTACGCTCTCTAATGTTTACTGAAAAACCAGATCTATTGATCGGTAACTCTTACGGTAAGTTTATCCAACGCGATACGCTTGCTAAAGGATCTGAGTTTGAAGTTCCATTGGTGAGAATTGGTTTCCCAATTTTTGACCGCCACCATCTCCATCGTAACGCTACATTGGGTTACGAAGGCGCGATGTATGTTCTGACAACACTTGTTAACGAAGTGCTAGAAAAACTGGATCGCGACACAATCGACCTTGGCAAAACCGATCTTGGATTTGATTTGGTTCGCTAAGTTCTTCAGGCTGATGCACAAGCATCAGCCTGTTGTTCTCAATACATTGCAAGGATGGAATAGGCTATGGCTAACGTGATGATTCAATACAACGAGTTAGGGAAGCTTTCGCTGTATTTAGCGAAGAAAGATTTAGAAGAAGAAATCATTCATTTTGAGTTCGATGAAGATGACAAATGGGGTGGCGAAGTCCACTTAGCGGGTGGTGCTATTTATTACATTGACCCTATGGATACAAAGCCCAAATTGCCGATTACTGTTCGAGCCAAAAGGCTTCAGGCGGCCTAGCCATTAGGGAGGTAATCAGATGCAACAATTAATTTCAGATGAAGCGGCATTGCGCGTAGCGATAGCAAGTCGTCTATTACCCAATATCGATATCAGTTCTTTACTTGGTCTGTTGGTGCAACATTTAGGTGAGCCACTCTCTGAGGCAAAACTGATAGGACTATCACCGAAAGCGTTTCGCGTTATGGTGAGTTCTCTGGGAGAAGGTCCGACTCGTAAGGATGTGACTAGCGCACTGGCGGTACTAACAAACCCAGGTACGAGCGATAGTGAAGTTCCTTCTGTGAGTGCTATCAAACCATTAGCAGAGCCAAAAATTAAAGTAGCAATCACCTCTAATCAGGGCGAAATGATTAATGGTCACTATGGTTCGTGTATGAGGGTGCTTATTTATGAAGTTAATGGCAGAGGGCACCAATTAGCTGAGGTTCGTGAGGTTACCACACAGCTAAAAGGTGAAGAGCGCTCTGTTTATATGGTCGATCTGATTCGTGACTGTCAGATACTGTTTACGTTGTCGATTGGAGGCCCTGCAGCTGCGAGGGTAACAAGAGCGAATGTACATCCAATCAAAAAAGCAACTCCGATGTCAGCAAAACAGGCTTTGACAGAACTCTCTGATGTTTTGGACACGAATCCACCACCATGGCTAAGAAAAGCAATGGGACTGGATAAGGTTCATTCATGCGGCTCATGTGCAATGGAGTGTTAATATGCAGGATATTCTTACACTTGGCGGGATTAATGAAGAACAAATCGCAGAAATAGGTCAATGGATCGAACGTAACCATTGCGAATCTGAAACGGATTTGTCTCCACTTAGAGAAGAATTTCCTAACCTTGTTTTCACTCTTTGCTCAGAAGACGATCTTGGTTTTCATGAGCCATTCCGTACCTTTTCTTTTTTTGACCTTCATCTTGCTGCGCACAGTGTTAGTGGTTGTAGTTCACTTACACAGTATGTAGAAGGTTGCTCGGGTCTCGTTATTGCGCTTCACGAAGAGTGAAGCGCCTTTTTCTTCTTTACTCATAAACCTCTTTCCACCAATTGTTTATCCCTTATCAATTTTATTGTCCCTTTTCAGGTTAAAGCCTGTTGTCTTAATTGTTGTGTTTTATTGTCGTCTTTACGACAAAAGTGAAATTTATATTGTCATGTTTATTCTGTTATTTACTAAAAATCAAATAGTTATCTATGGCTTGTTACTTGCAAATTAATTACATGTTCGTTCAGACGGAACTGTCGCAGAACAAGTGCTGGAGGCGCTATGAAAAGATCAGAAATAAAATTACTGCAGGATGAACCTGCATGTGAGCACAACAAAGGAAGTAAATCAGGCTGCAGTAGACCAACACCTGGCGCAACCGCGGGTGGCTGTAGTTTTGATGGTGCTCAGATAAGTTTGCTGCCGATTGCCGATGTTGGGCACATTGTCCATGGCCCAATAGCATGTGCCGGGAACAGTTGGAATAACAGAGGGACTCGAGCAACAGGGAAAAATCTCTTTCGTTATGGCTTCACCACCGATCTCAATGAACAAGATGTCATCATGGGAAGGGCGGAAAAGAGGCTACTGCATGCAATTAAGCAATTAATTAATGAGCATCAGCCTCCCGCTGTCTTTGTCTACATGACATGTGTTCCTGCTTTGGAAGGCAATGATATCGCGGCGATTTGTTCACTTGCCGAGGAGAAGTGGGGTATTCCTGTTATTCCTGTCGATGCTGCTGGATTTTATGGCAACAAAAACCTTGGAAACAGAATTGCTGGTAATGTGATGGTAGAAAAAGTGGTTGGTACTGCTGAGCCTCCTGAAAAGCCGTTAATGGCTCATGATCCTAGCAGACGAGTTCACGACATTGTTCTTATCGGGGAATACAACATTGCCGGCGAGTTTTGGCATGTGTCACCGTTATTCGAAGAACTTGGTCTTCGCGTGCTGTGTTGTATGGCAGGAGATACCCAATTTCATCAGATCCAAACGATGCATCGTGCCGATGCTGCCATGGTCGTGTGTTCAAGAGCACAGATCAATGTGGCACGTAAGCTTAAAGAAAAATGGGGCGTTCCCTGGTTTGAAGGCAGTTTTTACGGAATTGAAGACACGTCATTTGCTCTACGTTCATTTGCTAACCTAATTGGCGATCCTAAGCTTGTTGCAGAAACTGAAGCGCTTATTCGACGAGAGGAAAATAAAACTCGCGAGTTATTGGCTCCGTATCGTAAACAGCTTGAAGGCAAGAAAGCGCTACTTTATACCGGTGGCGTGAAGTCATGGTCTGTTATTTCAGCACTCAAAGAACTGGGTATCGAAGTTGTTGCGACAGGAACTAAAAAATCCACCCAATCAGACAAAAAGCGCATCATGGATATTATGGGTGATGATGCATTGATGCTGGAAACTGGTGGAGCTCGGTTACTACTTGATACGTACTACAAGCATAACGCAAGTGTCATGATTGCTGGTGGTCGCAACATGTACACAGCGCTCAAAGCTCGGTTACCTTTCTTAGACATCAATCAGGAACGTGAACATGCGTATGCAGGCTATCGCGGAATGATCACGTTAGCGGAAGAGCTATGCAGAACAATCAATAGCCCTATCTGGAATTCGGTACGCAGTGATGCTCCATGGGAAATCACAGAATCGGATCAGGACTTAACACAAGCTAGCGCGAACTGATTAGGATAGGAGAATTCAATATGGTCAAGGTAACAAAACAAGATACTCCGCTGGTAACTCAGCCTTTGAAGACAAGCCCTGCGACAGGTGCGACGTTAGCCAGCATGGGATTCCAAAGAACGATTCCATTAATGCATGGCTCTCAAGGATGCGGAGCATTTGCCAAAGTTTTTCTCATCCAACATTTAAGAGAACCTATTCCGCTACAAAATACCGCGATCGACCAGGTCTCAGCTGTGATGGGTGGTGACGAAAACCTGTATGAAGCCTTGAAATTATTATGTGAAAAGCAAGGTCCAGACATGATTTCCGTAATGACCACTGGGCTAACGGAAATGCAGGGTTCCGATATATATCGTGTAATTGCAACTTTTAAGCAGCAGAATCCACAGTTTGCCGCGACTCGAATTGTTTCAATTCATACTCCTGACTTTATTGGCTCTATGCAAACGGGTTATGTACAAGCGGTAGACAGTACGATTCGTCAATTGGTTCAAGAACCGACTAAACGTGATAAGCAGAGAAAGCAGGTTAATGTTCTTTGTTCTATCGGCTGTACAGCAGCGGACATAGAAACTCTGAGAAGATACATAGAAGCATTTAATCTTGATGCTGTATTTATTCCGGACCTATCGCTTTCGTTGGATGGTCATCTTGCTGACCCAGATTTCTCAGCGACCAGTACTGGAGGAACCTCTGTGCTGGAGGTCGAAATGATGTCCGAGAGTGACCTTACCATTGTTGTGGGGCCATCGTTTGAATCCACTGCTAAATGGCTCAACACACGTTTTAATATTCCATATGTGAATATCGGTATGGGGATGACCATTAATCAGACCGACGAGTTAATAATGACGCTGTCCAAGTTAAGTCGTCATCCTGTCCCTGCATGGATTACCCGTGCAAGAAAACGTTTGCAAGATGCCATGTTAGATAGTCATTTCTTATTAACGAATGAACGTTTCGTCATCGCGTTAGAACCGGATCTAGCATCTGGCTATTGTCAGCTTTTGGACAGTATAGGGACGGTTGTTTCGCAAATTGTTACCACTGTCGATCATGCAATCCTCGAGCAATTGCCAGCCAAAAGCATCGAAATTGGCGATTTGTCGCGCATTAATATGGCAGGCAATAAAGCGAAGCTCCTAATTAGTAATACTCATGCCGCTCATGTTGTTGAACCTGGCTACCCAGTACTCAGGGCGGGATATCCATGCCATGACCAGTTTGGAAATATGGACATTAAACAGCTCGGCTATGAAGGTTGTCGGGAACGTTTGTTTGCTCTGGCGAATCTTCTTCTGCGTCATCATGTAGACGAAGTTGCACCTCATATCAGTCGTTATCGTTTTGATGCGAGCGAAGTCACCCAGAAGGGGGCGGCATGAAAATAAGTGAAAGAAGGTTACACGTCGAGCTTTGTCCGGGAACCGACAACTTTTCATTGAAAGTCGCGTTTGCCACGTTAGACCGTAAAAGTGTTGATCAACATTTTGGTAGTTGTAGAACAATGTTGGTCTACGGGGTTAATGCGCAGGAATGGAATCTAATTGAAGCTATTGAATATGCGGAAGTTCCGGCATCGACACACGATAAGTTACCAACCCGAATTTCTGATCTGACAGGATGTGATGCGGTCTTTTGTAATGCGTGTGGTGCATCTGCAATTCGTCAGTTATTAGAGAAAAATATACATCCAGTCAAAGTGATTGAAGGAAGCGACATTCACGAGCTGCTGGTGGATATCCAATCTGAATTAAATGGCGAGCCTTCTGGCTGGCTAGCGAGAGCAATAAAACAAAGAGAAAAAGAGACTGAGCCTGAGGTAAAAAAAGCAGAAAGACTTTCTCAGCTCATGGATGAAGAGTGGTAAACCCAAGAAATTAGTTAATACAAATGTGAAGGGAAGCGATATGAGTAATATTAAAGGCCTGACCCGCGGTGGTGATGAGTGGGAACCCCAGTTTATACAGGAGATAAATCAATCTGACTGTATCGGCTGTGGACGATGCTACAAGGTTTGTGCGAGAGATGTTTTTAATCTCGTAGAGAAAGAAGAAACGGATGACGATGATGATTATTATGACGAAGACGAAATGATGATGGTCATGACGATAGATAACGCCAACGACTGCATCGGTTGCATGGCGTGTAATAAAGTCTGTCCGAAAAACTGTCAGTCATTTGCTCCTGCAAGTCTCTGAACAGTAATCTGTTTATAAGGATGGCGCAATGCCATCCTTTTTTATTTTTCGTTCATTATGCAACAAGATGTTTTGTAATAAAGGCGACACAAACCCGACAAAATGTATGGTTTGTTTGTAGTTTAATAACGAACAGATGTTCTAATCAGGCACCAAATCAATGATTTAGCTCACACTTCCACCTTGGCTTAACAATTGCAACGTAATTTAACAACATCATTACAAAACCGAACAGCTTAACTCGGTTGACTATCCAGAAAACCGACACAGACGGAATTGTTTCATAAGCGTCGGACAGCACATGGTAAGGAGCACTTATGTGGGATTATTCAGAGAAAGTCAAAGAACACTTTTTTCATCCAAGAAATGCCAAGATGGTTTCAGAGGCGAACGCGAAGGGTGATGTTGGTTCAATCAGCTGTGGAGATGCATTAAGCCTAACATTGAAGATCAATCCAGATTCAGAAATCATTGAAGATGCTGGATTTCAGACATTTGGTTGTGGAAGCGCGATTGCTTCTTCATCTGCACTAACCGAAATGATCATCGGTAAATCTATTGACGATGCACTTGCAATTACGAACAAAGACATCGCTGATTTCTTAGACGGATTACCACCAGAAAAAATGCACTGTTCAGTGATGGGTATGGAAGCTCTTCATGCTGCCGTTGCTGATTACCGCGGTGAAACTATCGAAGACGATCATGAAGAGGGTGAACTGATTTGTAAATGTTTCGCTATTGATGACTTGATGATCAAACGTGTGGTTAAAGCCAACGGGCTCACCACATTAGAAGATGTTATCAACTATACAAAAGCTGGTGGTGCTTGTGCTTCATGTCATGAAAAAATCGAATATGTGCTTGAAGATTGTCTTGCTGAAATAGCAGAGGAAAGTTCTGAGCCTTTGACTGCGCTCGAACCTGCAGCCCCTGTTGCTGCGAAAACCTCAACCGTTAAGGATGACGGCACGTGGGAAATCGTAGAAAAAATTATCGCTGAAGTTCGTCCTGCTGTGATTGCAGATGGTGGTGATATTAAACTTGTCGATATTGAAGATAATATTGTGTTCGTTTCTTTAACCGGTACATGTACAGGTTGTGGTCTCGCCGGGTTAACCCTTGCAAACGTTGAACATAAAGTATCTAAAGCGCTGGGTGAATCTATGACTGTTTTCCCAGTACAGGAGTCTCACGCGGAGAGTAAAAAGGAGGCAACTTATGATGCCTAATTCTACATCATCTCAGCCAGATACCCCGATGATTTATCTGGATAATAATGCGACCACACGTATTGATCCTAGAGTGTTAGACGTGATGATTCCTTATTTGGACGAGTATTATGGAAACCCTTCATCGATCCACAAACTCGGCGCTCGTGTTGGACAAGCGATGGAGATTGCTCGTGAACAGGTTCAGATGCTCATAGGTGCTCAATACTCGAGCGAGATCATATTCACTTCCTGCGCTACGGAAGCAACGACCACTGCGATTTTGTCTGCTGTCGAAGCCTTTCCGCAAAAGAAAGAGATTATTACGTCTCAGGTAGAGCATCCAGCGACCTTAACGCTATGTCAGCATTTAGAGCGTAAAGGGTACAAAATTCACTTTATCAGCGTCGATACCAAAGGCCGTTTGAATATGGAAGAGTATCAGGCTGCCCTAAACGAAAATACCGCAATTGTATCTATGATGTGGGCGAACAATGAAACAGGAACAGTGTTTCCAATAGAGAAACTCGCTCGTTTAGCAAAAACAGTCGGGGCTCAATTCCATGTTGATGCGGTTCAACTAGCTGGTAAACGTGAAATCGACGTTAAAGCAACTGATGTCGATATGTTGTCTATCTCTGGTCATAAGTTCCATGCTCCTAAAGGTATTGGTGTGCTATATGTGAAACGCGGAACTCGTTTTCGCCCACTATTGAGAGGCGGACATCAGGAACGTGGTCGTCGAGCAGGAACAGAAAATGCCGCTTCGATAATCGGCTTAGGTAAAGCGGCTGAACTGGCTTATCAGGCATTAGATACCGACATTCATCGTATCAAGTTGATGCGAGATCGTCTGGAGCAAGGTCTATTAGCACGCATACCGAACACGTTTATAACAGGCAATCCCGCGGATAGAGTTCCAAATACAACCAATATTGCTGTTGAGTATGTTGAGGGAGAGGCGTTATTACTTCTAATGAACCAGGCAGGTATTGCCGCTTCATCTGGCTCGGCATGTACATCTGGCTCTCTAGAACCTTCACATGTTATGAAAGCAATGAAGATACCGTTTACTGCAGCTCATGGAACGCTTCGTTTCTCATTATCTCGTTTTACTAAAGATGATGATATTGATCACGTGCTGAATACGTTACCCGATATTGTGTCTCGTTTGAGAACACTTTCACCATACTGGGATAACGAGAAAAATCAGGGTTCGGCAGAGGTATTTGCGCCAAGTTATGCGTAGGAGGTATGCGTATGGCTTATGTTACAGGAGCACCAGCAAGAGTTGTGTTAAATGACACAACTCTAAGGGATGGAGAGCAAAGTCCTGGAGTTGGTTTTTCAACGGATGAAAAGGTTCATATTGCTCTGATGTTAGAGTCTGCGGGTATTTCAGAATTAGAAGTCGGAATACCTGCGATGGGTGAGAAGGAGCGCGCAGCAATTCAGGCGATAACGAGTTCCTTAAACCATGCTAACACGATGGCATGGTGTCGAATGACTAAAGCCGATATAAAACACGCTCAGGGCTTAGGACTAGATTGGGTTGACCTATCGATTCCGGTCTCTGAACAGCAGATTAGAGGGAAACTGGGTGTCACTCTCAAAGTCCTTTTGGAGCGTACTGAAGAAGTCATCAAAACGGCTGTAGATGCAGGTTTGTCGGTGTGCTTGGGTATGGAAGACGCATCAAGAGCGGATTCGGACATTCTCTACCGCGTTGTGGACGTGGCGCAGTTAGCCGGTGCAAAGCGAGTCAGGTTTGCAGATACTTTGGGTGTTCTTGATCCGATATCTACGTACAAAAAGATTGTCGATTTAAAACTGCAGTCAGATTTGCAGGTCGAAATGCATGCTCATAATGATTTGGGTTTAGCAACGGCGAATACGCTAGCAGCGATAGATGCAGGAGCGTTCAGCGTAAATACAACGGTAATGGGACTGGGTGAACGTGCTGGCAATGCGGCTTTAGAAGAGGTCGCAGTGGCTTTAAAAGTTTTGAATAAGTCGGAAACAAATGTCGATTTGGCAAAGATACCAGCACTTTGTCATTATCTCCATATCGTATCTGGTCGTGCGTTATCGCCACAAAAAGCCATCGTCGGTGATTATGCCTTTACTCATGAGTCTGGGATTCATATTGATGGTTTGCTAAAAGATATCAACAACTACCAGAGTTTTCCACCATCACTAATTGGTCGGGAGCACAGTTTTGTTCTTGGGAAACATTCAGGTTTGCATGCGATCAATACCATCTACAAAAAACTCGGTATCGTATTGACCCGAGCGCAAAGTGAACGAATTAGAGATTCGCTCAGGGACTGGTCAGAGACTTGTAAACGTGTTCCCAGCAATGATGATCTGATGTCATTTGTCGATCAGGATGCCGTTTAGGAGGTCAAATGGACGCAACTTTACATGGTCACTTTATTGATGACCTCGAAGATCTTGAGACAGCAGAAGATTTTCTCAATTATTTTAATATTGAGTTCGATGCCAAACTAGTGCGGGTGAAGAGAATTCAACTATTACGAATGTATGAGAAGCTTCTTTCGCATGATGCGGATAATGCAAGTTACGAAAGTCATAAACAAGCTTTGTGCACCGCTTACAAGCAGATCACTTTAGGAAGAGAGCTTGCCTTTGAAGGTGGTGGGTGCCACGGATGTACCGATTGTTCTGATTAGAGGAGAAAGCACATGGAAAGTGCAGTAACAGCAAGATTTGACGCTGGAGAGGAAGTCAGGGTAATCAGAAATATTCGCAATGATGGAAGTTTTCCGGGTGTTGAAAAAGGTGAGCTTCTCGTTGAAGCTGGGAGTGTGGGTATTGTCCGTACTTATGGCTTTTTTCTTCAAACACAAATCATTTTTCAGGTTTACTTCTCGAACGTAAACCGTGTCGTAGGTGTTCGCGATCAGGAATTGATTGCAGCCAACGTTCCTTGGGTTCCACGCTATTTTAATTCTCTTGATAAAGCCAAGCTCAACCGCAGTCTCGCAATGAACGGTGAAGTTATTGCGGAAAAAGGTCAGCTTGTCGAAATTCAGCGCTCTTTAAGAGATCTAGAAAGTGGCGTTTTGAAATACGAAGTAGAACTGTGTTCTCTCAGATTTCAGCTTAACGCGAACTTATTCATTCAGCCTTAGTTATCGGAGTTATTACCATGGATGACCAGAAAAAACGCTATTTGATAGCGAAAATTGCGACAGACGTGTACCAACTCAACCCTCAATTTCTTTCTGCGGTGCAACGCTCTGAAGTAGAATCTAAGGCCCAGCGCATGTCAATGATTCAGACTCTCATACTTGCATCTGGTGAAGCTACTAAGGTCGATCCAGTCTCAAAAATTGAAATAGATAATGCATTTAAAGAATGTATTGACAATTATCCCTCAGAGGCCGATTTTAATAAGGCGCTTAAGTCTCAATTACTTACTGTAGATGGCTTGAAAAAGTCGCTTCATGATCAGTTAATGTGTGACCGAGTGTTGGAGGAAGTTTCTTCCGATGTGCCGCCTCTGGATATCGAAAAAGCGAAGCACTATTATCAGGAGCATCGTCTTGAGTTTTCCCGTGCGACGACTTGGGAAATGAGTCAGGTATTAATCACAGTCAATGACGAGTACAAAGAAAATACTCGTGCGCGCGCTTTCAGTCGTATTAGAGAAGTCTATAAGCAAGCAAAGTCTAAACCGTTATCTCAGCTTGCGATGCGCTATTCTGAATGCCCCAGTGCGATGAATAATGGATATCTGGGTTGGTGTGAAGAGGGAAAACTGTATCCTCAGATCACTGAAAGACTCTATCATCTTTCTCCAAAAGAAGTGAGTCAGCCAATAGAAACTGAAATTGGTTATCATCTTGTTCAGTATCATCAACGGAAAGAGGCGAAAATTGCTTCTTTTGATGAAGTTTGGCCTTTTTTACAAGAAAAACATAAAATAAGAGCGAAAAGCTACTTACAAAAACAATGGATTAATCAATTGATTAGTCAAATGAAGACTCAAAATGTGAGGGAAACGTTATTATGCGATTAAGGATAATTGCTGGGCTTGTTGCTACATTGGTAATGGGTGTTGCTCAAGCGGATACTGCGGTTGTTGCCGTAGCGAACAACTTTTTTGGCCCGATGAAGGCGCTCAATAAAGATTTTACCCAAGCGACTTCAGACTCGTTAGAAATCAGTACAGGTTCGACAGGTCAACTCTATTCCCAGATCGTCAATGGCGCACCGTTTGACCTGTTTTTTGCAGCCGATACGGTTAGACCACAGAAGTTGGTTAAAGAAGGTAAAGGATTTGATGAATTTACCTATGCGAAAGGCACGCTTGTATTGTGGTCTGAAAAAACGGGATTGGAGTTAAAATCTTTGCTTGATACGGGTAAGTTCAACCATCTTGCGATAGCTGATCCAAAACTTGCACCTTATGGATTGGCTGCTCAGCAATCGTTAAAAAAAATGAAACTTTGGGATAAAGTCAGCGATAAGTTGGTGATGGGGAAAGGATTAAATCCTACTTATCAGTTTGTGGTTACTGGCAATGCAGAATTAGGTTTTGTCGCAAAATCACAGGTGTTCCAGGAGGGTCAATATAAGGATGGTTCTTTTTGGGAAGTGCCAACCAGTGATTACGCTGAAATCCGGCAGGATGCTGTGACGTTGGCGTCAGGCAAAACGAATAAAGCAGCGCAAGCATTTCTTGATTATCTGAAAACGGATCGCGCTCAGGCGATCATCAAAAGTTACGGATATCAATAAAATCTAAGTTTACGCCAGGGAGCAGGCATGGTTGATTGGTTGGTTGTGACAACCACTTTAAAATTAGCTTTTTTTGTAACACTTGCTTTATTGCTGATAGGTGTTCCTATCAGTTGGTGGCTTTGTTCGACTGAAAATCGATTCAAAGGTGTTGTTGAAGCGGTGTGTTCTCTACCCATGGTCCTGCCCCCGACCGTGTTGGGATTTTATCTGCTCATACTCCTAGGCCCTAATGGTACAGTTGGGCAGACATTAAACGCGATTGGGATAGGGCAGTTGCCTTTCTCATTCGCGGGTATCGCGCTTGCGTGCACCATCCATTCTCTTCCATTCGTGATCCAACCGTTAAAAAATGCCTTTGTTGCCATAGGGCGTCAGCCTATGGAAGTTGCGGCAACATTGCGCGCTACTCCAATAGATACGTTTTTTCATGTGACCCTTCCATTAGCTTGGCCGGGTATTTTTTCCGCTGCGATAATGGGCTTTTGTCATACACTCGGCGAATTCGGTGTTGTTTTAATGATCGGTGGTAATATCCCAGGAAAAACGCGCGTGATGTCGGTGGAAATTTATAATTACGTCGAAGCTTTGGAGTTTGGCAAAGCGCATATTTTGGCGGGTGGACTCGTTGCTTTCTCTTTTGCCTCTTTATTGATCATGTACTGGCTGAATAATCGCTATCGCTTTAGCTAAGGAATATTTTTGAGCGAGATATACGCTAAGTTTTGTATTCGCCATGAAGGCTTTACTCTCAATGTAAATCTAACCTTACCGGCAGCCGGGATTACGGTGTTATTTGGCCATTCAGGCTCTGGTAAAACAACATGTTTGCGTTCGATGGCTGGCTTGGAAGAGTTTGAACATTCCTATTTCTCAATAGGAGACGATATCTGGCAAGATTCTGAGAGGAGTTTGTTTGTTCCAACACACAAGCGCCAATTAGGGTATGTGTTTCAGGAGTCGGGACTGTTTCCGCATCTCTCTGTGAACGATAATTTGCTTTTCGGTTTTAAACGTATCCCTGAGAGTGAAAGAAAAATCTCTCTTGATTCGATGACCAAACTCATGGGTATTGAGCACTTACTCGAACGGATGCCTCATCAGCTTTCTGGTGGTGAGAAGCAGCGTATTGCTATTGCTAGAGCCTTGTTAACTTCTCCACGGCTATTATTAATGGATGAGCCCCTTTCCGCATTAGATATGAAACGTAAGCAAGAAATATTACCCTATCTAGAAAAGTTAAGAAGCGAGTTATCGATTCCAATCGTTTACGTGACTCATTCTGTTCAGGAACTCGCTCGTTTAGCCGATCATGTTGTTGTTTTTGAAAACGGGTCAATTATAGTCAGTGATCAGGCCAATAAGGTGATGTCTGATCCACGTTTCGAATCGGTGTTTGGCAGTGAAGTGGGCAGTATTTTTGATACTACAGTGCTAGAGCATCGCGAGCATAACATAACCGCTCTTGATGCAAATGGTGTCACTATTCTTGCGCCCAAACATATCGGTGATACTGGCGAACGCTATCGTTGCCGTATTCTTGCATCCGATGTGTCAATTAGTCTGAGAGAGCCTGTAGATACGTCGATGTTGAATCGACTTCCTGTAGAAATCATTGATATACGCCAACCTCAAATCCCCAATGGTCACGAACTGCTTGTGTTACAGTTCGACAATGGTCAACGTTTATTGGCGAATCTGACTGCTAAATCTTGTCACGATTTGGAACTTGCTGTTGGCAAAAAAGTGTGGTGTCAAATCAAATCCGTAGCGCTCAGTTAGCGGTACCGTTTATCTGTTCAAACTCGTACCGCTAAGACGCTAAGAATGCAGAGTTAGAAATCCAGATTTACACCACCATAGAATCCTTTTGTTTCCGTATCTAGTCTTGTGCTGAGGTCATCGAAATCTTTCACATTGAAGTGTTGAACTCGATAGCCAAGTTGCAGCTCTAAATCCATAAGACCAAGCCCAATGGCATACTGGATACCCGCAGAAACATCGTACATTTCGGTATCCGAATAGGAAATTCCTGATCCTTTAGCAAAAAAGAATATTGGCGTTGTTGGTAGGCCTATTTCGGTTGCAGCGTAGATATGTGGCAGGCTGCCATTAAAGCTCTGGTTGTTTAAACGACCATTTGACAAGCGAGTCAAGCCAGCACCAATATCGAAAGAGACCAAGTCATTATCTAAAATTTCATAGTAAAGAGTGAAATCTTGTTTCGTGTATTCAAAGCTGCTTGCGTTGGCTTCAGAACGAGCATACTTTACGTTTGGAATCAGCGGGATTGGATGTTCGAGGGAGGCTTCCAAAGTGTAGGTAACATCATCGCCACGATCCTGATTGTTATAGAAGTAATCCTGCTGCCAGGCATTGACCTCTATATCTCCACCTAGCAACACATCAGCACTTGAATAAAAGCTTGGAGTCGCTAAAAGAAGGCATAAAATGGATTTTTTTATCATGATTTAGTCTACTTACAATGAGTTAATCGTTTTAATTGTAGATGCAGTATACCGATATTTCACTATTTTGTCGGTTTCAATCGTGATGAAATGAATCAAAAAATAAGCAAATGTACGCCTTAGATCTAAATTGAGTTAAACCATTGTAAATTCGCGTAAGTAACCTAGATTTGAATTTTAGACATGCTATTTTGAACCCATCCAGTTGGTTTGCCTGAGTGAGAATTTCGCTTTGAGTGAATTAACGAGTTTCTGATACTTCATGTTAGAGACGATATTATTTAGGAGAACGATGTGCGTACAAAATTATTATTAGTAGCGGCTTTAGGTATTCTGGGTAGTACAGCGGCTCAGGCTCAAGCTCCCGGTCAGAATTGCCAACCTGGTCAGCCATGTAAGCAAGGTGCTGCCCCTCAAGCAAATAACGCTGAACAAGGAAAAAATAAACCAAACCAGCAAACGTCAGCCAAAGGTAATAATGGAATGCAGAAAGGCCATTCAGGTCAGCAGCAATCGAATATGAAACCTGGGCATCAGCAAACGGCGCAGGGTGGACAGTCTCATGGCAAGCCACAAGGTCGTTATAAAGTCACAGCAGATATGCTAAATGTGCGTGGTGAACCTGGAAATGGTGCTCCAGTTCATGGGCACTTTCGTCACGGTCAACAGATTGAAGTTTATTCAATTGTTGATGGTTGGGCAAAGGTTCTTCTTGATGGACATTTCCGTTGGATAAGCAGTAAATATATTATTGAAATCAATTAATTTATATTGGTTAGATATTTTAGCGGCGCCTTTATGGCGCCGTTTGCTTTTAATCGTGAGCGATGCGAACTCGAATTTTGTTTTGAGCAAGGCTAGTCATGTCAAGACCTTCCATCGCTTTTTTCGCTTCTTCTTCATTCGGCATTTCTACGAAGGCAAACCCCTTGGAATGTCCCGTATCCTGATCTAAAACCAGATTACATGTCGTTACCGAACCAAAATTAGTAAACAGTACACGAATTTCATGTTCAGTTGTTGAACGCGTAAGATTACGCACCAGAAGTTTCATAATAAGCCTTAAATAAAATAGATTGCGATGTAATTGTCGCAGTTAATAGGCTGCATACCAAGAAAATAATCACAATTGGTCAAACAAAAACAGATGATTGAATTAATACGGTGAAAGTTAGCGTATCTGACAAAGTTACTTTATCATAAGCTACTCATTGCTATGACATCGCAGGAGCTATCATGTCAGAACCCGTCGTTTCCCAACTTAATATCTATCCGGTCAAATCGCTAAAAGGGATCAGTATCTCAAGTGCTTGGGTAGAAAAGCAGGGAATATTGTTTGATCGACGGTTTATGCTTGCTAAGTTAGATGGGAGTATGGTGACTGCGCGAAAATATCCTCATATGGTGAATGTGGTGGTTGCTTTAACATCGGAAGGTATTATTTGTAGTTACCCAAACAAAAAGCCCATTCATATCCGTTATTGTGATTTTAGCATGCAGGAAGTGTCCACTACCGTTTGGTCCGATACGTTCACTGCTTACGCGACAACCAGACAAGCAAGCGAGTGGTTTAGTGATATTGTTCGAGAGCCAGTTAGCCTTTTATTTACGGGTAAAGAATCTCAACGTTATCGCGAGAAAGTCGGTAATGCGGTGAGTTTCGCAGATGGGTATCCACTGCTGGTGATCAGTCAGGGTTCTCTAGACGAACTCAACAGAAGCAGTTCCGAGCAACATTCTATGGCTCAGTTTCGCACCAACATTGTTGTCGAGGGCGGCGAGCCATTTGTCGAAGACAGCTGGAAGACAATACAAATTGGCGAGATCATCTTCAATCTGGTTAAACCATGTGAGCGCTGCATTCTAACCACTGTTGATGTGGAAAAAGGCGCATTTCGCCCAAGCAAAGAACCACTTAAAACACTATCTACATTTAGAGCGAACGAATCTGGTGGGGTGTTCTTCGGGCAAAATATGGTGGCGATGAACGAAGGTATGATTCAGGCTGGTGATAAAATTACCGTGTTAGAGTACAAAGAAAAGGAACAGTATCGGGATAATCGAGTTGCGCCTTTTCATCTTACCTGTGTAGATCGATACGACGTAGCAAAAGACTTTGTTACTTTTAGCTTCACATCGAATCATCCTGAGGTACTGTATAAACCGGGACAGTATATTGCTATCGATGTACCGCATAGCAATGGTATTGTTACACGGCATTATACTCTATCATCTTCTCCGTCCCGGCCGGATCGTTTGGCGATTTCGGTTAAGAGGGTAGCTGATGGACAAATATCAAATTGGTTATTGGACGAAGTCGCGGTAGGTGATAGCTTTAATGCCCAATTACCGGATGGTGACTTCTATCTAGATGACGTAAGTAAGCCAATATTGTTGTTGTCTGCAGGCTCTGGGGTTACTCCGATGTTGTCTATGGTGCGTTATTTGGCAGATATTAATCGTCTGAATGATGTCGTGTTTTACCACCAGTGTCGTAGCGAAGATGATATTCCATACGCTTCTGAACTTAATCAGCTTCAACAACTGCATTCTGGATTCACGGTCATTTGGTCGTTAACTCAACCTCAACAAGGATGGAATGGTCAGAAAGGACGGCTTTCTCTATCGCATATTAAACAAATTGATCGTCTTACAGAGCGTGAAGTCTTTGTTTGTGGTCCTGATGGCTTCATGCAAAAAGCCAAATCGTTGTTATTGAAAAAAGGTTTACCAGAGGATCAGTATCATCAAGAAAACTTTACTTTGAATATAGGTAATCAGGCGGCTGAAAAGGCCGTTCAAATCGATATCAATGGTGTACTTGTTAAAGGTAACAACCAACAAACGATTCTTGAACAAGCGGAAAACAATGGTGTATCCATTCCTAATAGTTGTCGTGCTGGTTTATGTGGTGCTTGTCGGGTAAATCTTATTTCGGGTAATGTGATTCAACCTGATGTACCTGCACTATCTGCACTAAAAACGGCTTATCCCGAAAATAACATGGTATTGGCTTGTTGTTGTGTTCCAACAGAAGATGTCAAAATAACCCAATAGAAGAGTAAATGACCTTCATTCAGCATGACTAATTTCTAAGGGCGACATTAATAGGTGGCCCTTTTTCATTACTTCAGTCTAAGTGTTACGTTTCGTTACGGAAAGTCTACTATGGTAATTTAACGTAATAACAATTAGTTATATTTAGACTTTGGCTTAATTGCGATACTTACGATTTTTGTCATATAACTGTCATTAAAATTTCTTAATTTTGCCTCATGACCTTTTAAGTATATGCCACTTTAACAATCAATATCGAGCGACTACTTTTAAGGAAGATTATAAAAAATGCTATTAGCACTCATAGCTAAGGCGAATGAAATGTAGGTAGATTATGAAAATTAAGCAGAAACTCTATGTGCTCGGGTTTGCCGCGATCGTGGGTATTGTTGTCTTAATCGGTGCCAATAAACAGTTTTCCAGCCAAACCAGAGAGTTAGCGCATGCGCGAGTATTGGTAGACAGGCTAGAAATCCGCCTGCTAAATCTTCGTCGTAATGAAAAGGACTTTCTACTACGTGAAAGCAGTAAATATCTCGATACATTTAAGCAAAATCGCGACCTCTTTTTGACACTTGAACAAGAGCTGGCTTCTATCTTAGACTCTCATAAGCTGAGTTCTTCCAGTAAGCTGCGTAGTGATCTCATTGCTTACTCAGAAGGATTCGAAAAACTTGTGGCTGCTAAAGAGACTCTAGGGTTGAGTAGCGAATCTGGAATGTTGGCGAAATATAATCAATTGCTTAATAGTGCGATAGAGGCAGCCAATTCGGAGCAGAAGTTAGCTTTAATTCAGTTAGACGATGCAGTCAGTCAGGGTAACTTTGCCTCTGAAAGCAATATTCAGCAGTTCTCCACATTACTTGAGCAAGCTAAGGCAGTAGTTGCACAGCGTAATGTCATTGGTGTGGAATACAATAAAGGACTTATGGGGAATGCGCGTGGCTTTTCACATACGGTTGAAGAACAATTTAGCTCATTTTCAACGCTGCTAAATAATGAAATTCTGAAAGAGCAACATTATTTGAATCGAATAGAAACTGGAATTTCGATAATCGTTATTGTCGTTATTCTTGGATTCATTTTTCAAATTAGCCGAACGATTAATAGTTCGGTTACTCGTTTACTGTCGGTTATCGAAAATATATCCAGCACCAATAATGTTGGTCTTAGAGTCAGTCTCAATGGCAATGACGAATTGAGTAGTATTGGAAAATATTTCAATCAGTTGTTAGACAAGATCGAAGCTCTAATTAAAAATTCCCAGATAAAATCGCGCGAACTGTCATCTAGTACGGTGAAAATGCACGGTGAGACAGAAGGGGTTATTTCTCAATTCCATGTGCAAGCTGAACATACCGATATGATGGCAACGTCAGTACAAGAAATGGTATCAACAATTGGAGAAATATCAGAAAGTACCAATGTCGCTGTCGAAGGCGTGCAGCAAGCAGCTAAAAATGCTTCTCAAGGGAGAGCGGTAGTTGAGACAACGTTAAAAAATATTGACCAACTTTCACATCGACTGCAAACAAGCCAGGCATCAATAAGCTCGCTTAATGAATTTGTGGAACAGATTGGTGGAGCCGTAACTATTATTCAGGGCATTGCAGAGCAAACTAACCTGCTTGCGTTGAATGCTGCAATTGAAGCTGCAAGGGCAGGAGAGCAAGGTCGAGGCTTCGCTGTGGTCGCGGATGAGGTTCGCTCGCTCGCAACCAGAACACACAAATCGACTGAAGACATAACGAAAGTTGTGTGTTCAATTCAAACCCAAATGAATACAGTCGTCTCAGAAATCGAGCTGTGTACTGAACAAGGACGGGAAACGCAAAGCGACTCTGAAATACTTGATGAAAGTTTACAGCAGATTATTTCTGATATGCACGAGATCCAATCAAACTCTGAGAGAATCGCTGCGGCTATCGAAGAGCAGGGGATTGTGATGAACCAGGTCAGTGAATCCATTACAGAACTGAACTCTATATCGGAAAACAATATGAATTCAGCAAAAGAAGTACTGATCGAAATTGATCAGGTTTCAGGTCAAGCAAAAGAAATGGATAGGGCGGTTTCTGAGTTTAAGACAAACTAAAAAAGAGTAGGCTAGGTATTTTATTATCTAGCCTAATACACCTCGTTTATTTGAAGTATTGATCGACAAATACTTCCATAGGCATTGGGCGCGCATAATAGTAGCCCTGATATTTCTCGATGGAAAACTGTTGTAAGTATTTCAACTGTTCCGGCGTTTCAACGCCTTCGGCTAACAACGGGACGTTAATTCTTCTCGCCAGATCAATAATGTTGTCCAGAACATTTGTATTTGGCCCATGATCAATTGTTGACACGTAACCTTTGTCAATTTTGAGTATGTCGATGTCCGACTGAACAAGATATTTTAATGAGCAGTGGCCAGTGCCAAAATCATCGAGAGCTATGCGGATATTTCTTTTCTTTAAAGCGGCCATGGACTGCCGATAAAGTTCATTGCTTGTAAATTCCTGTCGTTCGGTAATCTCTACGACATACTTTATATTGCAATGACGTAACGATTTCTGCAGGTTGTCAAAATCATTTATTAACAGGGAATCTTCAAATTGAATGGGGCATGCATTAATACCCAGAATAAAAGCGGGACCTTGTGGGAACGAAGCATTTTTCAGGCTTTCGATACATTTATCGATTAACTGGGACGTGATCTGTTTTATCTGCCCGTTACTTTCTACTTCGTCTATAAAATCAGCTGGGGATATGATGCCCTCTTTGGGATGAATCCACCGTACCAATACTTCTCCGCCGCTAAGTGAACCATCAGGATTAAAGATAGGCTGAATATAAGGATAAAATTGTTTCTTTTTTAATCCCTTTTTAACACGCCAATAGGTGACGTTGAAATTGTTCACACTGTTATAAATAGGTGTAGCACTTAGCGTTGCGATTATTATCCAGAGCAAGAAAACCAAACCGTAGTTATACAGCAGAAACATTAGGGTATAAATAAAAGAGAAATTATATTGCAGTGTAAATAACTGTCCGGGTTGCTTCCGCGAAAGAGCTTGTTGAATGATACCTGTGCCCGTAAATGAATAAGATTCAAAATGAATACTAATATCAAAATATTGGTTCTCGCGTAATTCTGATAAATATAATTCGGGGTATATGGCAAAAGAGACACGTTTATTTGTTGTGTCTGTTTTCTCAAATACGAGCGCGCCAGTCGGGTTTGGTCCTTCTATGTAAAGGAATGGGTTAATTGCAGTGTAAAAAAGCCTTTCTGATTGCGGTTCAAATTCCAAGCCGCTAACGACAATATGTTGTTTACCACTGATGGTACTGCAAGTGGTCACATTGCCATCGAATACCGTTATGCTTCTGACGTATGGCGTATCATAGAGAAAATGGTAAGAATCACTCAGTATCTTATTACAGTTCGCTTCTGAGAGATTTGGCCGCATTTTATCCTGATAAAATGTCTCGATTTGCTTGATCGATTGATCAAGTTTAGCCTTGATAATTTCCCCCTCATTATGCGCTAAAGAAACGAGTCTACAATAACCCAGCAATGAGATCACAGAGATACCGAGGAAATATAAAAAGAGAATGAAAGACTTTTTATTTATCATTAGCTAACTGACTGACGTGTATTATTATTTTTGAGGAAAGTATCATAAGTGAGATGTTTCTCATATATGCAATGAGATCTACAATTATTAGCATTTGATACTAACTGAGTTGTATATATTAGAGTTATCACTATATCATGATGAAATTCGGTTAGTTTTTGTCGATAGGTAAGGATATTCTCACTAAGTATTGGCCCCACTTAAGAAATGGTTAAAGTAAGTTATTGTGATTTAGATCACAATAACTTTTGGGGGAATTGTGTGCCTCAGTAGATAATTAAGCCAAATCTGCGAGTAATTTATAGGAGTGAAGTTTATTGTCTAAATCGTAGATCATTGAATTCACCATGATTTCGTCTGCTTGTGTTCTACTGACTAATTCTTCTAACCGACTTCTAACCGTTTGAGGTGCACCAATAATAGACTCGCGTAGTTGTGTTTCAACATGTAGCTTTTCATGTGGGGCCCATAATGGATCCATACTTGAAACTGGTGGAGCCTGTTTAGTTCGTTTGCCCCTAATCATGCCAAGAAATTTTTGTTTCTCTGTCGTCGACAAATATTCGGCCTCTCTATCGGTGTCTGCAACGGTGATATTTACGGCGACCATGGCGTAAGGCTTTTCAAGTTGCTCAGACGGTTGGAAATTTGTTCGATACGTTTCAAGCGCTCTCATCATTGCATCTGGCGCAAAGTGAGCGGCGAAAGCGAAAGGAAGGCCTTTAATGGCAGCCAGACGAGCACTGTAGGTACTTGAACCTAATAGCCAAATCGGTAACGTGGAGTATGAACCGGGATAAGATGCGACGGGTTGACCATCCGATACCGGACCCATAAAGAACTGAAGCTCTTCAAGTAGTTCGTCAAATTCCGGGTCCATTCTTTCAGGATCACGCCTCAACGCATGCATTGTTGCGTAGTCTCCACCAGGTGCTCGACCAAGACCTAAATCTATTCTGTTTGGGTACAGTGCTTCAAGAGTCCCAAACTGCTCAGAAATAACAAGTGGTGGGTGATTGGGTAACATGATTCCACCGGAACCGACTCTTATCGTGGATGTGTTGGCAGCTATGTGACCAATTAACACTGATGTGGCAGCACTAGCAATGTCGGCCATGTTATGATGTTCGGCAAGCCAAAAGCGTTTATAGCCTAACGCTTCAACATGTTGGGCTAATCGCACAGATCGTCGGTAAGTTTCACTATAGTCTGCACCTTCAATCACAGGGGATAAATCCAATACAGAGAATGGGGGTAACATCATTTCCTTTACTCCTCTGATTCTAATTAGTCGAATAGTATGTCACTAATAAAGGAGTCGGTACAAGGTCAATTGTCTATTGTCACTGCGTTCACTTTTTTCCACATTTCTTTTTTATGCTGATTACTTTTCGCTAATTCATGCATATCGTTTTGTTCCTGTTGCAGTAGGGGAACCAATTGGGCCGCGATAGATACTGCCACTTCCATGGGAAGTTTCCCTTTGATATCTGGGTGACCAACTGGGCAGATAAGTTGTGCTGCAAGGTTGGTATTGGATAATTGCTCTTTGAGCCGGAACATAAAGCGTTGTTTTTTTCCTTCCGAACCTATCAGACCAATATAGGGAAATCTCTGGGCTTCCAGAGCCAGCTTACAAAGCTCAAAATCCAGAGTGTGGTCGTGAGTCATAATGACTATGTGGGTATTGTCTGGAAGTGAGGCTATCATTTCCTCGATATTGTCAGTTTGCAATGTATCAATGCCCAAAGATGAAAGTGGGGCGAGCCAGTCGGTTCTTTTATCTATCACCTTCAAGTGACAATGTAACGATTTGACGATGGGAGCAAGTGCCTGACATACGTGTCCAGCGCCAATAATTGCGACGTGTGGTTTTTGTGTATTAAAATATTCAAATAACACCTGTACCGCACCGCCACAACACTGCGCCAAATCAGCCGCCAATGCAAACCGAACTATATCAGTGTGAACATTTGCGTTGTGTAAGCTTGAGCGTGCTTTGTTAATCACCTGCTGTTCAAGATTACCGCCACCCAGCGTGTCGTATTGATTATGTGCTGAGATAACCATTTTAGCCCCGCTTGAGCGGGGCACTGAGCCAACTTCACCAATAACAGTGGCAACACAATAAGCCAACCCCTGTTGCTCTAAAAGCTGACACGCAGAAATCCAGTTCAAAGAGCGATTATCGATCATATCGGTTAGAGAATGTTTCATTCGATGCTCCTTGCTAAAATGCGTGTCCGGTAGCGGCATACTGCTTTTGACACTCCAACAAAATACGTTCACCAGTGGCGGGTGTATCGAGGTTAGGAGTTTGTTGATGCTCAGATATGGAAGCAATGGCATCATAAATCGCGCACCATGTGCTGATGGCGTGCATAAACGGTGGCTCGCCAACGGCCTTGGAACGATAGATACTGTGTTCAGGATTGGGAACATCATAAAGGGCTATATTGACATGCTTTGGATAATCACAAATGCTTGGTATTTTGTAATTCATCGGGCTGTTACTGAGCAAGCGACCGTCTTTATCCCAAACCAGCTCTTCTGTCGTCAGCCAGCCTAATCCTTGAATATAGCCCCCTTCAATCTGCCCAATATCTATTGCTGGATTGAGACTGTTACCTACGTCATGAAGGATATCAACCTGATCAACGGTCATCTCTCCAGTGAGCGTATCAATAGTGACTTCTGAACATGATGCGCCTATCGCGAAGTAGAAAAATGGGCGTCCAGAAGCTGTGGAGCGGTCATAGCCAATTTTAGGGGTACTGTAATACCCTGTTGAAGAGAGTGAAATTCGGTTAAGGTAGGCTTTCTGCACTAACGTTACCCAGTCTATTTTACTGTGACCGCAATCAAGCACACCGTCATGAATATTCCCGCTTTCACTTAGCTCAAATTCTTGTTTTGTAAAATCAAGTAATCGTTGCTTAATGATCATGGCCGCATTATGTGCTGCCATTCCATTGAGATCTGCACCCGAGGAGGCGGCGGTAGGGGAGGTATTCGGTACTTTATCCGTTCGAGTCGAGGTAACCAGAACCCAATCCACAGGTATGCCAAAGGTTTGAGCAACAATTTGCTGGACTTTGGTGTGCAGACCCTGACCCATTTCTGTTCCTCCGTGGGACACTTGAACGGTTCCGTCTGTATAGATGTGGATTAACGCGCCCGCCTGATTGAGATGAGTTGCGGTAAAGGAGATACCAAACTTGACCGGAGTTAGCGCTAAGCCTTTCTTTAAAACCGGACTCTTACTGTTCCATTGTTGAATCTTTTTACGACGAGCACGGTAGTCTGATGATGCCTCTAGTGAGGTCATAACCTCTAAAAGTTCGTCTGTTTGATCGACTTTCATACCGTAAGGTGTGATGTCCTTGCCTGTGCGATACAAATTTTTAAGTCGAATGTCTAACGGGTCTTGTTGCAGACTGATAGCTATCTCTTCAATCGCCTTTTCGATAACGATCATTCCTTGAGGACCGCCAAATCCACGAAAAGCAGTGTGCGATACCATATCCGTTTTTAGGCGATTTCCGGTAATGCAGGCGTCGCCAAGAAAATAGGCATTATCGGCATGAAACATGGCTCTATCGACAATAGCGTCTGAGAGATCGGCGGAATGTCCGCATATACCGTTGACTTCGATATTTGCCGCTTGGATCAATCCATCTGCGCTAACGGCCAATTCATACTTATTAAAAAATGGATGGCGTTTCCCCGTGACTGTCATATCCGTAGAGCGGGGTAAGCGAATCTTTACTGCTTTCTTAGTAAAGTGGGCTCCCAATGCAGCCAAGCACGCCCATGCAGCGGCCTGACTTTCCTTACCGCCAAATCCCCCCCCCATTCGCCGCATATCGACAGTGACATGATTGAAAGGTATGTGAAGCACTTCAGCAACTAGGTTCTGAACTTCAGTTGGGTTTTGCGTTGACGTTCTGACAAACATGCCTCCTTCTTCGGTAGGTTCGGCCATGCTGATTTGACTTTCAAGATAAAAATGCTCTTGCCCACCCACGGCCAACGTGCCTGAAATATTCAAAGAGGCGTTAGGTAAAGGTTGCGATTTACCCATTTGATGAAATGGTAGTAAGTGAGGCTCGTCTATTGCTTGGTCGTAAGCCAATATTGCTACACGAGTATCCTTGTAAGTTATTGACGCCAGTTGGGCTGCTTTACGTGCAGATAGTTCGTCGGTAGCAATGACACACGCAATAGGTTGGCCAAAATATCGGATCTGACTGAGAGGATCACTTACGTCATACAGCAATGGTTCGCCTTTGTGTATGGTGCCAATATCTTTTTCTCCAGGGATATCATCACAAGTAATCACCCTAACGACGCCAGGGTAGGACTTCACTCTGGAAAGATCGAGGTCATCGATACGCCCGGTCGCTTTGTTCGAGGTGATTAGCGCGCCGAATAAACATCCCTTTGGGGTTGGGTAATCATCTACAAACAGTGCTTCTCCGGCGACTTGTTTTTCGGCACTTTCATGTTTTATCGACTTTCCAACTACGTTCATATCCCTGATTTCTTGGGTGTTATCGTCAGACGGCCGCGTACGTAAAGTAAAAGGGTGGCTAGTTAATTTACGCATGATAAGTCAACCTCGTTTCAATTTGTTGGTATTCTAGGAAAAAACGTTGCAGTAGGTTTTGCACCAGAGTGACACGATATTCGGCTGAACCACGCACATCAGATAATGGTGTGATAACCGACGGTACATGTTGTTTTAGTTGGTTAATCAGCGTTTGCGTCAACGGTTTGCCAAGACATGGATACTCAAGTTCTGTCAGTCGAACTGATTTGGCAGCAATACCACCTGCCGAGACAATACAATCTGAAATCAGGTTCTGTTCATCAAACGTAAAATTAACGGCAAGAACGACAGTGGCAATGTCATCTTCATAGCGCTTACTTACTTTGTAAATGGCATGCTTTTGATTCGATTTTAAATTTGGTAGATGAATACCACTAATCCATTCGTTTTCTGCCAAGCGTGTTTGTCGGTAACCGGTAATAAAATCTTCTGGGCTATAGCATTTTTTATCTGTTCCGTTATCGACTTCGATTTCCCCCTTAAGACTAATGAGCAATGGGGCGATATCACCAATGGGTGAAGCGTGGCCCAGACTTCCTCCTAACGTGGCTCTCTGTCTGATGGTCATCGATCCAAGGCGTTCTATGACCTCTCCAGTCGAAGGATAGTGCTTCAGCATAAACTGATGAATTTGTGTCATTGGGATAGCAGAACCAAGACGCCAACCTTTATCTGTTTGTGTTATGGTAAGTAGGTCGTCAACTCGAGATATATCAATCAAATACTCAAGAGTTTGTAATTTTTGTGTCACTTCAAGTGAGAGATCTGTGCCGCCAGCAATTAATTTAGCGCTAGGGTATTGAGCTCTAAAATGAGCTAATTCACTACGGGTGTGAGGCGTGAAATAGTGAGAAGATGCCATAGGCCGAACGCTTTGCATCCATTCTATGACCTTTTCACAATCTTTATCTAAAGGGTCAAGTATTGTTGTATTGGCTATCGAATTGGCTGCTTCTATCAACGGACCATAACCGGTACAGCGACATAAGTTACCAGCGAGATACTCCGCTGGATTCTCTGGCTTACTCTTTTGTTTCGATAGCGTGTATAACGACATCACAAAACCTGGCGTACAAAAGCCACATTGTGTGCCGTGTTGATCAACCACTGCTTGCTGTACTGGGTGAAGCTTCTCGTTTTGCTTGAGATGTTCAACGGTAATAATATGCTTGCCATGCAGTGAGTGGAGTGGCGTGATACACGAGTTAATTTGTCGGTAGTTGAGTTCACCATCGAGTAATTCGGCTACGACGACAGTACAAGCACCACAGTCGCCACTGGCACATCCTTCCTTGCTTCCTGTTAGATCGAGGTTTTCTCGCAGAAAGGGCAATAGCATCGTGTCAGCCGATGCAGAAGAAATCGATTTGACCTCTGCATTTATCATTACTTCTAGCATAGTCTTCCTTTTCTAAATACTGTTTCTTGTAATTATTGTTTAACTTTGTACTAACAAATAAGCAAAAAGTCGACCACTTGGTCAACTTAATTGTTTGATTAATTATTGTTGATAGTAAAGATTAATACTTTCAGTATGTTATGAAAGGGAAATAATAGCGAGATTGGGAGGATATATTTTTATTTCTCGGGGCGTAGGGAAAGATTGCCCCTTATGGTGCAATCTTGCACATCAACTATTCATCAATGAAGCATTCACTAAAACTGGTACAAGTTTCACAACTCGGTGAGCGGCAGACGTAATCACCACCTGATGAACAAAGCTGGCGGTATAAAAATCGTTTCCAGCGCATATTTTTATCGTTCATCTCTCTAAGTTGGGGAAAGAAGTAACCAAATAACTGGGTAAGAAGTGGGCGTTGGGGCATTCCGATATCTTTCCAGAGGTGCTGTGTTCCCATACAAGCTAATGTTAGTACGTGGGCCATTTCTTCGGCAAATAGGCGATTTTTGTTGAGGTGTTCAAATAGCAAGGAAGAGAGATCCTTTTGTTCAGAGAGTCTCAACCCAGATAACTCCGCTAACAATAAACGTTGGTCGGTCACATGGTCATAATTGTCGGGTTGTTTAATTTGAAATGTGCTGCATAGCTCTTCAAATTGGTACTGGCTTAGCCCCAGGTAAGGCGGGAGGCAGGTTCCTCCCGCTAAATATGAGGTTAAAATTGGAATCCAAAAACTACTGGCATCGTATTCATCTATCATAGGCGCTCATCCACCGGAATCCCTGTCAGACTGCCAAGTGGATTCACAGGACGTGACTGGTTATCAATGATCGCTTCTTCGACAGGGCATATCGTAGCGCACTGCGGTGTGTCATATTGATCTTTACATCCAGTACAACGTTTTGAATGTATATGGAATTGATTCACATCGTCGCTATCCTGGAATACAGCATGATTAGGGCAGACTAAAGAACACGCGTGACAACCGACGCACTTATCCGTTATGGCATACTTCATGTTGTTCTCCCGGTAATGACTGTTCTGCTTGGTGAGTACCACTAAACTGACGTTGAGCAATCGTTTTTAACGCTTCATCAATAGGTTGCATTGCAAAATCAACGTTTGGAGTCACACCCAACTTCTCTAATTGACGCCATGGTGCGATACCGATGCGGCTGCATAAAACAACGTCACAGTCTTCGACTGATCTAATAATGCCGTCTTTTTCATCCTGAGAATCGTTACACTCGTCGCTACCGTGACAATACTGAGCGATAGAACGTTTCTCGATAAAATTAAATTGCTGTTCATCGGTATTGTACTCATAAATTTCAAACCATTGAGCATGCCCAAAATGCACCTGAATAACATTGGAACTGTTGTTATTCGCGACGGCAACGCGAAATGTCTTTTGTTGAATTTGTGACGCCATTGTTGACTCCGCTTCATCATCGTCATGACTTGAACATCCACCTAACGTTCCGACGGCATCAGCACGACATTGTTGGCAATGCGTCATTTGTGGCATGTTACTACCTGATTCTATGCGCGCCTTTTCAATTTCATCTTCAGTCGGTCCACGCTGATGAGTGAGCCCAAAATACGTTCCGTGTTCTGGAGCTGAGATTAGTGGCATAATATTATGTAGCAAGGCGCCATGAGCTTTTACGGCGTTAGACACTTCTTGAATATGATGGTCATTAATACCAGGTATGAGTACCGTATTCACCTTGACTAACATTCCCGCATCAGCTGCCGCTTTTAGCCCCGCAAACTGGCGACCAATAAGCGTTTTTGCCGCTTCTAAACCACGTAGACGTTTATTTTCGAAATATACCCAAGGGTAAATTTTTGCGCCTATTTCAGGATCAATGCAGTTGATGGTTATTGTAAGATGATTAACGCCAACGGCGGCTAATTGGTCAACGTAAGGCTCCAGCATCAGTCCATTTGTTGAGATGCAAAGCTGTGCATTGGGGTCTTCATCTCTTATGGCTTCCAATGTTCTAAAGGTTGCCTGAGGATTGGCTAATGCATCTCCGGGACCCGCAATACCGACGACAGTTAAGTTTGGCGCTCGTTTCTTAACTGCTATAAATTGTTTTAAAGCAGCATCAGGTGAGGCAACTCTAGAAACCACTCCGGGACGAGACTCATTACTACAATCGTATTTTCGGTTGCAGTAGTTGCACTGAATATTACAGGCTGGAGCAACAGGAAGATGCATACGAGCATACTGATGAGCCTCTTTGGAGTAACAAGGATGTTGGGAAATTTTATCCTGTACTTTTTTAGAGAAGAAATGATGAACCTTTGGAGGACTTTCCAATAACGCCTCGTTGTGGCCTAGTGTGTTTGCTTCCATAAACACCTCAATGACTTATCCGTGTAATAATAAAAATAGTTAGAGGGTATATTGCAAAGGATGTACCTGTTATTAACTTATTGTTTTTATTGGTTTCTATTGAAAAATAAAAGCGCACAAATCAACAATTGTTTTAAAGGTGACAAAGTTGATTGTGCGCATTTTGTTAGATTTGTTTCATTTCAATATTCATAATTTGAATACGATAAGCAATTTGCCGCGGGGTCATATTAAGTAAGCGCGCAGCTTTAGCTTTAACCCAACCTGAACGCTCCAGTGCATCAATCACCATTTCACGTTCGTCATTGAACTGTTTTTCCTTGCTGACGCTAGGCAGTTCATTAAGTGGCATTGATGATGGCATTGGTACTACCGGTTGCTGAGGTTGTTGAACCACAGGAGGTCTGTTTTTCGCTAAATTATTCATCGCATCCACCTGATTAAAAATGATCAGTTCAGGCGAAATTTCTCCAGACTCACAAAGAACCGATGCGCGTTCAAGCGTATTCTCAAGCTCTCGCACATTTCCCGGCCACGGATAGTTCATCATTGCTCTGATGGCACTATCGGTAATCACGAGTTTGCGTTGCTGAGCTTTACCAATCTTTTGTAACATGTACTCAGTGAGTTCGGGAATATCCTGAATTCTTTCTCTGAGTGCCGGCAAATTCATTGGCATCACATTTAGGCGATAATAAAGGTCTTCCCTAAAGTTACCGTTGGCGACTTCTTCTTCAAGATTACGGTTAGTTGCAGCAATGATTCGAACATCCACTGATATCGTTGATGATCCACCAACACGTTCAAACTCTTTCTCTTGGAGAACACGTAATAACTTTGCCTGAAATGCCGGGCTGGTTTCGCCAATTTCGTCGAGGAAGATTGTTCCGCTATTGGCGAGTTCAAAACGTCCTTTGCGTTGTTTAACTGCACCAGTAAATGCGCCTTTTTCATGGCCGAATAATTCGGATTCGAGAAGGTTATCCGGTAAAGCCGCACAGTTTAATTTAACGAACGGATTCGCCGCTCTAGGTGAATTGTAGTGAATAGCGTTAGCAACCAATTCTTTACCTGTACCTGATTCCCCTCGAACTAAAACAGTAGAGTCCCAGCGGGATACTAACCGAATTTGATCGAAAATCTGGCGCATAGCTTTAGTATGACCAACCAAGTTTTTAAAGCTGTAGTTATTGCGAACTTTACGACGTAAGCCGTCACGCTCGTCAACTAACTGTTGTTGCTTCGTTTCGATTTGATGTGCCAACTGAATGTTCTTCGCAATCAAATTTGCGATCATATCGAGGAATTTACTTAACTGAGTGATTGATGAGTCATCTAGATTGGGCGGTTGTGCGGAGAGTGCTCCTATAACGCTACTATTAGTGTCTTTCAAAGGAACACAAATAAACGGCTTATCGTAATCGTAGAGGGCCAGTTTATCTGCAAAGCGCATGTCTTGTCCCAAATTACGAACTACCATTGAGCTCCCTTGACGTAACACTTCGCCAACGATCCCTTCACCGACTTTGTAGTGAATTTGTTTTTGTTCAATGTTTGAATTAGGAATCGGCGAATGTACCGACTTCACTAATAAAATATCTCGAGTTTTATCCAAGACAGTTAACATGCCGCAACGAAGCTGACATTCTTCGTGCAGGATCTTTAAGACCTTATCTGTCGTATCAGTGTAATTTAGACTGCTATTAAGAACGCAACTTATGTTGTACATGGCAGCAAGAAGTTGGCGCTCTAAGTCTATCGTAGAATAAGCGACTGTCATAACTTTTTACCATTCGTTCATTGGAAATGTAATAACCACTTTGGCACCACTTAGTTGGTCACTTTGACCGACAGAAATCGTGGCTGAATGTTCATTTAACACTTGTTGAACGATGGAAAGTCCAATCCCGCGACATCCTGATTGATGCTTAGGTTTAGTACTGAAAAATGGATGAAATATCTTCAACCTAATATCATCTGCCACACCGCCACCAGAATCTTCTACTACCAAATGAACATCGTGTTCTTCTTCATAAGTTGATACCAGTAAGATCCGGTCTTTTGATTTTGACGCTTGGATTGAATCAATGGCATTGTCGATCAGCTGTTTCAATGCGAGTACCAATCGGTTTGGCATACCATTGATTACGGGCAATGTAGGATCGAGATCCAGATTCAAATTGGTTGAAGATAACAGCATTTCATCTGTCGTTATCGATGTCGCATCTTTAACGATTAGATTGAGATTGACTGGCTGAAATGCTTCGGAGTTACGTTCAGGTATCGCCTGTTTTATATCTTCCATGGCTTCGACAGCCGTGCCCATCGCTTCATCCATCGCGACAAGCCCAGGACAGGCTGCATTGGTTCTTTTTAGAATATTAATGGCCGATTCAATCATATTAAACGGCCCTTGCAACTGATGTAAGGTCGCCATCAATGCTTCCTGCATCGCATGCACGTACTTGTTATCTCTCGTCATGAGCTTAACCGTGTTGATGCGTCTTTCTTCAACTAACAGTTTCTCACGCGTGCGTTCGTTGATGGCAATAACAATGTAGTAACCCTGCTCTCTATTAAAATACGTTTCTGCTGTGGTATCTGAGACCGGAATTTTAACTAAGACAAAATCGAACCAACGTTCACGCATAGGGCCGCTATTTTCAATATGAATCCCTTTATACTTTTGCGTTTTATTCCCCATAAACTCTTCTAGCGTATCGTATCCATAGTCACTCTGAATAGCGTCTAGAAGTAATTGTGTTGGTGAGGTTTCGATACTTAAGTTCATTTTCTCGAAACGGTCGTTTTTGAAGATTGCGTTGTGTTCCTGATCAATCAAAGCAATCGCCATCGGTGCAGCATTCAGTACAGCCTGAAACATAATCGACTGGTTTTGTTGGTGAATCTGCATGTGATGTTTTTCAGTAATGTCTTTGTGGATCGCGTAGTAGCGAACTTGTCCTTCGGAATTATTGATACGAGAGATAGACATATCTGCAATATATGGCTCGCCTGATTTTCTACGATTGAGCAATTGCCCTTGCCAGTGATTCCCAGCAGTAATCGCAGACCATAATCCTTCATAAACGGAACGAGGCGTAGCTTTATAGGAGAGCATAGAAGAGTGATGACCTATCAGCTCATCTAATTTGTATCCGGTAATCTTACAGAAGGTGTCGTTAACAAAAAGGATATTTCCTGACTCATCGGTAATACTGATTGCAACCGGAGCATTGGAAACGATTTGTTCAAATACTTCCTCACCAAAAATAGGCGTAGGTGTCTCTGGCATAACGGCATCGATTTGTCCCATATTAGCTTTCCTTAGCAAGTGACGTAATCAACTCTATGCATTTCTTATTCCAGTAAAAAACTGTTGGAATTCCTGACACATAACAATCGACCTTTGTTTGATACAAGACAAATAATGCACCTGATTTTTGTTTTGTATGCTTTGTGACAAATTGTCATACCCCCTTCAGAAAGCCCTAAATACGGGAACTGGCAGTGAAGTTAACAAGTTAAAGCGACTTTTTGGTGCACGGTTGCACAATGGCATGGCTCATGCAGAACGGTCTAAAAAAGTAACATTTTAGGGACGAAGTGTATGACCGATGGATTGATTATTTTATTGAGCGCCGCGTTTGTGAATAACGTTGTACTCGCCAAGTTTCTGGGATTGTGCCCATTCATGGGTGTTTCCAGTAAGATCAGTAGTGCGATAGGGATGGGGATAGCAACAACCTTTGTTCTTACGCTTGCGGCTGCTACCACTTGGGTACTTGAATTTGCAGTGCTTCGTCCGTTAGGACTGGAGTTTATGCGCATCATTACCTTTATTTTAGTGATTGCTGCTGTGGTTCAGTTTACTGAATTATACGTTAAGAAGTCTTTTCCTTCACTGTATCAGGCGTTAGGGGTTTACCTACCGCTGATCACAACAAACTGTGCGGTTCTTGGTGTGGCGTTACTCGCCGTTCAACAAGACCTTACATTTGTTTCAACCATCATGTTTAGTGCTGGCTCGGCATTCGGGTTCATGGTGGTTATCACACTGTTTGCTGGCTTACGTAGTCAACTGGTCCTGAGTAATGTGCCTGCTGCATTCAAAGGTACCCCAATCGCATTTATTACCGCTGGCATATTGTCTATGGCCTTTATGGGCTTTTCTGGAATGGCTTAAGGAGAGAGATATGTTTATTTCGTCATTACTATTTTTCGTTGTAATGGGAGCAGTCCTGGGTTCCGCCCTAGGTTTTGCCGCCATCTTTTTCAAAGTCGAAAGTGACCCTTTGGTCGACCGGATAGAAAACTTGTTGCCAGGCGGACAGTGTGGACAGTGTGGTGAAGCGGGGTGTCGTCAGGCTGCTGAGAAGATGGTTTCTGGGGAATTGAGCCCTGCTTGCTGCCCTCCTGGTGGATCTTCTTTGGCTCTGAATGTTGCTGATATGCTTGGCGTTTCGATAGAAATGAGTGAAGAGGACAAACAGTGGGTCGCGGCGATTGAAGAGTCACAATGTAGTGGCTGTGGACGTTGCTACAAAGCGTGTCCGTTTGATGCCATTGTTGGTGCGCCTAAACAAATGCATACCGTTATAAAAGATATCTGTACAGGTTGTAAGTTATGTAGCCAATCTTGCACTCAGGGCTGCCTAACCATGAAAGAAGTCGAACCGGACTCTTCAACCTGGTATTGGCCAAAGCCAAAACAAACGGCATTTGCGTAGTAGTCAGGAGTTACAGCTATGAGTTTATTTCAGTTACATCGTCCGTTTTCTGGTGGTGTTCATCCAAAGTCATTTAAGACAATGACCAGTGATAAGCACATCGATAAGGACTTTTGGCCGCGCAACGTTTATTTATCTTTACAATTACGTAGCGGTGCCAAGCTAACGCCCATTGTCTCCGTAGGAGATACTGTTGTCCGCGGTCAGCTTGTTGCAGTCAGTCGTTCAGAACGAGTTGCGCCCGTGCACTCTTCAGTTAATGGCATCGTTACCGCAATTACTGAACACATTACTTCCCACCCAGCACGTGTTAAAAGCGAAACTATCGTTATTCGGGCCAACGAAGATCGCTCTTGGGGGGAAGTAACCCCGGTTTCTAATCTGGCTAACATTGATGATGATGCGATCATTGAACGAGTTAGCGAAGCTGGGATTGTTGGACTTGGTGGAGCCGGGTTCCCCACTGGATTGAAGCTAAAATCAGCACGACGTAATAAGGTGGACACCGTTATTCTCAATGGTGGTGAATGTGAGCCTTATCTAACCAGTGATGATCTGACAATGCAGGAGTTTGCATCTGAGATCATTGTTGGTGCGCGCTTAATAATGAAAGCCTCTGGCGCTAAACGAGTATTGATTGGTATTGAAGATAACAAACCCTTGGCATTCGAAGAAATGTTTTATGCTGCCACGGAAGATCCCAATATCCATGTGCAAAAAGTACCGAGCATTTATCCTATGGGATCCGCCAAACAGTTAATCAAGACATTAACAGGAAAGGAAGTGCCTAAGGGTGGTAGTTCAAACCAAATTGGTGTGTTGGTTAACAATATTGCGACTGCGCGCTCTGTTTACCATGCGGTAAGATTTCGACGCCCACTGGTTACTCGCGTGGTGACAGTATCGGGTGGTGGTATTAGCGAGCCAAGAAACGTGGAAGTGCCTGTTGGAACTCCTGTGAATGAGATTATCGCCTACTGTGGTGGTTTTTCGGAAGATACTGAACGTCTCATATTCGGCGGGCCAATGATGGGGCAAGTTATTTCGTCGCCCATGGTTCCGGTTGATAAAACCGTTGGCGGCATTCTTGCGTTGACAGAAGACGAAGTCGTTAACCGCAACAAGCATCAGGAATGTATCCGTTGTGGGCAATGTGTACGTGCGTGCCCAATGGGATTAATGCCATTCCAGTTAGCTGCGCATACGCGTGTTTCAAATTTTGGTACCGCAGAAGAGCAGGGCGTAATGAGCTGTCTTTCTTGTGGCGCATGCAGCTACGTTTGTCCGTCACACATCCCGTTGGTGCAATATTTCATGCATGCTAAAGGTGTGATTTGGTCTAACAAACAGCAAGAACGTAAATCGGCTCGGGCTAAGGAATTGACTGAGGCGAGAAAACAGCGAATTGAACGTGAAGAAGCGGAGAAACAGGCAGCTAAAGAGAAAAAAGCAGCTCGACCTTCAAGACCCGCTCGCAAATCTGCGGTGGAGCCAGCGAAAGAAAAAGAAACTGTCGCTGAGTCTAAACCACAAAGGCCAACGCGTCCTGCAAGACCTGCACGTCCGGCTAGGCCTCCCAGAGTAAGCAAGGCAAAAGAGGCGACAGCCATGGAGGCCGACAATGATTAATTACGAATCCGCAATTGGACCGTTCGCGCACAACCAAAATAGCAGTGTGCGAATTATGTACACCGTTATGCTAACGCTGATCCCAGCACTATTATTTGGTTTCTACCAGTTTGGTCTTGGCAGTATGCTGGTTGTTGTCAGCTGTGTATTGAGTGCGGTAATAACTGAATGGTTATGTTTGGTTATCATGCAAAGAAAATTCGCAGCGTGTTTAGATGGTTCGTCTGTTCTTACCGGGCTCTTACTTGCAATGAGTCTGCCGTCAACGATGCCATTGTGGATGTGTGCGTTTGGTAGTGCTTTCGCGGTTATAGTGGGTAAACAGATCTATGGCGGTTTAGGAAATAACCTGTTTAATCCAGCAATGCTAGCGCGTGTCATGCTCATTGTCTGTTTCCCCGTCGAAATGACGAATTGGGCGACGCCTACACCAATTAATTTCGCGAATAATCTGGTCAGTGTGCCATCTGGTTGGTTGCACTTTGACGGATTAACATCCGCTACTGCACTGAGTACTGAAAGAACGGATCCAATTGTATTGGCGAATATTTTCTTCGGACAACAATCGGGTAGTCTGGGTGAAACCAGTAGTATCTTAATACTCCTTGGCGGCCTTTACCTTATTTATAAAGGTATTATCCATTGGGCTATTCCACTCACTTTTATGGTTGGCTTACTCATCCCTGCGGCCATTGCACATTTGGTTAGCCCTAAAGATACGCTCCCTGTGCTGGTTCATTTGTTGAGTGGTGGTGCGATGTTAGGCGCTTTCTATATTGCGACGGATCTTGTTACATCACCTACCAGTGTAAAAGGACAACTCTTATATGGTTTCGGGTGCGGCTTTCTGGTTTGGCTAATTCGCTCGTTTGGCAGTTATCCCGAAGGTGTTGCGTTTGCCGTGCTTATTATGAACTCTGCTAGCCCATTGATAGACCATTATCTACGGCCAAGTATTTTTGGTAGTCATACCGTACCGGAGAAGTAAACCATGATGGAATATGTAGAAAAGTGGAAGGACCGTATTGGATACCAAACCGGATTATTAGCAACGACATGTGGATTGGCGGCGTTGCTATTGGTATCGACTGAACTTGTCACTCGTCCGGTAATAGAACTGCGGATTTCAGAAGATCAAAATGCGCTTTTGGATCAGGTGCTGGGCGGTAAAGTGTATGCAAATGACGTTTTTAACGATGGGCATACTGTTACTTACCAAGGTCAAGATTACGATATTTATGATGTGAAAAATGACCAGGGTACGTTGATTTATCACGTTGTCCGTGGAGAGGAAGAGGGTTATAGCGGACCGATCAAATATTTGATTGGTGTCAGCCTCAATGGAGAGATATCGGGCGTTCGAATTATCAGTCATACAGAAACACCTGGGCTGGGCGACAAAATAGAATTAGCAAAAAGCCCTTGGGTTTTGGAGTTTAACCATCGTTCTTTAGACAACACGCTTACCTGGGGTGTTAAGAAAGATGGTGGTGATTTCGATCAGTTTAGTGGTGCAACCATTACGCCAAGGAGTGTCGTAAGGGGTATCCATAAAGCGATGCTAGCGCTTCAGCAGGACCAAGGAGAAAGTCATGAGTGAAGATAAAAAGAGTGTCTACACGCCAATCATAAAAAATGGTTTGTGGGATAACAATATCGTCTTAAAGCAGTCATTGGCTTTATGTCCATTACTTGCTGTTACCAGTAGTGCAACCAATGGACTTGGACTTGGTTTAGCTACAATGGCCGTTATGATCATGGCGAACTTACTGAGTTCGCTGGCAAGTGGAATTATAAGCAAAGCTGTTCGTATACCGGTTAACGTGATAATCATCGCGACATTAGTGACGTTGATTGATGCTATTTTGAATGCTTGGCTACACCCGTTGCATAAGGTTTTGGGGTTGTTCGTTCCTTTGATTGTAACGAACTGTGCCATCTTAGGGCGTGTTGAATCCTTTGCCAGTAAAAATGCATTGTTACCTTCGATTACTGACGGCCTGTTTATGGGATTAGGCTTTACATGGGTACTGACGGTATTAGGTGGTATCCGTGAGATTATCGGGAGCGGTACGCTATTCTCCAATGCCAGCTTACTACTTGGTGACACATTTTCATTTCTAGAAATTACGGTAATTCCTGATTACCGCGGTTTACTGTTAATTATTTTACCACCTGGTGGATTCTTGGTTCTAGGGGCCGTTCTAGCAATTAAGCAAAAAGCGGAAGCAATGGCTAAGCAGTCCAAAGAAATCGGGAATGTAAGGATGGAAGGAGAACACTCATGAAAGTCAGTGTTGTTTATGCGTTACCCAAAGAACAGGTATGGGTTCCGGTGGAAGTTGAGGAAGAAGCGACTCTTCTATCCGCAATTCATAAGTCAGATATTTTGAGTATGTATCCAAATATAGAGCTGGATAAACAGAAGGTAGGAATATTTGGCAAAGTGAAATCACTGGACAGCACATTATCGGCTGGAGATCGGGTTGAGATCTATCGTCCGATAACATGGGTTCCTGAAGATGATGATGACGAAGATGATGACTAAGTTTGTCTGTTTTACGACAAATTGTTCGTTTGTAGTAAAGTAAATATAATTTATTTATATAAATCAGGTAATTACAATGGGCATGGAGTTTGCTCCATGCTTATTGATTGTAAATTTCAAGGAGTGAAGCGTTATGGCAAAGGTAGGTATCTTTTTTGGAACAGACACAGGCAGTACTCGTAAAGTTGCTAAGCAAATAGCTAAACAGCTTGGAGATATCGCAGATAAACCAAAGAATATTAATCGTTCAAGTGTTTCTGATATTGAAGAGTATGAATATCTGATACTTGGTACACCGACTTTAGGAGAAGGCTGTCTACCTGGACTTTCAGTTGACTGTCAGGAAGAGAGTTGGGAAGAGTTCATGCCTAATTTTGAAGGACTGGACCTTACAGGTAAAAAAGTTGCGCTATTTGGATTAGGTGATCAGGTGGGCTATTCCAGTGAGTTTGTCGATGCTTTAGGTGAGCTATATGATTATGTAGCAAACTGCGGCGCAGAAATTTACGGTTTTTGGCCAACAGATGGCTACGATTTCGATGCTTCGAACGCGGTAGATGATGGTATGTTTGTTGGCTTAGTCATAGATAAAGATAACCAAGCCAGCATGACAGAACAACGCGTTGCCGGATGGGTTGAGCAGATAAAAGCAGAGATGGAACTATAAGTTTCTAACTGATTGAAGCAAGGAGCGGCTGGAAAAAGCCGCTTTTTTTATTTATCAATGTTGAGTGAGTTATTTGACTGGATCTTCTTTGATTTCAGCCTGTTTCATTTCCTGTTGCTGTTGCTCTGTCTGTGGCGGCACATCTTGCTGCTGTAATTTTTCTTTACGTAGTGTACGGTGTAAAAGCTGACTGTATATAGGTTGGCCGCCTAATAGCTGGGCGAAAATAACAGCACCAAGACCAGTGATAATCAGTGGCAGAATTAAGTAGTAGTTATTCGTCATTTCGATAACAAGCAAAATACCCGTGATTGGAGCGCGTACCGTAGCAGCGAAAAGCGCACCCATCCCTGCAATCGCAAACATCCCTGGGTCAATACCAAATTGAGGAAAGAGACTATTTGCCGCAGCACCAAAGGCATAGCCAAATAGGGTTCCTAGAGCAAGCATTGGAGCAAAAATCCCGCCGGGTGCACCAGAACCAAAACAAAGCATTGTTGTGAGTATACGACCCAAGAAGAGAAGAAGTAAGAAACTGGCAGAATACGTACCCGTCGTGATCGTTGGAATTAGGTGAATACCACCACCAGTTAGCTCAGGAATGTAAAGGAGGGTTAATCCAAAGCAACCACCGAGTAAAGTACCAGTAATTAAATAGCGTTTGCGATCGTTGCGGTGAATTTTGACGAAAATATCTTGGAAGATGGTTACGAGCTTATTGAAGAAAACACCAAAAATCCCGAAGAAAATGCCAAGCACTAAGAATAACCACAGCGAATCAATTCCCGGCGGTTGGTACTGAGGCATTGTTATAACCGCATCCTGGCTCTTTATCATACGAAATACGATGTCGGCAGAGATCGCTGAGATAATCACCGCTTTAATAGAAATTAAAGTATAACGAAATTGTGGACGCATCTCTTCGATGATGAACATGATCCCAGCAAGAGGAGCATTAAATGCCGCAGCCAAGCCACCAGCAGCCCCACAGGCAAGAAGAGAGTGACGAGAGTCGTCGTCTTTAACGCGGAAAATATCCGATACCATGCGACCGATTGCACCGCCCATTTGAACGGTTGGACCTTCTCGTCCTAAAACCATTCCTGAGCCTAGCGCTCCCATGCCACCAAAAAATTTCACTGGCAGTACTCGCCACCAACGAACGGGTCTCATCCCATCCATTGCGCCTTCTATTTCAGGGATACCAGAACCAGAGGCCTCTGGAGCAAATCGATGCACAAGATAATAGCCAACGAATGCAAGTCCGGCACTAATAAGAAACGCAGCAAACCATAAAGGAACATGAGTACTGATTTCGCTTTTTAACCATTCGGTTCGGGTTTCGGATATAAAGTGAACGGCCAGTTCAAAGTAGGTTCCTACTAGCCCAGCTAATACACCTACAATGACAGAAAGAAGCAATACGGAGGCGGGCGTTTTGTCTTTGGAGAGAAATTGGTTAATGGTGTCTTTTCTAACCTTTGCGATTAGTGAAGGGCGGAACTTCTCTCTTGTAGACATTTACGAAAAACCTCATCGAAATATAGTGTGGAGTGGGGGATCAACGAGCGAGCAATTATACGCATCCAAAACATCAACAATACTGATAAACATGCAATGTTGATTTCCATATTTGGCGTGTGGTTAGTATACAGAAATTTAAAGTGTGAGCGAGAGCAAAAAATAGGTTATTTCACTGGCAAACATAAATTTATGTACCATATTTAAAGCGTAAGGCAAGAGAAACGGACCAAACGGAGGTTGAAGGTGCCTTACCTACAATTTGACTTTACTAACCAAAGCTCAAATGACTGTCCCCGTTCTAGGCCGTCAAACATGATTACGGTTCGCAAGCTCACGATATGAGTCACGGGGAAATTTAAAAGGCGCGCTTCTATAGTGCGCCTTTTGCAATGTTTACACGCCTAATTCCTACTCTTATACTCCAACTCTAAGACCGAGCTTTCTCATTCATCTCTATTCGTGTCTGATTTATTCAAGGAGTTTAAACATGTCACAGCGAGTACCTACCAATATTATTACTGGTTTTCTGGGAGTAGGTAAAACGACATCTATCCTAGCTATGCTCAAAAATAAGCCTGAACACGAGAAATGGGCCGTTTTGGTAAATGAGTTTGGCGAAATCGGTATTGACGGAGCTATGCTGTCTGATCAGGGAGCAGTTATAAAACAAGTCCCTGGTGGTTGTATGTGCTGTGCTGTCGGAGTTCCTATGTCTGTCGCGATAACAGCATTACTAAGACAGAAACCAGATAGATTGATTATTGAACCTACTGGGCTCGGGCATCCTAAAGAGATCATCGCGATATTAACATCTGAACAATACTCACCTTATATTCAACTTAAAGCGACGATTGCCCTCACGGATCCTCGCTATCTTAGTAACGAAAAATATCTTAGTAACAGAAATTTTAATGATCAGTTGGAATGTGCAGATGTCGTGATCGGTAATAAAGTCGACTCATGTACTTCCAAAGACATTGATGCTTTCAACAGTTGGGTTACCGATCAAAAGCCAGCTAAGATATTTCATAAAGTCGTGAAGCAGGGGCAAATACCTTTGGAAGTCCTCGACTTAGATAGACGCCTCGTTTTCCGACTCCCTGGTGATGAACAGCATCACCATCATGCTGAGTTGGAGCCTCAATTTCAGTTGGACCCAGGCAAACCTTACGTTAGAAAAGAGAATAGAGGGCAAGGATTCTACAGTTGTGGTTGGTTATTTGGTGCGGAATATTCGTTCAATTTTGATGATATATTTTCTGTTTTTCAGGATATAACCGCTGAACGCGCGAAAGGTGTGATCAATACCGATAGGGGTTGCTATTCATTTAACAAAGTCGCTGGTGTCGTTTCCATTAATGAACTGACGCTAGAGGGGTTTGAATCTCGGATTGAGATCATCGATTCTCAATTGATGCCTTGGGATGAACTTGAAACGATTCTGGTAAAAATTGCTGGGATTGAATAAGTTCGACTAATTATTTTATTTTTTAAGGTACTGATTTATATATTAGTACCTTTTTTATTTTCTCTATCGGTCAGTTCCTCCACGACCTTACTCGTGACCCTGCTTCGTTTATTTTATGAAAACGTTCCCGATGATTTTATCAATATCTACACGGATATTGTGGAATCTTGTTGCTAATTTTAGTGATATTTTTATAATTACTCGGTAATTAAATTTGGAAAGCTTGTCTAATTTTTGTGTCATTTTTACTGACACAAGCTCATGCGTTTAAGAACTGGAATCAATGGATATTCATCGAGTAGTAAACATCTTTAAACAGACAATTGTTGGCGAAAGCTCACAAAATGAATTCCAAAAGGTTCACCATATTCTCTTGGTTCTAACGAGTGGTTTGCTATTTCTGGCAGCACTTTTCAATATTGTGTATTTAGACCTACCTGCATTTTATGATGGCTTCGTCGTTTTGTTAGCGTTTTTCCAGTTAATTCTCTGGTATTACTCTCGTTATAAAAATCAGTTCGTTACAATGGCGAAGCTTTACATCGTATTATTGTACTGCGCGGCTTTGCCTGCTAACTGGTTTATTAACGGTGGCGCTAATGGCCCAACAACGGCTTACTTCTATATAACCGTTATTTATTCAATCGTTATTCTGCATGAGATTCGCTCGCTTAATTGTTTGGTTATGGGGTTAATCGTAGCGTTACCCACGGTACTTCTAGGCTTTGAATATTATTTCCCCGATTGGATTACCCCGTACACGGTCCGAGATCAACGTTATTCCGACCTCATATTTAGCAACATTATTTCTGTGACCATATTGATGGTGATGACGCTGTTATATACAAAAACATTGCGCCACGAGGTCACAAGAGCAAATGAGTACTCTAGACAGCTTAAGCTTATTAGTGAGACTGACTCGTTAACACAACTTAAGAATCGTACCTATGCTATCGCGGCTCTTAGGATCGCTACAATGTCACCAAACTCTCCTCATGTCATATTGCTCGATATAGATCATTTTAAAGCAATTAATGACACCTACGGACATGACATTGGCGATCGAGTGCTACAGAAACTGTCTAATGTGATGCGCAGTTTTTGCAATAAACACGGGGCGGTGATTAGTCGTTATGGTGGTGAGGAGTTTTTAGTCGTGACGTTCTTCCACTCCTTCAATCAAGCGATTGAGCTGGCGGAGCAGCTTCGCGTATCAATACAGGATCTGACCTGGAAAGAAATAACTGAGCATGAAAGAGTTACGATTAGCCTTGGCGTCGCATCACTGAAATCAAATGAAAATTATACTCACGCGATTAAGAGGGCTGATGAGTCGTTATATAAAGCGAAGAGTGAGGGACGGAATAGAGTTTGTACTCTTGAGTGCTAATATAATTAAAAGGCAGCTCGACGCTGCCTTGTATTACTAACGTTTGTTTTTGAGATAGCGTTTACGTCGCTCTTCTTTTCTTTTCGCTTTTTCTTCCGTTTTTCTGGCTTCCTCAAGTTCCACTTCAATTAACTCTTGAGTAATCATTTCCGGTTTTTCAAGCGTAATTGCGCCAATCGTTCCTGAACGCAATTCGTGCAGAAGAATTTCCGATGCTTTATGCAAGTCTATACGCCCACCAGAACGCAGAGCTCCGCGTTTACGACCAATCTCTTCCATCCACTCAATATCTGATTGAGGCTCTTCATCGATTTGGTAACGGCTTTTTAGCAGGTCCGGATATTCAGCAGCAAGATACTCAACAGTATAAAAAGCGACTTCGTCGTATTCCATCGCCGTATCTTTCACCGCACCTGTCGCAGCTAGGCGAAATCCTGAATGGGGATTAGCCACTTTGGGCCACAAAATTCCGGGAGTATCTGACAGAACAATACCATTCTGTAGGTTAATTCTTTGCTGGCGTCGTGTTACCGCCGGTTGGTTGCCCGTTTGCGCAATGGTTCTGCCAGCAAGCGTATTAATGATGGTGGATTTTCCTACGTTTGGAATACCCATAATCATAGTTCTAATATTTTTACCAATTTCTTCTCGGTTTGGCGCCAGTTTACGGCAAAGCTCAAGGATACGATTCACTTCTTGTGGATTTTGTGTCGTAATAGCCATCGCTTTAACGCCGTTTTCCTGCTCAAAGTGTTCAATCCACTTTTCAGTCATATCCGGATCAGCTAGGTCCCGTTTGTTTAGTACTTTTACGACTGGCTTTTCGCCGCGCAATTCAGCGATCATTGGGTTTTCACTGCTAAAAGGAATTCGCGCATCCAATACTTCGATAATCACATCGACTTGTGGGATGGCTTCTTCAATTTCCTTTCTTGCTTTGTGCATATGACCAGGAAACCATTGAATTGTGTTGTTAACCATTTGATTTTATTGCCTTAAATTTTTTGAATATTGGATTTTATAAAATGAGCAACAATATGAATCTATATTGATTTAATGTTACGCGTCTATTGGTATCCAATTTGAAGACTAGCTGCATTATAACATTTACCGATCTATGATTCCTCATTAATCATGAAGTCTAAGTCTGAGATAAATTTCGCTATTGGAGAGGCAAATTATATTCTTAGGGGCGTTTTTAATGAGATTAATTAAAATTGCATAGGTGTGCTTTAAGACCTCTTTGAGTCGAGCAACAGTTTATAGAATGATTAGCGCTTGTGATTTTCCATTATCCCTGAGATTCGTAGTTAGTCGACGTATCTTTTGGGCAGAAGAGGAAATTGATCAGTGGATCAAAGCTCTGGTTACCAATAGATCCCATCAGTGATGTTTTTATTTAAGTATTAACTAAGAGGCCGACTAGCGATATCTATCGTACCTAGAACTCAATTTAGTACTGTATCGTAGAAACTTAGTAGTTACTAATCGTTCTAGAAAGGTATTCCTATATCGGTTTAGATACTATTCGAAGTCTTATAATATGGTAGAGCAAACTGAGTAAAGTCTAGACCTCAATACGAACTGATAGTATTTGAATAAGTAAAGAAACAGATTTGGCTATTTTTCTTCCTTATTCAGTATATCTTTTTATGCTAATTACAGGATCCAAAATAAGAATTACTCGTTTACTGCAAAATATCACACGTCTATACCGTCATTCATCTCCGGGTAATTTAACAAACATTACTGCTGTCATTAACCTTCTTTATAGAGCGGTTATCCACGAACGATTTTTACCTTTTGCGCTTTCTTAATATTGACGAGTCGACATTTCTCGACGACTACTCACTTTCGTTTAGTGTATTAAATGCGTGCAATAGGCACTAAAAATGTGCATTTCTCATGAATTAACTTAGCTATGTTAATTCTATCTACTGTTCGGTTAAGCGATGTAACTAAAAAAATATTATCCTAACAATTTGAATATTATATATATTTTTTTATTTGTTGTATTTTTGTGATCAATTATTACCAGTTGGCATGTGAATTGAATCTTGTATAAAAATAATTAATCATAATTATTTATATTATTATGAAAATTTAAGTTTAATCTGAAATTTGTGTTGAAATTATGCCATTAAAAACGAGAACAAAAAGAAAGCTATCCGATCTGATTGTTGATGAAGTGAAACGACTGATTGTCTCTGAAAAATTAAAACCCGGAGATCGCCTACCAAGTGAAAAAGAACTAATAGAACAATATGAAATATCCAAAGGTACTGTTCGAGAAGCGATGAAAGCTCTTGAGGTAGAGGGGCTTATCAAAACCAAGCCTGGTCCAGGAGGTGGAGCTTGGTTGACTGCTGTGGGCACCGAACCTGCCAGTAGGGCATTACGTAATTATCTGTATTTTAAGCAAACAAATGCTGAAGATATCTATCAGCTACGCAAGTTAGTTGAGGTTGAGTTAGCCGTATCAGTTGTTGGACGGTTAAGTGAAGACGACTTTATAAAACTGCGTGAATTTACCGATGTTTGTGCGATCCGGCCTACAACTGAAATTGAACAGCATCAGCAAAAAGTTGCTGAACTTGAATTTCATAATGTATTAGCAGGAGCCTGTCCAAGTCCAATATTGGGGTTCATGGGGCAATTTCTCAATGAAATCTTAAGAGATATGGTGGTATTGAAAAAATCATATCTAGTCGATTACTACGAATTTACTAAATCAAATGTCGATTATCACTACGAGTTAATCAAGGCGTATGAAGAAGAAGATGCAACGTTGGTCAGGAAGTTAATGTCAGAGCACATGGTCGAGGCTGAAACTCATTTTATTGAGTTAGATGGGCGAATTTCTAAGCAGATGTAAGGAGAAATTCTACTTTAGCTACTGTGTCTGGATGTGATCAATATTGAAAGGAATCAATGTGTAGTTAAAACAAAAGAAGGAACTTGTTAATGGTTTTAAAATACTTAAAAACAACATTAATTGCGTTATCGTTGGCGTCTGTATCTACAGTGGGGGCTGCGGCGGACAGTCCCGTAACTATATATGGCGTAAAGTCTATGTCTGGTGGTTTTGCAAGTTATGGGAAATTTGCAGACATGGGATCAAAACTGGCTGTGGAGTCTTACGGTTCTATTTTGGGTCATAATCCAGACTACAAAGTCATCGATACAGAGGGTAATGCAGGGAAAGCGCTGCGCAAAGTTCAAGAAGCGATTAGCCAAGAAGGTGCAACATTTTTTGATGGTGGGACATTATCGTCAACCTCATTAGCGTTAGGAAAAGAAGTGAACAAGGCTGGCGGAGTTTTTTTTACTCCTGCCGGCGCTGACGAACTGACTGGCGTTGATTGCAACAAATCAACTTTTCGTTGGTCGGTTCCGACCTACGGAGCAATAAGAGAAACAGTGGCAGCTTTATACAAAGCTCACCCAGAAAAAAAACGATGGTATACAATCACTCCTCAATATGTATTTGGTGAAGCCTTATTGAAAAATGCAAAAGAAGTCTTCAACCAACTAGGTATCGAACATGTTGGCAACAGCTATCATTCATTACAGGAACAAGAATTTTCTGGCTACTTAACTAATGCTATGGCAGCAAAACCAGACGTATTATTAATACTTAATTTTGGTGGCCAGTCATCGAATACTTTGCGTCAGGCGGTCAACTTTGGACTGAAAAATAAAATGACCATTCTAGTCAGCTGGTCATCAGGGCTAGATCAATTCCAAGAGCTTGGACCTGATATTACTTCTGGAGTCTATTTTGGTGCGCAGTACTGGCATACGGTTGATACTCCTTTCAATAAAATGCTAGTTAAGGAAGTCAAAGCAAAATACGGAATCACACCTAATTATCCGTTAGCGGCAGACTATACGACAACAAAGATCATGCTTGATGCGATCGCTAAGGCTGGTACAACCGACTCCTCTGCGGTTATTAAGGCATTAGAAGGCATGACATACGATGGCCCTACAGGAAAAGAATCTATTCGTGCAGCGGATCATCAAGTCATTAAAAACTACTACTTATTAGAAGGTAAAAAAGCATCAGAAATGAAAAATTCAGATGACTATGCAGACATTGTTAGTTATGGACAATCGTTCCCATCTGAATCATCTCTAGAGTGTCATTCGATGTAGATCTGCTGTGCCACTCACTGAATTCATTGAGTGGCACAAACTTAAAGATAATTCGGAGCATATATGAGTCTGTATTGGTTTCAAATCCTAAACGGTGTTGGTTTAGGTATGATCTATTTTCTAATTTCCGTTGGATTGACAATTATTTTTGGATTGCTGAATTTTGTTAATTTTGCTCACGGTGCATTTTATTTGCTAGGAGCTTATTTTAGCTACACGGTGGTTTCCTACACGGGCAATTTTTGGTTAGCTTTATGTTTAGCACCTATTGTAGTGGCATTGTTCGCTTGGGCCTGTGAAAAGGTGCTTATAAAGCGAGTCTACCACCTACCTCATACCTATCAAATATTGGTCACCTTGGGGATGGCACTGATTATTCAAGAGTTGTGCATTTCTATTTGGGGACCTATTGGGAAAAATATTTCAGCACCCGAATCATTGAATGGTGTGATTCAATTGGGGGATTTTTTCTATCCTGAATATCGTTTATTTGTGATTGTTTTTTCTTCTCTAATAGCTATTTGTGTATGGCTATTACTCGACAAAACCAAATTTGGTGCCTTAGTTAGAGCTGGAAGTGAAGACGCCGAAATGGTTTCTTTACTCGGTACACACACATACAAACTGTTCGCTATCACATTTGCTTTAGGTGTTGGTCTGGCTGGTTTAGCTGGCGTTTTAGCCGCACCAATTCGAGGTGTTCATCCATTTATTGGCCCTGAGATCCTAGGACTAGCGTTTGTCGTCGTAGTGATTGGTGGGATGGGGTCATTCGTCGGAGCATTAGTTGGTGGGCTGCTTGTAGGTCTAGTTCAAAGTTTAATGGCAACCGTATGGCCACAAGGCGCAAGCTTGATGATTTATGGGGCGATGGCACTCGTGATTCTTTTGAGACCTTATGGCTTATTCGGGAGGGCATAGTATGAGAAATGAAAATTCAGTGTTTGGCGGTATAACATGGATAGCTATCGCGCTATTGATTGCAATGCCATTGTCTCTTCCTTCCGCAACACTTGCGACTGAGATTGTGATCTTTGCGTTGGCGGCTTTGGCTTGCAATATTTTGCTAGGTTATGCTGGGTTGCTGTCATTTGGACAAGGTATTTTTTTCGGCGGTGGTGCTTACGCCGCTTCCCTTGCAATGCTTCACTTGCATGTTGGTATGATTCTCGCACTAACCATCGCTATTGTTGTCGGCGGACTCTTGGCATTTATAGTGGGTATTATGTCTATCCGTCGAACCGGTATTTACTTTGTAATGTTGACGCTTGCGTTTACGCAAATGGCATATTTTCTTGCCTATACCTTCAGCGACTGGACTGGTGGAGATAATGGGTTGTTGGATGTACCAAGACCTGATCTTAGCGTTTTTAACTACCAAGTTGCTAACTTGAGTAGCAGTGAATCATTCTATGTGTTTGTTGCTGTACTTTTCGCTGCGGTGTTTATATTTTGTCGTCGTATTATCCAATCGCCATTTGGTACGACCCTTATAGCCATTCGAGAAAATGAAGGCAGAGCCTCCGCTGTGGGGTTTTCAACTAATCACTTTAAGTTACTAGCATTTGTTTTATCTGGAGCTATTACAGGTATGGCAGGTGCTCTTTATGCAATGTTGATTAATTTTGCTCCTCTTTCCAACATTGAACTCGGAATGTCAGAGAACATCCTCATAATGACCATAATTGGTGGGACAAAGTCATTGCTTGGATCACTCCTAGGCTCGGGATTGATAGTAACCCTTGGCGATGTGCTTTCTTCAATTTGGCCTCGTTGGTTAATGGCATTAGGAGCTGCATTGATCGCCGTTGTTTTGTTTATGCCTGATGGCCTGTGGGGTGGGATCACTGCACTAAAAGAACGAGCGAAGAAACTGAAAAAATCGAAGTCAGTTAACGTATCGGAGGTCTTGAAATGAACCATGATTATTTGCTTGAAACTCAAGGTTTAGGCCTGAACTATGGTGCTTTTGCTGCAGTTGGCGATGTAAACCTAAAAATTAAGCAAGGTACCATTCATACAGTTATTGGCCCAAATGGTGCAGGTAAAACATCGTTGTTTCATTGTTTAACTGGGGAAAGAAGACCTTCCCGAGGTAAGATTTTTTTTAACCAAAACAATATTACGCTATTACCCGCAGACCGAAGAGTTTCTAAAGGGATGGCCCGTTCATTTCAGGTTACGAGTCTATTTCAAGAGCTCTCAGTATATGAGAACTTGAGAATAGCAGCGCAAGGCCGAGATGGATTGAAAGCTTTGAATTTTTGGATTTCTAAAGATAAATGTACCCAACATCGCCGAAAGGCTGAAGAAGTTTTAGCAAAAATTCAATTAGATAAGGTGGCCGACAAGCTAGCAGGAGAACTCTCCCATGGTCAGCAACGCGTTTTAGAAGTTGGGATGGCACTTTGTGGGGCACCTAAATTATTGCTATTGGATGAACCAACCTCTGGGATGGGGGTAGATGATATCCCTGTTATGACTGATTTGATTGCCGAGCTGGGCAAAGAACACACAGTCATACTCATTGAGCACAATATGAGGTTGGTCATGTCTATCTCTGACCGAATTACGGTCATGCATCAGGGCAATATTCTGACAGAGGGGACTCCAGATGAAATCAGGGCCGACGAACGGGTACGTAAGGCGTATTTAGGGGAGAGTGGTAGTGAGTAGTCTAAATCTTCGTAATGTTCATGCCTATTACGGTAAGAGCCATATATTGAACGGCATATCACTGGCTGTAGAGCAGGGGGAAATTACCACGTTATTGGGTCGCAATGGTGCTGGAAAGACCACGACACTCAAAACAATTATGGGAATTGTGAAAGCCAAACAAGGGCAGATATTAGTCGACAACACTGAAATTGTCGGTAAAGAAATCTTTGAGATAGCCCGGAATGGGGTCGCTCTTGTGCCCGAGCATCGGGGTATCTTCGGCATTTTAACTGTCGAAGAAAATCTAAAAATTGCGATAAATAAAAAGAGTCAATGGCAACTCGAAGACATCTACGCGATGTTCCCAAGGTTGAAAGAACGCAGAAGTAACGGAGGCAATGCTTTATCCGGCGGTGAACAGCAGATGCTAGCTATCGCCAGAGCATTACTGAACAATCCCAAATTCTTGCTTCTGGATGAACCGACAGAAGGATTAGCGCCCGTTATTGTCGATGAAATTGTCCGCATTCTAGATGAAATCCGTTCGGCAGGTGTTGGAATTTTGCTCATAGAGCAAAATTTGTCGGTGTGTGAAAAGCTGGCAGACAAACATTATGTCATCGAACTAGGAGACATCGTATATCAAGGTTCAAGCGAGGAGTTTATTACTCGCGAGGATGTCAAAGATCGTTATTTGGCCGTTTAATGCCAAGGAGAGGTTAATCGTATGGAGTCAACAATAGAAACAATCGAATTACAGACAGTCAACGCGCAAAGGCTGTGGGACAGTTTGATGATTCATGGTCAAATTGGAGGAACGGCCAAAGGCGGACTGAACCGCCTTGCTTTGACCGATTTAGATAAGCAAGGGCGAGAGCTGTTTATTCAATGGTGTAAAGAAGCGGGCTGCAGCGTTGAGATTGATGAAATTGGCAATATTTTTGCTCGAAGGGCAGGAACGAATAATCAATTGCCACCTGTCATGGTTGGATCGCATATTGATACACAACCGACGGGTGGAAAATTTGATGGTTGTTTTGGGGTCATGTCTGGTCTTGAAGTCGTGCGCCGCTTGAATGAACTTAAAATAAAGACTGAGGCACCAATTGAAGTTGTTGCTTGGACCAATGAAGAAGGCGCTCGATTTCCTCCATGTATGATGGGATCTGGTGTTTTTACTGGAAAAATCACTTTAGATGAAGCATTAGACACCAAAGATAGCGAAGGGATTTCAGCAGGCGAGGCCTTACGGTCTATAGGATTTAATGGGAAAAAAAATCATAAAGGGCATAATGTTAAGGCGTACTTTGAAGCTCATATTGAGCAAGGTCCTATTCTTGAAGATAAAGAAACCCAAGTTGGCATTGTTATCGGTGCTTTAGGGCAAAAGTGGTTTAATGTTGAAATCATAGGTCAAGAAGCGCATGCCGGACCGACGCCAATGTATTTGCGAAAAGATGCGAGTTTGGCTGGTGCAGAATTACTCATGTATATCAATCAACTGGCAGTTGAATATGGGCCTCATGGGCGTGGTACGGTTGGATGCTTTGACGTTTATCCCAGTTCACGAAATGTCATTCCTGGAAAAGTATCGATGACCATAGACCTACGGCATTTGTATGAATCGGAACTCGACGCGATGGTTAAAAACTTGATTCAGAAAATAGAGTCGTTACAAACAAAATATGGTGTAGATATTTCATTTGTACCAACGGCAGACTTTATTCCTGTGGAGTTTAACGACGAATGCGTTGACAGTATTCGCAATATGGCTGAGGGTCTTCGTTACTCGCACATGGATATCGTCAGTGGAGCTGGTCATGATGCCATATTTCTTTCTGAAGTAGCCCCAACAGGAATGATATTTGTGCCTTGTGAAAACGGGATTAGCCACAATGAACTTGAACGAGCTGATAAGGCTGATTTAGCTGCTGGCGCTTCAGTGCTATTGAATACGGTGCTTAAATTTGCCGGGAGAGTAAACGATGACTGAAGGATACGAACAGGCAACAGAAGTCACCAAAATGACAGCCGTCCAACTGGGCGAGCTATATAAAAGTCGGCAAATATCTCCAGTGGAGGCGACAAAGCAATTCCTCGACAAAATTGAAAAGTTTAATTCCAGCGTTAACGCATATTGCCACGTAGATGAGGCGTTTGCACTAAAGGCTGCCAGAGAATCTGAGCAGCGTTGGGTTGAAGGAAAGCCGTTAAGTCCAATTGATGGAATACCAAGCTCAATTAAGGACTTAACGTATGTCCAAGGTATGCCAAATCGCAGTGGCTCCTTAACCTCACAAACTCAGCTTGCCAATGTTGATGCTCCTTTTACGGCGAGAATGAAGGAGGCTGGAGCCGTTATCCTTGGTAAAACAACGACGCCGGAATTTGGTTGGAAGGGCGTCACGGACAGTCCTTTAACTGGTATAACAAGAAACCCCTGGAATCTTAATTGCACATCGGGAGGATCGTCAGGTGGAGCGGCTGCAGCGGCGGCTTTAAATATGGGCATTCTACATCAGGGAAGCGATGCTGGCGGTTCGATTCGAATTCCAGCCAGTTTTTGTGGCGTTTTTGGAATTAAACCCACATTTGGCTATATTCCACAGTGGCCCGCGAGTGCCATGACGACGCTTTCTCACTTGGGGCCAATAACCAGAAGCGTTGATGACAGCATGTTAATGATGAACGCAGTGGCTAAGCTTGATAATCGAGACTGGTATTCTCATCGGCAGCGCCATGGACTGTGGCAAGCATCTGAAACGTTTTCTTTGAAAGGGCTGCGTGTGGCTTACAGTCCAACACTCGGCTATGTCGACGTTAACCCAGACGTGCAAGCTTGTATCGAAGGTGTTGTCCGATACCTTGAACAATCTGGGGCTGAGATAACAGAAATAGACCCTGGATTTGAAGATCCCATCGATACTTTTTCGACGCTGTGGTTTGCCGGTGCCGCTAAAGTTGTCGATGGAATGTCTAAGGATATGCAATCCAAGCTAGACCCTGGATTTCTGGAAATTGGATTAATGGGGAAAGAGATTGATATTGTCGAGTACATGCGAGCTACCGATAAAAGGGCTGAACTAGGCAAGGAAATGCAATTATTTCATGAGCAATACGACTTGTTAGTGACACCAACGTTGCCTATAACAGCATTTGAAGCAGGAAAGAATACGTCAGAGCCATCGCAACGCCATTGGATGGATTGGACACCATTCTCTTATCCATTCAATCTGACGCAACAGCCAGCCTCTTCGGTACCATGTGGTCTTGTCGAGGGTCTACCAGTTGGAATCCAATTGATTGCAAATCGTGGAAACGATTTATTGACGGTGAACGTTGCAAAAATTATTGAGGAAAAGTTTGGTTTAGAGTGTTTGTGTAAACCAAAATTTCATAATAGAGAAAGTTGATAGTAATTTTTGCAAAAAAGCAGAGTATAGAGTCCCTGCATTAGACAGTAACGAATGAATGTGGCGAATAATTAGCTTGTAATAAATTTGTAGCGCTCAGATAAATCGATGCTAAGGTATTGCCGATATAAGCATAGCTATTCGATGCCACATTCAAACTTTTACCTTTACCTTCCAACAAACCAATGCGCTCCAAGGACTTATAATGCAGCAAAACATTGTACACATTGCTCTAGTTGTCAAAGATTACGATGAAGCAATCGATTTTTACGTCAATAAGCTTAAATTTGAATTGATTGATGACACCTACCAACCAGAGCAGGATAAGCGATGGGTTGTCGTTGCGCCGCCCAATTCTCATGGCGTGACATTACTTTTAGCGAAAGCGTCGAAGCCGGAACAACATGAGTTTATTGGGAACCAAGCGGGTGGCAGAGTATTTTTGTTTTTAAACACCGATGATTTTTGGCGAGACTATGAGCGAATGAAATCGATTGGAATTAAATTTATCCGCGATCCTAAAGAGCAGGACTACGGAACCGTTGCTGTATTTGAAGATCTTTATGGAAATCTCTGGGACTTGCTTCAACTCAACCCAGATCATCCGATGGCAAAAAGATAAGTAGCATCGATACGAATTTCAGATAATTCTCTCACTTCTAGCTTCGAATTTTTTGCGCTTTATAAAATTCAAACGATTTAGGGCCGGTACTCTAAATCGTTTCACTTAACCACTGTTTATCTTTTGTTCACCTTGTAATGAACCGTCTTCCATTTATTTTTGAAAAATGTACATGGTATTCGGCTTGATGAGTATTTTTTACCGGGGCGAGTATCATTGTACATGTATTTAATGACGTAATTTTATACAGCATTTCATTTTGTAAAATTATAATAATTTGTTTCTTATGGTTTTTTATTTTTAACTACCTCTTAATTTACCTATTGTTTCATTTTTTGCATGCAAATTGCTTTGGTTTAAAAACCTAAATATCAAAAAATGGATAGGAGATATCAATGAAGATATTTGCCATCTTGGCGGCCATTGTCGGGTTAGCACTCACGGTTGGCGGAGCATATCTTATTTCACTTAGCGGCAGTTGGTATTATTTAATTGCTGGTCTACTTCTTCTCACTAGTAGCTATTCTGGATTTAGAAACCGAGCGAATACACACATTTTATATAGTGCACTTCTCGTTTTTACTGCGGTTTGGTCTTTCTATGAGTCTGGTTACTATTGGTGGGCGCTAGCACCTCGACTAGGATTATTCTTAATTATCGCGATACCACTGCTAGTTGCATTTTCTACCCCAAAGTATTCAAGACTACTGAGTTCTGGGGTGTGGGCACTTGTTGCTGTTTTTTTGTTAGGTAGTTTAATCAATAATCCAACAGACAAACAGGGAGATTTACCAGACAAGATAGTGAATCACTCTGCCAACTTAGGCAACTCCCCCGAAACTGATTGGTATGCCTATGGACGCTCGAATATGGGGCAGCGATTTTCGCCATTAGATAATATTACGCCTGACAACATCAAAGAACTGGAACAGGCTTGGGTTTATGAGACAGGAGATAAGAAAGGGCCACAGGATGTCGGTGAAACGACTTATGAAGCAACGCCTCTTAAAGTTGGAAATACGTTATACCTATGTACGCCGCATAACTGGGTAGTTGCATTAGATGCGGATACCGGTAAAAAGCAATGGGTATACGATGCGAAGGTGCCAACTGAAATGCAGCGTCAACATCAGACCTGTCGTGGTGTATCTTACCAGCCACCGCAATCTGGAGATGTTCATGAGGCTAAAATACAAAGTTCACCATCTGAGGAACTCGATCCGGTTCGTTGTGATGCAAAAATCTTTTTACCAACATCTGATGCGCGATTAATTGCGCTTGACCCTGCTACAGGCGCTCGCTGTGAGGAGTTTGCTAAAGACGGCGTATTGGATTTGACGCGTAATATGCCGTTTAAGCAAGCGGGTTATTACTATTCGACATCACCTCCTTTAGTCTCAAACGGTGTCGTCGTCGTTGGTGGTTCAGTTAACGATAACTATGATGTGAATTCCCCTTCCGGTGTGATACGCGCTTATGACGTTGATACCGGGGAGCTGAAATGGAACTGGGATGCAGCTAAGCCTGATCAAACAAAACCAATTTCTCAGGGTGAAACGTACACCGAAAGCTCACCGAATAGTTGGTCCGTTGCTAGTGCTGATGAAAAGCTCGGGTTGTTGTATCTTCCAATGGGTAACCGAACACCCGATCAGTTAGGTATGTACCGTACACCTGAAGAAGAAAAGTACTCAACGTCAGTAGTGGCATTACACATTGATACGGGTAAGGTAGCTTGGGTACAACAGTTTATTCATCATGATCTCTGGGACATGGATACACCTGCTCAACCTGTCTTGTTTGACATGCAGACGTCAACAGGAAAGCAGCCGGCGCTAGTTGTACCGACCAAGCAGGGAGATGTTTATGTTCTAAACCGTGAGACCGGAAAGCCCATCATTCCAATCAAAGAAGTTCCTGCCCCTCAAGGCACTATTAAGGGTGACCACGCGTCTCCAACCCAACCTAGTTCAGAATTAAACTTCAAACCTAAAAAGTTAACGGGTGCGGATATGTGGGGAGCGACACCAATTGACCAAATGATTTGTCGTATTCAATTTCATTCGCTGCGTTATGAAGGTCAATACACACCGCCATCTACTCAGGGAACTTTAGTGTATCCGGGTAACTTCGGCGTCTTTAACTGGGGGAGTGTAGCGGTTGACCCAGAGAAGCAAGTGATGTTTGGTATGCCGCTATATCTTGCATTTGTATCTAAGCTTGTACCAAATGATGGCTCAGATAGAGGTCCTGTGAATACTGGTGAACATGGATTAAACTCAAATACTGGTGGTCCTTACTCTGTGTCGCTGAGTCCGTTTCTTTCACCATTGGGAGTACCATGTCAGCAACCGCCATGGGGTTACGTTGCAGGTGTTGACTTGAATACCGGTGAGAAGGTTTGGCAACACAAAAACGGGACGATTCGTGATATGACACCTTTACCACTCAAAATTAAGTTGGGTATGCCCGGTATTGGTGGGCCAGTTATTACCCGTGGTGGTGTCGTATTCATGGCCGCTTCACTAGATGACTATATTCGAGGCTATGATCTAACTTCTGGTAAGCAGATCTGGGAAGCTCGATTACCCGCAGGGGGGCAGGCGACACCTATGACTTACCTCAACAGTAAAGGTGAGCAGATGGTAGTACAGGTTGCTGGAGGACACGGCTCTCTTAATACTACGATCGGTGATTATGTGGTGGCCTATAAACTTAAATAAATGAAAAGGTCGGGCTATCTGCCCGACCTTTCTGATTTAAGTTTGTTTAATTTTCGTCGTCGTGAACAATAAACGACAGTAACTTGATGGGGACTTTTTGTAATTCTTCTGGCCCATGAGAAATCGAAGAGTCAAAAGACAGTGAGTCGCCAGGCTTCATTGAATAAAGATGATTTCCGTGCCTGTAGAGAATCTCACCTTCTAAGAGATAGATAAACTCTTGTCCACTGTGAGAAAACGTGGGGAAAATTTCACTTTCATCATCCATCGTGATTAAAAATGGTTCGTAATATTGCTTTTCACCACGGCTATAGCTCAGTAATTGATAAGTATGCCCCTTTTCTGTACCACGCCTTACGACTTCCATTCCCTGACCCGCCTTTGTCAACTGGGCACCACCTTCGGGACGGTCATAGTCGGCGAATAGTTGTGAAATAGACAGTCCAATCGCATCGCATAGGCGACTTAATGTATCCAAACTTGTAGACACCTGAGCGTTTTCAATTTTACTAACCATGCCCTGGCTGAGTTTTGCAATTCTGGCAACGTCGGCAATCTTCAGATCTTGAGCAATACGCTTACGCTTAACCTGCATCGCAATGTAGTCCTCTAGCTTAAGACGTGGACTCGAACGTTTATCTGAGCTTATCTCGCCCTCATTTAGTGCGCGAACGTGTCTAGATGGTGCGTCTTTGTTCATGGAAAGCCTCAAATCTGGATGATTGGCGCCATAATAACACGCCTTTTTCCTTCATTAACACCGTTTAAATCAATAAATTGCACTGGTGGGAAAAATATTTTCTTATTGAGAAAGTATTTGGCAAGCATTTTGCTTTCCTGATAATAAATAAAAATTCCCACAGGGAAAATAACAATCCTTCTCAACATCCGTAAGCTGTTGAAAAAGAAATGAGAGAAAGGACTTCAGCTCAACAAATTCAAAAGGAGTAATATGATGCATACCGATAAGGTAAATAGTTTTCTCAAAGAGAACGATATCAAGTACGTGCTCGCACAGTTCGTTGATATCCATGGCGTTGCGAAAACAAAATCGGTACCAGCTAAGAACATTTTCGATGTTGTCGAAAAAGGGGCTGGATTTGCAGGCTTTGCCGTCAGTGGCTTAGCGATGGAACCTCATGGACCTGATTTCATGGCGCGCGGAGATTTGTCATCTCTAAGTATTGTGCCATGGCAACCAGGTTACGCAAGACTTGTCTGCGATGGGTATGTAAACAATGAACCACATCCTTACTGTTCTCGAGTTGTATTAAAGGATCAGATTAAGAAACTCGAATCACGAGGATGGACATTGAATACAGGACTTGAGCCTGAGTTCTACCTATTTAAAAAGGGTGACAATGGTGAAATGTTACCGGTCGACCAATCGGATAATTTGGCAAAGCCTTGTTATGACTATAAGGGCTTATCTCGCTCAAGAGAATTCCTAGAGCGGTTAACAGAGTCATTAATGGAAGTGGGTTTTGATGTTTACCAAATCGATCACGAAGACGCAAATGGTCAGTTTGAGATTAACTATACCTACGGTGACGCATTAGAGTCTGCGGATAGATTTACGTTTGTACGTATGGCTGCAGGCGAAATTGCAAACGATATGGGAATTGTATGCTCGTTTATGCCGAAGCCGTCACCAGATAAAACGGGTAGTGGTATGCATTTTCATTTGTCTGTGAATGACAAAGACGGCACTAATATATTCCATGACGACAGTGACCGAAATGGCATGGGTTTATCAAAAACAGCTTACCATTTTGTCGCTGGTATTTTAGCTCATGCCAAAGCCATTTGTGCGTTTTCAGCCCCAACCGTTAACTCATACAAACGTTTAGTTGTTGGTGGTAATGACTCTGGTGCGACTTGGGCTCCTGCATACGAATGCTACGGGGACAATAATCGCTCTGCGCTGTTACGAATTCCTTACGGGCGACTTGAATTTCGTCTACCTGATTCTGGCTGTAATCCGTATTTAGTTCACGCTGCTCTTATTGCTGCTGGATTGGACGGTGTAGAAAGGGAGTTGGATCCCGGCGAGCCGATGAACATCAATTTGTATGATCTTAACCTAAACGAAATTCTTGAGAAGAATATTCCTATTTTGCCGCAAAATTTGGGTGAAGCCATAGAAGCTCTCGAGAAAGATACCATTTTTGTTGAAGCGATGGGTAAGGACATTGTCTCTGAGTTTATTAATGTTAAGCGCAAAGAGTGGATTGAATACTCTCGGTATGTATCTGATTGGGAAGTGCGTAAGTACGCTGAGTTTTTCTAACCCAGACTCACATGAATTTAAATCTTTAAGAGGCATTTAATATGTGCGGAATCGTAGGTCTTTACCTTAAAAATGATAAATATGAAAACCAACTCGGAGCACTGTTTGAACCAATGCTCATTGCAATGACAGATCGTGGCCCGGACAGCGCCGGATTTGCGATATATGGCGACAATGTTGCAGAAGGTTGGGTTAAGCTGACAGTACGCTATTCAGGAGAATCGTACGACTGGGCACCGCTTACAGATAAGCTGTCGACAGCACTGGGTTGTGAAGCTTCTTATGTAAGTAACGCAAATGTAGCGGTACTCAAAGTAAAAAGTGACGAGATGTTAGTTCGTCAATGGCTAGAAGCAAACGCACCTGAGATGTTAATCCTCAGTGCAGGCTCATCTATCGAAATTTTAAAAGAGGTTGGTCTGCCAGAAAATATTGCGAATAAGTTCCAATTAAGTGGGATGAAAGGATCTCATATTATTGGACACACACGCATGGCGACTGAATCTGCGGTCACTATGGAAGGTAGCCATCCTTTCTCTACTGGTTCAGATTTGTGTCTTGTACACAACGGTTCATTATCTAACCACAACCGTCTACGCGACAAACTTAAACGTGAAGGTATTCAGTTTGAAACGGAAAATGACTCTGAAGTCGCGGCGGGTTATCTAACTTGGCGTCTGAATCAGGGAGATACGCTAAAAGAATCCCTTGAAAGCGCACTAGACGATTTGGACGGTTTTTTCACATTTACAATTGGGACCAAAGACGGTTTTGCTGTTATGCGAGATCCAATTGCGTGCAAACCAGCTGTGTTAGCAGAAACTGATGATTACGTAGCAATGGCCTCTGAATACCAAGCGTTATCCACTCTTCCTGGAATTGAAAACGCAACGGTATGGGAGCCAGAACCTGCCACTTTTTATATTTGGGAACGTCAGTAAGTTAAAGGGAAATAACGCATGAAAACAGTGGATTTAAAAACAAGTAGCGTACGTGAACTCAACCAGCAGTTGCATGACCAAAAAGCGGACTTAACAGAAGCTGAATGGGTGATAACCAATCCGCAGGGAGCGCATAACATCGCTGTCGGATTAGATAGCAAGATTGTATTGGATGTACATGGTCATGCTGGATATTTTTGCGCGGGTATGAATAAAGAAGCAGAAATTACTGTTCATGGTAACGTCGGTCAAGGCGTTGCTGAAAACATGATGTCAGGAAAAGTTCATATCAAAGGCGATGCCTCTCAGGCTGCTGGCGCTACAGCTCATGGTGGCTTACTCGTGATCGATGGCAATGCTGGCGCACGGTGTGGTATTTCAATGAAAGGCATTGATATTGTGGTCAAAGGAAGCGTCGGTCACATGAGTTGCTTTATGGGGCAGTCTGGTAGCCTTGTTGTGTGTGGTGATGCAGGGCAGGCACTAGGTGATTCACTATATGAAGTACATATTTATGTGAAAGGCAGCGTTCAGTCGTTAGGGGCGGATTGTGTTGAAAAAGAGATGCGTGATGAACATATCGTTGAGTTAAAAGGATTGTTAGATAAAGCAGGTTGTGATGATGATCCTGCAGCATTTAAACGCTACGGTTCAGCTCGTCAGCTCTATAACTTCAAAGTCGATAACGCTTCAGCATACTAAGAAAAGGATTTCTGTCATGAGTAAAGATAACCCAAATGTAAGTTTACGTGAGTCTGCGACATTCGACCGACGTACAATGGCCGAAATACGTCGCGCTGCAGAAACGGGTATTTATGATATTCGAGGGTTTGGTGCCAAACGTGCCTTACCGCACTTTGATGATTTGCTATTTTTGGGCGCGAGTATGTCGCGGTACCCATTAGAAGGCTATCGTGAGAAATGTAATACGTCCGTTAAGCTTGGCACTCGCTTTGCGAAGAAACCGATTGAGATCGATATTCCAGTCACAATTGCTGGTATGAGTTTCGGTGCGCTTTCGGCACACGCAAAAGAAGCATTGGGACGTGGGGCTTCGACTGTTGGTACTACGACAACAACTGGTGATGGTGGTATGACTCCCGAAGAACGTGGCCAATCAAAAAAACTCGTGTATCAATATCTCCCTTCTCGATATGGGATGAATCCGGATGATTTACGTAAAGCGGATGCGATTGAAGTGGTACTTGGACAAGGTGCGAAACCCGGTGGTGGTGGTATGTTGTTGGGGCAAAAAATTACTGACCGTGTCGCTCACATGCGTAACTTGCCAAAAGGTATCGACCAACGCTCTGCGTGTCGGCATCCAGATTGGACGGGACCTGATGATTTGGCGATTAAAATTCAGGAACTACGAGAGATAACTGATTGGCAGGTGCCTATCTACATTAAAGTCGGGGCCACACGAACGTATTATGATGTCAAACTTGCTGTAAAAGCAGGCGCAGACGTTATAGTTGTGGATGGGATGCAAGGTGGTACCGCAGCGACACAAGATGTATTTATCGAACACGTTGGTATTCCCACGCTAGCTGCTATTCCTCAGGCTGTTCAGGCTCTACAGGAAATGGGTATGCATCGTGAAGTTCAGTTGATAGTCTCTGGTGGTATCCGTAATGGTGCTGATGTTGCAAAATGTATGGCCCTAGGCGCTGATGCAGTTGCAATTGGTACAGCTGCTCTTATCGCTCTGGGATGTAACGACCCTAAATGGGAAAAAGAGTACGAGGCGATTGGCTCTGCTGCTGGTTTCTATGATGATTATCAGGAAGGGAAAGATCCGGCAGGTATTTCGACACAAGACCCTGAATTGATGAAGCGTTTAGATCCGGAAACTGCAGGTCATAAACTGGCAAACTATTTACGTGTCCTTACTCTGGAAGCACAAACGTTGGCGAGAGCATGTGGTAAGAATGACTTACGTAACCTTGAGCCAGAGGATTTGGTTGCTTTAACCGTTGAGTCAGCAGCAATGGCTCGTGTTCCTTTAGCGGGAACGACTTGGATACCGGGACAAAAATACTAATTCCCGACTTTGATTTTACTTCTCATCTTTTCGTTGGCCGCCTTTTAGCGGCCTTTTTTACTTGAATTGATCCGCTTCAGCGGTTTTGGACACTGAGTTAAGTGAGTACAATCACTAAGAGGTGAACAATGACAACTAAGAAAGCTAGAATTAAACATTCCCCTGAATTTAAAGTAGAAGCCCTGTATCTAGCAGCGAAAGTGGGAGTAGATGCGGCAGCAAGGCAGCTTTAAATGAATCTTAAATCTATGGGTAGCGGAAAACTCGAAGAAAGACACCAATACGAGTCAGCGAGAGTAAGAGCTAGCGGCAGAGATTGCCAAGCTCAAAAGGCAATTGGCTGAGCAAGCAGAAGATCTAGAAATTGTAAAAAAGGCCTACACCTACTTTGCGAAAAATCTAAAGTAAATTGCTATGAATTTATGCTCGAACACCTGATGTACTTCAATATTGTACATTTGACTAAGGTGTTCGGTGTATCCCGAAGTAGGTTTTATTACTGGGTTAAAAATCGCCAAAAAGCCATCCAACGCGAGGCAATTCGCCAAAAAATTGATTCAAAGGTCAAAGAAGATTTTGATAACAGCAAAGGCCGAGATGGCTCAAGGCGAATCCCCAAAGAACTGTCTGAGAGCGGTGATAACCACCATGTGAAAACCATTGCAGCTAGTATGAAGCGTCAAGACTTAACGCCGAAAGCGGTACGTAAATTTAAGTACACTACAGACAGCGAGCATCAAATGCCAGTTGGTCCAAATTTGTTGGCTCAGAACTTTAACGCAGCGGCTCCAAATGAAAAATGGGCGGAAGATATCAGCTATTTTGCGACAAGCGAAGGAGGGTTATACTTGACAGTAATTATTGACCGTTACTCAAGACAAGTAAAATGACGGCTACGCTGGTCTGTGATGTTCTATCAATGGCTTTGTTCCGTCGCGGATTCCCCGAGCAGGTTATCGTTCATAGTGATCGAGGCAGTCAGTATTGCTCAAAAGATTATCTAGACCTCATAACGGTTTATAATCTAGAGCAAAGTATAAGTAGGAAAGGAAACTGCTGGGACAATGCTTGTGTTGAGAGCTTCTTCCATTCGATGAAATTTGAAGCGAACCAATATGAGCCGATTATGACGAGATACCAGATGCGCCAAACGATCTTCGAGTACATAGAGGTTGATTATAATCGGACGAGAAGGCATAGTGTTCTTGGGTATCGAAGCCCTGTTAACTTTGAACAGCAGAATGTCTCTTAATGAAGTGTCCAGTCTGGCTGGAGCAGATCAGTAAGATTGATTCAAGTAACTTGAACAAGAGGATTTAGTCGCACTAACTGCTGAGTCGGCAGCAATGGCTTGTCTTCCTTTAGAGGGATCGACTTGTGTACCGGGACAAAAATACTAATTCCCGACTCTGATTATATTTCTCATCCTTTCTTTGACCGCCTATTAGTGGCTTTTTCTGGATTGTTTTTTAGGTGCACAGGTGAATGCCAATAGCAGGAACATTCCTAAGCTGGCAAACCGAACGATACCATCATTGGTATAATCAGGCACTATTTGTTTGATTAAGAATAAACCGGTACCATAATAAAAAATACAACCATAGTTACCTAATATCAGTAAAAACGTAATAGTGTATATTCCTACAATAAAGTTTTTATTAACCGATGATCCTAAGTAATTCGAAATCATTCTCATTATAAAAAAAACAGCAATGGAAACAAGGTAGAACATTCGATATCTCTCTGATTTCGGCTAGTGTTGGTTTCTAATCATTTCCTTTAATGCAGCATCCATCGTATGCGGTGAGCGCTTTTCTAATGCGTTTATATCATTCACGATACCATCGATAGTTATAATGTCAGAGCCACCTTCTAAACTCAACATAGGTCTAGACATTGTTTGGTACTCACGCAAAAGTTCACTATCAAAGGCTCTAAATAGAGTAAATTTTTTATTACCTGCAAATACGCCAGATTCAATGATTTTAACTTCCTTGGATAAACTGAATAAGCCTAGTCCAGAAAGAAATAAGTCCGAGATACTATAAGCTAAGCTGCCATATATTTCTGGTTGATCCGAATATTTAGCAGCTAGTTTGTATAACTGCCTCATAAATCCTTGTGCATCTTTATTTCCTGTAATGAAATAAACACCATTCTCATATACGTTATTTAGGCCATTAAGAAGTGTCAAATCAAAAAATATGGATGTTCCACCGGACATCAAAGCGCCATAGCCACCTCCAATTACTTGTGCGATTCCTGCGGCTAGCCCGATTCCTTTCATTATCGGATCTTTGTAGGTTTCTAAAATACGCGATGATTGATTTGTAAGCTCTCTTATTTCTTGATCAATAGACTCTATCGATTGTTCGAGGGATTGTTGACCTAATTGAAACTGTCTTACAATATCACTTGAAGTATCACTATATGCTTTTATCAATCGAGCTTTGATTGTGTCATCACGAATATGCTTCTGACTTTCAATTGATGCCATGACGACTAGACGTCTAGATTTAGCTTGAAGTACGCCAGTATCATAACTAATATTGCTATCCACCCCATCCCCCATTTTCCCAAGAGTCAAACCCTTCTGTACCAGAGATTTTGTGTGTCCATATTATCTGGTTGTAGCTCAAGCTTATTATTTCATGCATTTCGTCGCCATGAGAGTTTATCGTATGAGGTAAAGAAAATTCAGAGCCTACAACTACGGCGTCAACTAATTCAATTGAATAAAAATGCTCATTAAAGCCTTGCTCATTATTTCTATAAAAACTTAGCTTACAACTAAGCTTTTCTCCCTTAGAGAAAGCCGTCGATAGTAAAGGAGTTGATTTATCGATATTTTTTGTGATGACTAATGGGTTATGTGATTTTCTATGGCCTCCACCAAACTTTGACATTGAGTGGTGACAAGAAAGCACTGTTATTTCGTCAGTGTGATTTGATTGGAACTTACTACCAAGAGAATCTTGGGTGTTACATCCCCTAGAGATTAGGCCCTGAGTCTTCCCTGTAATACTTAAATATGCAACGTGCGCCATTAGATTTTGCTCTATCTAGAATTTAGTCGAAAAGATTTTAATAGTCATGTGCGATAGGGCAAGAGAAACTTTACATTAAGTAGAGATCATCTTATTAGTAAGATATTAATTATATTATTATAAATAGTATAGTTCTATATCATCATGTATTTTAGGCATATATATAGTAATGAACTTCGCGGAGTATAAGCCTGATATCAGTATCAGGCTATAATGAAAAACGTCTAAGCCGCAATACTCGATTTAATAAAACCACTGCTTACCGAGTCATATTCAAAGACGGATGAATAGTCTGTTTGCCAGGTTAGAGCGATGGTATTTCCTGCCTGAAGCGTATCAATATCATTCGCCATACACTTACTCACTATACGAGTACCATCTTCTAAAATTAAACTACAGGTAACGCTTTCACCTAAAAAAACGGTTTCTTCAATGGTTCCGTACAAAAGGTTGTCTGACGTACATAGGTCCTTTTCGTCCTCTTTGGATAGCAGGCGAATATCTTCTGGTCGAATCATGAGGAGAGCGTCAGAGTTATATTGAAAGCCATGATTCTCCGGCAGGAGGATATTCGAACCCAAACAATGAGCCGTATTATTTCTGCCAATGGTAATGTTAATGAAGTTTGAATTACCAAGAAACGAAGCAACGAATGCATTGGGTGGATTTCGATAGAGATCTTTACCCGAACCTAAACCAACAATCTCTCCTTCTTTGAATATGGCGATTCTCTCTGACAGACGCATAGCTTCATCTTGGTCGTGGGTAACGTAGATAATGGTAATACCTAGACGTCGATGCAATAGGCGTAATTCGTCTTGCAGGTCTTCGCGCAGCTTTTTATCTAATGCGCCAAGGGGTTCATCCATAAGCAGGATATCCGGTTCATAAATCAGAGCTCTGGCAATGGCGACACGTTGCTTTTGACCACCGGATAACTCTGAAGGTCGGCGGTCAGCGAAAGACTCAAGTTGAACCAGTCGCAATGCGTTCTCTACTTTTTCTCTTTTTTCTTCTTTGCTGAAGTGGCGAATATCAAGTGGAAATCCAATGTTGTCACGCACCGACATATGCGGAAAAAGAGAATAATTCTGAAACACCATCCCAATGCCTCGCTGATGAGAGGGAACCCGAATCAGTGATTTTTCACTAAGAAGAATCTCGCCAGAGCTCGGCGTTTCAAAGCCAGCAATCATGGAAAGTGTCGTACTTTTACCGGAGCCTGAAGAGCCAAGAAAGGTAAGAAATTCCCCTTTTTTAATCTCCAAGTCTATCGAGTTAACTGCGGTGAAATGGCCATATTCTTTTTTAAGAGCACGTAGGCTAACAAGTGTATTGGTATCAATATTTGAGTTCGTCATAGCTGCTCCTTAGCGATTATTGAACTTCTTGAGAAGGTGGGTAACGACCATAATAGCGATCGAGAGAATGATTAGCAGAGTTGACGCAACTGCTATGACGGGGGATAAGTCTTGACGTAAGGTAGACCACATCGTTACTGGTAGAGTTTTTAGTTCTGGTGAAGCCATCATGATACTGATCACCACTTCATCCCAAGAGGCGAGAAACGCAAATAGCGCCCCAGAAATGACGCCAGGTTTAATCACAGGTAGGGTGATTTTAATGATGGCTTGTAATCGGCTCGCACCACAAATAACCGCTGCATCTTCAATAGATTTATCGAACAGTCTTAACGAATTAATGATCGAAATAATTGAAAAGGGAATTGCGATTATAATGTGGCTAACGACATAGGCGAACAGCGTACCGGTCATTCCTAACGAGAGAAACACACCGTACATTGCGATACCAATAATGACGACAGGCACTATCATGGGCATCGTGAAAAAGCTGTATAAATAATCTCGGCCCTTAAACTTTCCCCTCACCAAAGCAAAAGATGCGGGCAGCGCAATAAGAGTTGAACAAACAGCAGTAAGGCACGCTACTTTTAAACTAGTGATGCTTGATTCAATCCACTGGGGGTCAGCAAAGAATTCTTCGTACCATCTTGTTGTCCAGGATGGGGGCGGAAAAACTAGCCATTGAGACGACCCAAAGGATAATGCGACGATGAATACAATCGGTAACGCGAGTATGGCGGTTATGGAGCCAGTGCTGACATAAAGCAGCGCTTTTATTCGCGTTGGCATTGAGTTATATGAAAGCAGCATGATTAGGCTCCATTATCTGACGAGACCGGAGATTCGGACTGTACTTTGATATTGATGTAGAAAATGATCAATGTGATGGTAATCAGTAGAACAGCTGAGGCACTAGCGATTCCCCAATTAAGGAAATTTTGAATCTGTTGAATAATAAATTCGGGAAGCATCATGTCACTTACTCCCCCGAGTAATGTTGGTGTAATGTAGTACCCAAGCGACATAACAAAGACCATAAGTGAACCAGCAAAAATGCCTGGCTTACATAAGGGTAAAAATACTCTAAAAAAAGTGACTTTAGGCGACGCGCCACAAATTGAAGCCGCCTGAAGTACCATCGGGTCAATTGCAGACATACACGCCTGAAGGGGTAAAACAAAGAACGGGATCATGATATAGGTCATGCCGATCACAACTCCTGTCATATTGTGTACCAATTCCAAGGGTTGGCTTATCAGACCTAGGTTCATTAGTACTTTATTTATTGCGCCAGTGTTTTGTAAAAGGACTAGCCACGAATAGGTTCGGGCAAGCAGACTTGTCCACATCGATAGCAGCACGACGTTGAGTAACATTTGTCCCCATTTTCCGGGCATTAGCGTGATACTCCACGCGAGGGGAAAACTCAGGATGAGAGCGAGAACGGTGACAAGGATAGAAATAAAAAACGTATTAAAAAGTACGTCTGAGTAAGTTGGAGTGGAAAGGAGTTGAGCGTAGTTCTGAAGCCCGAATGAGGGATCTGTTAAGCTGCGTAGAAGTAGCCCCGACAAGGGGACTACAAAGAAGACGCATAAAAAAATGATGATTGGAAACAAGAGCGATTTTTGACGCCATTGCACGTATTGCATAGTGGAAACCATAGACTAAACCCTGCTTAATCAGCGTTGATATTCGATCTTTTAATCGTGTTCTCTCGTTACTGTAACAACCATTGATTCCAGCGAGTCGCGATTTCCAGGCCGTGTTCCGCCCAATATTTGTAATTAAGTGAGACTTGCTCATCACCGTAATTAGTAGGAAGATTTTTTGATAGACCGCTACTTAGATATTGGATTCCCGCGGTGTTGATTGGTGCATATGCGGTTTCATTTGAAAAATCAGCTTGTGATTTTGCGCTTGATGCGTAAGCAAGAAATTTCATCGCTGCATCTTTGTTTTTCGCACCTTTAGGGATGACCAAGAAATCGGACATTACTAAGTTTTGATTCCAATCGATACCGATTGGCAGTCCATCTTTTTGTAGAGAGTAGACGCGTCCGTTCCAGAACTGACCCATGCTCACTTCGCCCGATGCAAGAAGTTGTTGTGATTGAGCTCCGCCACCCCACCAAACGATGTCTTTCTTAATGGTATCAAGTTTCTTAAAGGCTCTATCGAGATCAAGCGGGTACAGTTTATCGGCAGGAACACCATCGGCTAAGAGAGCAAGCTCAAGCACGCCAGGGCTCGGCCACTTATATAGTGCTCTTTTACCGGGGAAGTCTTTTGTATCAAATAAGGCAGACCAACTGCTTGGTTGCTGTGAGATAGAATTTTTATTAAACGCGAGAACAAAGGAAAAGTAAAAAGAGCCAATACCGTAATCAGAGATAAATCTTGGGTCGATATCATTCTTGCTAATGACATTAAAGTCTAGGGGCTCAAGTAGCCCTTCAGCAGCAGCTCGGTAGGCAAAATCGGCTTCTACATCGACGACATCCCACGGTACGTTCCCGCTGTCGACCATTGCTTTGAGCTTACCATAATCCGTCGGACCATCTTGCAATACCTTTATTCCTGTCAATTTGCTAAATGGTTTCGCCCAAGAGTCTTCCTGAGCCTTTTGGGTTGAACCGCCCCAACTGACAAAGCTCATAGTGTCTGTAGCGTGGCTATTCGCCGAGAAAAGACAGCTTGCGGTCAGTAAAACTGATGCATAAATTTTGTTTTTCATATCATTTCCTTATGAAGAGTCATTATATTTGTTTATTGTTGGCTGACTAAAATGGACAACCTCAATTTGTCCATCTAAAGGTGGTTAAAAAACCGCCCTTAGAATTCCATATTATGGTATGCCATTTTAAAATCCAGTATAAAACGTCTAATTCTTCATGTTTGAAGGAAAATTTTACTGATGAAATATCGACAGGAGGGTTAAGGCTTAGGTGGTCACCCGCGGGATCTGACTGCTCTGCGTTCTGCCATTCTTAGTACAAATAACGAAATATCAATAATCGCCATGATGACGAGTAGCGTCATTGCGTATGTCATATAACTTTCGGGTGGGTTCTTTACCTGAGTAAACACTGCGTAGGAATCAACGTCCGAAAAATCTGGACAGAGTATTGGTGCGCTAACAAGTGCAATATTGGATATCATGGCTAAGATGCCTTTTGTCGACATAGGTAGATAGCGAATACCTTTATGCGCAAAGATATGAAAGAAAAGCACACCTAACGTTAAAGGAAAGGTCCAGATCATCATAATAAGAAACCAACCTGGGTTGAGTATTTTACATACGATAAATAGCAGGGAGGCAATCAAAGCAAAAATCATGATAAGAGTGAAAAGGGCTGATTAAGTATGTAGCCAAGGTTAACAGTTGTTGTTAAATATAGGCAACGAAAGAGAACCTTAATATTGCTTAAGTCTGAATATGAGACAAGCTTCCACATTCAATCTGCAGTGCTTGTCCCGTAACGAGCTATAAGCTTTCAGTTTCCGCTTCGGCAGATTTTAATTGTTCAGATAGTTCCTCCCAGTTTTTACAGGCATCAAAACATGCCTGAGCAATACTGGGAATATCTCTATAGTCTTTTGGTAGTCTATCTTCAACCAAATCGTGAAGCTCTCCAGCTCGTTCTGATGAAATTCTTTTGGCCTTTTTTACTTGCTTACGCAGTGCTTGCAATTCCTCGTCGTTCATCACTTTCTCCTTGTATACCGACTGACACTAGCAATGGACTAGTAAGAGTAGCGATTCAAACTTCGCACCATATTTTGTTGCAAATAAAATCAGATAGTTGCATCACATCGTTTGGAAAATTGTTCATGATACAACACGATATAAGTCTCTTTGGCATGTTTCATACATGATTGGACTTATCAGATTTTTGGGATTGTATCTGTTGTCCATAGGCAGAATATTCAATACTTGAGCGCGCTCTATAGGAATAAGTCAACTGACTGAAAATATCAAAATAGAAAAGGAATGGATGCATGCTAGAAAATGGATTTGGGCAAAAGATTGGACAACCTGTTGCAAATTGGTCGCAGCGCACTTTTCCTGGGGATATTGTACTTGAAGGAAAATATGTTCGAATTGAGCCGCTTGAATCGAACAAACATACCGATGAATTGTATGAAGCATATTCGGTCGCTGCCGATGGCCGGGACTGGACATATATGTTCCATGGTCCATTCGAAGCTAAATCGATGTTTGAAGAGTACATCAAAGTGGCCGAACAAAGTATCGATCCGAAACATTTTGCGATAATCGACTTACAGAGTGGTAAAGCATTGGGTATGTTCTCACTCATGAGGGTAGACATTTCTCATGGGGTGATTGAAATTGGTAATGTTGCTTTTTCTCCGATGTTGCAAAGAACGCCAGCGTCTACGGAAGCTCACTTTTTAATGATGCAATATGTGTTCGAAGAGCTAGGATATCGTCGTTATGAATGGAAATGCGATAGTTTAAACGAACCTTCTCGAAAAGCTGCTTTGCGGTTAGGATTTTATCATGAAGGGATTTTTCGTCAGGCTGTTGTGTATAAAGGAAGAACCAGAGACACCGCTTGGTTTTCTATTATTGATAATGAATGGCCTAAATGTAAGTTTGCATTTATTGATTGGCTTGACCCAACAAACTTCGACGCTAAGGCACAACAGATAAAGTCATTAAGCGCGATAAGAAAAGGAGTCTAAGCCTCTAAATTGTCGTCAGCTCTTCTATACTCTTTTAATATAAATTAACCATACTTAAGAGTAGAGGGCAGTTATGTTGAGGCTACGGTTGAGAAGTTGTGTTTTATGGTTGATATGGATTCTATCATTTTTCTCCTTTGCCCATGCTGCTGATAGACTCGTCGAAGGCAATGCTGGTTCGTCCTTTTATGCAAAAAGTTATGGGCAATTCAATGAGCCTTGGGCAATGGCATTTATTCCTGATGGCAGGCTACTCGTAACAGAAAAATCAGGAACCTTATTGGTATTCGACCCAGCCACTAAAAAGCGTAAGACAGTTAATGGCGTTCCTGCTGTTGCTTATGGAGGACAGGGAGGGCTCGGTGACGTTATCCTTCATCCGCAGTTTGCACAAAACCATTGGATCTATCTATCTTATGCTGAGTCAGATACGAATGGAAATCGAGGTGCAGCAGTCATTCGAGCTAAGCTTGATTTGAAATCCAATCAACCCAAGCTTGAGGACATTCGTGTCGTATGGCGCCAGTATCCAAAGGTTTCAGGCTTTGGGCATTATTCTCATCGCTTGGCTTTTAGTCCGGATGGTCACCTTTTTATCACCTCAGGTGAAAGACAGAAACAACAGCCGGCACAAGACTGGAATCAAAATTTAGGCAAAGTGGTTCGACTAAATGACGACGGAAGTATCCCTAATAATAACCCATTTCAAGATAAAGGGGAGTTAGCCAAAAGCTTCTGGTCCTTGGGACATCGGAATATGTTAGGTATTGCTTTTGATGCTCGTGGTCGATTATGGACTCATGAAATGGGGCCAAGACATGGTGATGAACTAAATCTGACGGTAGCTGGTGATAATTATGGCTGGCCAATAGTCTCTTGGGGCGACCAATATTCTGGGATTGCTATTTCTAAACATAATACTCGCCCTGAGTTTCATGCTCCTGAAGCGTATTGGGTACCCTCCATTGCACCCTCTGGGCTAATTATCTATTCAGGTCAATTTTTCGCAAACTGGCAAGGGAATGCGTTAATTGGTGGACTGAAATCTGAGGCTATTATCCGAGTCCAGATAGATGGAAACCAAGCTCATGAAGTCGAACGTTTTGATATGCAAAAGCGCATCCGCGAATTAGAACAAGGGCCTGATGGGGCTATTTGGGTATTAGAAGATAATAGAGGCGGCAGGTTGCTTAAGTTAACGCCCAGTAAACAAAAGGAATGAGTTGACTGCTGATTTCACAATATAAATTACTCTTAACCACAATAACTGTCCGTATTTGTCAGGCGAACTCTCAGCTATACTTCGCGCGATTTTAACAAAAGCTCTGGATTTACGATCCAGCTCGCTGAAAGGAAAAAACATGACAGATTATGTAGTATGCGCAATGTATAAGTTTGTGCGTCTTGAAGATTACGTTGAACTCCGTGAACCGCTTAAAGCGTTGATGGAGGAGAATGAAATTCGAGGAACGTTACTCCTAGCTTACGAAGGCATCAATGGTACTGTTGCTTCAACACGTGAAGGTATTGATGCACTATTAGCTTGGTTCAAGAAAGACGAGAGACTGGCTGATATTGTGTATAAAGAATCATTCGACGCTAACCAGCCTTTCAACCGTACCAAGGTTAAGCTGAAGAAAGAAATCGTGACATTGGGTGTTGAAGGGATCGATCCTCGTCATATCGTGGGTACATATGTAAAACCGAACGAATGGAATGAGCTTATTTCTGATCCTGAAGTTTTCGTTGTTGATACCCGTAACGATTATGAAATTGAAATCGGTACATTCAAGAATGCTGTGAATCCCAAGACTGAAACATTCCGCGATTTTCCTAAATACGTTGCAGAAAACATGGATCCAACAAAACATAAGAAAGTGGCTATGTTTTGTACTGGTGGCATTCGTTGTGAAAAATCAACAGCGTTTATGAAGGAACAAGGCTTTGAAGAGGTATATCACCTAGAAGGTGGCATCTTAAAATATCTCGAAGAAGTACCACAGGAAGAAAGCATGTGGGAAGGTGATTGCTACGTATTTGATGGACGTGTTGCGGTAAACCATCAACTTGAGAAAAGTGAGTACGATATGTGTAAAGCATGCCGCTTACCAATTACTCAAGAAGAGATGGAGTCGCCAGATTACGAAAAAGGTGTGAGCTGTCCAAAGTGTGTTGATAAGCACACAGAAGAACAAAAAGCTCGCTTCCGTGAGCGTGAGAAACAAGTCCAGTTAGCAAACCAAAGAGGTGAAACTCACGTCGGTGGTGATGCTGAAAAGGTGATTGCTCAGAGAAGAAAAGAAAAACTTGCTTTGAAAGATCAGCAAAGAAAGTCGAAGTAAGTTCAGAAAGATTGATTAAAAGTCCTGTTGGCGGCCCAAGTTAACAGGACTTTTCTATTTGTGCTCTTATAAGATAACAGGCGTTAAAGTGGTTAGAAATACTTCTTGATAAACTCTTCAATCGGAATGGGTTTTTCATAATAAAAGCCCTGATAACGTTCAACATTAAGCTGCTTCAGGTAGTTCAACTGAGCGGTGGTCTCAACGCCTTCCGCTAGAAGAATTGAATCTGTACGTCTGGCGAGGTCGATGATGCTATCCAGTACGTTTGTATTTGGGCCGTTGTCGATAGTTTGAATGTAAGAACGGTCAATTTTAATAATATCTATGTCGGCATTCAGCAAATATTTAAGCGAACAGTGACCTGTTCCAAAGTCATCCAGTGAAATCCTTATATTGAGATCTTTAAGCCTTTTTATTGCGCTAGAATATTTCTCTTCACTAGCAAACGCCTGTCGTTCTGTGAGTTCAACAGCTAGGCTAATCGGAGTCTCAGACAAATCTTGACGTAATTGCTCGATATCATCAAAAAAAGAGTGGTTATCAAACTGAATTGCACACACATTGAAACCCAGAGTGAACCTTTCTATTTGATCATGATTGATTTGACTGAGTGCATCGGAACACTTTTGCATCAGTTGCCCAGTGATCTTATTAATTTGCCCGTTCATTTCTGCTGTATCAATAAACTGATAAGGCGGTATCACGCCTTTTTCAGGGTGAACCCATCGAGCTAGAACTTCTGCACCCGTGACATTACCATTGATATCAAAAATGGGTTGTAGGTATGGGGTAAACTGATTGTTTGTGAGGCCTTTATCTATACGCCAATAGTCTAGGGAAAAAGTATCAATAAGGTGGCACAATGGACGGTAAAGTATGGCAAGAATGACCGTCCAGATGATAATTATAAAGCCGGAACTTTGCAGTAAAAATTGGCCAAAAGAGGAGGCACTTAAATGATAGTTTACAGAATAAAGTGCTTTAGGCTGTAGAGGAGGATTGGTTGTTATGACTTGCTGAGATGTTGTAATCTTAGCATTTTCAACAATAATACTTAGGTCAAATTGTTCGTATGGCCTGAGCAGTTGCAAGAAAAGATCAGGATAAAGTGCATAATTAACACTGTATGTGGGAGAGTAGGAGATCTTTAAAATAAGAATCCCTATCTCAGGACGCAATAACTCATTTTTAAAAGGTGTCTGATGCGTAAAAAAGAAACGGATCTGATTGTTTTCTGCTCGCCAAGTCTCAAGTGGAATTTTCGCACTGCCTGATAAAGAGCTGCATGTGATCGTACCATTATCGGTCAGACTCAAGCTTCGCACATAAGGGTCGGAAAAGACGACACTATTGTGCTTAGCAAGAAATACAGCACAATTAGGCCTAGGAATATCAGGGACAAGGGCAAGTTCATAATAACGGGTTAGCCTGGAAATCGTTTGATCTATTTGTTCGTAAACATCGGCCGCACTCTCTTTTGCTTCATTCTGATAGCGTACAAATGATGCTCCAGAGATAATAACTAAACCAAACAGGTATAACGCCAATACAATCAGGCTATTTTTGCCCATAGACAGTCAACATCCCTCTAACTCAACGATTTGAGTCATTCAATACGATTAGAAGAAAGTATAATATATTCAACGCTATTTTTTGAGTATTAAATACATGGCATGAAAGAGATGGTATGAGCCCCTCGTATACTCCAAAGGGCTTTCTAACGAGGAATCAGACAGAGAGTCCATTCATAATGATAATATTAGCGCTGGCACTATCAATTCGATGATTCCTGGCTTGTTGATATTCAGGTGAGTGATAGCAAGCGAGGGCAGTTTCATAGCTTTCAAATTCGAATACGACCGCACGCTGTGGTGGTGTCTCGAAACCTTCGATAATACTGATATCTTCACCTCGAGACAGCATTTTCGCGCCATATTTTTTCAAAGCCGCCGGTGCCAATGCCAGATAATGACTATACTGTTCTTCATTATCGACATGAACGAACGCCACCCAATACCCTTTCATAATAACATCCTTGTTAGTTGATTAAATTAGATAAGCCCTTGCTCTGTAAGAACCGTTCTTGCGATACGAAAGCATTCAACTCCTTGCGGTACACCACAATAGATAGCGATAACATGGAGGATAGAGCGTATTTCATCGACGCTAACACCATTTGTAATCGCGCCTTTTAGATGTAATTCCCATTCTTCCATTTTACCCAGTGCGGCAATCATCGTGAGATTCATCATAGAACGTGTCTTTGGCTCGATGGTGTCATCTCCCCAACCAAAACCCCAGCACCATTCAGTCATCGCTTCCTGAAATGGCAGATTAAAGGCGTCTGCTTTTGCTAAATTTTTTTCAACATATTCAGCACCCAATGTTTCTTTTCGTTTTTGCAAACCGAGTTCAAACCGCTCTGATTTCATTTTTCGCTCCTTGATCGACGTTCGTCGCTAATTCATATGCTTCTTTAAGATGCTGTGCACATAAGTCCACCGCTTTTTTAGTATCTTTCTCTTCTATTGCTTTCACAATGAGCAGAAGGTCTACTGGACCTGATGTTTTACGCCCGGACGTATTAAGAGTCAGTCCCCTGAGACGTGATATTCGAGAATTTAACTGTTCTACCAAATCCCATGAAACATGCTTTTGTGCTGTTCTAAAAATGAGTTCGTAAAATTGTGTTGTTAGCTTGAGTCCAGTGTTCACATCATCTCTCCCTAGACTCTCTGCGATTTCGTTATGGATTTGATACAGCTGTTTAACAATATCGGAAGTTGCACGTTTACAGCATTCTTCAACAGCAGAACACTCAAGCAAAGTTCGGATGTCGTATATCTCTTTAACTTCCTCCTGGCTTATGGAAGCGACAACGAAGCCTGAATTAGGAATACCTACAACCAGTCGTTCGCTTTCCAGGTGACGGATACATTCTCTTACAACGGTCCTGCTCACACCCATAGATTCGCAAAGTGTACGTTCAACGAGTCGATCTCCAGGTTTCAAAATATTACTTGTGATGGCATCTCTTAACGATTCCAGCGCGTTTTCTTTTAATGTTTTTGGACGCTCTACTTTTAGCATGCACTGCTTCCTTTCATTCTCAAATCAAAAGTTTCTTTCAAGATAGTATCACATTAATGATTGCATTATGACCTATTGTATGTTTATGTTGTTATATTATGGTATACCATATTACAAAGTGGTTATGGATTCAATCATAGGAAAACGGAATGGACTTACAAATACGGAAAATTGTTAGCTACGAAGAAGAAACGCTAATTGAAGGTTATAAAGTGGCAGAGAAGCCATTAAAAATGTTTGCTGTCGCGGCGATTGTAAAAAACCCTTGGGCAGGGGAATTCGTCGACAATTTGAGACCGATCGTTAGAGATTATGGTCCTCAGCTTGGCGCGCTTCTGACAGAAAAAATATGTGCTTTAGCGGGTGGTGCAGACAATATCGAAGCTTTTGGGAAAGCAGCTGTAGTTGGTCTTCGTGGCGAAATTGAGCATGCATCAGCACTAATACACACGCTCCACTTCGGAAACCACTATCGTGAAGCCGTACAGGCAAAATCGTTTCTTTCATTTACTAACACGCGTGGAACGGCAAACGCTCCGATTGTGGTTCCGATGATGGATAAGAACGATGGGGGACGCCGTTCTCATTACTTAACTCTACAGTTCAACATTAACGATGCACCTTGTGACGACGAAATTGTTGTTGTGCTGGGTGGTGCCTCGGGTGGTCGACCTCATCATCGTATTGGTGACCGATATGAAGAATTGAAGGAGCTTGGACATGACATCGATAATCCCGCAGCGGTATAAATCTGCGAAAGGGTTAGCCTACGTGAAAAAAGGGCGAGGACCTGCCTTAGTTCTCATTCATGGCGTTGGGTTACGTTTAGAAGCATGGATAAGACAGTTCGATACATTGAGTCAACATTTCACCGTGTATGCTGTTGATATGCCCGGACATGGTGAAAGTGATCTGATGCCTGAATGTTCGACTATCTCAGATTATACGGACGTTATTGCCAATTGGGTTATGAATGACATCAAAGAACCGATACTGATTATGGGGCATTCAATGGGCTCGATGATCGCATTGAATTTTGCATCACGTTATTCAGATTGGTGTGTTGGCACCGTTGCTTTTAACTCCATTTTTCGTCGTAGTGAAAAGGCGAAGCAGGCGGTCAAAGATAGGGTTAGTCAGATTAAAAACAGCCTGACGCATCAGCATACAACAGCGCCTATTCAACGTTGGTTTGATTCTCCGTTAACTGAGCCAGATGAAGAAAATGCACTGCTCTGCTCTGAGTGGTTAAGCTCGGTTTCACTTGATGGATATAGCCAGGCCTACGAAGTGTTTTGTAATAACGATGGTCCTGCTGATGACGTATTAAGAGGTCTGGAGATTCCAACACTATTTATTACGGGCAGTGATGACCCGAATTCTACACCGGAAATGTCGGCTGCAATGGCAGCGATGTGTCCTAGAGGTGAACACCAAATCATTAATAACGCAAAACACATGGCTCCAATGACTCATTCGGGAGAAATAAACGAAATCGTAGTCGATTTCGGCTTGAGTTGTATTGTGGCCCAGTAAACAAAATCTGAACAACAAGGAATGGTTATGAGCGATTTTGATTCACGCGAGTTACGTAACGCTTTTGGCTCATTTATGACAGGCGTTACGATCGTAACTGCAGTCAGTAAATCTGGGGAGAAAGTGGGTTTTACAGCGAACTCTTTCACTTCGGTATCTATGGATCCGCCATTACTGCTGGTTTGTCCGGCTAAAAGATTATCTAGCTATGACGTTTTTGCCGATTGCGACCACTTTACGGTCAGCATTTTAGCGGAAGATCAGCAGCATGCATCCAATACATTTGCAAGCTCAAAAGGCGATCGATTTTCAGAAGTTGCCTGGTTTGACGATTGTCATGGTGTCCCTGTTATTGAGGGAGCTGCAACGTATTTTAGTTGCTCTTCGACGCAAAAAATTGAGGCAGGCGATCACATGCTTTTGATTGGCGAGGTTCAAGATTTTTCGGTAACAGAAAAATTTGGACTAGGGTATGCCAAGGGCGGTTACTTTAGTCTGGGAATGGAACATAAAGCCGAAGAAATTACCCATATGAACTCTACTCAGGTCGGCGGGCTGATAGAATGCAATGACAAGTTGCTTCTGAAACAAGAAGACGGATTTTACACCTTACCTCAGGGGGATATCGTACCCGAAAGCTCTTCTTATCAAACGCTTAAGGCTGTATTGGAATCGCTCGCGATTGAAGCCGAGATTGGGCAAGTATTCTCTGTTTACGAAAAACTTGCCAGCGGCAATTTTGTTGCGTTCTACCGCGCTGAAGCAGTCGAAGAAAATGCACCTGCTGGATATCAATATGTGGCCATTGATGACTTATCGGGAATGAAATTCGCTTCCGCCGATATGGCGTCGATGATCGCAAGATTCACAGAGGAAAAACGGAACGGAGTATTCCGCTTGTACGTAGGAAACGAATCAGAGGGAAATATCAGATGAAATTTTCTCTTTTTGCACACATGGAGCGTGTGAACGAGGAACAGCGCCAGATTGATTTATATGAAGAATTTGTCTCATTAAGTCAGATGGCCGATGAGGGTGGGATGTGCACCGTGTGGACAGGTGAACATCATGGAATGGACTTTACCATTGCCCCGAATCCCTTTTTAAATCTTGTCGATTTGGCCCATAAAACAAAACACGTTAGATTGGGAACCGGTACTGTTGTTGCACCATACTGGCACCCAATTAAGCTCGCTGGTGAGGCAGCGATGACCGATATTCTAACTGAAGGTCGTCTAGAACTCGGAATTGCTCGCGGAGCCTATGCCTTTGAGTATGAACGTATGGTCAATGGTGGTATGGATGCATGGGAAGCTGGTGAGTGTTTACGAGAAATGGTGCCTGCGATAAAAGGGTTATGGAAAGGAAATCATTCGCAAGAAAGTAAACATTATCAATTTCCTAAAACGACATCTGCACCCAAACCATTAACCCCCAATGGTCCTGACATATGGGTAGCTGCTCGCGATATCAATAGTCATGAGTTTGCGGTTGAAAACGAATGTAATGTTCAGGTTGCTCCACTATGGCAAGGACTCGAGGAAGTCGAGTCTCTGATTGCCCGTTACAATCAGGCTTGTGCCAAGTTTGACCGCAGAACCAAAATCATGATTTTACAACACGCCTACGTTTCGAACGACGATGCTGAGCTTGATTATGCCGCTAAAAAACTGCATGAGTTTTACTGTTACTTCGGCGCCTGGTTTAAGAACGAACGTCCGATCAATCATGGCTTAATTGAAACACTCAGCCAGGATGAAATAGATAATCATCCATTCTATAAAAAAGAACAGATTCGCAATGACCTAATGATTGGCACATCTCGCCAGATTATTGATCGACTCAAGCGTTATGAAGATTTGGGTTACGATGAATTCTCTTATTGGTCTGATTCTGGCATGACGAGAGAGCAAAAAGAGACATCATTAAAACGGTTTATCGATGAAGTGATGCCAGCATTCATTTAGGGGAGTTCGTCATGTCTGAGAATCAATTACCACATTTTGCCATGTTTATTAATGGGCAGTGGGTAGAAGGAACAAAGGGAAGAAAGTTAGAAACGGTTAATCCGGCGACTGGTCAGGTATGGGCTACTGTCGCATGTGCTGACGCAGAAGATGTCGAACTTGCAGTTAGTTCAGCCAAGGCTGCTCTTGAACGAAAAGACTGGGCACTTTTAACTGCGACACAAAGAGGCCAGTTGTTGTTTAAACTGGCAGATCTATTAGAAGCAAACTCCGAAATGCTGGGTGAGCTAGAAACGAAAGACAGTGGCAAGTTAGCGGCTGAAACTCAAAGTCAGGCGAAGTATATAGCTAACTATTATCGGTATTACGCGGGTTTAGCAGACAAGGTGGAAGGTCAAACTTTACCAATTGATAAACCTGATATGCATGTATTTACTAAACCTGAACCTATTGGTGTCGTTGCGGCTGTTGTACCGTGGAACGCTCAGATGTTTCTCACCGCAACAAAACTGGCACCAGCGCTTGCTGCGGGTTGCACAGTGATTATTAAAGCGTCCGAAATTGCACCGGTAGCGATATTAAAATTCGCCAGTTTAGTGCAAGAAGCGGGATTCCCAGATGGTGTCGTATCCGTTATCACGGGTGATGCAGAAGGTTGTGCTATTCCTTTAACATCTCATCCAGACATCGATAGACTTGCCTTTACTGGAGGTCCTAGTACAGCAAGAAATATCATTCGTAACACCGCCAACAATTTCGCGGTGACGACACTTGAGCTTGGCGGAAAGTCGCCCATTATCGTGTTTAAAGACGCCGATCTTGAAAGTGCGGCCAATGGTATAATTGCGGGTAACTTCGGTGCTTCCGGCCAATCTTGTGTTGCTGGGTCGCGAGTGTATATCCAAAGAAATATTTATCAATCTTTGGTCGAGCGATTATTAGAGAAAACGTCGCAAATAGTCATAGGCGATCCATTGGATGTCAAATCACATATTGGGCCGCTGTGTACACTTGCTCAGGTTGAGGTGATTGAAAGAACATTAGATAAAGCCATCACGCAGGGCGGTAATATTCTTACTGGTGGTCGCCGAGCCCCTGAATATGGGTCTCAGTGTTATTTTGAACCAACAATCGTTGAATGCCCGTCAAATGAGATTGAAACGCTTAAAGTGGAAATGTTTGGTCCGGTGATGTCTTTAGCAATTTTCGACGAAGAAGAAGAGGCTATCGCATTAGCTAATGATTCCCAATTCGGCTTGGGTTCAGGAATTTTCACTGAAAATTTAGCAACTGCAATGCGAGTGTCACAAAAAATTCGCTCTGGTATCTGTTGGGTCAATACCTATCGTGCTGTATCACCGGTCGCACCTTTCGGTGGCTACAACCAGTCTGGTTACGGGCGAGAGGCAGGCATTCAGGCCATACAAGACTACATTCGGGTCAGGACAACGTGGATTAATACATCGTCTGAACCCATGGGTAATCCATTCATAATGCGTTAATTTATTGATTAACAGAAATATATCGGGCTAGAAGCTGTTCCCGATATTCATGTCGCTGTAACACTCTTTATTTCAAAGGTTGTTTACAGGTAAAGTCAGGGAAGACAATATCATGAAAACGAACAGTATCCTTAACCGGAACCCCAATCCGTTGGAAGTGAACAAAACGATGCTCTATTCCTCTGTGATTATGGTGCTCCTATTCGTTGGATTTTCTATTTTCCGTTCGGAACAATCAAAAAGCCTCTTCAATACACTGAACAGTTGGATAGATACTAACTTGAGTTGGTATTACGTTGCCGTCGTTTGTTTCACCATGTTTTTTGCTGTTTGGGTCGCATTGTCTAAATATGGAAATATTCGTTTAGGCAAAGACAATGAAAAACCAGAGTTCAATTTTGTTTCTTGGTTCTCAATGCTTTTCAGTTGTGCGATTGGTACTGGACTGCTTTTCTGGAGTATCGCAGAGCCGATCTATCATTTTCAGGGAAACCCATTTATTGACGCTGCGGGCATTGCAGCGAAAAGTGAGCAGGCGGCTCAGATTGCTTTACGAATCACCATGTTTCATTGGGGCTTACATGGTTGGGCGATCTACATTCTTGTTGGTTTATGTCTTGCTTACTTTTGTTACCGTAGGGGATTACCGTTAACCGTTCGTTCGGGTCTCTATCCCATCTTAGGCGAACGCATATACGGCCCAATAGGACATGCCGTGGATTTATTAGCTGTTTTCAGTACTTTGTTTGGTACCGCAACAACATTGGGATTGGGTGTTGCTCAAATGAATGCGGGCTTAAACTTCCTGTTTGGGACAGAAATTTCAACATCGACTCAAGTTGTTCTCATTATTATTGTGTCGGTAATCGCGACGGTATCCGCAGTAACTGGGGTAGGTAAGGGCATCAAGTTTTTAAGTATTTGGAACATTCGATTAAGCACGTTATTGATCGGTTTTTTCTTATTCGCGGGCCCGACTGTGTTTTTGATGAAATTAATGGTTTCGAGTCTGGGGGATTATGTAACCCACTTCATTCAGATGGGATTTTGGGTTGATATGGATCCTCAACGTCACTGGCAAGGATGGTGGACCATATTCTACTGGGGATGGTGGCTATCTTGGGGCCCATTAGTCGGAATGTTTATCGCGCGTATTTCTCGTGGACGGACAATTCGTGAATTTATGCTAAGTGCATTGCTCATACCTCCATTAGGTGGGTTTCTCTGGATTATTATTTTTGGTGGAACAGCGTTGAATCTTCAATTGTTCGGTGGTGCGAATATTATTGATGTTGTTAATAAAGACATGACATTGGCACTCTACAGTACGATTGATTCGCTTGGAATTGCATCGATGACACACTTTTTTGCTGCGCTGGCAACGTTTCTCATCATTACTTGGTTTGTAACTTCCGCTGACTCTGGCACACTGGTGGTCTCGACAATCATTTCTAACGGTAATCGAAATCCTGTGAAATGGTTAAGAATTTTATGGGGTGCTGCGCTTGGGTTAATTGCAGCAGTTCTGCTGATTAATGGCGGTCTCGATGCTCTTAAAACGGCGTCTATTGTCGCTGCTCTGCCTTTTTCTGTCGTGTTATTGTTTATGTGTTTTGCTTTAGTAAAAGGTTTGAGAGACGAAGCCAACGGGCTTGTCTACACCGTCGACGATTTAGCGCAACTTAATGCGAGTAAGGCATCCCCAAGGATACCGGTGACTGAAACAGTCTATGGTTATAAGTAATAAAGCTCTAAGGCATAATAATGAATATATTGGAAAAACTGCAGGATAAATCGTTACTGAAGTTACAAGGCTATATCAACGGTGAATGGGTTACTGCAACTACAGGAAAGCAATTTGATGTCGTCAATCCATCGACAGAGAACGTTATAGCTCAAGTAAGTGATTTAGGTAAAGACGAAACCGAGATTGCGATTAAAGCGGCAGAAAAAGCGCTCGAGTCTTGGCGAGATGTTCCAGCAAAACAAAAGTCAGCCATTCTAAGACGTTGGTACGAGTTGGTTATGGAACATCAAGATGACTTGGCTCTTATCATGACGGCTGAACAAGGTAAAATTTTGGCTGAGTCAAAAGGTGAGGTTGCTTATGGTGCGTCGTATGTCGAATGGTTTGCTGAAGAAGCAAAGCGCATTTATGGTGATGTATTGCCAAGTACGGGAATTGACCGCCGTTCAATCGTTATTAAGCAGCCGATAGGCGTGGTTGGAGCGATAACACCCTGGAACTTCCCAAATGCAATGATCACGAGAAAAGTGGCTCCTGCATTAGCTGCGGGTTGTACGATTGTGTTAAAACCAGCAGCAGAAACCCCCTTATCTGCACTTGCTCTAGGTGAGCTTGCGATCAGAGCTGGTATTCCTGCAGGGGTATTTAATATCGTCCCTGGAACCGATGCTCCGGCTATCGGTGGTGCATTGACCTCTAGCGATATTGTTAAGAAAATTTCGTTCACGGGTTCGACTGCGGTCGGTAAGATCCTTATGGAACAATCGGCTAAAACGGTGAAAAAGACGTCGATGGAGTTAGGAGGCAATGCGCCGGTTCTAATTTTTAAAGATGCTGATTTAGATAAAGCGATTGATGGTGCGATTGCTGCAAAATTCCGTAATGCAGGCCAAACCTGTATCTGTGCCAACCGTATTCTTGTCGAGGATGAAATCTACGATGAGTTTGTTGCTCGCTTAACGGAGCGTGTATCTCAATTCGTTGTTGGTGATGGTTTTGATACTAATACGGCTATTGGTCCTTTGATCACTCAGAAAGCGGTTAAAAACGTGGAAACGCTGGTGAATGATGCCTTGAGTAAAGGTGCGGAGCTATGCGTTGGTGGGAAGGCGGAAAAATTGGGTAGCTACTTCTATCTACCGACCGTCTTAAAGAATCTCGATTCAACGATGCGTTTGTCCAAAGAGGAAGTTTTTGGTCCAGTAGCCCCAATATTCCGCTTCAAAACTGAACAAGAAGCGATCGCGATGGCGAACGATACCGATTTTGGCTTAGCATCATACGTTTACACTAAAGACGCCGGACGTATTTGGCGAGTCAGTGAAAAATTAGCGTATGGCATGGTTGGAGTGAACGAGACAGCTATCAGTTCTGAAATGATCCCATTCGGCGGCGTGAAGCAGTCCGGCCAGGGAAGAGAAGGCTCAAAATATGGACTAGAAGATTACCTTGAGATTAAATATCTCTGCATGGGTGATTTGGCTTAATTACCATGTTTTGATGTAAAGGTCCGCGGACCTTTACGGAATCGCCTGAGAAATATCTTGGGCGGTTTGCAACAGCAACGCCTTCGCTTCATTAAATTGCCTTTCGTTATTCATTACTTGATCTGCACCTGAAATATTAATCGCGGCAACTCTCTTACCCAAGTAGTTGGTGATTGGTGCAGCTATTGCCGTTGCGTTATCTGAACGATTACTGGAGAACCCCTGTTGCCACTCATTCCGCAGCAAGTGCTTTAGTTCTGAAAATGTTTGCGGATGAGGTTGTGGATAGAGGTCCAACTGCATTTGTTGATACATGGCATTAAATTCGATATCACTCAACTGGCGTAAGAGGACTCTTCCCATTGCATTCGTGTGGCAAGGTAGGCGAGTGCCGAGAGGAATATTAACTGACAGTCGCTGTGATGCTTGTGCTCGGTAGATATAGACCGTTTCTAGCCCATCTCTAATGGCTAGATGGCAAGATATCGATGTGTGGTCGCGCAGGGTATTAAGAAATGGTGCGGCAATGTCCACGAGATCTTTTCCAGCTAAAAAGGCAAAACCACGAGATACAACCTGAGGGCCAAGCTCATACGCATTTCTGGTGACTTTTTTCAGATATCCCATATCCAGTAATGTTTGAATAATACGGTAAGTGGATGAGGCACTCACCCCCAAACGCTCGGCAAAATCATGAGTCGTTAACACTCTCTCACTAGCAGTGAACATTTCGATTATTTGCAGTCCGCGCGCCAGAGCGGGAACATGATAATCCGGTGTATTACTCATTATCTTTCTCCATAAATAAAATCCTTTTTCATATATCAATAAAAAATGCCATATCGACATTAATTTTGATTGTTTTGTTGTCATCCTTGTTTCCTAACAATATATTAAATTTATCACCAATAAACAATAATGCGTTACGAAGACAGCGCAAAGAAAGTTAAGTGAGGGAGACACTATGACGACTTCAAAGGAATTTGTTTTAAAAGCGGCCTGTGATGCGACAAGCGGTATTGTTGCAACGGTCACTTCTTATTTGGCGGGACTTAGCTGCTACATTTCTGAAATGCATCAGTATGATGACGAAGATAATAAGCGCTTTTTTATGCGTGCTGTCTGCCGTATCGAATCTGATGATTTTACTATCGAAGATATCCGATCAGGACTCAATGATACGGTCACTCGATTCAATATGGATTGGCAGATTTTTGATGCTAGTAAACCTGTACGTGTTTTGTTGATGGTCAGTAAGTTCGATCACTGTTTGGATAATCTGCTCTATCGACACCGTAAAGGTGAACTGCCAATGGAAATTACAGCCGTTGTTTCTAACCATAAAGATCTGCGTCCAATGGCAGAAAGAGAAGGAATTCGATTTGTTTACCTACCTGTAAATAAAGAGAATAAACCCGATCAGGAAGCGGCTTTACTCGACATTATCAACGAAACACAAACTGATTTGGTCGTCCTTGCTCGCTATATGCAGATTTTATCGGACACGCTTTGCAGAGAATTACATGGTAAGGCCATCAATATTCACCATTCATTTTTACCAGGATTCAAGGGTGCAAAACCCTACCATCAAGCTTATGACCGTGGCGTTAAACTGATTGGTGCAACTGCGCATTATGTTACGTCGGACTTAGACGAAGGACCAATTATTGAGCAGTCGGTTCAACCTGTGGATCACACATACTCACCAGAGCGTTTGGTTTCTGTCGGCCGCGATACGGAAACAGTAGCCTTAGCCAAAGCTGTACGACTTCATCTGGAACACCGCGTATTCATGCACGGTAATAAGACTATTGTCTTTAGATAGAACTGGCGAGGAGTCGATATCATGACAAAAATAATTGATGGCAAGCAGCTAGCTCAACAAATCATCAGTGAGGTTGCGCTTGAAGTAGAGGTGATTCAGCACGATTCAGGAAAGACGCCGGGTTTGGCTGTCGTGTTGGTTGGAGATGATCCTGCAAGTGCGGTTTACGTACGCAATAAAATAAAGCGAGCCAAAGAGGCTGGGATTCGTTCGATTGAGCACCGCTTAGACACGGCAATAACCCAGAATGATTTAGAGTCGTTAATAAAGCAGCTTAACCAAGATCCAACGGTTCATGGCATATTGGTTCAGCTTCCATTACCACGTCACATAAATGAAAAAGACATCATTCGTTTAATTACACCTAGCAAGGATGTTGATGGGTTCCACCCGCATAATGTTGGTCTTCTTTCTGTTGGACAGAGTTCGCTGATTCCCTGTACCCCTATGGGCTGTTTAGAAATGCTGAAACGTGAGCTCGGCGATATAGAAGGTAAACATGCTGTTGTCATAGGGCGATCTAACATTGTCGGTAAACCAATGGCGAGTCTTCTATTACAGGAAAACTGCACTGTTACTGTCGTTCATTCTCGTACTTCAGACATCGAGGAAGTGTGTAAAGAAGCGGACATTATTATTGCTGCAGTTGGTATCGCAAAGTTAGTTAAGGACAGCTGGGTTAAACAAGGAGCGGTAATCATTGATGTTGGAATCAATGCCGTCACCGTCGATGGTAAACGTAAGTTGTTTGGCGATGTTGATTTTGATTCAGTAGCGCCGAAATGCTCGGCTATCAGCCCTGTACCCGGAGGTGTTGGCCCAATGACGATTGCTTGTCTAATGAAAAACACGTTAACCGCATTTAAACAGCAGCTTTCCTATCTAAAGCAGCCAGTTTTGCAGCCTGTACATGAGGAGTAAAGTATGCCGTTTTCATTACTAAAATACGGGTTAAAGTCGGATTTCCCGTTTGAGCAACACTCTGATCTTCCGTTACCGACGACATTAAAAGATCATTATGATGTGGTCATCGTTGGTGGCGGTGGTCATGGAGTAGCAACTGCGTATTATTTGGCTAAATATCACGGCATTACCAATGTAGCGATACTCGAAAAAGGCTACTTAGGTGGAGGAAATACAGCAAGAAATACGGCGGTTATACGTTCGAATTATTTGACTCCTGATGGCGTAAAATTCTATATCGAATCGGTTAATCTGTTTAAAGAACTCTCCAATGAATTTGATTTCAATATCATGTATTCATCTCGAGGACAGCTCACACTTGCCCATACTGATGCAACAGTTCGTTCTTTCCGTCAGCGAACCGAGGTCAACAAACATTTCGGAGGCAAAACAGAGCTGATAGACCCGCAACAGATCCAAGAACTAGTCCCTACACTGAACATGAATCCGGCTGATATGCCGATTTTAGCTGGGCTTTGGCATATGGATGGTGCGACAGCGAGGCACGATGCTGTGGCCTGGGGATATGCAAAAGGTGCGACTCAAAGAGGCGTAGAGTTACACCAACTGACCGAAGTAACCGATGTTGTCGTACAAAACGGAAAAGTTACTGGGGTTAAAACCAACAGAGGGAATGTTTCTTGCGGATGTGTTGTGCAGGCTGTAGCGGGCCATAGTTCAATTGTGGCAGCGATGGCGGGAATCAAAATGCCAATCACCACATATCCTTTACAAGCAATGGTGACTCAACCGGTAAAACCCTTCCTGGATCCGTTGGTCAGCTCTTCGGCTTTGCATTGCTACGTTCAGCAGACAGGTCGTGGAGAAATAGTGATTGGTGGTGGTTCGGATCCTTACCCACTGTACAACACTCGTTCGACAATGGATTTAAAAGAAGGTCTCTTGGCACACGCAATAGAAATGTTTCCTTTCATGGCGAATCTCAAACTAATGCGTCAGTGGGCTGGAATTACAGACATGACGTCTGATTACAGTCCGATTATGGGTTTAAGCCCGGTCGAGAACTATTACTTGGATGCCGGCTGGGGAACATGGGGTTTTAAAGCAACACCGATTTGCGGAAAAACGATGGCTGAACTGGTCGCCAGTGGCGGCAAAGTACCGCAGTTGATTGCACCATTCTCAATGGACCGGTTTGATGAGTTCCGTCAAGTTAATGAAATGGGCGCGACCGCCGCGAGTCACTAGGGAGTAGTTAGAATGAAAATAATGACTTGTCCTTTGAATGGACCAAGAAATATCAGTGAGTTTGTTTATGGTGGCGAAGTAAAAGACATGCCAGATCCAAAAACATGTACGGATAAAGAGTGGGCGGATTATGTTTTTTATTCAGAGAATACCGTTCGCGTTGTAAAGGAGTGGTGGTTCCACTCTGCATCGGGTTATTGGTTTATAGCCGAACGTCACACAGCATCTGATGAAATTATCAAAACCTATGATCCTTCAGAACTGTATCAAGAAAGAGTCGAATTCAATGAAGAAAAAAATGTGACGATGAAGGGGAATGTGGCATGACAAATAACGTTCGTTTACCTGCCCCTTTAGGGAAGTGGATTGACCGTAACCAACCGGTTTCCTTTGAATTCGAAGGCGAGACTTATCAGGGGTTTGCTGGAGATTCAATTGCAAGTGCTTTAATCGCCAACAATCAATGGTTAATGTCGCGTTCTTTCAAATATCATCGTCCTAGAGGCCCTCTGACGATGGCGGGTCAAGATGGTAATACATTAATTCAGCTTCCGAGCGAGCCTAACGCGCTTGCGGACAGAACACTGATTGCGAATGGACTGACTGCTTCGGGACAAAACTACAACGGTACGCTTGAAAAAGACAAAGACGCCAAGCTTGAATTAGGTGCTCGTTTTATGCCAGTTGGCTTTTATTATCGCGCCTTTTATAAGCCCAAAGGTATTTGGGATAAATGGGAACCCTTTATCCGTAAAAAGGCAGGCTTGGGCGTCGCGGATCTGAGCTTTACGCCTGAGTACTTCGACAAGGCTTATCTGTTCTGCGATATCGCTATTATTGGTGCAGGCCCTGCCGGAATGAAAGCTGCTCTCAAGGCGGCAAATAGCGGAGCAAAAGTGCTACTCATCGATGAAAATAAATCCATCGGCGGAGCGTTAAATTATCATCGCTTTGACCATCTTGGCACTGTAGCCGATTCATTAGTGGAAGCACTTGGTAAAGAAATCGCGCTTCATGATGGGATTGAAGTACTGACGGATGCCACGTGCAACGGCTGGTTTACAGATAATTACCTCCCAGTGCTACAAGGCAACCGGATGTATAAAGTGCGTGCGAAGCAGTGCATTGTGGCATCGGGATGTTTTGAGCAACATGTCGTTTTTCATAACAACGATATACCAGGTGTTGTCATGACCAGTGCAGCAATGCGCTTGCTAAAACTTTATGCAATCAAGCCGGGCTCAAATGCAGTGCTACTAACGGGTAACGATGATGCCTATTATGCCGCTGTAGAGTTGAGTCAATCTGGTGTGAATGTCGAGATGATCGTTGACATGCGTTCTGATGGTCCATCGGCCGATATTCGAAAAATGGCGGAAAAATACTCGATTGCTGTTCGCATCAACTCCACGGTTTATGAAGCGCAGTCCACTAAAGACAAAAAACACTTAGCATCCGTAATGGTTCATGAAATTACCGGGCAGGGTAAAGTAGGCAGTGACGGCCTTAGAGTTGAATGTGACTTACTCTGTATGTCAGCTGGGTATATGCCGACCTATCAGCTTTTGTGTCAGGCTGGGGCGAAACTCAGTTATGACGATAAATCTGCAAGTTTTTCTATCACACAATTGCCCGAAAATCTTCATATAGCGGGGTCGGTTAATGGTGTCCACGATCTTGAGTCGGTTATGTTAGATGGTGAGCAAGCTGCAGTGCGCTGTTTGAATGAGTTGGGAATGGATGACTCCACACCAACTAAGGTCATTGACGCGAAAAGGACAAATTACCCGTGGCCAATCTTCAAGCACCCCAAAGGTAAGGAGTTTGTTGATTTCGATGAGGATCTTCAGGCAAAAGATATCATCAACGCAACGAAATTAGGATATCGCGATATTCAGTTAGTGAAACGCTTCTCGACCGTGGGAATGGGGCCATCACAAGGACGTCATTCAGCATTACCGACGGCTCGTCTCGTGGCTAATGCAACCAACCGTACTGTTTCCGAAACAGGCGTAACGACAGCTCGCCCCCCATTCGTACCAGAAAAGTTAGCCTATATTGGCGGTCGGATTTTTTCTCCATTCCGTGAAACTCCGATGCAGAAACGGCATAAAGAGCTTGGGGCACATATGATCCCTGCAGGGCAATGGCGCAGACCCGCGTTTTACGGTAATAAATTAAATCGCGATGAACTCATTCAAGCAGAAGCCAGTCATGTTCGTTCAAAGGTTGGGCTGATCGATGTAAGTACGCTTGGTGGGATCGAAGTCAGAGGGCCGGATGCGGCTGAATTCCTTAACCGTATTTATACCTTCGGTTTCTTGAAACAGCCAGTAGGAAAAACTCGCTATGCGGTTCTTACCAATGAACAGGGTGTGGTCGTGGATGATGGTGTTGCATGTCGAATTGCAGACGATCATTTCTATGTCACAGCAACGACAGGCGGTGTTGACAGTGTCTATCGCTCGATGACCAAATGGAATGCACAGTGGCGATTGGACGTCGATATAGCCAATGTTACATCCGCTTTTGCTGCGGTAAATTTAGCCGGACCATTGGCTCGTAAAGTGATTGAAAAAGTCTGTTCAGACGTTGATTTCTCTAATGACGCTTTTCCTTACTTAGCATATCGCGAGGGAACCATTTCGGGGATGCCCGTGCGTATGATGCGCGTTGGCTTTGTTGGAGAATTAGGTTATGAAATCCATATTCCGTTTCTATTTGGCGAGAGATTATGGGACTTATTAATGGATGCGGGGCGTGAATTCGATATTAAACCATTTGGCGTTGAAACCCAGAGGTTGTTGCGTCTTGAAAAAGGACACATCATCGTAAGTCAGGATACTGACGGTATGTCGCACCCTGGTGAGTTATCTCTGGGCTGGGCTATCAGTAAAGCAAAACCCTTTTTCGTCGGTTGTCGATCGGTCGATATCGTAATGGCGAGAAAGCAAACCCGTAAATTGGTTGGTTTCAAACTGGATTCTGTCCATACCAAACCTAAAGAAGGGCATCTAGTTTTAGCCAATGCTAAAGACCCTGCTTGCGATATTACCGGGAACGTTACTTCATCTGAGTACTCAGCGACATTAGATGCCAATATTGGTATGGCTTACGTGGGTGTTGAGCAGCAAGCTGTCGGTTCTAAGATAGCCATTCGCGTTGATGGTGGAGAAGTTGTTTTGGCTGAAGTCGTTTCGCTCCCGTTCTACGATCCTAAAAACAGTCGTCAGGAGGTTTTATAATGGAATATTTTACAATCGGCGCTGCGCCTGAATTGCGTCGAAGCATCATCTCAAATGTCGACTCGACAAGTGAAGGTATCAAATGTCTAGATGCAACAACATATTCGCGTGTCGGAATCCGAGGCGAAAAAGCTGAAGTGTTTTTAGTGGACCAAAACTTACCGGTTCCTCATGCGCCAAACCATGCGTTGATATCTGGCGGATTTTTAGTTTTACGCCTAAGTCACAAAGAGTTCTGGATTATTGATACGTCAAATTCGAAACAGGCGATCCTAGCTAATTTAGAGTTAATTGCACTCAACACAAAAGGGCTATACCGTCTGTACTGCCAGCATAGCCATACGATGATGTTTATTGAGGGTTCAGCGGTTGCGAAAATGTTTGCCAAGCTTTGCGCTGTGGACATGTCAGAAAGCTCTTTTCCTACAGGAACTATTGCACAAACATCCGTAGCAAGAACGAATGCCATCGTCGTACGGACCGAGTCCGGTTCCAAAGAGCAGTTTGTGTTACTCTCAGATATCGCAAGCGCTCAGTATTTATGGGAAGCGATTGAAGACGCGGCTTCAGAGTATCACTAGCATCAATTTTAAATAGTTTATTATGACAAGCGCAGTAAAACACTGCGCTTTTTTTATACCATCACAAACGTTTTAATAATGATTAATGCGACAAATGCGGTTGGCAGGGTCAAAAATGTCAGACCTGCAACATCATTGGTTGGACCGTTAAAACGTGTAACGAAAATGTAGTTGAGTACCGCGACAGGCATTGAGCATGCAATAACTAAGTTGGCGGTATGTAAAGGGGATAAACCGATTAGTATTGCAGCGCCCCAAGCCATCGAAAGTCCGATTGCCGGACGGTATAGTGAGAGAAAAAACAGTTTAATCCAGTTTGCTTCTTTTACTTTCATTGAGGCAAGTGAGCGACCCAGCATCAGAAGCATAATTGGTACGGTGATACTACCCAGCATATCGAACACGGTGAGCATGAAATGTGGGACCGGCAATCCTATCGCTAGGATAACGGCACCAATTAGGAGTGCTATGACCGGCGGATTGGCTAAAATGCGACGTGGATTCATTGTCCCTGACATCATCCCTATACCCAATGTAAAGTGACTGATCTCGATGATAGATGAGATTATTACGGCGCCTGCCAGGCCTTGTTCACCAAGTAGCGCATAAGCAATGGGTATCCCCAAATTACCCGTATTAGGATTTACCAAAACAGGCAGGTAGTAGCGGGTTTCGAGTCTGATCAACTTTAGAACAATAAGTGTAACGATGACCATAGCAAACAGCGCTAACGCTGAAGCCAGAACCAGTTTTCCCATGCCTAAAAAGTCAATATGTGTCCCTAACATCGAATGTAAAAGCAGGCTAGGCATACCCACATTTAAAATTAGACGTGGTAAATTGGGATCATCTAGATAAGCGGTTCGCTTACTTAGAAATGCCCCCACCAATGCAATGATCATCACTGGCAGAATGGCAGATATGAACGTTGAAATCATGTCGGACCTTAAGAAATATACTGGTCACAAGAGAACTGCTATGAGCGAAGAGTGAATGATGTGCCGAGTACAGTGAAAAAATATAATTTGCCGGAAGAACTAATTTATCGTGCTTTGTACGGAATACCAACAGAAATTACCTGAAATTTCACACATTTTTTTCGTGATAACTCTCTAACTGTATGAGGTATCGGCAGTTTATTACCCGTGAATAACGCCCTAAATTTTGTAATGTCGCAAATCGACCATCGCTAGACGCTACTAAGCAGTTCAATGAGTTCCGCAGGCTATAACATCTCTTTAACCAAGGACGAAAGCGCCCGGTAATAAAGTCAGCATGGAGAAAAGCGATGTTTACAAAAGAAGATTCGATTGCGGGATTTGACGACGCTGTATGGGCAGCAATGCAACTCGAAGCAAAGCGTCAGGAAGAGCATATCGAACTTATTGCGTCAGAAAACTATACCAGCCCTCGTGTTATGCAAGCTCAGGGATCTGTTCTGACGAACAAATACGCAGAGGGATATCCCGAAAAGCGTTACTACGGTGGGTGTGCTTTCGTCGATCAAATTGAAGCACTCGCGATTGAACGTGCATGTCGCCTGTTCTGCGCTGATTATGCCAATGTGCAGCCTCACTCAGGTTCACAAGCGAACGCCGCTGTTTACGCGGCATTGTGCGAACCGGGTGATACCATTTTAGGTATGAGTCTTGATCACGGAGGTCATCTGACTCACGGCGCGAAAGTGAGTTTCTCTGGCAAACTTTATAATGCGGTCCAATATGGCATTAATCCTGAAACAGAAGAATTGGATTACGAACAAGTTGAACGTTTAGCACTTGAACATAAGCCTAAAGTCATCGTTGCCGGATTCTCTGCTTACTCACGTAAAGTTGATTGGGCACGTTTTCGTGAGATTGCTGACAAAGTAGATGCTTATCTATTTGTTGACATGGCACATGTGGCAGGTTTAGTGGCTGCACGTCTTTATCCAAGTCCGGTTCCATGGGCTGATGTTGTGACTACAACAACGCATAAAACATTGCGTGGTCCTCGTGGCGGTTTGATTCTCGCTCAGAGTAATCCTGAACTCGAGAAAAAACTCAATTCTGCGGTATTCCCTGGTGGTCAGGGTGGGCCTCTGATGCACGTTATAGCAGCAAAAGCCGTCGCATTTCAGGAAGCACTCCAACCGGAATTCAAAGATTATCAGAAACAAGTTGTTATTAATGCACAGGTAATGGCTGAAGTCCTTGCAGGTCGCGGATTCGACATTGTTTCTGGTGGAACGGATAACCATTTATTTTTGCTTAGTTTAGTCAAGCAAGGACTGACAGGTAAAGCCGCAGATGCAGCACTAGGTCGCGCGAATATTACCGTCAACAAAAACGCCGTACCTGATGATCCTCAATCACCATTTGTCACATCTGGATTGAGAATCGGGTCACCGGTCATCACGACACGCGGTTTCAAAGAAGAGCAGTGTGCCACATTAGCAGGCTGGATCGCTGATATTCTTGACGTGCTTAACGACGAAGAACAATTGGCTGAGAAAGTAAAAGAAGTTAAATCACAGGTTATCGCGCTTTGCGCTGAATTTCCTGTGTATCGCTAAACCTTGATAGGAAAGTCTGGGAGCAGAAATTATGGAGCGTTATTCAGGATTCGGACTGTTAAAACACAGCCTTGAGTATCACGAGAACTGGCAACGAGTTTGGAGTAACCCGAAGCCGAAGAAGAAGTATGACGTGATTATTGTCGGCGGTGGCGGTCACGGTTTAGCAACCGCGTACTATCTCGCAAAAGAACACGGCATTACTAACGTAGCCGTTATTGAAAAAGGTTATCTAGGTGGTGGTAACACGGCCAGAAATACAACGATTGTTCGTTCGAACTACCTATGGGATGAAGCGGCTCATTTGTTCGAACACTCAATGAAATTATGGGAAGGTTTATCCCAGGATCTGAACTACAACGTGATGTTCTCTCAGCGCGGTTGTTTGAACGTTGGACATACATTACAAGATATGCGCGACATTGAGCGTCGTGTTAACGCCAACCGACTTAATGGTATCGATGGTGAAGTATTAGATGCTCAACAAGTAAAAGAAATTGTTCCGTGTATGGATTGTTCTCCAAATCGTCGTTATCCGGTAATGGGTGCCTCATGGCAGCCACGTGCTGGGGTTGCACGTCATGATGCGGTCGCATGGGGCTTTGCTCGTGGTGCTGATAGCTATGGAGTCGATCTTATCCAACAGACAGAAGTCACTGGCATGATCATCGAAGACGGTGCAATCGTTGGTGTAAAAACTAATCGTCATGGAGACATTCGTGCTGACCGCGTAGGTTGTGTTACCGCTGGACATTCTGGCGTACTCGCAAAAATGGCAGGATTTGAATTGCCATTGGAGTCTCACCCGCTTCAAGCTCTTGTTTCTGAGCCACTAAAACCAATCATTGATACCGTAGTTATGTCAAACCATGTTCACGGATACGTGAGCCAGTCCGATAAGGGCGACTTGGTTATCGGCGCGGGTATCGACGGATACAACGGCTATGGCCAGAGAGGGTCGTATCCAACTATCGAGCATACGTTACAGGCGATTGTCGAAATGTTCCCAATCTTTAGTCGCGTGCGTATGAACCGTCAATGGGGAGGAATTGTTGACACGACTCGTGATACAAGTCCTATCATCGGCGCAACGCCGGTTGAGAACTTATTCTTCAATTGCGGTTGGGGTACTGGTGGCTTTAAGGCGACTCCGGGATCAGGCAACGTCTTTGCTGCAACACTGGCCAAAGGGGAAGCTCATCCACTGGCGAAACCATTTTCAATGTTCCGTTTTCATGATGGTTCGCTTGTTGATGAACATGGTGCCGCAGGCGTGGCGCACTAAGCTAAGGAGAGCATTATGTTTTACGTTTATTGCCCACATTGCGGTGAAATGCGGGAAGAAGAAGAATTTCAAATTAAAGGCCAGGCGCATATCTCCCGACCAGCAGACCCAGATAATTGCAGCGATAAAGAGTGGGGGGAATACATGTACTTCCGCTCAAATCCAAAGGGGCCGCACAATGAAATCTGGTATCACGCTACAGGATGTCGCAAATTCTTCAATGTGACTCGTGATACCGCAACCTATGAAATTAAGCTGGTTTACAAACTCGGTGAAAAACCAGAGACGTTAGAAACATCGATCCAAGGAGCGGAGAAATGAAACAACCTAATCGCTTAACGTCTGGCGGCCGTTTGGACCGCTCTCAACCAATTACATTCACATACAATGGCAAGCAATATCAGGGATATAAAGGCGATACGGTTGCATCTGCTCTCATTGCCAATGGTATTGATATTGTCGGAAGAAGCTTTAAATACAGTCGCCCGCGCGGCATTATCGCGGCGGGTGCAGAAGAGCCAAATGCAATCCTTCAGGTGGGTGCTACGGAAGCGACGCAAGTTCCAAACGTACGAGCAACCCAACAAGAGTTGTATGATGGACTCGTCTGCTCCGCGACAAACGGATGGCCAAATGTAGAGTCTGACCTGATGGGAGTCGTGGGGAAAGTTGGTGGTAAAGCAATGCCTCCAGGTTTCTACTACAAAACATTTATGTCACCGAAGAAAATGTGGCCAACCTATGAGAAATACATTCGTAAGGCGGCAGGTCTAGGTCGTTCACCACAGGAAAATGATCCTGATATTTATGACCACATGAACCAGCACTGCGATGTACTTATTGCTGGCGCGGGTCCTGCGGGACTGATGGCAGCATTGTGCGCGGCTAAAACTGGTGCTCGCGTTATTATCGCCGATGAGCAAAGTGAGTTTGGTGGTAGTCTTCTCTCTACAACAGACTTTATCGATGACAAACCAGCTCTAGAATGGGTTAAAGGTATCGTTGCTGAGTTAGCGAAGTACCCTGATGTGTTGATGTTACCTCGCTCCACTGTCAATGGTTATCATGACCATAACTTCCTAACTATCCACGAAAGAGTCACTGATCATTTGATGGATAGAGTCGGTGATAGCCGTGTCCGTCAACGTATGCATCGTGTGCGTGCGCGTTGGGTCGTTTTAGCAACTGGTGCTCATGAACGTCCATTGGTCTACGGTAACAATGATGTTCCTGGATGCATGCTAGCGTCAGCGGTATCGACGTATATCAATCGCTATGGCGTTGTGCCTGGTGAACAACTTGTTTTAATGACGACGAATGACGACGCATACCAAACCGCGTTGGACTGGTTTAATGCTGGCAGAGAAGTCGTTGCGATTGTTGATACTCGAAAAGAAGCGAACGGAGAGTTAGTTGAATTAGCTAAGTCCCGTGGTATCAAAGTATACAAAGGTAGTGCTGTTATTGACGTTAAAGGATCAAAACGTGTTTCTGGTGCAGTTATCGCAAGTATTGATTCTAAAGGCGACAAAGTTACTGGCAATGTCAGAACATTAAAATGCGATACAATTGCAAGTTCTGGTGGCTGGAGCCCGGTTGTTCACCTTTCCTGTCATACCGGCAGTCGCCCTGTTTGGGATGACAAAGCCATCGGTTTTGTGCCTGGACAAACGATTCAACGTCAATTAACCGCAGGTTCGATCAACGGATTACAAACTCTTGAAGATGTTTTGAAGCAAGGATTTGAAATCGGTCAGAAGGCGAGTCAGCTATTAGGTTACTCCGCGACCGACGTCGTGTGTCCAAAGGTCAACACACGTAAGATAACAGAGCCAATGGCGCTGTTCCACATTCCTTATACCAAGCCAACATCACGAGCGCCTAAGCAGTTTGTCGACTATCAGAATGACGTCACTGCTGCAGGTATTGAGTTGGCGACGCAGGAAGGCTTTGAGTCGATCGAGCATGTAAAACGCTATACAGCGATGGGATTTGGTACCGATCAAGGTAAATTGGGTAACATCAATGGGATGGCGATTACCGCCAAAAAACTAGGCCAGACCATACCTGAAACTGGAACAACGATTTTCCGTCCTAACTACACACCTGTAACGTTTGGCGCGATTGCTGGTCGGAACTGTAACGATCTATTTGATCCGACGCGCTACACGGCAATTCATAGCTGGCATGACGAGCACGGCGCTGTTTTTGAAGATGTAGGTCAATGGAAGCGTCCTTGGTATTACCCACGTGGTAATGAAACCATGCAAGAAGCTCTCGATCGCGAATGTAAAGCAGTGCGTGATAGCGTGGGTATTCTGGATGCATCAACGCTAGGTAAGATTGATATCCAGGGTAAGGATGCACGCGAATTTATCGGCCGAATCTATACGAATGCCTGGGCAAAACTCGAAGTAGGCAAGTGTCGTTATGGCTTGATGTGCGGTGAAGACGGCATGGTATTCGACGATGGCGTAACGTCTTGTCTGGGTGAGAATCATTTCCTAATGACAACCACAACAGGTGGCGCTGCTCACGTGCTGGAATGGCTTGAATTCTACCATCAAACAGAGTGGCCAGAACTAGAAGTGTACTTTAGTAGTGTGACTGATCACTGGGCGACGATGACTATCGGCGGACCTAATAGCCGCAAGCTACTGGCTGAATTGACGGATGCTGATTTAAGTAACGAAAACTTCAAATTTATGGACTGGCGTGAAGCGACTGTTGCAGGTGTTCCTGCGAGAATCTTCCGTATTTCGTTTACTGGCGAACTGTCATTTGAGATCAATGTTCAGGCCAATTACGCGCGTTACGTATGGGATAAGTTGTTCGAACATGGACGCAAATATGATCTAACGCCATACGGCACCGAGACAATGCATATTTTACGTGCAGAGAAAGGCTTTATTATCACCGGTCAAGATACGGATGGTTCAATGACGCCGTATGATCTAGGTATGGCTTGGTGCGTTGGTAATAAGAAACCATTCAGCTTTATCGGTAAACGCGGCATGGCCTTGGGTGCGAATAAGCGCTCAGCTCGTAAACAGTTAGTGGGTCTTAAAACGGTTAATCCAAAAGAGATTTTGCCTGAGGGAGCCCAAGCGGTTGACGATCCAAATCAGCCAATACCAATGAAAATGTTAGGGCACGTAAGCTCTAGTTATTGGAGTGCTACCTTAGAGCGCAGTATTGCGATGGGATTTATTGAAAATGGACACGAAAGAATGGGCGAAAAAGTCTTTTATCCGCTCAATGGTGGCAAAGTCATAGAAGCCGAAATTTGCAGCCCAGTATTCTTCGACCCTAAAGGAGATCGTCAAAATGTCTGAAGTTATTGCACCTGAAAAAGTCGCAGCAGCCGAAAGTAAGAGTGTTGCAGTCATGGACCAATACGCAACGGTTCCTGCCGAGTCACCGGTATTTAATAGCTTGAAGACGCCAGTGATTCACTCAGCACCTTCAGCCCATTTTGGCATCGTGCTTAAAGAAGTTGCGCTAATGGGACACCTGATTTTGCGTGGTAATGCCGAAGACAGCAGCTTTGTCGCAGGAGTATCTAAGGTATTAAACATGCCTTTACCAACTGAGCCACTGACATCGCAGGAAAGTAACGGTGTTGCTGTTTCATGGTTGTCTCCTGATGAATGGTTAATCCTGTTGCCAGCTGAGTTTACGTATGAGCTAGAGGTAAAATTGCGTGCTCAATTAACAGGCCATTTCGCGATTATTAATCAAAGCGGTGGACAGACAATCTTTGAACTTTCTGGAGATGAAGTTCTGAATGTTTTGAAAAAAAGCACCCATTTGGACATACATCCGAAAGAGTACCCTGTAGGAAAAGTATCAACCTCTAAGCTAGCTAAAAGCTCAGCTATTTTCCGCAAAGTCTCCGAGGATAAGTGGCAATTAGTCGTACGCCGCAGTTTCTCAGACTACATCTGGCGATGGTTAGTGGATGCGAGTAAAGAATACGGTCTGGTGATCGAAAAATAAATGGAACAGCCGGGGAAACCCGGCTATTTAATGGAGTAACGCATGATGCAACCAACGCGATCATGGATTTTCACCGCTAACTGCCCAAGCAAGTTGGGCACAGTCGATGTTGTAACCCGATTTATGGCTGAATCGGGGCTGTACGTTAACGAGATACATTCTTTTGATGATCGCGTACAGCGTCAATTTTTTATTCGAATCGAATTTACCCCTGAAGCTGCAGATTTCTCTGCGAGTCAGTTTAACGACGAGTTTGGTGGCAGGGCAACACCGTTTGATATGAACTGGGAACTCACTCCTTCCGATAAAAAAGAGCGAGTCGCGATCCTTGTATCGAAGTTTGACCATTGTCTAAATGATTTACTCTTTCGCTACCGCACTGGTCAGTTGAAGATAGAAATTCCGGTCATTATCTCGAACCACCCAGATCTCAAACATTTGGCGGAGTTACACAATATTCCGTACTTCCATCTCCCGATCACTGCAGAAACAAAAGATAAGCAGGAATCGCAGATATTGACCCTCTTAAAACAGTACGATATCGACTTGGTCGTTCTTGCTCGTTACATGCAAGTGCTGACACCAGAAATGTGTTCTCGTTTGGATGGAAAAGCCATCAATATTCATCATTCGTTATTACCCGGTTTTAAAGGGGCAAGACCTTATCATCAGGCCTGGGAAAAAGGCGTCAAAATGGTTGGTGCAACGGCGCATTACGTCAACAACGACCTTGATGAGGGACCAATTATTACTCAGGGTATTCAGTCGGTTGATCATGCCTATTATCCCGAGGATTTAATCCAAAAAGGGCAGGATATTGAACGTATTACTTTATTTAATGCGGTTCGTTACCACGTAGAAAAACGTGTTTTTCTCAGCGGTAAAAGGACTGTTGTCTTTAGTCATTAATTCGTCGATTTCTCCGAGCTTTTGGGGAGTGTCCACTCCCCCTTTTTATTTCCCACTTTGTTACGTCTGTATCGTCGACATTAGAAGTCCAAATGTCGCTTTAAAGCACGCCTTTAATCCTCGAATCACCAATAATTCATTAAACCTAAATGAAATGGAATGTTCGGGAGTTGCTATGAGTATTAGCGTATTTGACTTGTTTAAAGTTGGCGTCGGTCCGTCAAGTTCACACACTGTAGGCCCGATGAAAGCGGCTCATACCTTTATTACGGATTTGGAATCTCAAGGCGATCTGGGTCAGACTGAGAAAGTCATAGTGACTTTGTATGGTTCCTTGAGTGCAACGGGTCATGGACATGGCACTGATAAAGCGGTGTTAATGGGACTAATGGGATATCAGCCAGATACAATTGATCCACTGCTTATCGAGCCAGCTATTCGCGCAATCTGCGAAACCGGTACACTCATGTTAGCGCAAAAGAAGAACATTGCGTTTGATTGGCAAAGTGAGATGAGGTTTGAAGACGAAGTACTTCCGTATCACCCAAATGCGATGACGGTACGAGCAGTCGATTCTGATGATCATATTTTGCGTGAAACGACATATTACTCTATTGGTGGTGGTTTCGTCTTAGATGAACACGCTATACAAACACAAGATACAGTTATTCAGACAGTTAACTACCCGCTGGACTTCAATAGCGGGGCAGAGCTATTAAAGATATGTGAACAACATAACCTGCGTATTAGCGATGTCGTGTTGAAGAATGAAGAGTCAGTCCAGGATGTGACTACCGTTAAAGCTGGCATCTATCATCTCTGGCAGGTGATGCAGGAATGTATTGCTAATGGTATCGAAAATGAAGGTATCTTACCCGGCGGATTAGACGTAAAGAGAAGAGCAGCATCGCTTCATCGAGCGTTGACACATGCCACAGAAGATTGTGTCATCTACACCACGCTAAGTGGAATGGATTGGGTCAACTTGTTTGCTCTCGCTGTGAATGAAGAAAATGCCGCAGGTGGAAGAATGGTAACCGCACCAACCAATGGTGCTGCGGGTATCATCCCTGCTGTATTGATGTATCACATGCGCTTTCATCCAAAAGCGAAACCGAAAGATGTCATTAAGTTTTTCCTTGCTGCGACGGCTATCGGGACATTATGCAAAAAAAATGCGTCAATCTCTGGTGCGGAAGTAGGGTGTCAGGGAGAGGTAGGCTCTGCTAGTGCGATGGCTGCAGCAGGACTGGCTGAAATTCTGGGTGGAACACCCGAGCAAGTTGAAAATGCAGCGGAAATTGCGTTGGAGCACAATCTGGGGCTGACCTGTGATCCTATTGGAGGCTTAGTTCAGGTGCCGTGTATAGAACGTAATGCGATTGCTGCCGTTAAAGCGATAAATGCAGCGAATATGGCATTAAGAGGCGATGGTAAACATTTTGTCTCTCTTGATAAAGTCATTCGTACTATGCGCGACACAGGGCGCGATATGCAGGATAAATATAAAGAAACGTCGCGAGGAGGACTGGCCGTCAATACCATCGAATGCTGAATATATTACTCAATTCTTATGCAATGAATCCCTTTCATGGTGCTTTTGGCTGATTATGGTGCACAATATTTCAGCAAAGCACGTGTTATTGAGAGGAGTTCTTATTTATCTGCAACTCAAATTGCGGGAAGTTGAACGGTCGTTCAATAAAAAACCGTCTGGAACCGTTCTATTTGCGACACGCAGAGATTGCGTACTACAGGATCAAATTAATTGGGTATGAATGTTGCACTTTTGTTAATGCTCAACAAGCGTGGTTAGCCGTGTATTAAACCTCCTTAATTCCGATTACAGATAATGGAGTGCGCAATGTCAGACTTATATACCGCAATAGATAATAAAAAGACAAACAAGGAAGTAAACCGAATTGGTTTTTTATTGCTCAACAATTTCACTATGCTCGCTCTTGCATCAGCAGTTGATCCGTTGAGAATGGCCAATCAATTAAGTGGTAAAGAACTCTATGACTGGTACACCATCACAGAAGATGGTCAACCAGTGACAGCAAGTGATGGTATGACGATCATGCCTGATACATCAATGGCTTCGGCACCGAAGTTGGACACTCTCATTGTTGTTGGCGGGGTCAATATCACCCGCAGTTATACTCGTCGTCAGCTTAGTTGGCTACAATCGCTTAACCGTAAACACGTACGAATGGGCGGTGTTTGTACCGGTCCGTATGTACTTGCTGAAGCGGGCTTGTTAGATGGTTATCAGTGTAGTGCCCACTGGGAATGCATTGCGTCACTCCAGGAAGCGCATCCACGCGTAAATTGTACTAATCACTTATTTGTTATCGACCGTGATCGAATGACTTGCAGTGGTGGTTCAGTACCTCTAGATATGATGATAAACATGATTCAGAAGGACTATGGACGAGAACTCGCTTCATGCGTTTCTGAGATGTTTATTTGCGACAGAGTTCGAGGTGAAGGTGACTTCCAGAAGGTACCGCTTCGTCATGTGCTCGGTACAGCGCAACCTAAGTTGGTTGAAGCGATTACCTTGATGGAAGCGAATATTGAAGAAACTATTGAACTGGACGATTTAGCTATGTACGTTGGATTATCTCGCCGACAGCTAGAGCGCTTATTCCAGAAATATCTCGAATGCTCACCATCAAAATATTACCTGAAATTGCGTCTGTTCCGTGCGCGTCAGCTATTGCGTCAAACATCGATGTCGATCATCGAGATTGCAACAGCGTGCGGATTTGTCTCCTCGCCACATTTCAGCAAGTGTTACCGTATTCATATTGGTCTATCACCTCGTGCAGAACGAGTTGGTCAGCAAGAGAAAGACTTAGGTAAAGGGAACTATTCAGTAGAAGCGATAGATTCGCATTTTGCCGATAACGTGACGCCCTTTGAACCACTTTCAGTTCGCTCCACAAAAGCACTACATGAAGCTCAATATGAGCCGACATACGGATCTATTGTTGTCTAAACAATAAATTCTTCGTGTCTTAGCCATCAGCTTGTCTGGTGGCTTTTTTTTGCTTCAAATTCTATCAGCCTGTTACGCAAAAGGAGAGTCGGGTGACGTTTTCAGAACACTATTAAAGTGCCTTGTTACCTATTCTGAATTGCATAGTCATAGGGAAACAGGCAGGTAAAAAAATGGATTCACGAGAACTGCACGATGACGCCATAGTAATCGATGGATTGGTTATCGCGAAATGGGATAGAGACCTATTTGTAGACATGCGCAAAGGCGGTTTAACCGCAGCTAACTGCACCGTATCGGTTTGGGAAGGCTTTCAAAATACGGTCAACAATATCGTCGCGATGAATAATCTCATCGAAGACAACAGCGATATCGTCCTTAAAGTGAAATGCACAGACGATATTCGCCGCGCTAAAAAAGAAGGGAAAACTGGCGTAATGATGGGTTTTCAAAACGCCCATGCATACGAAGACCAGCTTGGATATGTTCAGGTTTTCAAAGATCTGGGCGTTGGTGTTGTACAAATGTGTTACAACACCCAAAACCTGGTAGGCACTGGCTGTTACGAACGTGATGGTGGTCTGTCGGGTTTTGGTCACGAGATCGTGGCTGAAATGAACCGAGTAGGGGTGATGTGTGACTTATCACATGTCGGCGCCAAAACGTCACAAGAAGTCATCATCGCTTCAAAAAAACCTGTCTGCTACTCACATTGCCTACCTAGTGGCCTAAAAGACCATCCGCGTAATAAATCAGACGAAGACATCAAATTCATTGCCGATCATGGTGGCTTTGTTGGTGTAACGATGTTTGCGCCATTTTTGAAAAGAGGCATCCATTCGAGCATAGAAGATTACGTCGAAGCGATTGATTACATCTTTAATATCGTTGGCGAAGATCACATCGGTATCGGTACCGATTTTACTCAGGGACAAGATCAGCCATTTTTCGAATGGCTGACTCACGACAAAGGCTATGCGCGTCGTCTTACCAACTTCGGTGAAATTATTAATCCCGAAGGTATTCGTACATTGGGTGAATTTCCAAATCTGACGGATGCTTTACTTCGTCATGGTTTCTCAGAGACCCAGGTACGAAAAATTATGGGAGAGAACTGGTTACGGGTTCTTGGCGAAGTTTGGGGCGAATAAGCTAGCTGGTTGAATAAAGGAAAAAAGAGAAAGGGAGAATTCCAAATGAGTGTACATGCACCTGAAATGCCAATTTTAGTGGATGATGAAACAGGCGTCTGGACGACAGATGCGCTACCAATGATTTACGTTCCAAGACATTTCTTTATCAATAATCATATGGGAATTGAAGAAGAGATTGGTGCTGAGCGTTACGCTGAAATTCTTTACAAAGCGGGTCATAAATCAGCTTTTTATTGGTGTGAAAAAGAAGCGGAAGAGCACGGCTTAGTTGGTGAAGAAATTTTCATGCATTACATGAAACGTATATCTCAACGTGGCTGGGGTCTGTTTACGATTGAGCACCTGGACGCAGAAAAAGGTGAAGCAAGAATTCGTTTGGATCATTCCTGTTTTGTTTATCAATACGGCAAAGTGAATCGCAAAGTTGATTACATGTTTACGGGTTGGTTTGCCGGTGCTGTTGATCAGGTCGCACAAAGCATGGGATTTGATGTTAAGACTCAGGCGGTACAAGTTCAAAGCGGCGCTGAAGAAGGTTGTGATTTCGGTTTATTTGAAGTTACACCATTAGCGTAACAGCCATATTATTTAAAACACAAAAAGCATTGTCATGGAAGACGGCCTCAGATGGACAGAGGCCGATACGAGGTGAAGCATGTCTCAGTTTGATATTCTGTTCCAACCACTAAAAATTAATAAAACCACAATACGTAACCGTATAGTCAGTACCGCTCACGCAGAGGTCTATGCCACAGAAGGCGGCATGACAACTGACCGCTACGTTAAATATTACGAAGAAAAGGCCAAAGGTGGATGTGGCCTATGCATTTGTGGTGGTTCCAGTGTGGTATCAATTGATAGCCCTCAAAGTTGGTGGAGTTCAGTAAATCTCTCTACCGACCGAATCATTCCTCATTTTCAGAATTTAGCCGATGCCGTTCATAAACATGGCGGTAAGATAATGATCCAAATTACGCATATGGGTAGACGTTCTCGTTGGGATGGTGAAAACTGGCCTAATCTAATGTCGCCATCAGGTATTCGTGAACCAGTGCATCGTGCGACATGCAAAACAATTGAAGAAGAAGATATTTGGCGTGTTATCGGTGACTTTGCTAAAGCGGCAGTGAGAGCAAAAGAGGGTGGCCTTGATGGTGTTGAACTCTCGGCTGTTCACCAACATATGATCGACCAATTCTGGTCTCCACGTGTTAACAAACGCACGGATAAATGGGGTGGTAGCTTTGAAAATCGTATGCGTTTTGGGATGGAAGTCCTTAATGCAGTGAGAGAAGCTGTTGGCCCCGATTTTGTTGTTGGTATGCGTATCACGGGAGATGAATTCCATCCAGATGGTCTAACTCATGACGATATGAAGCAGATAGCGGCCTACTACGATGCAACGGGCAAAGTGGATTATTTTGGTGTCGTCGGCTCAGGTTGTGATACGCACAATACCCTGGCTAACGTTATTCCAAATATGAGCTATCCACCAGAACCCTTCCTTCACCTGGCTGCTGGCATCAAAGAAGTGGTCTCTGTACCTGTGATTCACGCACAGAATATTAAAGATCCTAATCAGGCTAAACGTATTTTGGAAGGCGGCTATGTCGACTTCGTTGGCATGACCCGAGCCCATATCGCTGATCCCCATTTGATTGCCAAAATTAAACTCAATCAAACAGACCAGATTCGTCAGTGCGTCGGAGCAAACTACTGCATCGATCGCCAATATATGGGGTTAGATGTGCTCTGTATTCAGAACGCCGCCACATCTCGCGAACATATGGGCATGCCTCATATCATTGAAAAAACCACAGGACCCGTCCGTAAAGTGGTTATCGTGGGTGGTGGGCCTGGCGGACTTGAAGCCGCGCGGGTTGCTGCAGAGCGTGGTCACAATGTGACTCTAATTGAGAAAGGTGAAGAACTGGGTGGACAGGTAACTATTGCGTCCAAAGCTCCTCAACGTGATCAAATGGCTGGTATTACCCGCTGGCTTGCAATGGAAGTGAATCGACTTGGGGTAGAAGTTCTGACGGGAATGGCTGCAGATGCATCAGTGATTCGCGAAATGAACCCAGACGTTTGCATACTCGCTACGGGAGGCAGACCTTATCTTGAACAAAACCCGGAATGGGGCGCAGCGGAAGGTCTCATCGTTTCGACATGGGATATTCTGAACGGCAAGGTTGAACCGGGTAAAAACGTGCTTGTCTTCGATACCATTTGTGAGTTTTCTGGTATGTCAGCAGCGGATTACCTTACATCCAAAGGGGCGAAAGTTGAATTAGTGACCGACGATATCAAACCGGGTGTGGGTATCGGTGGTACTACCTTCCCAACTTATTACCGCAGCCTTTATGAAAAAGAAGTCATCATGACATCTGATTTAGCCTTAGAGAAAGTTTATCGTGAAGGCGACAATCTCATCGCGGTCTTAGAGAACGAATATACAGGTCAAAAAGAAGAACGTGTTGTCGATCAGGTGGTGGTCGAAAATGGCACGCGACCCAATGAAGAACTGTATTACGAGTTAAAAAATGAATCCGTCAATAAAGGACAGATAGACAACGAGACGCTTTTTGCAGCTCAACCTCAGCCTGTTTTGGCTGAACAGTCATCCGGTATGATTTTATGGCGCTTAGGTGACTGTGTGTCACAACGTAACGTTCATGCTGCTATCTACGATGCACTTCGTTTGTGTAAAGATCTTTAAGGGGGCGTTATGTACCTTGAATGGCTACTTCCAATCCTTGTAACAACGGCTGCTGTACTGGCCGTTGTTGGGATGGCACGTCGTTTTTCCTTATGGCGCAGAGGGCAGAAGTCACCAGTGAATATTTTGTCTGGGTTGGCTGCGATGCCCAGACGATATCTCGTTGACTTACACCACGTTGTTGCTCGCGACAAAGTGATGTCTCATACCCACGTAGCGACAGCAGGCGGCTTCGTTTTGTCTGTTGTGCTTATTTTTGCAGTACATGTCTTCAATATCGCACCACATATTCTATCTTGGGTACTGATGGGCTCGCTGGCGATCATGTTTGTCGGTGCTATTTCAGTATACCGTCGTCGAGTTAGTCCGCCATCTCGCTTGTCGAAAGGACCATGGATGCGCTTACCAAAAAGCTTGCTTGTCTTCTCCGTATCCTTATTCATTGCAACTTTGCCAGCGTCAGGAATACTGCCGGAAAATACGTTTGGCTGGTTGGCGAGCGCAATTCTCGTTGTCGGTATCATTTGGGGCGTCGGTGAGATGTTCTTTGGTATGGGGTGGGGCGGACCAATGAAACACGCCTTTGCTGGCTCGTTACATTTGGCATTTCATCGTCGACCAGAGCGATTTGGCGGTGGTCGTTCCACAGGACTGAAAGTTGTCGATCTTTCAGCAGAGAAACTCGGTGTTGAAAAACCGCAGGATTTTAAATGGAATCAGCTATTAGGATTTGATGCCTGCGTTCAGTGTGGCAAATGCGAAGCTGTATGCCCTGCTTTTGCTGCGGGTCAGCCGCTTAATCCGAAGAAATTGATTCAAGATATGGTGGTTGGTTTGGCGGGGGGAACGGATGCCAAATACGCAGGCAGTCCATACCCTGGAAAAGAAACCGGTTGTGCAAAGGGTGGACATGATCAGCCTATCGTTGGCGGATTGGTAAGCTCAGAGACATTGTGGTCGTGTACTACCTGTCGCGCCTGTGTGGAAGAATGTCCGATGATGATCGAACATGTGGACGCCGTAGTGGATATGCGTCGCTTCCTTACTCTAGAAAAAGGTGAGACGCCAACCAAAGGTGTTGAGGTGTTGGAAAATTTAATTTTCACCGACAATCCTAACGGTCATGCACCGCAAAAGCGCTCAAACTGGGCTGCCGACCAGGAATTAGCTTTAATGTCTGAGGTAAAACGAGCCGATGTCTTGTTTTGGGTTTCAGATGGAGCGTTTGACATGCGCAGTCAGCGTATCCTGAAATCATTCGTCAAAATTCTTAAAGCTGCCAAAATCGACTTCGCCATTTTAGGTGATGAAGAACTTGATAGCGGAGATGTTGCAAGACGACTTGGCGATGATGCAACATTCCAGCGTCTTGCTATGCGTAACATTCAAACACTAAGTAAATATCAGTTTGACTGCATCGTTACCACCGATCCTCATGCATTCCATTGTTTGAAGAATGAATACCCAGATATGTACCCCGATGGGACTATGCCGAACTATCAGGTATGGCACCATACCACCTTTATCAATCAACTCGCTGAGAAAGGACTTATTAATCTGAACCAGTATCAGGGTGGAAAAGTCACTTACCACGATCCTTGCTATCTGGGACGTTATAACGGTGAATACGACTCTCCTCGTGCGCTGCTTAAGCAACTTGGTATTGAATTGGCTGAAATGGAGCGTTCAGGTTTTCGCTCTCGTTGTTGCGGTGGTGGTGGCGGCGCACCGATTACCGATATCCCAGGAGAGCGTCGTATAGCTGACATGCGTATGGACGATGTTCGTGAAACGGGTGCAGAGCTTGTGGCCGTGGGCTGTCAACAATGCACCGCGATGCTTGAAGGTGTCGTTGAGCCCAGACCTGAAGTCAAAGATATAGCAGAAATTGTCGCGGATGTTCTAGCAGAAGCTACAGATAATCAAGAGCAGGTGTCCACTTGGGAACCCGAACAACAGCCACTTACGGTGTAGGAGTAATACATGAGTGAAATCATAATACGCCGAGATCCTCGAGCTGAGTGGATAATGCGTAACCGCCTTCATCCTGAGCACAAATCGTTCATTGCTGAAACAACAGAAGAACGTGGCCCGAGCGGACTTATTCGTCGATACCCGCATCGAGTAGGGTTCATTGGTCCGAACGGGATTAAGCGAATAGATCGATTGAACGGCAGTAACATTGCTCCGATCGCTCTGCGCGCTCGTAACGCTTCAGTGGAGGAGAAGCTTCCACTCCATATTGTCGATAATCCAGATTTTTACGTCATGGTAGTGCCAGATATGACTGGTGGTCGATTAACCAGTCACGATAAAGACATTCTTGGGCAAGCACACAGTCTGGTGAAAGAAGCAGGCAATGGTGCAGTGGTCGCCATCGTGTTTGGGCAACACAAAGAAGAACATTTCTCTACTGCTGGTGTGGACAGACTAATCCATATCGAGCGAGAGGAATTTGAAACTTATTGCCCCGAACTTAAAACAAGAATACTCGAACAGATAGATACTGCATGTACGCCAAAATTCTGGTTGTTCCCAGACAGTATCAGTGGTGGTTTTGAATTAGGTGCTCGTCTGGCTGCTTTGATTAATGAAAGACCAGCGACCCAGGCTTGGCAGGTTAATAGTAATACTACTACTTGTCGTGCTGGTGGCGGCCGTTATGACATCGAGCGCGCTACGCCAAGAGTTCTGCTACTTGCGCAAGAATGCGCATTACCCATTGATGAAACTGATCATGAAGTTAAAACATTAGAGCTTAACTTCGCACATTCCAATAAAGAGCTAATGTCATTAAGTGCTATTGATGATTTAGGGCAAATGGCCGTCGATCCTCAATCGGTACCGCTGACTGAAGCTGAGTTTATTCTTTCTGCAGGAAATGGGATTCACGATTGGAATAATTTCCATAACGCCGCAGCCGTTCTTGGAGCAACAGAGGGGGCGAGTCGAGTGGCTGTGGATGATGGTTTTATGCCAAGGCATCGTCAGGTTGGAGCCACTGGTTCCTGGGTAACCGCAAGAGTATATATCGCAGCAGGTATTTCTGGTGCTATACAGCACCTTCAGGGTATTGGAGCGTGCGATAAAGTGATTGCCATCAATACCGATGCGGGATGTGACATGGTCAAGCGTGCCGATTTGAGCGTTATTGCTGATAGCAACGAGTTACTTTCTGAACTGATACGTTTGATGGAGTCATTTCAACAAGAGGAACTGAAAGATGCCGCTTAATGCTGACAAGCCGTTAAAAATTAGCGCACTGATCTCTATTGGCGCTCACCCGGATACTGGTCGTTCAAGAAGAGCGGCAACAGACTCTCGAGCTGTTGAATTAGGTCTAAGTCAATCAGATTGTGAATTGGAAGTCATTCACGCAGGCGATCCGGAAGATCCCGCTTTGGCCTATTACAGTGGTATGGGCTTACAAAAAATCCGCGTGTTGGCCCAGAAGCCGGAATACGATGCGATTGATTCGATCGAACAGTATTTTGCATCCAATATGCCGGATATTGTTTTGACTGGAACTCGTTCCGAGTCTGGTGAATCGTCTGGCATGTTGCCTTTTTTCCTGGCTAAGAGACTCAATTGTCCGGTTGTTATGGGGATTGCTGAAATTCTCTCGGTTGAAAATGGACGTGCTAACGTTTTACAAGCTTTGCCAAGAGGACAACGTCGAAAGCTCAGTGTTGCGATTCCTTTTGTTGCCAGTGTCGACCAGGCAGCAGCAGAACCAAGACAAAGTGCATTTGGTAGAGCAAGGCACTGTGAGATAGACAAGCAAACTGTCGAAAACTTGCTACTCGATAAAGAGCAGGTTGAATGGAAAGTAACGCCTGCCAAACCTAAAGCAAAACGCTTAAAAGTGGTAAAGGCAAAAAATGCGGCTGATCGCTTTAAAGCGGCTACAGCAAAAACAGCCTCTTCCGGCGGTAAAGTAATCAAAGATAAGCCTGTTACTGAAATGGCTCAGGCTGTGTTTGATCTTCTTTTAGAAGAGGGAGTAATACACCAGTAATAAAGCACGCGCTGGATAACAGGATGTACAGGCGCAACCCGAAAATTGATTGAGTATCCAACGAGGGATCGAATGAAAACGATACTAGATTACCCAAAAATTGACACTAAAGTCTCAAGGATTAAATACAACACAGACTATACCACCGGACAAGATAACGTGCGTATGTTTGGTATGGACATCCACAACCCAGTATTCGGCGTGAGTGCCGCTTTAATTTTGTTATTTATTGTACTGACCTTAGCTTTTCCTGACAGTGCTAAACAAGGCCTGACGGTCGCAAGGAGTTGGTCAATCAATAACTTCGACTGGCTATTTATGGCCGGATGCAATCTCTTTGTTCTATTTTGCTTCTTTCTGCTCCTTTCCCCTGTTGGCAAAATTAGAATTGGTGGTAAAACGGCGAAACCTGAGTTTTCTCGAATTTCATGGTTTAGCATGCTTTTTGCTGCTGGAATGGGTATTGGTTTGATGTTCTGGAGTGTCGCTGAGCCAGTCGCGTACTACACAGATTGGTACGGCACTCCTTTGAACGTTGCTGCCCGAACAGAAGAAGCAAAGCAAATGGCTTTAGCCGCGACGATGTATCACTGGGGGTTACATCCTTGGGCCATCTATGCGGTGGTTGGTCTCGCACTGGCCTTCTTTTCGTATAATAAAGGACTACCACTTACGATTCGCTCGGCGTTTTTCCCCATTCTGGGAGAACGTTGCTGGGGAACGATTGGTAACGTTATCGATATACTTGCTGTTCTTGCGACTATTTTTGGATTGGCGACATCACTTGGATTTGGCGCGCAACAAGCAGCTGGTGGGTTGAGCTATCTATTCGGTGTTTCGAATGGTCTATCAACGCAAATCGGATTTATCATTGTTGTTACTGCGATTGCGATTATCTCTGTCACTCGTGGGCTAGATGGTGGCGTAAAGATTCTGAGTAATATCAATATGCTTATTGCAGTAGGAATGATCGCATTGCTTATCGCAGTGGGTCCGACATTGGCTATTTTCCAAACAGCGGGTGATATTGCTGCTGGATATGCACAGAATTTTATCCCGTTGTCCGATTGGATCGGTCGTGAAGATACGACTTGGTTTCATGGTTGGACTGTTTTTTATTGGGCTTGGTGGGTTTCTTGGTCTCCATTTGTCGGCATGTTTATTGCGCGAGTGTCCAAAGGGCGTACTGTCAGAGAATTCGTGTTAGCGGTTCTGATAGTGCCAACACTTGTTACCTTGATTTGGTTGAGTGTGATGGGGGGAACAGCACTTGAACAAGCAACAAATGGGGTTGGAGAACTTGCTAATGGAATTGGTGATGTGTCGCAAGCCATGTTCCAAATGTTTGCCAATGTATCTCTAAGTGGTCTACTTTCTGTTGTTGGTATCGTTCTCGTTTTGGTATTTTTCGTTACCTCTTCAGATTCAGGCTCGTTAGTTATCGATAGCATCACTGCGGGAGGTAAATTAGATGTACCCGTTCCTCAACGCGTTTTTTGGGCTGCATTGGAAGGCATCATCGCAATAGCTTTGTTGCTGGGAGGCGGCTCAGATGCACTGACTGCTCTTCAGGCAGGGGCGATTACTACCGGATTACCGTTTACTGTCGTACTGATTCTCATGTGTTGGAGTTTGTACAGCGGGCTCAATTCTGAAAAACACTTATATAAATAGACTAATTTCAATAATAAAACGGTGGGTAAACCAAACGCCCACTGAACTAACGTCGAGGATTGACATATGATGTACGCAGATCTTGTAGATATGAATGACTTTACATCGGCAATCGCCGAGCTCGGAGTCGTATGTGATAGTACCGAAAGTGATAATGTAAAGCGAAGTATTGAAACCTGGCTTGGCAAAGCGGCGCCATCAGAATCAAAGCAGTTTTGGGCGACGGTATCCAGAATAGAAGAAGATGGTATTTTGTTGCCAGAAGTGGAAAGCCTTATCTACTGGAGCCATGAGTTGGAAGCGGTTGGTCAATAAGTCTGTCTCGTCATACCGATTTGGGGAAGTAAGTTTCACTTCCCCCAAATTTCTTATTTTAATTTCTTCTGCCAAAATTGTGCGATGCCTGTTCCCTCGCTCAGCTCGTATGGAGCAAAACCAAATTTAGTATAGGCTGATTGAGCAACCGAATTGCCTGCTAATACTTCCAAAGTCACTTTACAGCAGTCCCTTTTTCGAGCGATGCTTTCAACTTCTTCTAGGAGTCGCTGACTTAAACCTAAGCCACGAAAGGACGCTTTTATCGCGATATCATGGATATTGACTAATGGTTTCGCTGCAAATGTCGAAAATGCTTCGAAGCAATTGCATAAACCTGCGGGTTGATTATCTACGTAGCATAACAAACTGAATGCTCCCGGTACTTCACGAAGTTTAGCGACTAAATTCGTCCGTACGTATTCCGAGATGGGTTCATTGCCACCCATTTCATCATTGGCGTAATCGTTAAGTAGTTCAATAAGATCTTTAGCGTGCTGTGAATTCTCATAATCAGCTACAAAAATTTCAATTTTTCGATTCATAACTTGGCTGGTCAGAAGGTGATAGTTACGATGATGTGATATTCCTTAGTTCCGGTCAATACAGATGTATGTGCGATACGGCTATAAGCTAAGACCAGACAGTTATAAACATATTGATTTATCAGATCTTTTTGTCATTTATTCGTGATTCTGCGACCAGTTCGATACTATTTTGTTAGATAAGGCATATCCTTGGCATAAGTAGTAAAGCCTGAGGAGGACTTATGATTTACCAGCATATTTTGGTGGCATTAGAACTGTCTGAAGACAGCAAAAAATTAATCGATAAAGCGATATCATTCGCGCAAGCTGCACAAGCAGATATTTCATTTATTCATGTTGACGGTACGATTGGTGACATATCTACTGAATTGATTGATATTCAAGCCGATAAAACTGCACGACCTCTTAATGACCGAGCTAACGAAATGTTACGTGAATTGCAGGCGTATCCAGATTGTCCAATTCAAAAGTTTTTGGTCGGTACCGGCGATTTAGGCGACAAACTGGCAGGAACGATCATAGAAAATGATTTCGATTTATTAGTTTGTGGGCATCACCACGACTTTTGGAGCAACATTGTCTCGTATTCCCGCCACCTGATTAATAAATCATCGATTGATATTCTTGTCGTGCCACTTAGAAAATAACCAGACGGTAACAGAAAAGAACGTAGTGAAGCCAAATTTATACTATTAAACTGGCTTCACTTATTTGTTATAAGCGGTAAGCTTGGATCGATGCTTGTTAATCGTGTGGCTCAACACGATTTCTGCCATGATTTTTTGCTAGGTAAAGTTGTTTGTCCGCACGTTCATACAGACTATCGAACGTGTCAGATCTTGTGCTGGTGGCAATCCCAAAACTTGCGGTAATGGTAATTTCCACACTTTCATGTCTTAACGGCGTATCTGCGATAGTTTGACGTAAATGCTCGGTATAAGCGTGTGCCTGACTCGCATTTGTATCAGGTAGTAGTACCACTATTTCCTCACCGCCCCAACGCGCGATAATGTCGGTTTCTCGCGTGTTATTTTTAAGAAGCGTTGCAATATGTGAGAGTGCAAGATCGCCGATATGGTGGCCGTAGGTATCATTTATCGTTTTGAAGTGATCGATATCCATCATGACAAAACTCATTGACTTCTTCGAGTTGCTCGCCGTATGAATCAACTTAGTGCTTGCGTTTAACAGTGAACGACGATTAAACAAGTTCGTTAATGGATCGTATGAGGACAGGTATTCTGCTGTTGCTCTCTTTTGTTCGACGGCTTTTAGACGATAAGCAACGATAACAGCAAGAATAATGGCTTCGAAGACTACACCAAAGACAGCACCGTTATAACTGTAGTAGTTATAAGGTAAGACTCCCCAAACGGATAGGGTCGTGACCAGCAGTCCCAGCATACTGCAAGACACAGCGATTAAGAAATACAAGGCATCTCTAGTTTTACCAAGATTCATAAGTCCGAGAAGGATCATGATCATGGTCGTGAGAGATAAGAACTTAAATGCCAGAGTGGTTGCCCAAAGGTGATAGCCTAGGCTGATTAGTACCACCATCGCTAATATACCAAGCGCGCTATAGATCTGAAGAGCCCGATTCCAACGAGGTTTTCGCTTATGAATTGCAAGGAAGTTAGCAACAAATACCAGCCCTGATACGCCATGGAATATCATAAAAATAAGCGTGAGATGATTTGCTATAAAAAGTGAGTTGGGATAAATCCAAGCAAAACCATACCCGTTGTAGGAGATATTTACTATGATAAAACAGCTTATATAGATTGAATAATAGAGCGCATCGAGTTGTTTAAGCGAGCTATACAAAACAAGGTTAAATCCTACTAGCGCTAGTAAAATGCCATACAAAATACCAGAAGTAATATGAATCTGGGAATCGAGTGACCTTGCTTGATAAGAGTCTAATAAGGCTAATGGCAGAGTTAATGGGTCTAAGGATTGTCCACGAATGAATATTTGACTTTTGCCAGGCGGTAGAGTCATGTCAAAGACAAACCCAACCCCTGGGAGCAAGTGATTATCTGCAGGCTGTGAGTCTCCTGAATGCCATTCCTGAATTAATCCTGCATCATTGACTAAATAGATAGAAAGATGATCGACCCAGGCTTGGGCTGCATTAAGACGACGATATTGTGCAACGGTTGTGTTGTTCTGCAGGTCTAAACGAATCCATGTCGCGTGGTCACTAATACCAAACGATAAAAAGTTTTGCGGAGGATGCGAAATTCTGTCGGTGAGAAATCGTTCCTTTGCCTGATTTAGTGAGATGGGGTGGGTGCTGTCTTCATGAAAATAGCTCACTCCAGACAATATTGTTGGAATGTTGCTTGGTTCACTCGTCTGAGCAAAGGTTGGATGAAAAAAAGTGGCAATCGCGAGGAATACCAATAAGAAACGCACAATCATGATTCGAAATTCTACTTACTTTGGAACGAATAAGAGTATTCATCCCACTTAAAATAATTTTTATATCAAGAAGCATAATACTATCTTCTATATTACGCTAATTATTAAACCAGAATTGAACCATTATTGATAAAATTATTTTTAATAAATGAATCTACATTTATAAGTTAAATAATTTTTCTTGTTCTCTTTGTAACAGAATATCCTCTATTTTTCGTCTTGTTTCATTAAGGTTTTTACTTTTGTCTTCTTCAGAGCTGATAGGTGGAGTATTCGATTTTTTGGGTGCTTTCTTTTTCATTTCATTGCCTTAGAAGTATGTTTGTTCGATTGAAAGAACGGTTTAATGCTGACTTATATTTCATGGGTCTTGCAAGAGATGGAATTGGTTAGGATGAAAAGAGTTATGGAAGAGTGAGATCTTTTTGTGCTAGTAATTTTGTTTTGGCTTTGTGATACCAGTAGAGTTGGCGACTTGTTCTTTTAGACATAGATTCCTTAAATATCAATTTTTGGACTAAAGGCAGTGATTCAATCATGAATCACTGCCTTTGAAATTTTTTAAACCGCAGTTACGTTTGCTGCTTGTGGTCCTTTACCGCCTTGCTCGATGGTAAAGCTCACTTTCTGACCTTCAGTAAGAGTTTTAAAGCCTTCAGATGCAATAGCATTGAAGTGAACGAATACATCTGATCCGCCATTGTCAGGAGTAATAAAACCAAAACCTTTAGTTTCGTTAAACCATTTTACTAGACCAGTAGTGTTATTAGACATAGATACCTCTGTTTATAAATTTCAAATTAAGTTAACGCTACGAACAAATGCTATTTCATGGACTATAAAGAAAAGTAATCGCAGGCGTATGACGAAAGGTATCGAAGAAGCTAAGAGAAGACTTGTACTTGATGTTTCACTAATAACTCTTTGCAAGAGCTGAGTACACTATACACGTTTAAAATAAGATAGATACATTTATTTTACTTATGGTTCATATATTAGTTATCAAACAATTACAAGATTAACAGCTGAAAGGAGCTTTTGATAAACTAAGTAGGTTTTCATCAGCAAAAGCCAATAATATCGTAAAGTTATTGAATAAATTGCCGTTATCCCTAATTAGGTTATGGGAATTATTCCCTTAGTTTGGTTTTAGTTTGCACTACACTGGCTGTGTTCTAAGAGTGTATGGTCGCTAAATTTGCGCAATTATAATAAGTAATTACTGGAGATTACATTATGTGGCTGGATCGTGTATCAATGAGCAGAAAACTCTATTTTGCTCCTTTACTTCTTATTTTCATCTTAATAGGTATCACCATAACGAGCTCTTTTCTTCTCAATCACCTTTCTCGTGATATGGAAACCATTTCTTTCGACCTTGCCCCTGATACAGAACTAGCCGCAGAAATGACAGATAGCATGTACCGCATGCGATTAGCGGTTAAGAATTTCGTTCAAACTGGGAATAATGAATTCGCTGACCTTTTTCAGAAGCAATCTGACGAGTTAATCCATACCTATTTTGCGCGCGCTCACCAAGAGATTCAAAACCCTAAACGTTTAGAAATTATTAAGAAACTAGAAGGTGAAACGAAAAACTACATTAATACATTCACTAATAATGTTGTACAAAACATGCAGCGCCGAAATGTTTTAGTGAATGAGCATTTGAATGTATTTGGCCCTCTTATTGAAAAAAATCTAACGCAGGTTATGGAATCTGCACGAAACGAAAATGATATTCTTGCCGCTTATCATGCGGCGCAATCAGTACGTTCATTGATCCTGAGTCGGCTGTATGTCATGAAGTTCTTGGTTGAAAATAAATCGGAACAAGAGCAACGATTTAATAACGAATTTAATGTTCTAAACAAACAAATTGAAAGCTTACTTGCAACACTACAAGTATCTCAACGGATAAAGTTAGTCAACGAAGCGAAAGATCTTATTTCTCAATACCAACAATCTGCACACGAAGTTGCTACACGAATTTACACACGCAATGAAGGAATAAAGACACTTGATACTGTCGGTCCCAAAATTGCGTCCGATATTGCTGATTTAAGAAGGTCAATCAGCCAATCAATGGAAGAAGCAGCAACAATAGCCAAAAAAGACACAGAAGAGTCAATACGTATCCTATACCTGGTTTCTTCGATTGCAGTCATTATCGGTCTGATTATCACTTACTTAATCAGTAAGGCGACCTTAAGAAAGCTGCACGATATCAATAATGTCGTAGCGGATATTGCTGAAGGTGATGGAGATCTGACGATTCGTATCCCTGTGACCGGTAAAGATGAATTGGATAACCTCGCGTCCAATTACAATATATTTGCTGATAAGCTGCGTGGTACAGTTGCTCAACTGATTGATGCTGCGGGTAAAATGTCATCATCTTCAGATACGCTTGCGGAACGATCAGTAAAAACACAACAGCAAGTATCTGAACAGCAATCTCAAGCTCAGATGATTGCTTCGGCAATAACAGAGATGTCAGCAAGTGCGCAAGATGTCAGTAATAGTGCGATTGATGCAGAAACTCTCACTCAGTCTACAGCTACAGCCGCGACACAGGGAACCCAGGTTATTATTACTGCCACAAAATCCATGGATGCACTGTCAAGTCAGATCATGGCGGCAGGTAATACAGTCGAGATGCTTAGAGCTGATAGTGAAAAGATTGGCTCGGTACTCGGTGTGATTGTGAGCATTGCTGAGCAGACGAATCTACTCGCGCTCAATGCGGCTATTGAAGCGGCAAGGGCAGGCGAGCAAGGGCGTGGTTTTGCTGTTGTGGCTGATGAAGTTCGTTCATTAGCATCCAGAACTCAGAATTCGACAGAAGAGATTCAAACGATAATCGAGGGATTCCAACGTAGAACCGAAGAAGCCCACCAGGCCATGGTTGTTAGTCGTACCAGTGCTGATCAAACCGTAGAAAAAGTAAATTCAGCAAATGAAGCCTTAGCCGCTATCGAGGGCTATATGCACGAGGTAAATAGTGAGATCTCTTCTATTTCAAACGCAGCGGGACAACAGGCGGCAGCATCCAATGAAGTGAGCGAAAGTGTGAATAAGATGTCTGAAATTAGCCACAATACCATGGCAGAATCAGTGGAAACCACGCGTGCTGTTGAAGGGTTAAATCAGCTTGGTAAAAATATTACTCAGCTACTGACACAATTTAGAATTTAAGTGGGATTTTTTAAGCGACAAGAACCGGACATAATGTCTGGTTCTTTCGTTAGCGTTTACGTGATAGAAAATTCAAGAAAAGAAATGTTCGTAAACCACAACTCGTGAGATTTAAATAAGATAGATGAAATTAACAGTGTTAGATTATGTGATCATGAGCAAACTACGTTATATTTAGGGTATGTTGTACAACCATGGAAGTATTATTGCTTTGAACGGTAAATTACATGCTTTTCTTGCTTCTAAATCTTTTCGTTTAGCCAGTTGGACTGGGTGTATTTTCGGTCTTTTGTACTGTGCGTTTCTGTTTGTATCCTTTGATGTCAATTCGCCATGGCATTTCTCTGGAACTGAAATACTTGGCAATCTCTTTCTATGTGTTGCGATCGGTATTCTAATAGGTCAGATCGTTGCACGTTTACGCAATTTAGATTGAGTTCTAGATAGGAGCAGTTTGGTCAATTGGACCTAAATAGTGTTAACATCGCCATTCTTTATTACCGAGTTTGCGAGATATTCGACAGATGTTGCCTGCTATGGATTTCAACAATTTATACTACTTTTACTTGGTTGCTGAGCACGGTGGTTACACAGCTGCGCAAAATGTATCGGGGTTGACTAAGTCACTTTTGAGCCGTCGCATTACTCAACTTGAAGATCAGCTCGACGCCAGATTAATTCAACGCAATACCCATCAATTTGCCCTGACGAGCACGGGTAAACTTCTGCATGAACGCTCTGCACAAATGGTACGTGAAGGTGTACTTGCTTACGAGTCTGTTTCTGAGGTTTCCAGTGAACCCATGGGACCAATAAGAGTTTGTTGTCCGACAGTCCTTGCTCAGTATCATTTAGCCCCAATTATTCCTGAATTTATGAAGTTATATCCCAAGGTCATCGTCAATATTGATGCGACAGATAGGCCAGTCGATATAATTGAAGAGATGTTTGATTTAGTGTTACGTTCTCGTGCCAATGTCGATGATGTGCCGGGACTTATAGCCAAAACTATCGCTCGTTCGCAGCCGATATTGGTTGCCAGTCCTGAAGTTATTCAGCAATACGGCATGCCAAAATCACCCTATGATTTGCAGAAGGTGCCAACGATAAGTTCGGTAATGGATCGCCATGAAGGAGAGCAAATTTGGCATGTCACGTCGAGTCAGGGCGATGTGGCGGAAATAAAACATACGCCAGTACTATTCTGCCTTAATCCGAAAGTTCAGCACGAAGCGGTGGTACAAGGTGTGGGTTTTGGTTTGATTCCAGAGGCACTCGCAGCAAAAGATCTCAATAGTGGCGGCTTAGTCAGGGTTCTTGAAGAGTGGTCTACAGAAGCTCATTTAATCCATATTTTATTCCAAAGCAGAAAACACATGAATCCAGCCGTGAGAGCCTTTCTTGACTATTTAAGTGAAAAGTTACCTTTATCTCTCAATAAATGAGTTTTTGCTATCTATCAGATTTTAGTTGCTGTCCTAAATATAGAACAAGTCGTTTTATTTTTGCTTGTTGTTATGAATATGGAACAGAGTATACTTCTGCTCTGTGACAAGATTACAGCAAAATAATTACACATATAAAAATATTAGGAGAATGTTATGAATCGTTTATTAGCTTGTGCAGCACTTTCTACCGCTCTATTTTCTGTTGGCTCATTCGCAGCAGGCGTATCAATGAATGTTGAAACTGTTGGTAATAATGCTTACGTTCAAGTGAAGAATGGTGATGAGCCAATGTCAAATGTACCTGTAACCGTAACAAATGGTACAAATACACAGGTTGTTACCACTGCAGAAGACGGACATGTTTTAGTGAGCAACTTTGATAGTATCTCTCACTCTTATACTTTCACTGTTGACGCTAAAAATGGTCAAGACGTGTCTGAAACTCGTTTCTTGAGCAAAGCTCACTAATTTTTTTAGGCATGGGAAAATTCTCTCTCATGCCTAAGTGTTTACCTCTCAGATTTTCTCACCTCAGTTTACAATTCACTAAATTTCCCCAGCTTTTCAAGAAACTCTTGATCAAGTAAAGAATGCGACGCTATTCCCGGTACAAATACAATGTCGACCGCAGGTAAAGATGGCATCCCGTCAAGTATTTCAAGATCTTCAGTGACACTAAGCCGTCCCATGGCTCCGATAGCTAGGCCCGCTCGAACGATTGAGCGTTGAGCTGACGCGGTGTTGCAACAGGCGACCAACTGGTAGTTAGTCCCACGTTTGGCTAATCCATCTATCGCTGAAGCATGATACTGACAATCATTTTGAAACAGCGCCAATGGAAGGGGGGACGACGTATCCATTTTATAGTTTTTACTGCTAATCCATACACCTTGGTCTGATGCGAGCCAGTACCCTTCCTCTTTCCCTGGCGATCGAGTGAGGATTGCCGCATCAATTCGATCTTCATCAAGCCAATCTCTTAATATGGCACTTGGCTCGCTAAAAATTTGAATCGAACATGTTGGCTTGGATGCCATTAAAGCTTGCACGACTTTTGGCAGAACCTGCTCATTGTAATCTTCTGGACAACCTAGCCTTAAGGGGCGCTTATTTTCATACCGTTTTACTTGTCTTAGAGCGTTGTTGTGTAATGTAACGAGTTGATCTGCATGGCTTCTCAGAGACAATCCCGCTTCACTTAAAACGAGATTTCTTCCATCTTTAGTAAATAAGCGGACACCTAGTTCATCTTCTAATTTACGCATCTGCGCACTGAATGCTGACTGGGTACGATTAATCTGTTTCGCAGCGCGAGTGAAGCTACCAGTTTCGACGAATGCGAGAAAACTACGTAAAGCATCAATATCCATTTATGATTGATTATCCATCTATTTTATTAATATATACCATCAAAACTATCCGTTAGTTTCAGTCATTAATATACCTTAATCTCGTATAAAACACAGTGAGTCACAAAGGAAGAAATATGAAACTAATTATAGGAAATCAGAACTACTCGACTTGGTCAATGCGCGCTTGGCTTATCTTTAGCCAATGCAATGTGAAAGCTGAAATAGAAAAACTGATTCTGTTTACTCCAGAGTTTTATGACGCTATCGAAAAGGTTTCTCCTGCTAAAAAAGTGCCAGCGTTAATTGATGGCGATATTACAGTTTGGGACTCGTTAGCCATTCTTGAATACGTCAACGACAGCTACCTGAATGGAAAAGCATGGCCTAGCTCCCCACAAAATAAAGCAAAAGCTCGGTCAATCGCCTGTGAAATGCACTCAGGATTTCCTAATTTACGTAATGAGCTTCCTATGAATTGTCGGGCCAAAAGAAAAGTGTCACTGAGTCCAGCAGCTTTAGCGGAAATTAACCGAGTTGATGAACTTTGGTCTGAGCAAATGGAGCAATATCCGGGTCAGTGGCTATTTGGAGAATGGTCAATCGCAGATGCGATGTATGCACCTTTAGCATTAAGATTTGAAACATATGGCATTATATTGTCTGATATAGCTCGTCAGTATCAATCGAAGGTACTGAGTAGTAATGCCGTGAAGCAGTGGTTGGCCGAAGCCAGTTTAGAAACAGACGTTGTTGATGAAGACGAAGCCGGTGAACCTTTGAAATAGCCAAATAACTTTATTAATTCTATACCGAAAAGGAAAAAAAATGCCTGAATATGGACATCTAATGACTTTTTGTTTGGTCTCACTCATTATGGTGCTGACACCAGGCCCGAATATGATATACCTCATATCTCGTTCAATGTGCCAGGGAAAGCAAGCTGGAATAATGTCATTGAGTGGCGTATTAGTTGGATTTATAGTCTATATGTTGTCGGCTGCGTTGGGCGTCACAGGGTTACTTCTTGCGGTGCCTTATGCTTACGACTCCATCCGTATTGCAGGTGTATGTTATTTGCTATTCCTCGCCTATCAGGCGATCACCAATAAGAAGACGCTGATTTTAACACAAGACTTAAACGTGGTAAGTCGGAGAAAGTTATTTTCAATGGGGTTTTTTACTAATATTACTAACCCGAAAATCGCCATGATGTACCTATCTCTGCTTCCTCAATTCATAACACCGGGACATAATGAATTTTCTCAAACTCTAGTGCTTGGAGGTATGCAGATTCTTATCAGTGGGATAGTTAATTTGGTTATTGTTCTTACCGCCGGGTTGGCTGCGCACCACTTAATAAATCAAAAACTATGGTCAATGATTCAGCGCTGGCTGCTCAGTACTGTTTTTGGATTAATGGCCCTTAACATGGCAATAGCTCGAAGATAAATTAAAATTGCGAGCAAAATCTAAATAATTAATCTTAAACAAATCTTTCAATAGCTTAGGCGTGAAATAAAATTTATATAAGCTAATCTTTTATAAACGCCTAGCTTTTGAGATTTTGATGATAAAACAGCAGTTCATTTCTGTTAATGCGGTGATGCGCCTAGTCACTACCATGATCGTTATCATGGTGTTGTTAGTGTATGCCATTACCGGAATTTTTATCTATATCATCGAAAAGGACGAGCTTCAGGATCTCTATACCCGCATTAATCTCGCTTTAAACGTCGAAGCAAATCATGACCTTGAAATTGTAACCGAATACAGTTTTTGGGATGAGTCTTACCAAAATATCGTGGTTAAAAAAAATAATAAGTGGATTCAAGATAATATTGAACACTATGTTCTTACAAAATATCAGTTCGATTTTGCAGCCTTTCAGAGTGCCGACGAACAAACTCATATCATTGCTCAGCAGCATCACGATAAAATTTCCTCTCAAGATCTAACGGATGCATCGTTACCCAATTCCAATTTAATGGGTGTTGAAGGCGCGAGTTTATTTGTAAACTTAGGTGGTGCGATATACCAAATCGTAACAGTTCCATTTGTTTCAGAAGAGACAGAACAAAAACGTGCAGAATCATTACTTATCGGATTTCGTATTACTCAGAACTATTTAGATAAGCTCGTCGCTAATTATGAGTTGCCTAATATATCGATAAGTCACAACCTTGATGCCAGTAACCGCGTGGTGTTAAAAGATTTTGTTGGGAATGTTCAGGGTATTTTGACCTGGAAACATATTTCGGCCACTAGAGCACTCATACCGTATATGTTAATTGCAGGAATTATTTTGCTGTTAGGCTCTATATACGTTACACGTCGTGTCCTCTATGCGGAACTTGGTGTTAGGGTTCATTATGAACAGCGACTGTATCAGGCAGCGACAAAGGATGATCTTACTGGGATTTCGAATAGGAAATTTTTCATCGATTATGCTGAAAGAGAATTTAATTTTCTGAGGTTAGAAGGGCGGCATTACAGTTTACTTATGCTCGACATCGATTACTTTAAGAAAATTAATGACACCTACGGGCATGCGGCTGGTGATAGCGCACTGAATCACTTCGCAGAGGTATGCAAAAATGCGCTGAGAGAAAGAGATTTATTTGGACGTATTGGTGGGGAAGAATTTGCAATATTCCTGCCTGATACAGATCAAGATAACGCTTTTGCTGTTGCTGAGCGGATTCACGCGCAATTGAGAGAGCATCCGATAACCGACATAGGGATAAAGCATGTTAAAGTCTCAGTCAGTATTGGGCTGGCTGGTCACTTATTGAATGCGATCTCTTTTGATGAGCTACTTAAATATGCAGATGAAGCTCTCTATCAGGCAAAAAGTGAAGGACGAAACCGGACGATCATAGCAATCAACACGACTCATTCCTGATAGAGGCATTCCAAAGAGGTATTCTATCTCGCAATATAGCCGATCTTATAGATGCAATCTGGTGGTGTGTTTGTTAATGACGTTTGTCCACTTAACCACGAAACGCCGATGTTACTCCAGTCTGCGTAATTGGTGGCGCTTATGTCACTGGCATTATCAGAGCAGTTAATCAGAGCAAGTTCATGCTCTTGCGTTGGCTCAAGAGATAAGTGATCGATAAACCAAGTCTTTATGACTGGACGACCAAATTGATCGCACAACGCCTTAAATCCATCACTCTTTAAAAATGACACCATGGCTTCGTGATTCTGCCATACATAAAAAGGTGCGTATCTGTTGACGGTACATGGGTATTCTTGAGAATTCTTTTCTGAATATAAATAGGCTTTAAATTTCAGTCCGGGATAATGGTTGAGCAAGTGTCCCTTGGTTTCAATGCGGTTTTTGATAGTGTCCATTGGATAATCTGATGGAAGGGTTATGACATATTGCATTGCAATCATACGACGTGACTCCTATTGATATTAATTGGTGGGTATCTCGTTGTTTACGTGATGATTGTGTCACTATCTTAAAATAAGGAAAATCAAAACTTTTAGGAGTAATTGTCCTTATAGTTGGGATTATTTCACCGCTTCGTTTTCACTTTAGCGTCGACTGAGAATGGGGTTTGAAATACCAGAGATTAGTTGAGGTTATGCGAGTCCTAGTTCCATCATTTGTGCATCATCACCGTAAGTTGGAGATATCTCGATACTAATAACTTTAGTAAATCCGAGCTTATGCCAGAATGAATGTGAATCTTGAACGGAAACTAAACGAATGCGAGTAAAGCCCATTGATTTTGCTTTAGTGATTAAGTGCTGAACCATTTTAGAGCCAATACCCTGACCATTGACCTCAGGTGATACGGCAAGGTCATGAAGAAATAAGGAGGAGCCAGCCGTGTCATCTGGTAACAGCGTATGCAATTTCGGTGGGGATTGACGATCCCAACCATGAGCTAACAAATAAGCACATACAGTACCGTCAATATTATAAACAAAGCAGCTTTCTGGAGATGTTTCCCATTTACACTTGAGCACGTTCAGTTGTTCAGGAGGTACTTCTTTATAAACCGAGTTTTGCACGCTGAGAATTTCATTCCATGAATTGTGACTGATTTTTGTAATAGGCATCCTTCTACCTCAATCCGTTTGTCTATTTGACTAAAGTAACTCAAGCTGTGTAAAAATCAATAACGTATTAATCTCATTGGAATAAAGCGAATTCCATTAAATACAGATTCGCCATCTGTGGCTTCAAAGCCACAAGATTGATAAAAGCTGGCTGCTTTAAGTGAGGAGCGCAGTTCAATCTCGGGTGCAGTAGTCATTTTCAATAGAGCATTAAGTAGCGCTTTACCTATTCCTGTGCCACGCGCTTCATTTTGTACGAAAAGATAGGTTATATAATTGCTGTCACGAATGGTCCCGAATCCAAGTAAATCACCCTCTGACGAGAGCGCTTTTAGGGTAAAATAATTTCGATTAGCAAATAGATTATCCACTTCATCCATCACATACGCTTTGTAGTGCAATTTGCCTTCTTCGGGTAACTCAGGGAGGATTTCTTGTTCAGAAACGAATGACATCAGAGCTTTTATATCAGCTAAATCGGTTATGCGCGCCTTCTCTATAATCATTAGCTATTCTCCCCATCGATTACTATTTATATTTTATGTGCTTTAAATAGCTCTAGCGTATTCTTTTTTAGAACTTTATCACGCTAAGAAGTATTTGTAGCCCAAAGAAAGCATTAACAAACTTAGTGACAATGAAATAGTGCTTTTGACGAATTTAGATCCGTGTTTCAAAGCGGCAATGCTGCCTAAATGGTTCCCTAATAAGTTCATAATTACAAGTGGGATTGCCAGGGCATACAATACATTGCCCGCGAGAATAAAAGCGATTAATGCTCCGACATTAGAAGAAAAGTTGAACAGCTTGGATGTCGCGGATGCGGAGATAAGGTCGAATTTAAGCAAGTAATGCAGCGCAATAATTAAAAAGCTACCTGTGCCAGGGCCGAAAAATCCATCGTAAAATCCTATGCAAAATACAGTCAAAGGAACACTAAATAAAAGGGTCGAACGCGCAGGGGTGACTTCCGTGCTTTCGCCATTTGAGCCTTTGGGCATAAACGAAAAAATGATACCGATTGGCAGGAATGCAAGAATGATCTTTCCGATCGTATCTGGATTAAATAGCATAATTGCTTGAGCACCAGCATACGCACCTAATAATCCTGCTGGTATTCCAGTGGCAACTGCTGACCAGACGACCTTCTTATTTTTAGTAAAGTTCTTTATTGCAGCAATGGTACCAATAGTACCGACGATTTTCTCTTGTCCTAGCGCTAATTGCGGTGGCAGACCTGCCAATAAAAACGAAGGGACTAATATCAAACCACCACCTCCCGCTACGCTATCGATAAACCCTGCAGCAAATGCAGACAGCATTAAGCCTAGTAAAATCCAGTATGTTATTTCATAGCCTAATAATTCCATTTCCTATTTCCCATTCATTATAATCTTTGGCTTAATTTAATTTCACAAATAACATATGTCAATAGTTTAATTTTGGGTATTTTAATATAAAAAACCTCCCAAAATACAATGGGAGGCTCGATTCTTTCCTGTGTGCTCGTGGAGATAAAACGCTTAAATAGGTATCTTTTCCAATCTACGAGTAGGGGATACCTGTAAGATTAAGCAGATCATGACTAATGCCATACCGATCCAGCCAATCATGACAAATTGCTCACCAATAACTTGTATAGCAAGTAGGGTTGCAATAACTGGCTCAAGTAGGGTAATCATTGTTGCCTGACTTGCCGCAATACGATTCAGACCATAACCAAACAAGAGATAACCGCAGAACATTGGAATAACTGCGATATACGATATCGCCGCTATATTCGTGACCGAATCAAATAGCCCTTCACCAGTAAAAATAAGTGTCGGTAACAAGATAAGTGCGGCACAGCCAAACATGCTTGCCATTGACGATTTTGAACGGATGCCTTTATCGATAAGGCTCTTTCCTATCCAGGCATAAAGGGCGTATGTTAGTCCAGCCAGTGCGCCAAGTAACATTCCGAAGTAGTGGTAGCTGGGTGTGGACGTATATGAAATGGAGGAAACTTTACCCAGTGATAAGAAGGTGACTCCAGTTAGCCCAAAAGCAAAGCACACCCACCATTTTAATGAGACACTACGTTTGCTAAAAAGACGTTCAAATATCGCTGAGTAGAGCGGTGCGCTTGCAATAGAAATGATATTGCCAATTGCCACACCAGACCACTTCATTGCGGTATAAAAGGCTAAAGGGTAGATAGCGACAGACAATCCACCGATAATAATCCATTTGATATTTTGGGTAAGTAAAATTCTATCTTGTAAGAGACTCTTAATAGAGCACAACACTAATAATAGTCCGCCAAAGCCCATAGCAACTGCACCTATTGCTAAACTATTCACATTAGGTGCAAAACTTGCTGCGACTCCAGTCGTACCCCAAAATACACTAGCCAAAATAACCGCTAGCGTTCCGTAAAATGATTCATTTGATTTCGTCAAAACTGACATTCCTTAACGGCTTTTAATAGTGCGTATCTTACTTAAAAATAGAAATTACATTTGTGCTAATCAGACGCAAATTAATGGTAACTAGACGGACTTATTGATACAGCTTAGAAGGGGATACACCATAAAATTGTTTAAACCGACGACTAAACGCCGCCAAGTCTGAATACCCTACAGTGTTGGCAACGATTTGGATGGAATAATCACTGTGTAGCAAAAGTGCTTTGGCTTTTTCCATCCTAAGCCGAGTGATGTAACTCATCGCTGTTTCATTGGTCTGTGCACGAAATAGCTTTTTAAACTGTGTTGCACTCAGGTAGGCGATGGAAGCCAATTTTACAATACTCAAATCTTCAGCAAGGTGCAGATCAATAAATTCAATCACCTCTTTGATTCGTCGGTCGAATTGTTTAAGCAATTGTTGCTCTGATAGCAATACAACAAACGTTTTAAACAATATTGAATGCATATCTGCACTGACCTGATGATGAAGTTGAGCTTCGATAAAATTGAGGTAGCGACTCATAGGGAGATTGATTGTAAAAACGTCCCCAGTAAAGTCCCGTAGATTGTCAGGCAGTGCTGTCATATCAGCGACAACGAATTTTGCTTCGGTCTCTGCAGTAAAGTGATGTACTTGACCCTCACGAATAATAACACACTCACCGGGCGCAACCTTACCGGTAAAACCACCCACATCAATATTAATAACACCTGAAAGGGGAAGAACCAGCTGGTGATAGTCGTGCTGGTGTCCTTGTTTATCGCGGTTATAAGAACGAATAGAGAGTGTATTGAGCATGGTTTCTATCATAGACCGAATGTTAAACAGAAGTATAACAGTGGTTACGCTTAAAATAAGCATCAAATCCATGAGCTAGGCGTTAAATGATATTTGTTTGCATTTGCATTATTAATAAAACTATAATGAGTGAAAATTATTTAGGGTCGATAAATCAATCCATTAAATATGGACTGATTAAGAATAAATACAGGAAGACATTCATGTTTAAAACGTTGTTGAGCATTGCTGCTCTTAGTTTTAGCTCTCTTGCGATGGCAGAAACCACGACAGTTACCGATGTACTGGGTCGCGAGGTTACCTTTGACGCTCCGGCTCAACGAGCGATTGTCGGTTTTTATCCAGAAGATTACATGGCAATTGGTACAGAAAAAGCGTACGACCACGTTGTCGGTATGTCGAAATATATTTGGCAGGCACGCAGTGAAAACTGGAAGCTATATGTTGAACACCGCCCGTCGCTAGATAAAATTCCTGGTATTGGTCGTGTTGATACCAATACTTTTTCAGTCGAAAAAGTGATTAGCCTAAACCCAGATTTATTGATGTTAGCTGATTGGCAATATAAAGGGTTAGGGGCTGATATTAAACGTCTCGAAGATGCTGGAATACCCATTGTTGTTGTGGATTACAATGCTCAGACTCTGGAAAGACATGTAAAAAGTACCCAATTGATTGGTGTTATTACCGGCCAGGAAGAGCGCGCGGCTAAAATAAGCAAAGAGTACAGTGATAGTCTGAATGATATTACGGCTCGTTTAGAGAAAGCTAACTTACCAAAACCTAAAGTCTATACCGAATACGGCGCTGCCGGTATCGATGAAATAGGGTATACGTTCGGTAAAAATATGTGGGGCGCTATCGCAACTATGGCTGGTGGAGATAATATTTCGGCACCTTATGTTGAATGGTGGGGCAAACTGAATCCTGAGATGATTATTGCGTCAAATCCAGATGTTATTGTTATGACTGGATACGAAACTGGCAGTTCTGATACGTCTATGGTGATGGGGCAAGGCGTACCTGAATCACTCGCGAAAGAACGTTTGGCTGGGTTTAAAAAGCGTACAGGTTGGTCATCTATCTCTGCGGTTAAGAACAACCGTATGTATGGTGCATATCACGGAGCATGTCGCACGATTCTTGATGGAGCAATGATTCAATTTTATGCTAAATCTATGTATCCACAGTTATTTAAAGACTTGGATCCAAACAAAGCTTATCTCGATTTTTATAAAAAGTATCTTCCTGTTACACCAGAAGGTACATTTATGACTCAGCTTTAAAGGCAATAAAAAAGTTGGTGAAAGCCAACTTTTTTTGATTCTGAAAGTGCAGTTAAATAAATTAACTGTTTACAGCAAGATAAAGTACTAATGCTGGAGTGCCGAATGCTAACAAAACAGCGATTGAGAAATAGTACGCATAAGCTTGTTTAAAAGACATGACATTTACTCTGTATTAGGAATTGTAGAACTTCATTATTCAACTATTTTTTAATTTATTCAAATAAATTTGATATATGAAACACATTAATTCCATTAGGTTGACATATACAACAGACATTTGCGACTTATTTCACTTTATACATATCCAAGTACACGCCAGATGCACTGCGCTGAGCACTACAGACAAACAAATTCTCTGTCAGCCATTGCAGTGATTTACCGTATACCTCAAATGTGGGCGTCGTTTTAAAGTAAATATCTTGTGCAGATATTTCATTGAAGAAACTCATATCGTGACTAAACAATTGATCTCGCCATTTCTCGGGAATTCTACGTATTCCATTGTTCTCAATATAAAATGTTTCACCATCGTTTGTTTCAACAGCGTAACGTGCAGAGAGGCGGCATAGTCCATTCTTATCAATGATCTGACTATCAATTCCTCCTGGTAGAACCTTTCCCTCGATATCACCTGAAACCGAACCTGAAGCGATGGGGATCAGTTGGCGTTTGCCATATTCTCTATCATTGCTAACAACGATAGGGGAGGTAACTTGTATTTCTATGCGAAATGAGAAGATAAGTTGTGGGCTCATATGTAATAGTTAACTTATTGATTCAATGCTACAACAACTAACATAGGATGAGTGATGTCGCAACTGGCAGTTGAAACAATCTCTCCAATCAAGTTCGTACTAAGTTCTTGTCGAGTTACTTGAATATTCTATCCATTAGTTGAAAAGGAAAAGAATCGGTTTAGTATGGAAATGAAGTGAAACCAATAACCTAAAAGTAGGTAGCCATGACCGCAACGAGTTATCTGAATACGCTAAATCAAGAATATCTATCCATTCATAGAACAAAAGAGGATTTATTCTGGGAAACTTACATGGGGACAAGCGATGACCATGATGCATCCGCCGAAGCGCAAACCCAGTGGACGGAGTTTTTGAGTAATCCCACGCGTATCAGTGAATTAACTGATCAAATCGAACAAGCCAAGTCTATTGCAGATGAAAAAGTAAAAAGTGAGACGATTAGCGGTCTGCAAGGTTGGTTGGCCATGTTTAAAGCTCATGCTATGGAATCACAAGAGGCTCGTGAATTTAAACAGAAGTTAATTAAATTTGAAGCTGATCTATTCGAAAAGAAAAAAAATCATTCGATGATCTACGTGGATGAAAACGGAAACGAAGTGGATGGTTCACTACCTACATTGAGCTCTGCCATCCGCACCAATGATAATGAATCTGTAAGACGTTCCGCTCATCAGGCATTATTAGATTTAGAACAATGGCTTTTACGAAATGGCTTTTTAGATTTGGTAAAACTAAGAAACCAATTCGCCCGCTCGCTAGGCTATGATTCCTTTTTCGATTATTCCGTCGTTAAGACTGAGCAGATGACCAGTGATGAGCTGTTCAGCATTTTGGATGATTTTGAAGTACGCACTCGCGATAGTCACCAAAAAAGCCTAAAAATGCTTGCCGATAAGAAAGGAGAAGATGCTCTTATTGGGCATAACTTTGCGTTTTCTTTCGCTGGGGATGTGATGCGAGAACTCGATCCTTATGTCCCATTTTCTAAATCATTACGTCGTTGGATGGAATCATTTGGTCGCTTAAATATCGACTATTCACAGGCAGAATTGACGTTAGATCTTTTAGACCGAAAAGGAAAATATCAGAACGGATTCTGTCATGGTCCAATACCGTCTTTTTATAACCAAGGTGAGTGGGTTGCCGCTAAAGTTAACTTTACGAGTAACGCTAAACCCGATCAGGTTGGCAGTGGGTACGATGGTATTAACACCCTGTTTCATGAAGGAGGGCACGCTGCCCACTTCGCAAACGTAAAACTAAACGCACCGTGTTTTTCCCAAGAATTCGCTCCCACATCGATGGCTTATGCGGAAACTCAGTCAATGTTTTGCGATAGTCTATTGACCGATGCAGATTGGTTAAAACAATATGCGCTGGATGCGAATGGTCGAGCTGTGCCTGATAGCATTATTAAAAAAATGATCGAAAGTCGTCAGCCATTCAAAGCGTATGGAGAACGCAGTATTTTGGTCGTACCTTATTTCGAACGCGAGCTATATAAACTGTCCGATGCCGATTTGACACCAGAACGCGTAACTCAACTTGCCAGAGAGATGGAGCAGAAGATATTAGGTCTTGCTTGTAGTCCTAGACCGCTATTAGCGATACCTCATCTGTTATCAGACGAGTCGGCCTGTTCGTATCAGGGATACTTGCTTGCACATATGGCTGTTTACCAGACACGCGCTTACTTTACGCAGCAGTTTGGTTATTTGACCGATAATCCTGAAATCGGTCCGTTGCTTGCTAAACATTACTGGTTACGTGGTAATAAAGTGTCTCATAATGCGACGATTGAAAGCCTAACAGGTGAAGGCTTCAACGCTAAATACCTTGCTGATGTTTGTAATCTATCCTCTGAAGAAGCGTGGAGTTTGGAACAACAGAAAATCAATCAGCTTGAAGGGCGCATACGTTCGGAACCTAAGACATTGAATGCCACCATCAATGTGGTTGATGGCGACAAATTGATTAGCTCTAATCAAATTGATGATGAGGAATTGTGCACAGAGTTTGAGCACTATATTGAGACAACGTACGGTCGTTAAAAGTAAAGGGCGACAGCAGTTGTCTGGTGTCACCCTCTAATTGCACTATCTTGTTTGAACTAACTTATACTTTGAACCTATCTACCTGAGCACTCAATTCTTTATAGAGTTGATTTAGTTGATTAAACTGGCTGCGAATTTCTTTAGAAGCATGACCGACACCGTCAGTCTGATCTTTCATTGCAATCAAATTCTCATTGATGTCATTCGCAACAGATGCCTGTTCTTGTGTCGCATTGGCCGTTTGTTCCGAAAGATCTTTTACAGTGTAAAAAGATTGGGAAAGTAAATCGAATATATGAATTACCTCATCGAAACTTTCTACCGTATTACCTGCACTTTTTCGGCTGTTTTCAATCGCTTTAAATGCATCAGTCACACTGCCGTTAAGTTGGCTAATCATGCCTTCAATTTTATTGGTGCTCTCACTTGTTTGCGTCGCAAGCTGGCGAACTTCATCTGCGACGACAGCAAAGCCGCGTCCGTGCTCCCCAGCTCGTGCTGCTTCGATAGCTGCGTTGAGTGCTAAGAGGTTAGTTTGTTCAGCTATCCCACGAATGACTTCCAGAACAGACGCGATCGCTCCTGAACTCTTTTCCAATTCACTGGCTCGAGATAAAGCCGCTTCAATATTATTGACCAATTCTGAAATGGCGGTTTTTGAGTTCGATACGGCTCCCATTCCTTTTTGCGCTGCTTGACTTGATTCTGTCGCTTCATGCGCGGTTCCCTGAGCGACTTCGGCCATTTGCTGATTGGCAACATTCATCTCTGTTGCTGCGCTAACTATTGAATCTGACGATCCGACTAATCCGTCTGAGAGAGAATTGACTGAGTTAGAGACTTCAGAAAGGCGAGAGGTCGTTTGGCCTAACGCGGTTTTCTTTTCCTGGATAATGCTGATTATTCCCTGCAGTCTTTCGACAAAGGAATCAAACTCTTGTGCAAGATCACCGAGTTCATCTTTAGACTCGCTGTTTATTCGCGCTTTCAAATCACCATCGCCTTCGGATATTTCTCTGATTCTTCGTGCGATATTTTTAACGTTAGCCGTAATCTTAACCGGAATGTAAAAGCCGATAACAAAGGCAATGATAAATCCAATGACAATAATAATTGTCGCAATGGTCTGTAGACTTTCTATTTCCTGTAACGTCTCCTGTTCAGATTCTTTTGCTCTTTGTCCTACCGCTTCGCCTGCTTTGTCTAAAATATCTCTAATTTGACTAAAGAACGTATCAGATTGAGCGAATAAGTCTTTCTCGAGTGTTTTGTCTGCGACTGAAGAGGACTCAAGAAATACGCCGCTATCTTTAAACCAGTCTGAGAATAGTGTGTCGAATTCTTTATAGGGCTCAGTGAAGTTGGGCTCATTTTTCAGCAAAGAGGTATAGGATTTGAATCGAGTCATGGCCTGAAGCGCATTTTCTTCAAATAGCTTCACATTGTCTTTGTAAGAGCCAATACCGTTGATTATTTGTTGTTGAACTAATCTAGCTTGGTAGATATCACGGTCTGCATTCAGCACTTCAGCGACTGCTTCTGCGTAGCGTTCGAGGGTTTCTTGATTGATGTTTCCTGATTTGTGTACGTGATCTCTTAGTGATTCACCTGCCATATCCAGCATGTGCCTAAGTTTTTTGAAATTCACATCAAGCACGTCTAATTGTTTTATGAGCTGCTGATTACGTTCGATATTGGAAGATACTGACTTAGTGCGTGCGATCCATTGTTCATATAATGGGTAAAAGTCATTGAACTGCTTATTAATCGTTGGCTCGTCTTTTAATAGTGCAAGATACTTTGAAAAGCGGTCATAAACTTGTTTGGCGTTTTCATCAAACGTTGCCTGTGCTTCGGAGTAGGTAATTTGACCACTATGAGCCTCTTCGAGTGCCAATCTTGCTTGATAAATATCTCTATCAGCGTTAAGAATAACAGCGACAGCTTCAAAGTAGATTTCGCCCTGTTTCTTCATTGCTTTAGCTTCCATGTTCGTAATGACGTACATGAAGGCAAAGATACTAATACCTATTACTGCCAAAAGTAGAATAGGGAACAACATTTTTAATCGTATTGTGTTGACTCGCATATTACCTCTCAACAGAAGTTTGGAACGCAGACCCTATTCAGTGTAGGTAGCACTAAGTAAGGATGCAAAAAAACCACTAAATGAGTTTCATAAAAGCGATGTAAGTGGATAAATGCCGTGCTCTATTTGATAGTTTTAAAAACAAGCACTAAAAAAGAGAGAAGTCTAATTCGCCAGATATTGCGTGGTGTTCGTGTTGCAGTTATTGGATAGTTCGCCAACAGTTGACTAGAGAAATTCAAAACCACTGTGATGTTTATCACTAAACCTGTTACTATATCGCCAGTTTAATGAGTTGGTGTTGTTCCAACTCTTTTGTTTTTAAATCCAACCTGGAATGTCCCGTGTTATCAACTGCAAACATCACAATGCAATTTGGCGATAAGCCATTGTTCGAAAATATCTCTATTAAACTCGGTAACGGTAACCGCTATGGCCTGATTGGTGCGAATGGTTGTGGTAAATCGACGTTTATGAAAATCCTGAATGGTGAATTAGAAGCATCGTCAGGTAACGTATCGTATGATCCTAATGAGCGCATTGCTAAATTGGGTCAGGATCAGTTTGCGTTTGAAGAATATACAGTAATCGATACTGTTATCATGGGACACAAAGAACTTTGGGCCGTTAAGGTAGAACGAGATCGCATTTATGCTCTGCCTGAAATGTCTGATGAAGATGGTATGCGTGTTGGTGATTTGGAAACCGAATTCGCCGAGATGGATGGTTACTCAGCTGAAGCTCGCGCTGGCGAGTTACTGCTTGGATTGGGTATCCCAGAGGCTCAGCACTTTGGCTTAATGAGTGAAGTTGCCCCTGGCTTGAAACTAAGGGTATTGCTTGCTCAGGTGTTGTTTGCTGAACCTGACATCATGTTCCTTGACGAACCAACGAACAACCTGGACATGCATACAATCGCTTGGTTGGAACAGATTCTTCTGGCTCGTGACTGTACCATGGTTATCATTTCGCACGACCGTCACTTCCTAAATACCGTATGTACGCACATGGCTGACTTGGATTACGGTGAAATTCGCCTGTTTACCGGTAACTACGATGAATACATGTTTGCTGCTGAGCAAGCTCGCGATCGTCTGCTGGCAGATAATGCGAAGAAAAAAGCTCAAATTGCAGAACTGCAAACATTCGTAAGCCGTTTCTCTGCAAACGCCTCAAAAGCGAAACAGGCGACATCTCGTCAGAAGCAATTGGATAAAATTCAGCTAGACGAAGTCAAACCGTCGAGTCGTCAATCTCCATTTATTCGTTTTGATCAAGAAAAAGAACTGTTCAGAAACGCACTGGAAGTGACGGGTCTGACTCAAGGTTATGGCGATAACATCCTATTCAAAGACGTTAACTTACTGGTAGAAGTCGGTGAGCGTATTGCTATCATCGGTGAGAACGGTATTGGTAAGTCAACCATGCTCAATACCCTTGCTGGCGTTATGGAGCCGAAATCTGGCGAAATAAAATGGTCAGAAAATAACAACATCGGTTATTACGCCCAAGACCACGCTCATGATTTCGAGCAGGATATGACTCTATTAGACTGGATGGGACAATGGAAGAACGAAGGAGAAGACGAGCAGGTTGTTCGCGGTATCCTTGGTCGCATGTTGTTCTCGCAAAATGACATCAAGAAATCGGTAAAAGTGATTTCTGGTGGAGAACAGGGTCGCATGTTGTTTGGTAAGCTTATTATGCGTCGTCCAAATATCCTATTGATGGACGAACCGACAAACCATATGGACATGGAATCGATCGAAGCGCTTAACCTTGCATTAGAGAACTACAAAGGTACGCTATTGTTTGTTTCTCATGACCGTCAATTTGTATCATCAATCGCAACACGCATCATTGAAATTACTAAAGATGGCGTAAGAGATTTCCACGGTACTTATGATGAGTATCTGGCGAAGCAAGGCCTTGCTGGTTAAGCTTATTTAGTTGAATCAGGCCGCATAGAACTGCGGCCTTTTTTATTGCCCACTTAAAGATGTTGATAGTATCAACAAACTGAGTTACTCTTTGTTGATAGTATCAATAAAGAGTAACTCTGATGAATGCAACTGTTCAACAGATAAGAAGTGAATTACGCTATTTGGTCCGTGAACTGGGATTGCTCGATAAGAATTGCCTCAACTCGGGTCTATCGTTATCGCAGGCGCACCTAATGACGTATTTACACAAAAATGGGCAGACCTCATTTTCGGAATTGGGCACTCAGCTCAATATCGAAAAAGCCTCTTTGAGCCGAACTCTGAACAACCTATTAAATCAGGCACTAATACATGCCTATCCAGAATCGACAGATAAAAGGCAGAAACGCTTTGAACTCTCGACTTTGGGTATTGAACGACTCGGTGAAGCTGATACTGCTGCCAATGAAACACTTGGTCGTCTTATCCCTCAATTAAGCCTGAATGAGGCGGAAGAGGTTATCTCGGGTCTTCGAGCTTTGCGCCTTTGCGCATTTAGAAATAACGCCTCGATTGATCCGTCGCGAGTACAAATAGAGGAACTGACGACTTCTTATAAAGAGGATGTGTTGCGTTTAATTCACGATACATTCGCAAAAGAGCAGGCTATTCCGGAGGACCTTGTTCCGCTGCCAGATGATACACCTCAATATTGGTGGGTAGCCAGGTCAGGCGAATACATACTGGGTGCTGCCGCTGGCTGGTATGAGAACGAAGAATGGCATTGGGGAAGGTTTGTTGTTGACTCACGATTTCGCCAGCTTGGTATTGGTTTAAAGTTGGCTTCATATTCTCTCCATCAACTTCTGACTATGACGGATAGTATTTATATTGAGGCACGCGATATTACGGTTTCTATTGTTGAGCGATTAGGTGGGCAGATTGTAGGTAAGCCATTTGATTTCTACGGCATGCCTGTTACTCCGATGCGCTTAGCGAGACTCAATTAATAAATAGCCGTTTTCAAATGATCATATTCAATTGTCGATGAGTAAAGATAAGATGCGAGATAAATATTTTATTTGTGTTAGAGTTAACTCAAATAAATACGTAGAAAAAATCAGACACTAACTGATGAATACAAATTACTTCAACGGAGATCAGGCAGTTATTAACGGTATTGCCGACCTGATTTTGTCGGTAGGACAACCCAATTTCTTTGATAAATTAACCTATTTACTCCGCACAACGGCAAGCTTTGATGATTACGTTATGCTTGTTTATCACCCAGCGAAAAAACCTACTGTGTTATGTTCGTCGTTTGCAACCGACGAATTGGCCGTGTGGGATGCGTATCTGCAGGGCGCTTATCTTTTGAGCCCGTTTTATGATTACTGCGCAAATGAAGGTAATGAAGGGTTAGTTAGTCTGGATGATATCGCACCTGATGATTTTTATGACAGTGCCTATTACGAAGAATACTTCCATCCCTCAAAACTGGTTGATGAAACGTGTTTTTCTGTTCAGGGACAAGACGGCTCCGCGTATCTTCTTTCTCTGGGAAGAACTAAATCGCTGCCCCGGTTTAATCATAGAGTGCTTTCTAAGTTAAGGGCTTTATTTCCTATCTTAAGTTCAACTGTCAAAATGCATGATATACAGATGTCTCCGCCAGAAAGGGAGTCTAATTTATCGCTTCGTGAAGTGATGAACGGCTTTGGTGGCGATGTACTAACACCCAGAGAGAAAGAGGTCATGCAACTATTGATTCGTGGATTCTCTAGTAAAGAAGCAGCCCGAAAATTAGATATTTCTTATGAGACTGAACGGGTTCATCGCAAAAATATCTATAGCAAACTAGAAATTAGCTCACAGAAAGAACTACTAGCCAAAATATTTGATGAAATTATGAATTTAAACAATTAGTTATAGATAGTTTGTTATATCGGCTACTGTCTATACCTCAATCGGGTAATAGTAATGTTTACTCATCAGAATAAGCTAATCCTATGTAGAGAAAGGACAGCTTACTGTGATGATAAATGAATTAAAAATAAATCTGCCTCGATTAGAACGTTTCATTTCTGATATGGCGAAGATTGGAGGTACCGAGAAAGGCGGTTGTAACCGTCAGGCTCTCACCTCACTTGATAAAGAAGGTCGTGAACTTTTTTTATCTTGGTGTTCTGAAATAGGTGGAGTGGCCCGACTCGATTCAATGGGTAATCTATTTGTACGTTTCTATGACGATAGAAAAGATCACTTGCCAGTTTTAATTGGTTCTCACTTGGACACTCAGCCTACTGGTGGAAAGTACGATGGGATCTATGGTGTTTTAGGGGCGTTGGAAGTGTTATATACCCTAAAGGAAAGCGGTCTATCGATTACCCATCCGATTGATATAGTCGTATGGGCAAATGAGGAGGGCGCTCGCTTTTCGCCTGCTATGTCTGGTTCGGGTGTCTTTGCCAATAAGCTAAATGAAAAAGAGATTTATCAGTCTACTGATGAAAAAGGTATTACTTATCACGAGGCATTACTAAAGAGCGATCAGTTAGGTGATATATGCTGCAACGCGTTTCCGTTTAAAGCTGCATTAGAATTACATATTGAACAGGGTCCTATTCTTGAAGCTGAAAATAAGCCGATTGGCATTGTGTCAGGTGTTCAGGGGATGCATTGGTATGAAATCACATTAAAAGGAAAGTCTGTACATGCTGGCCCCACACCTATGACGATGCGACATGATCCCATCAAAGGTATGTCTGAGGCACTTAGCAAGCTGTACCAAGAAATTGTTCGATATGGTGATGACGCTCGTTTAACAATTGGTAAAGTTGCAACACATCCATCTTCCCCAAATACCGTGCCGGAGACTGTCACGTTTACCATTGACGTTCGGCATCCAAATCAAACTACATTGAATGAAATGAGTCATCAGTTTGAGCAAGTTATTCAAGATGTGACAGCCACTCATTCATTAGGTTGCGATATTAAGAAACTATGGCAATCACCCGCTGTTGAATTTTCTCCGCAATGTATCGACGCGATACATTCGTCATGTAAAACGTTGGATCTTGATTATCTGCGTATCGTTTCGGGAGCCGGACATGATTCAGTTTATCTCTCTTATGTCGGTCCTGTTGGGATGATTTTCGTTCCTTGTGAAGGAGGGATATCGCATAACGAAGCCGAAAATGTTGCATCTCATCATATAGAAGCTGGAGCAAATGTTTTGCTTCACAGTGTTATCAAATTAGTAGAATAAAAAGGAGTTTATTGAATGACTAACAGTCTATTTCGTACAAGAAATCCGCTTGAACCAACCAAACAACCTGAATTTTGGGGGATCAGTTCAGAAACTGGAGTCCTTAAAGATGTTGTGGTCGGCCCTATTGATCATTATGAGTGGCGAACTGGTAATTCTACCTCTCGTCGTCATATTGGTAATGGGTTAACGTTTGATACACAAGTTGCTAAACAGCAATATAGTGAAATGATCGATGCTTATCATCAAGCCGATGTTCAGGTCCATTATTTAGAGGCTAAATCAGAACAGCCCTATGCAGTATATGCTCGAGATTCATCAATAATGACTCCTTGGGGAGCCGTTATCACACAAATGTTTAGCCCATGGCGTCGCAGCGAATGGCTCACTGCGGTTGAATTCTATCAAAGCAAAAATATCCCAATCTACGATGTGGTGACGGCTGGCAGCTTTGAAGGGGGAGATTTTATGTTGATTGAACCTGGAGTCGCGCTATGCGGTTATTCTGGAGAACGAACCAGCTCGGAGGGCATTGCTCAGGTTAAAAGCTGGTTTGAACAGGAAGGGTGGGAGTTTTTTGACGTCAAATTTGATCCTCATTTCCTACACCTAGACGTTCAATGTGTCATGGTCGCTGAGAAATTAGCGGCAGTGTGTACGGCTGTTGTACCAGATAAGCTTCTCTCTTGGCTTGCTAGTAAAGGCATTGAAATTATTGATATACCGTACAAAGAAGCCATGGAATTGGGCTGCAATATTGTCTCCCTCGGTAATGACAGAGTATTGATTCCGTCCGAAAGTTTGGCGTTAAAAGAGCGTTGTAAGGCGATTGGGCTGAGTGTGTATGACCCTGATATCTCAATGATAACTAAGGGCGGCGGCGGTGTTCATTGTATGTGCCAAGCTTTGAGACGAGAAGAGTAATTGTTGGGTAAAAAGACAAAATAAACACGGAGGTGAAATATGTCTGGATTAGGGAATGATAATATCAGTCCGACTAAAGCGTCGGAACGTAATATGGGGTTGATGGGAACGATTTTTCTGTGGGTAGCAGCCACGATGGTTATTCCCACCGTTATGACTGGGCAGATGTTTATTCCAGATCTTTCACCCAAAATGGCTTTTAGCGCTGTTCTTCTTGCATCGGCACTGGGATGTGTAGCTTTAGCTTTGACTGCTGTTATAGGGACAAAAACTGGCCTGCCAACCTTTGTTATCGCACGATCAACCTTTGGAATTAAAGGCGCTAAAATTTTCGCTATTATTAACTTGGTGATTCTCTGTGGTTGGGGATTCATCCAAGGATATTTGGGCGCATTGGCACTGAATAAGCTACTTATCGGGCTGTTTCATGTCGATAATATTTTATTGTCTATATTTATCACTCAAGGTATTGTCCTAGTGGTAACAATACTTGGGCATACTGGCATTCAGAAGATAGAAGGCCTCGCGTCTAGTGCGATGTTAATTGTTGCTCTTGTAGTGATTTATTCATTGCTTAATCAATATGGAATCAATGAATTAGAAGACTTACCACTGTCTGATACACCGACACTGACCTATGCGATTGCGTTTGATATTGTGCTTGCTACGGCATTTTCATGGATGTCATTACCATGCGATTATAATCGTTATTGCCGGAGCCGTGTGGTCAGTGCAACTGGGATCACTATTGGTTATATGCTCGGCACTATCATTGCGATGGGACTAGGTATATTAGTTGGCGGTGTCTCTATATTAAATAATATGGCACCAACGTACGATGCGTCTGAAATCCTGTCCGGTCAGTATGGGTTGGCTGCTGCACTAGTTATGTTCTTATCGATCGTGACGACTAACATCATGACTCTATATAGTGTTGTGATGAGCGCAATGTCAGTTGCCCCAAAAGTTAAATTTCGATCATTTACCTTCATTCTTGGAATCGTATGTCTGGCAGGTTCTTATCTTCAGGAACGATTGATGGCATCATTTTTTGATTGGGTATTATTGGTTGGGACATTAGTCATCCCAGTCTTTGCGATTATATTAGCGGATTTCTACTTGGTTCAAAAAGGAACTATTGATGTCAATTCGGTTTCCAGCGATCAAGCTCCGCGTTATTTCTATACCAATGGATATAACCTCTCTGCAGTTGTCAGTTATGTTATCAGCGCGTGTTTTTCATTCTATTTTACTTATGTTGAACCATTGGAAATAGGATCTACAGCGATAACTTTCTTCTTCGCTGCTGCTTTATATCTTGTGATTAAAAAATGCGTTTCTATGACAAAAAGTCGCGATTTAATTACCCAGATTTAGTTCGTTTATGTTGGGCAGGTAATACTGCCCATTTTTATTGAGTTGTATTTATGCAAAAGATTCAAAACTACATAGGTGGTAGAAGAACGCTATCTTCTTCGGCAAGCTATGATAACGTTATTAATCCTTTCTCTGAGCAAGTAATAGGAAAAGTACCCGTTGGTAATGCTCAAGATGTTGAAGCGGCCTTTTTATCAGCATCAGATGCACTTGAGGAGTGGAAATATTCTCATCCATCGTATCGTGCGATGTGGCTAAATCGCCTAGCAGATGCAATTGATGAGCATGAGGATATGATCGCGATGAACATTACGCTAAATAGTGGAAAACCAATTAGTGAAGCGTATCTTGATGTGTCTGATTCCATTGATTGTTACCGTTATTACGCCAATCTTTTATCGCAAGAGACTATTTTGGGACGACCAGACATAGAAAACGGAGATCCAGACTCGACAACACATTGTATCAAACAAGCTGTAGGTGTAGTCGGCTTAATTACCCCTTGGAACTTCCCAACAGTGACGACGTCATGGAAGCTTGCTCCAGCTCTTGCTGCTGGTTGTACCGTTATACTTAAACCGTCTGAGGTCACCCCAATTCCTGAGGAAAACTTGATCGATATCTGTGAGCAAATTCAGTTTCCAAAAGGTGTAATTAATATCGTATTTGGGCGTGGTGATACAGTAGGTCAGGCATTGATAACTCATCTAGGTGTTAATAAAGTCTCGTTTACTGGTAGTACACAAGTCGGACGTCATATTTTGCGTGAAAGTGCCAACTTAATTAAAAACATTAGTCTCGAATTGGGTGGAAAATCGCCAGTTATCGTTTGTAAAGACGCAGATCTAAGTAAAGCTGCTGATATTGTATTATCGGGATTTCTCTTCAACGCAGGACAAATGTGCTCTGCAACGTCTCGGTTGATTGTGCATGAGGCAATTGCAGGTCAACTCTACGAGGAGCTTGTTGCAAGAATTAACACTCTCAAAATAGGAGATCCTTCAGAGCAAGACACTGAGCTGGGTCCATTATGTTCGCAGCAGCAGTATGAACGAGTTAAAGCTTACTTTTCTATTGCTCATCAGGAAAATTTGCAGTGTATTGCCGGCGGGAAAAGCGACAGGTTGGTTAGCCAAGGATACTTTGTTGAGCCAACCATTTATATTGATGTTCCATCAGAGAGTCGGTTATGGAATGAAGAAATATTTGGTCCGGTGCTGTGCTGTCAGACGTTTTGCAATATTGATGAAGCTATTCAGATTGCCAACAACTCTGAGTATGGACTTGCAGCCAGCGTCGTTGGTCGTGATGATGACACTGTATCCTATCTTGCGCGTTCACTGGATGTAGGTAATGTCTGGGTCAATATGGAACAGAGAGTATATGTTGCTGCTAGTTGGGGAGGGATGAAGCAGAGCAGTTTGGGACGTGAACTTGGACAATGGGGATTAGATGCATTTCTTGAAGTCAAACATGTGAGTCGTCCTACGTTAAGGCATACGTAAAAGGGTCCCCAGTATTCACACGCTCTTTCTATACTCACTCGGTGTCTTTCCTGTGATACGGGAAAATTCACGGTTAAAGTTTGATTTGGTCTGAAAGCCGCAATTCATAAAAATTTGTGTGATGGTGTCATCCGAGTTCTCAAGAGCATGCATTGCATGCTCGATACGATATTCATTAATCAGCTTGGAAATGTTCTTTTGTTGTATTTGGTTTACGGCAATAGAAATCTGTTTGGCTGGAATCACCAATTTTCTCGACAGCTTAGATAAAGTTAGGTCTGGGTCGAGATAAATCTGTTTTTCTTTCATGTAGGCATCGAGCAATGTGACGATTTCTTTGGCTCGCTCCGCTGATATGAGTGGCTCTACTGAAACGACTGGATTCGGGACTTCGGATTTCTCACCATTATCTGCGTTCGATTCAGAGGGAGTATAAATACCCGCTAAGATAACGGAGCATGACAACAAGGGAAGCATGATAAGATTACCCGCTGTGAGTATGTATAGCGCGGCTTTGCCATGATTAAAAATAAAATCCAGTGACATGGCGGTATCGATGGCCGCAGAAAATAACAGCATCCCTCCCGCCAGTTTGGCGGCAAACCTAACAGTATCCCAATATCCCAACGATATATGGCTGAGCTGGTTCTCATGAATACCAAAGCGGAACAGCATCCAACTGTATACCAGATACATCAATGTAATCAGTTCATCCAGTGGTGGAGTCCATAAGCGCTGAGTCACAACGAAAATACACACTAAGATAGGCCCGACAGAGTGTCGGACGAAAAAGCGCATTTTGGGCAAAGAAGAAAAGTTAAACCAGGCAAAGACCGGAATCAACGCTGCTAATAACGGTTGAAGATACCGTAGAAATGTCCAGTCATACGCCCAGCGCAGTCCCACGATAGCGGTTGTCAATGCACACAGTCCAACAAACAGACAAGCGGTTTTACTCTGCTCGGCCATACGCGCATACAGCGTAATCGCGAGAATCACGAGTAGCAAAGACACAACAAAAGGAACGGGAATAGACAGCATTATTGATACCAGAAATCAGACCGATGAGCGTTCGGTTAGCATAGCGCTGATCAGTACCAAAGTTAAAGGCAATGTTGATAAATACCTGATTTAGAACGACCTAAAACCGGTTTTAGAACGCAATACACGTCAATCGTGTTCACAATCAATGCCACTTTACAACAGAAACTGGAGTTAGGTATGCATTGGTATTTACTGGCGTGGCAACGCTATTTCGATTTCTCAGGGCGTTCAGGTAGACAAGAATTTTGGGTATTTATGTTGTTCCATGTCGTGATAACAATCCTATTTATTCTGTACGACATTTTTATGCCAGAAGGCGCTTGGCCGGATGCCATCTACAGCATCATTTCATTTGTACCCGTTTTAGCGTTAATCACTCGACGGCTTCATGATATTGGACGCTCTGGATGGTGGGGGCTGGTATTTTTATTGCCAGCTGTAGGGCCTGTCATTCTAATTTGTATGTTGGCGATGGAATCAAAGTTAAATACAACAATTGAGGGACTATGATGATGAAAAATACATTAGTGAGTGGTGTATTAAGTTTGGCTTTCTCAACAATGTGCTTTGGTCAGTCTGTTACGCAACCTAAACAATTAATCAAAGGCGTATTAACTGTTTCGACAATGACAGAAGGACAGTTGATGTGGGTAAAAGGTCGTGTTGGCGAAGGCGAATACCGTTATACGGACAACAAAGGCAGTACATGTGTTCTACTAGTTCCCGTTGTCGTAGGAAGCAAAGAAAATGCGGGGATTCATATCGGTGAAACCAAAGGATTAGAGATCCTGGTGGAAAGTGAAAAGCTAAATGATGCCCTTATCGAGGGGCAGAGAATCGTCAGTAATGAATGGCAATTCGATTCTTCTAATGTAGATCCCGATGGAAAAATCGTGGCGGGAATCAAATCTAACGAAGGCTTTATTCTCAATTCCCGACGACGCTGGATCTCATGGCTTCTGGACAAACAGCCTGACATCAGATGCGAATAATATTGTGATCATATTGGAATTGTAATGGAAAGATAAACACACTTGTTGCATCTGAATGATATATTGGTCTGATAAATAGGGTTTATTGTTATTCTCATCAGGGTTGATTTATGCGTATTACATCTTTGTCTTTGGCCATATTATTTACCAGCATGCCTTTGTCTCTTTCGCTCAATGCAACGCCGCTTCATCTGCGGATTATTGAAACGACGGATATACACGCGAATGTGATGGCTTATGATTACTATAAAGACAAAGCATCGGATAAAATCGGCTTATCTCGCGCCGCGACACTGGTTAAGCAGGCACGATCAGAAGTTAAAAATAGCGTTCTGGTGGATAACGGTGACCTTATTCAAGGCAGCCCTATGGGGGATTACATGGCGGCAAAAGGTATAAAGCCTGATGAAGTTCACCCTGTTTATCAAGCCATGAATGAGCTCGGATACGATGTCGGTAATTACGGCAATCATGAATTTAACTACGGAATGCTGTTTTTACGCGAGTCAGTAAATGATGCCAATTTCCCTTACATCAATGCCAATATTTACGACAAGAAAACGGGTGAGCACCTTTTCAAACCCTATCTCATTAAATCCTATACCTTTACCGATATTGAAGGTTTTCCGCAAAGAATTAATGTCGGTTACATTGGGTTTACGCCACCACAAATTGTCGTTTGGGATAAGAAAAACCTCGCAGATAAAGTGGTGGTCAAAGACATCAAACAGACGGCAGAAAAGCTGATCCCGGAAATGAAAGCGAAAGGCGCTGACATCATCGTCGCTATTCCGCATTCTGGATTTTCTTCTGATCCCTATAAGGTTGGGGCTGAGAACTCAATTTATTACCTTGCCGATGTTCCGAATATTGATGCTATCGCGTTTGGTCACGCGCACGCGGTTTTCCCGGGCAAAGGCTTCGACAACATTCCGCGCGTCGATAATGTGCGTGGACATATTAATGGCGTCGCCGCGGTTATGCCTGGTCGATGGGGAAGTCATATTGGGATAATGGATTTAACACTGGACTTCGATCGCGTCGAAGCAAAATGGAATGTGATTAAATCCAAGTCGGAAGCTCGACCAATCTATGATGCCAGCGAGCAAAAATCGTTAGCGGCTGTTGATCCTCAAATAGAAAAAGTGCTGACACCTGCTCATAACGCGACACGAGATTTTGTGAATAAACCGATTGGGAAAGCAAGTGATGTCATGTACAGTTTCCTTGCGCTCATTCAGGATGATCCAACAATCCAAATCGTGAATGATGCGCAAATGGATTACGTTAAACAGTTTATCGAAGGCGATCCTGATTTAGATGGGATACCTGTTTTGTCAGCCGCAGCCCCTTTCAAAGCTGGCGGTAGAAAAGACGATCCGAATGGGTACACAGAAGTAGAAGCGGGAAATCTTACCTTTCGTAATGCTGCCGACTTATATCTGTATCCAAACACGCTTGTTGCTCTCAAGATCAGCGGTAAAGAGTTGAAAGAGTGGCTTGAATGCTCGGCTGGACAATTTAAACAAATCGACCCTGACTCAAGCAAACCGCAGGAGCTGATTGATTGGGACAATTTTAGAACCTATAACTTTGATGTTATCGATGGCGTGAATTACCAAATCGACGTGACTAAGCCAGCCCGTTATGATGGCGATTGTAAACTCACTCAATCTGATTCAGAGCGGATTAGCCAGCTTACCTATCAGGGTAAACCCGTTCAGCCTACACAAACGTTTATTGTTGCAACGAATAACTACCGTGCTTATGGAGAAAAATTTGCGGGTACCGGTACAAAATTTGTCGCGTTCGATTCACCTGATGAAAACCGTACAATTGTCGCGAACTACATCTCTTCGGTAACGAAATCGAATGGGGAAGTGACACCAACAGCCGATAATAACTGGCGGTTCGCTCGAATTAAAACAGACAAAAAGCTCGATATAAGGTTTGAATCATCTCCATCCGCTAAGGCAGCGGAATTTATTGCGAAGAAAGCGCAATATCCCATTAAACAGGTTGGGAAGGATGAGGTTGGATTTGCCGTGTATCAAATCAATCTATCCAAATAGTCTCAGTCTACAATAAACGAACTTACGAGGTTGGCTGGCTAGTGCAGCAACCTCGTTGCTTTTTGTGATACTCACACTGCAATTACAATTGCTAACAATGCATAGGATTGAATAGTATTCAGCCTTACTGTATCTTTTCTTTGCACCAAGGATCTGAACCAGACCGTATGTATCTCGTTGTAATGTAGTAAGGACACTATGAATCAGTACACTTCCTGTTTTTTATTATCGCTTTTCGTTTTACTCGCTGCTGGGTGTAGTTCTACGCCTCCGCAAGACAAGATCACTGTCAATTCAGCTAAAACAAACTTATCAAATAGCGGGCAGGTTAGAAACGGCATTATCGATCAATATCAATTGTGGAAAGGTGCACCCTATACTTATGGTGGACTAAGTAAAGATGGTGTCGATTGTTCAGGGCTGGTTTATGCGGTGTATCTGGAGCAATTCGGTGTTGTTGTCCCCAGAACGACCCGAGGTCAATCTGTTATCGGAAAAGAAATACCTCGCTCACAGCTTCGCCCGGGAGACCTCGTGTTTTTCAAAACGGGTTCAAAGTCTCGGCACGTGGGTATTTATCTCGACCAAAATCAGTTTTTACACGCTTCTGAATCGAAAGGCGTTATTTTATCGAGTTTAAATAATGTCTACTGGCGTTCTAAATATTGGTTAGCCAGACGAGTACAGTAATACGTCGTTCCCTCATTTATCCCGCTAAAACAATGCCTATGGTGCCCCGAACCATTGGCGTAGATCAGCTTTTCGTAACAAATTCCGCGGATTGTTTGTGCTTCTATTGCAATATTAGTAATATGCGATGCTGCTTTTAGCAGACCTATATAAAAACTATTACATATTTAAAACAATAACGAACAAAACCGAACAATGAATATCGAATACCTGATAACTATAATCGGAGGAACAGGTAGTGTCTGATTACATTTCTGACCTTATTAAGCGTGCTAAAAAAGCACAAGCGCAAATTGAGCATTTCACACAAGAGCAGGTCGATGGCATGTGTGAAAGAATTGCATTTCATACATCGACAGAAGATTACGCGCATAAAATTGCTCAGTTTGCTGTAGAAGAAACAGGAATGGGTAAAGTCGAAAGTAAATTCGCCAAAATGGTCAACAAGATCAAGGGCGGATGGTACGACATGAAGGGTAAGAAATCTGTTGATGTTATCGAAGAAGACAGAGCTAAGGGGCTGATTAAGATTGCGAAACCAATTGGCGTCGTCGGTGCGATTATTCCAGTAACCAACTGTGAAGCAACGCCGGTACTGAAATCAATGAACGCAATTAAAACACGTAATGCGATCATTCTCGCTCCTCATCCTCGTTCTGCACAAACCAACACGCTTATCGCCAATCAAATTCGTGAATTACTCGAAAAAAATGGGTTTCCTGCCGATCTCGTTATCTCAATGGACGAAGTCTCAATGGAAAATACTCAGGCGCTAATGAAACAGTGTGACCTTATTCTTGCAACCGGTGGTGGTGGCCTAGTAAAAGCTGCTTACAGTTCTGGTACGCCAGCATATGGTGTTGGGGCGGGTAATGCTTACACCATCGTTGATGAAACTGCCGATCTTGATGATACAGCAGCTAAAATCTACCAATCGAAAACGTTCGATTACGCGACAAGCTGTTCGTCAGAAAATGGTTGTATCGTTTATAAAGGCATCTACGACGATTTTATAAAAGCGATGGAAGCGCATAAAGGCTATTTGCTTTCAGCTGAAGAAAAACAGAAACTTCAGGCTGCTATGTGGCATGAAGGCCATCTTAACCGTGACATCGTCGCTCAACCTGCGTCAACCATCGCAAAGATTGCGGGTATCGATCTTCCGGAAGGAAAAGAGTTTTTGATGGTTGAAGAGTCGGGTATCGGTGCAGATTACCCATTCTGTGGTGAAAAGTTATCGGTCGTAACAACGCTATACCAGTGGGAAAATTTTGATGATGCCGTTAAATTAGTAAACGATATCACCGACTATTCAGGCAGCGGTCACTCATGTGGTATTCACTCTACTAACGAAGAGCGTATTCTGCAGTTAGGTCGTTCAGTGAAAGTATCTCGCGTTATGGTGAATCAACCTCAATGCTTAGCCAACTCAGGTTCATGGACCAACCACATGCCCATTACCTTAACACTTGGTTGTGGGACTTGGGGTGGAAATGCAGCGAGTGAAAACATCAACTGGAAGCATCTTCTTAATACCACATGGATTTCATCGCCAACACCAAGTCATCAACCTGCCGATGAAGACCTATTTAGCGCAGAAGTTCGCGCAGGAAATTAATTAAAAGTACGTACTCCGATTTAAAAAGGAAGTTCGTCAGCCTAAACAAAATAAAACCGCCAACTGGCGGTTTTATTTTTATTTCTATTCAAGTCACGATTCAGTGTTGTTTGGGGCACACTACGTTTTTCATTTTCAGATGATATAACTGAATATCAGGATGACTAAAGAATCCCATTTCCCACGGATTTTTGGTAATAAACAGTTCTTGAATTTCCTTAAATACCGCCGTCCCTTTTGGTATTTGAAATACATCGCCATAAATAATGCTGTAGTTCCACTCAATATGTTTTTCGAAGGTGAACGTTGCTCGACTGTCGATGGCAAAATAACAACGATTATCTTTCCCTAAAAGTTGTCCTTTAAACGTACTTGGGAACGTAATGAAAAACACATCGTCATCAACGCTGGATAAAAATGCCATAACCGTTGTATGCGGTTGTTGCTGAGCAAAAGTAAGCATGACACCAATCTTATTATCATGCTCATCGCTATCCATGATCGGAGTACTACTTAGTGGAGAGGTAGGTAAATCTCGGCTAGTTCGGGTATCGGCCGGGAATTCGTATGTGGGATGGGTAAACTGCTTGATTACAGAAATGCCGTAAAAGACCTGATATTCAAGAGCATCAACGATAGCTTCATAATCAGATAAAGTTTGTACGATACCTTTAAACGAGAGACGATTGACCTGCAACTCAGCGTCGTATTCTGATACTCCGGTTCGATTATCTAGATGGAGCGTTACTAATTGCTCTGTGTTTAGTTGATGGCCATGAGGGAAAATGACCTTTAATCTCGCGTCCGATAATACTTCAACACCACAAATATACACATTCATATCATTACCTGAATCCGAATATGTACCTAAAACAGAAATGACTTTGTGTCCAATGAGTTCCACTAACGAATTATTATTCATATTATTTTCGATCCCGAATGACATTGTTAACCATAATTATAATAGTGGAATGAGAAATTAAAAATACGTCGCCGGATTCAATTAATCATGTCGTTTGTAAATTACCGGGCTTTGTCAAATTAACGCTAATTTGTTTTCTTGCGAATGGCTAACTATGGACAATCTGACTGGACTCATTAACCTTGTTTTAAACAGTCATGGATTGGGTAAATGGTTTTGGGTGCATCATGGATGAAGAAAAATGGAATAAAACACGAACAAGCGGTAAATACCGTTATGTCATGAACGAAGGTCTAAGATGGGGTTTAATCTCCGGTAGTTTATGGGCCATTCTTAGCTATTTTATTGGAACCTCATCATCGTTTTTTACCACTCTCGTCGTCGGAATCGTTGTATTTTCATTAGCGGGCTGCCTTTGGGCTTTAGTCAGTTGGTTGATTAATGAGAGAAAGTATCATCGCGGGAGAAGTCTTGAGTAGACAATAGAACTCCCTTATAGCAAAGTAACGTAACCGTATACAAATAAAAGGAAAAGGTATGTTCAGCCACATCATGTTAGGCTCTAATGATATCGAGCAATCGAAGCGATTCTATGACGCTATTATGGGCGAGTTGGGCCATGGCGAAGGTGTAATCGATCCAAAAGGACGCTGTTTTTATTTAACGTCAGAAGGGCGCTTTGCTCTTACCAAGCCTATTAATGGTGAACCTGCTACGTTCGGTAATGGTATGACGATTGGTTTTAGCGCCACCAGTACCGACATGGTTGACGCGTGGCATAAAGCGGGAGTTGCTAACGGCGGAACGACATGCGAAGCGCCTCCTGGAGTAAGAGACATAGGTGAACGTCAGTTATATCTTGCATATCTAAGAGATCCGACCGGAAATAAAATTTGTGCAATGTACGTGTTGCCATAGTTTTTAAGTAAAGTGAAAGGTGAGGGACGCTGAGTTCTTCACTTTTTTAAAATGACACAGCATTATAGATTTGCGGGTAAACAATAGTGATATTCCCACTTCAAGGTCGCCAAATCAGTAGCGAACTTTGTCACGAATTAAGCGAATTTTTAACGGCCAATAAAGGCATGTTTGAACAACGGTTGATTCCTGATTTCTCTCACATTGATCACATGGCGCACAATGTAAACGGCATAACCGTTGATGCGGTTGAGTATATCAAGGACCAGCGTTACCGATTGAAATACCACTGCGATTGGGAACTCTTCCGTGGCTGCTCCGATATTCAGTCTTCTGGTGTAGAACGGGACAGTGTCACTTTTACCCTGAAAACTGATGGACAAATTGATATCCGCTTTATTGACTCAACCGATCACGATACCTGTAACGAGTTTTAGTCACCACGAACTTCATTTGATGATACGGAATGAGTCGGATCAGACGATGCGGATGAAGTAACACTGTGCATACCTTGGATACCACTTTTTCGCCAGTTGCCCCAACGGTGATACGAAAAGGCCATTATCATTGTGGAGACAAATGCGATAGGAAAACTCCACCAAATTGCATCGGTTCCAAGAACAGGACGCAAAGCGTAAATAGCACCAAGTCTTACTGGATAGAGAGCAATAGTCAGAATAATGAGCGGCCAAATTACTTGTCCGGTTGCACGAACGGTACCAAATAGAACTTGGCTGACACCAAAGGCAATAAATCCCCAGGTAGCAATATAGAAAATGTGAGTGGCAATCTCCATTGCTTTCCCCGAGCCGGTAAGGAAGATACCTAAGGCCCAACGATCGGCAAAAGTAAGAGCAATGACGAGACCACCCGTTAATACAAAATTATAAATGATACCAATGGACGTAATTTTTCGGACTCGGTCTAATTTACCTGCGCCGATATTCTGTGCTGCCATAGCAGAAACAGCGCCACCTAATGCCATCGCCGGCATTTGAACGTATGTCCAGATTTGCTGAGTCGCTCCGTAAGCGGCAGTTGTATCAACCCCAACTGCATTGATTATTCTAAGCACGGTGAGAGCTGCGGAGCTGACGACGATCATTTGTAATCCTATCGGCAGGCCTTTTGCAAGGATAACTTTTAGCAGCGCAAGATCGGGTTTTAGCCAGCGTAACTCTGTGCCTCGTAAACGAAGGGGAAGATCACGAATATAGATGTACACCACCATTAGAATTAAACTGATGTAGTTTGCTACTGCGAGTGCCAAAGCGGATCCTGCGATACCAAACTTGTGTATTGGCCCCAACCCTAAAATAAACACTGGATTTAATAGTGCATCCAGCGCCACAGCTAAAATCATAAACCAGAGTGGGGTGGTTGCATCGCCTGAACCCCTCAGTGTCATCATGAGCATGGTTTGCAATAACATTGCTGGCATTGCAACAAAGGTTAGTTTGAGATAGTCACTGGCCAATTCCATTATCGCGCTATCGGTACCGAGAAGCCTTAGAAGATAAGGAGCAGTAAAAAAGCCGAGAATTGCAACGATGAGAACTAAAGGAACAAAGCTTCCGATAGCTGTTCCCACAGTACGACGAGCCTGATTAATATTATTCGCACCAATCGATTGACCGACTAAAATCGTTGCTGCCATGCCAAAGCCAAATACAAAGCTGGTAAGCATGAACATCACTAGATTACCATTGGTCGTCGCTGCAAGAGCTGATTCTCCAAGCAGGTTACCCACCCAAGCGCTATCAATAGAGCCTCCGGCGGATTGCAAAACTGAACTTCCTAGTGTTGGAATAGCAAAAATTAAGAGTTGCCATGCGATAGACCCCTCAGTTAATGCGTTTGTTTTACGGCCTGCTCGTTGCGTCATTGAATATCTTTAGATTATATGTTTAACATACTGAATTATTGACTATTTTTGCATCACTAGGGTTATAGATACGTTAAGAACACAAAAATTTCATCAAATACCCCTTTTACTTCCGAATACCTCTTTACCACCAAGTAGGTAAATTTCCCTTTCTCAACGCATTACCCAATGATTGCGCGCTAGAGCAGTGCGTAAGTAATTGCCTGATAATTCTTACAATATAACCTAATTTATTGATTAATATATAAAATAAAAACTGGCACGTTCTTCGCTATTAAGACTCTGACAATTCGACACTTATACACGGAGAGTAAAAGATATGTCTTATATAGAACCGAAAGATTTTGCGAAGAAGATGGTCGATTCTGGTGAGCAGAAAGTGTTCATGTCGACTAAAGATACTTTAGTTAGAGCATTTATGGCGGGTGCTATTCTGGCACTAGCGGCATTTTTTGCGATTTCAGTTATTTCCAAAACAGGAAGCCCATTAGTTGGTGCCATGTTATTCCCAGTCGGCTTCATCATGTTGTATTTGATGAAATTCGACCTACTCACTGGCGTATTTACACTGGTGCCTTTAGCCGTATTGGACAAACGTCGCGGATGTACCATGGAAACCTTACTGCGTACTTGGGGTTTGGTTTTTATCGGTAACTTTGGTGGAGCACTTACGGTCGCATTCTTTGCTTCTTACATTTTGACCTATGGCTATCACACAGACGGCGGTGCATTGGCGGCAAAAGTCGCGGGTATTGGAGAAGCTCGTACTCTGGGTTACCAAGAGCATGGCTTAGCAGGATGGATCACCATTTTTATACGCGGCATGCTGTGTAACTGGATGGTGTCTATGGGTGTGGTTGGCGCATTAATTTCTAGCTCAGCGGCGGGTAAAATGATGGCTATGTGGATGCCAGTAATGCTGTTCTTCTTTATGGGTTTTGAGCACTCAATCGTTAATATGTTCCTGTTTCCGTTCTCTATGATCATGGGTGGTGACTTTACGGTGATGGATTACTTTATCTGGAATGAAATCCCAACCGCATTGGGTAACCTTGCAGGTGGCTTCCTATTGGTGGGTCTACCACTGTACTGGACGCACGTACGTACCAGTCCAGAGCGTGACGCGAAGGCGACAACAAAAACGTTGGCTTAATCGAACACTCCAAAGTGTGCTAGCCCCGCACCAAAAAATGGGGTAAACAAAGGCTCTACATTGGTAGAGCCTTTTTCTGTTTGAACGTTTGAAAATTAAGGTGTCTTAAGGTGTCATACGTTTGCCACTGACGACCAACTTGTGCCCGTTCAAGACAATGTTTTTCATGCTGCCGTTCAAGACACGAATGTAGCTGTCATTGGTCAAAGCCCAGGTACTATTTTCATCAATAGAAACAGTCAGCATATTCGCCTTGGTTGCATCGGAATTGATCGATCCGGTAAACGATGAGCCATTGCTGATAGACATGTCGAGTTGAGAAATCTCATCAACTTCAATATCACCAGTAACGTTTTGCTGTGATAGGTTAAAGCGGCAAATACCGCCATTGTTGCCAACTTGTCCCCATCCATGCTCGGCGTTATTACCTGCCACAAGCAACAGACGTAAACCTTTTGCCATTGTTAAAGCGACATTCTGCAAATTGATTACACTGTCCGTATTGGTCACATAGAACATGTCACCATTCTTGGAAGTGAGGGAACCGCCATTCATAGTAAATGTACTGGTACCGTTATTCGCATCGCCGGACATGCTCTGGTACAGCATGACATTTCGTATTGGTTGATCGCTGTGACGATCGTAAGTCCCATCCATTGATCCAGTGACATGAGAATTGGTTATCGATACAGAATTATATCCTTCAATCACCACCGCTTCTGAATCATTGGATGTGAGGGTCGCATTTCTTACGTCGATCTGCGCCGTACTATAGATGGCAGGCGCACCCATCAAGCCTGTTGTGGTGTAAGTTCCGCCATTGACGACAATCTTACCGCCACCACGGTCACTGCGTATTGCAGCTTTTTGGGTGCTGCCTACGGTCAGGTTCGTAGCGTAGATAGAGCCGCCACCTGCGACTTCAATACCGCCGGCATTACCACCGGTTACATTGATGTCGGTATTCTTCATATGTATGGTGGCGCCATCATAGGCAAATACACCTGTTGAACCGTCGGCTGTTGCAGTAACAGAACCACCGTTGATACTTAGATTGGCGCCATGCAAAGCGAAGACCGCGGAATTCAGGCCATAGAAACTCGACGCATCATTACTGGAAGCATAGCCAGCATGCTTAAGAACGGTCACGTTATTCAGTGATGCGGTAATATTGCCTTCCGCGCGCATTGCATTTTCATCGGCGTTAATTGAACGGTACGTTCCACCAGTCAGAGTTTCACCATCACGGAGTAAATAAGCACCTGTGCCTGTATCTTCGTCAAGACGAGATCCCGGTGGACCCGGAGGAAAGCCCTGAGGTGGTGTATGTCCGCCCGGAGGTGGCGGGCCAGGTGGCATTCCTGGTCCCTGATGCATAAACGGAGGTGCCTCCGCTAAGTCCATTGTCATCTGCTGTATGGATGCGAAGGAAGAGCCACTGACGGCACACAAGATACACGTGGCTAAAATCCTTTTCTGTTTCATAACAAAACCTTTTCTGAAATTTGCTCCAGAAGTGAACCAACTGAAAGTCGTTCGATAGTGCTCCCATACTATGCCTATTTTTATGAATAAAGAAGCTTATGAAACTTTTGGTTTGAAAGGAATTGGTTAGAATTAATTGAATGATTCGATAGCAAAATAATCTCTGCAAAATTCATCATGATTCCAGATTGATTTCCCTATTCTGCCATCACAAAACGAACAAACGTTGAATCAAATCTTCACGGCGATAGAGCATTTTATCCGCCAGTTTTTGGCTACCACCGTTGTCTAAAATGGTGGTATTGATATCGCGTTCAGACAGAAGTGCTATCCGGCTTACAGATTCCCGAACGGCATTAAGGGACATATCACCAAAAAGTCGCTTGGCATATGGATTATCAGTCATCGAACGCAGACTGATTATTTCTTCTACGCAATGACCAAATGCTTTGCCTTTAGGATCGCCATGTGCGCGATAAGCGAGTGCACCACCGACATCAAGAGTCAGTACTCTATTTTGGTATACGCCCTGATTATCACCGATGTATCCCACGGCGTCCCAGTTAGCGGTCCAGGCATGAACGGCTAACCATTGTTGCGCCTGTAAACGTTCATTCTCATTAAAGTGTGCGATTGATTTTTTATCCAGATTGAGCCACTGAGTAATAACCTGACAGGCGTCGGTACTTAAGTAATATTGAAACGTAGGTGCTCCGGCCAATTTATACAGTTGAGCCGCAAGCCATTCGTTACGGGCATGCATCGGTGATTCGAGATTTTTGACGTAATATCGTACGCCGTGTGAGTCTTCATAGACACCGGCAGGATTGGTCCCTAATTGACCTGCAACGCGGGTAAAGTGAGCGACATTAATCGGTGAGGACATTACTCTTCTTCCTCTATCATATTTTTCGTTTGTCGCACGAGCGCCAGTTGCGCGGTAGTTTCTATCGCGCCTGGTCTGACTTTTCGCACTATGCGGATCGCTTGCTTAGGTTCCATTCCCAACTCGACCAACAGACGAGCAGCAATCATTCCGGCTCGACCCAATCCGCCTTTACAATGGACTAAAACATTTTTACCGCAGCGGAGTAAATGACGAATTTCATAGCCTTGTGTAAGCCACTTTGTTTCAAAATCGGCATCAGGAACGGAGTAGTCAGCGATGGGAAGGTGACGCCAGATCATGCCTCGTTTTTGCACTTCATCGCCAATGCGGGGAACACGCAGTTCAATCATCTCCATGGGTTCGATTAGCGTGAGAACGAGTCGCGCTTGCCAGTTTTCAATGACATCCAGATCGAGCTTTAAATCGCGTTCCCATTTCCCTGTCGCGGCTAGGGGATCGTATTTCCCTGGGCAGAAGGTAATACCGATCTTGCCGTATCCTTCATCGGGTATCACTTCAGCGATTTGTAACGGGTGGGACTGGCTGGTACGAACCATGAGAACGCCCTCGATCTTTTATAACGAAAAGACCACAGTAATACACTGGAGGAGAAAGACGTTGATTTATGCCAATATCGTTAGCGATCGCTAATAAAAATAACAGGAAATTTTAGCGGTAATAGTATAGAGTTTCTATAAGACTGAATTTTCTCAATTTTTTAGTCTTTGCATGTTTTGCTGATAAAGGAGACTCGATGCTCACGACTGCACGAGAATTTGCAATTAAACATCACGGCGATCAGCGCTATGGTGAAAAGCCATACAGCTATCATCTTGAACAGGTGGTAGAACTGTTACAGCCGTATGGAAAAGAAGCACAGATTATCGGCTATCTGCACGATGTCGTCGAAGATACGCCCGCCACTGTTGAAATGATAGAATCATTATTCGACACCAAAATCGCTCAGGCGGTCAGCATTCTGACTGATGAACCAGGTGAAACCAGGCAAGAGCGCAAAGCCAAAACCTACCATATTATGTCAACTGTCCAAGGCGAGCTAGAAATTGCCTTACTCGTTAAAGCCGCTGATCGCCTCGCCAATGTGCGTTCATGCGTTGAAAACGGACGTGACGATAAATTCATGATGTACCGTGAAGAACAGCCACAGTTTGAATGGGCTGCGTATCGTCCGGGACTGTGTGACGAGTTCTGGGAAGAGCTTCGCGCTCTGCTTGATAGCGAAGATTAAATCAGTATTTCTTCTATATTACGGTTCTTATTTGAGAGAAATGCGGAGCGATTCGCCACTCTATTTTCTGTTTATCTACGTCAGCTTAGGTGAAGAGTCTTATTGTTAAGCCAATTTGAACTAACATTTTTCCTCATCTAAAATTAAATTATAATATAATCAAAAGGATATAGTGATTAACTTATCGTTAATCCTTTTGATTATTTGGTCATTATCATTTCTCAGACGATTCAATCAATCCAATCCCGACCGATGGTTCTCCTGACAATCGAATGGTAACTTGCGCAGCGTTTCGCCAAGGTTACACATCACAGGAGACAGCATGGCATTACAATTTAAAGTCGATGAACTCGATAGACTTACGATCGATCATATAAAAAATCAGTTTCTCGGAATGGATCTTCCGTTTGAAGCTTTTTACCTCAAGAGCGGCAGACAAGCTGAAGAGTGGAGTGATGACGTTAATGGTTTAAGAATTAAGCTCAATAACAAAATCATTTTTCAGATCCACAAAACATCCGCCATGTTGTCTGTAAAGCATGTACCTGACAGTCACAAAGAAAGTATTGTTAAAGTCGTACAGCGCTTGAATCTGGCAAAACAGCCTGATTTTACGCTGGGGATTACCCTTAGTGCGCTCTTCTTACTACTCGCATGCGCGGTTATTGCGCTTAAAGCGCTGCCAATGGCGGAAAACTTTGCCGCGGTTATGGTAGCCGCACTCGTTGCATCGATGATTGGCCTAACAATTCTCGGAACCACACAACAAAAAAGCACTGACAACGATGCTTCGTTTGTGCTCGGACTCATTCTGTATGCATTAGGAGTGATGGCTTTCGCGCCTTCGTCTTTACTCACTATGCCTCTGGTCAAAGCATTGCTGTACAAGCGCGGATATCAATACCTGAGTGGAGTAGAGTCAGCCGATCCACAACTGAGCACGACAGAGAAATAGACAATCCACTATAAATTCTAACAAGAGAAGTATTATGAAAAACAGCGTCAAGTTACTTGGTCTCATATCGATAATCGCGTTCACAGTGACGGGGTGTAACTCTGAAGACAAATCAGAACCGAATAAACAAGCGGCTCAGGAGACACAACCCGCATGGCTAGACAGTGTTTACATTAACCAAGATACCAATTCGATGATGAAAGAAGTGGTGTTCTGCGAAGACGGAAAAGTCGCAATTGATGGCACAAGGCGTGATTACACCGTTGAGAACAAAGACGGACAGAAGCAAGTGACTGTCAACGCTAATGGCGCATTCCATTTTTCAGTATCTGCGGATGAAACCCAGCTTTTACCGACCGATGATTTTACCAAAGAGTGGTTTACTAAATCGGCTTTGCAGCAAGATAAGTCCAATACAACGATATGTGAATGGTAAAGGTGGAACGAGTAATGGAACAGTTAGAAATAAATACGCCGCTAAAAGATGAGGTTACCGCAGCCGCGGAGATTAAGTTGTTTTCTGAAGCAGGCATTCTAATCGCCACCTTTATTGGTTCTATCTTCGCTGGTGGCTATTTGATGGCGCTGAACTACAAAAGACTCGGCTTAACGGAGAGTTATAAAAAGTCGTTGCTGATAAGCACAGTCGCCACACTACTATTATTTGCCATCATCATCTTTGGTGAAGTGAGCAGTAATATTCCCAATATTGTGTTTACGTTACCACAAATTATGGCGGTGTATTTTATTGCTAAGCAGTATCAAAAGCCGCTTATTGAAAAGCATAAATATGAAGGCGGTATGCTTGCTTCAAACTGGCTAGCTGCTGGTATTGGCGCCATTATTATGCTGATTGTGATGGTTATTCTGTTTGCAGTTATTTATTCGACCATGATGTAGATAAGTCCTTTCGGCCGTTTGGGTGTGGCGGTACAGTCGTTGCCGTTGCACCACTAATCAAATGAAATCTATTTAACCAATTGTTGATCTATGCACCTATATGTTCATGTTCTAATCAGTTTTGTTTTGCTAAAATGCGCGCCGTAACGGTGGTAGAGAGTCAATTCGCTCTGCCAACCGCATGTTATTGGGTGAGGAAGAGGAAAGTTTTCGCCCTATGACTAAGTCTGTTGCGGATTAGGACAGACTGAAATTTAAGTTGGGTATGGATGCAAGGCGTTGTTAACCGACTAGACAGAATAAATGAGATTTCCTTGAATATTGCTCATTTGATTCGTGTCGAAGCACTGAAGTTATTCACGTGAAAATAGAACATATAGAAACAGAGAAAGGTGAAGAGATCATCAACACGTTAAAAAAAGCGGGTTGGAAGGTATCGGATCAATATAACTGGTTTGCGTTTGAAAAAGGCATTGATTTCGACAGTTACACGCTAAAGAAAGGCGAAGAAGAATTGTCTTTTGAATGGAGTAACTGGTTCAGTTGGAGAATTCAGGGAACAGAAAGATTAATCCATAATCTGATGAACCAATTTGAGCTCTTCAACACAGCAGAACAAGCTTAAATGAGAGCGGACAGGCTAACCTGTCCGCTTTTTTTAATTCTACTAATCGACATGTTTCCAGTATTGTGGAAGCAGGTGATCATCACACCCCTCACAGACGAATCGATCATGGCCCAGTGACTTTAACGTAAACTGCGTTGGTCGGTCGGTATCGAGTTTGACGGGTTGACAGTAATCGGCTGTTTCATCCGGCAGTAAATCGATGGCAACAAAGGTGATTTCGGCGTTGTTCATGCAGATATTATAGTGGTGCGCAATTTCTGACTTATTGCCATAAAGCGTAGCTTTGTATTTATCCACCATAAGTGACGTGCTGGCGATGGTATCGGCAAAAAACTGTGGATTGGCCTTTTTCAGTTCAGTGCGATTTTCATTGTCGTTAACGATGTCCTGCACAAAGTAACCATCATAAGGATTATTTTGCACAACGTAGTCGAAATACAGGCTGTCGAAGTAAGTCCAGATATAGAACCCTAAAACCGCAACCAGATAAATTCCACACGCCATTAATTTGCGGGTCACGTTGGTTTTAAAAAATCCCCACAGCAGCACGACCGTACCACAGAAATACAGCAAGAAGTTGATGAATAAGAACGAGATCGCATCTTCACTGTGGATTAGATGTCGACACAGCGCGGAAAAATCGTAATTGAAGTCATAGATGAAAGATAGAATCAGTAAACTGATGCACACGACCAGTCCGACTGACGCGGAGAGATATAAAATAGGTCTAATTTTCATGGTTTTAATTATTAAGCCGACACTAAAATCTGACGAGAGCGGGACTTTACGCCCTTAATTCTTTGAAAACCAGAGTTTTTCTTAACCGACTAAACAACTATCTCAAATTTAATACGTTACGCCCTCATCACAGAGGGCGTAAACGGAAAATTAACCCACCGAAGCAATCACACCGCAACTGATCAATACCTGTACGGTCACGATAACCAAACCACATACACCAGTAAGAAACAGGGCGGGTGTTCCACCAAACGCGCGATAATGTTTTGGTCCTCCGCGACGTCTGACTTTCACCACCATCATTAATGGCAGAAAAATAGCTAAGACGGCTAGTGAAATTGCTGCGTAGCCCAACGCCATGATAAACCCTTGCGGATAGTACAGGGCGAATAGCAGAGGTGGTAAAAACGTAATGAGCGAAGCCACCGGGCGGTTCACCTTTTCATGCTTCTTACGCATGGTGTCACCTAGGAATTCAAACAGACCGAGACTGACACCTAAAAATGAGGTCAACAACGCTAAATCTGCAAACACACCAATAACCTGGCTTAAGTTAGAGTGATGAACAGTCAACGCCAATTGAGCGATCAATGCTCCTAATTCAGAGTTACCCTGTAACTCATTCTGGCTAACCACACCAAGGGTGACCAGTTGCCAGAAGATATAAATGATTAACGGAATAGCCGAACCAAAGATGATCGCTTTGCGCAGTGCCTTAGTATTGCCATCAAGGTAGTTGACGATAGCCGGGATGCTGCCATGAAAACCGAACGACGTAAAAATAACCGGTATCGCGGCGATAATCAGGCCATTTTGTACTGGCATACTGAGTAAGTAGTTTTCGGTGATATTGGGAGCGAGAAAGAACAGCACAGCAACCATGGCGATCATTTTGCCGGCGAATAAGAGACGGTTCACCCGATCAACCGCGCCGGTGCCAAATGTCACTACCACGGCAACAATCACCGTAAACAGCAGTGTCCCTTCAGAACCAGACAATGAGAATCCCGCGAGTTTATCAATTCGAGTGGTAAATTGTGCGCCGCCACCTGCAATGTAGGCCGCACATAACGAATAGAACAGAAAAAGCATCGAAAATGTTGCCACCCATTTCCCCGATGTTCCGAGAAACTCTTCCGCAAGGGTGTGTAATGTGGCGCGACTATCTGCGTATTGGTGAACTTCCACCATGAGTAATGCTGTAAAAGACATTAACAGCCACAGAGCGAACATAATTAGCAGCGAAGTGGTAAATCCGATACCAGCAGAGGCTAGTGGCAAAGCTAACATGCCAGCACCAATGGTTGTGCCCGCAATAATTAGCGTGCTACCAAAAATCTTGGATTTCATCATCATGTAAAAATTTTTGTACGTTAGTAGTAGGGGAGGCAGGAGAGAGTCGATCTCTGCCTTTCTTTGATATCTGGAATTGATATTAGGGCGCGATTCTGCCCAAAGGTGAGTGATTAGTCAATTAGCCCGAAGAAATTATTTACATTAGATGTATATTTTATTTTACGCCAATCAATTAGATAGATATTTCAAACAAGAGCCAATAAGTAGCGAGTTAGGTGAAATTGTAGTGCAAAAATAAGGTAACCGACTAGCGGTGTCTTGTGCTGATCTGACTTACTCATAGCGGGTTAACTATTACTGTTAATATTATTAATAGTTGTTTTATATAGAAAAATTGATTTTAACCCATGACTAATTAATGGTTTCCTGATATAAACTTTACATAAAATTGACATTTGAACTATTCGTTTCAACTGAACCGAATGGCGGTAGCGTGTCAGTTATTCGAGGGAATGACGTAAGATTTCGGATAGAGGACTCAAGACGCCATTTGCTCCTCGCTCTAAAACATGGGTATAGATTTGAGTTGTATTTAAGTCTGAATGACCGAGCTGTTCTTGTACCGTCCGAATGTCTGCTCCAGACTCCAGTAAGCGCGTAGCGAAACATCCCTCTTTCTAACCCATATTGACAAAGATGATTTGATGGGAAAAGGAATTGCCACTCAAGGCTTTGGGGCGCACTTGGAAACTTTTGCGCAAGTCTGTTGGGAATAGAAACGCCAATATAATTAGTGTTCTTTTTGTTTTGCGTATGTACATGCTGTACTAAGCCTATTTGAGCTTTTAAGGGTTCAGCGAGTTCACGGGCAAGTGTCACTATACGATTTTTACCACCCTTACTATCCCAAATTTGGAGTGCTCCATAATTGAAATCAATGTCTTTGACTCTTAAACGTACTGTTTCCATAAGTCTGAGGCCTGAGCCATACATAAGTTGAAATGGTAGTCTTGACTGCGTTGGTATTGCTTGAAAAAGCTCAATAATTTCTGTTTTAGGTAGGACGACTGGCAGCTTTCGTTGATTCTTTGAGTGTTTAAAATTCATGTCAATATCGAGAGGCGATTTTAGAAACTCTCGATATAAAAAAACTAATGCATTTAATGCTAGTGACTGTGTTGATGCAGAAACGTTTTTATTCACAGTTAAATAAGTTAAAAACCGTTCAACATTGTGACTATTGAGTTTTGCTGGATGTATATTGTTGTTAAATCGAATGAATTGAACAATCCAGTAAAGATAAGTTTGAATGGTACTGCGAGCGTAGTGTTTGACAAGCATAAACTCATGGATACTAGTTAGAAATGGTGACTTCATATTTTTACCTGTTAATTTATACAGTTCTTAATAAAAACATACTTGTAATAATTAACAAAGACACTGTCCGTATTTTGTGAATGAAGCCATATAAAATCATACTTTTTTTTACGAAAAATTATAGAGTTACCAGAAGTACAATAAATGAATAAAAATTATTATATGGACATTGTCCACATGACAATGTCCATATAATAACAGTTAGCTGTTTATCACCAATAGCGATAATAAATTAGGTTTGGAGTATTTAATGAATATAAATAGATTTATAGAAATTTATAAGAAACTTGACCAAGATGATAAATGTGATCTTGATGAAGTTATGGATGAAATAAAATTTTTTGAACAAAAATATCAAGAATTGAGTGAGCGCTTAAAAGAAATTTCGTCAAAAGAAATGGAAGTTTTATATAAAGAACAAGAAGATTTTGTTGCTGAGAAAGACATCTTACGCGAGAAAAATAGTCAAGAAAATTTTGGTCTTCATGATCAAGAAGATATCGAAAATAATAGATATAGCATTCAACAAGAAGAAGATGACCATGAGTTTGAAATTCTGATTAGCCAATACCCTAGGGGCTTGACTATTTTAGAAAATAAAATTGAAGAGAGTGAAACAAAAGCTGAGAATATAATAAATAGAGTGATTGAACGAAAAATTGATTTCTAAATAAACAGCTAACAAGACGAATCAATTGACAAAATATATGTCACGAATTTTGCTTCGCAAAATGTAGTGCCATATATTTTACAACTGTTCTTTGCGTTATGTGCTCAGGAAGTCATGAATATTAGCTCGGAAGTATGAAAGTGATTTTTAATAGAGAAACTGAAATCTTTATACGAGATTACGTGAAAGATTTGAATGAAGGGACTGCGGCGATTTTTGCTGGCGCAGGACTGTCTATCCCTGCTGGGTTTGTCAATTGGCAGGAATTGATGAGCGAAATTGCCTTTGACTTGGGTTTAGATATTAATGTCGAATCTGACCTTGTTTCGCTTGCGCAGTTTCATGTAAATGAAAATAGAACTAGGTCAAAAATTAGTCGTAAAATTCTTGAGGAGTTTGTTGATGAAACAGTGGAGACTGAAAACCACAGGATTCTAGCAAGACTGCCAATTTCATCTGTATGGACTACAAACTACGATGAGCTTATCGAAAAGGCGTTTTTAGCAGAAGGTAAAGTTTCAGATACAAAGCACAATGTCAAACAGCTGCTGAATAACAAGCCTAAAAGAGACGTCGTAATATTTAAAATGCATGGCGATGTATCTTGTCCAGCTGAGGCGATAATAACCAAAGAGCAGTATGAGCAATACCATCAGACGCATGAACCATTTATCAATGCTCTGACCGGTGAACTTACAACAAAAACTTTCCTGTTTTTAGGTTTTAGCTTTACTGATCCTAATCTTGACTATGTGCTCAGCAGGCTTAATTTTAGATACTCTGAAGATAAAAAGCAGCATTACTGCATCACCAAACGCCCAACTCTTGGCGATAGCAATAACCCAGATCAAGCAACATATGACTATAACGTCAGAAAGCAGGAGTTGATTATAAATGACCTAAAAAGGTATGGAATAAAAACACTTCTTGTCGATGGTTACGAAGAAATAACTGAGATTCTAAGAGAGATTGAGTCCCGATTTAAAAAGAAAACGATCTTTATTTCCGGTAGCGCTGAAGTTTACAGTCCTTGCGAAAAGCAAGAATCAATTGAGTTTATTCATAAGATATCTCGCTCATTAATTGAAGGTAATTTCAGAATTGTTAATGGATTTGGTTGGGGAGTTGGAAGCTCAGTGATAAATGGGGCTTTAGAAGCAATATATTCAAAACCATTAAAGTACTCGGATGATCAACTTATACTAAGACCATTCCCACAATTCAAAACTGGAGAAAAAGATCTTTCGGTTTTGTGGGATGAATATCGCCATAAGATGATCTCATTTTCTGGAATATCAATTTTCCTTTTCGGAAACAAAAACGTTGATGGTGAAATTGTTACTGCGGGTGGGGTCATTCGTGAGTTTGAAATTTCACATGCTTTGGGAAATATATGCATACCTGTTGCCTCAACAGGACATGCTGCTTACGAAATATACGAAAAAATACTGCCTTCTCTTGATAGTTATTATCAAAACGCAGAGGCTGCGAAAAAATATTTGGAGAAGCTGGCGGACGAGAAAGTATCTCTAGATGAAAAAGTTAAAACGCTAATTGATTTCATTTCTGACTTAACAAAATAAGGAGTTTTTATGGCTAGAAAAGCGTTCTATAGTTTTCATTATAAAAATGATAACTGGAGAGCTTCGACAGTAAGAAATATTGGTTCTGTTGAAGGTAATAAGCCTGCAAGCGATAACGATTGGGAAGAAGTAAAAAAAGGCGGCGATAGCGCCATTCAGAAATGGATTGATGGTCAAATGACTGGGAAATCTTGCGTTATCGTAATGGTCGGAGAGAATACGGCTGGGAGAAAATGGATTAAATATGAAATCAAGAAAGCCTGGGAATCTGGGAAAGGCGTTCTTGGGATTCAGATTCACAAGCTAAAGAATTCTTCAGGTGAACAGGGAAGTGAAGGCAGAAACCCATTTGATGACTTTACAATTGATGGCAAAAAACTATCTAGCGTAGTAAAGCTAAAAAAACCTTCACAGTCTACAAGTCAAGGGGTTTACAACTACATTAGTGAGAATATTGCTGATTGGATCGAAGAGGCTATAGACATCAGAAACGCCTACTAATGCACATAACAATCGGCTGCACAGGAAGCCAAAAGCTTCGCTTTTGTCTCCTGTGAGCCGGGCGTTATGTTATTAAGCAATAAATGGAGGTTAAAGTTGAATAATGACACCATAAATATGAGATTAAAGTTAGTTGACCCCGATCCAGTGACGGTCGTCGTAACTGCATTGGGGGCTATAAGCTCAATAGTTACTCTACTTAGCTACTATGAAAATAGAGTTGAGAAAAGGCAGCTAAAAGAAAAAGAAAAAAGAGTTCTTCAAACTCACATTGTTGAACATACAAGTATTATCGAATCATCAGTTTCGATAATACATGGTTCTATCTTCAAATTGAGAGTTTTTATAAATATAGCGCAACGTCAAAAAGGGCTGGTGGTAAATTCACCAACTCGCAAAGTTCAATTTACATTTGGGGCTATTTCCCTTTTTTTATCAGAAAAGCAATTTGAAGAATTTAAACAGAATCATCTAGTTGTTTGTAAAGAATCATCAAAAGTCATTGAGTCTGTTTACTCATTAACAAAGGTTTTATACGAATACGGTGTTGACTTCCCTCAAGCCTTGACGGAAAAGCTATCTCAATTAAAAGAACTCGCGAATAAGGTTGCATTTGAGCAAATGGAATTTGCTCAAGGGATAGATGCTTATGAAGCATTAATAGAGTTAACAAAAGATGTATCAAGGCAGCTCAAGGTTAGTCTCACAAGCAAGCCCCATCGATCTCCACCAATGACGCCTAGCATGTAACAAAACATAACAAATCGTTTTCGACTTATCGTTCAATGAAAATACTCAACGTTCATGATTTTATGGTTTCAGAACATCATAGAGGAAAAGGGTCGGGTAAAATTCTACTTAATGGTATTGAGCAATACTGTAACGCCAATGAGTATTCAAAAATCACCTTGGAAGTAAACGATAACAACACAGTGGCTAAAAAGTTATACCAGTCTTGTGGTTTTCAAGATTATCAAGTTGAGCAAAAAGACTTGAATCATTGGCAAAAGTATCTCGTTTAGCACGCACATAATAATGCGCTAAAGACGGACTAACAAACGTTTGGCATTTTTAGTTTGGGTTAAGTTTGGTGTTTATGGCATTAAATTTAGTTTTTTGCCAAGTTTGTTAGCCACTTAGCTTAGCGTTAGACTCAATAAGTTAGATAAGAAAATAAAATGATTGAAAAAATAGAAATGTAATTATTCATAATGAAATAAAACATCTTGAGACTCGTATTCATGATTTAAAGTGGAGTATCGGTTTATTTGTAAGCGTTATTGCTTTATTAGGTGCTGGCATATCGGTAATGTTTGGCTTTAATTATAAATCAGAAAAAGATTCATTAAGATCTTTTAGAAGTGAGCTTAGAAGTGAGCTTAGAAGTGAGCTTAGAAGTGAGCTTAGGAGTGAAATAAGAGATTCTATCGGTATAACTAACAAACCTAATATTATTTTACTCGATGTTACTGGTGAGGAACTTAATGGGAGAGTGATTCATTCGTGGTTAACTGATGACCATAATAGTACTAAAATTAATTTCCAATGGGTTGCTAAAAATATAGGAAAGGCTAGGAGTGGTGCTTTATTTCTTAAAGTTTACTCTTCTGATTTTATTTTTCCTGAACCTGATGTTGATAATACCAGTTATAAGTATTCTACGTTTGTTGATTCAAATAAATTCATGCCTAGTGAAGTATTTGGTAACGCTAGCATGATATATACCTCACATATAAAATTTGACTCATACCCTCAATTATCAATGAAGTTGAATCCAGAATTATTATTGCGTCTATATTATGGAGAAGGGCAATTTGTTGATGCTAGTGTTAAATTAAGTCTAACAAGGAGTTCCAATTGACCTAGTACTCTCACGAATTTTGGTTCCCAAAATTAGCTCCGGCACTCGGAAAATGAACTTTGCGTTAGGCATTTTTCGTAAGCAATAAGTTTAGTATTATCCGAAATCTAAATTTTGATTTAAGAGTCTCTAGTATGAACTTTCCCCAAAGAACGAATACGCATCGTTTAGAAGAAATGTCTAAACGATTTTTTAGCTCTAGTTTGCCGATTGAGTGGACTAGCGAGTCCCCTGAATATGATTATGGCGTGGATTTAAAAGTTGATATCTTTGATGGCAATGATGCTACATCCAAAGAGCTCCTTGTACAGCTAAAAGCTTCTCAATCATCACATGGTAGGGAGTATGAAGTCATTGATCTAAGTGTTTCAGCCTATAACCACCTTTGGGAAAAGTTACAGGTCGTAATGTTAGTTAAGTATATCGCTGAAGAAAACAAAGCGTATTGGTTGTTATTAAGTGAAGTTCCTGAGCCTCCACAAAACCAAGAAACGTTTAGAATTCGTATACCACGTTCTAACGATCTATCGAACATCGATTGGAATCAGATCAAGGATTATGTAAATGATGTGCACTATGACAAATTAAGAGCGCGGAGAAGACATCGTTTCCAAAGGTAGTAAATGCCTAACAAACGAGTATGGCGTCAATAGTTAATTTTTCGCCATATTTGCGTTCCACATAGTTCCATCTCTGAGCATCGAATTTAGTATCACAACCATCTTTCTAACGCAGGCAATGATCGCTACTTTCTTTGGTTTCCCAGCGTCAAGCAATCGT
>NZ_RJVQ01000054.1 GCF_003856525.1 Vibrio viridaestus
GCCGTAAACGCCTTCATCAGAGAAAGAGACCGCGACTTACCATGTATCTCGTGCGGAACGCTCACGTCTGCTCAGTGGGATGCCGGACATTACCGGACAACTGCTGCGGCACCTCAACTCCGATTTAATGAACGCAATATTCACAAGCAATGCGTGGTGTGCAACCAGCACAAAAGCGGAAATCTCGTTCCGTATCGCGTCGAACTGATTAGCCGCATCGGGCAGGAAGCAGTAGACGAAATCGAATCAAACCATAACMGCCATCGCTGGACTATCGAAGAGTGCAAGGCGATCAAGGCAGAGTACCAACAGAAACTCAAAGACCTGCGAAATAGCAGAAGTGAGGCCGCATGACGTTCTCAGTAAAAACCATTCCAGACATGCTCGTTGAAACATACGGAAATCAGACAGAAGTAGCACGCAGACTGAAATGTAGTCGCGGTACGGTCAGAAAATACGTTGATGATAAAGACGGGAAAATGCACGCCATCGTCAACGACGTTCTCATGGTTCATCGCGGATGGAGTGAAAGAGATGCGCTATTACGAAAAAATTGATGGCAGCAAATACCGAAATATTTGGGTAGTTGGCGATCTGCACGGATGCTACACGAACCTGATGAACAAACTGGATACGATTGGATTCGACAACAAAAAAGACCTGCTTATCTCGGTGGGCGATTTGGTTGATCGTGGTGCAGAGAACGTTGAATGCCTGGAATTAATCACATTCCCCTGGTTCAGAGCTGTACGTGGAAACCATGAGCAAATGATGATTGATGGCTTATCAGAGCGTGGAAACGTTAATCACTGGCTG
>NZ_RJVQ01000055.1 GCF_003856525.1 Vibrio viridaestus
GATATTCCTCACCATAGTCCATAGCAAGTACATTTTCTGACGTCCCAGTGTTTGTTCGTTCCCGTTATCCAAGTACGCTATATCGATCTATTTGCAATTTACCAAACCAAATTGACAATACAACCAAACTCCAATTCACATATCAAAGTTTATTCACAATTTTCAAATAGTACACACAAATGTCGTTCTAGCAACAATAATGATGACAATTACATTATTCACAATTTTCAAATAGTACACACAAATGTCGTTCTAGCAACAATAATGATGACAATTACAAAACAAAGCTTCAATTTTGTAGRTTGCCAGAGCGAAAACTCCMAAATACCAAACCAATCACAAACACAAACCAAAATGTCACAAATTAATCATATATACAACCSAGTTCAAAACTTAAGTAAAACGAATGCATCCAAAACACAGTAAAATTATCAATATACAGAAAAAGATTTTAATCAGACATATACAAAATATGTGCATTCAAATGTTCATTCTCGTTATTTCACTGACTTCATTCGGTTATTGACTGACGCGATTTAAGCCGATGATTATATACGAGGATAGTCCACATATACATTTYGACAGCAAACATTCAATAACAATGATTGATACGGTGAAGTCGGAGTCAGATCTCGKACCACTAAATTCGAGAGCCGTTTCGACAACATTGTCCGACCTAAATGACGACAAAATAAATGGCCACACAAAATTCCCACCAGCTGTCTATGTAGGATATTCCTCACCATAGTCCATAGCAAGTACATTTTCTGACGTCCCAGTGTTTGTTCGTTCCCGTTATCCAAGTACGCTATAT
>NZ_RJVQ01000056.1 GCF_003856525.1 Vibrio viridaestus
TCGGAAGTAGACTTATCCCCCGATAGTTGTTACAGGAACGACGTGAACCCTTTTTAAAGATAGGGACAACTATCGACTCATTCCATGACGTTGGYAMAYTCTCTAGTTCCCAAACCTTTGTAAACAACGTCGTCARTTCCTTAGTCARAAAGTCACCACCATCTTTAAAAAGAGCCGGAGGTAAGTCATCTGGGCCAGGYGATTTGTAACGCTTCAAGAGTTGGAGTTCCTTGCGGACTTCCTCCTCRTTTGGTGGATCAGTCGTCACCGGCCATGGAGGGCAGGACAGTCTGRCCGATGTTGCCGGAGCAGCAGGCCAGTTGAACTGCCCTTCRAAAAATTCTGCCCAYCGTCCAAGACGTCGATGGATGTTAGTGATTGGCATCCCATCATCCTCRCAGATTGTTKCRCTCACACCAGACTTCTTGCTGCCAGTGGCTCGGATGAGCTGGAAGAGCTTCCGGYAGTTACCAGATRCAGCTKCTGCTTCCAGCTCATTAGCACGCTYCGACCACCAGRCTTYTCGGTCCTTRMGCAAGCTYTKCYCRATTTCMTTACRTAACAKCCTTCGTTTRTGGTCAAACTCACGGTCACCCGGAGTAGACCGACGGGCTTYAATGARTTGTAAGGAACCWGAAGAAAYCCAGTGCTTAWAAGCRSGACGTTTCGCRAACCCACAACTGACTGTWCCCKCCATTTTCATKGCGTCATGCAATTGCAACCAATGCTCATCTATACTTTTCGGTGGAGTGGTAGCTAGCTTAGAGGCTGGCTCGGTTCGATACTTACTTGCAACAGAAGTTGCA
>NZ_RJVQ01000057.1 GCF_003856525.1 Vibrio viridaestus
GTCAGGGATTCAAGGCATGTATTAGCTCTAGAATTACTACAGTTATCCATGTAGCATTTACGATCTAAGGAACCATAGCTGATTTAATGAGCCATTCGCGGTTTCACCGTTTTAAGGTATGTACTTAGACATGCATGGCTTAATCTCTGAGACAAGCATATGACTACTGGCAGGATCAACCAGGTAGCATTCATCGATCACGGCAATTCCCCGCCACATCCTCTCAAACGCAATGGAAAGAGAGAAAGGACGAGGTCTTGACCGTCATCTTTTGCCCGAAGGACGGATGAGCTTTGGCGGGACTGAATCACTTCGAGTCACCGTCGACAACTTTTCCGCATCCGAGATTTCAACCCGCAACTCATTCACCAATGCGAGCATACTTACACATGCATGGCTTAATCTTTGAGACAAGCATATGACTACTGGCAGGATCAACCAGGTAGCATTCATCGATCACGGCAATTTCCCGCCACATCCTCTCAAACGCAATGGAAAGAGAGAAAGGACGAGGTCTTGACCGTCATCTTTTGCCCGAAGGACGGATGAGCTTTGGCGGGACTGAATCACTTCGAGWCACCGTCGACAACTTTTCCGCATCCGAGMYTTCAACCCGCAACTCAKKCACCAATGCGAGCAAGGCAACAAATGCGATGACGAGAGGTGAACAAGCGCCGATGTTTGTGCCCACGACTTCCCCACGAAGGAGAAGCCGCGGGCAAAGGTGTAAACCAAACTCAACAATTCCTTCAAATTAGGTACGAAACACAGGCCCCGGAACTCATCATCGAGCGTAACATCGCCC
>NZ_RJVQ01000058.1 GCF_003856525.1 Vibrio viridaestus
GGGGTCTCCCCATGTGAGAGTAGGACATCGCCAGGCTTTATATTTAGCACCAAGCTAACCAATGCGGAGCGGTAGTTCAGTTGGTTAGAATACCGGCCTGTCACGCCGGGGGTCGCGGGTTCGAGTCCCGTCCGCTCCGCCACTTATTTAAAACCCAGCAGCAATGCTGGGTTTTGTCGTTTCTGGGTCCCCATCCCATCCCATCCCATCCCATTCTAAGTCTCTCTTGTTATCGAATCACCCTGATTGAACTGTTTTTAACTACATTAATGAAAGTAAATTACAGAATGAGAGCCAAAATCAAGTATTTAGCCTCCAATAAATAAAATATACGTTCTAAAGTGAAATAAAAACAAAACAAATGTTGCATTTAATGTGAGGTAGATCTATATTTAACCCGTAGACGAAAGAAACTTACAACAACATTGAGGAGATAAGATCATGTTCGCTGCATTTGCTTATAACGTGTATTACATGACTAAAGACGCCAAAGAAACCGAAGCTCAAAAAACCGAAGCTCAAAAAGCCGACGTGAAAAAAGCGTAAGACACTGACGATAACGGAAGGAGACAAGATTATGTTTGCTGCTATTGCTTATAACGTTTACTACATGACAAAAGACGCAAAAGAAACCGAAGCACAAAAAGYCGACGTGAAAAAAGCGTAAGACAACCAACCAAACTATTAAGATAAGGAGAAAGACTATGTGGGGTGCATTCGCGTACAGCGCATTTTATCTAAAAAGTGATTATGACCTGGCCGGTAACAAAGTCGGTTCATCTAAA
>NZ_RJVQ01000059.1 GCF_003856525.1 Vibrio viridaestus
ACTACATTCCTGGTGTTTCTTTTTCAGCTCATAGAGATGGTCTTGGGGCGACATTGTCATCATATGCAGGAACCATGATTGCAATCCTGATTGCTGCCTTGACGTTTCTAATCGGAAGCAGAACGCGCCGACTGGCCAAGATTAGAGAGTATGGGTATATGACATCGGTAGTTATTGTCTATGCCCTTAGTTTTGTTGAGCTTGGAGCTTTGTTTTTCTGCGGGTTATTGCTTCTTTCCAGCATAAGCGGCTACATGATACCCACTATCGCCATCGGCATTGCCTCTGCATCGTTCATTCATATATGCATCCTTGTTTTCCAACTATATAATTTGACCAGAGAACAAGAATAACCCGGCCTCAGCGCCGGGTTYTCTTTRCCTCACGATCGCCCCCAAAACACATAACCAATTGTATTTATTGAAAAATAAATAGATACAACTCACTAAACATAGCAATTCAGATCTCTCACCTACCAAACAATGCCCCCCTGCAAAAAATAAATTCATATAAAAAACATACAGATAACCATCTGCGGTGATAAATTATCTCTGGCGGTGTTGACATAAATACCACTGGCGGTGATACTGAGCACATCAGCAGGACGCACTGACCACCATGAAGGTGACGCTCTTAAAAATTAAGCCCTGAAGAAGGGCAGCATTCAAAGCAGAAGGCTTTGGGGTGTGTGATACGAAACGAAGCATTGGCCGTAAGTGCGATTCCGGATTAGCTGCCAATGTGCCAATCGCGGGGGGTTTTC
>NZ_RJVQ01000008.1 GCF_003856525.1 Vibrio viridaestus
TGACTGTGTCGGTCGCATCCGCATCCGTCGCCAGACCGGTGATCTGGACTTCGGTACCGTTCGCCGCACTTTCACTGATGGTGTTCGCGTCGCTATCCGCGTCCACTACCGCACTGATGCCGCTTTCGCTTGTGTCATCCGTTAGGTTTTCACTATCAGCATTGACAGCTGTTGCCAAAACATCGACAAGAGCTAAGCTTTGTGTTTGAGAAATACCAGTGCCAGATAGGCTAGATGTATCAAATGAGGTTTGAGCGAGGACTTCGAGATCTGTTCGGGAAATGGTTGCACTTGGAGTTAAGCTTGATCCTCCAGCTCCACCACCAGCAGCGGTCGCAAATTGCTCACCTAATTGAGTAGGATCCACACCTTGCTCTAAGGCTGTAATAATGTCATTTATCTCATTTGTGACATCAATATTCGCATTATTGGGAGTTGTGTATTTTGCTGTGACAACAGGAGTCTGTGTTGTGCCATCGACTGGACTTTCTACAAACTCACCTTTCTCTACCAAAATAAAACCTGGGGGCACTGGCTGCCCTTTAACCAAAATGGAGACGTTACCTTCACTATCAATAGCGATGACTTGATCAGACGTTAAGTTAGCAAACGAGATAATCGACTCTAGACCCATATAATGCCTCGAACAGGATGTAAACTACATTAAATCAGATGTTTATAACTTGATTTTATACAACATCTAATGTCAGAATTATGTCAAAGATAACACTAATTATTGATAAGACAAAGTTAAATAACAGCGCTATACTCGTGTCACAACTAGATACGAGCACATCTTTGCAAGCTAAATAATAGACGAATTAATATACACTGTGCCCTTACTTGAAATAAATTTTTACACTCAGACCTGGTGCGCTCAAAAAATAAACAGTACTATTCGCCAAATTTCACTTAATATTACCGAAGAGCAATAAGTTACTGAACCTTGTTTATCTCAATAATTAGATATGAGAATACTCACAATTAGTTTTTATCGGCACGCAGGAGAAATGTCTTGAATACATTTCAAAAGATATTGGTTGGCGCATCTGTTTTCGCCAGTACTAATGTATTATCTCAAACGCTGGAGCAGGCTATTGCCTTAACTTTGTCATCCAATCCCGAGTTAAAAAGTTCATTTAACCAATATCAAAGTCGCTTACATGATATTGATTCTGCGAAGGGCTCCTACCTCCCTTCCGTCGATTTAGATGCCGGCATTGGTTATGAAGGATTAGACCCAGCGTCTTCTAATTCCAAAGAAGCAACAGATATGACACGTAAGGAAGCGACCGTTTCCTTAAGCCAGTTAATTTGGGATGGTTCTTCTACTATCAATAATATTCATCGTACCCAATCCGAAGCAGAAGCCGATCGTTATCAATTATTAGCGGATGCGTCAGATAAGGCACTTAGCGTTGCTAAAGTGTATCTAGATGCTTATGAAGCTAAAGAGGTTCTCGACTTATCGCAGGATAATTTGGCTATTCATAAAAAAATATACAGTGATATAAAACGTAAAGCCGAACTGGGCTTAGGTTCTACGGCTGATGTTTCTCAGGTCGAAGCGCGTATAGCAAAAGCTGAGGCAAATTTACTCGCAGCACAAAATAATTATTTTGATACTCTCACTCAGTTCGAACAATTGGTCGGGGAGCCTCCACAAGACCTGATTTATCCAGAAATTGACATGTCTCAGATGCCACAAGATCTAGACCAGGCTACAAACATTGCTTTTACAACTCATCCAACAATTAAAGTCTCTCAAATGGACGTTACGGCAGCGAAGTTCCAATATAAACAAGCCAAAGCGCCGAATATGCCAACTTTTTCTATTGATGCTAGCCACAGTATTCGTAATGATGCGGGAGGCTATGAAGGTGAAAGTAGCGAAACAACTGCAATGTTACGGATGAAGTACAATTTATATAGTGGTGGTTCTGATCAGGCCAACATAAAGAGTTTTGCCTATAAACTTAATCAGGCGAAAGATTTACGTGAAAAGGCATTTCGTGACGTAAAAGAGGGACTAACGCTTTCCTGGCATTCTCTTGAATTTACTAAGAAGCAGATGGAGTTCCTATCGAAGCACGTAGATACAGTGTCAGAAACCGTGGTAGCGTATCAGAAACAGTACCAAATTGGCCAACGGACATTACTTGATTTGCTTAACAGCCAAAATGAATTATTTGAAGCTCGGAAAGACTACTTGGACGCTAAATATACCCAGCAGTATGCTAAGTATCGCGTCTATAATGCAATTGGTGATCTTTTAAAAACTCTGCGTGTAGAAATACCTGAGCAGTGGTCACAATCGGAGGTTAATTAAGGCATGTCTATGAATAGTCGTATTTTTTATCAGTATAGTGCCTTGATTTTTGCTTCTCTTCTGACAGCATGTACATCATTAGATGAGCAAAACACAGTAGACGAATACCAGTATCAAGCTTATCCGACCATAGAACAGCCTGCTGATCTTGCAGACAGTGATGGTGACGGAGTCATAAACGCTCGCGACCTATGTCAAGAAACTGCGGGTGGCTCTAAAATTAATAATGATGGCTGTGGCAAGATGTTCAATTCGAATCAACAACAACAGCTTCATATATTGTTTGCTCACAATTCTAGCGTGGTTAACCCAATCTTTGTTGGACAAATAAAGCAAATGGCAACATTTATGGCCAGCTATCCTTCTTCAAAAATCGAGATCAACGGCTATGCAAGTAAAGTTGGTACAGAAGAAACGAATTTAACGTTATCAAAAGAACGCGCAGAAGCAGTAAAACAAGCGCTCGTCACTTACGGAGTAGAACCTGATAGAATTTCTATAATCGGTTACGGAGAACAAGAGCCTGAAGTTGACGAAGAGTCTGAATTAGCCGATACCAAGAATCGTCGAGTCACTGCCACAGTGGTTACGCACGATAATGTGATTGAGAAGGAATGGACAATCTTCTCCAGGCTTCCGAAGGATTGGGAAACATACTGATCTCAAATAATACTTCCTTAGTTTTAAAAGCGTCTAAATGGCGCTTTTATTATTTATTGCTATGGGAATTAATGACTCTCAGTGATAACCTCTAGTCACTTTAATCCTAAGGACCTAAATCATGTCTAAATTGACTAATGATATTAATAAAAACCTTGAAATATTCATCGAAGAATCAGCAGCTACCAAACTTGTTTGGGGACTACGTAACGAAGAAGGCTGGTTGTCTTGTGATTCTTCAGAATTCGAAAATAGCGAGGTTATGCCATTCTGGTCATCAAAAGAAGACGCTGAACAACATAATGTCGAGGAGTGGTCCGATTTTGAAGTATTGGAAATTCCTCTCGATATCTTCGTTGAAGATTGGCTGATTACTCTGGATGAAGATGGCGTTCTTGTTGGTACAAACTGGAATGCCAACCTAGAAGGATGCGAGTTAGAACCAGCGGAACTTGCGAAAAAATACTTATAAACCAAAAAACGTTACCCAAATATGAAATTATCAAAACTTAACTCCGAACTATTTAATCATTTGTATTCTGATATCGTCGAATTCAGGACAACGTTCGATTTGCCAGTCGCAAATCCACAGAGTCTGGACGACGGTGCTGACACGCTTCATACATCTCTTGCTATAGAAGAATTGACTGAGTTAGCTGAGGCAGTAGATGTTGTAGAGCAAGCGGACGCGATTGTTGATACGGTTTATGTATTAATGGGGCGTTTAGTTCACCTAGGCGACGATACCATCGATTCAAATCTAGGTATCTGCTACATCATCGATTTACTATTGAATGTTGCAGCGAATAGAGGGATTGATTTTGTTAAATGTTGGGATGAAGTTCATAGCTCCAACATGAGCAAAGTGTGTAAGTCACAACAAGAATATTCGAATACAGAATCATTCTATGCACAGCAGGGAATCGTCATCGCGCCTAGCAGCAAAGGAAACTACATTATTGCTAAATGTGCCGAAGACTTTGTCGGCCCTGACAAAACTATTCGCAAAGGGAAAGTGCTTAAATCTGTTGATTATCGTCCAGCGGATCTCGCTCAGTTCTTTTAAAAGATAAAAAAAAGCCACCTTGTTGACCAAGGTGGCAAGGAGACTATAAAAAGCCTAACAAGAACGAGAATGTATCGATCTTATTAATGCCAATTGCGTGCCAACTTTTTATTTTTATTTAACCCTTTGTTTTTATTGACTATTTTATTTTTCAGCGCGTTTTATCAAACCTTACCAAATATCTTGTGCTCTACACTTGTGCTTCTTGCACCAAAATCATTCGAACACCAGATATCTTTTGTCTTCTATTTCAAATTGTTGTACTCCGGTATGAAACACGGACTTAATGTTATCAGCAGTAATGACGTGGTGAATATCACCATGAGCAACTAACTCGCTATTTGAGAAGAGGACGGCATGTTCGGCATGACGCAATGAACGATTTAAGTCATGATTGGCCATGATGACTGTCAGACCTTGGGCCGTGACTTCATCCAGAAGCTTATACAAGTATTTTTCCTGACCAATATCAAGCGGTCCTGAAGGTTCATCAAGTATCAGTAGTCGTCCATCAGGGTTGAGCTCAGGCCATATCTGAAGACAGCACCCAACAATTCTTACCCGTTGCCACTCGCCACCGGACAACTGATGAATACTTCGACTTAGCTTGCCACGTATATTGAGGAGGTCGACTAAGTGATTCACCACATTAGTTATCGTTACAGGACTTTGTTTGACGTGTTCCGGAAGTGATAAACGCAGATATTCAAAGACGGTTATATTGAAAACAGGTTTTTCATTCTGAGCCAAATAGGAACGAACTTTTGAAAGCTCATTTAGCGATAGTTCACTGACATTGATACCATCAAGTTCAACGCGTCCTTGAAAAGGGATCACACCAGCGATAGCTGCTAGGAACGTACTCTTGCCGCTACCATTGGGTCCAATAACATGAATTTGCTTATTTTTCGGTAACTTAACGTTAACGTTATCAAGCCTATTTTCGACAGTTACATTTTCAATGTACATCATGATTTTTTAATAGCATCCATACAAATACTGGTGCACCAATTGTCGTTGTGACTACCCCTAAAGGTAGTTCCGCCGAATCAAGCATCGTTCTGGCAAGTAAATCGGCCAGCACAAGCAGTAATGCACCAGAAATAGCAGACAACGGTAATAGGTATCGATTTTCCGTACCAAACGCCAAACGTAAAAGATGAGGTACAACCAAACCAACAAAGCCTATAATGCCACCTAAAGCAACAGAGCCACCCACCAAAACTGAAACAGCAACAATAAGCTGCCAACGAATTCTATATACATCCACACCAAGCTGCTTAGCGTGAACCTCTCCCAACATAAGTCTGTCTAGGATATTCCCTTTCACCATCAACCAAATAATGGCAGGAATCATCAATAAACTAATCCAATGTTGCTCCCAAGTTGCTCCACCAATACTTCCCATTAGCCAATACATCAGTTGACGTAAACTGAGATCATCACTGAAGTAAAATGCCCAAGTGACAACTGATGAGGCTAAAATACCAAGTGCCACCCCGACTAATAAGAGTCTCGCAGTGGTCAACCTCATTGCCTTAGCAATCGCAACTAATATAAAAGTAAATAAGAGCGACCCCATAATAGCACTAATCATAAACACAATAGGTGTTGCAAACATGGGAAAAAAGAACAATACAATCACCATAGCAACACTCGCGCCACCAGATACGCCAATTACACCAGGCTCTGCCAGGACGTTACCCAGTAAGACTTGGAGAGTCGCTCCAGATAAAGCTAAGGCCGCACCGATAACAATAGCGGCAAATAAACGAGGAAGTCTGAGATCAATTAGGAGTTGCTGCTCAAAGGTGGATACGGTATGAAACGGCGAAATAAAAACCTCACCACACATCATATAAACGGCGCTAACAAGCAGAAGTATGATAAAAAAGAGACAGATTACTTTTAGCCATTTCTGTCTCTGAAGTTTGGTTAGATGATAAAAGTCCATTTGTTCTTGTTACTTGACTAATTTCGCCTAACCTTACCTTTTCGTAAACTTAATAGAAAGAACAAATGTTGCTTTAGTCGTAAACAAGCTGCCCTTCTTCAATACGAGGAAGAACGTCAAAGACCATGATGGCAGCAGACTCCCCGATATCGACGCTGGCATCAGGATACAAAATGGCTTCACCATCATTTTTTGCCATTAATGGTTTGTCATCATCCATGCCAAAAACTTCACCGTGCTTAAATCGTGTAAAGTTAGCCAAGGATTCAGAAAATAAGAATTTAAAATTCTCATGCTGTTTCACAATCGTCCGAGTGACACGAAAATATTTCGGCTTTTTAGGCATATGCTCGCTTTTTTCATTCGATAAGAGATCTCGTAAAGCCAGTTCAAATCCCTGATTATGCCTAACAGTGTTATAGCTATCCGTAGGTAACTCTATTTGAATTGAGTCAACATCATATGTCTGAGCTATTTGCCAACTTAGCGTTTGAGTAGGTGCATTATTCAATACGACAGCATCGATATGGCTCGACTCAATAAAACTAAACAAAGAGGAAGATCGAACTGCGCCTCTGACTTTTGGGCTATACGCGACGGTAGAGTAAATCGACGGGTGGTTATTCGGGGAGATATCCACATGTCGTCGTTGATTCTTACTTGTATCACGCCAGAACGCTTCAATTATATTATTGAGATGCTCATCTATTACGCGATCATCATTTAATGAGCGTGACTTCGGCTGAAGTATAACCAAACAACGTGATTTTAACGTTTGAAATCCGATAGCAATATCACTGATGATTGAATCGATAATCTGAAGGTGGGAAGTATCACTCTTCACATAACTACAACTCAGAATGAGGTGGCATGTATCTGAATTAATTGAATCAGGAATAAGTTCAATAACACCAGCTTGGTGAAATGTAATGCTTACGCCTTTGGAGGTAATCACCTCTTCAGTATCCTTACGGCTATTTGCGGCCAAATAGTCTTTAATAAAGGACTGCTCAAATAATTTGCTGTACATATTGCACCTAAATCGTAACGAAAGTCCGTATACAGAAATCATTTTCGACGATATTTCTGTACCTAAAAGCTAATACTATCATGGCGTTGTCAAATCAGTTAATCGACTCGATCACAATGTAGCACCAATACTTTTCACAATTACATAGTTTTGGTCTGAGATAATGACTTGCAGATGAGTGAGCGTTTGGTTCGAGATAGCTAGCTGAGTAAAAAGAGCAGGGTTATCCCAAGCAAGATTTAATACGCTAGCTAAAATCATTCTTATAACACCACCGTGTGTGACAATAAGCGTATCAGAACTTATTGACTCAATGACTTCAGACCATGCAGCAGTAACTCTCTGGTAAAATTCACCAATCGGTTCAGAACGCGGTAATGGATACTGGCGAGGATCACACCAGAATTTTTCTAACGTGCCCCAATCTTCTGACGGGATTTCATCAAATGCCTTCCCATCGTAATCACCAAAATTCATTTCCTGCAAATCAGACACAACTCGAATCCCCTCTTTTACCTCTAATTGTTTGGCTAGGTCAAGACACCTAGAGAGAGGAGAACTTATGATGGTTTCAAACGAAAGATGTTTAGATTGTAAGCTCTCTATTATCTTCCTTTGAACCTCAGGTTTTACTTTGGCATCATAATGTCCATTAAGCGCCGCTTTACCTTCTGTTTGACCATGCCTCAACAACCATACATCAAATCGTTTCATAGTTGTCCTTTTATAGCCATCGGTATACCTGCGGTGACAAGAACAACATTATCGACAATGCTGGCAATGCCCTGATTCATCCATCCAGCATTGTCAACAAACAGACGGGTTACTTTTCCAAGTGGCACGACGCCCATTCCAACTTCGTTTGATACAAACACAAAAGATGCCGGTGACTTTGATATAACCTGTTGTAGCTCTTCGATTTTATCTGAAATATTTTGCTGGGTTATATCGTTACCATCATTATAAATAACGTTATTTAACCATACCGTTAAACAATCAATGAGCACGATATCGTTAGTCCCCAGCTCAGACAAAAGTTCAGCTAAATCCGTTGGGCACTCATGTTCTATCCAACAGGAGTCTCTCCGCGACTGATGTTCTTTTATCCGCAACTTCATTTCATCATCAAATGCCACAGCCGTCGCAACGTAATGCAATCTACTGTCCGGTGTTTGGGCATACTGATCTTTGACCAAAGTTTCCGCAAACGATGATTTACCGCTTCTGGCTCCGCCCAAGACAAGAAATTTGCTCATCATCGCCTCTCAATACTCACCATTTCACTTCAGTTTTTATAATAACGCATCAACAAATAGAGTTACACTGTCACGCCAGCTTCATCAAAACTTGCCATCGTGTTATAAAATTCGCAAGCAGCTCTTAAGATCGCAACAGCAAGGACTGACCCTGTACCCTCACCAAGACGTAAGCCGAGATTTAAAATTGGGTCTGCACCTAACTCCTTAAGAACCAGTTTATGCCCGGATTCTTCTGACTGATGCGCGAAGATCATGTAATCACGACATTCAGGCTCAATTAAGGTTGCCACATAGGCAGAAACAGTAACAATAAATCCATCCACTAAAACCGTCGTTTTTTTCTCTGCCGCAGCAAGAAAAGCACCCACCATCTGAACTATCTCATAGCCACCAACAGACGCTAATACTTCTAAGGCATTTCGCCCAGCATTCGCTTGTGCAGCATCAGTAACAATAGCGAGTTTTTTCTGATATTGCTCCGAGTTAATCCCTGTTCCCAACCCGACACATTCTTTAGGGTCACGAAGAGTCAATGAAGCCAATATAGCCGCAGCGCTGGTTGTGTTTGCAATCCCCATCTCGCCAAACATGACCAGATTAGAACCACTATTTATGGTATCTCTGACGACCGACTTACCCAATTCGATACCTTGTTTCACAATATCAAGAGACATGGCCGCTTTATGAGCAAAGTTTTCAGTGCGGCTGCCAAGTCTTTGTTCGATAAAGCAAGGTTGATGAGGCGGTTCTATTTTCGTCAAAATACCACAATCTATGACCTTCATATCAACGTTATTACTACGACAGAAGCAATTAACTCCAGCACCACCGGCCAAGAAATTGGAAACCATTTGGAACGTAACAGCGCTAGGAGCAATACTTACACCTTCGTCTGCAACGCCATGATCGCCAGCGAAGACAAGAACAGTAGGTTTTATAATATCGATTTTAGAAGGGAATGCATTTTTTCCCTGAGACTGAATTAGTGCCAATTGATGAGCGATAGTCTCTATTTTTCCTAAGGAGCCAAGTGGTTTGGTTTTCTGGTCTATACGGTGTTGTATCTGATCTGCAAAACGGTTATCAAGCATGCTCAACCCTGAGTAAATATTGTGAATTTTTGTAGTTCGTAAGTGTACTCTGCCAAAGCGTAAATTCCAGAACTAATTCCATTACTTATCGAGTACTTTTATAGAAAATAAGTTTGAGAATTATCGAATACTCAATATGTTTCAGCGATTGCGATTGTAAGTAGGTAGTGTTCTAATAGTGACCTTTATTAATACCTAAAGAGCTGCAATTAGATGTCCAAAAGCACCGAGCCTTCTTTTTTCTTTTTTGATTATGAAACATGGGGTACTAGCCCTGCCAAAGACAGGCCATGCCAATTTGCTGGTGTAAGAACCGATATGGACTTCAATATCATCGAAGAGCCACTTGTCATCTATTGTCAGCCTCCTCATGATTATTTACCCGCACCAGAAGCTGCGCTAATTACAGGTATCACCCCCCAAGTAGCACTGAATAAAGGTCTTTCAGAGCCTGAGTTTATTAAAAAGATTCACGATGCTCTTGCCCATCCCAATACGACATCATTAGGCTATAACAACATTCGTTTTGATGATGAAGTAACGCGTTACACTTGCTATCGCAATTTTTATGACCCTTACGCTTGGGCGTGGCAAAAAGGCAACTCAAGATGGGATCTTCTCGATGTAATGAGAGCATGCCATGCGTTAAGACCAGAAGGAATAAATTGGCCTGAGAATGAAGATGGCTTTCCAAGCTTCAAGCTAGAGCATCTTTCGGTAGCGAATGGTATTGAGCATAGCAATGCTCACGATGCAATGGCAGACGTTATTGCTACTATTGAATTAGCCAAGAAAGTTAAGCAGGCACAGCCTAAACTGTTTGATTATTTTTATGAACATCGGAACAAACGTAAGCTCAATAATCTTATTGATATCGTTAACATGACTCCACTGGTACATGTATCAGGAATGTTGGGTAAAGAATGTAACTACATTAGCTGGGTTGTACCCGTTGCCTGGCATCCGACCAACTCAAATGCCGTTATCGTTATCGATCTAGCTAAGGCACCGGAGCCGTTATTAACATTAGGCGCAGAAGAACTAAAAGCCAGGCTTTATACCAAAAAAGCGGATCTAGGTTCAGATGAGTTTCCAGTGCCAGTCAAACTAATTCATCTAAACAAGTGCCCTATTCTAGCGCCTGCGAAAACTCTCACTGCAGAGAATGCTGCGCAAAATGGCGTTGACAGAGAACAGTGTCTAGCCAATCTGGCGTTAATAAAACAAAATGTAGGTATTCGCGAGAAACTAATCGAAGTATTCTCTGAAAACAGAGAATTCGAAACTGGCGAAGTGGAAGAGCAACTTTACGACGGTTTCTTTTCTGATGCAGATAAAGCAGGCATGGAAATCATTCGTGAAACTGACGTCGAGGCTTTAGGTTCACTAAACATCGCTTTTGAAGATAAACGCATTCCGTTGTTGCTGTTCCGTTACCGTGCTAGGAATTACCCTTGGACATTAACATATGAAGAACAGCAGAAGTGGCAACATCATTGCCGAGAATATTTTGAAAGTAACATCGAAGATTACGCTTTAAACCTAGAAAATCTAATATCAGAACATCAAAATCAGCCGGAAAAACTCGCCATTTTACAATCTATTTATAAGTATGTGTCTAACATCACTCAATGAGTATGTTAGAAATAATTGGTATTACGATATGATCAAAACTGTCATTCACTATGTCATCGCATTAAGTATTATTTTCCTTTGTTTGTTTTTAGGTAACAAAGCTCAGCAATTTCTGGCCATCTCTATACCAGGTAGCATTTTGGGTATGTTGTTATTGTTTGCGCTCTTAGCGTCGGGAATCATCAAAGTAGAATGGTTAAGGCCAGGTGCGACCTTATTCATCCGGCATATGATGTTCCTTTTCGTTCCAATTAGTGTGGGGCTTATGACACACTTCGATACCTTATTAGCTAATGCCCTACCGATTCTGGCCAGTGTCCTTGGGGGCTCAGTTATCGTCATGCTTGTCATGAGTATTACTCTCGATCGTTTATTAAAGAAAAAAGGTGAATAATCATGTGGTTTATTCTCACCGTTATCGTTTTCTACGCGGCTAAAACGGCTGCAGCAAAAATTGGGTCGCCTCTGTTCAATCCACTTTTAGTCAGTATCGTTGTTCTCATCGCGATACTTATGACATTCGATATTCCTTTTGACACCTATTATGCGCAGAACTCTTGGGTCAGCTTCTTACTTCAACCTGCAGTTGTTGCACTCGCCTATCCGCTTTACGAGCAGCTACCTCAAATAAGAGCGAACTGGAAAGTGATATTAACCGCGGCTCTCGCTGGGAGTTCTCTATCTATGTTAACAGCATCAATGATAGCGGTGTTCCTTCATGCTGACGCAGGGCTCATTGCTGAGGTACTAACGAAATCGATCACCACCCCTATTGCAATGGAAGTGGCGAGTCAACTGGGCGGTGAACCATCTATTGCGGCAATTTTAGTTCTGCTCGCTGGCTTGTTTGGTGCCATTTTGGGTTATCCGATTTATCGTATATTCAATATTACTCACCCCATAGCAAAAGGCTTTGCAATGGGCACAGTCTCGCATGCTTTGGGAACCTCAATGTGTGCCGAACGTGATACCAAAGACGCTGCTTTTAGTTCGCTCGCTCTCGTTCTGTGTGGTGTTATAACATCGATTCTCGCCCCCATCTTTCTTGCCTTAGCATTGTGGGTACGATCGTTCGTAGCATAATAATTTGATAACAATCACACAATTATAAAAACAAAATGAAAACCCCATCCTATATTGTGATAAATAACACACCAAAATAAGACTTCATAAGATAACCTGTTTCTCAAGCAAATAAAAAACAGGTTATTTTATGCTCCACTCTGAGACTCTAAAACAGCGCTATGTTCAAAGAACCAAAAGCTCAGTATCAGTCATTCCATCAAATGAAAAACAAGCTCTGATGAAAGAATTTAGCTTAAGTGAAGCTGAAATCTGCTTTAGTCTGCTGCCAATCGCTGCCACGTTAGCTCATGTCCCCCTATCTAATTTTCACGTTGGTGCAATTGCAAAAGGCTCATCCGGTGCTCTGTACTTTGGGGCAAATATTGAGTTTGAATCGGCTCCTCTAGGTCATACAATTCATGCTGAACAAGCCGCATGTAATAACGCGTGGATGAACGGAGAAAATGGGATAGAAGACATTTTTGTTACAGCTCCACCATGTGGACACTGCAGACAATTTATGAACGAATTAAATACGTCTCATAAACTGAATATTTGGATTAAGGATTCAACTGTTAAGACTCTTAAGTCTTTATTACCTGACGATTTTGGCCCTACCGATCTAGGTATCGAAGCATCATTTTTGACAAACAATAGTCAAAGCATAGCGGCACTTGAAAGAAGCTATTCTCCCTATACCCAAAGCCCTTCCGCCGTGGAGCTATTAATGAAAAACGGCACAATCTACCATGGTGCCTATGCTGAAAATGCAGCATTTAACCCTAGCCTTCCGCCATTACAATCTGCCCTGATTATGTGTATTCTAGATCGGTGCTCGTTGAATGATATTGTCAGAGTGACCCTCAAAGAAAGTCCAAGCAACCGAATAAAGCACCGTGACACCTCTGCAAGTTTAGCCTCTTTAATTGCCCCTCAGGCAGAGTTTGTAGTGGCTTAGTCAAACCGTCCATTCTTCTCTTTATCCAACAGAGCCAGTGCTGTTTCAGGTGGTTTTGCTTCGTAGAAGTAATACCCCTGAATTTCATCAATGCCCCAAGCTTGTAACTGAACAAACTGTTTGTTCGTTTCGACACCTTCTGCAACGGTCTTGAGACCAATTTCCTGAGACATATTCAAAATATTTCTCACCATGGCTTCTGCACGTGGATTGTTCGATATGGGTTCGATGTAGGATCGATCGAGTTTAACGATATCAAATGGAAAATCACACAAAACACTAAAAGAGGAATAGCCCGTTCCAAAATCGTCAAGCGCAAGCTTTGTCCCCAATTGCTGTATCGAATGCATTTGTTCGATCGCATCGCTTTCGGAGCGGATCAAAATACTTTCAGTTAACTCAAATACCAGTTGGCAAGGACGAATATCATATTCATCAAGCAACCTAGCGATCGTTTCCGTTAAACGATGATAGTGAAAGTGTGGGCTCGATAAGTTTACGTGAACAGAAAGTTCGCAGTGGGGACCTTGAGAAGCATTGACGCTCGCAAGAAATTCGCATGCCTGTTGCAGTATTTGCTCTCCAAGTTCAATAATCAGTGAGCGCTGCTCTGCAAGTGAAATGAAGACTTCAGGTGAAATCATCCCAAATTTCGGATGCTCCCAACGCGCGAGCGCCTCAAAGCCAACAATCTTGCCGGTACTTGCTTCTATCATCGGTTGATAGTAAGCCCTTATTTGTCCTGACTGTAACGCGCAAAGGAAGTCTCGACTGATTCCGATGGCTAACGTTGCTTTGCTGGCCAACGAATCATCCATTTCGACAACAAAATTATCTGCTGTTGTCCTTTTCTCATGACAGGTAAAGATGACCGCTTGCAAGTAAGATTCGAACGTTCCAAGCTGCAAGTCTGATGATGCAACAACAGCTTTAACATCAATTTTGATATGAATATCATACAGTTCTATTGCCGTACGACATATTTTAAGTAGGTGATTCGACTTTTCTTTTAAGCGTTGCTTAGCATCTGGAGCACTGGAAATAACAATAAACTCATGGTCACTTAAACGCCCGAATAACATATCTGAACCATAGATATTTTTCATCGACTCAGCGAGTTTAGCGACCGTGTCTGAATAAATTTTTTCACCATAGATATCGCCAATTTGACCTAGTTTATCAATTGATAAGTAAGCGAAAGCCAATGTACTGTTTAATTGAACCAGAGTGTTATCAAGCTCTTCGGAAACCGTGGCACGATTCAAGAAACCGGATGCGTGGTCAGTTTGGATGAGTTCCTCGATGAGTTTTGCCTGTTTCTTCTGATGGGTAATGTCTTTTATAGAAAGAAGAACCGCTGTTTTTGAGTCTTCTTCAATCACTTTTGCTTCAATAAAGCAATCGACCGCATCTCCCTCACGAGAGTTCATTGTCGCTTCAAATGAGTGTTGCCCTTCGGCTAAATATTTTTCTAATATCTCCTTACCGCACGGACCATTAGCTTCGCTTCTGCATAATTTGTCTACGCCATAACCAATAACATCACCCTTAGAATAATCAAGTGTATTGAGAAGAAACTCGTTAACATCAATAACAATGCCATCAACGATCAGGAGAATACCAAAGTGGTTACTCTGATAAATTGCATTGAACTTTTGCATTAAAGCCGCGAGATCATTATTGGCTTTATTACCTGACTCAGCCATCCTCTTTAACCAGTCAATAATGCCTGCACTGTTAGCATTGCTATCTGCCGCATAATTAGCAATTAATCCGTTAATCCCTTGTTCAAACTCAAGTAATTTTCGACCCACATTTTTAGACAATAAATATTTGAATAAAAAGGTGACTAAAATTCCTGAAATAACAATAAACGATGCAATGTAAAAAAATATTCGCTCACCTTGCAGATAATACTTTCTGGTGAGTTGTGTTTTTAAGTCTCCGATATAATGGCCATCGACATCGGTTAGTGGTAACGCGATAGACATATCTTCGGAATTCTTAACGATGGTTTGCTTTGTCGCTGAGGACGTTTTTTCGGGCATGACAACTTTAGAATCACCTGTTAATAAAGACTGATATTCTTCAGGAAAGCGATTACTGAGATTCTGAACCCAAACTAACCAGCCAACCTGATCTGACGTTGCTTCGCTGTTCCTCACTGGTGAAAAAGAAACAATAAAGATCCCCTTATTGAAGCTGATTAGACCGTATAAACTCTCATCCCCTTCTTTATCAGATGCCATGGGTTTATTGAGATAGCGGTTGATGTTTTTATACGACAGGAGTTGATTCACAAGACTTTTATTGATGCCCGACTCGTCCCGAGCGGAAAAGTCGATAACATTACCCGCTTTATCAAGGAAAATCATTGCATCTAAACTAAGAATATTAAATGTTTCATTCCCTAGGTTACGCTCAAAATACGCACCGTCTGAATGTAATATATACTGCTCAGTTTCATCCCAATATGACCAGTCATAAGATGCATTACTCTGCTGAGTCATTAGATTATTAATAATGCCCTGAGCCTGAGAAGATGACTGACGCAACGCATCCTCTTCTAACCTTGTAAGGCCTTCCAGCCAAACAAATCTCACTATCGTAAGAAAGATTGCGATAATAACAATGAGTCCAACAACAAAATAAGCAACTGTCTTGCGATGAAAAGAGACAAATTGCAGCGAATCGTTTGTTTGGTTCAATGTCGGCTTATCAACACTCATATTATCTGGGAACTCTATATTTATTTAAGGGCTTGATATCAGCTATAGTCATCACATCTTAGCAAGTATCAATGATCAGGTATTGATACTGATTCTATAAATGCCGTAAGTTTTTAACAATACTATCATTTACGTGATATTTCAGTTAAATTTTACCGCAACGCAAACGTTTGCTTAAAGATTTTTTTTCTGTATCATCTCTCCCGGTTAAAATCATCTCAAAGGTATCAGCTATGTTAGGGACTGCGACAGCAAATTCAGCAACCAAAGTATTACTTCTGGGCTCAGGAGAGTTGGGCAAGGAAGTTGCCATCGAATGTCAGCGTTTAGGAATCGAAGTTATTGCATGCGACCGTTACGAAAACGCCCCTGCAATGCAAATTGCTCATCGTTCACGTGTATTCAACATGCTCGATGAGAATGAATTACGTAAAGTAATCGAAGAAGAAAAACCCAATTTTATCGTTCCTGAAGTAGAAGCAATAGCAACTAAAGTACTGGTTGAAGTCGAAGCGAAAGGTTTTAATGTTGTTCCTACAGCGAATGCAACTTTACTGACAATGAATCGTGAAGGTATTCGTCGCTTAGCAGCAGAAACGTTGAGCTTGCCAACCTCTCCTTTTTCATTTGCGGATAATTATGAAGACTTTCGCGCTGCAGTCACCTCTGTTGGTATACCTTGCGTCGTCAAGCCTGTTATGAGTTCCTCAGGTAAAGGACAGAGTGTCATTAAGTCTGAACAAGACATTGATAAGTCTTGGAATTATGCTCAAGAAGGTGGCCGTTCTGGTGCCGGTCGTGTCATTGTTGAAGGCTTCATCGACTTCGACTACGAAATAACACAATTAACAATCAGAGCAGCTGATGGTATCCATTTCTGTGAACCCATTGGCCACCGTCAGGAAGACGGGGACTATCGTGAATCATGGCAGCCACAGCAAATGTCAGAAAAGGCGAAAGATAAAGCTCGTGAAGTCGCTGGCAAAGTGGTTGATGCTCTCGGAGGCCACGGCATATTTGGCGTGGAATTATTCATAAAAGGTGACGATGTAATTTTTAACGAAGTTTCTCCTCGTCCACATGATACTGGACTTGTGACTCTTGCTTCACAAAACTTATCTGAGTTTGCACTTCATGTCAGAGCCTTTCTAGGCATGCCTATTGGACCGATCACTCAATTAGCGCCTGCAGCATCCGTTGCTCTGCTGGGTAATGGTAAATCGAATAATATTCAATTTGATGGGATCAATGAAGCATTAGCGATAACTGACACTCAGCTACGTTTGTTTGGTAAACCTGATATTAATGGCAGACGCAGACTAGGCGTGGTAACAGCGATTGCAGAGAGCACTGAATCAGCAAAAGCAAACGCGCTTGAATCTGCAGCAAAAATAAAGATTATTTACTAAAAACAAAAAGGCTCATCTGCGCGATGAGCCTTGTAATTAATCAAGCGTTATTATCCATACCAACTCTTGAGTATCGTTGATGCGAATTTCTGTTCTGTTCAAATGTCCAAAAAAGACATTGCCTCTTACGGGAGAAAAGGCACGCTCTTTCCCAAAAACAATGCACAACTTTCCACTTTCCGCGACTAAACTCTCCAGTTTCTGCGCGTAAAGAGGCCACTCAGACTCATCTAAACTATCAAAGCCATCCTGCTCATAAACGACATCATAACGACTTAGCGGCACATGAAAGATATCGCCCACGTATAAACTCAGTTCATCAAACTGATATAAGGTAGTGTAAGAGTCAATCTGCGTTACAGTCGGGAGATAGAATCTCTGTGAAAAAAACGATTTTACCGGTATGTCACTAAGCTCAATTGCCGTAACATTCGAGTGACGCTCCATTAACCAGTCAAGTAAAACGCCTTTTCCGCACAAAGGATACAAAATCGTATCTTCTCTTTTCGGACTAACGATATCCCATACTCTTTCAGTACACACTGAAGACTGGGTACTACTATTGTGTTGCCCTTCTTGAGCCCAATACGAAAACCATTCTTCTTTTGTCATAATTGAACATAAATCAAAAAGGCCAGTTAAGGCCTTTTTCTCTTTCTTGACTACTCTTTCTACTCTACCCGATTATTCTTCTTCTGATTCGATACCTTCTACACGGGCTTTTAATTTTTGACCCGGTCTAAACGTTACTACACGTCTAGCTGAAATAGGAATATCTTCACCAGTTTTAGGGTTTCTTCCTGGACGTTCGTTTTTGTCGCGCAAGTCGAAATTACCGAAACCAGACAGTTTTACCTGTTCGCCATTTTCTAGCGCTTTTCGAATTTCTTCAAAAAACACCTCAACCGTTTCCTTGGCATCCCTTTTACTAAACTCGAGCTTTTCGAACAGGTTTTCAGCCAAATCGGCCTTTGTTAGCGCCATAAAACTTTCCTCAAAGCTATGTTGAACCTTTACTGCTCTAAAACAGCACCAAAGCAATAGTCTACTGTCAGACCACCATGACAAGTATTACTCCAAAAGTGTAAGCCAACCTTATGATTTACGCCAACTTTTTTGTTGCGATCGTTGTCTAAATTGTGCTACTGACTAATGATTGAACAGTTTAGAGAAGAGTCATAAATGAAATTATTATCTAAGATATCAATATTTTTTAATATTTAAATCTAACATTAGTTAATATAATAGTTATTAAGCTTAAGATGTAAATTTATGAGTCAATTATAATTAAAACAAAGTAAATTTATGAAATATAAACAACTTCTCATATTTGAAACTACAAAATATGAAACAGGCCGCATTGCGGCCTGTTTTTGATCAATGAAATTGACGGATTTTCATCAATCTCTGAGAGACGCTCCGAATTTATCTCCCATCTCACTAACAACACTATCAACAGCCTGACTAATATCAGCCTCTTCTAGTGTTCTTTCATTTGATTGCAGAGTTAGAGCTATAGCTAAGCTTTTCTTACCTTCTTCGATGCCCTTACCAACATAGACATCAAATAATTTTGCATTGGTAACGAGAGAGCTCTGAGACTCACGGCATGCTTTAACAACATCACCAGAAGCAACATCCTCATCAACAACCAAAGCAATATCACGTCGATTTGAAGGGAACTTACTCAATGAAGCAGCCTCAGGCACTACACGAGTTGCAATAGCAGCCCACTCAAGCTCAAAAACGATGGTTTTGCCATTCAGCCCTAGTTTACGTTCAACTTCCGGATGAACAGTACCTATGACGCCAACCTTCTTACCTTCAAACACAATTGCTGCACTTTGACCTGGATGAAGGGCCGGATGCGATACTGGTGTAAATTCATAACCGGTAGAATTAGAAGTCAATTCTAATACCGCTTCTAAATCACCTTTAAGATCGAAGAAATCGACAGTTTCACTTGGAAGATTCCAATGTTCATCAGAACGTGTACCCGAAATAACGCCAGCCAGAATCGGCTCTTGACGCATGCCATTTTCAGCAGTTTGGTCTGGTGTAAATCTCAGGCCATATTCGAATAAGCGAACTCTTGGTTGCTGGCGTTTTTGGTTACGAACAACCGTATTCAATAACCCCTGCATCAATCCTAATCTCATCGCTGACATATCAGCAGAAATTGGATTTGGTAGCACCAATGGTTCCACATCAGGAACGAACAGTTTTTGCTGCTCCGGTTCAACGAAACTATAAGTAATTGCTTCGTGGTAACCACGATCCACTAAAAGATCACGAACGCGCTTAAGCGGCAGGTTCGCTTCTTTATATAGATTCATATTCAATGAAGCCAGAGGCGCTTGATTTGGGATATTGTCATAGCCGTAAATACGGCCTACTTCCTCAATCAAATCTTGCTCAATAGCGATATCAAAACGCCATGTTGGGGCCGTTGCTAGCCAACCTTCATCAGTGGTTTCAACAGTCATACCGAGACGTTGCAGAATTTCCACAACTTCCTCATCAGAAACATGATGACCTAAAAGTGCATCCAGCTTAATACGACGTAATGCAACTTTGTTTGGGGTTGGAAGGTCGCTTGCCGATTCAACACCAACGACAGGACCAGCTTCACCACCACAAATATCAATAATTAGCTGAGTTGCTCTTTCAATAGCGTCATGCTGCAGAGAATAATCAACACCACGCTCATAACGCATCGATGAATCCGTATGCAAACCGTAAGAACGCGCACGGCCACGAATTGCATCTGGCGCAAAAAACGCGCATTCTAGTAGGATATCTTTAGCGTCTTCATTAACACCTGAATGCTCTCCGCCGAAAATACCCGCTAAAGCAAGTGCTTCCTTATGGTCAGCGACAACTAAAGTGTCTGGAGTAAGTGTCACTTCGCTTCCATCAAGAAGAGTAAGCTTCTCACCTTCTTCAGCCATTCTCACGCGAATACCACCGTCAACTTTTGCAAGATCAAACGCATGCATTGGCTGCCCTTGTTCTAGCAATACGTAGTTAGTGATATCAACGACAGGATCGATAGAGCGAATGCCACAACGACGCAGATTCTCTTTAATCCACAACGGTGTTGTCGCTTTGACATCGACATTCTTAACAATACGACCAAGATAACGAGGGCAAGCAGATGGTGCTAATACTTCGATTTTAGGCTCATCTGAAATCGATGCCGATACCGGAGTAATCTCTGGATAAGTGACATCTAAGCGGTTAAGCACACCAACTTCTCTAGCCAAGCCTTTTATGCTGAAGCAATCTGCGCGGTTCGCTGTAAGATCCACGTCGACAGTCACATCATCGAGACCTAAGAACACGCGAAAATCCTGACCGATTTCAGCATCAGCCGGCAGCTCCATGATGCCATCAGATTCAACATCGATACCTAATTCACTAAATGAACAAAGCATTCCGTGACTTGGCTGGCCTCTTAGCTTAGCTTTTTTGATCTTGAAATCGCCAGGCAGAACAGCACCGACAGTCGCAACTGCGACTTTTAGACCTTGTCGACAGTTTGGCGCACCACAAACGATATCCAATAACTCTGCTTCACCAACATCAACTTTTGTAACTCGAAGTTTGTCGGCATCTGGATGCTGACCACACTCAACTACCTGACCAACTTTTACACCATTGAAGGTACCTGCAACAGGTAAAACATCATCGACTTCAAGCCCAGCCATAGTAATTTGATGTGTTAATTCGTCAGTGGTAATTGAAGGGTTAACCCACTCACGAAGCCATGATTCGCTGAATTTCATTCTTAATTACCCCTGAATTATTTGAACTGTTTTAAGAAGCGTAAATCGTTTTCGAAGAACGCTCGAAGATCATTAACACCGTAACGCAACATCGTCAGACGTTCTACGCCCATACCAAATGCGAAGCCAGTGTATTCTTCAGGGTCTATACCAACGCTGCGTAATACGTTCGGGTGAACCATACCGCAGCCAAGAACTTCAAGCCATTTACCATTTTTACCTTTAACATCCACTTCCGCAGAAGGCTCAGTAAATGGGAAATAGGAAGGACGGAAACGAACTTCTAAGTCTTCTTCAAAGAAATTACATAAGAAATCGTTCAAAATGCCTTTTAGCTGAGCAAAATTAACATTTTTATCAACCAACATGCCTTCTACTTGGTGAAACATTGGCGTGTGTGTTTGGTCGTAATCGTTACGATAAACACGTCCAGGAGCGATAAAACGCAAAGGCGGCTGATTTTGTTCCATAGTACGAATCTGAACACCAGAGGTGTGCGTACGCAACATCAGTTTCGGATTGAAGAAAAACGTATCATGATCAGTTCGAGCTGGGTGATCTTCTGCAATATTCAGCGCGTCGAAGTTATGGAAATCATCTTCAATTTCTGGCCCTGATTGAACAGTAAAACCAAGTTCACCAAAAAAGCTTTCGATACGCTCGATAGTACGTGTTACAGGATGAAGGCCGCCATTATCAATCTTGCGTCCAGGAAGAGTTACATCGATTTTTTCTGCCGCTAATTTTTGCTCTAATTCAGCACGTTGTAATTGATCTTTACGCGCTACAATAGCTTGCTGAACCTGAGTCTTAGCTGCATTAATTTCTTGACCAGCAGTACGTCTTTCTTCAGGTGGTAACTTACCCAGATTTTGTAGCTGTAACGTTAACTCGCCTTTCTTACCTAAATATTGAACACGGACTTCGTCTAACGTATTCAACGAATCTGCACCTTCTATCGCTGCAGTTGCATTCGCAATTATCTCTTCTAGATGTTGCATCGTTTCCTCGTCTGCCACAGGCAGTCTCTTTAAGGACCCTTAGAGGGCTTCTCGGGTAGTATTAAATCGAATGTGGTACCAGCAATAAGTAAATAGAAAGTCTCTAACTCACTTTGCGCAGCTGATATATACAATGAAAAATATTATCGATTATAACAAGGAAAAGCTTATTGAAACAGTCACGTGTTAGCTATTAGGAATATTTTTGGGAAGAGGAATTATAGTCAGAAACGAAAAAGCCCCGATATAAATCGGGGCTTCATATTTTGGAGCGACACACGAGGTTCGAACTCGTGACCTCAACCTTGGCAAGGTTGCGCTCTACCAACTGAGCTAGTGTCGCAATCGCTCTTGAGCTTAAAAGATGGTGCCCCGGGCCGGACTTGAACCGGCACAGCGCGAACGCCGAGGGATTTTAAATCCCTTGTGTCTACCAATTCCACCACCAGGGCACACAATTTCGTATCAGTATCGCTTTAATGGTCTCAGCCATACCGAATTGTCTGGAGCGACACACGAGGTTCGAACTCGTGACCTCAACCTTGGCAAGGTTGCGCTCTACCAACTGAGCTAGTGTCGCAAATGGAGGCGCGTCCCGGAGTCGAACCGAGGTCCACGGATTTGCAATCCGCTGCATAGCCACTCTGCCAACGCGCCTTATACTTTTCGAGGACTCCCTCTCTGGTACGCCATGCATTCTACGGATTCGGACTTTTCAGTCAACATAAATTTTATATTTTTATTTCGTTTGCTTACTTTACAGTCAAATATCGATAAAACTGTGAATAAACTGACAAAAACTGTACTGAATCAATCGTAGAAGAGAATTAAAACACCATTTACAATTATTAAAATAACGGACGCTAAGCTAATATATGAGCAGTCGATAACCCTTTAGGGATAGTTAGATGAACGTAATAACAGTTATTGGCGCAGGGTGGCTAGGTTCCCCTCTCGCTGCATTTCTAAGTAAAAACCACACGGTTTTTGCCTCGAAAACCACTCCAGAGGGTGTCAACAAATTAAACGAGTCCTATCCATCGGTAAACGGCTTTTTATTCAAATTCGACTCTGACGCCACGCATCTACAACACGTACTGAACGAACAAGGTAGTGACTGTGTTATAGGCTGTTTTCCTCCAGGTTTTCGCAAAGGTAAAGGAGCTGATTATGCCAAACACTGGAAAAACCTCGTAGAATCCTGTGCCAATACAAACGTAAAGAAAATCATCATGATTAGTTCTACCGCGGTATATCCTGATTCAGCGGAAATAATGACAGAAGATATGGCTGATATTCGGATTGCGCTAAATGATGAGACGTTTTCGGATAAAGCACGGATCCTATTAGAAGCAGAGGAGTCAGTTATTCGCTCTGGAATCGATTACTGTGTTCTCAGGATGAGTGGACTTATTGGACCTGACCGTCATCCTGCTCGCTTTATAAGTAAGCTTCGTAAGGTGAGTACGCTGGCACCTGCAAATATGGTTCATCAAATTGATGCGATTCAAAGTATTGTTTTTTCTGTAGCACATGTTCACAACGAAGTACTTAACGTTACAACACCATATACGGTTAGTAAGGCTGAATTTTACCGGTATGCTGCACTTTCAATTGAAGATCACCCCGTATTACCCGATATCGTTGATGTCCCGGATAAATGTATTATCAGTGATAGACTCGTCAATATTGGCTTTAACTTTCGCTTTAATACAACTCACGAGGCCGTTGATGGGATTGAGGAGAGACTTTGAATGAGGAAGACATCACTTCCTCATATCATTTGAAACGATGACTACCTGCCCAAGACTTCTTTAAAGTGCTTACGACACATAGATACGTACCTATCATTACCTCCGATTGCGACTTGGTTCCCTTCAGCAATCGGTTGGCCGTTTTCATCGAGACGGACAACCATGATGGCTTTCTTACCACAATGACAAATGGTTTTAAGTTCAATTAACTTATCAGCCCAGGCGAGCAAATACTGGCTGCCTTCAAACAATTCTCCGCGAAAATCTGTCCGCAAACCGTAGCACAACACTGGAATTTTAAGCTTATCGACGATCTCGGTAATTTGATATACCTGCTGTTTTGATAAGAACTGACATTCATCTATTAACACACAATGGCATTTGTTCTCTTTATTCAAAGATTGTACTGAATCAAATAGGTCAGTTTCTTCCTTAAACAAGTATGCATCAGATTCTATACCAAGCCTCGAACTGACTTTACCAACTCCGAAACGATCATCAATAGCTGCAGTATAAATAACGGGATTCATACCACGCTCTTGATAATTAAATGCGGATTGAAGCAGAGTGGTAGATTTACCAGCATTCATCGAAGAATAATAAAAATATAACTGTGCCAAGTTGAATATTCTCTTTAGCCCAAAAAAAGAAAAGGTGGCTTGAGCCACCTTTCATCGTCCTTTGATAATTACTTATCTTCTTTTGCTTTAGTGATAGACAAAGCCAGTTCTTCAAGAGCGGCTGGATTGGCAACACTTGGAGCATCCGTCATCAAACATGCTGCTGCAGTTGTTTTAGGGAATGCAATAACGTTTCTGATATTTTCCGTACCACATAACAACATAACAAGTCTGTCTAAACCAAAAGCAAGACCAGCGTGAGGAGGCGTACCGTATTTTAGTGCATCCAATAAGAAGCCAAACTTAAGCTGCTGCTCTTCTGCATTGATACCAAGAATGTCAAACACTGCTGCCTGTATTTTTGCATCGTGAATACGAACAGAACCGCCGCCAACTTCATAACCGTTAAGCACCATATCGTAAGCATTTGAATTTGCTGCTGCAGGATTTGCTTTCAGTTCTTCTGGAGACACATTCAATGGTGAAGTAAATGGGTGGTGCATGGCTGCCAAGTTACCTTCATCATCTTCTTCAAACATTGGGAAATCAACGACCCATAAAGGAGCCCATGCTTTACCATTGGTAATCTCAAAATCCTTACCGACTTTAAGACGAAGCGCACCTAAAGCTTCAGATACAACTTTTGCCTTATCCGCACCAAACAAGATGATGTCGCCTGAGTCCGCACCTGTTCTTTCAATGATCGATGCAATAATTTCTGCATTAAGGAACTTAGCAATCGGTGACTGTATGCCGTCAATGCCAGCGTCTTTGTCATTCACCTTAAGCCAAGCAAGACCTTTTGCTCCATATACAGCAGCAAACTCACCGTAACCATCAATTTGCTTACGAGTCATTGCAGCACCACCAGGTACTTTCAATGCAGCAACACGACCTTTATCATCATTAGCTGGTCCTGAGAACACTTTGAATTCAACGTCTTTTACAAGATCAGCAACATCAACTAATTCCATTGGGTTACGCAGATCAGGTTTATCACTACCAAAGCGGCTCATCGCTTCGCTAAATGGCATGACAGGGAACTCACCTAATTCAACATCCAATAGCTCTTTCCACATTGAACGAATCATTTGTTCGGTAACGCCACGTACCTGATCAGCCGTCATGAAGGAAGTTTCAATATCGACTTGTGTAAATTCAGGCTGACGATCTGCACGCAAATCTTCATCACGGAAGCATTTAACAATTTGATAATAACGATCAAAACCAGACATCATCAGTAGCTGTTTAAATAACTGTGGTGATTGAGGTAGAGCGTAGAATTTACCTTTATGAACACGGCTAGGAACTAAATAATCGCGCGCACCTTCTGGCGTTGCTTTGGTTAGAACTGGAGTTTCAATATCCAAAAATCCATTGTCATCCAAAAAGCGACGAACAAAACTCGATGCTTTCGCTCTCAGTTTGATTCGGTCACTCATTTCCGGACGACGCAGATCAAGATAACGATATTTTAGACGCTGCTCTTCTGAGTTGTTCTGGTTAAAGTCTAGAGGCAATACGTCTGAACGGTTAATGATTTCTAGGCTGGTTGCCAATACTTCAACTTCACCCGTTGCCATATCTTTATTTGCCTGACTTTCAGGACGAGTACGGACTTCACCTTCAAGACGGATACAGAATTCGCTTCTCAGTTGGTTTGCAACTCCAAAAACGTCCGCCATATCTGGATCGACAACTACCTGAACAATTCCTTCACGGTCTCTCATATCAATGAAGATCAATCCACCAAGATCGCGACGACGGTTAACCCAGCCGCACAACTCTACTTTCTGTCCCGCAAGAGACTTGTTCAGGTGACCACAATAATGGCTACGCATAATGAAATTCCCAATAATATCTCTAAAATTTAAACTTCCATTACCGAAAAGGGTCGGTAACATAACAATATCTACGTTATACGCTTATTAGCTTATGAATTCGAGTAATCGCAGTAATATAATATAGAAATATTATCACTGCCTATTCAGTCGGCTAACAAACCGACATTAAGCTCAAAAATCAACCAGATTTAAGCTTCTAATAACGTTAACGTATAGATGATAAAAATTGTCGCTGATTATAGCGCTAAATTTCGAATAACTACAAAATCAAATCAACAGTAAATCGAATAGCATATGACAAACGCTCCATTAAAAATGGGTCTAACGATGTGGTCTCACGCCCCTTGGCAGGAGTCTCTGTTCGGAGCAGGGACAAAATCCACAGATCGATTACATAAGTACGCTCACTACTTCAACACAGTTGAAGGAAATACGACGTTCTACGCGACCCCCTCGTTGGCAACTGTCCAAAACTGGAACAATGCCACTCCAGATGACTTTCGCTTTACCTTCAAACTGCCCAAAGGAGTAACTCATGAAGGGAATCTGATACACAAGAAGGCACAATTATACGATTTCCTTTCCATCATGGATCCGCTTAATGACAAAATTGGATTATGGACTATTCAGCTTCCGGCAAGCTTTTCTCCAGAGATGTTAAATGAATTAAAGAGTCTAATTAGCTTTTTTCCTAAACATGCACCCTTAGCGATAGAAGTCAGACATCCCGGCTTTTTCGATAAAGGAGAATCCGAGAAGCAATTTAATCGGTGGTTAATAGAAAAGAAAATTGATCGGATTATCATGGATAGTCGCCCTATTTTCTCGGTGCCAGCAATAAATAATGCTGTACTTACCGATGCACAACAGAAAAAACCCAAAGTTCCAGTTCATGCAATATCGACCTCAGACAATCCTATGGTTAGGTTTATCGGCCTACCAACCCCCGAAGACAACCAAACATTTGTACTACCTTGGGTTGCGAAAATAGCGGAATGGATATCAGCAGGGAAAACGCCCTATTTGATGATACATACTGCAGATAACGACTTTGCGCCAGAGCTGGCGATTTCATTTTACAAACAACTATCAGACCAGTTGCCCCTCCCTGCTCTGCCTGAACTATTAAACAGTCAAAAAGATGCACAAATAAAGATGTTTTAATAGTCGGTAGACTAATGACATCGATCCGAATTTTTTCTAGAATACGCCGTTTTCTAATTTATCTGAGTGGGTTTTGAACCAACACTCAGAACTCTCATCTAGAGGCTTCAAAATGGCAAATAAAGACACCATTTTTTCAGCGCCAATTGATAAAATCGGTGACTTCACTTTTGACGAGCGAGTAGCTGAAGTGTTTCCGGACATGATTCAACGGTCTGTTCCTGGTTACAGCAATATTATCTCAGCGATTGGTATGCTCTCGGAACGCTTCGTTACAAAAGATTCTAACCTGTATGACCTTGGGTGTTCTCTGGGAGCGGCAACGCTGTCGATGCGTCGACACGTGCAGCAAGACGGGTGTCGAATTATTGCTGTAGATAATTCGCCGGCAATGGTAGAGCGCTGCAAATTGCATATTAACGCTTATCGTTCGGACACTCCAGTTGATGTCATTGAAGCAGATATAAGAAATATCAACATTGAAAATGCCTCAGTAGTCGTACTCAATTTCACCCTGCAATTCTTATCTCCCGAAGATCGGTACACCCTTCTGGAGAATATTTATAAAGGCCTTAATAAAGGTGGAATTTTAATTATCTCTGAGAAGTTTGTTTTTGAAGATTCATCCTCCAACGAGTTATTGATAGACCTTCATCATGATTTTAAAAGAGCTAATGGTTATAGCGAACTCGAAATAAGTCAAAAACGCACTGCGATAGAAAACGTGCTACGCTCTGACTCTATTTTAGAACATAAAAAACGATTGCTTGATATAGGTTATGATTCTGCTGAAGTTTGGTTTCAGTGCTTTAATTTTGGCTCAATGTTCGCCATAAAATAACTTCCTAAAGTAATAGGCTAAATTTACATTTATCAGGACACGCTTAGATGTTCAACTTTTCAAATATATATAAACTGATTGCTGAAGACCAAGCTTTACAACCATGGTTAAACATCTTGCCTGGCCAATTGACAGCCTGGCAAAATGAGGATCATGGCGATTTTGAAAGATGGTTAAAGGCTCTGGACAAACTTCCGGACTTCAAACCCGATAATATCGAGTTGAAAGACGAAGTTCGACTATCTTGTATCGAACCAATTTCGTCTTCTCAGAAAAACAAAATCGAAAATCTGTTAAAAACATTCCACCCATGGCGCAAGGGCCCTTACCACATCCATGATATTCATATCGACACGGAATGGCGCTCAGACTGGAAGTGGGACCGTGTAATGCCACACATATCCCCATTGAAATACCGTAAAGTCCTCGATGTTGGCTGCGGAAATGGGTATCACATGTGGCGTATGCTTGGCGAAGGTGCTCAGCTTTGTATTGGGATTGATCCCTCTCATCTTTTCCTTTTGCAGTTCGAAGCGATCCGAAAATTAATGGGTAATGATCAGAGAGCTCAGCTATTACCCTTGGGTATAGAACAGTTACCAGAGTTAGAAGCGTTTGATACTGTTTTCAGTATGGGTGTCTTATATCACCGCAGGTCACCTCTGGATCATATAATGCAGTTGAAAAATCAGTTAGTTTCAGGAGGAGAGCTTGTTCTTGAGACTTTGGTTATCGAAGGTGATGAGAATCAGGTACTCGTACCTTTCGATAGATATGCGCAAATGCGAAATGTCTACTTTTTTCCTTCTGCTAAAGCGCTTAAAGTATGGTTAGAAAAATGTGGTTTTGTTGATGTTACTATTGCTGATGAAAATATCACTTCGGTTGAAGAACAACGTTCGACTGAATGGATGAAAAATAATTCATTACCTGAATATCTTGATGCGGATGATCCAACTAAAACGGTTGAAGGTTATCCTGCACCAAGGCGAGCAATTTTAATCGCACGTAAACCATAATTTACAAAACGCTAACTATCAGGAATGATATACAGGGTACGCTATATACCACTGAAGATAATCTTCGTAAGTAGTAAAGCATCAATTCAATTGGAAAAATAGTAAGGCAATCAATGTTAAAACTATTTAGCGTTGCGGTGGTTCTGACTTCCTTAATGGGCTGTTCAGCTATGAATGCTGAGCAATATCACAAGGCAACATTAAAAGCCATTGAAACATCAGAAAATAAAATTGGCGATCGTATTACCAATTTAGAAGGCAAACTTAATAATCAAACCGACTATATTGATAGCTTGGAATATGAAATTTCCATGTTAAAACAACAAGTCGATAAATTAAATTCGCTGACTTATATGGGAAACAGTAGTCAAACAATTAAAATCACAAATAAAACTCAATCTGCGGCTGCACCAATTCCTGAGCATGAAGTTGTTTTAGGTTCAGTAGAAAAAGTGACAATAGACGCCGTGAATAAAACACTCGATGCACGTGTAGATACAGGAGCCAAAACATCATCGATCAATGCCGAAGATATTGAGAGCTTCGAGCGCAATGGTGAAGAATGGGTTCGTTTCCATATTGCCAATGATAAAGATGAGAAAAAAGAGTGGATTGAAGCGCCAGTCGTAAGGAACGTTAAAATTAAACAAGCGTCCAACGAAGATGGTGAAAAACGTATCGTCGTTAAACTTTGGGTTACTGTCGGTGATATTCACGAAAAAACGGAATTTACGCTAGCTGATCGTTCTCAAATGTCTCACCCAATTTTATTAGGAAGAGAATTTATTCGAGACATAGCGCTAGTCGATGTGAGCAAGGAATATATTCACACAAATAAGAACGCAAAAACTCAGACGAAAAAGAATAATACTAAATAATAAAATATAGGTTTTTAGCATGACATCTCGGATTCCATTATATATTTCGATTGTCGCCCTGATCGTGCTCGGTGTATATCTGACACTTTTCAGGCACATTACTTACGGAGTCCCTTGGACTCCGGGCGAAACTAAAAAAGTGTGGGAAGTAGAAGCTCGGGTCGAGTTTGGCGCACTAGGTAAGCCAGTAAAAGTTTCATTAGCAGCCCCGGAAACTCAGGATGGTTTTACTCTTCTGAATGAGTCGGCGTCCTCTCCAGGCTATGGTGTTTCTTATATTAACCAAGATAATAGTCGCCGAGCAGAATGGTCCATTCGTAAGGCGGACGGTCCACAGGTCATCTACTACAAAGCGCAATTTCTAGTTGACCCGAATGCTGTAGCAAATAAAGATGCTCCAAAAGATCCTGTCGAAGCCCCCTCTTTTGATGGCCCTGAAGCTGTCGCTGCCCAATCGTTAATTCAACAAGCTGAAGAAAGATCGTCTGATGATGTCACCTTCACCAGAGAATTAATCAAAGCAATTAATGACACCAACAGTCAAAGTGCCCAGTTACTTCTTGATAAACAAGAAAAGTACCAAGTTATCGAGAAGATCCTGTCATACGCTGGCATTCCAAATAAAATCATTGGCGTTCTTCAGCTAGAAGATGGTCGTCGTAGACAAGCAATAGAACCAATGAACCAAGTTTGGAACGGTTCTAAATGGGTTCTATTTGATCCGACTACTGGTAATCAGGGCGAAAATTCGAACCTGCTAATCTGGGATGAATCTAATGTCTCACTATTAGATGTTATTGGTGGTCAACACAGCCGAGTCCAATTCAGTATGATACAGCAAGATGTATCAGCAAATCAGGCGACGACGAGTAAAGTGAGTGCAGACAATCTGCTCAACTTATCCATCCACAGTCTTCCACTGGAAGAGCAAGCAATGTTTAAAACCATTATGCTCATTCCTATCGGTGCACTGATTGTGGTTTTCCTGAGGGTAATTGTGGGCCTGAAAACATCCGGTACCTTCATGCCTGTATTGATTGCGGTTGCTTTCGTACAGACTCAACTTCTCCCTGGTATCATCGGTTTCTTACTTATTGTCGGTACGGGTTTGATCATTCGAAGTTACCTCTCGAGGCTAAACTTACTGCTGGTCGCTCGAATATCTGCTGTCATTATTGTGGTAATTCTTATCATCTCTATGTTTACCGTGCTTTCCTTTAAGCTCGGAATCACTCAGGGTCTGACCATCACGTTCTTCCCTATGATTATCCTGTCATGGACTATTGAACGTATGTCTATTCTTTGGGAAGAAGAAGGGGCAAAAGAAGTCATGCTGCAAGGTGGTGGCTCTCTTCTTACTGCAATCTTGGTTTATTTGGGTATGACTAATAGTTATATTCAGCATTTGACCTTTAACTTCATTGGACTTCAGTTGATTGTCTTATCGTTTATCCTCCTTCTCGGTACCTACACTGGTTATCGCATTAGTGAACTAAAACGTTTTAAAGCATTAGCTGAGGACGAATTATGATAGGTTTGAGTCGTTACACCACCCCTTTTAAACTCGCGCAAAAGGGAATATTGGGGATGAACAAGCGTAACCACAGTTATATTGGTAGATATAATGATCGCTCAAAATACCCGCTGGTTGATGACAAGCTAAAAACTAAGATTATTGCTGAGCAAGCAGGCTGCAATGTCCCTGAGTTAATTGGTGTCATTACCACCCAGTATCAGGTTAAATCTATTCATGACATGGTCAAGAACTGGCCTGGCTTCGTAATTAAGCCTGCTCATGGTAGCGGTGGTAAAGGCATCCTCGTTGTTACCAGCCATGATGGAAATACCTATGTAAAGCCCTCTGGGGCGACAATCAGCCGTGATGACGTTGAACGACACATCAGTAATGCACTCGCGGGACTCTTCTCCCTCGGTGGCAAGAATGACGTTGCGGTGGTGGAAAACCTGATTCAGTTTGATGACTGCTTTGATGGTTTTAGCTATGAAGGTGTTCCTGATGTACGTGTCATCGTATTTAAAGGCTTCCCGGTCATGTCCATGATGCGACTCTCTACAGCGGCATCAGATGGTAAGGCCAACCTTCACCAGGGAGCTGTCGGTGTAGGCTTGGATATGGCGACAGGTAAAGCTGTTAAAGGAGTCCAGTTCGGTCAACCCGTAACTGAACATCCAGACACAAAACGGAAACTGGCTGAGCTAGAAGTTCCCCATTGGGAGAAGTTACTCCTATTAGCCTCCAGTGCCTGGGAAATGACAGGCCTTGGTTATATGGGCACTGATATGGTTTTAGATAAATCCAGAGGCCCTATGGTGCTTGAGCTGAATGCTCGTCCAGGTTTAGCTATTCAAATTGCCAACGGTGCGGGACTATTACCAAGGCTTAAGAAGATAGAGAAACTTGGTGCTGATTATCAGATCCCTTCAGTTGAAGAACGTGTAGCCTATTCAATGAAGCATTTTAAAGTAGAGTCCGAACTGGAATAATAGATATATCTATCTGACTTATAAATACGGATGAGAAAACAAAAAGAGGAAGCAGTTGCTTCCTCTTTTTTATTAGTGAACCTGAGGTTCTCCTACCTGACTTTCTGATTTGCTGCCAAAGCCCTTTAAGCCCACAACATGAACATGTTCCCGGTCCTTAAATACTTTACGTACCAGCTTGTAGGTCGTCCCCTTCTCTGGGCTGATATTCTCTGGTGCCGCGATAAGTAATTGCATGTCGAGCCTATCACACAGCTCAAATAGCGTGGATATCGATTTAGCATCTAGGCGCGCAGCTTCATCCAGGAACAACAATCGACATGGTACGATATCTTTACTTCTCAAGCGGCGTGATTCTTCTTCCCAGCTTTGTACAACCATAAGAAGAATCGACTGACCGGTACCAATCGCCTCACCAGTCGAAAGCGCACCTGATTCGGCCTGTAGCCAACCATCCGAGCCACGATTTACCTCAACGCTTAGCTCCAGATAATTTCGATAATCGAGTAGTTCTTCACCAAAGATTTGTGGTGAACGCTGTCCTAAATCAATGTGAGGATTGACGCGTTGGAAGAGTTTGGCCATCGCTTCAGAAAAAGAATACTTGGCACTCTCAAACAAGTCTTTATGCTGTGACTGTTGTTCCGCGAGACTGGAAAGCAGCGTTTCGTGACTTTCACGAACTTTCACATTTAACCTTACACCATTAACCTGACCAAAATGGATATTAGACAAGCCTTGGTTTAACATTCGAATACGGTTTTCTTCACGCTGTATCGTCTTACGAATAATACTGGAAACAGAGTCCGAGCTAATCGCCAAACGCATCTCTCTCTGGTTCAATTCTTCAGTTAGACGAGCGAGCTCAACTTCCATTTCTTCGATAGCTTCAACCGGATCATCAGTGCGAATGATATCTTGGCGAATACGCTCCCTCAGATGCTGGTATACAGCGATATAGAACAGCACTTTCTTCTCTGGACGCGCATTGTCTTCCGAATGACGCAATACATCCCGCAGGATCTCGTTATTAGCGACGGCGATTCGCAATGAACCCAATGCTTTATCTGACATAGAACGCAATTCATCGGCGCTCAAATAAGCAAGCTCACGCTTATTGAGCCTGCGATCAACGTCGTTCTGTTTCGCAAGTTTCAGTACTGCACACCAGCCAGCTTTTGCATTAACGACAAACTTCCGAGTGTCACCATACTCTTTCTTCACTTTCTTGAGTCGTTTGGTCAACGCTGACATTTCTAGCTCAGTCGCCGTTATTGTTCGCTCTATTTCGGTTCGACGTGTGCGAATTGTACTTAACTGAGCATACAATTGTGACTTACGCTGTTCAGCGCGTTCCAGTGCTGAATCATCAGCATTAACCCCATACTCTCCAAGCTCTTGCTCAAATTCTTGTACTGTCTCAAGTTTTGACTGATGAGCACTCTTCAATGACGCTAATAGTTGGTTGCATTGATTAAGCTGTTGTTGATTCACTTTTAAGTCTTCTCGAGCTTTTGCACGACGCTCTTCAGCAATTAATAACTGTTGTTTTAACTGCTCACTTAATTCAGAACTGTGATCGGCAAGACTGACTGACTCTTCATAGTTCAGGTGATGCCTGCGTTCGTATAGATTACTAAGAGAGAAAAGCTTACGTTTAAGCTCCTGTAGCTCCGCATCCGCCTTTTGATAACGCGCATCTAAAATGTCTTTTTCTTCTGGATCCACTTCCAGTCCAGATACACAGGTCTCGAGCAACTCAATGGTTCGGCCATACTGTTGATTATATGCTTTTGCTTCGTCTATTCTCTCAAGCTTTAGCTCAAGATCAGCTTGCTTTTCTATTAGTAGTTCTGATTCCTCCAAGCCATCAATATTACGCATGATTTTATCTAGCGCATTTTGTGCTCTTTGATTTTCAGAGATAGATGACTTCAGCTGTTCTTCCTGACTGACAAGTGCTCTTAGTTTTGGCTCTAACGACGACAACTCTTTACGTTTTATGTCTATCTTCGCTTCTGGATCATCGTTAAATGCGACTGAGATATGATGAGATACAAACTCATTAAATGCCTGATATTGACGATGTAGCTTTTGTGAGTCAAAAGCCGCTTTTGCATGTAACTCAACCACATCATCACGTTGTTCACGCAGCAACTCCAAGCGATGTTCTCTTGCAGCTCGACCAAACAAAGGAATTTTAGGAAAGCGAGAATATCGCAGTTGTCTATCATTCAGCTGAACACAGACTGCGCCATCGAGTTCTTCAGTGTTGAAGCTGCTGTCATCAAACGCATCAACATCGCCTTCGATAACATAAATATCATCGGGACAGTCTTCTAAGTTATTCAGTGATTCTTTTACTCCGTCAAGATCACTAACAACAATAGCGTGACGTGCAGGACCGTACATCGCACTAAAATATGGTGCGTCTTCCATCGTAATATCGTCATAGATTTCAGAAAGTAGTACGCCACCTAACGAATCAGCTAAGGCCTTTAGCCTAGGGTCATTTGCGCCACCAGGAGAAGCCAGCCTTGAAATTTCTTGCTCCAACGTTTCTCGTTTGCGATAGAGTTCTTCCTTACTCGACGTTTGTATTCGTTCTAACTCTAGAACTTTCTGCATTTCGGTCAGAACACCAGCCTGAGACTCGAACGTAATGTCTCTCTGCTCTTGCAGATGTTGTAGCGATCGTTGGGCTTCAATCCACGCTGGAGCGATTTTTTGTAGCTCAGAAACTTCCGAGTTACACTGTTCTATCTTCGCTGAAACTCCACGTCTTTCTTCTCGGACTTCCTCTAACGAACGCGCTAATTCATCAGCGGTCGCAGAAGACCGTTCAAGCTCAAGTTCAGCCTCTTCTGCATTATTAATTTCTACTTGATGCGCCTGTTGATATTGATCACGTAACCCCACTACTTCAGCAGCAGTTTTCAGGCGGCTCTTTAATGTCACTAAACTATCTCGCCACTGAGATTCATTTTCCAATAGACGCTCATTAGATAACTTTTCATTCAGTGCCTTTTCGGCGAGCGTCTTAGCTTCCGAACGCGCCGCGTCAGGATACACTTTCAGCACCAATTGGAATGCCTTATCAAAGTTATTCGCTGCCGCAGTAACGATATCAAGCTTATGCTTAGTAGAAAGCAGTTCATCAGTTAACGAAGACTGCTGTTGGTTCAACTCAGAGATATAATCTGAAATCGTATCAACTGATAGTGAATCATCATTGAGATCACTCTTTGCTTGTACCAACAACTGGTAAGCCTGCTGATACTGAAGGGCGCGAGTCTGCTGAATATCCAGAGCTTGCTGATAATCTGCAAGTTGCGTTTTCAGGCTATCGACTTCTTCTTCAAAGTGGGCAAATTGTTCTTCACCCGACATCACTTTTTCGTGAGCTTCTTCGACAACCATCACCTGTTCTTCAAGACGATATTGTAGCTCTTCAAGATCTTCACGGTAGCGCTCGATTTTTTCTTTCTGCCGTAGCGCTGACTGAACCAATTGCAGGTGATCACTAGCGGATTGATAATCTAGCTCCGCCCCACTCTCTTGTTCATTTAGTTCAGAAAGCTCTTGAGCTACGCTCTGCAGTAATTCATTTTGTTCGAGTATTGTGGATTGAGAGGACAACAGCTCTTGGCGAAGTTCGAGTGCACTCGCTAGTTTAATGCGACGTTCATTTGCATGTCGCATATAGTCCGCAGCCACGTAGTTTGTTGATTCCGTGATCAAGTGTTTGAACAAATCACGGTCAGCTTGCGTTGTTTTAATTGCTTCAAGCGTCATGCGGTTTTCACGCAATGCAGATTCCATATCTTGGAACGCTTTTTTTACGCCACCATTCTGCGGTAACAAATAATCACGTAAAGAGCGAGTAATTGCACTGGAGATACCGCCGTACAATGAAGCCTCGATCAAACGGTAAAACTTAGCTCGATCCGAACTAGACCTTAATTTCTTTGGCACCACGCCAAATTCAAACATTTGAGTGTGATAATCAACGATTGAATTAAAGGTTTTGAAATGTACGCCTTCTATCGATGAGACGACATCTTTAACTTCATTTAATTGGCGTACACGTGCCTGACCTGATGCCAAGGTTTCGGTTAATATATCCGTTGGACGTGTGCCACTTGGTAACCCTTGGATCAAGAATGGCTTAATATCAACTTTTTTATCGCGACCGGCGACTTGTTGAAGTTTCACGACAAACATCAGGCGCTGTTTTTTTGAATTGACAACATCTAAACACGAATAACAAGTTCCGGGTTGAAGTTTTCCGAACAGCCCCTTATCTCTCGACGCCTGAGAGCTGCCAGCTTCGGTTGTATTACGGAAATGCAACAAGCTTTGATCGGGAATCAACGCGGTGATAAACGCAGCCATTGTTGTGGATTTTCCCGCGCCATTTCCGCCAGATAAGGTTGTCACTAAATCATCGATATCGAAGGTGCGTGCAAAAAAACCATTCCAGTTAATCATTGTTAGTGATTGATATTTACCGCGTTCAATCATACTTCATCCTCTGCACGTACTGCTGCTTCTCTATCTTCTTCGTCTTCTGATTCGTCTTCACGACGTTCAAGTAAGTTTTGCTGGCTTGGTGAGGTATTGGCGTCATGCACAACCGCCTCCCCGTCTCGAATCAACCTTAACTGTACTTGTTTAGGGTCCTCACCCGTTCTGACATCGGCACCGAATCGAAATACGGCTTCTGTAATTCTAAACTTGGCTGTATCACCAAGAGTAATGATCATCCCCATGCGCTTTAGGCGTCGCAGAGAACCTCTAACCTTGTCAAACAGTTTTTCTTTGTCTAAATCAGTCCCACCAGCACGATTGGTTGACAGCTTCATGAGTTTCGTTTCATCACAAAGTGTCATCAATTCCTCAAACATTTCCTGTTGAGTAAAAATACCTTCATGGGCAAGACGTTCAGGACTCAAATACAAAAAGCACAGTACTTTACCGACTAACATGTCTAACTCAGACAGAACACTGCGGTTAATCAACGAAGTAGAACGTGGACGTAAATAGAAAAAACCCTCAGGCGCTCGTACTAATTCAGTGTTATAACGCTGATAAAAAACAGATAATTCAGTTTCAAATTCCAGTAGAAATGCATGATTATCCAAATCATCCGTGGAAATGTGTCGTCCCGCTCTCAAAACACTATCAAGTGCTGGGAATAAAGGGTTAGAAATTGCTTTTGCCAGTTTCTCTGGCATATAGTCATTAATATCTGTCGATGACATTTGCTTGTACCTTTGCGCCATACTCGTTGATGGCCTGCCAATCTGGTTGAATAGCTCTAAAGTCGGACTCTGAATAGCCAAGCCTTACTGCCTGGTCAATCACGATTCTTGCTAAATCAAAGTGATGTGTTTGTGGATGCTGAGCGAGATAGTCCTTTAAAACCCGTCCCAAATCGAGTGGCGTTCCCTCAGCTTTATGAACAGAAAGCATATCGCCGATCTTTTCCGAGAGTTGATTGCTGACTTCTTCATACTCTTCAAATTCCAATTCCTGAGGTACTGCTCCCATCACTTCTTCATCGCGAAGTACTAGAGCTTCGTCTCTCATGTCTTGTAATCGTTCTGCATCAGCGTAAGTAAGAAGCCATGGACGTTCAAAGAAACCATTGATGGATTCGCGTAGACGTTGGCTAAAAGCTCTATTCTGGTCCATATCGATTGCCGTTCGAATGAACTTATGCACGTGGCGATCATAACCAATCCATAAGTCAATGGCTTGTTGACCCCAACTGATAATACGATCGAGTTTTATCTGCAGGGCAAACAGGATCTCAGAGATGAAATCGAGTTCACTTTTTCCCTGAACAGCATCTTGAATATCTAGGATTTGCGTTTGGAGTTTATCACCGGCAGCCTGCAGCGTATCCTGCAGCTCTTTCAATGTAGTGGATGTTTCTGACAGAAGATGTTCACAATTGTGAATAGCCTCTCTCCAATCTTTATCCAGAAGTTCAGCAATCTGGTCTTTGACTTCCTGCTGTTGTTCATCCATGACTCTCTGATTCATGTCTATCTGATCGAAGATTTCCGCAACTGAGTACTTGAGGACACCGTATACATTTTTCTGCCAATGACCAATCGAGCCATCGTTTTCAGCCGCCTCTTTTGCTTTGCTCATTTCATCCGCCAGCATCGCCAACTGGATGGACAATCGAAGCTTGGAAAATTCTCTATGACGAATGTAATGATCGGTAATCCCAATCGCTAAGGGAGATAAACGATAAATACTGTTTCCTTCATTGAGCTCGCTCGTAAAGCGACGAAGGAGACGTTGGTTAACGAGTTCATTTATTGCATTATTTGCTCGGTAACCGGACGCCTCACCAGTGTCTTCGAACATTACCGATACAATCTTAAATGCATCGTGTAACTCACCTTCACCCAGCTCTTCATCAAACTTGTCATCATTTAACACCGCAATTGCAATAAGAAATGCAAGTCGCTCAGACGTCAAATTCAGTGCAAAATTATTCTTTTGTACCCAATCAACTAATTCATCTATGGGCTTTTGTTGTCTTTCTTGAGTCACTTCTATCACTACTCAACCTAAATTATAATTTTCGTGCCCAAACATGGATGTAACGTCCCAGAGATAAAAAAGGCTCCTGACGACAATACATGCGTTCCAATTCAATGAGATCGTCATGCGTGTATTCACCCATGTTTTGTTTGTTGCCAATATAGTCGGTAAAAGATCGAATACCTGAACGGCCTTCGATTGCAAAGCCACTTTCCTCTATCCAACGATAGACATCGTCCGGTATCAACCCTTTCTGTGGTTGAAGTTTAAAGCGTTTTCTAAACGGCATACCATTTAACACGTGCGGAATATTGCCACAAATCGCATTTTTGAGTACGAGACCATGCTGATTGTAGAACATAATTGACACGACACCGCCGGGACGAACAAATTTGAGCAATCGCTTCAAAACCCCTTCAGGATCTTGCAGCCACTCCATCACAGCGTGGAAAAGCACAAAATCTCGCGATCCATATTGCTCTTCGGGTAATTCCTGCACTGAGCTATGAACAAAAGTAAAATTCTGCATTAATCCATTTTTTGTAATATCGTCTTCCGCTAACCTGAGCATCTCAGATGAAACGTCACAAAGCGTTATGTTATGCCCCTGCACGGCTAATTTTTGTGATAGCTGAGCCAGTCCTCCACCTGCATCTAGCACGTTAAGAGGAAAACTATCACTTGCAAAAGTTTGTAAAATTTGCTCAAAATCTTCCCAGACAATGACTTGGCGAACTTCGCCTTTGTCAGAGCCATATATATTTTTTGCAAATTTGTGGGCAATATCGTCGAAATTGCGATCTTCAGTCACTTTGGTTTAAGTTATGATAACTAATCGTGCGTTTATTCTGTCATAGGAATGGCAATAATAAAGAGGGATTCTGCGATTTTAATATCAACTGATGTTTTTTCGGGCTATTTTCTATGTTTGAATTGAAAAAAATTCTCTCTGCATTGGTAATGCCGATGCCAGCTTTACTTATAATCGGCTTTCTCGGGCTGATGCTAGTGATGTTTACAAGCAAAAGAAAAACAGGTTGTCTTATTGTTTTAATTTCCTACGTCACTCTGTTTTTAGCTTCTTTTCAACCAGTGTCATCTCGTTTACTCATGCCTTTGGAGCGACAATATCACGCATTTCTTCCCGTTGAGGGTAACATAAACTACATCCTTGTTTTAGGCAGTGGACACGTCGTGGATGACTCCATTCCACCCACCTCTGAAATTAGTCGTACCGCTTTAATGAGATTAACGGAAGGGATAAGAATCAATCGAATGTATCCAGGTTCCAAGTTGATTTTGTCAGGTTACGATGGCGGCACGTCGGTAAGTCACGCGAGAATGCTAGCCAAAGTGGCGCTATCTCTCGGCGTAGCGAAGTCAGATATCGTGCTGATGGAGTCAGCTCGTGATACCTGGGAAGAAGCACACCAAACAGCGAGCTACATTGGTAATTCGAGGCTCGTGCTTGTCACGTCAGCGGCTCATATGCCAAGAGCTATGACAGAATTCGAAGAGGCTGGATTAAGTCCAATACCAGCACCAACCAACTATTTAGCGCAAAAAGATATCGAGCAACCATGGACCAAATACACACCAAATGCACAATATCTGGAACAAACAGAAATATTTTGGCATGAGCGATTAGGTAAGGTTTGGCGAATATTGAAAAACTGGGCAGCAACACAAGAAGAGACCGTGACGCAAAAGGAAATGACAACGCTTCAATAATCTAATTAATCAAATTGTCACAATATTATGTTTTATCGGTTGCGCGAACGTTAAACGACGCTTAGAATCTTGTGTCTAATTTTATCAATCGATAATTCAATATTTGTTCAAAACCGCTTTTAGAGCGGTTTTGTTATTTTAATGCTTCAAGGCCTCGCTTTTTATACACTATTGAATATTAAGGCCATGTTGAGCAGTGCTGCTGATGATCATCAGTAATCAATAGGACAAGAAGATATGGCTACAATAAAAGACGTCGCTCGCCTTGCAGGCGTATCAACGACAACAGTCTCTCACGTAATTAATAAAACTCGCTTCGTTGCTGAAACTACCCAAGAAAAGGTAATGGAAGCAGTCAAATCCTTGAACTATGCACCAAGCGCAGTCGCTCGCAGTCTAAAATGCAATTCAACCAGAACTATTGGTATGTTGGTCACTCAATCTACCAATCCGTTTTTTTCCGAAGTAATAGATGGCGCTGAGAGTTATTGTTATCGCCAAGGTTATACCCTAATACTTTGTAACACTGGTGGGATTGAAGAAAAACAGCGGGACTACATTCGTATGCTTGCAGAAAAACGCGTTGATGGCATGTTGGTTATTTGTTCTGATCTCACTGACGAACTGTTCACGATGTTGGATGCATACACCGATATTCCAAAAGTGGTTATGGATTGGGGTGCTCAAAATAGTCACGGTGACAAAATCATAGATAACTCCGAAGAAGGTGGTTATCTAGCTACAAAATACCTTATTGATCATGGTCATGAACATATCGCTTGCTTAAGCGGCCATCTATCGAAGCCAATATGTCAGGAACGTATACAAGGCTTTTGCCGTGCAATGACAGAAGCTAACTTACCTGTTGTTGAAGACTGGATTTTGGAAGGTAACTTTGAATGTGATACCGCCGTTTTAGCCGCTGATAAAATTCTGGCAATGGACAATAAGCCTACAGCTGTTTTTTGTTTCAACGATACAATGGCTCTCGGGCTCATGAGTCGTTTGCAACAAAGAGGCGTTAAAATTCCAGAAGAAATTTCTGTAATTGGATACGATAATATTGAGCTGGCTGAGTACTTTTCACCTCCTCTAACCACTATTCATCAACCGAAAAGACGTGTTGGTAAAAACGCATTTGAGATTTTGCTCGAGCGAATAAAAAACAAAGAGCACGAACGCCGTGTGTTTGAGATGAAACCAGAAATAGTAGAACGAAATTCAGTTCAAAGAGTTGCTAAGCGTTAGATTTCATAAGATATTTAGCTTTCACTTATATATTAAAAACTTACCATTCCGATAATCTATCTTTACCAGTTGCTGTCCTAAAAAAATTGGACTAGAATCACAAAGTGAGTGTTATTAAGGATACGATAACGCTCACAAAATCTGTGTCACGTATTAGGGCAAACCTACTGAAAAGTGGGGACGCAAAGCTTCCGGCCTTACTGAGTATTACTCACAGGTAGCGGGGTTGCCAATCGCAGAGAAAAAATCCTATGCAATTGATTGCTAGTTTCTCGGACCTTATTCGGTGACGGCGGAAAAAGAACTTACCGAGATAGATGATAATGAAAAAACCAATACTTTTAGACTCAATGAGATTGTTTGAGCCTCTTGGCGAGGTGAAATCTCGATCAATGTTCGGTGGATTTGGCATCTTTGTTGATGACACTATGTTTGCGTTAGTCGTAAACGACCAACTTCACATAAGAGCAGATCAAAAATCGAAAAAGCAATTTAGCGATAATGGCTTAGAACCTTATGTCTATTCTAAAAAGGGGTTCCCTGTCGTAACAAAATACTTCGCTCTTCCAGACAATTACTGGGAGTCTCCGCAAAATATCTATCATATGGGCGAAGCGGCACTCTCTTTTGCTAAAGATGAAAAAAAGCAGCAGTCTCAAACTAAACCTCAGCGGCTCAAAGATTTACCCAATTTGAGATTGTCTATCGAGCGAATGCTGAAGAAAGCGGGTATAAAAACCGTTGACGAGCTAATTGAACAAGGTTCAGTAAGAGCTTACCGTGCAATTAAGGACACCTCCCCTTCTGATCCATCCCTAGAGCTACTATGGGCTCTGGAAGGCGCTATTGAAGGCATTCACTGGTCTGTCATAACACAAGATCGTCGGGACGAACTTACCAAATCTCTTTAGCAATAACTTAATATCGTTGAGATGAATAAATCTCAACGATATTGGGAAAGAAATTCTTCTGCTATCTGATTAAACCTGTCTGGTTGTTCGATATTGCAAACATGGCCACAATTTACCATCACCTTTAGATGGCTCGTTTCATGACGACTAACATTTTGCACTACTGCCTCTAGAAAGAACCGATCTTTATCCCCCATTATATAAATTGTTGGGGCTTGCGGAGCTAGTTTTCTGTGGCGCTTGAGAATAGTTTGAGCGTCTTTGGTCAGTGCAAACCAACGTTTAAATTCTTCTTTATTAAGCTTACGTGCTTCATTGATGAAGATATTTCTGGCTTCTTTTTGGCATCGTTGCGGCATTACGACAAACGCAAAAAAACGATAGAGCCACATGTAAGGAAGAATATCTTTGAATAGGTTCCCAATCGTAATCAAACCTTGAGCATAGCAGTTCAGCTTTACTGTTGCTCCAGCTAATATCATTGTCTTAACCAACGCGGGCCTTATTTCAATAAGAGTTCTAACGATGATAGTCCCCATGGACATGCCAACGAAATGTGCACTTTTTATATTTAGGAAGTCAAGCAAGTCGATGACGTCTTGGGTAACTAGAGAAAAGGAATATCGTTGAGAATTATTATTTGGATCACGTGAGGTGGACTCCCCATGCCCTCTGAGATCAACGAGAACGATGTTATAGTATTGACGGAAATATCTGACCTGTTTGAACCAAGTAGCACTACTGCCGCCAGCCCCATGAATAAACACCAGCCAATCTGCGTTTGGCGCACAAATATATGTTTTGTGGTGTAAGAGGCTAGACTTCATAAAAATTACTAAGAGTTCTGTCAGTTAAGAATCGCAGAACTTTAGCATAAAAAAGACGCCGTAGCGTCTCTTAAATTCTAAATTAGGGCTTCATGATACATTTTGATGTATTCAGTCGCAGCGTCATCCCAACTGAAGTTCTTGCTCATCGCACGCAATTGAATTTCATTAAACACATTCTTCGATTGGAGATAGAGAATTAGTGCTCTCTGCATTGTGATCAGAAGTGCTTGAGCTGAAGGCTCGACGAAACTAAAGCCCGTGGCTTGATCGGGATTTTTATCATAATCAATGACAGTATCTTTTAGCCCTCCGACTTCTCTCACTATAGGTAAAGTACCATAGGCCATACTATAGATTTGATTCAGACCGCACGCTTCAAACTCTGATGGCATGAGGAAAAAGTCAGATCCTGCTTCAACCAAGTGGGCAAACTCGTTGCTGTACGCCTCCAGAAAAGCGCATTTATCAGGAAAGCGCGATGCAATGTGGTGTAGCTGATTAGCCATTTCTGGCTCTCCTGTTCCCACAATCGCAATCTGAACATCATTCTTTAAGAAATCGTTTAAGATCGGGAGCAGGTAATGAAAGCCTTTTTGATGGGTTAACCGGCACACCATCCCAAATACAGGTACTTCCTTATGGGGTAAATGAAAAGCCTCTTGTAACGCGGCTTTGTTTATCGCCTTCCCCTTTATCATAGAGTCTAGGTTACCCTCATAATGCTGCGGTATATACTCATCAGTGACAGGGCTCCATTCTGAGTAATCGCACCCGTTTAGAATACCATGAAGATCCTTTGCTCTTCGTACGAAGTCGTCGACCAAACCGTGAGAGCCCAATGGTGTCAACAGCTCCTTTGCATAGTTAGGGCTAACCGCATTGACTTTATCCGCATAAGCAATGCCGGCGCGCAGCATACTGATATAACCATAGCCATAATGCAGGTGTTCCATTCCAGACACGTGTAACTCGGGTATTAACTCTAGCTCATTGAAAGAGAAGATCCCCTTGAACATCGCGTTATGAATGGTAATAGCACTTTTCATTTTTCCGAAGTAATCATCCTGAGCGTAACGCGTTTTCAATAAAAATGGGACGAGTCCCGTATGCCAGTCATTTGCATGAATTATGTCAGGCTTAAAACCGAGTTTTGGTAAACAATCCAATGTTGCCGCAGAGAAAAAAGCAAACCTATCTCCATTATCCGCGTAGGCTCTATTATGTTCCGAATAAAGCTCTGGACGATTAAAATATTCATCGTTATCGACTAAGAATACCTCTATCCCATTAAACTCAGCCTTTCGGATCTGATATCGCGTGTGCGGCCAATAGGCCAATTCAGTATCGAGAATAACTGGGCAGCCATCCTTTCCCGGCACAGATCGATAACCTGGCATAACCACTTTAACCGACATTCCCTGAGCTTTTAAAGCCATAGGGAGTGCTTTAGCAACGTCAGCCAATCCCCCTGTCTTAACAATCCCTTGAACCTCAGAAACCGTAAACCATATGTCGATTTGTTCCATCTTTAAAATCCAATTTTTGAGCCTTTAGCGATAACGACGATGCCATTGGGTGAAACGTGAAAGCGCTTGCGATCCAATTCAAGATCTTCGCCAATAACCATACCCGGCGCAATTTCGACATCTTTATCAATTATTGCTCGCTTGATGATGCAGCCTTCACCAATTTTAGTGTCACCTAGAATGACGGATTCACTAATAATTGAGCCAGCAGCAATATTACTTCGATAGCCCAGAACAGATTTGTATATTTCACTTCCCTGAATGTAGCTACCACCAGAAACTAAACTATCTGTTATCTTAACTCTATGATTATCAACGTCAACAAATGTTGCTGGTGGTAAGGGTGGATAGTAGGTATGTAGTGGCCAGCTACGATTGTACAAAGAGAATTCAGGGTCTTTGCCTAAAAGATCCATGTTCGCAGCCCAATACGAATCGATAGTTCCAACATCTCGCCAATATTGATCCTTTTCACCTTTAATTTTATTGGTTGAGAAGTCATAAACATAGACATCACCTTGAGGGTACAGTTTAGGAATAATATCTTTGCCAAAATCATGGCTGGAATCAGGATTAACGGAATCTTCTTTAAGCTCCGTATACAGTGTTTTCGCATCAAAGATATAGTTTCCCATTGAAACAAGTACCCAATCTGGCTCGCCCGGAATACACTTAGGGTTATCAGGCTTTTCCTGAAAGCCGACCATTTTACCGGTTTCGTCTACCTCTATAATTCCGAACTGCGATGCTTCGGAAATCGGCATTCGAATTGCTGATACTGTTAGTTTTGCGTCAGTCGATCTGTGATAATCCAGCATCTGCCGCACATCCATTTTATAAATATGATCTGAGCCAAAGATACAAACGTAGTCCGGATCAGATAATTCTATAAAGCGAATATTTTGATAAATAGCATCGGCGGTCCCCTCATACCAACGCTTCCCATCACGCATTTGTGCCGGAATCACGTCTATAAAACGATCAGTAATTCCCGAAACATGCCAACCTTTCTTCATATGCAAATTGAGCGACTGCGACTTAAACTGAGTCAAAATGTAAATACGCATAATGTCCGCATTGACAAAATTGTTTAACGCAAAATCGATTAACCTGTAGCTACCACCAAAAGGTACAGACGGTTTGCTTCGGCTCTCAGTTAAGGGTCTCAAACGAGATCCTTCCCCCCCAGCCAAAATCATACTCAATACACCAGCCATGACGTTCTCCATCCATCTACTTACTTTTCATTTTTCACACCATCCGGCAGTAATTCAAACCACAGCAGTACAAAAAACCGTCATACAGTGCAACATGTTGTTTATAAGTTATCGGATTTTAAAAAGAATACAACGTGAAAAACGTGAAGTTACCGGGTGCAATGAAATAACAATGTGAAGTTCGTAACGCACGTCACATTCCACGAATTAAATCATTCCCTGGTGGAACTCTTTGCGTGGTTGGTTGCATTTGCTATCCACGATACCTCGATAACGGCTATCTTTGGGTATAAAAAAAGCAGCTTACGCTGCTTTTTAATATAGTGACTGTCTATGATCTGTTACTTAGCTTTTTTTCGCTTATCAGTGACAACCCACTCACCGTCAATGTATAAAGCAGTCCAGCCAGTCGGTTTGCCATCAGACTCTGTTCTAACGTAATGTTCCTTTGATTTACGACTAAAACGTATTACTGCTGGCTCGCCATCTGGATCTTTCTCAGGCGCGGTCGTAAGGTATTTAAACTTCTCAGGTATACGATCGGCGTACTGCACAAATTCGCTGACCATTGGCGCTCTGGTTTCTCGTGATTTCGGAAAGTTACTCGCCGCAAAAAAGAGTCCTGATGCGCCATCGCGTAATACAAAATACGCGTCAGAGTTAGAGCATGGTAGCTCTGGGAAATGGACTGGATCTTCTTTCGGTGGCGCCACTTCACCATTTCTTAGAATCTTACGCGTGTTCTTACAGCTCTCGTTAGTACAGTCCATATACTTGCCGAACCGACCATTTTTAAGAACCATATCAGAACCACATTTATCGCACTCGACGACTGGTCCATCATACCCTTTGACTTTAAATTCACCGTGTTCAACTTCATAGCCTTCACAGTTAGGGTTATTACCACAGACATGCAGTTTACGCTTATCATCAATAAGGTAAGCATCCATCGCAGTTCCACATTTTGGACAACGACGTTTTGCACGTAAGTCAGCGGTTTCTACATCCTCTTCAAGAACGTTAACGATACCGTCTTCATCACCAAGGTTAATAGTTGTTTTACAACGTTCTTTTGGTGGAAGAGCATACCCTGAACAACCAAGGAACACCCCTGTAGATGCTGTCCTAATCCCCATAGGTCGAGAACAGGTAGGACATTCGATGTTTGTCATGACGATATGATTAGGCTTCATACCACCATCATCTTCGTCCCTCTCAGCAACATTTAATTCGTCAGAGAAGTCATTGAAAAAGTTGTCTAGCACTTCTTTCCAGTTCATGTGACCGACGGCTATCTGGTCGAGTTTTTCTTCCATTCGAGCAGTAAAGTCGTAGTTCATAAGATCCTGGAAGCTTTGGTCCAGACGATCGGTAACAATTTCACCCATCTTTTCAGCATAAAAACGACGCTGCTCGACTTTGACATAGCCACGATCCTGAATAGTAGAAATAATCGACGCATAAGTCGATGGACGACCAATACCTCGTTTTTCAAGCTCTTTTACCAACGCAGCTTCAGTGTATCGTGCTGGCGGCTTTGTAAAGTGCTGTTTTGGCTCAAGAGACTTAAGAGTTAACTTGTCTCCTAACTCTACCTCTGGTAACAATTGGTCTTCATTCTTGCCCAATGGTCTCTGCACTCGAGTCCAACCATCGAACTTAAGAATCCGACCTTTCGCTTTAAGCGTAAATTCCGCCGCTTTCACACTAATTGTGCTGGAAATGTATTTTGCCGGAGTCATCTGACAAGATACAAATTGATTCCAGATTAGTGCGTACAGCTTGTGCGCGTCTGCTTCCATTCCTTTCAAGTCCGGCTCTAAAACCGAAACATCCGAAGGTCGTATTGCTTCGTGCGCTTCCTGAGCGTTCTCTTTGCTTCCATACACGTTTGGCGATGCAGGAAGATAGTTAGCACCATAATTATCTGAAATATAGCCTCTTACAGCATCTACGGCTTCAGAACTGAGGTTCGTGGAGTCAGTACGCATGTACGTAATGTAACCCGCTTCGTAGAGACGCTGAGCTAGCATCATCGTTTTTTTAACGCCATATCCCAGTCTGGTGCTTGCTGCTTGTTGCAACGTCGACGTAATAAATGGTGCAGTTGGCTTACTTGATGTTGGCTTATCTTCACGCTTACATACTTCGTAAGTGGCATTTTTTAATATATCTAATGCAACTTTTGTTTCAGCTTCACTCGATGGCTTAAATGATTGACCATCTTTCTGTGCAACTAATAATTGTAAAGCGTCAGCGGCTTTAGTCTGCGTAAACGCGTTAATATCCCAAAACTCTTCAGGAACAAAGGCCTTGATTTCGCGTTCACGTTCGACCAGAAGCTTCACCGCAACGGATTGTACTCGCCCTGCGGATAAGCCTCTGGCGACTTTTTTCCACAGTAACGGCGATACCATAAAGCCCACAACACGATCCATAAAACGTCGTGCCTGCTGAGCATTTACTCCATCGATATTCAGTGTTCCTGGTTTTTCAAATGCTTGCTTGATAGCATTTTTCGTAATTTCGTTAAAAACAACACGCTTATATCGGTCTTCATCTCCACCGATAATTTCACGCAGATGCCATGCAATTGCTTCTCCCTCGCGATCCAAATCCGTTGCGAGATAAACATAATCTGCATCTTTAGCTAGCTTTTGAAGTTCTGAAACAACTTTCTCTTTACCCGGAAGAATTTGATAATTGGCCTCCCAGCCATGATAAGGGTCTACCCCCATTTTCTTAACAAGCGCGTTCTTTGCTTTTTCTTCAGGCGAAAGTGTTTTTGTTGTTTTTGATGCCGTCTTCTTTGCGGTACTAGATTGACCCGATGTTGGAAGATCGCGGACGTGACCGACACTAGACTTCACTATATAGTCTTTGCCAAGATATTTATTGATTGTTTTCGCCTTGGCAGGAGACTCCACTATAACCAGTGATTTACTCATAATTGACTCAAATGTCCTTAATCACTATGCGAATCCTGACTCGCATTTCATTCTTGATAAACTTTTCTTTTTTTAATATCGAGCGATAAATAAAGAAGATCAACCTGTTTTTTTAATTTAATCATCAATTGCTCGACATTTACACTAAGTGAATAATGTCGTGGACATTACTCGATAACAGAAAAAAATTCCAGAAATTGACTCTAAATTGACGGTGCATTATGGGACAAATGTAATGGCAAATGTCAATTATTCAATGTTTGATTTAAATATTTGCTGTTGATATCTGAATTGACATCAATAAAATCACTGTAATTACTAACAATGAGAACAGCCAATGAGTGATCTAAAACCAATTTCAAAAAGCGACTTGATTGAGATAGCCAATCATGAAATCGTAAAACACGAACAATACATTGAAGGGTTAAAAGTAACCGATGTCGTGGAAAAAGACAGCGTTCTAATATTTAAGGGCGAGTATTTTCTGGACGCGTCTGGACTGCCTACGAGCAAAACAACTGTCGCGTTTAACCTATACAAGTTTTTAGCTCATGTAATGTCTAAAGAATACACATTAAAAGACTAGGTGAACTGCAATGTTCACCTAGCTCACTATCCTAACTAAGCACTTAAACCAGCCAATCGGTCAAAGTAATCAGGAAACGTTTTAGAAGTACACTTCGGATCATTGATGGTCACTGGGGTATCACTCAGAGCCACAAGAGAAAAACACATTGCCATACGATGATCATCGTATGTATCAATAGCAGCGTGTATTAACTGTTTAGGTGGCGTAATCGTAATATAATCGTCCCCTTCTTCAACGATGGCACCCACTTTTCTCAATTCAGTCGCCATTGCGCTTAATCGGTCAGTTTCTTTCACTCGCCAGTTATATACATTGCGAATAGAAGTCGTACCTTTGGCAAATAACGCAGTCGTTGCAATGGTCATAGCAGCATCTGGAATATGATTAAAATCCATGTCAACTGCATTGAGTTCACCATGTCGAGCGATTACGTAGTCATCACCCCACTCTATTTCTGCACCCATTTTTTCCAGCGCTTGTGCAAACTGAGTATCACCCTGAATACTGTTTTTGCCGATACCAGTCACTTTCACCTGACCGCCTCGAATTGCTGCTGCGGCAAGAAAATAGGAAGCGGATGATGCATCGCCCTCAACTAAAAAGTCTCCTGGTGCCTGATATTGTTGACCAGCTTTAACGACGAATTCCTTGTAGTTTTGGTTATCAACGCTAACACCAAATTGCTCCATGATATGAAGTGTTATATCGATGTATGGTTTCGATACAAGCTCACCAACTATCTTGATTGTAGTGTCAGCTTGCGCTAATGGCGCTGACATTAGGAAAGCGGTTAAAAATTGGCTAGAAATAGAACCATCGATTTCTACTGTACCACCGGTTAATCCAGAACCGATAATCTTTAACGGTGGAAACCCTTCATTCTCAAGATATTCAATCTTAGCCCCAGCCTGCGTTAATGCATCTACAAGATGTCCGATTGGACGTTCCTTCATTCGAGGCTCACCAGTAAGCACAAACTCTCCTTGAGAAAGAGTCAATGCAGCTGCCAACGGACGCATTGCTGTTCCGGCATTACCAAGAAATAACTCTAGGGCTTCATTACTTTTAAAAGGTCGTCCTAGGCCTTCTACTTCACATGATGTCTTATCTGCTGATAATTGATATTTGACGCCAAGCTTAGTCAATGCATTAAGCATATGGCGAATATCATCGCTATCTAACAAGTTAGTTAACTTTGTTTTACCATTAGCTAAAGCAGCAAGCAGTAATGCTCGATTAGATACACTTTTTGAACCTGGAAGGTTCACTTCTCCATTTATTGATTTTATTGGCTGTAACGTTAGGCTTTCCATCTAAAGATATATGTTCCTTGTCGTCTTACCTTAATCAGTCGTTTGGTAAGACGATAAATTCATCGTAGGGTGAGACTAACGAAATTTTCTTGGTTTCTCTAGACCCAAGTATGACTTTTTGTGGAATTAGTATTCTTTATCGACACGAACTCCATCACTGAAATACAAAATTCGCACCGAATCTCCATGGTGAAAGATCATTTTATCGTCTACATCCTGAACAACATCAATAAGTTGCCCATCCTTAGATTTAATTAGTAATTCCACTCCCCTATCATGAGTTTCATAGGGCTTACCTTCATACTGATTCCCAACAGCTGCGCCTGCAACTGTACCGACGATGGTTGCGACAGTTCGTCCGTGTCCACCGCCGAACTGATGACCGATAACCCCTCCAGCAATCGCCCCTAAAAATGTTTTTAACCCATTGTCTTTGGCATATTCGATTTCTGATTCACTAAAATAACGAGCCGATTCCACCTGACCAAAGACGACTTTGTCCACAGGCCTAGCAACATTTCTCTGGTATTCAGCATTGGCAAACAACGGCAAAATGCTTAAGATCAATACTACCCAACGCATAAACTTCTCCATAAATGACAATATATTTATCTGAACTCAGTCTCGATAATTTCGACTTCCCGTCACCCTATGATGCTCTTGATGAGCCTAATGGTCTATTGGCAATTGGAGGCGATCTCAATCCTGCGAGAATACTCAATGGTTACTACCATGGCATATTCCCATGGTATGGTCCGAATGAACCGCTGCTTTGGTGGAGTCCAGCACCACGTGCGGTGTTCTATCCTATGACATTTAAACCCGCTAGAAGTGTTAAAAAATTCCAAAAAAAAGCGAATTTCTCAGTAAGCATTAATAAAGATGCGTACTCTGTCATAAATCTCTGCGCTTCTACTCGCGGACCCGAAGAAACATGGCTCAACGAAGAAATGATAGCGTCTTATCTATCATTACATGAAAAAGGCCATGTTCATTCTGTTGAAGTATGGAGTGAGACCGAGCTGGTTGGTGGTTTATATGGAGTCCAGGTTGGTCAACTATTCTGTGGTGAATCGATGTTTTCGTTAACCAGTAATGCTTCAAAGATTGCACTATGGGCTTTTTGTGAACACTTTGCTCGTTATGGAGGCAAGATGATTGATTGCCAAGTCATGAATCCTCACCTTCAATCACTTGGTGCGAAGGAAATTTCCAGAGAAAGCTTTCTTTCAACGCTAAACTTATGTAAGAGTAGCAATATTCAATCAGGATGTTTCGAAAAACAATGGATTACACCCACGCTTCAGGATTAAAATGAACCCAATGCAAAGTATCCAAATAGGCCTCACACAGGAACACCCATGCAGCTATCTCTCTGATCAAAAGGAAAGAGTAGCTGTGGCTGTTGATCCTCGTATGCAATGCGCCGAAAATTACGAGATACTGTTAGCTAATGGTTTTCGCCGCAGCGGTCAAACTATCTACAAACCTTATTGCTCTAATTGCAATCAATGCGAAGCACTACGCGTAGACGCACAATCTTTTGAACTATCTAAGAGTCAAAAACGCCTAAAAAACAAAGCCCAACGCCTACATTATCAGGTTAAATCATCACTTGATGATAGTTGGTTTTCCCTCTATGCCGACTATATAGCGAAGCGCCATAGTGACGGCAGTATGTACCCTCCAGACAAACATGATTTCGAAACTTTCTCGTCTTGTAACTGGCTTAATGTAAAATACCTGCATATATATGAGGACGAAAGGTTAATCGCGATTGCAGTGATGGACGTATTACCAAACTGTACGAGTGCGTTTTATACTTTCTTTGACCCAGATTATCATTTTTCTCTTGGAACTCTGGCTGTTTTATTTCAGCTCGAATTCAGTAAACTTCATCAAAAACAATGGCTGTATCTTGGTTATCAGATAGACAGCTGCCCCGCAATGAACTATAAAGTTCGTTTTCATCCTCATCAAAGGCTAGTAAATCAGCGTTGGCGAGGGTAAAATACTGCCCAACTTTACTAATCTCGTTTTTGGCGACACCTCTAGTTGCCATTTCCGCCACATTTTCTAAAGAGGATTAAATGGCTAAAGAAGACGTAATTGAAATGCAAGGTACAGTTCTTGATACCTTGCCCAATACAATGTTTCGAGTTGAACTTGAAAACGGTCACGTAGTGACAGCCCACATTTCAGGTAAGATGCGTAAAAACTACATCCGTATCCTGACTGGAGACAAAGTGACTGTAGAGATGACTCCTTACGACCTATCAAAAGGCCGCATCGTCTTCCGTGCTCGTTAATGCCGAGTAGAAAAGTCGCATAACAAAAAACGGAGCAGATGCTCCGTTTTTTGTTTTTACATGGAAGAGCGGCTTAATGCACCGCTTCTTCTTTACGACCAATGCAGGTGAAAGCGAGTTTGTCATCCTTACCATCTAGTGACACTTTCACTGTTCCACCATCCACTAAAGAACCAAATAGCAGCTCATTAGCCAACGGTTTCTTAACCTGCTCCTGGATAACTCGAGCCATAGGACGAGCACCCATTGCTTTATCGTAGCCCTTAACAGCCAACCAGTTTCTCGCGTCCTCATCCACTTCTAGAGAAACTCCACGAGCATCGAGTTGAACCTGAAGCTCGACAATAAATTTGTCAACAACCTGATGAATAACACTTTCGTCCAAGCTATTGAACCAAATAATGTTATCAAGGCGGTTACGGAATTCAGGCGTAAATACTTTCTTAATCTCGACCATAGCGTCATGACTATGATCTTGCTGGATAAGACCAATCGATTTTTTAACGGTTTCCTGAACGCCCGCATTCGTTGTCATGACGAGAATAACATTGCGGAAATCTGCTTTACGGCCGTTGTTATCCGTTAACGTTCCGTTATCCATTACCTGCAGTAACAAGTTAAATATGTCAGGGTGAGCTTTTTCTATCTCATCAAGCAGCACGACTGCATGTGGATGTTTAATAACGGCATCCGTTAACATACCACCTTGGTCAAAGCCTACATAACCTGGAGGAGCACCGATAAGACGGCTCACCGAGTGGCGTTCTCCATATTCAGACATATCAAAACGAAGTAGTTCTATACCCATCAGTTTTGAAAGCTGTAATGTAACCTCTGTCTTACCCACACCAGTAGGCCCAGCAAACAAGAATGAACCTACAGGTTTATTCTCAGCACCCAAACCTGCACGAGAAAGCTTAATCGCTTCAGTCAGCGCATCGATAGCGTTGTCTTGACCGAATACGAGCATCTTCATTTTCTCATCTAAGTTCTGAAGAACATCTTTGTCACTGGCAGAAAGAGATTTTTCAGGGATACGAGCGATTTTAGCTACCATGGCTTCGATCTCTGCCACACCAACAGTTTTCTTACGACGACTAACTGGAACCAAACGTGCGCGAGCACCTGCTTCATCTATGACGTCAATCGCTTTATCAGGCAAATGACGCTCGTTGATGTATTTGGCCGAAAGTTCAACAGCAGCACGTAACGCTTCTTTGGTATAACGAACATCATGGTGAGCTTCATATTTAGGTTTAAGCCCCATCAAAATTTTCGTTGTGTCGTCAATTGATGGTTCAACAATATCGATTTTTTGGAAACGACGAGATAGTGCTCTTTCTTTCTCAAAAATGTTGTTGTATTCCTGATATGTCGTAGAACCAATACAACGCAGTTTACCACTGCTAAGCAAAGGCTTGATCAGGTTCGCAGCGTCAACTTGACCACCTGATGCAGCACCCGCACCGATAATAGTATGAATTTCATCAATAAACAGTACGGCATCTTTCTCACGCTCTAACTGTTTTAATATATTTTTAAAGCGTTTTTCAAAGTCACCACGGTATTTGGTCCCAGCCAGTAATGAACCAATATCGAGAGAATAAATAACGCTATCTTTAATCACATCAGGGACCTGACCCTGAACAATACGCCAAGCTAGTCCTTCTGCTATCGCGGTCTTACCCACACCCGCCTCACCCACGAGAAGTGGATTGTTTTTACGGCGACGACATAACACCTGAATAGTACGTTCCAATTCAAAATCACGGCCGATTAGAGGATCAATTTTACCCTGCGCAGCCATGTGGTTTAAGTTGGTCGCAAAGTTCTCTAGTCTTTCTTCTGAACTGGTTTCCTCTGTCGATTCTGCACTAAATGAATCAGAAGATGGACCCTCACTTGAGCTGGAAGCCTTAGTGATTCCATGAGAAATAAAATTAACAATATCAAGACGGCTAACATCGTGTTTTTTCAGTAGAAATGCCGCTTGGGATTCTTGTTCGCTGAATATAGCGACTAATACATTTGCACCGCTTACTTCATTGCGTCCTGAGGATTGCACATGGAAGACAGCACGTTGTAAAACCCGTTGAAAGCTCAATGTTGGTTGAGTTTCACGTGTTTCGTCATTATCTGGGATTAAGGGAGTGGTCTGATCGATGAACACGTCAAGTTCACTGCGTAACTCGTCAATGTTCGCACCACATGCTAGTAATGCTTCCTTAGCTGCATCGTTGTCTAACAATGCTAGCAGGAGGTGCTCGACGGTCATGTATTCATGTCGCTTGTCTCTGGCACGAGCGAACGCACCATTCAAACTGGACTCTAGTTCTTTGTTAAGCATTGGGACCTCCTTAAGGAACGACTACGTAGTCGTTCTGGCAAGATTTAAGCTCGCTCCATCGTACACAAAAGCGGGTGCTCATTTTCCCGAGAATACATCGTTACTTGCGCAACTTTGGTCTCAGCAACTTCAGCTGTAAATGTGCCACAAATCGCTTTTCCTTCATAATGTACAGCTAACATCGTTTGCGTCGCTTTGTCTATATCCATAGTAAAGAATTTTTGCAGTACATCAATTACAAAATCCATTGGCGTATAGTCATCGTTCAACAACAACACATTGTACATCGCAGGTGGTTGTACAGCCGTTTTTTCTTTCTCCAGTAGTTCTGAGTCTGGAGTCACCCATTCAAAATGTTTACTCATAATGGCCGATAATTCTTAGAGAGTTTTCCGATTATTGGTCTGTTAAAATCTCAATGGATGTGTTTCTGCAAAGCCAACTCTAGTACCACATAAAATTCCATCTGAGAGAAAAACATCTCTTACTTAGAGACTAATGCACCAATTGTATCGCTGCAAATAAAAGATTGCTATTTACTTCAATAAGATTGCGAAATTGGATATCGAGTAAACTGTCATTGATATGGCCGATTGATATCCTTCACAAATACACTACCACTTTAGTTACAGAAATGTAAACATTACTGGAATTTGTTGCAATCATAGGCATATTTATGCCCTTTTGGTATTGACTACGGTATTGAACACGCTAAATTGGTTAATTAGTGACTAATTTTTTAGCAATTATCTAAATTTTTATCACATCAATGAAACAAAATTGTAAACAAATATTTCGTTTCAAGGTCAATACTATTTCCAGTAAATAAAATGCATGAGGGATGTATAGCATGGCTACAGGTACAGTAAAATGGTTTAACAACGCCAAGGGATTTGGCTTCATTTGTCCGGAAGGAGAAGAAGGGGATATCTTCGCACATTATTCAACCATTCAAATGGACGGATATCGTACCCTCAAAGCAGGCCAAGTAGTTTCTTACGAAGTGGAACAAGGACCTAAAGGTTATCATGCCAGTAGTGTTGTTCCGATTGAAGGTGAACAAGCAAAATAGTTCTGACTTAAACTGATTTCAACTCAACGTCTGACCATTGAATCGAAAAATGAAAAAACCCGCCAGTTGGCGGGTTTTTTGTTTATCAGATTCGATGACCATTACTCACTAATGATCTCATTTAGAATTGAACTTGGTCGCATTAATGATGATGCCTTAGCAAATTCAGGTAGGTAATAACCTCCTAAATCACCGGCGACGCCTTGAGCACCATTTAGTTGGGCAAGTATGTCCTCTTCTTTCTCAGCCATAACCTGACTGATTGGAGCAAATTCCTTCGCTAAGTCACTATCTTCAGTTTGACCTGCCAACGCTTGAGCCCAGTATAGAGCAAGATAGAAATGACTACCGCGGTTATCTATTTCACCTACTTTACGCGATGGAGACTTGTTGTTATTCAGGAAGTCACCTGTCGCTTTATCTAAGGTGTCAGCCAAGACTTTCGCTTTAGCATTGCCTGTCACTTGGCTCAAGTGTTCTAACGAGGCCGACAGTGCCAAGAACTCACCTAAAGAATCCCAACGTAGGTGATTTTCTTTCTGAACTTGCTGAACGTGTTTTGGCGCAGAACCACCCGCACCTGTTTCAAACAAGCCACCACCATTCATTAACGGAACAATCGACAGCATTTTTGCCGATGTGCCTAACTCTAAAATCGGGAATAAGTCAGTCAGATAATCACGCAATACGTTACCTGTCACTGAAATAGTATCCAAACCTGCTTTGATTCGCTCTAGCGAATAAAGCGTTGCATCAACTGAAGACAGGATCTTAATTTCTAGACCATTAGTATCATGCTCAGGTAAGTATGTTTTTACTTTCTTAATAAGTTCAGCATCGTGTGCACGATTCTCATCCAACCAGAATATTGCTGGCGTATCGCTTAAGCGCGAACGAGTAACAGCCAGTTTCACCCAGTCTTGAATTGGAGCGTCCTTAACTTGACACATACGGAAAATATCACCGTCGCTTACCGCTTGTTCAAGTAATACATCGCCAGATTCTACGTCAACAACCTGAACACGGCCTTCACCTGAAATCACAAATGTTTTATCGTGTGAACCGTATTCTTCAGCTTTCTGAGCCATCAGACCAACGTTTGGCACGCTACCCATAGTGGTTGGATCAAACGCGCCGTGTTCTTTACAAAAATCAATAACGGCTTGATAAACACCTGCATAACATCTATCAGGGATGACTGCTTTGGTATCTTTTTGCTTTCCATCTGGACCCCACATTTGACCAGATGAACGGATCATTGCAGGCATTGATGCATCGACAATAACATCGCTCGGTACATGTAAGTTAGTAATGCCACGATCCGAGTCAACCATTGCTAATGGTGGATTGACCTTATATACCGCGGCTAAGTCTGCTTCAACTTCTGCTTTCTGAGCTTCAGGAAGAGACTCTATCTTCGCGTACACATCACCAATACCGTTATTGGCATCGACACCTAGTGATTCAAAAAGAGCACCATGTTTCGCAAATACGTCTTTGTAGTATTCTTTTACCGCATAGCCAAAGATTACCGGATCAGATACCTTCATCATTGTTGCTTTTAGATGAAGAGAAAGTAGCACGTCTTGTGTTTTAGCATCTTCAATCTGCTGACGATAAAAATCAATCAGTGCCGCTTTACTTAATACGGAAGTATCGATGATCTCTTTATCAATAAGCTTAACTGATGGTTTCAAAGTCTTTTTGTTTCCTGAAGCATCAACGAATTCGATCGCTACGTTTTTTGCTCCTTGTACAGTAACTGACTTCTCGCTACCGAAGAAGTCATGATCTGTCATGCTAGACACATGAGACTTAGAATCGCCCTTCCACGCACCCATTGAATGTGGGTTTTTCTTTGCATAGTTCTTAACAGATGCAGGGGCACGACGGTCTGAGTTACCTTCACGCAATACTGGATTTACAGCACTACCTTTAATTTTGTCATAAATCGCTTTAACTTCAGCTTCTTTATCGTTTTTAGGCTCGTCTGGATAATCAGGAAGCGCATAACCTTTTGCTTGAAGTTCTTTAATTGCAGCACGTAGTTGAGGTACGGACGCTGAAATATTAGGAAGTTTTATGATGTTCGCATCAGGTGTTTTAGCTAATTCACCCAGCTCAGATAATGCATCACCGATACGCTGATCGTCTTTCAAATAGTCAGGGAAGTTAGCGATAATACGTCCTGCCAATGATATGTCACGAGTTTCAATGGTGATACCAGATGACTTAGTGAAAGACTGAATAATCGGCAAGAATGAATACGTCGCTAAGGCTGGCGCCTCATCTGTAATGGTGTAAATAATTGTAGGCTTATTTGTAGGCATGAAATTTCCCTATTTTTATCTCACAATCATTTCTAGCATAATGATTGATACTTATGTTCACACTTAATTTGTGTGGGATCAGGCGCAAAGTGTACGCGCTTTACGTACGAAAATCATCACACGGATAACTGAATTGCACCTTTTGGCACGAAATTAACCAAATGATTAGACTCCCACTATCTTCGACCTGACGATATTCAGTATACTTACCCACCATGACAGAGGTGTCGTTTCCGTTACATCGTATGCATACTCGAAGACGTTGAGATTGTAGACTAATATAGCGACATAGAAAAATTTTTTAACATATTGCATTCATATTTTCCTAAGGACGTTAACATGCCCAGCCGCCCTGGCAAAAAGACAGTTCGTAAGACAAATTTTTCCGGATCTAATCGTAATCAGAAAGCTCGCATTCGAAAACAAAGTGCAAATCGCCGTCGTTCAAATAGAAACAATGCCATCAATCTCGAACAGAGAAAAGTACTCATATTTAACAAGCCCTTCGACACATTGAGCCAGTTCACTGATGACCAAAATCGGCAGACACTGGCAGACTTTATTCCGATAAAAGATGTTTATGCAGCCGGTCGGCTCGATCGAGACAGCGAAGGTCTCATGGTCTTAACTAACGATGGCATTCTTCAAGCTAAACTGACTCAACCCGAATCAAAATCACCAAAAACCTACTGGGTACAGGTAGAAGGCACCCCTGACGAAAGCGATCTCGAAAAATTACGTGAAGGTGTTGAGTTGAAAGACGGCATGACCTTACCGGCTGAAGTGAATATTATCGAGCAACCCGATATTTGGGAGAGAACTCCACCAGTACGCTTTCGCGCTGCAATTCCGACTACGTGGCTATCTATTACGATTATTGAAGGTCGAAATCGCCAAGTTAGACGAATGACCGCACATATTGGTTTTCCAACATTGCGCCTAATAAGAGCATCAATGGGCGGTATCCAGTTAGACGGACTTAAGCCTGGAGAATGGAAAGAAATCAGCCTCCCTTAAGAGGCTGATAGCAACTAATCAGAGCGTTATTTATGACGCTCTTTCAGTTTATTAATAACATCACTCATCGATAAATCTTGATCGTTAAGTAATACTAACAGGTGATAAATCAAATCAGCGGATTCACATACCAATTCCGCTTTATCGCCAGACGTCGCCGCAAGCGCAACTTCAACACCTTCTTCCCCAACCTTTTGCGAGATACGTTTTGTACCGCGTGCATAAAGACTGGCTGTGTAGGAACTTTCTGGATCCGCTTGTTTTCTTTCGCCAAGCAATGTTTCCAATTGATGAAGCCAAACCATTTGTGACTCTTCCTGACCATCGTTATCCCAACACGTGGTTGTTCCGGTATGGCAAGTAGGTCCAACAGGGTTTACTTTGACTAAAAGAGTATCCTGGTCACAATCAAGCGCAATATTTTTCAGTTTAAGCACGTTGCCTGACGTTTCACCTTTCGTCCACAAGCGTTGCTTAGAACGAGAGAAAAACGTCACATTTTCAGTTTCAAACGTTTTCGCTAAAGCTTCGGGATTCATATATCCCATCATCAGAACCTGACTTGAGGAGAAATCCTGGATAATCGCTGGAACCAACCCATCTACTTTTTCCCAGTCAATACGGCTACTCAGGGTGTCCAGGGGTTGTGCTACATTACTCATTTTCTTACCTCAATTCCTTGCTCTCTTAAATAGGTTTTTAAATCGCCTATATTAATAATTTGTTTGTGGAATACAGATGCAGCTAATGCTCCATCCACATTTGCAGCTTCAAAGGCCTCAGCAAAGTGTTCGATTGCGCCAGCACCGCCTGAAGCGATTAGTGGTACTTTACAGACCGCACGCACCATATTCAGTTGTTCAATATCGTATCCATTACGTACGCCATCCTGGTTCATCATATTGAGTACGATTTCACCAGCACCACGTTTTTGAACTTCCTGAACCCAATCGCGAGTTTCCCAGGTCGTTGCCTTAGTACGAGCTTCATCCCCTGTAAACTGATACACCTGATATTTGCCCGTATCTTTATCAAAATATGAATCGATACCAACCACAATACATTGAACACCGAATCGATCGGCTAAATCTGTAATCAACTGAGGATTCGCTAACGCAGGAGAATTGATTGAAACTTTATCAGCACCGAACTCCAATATACGTGCTGCATCTTCTGCAGATTTAATTCCGCCAGCAACGCAAAATGGGATATCGATGACTTCAGCAACTTTAGCCACCCAACTTTTGTCGACAACCCGACCGTCACTAGAAGCAGTAATATCGTAAAATACGAGTTCATCCGCCCCCTCTTCCGCATAGCGTTTTGCTAAAGGAACAATATCACCAATGATTTCATGGTTTCGAAACTGAACACCTTTTACTACTTGTCCATCTCTTACATCAAGACACGGGATTATTCGCTTTGCCAACATGCAAATGCCTCCTCTGCTGTAAACTTACCGTCCAATAGCGCTCGGCCCACAATAACGCCAGCGACGCCAGAACCTTTCAAGGCCGCGATATCATCGAGACTGCCAATGCCACCTGATGATTGAAATGCAACCTGAGGATAGGCTTTACAAAGGTCTACGTACAAGTCGACGTTGGATCCCGCAAGCGTGCCATCTCTGGAGATGTCGGTACATAGTACGTGCTTAAGTCCAACGGTAAGAAAATCATCGATAAGTGCTTCAATCGTTACACCTGAATCTTCCTGCCACCCAGATACAGCCACCTTTCTTACACCGCTCTCATCAATGTTGACGTCCAGTGCTAAAACGATATGTTCGGCACCAAACTTGTTAAACCAACCTTTAACTAGTTCTGGATCTTTAACGGCCGTTGAGCCAACGACGACACGCTGAGCGCCAGCGTCAAGGAGGTCTGAGACATCTTTTTCGGTGCGAACGCCGCCACCAATCTGAATGTTTGCAGGCGTGCTATCTAATAACGTTTTAATCAATGATAGCTGCCTAGCGCTAGTGTCTTTTGCGCCAGTCAGATCCACCAAGTGTAGCCAGTTAGCCCCTGCTTGATGGTATAAATTAAATTGTTCTGATGGGTTAACCTTATATTCGGTTACCTGCCCATAGTCGCCTTGAAATAGTCGAACGACTTGGCCATCAATAAGATCTAATGCTGGAATAATCACAATACGTTCCTTGTTTTAGAGCTCTAAGAAGTTTTTGATTAACTGAGCTCCGGCTTTACTAGAGCGCTCTGGGTGAAACTGCACACCAAAATAATTGCCGTTTTGCACTGCTGCGGTAAACGGGTTTCCATAATCACATTGAGCGATAGTGTAATCACCGACAGGCATAGCAAAGCTATGTACAAAGTAGAAGTATTCGCCTTCTTCGATACCTTTAAATAATGGGTTTCCTGGAGCAGCGGATACGGTATTCCACCCCATGTGAGGCAATGGTAAATCACCCGTTTTCATCAAACGAACTTCGCCATCACAAAGACCAAGACAATCCACTAATTCATTCGCTTTCTGCCCTTTCTCTTCCGAGAATTTACCCAAAAGCTGCATACCAAGACAGATACCGAGTAACGGTTTCTCTACCTTTTTGACCAGTTCAATCAGGTTACGCTCACGTAGGTTCTTCATGGCTTCACTGGCCGTACCAACGCCCGGTAAGAATAATTTATCAGCGCCAAGCACCACGTCGGGTTCTTTCGATACCACAACATCATAACCCAAGCGCTGGATAGCAAATTTAACAGAAGAGACATTCGCACAACCAGTATCGATAATTACGACTTTTTGATACGTCATTACAATACTCCTTTACTGCTTGGTAACTCATTGCCTTCAACTTTAATCGCCTGACGCAATGTACGGCCAAAGGCTTTAAACAAGCTTTCAATGATGTGGTGATCATTAACACCAGTTGACGACAAGTGAAGCGTGCATGCCATTGTGTCAGTTAGAGAACGGAAAAAGTGGTAAACCATTTCAGTAGACAATTCTCCGACTTCAGCACGACTAAACTCAGCATCAAACTTGAAATAAGGTCTGCCTGAAATATCCAGCGCACACTGAGCTAAGCATTCATCCATTGGCAGGGTAAAACCAAATCGACCGATACCCCGTTTATCTCCGAGTGCTTCCTTAATTGCCTGACCTAAAGCAAGAGCGGTATCTTCAACCGTATGATGGTCATCAATATGAAGATCCCCATTTACCGAAAGTATCAGCTGGAACCCACCATGAGTCGCAATTTGGTCTAACATGTGGTCGAAGAAGCCAATACCGGTTTCAATCGAGTTACCACCTGTTTCATCGAGATTAACAACGACAGAAATATCGGTCTCTTTTGTTTTACGTTCGACCTTAGCTATACGTGGCGTGGTGGTTAGCAACTTAACAATTGCAGGCCAAGATAAAGTTTCAGGATTATATTGAATGCCTTGTATGGCCATATTCTCGGCTAACTGCATGTCGGTAGCTCTATCACCGATTACCGCTGATTTTTGGAAATCAACTTTGCCCTGCTGAAGGTAGTCTTTTACGAGACCCAACTTAGGCTTGCGACAGGTGCAATTATCTTTCTCGAAGTGAGGACAAATTAAAACATCATCGAATTTCACACCCTGCGATTCAAAAATCTCCATCATCATATTATGAGGTGCATCAAAATCGTCTTGTGGGTAACTATCCGTACCTAAACCATCTTGGTTCGTGACCATGACCAGTCGGTATCCAGCATCTTGCAAAGTTAACAAACTTGGAATAACAAAAGGTTCAAGTTTAAGCTTATCAAGACGGTCAACTTGAAAGTCAATCGGTGGTTCAACGATCAACGTACCATCGCGGTCTATAAATAAAATTTTCTGTTGCTTGCTCACGGAACAAATCCTTTTAATGAGTCGTTACGATTCGATGTAATTACGAAGAAAAGCCAGCGTTTTTTCGCACTCTTCTCGGCTACCAATACTGATGCGGATACAATCTTCAATAGGCGAATTACGCAAAATGATTCCGTTGTCCCAAGCGGCTTTGAAAGCTGCATCTCCCATAGGGAATTTAACCAGAAGATAATTGCCCCATCCATCAAAGACAGTGACATCCTTCAACATAGAGAGCCCGGCTTGTAGGTATGCTTTATTCGCATTGATATCCAATACCTGACGTTTTGCTCGTGCAAGTCCGGCTGGAGAAAGAGCATCAGAGGCAATAGCAGCGACTGGTTTTGGAATTGGGTATGGCGCAATCACTTTCATGAGCACACCAATGATCTCTGGATTTGCCAGAGTAAAACCACAGCGAAGTCCTGCTAACGCAAACGCTTTAGACAAGGTACGCAATATGGCTAAATTTGGATAAGTATCGATCAAATCAACAACTGAAGACTCTGGCGAAAAATCGATATAAGCTTCATCGAGAACCACGATTGCTTTGTCTTTAGTTAACTTAAGAAGCGTTTCAATATCCTGACGGTCAACTAAATTTCCCGTAGGGTTATTAGGACTGCAGACAAAAACGACTTTGACGTTGTCTAAGTTTTGTTTTATCGAATCTAAATCCAACTGCCATTCTGCGGTCAGAGGAACAGTTCGACGCTCAACACCAATCGTTTCTGCACTGATCGCGTACATTCCATAGGTCGGAGGGCAATATAAAATTGCATCTTCACCTGGCTCACAGTAAGCACGAATCAATAGTTCGATACCTTCATCTGCACCGCGTGTCGCAATAACTTGCTCACTAGGCACATTGGCATATGAAGCATACGCAGAAATGAGTTCTTCAGGCTGACATTCTGGATAACGGTTTAATGAGTCCAGTGTTAAAGCATATTCGTTAGTATAAGGAGACTCGTTGGCATTCAACCAAATATCGCCTTTACCGCCGATACGACGCGCAGAAAGATAAGGAGTAAGCTGCTGCACTTGCTTTCTTGCTAGTTTTTCCATGACTTATTTTCCTTGTGCCAGTTTTTCAACGCGAATCGTAACAGCTCGTTTGTGTGCATCGAGGCCTTCTGCCTCAGCCATTGTAACTACAGTCGGAGCCAATGCTTTTAACCCATCAGCACTCAATTCCTGTACTGTCATTCGTTTACTAAAGTCAGCGAGTCCCAAACTCGAGTAGGTTCTGGTGTAACCGTAAGTAGGTAATACGTGGTTTGTACCTGACGCATAGTCTCCTGCGGATTCTGGTGACCAATCTCCAAGGAAAATAGAACCTGCATTATCGAGTAAAGGCAGCAGCTCACGAGGATTACGGGTTTGAACGATTAAGTGCTCAGGACCATAGTAATTAGAAATCGAAACAGCCTGTGTAAGAGACTCAGCGACGATAATCAAACTCGAAGACAACGCTTTTTCTGCGATACCAGCACGAGATAGCGTACTCAGCTGAGTTTTCACTTCTTCGGTGACTCGATCAGCAAGAACTGGTGACGGTGTCACTAAAACAACTTGAGAGTCTGGTCCATGCTCAGCCTGGCTTAGCAGATCAGCTGCGATAAAAGAAGGCTCTGCGCTCTCATCAGCAATCACCATCACTTCTGACGGGCCCGCTGGCATATCGATAGCCGCACCACGAAAATCATTACTTACCTGACGCTTTGCTTCGGTTACATATGCATTACCAGGACCGAAAATCTTGTCTACTTTAGATACGGTTTTCGTGCCATAAGCCATTGCTGCAATAGCCTGTCCACCGCCGACATTATACACTTCATCGATATTACACAATTTCGCAACGTACAAGATTTCATCAGCTATAGGAGGTGGCGAGCAAAGAACAACTTTGCGACAGCCCGCAATTTGAGCTGGCACACCTAGCATCAAAACAGTTGAAGGTAACGGCGCACTTCCGCCCGGAATATACAGACCGACCGTATTAATCGGACGAGTGACTTGTTCACAAACCACCCCAGGCATTGTTTCTACTTTGAGCGGTTGTGGCTTTTGTGCTTTGTGAAACTTACTAATATTTGCGTAAGCTTGTTCCAATGCCGCTTTCATATTGTCCGAAAGACGCTCGCAGGCAGCATCGATATCGTCACTAGAAACGCGAATAGACTTAGGGCTCGTTTTATCGAATTTAGCCGTCAGTTCTTTTAGCGCTTCATCGCCGCCGTTTTGAACTTGCTCTATGACTTGCGAAACAGCCGCTTTTATATTTGCACCTTCCGTGATGGCAGGACGCTCTAATATGGAAGATTGCTGCTCTTTACTCAAAGATTGCCATGCAACAGTTCTCATTATCTTACTCCATCATTTTTTCAATTGGCAGAACAAGAATGGAGCTCGCACCTAGTGCCTTAAGTTGTTCCATTGTTTCCCAGAATAAATTCTCTGAGCTCACCAAGTGAACAGCCATACGGGATTTATCGGCTGATAATGGAAGTACAGTTGGATCTTCTGCACCAGGAAGCAGTGCTTTGATTTCTTGCAACTTTTCTACTGGAGCGTGCAGCATAATATATTTAGATTCTTTTGCTTGCTGTACACCATTCATACGAGTTAGCAAACGATCGATTAATGACGCTTTGTCTGAAGAAAACTCACCAGAACGTTGGATTAGAGTCGCTTTGGACTCAAAAATAACTTCGGCTTCTTTTAAGCCATTCGCTTCAAGAGTTGCACCTGTTGATACAAGGTCAGCAATCGCGTCAGCTAATCCAGCACGTGGAGCAACTTCTACAGAACCAGTCAGCATACACGTACTAAATGGGATATCATTTCTATCCATGTACGCTTTGAGTAATTGAGGATAAGTAGTGGCAATTCGTTTGCCGACTAAATCTTGTGGGCCGTTGTACTGTTCGTCTTTATTAATTGCGATAGATAAGCGACAACCACCAAAATCCATGCGACGTAGCGTAACAAATGCGGATGGGTCTCCTGCAGCTTCTCGGTCTAGTCTTTCTTCTTCTAATACGTTTTCACCAACAAAACCTAAATCGACAACACCATCCATGATGAGACCTGGAATATCATCATCACGTACAAGCAGCAGGTCAATTGGCATATTCATTGAGTGAACAACTAAACGTTCACCCATAATATTGAACTTAACCCCACATTGCTTGAGCAAAGCCATACATTCTTTACTTAGGCGACCTTTTTTCTGAATTGCGATTCTTAGTCGTTGTGCTTGCATTACATTATTCCTTGTATTCTTTAACTTATTTCGTTTTGTTAGGCGAAAAAGAAAAAACCCTCGGGAGGTATGCTCCCGAGGGTTTTAACAAAAATCTTTAGATGTTAACCTCCGAGAGAATCCTGTCTCCCGGGTACGCGCTCATCTCCCCGAAAGACGATTAGGGATGATGGTGATGATGAAGGTTAGTTTCAAAAAAGCGCATACTGGTTTTACTCAATTCGTTGTGTTGATGTCACCTTAACCAAGCTGTGCTTAGATTTCAAGCTTTAAATGACTTTTTCTTTAAACATTTGTCATTTTGTATAATACAAATAAAAAAGAGAGGCATGGCCTCTCTTATAACGTCTTAAATTACAGTGTATTAAGCAATTTCCATGCTCAGTTCTTTGCTCTTTGCGAGTTTTGACATAGCAAAGCAAACAACGACGAACGCAACTGAAGCAGCAGAGAAAGATACAAGTATCGAATCAGTCAGACCTAGGACAATGTAACCAACGGCCGATACAAGAGCGACGGCGATGGCATAGGGAAGCTGTGTCGAGACATGGTCAATGTGATGGCAGCGAGCCCCAGTTGATGACAAGATAGTTGTATCAGAAATAGGCGAGCAGTGATCACCAAACACAGACCCAGCCAAAACAGCACCCAGCATAGGCAACATTAATGCGATGTCTGTAGAACCCGCGATATCACCTGCAATAGGTAGCATTATACCAAATGTGCCCCATGACGTCCCAGTAGCAAATGCCATAAGGCCAGATAGTATAAACAGTAATACCGGAAGCCAATGAACGTTAATATGACTACTCTGCACTAAAGAAGCCAGATAAGCCCCGGTCTTTATGTCTTTAATCACAGCACCAATAGACCAGGCAAAAACTAAAATAAGAATCGCACCAAACATCGATCTAGCGCCAAGCCACAATGCAGAACTTGCACGTGTAATGGATATACCTTGTCTGAAAACAGCTACAAGTGCTGAAATTACACCCGCGATACCACCATAGATCAGAGATGTACCGACATCCGTATTCTCAAACGCACCAAGTACACTAAAAGGCTTACCTTCTGACGATAGAGATTCGTTTCCGGTGTAGAGCATAGAACATACGGTCGCTATGATTAGAATAATGATAGGTAGAATAAGATCAGAGACTCGTCCGGTGCTGCTCTCTTGGATATCCAATTCATCCATCAGATCGGATGCTGAGTTATCACTATCTTGATGAGACATGTCATTTTCATGTTTTCTCATCACACCAATATCGAGTTTAAAAATTATAACTGCAAACACCATCAATAGAGCAAATATCGCATAGAAATTCATAGGAATTAGACGAACGTAAGCACCAAGCGGGCTATATTCGGTGATCCCATGAGACACCAATATTCCGCCAACGATGGTCATTATATATGCCCCCCAACTTGAGGCTGGCATAATAACGCACATAGGTGCAGCAGTAGAATCTAGGATATAAGCAAGTTTTGAACGAGAAACGTCAAAACGATCCGTGACAGGACGAGCAATGGAGCCAACAGCCAGACTATTAAAATAGTCATCTACAAAAATGAATACTCCAAGGAATGCCGCTAGAAGTTGTGAACCAACTTTACCTTTAACCTTACTTTGTGCCCAATCAGCGAATGCTCTTGTGCCACCTGATAGCGTTAAAACGGCTGTCATCATGCCTAACAGTATAAGAAAAGCGACAATACTCATATTCCAGCTATTTATACTGCCATCATCAATAACAATCGCAACTACTTGATCTTTAATATAAACGGCACTTTTCATTAAAGAATAGTCGGTTAATAATAATGCACCAAGTACAATACCGACCCCGAGAGATAATAATACTTTGCGCGTAAAAATTGCCATACTGAGCGCAATTACCGCCGGTATTACCGAAACAAATGAGGAACTTAAATCAATTAAAATCATGATCTTCAATCACCAATTATAAATATGGGAAGAGATCTACTGCAGAACATTACAACTCAAGCTGTTTGCAATTGTTGAACCAAGTGAAAGGGAAGTGAACACTCCACCCAACCCACAGTAGCGCTCCATAGTTTTATTCACATTTTGACTATGGCAGTGTTGTTCCTATTCGAAAACAACCCCAGCAAATTGCATTAGATATACAGTTTACTTCGGCAAAATAACCTTTCTTTACAGATCAACGGCATCACCCTACCTGTAATTACTCATTTAAATTGCACCTCTACATAAGGTGTCTGTTAACAAGTAATATGATTTCATATTAATAGAAAACACCAACACCTAAGCTAGGAGCGCGCTATTTTAATGGCAAAAATCATTTTTTCAACATTATTAACCACTAAATTTACATTAATCAGTATTAAAATCCATTTAAAATCACATAGAGTGAATAAAAATTCATTTACTACTCTTATTTAAGAGAAATCATTAAATCTATTTATAATTAGTGACAAATATTTACCAATAATTAACCTTTCTCTGGTTTTTGATATATTATTTATTTGCTCTGTATTGTAATATATGCGGTACAGATTTATTCTTATAACGTATTTATATTCTTATTAGTAGGAACTTGTGATGTCTGAACTAACTAAAACATTATTAAACATTCGTAGCCTACGTGCTTATGCGCGCGACTTAACTCTTCCACAATTAGAAGAAGCTTTAGAAAAATTAACTCTTGTTGTAGAAGAAAGAAAAGAAATTGAAGAACAAGAGCAAGCAGAACGTGCAGCTCAAGAAGAAAAACTTGCTGCAATTGCAAATCAAATAGCAAAAGACGGTATTGATGTTGACGCGTTAATCTCTGCTTTATCTGGTGAAGTAAAAACAAAAACGAAAAGCAAAAGAAAACCTCGCCCAGCGAAATATAAATATATCGATGATAACGGCGAAGAAAAAACTTGGACTGGCCAAGGCCGTACTCCTTCAGTAATCCAGAAAGCTCTGGACGAAGGAAAAAGTATTGAAGATTTTGCAATCTAAATAACGATGCTAAATGACGCATTTAAAAAAGAGGCTCTTAAGAGCCTCTTTTTTTATCTGTCCCAATAAGATTCTTCTAAGCAATCTTCACGTTCTGGCAACCCTCTAGATAAGCGAGGAGAATGTTGAGATAACACTTCAAAACTCGCTCGGTTTGCATATTTACAAACCTGAGAAAAAGAGGAATAGGTCAAACATTCATAGTCATGTTTTCTAGAGTTAGGAACGTTGACTTTATGAAAACCATTCGCGGCCATATCATGAAGAATAGCGGCTAGAGCGGCATCCCCAGCCCCATTGGTATTTTTAATCTTTTCAGGACCACCCATATAAGGAGAAATATGAGAATACACTCTCATGGGGTCATCACATTTATTTTTACGCATTGGACGGCTAAATTCATATTGGTTAAATTCAGCTATTGAACCAGGCAATAAAGGTCTATTTGTCTCTCTTTTCGCAGAGTCATCGGTATATCCAGCCATAAACAAACCAATCGGTCCGGCTGTGCACAATACCAAGTCAACCCAATCCAAAACTTTATTTGCCGCAAGTAACGGGTCTGAAATTCCCGTTAATGATTCGCCTTCTTCCTCATTCATCGCAACCACTGTCACATGATCTCGAATAAATGTTTGCCAAAAAGAAACATTGTTTTCAATTACATATTTAGTACCGAGAGTTAATACTATTGGTACTTCATATTTCTTCGCGTATTCAATTGCCTTCATTGCTGATTCTGGCATAGGATCGCCATCTTTACATCGTAATAAATAAGCGCTTAAAACTAGTGCAGAAGCATTTTTAAAAATAGATTCAGGAATACTTTCAGGGAAAAGTCGATTCATTTTCCCTTCATTAATAGCAAACGTTCGTTCCCCATTATCTGAAATTAATGCAAAACATCGACCTATTGGTCCATCAACACCTTGCAGATAATTTAAATCAACTCGACTCGAAGTATTTGATAAATATTGATATCCATAGCTACCAATCCGTATATTCTCACTCATTACACCCAATAATGTTGATCGTGAGTCAGCGAGTACGGAATAATTATGCAGAGTATTTCCAATCGTACCACCAGCAAATTGGTCAGTGATCAGATTTTGCTCAACTAATTCGCAATAAAGAGCTTCGGCTCTCTCATCATCTATAACCAAAGAGTGGCCAACACTGAGATTATATTTCTCAATTATCTCGTTGGGTACTTTTGCTTCAATATCAACGAGAACCTGATCGATGCCAATAACGTGAGTAAAGGTTAACTCATGCTCTGGAGCATTGGGCACTATGAGTGGGTCTCTCTCATTAACGGGGAAATAATGTTTAGATTTTCTCTGACCAGGAAATTTCATGCGATTTAATAAAGCTCATTTAAGATTGATATAATTTTATAATGCACCTAAGAATGGCGCAATTCACCTTTCTAGATGCAATCGATTACGTTAAAAATAAAGTGAATAATATGGTGAATATTGAGCACATGACGCTTTAGTTGTTTACATAACAGTCAACCAACTCTGGTCATTCATCACTTAGCGCATTCTAACTCTGTCCCCTTCTAACTCTTTCTGATAAAATCTGCGCCACGTTTTTAAAGTGGTAAAGATTATGACCAAAAATCCAGACGCAAATAGCCAAAAGAAAGTCATCGTTGGCATGTCAGGGGGAGTTGATTCCTCTGTATCTGCGTATCTTCTTCAGCAACAAGGCTACCAAGTAGAAGGCTTGTTTATGAAAAACTGGGAAGAGGATGATGGTGAAGAATACTGCACTGCAGCTCAAGATCTTGCGGATGCTCAAGCGGTTTGCGACAAGCTTGGTATACACCTGCATAAAATCAATTTTGCAGCAGAGTATTGGGATAACGTATTCGAATATTTCTTAGCGGAATATAAAGCTGGACGCACGCCAAATCCTGATATTCTTTGTAATAAAGAAATCAAATTCAAAGCATTTCTAGAATTTGCGGATGAAGTACTCGACGCAGATTACATCGCTATGGGCCATTACGTTAGACGTACATTCCCAGAAAATGGCGAACGCCCACAAATGCTTCGTGGGCTTGATAATAACAAGGACCAAAGCTACTTTTTATACACATTAAGTCATGAGCAAGTGGCACGAAGCCTATTCCCTGTAGGTGAACTTGAGAAACCCGAAGTTCGTCGTATTGCTGAAGAACAAAATCTGATAACAGCAAAGAAAAAGGACTCGACAGGCATTTGCTTTATTGGTGAACGCAAATTTACTGAGTTTCTATCGCGTTATCTACCAGCTCAGCCTGGTAATATTGAAACTCCTGAAGGCAGAATTATTGGTGAACACCAAGGTCTTATGTACCACACACTTGGGCAACGAAAAGGCCTTCATATCGGTGGTCAAAAAGGCGGCGGTGGTCACGAAGATCCTTGGTACGTTGCGGATAAAGACCTCAAGCGAAATGTATTGATCGCAGTGCAAGGCGCAGACCACCCCCTACTCAAGTCTGAGGGATTAATTGCGTCTCAACTACACTGGGTAGACCGTGATACTATTCAAGAACCATTTAAATGTTCTGTAAAAACTCGTTACAGACAGGCTGATATTCCTTGCACTGTGATCCCAATTGACGACAATAATATCAAGGTCATATTTGACGAACCTCAGGTTGCTGTTACACCGGGACAATCTGCAGTATTTTATAAGGATGAAGTTTGCCTTGGTGGCGGCATCATTGAAAAACGCATTTAGTTGATTAAAAGGAGCTTAAAAGTGTCTCATTCGAATTATGACCGTACAATCGCATTTGCCGGGCTCTGCCAAGCGGCCGCTCTGGTACAAAAAGTAGCGAGAGACGGTAGCTGTGATGAGAATGCTTTTGAAGCTTCTTTAAAAGCTATCCTAAACTTGAATCCCAATAGCACGATAGATATTTTTGGCGACGAATCAAATTTGAAAGTGGGCCTCGAGTACTTAACTAACAAATTAGATAGTTCTCCATCTGGTAATGAGCTAACCCGCTATATTATTAGTATCATGGCTTTGGAAAGAAAGCTGAATGCTCGCAATGATGCCATGTCTCAGTTAGGCGATCGCCTCGACACGCTAGTGAGACAATCCGAGCACTTTTCCATTTTAGAAGAACAGATGATAAGCAACTGTGCGAGTATTTATTTGGACGTAATTAGCCCTATTGGCCCACGTATTCAAATTTCAGGTACTCCATCTGTTTTACAGCAAACGTTAAACCAGCAAAAGGTCCGCGCACTCCTATTATCCGGAATTCGCTGTGCTGTATTATGGCGCCAAGTCGGTGGTAAGAGACGCCATCTGATTTTTGGACGTAAAAAAATCGTCGAACAGGCGAGAATATTACTTGCTAGAATTCATTAGAAATTCATAATGACACCCTTCTCTCTCACTTAACTCAATATTCAGGAGATAAACATGGAACTGTCAGCACTGACTGCTGTTTCACCGGTAGATGGCCGTTACGGAAGTAAAACGATTGCGTTACGCAGTATTTTTAGTGAGTATGGTCTCCTAAAGTATCGTGCTATCGTTGAAATCCGTTGGTTACAAAAGCTTTCAGCTACAGCCGGAATCCCAGAAGTTCCTTCTTTTAGTAAAGAAGCAAACGATTTCCTAGACCAACTTGCGGCTAATTTCAGTGAAAATGACGCTGAGCGCATCAAGGAAATCGAGCGTACTACTAACCATGACGTAAAAGCGGTTGAGTACTTCCTAAAAGAGAAAGTAGCCAGTGTTCCTGAGTTACACGCGGTAACTGAGTTCATCCATTTCGCATGTACTTCAGAGGATATTAACAATACATCTCACGCATTAATGCTAAAAGAAGCTCGCGAAGAAGTAATCCTCCCTGAAATTCGTAATATTATTGATGCGATTAGAAAGCTAGCTGTTGAATATCGTGACATTCCTTTACTATCTCGGACACACGGTCAACCTGCGTCACCTTCGACGATGGGTAAAGAAATGGCAAACGTAGTCTACCGTATGGAGCGTCAATACAAGCAGATTGAGAACGTTGAAATTCTAGCTAAGATCAACGGTGCTGTTGGTAACTACAACGCTCACCTGTCTGCTTATCCTGATCTTGACTGGCATAAATTCAGCGAAGAGTTTGTAACTGAGTCTTTGGGTGTTACTTGGAATCCTTACACAACTCAGATCGAGCCACACGATTATATTGCTGAACTGTTTGATGCCATCGCGCGCTTTAACACGATCTTAATCGATTTTGACCGTGACATCTGGGGCTATATCGCTTTAGGTCACTTCAAGCAGAAAACGATTGCGGGTGAAATTGGTTCTTCAACTATGCCGCACAAAGTTAACCCAATTGACTTCGAAAACTCTGAAGGTAACCTTGGGCTGGCGAATGCAATTTTTAACCACCTAGCTCAAAAGCTGCCTATTTCTCGCTGGCAGCGCGACCTAACAGACTCAACTGTACTACGTAACCTTGGCGTTGGCGCTGGCTACGCGATTATCGCATACACATCGACGCTTAAAGGAATTAGTAAACTTGAAGTGAACCGTGATGCTCTACTTGCTGAGTTAGACAAAAACTGGGAAGTACTCGCAGAGCCAATTCAAACGGTAATGCGCCGTTACGGTATCGAGAAGCCATATGAGAAGTTAAAAGAACTGACTCGTGGTAAGAGAGTTGATGGCGAAGCAATGCGTAGCTTTATTGATGGACTTGAGCTTCCTGAAGAAGAAAAAGTTCGTCTTAAACAAATGACGCCGGCAAGTTACATCGGACAAGCCATCGAGTTAACAGACAAACTGTAACTACTCTGATATGCAAGAAAATAGGGCTTAATGCCCTATTTTTTTTGGAAAAATAACGTTACTTTGCCAACAGTAACTCCAAACTTTTTGATGTACGATACATTGAAAAGATGGTTTTCATCCTGTCGGTACAACCAATCATCAAACGAAACATCAATATCACCATCGTCCAACTTTAAGTTGAAATCGTATTGCCAGCGAAAAGCATTACCTAATGTCTGTCCTTTTGCCGTGCCAATAATATCGCCCGCTGTACCAGTGTAGGTTCCGTCGCTTTGCTTCATTATCGTCCAAACACGCTTGTCTGTTTCTCCGTCATGATAAACAAACGATTCATCAAGGGTAAGTTGATTACCATTAACACGTCCTTTGATATCCACATGAAAACGCCTAGTTTGTTTTCCAGTATAATCCTGCACCATCCCCCATGCCTGAGTTTGACCATCAAAAAATGAAAATAGCTCGAAATCAGGGGTTGACTCTTTATACTCATCTAAATCAGCAGAACAACTCATTAAGAAAAGAGAAATTGGCAAGATAAGTAGTTTTAGATATTTCATTTATTCTCTCCTAAAAGTTTTTGTCTCTGCTGAGGATATTGCGTGTCATCTGATAACCAAATTGATAAGAAGGCGTTGGTGAACTCTGGAGACAAATCATTCGATACTTTATTCCACTCATTAGCACCAACAGCCTTAAAGTAAAATGATGCTGCCCCACTGCGACTGACATACGACAATGAGTCACCTTCTTCTATATCGGGATAGACCTGCGCTAAATTTTTACTCCAGTGTTTAATCTCATCATCGGGATAACCAAGCCCATGCCATTGATCTTCGGTTGCTTCAAGCAACTTAGTCGCAGTAATATCTCGCTTATATTGAATGACCAGAGCAATATTTTGCTCGGCGAAGGGTTTCTGTATGTTCACCGTTCCCTCTTCACTGAGAAGCTGGGAAACATAGATATCCCAAATAAACACCGAAAAATCTGCTTGTCCCACTTTAGACCATTGATACCAATCCGAAGTCGCACCCACGGAAGTCGAGAAAAAAAAAAACAGTGATAGTCCCACTTTCTTCACAAGCATATTAGTTCTCCGCATGGCATTTTCGGATGAGGAACATAACGGCCATCCATTCGAGAAATAGGATAACGAGAGTGAGATGCAGTGATTGAGTAAACTCAACCACACCAATCCGATACGCCGCATAATAACTAAGCATGCCACCTATTCCGCCAGCTAAAAGCAAAAGAAATTGGTTCCACGAGATAAATTTCACCATTAAGAATGAAATATAAATAGAAAAGCAGAACCAAAGCTCTATTAGCCACAGGGGTACCAACAGCCCATTTTCATCAAATAGAAATAGACCGAATTGCGTATTAGCAATGTCAAGCATGCATCCCATACAACCGATAAAAAGTGCCCGTGTTGTAATGTGCTTATGGCGAAGAAACGAAACGATGTAAACAATCACCACAATAGGAAGAACGGGCCATTCAACTTCAGAGGTTCCTAAAATTAGAACAAACCAAATAGATTGAAACAGGATCGACAGATACAGAGGCCATAACATGGATCTGTTCGCTATTTTTCAAACGTCAGCTGAACAGTACTTATCGATTTACTTAAAAATCCCCCCTCGCAATAACAGAGGTAGTAACGCCACATCCGAATAAATCGCTCATCGTATCCTTGTGCTCTCACTTTTTCGATCTGTTGTTCAAAACGCTCTCTCCAGTACTTAAGTGTTTGGGCATAATCTAGACCAATATCCTTCACGCAACGAAGGTTAAACTCACTATGGGATGATGTCGAATTTAATAGTGCATTGATTGAAGGCAGAAAACCTCCGGGGAAAATATACTTCTGAATAAAATCAACGTTACGTGAGTAGCTTTCATACCTCTGATCTGCAATAGTAATCGCCTGAATAGCCATTTTACCGCGTGGATTGAGGAGTTCGTTACACTTCTCTATGTAGCCGTTAAGATATTGCTTGCCTACAGCTTCTATCATCTCAATAGACACAAGTTTATCGTACTTACCTTTGAGTTCTCGATAATCTTGATTTAGGAGGGTAATGCGCTCTCCAAGTCCTTTGCTTTCAACTAGATTTTTTACGTAGTGGTATTGCTCTTCTGAAATGGTCGTCGTAGTAACCCGACATCCGTAATGTTCTGCCATATATACAGCCATCGCGCCCCATCCGGTACCAATTTCAATTACATGATCGCTTGGTTTTAGCTCGAGCTGTTCACATAACCGCTTTAGCTTATTTATTTGTGCTTCGCCTAACGATTCATTCTGAGCCTCAAATAATGCACTTGAATACAACATCTTTTCGTCTAAGAACAATTGATAAAAGCTATTTCCGATATCGTAATGAGCATGAATATTCTCTTTCGCTCTCACCAGCGAGTTCCGCTTCATAAAATGTCCCAAACGATAATAAAGTGAGGTTAGCCAGGATGTCTTAGCCTCAATTCGATCTAGTGTATCGGCATTGGCTGCCATCAACTGAGTTAACAGAGTCAAATCGGGGCTATCCCACAAGCCTTCTATATAGGCTTCGGCAGCTGCAATACTGCCTCCTTTCAAAATTCTGGAATACACACTTTCATCAAATATGGTTATGACTCCTTCAGCGCTTACTTCACCGCTTATTTCACCAAATTGAAATTGCGTACCATGTCCACTGTCTGCAAATTTTTCTTCAACTATTAGTCGACCATTTCTCAATGAGTCTAAAAATTTAAACACGATACCGCGAGAAATACGCGCCTCTCTCGATAGTTGAGTTACTTTAATGGCAGTTGACTTCAACATTCGTTTCTCTCCTAACTTCTATGGCTGGAACTTTTCTTACTATCGGGGTGGTCATATATTGGTGTTCCCTTTTTCCAAAGTAAGAAAGCATGCCAATAAATTCCTATAAGCATTTTCATCGACTGAACGGGTGTTTTCAGCAGTAACTTGAACAGCTCTTTGTTGTCAAAAGGTTTGGCTTTGAGGCTCAAAGTGGCATCAAATTGTTTTTCTTCGCTATGGCATTCGATATGGATCATCAGTTTTTTACTAAGTGGCTTAACCCGCCATTTATAAAGTTGGTCTATCGGGTTAAACGGAGATACATGAAAATTCTTACTGAATGAAATAACATCATCGTTGGGATCTAAAATGTAATAGTGCCTCTCATTCCATGGTGTGTTACTGACTTCCGCAACTAAACTGTTCCACTGATCGTTCTCATCGTAAACATAGTAGAAATTGACCGGACTAAAGTAGAAGCCCGCGTAGCGCAGATTAATAAGTGCCATCACCGTAGTTGATTCTTGCGATAGACTCTGACCACTTAACTCATTAACCTTATTGATTACCGCCCCTTTCAATGTTGACGCATGACAATGGAAATAATCACTTTTCTTAAACCTAGCCCAGTTCCAGGCTCTTTGGCCGAACAAAAACACTCTTTTCGATAAGGCATCGACATCATCGAGGTTAATACATGGCATGAATATCGAGTACGAAAGCTCGTGATTTTTAGGACAAAACCGTCTATGACGTATCTCTCCTATCATTAGACGACTGGAGAAATCCATTACGCAGCTCCTTGAGTTTCCTCAAGATGTTCTTGAGAGTCTTGCAACATTTCAATTTGTCTTACGATATCCAAAGCGCTCCTGACGCCATCTTCGTGAAAACCGTTATACCAATAAGCACCGCAGAACCAAGTCCGAGCCTTACCATTTATTTCATGCTTGCGAGCCTGAGCGACGATGGTGTCCGTATTGAACATAGGATGGTAATACTTAAACCGCCGGATAATGTCTTGAGGATGAATAACATTATCGCTATTGAGGCTGACGCAATAAGTTGTCGGCAGTTCCAGACGCTGCAATATATTCATATTATAGGTTAGAGTCGGTTTTCTATTTTTCTGCTTGTCGTCTTTATCGGAAATCCAATAATTCCACGCAGCCCACGCTTTACTTCTCTTTGGCAATAGTGTCGTGTCACGGTGAAGCGTTACCTGATTCTCTTGATATTTAATTTGCCCTAGCACAGAACGCTCAGCTTCAGTTGCATCACTTAACATTCCGAGTGCCTGATCACTATGACAGGCTAAAATGACGTGCTCGTATATCGCACTTCCTTTTAGGGTTTCAACCTCGACACCAAATTGGGTGCGTTTGATACCGATCACTCTTGATTTAAGGTGTATAGAATCCTTAAATCGTTCAATAAGTGGCTTTATATATTCTCTGGAACCACCTTTGATTACGTACCATTGTGGGCGATTGACGATATCGAGTAAGCCGTGGTTTGCGAAAAATCGTAGGAAGAAAAAAAGTGGAAACTCTCTCATATCGGCAACGGTCGACGACCAAATTGCGGCACCCATTGGTAAGATATAATTCTGACAAAAATACTCAGAAAAATTATGCTGCTTGAGAAAATCCCCTAATGTTTGATTAAGCGTTAGTTCTGTTGAGTGCCTGTACTGTTCTTTCGCTATTTTGTTAAATCGTACAATTTCATATAAAAAAGCATAAAAAGAAGGCCGCAGCCAATTGCTCTTTTGAGCGAATAGCGTCGCTAGTGTATGACCGTTGTATTCTAGGTCACAATCATCATTTCGCACGCTAAAACTCATTTCCGTTGGTGTGCTTTCCACCCCAAGCTCGTTTAACAAACGAATGAAGTTCGGATAGGTTTTATCGTTATACACAATAAAGCCAGTATCAATAGCCACTTTGCCGTGAGGCGTTTCTACATCAACTGTGGCTGTATGACCACCAATATAATCGTTAGACTCATACACAGTTACGTCGTGTTTTTCACTAAGATAATGAGCGGCCGTCAGCCCTGATATTCCACTACCAATAATAGCGATTTTCATTTTAATCTCCTCACGATCTGACTAAGTGTGCGACTAATCTGCGTTGAATTTCTTTAGGTAAAATCGATAAAAATCGAATTATGCCGGTAAATCTTCTCGGAAAATAAATATAGGGTTTCTTGGCTAAAATGCCCGTAAGCATCGCCTTGCTAGCCTGCTCTACTGAAATACACATCGGCATGGGAAAGTTGTTTTTCTTAGTAAGTGGAGTATCAACAAATCCCGGCATGACTAGGGACATATCGATATTTTTCGTCTTCCAATCATGCTGTAATGAGCGAAAGAGATAGTTGAGCGCCGCTTTAGAGGCTCCGTATGCCTCTGCGCGAGGAAGAGCTAACTCACTAGCAATTGAGCCAGTTAACACAACATGGTCACCAGGTCTTAAACGAGTTTGGATTGCTTGCAGGCAATTAATCGTCCCCATAAAATTAACTTCCATCACGTGTTTAAACGTGTCTACATTGATTACCCCTTCATCTATGTAAAGACAATCACCCGCGTTTAACACCCAACAATCTGGCTTCTGATCAATCGCTTCTATTGCAAATTCGACTTCTTCTGGATTCGTAATATCAAACGTCGAGGCTACGATTCGCTCGTGGCTTTGGGTGAGTTTTTCCAACTTTTCCTGACTGCGCCCACAAGCAATGACATTCCATCCCCGCTCAGCAAAATCAATAGCGAGTTGAGCACCGATACCTGAACTCGCCCCTGTTATCCAAACTGTACTCATGATGCCATCCTCCTCTTCAGCGCTTTAATCACGTTACCCACGAGTGGAATGTGCTCATAAAGCATTGCTCCAAGGTCTAAAAAGTCACGATGATATATTACGAGGCCATCTTTAAAACGTATGAGACTTGCACCCTGAACAGTGATCGGTTTTTTGTGATTGAGTTTTGGATGTGAGTAAGTCATTTCCCACATCAGATAGGCTTTGTCTTCAACAATATCGACATTGAAGATATTAAATTGGCAGCTAGATACGTTCGAATAGAGCCCACGAAAATACCCCAGCAGCGCACTGAGACCATTCAATTTATGAGCGGGGTCCTGAAACTCTATATCTGGATGGTAAATTGAAGTGACTAAATCCAGATTATCTCTATTGAGCTCAGTATAAACCTTGATGAAATGTTCGACATTCATACACATCCAAAAGTTGTACAAAATATTTACTTGTAAACATAGTACAATTAAAAAACTTATACAAATTTAATTTTGTATAAGTTTGTGTATAAAAAAAGAGCTCACCTGCGTAAGCTCTTTGTCTGAGATTAATTTCAAATGTTTTTGTAACTACATGTTTCTAAGTGCATTGATACGTTTATCAAGCGGCGGGTGGCTCATTAATAATTCGCTCAGAGTTCGCTTACCATTGATACCAAATGCCATCATCGAACCATCCAACTGCGATTCGTGACTCATTTTTAATCTTTCCAATGCTGCGATCATTTTTTGTTTGCCGACTAACTCTGCGGCACCTGCATCTGCATGATATTCACGAACCCGGCTATACCACATTGTAATGAAGCTAGCCAAAATCCCGAAGACTAACTCAAGCACCATGGAAATAGCGAAATAAGCAAGAGTACTCGAGCTTTCTCCTTCGTCAGAATCTCTTGACGAAACCATTCCCGCAACCAAACGTGATAAAAAGATCACGAAGGTGTTTAGAACCCCTTGCAACAGCGTCATAGTAACCATGTCACCGTTTGCAATGTGACTCATCTCGTGCGCTAAAACTGCTTCTGCCTCATCACGTGTCATATTGTGAAGAAGCCCAGTTGAAACCGCCACCAACGAGTCATTTTTCTTTGCTCCAGTCGCAAATGCATTGATATCTGGAGAATCGTAAATCGCGACTGTTGGCATGCCAACACCGACTTTCTGGCTTTGACGTCTTACTGTTTCAAGTAACCAATGTTCTGTTTCGTTACGAGGATTCTCGATAACCATACCGCCAACAGAACGTAGTGCCATTGATTTGGACATCATGAGCGAAATCAATGAGCCACCAAAGCCAAAGACAGCAGCTAAAACCAATAGACCTGGAATTCCACCCGGGTTAATACCTGTTACTGAAAATACGATATTTAGCACAATACCTAACACCAGCATAACGGCTAGGTTGGTTGCTAAAAATAACAACACACGTTTCATTGCTCACTCTCCACTAGAGGATACTATTCGACTGATCTTCGAGTTCATACAGAACTACGAATTTATTCTTATATCTACAATGTATAGTCGTTGATTTCAAAAACAAGGTTAAGCGATAAATTGCAACATTTGATTTCATTGATTGCTCAATATACAGACAACAAGTGGGAAGAAACCCGACAACATTAGACTTTAGTATTATTGAACAAGTTGAATAGGTCACCTATAGTCAGCATGGGACTCAAACAATTAGGCTTAAGGAAACTGTTATGGCAGATTTAGAAAATTATCAAATGGCTGTTGATATGCTGAAATGTCACTTAGGATTGACAGAAGAACAAGCAAAGGCTCAACTTGGTATTAAAGACGGTAAATTGAATTCTCTCACGTTACCTAAGAGCAGCCACATACCTGATAGCAAGAATCGCTCATAACGCTACGTTTTCTTACTACGAAAAAGGAGCCTGAGGCTCCTTTTTTGATCACAGGCTATGCTTCTAAAATCGGTTTAACATCGATATATTTGCCTAACTCACTGCGCTTCGCACTGGGGACATAAGGTATTTCTCCCAGTTTTGGTACGGCTAACTCATGCTCTAACATCGTGATGATCTCATGGTAATGTTCGGTTCCCGGATTAATTCGGTTAGCAACCCATCCAATAATGTTCAGACCATCATTCAGAATAGCTTCAGCAGTAAGCTTAGCATGATTGAGACACCCTAACTTTATTCCAACCACAAGCACGACAGGTAAGTTTTCTCTCTTTACCCAAGATGACAAGTATTCATTGTCAGAAACAGGAACACGCCAACCACCAGCACCTTCAACGAGGACGATATCGGCTTGATCCTTATTTTTTGCAAGATTATCACTCAATACATCAAAGTCGATTTCAACGCCATCATGCTTAGCAGCGATATGCGGTGACGCAGGCAAAAGTAACGTATAAGGATTAACATTAACGTAATCTGCTTCACTATTAGATGCTTTAATTAAATGTAACGCATCTGAGTTGCGTCTTCCTTCAGGAGTCTCTTCGCAGCCAGCGGCTACGGGTTTATACCCCAGCGTCTTTATTCCTTTCGCAGATAATGCTTGTAAGATGGCTTTTGATGCAACCGTCTTACCAACATCGGTATCCGTACCGGCAACAAAAAAGGCATTTATCATCGTCGTATTACCCCAATACACACAAGATAGGTCGCAGGTAAAAAACCTCCTGGACCAAGAAAATTCTGATATTGACTCTCTACCGACATCAACGCATTACGTTTTGCTAGTCCACGTCTTCGTTTATGAACATGGTTTGCACCAATACCCTTTAAATCTTTCATAAGCGAAATAGCAGATTCATACCAGACCACGATTTTCCGCAAGTCTAACTGATGGTTTTCAATCGCAGATTGCGCTAACGCAACTTTTATGGTTTTAAAACTTTTGAACGTATTGACATGTTGATGTTGGTCAACCTGAGCCCACGACCACCGTAATTCTTCTAAAGAACCATCGACTAAAGTCGTAAAGTGAACTTCACCATCCACTTTTAGAACTCGTTTGGCTTCTTTTAATGGGATTGCAATATCATCACACCACTGTAGCGCCAAACTCGAAACAACATAGTCAAATTGATTATCGCCAAGAGGAAGTGACTCTGCATCGGCGCAAATGAACTCGGCATTTTCTACATCAATCTGCTCTCTAGCTTTAGCCAGCATTTTCTCGCTCAAGTCGACACAGACCACCTGAGCGCCTCTTGCACTTAGATTCTTGGCAAGATAACCCGTACCACACCCCAAATCTAAAATCCTGTATCCATTTAGTTGATCAGGTAATCGGCTCAATACAATGTCGCAGACATTCCTTTGGAATTGAGCGTGTTTATCGTAGCTTTCCGCGGCTTTGGAGAACGCATTGGCTATGCAGGCTTTAACAAGTGTAGCATTGTGATCAGTCGCGTTCATAAGTCACCACATGCTCCAGAACACGACTTAGGGATGAGCAAAGAAGGTTTATATCATTTAAATCATGGCCTGCTGTTATTGTAATCCGAAGCCTGCCAGCCCCGTTGGGTACCGTAGGTGGACGAATTGCCGTTGTCCAGATACCTGAAGCTTGCATCGTTTTGGCTGCGCTGACTGTCAAACTACTGCTACCAATGACGACGGGTTTTATCGCTGTAATGGTAGGTAAACATTCAGACTCAAAATCACTCATATGACGATGGTATTCGAGCGATAATTCTGCCAGCTTATCACGTCGCCATTGCTGAGTTTGAATCATCTTAATGGCATGAGATAATGCATAGGCTTGCGAAGGAGGCATAGCCGTTGAGTATACGTGATGACGGGCAAACTGACTAAAATAATCAGCCATCTCCCTTGAGCAGAGAATTGCTGCACCCGATAAACCAAACGCTTTTCCAAATGTAGCGATAAGAATATCAGGTTTTATTCCGGCTCTATCAATTGAACCGCGACCATCACAGCCGAGCACTCCGATACCGTGAGCATCATCTACCGCTAATAGTCCTTTATTTTTGATAGTCTCGGTAATCTCTCTTAGTGGTGCTAAATCACCATCCATGCTAAAAACACCTTCGGTTAGAACTAGCGTAGGTTGGCTTCCACTACTCAATAAGGTAGCCAAATGTCTGGTGTCGTTATGTCGAAAGCGTTTCATTGTTGCATCGCACAGGCTACCAGCCTCGATAAGCGATGCATGGTTAAGCCTGTCTTGAATCAACAGATCATTTTTTTGCATTAGAGCGAAAATAAGTGCTTGGTTAGCACTAAAGCCCGAGTTAAACAAAACGGTGTCTTCATATCCAAGCCAGTCTGCAAGCTGAGCGCGTAAGTAACTGTGAGCTGAACAATTACCCACAACCATTGGTGATGAACCACTGCCTGCACCATAAAGGCTCAGACCTCTTTGCCAAGCACTAACAAGCTCGCTATCGTTAGCTAAGCCAAGATAGTCATTACTTGAAAAATTTCGATAGGATTTACCATCGACATGAATATCAAGCGAGTTTCCTTTCTCAGCGTCGATTATTTTCCGTTCAAGCCCACCACTTCGGCGTTTGTCCAAAGCCGATGTTATTCGCTGTTTAAACGCTTGCATCGTAGAAAAGATCGCCTTCTTTCGGTCTTGAAATCACTCGTTCTGCCACGCGTTCGAGTAGTTCGTTTTCCTGAAACTCATCGGGTTTTTGCGAAGTATGCTGATGATTGATACCTAACTTTTTAAATAAGCGCATATCAGAATCTTCGGCAGGATTTGGCGTAGTTAGTAACTTGCAGCCATAAAATATCGAATTAGCACCAGCCATAAAGCATAATGCCTGCATTTGTTCATTCATTTGTTCTCGTCCAGCCGATAAGCGAACTGCTGAATTGGGCATCAGAATGCGCGCAACCGCAATCAAACGAATGAAATCGAAAGGCTCTACATCATCAACATTTTCTAATGGTGTTCCCTTTACTTTAACCAACATGTTAATGGGAACACTCTCTGGATGCGTCGGCAAATTAGCAAGTTCAACCAATAGGCCAGCCCTATCGTCGGTATTTTCTCCCATTCCAATGATTCCGCCAGAGCAAATTTTCATCCCAGCGTCTCTAACATGAGCGAGGGTATCCAACCGGTCTTGGTAAGTTCGGGTAGTAATGATGTTTCCATAGAACTCGGGCGACGTATCAAGATTATGGTTGTAATAATCTAGACCAGCATCGGCCAGTTCGTTGGCTTGCTCGGGAGAAAGCATACCTAGCGTCATACAGGTCTCTAATCCCATCCCTTTGACTCCAGATATCATCTCCTTAAGCATAGGCATATCGCGCGCCTTTGGATTTTTCCAAGCGGCCCCCATACAAAAGCGTGTTGACCCCGCTTGTTTCGCTTTTTGGGCTGCATCAAGCACTCGCTCAACCTCCATTAACCTTTCATTTTCTACACCTGTCGAATAGCGAGCACTTTGAGGACAGTACTTACAGTCCTCAGGACAAGCGCCAGTTTTAATCGAAAGAAGCGTGCTCACCTGAACATAATTGTGAGGTTGATGATGTCGGTGTACTGACTGTGCTTCAAAAAGAAGGTCCATGAACGGCTTTTGCAGCAATTCACGGACCTCATTCACTGTCCAATTATGACGAGTTTCCACGTGTAATCCTTGTTTGTCTTATTTTGTTTATTCACACAGTCTAAGCTTGAGCCTGACTTTGTCAATAATTATAAGATATCAAGGTTTACAATTGACCAATTTACAATCAATCTATCTCGGTGAAGACCCTCTGAATAAGCCAAGAACGAGAGAAACAACAAATAGAACGACAAATATGTAAAACAGTACTTTTGCCATTCCCGCAGCGACACCTGCGATCCCTGAGAAACCCAATAGCGCTGAAACAATCGCTACGACAAGAAAAATTAACATCCATCTAAACATGATAAATCCTCTGGTTGTGTTTTCTTTAAAGGTAGCCAATATCATGCCAAATAACTAACATCATGAATTTTAAATAAAAATAATCTCAATTTATATTAACAAACTGATTTATCTGTATAATTTACATGCTTGTTTTGTAATTCTTTATCAATATACCTGCCTATTTACTATTTGAATTCCGAGTTTATTATGTAAACCTAAAGGTTAAATAAAAGTTTACATGTATAGGTATTTATCTCATGGACATCGAATTTGATAGGGAGCATATTTGGCATCCCTATACATCTACTATCCACCCTCTTCCGTGCTATCCGGCTAGCCATGCGGACAAAAACTATATTTACCTTGAATCAGGTGAACAGTTGATTGATGGCATGTCATCGTGGTGGGCAGCTTGCCATGGGTACAATCATCCTGAGTTGAATACCGCAGCTTCATCACAGTTATCTAAAATGTCCCACGTTATGTTTGGTGGCCTAACCCATCGGCCAGCGATAGAAGTGGCCAAGCATCTCATTGAACTGACGCCTGACACGCTTCAACAGGTGTTTCTTGCCGACTCTGGTTCCGTTTCGGTTGAAGTCGCGCTAAAAATGGCGCTTCAGTATTGGCACAGTCTCAACAAGAGAAAGACAAAGTTCATCTCCCTTCGTCATGGCTATCACGGTGATACCTTTGCAGCGATGTCTGTCACTGACCCAGATAATTCAATGCATCGATTATATAAAGGTTTCCTGCCACAGCATTTATTCGTTGACTCACCTCAAATCGGCTTTTGGGACACATGGGAACCCAATGATGTCGTTTCAATGGCCAATTGTATTCATCGGCATCATGAAGAAGTTGCTGCCGTTATTTTGGAGCCAATCGTACAAGGTGCTGGGGGAATGAGGATATACCATCCAGAATATTTAAAAGCGGTCAGAAAACTGTGTGATGAATATGGATTACTCTTAATCATTGATGAGATAGCAACAGGATTTGGTAGAACTGGTAAGCTCTTCGCCTGCGAACACGCTGGTATTGAGCCCGATATCATGTGCGTCGGGAAAGCGTTGACTGGCGGGTATCTGACACTCGCAGCAACACTGACTACTAAGCACGTTGCCGATACGGTTTGTAGCGGTGAAGCTGGCTGTTTTATGCATGGTCCAACGTTTATGGGGAATCCACTTGCATGTAGCATCGCTGTAGCGAATCTCAAACTACTACAGAGTTATGATTGGTCAAACGTCGTTAAATGTATTGAACAGACAATACAGAAAGGCCTAGAGCCACTAAAGGAGCACTCAAGAGTGAGTGCAGTTCGCTTTCTTGGTGCTATAGGTGTGGTTGAACTAACGCAGTCAGTAAATATGGCTAACATACAGCGATATTTTGTTGATCATGGTGTATGGATAAGACCTTTCGGTAAACTCATCTACATTATGCCGCCGTTTATTACACCAAGAGAAGATTTAGAGAAACTAATCGCGACAATCGGTTCTTGTCTAGAAATAGATGAACTCTTCGTATGAGTTGATATCCATGCCCATCAGTGTCATAGAAAAACTATGACACTAAATTTATCGATTACCTATTCTCGACATACTTATCCCAATATTGATAAGCACGGCTCATGGCCTTTTCCCTATCACTCTCTAAAGTAAATAGTACCGAAGTCATGGTTGCAATAACGGTATTTGCCATCAACAGAAAATCGGTCGTTTCTGTTCCCAGAGGGCATGTTTTTGGTAAAGGCAGTTCAGAAAGATATTGTTCAGGCCAGTAAAGGGACTCGACCCCAGTTTCTTTGCTCAACCAAACAGTTTGGCTCACTTTGGGATTATATTCAGATTCGCCCGAGACACCTTTAAAGGAAATTACCGCGTGTGAGGTCAGTCCAATTTCATCTTCAACTTCGGCATGCAGCTGCTGAAATCCTGGGTGGAAACTGCCTCGAACGCCGACTTTCGCGCCACCTGGGTTAAGAGCTCTAACCACAGTATTGATAGGCGTACGCAATCCATAGCGTGCTTTCCAACCAATCATTCTTTCCGCTTGAGGAGCGAACGTACTCAGTTTTAAATAAGCAATGTTACTTGTATCGAGCAGAGAACCCACCTCGTTAATACTATGAGCTTCACTAATTTCTACGCGCTTAAGATAGTCCTCAGCATGCTCTCGGCCTTTGGCTTCGTGGAATCCATGAAGTAATATTCTATGCCCGTTATCAGCCATAATTTTCGCAGCTAATAAGTGCCATGGCTTCCCGGCAGCTTCTCGCTTGCCTGCATAGCAAGGCCAGTCAATATCAGCACCTAAGTTAGGCATACGTGATTGAAAGGCTTTAACAAAACCCGCCACTTCAGCTTTCGTTTCATTCTGAACACGGATAAGCATTAAAAGCATCGCCATCTGGTCATCACCCACGTGACCATCAAGATACTCATCCATGACCTGATATGCCTGTTCGAAACTAAGAGGTTTTCTACCTCGCTCGCCTCTTCCTACCGTTCTGATACAATCCAGAATACTACTCATCTAATTCCCTCTAACGAAGAATACACTATGCAGCCCCTATTGTAGCGACTTCTTCCAATGACGCCATCAGTTGTTCACGCAAAGTAACAACCTCTCCCACGATGATAAGTGCAGGGCTGAGCCCGACTAGCGCTTGAGACATAGGGATCAATTGCTGCAGTTCAAAGGTATGGACTTGCTGTTCAGGGCTACAGCCTTTTCCCACAATAGCCACAGGAGTACAAACTGACAGGCCTGCGCTAAGCAAGCCGTTTTGAATACTGTCAGCACGTTCTAATCCCATGTAGAATACAAGTGTTTGCCCACATTCGACTAAACCAGCCCAAGCGGGGAGCACACCTTCTACCACATGACCCGTAACGAACGTAACACTTCTCGATAGTTTTCGGTGGGTTAACGGTATCAGACTACTAGCTGAACACCCTAGCGCCGCTGTTATACCCGGAATGACATCGTAGGAGATATTATTTGCGGCAAGTAATAACGCCTCTTCACCACCACGTCCAAATATAAAGGGATCCCCTCCTTTTAGACGAACCACATTTTTCCCCGACAGCGCCAAGTCAACTAACAACTGAGATATTGTTTCCTGCTTCATCGACGTTTTTCCACAACGCTTTCCAACATAAATCATTTCAGCATCGGGATTACACAGATTTAGGATTTCTTTTCCTACTAGCCGGTCAAAGACGATAACTTCCGCTTTTTCTATTAACTTGAGTGCTTTAATAGTAAGTAGTTCAGGGTCGCCTGGACCGGCGCCAACGAGATAGACAACACCTTTAACTGAAGACGACGAAAAGAAGCCTGAATCATAAGTTTGAGTCACATACATCTGCTCATGAGATATAAAGGTCTCATCATCATTGTTAGTAATACATTTCATATGTACGACTCTCTGTATAACGTAATAAGCCCAAAATACCCTAAAGCCAGATATGTCGTATGAGTTAGATCAAGTGTGCCGTAAAAAGAAAAAGACCCAGCTAAAAAGCCAGGTCTTTAATGCCAACATCGGTGTTAGTATTGTTATCACTATCAGTTATCTTTAATCAGATATCATCAAGCAAAAGACATACCAGTTATAAACCTTACCGGCTCATGGGCATGAGATATTTTCTCAGCAGAACGCTGCATTATATGAGTGCAAATTCACTAATTGAATGCAACTTCTCTTTTCTATTAACCAATATGAGTAGCGTTGTTCATGTACTTTCTTAATACTTCAGGTATTTCTACCTTACCGTCTGCTTGTTGGTAGTTTTCAAGGATAGCGACCATAGTACGACCAACCGCCAGACCAGAACCATTAAGAGTATGAACAAGCTCAGGTTTTTTCTCGCCTTTACGACGGAAACGCGCCTGCATACGACGAGCCTGGAAATCCCACATATTAGAGCATGATGAGATTTCTCTATACGTATTTTGAGCTGGAACCCATACTTCAAGATCGTATGTCTTACGAGAACCAAAGCCCATATCGCCAGTACATAAAACAACTTTACGGTAAGGCAAACCCAGTAACTGCAGAACTTTTTCTGCATGACCCGTAAGCTCTTCTAAGGCAGCCATCGAATCTTCAGGACGGGTGACTTGAACCAACTCGACTTTGTCAAACTGGTGCATACGAATCAGACCGCGCGTATCACGACCATAAGAGCCCGCTTCTGAACGGAAACATGGAGTGTGTGCAGTCATTTTCAACGGTAATGCTTCTTCTTCCAGAATTTCATCACGAACTAAGTTGGTTAGAGGAACTTCTGCGGTTGGAATAAGAGAAAGCTTGCGTAACTCTTCGTCATCCACTTTTTCGACCAACGGCTCTGTGTGATAAAGGTCCTTACCGAATTTTGGTAATTGCCCAGTGCCATATAAGCTATCCGCATTAACTAGATACGGAACATACATTTCTGAGTAACCGTGCTGTTCGGTGTGCAAATCCAACATGAATTGCGCTATAGCACGATGAAGACGAGCAAACTGCCCTTTCATTACGATAAAACGCGCGCCAGTAATCTTTGTTGCACTCGCAAAATCTAGTCCATCGCCCATTTCGCCTAAATCAACATGGTCTTTTACTTCAAAGTCATAATGTTTAGGCTCTCCCCAACGACTGATTTCGACGTTATCATTTTCGTCTTTACCGTCAGGAACGTTATCATCCGGAAGATTAGGCACTGAAAGTGCGATATCTTCCAATTTTGCCTGAACTTCAACCAGCTCGACTTTTTTAGCATCCAAATCGCTACCAAGCGTACCGATCTGCATTTTGATTTCTTCAGCACCCTCTTTGTCTCCAGCTGCCATTTTTTGGCCAATTTGCTTGGAGATCGAGTTACGCGTGGATTGTAAATTTTCAACTTCGACTTGAATGGACTTACGTTGTTCTTCAAGTTGACGAATTGCGTCTACGTCAAGGATAAAACCTCGACGTGCCAGTTTTGCAGCTGTTTCATCCAGTTCTGCACGAAGTAATTTAGAATCCAGCATTGCTAATCCTATGCTTTTAATATGTTAATGAGAGGGCTTTAAATAGCGAAAAGACATCGAAAGCCCATTAGAAAAATTTTATGGGACAAAGATAACGAAAACTCACTATTTTTCATAGCGCTTTTGCTGGCTTTTTGTGTCTAATTCAGCCAAATAGTCTAATTTTTCGCGAATCTTGATTTCAAACCCACGCGAAGTAGGTTGATAGTATCTTGTTCCTGCCATTTCTGGAGGAAAATAAATTTCTCCGGCAGCGTAAGCACCAGGCTCATTATGGGCATACCGGTATTCTTCGCCATATCCCATTTCTTTCATCAATTTGGTCGGGGCGTTTCTCAAATGATGGGGTACTTCATATTCCGGGGAATTACGCGCATCATCTAACGCACTTTTCCAAGCCGTATAGACTGCGTTACTTTTAGGTGCACATGCAAGATAAACAACGGCCTGCGCAATCGCTCTCTCGCCTTCGTATGCCCCAACCCGATGAAAACAATCCCAAGCAGCGAGGGCAACCTGCATCGCTTTCGGGTCTGCATTTCCGATATCTTCTGAAGCAATCGCCAACAACCGTCTTGCAACATAGAGGGGATCACAGCCTGCCACGATCATTCTTGCCATCCAATAAAGTGCGGCATCAGGATCGGAGCCTCTGATCGACTTGTGAACGGCAGAAATTAAGTCGTACCAAATATCGCCCTTATTATCGAAGCGACTGACTTTTTCGCCAAGAACCTCAGCAAGCGCTGCGACAGTAAGTTGCTTCTCGCCCTCATTCTCGTCGGCCATATCATATAGAAGCTCGAGATAATTGAGAGCCTGGCGAGTGTCACCCTGAACGAATTCTGACAGCCGTTCTAATACTCCGTCCTCAAAGTGAGCCGGTTGCGCACCTAAGCCTCGTTCTGAATCATGCACTGCTAATTTCAGTGCCTGCATAATTTCATCGGATGATAAGCCCGTTAATTTATACACTCTTGCACGAGATAAGATCGCATTATTGAGCTCAAAAGAAGGATTCTCAGTCGTAGCGCCAATAAAGGTGACGGTCCCATCTTCAATATGCGGGAGAAACGCGTCTTGTTGAGATTTATTAAAGCGATGAACTTCGTCAACGAATAGGATAGTTTTAAACCCTGCTAATTTATTCTCTCTCGCCTTCTCGATAGCGACGCGGATTTCTTTTACACCAGATGTTACTGCCGATACCCGCTCCACACGGGCATTAGCGTAGTTAGCAGCAACTTCTGCTAGTGTCGTTTTACCAGTACCCGGAGGACCCCATAGAATCATGGAATGCAGCTGCCCATGCTCTATAGCTTTACGCAGTGGTTTACCCGGCGCAAGAATATGTGCCTGGCCAATATACTGCTCTAAAGTGTTTGGCCGCATGCGAGCTGCAAGTGGCCTAAAATCCTCATCACCTGAAAAATCGAGACTAAAATTATCCAAAGTTTACTCTCTTATCCTATCTTTGGTCGTCCACTTCGACCCCTTTGGGTACGACGAAATGAAATAAGCTACTATCTGGTTTCTTATATGTCATGTGATTAAAGGTGAAGTGTGTTTCCTGACCATCTTGCTCGATGACGTCAAAACCTTTCACTGTACCTTTTTTATCAATTTTAATCGTAAAGCGCCCTTGTGTTGAATCGATATTCGTTGGCGTTAAAGTAAAGCTATCGTTGTCTTGGGAAACGAAGTAATTATCCCAATCACTTTCTTTGTTCCGTGTAAGCAAAACGAATGGTGTCTGCTCTGACGCTTTCTCCGCATCATAAATCGTAACCTGTTCCACCAGAGGCGTGTAGTACCAAAGTGTTTTGCCGTTTGATACTAATAAGTTTTCGTCTGGCTGTTTGGTTTCCCAACGAAACAGACTCGGGCGTGTAATATCTACTTTGCCTTTCGAGTCACTGATTGGATCGCCATCAGGACTTATCACTTCCTGACTGAACTGTGCACTGAACCCATCAGTTAATGCAAGACGATGGCTCAATTCTTCCTTTGGGCTCGCTAAAACAGAGAAACTACAAAAAAGTAATGCAACCAGTTTCTTCATTCAATTATCACTCCAATTATTTTTATTCAAGGCTATGTTATCGAACTTACCATGCAATTTGTCAGCATTCAGTTTGAAAACGATTAAGACTAAAAGTTCTATTTACCGCAGCATGCCTTGAATTTCTTGCCGCTTCCACAAGGACAAGAATCGTTTCGACCAACCTCTTTATAGGGGTTTACTTTTTGTGCTCCACGTCTTAGCAGTTGTGAATCAGCGAACTGTGTCGTTTCATAGAGAATTGAATCAATATTAGCCAGCAGAATCTCTGCGGTGGGAACCTCTTCTATCCCTGCTTGCTTCATCTGCTTGTGAGTTTCCTCCTCGTCAACGATGAGATAACACAATGTGATCAACGCTTGAACGAGGCGTTCCGTACCATCATCAATCGAAACGGTTTGCCATGTCGGTTCGACAATAGACCAACATGATAAAAACCCTTCAGCCCAATCAGTGATTTGATCTGTATTAACATCAATAATGTCAGTCAACCGATATTCATTGTTTAAAAGAGCCTGATATTGTAATTGGAATTGCTCAACTAACGCAGCGTCTATTTCCGGTTCTAGCTCGGTAAGCAATGCTTGCCATTGGGCTTTTTCGATTGGCTGACAAGCCAAATTGGCCGCAACCAGAACACCTTCTGCGTAAGCAAATGAAAATGGGCCATTTAATTTTTGTAGTACATCAGACTGATAATTCATAACGAGGGAAATCTTAGGTAAGTTAACTCGCGCTAAATTACCATAAGGCTCAATAACAATCATGTAAACTCGTGACTTTTTTCGCACCCCACACTACAATCTGCGACCCATTTCGAGATTAGAGAACAACATGAGAGTCGTTTTAGGCCCTATGGAAGGCGTTCTGGATCATCTAATGAGAGAGATCCTGACAGATATTAATGATTATGACCTATGCGTTACTGAGTTCGTACGCGTAGTCAATCAACGTCTTCCAAAACATGTGTTTCATCGTCTCTGCCCTGAATTGGAAACCGGCTCTAGAACAAAATCAGGGGTACCGGTGAATGTACAGTTGCTGGGGCAAGAACCAGAATGGATGGCGGAAAATGCTGTTTTCGCTGCTGAACTTGGCGCTAACGGCATCGATATTAATTTTGGCTGCCCCGCAAAAACAGTTAACCGCAGTAAAGGCGGCGCTGCTCTACTTGAGTTTCCCGAGCTCATCTACCAAATAGTGAAAGCCTGTCGAGAAGCAGTAGCTGCGGATATTCCAGTTTCAGCTAAAATTCGCCTAGGGCTCGATAATCCAGACGACTGCTTTGAAATCGTAGATGCAGTCCAACAAGGTGGTGCCAACGAGCTGACAGTTCATGCTCGGACAAAGGCTGGAGGATATAAAGCCAGTGAAATCAAATGGGAATATATTGACCAAATTCGCCAAAAAACCACTGTACCCATCATCGCAAACGGTGAAATCTGGAACCGAGAGGATGCCCTAGCATGCATTGCTACCACTGGAATTGACTCACTTATGGTGTGTCGAGGCGCTTTCAACGTTCCAAACCTCGGTAACATCATCAAATATGCTCATGAACCTATGCCGTGGTTTGAAGTAGTCAAATTATTGTTAGTGTATACCGAGTATGAAGTGATTGGAGATAAAGGAAAGTATTTCCCCAACAGAATAAAACAGTGGCTATCATTTCTGCGACAAGCCTACCCTGAGGCAAAGGAATTATTCAGAGCAATAAGAGTGTTAACACAAGTCGACGATATTATACAAGCTTTGCACTCATACCAGCGTTCATTAATGAATTAACTGATTTTTACCGTGTCTTTTGGCATAGTAAAGCTTGTTATCTATGACTTTAAATATGTCCTCAAACGGTGGCAGTTTATTAGAGTCATAGATAGCTATCCCGCCAGACACCGTAAAACCATGTTCAACAACATTACCACTATCAGAAATAATTCTCTCTCGAACACGCTCCAGAGTTGAGCTCAATCCATCTTGCTCTTTACCTGTCAGATAAACGATGAATTCCTCGCCACCAAAGCGGGCGACCGTATCAGATGCACGAATGTTGCTTTTTAGCTCATTAGCCAAAAACGTGATTACATCATCACCGACGTCATGACCGTACGTGTCATTTATAGACTTAAAGTTATCAATATCAATTAATGCAATCGCAACAAATTCCGAGTGGACCTTTTGCTGCATGAATGCTTCGAATCCACGACGATTTCTCAACCCAGTTAAGGGATCTCTTGCAGCAAGTTCTTTAAAATAATCTTTTTCCTTATAAGAATTAATAAATAGCAGAACCAGAACAGCAAGCAAATATAGGATCAAAATAATGGTTAGCAGCGTCTTGCGTTTCGCAAGAAAATGAAGGACTTCATCTTTATAATTGACTGCGTAATAGAATTGATGATGCATTCTAATACTACCAATCTTATCTACCGCCTCTACCATAAAGGCATTACTGGGAACAGCTTCTCCTGCTCTTACCAACTCAATCGGACTAGTAAGCGGCTCAGTGGGACTGAGTAATTTTGCTACATCAATATCGAGGCCAACGGTACCTTTGAAAAAATCTCGATTATCATCATCTTGTGCATGTTCGAATACTGGCAGCATAAGTGTGAGTAGTGGCTCGCCATTATTGAGACGTTTTGGCTTATAAGGACCCCTAACTTTTATCGTTGTAGAGTTGAGATTATCGTAAAGATCCCAATCCGGATTTTGTACTTTCTCGATAAGTTCAGCCGTTATACTTTTGGCAAACGCTTGAGGGGACACGATAATATAACCGTCAGTATGGAGGAAATGGACACCCACTGTCGGGGAGTCTAAATTATGAAGCAGTGTAAGCATAGGAGCCATCACTATCCGACTTTCAACATTACTTGCCAAATCGCTATCAAAATTGCATAAGTCTTTCTTTCCTATCACTGCATAAGATTCTTTAATAATATTCGGCTGTAAGTAAGCAGACTCCTTTTGTTTTAAGTCATCAGATGGAAATAATACACAAAGGCCGTCATAGATCTTGCGTTGGTGCTGATTGAGTACTTTGATGTTCTTTTTAGAGTAGTTGTTCAATGTATAGTCAAGGGCAAACAACACTTTAGATGCTCGCTCCAGGGAGCGCTCAATTCGCCCATATTCTTCGTCAATATCGTTAGTCAACATGGCTATATGAGTTTCAAGCAAGATAACAATGAGAATAATAGCGGCGACAAAAGGGATTACAAAAATCCCAGATTTTCGGATCGTCAGTTTTTTAACTGAATTCAAAGTGTCTTCCGTTGTTAATCGAGGCTAGTGAGGTAATTGTAGCATTGCGAAAGGATCACATGGTGAATTACTGCCACAGAAATGGGATATTCAGTGGCAGTAATGAAGCGGTTGACTTAACTTAACAGGAGGCTGTCATCCGTGATTTCTTCACCACGAACTTTTGAAAAGAGATCGAGCAAATCTGGCACATCCATATTCGCTCGTTGTTCCCCTTCTACATCCAGAACAATGTTTCCTTGATGGAGCATGATCGTCCTATCTCCACAGGCAAGGGCATCTTTCATTGAGTGAGTCACCATCATAACTGTCAGATTGAACTCAGTCACAATCTTCTTGGTCAAATCGATGATAAATGCAGCCATACGGGGATCAAGTGCGGCCGTATGCTCATCCAAAAGAAGAAGTTTACTTTCAGAAAGTGTCGCCATGACCAGACTAACAGCCTGACGTTGCCCACCAGAAAGCAGACCAATGTTATCGCCCAAACGATCTTCAAGACCGAGGCCAAGAATGCTAATGCGTTCCTGAAAGAGTTTACGCCGCTTAGAAGATAGCGCGTACGCTATACTGCGTCGTTTCCCGCGCATATAAGCCAAAGCCATATTTTCTTCAATAGTCAACGCACCACAGGTACCAGCTAAAGGATCTTGAAAGACACGCGCGCAGAGACTGGCTCTTTTATCAACGGATTTCTTAGTCACATCAATATTATCGATCATGACTTTCCCACCCACCATTGGTGTTTCACCGGTAACAGCACCAAGTAAGGTTGATTTCCCTGCCCCATTGGACCCAATCACAGTCAAAAACTGATGCTCAGGGACCGTTAAATCGACGCCTTTTAGCGCTCGGTTTTCCAGTATTGTTCCGGGATTGAAGGTAACCTGAATATTGTCTAAACGAATCATGCTTTACCCCCAGCGTTTTTCTTGCCTTTCTTCAATTTAGGCATAATCAATGCCAGTGCAACTAACACAGCAGTCACCAGATTGAGGTCAGAGGCTTGTAGACCGAACATACCCGAGCTTAAAGCGAAAGCGACAGCCAAACGATATAAGACAGAACCAACGATAACAGCAACGACAGCAATCCAAATTTTTCTACCCGGGATGAGTGTTTGACCAAGGATAACGGCAGCTAAACCGACGACGATAGTTCCGACTCCTGACGTCACATCGGCAAAACTGTTTGTCTGTGCAAATAGTGCCCCCGCAAAGCCAACAAATCCGTTCGATAGAGCCAAACCAAAATAGGTATAAAATGCCGTACTCGCACCTTGCGCTGCAACCATCCGAGCATTAACACCTGTCGCTCTAAGGCCAAGCCCAAAATCACTATTAAGCAGACGAATGACGAGGATAGCCGAGATAACAACTAATACCGCAACAACGAGAGGACGAATATACATTGGATCGCCCATATTCTCGAATGGGGTCAGAATCGTATCTTCGCCAATTAATGCAACGTTAGGACGTCCCATGATACGAATATTGATTGAAAACGCAGCAATCATGGTCAGTATCGACGCTAAAAGATTCAGGATTCCACATTTAACTGTCAGAAACGCTGTGACCCAGCCAGTCATAGCGCCAGCAATAATGGCCATAAATGTCGCTAACCAAGGGTCGATTCCTGAAACAATCGCCGTAGCGGCTACTGCCGCACCCATTGGGAAACTACCATCTACACTTAGATCAGGGAAGTCGAGTACACGAAAGGTAAGGTAGACACCTAACGCAACAAGTCCGTAAACAAGGCCTATTTCCAGTGCCCCGAAAAATGCAAAAGCAGACATAACCGCTCCTTTCTGCTTCAAAATAACAGCGGGACAAGCTTGTCCCGCTAAACTAAACAATTATTTAATAGATGTAGCGCGGTCTAAGACTGACTTAGGAATTTCGATACCGAGCTTGTCCGCAGCCGTCTTATTGATAACAAGATCCGAACCCTTGGCTACTTTAACATCGAGATCACCTGGAGGTGTTCCTTTTAGGATATCCACCACGTAATCGGCAGTTTGTACCCCAATTTGATAGTAGTCAAAACCAAGACTCGCGAACGCGCCATGATCAACATATGATGTGGCAGCACCAAAAACAGGCGTTTTAGCCTGATTGGCTGCAACAACCATACCGTCAATTGCGCTAGCAACGGTGTTATCAATCAAAGCATAAATTACGTCTGATTTCTCAGCGATAGTTTGAGTAGCTGATTGAACATCCGCACTTTTAAGTGCTGTCGCTTCAGCAAGCGTTAAACCATTTTTCTTTGCACTTTCTTTGAGGATCGTCATTAGACTAACAGCGTTAGCTTCACCTGGGTTGTAAACGACACCAATCGTCTTAACATTTGGCAGAAGCTCTTTGATAAGTTCAACATGCTGCTCTACTGGGGAAAGGTCTGACAAACCAGTTACGTTCTTTCCTGGTTTTTCTAATGTTTTTACAAGTTTAGCACCAACTGGATCCGTTACGGCTGTAAAAACTACTGGAATATTACGAGTGGCTGAAACAAGAGCCTGGGCCGTTGGTGTCGCTATACCGACTAGGACATCAGGATTTTCTCCAACAAATTGACGAGCAATCTGTACTGCTATGGCTGGGTTTCCTTGGGCTGTTTTGTATTCAAAATCTAAGTTTTTACCTTGTTCATAACCCTTTGCTTTTAAACCGTCTATCAATCCTTGGCGCGTCGCATCCAATGCAGGATGTTCAACAATTTGAGACACAGCTATTTTGGCTGTTTTCGCCATAATGCTGGTCGATGATAGAAGCGCGGCACCTGCAATCACTGCTGCAGCAAGAATTTTACTTGCTTTCATCTTCACTCCTTGATTCGAGACTATGTTCTGTGAATGTTGTGTTTTGTAATTATTTAATAGCGTACTCTTGGAGTAGTACACTCCATTATTACCAATAACTTACTTGAAAGGGAAGAAAGTTTTACAGAACGCGAACAAAAACATTACAAAGCTCTGATCAGCGTTCGTAATCAGAGCTTCGAAGTCTCGTTAAGGTGGGCAAGAATGTGAAAAACTAGAACCAACGTTCCCAGACAGATTTGTCTAGCTGGCGGAAGGCTCTATTAAGAATGAATGCCAGTTCTTTATATCTGGGTTGTTTACGTGCTGGCTCCAGTGCGAATCCACTTTCAACTATCTTCTGATGCAACTCTCGATACCATGTTGCAAGAGATGGCGGTAACTTGGTATTCGCTCTATTACCCAACCACCACATCCCCTGAAGAGGTAGGCTAAGGGCAAATAAAGCAACCACAATGGCTTGAGGCATAGCGCCTTCATTATGAAATACCATCTGCGTGAGAACACTAATAGCAGCGACAGCAGGCATAACTTTCAGGCCAAACTTCGTTGCTTTTATTATCCTCTGTTCTGGGAAAATAGCGGACAGCTCTTTTCTCAGAGGCCAAGTGTCTATGTACTTTTGTCCATCTTTTAGGCTATGAACAATTCCCACGTTGCGACTCATAGGCGTCTCTCTCACTTAGTGGCGACTTTACTTCAAATTTAGTTGAAATTATAAACTAAAATAACAATTTATTGTTTAAAGTTAATATTTTTTCAAATTTTTTTTGTTATATTGGCCCATTATCGTTATTCTTTGCGGACCTCTACTACCATTGTTGCCGTTAATTTATACAATGGCAACATTTGGATGTAGAATCACAATATTTTATGAGCAAAGTATTAAGCCCATCAAGGTTACTTGCTCACTTGTGATTATTTTATTTATACGCGCCCTCTTTATATATGTCACGTACATATGAATAAAGTTTTAGGGTGCCACTGATGTTTATCGAAACTGATTATTACAGGTAGTGACTCATGTCGAAGCTAGTTTTAGTTTTAAACTGCGGTAGTTCTTCTTTGAAATTCGCAATCGTAGACGCTGAAAACGGTGCAGAGCACCTTACTGGTTTAGCGGAATGTCTACAACTTCCAGAAGCTCGTATCAAATGGAAGTTAGACGGAAGTAAACACGAAGCTCAATTAGGTAATGGGGCTGCTCATGAAGAAGCACTTGCTTTCATGGTAGAAACCATTTTAGCGTCTAAACCAGAGCTAGCTGATAACCTTGCAGCAATTGGTCATCGTATCGTACACGGTGGTGAGCAATTTACACAATCTGCCCTGATTTGTGAAAAAGTTCTAAAAGGAATCGAAGACGCAGCAACATTCGCTCCGCTTCATAACCCAGCTCACATCATCGGCATTAAAGCAGCTCAAAAAGCGTTCCCTAGCTTAAAGAACGTTGCTGTTTTTGATACTGCTTTCCATCAGTCAATGCCTGAAGAAGCCTATCTGTATGCACTACCATACAAATTGTATAAAGAGCACGGTATTCGTCGCTATGGCGCACATGGTACCTCTCACCGCTTTATCGCTCGCGAAGCAGCTGAGCGTTTAGGTAAATCGCAAGATGAACTCAACATCATCAACTGTCACCTAGGTAATGGCGCTTCAGTATGTGCGATAAAAAATGGCCAATCTGTTGACACATCAATGGGCTTGACGCCTCTTGAAGGTCTAGTAATGGGTACTCGTAGTGGTGATATCGATCCCGCTATCGTATTCCATTTGCATGACGCTCTTGGTTACTCTGTTGATCAAATCAACACTATGCTTACAAAAGAGTCTGGCCTGCTAGGTCTGACTGAAGTGACTTCTGACTGTCGTTTTGTTGAAGACAACTACGGCGAAAAAGAAGAAGCCACACGTGCTATGGACGTGTTCTGCCATCGTTTGGCTAAATACGTTGCTGGCTACACAGCTTCTATGGAAGGTCGTTTAGACGCGATCGTCTTCACTGGGGGTATCGGCGAAAACTCTGCACCAATCCGTGAAATGGTTCTTGAGCGCTTAAGCATTTTCGGTATCAAAGTTGATAGCGATGCAAACCTTAAAGCTCGTTTTGGCGGTGAAGGTGTTATTACAACAGCCGACAGTAATATCCCTGCAATCGTAATCTCAACTAACGAAGAATTAGTGATTGCAGAAGATACAGCTCAACTCGCTGAACTTTAATATTCTACTGGCTAACTTCGGTTAGCCAGTTTCATTCTGGGGTTTAACTTTTCTCATTAGTTAAGCTTTGTTCCTTTCTACAATCTTGTCTCACTAGATTGTTAATAGACAGCACAGGTACTTATTCATGTCTCGTACTATTATGCTTGTCCCTATTAGCGCTGGCGTAGGTCTTACCAGTGTTAGTTTGGGTGTAATCCGCGCGATGGAGCGCAAAGGGGTTAAGGTTTCTTTTTACAAGCCAATCGCTCAGCCGAGATCTGGTGGTGATCAACCAGACCTGACGACTACGATTCTAAGTGCTAACACTGATCATAAAATCGGTGAACCACTTCCAATGTCTAATGCAGAGAACCTAATTGGTTCTGAGCAAATGGACGTGTTACTCGAAACCATCGTTGAACGCTACAACCAAGTAAATTCAGATTCAGAAGTGACTCTGATTGAAGGTTTGGTTCCAACACGTAAGCATCCATTTGCCAACCAGGTAAATGCTGAAATCGCAGCGACTCTTGGCGCTGAAATCGTTCTAGTAGCGACTCCGGGTACTGATAACCCGACACAACTAAAAGAACGCATTGAAGTTGCTTGTTCTAACTTTGGTGGAACGAAAAACAAAAGCATTTCTGGTGTTATTATCAACAAGCTCAATGCGCCTGTTGATGAAGCTGGTCGTACTCGTCCAGACCTTTCTGAAATCTTTGATGATGCTGCGCTATCTAAGCAGTCTAATCTCGAGGTTATGCAGATCTTTAACACCAGTCCAATTCGTGTTCTTGGCTGTGTACCGTGGCATATCGAACTGATTGCAACTCGTGCAATCGATATGGCAAAACACTTGAATGCAACTGTGGTTAACGAAGGTGATATTCATACTCGCCGTATCAAAAGCATCACATTCTGCGCACGTTCTCTATCAAACATGGTAAGCCACTTTAAACCTGGATGCCTTTTGGTTACATCAGCAGACCGTCCAGAAGTGATCATCGCGGCATCTCTTGCTGCAATGAATGGTGTCGAAATCGGTGCTCTGCTACTAACTGGCGATTACGAAATTCCAAAAGAAATTCTTGATCTATGTAAACCAGCCTTTGACACTGGTCTACCTATTTTCCGTGCACCTGGTAATACATGGCAGACTTCATTGAATCTTCAAAGTTTCAACCTAGAAGTTCCTGCTGACGATAAAGCACGTATCGAATTTGTAAATGACCACGTTGCTGGCCACATTGATGGACCTTGGATTAACTCTCTAACCGAAGGTACTAAAGGTATTCGTCGTTTAAGCCCACCAGCATTCCGTTATCAATTAACAGAGTTTGCTCGTCGTGCAGGTAAACGTATCGTTCTTCCTGAAGGTGATGAACCACGTACTGTTAAGGCTGCCGCAATTTGTGCTGAAAAAGGTATCGCGGAATGTGTGCTTTTGGGTAACCCTGCAGAGATCAAACGTGTTGCTGAGCAACAAGGCGTGACTCTAGGTTCTGGTATCCAGATTATCGATTCTGACAAAGTTCGTGATAATTATGTGGCTCGTCTTGTAGAACTTCGTTCTAAGAAAGGTATGACCGAAGTTGTTGCTCAAGAAAAACTACAAGACTCAGTATTCCTTGGCACAATGATGCTTGAAGCGGGTGAAGTTGACGGTCTTGTATCTGGTGCAGTTCATACAACAGCAAACACTATCGTACCACCATTCCAAATCATCAAAACAGCGCCTAACGCGTCTATCGTATCTTCTATCTTCTTCATGCTATTGCCTGATCAAGTATTAGTATACGGTGACTGTGCGATTAACCCAGATCCAACTGCAGAACAATTAGCTGAAATCGCTATCCAGTCTGCAGATTCTGCAGCAGCATTCGGCATTGACCCGCGCGTTGCGATGATTTCGTACTCAACAGGTACGTCTGGTAAAGGCGCTGACGTAGACAAAGTACGCGAAGCAACACGTATCGCTCAGGAAAAACGTCCAGACCTCGTTATCGATGGTCCGCTTCAGTACGATGCAGCTATTATGGAAAACGTTGCCGCTTCAAAAGCGCCAAACTCTCCTGTTGCTGGTAAAGCGACTGTATTTGTCTTCCCAGACCTAAACACTGGTAACACAACATACAAAGCTGTACAACGTTCTGCTGACCTAGTATCTATCGGTCCAATGCTCCAAGGTATGCGTAAACCAGTTAACGATTTGTCTCGTGGCGCGCTAGTAGACGACATTGTTTACACAATCGCTTTAACGGCAATTCAGGCAGCACAGGAAGAAAAGTAATATTTTCATCCTACTGTTTTAAATAAAAATCCCCGGAGTAATCCGGGGATTTTTTTATAACCCAATATATTCTCTCCCATGAGGAGAATCTAAATCAAGTTCAGGTCCAGCGGGTACAATCTGTGTTGGATTTATTCCTGTATGACTGTAGTAGTAATGCCGTTTGATGTGATAAAACTCAGTCGTACCTTTAATACCAGGTACTTGATACAGCTCTTTAAGATATCCATGCAGATTCGGATAGTCCGCGATTCTACGTTTATTGCATTTAAAATGCCCTACGTAAACCGCATCAAAACGCACTAAGGTCGTGAATAAACGCCAGTCTGCTTCAGTGATTCGATGACCAGCTAGATAACGACTGGTTGCTAAGTGATCCTCAATGGTATCAAGCGCAGAAAATAGAGATTCGTACGCCTCTTCATAAGCTTCCTGTGATGTCGCAAATCCACATCGATAAACGCCATTATTGATGTTTGGATAAATAAAATCGTTCCAGCGATCAATCGTCGCTCTTAATTCCTGCGGATAATAGTCATCAGTGTTGCCAGTTAGCTCGTTAAACTCGGAATTAAACATCCGAATAATTTCTGAAGATTCATTACTCACGATTGTCTCAGACTGCTTATCCCAGAGCACGGGAACCGTTACTCTGCCTGTGTAATCATGTTTAGCCTTGGTATAAATCTCATGCATTTTAGTGAATCCGTACAAGGGCTCTGGAATACCAAAACGCCATCCATGAGACATCATATCAGGGCAGACAACGGTCACATCAATATGATCTTGTAGTTGTTTCAACTCTCGGAAAATCAAAGCTCGATGCGCCCAGGGACAAGCATACGACACATATAAGTGGTACCGGCCAGACTCTGGTGCAAATTTAGATCCGGGTTTAGCACAGACCCAGTCACGAAATCCCGCGTCTTCGCGCACAAAACGCCCTTCGCTTGACTTGGTGTCGTACCAGATATCGTGCCATTTACCTTCTATTAATTTGCCCATAATTGCCTCCACTTTACTGCTGACAAGACTATTATAGGAAAACAGAAGACCTGAAAAAATTAAGGAGAATTGGCGCTGATGTTCAAATATTTTGAAGGAGTCAGATTAAGTTAGCTGAAGCGAATGAAGACAATGCGTCCCCCAGGAATTTCTTTCACCCTATATTGCCAACCGTATTGTTTAATAATTTGTTTCGTTAGCTCAAGCCCCAGCCCGAACCCTAAACTGGCCTTTTCTTCAAATTCTTCGCTATTTTGGTTGCGAATCAATACCCAGTCATTTTTATGATTTATTTGTATCGTTCCAGAATAGGTATGCTGAAACGCATTACGGATAAGATTACCTAACACTATTCTCGCCAGAATACAGGAAAGAGTATGGCTGCTGTGTTGGGCATTAATAGACAGCGTTACCTCTTTATTTTTGATCAGATAATTAAGCTCAAACGTGAGTTGCTCAATCAATGCTCCTAAATCAACACTACTACGAGATAGATTTTTATACTCACGACGATTTAGCCATAGTAAAGTATCACAAAGCTCAGTCATCGAGATACTGGCCCTCAACACTCGCTCAGCTACCTGTTTTTGCTTGTCAGATGAACCTTCCTTGGACATCAGTTTAAGCAACAATTCGGTATTACTTCGAACAACCGAAATAGGCGTACGCAATTCGTGGCTAGCGTGTGAAATAAATTTCCTTTCCCGCTCTAACGTCTGCTGAACTGACGAGAGACTGGATTGGATAATATTCGCCAACTCATTAATTTCACGATAATGGAAATCTGGTACTGGCTGCGTAAGATTTTCAGTATTCAATTTCCGAGTCCACCCCATGAGCCGGTCGAATGGCTTATTAAGCTGATACAGCAAGAAGAGAATACAAAAACCAAAAATCAGAACACCAATAAAACCGATAACAATAATTCGTGTGAGAAAAGGGATCTTTGGATCAGTTTCATCCATGTGGCTGAATGCTCTTGTCACATAAACAACCGTGCCATCTGAATGAACATATCGCATTGCAAAAGTAGCTATCTCTGGAGACTCGTACCAATGTTTGCGCAAAATATACTTACTAAATCCTAGGTGTCCCTTAGGTTCATCGAGAGTCTCTTTGATAACGGAAGGAACCCCATTCCAGCTGCCTGCCACGTCAAAATCGAGAAATGTCGCATGTCCATGCTCTGGTGGTTGCGCATCCTTACCGATAAGTTCCATTGTGTAGCGAAACGCGATATCTAAACCATTAATAAAGTAGTTCATCGCTATGGTAGAAAAGCTCACCACGGTCAGTGTACCTACCAAAATGATGGTACATGACAGGTATATATGCATGCTTTTACGTATTCTCATGAGCAGCGCTATTTTATTGCAAATCCGTAACTAGGGATGGTGTGAACTAAGTGGGGAGTTTGTTCACCATCAATTTGCTTACGCAAATTGAATATGTGTACTTTTAGACTGTTACTGTCGGGTATGTCGTCCCCCCACACGTGACGCATGATTTTCTCACGCGAAACCGCATTTGGCGACTCTCTCATCAATAATTCTAATATTTTGGTCGCTATTGGCGATAATTTTAACACCTTTTCCCCTCTCTTAACTTCACGTGAGAGGACATCAAATGTTAGATCGTTCACTTTGAGCTTGGTGGCTTCGCCGCTTTTACGCTTGGATAATACTTTGACCCGAGCAATTAACTCTTCCATGGCAAAAGGTTTGACTAAATAATCATCAGCACCTTTGGAAAAACCAATGAGTTTATCATCCAAAGTGTCTCTTGCAGTCAGCATCAATACTGGTGTTTCAATACCCTGAGCCCGAATACGCTCACAGACAACCAACCCTTCAATCTTGGGTAAATTAATGTCAAGCAGTACAACATCATAGTCGTTTTGCACGATTAAATTGAGTCCTACCTGACCATCAGCGGCGTAGTCAGTATCGATTTCCTCTAACTCCATATAATCAATAATCGCTGTGGCTAAATCGATATCATCCTCAACAATCAATACTTTACGCATGGCTTTAATCGCTATAAATAATGTGAAATACAATCTTATTTTAGTGTAAAAACTCCATGGTTAATATGAGGTTAATGATACCTAACTATTGCCAGTGAGGAGCAATATAAAAAACCAATCTGACTTAAGTATGAAATCTTGCCTAAAATCACTTTCGTTTTAGGCTACGACTGGTAATATTGGCTGCAAATAGTCGGGGAGCTTAATGCTGAGATCGCCTAGCGAGACCCGTTGAACCTGATACAGTTAGTACTGGCGTAGGGAACTATTTGGACATCTTGAACTGCTCAGTTTTCCTACCTTAGCCGGATGATTCCATAATTGTTCCTTTCGACCGATCCAAGGAACGATTATGACGCTGATCAAATCTAATGTAATTCCCGTTGTCTTAACTATTGCCGGTAGCGATAGTGGTGGTGGTGCTGGAATCCAGGCCGATATTAAAGCAATTTCAGCAACTGGGTCTTATGCATGCTCGGTGATTACCGCAGTAACATCGCAGAATACTCAAGGCGTTCAAGCGATATGTCCAATCCCTCTTGAGCACATTGCTTCACAGCTCGACTCAGTATTTACTGACCTCAATATTGCTGTCGTCAAAATCGGTATGCTAGCCGATTCTGCCATTATAAAGCTCGTTGCTGAAAAATTACGCGATTACTCACCAAAACAAATCGTACTTGATCCCGTAATGGTTGCTACCAGCGGTGATTTGCTCCTCAAATCCAACGCGATCGAGGATTTGATTGAATACTTACTTCCTCTAGCAACCCTAATTACACCTAACGTACCAGAAGCATTAGCCCTGATAAATAAATCTCCAGAGGCATTTAATGGTAACTTGAATGACTTGATCGAAGATATCCGAGAACTTCCGATCAATGCTGCATTATTGAAAGGTGGTCACCTAAATGAATCGACGGATAGCGTCGATCTACTTGTCCAAAAGCACACAGCAAAACCGTATTCATCAACCCGAATCAACACAAATAATACGCATGGGACTGGATGTACGTTGTCTTCTGCAATTGCCTCATATCTGGCACAGGGATATCCCCTAGTTGAAGCAGTTGATAAAGCAAAACGTTATATTACCGAAGCCATTCGACATGCGGATGAACTCAATATTGGTCGTGGTCACGGGCCTGTTCATCATTTCTATGTGTTGAATAAATAAGTCTATGATGGCTATTCAAACCCAAGATATAACCCTAGATGATCTTTCGCTGGCGTATAGAGGTCAAAAGCCTCTTATTAATGGCGTATCAGTCACTTTCCCCGCAGAAGGTTGGTCATGCATTCTTGGTACGAGTGGATGTGGCAAGACTACCCTACTGCGTTTTCTTGCAGGATTAAATCACGACCACGTTTGCATGTCAGGCAAAATCACCCACGGGTTTACCTCACCTCTTCATCACAACATCGCGTACATGGAACAACACGACAGTCTGCTTCCTTGGCTTACTATTTTGGATAACGTACTGCTTCCATTTCGTTTTTCAACCTGTGGGACAAAATCAGAAAATAGAGAACGAGCTATTGAGCTGTTAGACAAAGTAGGACTTGCAGACCATTTGTATGATCACCCCAAAACGTTGTCGGGCGGGATGCGTCAACGCGCCGCCTTAGTCAGAACATTAATTCAAGACAAGCCCGTGGTATTAATGGATGAACCATTCTCAGCATTAGATGCGGTAACGAGAAGCCGGTTGCAAGAACTCTCATTTGAGCTGCTGACAAACAAAGCCGTCATACTGATTACTCATGACCCATTAGAAGCGATAAAGCTAGCAAGGAAATTATTCCTGCTAAAGGGCAAACCTGCCTTCATGCAAAGTTTATCTTTACCAACTTCCTCGCCAATTCGCGAACTAAACACTGAATCAGCTCTATTGCACCAACAAATTATGCAATTACTTTCCGGAGAGCGACAGTGACCTATTTAAAACGTCAGTCAGGTCTGATGCGGGGACTCATCGGATTCCTTATCTGCATTTTCCTATGGCAAATAGCGACACAGGTATTGTCATTACCAAAATTTATTTTACCTTCGCCCTTTGACGTCTTTACGAGAGTGTATTCGCGATTTCCCATTCTTATCTATCACGCATGGGTAACGTTACAAGAAATGCTTCTTGGACTTGGTCTAGGACTCGGCATAGGTTTCCTACTCTCTGTTCAGATGCTTTGGTTTAAATCGATAAGGAATTGGTTACTGCCTCTGATCATAATAAGTCAGGCACTCCCCGTATTTGCCATCGCTCCTATCATGATGCTTTGGCTAGGGTATGGTATTGCCTCAAAGGTGGTGATGGCGGCAATTATTATTTTCTTTCCCATCACATCATGCTGTTTTGACGGCATAAGCTCAACACCGACCCACTATCTGGATTTGAGTAAAACGCTCGGCGCCTCTAAATGGCAACAACTTCTCTTTATCCGATTGCCCGCGGCACTACCCGCGATCGCATCCGGCATTCGCATCTCTGTAGTCATCGCGCCCATAGGTGCGATTGCAGGCGAATGGGTCGGCTCTAGCGAGGGATTGGGTTATCTCATGTTACAGGCAAACGCTCGAATGATGGTTGACGATATGTTTGCTGCCCTTTTTCTTTTGTCTTGTATGTCAATTTTACTCTATCAGCTTACAGACAAATTACTTAAACGATGTATCTATTGGTAATAATAAGGACGATTATGAAATTTTTTATTGGCTGTTTTTTATCACTCATTGCGTGTGCGGTGCATGCAGAAGATAACAAGCTAACTTTAATGCTGGATTGGTTTGTCAATCCCAACCATGGACCCATTATTGTTGCGAAACAACTCGGTTACTTCGAAAAGAATGGTATTGAGGTTGACATACAAGAGCCTGCAGATCCGGCCACACCACCAAAACTCGCAGCGGCGAACAAAGTCGATTTAGCGATCACCTATCAACCAAACTTAACTATGGATGTTGCTCAAGGGCTCCCTTTAACAAGAACCGCAACACTCATTGCAACACCACTTAATACTCTGATGGTGTTGGATAAAAGCAAAATTAAATCGTTAAAAGACCTAAAAGGAAAAACAATTGGCATTGCTTTAGCGGGGAATGAAGAAGCAAATGTGGGAACTATGTTGGCATCTGAGGGCGTTGCATACTCGGACGTACATATCGTCAATGTGGGTTGGTCATTATCATCGTCGCTTGCTTCTGGGAAAGTAGATGCAATCTGGGGTGGACTAAGGAATTTTGAGACCAACCAATTGGCACTTGAAGGTTACAAGGCTCGTTCTTTTTATCCGGAAGAGAATGGCGTTCCTTCTTATGATGAACTCGTATTTGTTGCCAATAAAGACACAAAAAAGCTAAAACAAATCAGAGCATTCAACCACGCGCTAGCACAAGCAACAACCTACATCGTTAATCATCCCCAACAGGCATGGAAAACATTTGTTGCCTACGCTCCGGATACACTCGATAACGAACTCAATAAATTAGCGTGGCAAGATACCCTACCTCGCTTTGCTCTGCGACCTGAAGCAGCAGACCTTGGTCGCTATAACGACTATGGACATTTTCTATTTGAGAAAAAAATCATCGCTCGTTTACCTAAAGAAAATGAGTACGTGATGACGTATGGAGATAAATAATCATGATGGATAAACACTACATACAAGAAGCACTAATCAAAGTCCGCGAACAAAGACCACTTATCGTCAATATTACTAACTATGTGGTAATGAATAATACGGCGAACGCATTGCTGGCAATTGGCGCATCACCAATCATGGCGCATTCTCAAGAAGAAATGACAGAGATGATGAGTTTTGCCGGAGCCTTGGTGATTAATATCGGCACGCTTGACTCGGTATGGATTCCTAGAATGTTGTTTGCTGTCGAGCAAGCAAATCATTTTAATAAACCGGTGATTCTGGACCCTGTCGGATGTGGCGCAACTCAACTCAGAACCAACCTTGCGCGACAAATCGCATCTCTTGCCAACTCACTCATTATTCGCGGTAACGCTTCAGAAATCATTGCAATGGCACGACAAGACTCACAAACAAAAGGCGTTGATGCTTTAGATTCAAGCGAGGCCGCGCTATCCGCAGCTCAAGCGCTACTTGAAAAATATGATGCGAACGTCGTTATTTCTGGAGAAACCGACTACGTCGTTAGCAAAAATCACGTCGTCGCATTATCAAATGGTTCGTTCTTAATGCCGTATGTTACGGGGACAGGCTGTAGTCTGAGCGCGTTAACAGGTGCGTTCGCTGCAACAGGAGAAACAACAGGATTAGCAGCCGCAGCTATAATGAGTATCGCGGGTGAAATAGCGGCAGAACTCAGCCATGGCCCAGGAAGTCTCCAGATGCACTTACTTGATACACTGTATACACTCACGGTTGACGATATAGAGAAACGTCTCAATCTCCGCCAAATTTCTTAATTAAGGTTGGAACGACTAAAAGAATGGACAGTTCAATATTAAAACTCTATCTCGTTACTGACGATAGCTTACCAGTCGATAAACTTGGAGCTATCGTCAAACAAGCCATCGCTGGCGGAGTTACTTTAGTGCAACTTCGGGAGAAAAGCAGTAACTCGCGCCTTTTCCTTGAAAAGGCTCAGCACTTAAAGCAACTATTGGCCTATACCGGCGTGCCACTAATCATTAATGATCGGGTAGACATTGCGCTTGCGGTTGAAGCGGATGGTGTTCATTTAGGCCAGTCGGATATGCCAGTCGATATTGCTCGTGCGCTGTTAGGCCCCGAAAAAATAATCGGGCTTTCAATTGAAACCAAGGAACAGCTTCACGAAGCCAGAGCCATGGATATTGATTATGTGGGGTTAAGTGCAATTTATTCGACGGCCACCAAAACAAATACGATTACAGAATGGGGCGTCGAAGGACTAACTTGGGCGTTACAAGAATCCAGATTTCCCATTGTCGCGATTGGTGGACTTACTGAGGATACCATTCCTTTAATTGCGAACACCGGTGTAGATGGAATTGCAGTTGTCTCGGCTATCTGTTCTAGCCAGTCTCCGAAAAAAGCGGCAACAGATTTGAACACACTTATTGATTCTCATCGACCATAACCTAATGAGTAGAGATCGATTCACTCGCTCTCTACTTTTGCTTTAAAACCACGGTGAATGTTGACCAATGTGATTAAAGCAAAACAGCCAATCACAATCCCTAAATGCCATGCCTGATTGATCCCTAATCGCAGTAATATAAAACTGACCACAGCCGCAAATATCATCTGCCCGCCACCAGCCAAAGCGGCAACCATCCCAGCCCTATTTTTATAAGGCATCATGAGCTGAGCTTGAGCGCAAGGTAAAGCAATGCCATTACCAAAGACCATCAGAAACTGACCAAGCATGAGCATCAACGGATTTAGTGGTGTTGAGATAAACCATATCGCTGATAACAGTTGCATCAATGGCGCTATTATAAAGACACGTTTTAGCCCTATTTTTGGTCTTAACCGAGTCACAGAAAAACTGCCTAACAGTAGACCGACTGCAGGGATAAGAGCCCATAGCGCATACTCATCTGATGACATCCCGATTTGAACCTGCATAAGAAATGGCATCAACGAAATACAGGTCGTCACAAGCGTAAAATTCAACCAACCGATGGTACCAAAACTAATAAAGTAAGATGAGTCGAGTAGAGACTTATATTGTTTTAGTGACTCTCCCACCTTCGGTAGAGGCTTTTTATCGTTCATCGTTTCATCGAATAAGAAGTACAACAGTATCCAAACGAAACTGACATAGCACATAAGTGTTATAAATATAGCTAACCATCCGTATAAATGGTTTATGAAACCACCGATAACGGGAGCAAAAATGGGCGTGAACGATGCAACCATAGTGACATAAGAAAGAGCAATAGGCAGCTGTTCTCCAGAATAACTGTCTCTCGTTGACGCTCTAGCTAATACTGCACAGCATCCGGTTCCCAATCCTTGGATAAAGCGACCAGCCACCAAGCCTGTGAAACTACTACTGAACAGTACGAGTGTCGTTAATCCAATAAAAGCTAATACCAGAGCAAAAAGAAGCACTTTTTTTCTACCTATTGAGTCTGATATAGGACCATAAAAAAACTGAGACGGACCAAAGCCAAGTAAATATGCTGAGATAAGAAGTTGTGTCTGGTCTATTGAAATATTGAAGTCTTGGGCTATCCAAGGAAGTGACGGAAAGACTAGACCAATACTCAGTTGTCCGACACTTATGGTTAAACTGGCGAGCAATACAGGACGCCAGTTAAACGATTGTTCCAGTGTTTGCGATGTATTCATTTTATTCCTTTGCAGGATTTACAGATCTTCGGATTCTTGAGAACGCCCATGACGCTTACCGTGTCTCATTCCAGACCTTTCGCCATTAATATGCCCATGTTTTCGATGCTCACGATGATGTCCTCTACCGCGCATCTGTCCCATTTCGTCGTGCTCTTTGAGCTTCGCTTTGATGCGCTTTACAGTCGAAAGACTCACTTCGGTTTCATCAGCGACTTGCTGTAGTGTCTTACCTTCAAATAACTTTTGCGCAACCGTACGATGCATCTCCTCATTTCCACGGCGTCCACGGAATTTTTCTTTCCACTTACCCGGATCACATTTCAGAGCACGTCGTCCCATCTCAGCCGCAAACATGCGTTTATGCCGATCTGACTCAGCATAACCATGCATCATTTTTATCAACGCATCGGTAATCTGATCATCGAGTTTAAATTCGAGATTTTGATTAATTGTTCTTATCGTCACACCGCGTTGGATAAGACTAGTCACGTTGTTAACGCTGGTCAGAAAATCAATACCTAGCTCATCAATCCACCATAAGAAAAGTTCATCTCCGGCGACCAGTTTAGCATTCAGTTTTTCGTATTCTGGCCTTTCGTCCAATGGCACTCGGCCTTTAATCCCCTTTTCAACAAAAAGCTCAATGTCATCAGACGACTGTTTTAAGGCTTCGATGCGACGGTCTACATCCTCAATTTTGGGTGACATTCTTAAATATGCATAAGCGTTACTCATAATACACCTTTTTGGTTCATTTAGTTATTAGGCTCATAATAACAACAAAAATGAACCAGTCAACCAAAAGAGCCAAAACTGACATAAATTTACATTACCTTAAAATAGAGAGTAAAAATTTTTACTAAACTAAAAGGGAACTTTATAAAAACAATGTGAGTAGAAAATGCTAAAAGTGATGATAATTCTTAGTTTCTCAATCGTACTATCAGCTTGCCAGCTAACGCGAGTTGAAGGAAAAGTGGGTGGTACTGACGTCAATGTGTCTGATGGAGGGCATTCATCTAACGGAACCTTCTGCCCACCAGGACAGGCCAAGAAAAATAACTGCTAACCACGATATTGGCCCATTTTAAGGGCCATTTTTATTCATTATCAATCCCTAACATATCCTGCATTTGGTCGATTAAAACAAACTGAACAGGCTCAGGAACAATGCTAACAACATCGTGAAAATCATGTTTTGTTTTCACTTTCGAGAGTAGACCAGCAATTCCAACGATACTGGTTAGTACCTCATTATCGTCAATACTGCTAAACCGAAAATTTTGTTGATTAAGAATCATATTGCCGATTTCTAATTCGTACCCCCAAACTGTGAGCAAATACGCTGCAGCAATATGCGTGTCAGCAAACCCCTCTTGGAAGTGCATACTATTATCAAGCTGATCAAGTGCTACATCTTGAGATAATAAGGCAATCGAACCGATTGAAGTCAGTAGCGAAGCAACAAACACCTTGTCTTCTTCGACCTTACTGCGCCCCAAAGTTTTAGCTAAATGCCTTGCAATCGAACCCGACCGGATAGACTGTTCAACGATACTTTCGTGTTGTGCGGCAGTTAATTTATTGCCAACAACTTTGACTGACATTGATACGGCGATGGCCTCGACTAATGAGGCCCCTAATCTGTTCACCACCTCAACTAAAGAATCAGTCGTTCGTCTGAACCCCATTAGAGATGAATTAGCAACTTGAAGTAATTTAGCCACCAGAGCCGGTTCATGTCCGATCACATTGACGACTTGCTTTGTCTCATAATTTGGTTGAGCAAGAAGACTCTGCAACTCAACGATGTACTTCGGAAGAACGGGTAAGAGAGTACATCGACCAAGCTTTTCTCGGCATGAATGGCTAAATGGTAACTGGTGTATCCGTTCTGCATGAATGAAAAGATTTTCAAAGTCTTCTATAGCAAAAGGCTTAGAAATAACAACATGAGCATAGTCATAAACTGTTTGTGCTTTACTTTCCTCTATCTCTTCACTAAGAAGAACACGAATGGCATTAGGGCAGGCACTTACAATCCCTTTCAATAGCTCATCACCACGCAGACTTGGCAGTGTCAGGTCGCAAATAAAAATATCGATAGGAGCCCTCGGCGGCACTCGCCAATTTTTATACCACGTCTTAGGATCATCGTAGGCTTTAATATTCCAATCCGGCCTAAGACTACGACAAAGCTTAGTCACATTTTTTAAGATAAATTTATCATCATCTAAACAGACAACGGTCATCGATTCAGTCACGCGTCTCTCCATGGTGATTTTGAGATTACAGTTTTAGGACAAAAAGGTTTTCTCTAATAGCTTAGCCAGTCCATCACCCTCATTTGTCGTCGTGCAGACTTCATCGGCGATTGATTGGACATCGGGTTCTGCGTTTTTCATGGCAACTCCGTACCCAGCAAATTTAAGCATTGAAACATCATTAAAGTTGTCGCCGACGGCCATGACCTCGTTTGGTAATATTCCGATCGATTCAATATACTGGGCTAGTCGATTTCCTTTGCTATTGCCTGCTGGCGCACAGTCAACACGATTAAACCAAGATTGCTCTGGATTAAAGGTAGCCTGAACCCACGGGTCATGCAAAATAGACGTTAGCGTTTCGGGTAAGCCTTCCAAAACAATTTTCCACACATACTCTGCGGACTGAATAGCCTCTTCAAATGAATGTGTTGCTGCAATTTTTGGTCGTTCACTTTCGGGAAAAGATTTTGCCCAATGAACCAATCCATCGATGTAATCCACAGGATTTTGTTCCGAATACAGCATAGCATCTGCAACGTAAAGAACCTGCTTCATTCCCGCATCCTTCGCCATATTGAAAAAACGTAATGCATCTTGTTTTTTTAAGGCATTTTCCATCAGTACTTTTTGGTTTGCGAAGTCATAAACATAAGTACCATTGCAACATATCGCAGGAGTCGTTAGCGCTAATTCTTTGTGGTATGGCTGTGCTGCAACATGATGACGGCCTGTGACAAATAGCACATGCGTTTTTTCCTTTACAGCAGTCAGCACATCTTTTAGATAAGGCGAGATAATATGATCATTTGAAAGAACAGTTCCATCCATGTCTAAAGCAAGTAGTTTGTACATGAGTTCCTCTCGTTTTTGAACGTTATAATTATACTTTTGAAATCGGTTAATAATTCGACTAGATACTTTGCAATCATATCATATACAATTGGTTGATAGTGTTTTTCGTTCATTTGACTACACCTATCTCTCAGCTTTCACTCACACAACCGTTTTCGATTTTAACTCTTTCCATTTGAGGATGTATGTTCGGTATTATTGCCAGCTTTATTGGCGCTTTCTTTCAGGCACTCAATTACTTTGTTACCCAAGTATCTCAACGCGGACATAACTACTCCGCGACCCAGATTCTTATCGCTATTCATATCTGCATGGCGGTTATACTTGCTTTTCCCCTCATATTTCTAGGCTACTGGCAGTATTTTTCTTTCTCTGATTACGAGTTGTTATTGAGAGCAAATATCCCATACCTGTTAGGACAGTTTCTGCTTTTTAGTGCTATTCGAATTAGCGACAGTTCGATTGTTTCTCCCTTGCTCGTTCTCAAAATACCCGCCATCGCTCTAGTGAGTATTTTTATTTTTCACAGTGAGTTAAGTACGATTCAGTGGTTGTCTATCGCAATCATCATTTACCTTGCTTATTCAATATCATCAACATCTGGGAAATTGGATATCAAACCCGCTTTATTCGTACTGGGTGCCAGTATCTGTTATGGATTTTCAGATATTGGCATTACGGAATACACCAAGCTCTATCCGCAATTGAGCGTCACAGAAAGTACTATGGTCACAGTGACCATTAATTACTTCTTTTGTGGCGTGGTGATGTTAATCGTCGCTCCAATGTTTAAAGTCCCCCTATCCGCTGCTTATCACATGAAATGGTCTGCCGTTACCTGGATTGTAGGTGTTGTACTACTCGTCATCGGATTTAAAATTTCCGGCGTGTTAGAGGCCAATGTCATTCAGTCATTACGAGGGGTTCTGGGAGTCCTAATAAGTTTCGTTGCTCTGAGGATTCCACTTAATAAAGAGAACGGAGTCTGGATGACAAAATTTAAATTATCGCTACTTATGGTTGGCGGTGTAGGATTGTTCTACTCGTAATTGGCACTTCCGATTTCAGATACAAAAAAAGCGTGCTTAGGCACGCTTTTTCAATTTCTAACAGCAAACTATTCTTCGCTATTGTCCATTTCGTCTATCGCATTCGATACGGAAGTTGACTGCTCATTATCCGCTGCAGTCCAACCACCACCTAATGCTTTATACAGATTAATTCGGCTGGTTAAAAGGCTCAGATGAGACGTCAATTCGCTCTCACGAGCACTGAACAGAGAACGCTGCGCATCCAGGAGGTCGATATAACTATCGTTCCCTTTTTCGTAACGCATTTTCGCTAAATCATAGTACTGTTCATTCGCTTGTAAATTTGCCTTTTGAGCATCCCACTCCTCTAGATAGTGCTTCTGACCCAATAATGCATCAGAGACTTCTTTAAAAGCAGTTTCGATTGCCTGTTGATACGCGATAACAGAAGACTGTTTCTCTATCTTCGCTAAATCAAGGTTTGCGGAGTTATTGCCCCAGTCAAAAATAGGAACAGTAATCGACGGTATAAACGACCAATACTGAGAACCACCGCTGAACAGGTTATCCAATGACTGACTTGCACTACCATATCCAGCCGTCAGACTAATAGTTGGGAAGAAAGCAGCACGAGCAGCACCGATATTCGCGTTAGACGCTCTTAACGTATGTTCCGCTGCTAAAATATCCGGTCTGGCCAACAACAGATCCGATGAAGCGCCTACCTTTAGCTCAGAAAGGAATTTCCCTTCTTCGTCTGGGAGTTTTCCTAAGTAGCTTTTATCGATAGGTGCACCAACAAGTTGCCTTAACGTGTTGTATTCCTGAGCTACCGACAAGCGATATTGGGCTGCAGTCGCCTGAGCACTATAAAGCGCGGTCTTACTCTGAGCCAAAGTCAATGCGTCACTGTAACCAGCATCATAACGCGTCTGCACCAGCTTTAGTGTTTCTTCATAAGCATCAACAGTATCATTTGTCAGTGCTAGCAGTTCCTGATCAGCAAGCAGTGACATGTAACTCGTCGCAACTTCTGCAATCAGAGAAATCACAGCACTTCGGCGAGTTTCATCTTCTGATAGATAAGATTCTAGAGCTTCATCAGACAAACTCTTTACACGGCCAAACAAATCAAGTTCATAACTGCTGACACCAACGGTAGCCGTTTTGTAATGATTGTAGCTCGTACCTTGTCCAGTATAGTTATTTGAATAACGTTGATTGGTTACCGTACCCGAAGCATCCAACCCTGGATAACGATCGGAATCCTGAATTTTATACTGAGCACGTAACGAGGCCACATTAAGAATCGTTTGACGCAGGTCTTTGTTGTTCTTAAGTGCCATTTCAACCAAGCTTTGAAGACGCTCATCAGCCATGAATGTCTTCCAGTCTGGTAAAACAGTTTGATCGGATGCCTTATCAACGCCTGTCCAGCCTGCCGTTGTCGGAGCTTCAGGACGTTGATAATCGGGTGCCATACTACACCCGGTTAACACTGCTGCGACCATCAAAGAGACTATTTTTATTTGCATTACTTAGTGTCCTCTTGAGTCTCAATCGCTTTGAGATTATGCGGTTTAGTTCTGAACAAACGCATAACCATGACAAAGAATACTGGTACAAAGAATATTGATAGTATCGTTGCCGACAGCATACCACCAACTACCCCCCAACCGATCGCATTACGAGACGCGGCACCTGCTCCAGAACTCAGAGCCAGAGGTAACACGCCTAGGATAAAGGCAAACGACGTCATCATGATTGGGCGTAAACGCATACGACAAGCTTCAATCGTGGCCTTAATTAAGTCCATACCTTCGTCGTACTGAGCTTTCGCAAATTCAACAATCAGGATAGCGTTCTTCGCTGACAAACCAATCGTCGTCAACAAGCCTACCTGGAAGTATACATCGTTCGATAAACCTTTTAAGGTTGTTGCCAACACGGCACCTAATATACCCAGAGGTACAATTAGGATAACGGAGAACGGAACACTCCAGCTTTCATACAATGCAGCCAGTGCAAGGAAGACGATTAGCAACGAAATCCCGTAAAGTAATCCCGCTTGGGAAGAAGATTGTTTCTCTTGATAAGAGATACCGCCCCATTCAATTCCATAGCCAGCAGGTAATTTTTTCGCTAAGGCTTCCATCTCATTCATTGCCTCACCCGAACTACTACCTTCCGCAGCAGAACCTTGAATGTTGACTGAAGGAGCACCATTGAAACGTTCTAAACGAGGAGAACCATAAGTCCAACGATAGCTAGCAAACGCGTCAAATGGAACCATATCCCCATCAGAGTTACGCACATGCCACAAGCTTAGGTCCTCTGGGTTCATACGATACGGCGCATCAGCCTGAACATAAACTTTTTTGATACGACCATTATCGATAAAGTCGTTAACGTACGATGAACCCCAAGCAGTAGACAATGTAGTGTTGATATCACTAACAGATACGTCCATTGCCATTGCTTTCTCGTAGTCGATATCAATGCGGAACTGAGGACCATCACTCATACCATTTGGACGAACGCCTGAAAGTTTCGGATCCTGAGCCGCCATACCGAGCAGTTGATTACGCGCTTGAACTAATTTCTCATGGCCCTGGTTACCACGGTCAACCAAATAAGCATCAAAACCACTTGATGTGCCTAAACCTGGTACAGCAGGTAAGTTAAATGCAAACACCTGAGCTTCTTTGATCGTTGCGAAATATCCGTAAGCCCGACCAATAATCGCATTTACGGCTTGAGATGGATTAGTACGTTCATCCCAATCTTTTAGTTTCACAAACGCCATGCCCATATTTTGGCCTGAACCAGCGAAACTGAAGCCTGCGATAGTGAAGATAGAATCAACGTTGTCTTTTTCCTGATTGAGGAAGTACTCACGCAGTTTCTTGTTGACATCAAGAGTTCGCTCTTGGCTCGCGCCTGTTGGCAGCGTCACCATCATCATAAACATGCCTTGGTCTTCTTCAGGAAGGAATGATCCAGGCAGTCTTTGCCACATCACTGTCAACCCACCGACGATAATCAGATAAATGATACCGAAACGTACTTTACGCGAAACGTTTCTCGACACCATATTTCGGTATTTTTCTGTACCTTTGTTAAATCCAGTATTGAACCAAGCAAGCGGGCCATGTTGAATGTGCTGTTCGCCCTCTTTACGAGGTTTTAGAATCGTCGCACATAATGCAGGCGTTAAGATCATCGCAACAAGAACAGAAAGTACCATTGCCGATACGATTGTTAATGAGAACTGACGATAAATTTCACCAGAAGCCCCACCGAAGAATGCCATTGGGATGAATACAGCACTCAGTACCAATGCAATACCAACCAATGCGCCAGTGATTTGCCCCATCGATTTTCGGGTAGCCTCTAAAGGCGGGAGACCGTCTTCTTCCATGACCCTCTCGACGTTTTCGACAACAACGATAGCATCATCCACCAGTAGGCCGATGGCGAGCACCAAACCAAACATCGTTAACGTATTAATCGAATAGCCGAACGCAGCCATGATACCGAACGTACCAAGTAAAACGACGGGCACTGCAATTGTAGGAATTAACGTTGCACGGAAGTTCTGCAAGAAAACGAACATGACAATGAATACAAGCACAACAGCTTCGATCAGTGTATGAACCACTTCTTCAATCGAAATTTTAACGAATGGAGTCGTATCATATGGGTAAACGACTTTCATTCCGTCCGGGAAGAAAGGTTCAAGTTCACTGATTTTTGCTCTTACGTTATTGGCTGTGTCCAGAGCATTTGCTCCTGTCGCCAATTTAACTGCAATACCCGTTGAGTATTTACCGTTAAAACGAGCCTGTGCCTGATACGTTTCAGCACCCATTTCAACACGAGCGACGTCTTTAACTCGAATCTGAGAACCATCACTATTTACTTTTAATAAGATATTCTCAAACTGGTCTACTGTACTCAATCGACCTTGAGCTGTAATTGTTGCCGTCAACTGTTGACCCGGTACTGAAGGAGTTCCGCCAAGGTTACCTACAGAAATCTGTGTGTTTTGGCTAGAAATAGCGCTCGTCACATCAGATGGCGTCAAACTAAACTTGTTTAGCTTATTTGGGTCTAACCAAATTCGCATCGAGTGTTGACCACCAAACACCTGGACTTCACCCACACCACTAACACGGCTTAGAGAGTCTTTTACATTAGAAACAACGTAGTCAGCTAGCTCTGTGTTATTCATCGAGCCATCTTGAGAGATGAAACCAACGACCATTAAAAAGCTACTGGTCGCTTTGGCTGTAGTGATACCTGTGTTAACAACCGAGTCAGGCAGTGTTGACTCCACAGCACTTAGCTTGTTCTGCACTTGGACCTGAGCGATATCCGCATCGGTTCCAGTCGCAAACGTCAACTGAATCTGGAAACGACCAGATGAGTCACTGGTTGAGTTCATGTAAAGCAAGTTATCAATACCGTTCATGTTCTGTTCGATAACCTGCGTTACACTGTCTTCCACCGTCTTAGCCGAAGCACCTGTGTACGTACCAGAGATACTGATTGCTGGTGGCGCGATTTGCGGATACTGTTCGATAGGGAGTTCTTCAATAGAAAGTATCCCTGCCAGCATAATTAGTATCGCTATCACCCACGCAAATATGGGTCTATCGATAAAAAAGCGAGCCATAAATTATTGTCCTTTCTTTTCGCTGCTTTGTTGAGTTGGATTGACAACAGCACCATCACTGATTTTCTGAAGTCCACTCACGATGATCTGATCACCATCTTTAAGACCTGATGTGACTAGCCAGCTTTGGTCAATAACTCGCTCAGTGGTTATCTGACGATCTTCCACTTTATTGTCAGCACCAACAAGTTTCACATGAGCATTGCCTTGAGTATCGCGAGTTACAGCAGCTTGGGGGACAAGAAACGCATTTTCTTTGTAATCAACAGGAACACTTGCTCTAACATATAAACCCGGGAGTAAAAGATGATCTTTGTTAGGCAATAGTGCTCTGAGTGTTACCGTACCAGTGCTTTCATCTACGCTAGCGTCAGCAAACTGCAGAGTTGCTTCTTGCTTGATTTCCGTACCGTCATCAAGTGTTAACTTAATTCCTGATAGTTTTTTCGCCATTTCACCGTTATCGTCCTTAGCATGTTGACGCAGCTTAAGGACCTCACTACTTGGTTGAGACATATCAACATAAAGTGGATCGATTTGACGAATTGTCGCTAAGTAATCAGACTGCGCAGCAGTCACAAGAGCGCCTTCACTTACGTCAGATTTACCAATTCGACCCGATATTGGAGCCTTAATTTTGGTATAACCTAAATCAATCTGTGCAGATTTGACGGCTGCTTTAGCGGACATTACAGATGCGTTAGCTTCGCGATAAGTCGCCAGCGCATCTTCATAGTCCTGCTCACTGATAGCACGGTTCTTAACCAGCCCCTCATAACGATCTGCCTGCATCTTAGCTTTTTCTAACGTTGCTTGAGCAGACGCTAAATCGGCTTTTGCACTGTCTAATGCAACTTCGTAAGTAGATGGGTCAATTTGATAAAGGACATCGCCTTTCTTGACAGAACTACCTTCAACAAAAAATCGCTTAAGAATAATACCATCAACCTGAGGGCGAACTTCTGCCGTACGATACGCGCTAGTTCTACCAGGAAGCTTATCTGTAAGCTCAATCGCTTGCGACTGAATAACAATAGAATCAACAGCGACAGCCTGAGGTTGTTGAGATGTAGCCTGAGCCGAGGACTCGTCCTGACAGCCTGCAAGCGCTAGCGCAAGACCCACGGCCAAAACCGACTTGCTGAATAAAGGACGGACTTTCGTCATTATATCTCTCCTGAAAGTTAAAGTTCTTTCTTATCAAATGAAACATTCCTTGTTCCAAGGAACAGTTCAAAATAAATTTAGTAAATACCTATTTTAGAAATAGATTTCCCCCACAATGTTCTTAGTCTACTGCACATATGGGTTAATACTCGGTTAAATAAAAATTAACCTGACTAAGAACAGAGCGTACATAAGGATCATTACAACACTTCGCAACCTATTGACCAAAGGGAATTTTCGTTCTTTTACATAATAATTAGAGTGCTAAGTAATCACTAATAGATTAGGTTTCTGTCTTGGCGATAGCAAATATTATGGTGTTGAACCATCAAAGGTGGGATAAAAAAAGGCCTGATTTCCGGATCAGGCCTGAATTCGAAACTATTATGTTCAAAAGTGTAACTTTGTTATCAATTCGGTTGTTCGCGCAGTCCCAATACTCCTCTGCCCTGGAGTGAGAAACTGCCCTCACAAAAAGATGAGATTCGTGTCACTCCGAATCTCATCTTTTATACAGCTAATTAGATTGCCATTAGCCAGTATATTTAGTCATGTTCTCAATGCATGAGCGCGCAGCATCCCACAAATCATCTTCCCAACGTTTAGGGCTGAACAATTCAGTTGACCATACTCCGTCGAATCCAGTGGATTGAACTGCATTCGTAAACGCTTGTACGTCGATATCACCTTCTCCAGGGAAGTATGCGCGTTGAACAAGCTCATTCCATGGTTCATCTTTATATGGTTTACGTCCATCACAGAAATGCACACCATAGATGATGTTTTTGTCCAACTTCGCGATATCGCTTGGCTGACTACCTGATGCATACAAGTGCCAGAAATCGACTACGATACCAACGTTAGGTTTTTTCAGTGTATCAATAACCTGTAAAGCGTGATTCAACGTATTGAACTGAGTTGATGCAATTACTTCGATTTGGTAACGCACACCATATTTCATACCAATATCTGAAATTTTATCGATGTTATTTGTCATGATGGTCATGATTTCATCTTGTGAAAGATGATCAATTCCATGCTGAGCTAAAATCTGTATGTTAGGACATTCTAAGTCAGCTGCAATCTGAGTTAGGCGCTCTGCATCTTTCAACATCTGAGTGTATTCGTCACCCTGATGGCGTTCAATATCAATCAAAGCATTGATACAACCAGTTTGCAGACCAAAACCATCGATACGGCTTTTAAGTGCTGCAGTAGTGCCACCGTTATCTAAATAACGCAATAGTTTATTATGTAAAAACTCTAAAGCATCGTAACCCGTTTCATGAGCAATTCTTGCTTCTGTCATGACGTTACAATAGTTAGTTGAAATTCCGTGTAGTGTCTTAAGCATGTCTATCAATCTCCATTATAATTAGTGTGAGGTTACGACTTTAGAATCACGTTTAGTTTTTGCTTCCAGTCTGCTTGCCATAGTTCGTTCAATTTCTTCTAAAGATAAGCCTTTAGTTTCTGGAACAAATTTAGTCAGGAACCATAAGCAGAAGAGGTTAAATCCAACAAATATCCACATTGGGAAAGCACCGTGGAAGTGGCTCTGTAAATAGTCATTTTGGTTTATCAATGGGAAGATCTGCATGATAATGAAGTTGAAAACCCACATCATACTTACTGAGATACCCATACCAATGCCACGAATCTGTGCAGGGAAGATTTCGGAAACCAATACCCAAGTACCTGCGCCCCAACCGATTGCAAAGAACACCATGAAGGTCACTACGCTAACCACAGTAATGTAACCAGTGTCGCCTGTGTACATGCCGTAAGAAACGAGCAATAGACAAGCGATACAACCCCACGTGCCTATTTTCATCATTGGCAAGCGGCCGAAGTGGTCAAATAGAACCATACCAATGAACGCGCCAATTGCATTGAACAAACCGATAAAGATAGTTTGGAAAAACACCATATCTTTGGTTGTTTCTGCAGTTTGTAATACTAGAGGAGCGTAATACATCATCACGTTCGCGCCAGTAATTTGTTGTAAAACTGCGATAGTACAACCAATAATCATGATGTATTTCATCACAGGATTAGCCAATCTCTTGCCTGAAGCAACTGGCTGTGAATCATCCCCTTTCATCGCTGTTTTTTCTTGGAAGATCCAATTAGCTTCTTCTTCGTTTAGATTTGGATAAATCTTTTTGTAAACAGCTAAAGCTTTTCTGGACGACCGTTGTTTAAATTCCATAAAGGTGATTCAGGCAAAATGAGAGTTAGAATAAACATCAGACCTGCAGGTACAAGTTGAGCACCCATCATCCAACGCCAACCGATATCATTTAGCCAAACTTCAGTAACACCCCATGCAATCAGAAAGTTCACCGCGTATACAACAGTCTGTGAGCCAACAACAGATAGATTGAATAAGCCAGATGCTTTACCACGAATCTCAGCTGGAGCAATTTCAGACATGAACATTGGTGCAACCGCACTTGCCATACCAACACCAACACCGCATAAGATGCGAGCAGCAGAGAACATCACAAATGAGTCTGCAAATGCACTTCCCAAAGAAGAAACAATGTACAACACTGATGCAATCAATAACGCTAATTTACGACCACTTTTTTCAGCCACACGACCAGAGATCAGTGAACCAAAAAAGCAACCAATAAAGATACTAGATACAACCCATCCGATTTGAGCTGAGCTCAGATGGAAATTTTGCTGAATGGGATCGACCGCGCCTGCAATTACCCCAGTAGAGTAGCCAAACATGACTCCCCCAAGAGCAGCAATTGCGCACATCGCGTAGACGTAGCGCGAATTATAATCCTTCAATTTCACCATATTATGGACTCCTAAATAACGTAAAAATAAAAATTAATGAGTAATTCATTTAGTAATCTTTTTCTGATGCAACCAATCAATTTCATCTTTGCTATCGGTTGCAAAACTCACAAGACTGATGTGTTAAATCATATAAAAGACCTCAACATCAAACCTCGTGATAGAAAATATGATTTATTTGGATTCAATAAAGATATCCACATCACACATTTAGCAATAACATTATTAATAACAAGGTTTTAACAAATTAAAAATACTATTAAATCATATGTTTATATGTGTTTGAGCTATATTTTTCTATCATTATTTCAGAAAATAAAAATAACAATGATAGATTATTGCATATATTTTTGATTTGTTTTTGATGTAAACAATCAAAAATAACGCATTGTGATTCATTGATGGGAGAAATGTTTGTGATCCGAATCGGATATATTTTGAGGTAAAAAAAACCTCTGAAAAATTTCAGAGGCTTTTTTTGGTGTACTTGAATCTTATTCGGCGAGCTCTTTTGCGGTTGTGATGTAAATATCTCTAAGCTTTAAGGAAAATTCACCAGGTTTACCATCAGAAATAGGCTTATCGTCAATTGCAACAACTGGCCAAACAAACGTGGTGGCTGAACTGATGAATGCTTCTTTTGCTGCGTAGGCTTCATCAATGGTGAATAAACGTTCTTCAATTTCAATCCCCGTATCCTGAGCGAGCTTCATTAATGACGCCCGTGTGATACCGTGAAGAATGTCATTGCTAAGTGGTCTTGTAACGAGTTTACCTTCCTGCGTGATGATATAGGCGTTGCTAGAGCCACCTTCAGTCACATAGCCGTTTTCGATTAACCAGACATCGTCCGCGTTAGCCGCATGCGCAGCGTGTTTTGCCAAACAGGCAGGTAACAGGCTCGTTGTTTTTATATCGCGTCGTCTCCATCGAATATCGTCGAATGATATGACTTTAATTCCCGTTTCGCGTTTAGGTGAATTGATAAGAGAACGAGATTGAGTGAATAAAACGAGCGTTGGCTCTATATCATCTGAGTAATCAAATTCGCGATCGCTTTCTGCACCGCGAGAGAGCTGTAAATAGATCCCGCCTTCAACTAAATTGTTTTTTTCAATCAGTGTTTTTTGAATCTTAGTCAGCTCAGGGCCCGATACAGGGAGCTTGATTCCTAACTCTTTTGTAGAGCGTTCCAAGCGCGCCAAGTGTCCCGGATTATCGATTAGTTTCCCATCTAGTACTGCAGTTACTTCATAAACGGCGTCAGCAAATAAAAAGCCACGATCGAAGATAGATACATGAGCTTGTGATTCAGGGATATATTTCCCATTAAGATAAACTGTACGTTCCATAACAAAATCCTTCTTTTATCCCCACAACCGACGGTCGAAAGGCATCATTAAATTATTCTCAAATTCAAACCCTGGTTCTATATCCTTCGCCAGCAGTAACGGACCATCTAGATCGACAACTTCGACACCTTGAGCAACAACATAAGCTGGCGCCATGCTTAACGAGGAAGACAACATACAACCGACCATGATTCTCAGTCCTGCTTGTTCTGCATCTTGCTTAAGCATGAGGGCTTCGGTTAGTCCACCAGTCTTATCGGTCTTAATATTGATCATGTCATAGCGTCCAATGACGTTTTCCAAACTCTTTCTGTCATGACATGACTCGTCTGCACAAATTGGAATGGGACGGTCAAGACCATCTAGCCAGTGATCATTATCGGCATGAAAAGGTTGTTCAATCATTGCGACATCAAGTTTGAGCAACTCAGGTATAAGGGCATCGTATGTTTCTTTGTCCCAGGCCTCATTGGCATCGAGGATAATTTTCGCTTTTGGAGATCCATTTCGAACTGCTTTTACGCGCTCTAAATCTTCTGGTCCACCCAACTTCAGTTTTAACAATGGGCGGTAGGCATTTTCAACTGCAACCTGCTCCATTCGATGCGGTTTATCCAAAGACAATGTATAGGCCGTCGTCAAAGGTTGTGGTTGGATTTTTAATGCATCCCACACAGACGAATGATTCAGTTTAAGCTCGAGATCCCACATAGCACAGTCAAGCGCATTACGTGCAGCTCCGGACGGAAGCAAGCTTTGCAGATGTGTCCGGTTAATTCCACATTTCACCTCGGGTAAAACACCTTCAATCTGCGCTTTGACACTCTCCAATGTTTCACCGTATCGACTGTATGGCACACACTCCCCACGGCCAATAACCCCGCGAGTTCTTATCTCTACGATAATTGTTTCGGCGGAGGTTTTCGTCCCCCGCGAAATAGTAAATGAACCACGTATAGGCCAGCTTTTTTGATGGATATTGACTTCCATTAGATCTCCGCAACTTTGTCTACAATTCGACTTACGCCTTGACGGAATGGGTCAACAACAGGTAAACCCAGCTCAGATTCCACTTTGTCCATGTATTCAAGCGCTTCTTTTTCAGACATAGCAGATGTATTTACCGACACACCAACGAATACTGCATTTGGATTAGTTAGACGAGCAGTTAGGAGATTACGCTCCATGCAATCAGCTAGCGCTGGAAGTTTATAATCAGGAAGACCACGCATGTGTTCACGAGTTGGTTCGTGACAAAGAACTAAGGCATCAGCCTGAGCGCCATGGATCAGCCCAGTGGTTACACCAGCGTAGGAAGCGTGGAACAATGAACCCTGTCCCTCAACAATATCCCAATGCTGTTGATCTGCCGCCGGACAAATTGTTTCTATCGCTCCGGCAATAAAATCAGCGACAACACAGTCTGCACTCACACCTGCACCCGAAATAAGAATGCCTGTTTGACCAGTTGCACGAAAATCGGTGTTCATTCCACGCTCACTCATTTCTTTTTCTATCGCAAGTGATGTGTACATTTTACCTACTGAGCAATCTGTACCTACGGTCAGTAAGCGTTTACCAGAACGTCTTTTACCACTGGCGACCGGATAAACCTGAGTTGGATAGCGAACATCAAATAATGAGCATCCCTTTTTATCTGCTGCTGCAACAAGCTCTGGAATATCAGTCAGTTTATTGTGTAGCCCTGCCGCGATATCCATTCCTGCATCAATAGCTTCAAGTAAAACAGTAACCCACTCTTTAGAAATCAACCCACCTCGGTTAGCTACACCAATGACCAGAGTTTTTGCCCCTGCTTCGGCGGCTTCAGCTATCGAAAGATCGGTAAGTCCCACATCCGCATTGCAATTATCTAAACGGATTTGTCCAACACAATATTCCGGACGCCATGTTTTAATCCCTTGTGCCACTTTAGCCGCTAGCGCATCAGGTGCGTCGCCTAAGAAAAGTAGATATGGTTGTTTAAGTTCCATCTTTAATCTCCAAAGTCACTAATTACATTAATTTAAAATTTCACATTTACTGATAATCACAGTGCAAAATACGTGACAAAAAATTAAAACCACAATCATTAATTAGTCCAATTTAGTTAAAAAAACGACTATTTAAGCAATACATATCGAAATTAATGAATTAATATGCAAAACAAAAGCAAAAAATCGAACCATATTTAATACTGAAAAATTTGCAATAAAAGAAATTAAATGAATATTTATCTTGTGGTATTTAGAAAAATACACGGAATAAGAAATTTTTTTAGTTATATATAATTTTGGTTAAAAACAATTTTATAGATATTTTATCTATCGTTATTCACATGTTTATTTTGAATTATTTCTGTGAAAAAGATCACAATTAGAGACATGTGTTCAGGAATTTCTAAGCCTGTATTGAATAAAACAGACCAAATTAGCACCAAAACGGTGCCATAACGCACCAAATATATACATTTTCACTATATCACTTACTTTTTATATGGATTTGTTGTTTAACAAACGCGCCTTTCTGATATGGGTATTCAACAAACAACATTTAGATTAAAAAACCTATTTTATTTATAATTTTAGATTTTTATAAAAAATACTTATCTTTATTTAATTGGAAGCGATATTATTTTCCACCCACTACACCAAGACCTAAGTCGACTCAACGAGTTTGATTATACTTTTTCATATATTGGTTAAAACTTGGTTCATATATTGCTATTTAGTGAGAATCTATTGAAAAGTTCTAGTTTTTTGGAGTGTTACAGATGGAACTGATACAAAACTTTATTAGTCAGGTGAATAGCATCGTATGGGGTGTCCCTATGCTTGTGATGATCCTTGGGGTCGGGGTGTTCTTAAACTTTGGCTTAAAGTTCATGCCCATTTTTAATATCGGTCGTGCATTCAAGTTGATGTGGAGTGGTCGTAAACCAGCTGAAAATGGTGATGGCGAGATTCCTCCCTTTCAAGCTTTAATGACGGCGATGTCAGCAACAGTAGGAACAGGAAATATTGCAGGGGTAGCAACGGCGGTATTTGTTGGTGGCCCTGGAGCATTATTTTGGATGTGGATGACCGCATTACTCGGTATGGCAACTAAATACGCTGAAGCTGTTCTTGCCGTAAAATATCGCGAGACCGATGCCAATGGCAGTTTCGTTGGTGGTCCAATGTACTACATCAAAAATGGTATGGGCAAAAAATGGGCTTGGTTAGGCACCCTGTTTGCTTTCTTTGGTACATTTGCCTGCTTTGGTATTGGTAACGGTGTACAGATTAACTCTATTGCGCAGGTACTCAACGCAAGCTTTTCTATTTCGCCATTGGTGGTCGGCATCGTAGTTATGATTCTTGCTGGCGCCGTTTTAATTGGTGGTATAAAACGTATAGGAGCTTTTGCGGGCGCACTAGTTCCTTTTATGGCATTAGCATATGTTGGCTGCGGTATCGTAATCTTGGCCGCTAACGCAGGAGAAATTGGCAGTGCGATAGCGTTAGTCTTTAAAGAAGCATTCACACCAACTTCGGCCGAGGGTGGCTTTGCAGGAGCGACCGTTTGGATGGCTATCCGTTACGGCGTGGCACGTGGTATTTTCTCAAATGAAGCTGGGTTAGGTTCGGCTCCGATAGCTCACGCAAGTGCACATACTGACGATCCTGTTCGTCAAGGGCTGATCGCTATGTTAGGTACCTTCATCGATACCTTACTAATTTGTACTATTACCGGTCTAGTTATCATTATTTCGGGTCAATGGACGGCTGGAGAATCAGGAGCTGCACTAACATCAGCGGCATTTGATCAAGTCCTTCCCGGTGTCGGTGGATATCTCGTTGCTATCAGTTTGGCTATCTTTGCGTTTACGACTATCGTTGGTTGGTCTGTCTACGGAGAACGTTGTGCCATTTATCTGTTTGGTCCAAAAGCCGTACTGCCATTCAGAATTATCTTTGTTCTAGCTCTTCCCGTCGGAGCAACGATGGAGCTGAATTTTGTGTGGCTATTAAGTGATACGCTTAATGCAATGATGGCGATACCAAACTTAATCGCGTTAGCCGTGTTAAGCCCAGTTGTATTTAAGTTAACCAAGGCGTATTTTGCGTCTAAAGAAGAAAAATCTGGTGTGTCGTCGGTAGAAGAATCACGATAAGCCAAAGAATGCCCGAAGCCTTAAAGCTTTGGGCTGAGTAAAGTCCAAATAGCCATATCAGGAACGATTATGATTACAGCAGAAGCCATCATAGATTTCAAAGCGTTAAAGCATAATTACCAAAAGTTGAAATCGCTGTGTGAAGGGCAAAAAGTAGTTGCAGTAATAAAGGGAGACGCATACGGACACAATGCCGTCAAAACAGCTCAGGCACTAGCTCATGCAGATATGTTTGCAGTGTCTCGCATAGAAGAAGCGGTGGAGCTACGCGAGGCTGGCATTCCCCAAGACATCCTTCTGTTAGAGGGATGCTTTTGCGCCGACGATTTAAAGATTGCCGCAGAAAATAACTTTCATACAGCAATTCATTGCGAAGAACAGCTTCAAGACTTAGAACAAACTGACTTGTCTAAGCCAGTCCATACGTGGATTAAACTTGATACTGGTATGCACCGTTTAGGAGTGCAGCCTTTTGAATTACCAGATTTTGTAGCGCGCGTAGAAGCAACAAACAAATTAGCTGGCCCAGTTGGCTTTATGAGCCATTTTAGCAGTGCCGATGATAAATCCTCGGATAAAACCGAGCGACAACTGGATATCTTTTTAAAAGCAACAGGACCCTATCCTGGACCGAAAACGTTAGCTAATTCTGCGGGGATTCTTTACTGGGAAACGTCTCATTTCGATTATTGTCGTGGTGGAATCGCGCTTTACGGTATCAGTCCAACCGAAGGAGAAACAGGTGCTGAACTTGGCCTCAAACCGGTAATGACCCTGCAGACCAAGTTGATTGCTGTTCGCAAACATGAAGCTCATCAACCTGTTGGGTACGGTGAAACATGGTCATCTTCACGTGATACCTATATGGGTGTAGTCGCTATGGGATACGGAGATGGTTTTCCTCGCTCAGCTCCTGCCGGAACGCCTGTTTTCATTAATGGACGGATCGTGCCCATTTCTGGACGAGTCTCTATGGACATGATTACCGTTGATCTTGGCCCTGATGCGAAAGATAAAGTGGGAGATACCGTTGAATTCTGGGGTAATAACCTTCCCGTAGAAAAAGTCGCTGAAGCGGTGGGAACGATCCCGTATGAGCTGGTCATTAAGCTAGCTCGCCGCATTAAGAAAACGTATCTTGATTGATTCAAAAGAGGGGGAAGCTAAGCTTCCCCCTCTTTTATGCCATCACCTGAACACCATTATGCTTTAACGTTCGCATCACTTTTTCAGCAAAACTTAATGCATGAGCGCCATCGCCGTGAATACAAATCGTATCTGCTTTCACGTTTATCCACTCTCCGTTTGTCGCTTTAACCTGACCTTTTAAAACCATATTAAGTACTTGATCAACAGCATCCTGATCGGATTCCAATAAGGCATTAGGCTGAGCTCGCGGCGTCAAGGAGCCATCGGATTGATACGTCCTATCAGCAAAGACTTCATTGTAGACTCGAAGTCCTGTTTTCTGACCTGCTTTGATGAGTTCACTACCGGCTAGACCATATAAAATAAGCTCCGGACTAATATCGTATACAGCTTGCGCGATTGCCAGAGATAACTCTGAATCTTTAGCCGCCATATTATACAAAGCGCCGTGGGGCTTAACATGATGCATTGGTACACCTGCGGATCGCGTAAAACCGTAGAGAGCCCCGACCTGATAAGTCACGATGTCATATGCTTCTTGAGAAGAGATTGCTATATTTCGGCGACCGAATCCTTTTAGATCATCAAACCCAGGATGAGCACCGACGGCGACATTATTCTTCTTAGCCATTTTAACGGTCTTTCGCATTACTGTTGGATCGCCAGCATGAAAGCCACAAGCGATGTTCACAGACGAGACGTGTTTGATTATCTGATCATCACTTCCGATTGTGTAGGTTCCAAAACTTTCACCCATATCACAATTTAAATCCACTTTTGCCATATTACATGCTCCCTTTGATCCCAAGGCCAATCCTTAATTTTTTCAAGTATAGTTGTTGCTCGCTATAGGCTTTTTTTGCCTGCTCGGGAGTAATCATTCTAAAAATGATATCGTCCCCAGGACGCAACTGACCAACTTTCCACAAGTCACTATTCACAACTGAAGCGATACGGGGATAGCCCCCCGTTGTCTGTCCATCCACCCCAATAATAATCGGCTTTCCATCAGGAGGAACCTGTATGGTGCCAGGAACAATACCGTGAGAAAGAAGATCCCCGTTAATTTCTCTATTTAAGGTCTTTCCTTCAAGCCTGAATCCCATTCGGTTTGATTCTGTTTTTACTTGCCAGAACTCCTGACCGAAACGTTGCTTAGCTTGTGAGGAAAATTGCTCATACTCGGGTCCGGGCAAGCAATGAATAATACCGTCATTCATCGGCAATAAAACACCCACCGAACTATCCGGGTGCTCGTTGTTATTGTCTAATAGGGCTAAGCGATCACCTTTTTGTAGCGCTCGGCCAGAGTGTCCACCAAACCCGGATTGTAAATCAGTCGCTCTTGAACCCAGAGTTTGCTCAATATCTAAGCCCCCCTCAACCGCAAGGTAAGTGCATAGACCGCGTCTCGGCGCTTTTAAAACCAATACCTCTCCAGAACGAGCGAAATACCGCCACCCCGAATAGGCAGGCCGTCCATTTAACTCTGCAAAACTATCGGCTCCAGTCAGTGCAAACCACACATCATGAACAAACTTGATTTTACCGCTACCAAACATCCATTCGATACCAGCACTATCTTCACTGTTTCCTACCAAAATATTCGCTATTTTCAGTGAGAGAGCATCTGTCGCACCAGACTGTGCAACCCCCTGCGCGCGAAACCCGACACGGCCAAGATCCTGTACTGATGTGAGTGGCCCCGCTTGGATAATTTCAATCATAACGATACTCCCGCAACCGTAAACCGCACAGAGTCACCCGGCAGCCAGATAGAGGGCTGTTTTCTATTGGGGACAAATAACTCGATATCGGTATGACCAATGATCTGCCATCCTCCGGGTGAAACGTTCGGGTAAACACCCGTTTGAGCACCACCAATCGCGACAGAACCTTTGGGTACTTTTGCTCTTGGCGATGAATGTCTTGGTGTTGCTATCGACTCAGGCATTCCCCCCAAGTACGCGAAACCAGGTTGAAAACCGAGAAAATACACCACGTATTCACTTTGACTATGCGTGTCGACCACCTTCTGAGCAGACATACCACAGTGATTCGCAACGTTGTCTAAATCTGGCCCCTTGTCACCACCATAATGGACTGGAATTTCAATCATTCGACTTTCAGCGTAAGACGTATTTTTAAGCGCAAACCAAGCATCAGAAAGACGCTGCTGTTCTTCTACCAAGTTGACACTATACAGTTCAAATATGACCGTCAGATTATTCATGCCCGGAACAATGTCGGTAACATGTGCATGAGATTGGTAAACTTCAGCCAGCTTCCAAATCTTGCGTTGAATACTCAGATCGATTTCTTTCGAGTACTCGAGTGTGATGACTGATTCACCCAATTGATAAAGGCGTATCTCTTCCGTTGAGACCATGAACTTTCATCCTAGCTAATTTCAATAAAAATATATCAACATTTTATCGATAATTTATCAATAAAATGATTTAATAATTTTTAATTAAGACAATTCGGAAATCACTAATGACGGATCAAATCACAAAAATTGTTTCTGCGTCTCACCTTGTCTCTGAGCGCTCAGCAGAACTCTCTGAGTTTGAATTTGGTGTCACTATTCTAAGTAATGCCTTTGATCGTTGGATGGTACGCTGTATGAGAGCTGCAGGAGTCAAAGACATGACCTCGCTCGAAATTCAGATTCTTCATCACGTCGCTCATCGTTCAACAAAAAAACGTCTATCCGATATTTGCTTCGTCTTAAATATTGAAGATACACACATCGTCTCTTACGCGTTAAAAAAATTATTGAAACTAGGGCTCGTCGATAGTGAAAAATCGGGCAAAGAAGTTCTCTTCAAATCGACCAAAGATGGCATCAACCTGTGTAAAAAATACCGTGAAGTACGAGAACAGTGTCTCATCGAAATATTAGTCGAGACAGGAATCAAAAATGAATCTATCGGTGATACAGCGCAATTACTGAGAATGCTAGCGGGTGTATACGATCAAGCAGCCAGAGCGAGTGCATCACTCTGATATCGATACCCTAATACAAATTGATTGGAGTAAACAATGCTGAAATCGACGCTTGAGCAATGGTTTATATTGCAAACGATTATTGAACAAGGTGGTTTTACAGCAGCCGCAGAGCACTTATATAAAAGCCAGTCATCAATTAGCTACGCTATCAAACATTTACAAGACCAGCTCGGAATAAAGCTACTTCATACGGAAGGGAAAAAAGTCAGTCTGACGCCAATTGGTGAAGCTTTGATGGACGATATTCGTCCTCTTTTAAATGAGTTTGATAATGTAGAACGTAAGGCGAAGATACTTTCATCTGGCTCTCCGGCGAAAATAAGCATCGAAGTTGACAGTTTATTTCCAAAATCCATTTTGTTTAACGCATTGGCTCGCTTTATTGAGATTCATCCACATATCCAGATTGAGCTTAGAGAACAAGTACGACTCACTCATAAAGACAATGATCGCAAAGCTGATCTTTTCATTGGTTCTCGCAGTCGACCAGAGGCGATTGATGAAAAACTCTTTGATATTGAAACCATCGCCGTTGCTCATCCCGACCATCCATTATTACATCGTAAAGAAGGCGATCTTGCGCTAGCCGATCTTAGTCATTTCACACAAATCTATATAGACAATATCGATCGTCAATCGTCTCTTCCCTTTGAAAGGCGTGGACGATATTGGATTGTTAATACGGTCGAATCGGCTATCGAATCGATTAAGTGCAAGCTCTGCTTCGGCTGGCTACCATTGCATCGTATCCAACACGAACTCGACAGTCATCAATTGACAGTGCTGCCACTCGAAATTGGGCAAAAACGTGTATTACCTATGTATTTAGTGTTCACTAACTTTGAGCAAACGTCCCCCATCGTTAGGGTATTAGCTGATTTGATAAAGGCCGTTTGTAAAACTCGAAATGTGTAAATATTCGTATAACACTTATACTGTTTATCTTTGTACGCTTTAACGCTCAAAAATAATAGACAATATCGTTAATTTGATATAAAAGTGTTGCTCTTTTGTTGTAGGGCAGTGTTATGTTCGAGAGTATTGGTATTTTAAATATATGGACGTTCATGGCGGGTTTGGTCATGATTATCCTCGCACCGGGTCCAAATTCAATGTATGTGTTGAAGGTCGGTTCGACTCATGGCGTTAAAAAAGGGTATCTGGCAGCGTCAGGTGTCTTGGTCGGTGACGCAATTCTAATTCTTTTGGCCTATCTTGGTGTTGCGTCAGTCATTCAAGCCTCCCCTGTCCTCTATTCTATTATTCGTTATATTGGTGCGGCCTATCTTCTTTACTTGGGCGGAACACTGATTTATGAACACTGGTTTGCTAAAAAAGAGCACAAGGAAGAAATCAAAATAAAAAAAGAAAAGGTGTTTCGTAAATCTCTAACACTCAGTTTAACGAATCCAAAAGCGATTCTATTTTACGTTTCATTCTTTATTCAGTTTATTGATTACAACTATGAAAGTACCTGGCTGTCTTATCTGACGCTGGCGACAATCCTTGAAGTGATGAGTATTACTTATCTTAGCCTTTTGATCTTTCTTGGCCGTAGTATGACGCAGATGTTCAAGCAACATATTATTCTAAGTAAGCTTTCGAACAGTCTTTTAGGTATGCTTTTCATGGGATTTGCTGCAAGGCTCGCAGCAATCAACTAATCACAAAAAAACCCGCAAAAACTGATGCGGGTTTTTATTAGATGCTCTTTAGGAGAGGTTATCTACGAAGCTCGGGTATCTTTCTCATAAAGTATAGCAAGGTCAGTAATGAAAGCGCTGCCAACCCTGAGCCAACATACCCAAGATGCGGCATCGTAACTAAGCTTATCGCATGACCACCAACTAAAGCTCCGGCCCCTATTCCCAAGTTAATAATACCTGAGAACATTGAGATAATGATGTCAGCGGAGTTCGCATCAACCGACATAACTTTAGACTGACATGTCAAAATCAGCACCGTCATTGCAATGCCCCAAAAGACAACGTTAGCAGCAATAAATACCTTAGAGCCGACTAGCCATGGCTGGATACCAATCGTAATAATCAAAAGCACCAATGCTGTCACCATCAAAGCTGTACCCAACTTTTCACCAAGATAGCCAAATGTCACACTGCCTATAATTCCAGCACAACCAAATAGCAAAAGAAGGAAGGTTGTAAAGTGAGCATTCACATGCGCAACCTGTTCTAAATACGGCTCAATATAGCTGTACATCGTATAGTGTGATGTAAAGGCCATAAACGTAATCAGATACAAACTCCATAACATCGGTGTTTTTAGTAACTCTGGTACTTTCTTAAATGTTCCCGTAAACAGAACTGGTAATGGTGGTAACAGACGATATAGCGATATCATTACAACCAATGCAGCCGCAGCAATCAGACCAAAAGTGGCTCTCCAACCGAACAATTGTCCGACCATACGCCCCACAGGTACTCCCAGAACCATTGCCATCGAAGTACCCGTCGCAAGTACGCCCAAAGCAAAGGTCTTTTTGCCCGGAGGACCGACACGAATAGCAATCGAAGCCGTTATGGACCAGAAGATCGCATGAGCTACCGCTATTCCAGTTCGACTAAGCACCAATATCTCGAAGCTCCAGGCAAACACCGATAACATATGACTACCGATAAACAAAAGAAATAGGAAGATAAGTAATTTCTTACGCTCCATGTTTTTTGTCAGCATCATTAGCGGCAGAGATAACCCTGCGACAATCCAAGCATAAATCGTTAACATCCATCCAGCTTGAGCCGTAGATACTGCAAAATCTTTTGCTATATCGGTCAATAGACCAACCGGAACAAATTCCGTTGTGTTAAAGACAAAAGCACTTACCCCCAGTAACAATACGCGTAGATATTGCTGAGTACGACTTCCTCTGTCATTAACAAATGAAGCATCATCATTGACTGCTTCTGTCCCGATATTATTTTCTGCCATGACCGACCTTATAAAATAGAGTCAATATCGTTTGCGATAGTTAAAGGATCAGCCGTTGGTTCGTATCGACCAACGACTTCACCATCTTTATTAATCAGGAACTTGGTGAAATTCCACTTAATTCCATTACCTTCAAGGTACTCAGGAAAATTCTTTTCCAATGCAGACTGAAGCTTCTCTGTAATCGGGTGAGATTTATCGAAACCAGAAAAAGGCTTAGCCTCACTCAAATATTGGAACAAAGGAATAGCGCTTTCACCACGTACATCGACTTTCGCCATCAGAGGGAAAGAGACACCAAATTCAGTAGTACAAAATGATTTAATCTCATCTTCTGAGCCTGGCTCCTGATGACCGAATTGATTACATGGAAAAGCTAATATATCCAATCCCTTATCCTTATAGTCCAGATAAAGCTTTTGAAGGTTTTCATATTGTGGTGTAAATCCACATTGACTGGCGGTATTGACGACTAACAATACTTTATTTTTGAAATCTTTTAATGAAATGACGTTGCCGTCTGCGGTTTTCACTGAGAAGTCGTGTGCGGACATGAACTTTGCCTTTTTAGATTAAGGAGTCAGACTCGTGTAACACTAGAATTCCATTAACCCCCCAGAACATAAGTCTCGGCCCAGGTCGGTTAACGTGTATTCTTTTCGATTTAATTTTTTTACAATTCCGCAATTAATTAACTGACGTAAATGGAAATTAAACTTCGTATGGTCTTCAATATCGACAAGTCGGCAAAGATCCATGAATTTAACTTGATGATACAAATGTAGTTGTTTAATTACTGTACGACGAATTGGATTCGCTAAGGCGCTAAAAATAAGGTCCTCGTTTCGCTCTTCTTTCACCGTTTTCGGTTGATGTTTTTGCACCACTTTCCTGATTGAAACACTGAGTGTTTCCATATCGAACGGCTTAGTAAGAAACTCATCGGCTCCTTTTTTCATCGCATCGACTGCGAGATCAACCGTAGCATAGGCAGTCATGATGATGATCGCAATACTTGGTTGAATATATTTTAGTAATGTAATGCCTTCGATACCTGACATACCCGCAAGCATGACATCTAATAGTATGATATCAAATGAATTTTCCTTTAAAATCTCGACTGCAATTTCAACACTTTCACATCCTGATACAAAATAGTTTTCTAGACCTAATACAGCTTCAATACTCTGTCGCAAAATTGCATCATCTTCAATAATCAGGATTTTTTTCATGACACAACTCCAGGCAAAATTACATGAGCACAGGTTCCAGCTAGTTGATTCTCATACTCAAGGCTTCCTTGATGTGATTTCAAAATCGACATCACAACATTTATTCCGAGACCTGTACCACCACTGGCATATTTTGTTGTAAAAAAAGGATCCTGTACTCGACTCTTAATATCTTCAGAAATACCCTTACCCTGATCTGTAATCGTAATATGAGCACACCCCTCTTTTTGATAACCACAAATAATGATTTTTCGGGTCTCATTGCCTAGATTGGCGTCTATAGCGTTACTGATAAGATTACTCCAGACGGATGCTATCAATGTTTTATCTGCATATAACGTTAGACCATCCTGAACCGATGTTGATACGTCGAACTCTTTGAGTCTAAATGAGAAGAGAGCTAAGACTTCTTGTAGAGAAACGTCGACATTAACGCGTGTTTTGACGGTATCTAAGGTGCGAGCGTAGCTCAAGATACCCTGACAAGTGGCCGACGCTTTTTCCAAACTCTGTTTTAGCAGACTAAAATTTTTATCGTTGCTATCACTACTTAGATTGGTTCTCTCTAACACTTGAGATAACAAGATTGCGCTACTCAATGGCGTTTTAAGCTCGTGAGCCAGTGCCGCGCACCATTTACCTAAATCAGTAAGATGCTGATCATGAAGGTGCCGTAGATCTTCCTGCTGCCGCTTTTTTTCCCATTCACTTTTCGCTTGCTCTAAATGTCGCGCAAGAGAAAAGAACAGCGCAATTGATGCAATCAGAGAACTTAGACTGGAGGTGAGATTATCTACCGTAAACAAAAGCGTGACAGAAACAATCAACATAGAAATAGGTAATAGTAATCGTACAGACTGTGGCTGTTTGCCTTGGTGTCGATTCTCAATCTCTTTCCATATGAATAAAGCGTACAGAGTAAATACAAAGTACGTTGCTATATGTTCGACTAGCTGGTTTTTCACGTAGAGAAATAAGGCGAAAATAACAACGACAGTTACTACAACATTAATCATAGTTCGATTGGATGACGCCATCTCTTTTGTTTCTCTTAAAGTGCGAATCCCAAAAAGCAAACTAACCAGAGACAGACTGTGAATGCACGTTAAATACAGGTCGAGTTGGTCATAGATAAAAGAGTGTGAATAAAGAAGAAACTGTTCAGCGCAGCGCCCCATCGCATAGAAAAGACAGAATATTCCAAAGTATACAAACGATTTATGGAAGCGCTCTCTCTTAATATCTGTTGAATTAATGAGTATGTAGAATGCTAAACAGAAATAGATAACAATAGTAACTATCTGAATTTTATATATTAAAAATGAATTCATCATCAAATTCTAATCAAAGAAATAAGACAACATAATATTTCTAAAATATGACAAAGATGCTACAAAATTATTTTTTATTAATATGGTAATCTACATAATTATTACTAAAACAAATCATTTATGATAATAATATTTATCATAAATAATCGATTAAGATAAAATTGCTCAATTATTTTCTCCGTGTCACAAGGTGTAATAAAACTGTCACCCAAAATTTCTAGCGTAACCCCATCGAATTAATTATCTCACTCAACATTCATTTTCCATTTTGGGGATACAGATGAAACTTAAGAAAATTGCTCTGTTGGCATCCGCTACGATTTGCATGTCATCATTTGCTTACTCTGCTACGAATGAACTAAACGGTGCTGGTGCAACCTTCCCTTATCCTGTCTATGCAAAATGGGCAGAAGCTTACCAAAAAGAAACGGGCGTAAAGATCAATTATCAAGCAATTGGTTCTGGCGGCGGTATTCGCCAAATAGAAGCCAAAACCGTTGATTTTGGTGGTACTGACGCACCACTTGATGTTAAAGAACTCGACAACGAAGGCATGATTCAATTCCCTATGGTCATGGGAGGGATTGTACCAGTGGTTAATATTCCTGCAGTAAAACAGGGCCAGATGAAGCTTACTGGTGAAGTTCTTGCCGATATTTACCTTGGAAAAATCAAAAATTGGAATGATCCACGCCTTACGAAACTCAATCCTGGTATGACGTTACCAGACCTACCAATCTATGTTGTTCACCGCTCTGATGGTTCTGGTACAACGTTTAACTTTACAGATTACCTTTCACGCGTCAGTGATGGCTGGAAAAGTTCAGTGGGTGTCGGCAAAGACATTAACTGGCCAAGTGCCGCAACAGACATAGGCGGTAAAGGTAACGCGGGTGTAGCAAACTACGTTACACGCACCAAAGGTGCAATTGGTTACGTTGAATATGCCTATGCAACACAAAATCATCTTGCCTATACCCAGCTACAGAACAAAGCGGGCAAATTCGTAAACCCTACAGCTGATAGCTTCCAAGCTGCTGCCGCCAATGCAGACTGGAAACATGCACCTGGCTTCAAACTGATCCTTAACGACCAACCTGGCGCAACGACTTGGCCGATGACATCAGCGACATTCATTTTGGTTCACAAAGACCAAAAAGACGAAGGTATCGCCAAGCAAATGGTGAAATTCTTTACCTGGAGTTACAAACATCCAGAGATGGCGCAGGACCTCGATTACGTTCCAATGCCTAGCACTGTCGTAGATCTAGTGAATAAAACCTGGAAAGAAAACCTAAAATATAACGGTCACTCCGTTTTATAAGCCTAAAAAAGGTCATACCTATTATTCGGGTATGACCTCACTATTTTAAGATTTATCGGTATGAACAAAACGACGCATATGAACCGTGGTGACACAGTTTTTAATTCGGTAAGCCTCTTTAGTGCTTTTATCGTCTTGGCTGTATTACTCGGTTTATTAATCTCACTGATTCATGGAAGCCAGTTGGCGTTCTCGAAATTTGGTCTGGACTTTGTATTTAGTACCGAATGGGATCCCATTGGCGGTGTCTTCGGCGCAGCAGCCTCAATCTACGGTACAGTCATTAGTTCTCTCATCGCCTGCTTGATCGCCATTCCCTTATCACTTGGCATTGCCATTTTTCTGTCCGAATTAGCGCCTCAGTGGATTCGAACACCAATAGGAAAAGCAATAGAATTACTCGCAGCGATACCAAGCATTATCTTTGGCATGTGGGGGCTTTTCGTATTTGGTCCATGGTTTTCGGAGAATGTACAAAGCTGGTCAAGTGAACATCTTGGTGACTTACCACTCATCGGCCCGATGTTTTCAGGCCCGCCTATTGGTGTTGGACTATTAAGTGCTGGCATCATTCTCTCATTTATGATTTTACCTATTATCACCGCTTTGACACGAGAAGCTCTTGTATCGATTCCCAATGTTCTGCGAGAGACTGCTTATGGTATTGGTGCTAACCAATACGAAGTCATTATGAAGATTTTACTTCCGAGCGTTAAAAGAGCAGTCATCAGTGCCTGCATTCTTGGCTTAGGTCGAGCTTTGGGTGAGACCATGGCGGTCACTTTTGTTATTGGAGGCGCCAACCGTATTCAGGCTTCGCTTTTTATGCCTGCGACATCAATAGCATCAACAATAGCGCAGCAGTTTAACGAAGCGACCAATTCAATTCACGTTTCATCCTTACTCGGTCTTGGCGTCTTATTGTTTGTCATTACCTTTCTCGTGATGTTCCTAGCGAACCGACTGGTTGGAGGAAAGCACTAATGAACTTACGTAAGTTGAAAAACTCACTATTTTTTTCTCTTAGCATCCTGTGTGCGGGCATCGGGTTGATTGTTCTCGCAAGTATCCTTTGGACACTTATCAGTGAAGGTCTTAAAGGGATCAATTTCGCATTATTTACTGAGGTTACTCCAGGACCTGGAAGTGAAGGAGGCTTAAAAAATGCCTTCATCGGTAGCCTTTATATGACATTTTTAGGTATTGCAATTGCGACCCCAATCGGATTACTCGCTGGGACATGGCTGGCCGAGAAATCCCCTAACCATGCAGGTGCTCAGCTCATTCGTTTTCTCAATAACATGCTAGTGAGTGCACCATCAATTCTGGTCGGATTGTTCGTATATGCACTGATCGTTGTTCCCACAGGCGGATATTCAGGCTGGGCTGGCACTGTTGCTCTGGCCATTCTTGCACTCCCGACGATCATCGCTTCGACAGAAGAAATGCTCAGACTGGTTCCTGTCTCGCTAAAAGAAGCAGGAAGAGGACTTGGCGCAGCGAATTGGATCGTACTCATCCATCTGTGTTATCGCGCCGTCGCGCCAGGTATCGTTACTGCCATCTTACTGTCTCTGGCCAGAATTGCTGGCGAAACCGCACCATTACTGTTTACGGCACTCAACAGTAATTTTATGAGTTCATCCATGAGTTCTCCTATGGCGAATCTTCCTGTCACCATATATCAGTATGCGATGAGTCCATATGAATCCTGGCAGCAACTTGCCTGGTCAGGGGCGTTAGTGATTACGCTATTTATTTTGCTGATCAACCTTTCAGCAACACATCTTCCAAAATTACTTTCGGTGAAAAGAAAATGAACACAAAAGCCTCATCAATACTCCATATTCCAGAAAATAAGCGCACCGAAACGACTCAAACATCGGCACAGAACAAGCCTGTCGTACTGGACATCAATAATCTTTGTTTCCAGTATAATAAACACTCAGAGCCCGCTCTAAAATCGGTAAACTTACCCATTTATAAACAACAAGTTACAGCATTAATTGGCCCTTCCGGTTGTGGGAAGTCAACCCTACTACGTTGTCTCAACAGAATTTATTCTCTTTATAATCAGCAATTTGCTACCGGAGAGATACAGTATGATGGCGAGAATATTCTCTCTATGCGTGATTTAAATGGACTACGTTCTAAAATTGGGATGATTTTCCAAAAGCCGACGCCATTTCCGATGTCTATTTTTGAAAATATTGCTTTTGGCTTACGTCTCGATGGTCAATTGAGCAAATCCGAAATCAAAGCAAAGGTAGAAAGTGCGTTAAAGTCGGCCAATCTTTGGGAAGAGGTAAAAAATAAATTACATGATGATGCAATGGGACTTTCAGGAGGGCAACAACAGCGACTTTGTATTGCCCGAACCGTTGCACTTGAGCCTGCGATTATTCTAATGGATGAGCCGACATCAGCACTCGACCCAATTGCAACGTCGGCAATCGAAGATCTTATCTGTAAATTGCGCGAGAAATACACCATCGTGATCGTTACACACAATATGCAGCAAGCAATGCGTATATCTGACCATACAGCATTTATGTACTTAGGCGAACTGGTTGAATTCTCTCCAACCCGACAGCTATTTAACCATCCAGCTAAAGAAAGAACAAAACGTTATATTTCGGGTGATTTTGGCTAATATTAGGCTGTATATATGCCCACAGGGATTGTTTTCCGTACCGAGGAGCAGTCCCTTTTTTTACGTTTGAAACGGGTTCAATATCTCGCTATAGATATCATATGTTTCCTGATCAAATACGACAAACTCTATAGACAGGCTTGCGTAAGTAGGTTCACTACAAACTTTAATAGCAATCTCTGCCGCCTCTTCCACCGGATAACCATACACGCCGCAAGAAATGGCTGGAAAAGCGATTGACTTCAAGTCGTATTGCAATGCCAGTTTTAAACATGAATGATATGCACGCTCCAGGTTTAACGCCGGTTTCGAATCACTCATGTAGATAGGCCCTACGGTATGAATCACATAATGACAAGCTAAGTTTGCCGCCGAAGTGATTATCGCTTCACCAGTCGGACAACGGACTCCATTGACAGCTGGCACCCTCTCACATTCAGCCAAGAGTCCCGGTCCAGCCGCACGATGAATGGCTCCATCGACTCCCCCGCCACCGAGCATCCGATTATTCGCCGCATTCACAATGGCATCGGTTGTCGACGCAGTGATATCACCAAGAATGACTTTAAGATGCGACATAGATCCTCCCATTACTCATTCTTTATTAAGTTACTGTTCAATCTCACTTTTTAAGTCTAGCTGACAACACATAAAAACACGACGAACAACGATTTTTTCGGGTTACAAAAGTTACAAAAGGTTTCGATAGTTACAAAATACGCGAAATCAAAATTTGCAACGTTAGCCCCAGATAGACTAGCCCTATGAAGTCAATCACGTAGTTTACGGTGTACAGAAATAATAACGAATACACACCTTACGTTGATTCTATCTTATTCATTTTAATCATTTTCACTGGAGGATACTGTGCAAACATATATCACAGATATCGCGGTCATAGGTGCTGGTGGCGGCGGTCTTCGCTCTGCGATTGCAGCAGCTGAAGCAAATCCTGATATGGAAGTCGCTCTGATTTCTAAAGTCTATCCAATGCGTTC
>NZ_RJVQ01000060.1 GCF_003856525.1 Vibrio viridaestus
GTCACGTTGGCGGTTGCGTGTGTGGTTTGCGTTGGGCCAATAGTCTGTGGTGTAGTGGTAGACGATCCACCTGACCCGTCTTGAAACACGGACCAAGGAGTTTAACATGTGCGCGAGTCATTGGGTGTTACGAAACCCAAAGGCGAAGTGAAGGTAACTTGAAACACGGACCAAGGAGTTTAACATGTGCGCGAGTCATTGGGTGTTACGAAACCCAAAGGCGAAGTGAAGGTAAAGGTTCGGCTTGTCCGGACTGAGGTGAGAKCCTGTTGTCTTGCTCATACTTTSCAAGTTGCGAGCAGCGGGCGCATCACCGGCCCGTCCCATGACGTAGACATGTGACCKCGTGTTGTGTGCACCGTCGGGGCGGAGCAAGAGCGTACACGTTGAGACCCGAAAGATGGTGAACTATGCTTGTGRAGGTTGMAGCCAGAGGAAACTCTGGTGGAGGACCGTAGCGATTCTGACGTGCAAATCGATCGTATARCGTGAGTATAGGGGCGAAAGACTAATCGAACTATCTAGTAGCTGGTTCCCTCCGAAGTTTCCCTCAGGATAGCTGGCATTCTGAGAAATAAACAGTTTTATCCGGTAAAGCGAATGATTAGAGGCATTGGGGATAAATCATCCTCAACCTATTCTCAAACTTTAAATGGGTGAGAAGCTTAACTCGCTTAATTGGAGTTTTGCATTGAATGTGAGTGCCAAGTGGGCCATTTTTGGTAAGCAGAACTGGCGATGCGGGATGAACC
>NZ_RJVQ01000061.1 GCF_003856525.1 Vibrio viridaestus
TTTTAGAGATAACACTCTCCTCATCTAAATATACAGGGGTTGAACTTCTACCAGGAGGTTCACTTGTTGACTTAGAATATGCTGATGATACAGTTTTATTTGGTGAAGACGCTGACAAAATGCAGAGTCTTCTGACCACTCTAAGCAACAATGCAAGCATGTTCGGGATGCGATTCTCTCCCTCGAAATGCAAAATGTTGCTTCAGGATTGGGTTACATCGACACCCGAACTAGTGATAGGGAGTGAAGTAGTTGAGTGTGTCGACCGCTTCACTTATCTTGGAAGTCTCATCAGCCCTTGTGGTCTGGTGTGTGACGAAATCTCAGCACGGATGCAGAAGGCTCGACTAGCTTTTGCTAACTTGCGTTATTTATGGCGTAGGCGAGATGTCCGTCTATCAACCAAAGGACGTGTTTACTGTGCAGCAGTTCGTTCCGTCCTACTTTATGGCAGTGAAACATGGCCGGTAAGAGTAGAGGATATTCGTAGGTTACTAGTATTCGATCATAGGTGTCTTCGAAACATTGCTCGTATATCCTGGGACCATCGAGTAAGTAACACAGTTGTTAGGAAACGGGTACTAGGTAAGGATGGCAAATCAATTGATGAAGTAGTGAAACTTCATCAGTTGAGATGGCTGGGACACGTGTTACGTATGCCCAACGACCGACTGCCTCGACGTGCTATGTTCAGTGGTATAGGAGTAGGTTGGAAGAAAGCTAGGGGCGGCCAAACCAAAACATGGCACAA
>NZ_RJVQ01000062.1 GCF_003856525.1 Vibrio viridaestus
GTATCTCTACAACGGGTGTTCAGACTCCTGAATAATCTCGAGTAAATCCATAATTGTACTAGGAGATTTAGCCTACCTTAAATACTGAGTTAACGGGATATTAACGGGATATCATTTATTGGAGTGAGATATAGAGGAAATTAGCCTGAACACTGCCTCAGCTATCGATCRGTACAAGAGTCAAGGGTGTGTCGACTGGCTGGAGAACCGGCATCTCCAGTTCATATGTTTCGATCTTGATGGCTCGTGGGCGGTTGGWCGAGCCACMTTGACACTCGTTCCATCGTGATGCTGGTYGCTGTAGCAAGCCCATTCAACTATTGTATCATTTGTCTACTCACTGTAATTCAGACACTYAATTCACTATGTTCWTTTCTGTGTGTGTATGATTGAGCGCGTGTCTGCACATCAACCTCAATCTATTCTCCTATTGGTTGTAACATACACATAATCAATAATTTATCCACACTTGATTGACACTCAAACATTTATATGGATTTTTAACACACACTCACACACACTCACATATACTGTCGTGGTTTCACAGTGTGCTWGCTCGCTGTACGCTTGTGGATTTTATTTATGTTTAACAATAWWAACGTATCTCTACAACGGGTGTTCAGACTCCTGAATAATCTCGAGTAAATCCATAATTGTACTAGGAGATTTAGCCTACSTTAAATACTGAGTTAACGGGATATCATTTATTGGAGTGAGATATAGAGGAAATTAGCCTG
>NZ_RJVQ01000063.1 GCF_003856525.1 Vibrio viridaestus
TCACAATCCCTGGAGAGATAGTTCACTAATAGACCGAGGGATAAGTAATTCGACTCATTCACATCCAGATCATGAATGTTTGGAATCCATATTATGCAAGGAGACATTGCTTTTGCTAATTCGAATTGAAGGGTGATATAAAATCGGTCTATTTCCGGCATCATATCCATAGTTAGTGCATTCATCATAGTTAGCAGCTCCAGCTCCGTATCAAGGTCACGATCAATATCGTCACTAGCATCAATATCGTCACTATCATCAATATCGATATCATCAATAAGAAAACCTTTAGGCTTGTTATCCAGGAACTTGTTCAGAAATACCGTAATGAAAGGAACATAGGAGTTTGTCGCTAGGTATTTGACCAAATARGATCGTCCAGTTCCTATAGAACCTATCACTAAAATACCCCTAGRGRGGGATARGGCTAAGCGGAGCGAAAAGGGTTTTCCATGAGAYGGGAAATGAAAACTATTAGCCCCACACGGTGAATAAGTGATTGTCTGATAATGAGCAAGGAATATCCGTCTTTCTGCTAAASAGGATSTRTTGAACTCATAATTCATTAGAYACTTTTTATGAATGTCAACTAAGTATCGTAAGTAAAYTGYTCCCGGTTGTTCAATCATTTGATAACCAGARTCATTCTTTGATAAATGATCACKATGAGTCAGACTCAATAGAATTTGATCAATCCTTTTTTCTGCCCTTAAGGTGGAGAACTGAAC
>NZ_RJVQ01000064.1 GCF_003856525.1 Vibrio viridaestus
TCGGCCTGACACATACTACATATTCAACACTCATTCCTATCTATGTTTACAAGACTTCTTTATACAAAACTAACAGAAATATCACAAAGATAGATGCACCAGCAGTGACAACAAGTAATTTACATTCGGCCTGACACATACTACATATTCAACACTCATTCCTATCTATGTTTACAAGACTTCTTTATACAAAACTAACAGAAATATCACAAAGATAGATGCACCAGCAGTGACAACAAGTAATTTACATCGTTTCATCTCATGTAGAAACACAATTTATCAATTTCATGCATTTTTAACATAAAAACTAACATACCGTTCACTTACCACGTAACACCACAAAAYGCATTTCCATTCAAWAAGGCGTAAATYCCTAKTGAACAATCAAGTCAWACGTTTGTTTAATAGAGAAGAAATATTGCAAATTCAAATGTAATCATTACTAAAGTAGTAATTAAAGGTGATGGTCACAAGAGTCACTCTCTCATGTCAGTAMATCATAACAATATTAATAATAAAATACTAATAATAATAATAATGAAATGGATTGAATTGCAGTATAATGTTATGAACAGTCAGTTATTCATTGAATCATTCATTACCAATGTGATATAGTCTAACCTTCAAAAATGCTGATGGAATACTGTGCAACGGTCTGCAATGTGACCACCACCACCACCACCACCACCTGCACGATCTTTACTATATCTGATCG
>NZ_RJVQ01000065.1 GCF_003856525.1 Vibrio viridaestus
CAACTGAGTGCACGATCTTTCGAATACCGTTATATATACACTGTATATTACATGGTTTTATTCAGAGATAGAAGACGGCACGTTCACAGAACACATATTGCAATTAGTAATGCTGATCTCATAATCTCACTCACCATGTTGAGATGCATAAAAACACAATTTCCTCACACGTTTACATAGATGTTGAGATGCATAAAAACACAATTTCCTCACACGTTTACATAGAGCACAGCACGTGATACCCAATGATAGTACTTGTAAGATCCATTTTGAATGTTTTGTGTGTTTGTGAAWATCCCTCCATGTATATACTTGAACTTTGTGGTATTAAAAKTTAATTTCACWGTATCCAAMATGTAGGATGATTACAAGTGTTGACACAAGAAAATACAKYGACCCGTAAATAGTAGACAAATAACATGATTGATGCAGTGCAAAACACACACTTAAGAAATAAGAAGACCGTAAAAATCTCTAATTGACTGAAATATTTTTATACGTATTTATATACTCAGATAATAGTATTCGTCAAAGAAGTAATGAAAACAAAGCTCYGACTCACTGTGCTCTCAWAACTAATATWAATCAGTGAATGTATTGTGACAACTGAGTGCACGATCTTTCGAATACCGTTATATATACACTGTATATTACATGGTTTTATTCAGAGATAGAAGACGGCACGTTCACAGA
>NZ_RJVQ01000009.1 GCF_003856525.1 Vibrio viridaestus
TTAAACTTGGTGATTTGTTACACGAAGACGACGAAAATGTCGTACATGGTTTGATGCACGAAAAGGCTATGAATCCCCGACTAATCAACGTCTTAGAAGAATCCAAACGTGCATAGTCTTATTTACCCATTGATAGATAATGCGCACTTAAGGGTGGAGGTTTAACATTTGAACGTTTCTGTTAGTTACCGATTATACGGGCCCCATATATCAGCAGTTACAAGTGATTAAAGCGCTTAACTACCTGCGCAATAACATCAGGTGGTCTGGCTTTCACATTTATGAGTAACGTGGCCGCGACGTTCGATAGTTTACACTCAGAACTCGACACGTTTGCACTGTTGAAAGATTAATGCAAACGCTTTGTTGAAAGCTACACTTTCCTTACGTATCGTTGCCTTTTTGTTGCATACTGCCATGGTCTAACCTCGTTTCAGTTATTTTATAGCCAATGCGGAGTTAAGTTTGATTAAGCGTTTTTCGTAATTGAACCACATTAAAAACGGAATCAATCACGACGGAGGAAAGCCAATACTAGTTAGATACTGGAGGTACACTCCGATGCGCGGCAGAATGCCGACTTAACAAGTGACACAGCAATAATTGAAGAATCCTTCAAGATTACTCGTGACTACCTGTGGTTCTCATATATTTGTCATTTGTGATAAATAATCTGTTTACGTAAAGAATTAGAGGGTAAAAATTAATTCATAAGCTTTTTATGTGTGATTAATCTATGTTTTGTCTACTTGCAAATTTTTTAGTTATAGTGCTTTAAAGGTAGCCGTGTAAAAAGCTAGACGATAAGAGTAAGGTTTTCACTTTGATCTTACGCGGATCATTTTGTTAGTTAGTGCTCATTAACCTATCTGGCTGCAATATAATAACCTGTTCTAACTAATTGATAATTATTGGTTATTAATGATAATAGCTATTCGTAAACAAAGATCGTTGTTATCAGAATCTTTATTTATTAGGTAAACTAACTATTAAATGTAGCTAAAACTATAGCCATTAATTAAGACTCTTTGTGGTGCAGAATAGTGTTTTAATCTAAAGCAGGAATGTTAGAAAACAATCGAGAGTGAGTAAGAAGGGACATGTGCCCTTCCCTACTTTTGGTGGTTATTCTTTTTCGGACTGTTCGCGAATTTGTTGAGCAACAATTTTGATCGCTTCTGCGGTACTAATACCTTGCGCCATCAGCTTTTGAATTTCTTCTACAGCTTTCTGTTGCTCTTCATGTGAAAGGGAAAGATCATCAAACATAAAAAAAGCTTCTCATTTGAGGAGCGTAAGAATATCGATATCATTAATACGTTGCAAGGAAATTGACGTACGCGCCCATTGCATCTTCGTTGGTATACGTACCCGCAATATCAATTTCAAATAGGCCTAATGGCGCAAGGCCAATACCTGCAGTAAACGTCTCTTCACTATCTTCATAAGCTAAGTTTTTCATGTAACCAACGCGAAGTTTCAACTGGCGAAGAATATCTAACTCAGCACCAACACGTAACATCTGGGTATTATCATCAAAACCAACATAACGGTCTAATTCGTTTAAGTCATAATCCACACTGATAGTCGCATAATCTGCGACTAGTCCAACACCTAGAGTGTATTGTGGTTCTAATTTATACTCGTACGATTGCCCTGAGCCAAACGTATTCGTCTCGATGGTTTTAGATATTAGATTTCGTCCAGATAAACCTACACGCATCGGACCGTAAAACCAAATAACGCCAGTATCAATGTTAAACGTATTCACGGCGTTATTATTTTTTGCTACGTCAGCTAGGTCGAAATTATCAACACTCGCCTGATACACATAAGTGTAGATGCGCTGTAACTTAGGCGAAATACCTACAGCCATATGCTGACCGAGAAAGTTTATGTATTTACCCATGTTCAGGCCGGCCTCGGTTACAGCCACTGAAACAGCATTTATTTTGGTGTTTTCTGCTCTTTCTAATGTTGTACCACTGGTCGTATCAACATCAGGTGTGACAAACGTTTCCGCATAGGCCTTCCCAAAAATGTTCATTGAAAGATAGGAGTTTGGAATACCAATTGCGGCGGCGGCACCTAGTTCAACTTTTAGCTGACTGCCATCAAGATCATCAAGATAGGATTGTAATGTTGCTTCATCACTGGCCGAACCGCCACCGCCATTGATTTTATCAATGAGGTCTGCAACTCCGTCCATTGTATCGACCATGTTATCCTGGTCATCATAGTTAAGTCCTAAGCCTGGTAATATCATCCCGGCATCATCATTACGACGATATATAGCCACTAATGCTGGATTATAAAATGGAGCAGTAAGGTACGTTGCGGACACAACCCCGACTCCCCCCATGGCATCACCACGTGCCTCAACAGAGTACGAGCCAGCATAAGCACTTAATGAACAAGCGGAAGCTATAGCCGTTACAATAAATTTAGACTTAATATTCATGACGTTATCTATCCAAAACAATGCTTAGATATATAACGGCATGAATTAAGGTTTCTTTAGTTATTCTTCCGGAGAAATGTCGTAAGTTTTGCTAATAACCTGAGAACGTTCAATCGCAATTGGGCCTTGCCAACGTTGGTGGTTCATCGATACAGCTAAGACATAACGATTAGGTGGTAGATTGTTCGACTCCAAAATCGAAGGATAATCAGAATCGTAGGATTTATGCCACCGTTCCTGATATTTACCATCAACATATTGGTACACAGAAACATTAAGCTTAGGTAATGGACAATATGGGTTAGGAATGGCGGTTTTTTTTACGTTCCATTGGTCTTTAGCAATCCAGTGTACAGAATGTTCATCGCTTGTTTGATCAAGAATTACCCATGTACTCCAAGAAGTACTGTCGTCTTTAGTCACGATTAGCCTATACAAACCAATATCGAGAGGAGATGTTAAGTTGTATCGCTTAATGTAGGCAAATTCGCCTTTATTAACGCCATCACTATTAAGTTGGTTGAATGAAGCATCCTGAGAAATTGAGCTGTTAACCCATTTTGTTAACGAGATATCTTTAATTTCATTGTTAGTAACCGTATCAACGATAACTTGATGTGCTTCTCGTCCAGGACTCTGAATCTCTATTGCTCTTATGGTAATGGACTTAACCCAATCAGGAAAAGGTTGCTCAGATAAGCTTTTACCACAATCAACGTTAAGAGATTGGCGTAAAAGACTGTTGAGATGATCATTAAGAGAAACGGAATGTTGGCTTTGCCACACTTCAACAAGCGAATCAAACATAGCTGGAAGCTGGTTGTTCAACAGATGTTGATGGGCTTGAGTTAGCGGCGTGTTCTTCTCGAACCATGCGCTGTTTGCATAAGGAGCGACCACTGCCGCTCCTAATATGACTGCAATTAACTTACTTTTCATGCAATGCACTAAGCTTTCATTTTGTATCCAACACCACGTAGCGTTTCAATTTCAAGGCCAGGCAATTTCTGACGAAGTTGAAGCACATGTGTGTCTACTGTACGTGTTGTTGGGAAATGATTATAACCCCAAACGTGATCCAGTAATTCATCACGTGTAAATACACGTCCTAAGTTACTCGCTAGGAAGAGCAGAAGATCAAATTCTGTACGTGTCAAAGTGATTGATTCGTCGTTATAAAATACTTCACGAGTCGCTTTGTCAATTACAAGATTCTTTGTTACTACTTTTGCCGCATCATCATCGTCTTGACCTTCAGGTGCACGAAGTTGAGCTCGAATACGTGCAAATAGTTCAGCTTCTGCAAAAGGCTTTGTTAGATAGTCGTTTGCGCCAGAATCGAGGCCTGCGACTTTGTCTTTTACTGTTACTAATGCAGTCAGCAAAATAACGGGTACGTCTTTTAACGCTTTCCAATCTGCTAAATGTTCGACTGAATCACCATCAGGTAACTGTCTATCCAAAATGACTAGATCAGCTTCTTCCCAATGGGCTTTGACTTCAGCTATTCTTTCCGCATGCAAACAGTTATATCCCGCTTGTTCAAGACTAACGAGTAATCCATCAGCTAAGTTTTTATCATCTTCAACGAGAAGCAACGTCTGTTTCACAGGGTATCTCCAAAATAAATGTTGTTGGCGGTCCGACAAGAGACATTTTGCCTCCCATTCGGTCAACCATTGACTCAACAATTGTCAATCCAAGACCAAGACCACTCTTACTAACGAATGGTTTACGCAATTGACGCCAATCTTTGTGCGATAATTGCCCTTGGTCGATTACTCTAAATGTGACCTTGTCACTTGACGTTTCAACGTTTAATTCTACCGGTGAAACGCCATATTTGAGCGCATTTCGTAATAAATTATCTATACATGTTCCAAGCCAATATACATTGAGCGAGGCTGAAACATCTTCATTAATTGAAAACTTAACGTTTCCGTCAAATTCTTCTTCTACTTTAAATTCAAGCCACTCAGCTACGGATGTTACCCATTCAGTTGCGAGCGGTTTGGTATCAGACTGCAAATAATCTTTACTTGCTTCTGCAAGCTGCCTTAATCGGCGCGAGTCTTCGCATAATCGTCTAAATTCTTCATATACAGTTTCAGGCAGTTTTTCGAATTCGCGTCTAAACCCTTCCACGGTTAACGATAAACTCGCTATCGGTGTTCTTAGCTCGTGCGTTAATATCTGTAACACTAACATACGGCTTTTTAATTCTCTGCGCTTTGAATTCCAACGATAGAAAAACCAAGCCACAATCAAAAATACGTTCGCGGTAATTAAGCCAACGAGAATATATCGAAGAACTTCTGATTGATCGCGTTCTGACCAACACAGATTGCCTCTCTGCACAAAACAGGTTTCAGCATAACCGGCCATGTGAAATTCCAACCCCGACTGTTCGGCGTTAGTATGCCATACACCAGAGGGGAAAATATAATAGCGGTCGCCTTTACGTAACCACAGTTCGTCTTTTTCGCTGAACATGCTAGCGCCGGATATTAATGCTGTAACCGACTCACCATCCATATTTTGTAGACGACCCAATAGACTGTCTGATGGTGCTCTTGGACGCTCCTGAATATGCATGTACTGTTTTAAAGCTTCATAACGATCCGGGTATTTTTCTACATACCTAGCAGCATACGTACCGCCACCTGGATGAATCAAAGAACTGCGGGCGAACCATCTTTTCGCCAACTGAGTCCCTTTACACATTGACCGCGTAAAGACTAAAGGTTCAGTGATTAAAGGGCTTAACGGCAGGGCTCCCGTACATGTTTGCGACAAATGATATAACTGTTGAATGTCTTTCAACGGATATTTCGATGTCTGAGGCAACATGGCATCAGGAGTCAAAAGTCGATTAGGATATTCAGATTCTATCTTTCTTATATCATAAGAAACCGTAGCATCTGAAAATTTGAATGTAGAAACAAATTTATCTATTTTGCTCGGCAAAGAGTCTGCATATACTGACGATGTAAATAGCGCCACCGCTAGCACAAAACGTTTTATTATCATTGTTCCTTTAGACTCAGAAACATTGTACAAGTTCAATGAATATGATCGTTATTATTATCAATTAGTAAAACGCTCATGTTATATGGATGTCAATAATATTTAAAGCTATATAAAATAAAAGCCAGCAATTGCTGGCTTTTAATACAATATAATAAGCAACTTATATTATAGCGCACGTGAAATTGCGTCTACACTCTCTTTTGCGTCCCCAAATAGCATTTGAGTGTTCTCTTTAAAGAAGAGTGGATTTTGCACACCTGCATATCCAGTATTCATAGAGCGTTTGAACACGATAACATTTTGAGCGTTCCAAACTTCCAGTACAGGCATGCCTGCAATTGGACTGTTTGGATCTTCTAGCGCTGCTGGGTTAACCGTATCGTTTGCACCAATTACTAATACAGTATCAGTTTCGGGGAAATCGTCATTAATTTCGTCCATTTCTAACACAATGTCGTAAGGTACTTTCGCTTCAGCAAGGAGTACGTTCATGTGTCCTGGTAAGCGCCCTGCTACTGGGTGAATACCGAAACGCACTTCAACGCCCATACCACGTAGTTTCTCTGTGATTTCGTAAACTGGGTATTGCGCCTGAGCCACAGCCATACCATATCCAGGAGTGATGATAACTGATTTTGAATTTTTCAGCATTTCAGCCACTTCTTCAGCCGTTGTTTCTCTGTGTTCACCTTGCTCAGCATCCTCAGAGATCACAATTTCCTGTCCAAAACCACCGGCGATAACGCTGACGAATGAACGGTTCATTGCCTTACACATAATGTAAGAAAGGATCGCACCAGAAGAACCCACCAAGGCACCGGTTACGATTAACAGATCATTCGCTAGCATGAAGCCTGCTGCCGCTGCAGCCCAACCTGAATAAGAGTTAAGCATTGAAACAACAACCGGCATATCAGCACCACCGATAGAAGCAACAAGGTGATAACCAAATGCAAATGCAATTAGCGTCATGACGATCAAGGCAAATACGCTACCGTCAACATTGAGGTAGTAGTTAAGCAGTAACAATGAAACGATGATAGCCGCTAAATTTAGCTTGTGTTTGTGTGGCAGATTAAGCGGTGAAGACTTGATAACACCACGTAGCTTACCAAAGGCAACAACGGAGCCAGTGAATGTTACCGCACCAATGAAGATACCGATGAATACTTCAACCAGGTGGATAACGTGTTCAGCATGTGTGGCTGTTTCGGCCGCGTGCAGATAGCTGTTATAACCGACAAGAACCGCTGCCATACCAACAAAACTGTGTAGAATAGCAACCAACTCCGGCATTTCGGTCATTTCAACTTTTTTTGCTAAATGGATACCGATTGCGCCACCAATAACCATCGCAACAATAACCCACCCAAGACCTTCAGCATAAGGGCTGAAAATAGTGGCTATCAAAGCAATAGTCATACCTGCGATACCGTAATAGTTACCAGCACGTGCTGAGGTCTGTTTCGATAATCCGGCCAAACTCATGATAAAGAATAATGCAGCAACGATATAAGCTGCTTGTACTAATCCTGCAGACATACGTTACTCCCTTAGTCTTTACGGAACATCTCAAGCATACGCTTGGTCACGGTGAAACCACCGAAGATGTTGATACTCGCAATCAATATAGCGAGGAATGCTAAAAACGAGACAAAACCATGCCCCTGCCCAATTTGCAATAATGCTCCAACAACAATGATACCTGAGATAGCATTGGTTACTGACATGAGCGGTGTATGCAAAGAATGCGTTACGTTCCATACGACGTAGTAACCAACAACGCATGAAAGAACGAAAACAGTAAAGTGGCCAAGAAATGCGGCTGGTGCTACCGAAGCAATCCATGCGAATAAACCAACTGCAACGACTAATCCTGCGATTTTCTTCGTTGGTGATACTGGTTTTTCAACTTTTGGTTCTGCTTTTCTGACAGGTGCTGCCTTCGCCTGAGGTTGCGCCGATACTTTAATCGGTGGTGCAGGCCAAGTAACTTCACCCTCTTTTACAACAGTGACGCCACGTAGTACAACGTCTTCAAAATCGATGTTGATGGTGCCATCTTTTTCTTTACACAATAGCTTCATTAAGTTGACAAGGTTTGTCGCGTAAAGCTGAGAAGATTGGGTAGGAAGGCGTCCCACCATATCGGTATAACCAATAATTTTCACGCCATTCGCTGTCGTGATGACTTTGTCAGCAACGGTATATTCACAGTTGCCACCATTCGCCGCAGCTAAGTCAACAATCACACTACCCGGCTTCATACTATCAACCATTTCTTTGGTCACTAGTTTTGGCGCGGGACGACCAGGAATAAGCGCGGTTGTGATAATGATATCAACGTCTTTGGCTTGTTCTGCATAAAGTTCTGCTGCTTTCTTGTTGAAATCATCAGACATTTCTTTCGCATAACCGTCGCCTGAGCCAGAATTTTCCTTAAAATCGACTTCAAGGAATTCAGCACCCATTGACTGAACCTGCTCTTTTACTTCAGGTCGAACGTCAAATGCACGTACAATCGCACCCAAGCTACCAGCAGCACCAATCGCTGCCAAACCAGCAACACCAGCACCTGCAACGAACACTTTCGCAGGCGGCACTTTACCTGCAGCAGTGATTTGACCAGTAAAGAAACGACCAAATTCATGAGCCGCTTCTACCACGGCACGATAACCAGCGATGTTTGCCATAGATGAAAGAGCATCTAAAGCCTGTGCACGAGAAATTCGCGGCACAGCATCCATTGCTAGTACGTTGATTTTTTTCGTTGTCAGTTTTTCCATCAACTCTGGATTTTGAGCTGGCCAAATAAAGCTAACGAGCGTCGTCCCTTCTTTAATTATCTCGATTTCTTCATCTGTTGGAGCGTTCACTTTCAGAATAAGACTGTTCTGCCAAATCTCTTCCTTAGTCGCGATTGAGGCTCCAGCCGCTTCAAAAGCAGAATCATCAAAACTTGCTTTTTCCCCTGCTGATGTTTCGACTGCCACATCAAACCCCAGCTTGATTAACTGCGCTACCGAAGTCGGTGACGCAGCAACTCGCGTTTCTCCAGCGAGCAGTTCTTTTGGCACACCAATTTGCATAGTTTTTCCTTGACTATTGGCACAATGAATATGTGTTTTAATGTTTTTATTGAACGAGAAGATTAACCTCAAGTCATTTATAATAAAAATAGAAATTATAATTACTTATAACCATATCGAATGTTAGCACGCGTAACCAAGACGCTAAAGGGATTGAATAAAAATTAATTTAACAAACATAAAGCATCATTTGCTAACAAAACTCTATGGATTTCTATAATGTTTTATAACGATAGAAACCACAAGCTTATATGCGCCTGTGGTTCATTAGATTTGATTTGAATCAAGCCAAGATTGACTTAAGAGAAGATTTTGTCGCCCATCTGATCGATGAACATTTTTGCCTTACGAATCATTAGTTCATTTGCGTCATCTTTGGTCATAAGAACATCTGACCGGATAAACAAATGTTCTTTGTCTTCTGAATCATCTGTTGTTGGCTTACAAATGCGTCCTGCAACCCTAAATTGCCCACTTTCCGCTTTCGCTTCAGGATAAATAAGAAATTCTTTATATTCCACTGGCTCAACGGTTTCCTGAACAGGTTCGGTTTTAGCGCCACCAAACAAGGATGAGAAAAATCCCACAGAATGCTCCTTTAAATTTTAATTTTTGTGTGCTTTTGAAACGATTGGTTTTTCAAACCACTCTAACTCAAGGTCTTCTTCATATCTAGCCCCCGACATAACAACTGGAATTTCATCTTGCTCTCTATGCTTACGTCTATCATCCGCGATCATACTTTCGGCAGCTTCAATTGCATCATGAGCACACTTACGTAAATGTACTGCTTTTTCTTCAGGTAACGCAGAAAGAAAGTCTATGTCATAACGGATATAGACCGGACGTAATTGAGACAAAGCAATACACGCTAAGTCTGCAAGCTGACTGTCTGTATACTTATCAACATAGTGGTCGATGGCTAGAATCTGCCCGACAAGGGTTTCCATATAGTTATGTACATCGGAACTGATATTCATATTACGTTCTCCGTTAATTATCAGCGAAGGATATAAATGTAAAATAGACCTACTTTAGGTTAAGTGACAAAGATTTATCAAAGCGATGATTTAAATCGTAGACTCTCATCATACAAGTTGCCAAACCACTACTGACTTATTTAACAATAACCCTACACATTCAGTTTCTTTATGTGCATTTTTACAGTACAGTAATGCAGTTAGCGTAATGGGTAAATAACTAAAATTAAATGGATGTATTCGTTTCAAAAATAAAATTCTTTTTGCCGCTGTTATTGGCGTTATTCGCCAGCGTTATGTTGGCGGAACAATTCGCACCCCTTCCGTTCACTCAAGACTGGTTCTACACCACTCCATATGTTTTTTATTCTATAGCGGTAACACTTGGAATCATGTTCAAGCGTTCGCGACTTGTCATGCTGATATTCGCAAGCGTACTAGCCTATTCAATTATACAGTTTCGCTTACAGACGCCCCTGTCGCAGCAGCATACATTCATTCAATATTGCCTACTTGCGTTCTTGTACCCAGTAGCACTTAACTTAATATTTTTATTTAAAAATTCCACCTTATTCAGTAAACAGACTCTCTATTACCTCGCATTTCTGGTGCTTCTCACCAGTTGGGCTTACCTAACAATTGAGTACTATAGCGAACTTGGTCTAAATCACACGGTAAGTACCCTCCTTTATTCGTACCAGGATCTGTCTACATTACCCGTAATACTCATACTGTACTTACTCGTTTTGGTTGGAATCAGCGCGATTCTCTACCTCAATACAGGCAAACAGATCAATAACTCGATTTTCACCAGTCTGGTTCTCTTTACTACCACAATGGTCCTATTCGACATCACCTCGATTTCTTCCGTATTATTCTCGATGGACGCGTTACTCCTGATCGTCTCAATTATTACCTACGTTAGAGCGATGGCTTACAAGGACACTTTAACTGGTCTATCTAATCGTCGGGCATTGGACTCTGATATCCAACACCTCAAAAAACGTTACAGTGTAGCGATGATTGATGTTGATCATTTTAAGAAATTTAACGATACATATGGACATGATGCTGGAGATGATGTTCTTAGGTTAGTTGGGTCCCGCTTAAAACAACTCGGCCGAAAAGCCAGAATTTATCGGTACGGTGGAGAGGAGTTTACTGTTATATACAAGAATATGCTTTCTGACGAAACCAAACCCCTACTCGATGAAATACGTGAATCTTTATCCGAGTATGAAATGACGCTTCGCAACTCAGATACCCGCCCAAAAAACGATAAACTGGGTGTTTTGAAACGCCGTGGAAGTAATAAATCAGAGACCGTAAGCGTCACCGTAAGTATTGGTGTTTCTGACAGCAATAGTGATGCAACAACAGCCGTTGAAGTATTGAAAATAGCGGATAAGGCACTGTATAAAGCCAAAAAACAAGGGCGAAACAGGGTCGTTACATCGTAACTAATCCTGTTAATTTTACATGCCTCTGTTTCTGTCGACGTTCTTTTTCGTCAGTTTTTCCATCCAATAATCACAGGCATAACGCTCAGGCTTAGTCGGATTTCCCCATGCCAAGCACATATCTCCACTTGTCGATGACTTTCTCTCGTACTGGCGACAGTTACCACAACATTTTTTCATAACGATTAAATGACAATTTACGAATAGTTAAAGTATGTCACTATCGCTTTTATTAAGAGGTGATTTTAATCAATAGATACTGATTGGAAGAAAGAAATCCAACTCAAAAATTTCATCTTTTTCAAGGAAATGATTTCTATGATAATGAACATAAGCTGGTGTCGATTTCATTTTTAATCCAGACGCTGGTAGCCAGTGGTCTTGAATAAGACTTATCTGAGGTAACAGTTCTCCATACTTACCACTTAAATTAAATTTTGCATACAATCCGCCTGGAATGGTCATTTGATTGACTATCGTTCTATTTTTAATTGGCTGCGAAATTTCAATGCAGGCAACATAACGACATTTGTCCAAATCGACCCAGATTGGGTTTGAATGATGAAGTCCATATTGAATACTGTATGAGCGACCTTCCACCATTGCCCACGCTTTTAATAACTGCCATGCACGTTTTATTGAACGGTTATAGCCAATATGTCTAACGTAAGCAACATACCTATCTGGCAGTTGAATGAGTTCAGGCTCTTGAACTTCTGTAGTCGAGATTCTTTGGTAGCTTTCCGCAACTTCAGCATCACTCAGGTAAGGCTTGTCATGATCAGAAATAACTGTTTTTTTCCATTCTCCAGGGGAAACAGAAAACACACTTTTAAATGCTCGATTGAATGATGATAAGGAATTAAATCCAGAACGGTTGGCGATATCAAGAATGGTCGTATGTGGATCAAACATCAGTTGATTGGCTGCGTATTCCATACGCGTTCGTTTTATGTATTGGTGTACGCTTTCACCTACAAACTCTTTAAACAGGCGATGAAAATGCTGCTCAGAATACGCAGCTACTTTTGCCAAGTCTGACGCTAACAACTCGCGGCTAATATCCTGATGTATGTAGTAAAGAACGTCATTAATGCGCGAATTAATAATAGCTTGAGCCGATTTCATTTAGATTACCGCATAAATGGACATAGTAGTTAGCATAAACAGACAATCACTAATGTGCAACTATTTGTATTCTACTGGTTATTGTTATAGCCAAACTCATCCCGTTGAGACAAGGAATTACACATGCAAGTTGCACATTCACTCCAAAGTACCCCTTCTTCCTACATTAGAGAAATTCTCGCCGCCGCAAGCTCATCTGACGTAATTTCTCTTGCTGGGGGACTCCCAAACAAAGCCACATTTCCTATGGAGATAATCGAATTAGGGTTAAAGGAAATTCGTAGTAATGATAGTGTTTTTCAGTATGGTAATACCGCAGGATATCAACCACTCCTGTCATATTTAGCCAGACAGTATGCTCTACCCACATCATTTAAGGCACTAATTACAACAGGCTCTCAGCAAGGCATAGATCTCGTTGCCCGTGCATTTATTAATCCCGGTGACAATATCGTAATGGAAGCGCCAAGTTATCTTGGTGCGCTACAAGTATTTTCGTTAGCTCAAGCAACGATACATACTGTTGAACAGACCAGCTCAGGGCCTAACATAGAATGTCTCGAACGATGTTTTCGTTTACATAAACCAAAATTATTCTACGCCGTTCCGGATTTTCACAACCCTACAGGTATATCGTGGTCATTGGATATACGTGAAAAGGTGGCTAGCCTATGTTTGTGTTACAATGTCACTCTAATCGAAGACGCGCCATACCGTGAGCTTACATTTGAAGACAATACGCTTCCAATGGTGTCTAATTATTGTCCAGATAACAGTATCGTTTTACGATCTTTTTCTAAAATTGTCTCACCTGGACTAAGAATAGGTTTAGCAACAGGTCACTGCGCGTTAATTGAACCAATGATTAAAGTGAAGCAAGCTGCTGACTTACATTCCAGTCTTCCAATACAACAGCTTTTTCTTTCAGTAATCTCACATCCTGAATTTCTACCACATTTACAGCGTACTAGAACGTTATATTCAAAAAAATACCAACAAATGTATTCGAGCCTTAAGCACCATCTACCCGACTATTGTCAGATCAATAAAACTAAAGGAGGAATGTTTATTTGGATTACGCTCCCACCGTGCGATACGTTAGCGCTAGCAAAAGAATCATTAGATAACGGAGTTGCTATTGTACCAAGCTGCGTTTTCTACCCTAATAATCGTGATGCTCAAGCTGGAATTAGAATCAACTTCACCAATTGCGAAGAGCATGAAGTTGAAATCGCCGCTAAGCGATTAAGTGTGGTAATTGAGAGTAACTTTATCAATACGACAGTCTAGTTTCACGTTTAGGGCTATCACTTTTTAAACAGTACTTGATAACATTGACATATAATGATAATAATTATCATTAACAAAAGAGGTGTAACTAATGATGTTGAATCAAGAACGTATTTATAACGCTTTTTTTAAAGCCCAAGATGCTTTTAATACCAACCAGTACTCTCAGTTTGATATCGATGTTATCCAAGATTATGTTCACTGGGGTAAGATGATCGGTTGTGTACACAGAGAAGGCTCCCCTAGCGAGAATAATCTTTTACAGGAATTATTTTTGCGCCGAGTGTTTTTTGATCTTTTATCGGCCATTGAGGATGAAAAGCGCAGTATGACGTTTAGACGCGTTTGCCTGGATAACATCTATATACCGCTTATGTGTTTAAAACGCTTCTATCATGCATTCTCTTATGGTCACGAAAAATTACTAGCCCTGCACTCACGTTTAAGCACAGCGCAAATAAGGTTTAACTGCCACTTGTAACGCGACAGACGGGAAATACTTATGTATTTCCCGTCTGACGCAATGAATGGGATAAACCTTACTTGTACATGTATTCTCTGGTAAGGGGCAACACCTGTTTACCTGCTTTTGTGGCGACCACTTGATGTAGTGCTACCCAGTTTTGGTAGAATGCATGCGCGCATCCAGCTAAATACACTCGCCAAATACGAAAATGTTTGTCGTCCACCATTGATTGTAAAACCTCCGATTTTTCTTCGAACCTTTCAGCCCAATGATCTAGCGTTTTAGCATAGTGCACGCGAAGATTTTCAATGTCTGTTGCTTCTAATCCGGCATTAGCCATTTCAAATAATACCAAACTGATGTGTGGCAGCTCGCCATTTGGAAAGACATAACGATCGATAAACTCACCTGCTCCCGCTGGCGCAGAACCTGAGTTAGGGTCACTTGTCGTTATTCCATGATTCATAATGACGCCATCATCGGCAAGTAGGCTATTTAACTTTCTGAAGTAGGTCGGTAGGTTATCGAGACCAACATGCTCAAACATACCAACACTAGTGATACGATCGAATGAGCCTTCCATATCACGATAGTCTACCAGCTTAACTTTACATCTATCCTCCAAGCCAAGCGCCTTTATGCGTTTTTCTGCTTCTTTGAGTTGTTCTTCTGACAACGTAATGCCTGTACAGATTGCACCGTACTTTTGTGCGGCACGAATAACCAAAGCGCCCCAGCCACAACCGACATCGAGTAATGTTTGTCCCGGTTGTAGGTTAATTTTATTCAATATATGGTCTAACTTTTGTTCTTGAGCTAAATCCAGAGAGTCATTCTCATCACGAAAGTATCCACAAGAGTACACCATATTTTTGTCTAGCCATTGACTATAAAACTCATTTGAAACGTCGTAATGATAGGATATTGAGTTTTTATCAACTTGTTTGGTGTGCTTATGACGTCGAGAAGATCCGTGTTTAACCGTTTGACCTTCTTGTACCAGTTGGGTAGCTACGTTAATAACGTCAGTTACTTTACCCTGAACATCCAGTTTCCCCTCGACATAGGCTTCTCCCAACTTATCGAGAGTTGGGTTAATAAAATGCTTTAAGGAACTCATATTAGGAATATCTACAACAATTTTTTCTTCATCAGAAAATTTGACCAATTTCCCATTCCACAAACGCAGGCTCATAGGCACTGAGTAATGAGAACTTAGATCATCGATGATTTTTTCTAGCTTCCTTTCGAAAAGCATAACGACCTCCCGTAATCACTTAAAATAATTAATGAGTTGTGTAGAAAATGAGTGTTAACTCATAAATTTGTCGTTAAAAAACCATGCTACTCCGATCAAAAGAAAACACAAATCACATTTTATTAACATTAATTGTGCATTTATTCGTGAAAGTAATAACAGATATTGACGAAGTTGATGGATTGTTTTTAGGAGAAAAATGGGGAGCTATAACCGAAGAGCCCCCTTTTTTATATTTAAATCAAACCCTTCATGCGAGCCAATGAAAAGGTATTTATCGTTGTAGAATCTTTTATTTCACCACTAAGAATCATCTTTTCAAAGTCTTCTAAAAGGACTTTTTGAGTGACTAATCCCTCTTCTTCCGGATCGAGGTTAGTCTCTCCTTGAGTAAGGTCTGTAGCAAAGTAAATATGATATCCCTGACTACAGAAACCATAAGCGAGATATTGAAAACCGATGTATTCCATTCGATCTGCAGCTAACCCTGTTTCCTCCTGTAACTCTCCCGCCGCAAGTAACAAGTGGTCAGCTTCGGGATTGCTTTCCCAAGTTCCTTGAGGAAACTCAGCGAAGCGACTATCTACTGCATAGCGATATTGTTCGACTAAATAGACATAGCCATCCTGATAAGGGAGTATTACAGCAAAGTCTGGCTTATCGACAACACCATAAATCCCTTCGGCGCCGCTCGGTCTTTTAATCTTATCTTCACGAACAGACATCCACTTGTTCTGATATACGACTTTACTGTCTAGCGTTTCGATTTCTTTCATACCTTTCCTTTATCGGTGACGTTTCTACTTATCCCCAAGCTAACAAAAAAGCGGAAGATAAAGAAGTGTAACGACTAGATGGTTGAGGCTATCTTACTTTTATGACACAGCTCTGACGCTGGTTCGCTTATTCAAAATTTCTGACCATCATCACCAAGAAGCATCGATTATATTTTCCCATGCTCTCTTTTACACTAATGCCATATGTTACTTTAAGCGAGATTATTCATGATTAATGTAAGACATGGCGACGAACGAGGAGTCGCAGATTTTGGTTGGCTGTTTAGCAAACATACATTCTCATTTGGTCAGTACTACGATCCTAATTTCATGGGATTTTCATCGTTGAGAGTAATCAATGATGACCAAGTTGCCCCTTCTGCAGGATTTGATACACACGGCCACAAGAACATGGAAATAATAAGCTATGTACTCCAGGGAAGAATTGCTCATAAGGACAGTGCCGGCAATATAAAAACCCTGCCCAAAGGCGAGTTTCAGTTAATGTCAGCAGGCAAAGGTATTTATCACAGCGAATTTAATGCGTCTGACAATGAAACACTTAAGTTTCTACAAATTTGGATTATGCCCAATGAGCACAATACCGAGCCTGGATATCAACAAAAAGCCTTCGGGACGAATAAAGGCCTTACGACCATTATCACTCCTAATGGCGAAAACGGCACATTGAAAATTCGTCAGGATATGAAGCTACACCAATTGATTATGGATCCGGATCAAAGTGTTGAGACAACATTTAACTATGGAAAAAACGTTTATATCCATTTGATTAGTTCATCACTTGAAATCAATGATACAAAAATCCAGCCAGGTGATGGTGCGATGATCTCTGATGAAGGAATACTGATGTTAACGAATTCAGGAAATGAAGAACTCACCGCACTTATTTTTGAAATGCAGTAATCAAATGGCCCGACATCGTACTAATGTCGGGCAGAGTTTGCTATTTAAAACAAAGCAACGAACTGTCTGATTAAGGCAGGATGTGCTGGCCATGCCGGCCCTGTTACTAATTTTCCATCAGTGATAGCGTCATCCATTGCTAGATCAACATAAGTACCGTTAGCAGCCTCAACTTCTGGCTGACATGCTGGGTATGCCGAGACTTTTTTACCCTCGACAACTTTCGCAGCTGTAAGAAGCTGAGGACCATGACAAATTGCTGCAACCGGTTTGTCAGCATCAAAGAAATGCTGGACCATAGCAATCACTTTCGCATCAAGACGTAAATACTCTGGTGCACGTCCACCAGGTACGTACAGCGCATCATAATCTTCTACTTTGATATCATCGAACGTTGCATTGAGCACGAAGTTATGGCCACGCTTTTCTGTATAGGTTTGATCGCCCTCGAAGTCATGAATAGCGGTTGCGATAACGTCGCCCGCTTTTTTCTTAGGACAAACTGCATCCACTTCATGCCCCATCGCAATCAAAGCCTGATATGGCACCATATTTTCATAATCTTCAACAAAATCACCGGTAATCATAAGAACTTTAGCCACTGAGATTCTCCTTGTTAGTAAAGTCAGTATCTGAGGGGTTCTTTATACATGAAATAGCTTGGGACTTTGTGTGGAAATTGAAAAAATTTGAGTCAATATCAAGAACTAAAGAGATAAAACTGCTTGATTGGACTCAATATTGATCTGAGATAATATATTAAGAAATCAGGGAAATGGCAGTGTTATGCAGATTGTTCAGATAACGCCAATATCGCGTCTTCTGAATCGTTAAACATAATCTTAGCGACACAACAATCTCCAGCAGCAGAGAAGTGCTCTCTAACCAGCTGGCTCAGTTCGTCTAGGGATAGAACTCGGTGATGATCCATCAAATCGAGAGGTTTCGCTTGATTATCGTGACAAACAATGTATTCGTGTCCATTGGAATCGATAACAACATCGGTTTCGCAGAAAATAAAGCCGTTGGTTGTCACATCTTTTAACCATTCGTCTTCATTTCGATAAAAGATCAGCTCTGAATCGCCTTCCATCTTAAGTACTGCAGGCCATGTAATCATCTTGACACCTACCCCATTAGACGCTGAGAAACCAGTATCGTAGCACAGGAAATTTGAAATTCGACTAAAATCATGGGTTCTCGTTTAAACAATAGTCATCAATGAGATCTTGTACCAACATAAGTCCGCCTCTTAACCCAACTCTTACATTATTATTTGGGAAAATAACCCATTCTTTATCGTGCTCAACTCGGTATTCAAAATTATTATCGGTAGCCAGTAATTCGCCTCGAGAAAATGATGTAAAGTTTGGAGTCTCATCATCAAAGTTAAGCAAAAACGCATCACTTTTTTTAATCAATACCTGAGAGACGCGGTACAGTTGGAACGATTTATCATACGAATGATCGCTTGATGGGTAGGTTTTGCTTATCAAACGGTACATTCCATCCTTAATTGCCTTAAATTTACCTAAATCATTTTCACCAAATGGCAATGCTTTACCGAGCTCTAACGTCACTGAATCAGCATTACAGACATGACTGGTAAAGTAACTATAGGTAGTACTTGGAGCATGATTAATCACCATCGCATCAAGGTCTATAGTGGACAGGAATGAGATAAATGACCGTGGATATTTCCCCTTTTCCACGTAGGGCAGTAATCCAAATCTTTCATGAAATGAGGGTCTTATCGCAGTGTGTAAATCGAGGTGGATTTTAAATTTAGATTTTTCGTGACGGAAAAAGTCTTCCGTTACAAATTCGATGACCTGCGCTCTGAATGCTTCAGGATAGTCCATAAGGACAGCGGATTCCTCACCAAACAATCGATTCATATCGACATCGAGGTAACGTTTATCCTGTTTCATTGCTTCAATGTTACCGAATACAAACATTGTACGTGTCAAAGGGGCGACTCGCTCGTTTAAGATATCCGAAATCAGTTGGTCGACAATTTCTATCGGAGCTGTTTCATTGCCATGAATCCCGGCAGAGATGACAACGCTTGCCTCAGCGTCTACCTCTGGCTCAAAAACTAATATACCCTGGGCAGGGCAATGCCATTTCACATTGCCTACTACTCCATGCTTGCCTTCCATTGGTACATCATTGAGCGTGGAATGCAGAAAATTTGTCATAGCAAATCCCTTACTATTTCTGGAATGGATAGATCGATCCTAAATTCATCAATCTTGTCAGCTCGTCAAGAGCCGTACGACTTTCTATAAGCAGTTCTGGATCGCGCAAATCCCCTTCATATAAACGATCTCGATAGTGTGTTTCTACCCAAGTCGATAGCTTTTGGTAAAGCGATTCATCCATGAGCGCTCCTTGGTTGACCGCTGCTAATTCATGTTGGTTCAGTACGACACGCAATCTTAAACAGGCCGGACCGCCACCGTTTCTCATACTCTCTCTGAGATCAAAAACCTTAACATCACTTATAGGTCCTGAACCAGAAGAAAGATTAGAAAGGTAATTCCAAACCCGTTGATTTCGCCGACATTCTTCAGGAACAACTAATAGCATAGAGCCATCGTGCTGTGTTAATAACTGACTATTGAAAAGATAAGTGTTAACTGCCTCTTCTACGCTAACATCGGCTGTTCTCACTTCAATTGGAGAGAACTCGCAATTCATCACTGCCAACTTAGAACGAATCTCATCGAACTTACTTTCAGTGTTAAGAAACGCTTCCTGATGGTGAAATAAAACAGGCCCATTACTTACGGATATCACATCATTGTGAAAAACACCTTGATCAATCACCGCTGGGTTTTGCTGAATAAATACCGTATTGCTATCGGAAAGCTGATGCAGTCGAGCTATTGATTCACTCGCCTCATAAGTTTGTCTAGCGGGGAAACGAGCAGGTTCTGATTCTCCACCATACACTTTCTTACCGTAGACAAAGACTTCCACGCCTTTATACCCATAATCGCGACATAGTCGGTTGTGGTTAGCCGCTCCTTCATCCCCAAAAACAGTTTGTTGAGGGAGTGCATTATGGATAGCGAAATGGTCCGAGTTACTGAATATGGCAGACAGTGCATTTGTTGTGGTTTGCTCCTCGATAGCTCTGTGTATTTTGCTATTGAGGTTAGCTACCGTAAAGTGGACTTTACCATCTCTGGTGTCGGCTGATGGTGATACGGTCGCAGCATTGGCGACCCACATCGAAGACGCAGAACTCATTGCAGCAAACATCGCAGGATTGGCCTTTGATGCTTTATGAATTACGTCGATGTCACTTCCAGAAAACCCCAATTGTCTTAACGTCGTCACGCAGGGTCTTTCTTGTGGAGGAAGAACACCTTGTTTAAATCCCATATCTGCAAGCGCCTTCATTTTCTCTAGCCCCTGAAGTGCTGCGAGTTTCGGGTTGGATACAGAGTTTTTATGTGACGTTGACGCGACATTACCAAAAGACAATCCGGCATAGTTGTGAGTGAGACCGACTAACCCATCGAAATTTACTTCATATGCTGACATCATTAATCTCCTTTACAACTCACTTAAAGTTTAGGCCAGGTAACGTTGATTCGGGCAACGTTAATTCTTTTGATTCTACTGAAGCCATTGGCCAAGAGCAGTAATCTGCTGCGTAGTAGGCGCTTGGACGATGATTTCCTGATGCGCCGATACCACCAAATGGAGCGTTACTCGACGCACCAGTAATCGGTTTGTTCCAGTTCACGATACCAGCCCGCGCTTTTAGAAGCAGCAGCTCGTAATCAGATTCATCAGTCGAGAGCAAACCAACAGACAGGCCAAAGCGCGTGTTATTAGCAATCGAGATTGCCTCATCTAAGTCGTTGTAGCGCACAACGGTCAGTAAAGGACCAAAATATTCTTCATCCGGTAGTTCATTGATATCAGTGACATCGATAATGCCCGCTGAAAGTAACGCAGTCCCCTCTTTTGCTCGTTTCATCTCTACGAGTGCTTTAGCACCCAAGTCAATTAAGTGTTTCTGTGCATCTAAAAGATGGACAGCAGCCTCTTTGGAAATAACACTGCCCATAAATGGAATAGGATCGCTATTCCATTCACCGACGACTAAGGACTCAGTGACTTCACAAACTCGAGCCAATAATGCATCTCCGTCTGCATTACGTGGGATAAGTAAGCGTCTCGCACATGTGCAGCGCTGCCCAGCAGAAATGAACGCAGATTGAATAATGACATTGGCTGCTGCATCGAGTTGTTTGTATGAGTGAGCAATCATCGCGTTGTTCCCACCCATTTCTAAGGCAAGGATCTTCTCAGGCTGCCCCCCCATCTGTTTATGAAGTTGATAACCCGTGTTCGCGCTTCCAGTAAATAGTAATCCATCGATGTATGGGTTTTCCGACAACGCAATGCCGGTATCTTTTCCACCTTGAACGAGATTGAGTACACCTTTGGGAAGACCTGCTTTTTGCCATAATTCAACGGTCTTTTGGGCAGTTAACGGCGTCAATTCACTTGGCTTAAATACCACGGTGTTACCTGCGATCAACGCGGGAATAATATGACCATTGGGTAGATGACCGGGAAAATTATAAGGCCCAAACACAGCTAAAATGCCATGTGGACGGTGTCTTAATATTGCTCGACCATCGGCCATTTCCGTCACTTTGGTCCCCGTACGCTCATTGTATGATGAGACTGAAATTGCGTACTTATTGATCATAGACTGAACTTCGGTCTTAGATTCCCAAGATGGCTTCCCAGTTTCTCGAGAGATGGTGTCAGCGAGCTCTTGCTTGTTAACTTCGAGTAATTCAACGAAACGAGCGACATACTCACAGCGTCGTTCAAACGAAAGCATTGACCATAGCTCAAATGATGCTCGCGCTGCTTCAACAGCAAGATTAACTTGTTGCTTACTCGCGCTTTTTCCCTGCCATATAACATCATTAGAAACGGGTTCTGATTTAGAGAAATAGACGTCTTCGCCTTCAAGCCAATGACCATCAATATACAAAGTGTTAGACATAATGTTTCTCCAACGCAAAAAGTGCAACCACACGAACTTTCTCTCCCTCAGATATATTGAGGGCTTCGGCTTGCATGGGAGTGAGATAGATTTCAGTTCCGGTCACACGTTGTGTACCGATAATAGCGCGGTAGTTTTTATAGCTATCGTTGCCAATCAGAAGTGGTTTATCGCCCTGATTCATTGTCGCTGAGATAACAACTTTTCTCAGTTCGCTGTCGCGTATGATACGAAGATCCTGAGTATAAGCCTCAAGGGTTGGTCCCGCGTCAAAGATATCAATGTATCCTTCATACCGCATGCCTTCACTCTCCAGGATCTTACGTGCAGGTAAGGTTTTAGGATGAACCTGTGCTATGACGGATTTTGCTTCTTCAGTCAGAAAGTCAACGTAAAGGGGGTGTTTAGGCATCAACTCAGCGATAAAGGACTTTTGTCCCTTTCCCGTCAACTGATCAGCTTCGTGAAAATCAATCGCGAAAAAATGTCGCCCCAAACTCTCCCAAAACGGTGAACTGCCTTTTTCATCAGAAACGCCGCGCATTTCTGCGATAACTTTATCTGAGAATTGATCCTGAAATGCCGCCATAAAGAGCATTCGGCTTTTTGAAAGTAAATGACCGTTCTTATCCTTACGATATTCAGGATCGAGAAATAAAGTACAAAGTTCGCTGTGCCCGGTATGATCGTTACTTAAAAATAGAGTCGGCATTTGCGTATACACGTTCAGTTCTTTAGACGCATGTACTAAGGTCCCCACTCGAAAATCATACCAAGGCTCCGATAGTCCGATCGCGACCTCAATACCGCTCAGGCCAACGACTTTTCCCGTCAGCGTGTCTTCTAATACGAAAAGATACCCTTGTTCTCCCCGAGTATTTGTTCCTTCCCACGTATCCAACATTCTTTGAATACGAGCTTCAAGCATCACTTCATCGTGAGGTAACGATGTAAACCCAACACCTGTTTTACTCGCTAATTCCAGTAATGCGTGTTTATCATCCTGACTAACAGGGCGAATAACCATCATGGTAAATTTCCTTTTTACAACCGAAGAATTACAGTGCGATAAACCACACTTGTTCACCTTCTTTAATACTAAATGTCTTCATTACATCGACAGAAATATAGATTTTTTCTGCCTCAAAACTTGCCTCTGTGATGAACGCTCTAAAGCCATCTTCGGCAAAATAGGCAACTAAACAAGCTACGGTTGGATTATCTGTTATTTTATGGGTAACAATGGCTTGTTTTACGTAATCACCTGCAAAAATATTACTGCGTGGACTCGTTAAAATAGGTCCCCCATCGAAAATTTCGATATATTTATCGGGCTCGAAACCGGCATCGCTCAATAAGTTACATTGTAACTCAGCATCAGGATGGACCTGTCCCATTACAGACTGTGCTTCTTCTTCAATCAACGGTACATAGAGTGGGTAATGAGGCATAAGCTCGGCGATAAACGTCTTTTCCAACGTACCGTGATAATACTCAACCTGACTATAATCAATATCGAAGAACTTGCGTCCAACATGCTCCCAAAAAGGAGCTCGGCCATTTCCGTCAGCAATTCCAGGTAAAACAGCAATCCACTCATTGGTAAACCGCTCCGGTGATATTGTCATAAATAACAACCGACCGAGAGTCACTAAAGATGGATAAAGAGTTTCTTTTAACGATGGAACGACGTAAAACGTGCTTAACTGAGAATGATCACTCAAGTCATGGTTAAGCTTTAGTGCATGTATCCGGCTGTGGACGTTTAATTCTCTTGAAGAGTGGATCATCGTATCGTTTCGAAACGAATAAAACGGTTCTCTGAATCCTGCCAATGCGTTGATTGCACCAGTACCCAGTATTTGTCCTGTGTCGATCTCTTCTAATACAAAAAAGTAGAACTCTTCACCGGGGCTTAAAACATCCTGCTCAAATGAAAGATTTGAACGCTCGATTTTTTTAACCAATAGCTCTCTCATCGCGGGCAAGGTGCATACCAACGTACCACTTTCATCCGCAAGTCTTTCAACCTGATTGATATCACTTAACCGAGCAGGACGTAATATGATCATAACTATTCCTTATTAATAAACACTTCTAATGCCTGTTCAAAGCGCATTAGTCCCATTTCTATTTCCTCTTGGGTGATGTTTAAGGCCGGTGCAAAACGAACAACATTCGGCCCAGCAATCAATACCATAACACCATTCTCAGCACAGATATTACTTAACGCTTTAGCCTTTCCCTTGAAATGTTCCTTCAGCTCACAACCTATAAGCAAACCCATTCCTCTGATATCTTGAAAGATATCATGCCTAGCATTCATCTCACTCAGGCCTTGCGTAATAAGTTGGTGCTTGTTTTTTACATCGTCAAGAAACTCAATTTGGCTGACGATTGAAAGCACAGTATTTGCAGCCGTTGCAGCAAGAGGGTTTCCTCCATATGTCGTGCCGTGGCTACCAACAGATAAAGCCGATGCGAATTTATCTGTCGTTAATATGGCACCGATAGGAAAACCACCACCCAACGCTTTAGCCGTTGATAATACGTCAGGTACAACACCATAGTGCATGTAAGCATAAAGTTGACCCGTTCGACCCACACCGGTTTGTACTTCGTCGAAAATCAAGATGGCAGCATGGCGATCGCACGCTTCACGTAGTGCTAATAAAAATTCTTTGTTTGCTGGAATTACCCCTCCTTCACCTTGGATTGGTTCCACAATAACTGCACAAGTTTTATCAGTGATAGCATTGATAGCGGCATCGATATCATTAAAATCTTGATGCTTTATTGCCCCAGGTAAAGGTCCAAAATCCTGCGAGTATTTCGGCTGGCCACCAGCAGAAACTGTAAATAAGGTTCGACCATGAAATGCGCTGTTAAAAGCCAGAATTTCATTTTTTTCAGCACTATAATTTTCCAACGCATATTTTCTGGCTAGTTTTAATGCCGCTTCGTTTGCTTCTGCGCCGGAGTTACAGAAAAATACTTTCTCTGCGAAAGTAAACTCACATAACGTTTTGGCCAGTTTTAAAACCGGCTCGTTAGTATATCCATTGCCAAGATGACTTATTTTATTGAGCTGTGCGGCGAGATTCGATACCAATTCCTCGTTAGCATGCCCTAGAGAATTCACCGCAATTCCTCCAACGAAATCAATGTAATCTTTGCCAGTTTGATCAATTACTACCGAGCCGTGCCCTTTTACTGGAATGAAAGGAGCTGGAGAAAACATCGGGATCATGTACTTATCGAAATCGTCGCGCACTGGTGTGTAGTCCATAGCTATTACCTAATTAATTTATTCCTTTACGTGACTAATAGATTACGATGCCTGCGACAATGTTCGCGTCTAAATATGCGACCTAAATTTATATAAATAAGTCATAGTCGCTTGGCTCTTTCCTCTCTCGGAGTAACGCCAAAATAGGCCTTGTAGCTAGAAGAAAAATGAGGACCGCTTGAGAAGCCACATATTAGCCCTATTTGTACAATCGACTTTCCCGTTGTCAGAACTAAGTGTTTTGCCTTCTTTAGCCGGATTTGCATATAGTATCGTGCCGGCAATGTTCCCGTGTAACGTTTAAATAAGCGCTCTAACTGACGCCGTGATATATGCACTAATACAGCAATTTCGTCTGTAGAAAGCGGCTCTTCAATATTGTTTTCCATTAACTCAATAGCCATCGTCAGTCTTGGTTGGATATCTTCCCCACCTAAACTTAATGATGGGAGGCGCTGTTTTTCTTCCTTATGCCTAAGCCGATCAACGCACAGTAAATCTGCCAGCGAATTAATCGTATCTTGGGTTTCTAAATTAGTTAGCCAAGCGATAATGAGGTCACTCGTCGCCATTTGACCACAACCACTGCTGACATTATCCCCAATTTGATATAACTCGGGAGTCAGCACGAGTGCAGGAAATTTCTCATTGATGTCATCCCACAAATTCCAGTGCGCAACCACAGGCTCCTGGAAATTAACCCCATAGGCGTGGAGCCAAACACTACCAGCATTTACACCGACAACATTAACTTGATTAGTATTGAGTTGATGTTGAATAAATGGCGGACTTTTAATATGAGCTTTAGGTGGTAACGTCGCACTTAATACCCAGATGCTATCGACAGGTTTGGACTCTTCCCACAATGGTAAATCGAACGTTTTGCATAAGATGGTATGGGGATTCTGCTCATCTGATGTCAACAAGAACAATTCATAGCATGTATCATTGCTAAGCCGATTTAGCAGTTTGAAAGCGTCAACAACAAAACTAAGCTCTATAAAAGGAATATCCGCTGGAAGATGAATACCTATTGTTTTAGAGGGCTGACACACTGCAGTATCGACTTTCAACATTATTATTTAAGTGCTCCAGCGAGGAATTGTTTCAAACGTTCACTTTTTGGGTTTTCGAACACAACATCAGGATGCCCCTGTTCTTCGATCTTACCTTGATGCAAGAATACGACATGATTTGATATGTGGCGAGCAAAGCCCATTTCATGCGTGACAACGATCATTGTCTTACCTTCTTCAGCTAGCTTTTGCATTATTTTCAATACTTCACCAACTAGCTCGGGATCCAGGGCTGAAGTTGGTTCGTCGAATAATAATACTTCTGGCTCCATAGCTAGTGCTCGTGCTATGGAAACACGTTGCTGTTGACCACCTGACAACTGAGATGGATACCGTTTACGAGCGGCGGCATCAATACCAACTTTTTCCAAGTATAATTCAGCTCTGACTTGGGCTTCCGACCGAGATATCCCAAGCACCTTTATTGGTGAAATCATGACGTTTTCTAGAACTGTCATATGGCTCCAGAGATTAAAATGTTGGAAAACCATCGTAAGTTTCGTACGCAGTAATTGCAGTTGCTTTTTGTCAAAGACCCTAAGCTCACCATCATTTTCGCGAACCATCTTAATGGCTTTACCATTCACATAAATATCACCTTCACAAGGCTTCTCTAAGAAATTCAAACAACGTAAAAATGTACTTTTCCCGGAGCCAGACGATCCGATAATACTAATGACATCGCCGGCTTTCGCTTCTAACGTTATGCCTTTGATTACTTCATGGGTTCCATATTTCTTATGCAGTTGCCGTACGGCAAGTGTTGAGTTTTCCATTTTTATATTCTCTATGCAGGCTGACTAGATACTGGTTTAAGGTGCTTGAGCCATTTCCGTTCGGCAATGCGAAATAACCCGACCAAAATAAAAGAGATCAACAGATATAACATCGCTGCTATGCCAAAAGCGTAAAACGATTGATAGGTCGCAGAGTTCACATCTCGAGCCACTTTTAATAAATCTGGAACGGTAGCCGTAAACGCTAATGAAGTGGCATGAAGCATGAGAATCACTTCATTGCTATAGGCCGGCATGGCTCGTCTTAGCGCGGATGGAATAATAACAGTCGCATATAAATGCCAGGTTGAAAAACCGTACGCTCGCGCTGCTTCAATTTCACCTCTATTAGTCTCTCGGATCGCACCTGCAAATATTTCGGTTGTATAGGCACATGTATTGAGAACAAGCGCTAACAGAGTGCAATAGTATCCACTTCTAAAGAACCAATTGAGGAATTCAGTACTTCTGACAAACTCCAATGTATACACACCTGTATAAAATACCAGTAACTGTACATACAAGGGTGTTCCGCGGAAGATATATGAAAAGAGCCATACTGGTAACGCATAACGCTTCTTATCAGATACGCGCATAACTGCCAAAGGTATCGAAACAACAAATCCTAGCAGCACAGAAATAACGAGTAACCATAATGTGACAGCAACACCAGTAAAATGATAACCATCAGTCCACAAGTACTGCATACCATATTGCTGAAGCAGATCTAACATCTTGCAGCCCCCCTTTCAAATTCATATCGTTTCCCAAGCCACACGAAAATCAAGTTGGACAGTGTTGTAAACACCAAATAAATAATAGCGGCAACGATTGTGAACATAAAAAACTGGTAGGTGCCTTTACCCGCCATCTGAGTTGCTTTCACTAAATCGGCTAATCCAATGATCGACACAAGCGCAGTCGATTTGAGAATAACTAACCAATTATTTTCCATACCCGGTAACGCGTGACGCATCATCTGTGGGAATAGAACATAAATAAACGTTTGCCATGATGTCATTCCATACGCCGTACTCGCTTCAATTTGACCTTTTGATACCGCAAGGAAGGCACCACGAAACGTTTCGGTGAGGTATGCTCCGTATATGAACCCTATTGTTAATGTCCCTGCGATAAATGGATCAATATTGAGTTGCGACCAGCCGAACGATTCGGTTATCTGATTAACGACGATCTGCAATCCATAAAATATCAGCATCATTAACACTAAATCAGGGATGCCTCGGATGATCGTTGAATACAGAGTCGCAAACGAGGAGGATACACGTGAACCGAACAATTTTGCTGTAGCGCCGATGAGCCCGAGAGCCATAGCCAATAGTGCACTGAATAAAGCGAGTTTAATAGTCATCCAGGCCCCCTGAAAAATCAGGTCGCCGTAGCCATATAACATGGTAACAATCCTTGCTAGATTGAGCAGGGCCTAAGCCCTGCTATTGAGGTAGGTTTTACTTTCCGTAGATATCGAAGTCGAAATACTTCTTAGCGATAGCGTCATAAGTGCCATCTTCAAGCATAGATTTGATTGCCTGATTGATTTTTTCCTTAAGAGCTGCATCTTCTTTACGAAGACCAATACCAGCGCCAACACCGAAGTATTTTTCATCATTGACTTCTGGACCGCTGAAGTGGAAGCTCTTACCAATTGGACGATTAAGGAAACCATCACTCGCTGCAACAGCATCTTGGAATGCTGCGTCTAGACGGCCATTAACTAAATCAGCATAAACGAGGTCTTGGTTTTGATACGTAACGACATCAACACCTTTTGGAGCCCACTGTTCTTTCGCAAACGTTTCAGCCGTTGTTCCCTGGAAAACGCCCACACGTTTACCGCCAAGAGAATCTGGAGTTGGTTCTAATGTTATCGATTTTGCTGTTACTAGACGAGCAGGCGTTCCGTAAAGCTTGTCTGAGAATGCAATTTCTTTTTCACGTGCTGGCGTGATAGACATTGAGGATAAAATCGCATCTATTTTTTTTGCTTTAAGAGAAGGAATCAGACCGTCGAAGTCACTTTCAACCCATTTACATTCAGCTTCAATACGCTTACATATCTCCGCACCTAAATCGATATCAAACCCAGCTAAAGTGCCATCTGGTTTTTTTATTTCGAATGGAGCATAGCCTGGTTCTACACCAAGTCTAACTGTTTCCGCAGCATAACTAAGCGATGTGAATGACATCCCTGCAATAAGTAATGATAAAATTGTCTTTTTCATTTTTTAACTCTTCTCATTTAAAGAATGGTTGTTTTAAGAGCACAAAGCGTGCCAGTTACCCGAGTAATAAACCACCAATTAATAAACTCACTATTATATTGAGTAAATATTCGTGATAGCGTAATTTTAATGAAAAAGAATTCAAAGAAAACAAAAATAATAGTTAATTGGAACTTCATTATTAAAATTTCATAACGCACCAATTAAACACACAAAAGCACCAAAATGGATCATTAGCACCACCATAGTGCGCAAATCCTAGTTTTATGTTAATTTTAATCAAGCCAGCCTTTAGGTGTTGCACCATAATAAGGAATCACCACTACTAAAAAATAAACTATCATTGCGACGAATTCATACATAAAAGCGACAATACAATCATTAACTCTATATATTATGTATTACAGATGTTAACTAAATTTCCATTAAAATGAATTTATATATTAGTAATCAGCATAAAAATACAATACAAACGATTACATAGGTGTTTTATTTATGCGATGTTTCAGCGCTGTTAAATATTCCGCCAAATATCCATAGAATTAATTATTTTAATTGCCGCATTATCCTCCGTGACTAATTCTTTAATCATTTTTGCGGCAACATCTTCTGCTTTAACGGGAATGAAATTTTTCAAAGGACCAAACATAAAAATTTGGCCTACTCGCATTATCCGTTGAACAACTGTTTCGCTCAGGCGCGATTTAGCGCGCTGACCAACTAAAGGTCCTGGTCTCAGAATAATTAAGGATTCAAAGCCAAGATCTTCTAGCTTCTTCTCCATCATTCCCTTACATCTTAAGTAATGAGACAAAGAACGTTTATTTGCGCCATAACTCGATATAACAGCCAGATGTGTGACTCCCTGCACTCTCATTTCTTTGGCAACAGAAACGACCAAGTTAACATCAACAGCTTCTAAGCCTTCCTTTGAGCCAGCATCATGACGCGTAGTTCCCAAGCAGATAGCACCATACTTAGGATACGGATTGAGAACCTGCCACTCTGATATCACCAAGCTTGGGTGGATTATCCAATCGAGTTTAGGACTATTAATGTCGTTCTCTCTTCTTGATAGTGCGTAAATATGACTGACACTGTGCATGTCTGTGAGTTGTTTCAGCACATAGCGACCAACCAAACCAGTCGCACCTGCGACAATAAAAGTACTCAGTGAGGATTTATCAATCATTAATAAAATCAAATTTATGTATAGTAGCGCTATGATTACCCTTACAAGAGCGAATGACAAGGATCTAAAACAAATCTTAATGACTAGTCCTAATAAATGAGAATTGATACACTCTAGTTGTCGCTCATTTAGGATGTCTCTATGACTCAGCAACATAATCAGATCACTAATCAATCGTCACTACAGGATCGACTCAACAGAGGAGACGTTCTCGAAAAAAACTGCCCTTCACGCAAGATCTTACGAGATATTACGAATCGCTGGGGGACGTTGGTTCTGTTAGCTCTAATAGATAATACCTACCGTTTTAGTGAGCTGAGACGAAAAATAAGTGGTGTCAGTGAGAAGATGCTTTCGCAAACTCTGCAGGCATTAGAAGAAGATGGGCTGGTTGACCGTATTTCTTATCCAGTCCTCCCCCCCCATGTTGAGTATACATTAACGCCGTTGGGTGAAGAGGCCGCACAGAAAGTTGAGCAACTGACTTCATGGATTGAAAATAACCTTGCTACAATTTTGGACAATCAGAAACAAAAAAATGGAGAATAGTCTTCTATTCTCCATTTCCAAATAACATAACATCAGTAATTAATACTAACGGCTATTTTAGAAAATCACTTAATGCAGCTTTGAGTGTTGTTGTTGGTCTTCCAATCAGAGTGCTAAGAGTACCACTGTCATCATAGAGTCCCCCCTGTGCTGCACCGCTATCAGAATTTGCTAATAAATTAGCAATTGGTCCCGGTAGACCTGCACCTTTGAGTGTCGCTTCATATTCCTCTTCTGCCATATTAACGTAAGGCACTGTTTTACTAGTCACTTCGGAGATTAACTGTGCTAATTCAGAAAGCGTATATGATGAATCGCCTGCTAATTCGTATGTTTTACCGGATTGCTCTTCATCAGAGACGAGTACACTGGCTGCAGCTTCAGCGTAATCTTGTCTTGTGGCTGAACTGATTTTTCCATCGCCTGCACAGCCAATAAATGCACCATTTTCAATCGCAGGGCTGACACTGGCTAGATAATTTTCCGTATACCAACCATTTCTAAGTAAAACATAAGGTACTCCCTGTTCAGCAAGGTACGCTTCTGTGGCTTTATGCTCCTCAGCCAAACCCAATGGAGAGCGATCACAATGAAGCAAGCTAGTATAGGCAATAAGTTCGACATTATTCGCTTTTGCTGCATTGATAACATTAGTATGTTGCTCATAGCGTTGCCCGACTTCGCTTGAAGAGATCAGAAGCAACTTTTGTACGCCGTTTAGTGCTTTTTGAAATGCCGCTGGGTTATTGTAATCCGCTTGGCGTAGTTCTACGCCTTGTGCTGCTAGAATACCTGCTTTTTGTGGATCTCTTACAACAGCGACAATTTCTTCTGCTGCAATACCCTTTTTGATAAGGCTTGAGATTACTAATTTACCAAGTTGACCAGTTGCACCTGTTACTGCGATCATCGTTAAATTCCTCATTACGTTTATGTTGTAAAAGAGAATTACACTTACACTAACTTTTTGCAAGTACATACAAAAAAGTAAGTATAAATTATTCTTTCGGCGATAGTCTAAGAAAAACGCCTAAAGCAATGAGCAACAAAGCGGCGCTTAGCACGATACCGACGGGATAAAATAAATTACCAGCCATATCCAGCTGGCTGTATTTAATCACCATGATCAGTCCTTCTAATGCTAACGCGACAGACACTGTGCCGATAAATCTAGGTAACGTTCTTCGTAATAACACCATTACGTGGTGCTCATCACCCTTAGTCCCATACTCTTTCTGAATGACAATCGCTAGCTCAAAGACGGCGATCGCAATAATATTCGAGTTAATAATTTTCACGATGACCTGGGTTAACTCTTCTCCCTGCATATAACTATGAGCCTCATGAACAAAGGTAGAGACAATGGTTAGCGCAGCTAAGAAATAAAATATATACGCAAAAAACTTAGCAAAATAACGTTGAATAGCGATAATGTTGCACCTTCTTGTTTTATTAAGAGAACTTATACGCTACGTATTACAAATTTAATATTGCCAAATTCTGGTTATCTTTTTACAAGGTAAACGTCATTAGGGATTAAGCCATTGCCGATCTGGTGCACATATAACTCGAGCATTTTGATAAGCCATATCCATGGTTAATACGGTTCTAACCATATATTTACGGCGCTCACTGTTTTTTTCGGCAACCACAACAACATCTGCTTGAGTATCATCGGTTATGCACAAAGGCAGTAATAACTGGATTCTCTCATCATACCAATGTGGTATTGCCATTTTATAGTTACGTCGTAACTTATCTTTAAGCTGATTAATTGCCCCTTCTACGGCATTACGCGCTAGTACTGGATTACTCTGTAGGATTTCAGGCAAACGCTCTCTGTTATCATTAAGAATATGATTAAAATCGATCTCCAATTCATATCGATAATCGAATACCAGTAAACTCGGGTCATCTATATAAGTCGCAATATCAGGTAAGGGTTCAAAATCTTTCATTTTCGCTGAATAACCATCGAAGAAGCCATACCACTTCCAGTCGGACTGATTATTATCACTTGCGTTATTATTGCGAAAAAATGTAGCGAAGATGTCTTTACCAGAGCGTGTCTGTAGACCAGTGTTAAAACAAGCTCTTGTTCCATCAGATGTGACTTTAATTTTGTCTTGCTGCTGTAGACGCAAAAAAGTGAAGTTTAGGTAACTGATAAGAATGGGAAACTGAGTATATTCCTTCCGGTATTGCTCTTGAGAAAAGTTCCAATCTTCAGGCTTGGCCATATCGGCAAGTTTGGCAAAAGGCGCTTCCCATGTTTCACCAAGATCGGTTCTGAATCCAAAATAAGCAAAGACACTACGAGGGTCTTCATCTCGATAGCGTTTAAGTAAATCTTCGTACATATACAAACCTAATTGTCCAACTCTGATATCCGACAATACGCCAAGCAGAATTAGTTTCATTAAGTCAAATCAATTGCACTGAGATTTCAACAAAATGTGTGATAACTATTAGATTCAACAGGGAAGCTTCACGAAACTAATGAAGCTTCCTTAAAGGGTTATTTCTTCGTAATTTTATCCAAATATCCCATTACAAATGCGGATAAGACAAATGTGATATGAAGCAAAAGGTACCATTTGATTTTATCATCAGCGATATTTTGTATATTCATAAATACTTTTAATAAGTGAATAGAAGAAATCGCCACTATCGAAGCTGCCACTTTATTTTTTAGCGACCCCGTATCCAACTTACCAAGCCAAACCAGTTTTTCCCCATCTTCTTCAACATCAATTTTAGACACGAAATTTTCATATCCCGAAAACATCACCATGATGATGAGACCACCGACCAGAGAAATATCAATTAGAGATAACGAGATAAGCACTAAGTCAGTTTCACTTGCTGTAAATACCATACTCAACGCATGGTATACCTCTTGAAAAAATTTAATGGTCAGTACAATAAGGACAAGGCTCAATCCAAGATACATTGGAGCCATAATCCAGCGAGCTGAGTACAAAATCTTTTCAATCCATTTTTCCATTTAACTACCTTTCACTATTAAAATTTGCTATTTAAATAAGTCAGTTCTAGACGGCAGATACTATCAGTAAGAATAAAAAACAAAAAACAGTTTTCAAATCTAAATGAAGTGATATTCTCCTGCGTGTTCTGCCGTGTAACCAAAAGGTTTCAAGGTTAAATAATTGTAACAAAATCTATGTGTTACAAATGTTCCGACTCTTATATAAAAGCGTTTATTTATCTCCACTAAAACAGTGCATGATCAGTATTAACCATTAGTCATTCTGTAAATGGCAGTATTTTCCGCTCCGCTTCTACCACGTAAAATCTGTTTAATGAAACGTTACACTTCGATAAATTTTCTTTGTCGTCAGGTTCAAAATTCTTCACTTTACGCCAGTCATAAATAGGACGATATTCGCCGCGAAAATTCCTGTTTCTCTCTTAATTTTTAGGAATATAGCCGTGACTCGTCTCCTTGTTCGTAAATTAACCAATACCGTTCCTTCCCCTGTGTTGGCGCTGTTCGTTTATGCTATTGCAGCGGGCTACTCTATGAGTGCTTTGCCTCTATTATTACCTCAAGGTGATTTATCGGTTTCGGTTTTGACGAGTTGGCTAACATCTTCTTTTTACGCTGGACTGCTGACTGGTACGTTAACTTCTAAACACTTTATCCGTATTTTTGGTCACAAAGTCAGCTTTATCATTTTACAAATAGCGTTTGCACTTTGTTTACTCGGTCTGCCTACATGGCAGAATCAGTACTTCTGGCTTTTCGACCGTTTTGTCGGCGGCATAATCGTTGGTGGTATTTTTGTTGTAATCGAGTCTTGGCTTCTAAAAGGATCGGCTGAAGGTCGTCGCAAACGTCTTAGCGTGTACATGAGTATGTTGTACGCGGGTTCTGCTCTTGGACAGTTGGCATTAACATGGTTTGGGGCAAATGGCGCAACACCTTTTGTTCTTTCTTCTGTCATGCTCGTTTTGGCGGCGGTATTACTTGCTGTTTTACCAAACTACGTCTCAGAACCAGAAATTTCTGTTGTCACACCAACTGCTGCTCCTATTGGCAACAGATGGGTTAAAATTCCTGCCCTAATAGGCTGTTTGGTCTCTGGTATTTTGTTGGGCTCAGTTTACGGTATGATGCCGTTGCAACTTAGTCGCTCAGGTATGTCCCAGGAACAAATTGGCTCATTAATGGCAGTGATTATTATCGGCGCTATGTTGGTTCAACCGGTGATCAGTGCACTTTCTAAAAAAGTTGGTCGCACACTTCTTATGAGTATGTTTGCTCTTTTAGGCGCAATGAGTATCGGTGTATTTGAGCAAATGTTAGGTGAACAGACTATCAGCATGTTCCTCCTCGGTATGGCGATATTTGCGTTTTACCCAATTGCTATTAACTTAGGTAGCTCATCTATCCCTGAAGAGCACATGGTAAGCGCATCACAACAAATGATTTTAATCTACAGTTTTGGTTCAATTGTAGGTCCAATTGGTGCGCAATATTTCATGGACACTCAGACTGGTCTGTTTGGATTCTTCTTTATCGTGTTAATAACAACCTGTATTTACATGCTGTTCGTTGCTCTTAAAAGCGTCAGCCGAGTTGTTATCCATAAATAAGCACTCTATTTACTCAGAGCGTCAAAAATCGATTTAGAAAGACGGTAATTATACAAACGAGCTATCTTTTGCGAATAAAACAGCTGAGGTAGTTCGAAAATTGCTAATACAACAATTCCCCATATCGCCAATGGTATTCCGCAAATCATAAGTACAACGCACGTAATTACCAATACAATCTCGACTAAGAACTGAATGTAGCGCTTGAGATACAAGTGATGAAATCCACCGACAGATGACCATGCAAGTGCAGCATAAGTATCAGGGTCTTTGAGCTGCATAGAAACTACATGGTAGTATTGCTTGCGCTTTTCCGGCGATAACTCACCAACATCGTGCCTCAGCTTCTCTTCTCTTTCTTCAATTTCTTCGAATGGTATAAATAGATCTTTCATGGTATGTCATCCACGATCTTTTCAATCATATCAGGTTGGTTGCATTTTCTAATACGTTGTAAACCTAATTTCCAACCTCGATAAAAGCCATATTTTTCAATGCATAAACGAGTATATTCAGAGCATGAGGGCTCAAAATTACACTCTATTGAGAGTAGTTTTTTTGAACCACCTTTGCTCTGATACTTTTCAATCAACCTAAGCGACAGAATCTTGAGCATTATCTGCCCAAGGTGAGAATCACGGCTTCACGCTGCCAGAATAACATGAAGCGCTTTCTTTCAATGACCTGGAACACGACTTGCCAACCATCCTGAGCGTATTTATTTAAATCAGACTCTAAACGTTGTAAAGGCAAACCACTTGACCCTAATAGGATTGTTCCACATCCACCTTCGACGACATGAACGACTTTGTATTCTTTGTATTGACTCATTTCAACTACCTAGCTTGTTTAACTTGAGCAGCAATATAGCAAACCAGTAGCAAAAAATCTGTAACCTACTGTTTAATAATCAACATCTATCCCCAATACTCACTTTCAATACTCATACATTTCACCCCATCAGAATTGCTAAGCCAAATAATTCTCCTATAGTTAATCAAGAAACTAAGAGGAATTCATATGGTTAGCTTAGATATTGACTACGTCCGTCAACAGTTCCCCGCTTTTAAGTCAGATCTTCATCGTGATAAGATATTTTTTGAAAATGCGGGTGGCTCTCATATGTGCCACCAGGTCATAGACAGGCTTAACACTTACTATCATAACTTCCGAATTCAACCCTACTACCCTAACGAAGTCTCTCTTTCTGCCGGAAAAATGATGGATGAAGCTTACTCTTCACTGGCCTTGTGGCTAGGTTCCCCTTCATCTACTGTCTATTTCGGTCCATCTACATCGCAAAACACTTACGTCCTGGCAAATGCGATGAGTGAATGGTTGAATAGAGGGGATGAAATCATTGTTACTAACCAAGACCATGAATCGAATTCTGGTGTATGGCGTAAACTGTCTAAACAAGGAATTATTGTTAAAGAGTGGCAAGTTAATCGAGCTAGCGGTTCGCTCGATATCGATGATCTAAAAAGCCTGATAACTGAGAGAACGAAACTTCTTACTTTTCCTCACTGCTCAAATATACTGGGAGAAGTAAATCCAGTTAAAGAAATATGTGTTTTAGCTAAGCTAAATGATATTTACACTGTCGTCGATGGCGTTTCTTACGCTGGGCATGGTCTGCCAAATGTATCAGACCTTGGGTGTGATGTTTATCTGTTCTCACTGTATAAGGTGTTTGGACCTCATTTGGGTGTTATGGTCATTCAGTCAGACATCGCGAGTATTCTGAGTAATCAAGGTCATTATTTCAATGCGGCGTTAAGGGAAAAGCGGCTCATGCCCTCGGGGCCAGACCATGCTCAAATCGCGGCCGTTAAGGGTGTCATTCATTATTTCGAGGATGTATTTAGACATCACTTTGGCGAGGCACCATTCGATGCGGAAGCTCTAAAAGCACTGTTTAAAAACGCCGAAAAGGAACCTCTAACCAAGTTACTAGATTACTTCGTCAACCATAAAAGCGTTACAATTATTGGCCCTCAAAGTCCCAACAATAGAGCACCGACAATTTCTATTATGGTTAAAAACAAAATACCCTTTGAGTTAGCCAAAAAACTTGGAGAATTAAATGTACTGTGTGGAGCAGGACATTTCTATTCAGTTCGACTACTCGAAGCAATGGGAGTTTCACCTCAGACAGGCGTTCTTAGATTTTCTCTCGTACACTACAATACGTCTAGCGAGGTCGATAACGCTATCAAAGCAATTGACTACGCTATAAATGAGAAATAGTAAAAAGCCGGTTTAAAACCGGCTTTTTATTGATAATCAAAAACTAGATAACTTTTTGTTTGAGGATAGATGCGTTTTCTGGACATTCACCTCTTTCAAGCCATTCCGTTATATCAACAATGTCTTTAGGATAAACAGCTACAAAAATCTCATCGCCACTTTGTAAGTAGTTTTGTTCACCAAACGGTTCATAAGCTGTTGCACCTACAGAAATTACCGCGTACTCGGGATTCCCATTCGCTGATAGAATTTCTGAGATGTTTTCAAGCGGACCAGTGTCTTCCTGAGTATTCATTTTCTCAAGTAGCCATTCGATTAGAATCTCGTAAAAATAGCTATAACCGAGCACTTCAGTATCTACACCGTATGGATGAAGCACTCCATCTCTTTTAGCAAATGAAGCAAGTTTGTAGCCATCTAGCGTTCCACCAAGACTGAATTTATCGAGATCAACCCAAATATCGCTGACGCCTTTACTAAACTCGCCCCAGTTTTTCTTCTGAGAGATCTTTGTAGCCCCCTCTTTACGAACCGTACAATCATTGAAAGCTGCAAATTTTCTTGGGTAGATACCAATGACTTTACCTGCTTGATATTCAAGCTCACAATAAAGAGCGACTTCTGGCTCAAGTTGTGGGTTTTCCATACCTGATGCAACTTGGGTATCGCTCGATAACGGGTATACGTTTAGAAATGATTCAGATTTCGGAAGATAGAATGGAAATATGCCTTTAGGCGCGCCTTCTTTGGCCTGAACATTCAAAAAATCCTTCATTTCACCAGCTTGCTCAAGGTGCTTTGCAAAATTTCCAGCGACACCAAGGCCAATACATTGTTTTAAGTCCATATCTAATATCTTCACTAATCAATTAATCAAAAATCCATGATAAGCAATTTTATAAATTAGAGAAGCGAAAGATCATATTTTCTATACGGAATTTGATCCACCACATCTTGGTCCGATGCTTTTTAGAACTTAGAAAACAACGCTAGAAGTTTCATGTTTTCCTCAATAAATGTTACCGGTAAAATTTTCGACAGTTTATATGCAATCACACGTTATATTGGTAGGATGATGTCGATGCTCTCATTAAGAGAACTCAACATTATAAAGGAGCCACTAAGATGGAATTACCAATTAATAAAGAAACAACGTTATGCATTTCGCTCGCGGGGAATCCAAGTAATTTTGGTACGAGATTTCATAACTTTCTATATAAAGAACTGGGACTTAACTTTATCTATAAAGCGTTTACGACTGATGATATTGAATCGGCAGTAAAAGGTATACGTGCCTTAGGCATACGCGGATGTGGTGTCTCAATGCCATTCAAAGAAGCCTGTATCCCTTACGTTGATGAAATAACAGAATCTGCAAAAGCTATTGATTCAATTAATACCATTGTCAATGACAATGGTTATTTAAAGGCCTATAACACCGATTATATTGCTATCTACCAGCTATTAAAAAGAAATGAAATTTCTCCTGATACCACTTTTGCTCTCAAAGGCAGTGGTGGTATGGCTAAAGCGGTTGCATGCGCCCTAAGGGATCTTGGTTTTAAAAAAGGCTTTATCGTTGCGCGTAACGATAAAAAAGGTAAAGCATTAGCCGAAGTATCAGGGTTTGAGTGGTGTAGTGAATTGTGCGATACAGACATTCAAATGCTGATAAATGCAACACCAGTCGGCATGAAAGACACCAAACTCGCTGAGCAACTGTCTTTTAGTGAAGAACAAATTATGAGTGCTGAAATCATATTTGATGTCGTCGCTAAACCATCTCACACGCCATTAATTAAGAAGGCAATAGAGCTCGAAAAAATCAATATTCGAGGTAGCGACGTTTTTGCCATTCAAGCTCTAGAACAATTTAAGTTATATACCGGTGTCAAACCCGATAAAGATCAGTTCGCAAAAGCGTCCGTTTATTCTCGTTCCGAATAATATGATACTTTCAGGGCAGTTTCATAACTGCCCTGGGTCTAATTAATCTTCGATTAATAGCCCTTTCTCTGGCAACGGAAGAGATGTTTTGTACATAACCTGTTTAAGTGCAAAACTAGACCGAATATTTGATATTCCCTGAATCTTTGTCAAATGAGTCAAGATAAGTGTTTCAAGCGCTTTGATATCGGGAACAAGTACTCTAAGCAGGTAATCTTCTTCACCAGTCATCAAATAGCACTCCATGACTTCGGGGCGCTCTGCAACAGCCGTTTCAAAACGCGCCAACGCTTCTTCATCTTGCCTCTCTAAACTGACGTGGATAAATACATTCACATTCAGACCGAGTTTATCTGCAGAAACCAGAGAAACCTTACCGTTTAAAATACCAACTTCTTCTAAGCGCTTAACGCGGTTAAAACATGGTGTTGGTGACAAGTTCACCCGTTTTGCTAACTCAGCATTGGTCACATCCGCATTACTTTGGAGTTGACTGAGAATCGCGATATCTACCTTATCCAACTTAACCATAAACAATTTCCATATAAATCCATTTTAAGAGATAAATTATACTGTTTAGTTGATTTTATCAATATAAATAAGAAACCGATTTTCTCTAATATGACATAAACTGGAGTTCTATTTTACGATTAGGGAATAATCTCATGTCGGGACATAAAGAACTGAGAATTGGTATTCAGGGACAGAAATACTTCTCAGGCATCAAACTAAAATCCAACACGGTAGCACTAGTAGTGCTCATTACTGCTATTTTCATTTGGGGTGGTAATTGGCCAGTAATGAAAGAGGGATTAAATCACATTACTCCTCTCTGGTTTTCAATGGTCCGTTTTGCTCTTGGAGCTGCGACACTTTTTATTGTGCAAATTGTTGCAAAAAATCTTTACCTTCCTAAAAAGAAAGACTTGCCTCTAATCTTAAGTATTGGCTTGGTACAGATGCTGATATTTACTGCTTTAGGATCCATAGCAATGACCGTCGTTCCCGCTGGACGTTCTGCTGTTCTTGCTTATACAACACCTCTTTGGGTCATTCCATTTTCAGTTCTGTTATTCAAAGAGCATATTAGTCGTAGGCAGGTCGTAGGTACACTCTTAGGCATCATTGGTGTTGTTGTACTGTTTAACCCATTAGTATTTAATTGGAATGACTCACAAGCTCTTTTCGCAAACGGTCTACTGCTACTTGCATCGTTTTGTTGGAGTATGTGCATTCTCCACTTGAGATATACTAAAAATAAAGTCAACGCGTTCCAATTAGCACCCTGGCAAATGCTCGTCGCAACAGTGGTTTTAATCCCAATATCTTATATATTCGAGGGACCATTTACAGGTGACGACTCCACTGAATTTTGGCACATATGTCTCTACTTGGGCCCATTAGCAACGGCATTTTGTTTTTGCGCTGTAAATAGTGCCAGTCGAGCTCTGTCTGGAGCGACTATGTCTTGCGCTATGTTAGGTGTTCCTGTGCTCGGGCTTATTTTTTCAACGATTACCTTGGGAGAGTCACTTTCATTCAACCTAGTAATAGGAACACTATTTATTGTTGGCGGAATCTGCGCTGTTATTTCAACCAAATTTGCAAAGTAAAACTTTGCTCGTTGCATATAGTTCCCTTTTTTCCTATAGTCGTGATGTCCCTATACTTTCTTTTGGTTAGTTTACATCAAATCGTTTACATCAAAGCATAGGCTTTTATATCATTTAACTTATAACAAAAGGGAACGCCTTACTATGTCAACTTCAATCAAAACCGCCATCGTCGGTTATGGCTATTCAGCAAAAACGTTTCATATTCCCTTTATTACTAACCTTTCTTCTTTTGAGTTTGTCGCAATATCTTCGAGTAAAGCAGATGAGGTTAAAAAGGACTTTCCAGACGTTGTTTGTTATCCATCTCCCATCGAGCTTATCGAGCAAACTGATGCAGAATTGATCATCATTACATCACCCAATGATACTCATTACCCGCTAGCTAAACACGCTCTTAATCATGGCAAACATGTACTGGTTGAAAAGCCGTTTGTTACTCACAGCAAGGATGGGCAAGAGCTCGTCGAATTAGCCAAAGACAAAGGCTTATCACTTGCTGTTTATCACAACCGTCGCTGGGATAGTGACTTTAGAACGGTAAAATCCCTGATTGAATCAGGTCAACTGGGGAATATCCGCTGGTTTGAAACTCACTTTGATCGATTCAGACCTGATGTGCAAAAACGCTGGAGAGAAGACCCAACAGTTGATGGAGCAGGAATCCTATTTGACCTTGGGCCTCACCTTTTAGACCAAGTCGTTCAGTTGTTTGGTATGCCAATCGCAATAACAGCTCAGGTTGAGTGTCTCCGTGAAGACAACGGGTCAGATGATTTCTTTAATATTCTCCTAAAATACCCTACACATTATGTTCAAGTACATTCAACTCCATACTGTGCAGGAGAAACCCTTCGCTATAAAGTGATGGGTGATAAAGCTCAGTTTGTAAAAATCGGGCTGGATCCCCAAGAAGATAAACTGGTTGCAGGTAGTGGCTATCTCCTACCTAAATGGTCTGTAGACACTGAAGAAAAGTGGGGAATCTATTCTGATCAAAACGAAGAGTATAAAGTAGAGCCAACAGAAGGCGGCTATGAGAACTTTTATCTTAAATTAGCAGATGCTATCAGAAATAACGGCACCGTGCCCGCAACAGGCGAAGAATCACTGTGCGCTATTAAGTTGATAGAACTGGCAAGACTAAGTAGTCAAGAAAAACGTACTGTCGACTTGGTATAGTTACAATATAGGCTGATAAACTACCAGCCTTCTATTAGAGTTTTATAACTTTATGGCAAACCTTATCAAGCAACTGTTTTTCATGACTCACCAAGAGAACAGAACAACCAACCGCTTGTGACATTGTCACTAAAAGTGTCATTGTTTTCATCGCAATGATCGGATCTAAACGCGTCGTAGGCTCATCAGCAATAATTAGCTTTGGCTTTAATAACAGCGCTTTTAATAATGCGAAACATTGTAATTCCCCACCTGAGACTTCACTTGGCAGCCGCGACAAAAGTGCTTTATCAAGAGACAATTTTTCTAGTAATGGGATGACGTCAGCTCTGCTAATGTGGTGTAACTTACACAAATCATCTATGCCCTGCTCTATTGTCATTGACGCAGCAAAAGACGTTGGCGGATCTTGGTATAAGCTAGGGCTTTATATAAGACGCTAGGGCGTCACTAAATTCGTGATAGATTCCGTCGGTCCCAAGCAGTTCTGCTATACCCGCCCTCTCTAGCTTACGTGTGACAACACTATTCGGTCCAGAAACGATGACTTTGATTCCGCGAGCTTGGAAATTGGTGATAATTTCTTCTAATGCCTGGAGGCCCGTTACATCGATGAAAGGCACCCACTTTAACCGCAGTATAACCACACGAGGAAATTCCTGTATCTGACGCATGGTATGTTCAAAATTCTCAACAGCAGCAAAGAAAACTGGCCCATCTAGTGCAAAAACGAGCACATCATGAGGTAATTCTTGATAACCAAGGCGACCCAGTTCTTCATTTAAGTCAGCACATGTATCGGCTTTGACTTCAACACTACTAGCCATCCGTCTGACAAAGTTTAGTATGGAAATGATCACACCAATATTAACGGCCACGACTAAATCCGCAAAAACCGTCAATATAAACGTAACCAGCAGTATAACGACATCGGCACGAGGTGCTCGTCGACAGACTTTGAGAAAATGTCTAGCTTCACTCATATTCCATGCAACAACGAAGAGAATCGCGCTTAAGGTTGCAAGAGGAATAGACGACGCGAGAGGCGCTAATGCTAATAAGATGATAACCAGTGTTATCGAGTGCACGATTCCAGAAAGTGGACTTGTTCCACCATTACGAATGTTTGTTGCTGTTCTTGCAATAGCACCTGTTGCGGCAATTCCCCCAAAGAAAGGGGCGACAACATTGGCGATTCCCTGCCCAACTAGCTCTTGATTTGAATTATGTTTCGTCTCTGCCATTCCGTCCGCTACAACGGCAGATAAGAGCGATTCAATCGCGCCTAACATCGCGATAGCAAAAGCTGGCCCGATCAGTGTCAAAATGTGTGAAATTGAAAAATCAGGAATGGCAAACGCGGGTAATTCTCTTGGTATCCCACCAAAAGCAGACCCAATGGTTCGAATACCTTCGATATGTCCCGCGCTTACGATTACAGTCATAACGACAAGCGATATTAAGGGCCCGGGTATCTTTGATAAACGCGGAATATAGTTAGGAAGCAAGACCAAAATTAATGAACAGAAACCGACGATTAGTGTTGGCCAGTGGAGCTCGGGGAAGGCACCGAATAACTGGTAAAGCTTTTCATGAAAATGTCCATGAACTTCAACGTTGAGGCCAAAAAACTCTCGCCACTGACCTACCCAGATAATAATTGCAATCCCACTGGTAAAACCGATGATGACCGGGTCAGGAATGTAACGAATGATGCTCCCCATTTTACTCATACCCAAAGCAAATAAAATGCACCCAGCCATGACTGTTGCGACTTGCAATCCTCCAATACCGTGCTGCTGGACGATACCCGATAGTATAACGATAAACGCTCCAGTAGGGCCGGCAATTTGAATCCTCGAACCACCGAATAGAGATACACAGAAACCCGCGATGATTGAAGTATAAATCCCCTGTTCGGGTGCAACTCCAGAAGCTATTGCGAACGCCATCGCTAAAGGTAGTGCCACCACACCCACAATGACGCCTGCTATGATATTACGACTCCAATGTGTTTTGTTTAACAGCCCCACTTTATAGGCTTCGACAACCGCAAACATAAATACATAGCCTTATTATTAGAAAGGGCTTGAATGTTACTCTTATCTTTAGTCTTGTAAATTTTAAACTCTAGTGAGAGTCATGAAATCAGCGTAAAGATTGATTTTAATTAGGTTTTAGAAAGGATGTCGGCTGGTCAACGATAACTCGATTTCGTCCCTGATTCTTAGCTCTATACAATGCGTTATCGGCCTTTAATAATAACTTATCTTGATCGCATCTCACATCGATACAGCTTTCACTTGTCGCTATCCCTAAACTTACTGTAACGTTGAAAACTTGGTCGTTAGCACTAAACTCTAGCCTCATAATAGAACGACGAATGCGCTCAGCAATAACAAATGCAGCAACATAATCAGTTTCATTCAACACAATTAAGAACTCTTCCCCTCCATAACGACCAACACTGTCGTATTTCCTGAGTCCTTTTTTGATCGTTTTCGCGACAGTAAGTAAAACATCGTCTCCGACCAGATGTCCGTAGGTATCATTAACCACTTTAAAGTAGTCGATATCTAACATGATGATACAGAATGGTTTAAATGTTCGGTGAGATTGTGCAATAGCATGTTCTAGAAATTCAAGAATGGTTCCACGATGATAAATTTGTGTCAACGAATCGATACATGCTTGCTCTTTTACTGATGTGAGTGCTGCAGTAAGCTCTGTATTCAGTCTCTCTATTTGATTGTATAAGCGACTTTTTTCGACCACATAAGCAACATGAGAGGCTAAATCTCTAAAAATATGCATATTTTCTCGACTAAACTGATTTACTTTTCTAGAAGAAAATATGAGAAAACCCACCGGATTATCCCCTGCGACTAGCGGCCAAGAAAAGTTGCTTGCAATGCCTTCTTTAATAGCTAGACGAGTAGAAATAGAGTCAGGATTTTTTGCATAGTATGCACGGAGATCGTTGATAATGCGGGGTTCGGAATTGCTAAACATCTCTTCAATACTTGTGTCTTCGAGCTTAAGAGAAAATCCACGGTTAAGTTGAACGTTATCGGTATATTCAGTTCTAAACCAAGCGATCTCAAGCTCTCTTTTCTCATTAATCAGGAGACAACTCATACGCTCATAATGAATGACTTCCTTGAATGACTCGTAGATGTTGTGAAGCACCTCATCAAACCCCATCCCTTTGTTAACACTATTTGAGATATCTCGAACTAGTGCGTTGTGGCGTTTACAAAGAGCGAACTGTTTTAGAACCTGGCATATCTGTATCTCAAACTCATCGAATGTGTCAGTGTCAAGCAAGTCTATCTGGCAATTGGGGTCACTTACATCATTCAAATGCTCTCTCATGAGTTCGGTAAGATATTGTTTGCGCGTAATTTCCATTCTCATTATCCACAATAGTACTCACAATGTAGTACGAGATAACTAAGTATAGTTAAAGGAAAACAATGTTAGTTACGATTAATAGAAAAAAGCAGCTTTTAAACCCAGCTGCTTTTTTAAAATCAACTAGAAATATAAGGCAAAATATAGACGAGCAATGACCATACACCCACCCAACTCACGATAACCAATGTATCGAACCAATCTTTGCGCCACATAAGCATTACTCCCATAAATGGAAAGAGACACAGGCTTAAGAGCAATAATCGCGCCACTATTTAAGGACAGGTACGTGCTTAGGTCTTAAAAATGTATTTTTAAGAAATCCTTTATCCAATTTCATTGATTCAATAAATGCGTCTGCCATGGTAACACTGGTCATTTGTGACGGCGTAACCACATTCATAATGGCGTCATATCCTTCTTTACCTTTCATGGTATAAGCCGTTGATGTGCCGCAATAAATCTTTTCATCATCAATATTTACCCAAGCATTATCAATCCAGATTTTCAGCTCCCGAATACGATCATTAAAAGCATTCTGCGCCACATATTCAAACTCTAACCCATAGCAATAAGGAAAACTCCCGGTACCTGTACCTTCTACACCATTACTCAGAGCATTATTAATCGCGCCCTCTAACGTAGACCTTAATGAACTCCCGGTAATAAAATAAACGCCAATTGGTATAGCAAACGGCAAGAGTTTTCCGGCTATGTCAGCAGCGGTAATATCCCCAGGCTGCAACGAACACCTGACTCCACCGGCATTATGTAACCCAAACTGCACCGGAAAGCCGCGGCGCCTAGTAGCAAGGTAAAAGGACTTGGCAACAAGCGGAGCCACATCACTAGGCCCTTTTTCATCAGCAATACGCACGTGACGTAATTTTTGGTCTAATACTGCAAGTTTGTCTTCATCTAAAGCTTGGACTTGCGGTAAGTAATTTTCCCTTAATATCTTCTGTATATTAAGATCTTTCCTACATACCGAAATCAAAGGATGCCCATCGATCAAATCGCACACTTTATGATAGAGTTTTGTCTGCGACTCTTCTTCTCTATCGGCATCAATAAACAATCTACGACCAAGCAATAGTTGGTTTTTACCATTAAAAGAAATGACCTCACCATTGTCTGAAAAGTCGATATCACAATGCCCCACAGCCTGACCATAAAACCCAGACTGAACGATATAAGTGTTATTGATTTTTACGCCATAATCGTCCAACTTTTCGAGACCAATGGCTGAATAGTCGCCTTGAAGTACATGACTGTGCCCGCCAATGATCAAGCTAATACCATCCACCTCTGCAGCTAATTCTTTATCAGCCTCATATCCAAGATGACTAAGCAATATGATCTTATTAATACCGAGCGAATTCAGATAAGAAACAGTATTTTTTGCGACATGAGAAGAATCGACAAAAGGGGTATCCGGATCGGGATTTGAAATATCAGCCATACGATCGAGTGATAAACCGAATATTGCTAATTTTTCACCTTCAATGTCTTTAATAATTGACGATGCAATCGCCCTATCAGGATTATAACTATGCACTCTAGGATTTGTTGATAAACGTAAATCCTTACTTTCAATCTCGTTTGAAAGATCCCAGTTTCCGGCCAAAATAGGGAAATTAGCCTGCTCTGCAAATGCGGCGAACAAATCATTACCAACGTCTAGTTCATGATTACCAACGGTCATCGCTTCAATGCCGAGTTCGTTAAGCATATGCGCATTAGCACTTCCCTTGAACAAAGAGAAAAACAATGTTCCCTGAAAACAGTCTCCAGCATGAAGAAATAAGAAATTTCGCTCTCGCAAAATAGCCTCTTCTCTCATCTCTTCAACTTTCGTTTTGATACGAGAAAAGCCACCAGCACTTACATACGGCGTTAGGTGCTCGCCATCTATTTCAATCGACAAGGGCAACGAAATCGGTTCAAAGTAGGAATGGGTATCGTTTATGTGCGCGATAGTTAAAGAGAGTGCTGGTTTTGTCATAAGAATAACTACCTCTGTATAACTGCTTTACCAACGAGAGGCTCGTTTAGAAAATGCATAGGATTACCAAAACGTGATTGTACTCTAGATCCTGATAATAATCATTCTTATGCAATTTCAATGTGGAACAAAAGCGCGCAAGTTCATGAATTTTAAACAAGCTTATGGAAATAAATCTTTACCTCACCAATAATCGGATAAAAGGATGTCCGCAAAGGTGATATATGAAATTAGATAGAATTGAAATATCTGGCTTTCGAGGTATACGCCGTCTTTCTCTTTCCTTTGATGAGCTAACGACACTCATCGGCGAAAATACATGGGGTAAATCTTCTCTACTCGACGCGCTTTCAATCGCACTACCAGCAAATGGTCTTCCTTATCAGTTTACATTGGAAGATTTCCATGTCGATTACGCTATTTCCCAACCTCAGACACAAAATATCCAAATTATAATGAGCTTCGTCGCCAATGATCCTAAAGAAGTGAAAGCAGGACGATATCGTAAATTAAAACCTTTATGGCGACGCGATACTGAGGGTAACCAAAAAATTATTTATCGTATTAGTGGTTCGAGAGAGCAATACGATATCACCACAAAATACACGTTTCTCGATCTTCAGGGCAAGCCCATTACGCTTTCGGCTTCAGACAAATTTGCGCGTGAATTAATGAGCCTACATCCTGTCATTCGTCTTCAGGATTCCAGACGCTTTAATCGACCGTTTGATAAAGACCAACCGCAGGGCTACCATCCCAACGTAGAAAAAAGAATAAACAATACCTGCCGTCGCTTAATGGAGATACCAGGCCACGTTAATAAGGGAGAGATGAAAAGTAGTCTCAACGCAATGAACGCCCTGGTCGACCATTATTTTTCGTTCAAAAGTCATCATCGTAAAAACCCAAGAGTGGAACGAGACAGCATCGTCTATGCGAGTCCGTCAACAGAAAAAAGCTTCAGTGAGTTTTTAGCAGAAACGAACAACAAGCAAACCAGATTACTTTTTATGGGATTGCTCAATGCGTATTTGCAAGCTAAGGGGCCGCATGAATTAAGACGTTGCGCTAGACCTATATTGATAATAGAAGACCCTGAAGGCCGATTACACCCAACGCACCTTGCGCGTGCCTGGAACCTATTATCACTACTGCCTATGCAAAAAATCCTGACGACCAATAGTGGCGATCTGTTGGGTTCAGTTCCCATACATTCAATTAGACGACTCATCAGAACTTCTGATAAAACGATAGCGCTATCCATAAATAGCACCAGTTTATCGCGAGACGACTTGCGTAAGGTTGGCTTTCATATACGCTTCCATCGCTCTAGCGCCCTTTTCGCTCGCTGCTGGCTATTGGTCGAAGGAGAAACAGAAGTATGGCTGTTTAGTGAATTGGCGAGACAGTGCGGTTATAACCTTATCGCTGAGGGTGTACAAATCATTGAGTTTGCACAGTCAGGCCTGAAGTCGTTAATCAAAGTTGCCCGAGCTTTTGGTATAGACTGGCACGTTGTCGTGGATGGTGATGCTGCAGGAAAAAAATACGCCGATACAGTACACTCTTTACTAAAAGAAGAGCAACCACGTCACCGACTTACTGAGTTACCAGACAGGGATATCGAGCATTTTCTTTATTCGCATGGCTTTGAAGCTTTCTTTAAAGAAATGGTAAAAATTCCTCTCGAACATCCTATTCCAGCTAAAAAAGTCGTTGCGAAAGTCCTTAAAAAACATGCAAAGCCCGATTTAGCGTTAGCCATTGTTTCGCACTGTGAAGATGGCGGTATCGAGCGCATTCCTGTCCTTTTACGCTGGACACTAAAACGTGTGGTAACAATGGCGAATGGGAATACTTAGCCACATATCATTTAATTAAAGAACGGCCTTGCATCATAGCCAGGCCTTCTCTCTTCACACAATCGATGAGGGGGTTATCTTTACTGTCAGCTCTCCAGATGAAAGATAACGTACGTTCGATGTTTAGCTCTGGTGTATTAAGCACGGCTAATTGGCCCGCGTTCACAGAGTCTTTCACTTCAAGCCAGGGCAAACAAGATATAGAAAGACTATTATTGACAACACTTTTTATTACCGGCACAAAATCGTATTCCCTCCACACATTGAGATGTCTAATGTGCGGATAGATAGCGCTATCGAATACCGCACGTGTACCCGATCCCGGCTCACGTAGTACCCATTGCGCACTCTCTAACATTGAGAAGGTAACTTCAGACTCAAATGCAAATGGGTGTGATGGCGAAGCAACGATGACAAGGTTATCCTTACACCATTCTGTTTGCATCAACCTTTGATCATCACAACGACCTTCAACTACCCCCAAATCGCATTGAAAATTGAGCAGGTCGTTTATAACACCGTGTGTACTCTGGACCACAAAGTCGAGTCTTAATTCCGGAAACTTAGTATCCAACGAAGCGATTAGCTCTGGCATTAAATGCTCCGCTGGTGTTTGGCTGGCACAAACTCGAAGTAATCCACTAACTAATTGTTGATCAAGAAACCCGAGTTCTATATGTTTCGCATCCTGAAGTAGTTGTTTAACTCTGGGTCTTAGCCACATTCCCCAATAAGTTAACGACAAACGCTTTCCATGCCGTTCGAATAAAGGTCTACCAAGTACTTTTTCGAGCTGCGCTAGCGACATACTTGTTGCAGACTGAGTTAACGATAACTTTTCAGCGGCCAAGCTTACACTTCCCGTTTCACATATCGCTTCAAACACTGCAAGCTGCTTTAAGGAAAACTTCAAAGGATCACCAGTTAGATTTATTGGGCTTACAAGGTCTTATTTTACTTAGTATTTTATTAGTATCAATAATTTTGATATGGTTATTCAAAATTACAGATTTATCTAACCGTCATAAATTCGGTAATCTACGCTCAGTAATGTGCCTCAGCACACAGATTTTAAAATTTTTTATTATTTTTGGAGAATGCGAATGGGTAAAAATACAGATTTCTTCACCCCAGCAGAAATGATGGTCGAAGCGGAAAAATACGCCAGCGGCAAAACTAAGAAGTCTACCAGCACCATTCTTGGTTTGGCTGCAATGGCTGGGTTATTCATTGGCTTGGCTTTTGTTTTCTACATCACGGTAACGACGGGCTCTTCTTCCGCAGGCGTTGCCTGGGGGATGTCCAAGTTTGTTGGTGGCGTTGTATTCAGCTTGGGGCTTATTTTAGTTGTAATTTGCGGCGCAGAGTTGTTCACCAGTTCAGTGTTAACCATTCTTGCATGGGCAAACAAAGAAATTAGCGGTGCTAAAATGTTCGGTATTTGGGGCAAAGTATACTTCGGTAACTTCTTAGGTGCGATGCTTCTCCTGCTCCTAGTGACTGGTGCCGGTTTGTACCAGACAGGAGGCGGACAATGGGGATTAAACGCGTTAAATATTGCACAACATAAGCTACACCACACTTTTATCGAAGCTTTTACTCTGGGTATTTTGTGTAATTTATTAGTTTGTCTCGCTGTATGGTTAACATTCAGTTCACACAATGCATTTACGAAAGCATTTATGACTATTCTTCCGGTCGCGCTATTTGTATCTTCAGGTTTTGAGCACTGTGTTGCTAATATGTTTATGATACCACTCGGCATTACAATCCATGCTTTTGCACCGGAGACCTTCTGGTCCACTGTTGGTGTCGACGCTGCCCATTATGCTGACCTAACGATTGCTAACTTTATCTTTAAGAACCTCATTCCTGTCACTCTAGGTAACATTGTTGGCGGAGCTATTTTAGTCGGTATGTCTAACTGGTGTGTGTTTAGTCTTCCATATAAAAACAAACCTCATCATGATGAAAAACCAGCCGAAGGTTCGTCCGTTACTGAACATTAATCAACATCTTGATAGATAAAATAAAGGCGCCCGCAACACTGATGCTGCGGGCGCCTTTTTGTATTCAATTTTTATTATTGCTGAATACCTTCAACATACAAATGCATTTCGACTTTGTCGACAAGTCCCATTGCTTTAATGTCAAAATCAGCAAGATTCAACGTTGTTTCACCTTGGAAACCTGCACGCTTACCGCCCCATGGGTCATCACCAGCGCCGATAAATTCAGCATCGATTGTAACAGGCTTAGTTTTGCCATGAAGAGTTAAATCACCAGTAATCGCGATATCACCGTCACCCTTGTCTTCTACTTTTTTACTGACAAATGTCGCTGTAGGGTATTTACTTGCATCGATGAAATCGGCACTTCTCAAGTGCTTATCACGTTCAGCATGGTTTGAATCTAAACTGGTTGTATCAACCTTAACAGAAACCTTCGATGAATCTATTGCTTCAGGATCGTAAGAGAATGTGCCCTCAAACGTATTAAAACGACCGATGGTGTAGCTATAACCCAAGTGACTTACTTTAAAGTTAATTGATGCGTGAGCACCTTGAGTATCGATAACATAATCTGCAGCACTTGCTGCAAATGGGGTCGCTGAAGCCAGAGCTAGGCCTAAGACTAAAAGAGACTTCTTCATTTTGTAACTCCTAACATTTTATTGAGGGTGTTGTCCTTGGAAATAAAGTGATGCTTTAACGCAGCTAAAGCATGTAATGAAACCATGATGATCAGAGTCCATGCTGCATACGTATGTATAACACCCGCAATATCAGCCTGCTCTTGGAATAGTTGACCTGCTCCAGGAATATTGAACCAGTTAAATACCTCGATTGGACGACCGTCCTCAGTCGAAATGAGATACCCTGACACAAAAATTAAAAACAGATCCACATAGATAAAGTGGTGTACAGCATGCGCAAGTATCTGTTCGTATCGCTTGCCTTCAACCTTTGGTGATGATGTTTTCAGCTTCCAAATAACACGGAAGATAGTTAAAAACGTTAACAGAATGCCGATTGATTTATGCCAATGAGGGGCCGTGTGATACCACTGGCTGTAATAGGACAAATCAACCATCCACAAACCAACAGCAAACATGCCAATAACAAAAATCGCAGTCAGCCAGTGAATGATCCGGGCTGTTCTATTATACGTGGTAACTGCTTGTCCCATGACTGACTCCTTTCTCTATTGATGCCAAAGTGCATCCATGGATATATAAGTATTATGGATACAAGTATTTATCATTATCACATAAAGGAATAGTATTCTAATTTGACGATCTTATTCAAAATTTTTGAAGGTTTTGCATAGATATTGAACCGAATTCAGATTATTAATATTTACAAGCATTAAACAATTCACACATAATCAGAATTTAGTCAGGTAAAATACAAAAAGTAAAAAATTTTTGCAGGAGTGCTAGACGTTGTTATTGGATGTATTGGTCCAGAGTGTGAATGAGTTTCAAGTGGATTTTCGTCAACTTTGCGATAAACACTATCCTGCAATTCATAATCAGGGAATGACAGAGCACCATTTAGGGCTTGCTCTGGCCAGACGTATGGCTCGTACACTTATTGAGTTCGGACACGGATGTGATTACCAACCACTCGATATCAACAGAAATGGTGATAAAGCGCCCCACTATCGCGTTACTTCAGATATTGGTACCGTTTGGGTTATTACTCATCATTTCGTTAATGCAAGTCAAACATACCGTAATCAAATACTCAAAAAAATCGCGATATGGCGAGAAGAATATGGTTATGCGATTCAACCTAACGATTTGTTACTGTTAGTATCCGATCATTGGATTAATCGTCAGACTCAGAGTAGGAACTTACTTCACTGGTGGATGGGATCTTTACCGGATCATATTGAGGACTATCTTTCCCAAGGTATTACTTTGAAAGAATGTGATTCTCAACTCACTCAATCTTTAGATGAATATTTTCAGGCATCTCCCTGTTTTATAAAATATTCACACCCTTTACTTCGAAATAGAGACAATCTAAGTTTTAAAAAATACGTTCATCTGTACGCTGTTCTACAATGGGCATAATTAATTTGAACGATTAGTCAAAAATACCTTTAAAGTTGTCCAAATAATCAGGTTATTTTCATTTTAATATTTAACTATTAAATAACTATAGCTTTATTGATAGATATATTGATTAATATTTAATCAATGATTTCATCTATTTTCTCAAATGATTTTTTTATTTCACATCTCCTAGCAATAGTTATCTGAGCTAAGGTCTCATATCGAGTAAATTTATACTAAAAAGCTTAGTTCAAAATATTGACAATGTCAGATAATTGTCAATATTATTAAATGAGTATAACAAAGCCCTCCAGAAAAGTATTTCGTGAGGAAAAAGTGCAGCAGATGAAATTTAAAAAAAATTCAGTTCTAGATGATGCAATCATAAAGCTCCAGGATGGAGGTTTTATTGCTCATTACAAGCATCTGACACTAAGAAGCGTGTTTCAACCGATATTCTCGCGCGAGCAGAAGATTGTTGGCGTTGAAGCGTTAGTTAGAATTAATAACGCGCAAAATAGCGCAATCAATCCTGAGGAATTTTTCCATTCAAAATTCGTCAGCGATCTAGATAAAAGTAATGTTGAGCATTTGAGTCGCTCGATTCACATTCGTAATTACTCAATATCGCACTTTAAGAATCTAAAATTGTTTCTCAACGTACTTCCCAACTCTAGCCATCTTTTAGAGACATCTGTCTATTTTGACGGCTCATTATCCGACCGTTTAGCCCAATTAGAAATTGACCGTAATTTAGTCGTATTAGAAATAATGGAAATTGAATATGATAACGAACAACTTTTGTTTTCATCGACTAAAGAGTTAGCACGCAGTGGATTCCGTATTGCAGTCGATGATTTTGGTTCCCATGCTTCAACAAAAGAGCGCGTCAATATTCTTCTACCCGATATCATCAAAATGGACCGTTCATTGCTGACCGCTTACATGGCGGGTAATCAAATTCCACTTTTACAAGGTTTAGCATTTGCCAAACACAAAAACGCCCTAACAGTCATAGAAGGAATAGAAAGCGAAGCTCAATTTAAAGCAATGAGTGAACTTGATATCGATATGCACCAAGGATTTTATTTAGGAACTCCTCAATTTATTAATTCCCTTCACTAGTCTATTCAACGATTGTTGCAAGCTAAACTGATTGATAAATCCCCACTTATCATGCTTCATGATTAATATTCGAGCAGTTGCGCACAAGTTTGGCATATTCTACATAAATTTTTTTCACATTCAGCCGCTACGTAACCTATCTTTCTTTTAGAGGCTTATGCACTCTGAATAATATAATCAACGACGTTAGAGCGGAATATAAAAAATGGGAAAGCGAAACCAGTCAGTTATTGATGAAGAAGTTACTTTTGGTGAAAATGAGGAACTTGTCTCAACAACGGATTTAAGGGGAGTAATAAGTTACGCAAACGAAAAATTTTGTGACATTGCCGGTTTTACTTTAGAAGAACTTACCAATAAAAATCACAATATTGTTCGCCATCCAGATATGCCCAGCGCAGCCTTCAAAGATATGTGGGATCATCTCAAACGAGGTGAAAACTGGCGTGGTGCCGTAAAAAATCGATGTAAAGACGGCCGCTATTACTGGGTTGATGCCTACGTCACTCCAATTTATGAAAATGGCCAACTGATCGGCTATCAATCTGTTCGACGGAAATTAAGTAAAGAAGTTCGCGAACGTGCTGAGGCATTTTACGCAGCAATAAATCGAGGTGCAAAGGTTGATAGGTTCGCTTCATTAAAGACTGTTCCTTTCAAAATTGCGGTATTTATTTTGCTCTCAGTTGTTGCAGGCTTGGGCGCCACTCATATTTCACCCTACTTTTATGTATTAACTCCACTGCTGGCAATTCTTGTATTCTGGGTTGAGCTGTTTAAAAAGCCAGTTCAGGAACAAAAAATGAAATCACAGTACGATAGTGTTTCTCGTTACGTGTATAACCAAGATCCAACAGATATCGCTGACTTCCATATGAAAATTTACGATGGCAAAGTCAAAACGATTTTGGGTAGAGTGATTGACAGTGCACAAGTAATGAAAACGAAAGCTCAAGCTTTGGATACTGAAGCCATGAACTCTATGAAAAATGTGGAGCAAGAAGCGATTGAACTTGAAAGCGTCGCCACAGCAATGGAAGAAATGGTCGCGACTATCGATGAAGTTGCAAAAAATAGTGCAACCAGTTCAGACCAAGTAAGCAAAGCTTCAGTACAGTGTGACAACTCTGTCAAACAGATGAATTCTGCCAGAAGCAAGATCGAATCGTTAGTACATGATGTCGATGAATCTACGCAGTCAACCTTAGCACTATCAACGAAGCTCGACTCTGTTGGCTCTTTAATGAACGAAATCCAAGGAATCGCGGAGCAAACCAACTTGTTGGCACTAAATGCTGCAATAGAAGCTGCGAGAGCTGGCGAACAAGGACGCGGATTTGCCGTGGTGGCAGACGAAGTGAGAGCCTTAAGCCAAAGAACCCATACAACAACGGAAAACATTCAAGAAACTATGGGACAAGTATCTACCGCGCTAACCAAGCTAGTATCAACGATGGAAAAAGGACAGTCATCCGCTAAAGTCGCGGTCGAAAATGCCGAAGAAATAACGCAATCTATTAATCAGCTACAAGATATTATGTTGACGATATCCGATGCGTCTATGCAAATTTCAACGGCCACTGAACAGCAGTCTGCAGTCGCTAAGGAAATTAATGTCAACTTGTCTTCAATTCGGGATGCATCTCAAGACAACTTACGAGGGGCAAAACTGGTATCTTCGCTGTCTGGCGATATTCAAGAAAGGTCAGCTAATCTATCTTCATTGAGTCGTTCATTTAAATAGTTACCGAAATGCCCTTGGAAGTTAATAGTGTTAGCTGAGGGCATTTCTAATTAACTTTTTTTCGCTATACATACTCTTGTCAGCAATTTTTATCAACTCTTCAATGGATTGGCCGTGCTCAGGGTAAAGAGCGATGCCTATACTCACACGAACCTCTATCGAGATATCTTCAAATAACACATCTTGTTCTAAGCGGCTCTTCAGTGCCATCAGCTTTTGTTCAAAGACCCCATCGACTTCATTCAAATCGACACAAGCTACAAATTCATCACCACCAAGCCGCCCGACACAATTACAATGCCTGCATTGCTCAAGAAGCCTAGTAGCCACTACACGGATGACTTCGTCACCCGCGTCGTGTCCGTAGGTATCATTGATCGCTTTAAACTCATCTATGTCCACAAACAAAACAGCAAGTTGATGGTTCTCTTCTACAACATTAGACAGTAGTTGCTTGCTCTTTAGTTCAAAAGCTCGCCGATTCAATAAACTGGTTAAATCATCATGATTAGCGAGGTGGAAAAGTTCCTCTCGCTGGCTAAGAAGCTCTTCGGTTTGTTTGTCTACCGCCGATTGAAGCTCATCTCTTTTAACCGTTATCTTGGTAATTGACTCTCGCATTTGATTACACATATGAATCAATGACATAAATTCGCTATCGAGCTTACCTGTCGCACTAATTTCATGATCAAACCGACCGCGGGCCAAATTAAAAAATGCGTATTTGAGCGTCTTTGAACCGCGCAAAAATCTAACGTAAATTAGCCAGCTAACTATAAATACCACCAGAGTAAATACCACAAGTTTGATACCCATAAGCCATACGACTTTTGCCTGCTCCGCTGTGTTTTCAACCACCTTCTGACGAACTAAGAACAACACTTCCTCCGACATATTTTGTATGATCATATTGTAGCGGGAGTGAAGTATTTCCAAACCTTCTTTGGCAGCGACTTGAGTATTTTTACTCCAATAAAGTTGCTCTTGTTTAACGAGAGAACGCAAACTGCGGTTAATCCGCGATAAATTTTCTAAAGGTAGGTACTTATAATCAGCATCAGCTAAGAGTTTATCTAGGTTTGTTTGTGCCTTTTGAACTTGTATAAGACTCTTGTTATCAGAATACTGTAGAAAAATCCAAAGCTGGCCCCGGAGTTGATCAACCGACTCCTGAACTTTAAGCAGGTAATTTACTTCATTCTTTGTCCTTGCCTGTTCATTAACAAGGTTAAGCGAAGAGCTCACAACTAACACCAGCAATAGACTGGTCGCTGTGATTAATCCTATAAGTTTTTTTGATAACGAGTTAAACATAGCGGCTACTCTACTACCAGGCCATCAGGCTCAAGATTGATATCCGTTGCAAGAAACTGCCGATAATCTGGGATTTCACCATTAACCAATCCACTTTCTTTCGCCCACCGAGCTTGCAACTGCAAGTTTGATAATAGTGAGTTACTTAAAGAAAGCCTGAATACATAGTCGTCCCATGACCAACTAAGCTGCGCATAATTTAGCTGCAACATTTCCGCAATAATATTTTTTGCTTTAACAGGATTATTGTTAATCCAATTAACCGCCTGATCGAGTGTCCTAATAAGGGTACGAACGCTACTCTCATTAGCATGAATATATTCATTCATAGAAATGAGATTAAAAGTTAGATGATAAATGCCTTGCGTTCCAATATTAACGATTGGCGCCGAAGCCTTTAGCTCAGTTTGGTATCCATAGGGTTCCCAAACGGAGATAGCATCCACACCGTAGGAGTATAGCTCTGGCGCTAGGTCTTCAGGCTTAAGATATACTTTATTGACTTGTTTAGGATCAATGCCATTCACTAAAAGAAGTGAATATAAATAGAACTCACTCGAACTGGCTTTTACGACGCCCACCCGTTTACCAATTAAATCTTGGACAGAATTGACACCTATATTCGATATAGATAACAACTTCAAATCGTTATCTGAATTAACGAATGTCGTTAGAATAGAAAAATTGTTCCGTTTGAAACTGTCGAACATCACCACGGATTCGGACGATGTAGCGAAGTCAGCTTGGGCATCAAACATCCTTTCAGCACAATCAACACCACCGAAGCACGGGACCAACTTAACGTTTAGGTTATTTTCTTTAAATAGGTTTAAGTATTGGGCAATTAAAATGGGAGCAGATAGCGGAGTTTGAGACACGGCAATTCGGAATGAAGAGAGCGGTGTCGTCGTTTCAATAATGGGCTTTTGCCCAAATACATTTATGTATAAACTCACCACACCTACGACAGCCACCACAGGCACGGCGATCTTTAGTAAATCTAAGGATCGCATCACGTACTATATTCCACCTAGCTAACATTTAAACCGAATTTTTTGTTGTTTATTATTTGAACTATTATAATGGTCAACCAATTGACTATTTAAATATAGCAGTAGAGTATTCCTTTTGTCAGCGTAATCTCTTTATTTATTTGTGATACGGATCCAAACTAAATTTTAACTATCTCACTCCAATCACACTCTTCAAGTGAGCTTTTATCAAATAAGTCTGTCAGCTCAGAAATAGAATAACGATTGTGAACTGTACCCGTTTCAATAACAAAAATATATTCCAGTTTCGAGTCGCTCATTTTGGCAGAGGCAAATACATGATCTCCCCCCTGATTAAATATCTTGCCGTCACTTCGATTAACGTCAAGACAAGCAATTACATCCTCTTTTAACTGGCTTACCTCTTTTTCACTGTGAATACTGTATCTATAGCCCTTTTGCGTCTTTTGGCGTACCCAATAGCCGATAGATGGCAACTTGATCGTCGTCTTACATAGTAATGTTGCAGTGGTTTGATAGTTTAAAGGCTTTATACTCACAGGGGTGTATTTAAACTCGGGCTGACCAGAAAGACTATCTTCTCGCGCATCGATTAACTGACAAGGCTTGCTAAGAGGTGCGGTCAGCTCATTCCAATGTATCGGTACAAATAACTCATCATCTCTAACGGAATCCTCGACCTTCACTCGTACGACACACTCTCCTAGCTGGTTATAGATAGTGGCAAGCTTCCCATCAACAAGCTCATAATTCGTCGCCGTTTTGGCATTTATCGTCACTGTCGGCTCTGGATTATGCTCTGCCAAGCGCGCCGAAAGACCCGTTCTAGTCATGGTATGCCAATGATCGCGTATCCTTCCGCTATTCAAGACTAAAGGATAACGTTTCGACGTTGATGCTTGAGGAGGTCTATGTGTAACAGCAACAAAATTGGCCTTTCTACTTTGCGTAAAAAATTTCTGATCACAAAATAATCTTTGATTGATAATTCCATTTTGCTTTTGCAACACTGGCCACTGCTGAGGTTTCAGCTGGTGATATTCCATATCAGTTAGATTTACCAAACCAGCGAGGTTTAAATCGCGTTGATGAGATTCATTATTCAACGTAGTCAGTTTTGCATACTCTTTAAATACATCACCTTCATGACGATAACTAAATTGCTCTTGGTAGCCCATTTTTTGGGCAACTTGAGAGATAATCCACCAATCTGGACGTGCAAGTCCAGGACTGGCTAAAAGGCGCCTTTGGCGAGAAATTCGCCTTTCCGAGTTCGTTACTGTTCCTGATTTTTCGCTCCATCCCTGAGCTGGTAACAAGACATCGGCATATTGAGTGGTTGCAGTGTTCTCTATACAGTCGGAAACAACAACTAAAGGACAGCGCTCGAGAGCCTCTCTAATTTTATCGCTATTAGGTAAGCTAACGACCGGATTAGTCGCCATAATCCAGACTGCTTTAATTTTTCCTGAATGGATCGCATCAAACATATCGATAGCTTTTAGGCCAGCGCCTTGCGCTAAATTATCTGTGTTCCAAAAGGTTTGGATCGCTTCGATATCTTTAATATTACCAAATTCCATATGCGCAGCCAGCGTGTTTGCAAGTGCACCAACCTCTCTCCCACCCATTGCATTTGGCTGACCAGTAACAGAAAACGGTCCCGCCCCCTCTCTGCCGATTTTACCAGTTGCCAAATGACAGTTAATGATACTGTTAACCTTATCAGAACCCTGTGTCGATTGGTTTACACCCTGAGAGTATATGGTCACGACTTTTTTAGTTTGAGCAAACTTGGAATAAAGTGCCGTTACTTGTTCATGAGTGAGTCCGGTTTTATCTTCAATATCCGATTCTTGTAACGCGGCCTGATATGCTTCGTTAAAGCTTATTGTTGCATCTGATATAAAATCATTATCTAAGTATCCAAATTCGCCTAAATACGTTAATAAGCCATTAAATAATGCGACATCAGAACCTGGGTTTATAGCAAGATGAAGATCAGCGATTTCACATGACTCATTGCGACGAGGGTCGATAACGATGACTTCGAGTGCTGGATTACTTTGCTTTGCGGCCCTTAATCGTTGAAATAATACTGGATGACACCACGCTAAATTAGACCCAACAAGAATAACAAGGTCTGATTTCTCCATATCTTCGTAACAGACAGGAACAGAGTCCATGCCGAATGCTCTTTTATGCCCAACAACTGACGAGGCCATACATAAGCGCGAGTTACTATCGATATTTGCAGTTCCCATAAAGCCCTTAATCAGCTTGTTGGCAACATAATAATCTTCGGTTAATAGCTGCCCGGATACATAGAATGCGACAGAGTCCGGGCCAAACTTTTCTATCGTGTTTTTAAAACCTTGAGCAACATGGTCGAGTGCCGATTCCCAATGACAGATTTCTCGCTCTCCTTTCTGATTCTTTATCTTAGGAGTAATAAGCCTGCCGTCATGAATAACAGTATCACCGAGAGCAATACCTTTAGTACAAAGTTTACCGTAGTTTGATGGATGTTCTTTATCACCACGAACTTCTAGTAATCCATTCGCCAATGGTCTAGCTTCAATACCGCAACCGACACCACAATACGCACATGTCGACTTTATCCAACCTTCAGTCATAGTCTCTCACCTTAAATAAAGATAATTAAAGTCTAATTAGCAAAAACCATTCCAAACACAGATTTATAGTTTAAATTATAATTTTAATGTTCCATTTCAATCACTTAATTAAATAACTACCACTTAAGTGGTAGTTTAAATTACCCACACTAACTACCACCTTTTATGTATATTTACCCATATCGATGCAAAAAAACCCAGAAGTGACCAATTTATACCACCTTTAGTAATCGCAACCTCTCTACCACCTAAGAGGTAACCTCTGAATTGATGAAACATAAACTACTGTTTTAATTATAATAAATTAATATTTTTTGCGTAACTTTACTTTTGGCATCTAAGTTGCTTTTAGGACTACAACTAGCAAAATTTCACTAAGGGCAACGACAATGAATAGAGAAAATTCTTTTATTGGTAGCGTAACACTTGTTGGAGCTGGACCTGGCGATCCCGATCTTCTAACAATGAAAGCGATTAAGTCGATGGAACGAGCAGACGTTATCGTATACGACAACTTAGTCAGTGATGCTATCAGAGAGCTATTTCCATTGCGTTGCAAATTAGTCTACGTAGGAAAAGCGAAAGGTTGCCACAGTTATAAGCAAGACGAAATCAACCAACTTATTGCTAATTACGCTCTAAATGGAATGAACGTTTGCCGAGTTAAAGGTGGTGATTCGTTTGTATTTGGTCGTGGTGGCGAGGAAATGCTGTTTCTTGCCAAACAAGGAGTCAAAGTTGACGTGGTTCCAGGTATTACAGCAGCCTCAGGATGTTCTACCTATTCAAATATCCCCCTCACACACAGAGGGTTGGCACAGGGGTGTACTTTTATCACAGCCCATGCAGATAAAAAATTAGGCATTAACTGGCAAGCGCTAGCTCAACTAGATCAAACATTAGTGATTTATATGGGACTAACCAAATCTGAGGAAATACAAACTCAACTGATAAACGCTGGTATGACTGCAGATAAACCAGTTGCCATTATTGAAAACGGATGTACCCCACAACAACGTACTGTTATAGGCAAGCTATGTGAATTAAGCGACTTAGCGCAGAGCAACGCAATAAAATCGCCAGCGCTAATCATTATTGGTGACGTTGTCACAGTATCCAGTCAGATGGACTGGTTGCAACAGCTTAATAATAAAAACGTGGACAGTTTCTCTGCTGAAACTTTACGTATCAGTGCCTAACTACACGGCCATGAAATCAGAATAAAGTAAGGAAGCGAATTTATGAGCAAGCAAAAAATCATTGTGGTCGGTAACGGTATGGTTGGCCATAAGTTTATTGACACCCTAATTCAGTCAAACAGTGACGAGACACAAATCATTACGTTTTCAGAAGAACCGAGACTCGCGTACGATCGTGTACAGTTAACATCATACTTCACTGGTAAAACGGTCGACGATCTTTCACTAACAAGCGAAGGCTATTACCAAGAGAACGGCGTAAATTATCTTCTCAATGAGAAAGTAACAAGCATTGATCCAAAATCTAAGTCACTCATTACGTCATCTGGACGATCAGAAACCTACGACAAGTTGGTATTAGCGACTGGCTCATTTCCGTTTGTCCCACCAATCCCAGGGAATGATAAACCGTTCTGTCACGTATACAGAACAATTGAAGACTTGGACGCAATCGAACATTCAAGTAAAGACAGTAAAGTTGGAGTCGTTATTGGTGGCGGACTACTTGGTTTAGAAGCAGCAAACGCGATTAAAAACCTAGGACTCGAAACACATGTTGTAGAATTCGCTCCGCGTCTCATGGCTGTACAGCTTGATCAAGATGGTGGCGATTTGCTTCGCAGAAAAATTGAAGACCTAGGCGTCACTGTTCACACGCAAAAGGCCACGACTGACATCGTTGACGGCGCTGAGTGTCGTTATCGCATGAACTTTGCTGATGGGTCATTCGTCGAAACCGATATGATCGTTTTCTCTGCAGGCATCCGTCCACAAGATGAACTAGCGCGCAATAGTGATATTGCTATCGGTGAACGAGGCGGTATCGTGATTAATAATAACTGCCAAACCAATTACGATGACATCTATGCTATCGGTGAATGCGCTCTTTGGGAAAATCGTATTTTCGGTCTCGTAGCACCCGGCTATCAAATGGCTAAAGTCGCGGCAAACCATATTCTTGCCAACGAAAATGGTGCCGAGTTTACCGGTGCAGACATGAGCACCAAACTGAAATTGATGGGTGTCGACGTTGCGAGTATTGGCGATGTACATGGCCAAACACCAGGTGCTTTGTCCTATACGTATAAGGACGACATTGAGCAAGTCTACAAACGTCTAATTATCTCTGAGGATAAAAAGAAAATCGTTGGCGCTGTGCTCGTCGGTGATGCTACCGCTTACGGTAATTTACTGCAAATCCGTCAGAATGATCTGCCGCTTCCAGAAAATCCGTCTGTACTGATTCTGCCTAATGTAGCAGAAGATGATTCTGCAGGCTTAGGTATCGATGCTTTGCCTGACAGTGCAGTCATCTGTTCATGCTTTGACGTAACCAAAGGGAAAATTAAAGAAGCTGTTGCTGCGGGCTGTACCACAATGGCAGCCTTGAAAGAAACGACTAACGCATCGACAGGCTGTGGTGGTTGCAGTGCTTTGGCTAAGCAAGTACTCGATAATGAACTTGAAAAATTGGGTGTCGAGGTTAATAACGATATTTGTCAACACTTTGCCTACTCTCGCCAGGAGCTAAGCGATATTGTTCGCGTCCATAAAATCAAAACGTTTGACGAACTGTTAGCTCAATATGGTCATGGATTAGGCTGTGATGTATGTAAGCCGACCGTAGGATCAATTCTGGCTTCATTCTGGAATGATTACATTTTGCAGGATGATCTCATTGAGCTACAAGATACTAATGACGTTTACCTCGGTAATATGCAAAAAGATGGAACTTACTCTGTCGTTCCTCGTATCGCAGGCGGTGAAATCACACCCGAAAAATTGATCGTTATTGGTAAAGTTGCTCGCGATTTCGGCTTATACACCAAAGTAACCGGCGGTCAACGCATCGACCTTTTTGGGGCTCAACTTAACGACTTACCCGCTATTTGGACTCGCCTTGTTGACGCCGGTTTTGAAACTGGTCATGCCTATGGTAAATCCGTACGTACAGTCAAATCCTGTGTAGGAAGTACTTGGTGTCGCTATGGTGTTGGCAACAGCGTCGGTTTCGCTATCGATCTGGAGAATCGTTATAAAGGGCTTCGCTCTCCTCATAAATTGAAATTCGCTGTATCTGGATGTACTCGAGAATGCGCAGAAGCACAGTCAAAAGATATCGGTGTAATTGCAACAGACAAAGGCTGGAACTTATACGTTTGCGGTAACGGCGGTATGCGTCCAAGGCATGCCGACCTTTTGGCAACTGATCTTGATGACGAAACACTGATCAAATACGTTGACCGCGTCCTAATGTTCTATATCCGTACGGCAGACAAACTACAACGCACTTCTGTCTGGTTAGAAAACCTTGAGGGGGGTATCGAATATCTCAAAGAGGTGGTCATTGCCGACAAACTTGGTCTAGCCAATGAACTGGAATCTGCGATGAAAGACAATCTTGGCAAATATCAGTGTGAGTGGAAAACCACACTTGAATCGCCTGAAAAACTGCGCCGCTTCAGTCATTTCATCAACAGTAGTGATCGTGATGATGCTCTTGATTTCGTGACTGTTAGAGAACAAAAGTTTCCTAAAAACAAAGCAGATGAACTTGCGATTGAAATCGTTGAAGTTAACTAAATCGCGATAATTGAAGGAGAAATAATATGAGTAACTGGATAACAATCTGCGAATCAACAGCTATCGCTCCTAACACAGGCGTGTGTGCCAAAGTGGGCGACAAACAAGTAGCGGTATTTTTTAGCACAAGAACCAATTCATTGCACGCGGTTGGTAATTACGATCCTATTGGGAAAGCGAATATTCTTTCGCGCGGTATCGTTGGTTCTATCGATGAAAAAATTTGTGTCGCATCGCCTCTCTACAAACAGCACTTTAGCTTGGAAACTGGCGAATGCGTTGAAAGCCCTGAATATAGCGTGCCCGTTTATGAAGTCAGAAATAACAACGGCATGATTGAAATAAAGCAATAACGAGAAATATCACTCTAATACGAATCTGGGACATCAAAAAACTTGGTGTCCCTATGAAGATAAATATGCTTACGTAAGGATAAACGAACATGGAAAGCTCAAAATTTTCACTCTTTTCCTTCACAGGAAAAATGAAGATACTCCACTTAAGCTGGATTGCCTTTTTTATCACCTTTGTTGTTTGGTTTAACTTTGCTCCATTACTCCAAATGGTAAAAGAGTCTCTGGGTCTGTCGACTCAGGAGATCAAAACACTACTAATTTTAAACGTTGCCTTAACGATTCCAGCTCGTGTACTGATTGGTATGTTTACTGACCGTTTTGGTCCACGAATAGTCTATTCTGCGCTACTGGCGATATGTTCTATTCCCTGCTTCATGTTTGCTTTTGCTGACTCCTTCATACATGCTGCTATCGCTCGTTTCCTACTGGGTTTCATAGGTGCAGGGTTCGTGATCGGTATCCGTTTGGTTTCCGAGTGGTTTCCACACAATCAGCTCGGTACAGCGGAAGGTATTTACGGTGGCTGGGGTAACTTCGGGTCTGCTGCTGCTGCATTCACTCTTCCTACGCTGGCGCTAATGTTTGGTGGCGAAGATGGATGGCGCTATGCTGTTGCAATAACAGGTTTGATGAGCCTACTCTTTTCAGTCGTGTTCTATAAAACAGTGACAGACACACCGAAGGGCGCAACATACTTCAGACCTAAGCACCTTTCTGCTATGGAAGTAACATCAAAAGGTGACTTTTTCTTCCTTCTTGCGATGAAAGTCCCTATGTACGCGGTGCTAGCATTGCTGGCTTGGAAACTCTCACCAACTAACATCAACATGTTATCTGAAGGTGTGGTAAACGCTATCTACGTGGGTTTGGCTGCTCTTTACCTATTAGATGCTAATCAAGTATGGAAAGTGAACAAATCCATTTTTACAAAACCAGTTGAGCCAATTCACCAGTATAAATTTAAACAAGTTGCAGTACTGAATGTCCTTTATTTTGCAACATTTGGGTCTGAGCTTGCTGTGGTATCAATGCTACCTCTGTTTTTCTCAGAAACATTCGAGCTAACACCTGTTGTTGCAGGTATGGTTGCCTCTGCTTATGCTTTTATGAACCTGATGTCTCGTCCTGGTGGCGGTCTAATCTCAGATAAGTTTGGTCGTAAGTTAACACTGTTAATTCTAACTGCGGGTCTTGCGGTTGGTTACTTCCTAATGGGTCAGGTTAATGGAAGTTGGCCTGTATGGGTAGCGGTTGCGGCAGCTATGGCATGTTCATTCTTCGTACAAGCCGGTGAAGGTGCGGTATTCGCAACAGTACCTCTTATCAAACGTCGCATGACTGGCCAAATTGCCGGTATGACAGGTGCTTATGGTAACGTAGGTGCGGTAACCTACCTAACTATCTTGTCATTCGTTTCTTATCAAACATTCTTTTTTGTTATCGCAGCAACAGCAATTGTTGGCTTCGTAGCTCTCATGTTTATGGAAGAGCCATCGGGTAAAATTGCTGAGGTTAACGACGACGGTAGCGTAACGCTAATTGATGTATCAAATTAAGGCTGTCGGGAGATATTGTTCTTTACTAATTTAAAATCAACTATATGGTAGAAGTTCAATATCGTTCAGAAGCTCAATCTTGTTTAGATTGGGCTTTTGTTCTTAGAAAAATACAGACTGGCATTGCGTAAGGAAACATGAATGTCAAAGGATGAGAATAGACGAGTCGAATTTTCGGGATGTTCGTTAACGGGTTCCAGGGAAGAGAATCAGGACGCTTTTATTGTAAAATATCCCACTCAGAATGATGAATTAACGCATAAAGGCATCGTTGCGTGTATTGCAGATGGTGTGAGTTGCAGCACGCAAGCTCAGCAAGCCAGTCATACTGCGACAACACAGTTCGTAACAGACTATTATTCAACACCGGCGAGTTGGGGAATTGAACGCTCATCCAGTGAGCTACTAAAAAGCCTAAATAGTTGGTTATACAGTCAGGGTAAGGATCACCTCTATCATAACGGGATGGTGACCACATTCAGTGCGCTGATTATAAAATCCAACACCTGTAATATCTTTCATGTCGGTGACAGCCGAATCTACCTATTTCGCGATAACCTGCTAACCCTTCTGACTAGAGACCATCAAAGAGTCAACTTCGGCCAGCAGCACTACCTCACTCGTGCTTTAGGTATGGATGAAAAAATCGAAATTGATTATCAAACACTGCAATTGCAACAGGATGATCTTCTGCTCCTCACCACCGATGGCGTGCACGAAACACTCACGCACGATGAAATCAAACAGCTAGTATTAAAATCGGATTCAGTCGAAAAGTTGTCTCAATCACTTTGCCATTCAGCACTACGTAAAGGAAGTAACGACAATACAAGCTGTGTCGCTCTAAAGGTTAATAGTCTGCCCGAATTTAATTTGACGGAACATCAGACGAATCTTCTAACGAAAGCAATTCCACCAGCTCTGTCTCAGGGACAGCATCTTGATCATTTTGAAATATTAAAGACCTTGTATGATGGCTCTAGAAGCCATGTCTACCTTGCCTTTGATACTGAGAATAAGCGAAATGTTGTGATTAAAGTCCCATCGCAAAATTATCTTGATGAACCAGAGACTCTCAAATTATTTGCTAATGAATACTGGATTGCATCGCAACTCGAAAGCAAACGCGTCTTAAAGATGTACCCATGTAAAGACGATTCGCGTTTTCTCTACCAAGTTTGTGAATATATTGAAGGAATTACGCTGAGACAATGGATGCATGATAACCCTCGCCCTTCGATAAGCGATGTTAGAGAAATTATGGTAGAAATCGTTAAGGCCGTTCGAGTATTTCAACGGGCAGACATGGTTCATCGAGATCTAAAACCAGAAAACATAATGATTACCCGCAACAATCAGGTAAAAATTATCGACTTTGGGGCTGTAGAAGTAAAAGGTCTCAGTGAAATGCTATCAGAGCAATCAGATACTTTCCCATTAGGCTCCGTTAATTACACCGCTCCTGAATACATAAACACAGGTAAAGCGACCACCCTTTCAGATTTATTCTCAATCGGCATCATTACGTATGAAATGCTGTGTGGACAACTGCCTTATAACGAACATTCCCAGCAGACTCTTCAACAAGCCAGACATGTTAAATGGCAATACCATACCATTCAGGAATATCGCTCTGACGTTCCTCTATGGATGGACCTTGCGATTAAAAAAGCCACAGCTGAATCACCAAACCATCGTTACCAAGCGCTTGGCGATTTTATAACTGACTTTTTCACCCCAAACGCAACGTTGCTTAACGGTGTTGATAATAAGCCTTTGATAAGGCGCAATCCCGTTTTATTCTGGAAATCAATCGCTTTAATTGCCATTGCTGTTGCCATTATCGAAGGATTCATGCTGATTTAGATTTGGACTGACTATGCCATTGATTATAAAAAAATTAAGCCATTCTGTTGTACTGCGTATCACGTCATTAATGATCAGCGTAATACTCATGGCTTTTATCAGTATTTTTTCGTCTATCTACATGTCCCAGATAAGCGAATTCGATGGAAAAACGATCAACTTATCCGGCTCCCTGCGGATGATGAGTTACCGAATTACAACTCAAGTGGCTGCATTACAGCAGTCTCCAACAAAAGAAAATTCGGAAAAAGTAGCCACACTCATTAAACGATTCGAAACCCTATTTCGCGATCCCGTTTTAAAGCGAGATTTTTTTCGCTTTAGTGAGATTCAGCTCCAGCGCGAATACTCGAATGTAAATACCGAGTGGGAGAACGTTATTAAGCCCAAACTGGCTCATGCTGACACTGATTTTGATTTAGAAGAGTTTCTCCCACACTTGGAAGCCTTTGTCGATTCAATCGACACTCTTGTATTTAGTTACCAGAATGTTCTGGAAGACAAACTTTCTCAACTGAGAATGATACAGACAGTGACACTCGCGATTACGCTATTTTTGGTACTTGTGTCGATTTATACAATCCATCGACACATTGCCAGACCGCTAAGAGAACTCACTGTTGTTGCTGAAGCGTCCTCTAACGGGGACTGGAGCCAACGTTGCAGCGTCAAACGTGAAGATGAGCTAGGTTTACTCTCCCGAACTCTAAACAAAGCAAATGAGAGTATTCAGACAATTCACAATGATCAGGAAAAACAAATCCAGGCGAAAACGCATGAACTGAGAAAGAACAATGAGATTCTTACCTTTTTGTATAACGTCGCTCAACAAGTCAATGAATCGCACAGTGGAAGGTTAAACTACCAACAAATCCTGAATGAATTAGTACTCGTAAGTGATATAGAAAGAATAGAACTTAAACTCTTTTCAGACACAAACTCCGTCCCCTACCAACAGGTATTGGCGACGAATCAAATACCTCACAGCGATAATTCTTCCAGCCTTGTTTTTACCATTGGTAAAGCAGAACTGGCTTACGGTTCAGTTACAGTTTTCCACCCAACAGCTAAACCAATAGATCGTTGGCAAACAGATCTTGTTCAGTCATTTGTTGATCAAATAGCAATGGCATTAAGTCTTAGTCATTACCATGATCAGCAGCGCCGAATCGCTTTGTTAGACGAGCGTTCAATTATTGCCAGAGAACTTCATGACTCCTTAGCACAGTCACTTTCCTATTTGAAAATACAAGTCACGCGCATAGAACGTGGAATGAAAGACGAAATCGTCTCAGATAAAATAACCAAACCCGTTTCGGAATTAAAAGAAGGATTGATTTCAGCTTATCGACAACTACGCGAACTTCTCACTACGTTTCGTCTTCAAATCGGCAACGGTGGTTTACAAGACGCATTGACGAATACGATTCAGACACTGACAGAGAGAAGTCAAATAGAAATAAAACTGCAGTATGACTGCAATCATATTCCTTTTGAGCCAAATGAAGAAATACACCTTTTACAGATCACGAAAGAAGCACTGCAGAATGCCCTCAATCATTCTAAGGGTAATCTCGTGGTCATCACTCTCACAGAAGCTGAAAATAAATCAATTCATCTCAGAGTAAAAGACAATGGAATTGGCATAAAACATAAAGAACAGCAATTGAATCATTACGGCACTGAAATTATGCAGGAACGGTGCCGCTCACTGAACGGGGATTTGAAAATAATAACGCCAGAAGATGGTGGTACCGAAGTAAATCTGAGCTTTATGCCGAATTATCTCAACAAATCAGTTTAAGATGAGTAAGATAGAGGTCGCACTATAATAAAAGATGCGCGGACTCCGCGCTTTACACGGAAGAGTAAAAGGAGTGAAATGTGAGCACAGACGCTGCAACGATAATGTTAGTCGACGATCACCCTTTATTTCGCAAAGGATTACAACAACTGATTGCTCTGGAAGATGATCTTCAAGTCATCTGTGAATACAACAACGGAGCAGATGCGGTCAATGGTGCTGTAGAGCACGACCCAGACCTCATTATTCTAGATCTTAATATGCAAGGCATGGATGGCCTTGAAACTGTTCGACTAATGAGAGAAAAAGGCGTCACCGCTCGAGTAGTGATGCTTACCGTTTCCGATAGCGAAGAAGACGTACTAACTGCAATGGAAAACGGCGCTGACGGATATCTTCTTAAAGATATGGAACCAGAAGACATCGTAGAAAATATTAAACAAGCAGTTTTGGGTAAATTAGCACTGTCTGACCGACTGACGAAAGTTTTGGCTCAGTCGTGGAGCAAACCGAAAAAAGAACCCCAAGAAGATCCACTCAAAAATCTCACCAGCCGCGAGCTTGAAATTTTGTCCCTTATTTCCAAAGGAATGAGCAACAAACTTATCGCGCGCGAACTTAGAATTACAGACTCAACAGTGAAAGTTCACGTTAAGCATTTATTAAAGAAACTCAATGTTCGCTCTCGACTTGAGGCTGCGGTCTGGATGATAGATAAGCAATAATGACTGAGGTATTCAATGGATTGCGATTTTAACGCAGCAAAATTATTATCATTTGATGAAGCATTGGCAAACATAGTCGCTCAAGCTTCCCCTGTTCTGGATACAGAAAAGGTATCGGTATTCGACATTGACGGCAGAGTGTTAGCTGAAGGGATAAAATCTTCAGTCAATCTTCCTCCGTACGATAACTCAGCTATGGACGGATATGCTGTAAATCTTGGTTTCGACCAACAAACTCATTCTCTTCCCGTTATCGATACGTCTCTAGCAGGCCATCCTGCGCAGAAGTCTCTCTCTGCTGGTGAAGCTATACGTATCATGACGGGCGCTAAAATTCCTGAGGGTACGACAGCAGTCATTATGCAGGAAAATGTAACGCGTACAGGTGATACAATAGAACTCAATAAGCTACCAAAAGAACACGATAATATTCGTTTCACTGGCGAAGATATTCAGATTGGTAGTGAGCTTTTTAGTGAGGGACATTTGTTGACCTTCCGAGACGTCGCACTGCTTAGCGCTTGTGGGGTTAGCGAAGTCTCAGTCTATAAAAAAGTGCGAATCGGACTATTCTCTACTGGAGACGAATTAGTCGAGCCTGGTTCAGTTTTGGCATCTGGACAATTGTACGATTCTAACCGTCCAATGCTCTTTAGTATGTTGAATAAACTCGGCGTTGATGTGATTGATTTTGGAATACTTGAAGACAATCCCGATGCAATTAGAGCGGCATTAAACGATGCATCAGAGACATCAGATATTATTATTACATCGGGTGGAGTCTCAGTGGGTGATGCTGATTACATCAAACAGATACTCGATGAATTAGGTGAAATTAACTTCTGGAAAGTGGCCATGAAACCCGGCAAACCGGTAGCGTTTGGTTATCTAGGTCAATGCGCTTTTATTGGTCTTCCTGGCAATCCAGTCTCTTCTGCAGTGACATTCGATCAGCTTGCTACTCCATTTATAAAAACGATGCAGCATCATCCCTCTCCATTACCCAAACGAATGAAAGCGCTAGCGATTAATGATTTTAAAAAGCGTCCCGGGAGAATGGATTTTCAACGCGGTATCGCCACGCAAAATGAGAATGGTGAATGGCAAGTCGGTTCAGCCGGAAAACAAGGTTCGGCCATCTTATCCGCATTCAGTGCTGCAAATTGTCATGTTTTGCTTTCAGCTGAGAGTGAAGGCGCAAATAAAGGTGACATTGTCACGATAGTCCACTATCAATAACTTACACTTACCACCTATCTCATATTTGAGACACCACTATTGATAAGAATATAAGTTGCTTTTAGTTAAAAAAGATCTATGCATAATCCAATAATATTTACAGGACGTATGCATAGATACGTTTTAATACTCAATTTGACTTGGATAACTAATATGTTCGTATTTTTGACTATCTGCTTATTTGCAGTAACGGCAACAGCATTAATATCATACACAACAAAAGCGAAGGCTAAACGACGTCAACTTGAAGAACGTATGAACACTTTGATTCGTAAGTAAGCTTTCGGATTAGGAATGATTATTCGGGTAACGCGAGTCAAAAAACGTTTACCCTCCAGATCATTCCCAACGTTTTCGAGCTAAGGCTTCTTTTTTCGCTTGATCTAACCAAACTGTTTCGCTTTTTCGATGCTCTTTTTTCCAAAACGGCGCTTCTGTCTTAAGAAAATCCATCACAAACTCGCAGGCAAGAAAGGCACTTTCCCTGTGTTTTGCTGCAACGCCGACAAATACAATCTGTTCATTTAGCCCAAGCGTCCCAACCCGATGGTAGATATCAATCTGATTCACTCCAAAGCGTTGTTGAGCCTTATCTGCTATGCCACACAGCACTTTTTCTGTCATGCCAGGATAATGTTCGAGCGTAAGAGCGCTAACATCTTCTCCTTCATTGATATCTCGTACCGAACCAATGAACGTAACAAGCGCACCACAACTCGTATCTCTCTGTCGCATGTCTTCTATCAATGCACCAGCATCAAATACGTCTTCACCTACAAATATCACTCTACCCACCCGTTACAGGAGGGAAAAAGGCAACTTCATCCCCTGTTTTTACGATGACTGTCTCATCCGCCATATCTTGATTAACCGCAGCTAATGCATGCTGAGTTGATAAAAACTCTTCCCAGTCACCACCTTTCTTGCGTAATTCGACACGCAGTTTCGCTAAAGAAATAGGCTCCTGAATTGCCGTCAATTCGAGAACGCCACATTTCAATAACTCTCGTAATCTTCCGAAAAACAGTACTCGAATCATTTATCATCCTCCAACCTAACGTAGTGACCCCGCTTACCACCAGATTTCTCTAATACTTTGAGATCTGAAATTATCATTTCATGATCTACCGCTTTACACATATCGTAAATCGTTAATGTAGCGACAGAAGCCCCTGTTAAAGCTTCCATTTCGACACCCGTCTTACCAGTGACTTTTGCTGTAGACAAAACTACAATCGAATTGCGCTCAGGTTCAAGTTCAAAGTCTATAGATACTTTAGATAGCGCCAATGGATGACACAGAGGGATTAAATCTGAACAACGCTTTGTTCCTTGAATCCCTGCAATGCGAGCAACTTGCAGTACATCTCCCTTTTTGTGTCCATTCTCGACCACTAAACGAAATGCTTCTTCACTCATCGTGATACGACCCTGAGCGACGGCTACTCTTACCGTTTCTTGCTTATCGCTCACATCAACCATATTGGCATTACCGTTTTTATCGATATGAGTTAGCATAAATTACCCTCTAGTGGCACACAGTTCAGTCGTACTTTTCTTCAAGTGTGGAACAAAATTGCATGGTCGATGTGTCGAATCAAGTTGCTCCTGAATAACGTCATACCAAGCCGTTTTGCAAGCGTTGGTCGAACCTGGCATAGCGAAAATAACAACGCCATTCGCCAAGCCTGCAATCGCACGAGATTGAATTGTAGATGTACCAATTTGTTGGAGAGAAATGGCTCTAAACACTTCACCAAAACCAGGAATAGACGTATCAAACAACGGCGATACTGCTTCGGGAGTGGTGTCGCGTGATGTGAACCCTGTACCGCCTGTGATCAAAATTGCTTGGACATCTTCACTCGCAATCCACGTGGATACAATAGCTCGAATCTGGTAGATGTCGTCTTTGACAATTCGACGTTCATTAAGCACATGGCCCGCTTCAGTTAGGCCCGTAATTAATGCCTGCCCAGAGGTATCTGTACTTTCCTCTCGTGTATCGGATACGGTAAGAACAGCTATATTTAAAGGCTGAAATTCTTTAGCGCTATGATCTGACATATTGGTTTTCCTTTTTATATTCTTGCCTCACCTGAATGGCGCTCTCCCACTCTTCAGGTGTATTTGTATTCATTAAACTTATTGTTTCTACCGGCTCAATTTCAACAGCGTGAACAAAGCTTAGAAGACCTTTTACTCTGAAGTCTCCTTGATTTTCAAGCTGCTGTTTTAAATAATCTTTAACTGTTTCATTAACTGGCAAAACACAAGGGAGAAAGTGATTTTTAAAGTAACAGGCTTTCCCCGTCTCACTAGCAAAGGTTTGCAGTTGCTTCAGTTGGTACGTATCGATTAGAGGCATATCAACCGGCAATACGGTAAGCCATCCTTGATTACTCATTTGGGACAGAGTTGCATCAATTCCTCCCAACGGACCACACTCTAGATACCGATCTTGTATTCCCTCACCCCGGTTATTACTGACGTAAATATAGTGACAATAGGATGCTGCCAATACTTTGTAGCTATGTTGTAATAGAGATTCGCCGTTCCATTCCAATTGGCTTTTGTCTCGTCCCATACGTGACGATAATCCACCAGCGAGCACAACACCCGAGTGCTGATCCATATATTAGCCCCCTATCATAGCTAGATGAGAAGTGTGACCCGAATTTCCGCTGTGAAGGAAATGACTGTCTTTTTTGTAACCAAGAAACTCTGCGATCGCGTTATCCAAAAGAGAAGGATCGTCGTTGCTTATATAAGGACGAAGATCATAACCTTCTTCACCGAACAAACACAGATGTAACTTGCCCTGAGAAGAGACTCGGAGTCTGTTACATGACTGGCAGAAATCTTTGCTGTATGGCGCGATAACACCTACAGAGCCAATATATTGAGGATGCGTGAATTCTCGAGCAGGACCTGCAGTCAAACTTCTTATTCGTTCAGACCAGCCAGAATTGAGGAGTCTTTGCACAACATTATCTGAACTAAAATGATTGGCAGCAAAGTACTCTTTGTTGTCTAGCGTTTGCATTAATTCGATAAAGCGCAATGTGATTGGCTTGTTACTCGCCCAAGCGATCAGATCATTAATTTGCGAAGCATTGAATTGCTTGAGCAGAATCGTATTGACCTTGATATCGTGAAAGCCAAGCTCTATCGCTTTGTCCAGACCCTGCAGTAAATCAGCTAAAGCATCACGGCCAACAATTGCTGCGAACATTCTTGGATCGAGACTATCACAGCTTAAATTGATGGCATCTAAGCCTGCATTTTTCCATGACTGGAGTTGCGCTGACATACGATGGCCGTTTGTTGTAAGAGCGACTTTTTCGATACCCGGAATCGATTTTAAAAGACGAATAATGTCAGTTAACTCACGATGAAGAGTCGGCTCTCCCCCTGTTATTCTGACTTTTTTAATACCATTTCTGGCAAAAGAAGATACTATAGACTCAATCTGTGACAAATTGAGTCTATTGGGTTTGGAACTACAATCGTACCCGTCGGGTAAACAGTAGTTACACTTATAATTACATAAATCCGTGATGGATAGGCGCAAATACCTAAACTCACGTCCCTGCGGATCTATCAACATTTTCAACACCTTTCCAAATGTGGGAGGCCCAATCATTTCTCATTGAACCCGGTGGCTTTGCCACGGCTCCATCACCATACCCATCGGGCTTAGGTCATGAAGCTTCGGAGTTGTTACAAATTTACAACGATTTTATTCTAGTCACAAATCTGGATCTATACCCCAAAATAAGTAGGGAAATACAGATTACTCATATACTTGTGTAAAAAACGTCAGCATTACAAGTTATAAACACTAACGAGCATGTTAAAATTATGTTTATAAAAATAAAAGAGAACACCAATGCCTGAATTGAACGACGACCAGACAATTCGCTATTGCCGCCATATTTTACTGCCCCAGTTAGATTTTTCGGGACAAGAGAAGTTGCTTGAAAGTAACGTATTACTAATCGGTCTTGGTGGATTGGGAAGTGCTTGCCTTCCCTACCTGTCAGCTTCAGGCATTGGTCAAATAACACTTGTCGACTTTGACACAATAGAAACCAGCAACCTTCAACGTCAGGTTATCTACAAAGAGTCTGATGTTGGAAAACTTAAAGTGTCTGCGGCGGCGGAATTTGTCAAAGAGCAAAACACGGAATGCTCTATCAGGTGCATTGAAACGCGTCTTGATGAAGAAACGTTGGCAGAACAGATAGCCTTACATGATCTCGTCATTGACTGTACAGATAATCTGGCCACAAGGCAAGCCATCAATTCTGCATGCTTTAGATACAAAACCCCTCTAGTTTCAGGCGCTGCGATTCGGTTTGAGGGACAAGTAACCACTTTTAATTACCAAGACGATACGCCCTGCTACCATTGCTTTAGTCATTCATTCGGTGAACAAAACCTCAGCTGTATTGAATCTGGCGTTGTTTCTCCTTTAGTAGGAATTGTCGGCTCTACTCAGGCTCTTGAAGCTGTTAAAGTGCTGACAGGTATTGGTGAAAGTTATGTGGGTCGTTTGCTTGTAATCGATGCATTAACCGGTGAACAACGCATATTTCGCTACCGTAAACGTGATAATTGCTCAGTGTGTAGCATGGACAGTAAATGATCACAGGGTATTAATCGATAAATCCCTATGTTTACACCAGAAATTATTCCTTTTTCACGATCAATACGCATTCCCTAAAGTAGGAGACTGTGTTATTTTTCATATCATATAACCTTAAATGCTAGTTAATAGCTATTTTGATATAAGACAAACACATGATCACAATGTGTGCGTGGAGGAAAACACGTGAAGTTACAACAATTAAAATATCTCAAGGCAATTAGCGATAACAACTTAAATGTTTCAGCGGCCTCTGAAGCTCTGTTTACTACTCAGCCTGGCGTCAGCAAACAAGTATTGCTTTTAGAAAAAGAACTGGGTGTCAGAATATTTGAACGTCATGGTAAGCACCTACAGAGAATTACAGATGTAGGGGAGAAAATCCTCGAAGAAGTTGAAAAAATGCTGCGTCTAGAGCAAAAGATTAAGGCTCTAGCGAAAGAACACGTTGACCCTGGTACCGGTACTTTCAATATATTCACAACACATACGATCGCTCGTTACCTTTTACCTTCCAGTGTTGCGGTCTTTACCAAGCGTCACCCCAAAATTAATTTCAACCTACAATCTACACTGCCTTCACAAGCTAAAGGTGGCATTAGTCGTGGATACTCTGACTTTTCAATCGTTGCCCATGATGTCGGTCAGGACTCCGATTTAATCGTCCTTCCAGCTTACCTTTGGACTTTGGGTTTGGTTGTGTCTAAAGATCACCCATTAGCGCAGATCGAAAAGCCGACTCTGGAGCAAATAGCAGCATACCCTATCCTAACTTATGAGCAGGGTGCATCAGGGCGAGAAAGAGTGGATGAGGCATTTGAAAAAGCAGAATTAAATCCGAAATATTTCATGACCACGATGGATGCAGATGTAATTAAACGCTACGTCGAACTCGATTTTGGTATTGGTATTATAGCCTCTCTAGCCGCTAGAGACATTGAGCACATGAACCTGAAGTATATCGACATCAATCACCTGCTTGATCCTTGTAAGGCTTGGATCTGTTTCAGTAAAGATGTCATTCTTCAGAATTACATGTACGATTTCCTTGGCTCCTTCTCTCCTCATTTGACCAAAACCCTGATGGAAGAAGTCCTAATGAATAGTAATTCTGGACGAATTGAAGCGATGTTTAAAGACATCAAACTACCAATATACTAAGAACCATATTCTCAAAAACCTAATGATTAAAAGATAGTGATTCACTATCTTTTTTTGTTCCCGCCTGCACAAGGAATACTCATTCTTACTTATCTAAATACTAGATCACCTACTGCCAATGATTTATAACTGGCTGCTCAAATTACGTTCTCTTAACTATAATTTACAGATTACAAAGAACTAACGAAATTTTCTTTTATTGCTGCTAGAAAGTAACTATCAGACAGAATTAAAGTAAATAATACCGAAATACCTAATTCAAAGGAATCTGAATGAAAGTTCTTATTAGAAGCGCAGAACTCACTGACAATTATTCAATCGTTCGTTTATCAAACGAATGGGGATATTCAATCTCAGAAGATCTTTCACTAGCGCGCATGCATAAGCTCATTAGCTGCACAAACTATAAAATGTACGTAGCCGAAGACACAATAAGCCAGCAGATATGTGGTTGGATTATTCTTGAAAAACGATTCTTTTTCGGTTCAGGTGATTACATAGAAATTATGGGGTTGGTCGTTGATGAGAATTATCGCCGCAATAAAATCGCGCAACAACTCATAAAGCAAAGTGAACTATGGGCGGCAGATTTGGGCTTAGATACCATTATCGTTCTATCGGATATCCAGCGTGAAGAATCCCATCGCTTTTATCAAAGTAGTGGATTTGAGCTCAAAAAAACCTCTAATGTATACCACAAACAGGTCAAACCTTAGAGTACCGAAAATATTGGCATCAGCAGTGAAAATAGCTCCGCCTGAGAACTAATATTGCATTTAGCGTACAGTTGCTTGCGAAATACTTTCACCGTTTCTTTACTGATATCAAGATTCAACGCGATAGACAGAGACGAGTGCCCCTGCAAAATATACAGTGCGACTTCAGCTTGCCGTGGACTTAAAGCGATATCGTGTTTAATACGTAATGCATCGCGCAGTCGCTCCGTCACTGGAGGTAACGAAATATTTTTACCCTCTAGTGGGGTATAACCTTTCCAGTGTTTTTCGCATAATGCCGTTAGTAGATAAGCATAGCTTTTTATCGTGACTAATTCAGTTTTGGTAAACATTTGCCGTGATGTATTGTCTCGTCCGAAGCATGCCGTCAATGTCGTCTCTGTGCCTAACCGGGCAAATACACCAAATTCATCGATTAGCGTGGTATCTCGATAGTATTCCCTGAAATAACTTGTCTGTTTAAATTGATCTGGTGCTAATTCAAATATGTGATGAACGCCACTCTGAAGTCCGCTTCTTACTGCTTGATAAAACGGATCGAGCAAATACGCCGCCGTAACATAGTGAGAATCCATTGAAAGGTATACCGTTGGATCTTTGTACTCACGATACAACACCGATGGGTTGTGGTTTTTGTGATAAACGATGATGATTAAATTATCAAACTCCACCAATTGAGCAACAAAATAACTCAATACCTGGGTAAAATCTGGCGTACCTATAGCACGTATCGTTTCACCTAAGGCTTTATCCAACTTACTTGTAAACTTTACTGCGTTTTGCAAAGTGACCTCACATCGATTCAATCTAGCTCATCATACCCCACTGGGGTTATATACCCCTCATAATCGATACTCTATATTAAAAATCATGATTTGTGGGTTATCTTTTTACAAAATTGGCCCACTCTATCGACGTCATTGGGGAATATCATGACAAGGACTGCAATTTCAATACAATCGGTGACTAAGAGCTTTGATCAATTTCAGGCTTTAAGTGACATCTCCTTAGATATAAAGGAAGGCGAATTCTTCACATTACTCGGCCCATCTGGTTGTGGAAAAACAACGCTTCTGCGTCTATTAGCAGGGTTTGAAGAAACGACATCCGGACAGATAAAGTTATTTGAAGAAAACATCGCGCACAAACCAGCAAATCAAAGACCGATCAATACAGTATTCCAACACTATTCTCTTTTTCCCCACCTCGATATACATGAGAACGTACAATTCGGGCTCAAAATGCTTGGCATCGAGAAAAGGGAAAGAGAATCAAGAGCAAGTGAAATGCTTGAGATGGTTCAACTTACCCAATTTGCTAAAAGACGCCCTCATCAACTTTCAGGTGGGCAACAGCAACGTGTCGCGCTAGCAAGAGCGTTGGCACCACGTCCAAAACTTTTACTTCTTGATGAACCCCTTTCTGCTTTGGATCTAAAATTGCGTCAATCGATGCGCTTAGAACTCAAAAAAATACAGGAACAAACCGGAATTACATTTGTATTCGTTACTCACGATCAGGAAGAAGCATTGACCATGTCTGATCGCATTGCAGTGATGTCAGCAGGTCACGTACAGCAAATTGGCTCACCTACCGATATATATGAGCGTCCAAGTAACAAGTTCGTCGCAGATTTTATTGGTGAGACTAATCTGATTGATGTCGCTGTACTCGAAAAACACCCAGCAAGTGCAACGATCAATTTCTCACTTCCAGACTCGACCTCAAGCACCGAAATGCAAGTACCATACGACCATAAAGTGTTTATTGGTACCAAGGCATTACTCTCTATTCGTCCTGAGCGAATTAACCTTTCACACTATGACGTTAATAGTGGCAAACCATTGTTGAAAGGAAAAATAAAACAAACGATTTACATGGGTACCGACACGCAATACATCGTGGATATAGATGAGAGCCAGAGTTTGTTGGTTCGGCAACAGAACACATCAGACAAGTCAAAAGCCCTATTGAAGGGAGATGACGTCGGCATCGACTTTGACCTTAATTCCTGTCGTTTGCTAAGGAGCTAAGCCATGTTGAAGCGACTCCAAAATCTATCAGATTTTCGTTTAAGAACTGCATTGGTGACACCGTCACTAACAATCATAGGTATTTTTCTAATTATTCCTATTTCTATCGTCGCGGTTTATTCCTTCTTACAACCGGGAACCTATGGCGGCGTCATCTGGCATTTTTCCACCGATTCCTATCGTCAATTTCTATTCGAAGAAGATTTTCTAACTGATGAATTACAGTTTACCACGGCCTACATTGACATTTTTATACGCTCTTTCGGCCAAGCGACGACTGCAACGATATTATGTTTATTTATCGGTTTTCCAACGGCTTATTTTATTGCCACTCGCCCACTAAGAACTCAGGGGTTATGGTTATTTGCCATAACCATTCCTTATTGGGTCAATCTCTTGATTCGCACAGTCTCAATGCTATTTATCATTCGTGACCAAGGGCCAATCAATGAATTTTTACTTAATGTTGGTTGGATAAGCGAACCTTTAAAATTAGCCTATACACCATTTGCTATAGCGCTCGGTCTGTTCTATTCGTATCTGCCTTTTATGGTTTTGCCACTTTACACAGCACTATCCCGATTTGATATGTCGTTACTTACTGCAGCTCACGATCTTTATGCTAGTCGGTGGAAAGCACTCCGTTACGTTCTTATTCCCAATGTCAAAAACGGGATTATCTCTGGCTGTCTGTTGGTATTTATTCCGTCTATTGGTGCTTTTATCGCACCGGATATTTTAGGTGGAGGAAAGCAACTGATGATTGGTAACTTAATTGCTCTTCAATTTCAGGGCTCACGCAACTGGCCATTTGGTGCTGCTGCATCAATGATACTGCTGACATTTGTCCTAGTAATATTAATGCTTTTTGCTTCTCGCAAAAAACAAACCGACGTGCGATAAGGAAAATTAACGATGAAGATCGATGTAAAGCATTACCCAGGAGCGCGCGTAATAACCCTACTGTGTCTTTTTGTCCTCTATGCTCCACTGTTGGTTATTTCTATCTACTCATTCAACTCTCTGCGCTCAATAACCACATGGGGTGGATTTACGTTTGACTGGTATATAAAGGCCTTTCACAACCCAAGTATTCAGAGCGCAACATTTAACTCGTTAATCATCGCCATATCGGCGGCCACCATCGCAACATGCATTGCACTCGCTGCAGCTATGGCGATGATTAAAGGTAAGCCTCTTAAGCATGCTTCATTGATGGTTGGTGTGATTAATCTACCTTTGGTTATCCCTGAAATCGTTACCGCTATTGCAAGTCTAATTTTTTTCGTCGCAATTAATATGACGTTGGGACTCAACACTGTGTTAATTGCGCATATTGTGTTTTGTATTCCCTTCGCCTACTTACCTATTTCGACTCGCCTAAAAGACATTAGTAAACGTTTTGACGAAGCCGCATTCGACCTCTATGCAACTCGCTGGCAAGCATTTCGATATGTAACGCTCCCAATGGCGATGCCTGGTCTGTTATCAGGGTTTATGTTGGCATTTATTGTGTCTCTTGATGATTTTATCGTCGCTAACATGGTAGCAGGTCCCGGAGCAACGACACTGCCTATGGCTATTTATAGTTTGGTTCGGATTGGCTTTACGCCAGAGATAAATGCTATTTCAACCCTATTACTACTCGTTTCAACTCTGTTCGTCACTGCATCTTGGTTAGTCAATCGCCCAACTAAGCAAGCCTAATTAACTTAACTAGAAAGGACTCTAAAATGACACTTACTCACAGTAAAAAGGCCCACACCTTAAAAGCAGTATCTCTTGCAGTAGCTCTTACTCTAAGCGGTATTTCAACCGCAAATGCGGCTGGAGAGCTAAAGATCTTTAACTGGTCAGATTATATGCCGCAATCACTGCTGGATAAATTTGCCAAGCAATATGACGTCAAGGTCACTCAAGATACTTATGACAGTAATGAAACCCTTTTAGCAAAACTTAAATCAGGTGTTACTGGATACGATATTGCGGTACCTGGCGACTATATGGTAGCCATATTGATAAAAGAAGGATTATTGGCCAAAGTTGAGCCTGATAAATTGAGCAACTTTCATAATATTAAACAGGATCTCGTCGATGTGTACTTTGACAAAGGCCGTCATTACTCGATTCCATATCAGTACGGAACAACCTCTTTCATGGTCGATACCAATGCTTATAAAGGAGACATTAATACACTTGGTATTTTGTTCGACACACCAGACGAACTAAAGGGCAAAGTGAACATGTTCAGAGACGTTAATGACGTCATTAACGCAGCTTTACGCTATAAAGGATTTAAAACATGTAACAGCAATAAAGCTGAGTTAAAACAGGTGAATGATCTTCTAATCAAAGCACGTAAAAACTGGTTAAGTATTACTTCTGACGGGTCACGTGAAATGCTGGTATCAGGGGACGCATCTGTATCAATGTTATGGAATGGTATGGCTCTGCGAGCAAGAATGGAGAAACCGTCACTCAAATACGCTTATCCCAAAGAAGGGATGACAGCCTGGGCTGACAATATCGTCGTATTGAAAGATGCTGAAAATATTGAAAATGCAAAACTATTTATGAACTTCATGCTCGAACCAGAAAATGCCGCAGCGTTGACTAATTTTGCTGGTTATACTGCTGGCGTAAACGGTACGAGCCCTTATCTTGACGATAAATTCAAAGATGCTTTGGAATTAAACCCACCGACCGATGCGCCCAAAGCCGAATTTGTTCCACCTTGTGATCCTGACGTCGTTCGCTTATACGACCGAATTTGGACAAACTTACTCAAGTAATAAAAACGTTGAGGCAGTCCCCATTGCCTCAACTGAGGGTATCAAATTGAAGATAATGTCCTATCAAGGAACACCCCATTCGGGTGACGTTGCAAGTAATATTGCGTTGATTCAACAGACAGTAATAGGAGCTAAACATCTCGGCTGTGATGTTGTTGTCTTTCCCGAGCTGTTTATCACTGGATACAATATAGATCGTCATGTCATTGCGCTGGCTGAGACGATCGACGGACCGATGATTTCTCAAATAAAGCGAATCGCTATGGGAGCCGGAATCGCTATTGTGATCGGATTTCCAGAGAGTGACAATGAAAAAATTTATAACAGTGCTGTAGTTATCAACTCCAACGGTGATTTGGTTGGCCACCATAGAAAGGTATTTTTATTTGGTGACAAAGAGAAATCACTGTTTACACCTGGTGATACCTTTACAACATTCAATTTAAATGGATACTGCTGCGGAATGAGCATTTGTTACGATATTGAGTTTCCCGAACCTATCCGTATTCTAGCCAACAAAGGGGCTCATATCGTATTCAATCCGACTGCAAACATGGAACCCTACCATGAAGTCCCAAAAACATTAGCCAGAGCTCGAGCATTAGAAAATGGAGTCTGTATTGTCTATGCAAACCTCAGCGGCGTTGAAGATGGCCTAAAATACACCGGTCTAAGTGCAATCATCGGTCCAGACGGCCTTGATATCGCTCGAGCGGGAAGAAGTTCTGCCGTCATCGTTGCTGATGTTAGTGAGATTCTACTTATGAATAAGCATAACCCAACTTCAACCCAATCACATGATTTAGCTCAAGTACAATTTAGCTGATAACAGAAAGCCATATGGCTTTCTGAATCAACATACTTATATTGATTCTTATATTGATAATAAAAGCAAAAATATCCCCGTATAACACAATTCAAAAGAGGTATGTCATTTAATATTCACAATAAATCATGCTATGCACACAGTTTTTGATAAATTACATTCCTATTAATTAACAATTAATTATTTTCCGATTATAGTAATAATATCAAGGATGATTACTATCTAAGGGAATTAGGTGTCATTTAGCTCTATTGAAAACCTGCCATTAAAGGAAAAGAAAAACAGTCTGATTATCAAATCGATCGGTTTTGGTCGTGTATGTAATATTCTTGCACTACTATTTTCGGCTTGTATCGTCTCTGGATATATATTCTCAATACCTGATTTATATCGACCGTTTCACGATGGTCCAGCCACAAACCCTTTGACTGCTTTGTGTTTAATCTTACTTTCGTTATTTTCAGTACTAAGACAAATCAACTCTAAACTTAAATATCACTTATTGCCTTACTTAGTTATTGGGCTTGTTATATTTAAACTTATTTGGCATACAGATTATAGCTGGTTAAGTGAATGGCTTTTAACTGACGAAGCGAAACTTCATGTAGCTGAGCATAATGCAATGGGATTGAACACTTCAATCATGCTTTTACTTCTCGCTGTCGCCAAAATATTTCAGCAAACGAATCATTCATACTACTACCAATCAACGCTTTTACTTTCACTGGTTGCCCCTTCCCTCGCACTGACCGGCTACGTATATCACAGCGACAGCCTATATGGCTCGATGTCGTTAAGTACGATGATCGGCGGCTATCTTCTTTGTGTTGGGGCAATGGCATCATCTGCCAACAAGGCGATATTCCGCCTTTGGTTAAAAGATTCTATCGTTGGTAAAATTGCTCGCTTACAGATTATCGTCGGCGTTTCATTCTGTTTTATTCTGGGTTTTATATGCCGTCATGAATTACAGCAAGGTTCAATTTCTGCTGTTTTTCCAGCCTATGTTGCAGTCGTTTGCTGGTTAGTCCTTTTTCTAACAGCTTTTAGCTCTCATATTCTTAATAAATCAGAACGTCAGAAAAAGCAGTATGAGCAAGAGTTGATCTATTCTGCTCGTCTCGATCCATTAACTGGCATTCTTAATCGTCGTGGTTTTCAAGAAGAGCTTAATAAAGAACGTAGCCGGCAACGACGTTATGGCGGTGTTATATCAGTTCTCATGATCGACATCGATTACTTCAAACGTGTTAACGATACATTCGGTCACGATGTTGGTGATGAGATCATTAAAACTGTTGCGACCATCGCTAAGACGTCCGTTCGCTGCACCGATATCGTCTGCCGCTATGGTGGTGAGGAGATCATCGTTGCTTTACCCAAAACGTCGTTAAGTCAGGCGACATTAGTTGCGTACAAGATAAAAAATGCGATTGCTCAGCAAGACATGAGCGTATTTACAGGTAAGCCCCACCATCAAACTGTATCAATCGGTTGTGCCGCAATAAAGCAGGACACAGCTTCAATAGATGTTGTGTTTAAAAACGCTGACCTCGCTCTATATCAAGCCAAACGAAATGGTCGTAACAGAGTGGTCAGCGAAATCGAAGTGGAAGGCGAGAATACCTCTAAGGAGTGAACTATTTATCCGTAACAGATTTAATGGTGGCGCGATTTTTAATCCAGTTGCCCCCGAAGACGTTAATGATAAGACCTATAGCGATAATACATACCCCCATTAGTTGGTAAAGGCTCAGATGTTCGCCAAGCAAAACCATCGCACTTAACAAACCAAATACTGGCACAAGTAACGAAAGCGGTGCGACTATCGATGTCTCATAGCGACTTAAGAGATAACTCCATCCACCATAGCCAACGATCGTTGCGAGTATGGATAAATACAAAAGTGCCAGCACGTTATGCCACTCGATATTTTGCAGCGACGAAATAATGATATCCGATCCTTCAAATACGTAGGAAGCGATAGCAAAAGCACCTGTCGGTATTAGAGCACTCCAGACGATCAATGACATAGTCGGCACCTGAAAATCCCGCATAATCACTTTATTGGTTATATTTCCCATAGCCCATGAAGACGCGGCTCCAATAATTAACACCAGAGTAAACCAAGTGATGGTTGCTGCACTTTGTCCCTGATCCGCCGCCAGAAGATAAATACCAAACGCCGCTATCGCGACGGCGATAACATTATGAAAGCGTATTTTTTCTTTAAGTAATAATGCGCCTAAAGCTAGTGTTATAAACGCCTGTGCCTGTAAAATTAGCGATGCTAGCCCAGCAGCTAAACCGACTTTCAGAGCCCAGAAAAGCAATGCGAATTGACCAAAGCTAATAGTAATCCCATAAGCAAATAGCCATTTAAATGGTACATGAGGGCGTTTGATAAAAAAGATCGCAGGGACAGCTACTAACGCAAAGCGCATTCCAGCAAGCAAGAGTGGTGGCATACCATCAAGACCAACTTTGATAATAACAAAGTTCACACCCCAAACCATGACAATGGTAAGAGCAAGCAAGCGATCACGAAACGTCATTAATAATCCTTTAAAATCATAACGATGCTTTCTGAAATAGGCACTGATAGAAATGAAGTTCGATCAGCAAAATGAGGGAGAAAGCACAACGGAGGTGAGCGCTAAAGAGTGCCTGATATAACAAAAAATAACAAGCAGGATATCCGGATATTCTCCATGTACTTCCTGCTTGTCGAGAGCAAGTTTGGGTCTTTATCCAATAGCCTGTGTAAATAAACAATATTGTCTATAGGATGAAGAAATGTCTGGTAACTGCCCTTTTACCATTTGTGACACTGTATCGACTTTATCAAACCCACACTCTGATAAATAGCTTGCGATCTCAAGGGAATAAGCATCAATATCAAGACGAACAAACTGTCCATCAGCACAGTGCAACAATTCGCTAATGAGCGCTAGCGCATTCGTTTCACTTTCTGCAACGACAGGGCCAATCGCAAACCCTCTTCCAAAAGGACGATAGCACGCAAACCCTTTGACCAAACCCTCGGATTCCAGGACTTTTATCGATGACGATTCTTTTACCATTAATTCACTAATATCATCGCGATTCATATCCATTGCCACGTTCATAAGTCGTTTCAGTACCGAGATATCAGTTGTAGTGAGGTCGCGTAATTCGAGATTATCGACCGTAACCAACCGAAGTTGTTCAACATTGACCGTAGTTTGATACTGTTCAATCACTCGATAATCGACGAATCCCAACTTTTCATAAAGTGGTTTTCCCATCACTGTAGCGGTCAAATAAAGGTTTGTTCCTGGTGTAACAATGTCCATTACCGCTTCCATCATACGACGACCAAGTCCGCGTCCTTGATATTCATTAGCGATGACGACTAATCCAACAGAGGCAAATTTACCCTGTGGAACAAGACATGCGGTTCCGATGACCTTTCCTGCATCCTCCATCACTAGGGATGGCCCTAACGACACAATCTGCTGCCAATCCTCAAGACGATGCGGCCACTTAAGATCCAAGGTCATTGCATGAGCTGCTGACAGGTCATTAGGGAGGAGATTGCGAATATTAAAGTTATGGGAGGAATATTTCATGACGACTCCAAACATGCTTAGTACGTACAAAAACAATATCAAAACCTAATACAACATCTAACAGCAGAATATTGCGTACGATACAAACTTAGCTCTGTAAGATAAAACAATCCTTGTGCTCTAGTCACTAATACCATCAATATAGCTTACCTCAAAAAAAACTAACCTACTGAAAATTAGATGTAATTTAAAAATCATTAGGCTTATATCAATAAGTTACCACTAACATTACCTATATTTGTCAAAGCCAAATAAGCTGCTGTTCACTCTCATAATTAAACATATTCCTGCTTCTAAATACAGGAATTAAACGATATCTGCTGCTCGATTGTGATGTAATGAATTTGAAAGGAAATTGATAACAATACGTTTCCATTTTGTTACTTTTGTTTAAGGATGAATCTCATGAGTACATTAAAACCCAAATACATCACTTTCGACTGCTACGGTACACTCATCAAAATGGAATTTGCCATCATGGCAAGAAAAATGTTTCAAGACCGCATATCTTCCGAAAAAATGGAGGCATTCGTAAAAGACTTTTATAAATACCGTCTTGATGAAGTACTTAACCCATGGCAGCCATACGATGTCGTTTTGAAAAACTCTCTAGAGAGAACTTGTAAACGCTGGGGATTAGCCTTTCATGAAGAAGAAGGACAAGCATTTTATGAAGCAGTACCTACCTGGGGACCGCATCCAGATGTAACTTCTGGTCTCGCCCGACTAGCCAAAGAGTTTCCACTTGTGATTTACTCTAATGCTGCGGATGAGCAAATAATGTCAAACGTTGAGCAACTAGGAGCACCATTCCATCGAGTTTTCACAGCAGAGGAAGCAAAGGTATATAAACCTCGCCTCGCCGCTTTCGAGTATATGTTAGATAACCTAGGATGTAATCCTGAAGATATCCTTCACGTATCATCCAGTTTTCGCTATGACCTTTTCCCTGCGGATGATATGGGGATAAAAAACAAAGCATTTATCGCACGTGGCCATGATGCGCCAGCAAATAGTAGTTATTCCTACAATCAATTAACAGATATCAATGCTCTCGCTGATTTCCTAGGTCTTGAATAACATAATTAAGCGAGGAGTTATCATGATCAACAAATCTTACTGGATCGATACAAAACCCGCATTCATGTCCTCAATGCGGGAACTTGGTCAAAGTCACTACGACGTTGTAATAGTTGGTGGTGGGCTTACAGGACTGTCAGCAGCATTGACGCTTGCCAAGCAAGGGGCTTCTGTTGCGCTATTTGAAGCAACCAATATTATGGAGCATGCCTCAGGGCAAAATGGCGGACAATGTAGCACTGGCGTGGTTCAAGACTTTGGAACTCTCGCCCATTCGCTCGGTATGGAAAAAGCTAAACGTTATTACAACGCTTACTCTAATGCTGTCGATAACTTACGCCAAGTAATACAAAGTGAGGAAATCGAATGTGAAGTGAGAGAAAGCGGTAAGCTCAAATTAGCCTCTAAGCCTGCTCATGCCGAAAAAATCTATAAAACGTACGAACTAGTCAAAAGTGAAGTAGATGAAAACATAGCGTTTTTTGATGAAAATACCATAAAAAGTGAAATTAATTCCGACCTATTCCATGGTGGAATGTTACAACGTAATGGGTTTCAACTTCATGTAGGAAAACTTGGTATTGGTATGGCCCATAGTGCGTCTAAATATGGTGCTCATATTTATGAAAACAATCCAGTACAAAGTATAAAAAATAATGGTAATCAATTTACGGTAGAGACTCCCAAAGGGAAAATAACAGCGAAGGACGTGGTTATAGCCAGTGGTATTAGTCAATATGGTCCACTCGGTTGGTTCCGTCGCCGAATTATTCCAGTTGGAAGTTTTATCATAATGACAGAAGAAATCGATCGGCAAATAATAGACAACTTGATGCCTAACAAACGTTCTTATGTCACAAGCAAGAATATCGGTAACTACTTCCGCGTCATGGGCGAAAATCGTCTTCTCTTTGGAGGCCGTGTCAGATTTGCGTCCTCTGATCCTAAATCCGATGCCATAAGTGGCGATATGTTGATTAAGACAATGAGTGATATGTTCCCAATACTCAAAGGAGTCAGAGCAACACATTGCTGGGGAGGTCTAATCGATATGACACAAAATCGCCTTCCAAAAGCAGGGCAGCGCAAAGGCATGTTTTATTCTATGGGCTATAGCGGACACGGCGTACAAATGTCCACGTATATGGGACATCAGCTTGCGTTAATGGTGGGTGGTGATACAAACGCCAACCCATGGAACCAAGAGTCTTGGCATGCAATACCAGCATATACAGGAAAACCATGGTTTTTACCTATGGTAGGGGCGTACTACAAATTACAAGATTATTTACATTAATCAGCAAAATCACTAATCACACAAATCGTAATATCGAAGGGATGCCATATTATGAAAGATCAAAAGATTATTACTGGTCAAGAATGTATTAACGACTTCGAACGTTTAACTCGACAAGGTCGCTCTCGCAGAAGTTTATTGAAATCTCTAGGCGCAGCAGGGCTGGTATTGGCGGCCTCAGGAACAGCTATTTCTCCATTTAACGTGTTTGCCCAAGATGAAGGAAAGTCAACATCTAACCTAGGTAAACCAGGAGGAAAAATCAAAGTTGCTAGTCTCTCAATCTCTACCGCAGATACACTTGACCCGGCTAAAGGTGCGTTTTCAACCGACTATACCCGCCATTATATGGTCTACAACGGTTTAACAAAATTTGATGATCAGTTAGTTCCTCATCTAGAACTGGCTGAAAGTATCGAGAATGATCAAGCTACTGTTTGGCATGTTAAGTTAAAGAAGGGAATTTCATTTCACGATGGCAAAGAATTAACTGCCGATGACGTTGTGTTCTCATTAAACCGTCACAAAGATCCAGTTACAGCCTCAAAAGTGATGGGACTTGCAAAGCAAATCAAGTCAGTTGAAGCCACAAATAAATACGAAGTAACAATTACGCTGGAAGGCCCGAATGCGGAGTTTCCTTCTATTTTAGCAATCTCACATATGCTTATTGTTCCTGCTAACGTGACTGATTTCAACAAGGGAATTGGTACTGGACCATTTAAGCTTGCAGAATTTAAACCCGGGATAACAACTGTTGTAACAAAAAATGAAAATTACTGGAAACCAGGTTTACCCTACCTTGACCAAGTTGAGTTATTCGCAATCGCAGATGAACCGTCACGTGTGAATGCTCTTCTTTCGGGTGAAGTTCACGTAATAAGTGAAGTAAACCCTCGCTCGACTGATCGTATCGAATCCAGTTCCGGACACGAGTTTATAAATGTACCTTCAGGTAACTATACCGATCTAATTGTGCGCCAAGATATGATGCCAGGTAAAAGTGCCGACTTTACAGAAGGTATGAAATTGCTAATGGATAGAGAGCAGATCAAATCGGCAATATTTCAAGACTTTGCCACTATAGGGAATGATACACCGATCGCGCCTGGAGCAAGATACTATAACTCAGATCTAAAACAACGCTCATTTGACCCAGATAAAGCGAAATTCTTAATTAAAAAAGCGGGATTTGCCGATGCAAAAATCCCATTGGTTGCATCAAATGCAGCAGCAGGATCGGTCGATATCGCTGTATTGATGCAGCAATCTGCTGCCAAAGTAGGAATTAAACTCGATGTACAAACCAAATCAATCGATGGTTATTGGTCAAATCACTGGGCAAAACATCCTTTGAGCTTTGGTAATATCAATGCTCGTCCGAGTGCTGACATTATATTCTCCCAATTTTTCTTATCTTCGGCAGCATGGAATGAATCCCATTGGAAAAATACAGCCTTCGATAAATTACTAATTGATGCACGAAAGGAAACGGATGAATCCAGACGAGCACAAATGTATGCCGAGATGCAAACTTTAGTACATGACAATAGTGGTATTGGCGTTCCAATATTCATCAGCAAAATCGATGGTATTGACTCCCGTTTAAAAGGATACGGTACTAACCCACTGGGTAGCTTTATGGGGTACATGTTTGCAGAGAAAGTATGGCTTGATGCCTAACCATACCTAATCTTAAGAATAAATGGATTGCAACGGTGTTCAACCGTTGCCTTTTTTCAGAAAGAGGATGTGTATGAATAACACTATTTTACTTTTAGTACTTCGTCGCTTGCTCAGTGCTTCGTTGACACTATTTTTGGTTTCAATTGTGGTATTTGCTATAACCAATATTCTGCCAGGTGATGCGGCACAGCAAATTTTAGGGCAGTTCGCAATGCCAGAGCAGGTAGCAGCGCTAAGATCCCAACTCGGTTTAGACCAGCCTCCAGTAATACGTTATTTTCACTGGTTATTAACCCTGCTTTCAGGGGATCTCGGGCAGTCTTTTGCTAATAATATGCCCGTAAGTCAACTACTTGATGGCAGATTAAGCAATACCTTAATGCTAGCTGCTAGCACATCACTTGTATCTGTTCCTATTGCACTAATTCTCGGGATCACTGCTGCTATATATCGAAATGGTAAACTCGATAAATGTCTTAACACGGTGACGCTAGCTTTGGTCGCGGTACCTGAGTTTCTTGTCGCAACTATAGCAGTACTCATTTTTGCAGTACGACTACACTGGTTCTCAGCCATCTCATATGGAGGAGCCGGCGAAACACTTCTAGATTTTCTTCGCTCGTACACTCTACCAGTGATGACACTATGTTTTGTCATTACAGCTCAGATGGCAAGAATGACTCGTGCAGCCATGGTAGATGAACTAAGTACAAGCTACATTGAAATGGCGCGATTAAAAGGCTTATCTACTTTAAGAATTAGTTTACGTCACGCTCTTCCTAACGCAGTCGGACCGATAGCCAATGCAGTAGCATTAAGTCTCTCCTATTTATTCGGTGGTGTAGTCATTGTTGAGGCTATTTTTAACTTTCCGGGTGTCGCCGGCTTAATGGTCGATGCGGTGACAAATAGAGATATCGCGTTAATACAAGCATGCACCATGTTGTTTTGTTCGGGATATCTTGTTTTGATTCTTATATCAGATCTCATCGCCATCGTTTTTAATCCTCGCTTAAGGAGTAAAGTATGAGTATGGGTATGTCTAGGACAAAAGATGCAATTCGATGCGTCTTGAATAAACCAAGCATTATCGTCTGTTTACTCTGTTTTGCATTAGCTTTATTTGGCCCATTATTGGCACCTCATGATGTCGGTGAAGTCGTCAGTAAAACCATCTTTGCTCCAATGAGTAGTGACTTTCTTCTTGGCACGGATTATTTAGGCCGTGACAACTTAAGTCGAATTCTAAATGCCATTCGATACACTGTAGGGCTATCCCTATTTTCTGCAATATTAGCATCGGCATTAGGAACATTCATCGCGCTCATCGTAGTAATGTCACCTCGCTGGATAGAAGAAGTAACGATACGTATTGCAGACGCCCTAATTTCTATACCGAGTAAAATGATGGCATTGGTTATCGTGGCTGGTTTTAGCTCCTCAGTCCACTTACTAATAATAACCGCTGTTATTGCCTACGCTCCGGGGGCATTTCGCATAGCCTATAGCCTAGCTATAGGTCAGTGTGAACTAGAATACGTACAAGTAGCACGAATTCGCGGTGAAAGCGCGTTATATATAGCAACAAGGGAAATTCTACCTAATATTCTCAACCCGGTCCTCGCGGACTTTGGACTGCGTTTTGTTTTTATTGTGTTGTTACTAAGTGGTTTAAGTTTTCTTGGGTTAGGGGTCCAACCACCAAATGCTGATTTAGGTTCTTTGGTAAGAGAAAATATCGGAGGACTCAGTGAAGGAGCCGTGGCACTTATCGCCCCAGCTGTGACTATCGGTATTCTTACCGTCGCAGTTAATTTGGTTATCGATCGAATTTCAGAACAACGTAACAGCCGTTATTAAGGAGAGTGCTATGAGCGAATTTATTCAAGTCAAAAATTTAGGTATTAGCGCACTTCAAGAAGACCAAATCGTAGACATCGTAAAAGATGTTAGTTTTACTCTTGAAAAAGGAAAGGTATTAGCTCTTATTGGTGAATCTGGATCGGGTAAAACAACCATCGCACTATCGTTAATGGGATTTACTAAACCTGGTTGTATGTTCAAGCAGGGCCAAGTGTGGATCGGTAACGATAACTTACTCGATGCGTCAGAAAAGCAATTAAGGGCTTGGCGTGGAAAACGAATTACATATATCGCACAAAGTGCAGCCGCAGCATTTAACCCCAGTAAAAGGCTAATCGATCAAGTTATCGAAACTGCGTTATTGCATAAGTTAGAATCAAGAACCCGATTAATAAAGAAATCCAAACAGTTATTTAAAGAACTCGCGTTACCCAATCCTGATGACATAGGGCAACGATATCCTCATGAAGTATCTGGAGGTCAATTACAGCGCATAATGGCTGCTATGGCCCTAATCGTCGATCCGGAAGTTGTTATTCTTGATGAACCAACAACAGCTTTAGACGTGACAACTCAAGTAGAAGTTTTACAGGTGTTCCGTAAAGTGGTGCAAGAGAGGAACGTTACTGCCGTGTATGTTTCTCATGACCTCGCGGTTGTCTCTCAGGTAGCAGATAAAGTCATTGTATTGAATCAAGGAGAAATAAAGGAAACTGATAAAATAGAAACAATTATCACAACTCCTTCTCATCCATATACTTTACAGTTAATGGATGCAGCGCAGCCGTTCAAGCCAGATACTCAAGAAGTTTCAAGATGTGTTGATACTTCGAAAAATAAACCTCAACCATTAATGAGCGTAAGAAAATTAGTCGCTGGGTATGGAAAAAAAAGCAGTAATGGTATGCCTGAACACCCAGTTTTGGACGATATCAATTTTAATCTCTACCCAGGTCAGGCTATTGGAATTATCGGGGAATCCGGTTCGGGTAAATCTACATTGGCCAAAACTCTTGTCGGCCTACTTCCAGCAGCGCTGGGGACGATAAAATATCAAGGTAATGAACTACCAGCAAAGTTATCTCAACGAGCAAAAGAGCAATGCCGAAAAATTCAACTCGTATTTCAAAGTGCTGATACAGCATTAAATCCCAAACACACTGTGAGGCAATTACTTGGCAGGCCCCTGCAATCTTATTTTCGTCTTAGCAAAAGCGAACAAAATAACCGGATAGCCGAATTGATTGACTTGGTCCAACTTCCCAAAGAAGTGATTGATCGTAAGCCGGATGCCCTCTCTGGAGGCCAAAAACAGCGAGTCAATTTAGCACGAGCGCTTGCTGCTGAGCCGGATATTATTATTTGTGATGAGGTGACATCAGCACTCGATACAGTTGTAGGTGCCGCAATCCTAAAACTCCTCAATGATTTAAAAGACAGATTGGGTTTCTCCTATCTTTTTATTAGTCATGATATGAATAGTGTTCGTACTCTATGTGACGATGTAATCGTGTTGTACAAAGGTTCGCAAGTTCAAACATCACCGATAGAAGAACTTTATGACGGCCCTCTTCATCCTTATACATCGTTACTTATGGATTCCATCCCTGAAATGAATACTCAATGGATAAATGAACCACGCATCGCAACAATAGCGATTGAAAAGATTACGACAGTCAAACATAAAGAAGTGTGTGCGTTTATTGATCGCTGTCCTAAGCGCATAGCAAACCTTTGTGACAGGGTCACACCCAGTAACCGTTCAATTAACAAGTACAATCATATTCTATGTCATTTGCACGATAAAACATTGCCTACTTTAGGAACAGGAAAAGACACTGATAAAAAGCCACTCTCTTTAAACAATCTCCATGTTTTGTCAGAATATGATGCTAAGGAACGGTATGCATGAATAAAGTTCTGAAAGATACATTTTCATTTCCTGTACACGCTCAACAATTAGGGCAAATCATCGATGATTGGAAAACAAATTGTGAATTCGTAGGTGTAGACTATCAGCTTATTTCCAGAGAAAAGACATACGTCCTCGAACTCAAACTACTTCTAGAACGATTACAATAACTATGAAAACCAAAGAAAGGCTTAAAACACTCATTTCGTACCCAACCGTGTCATCGGATTCAAATCTGGACTTGATCCAGTATGTCGAAAAGGTTTTAGGGCAATACGGGATAGAAACCCATATTGTGTATAACGAGCACAAAACCAAAGCAGCGCTTTATGCGGCGATTGGTCCTACCGTTCAGCCTGGGATCGTTCTATCAGGACACACTGACGTCGTGCCTGTAGCTGGTCAAAACTGGACAGAGGATCCTTTTAAAGCCAGTGAAAAAGATGGCCTCTTATACGGGAGAGGCAGCTGCGATATGAAAGGATTTATCGCGTCTGCGATCAACACAATGATCGCGTTTTCGGATAAACCCTTAACGCGTCCGGTACATTTAGCGCTGAGTTTCGATGAGGAGCTGGGCTGCTTAGGCGTGCGCGACCTACTTGTGCAACTCAAGCAAATTGGCGTTGAGCCTTACCTATGTATTGTCGGTGAACCAACCAGCATGAATATCGCAACAGGGCACAAAGGTAAAACGGCCTATCGTACTCATTGCTGTGGTGATGAAGGCCACTCTTCACAGGCACCACTGCATACCAATGCGATTTATCTCGCTTGTGACGTGATTAGCTCACTAAGACAATTACAGAGCAAACTTATCGAGAGTGGTGCTCACGATGAGGAATACAACATTCCGTATTCAACGGTCCATATCGGCACGATTAACGGTGGTCGCGCTCTCAATATTGTGCCGGGAGAGTGTACGTTTGAATTCGAGATACGGCATTTAGCGCAAGATAATATTGCGAACGAAATCGAGACGATTGTCCATCAGGCTAAAGCTCTAATCGACTCGATAAAAATTGAACGTAGTGACTCAAAAGCGGCCATCCATTTCGAGTGTTTAACCGATTACCCCGGATTAAATACCGATAAAAATACTCCCGCAGTAAAGCAGCTTTACTCGCTATCCAGTCCCGAGACAAAACAAATCAAAGTGGCCTTTGGGACGGAAGGAGGTCTCTTCTCCGAGTATCTCTCGGCCCCAGTGGTTGTTTGTGGTCCCGGTTCAATCGACCAAGCACATAAACCTGATGAATTCGTCTCTCTACAACAGTTAGATCAATGTGACGAATTACTCTCTCAATTTATTTATGAAACGTGTTATCAACGGAGTGAACATGATTAATCCAACTATCCGCGAGCAGTTATCGAATCCAGTTTTACTGACTGACCGAGCTTATATCAATGGCTCTTGGGTCGAATCTGACAATAAGAAGACGATTGATGTTATCAACCCGTCGAATCAACAAGTCATCGCATCAGTTCCTGACCTTTCAGGTGAACAAATCCTTTCTTGTATAGAAATGGCTGACAATGCGTGGCGCAGTTGGAAAAAGACCACAGCTGCAGATCGCGCAGCGATGTTGATGACTTGGTATCACCTTATGATGGATAATCAGAATGATCTCGGTTTGATCATGACGTTAGAGCAAGGTAAACCTCTAGCCGAAGCCAAAGGTGAAGTCGCCTATGCTGCTAGCTTTATCAAATGGTTTGCTGAAGAAGCCCGCAGAGTACACGGCGAAACGCACCAGAATCCTTCGTCAGATAGACGAATGATGACCATTAAACAACCTATAGGTGTCTGTGCGGCAATTACTCCTTGGAACTTTCCGGCTGCAATGATCACACGTAAATGTGCACCTGCAATTGCGGCAGGATGCCCAATAATCGTTAAGCCAGCGGATCTCACCCCACTCTCAGCGCTTGCTCTAGCTGTTTTAGCCGAAAAGGCGGGTATCCCTGCCGGTATCTTCAATGTCGTGACGGGCGATGCCGCTACTGTTGGTGAACAACTAACGGCAAGCCCTACCGTACGAAAAATTACGTTTACCGGCTCAACCCGCGTTGGCAGTTTATTAATGGCACAAAGTGCACCAACAATTAAGAGACTCAGTCTTGAACTTGGGGGAAACGCACCCTTTATCGTTTTTGGGGATGCTGATATTCCTCAAGCTGTCGAAGGGCTAATGGCCAGTAAATTCCGCAATGCGGGTCAGACTTGCGTCTGTGCGAACCGAGTTCTTGTGCATAATTCTATCTATGACGAATTTACTCAGGCTCTCATGGCTGCCGTCGATAAACTAAAAATTGGTGATGGTCTGGAAGATGGCGTCACTATCGGTCCATTAATCAATACTGCGGCAGTTGAAAAGGTAAAACGTCACATCGAAGATGCGACCAGTAAGGGAGCAGAAATTGCGTATGGAGAAGTACCCGATACCGCCACGCAATTTGTAAAACCAACTATTATGACAAACGTAACGACAGATATGGTGGTCGCACAGGAGGAAACGTTTGGCCCCCTCGCTCCACTATTCCGCTTTGAAACTGACGAAGAAGCGATAGCCATCGCGAATAGTACACCTTACGGGCTAGGTGCTTACTATTACACACAAAACTTACAGCGTGCATGGCATGTCGGTGAAGCACTTGAGTTCGGAATGGTCGGATTAAACTCAGGCGTTATTTCAATGGACTCCGCGCCATTTGGTGGAATAAAACTGTCGGGACTGGGTCGCGAAGGCTCTAATCTCGGTATTGAAGAATACCTAGAAGTGAAATCCTGGCATATGGGCGGATTTTAAGTTCGATCTAAATAGAAAAAGGGAACCCTCGGTTCCCTTTTTAAATGGACAGCTAGTTTGCTTTCGCCGCATTCGTTTTTGGTTTCGAGAGACCAAAGTTTCGACGTTTTTTTTGCGTAGGTTTAGACGCACTGTTAGCACTAGAAGCCGGTTTACCCGATGGTTTTTTAGCTTTTGTTTTACTTACCGATGGTGCTGATGACACTTGCGTTTTCTTTGGCTTTTTCGGTTTTTTCGGCTTCATTGCTCGGGTATCCAATTTAGACTCAGGTAACGGGTTACCTGGTTTAAAACCGTCTAATTCAATACGCGGCAATAAGGTTTGAGTTAAACGTTCAATCGCAAAGAGTTCTGGCGCTTCAATGGCAGAAACCAGAGAAAATGCTTTACCTACCTCACCTGCTCTACCGGTACGGCCAATACGATGGACATAATCTTCAGCGACTTTAGGTAATTCAAAATTGACAACCTGAGGAAGTTGCGGAATATCAATACCACGAGCTGCGATATCTGTCGCGACTAGAACACGGATCTCTCCGGATTTAAAATCAGCTAGCGCTCGTGTGCGTGCTCCCTGACTCTTATTGCCGTGGATGGCAGCAGCAGAAATTTTTGAATCATTCAAAAATGTTGCAAGTCGATTGGCTCCGTGCTTAGTTTTTGTAAATACCAATACCTGTTGCCAATTACCGTCATTGATAAGCTTAACCAGCATTGGTGCTTTCTTTTTCACATCCGCAGGATAAATTGACTGCTCAACCGTTCGTGCAGTCGAGTTTGCTGGGCTGACCGAGATCTCAACTGGGTTATTCACTAATGTCTTAGCGAGTTGACGAATTTCAGCAGAAAACGTTGCCGAGAATAGTAGGTTCTGGCGCTTCTTAGGTAATAATTCAAGAATCTTACGAATATCACGAATAAAGCCCATATCAAGCATACGATCAGCTTCATCCAGTACAAACACTTCAAGTTGATCAAACTTGACCGCATTTTGTTGATATAAGTCGAGTAAACGTCCTGGTGTCGCCACCAAAATATCCGCGCCTTTACGTAAACGCAACATTTGTGGATTGATCTTCACGCCACCAAATACAACTGCGCTGGTCAACGGTAGATGACGACTATAGGTCACAACATTTTCTTGAATTTGCGCTGCCAGTTCGCGAGTTGGCGTTAGGACAAGTGCCCTAACCTGGTTTCCTCGCACTTTCGGACCGTTTGATAGCCGTTCTAAAATCGGAAGCGTAAATCCTGCCGTTTTACCTGTACCAGTCTGCGCCGCAGCCATAACATCATGACCTTCAATAACGGAAGGGATTGCCTGCTCTTGAATTGGTGAGGGCGTGTCATAGCCCTTTTCTTGAATTGCTTTTAGAATTGGCGCGGAAAGTCCCAGTGAGGTAAAACCCATATTTTGTTCTCGATTGTTCTAGTAAAAAGAATTCACTTCTTATAGGAAGTGAAAAGTGCGCCATTCTGCGGCCTTTACTCTCTAGCCGCAACCATTAATTGCGGTCGACAGAGAATTAATACCAATTGAGGGCACTAATAGACTCAATATCCCTGCTCGCGCGAAACCAATCCCGCAGGTTTATCCCCTTTTTGCCATTCGAGTAAGCTTTTTAAAAAGGTTTCGTAACCTGATTGGGAGCGTGTCACACCAGCAATATGCGGTGTAATAAGAACACTGGGATGATGCCACAATGCGCTCTGTTCATCGAGTGGCTCTTCATTGGTCACATCTAAAATGGCATTAGAGAGGATTCCTGCATCCAGAGCATTTAGCAGTTCAACCTCATTTACATGTTCTCCTCGCCCAATATTGATAATTGCAGCACCTGTTTTCATTTTACTAAACAAGTCTGAATTAAAAATGTGACGCGTTTTATCCGTTAAGGGTAGCACGCAAATAATAATATCCAGCGGCTCAAGGAACGCGAAAAGATCTTGTTCACCGAAGCATTCAACACCGTCGATTGAACGCAACGAGCGAGACCAACCACTCAGTGAAAAATTAAATGGCTTGAGTCTTTCAATAATTTTGCAACCTTGTTGCCCCAATCCCATGATACCAACATTCATTTTATTTGCCGTTTTAACGTAACGGGGAGACCACTGTTTGTCTTGCTGACATTGCTGAAAGTATGGAAGCTGTCGGTATAGCATTAATGTCGACATCACTGCATATTCTGCTAATTGATTGGATAAATCGTCATCAATCATACGAACAACGTCAATATGTGAAGGAATAAGTGAGAAATCAATCTGATCGATTCCTGCAGACACCGTAAATATAGCCTTCAGATTAGGAAGCTGTTCAAGTAAACCTTGTGGAATTTTCCACACAACCAACACGTCTATTGCATTTAAATCTGTCTCTTCGGGCCAAACGTTGAATAGGATATTAGGGTGATCTTGTTCGATTCCCTTTTGCCAATGGCGTCCACGTTTTTCCTCAGAATAGTACAAGACATTTAACGTATTACTCATGAAACTTCCTTTCCTTGTTTGGTTTAAGACTCACTCCATTATGTAGAAACAGCCGCATAATCTGCGTTGTATAAGAGGTGTCAATCGGTAGAAAAGTGAACCATATGCAAGTGAAAAAGCAGACTCTGCTTTTACGATAAAACCTGCTGTTTGCAGCTAATAAAACAGCGGATTATGAACATATAACAGGTAAATTAAGCGTCCTACACTGACTAAAAATGGTAGTTTTTTCAATAGGAATTTTTATTACTATGGAAAGGTAACCATTATGAACACAGATAACTCTCAAACTCAGGCTTTACTCGAAGCGAAACAGCAACATGTACCCAGAGGTCTGGTTAATGCCCATCCTGTCACGTTAGATAGAGCACAGGGTGCTGAGTTGTGGGATCTGGACGGTAATCGTTTTCTTGATTTTGTTGGCGGTATCGGTGTTCTCAACATTGGTCATAATCATCCTGCTGTCGTTGACGCGGTCACGACGCAGTTGACTAAAGTATCACACGCCTGTGCTCAGGTTACGGTCTATGAACCGTATCTCGATGTCGCTAAAAAGCTCAATCAATTAGTGGGTCAAGGCGATCACTTCAAAACGGTCCTACTCTCCTCAGGAGCTGAAGCGGTTGAAAATGCCGTCAAAATCGCGCGCGGCTATACTAATCGTCCCGCCGTCATTTCATTCAAAGGTGGCTTTCATGGAAGGACATTGCTTGGAAGTACCTTAACGGGTATGAGCGAGCCTTATAAGCAAAATTTTGGTCCTATGGCTGGAGAAATATACCATGCAACTTACCCAAATGAATTCCGAGGCATCAGTGTCGAGGATGCACTAACGTCTATAGACGATATTTTCACTTCAGTCGTCACTCCAGATAGAGTTGCTGCGATCATCGTTGAGTCGGTACAAGGAGACGGTGGATTTCTTGCGGCTCCAGCTTCGTTTTTACAACAATTACGTGAATTAACGGAACAATATGGCATTGTTCTGATTTGCGATGAAATTCAGGCTGGTTTTGGCCGTACAGGAAAAATGTTTGGCTACGAACATGCGGGAATTAAACCTGACCTCGTCACTACAGCTAAGAGTCTTGCTGGCGGATTCCCACTTTCAGCTGTTGTTGGCAAGGCGGACATTATGGATGGTCCGAAGCCAGGAGGCCTTGGTGGCACGTATGGGGGTAATGCTATCGCCTGTGCAGCAGCATCTGCCGTCATCGATCTTTATACCAAAGATGACTCATTGTTGGCACTTGCACGTCAGCGAGGTCATTTCTTCGAAGAAGGCCTACTCGCATTAAAACATCAATTCAGCAAAATCGCAGACGTCCGTGGACTGGGCTTTATGCTTGCAATTGAAATTGTTTCCGACAGTGATACCGCTCAGGAAAATGCGGCACTCGTTCAAGACTTAATTGATGAATGCCGTCGCCAGGGATTACTCGTAATCAAATGCGGTACACAGCGCAACGTTATCCGTTTTCTGCCACCATTAAATACGTCAGAATCCATCTTAAGTGAAGCTCTGACTATGTTACGAGATGCTTGTAAAATCGTTCTTGGATAGTGCTTACACCATTATAGGCTCCAATCACCAATGTCTATAATGGTGCATTTTGAATGTTTTAGTGCACAAAAAAGAAAGGATTCTTCTATGGATATAACTACCTTTGACACATTAATCATCGATTGTGACGGTATTCTTGTTAATCACTACCAAGGTATATTGAATAAAATTTATGAATTACAAAAGAATCTACCGCAGGATATACCGTATCAGGAATCAGTCATTCATCAGTACTTGAAACACTATTATAATTTATCAGATTCGATTTACGAAAATGGCTTCTGTGTTACTCATTGTTTTAGTTTTCAGACCTTAATGAATGAACTCAAAGCGACATCCAACTGGAAACACACCTTTCAATTTGGTCGTGCAGTCAATCAATGGCCGATGTATGAGGATGCTTACGGAGCCTTACACTATCTTAAGAAGTTCTATCGAGTACTCATTCGTTGTGATCGTGAACCAGAAGATATCCCTCAAATAATCAAGAGCCTAGCGATTACAGAACACGAACTCATTATCCGAGAACATTTTGATTCTGATTTGAGTAATACAATCAGATCACTCGGATTAAATACACATACCACACTGTTATTAACCAATCCTCACCTTGCTGAATTAACTCAATTTCCTAACACACGAGTCATTCATAGAAGTGCTGTATTTTTACCAGAAAACGCTAACCGTGAATCATTAGCCAAGTTCGTGTTAGAGCATCAGACTGCCCTGAGGAGTTCATGGCATTAAATATGCTTTAGTCTTGCATCGTCCACAACTCATAATATTAAGGATAATTATATGGATTCAGATATGAGGCTTGACCGCATCGATATTAATATATTGACTCAACTGCAAAAAAATGGACGAATGACCAACGTGAAACTGGCTGATGCTGTTGGTCTATCTGCAAGCCCTTGCTTACAACGGGTTAAAAGACTAGAACGCTGTGGATACATTCAAAACTACAAAGCATTTCTCAATCTGTCTAAAATCACGGAGTTTGTAACCGTCTATACGGAAGTTTATATTAACGGTCATAAGCGAGAAGACTTCATCAAATTTGAAAAGTCGATGAAGAATATTGATGAGGTAATGGAGTGCCATCTGATCAGTGGCGGTTATGACTATTTAGTGCGGTTTGTCACTCGCAATATTGCCCATTATCAGGAAGTCATCGAGCGACTTGTCGACAGTGACATCGGCATATCGAAATACTTTAGCTATATCGTCATCAAGTCGCCTGTCATTAAGGACGATATGCCTCTGCAGCGTCTTCTTGATCACCAAACCAGCGCGATGTAAATCAAGTCTTAACTTGACACACCTCGTCGTCAACGTCATAACAGTGTGATTATGATATTGGAGGTGTCATGGCTATTTTTAGACGTTTACGCAAATCTTTGTGGCTACTCATTTCGCTCGTTCTACTCATTCTCAATATCGCAACTATTGTGAACGCCAAATTCTACGACTTTCTATTTGATATGGCCTCGCACATCACCCCGCCTTCTCTGCTTACAAAAAGTAAAAGCACACAAGTAAAAAATTTACGCTCAGAGCGCACTGCGTTATCACGCCAAAACAAGTTATTAGTTGAAGAAAGACGGGTGCGTAAAGCCAAATTTGCGCAGGCGAAAACCATATCAAAACGTATCTCTCGTCGGGTTGTTAAAACTGTCGGGGTGAATATGTCCTCCATTATCGGTGAATCGATTCCCTATATTGGGATTGGCGTGATTCTATCGGTTACCGCGTCGGATATATACGACGGATGCCAAACCATTAAAGATACCAACCAGTTGTTGACGCTGTTTGGTGAAGAAAACGAAATCGAGCATGAAAACGAAGTTTGCGGTATGACTATACCGAGCATTGATGACGTAAAAAATAAAATAAAATCTTTTGGCTCTGAGTGAAACCATGTTCGTTACCGTAATAACAACCATCATCACACTGATAACCTTCGCAGCCAACTCCGTATTGTGTCGCCTTGCATTACAAAACGGAGCAATTGACGCCTTGAACTTTACCACGATAAGACTCGTCTCCGGTGCAATAGTACTAATGCTCATCGTATCCATCAGAAGATCAGTAACAAACGAACACTCTCGGGGTAGTTGGCGCGCTGGCGGAATGCTTTTTCTTTACGCTATCACATTTTCCTATGCCTATAACTCGTTGAGCACTGGAACGGGTGCACTTATCTTATTCGCCTCAGTACAGCTGACTATGCTTATCTTTTCCTACCTGAAGGGGACAAGACTGAGCATACTTGAATGGTGCGGCGTTATCGTTGCATTCGGCGGATTTGTTTTCCTTGTCTTACCGGATATATCCTCTCCTTCAGCGAGCGGCTTTCTCTTAATGACAATAGCTGGGGTTGCTTGGGGATTCTATACGCTATTAGGAAAACACTCTCGGCATCCCCTACACGATACGACTTATAATTTTCTCCGAACATTACCGTTCGTCGTCATTGCCTTCGCCGCCACATTTATGCAAACGGACATAACCGTTGAAGGTATGATACTCGCTACCCTTTCTGGCAGCATCGCGTCTGCTGGCGGTTATACCGTTTGGTACATCGCATTACGAGGCTTAAACTCAACTCAGGCAGCCGTGATTCAATTGCTAGTGCCCGTCTTTGCAGCCCTTGGTGGCATTATGTTCGCGAATGAAGTATTAACCACTCGATTCATTATATCGACGCTGTTAATTTTGGGGGGACTAATGCTGGTTGCTTTAGAAAAGAAAAAATTGAGTTAATGACTTGGAAATTTAACCACAGCCAGCAACGAGGATGTTGTCTGGCCGCGTGGTACACTTGACGACTTATTAATTAATAAACGAAGAAGCCTGCCACATAACGATAGCTGATACTACGGCAGTTGCTTTAACAACGAACCAAAGATCATGAGCAATGCTTTTTGCGTTAAGTGAAGTTGCTTCTGTTTTACGAGTACGTGAAGCGAAACGAGTCAATGTTGCTGTATTCATCTTATCCTCCTTAAGGATGTTCGTGACCTACATCACAATTATTATCCTATGCGCGTAAAATTTCAACAAAATTGATCTGGAATAATGAATTTATTTAAATCCAGTGGAATTTGATGTAATTAAACAACATCTAAGATTGTTCTTCATCACGAATCGTCAGTACTTCATATCCTCCACGGGTAACTAACACTGTGTGTTCAAACTGCGCCGATAAGCTTCCATCATCCGTAACAACCGTCCAACCGTCGCTCAAACGTTTAGTCTTAGCAGTGCCCAAATTCAACATTGGTTCGATCGTAATCACCATCCCCTCAGTGAGCTGGATTCCTGTCCCAGCTATTCCCACGTGAAATACAGGCGGCTCTTCGTGCATCTCTCTGCCAATCCCATGACCGACATAATCACGAACAACAGTTAAACTATGAGATTCCGCAAAACTCTGAATCGCGTTGCCAATATCGCCAATATGGTTTCCCGGCTTGACTTGCTCGATACCACGCCACATTGCCTGATAAGCAGTATTAACCAAGTCTCGCGCCTGCTGACTTGCATTCGGCATGACATAGGTCTTACTGGAATCAGCCATATAACCGTTATGTTCCAAAGTGATATCGACATTAATAATATCCGTTGCTGACAGCTTTACATGTTTACTGGGGATACCATGACAGACAACGTCATTGACTGAGGTATTTAGCGAGAAAGGAAAGCCATGAAAGCCTTTAGTCGCAGGGTAAGCGTGGAGTTCATGCACAATAAATTCATGAGCTATATTGTTGATTTCAAGAGTCGAACGGCCTGGGGCAATAAATTGATCCAACATTTGAAACACCTTTGCCAGTAGACGACCCGAAGCACGCATTAATTCAATTTCATGTGACGACTTAATCGAGATAGATCGGCTCATCAATCACTCCTGTTCTACCGTATAGAATGGTGGAAATCTGAATCGTTATCATAAGCATAGCTGCTAATTTGCAATATTCTGATGAAATCTCACGGTTTTTTCGCATTGAGCTTGTTAATCTCAATTAAGTTTTAAATACTTTTACTGGTTTGTTAAAACGTAGGAAGTAGTAATGAACGAACACGAAAAACTCAACTATGTTGAACTCCCTTCGAGTGACCTTATGGCGACAAAGGCTTTTTTTACCGCCGTCTTTGATTGGAAGTTTGTCGATTACGGCGAGGACTATACCTGTTTTACCAAGCAAGGATTAGACGGCGGCTTTTATCGTTCAGACTTAACCTGTAACACTGAAAAAGGTTCAGCCTTACTGGTTTTTTATAGTGAAGACATCGACTGCACGCTAAAAAAAGTGTTGGTGCATGGCGGTACCATTGTAAAACAGATTTTTGAATTTCCCGGCGGTGTGCGTTTTCACTTTACCGAACCGAGTGGCAACGAGTTTGCTGTTTGGTCAGAACGTCGCTCGCCACACGGCAATGGCTGCGGTCTTTAACGCTCGGACTATCACAAGTGTATTGTTTAGACGACAATATCTGGCTTTTTGAAGGTGAACCCGTAAGATTTATGGGTTTACCTTACACGACCAGAATGACGGTAATTCGGTTAAGCGATCAATCGCTTTGGGTCCATAGCCCTATTCGCTTAACTAGTGAAATACAATACCAGATAGAACAGTTAGGTAGTGTAAAATATCTGGTCGCCCCTAACGCATTGCATCATCTGTTCCTTAACGATTGGCTGTCAGACTATCCACAAGCGTTACTATTTGGTACGAAAGGCGTTATTCAAAAGCGACCCGATATCCATTTTCAGCATACTTTAACTACTGACTTCTCCGCATTTTGGACTACTGATATTGAATTTTTACTTTTCACAGGTTCGAAAGTAATGGAAGAAGCCGTATTTTTCTACGCTGAGAGCAGAACGCTCATTGTGACGGACTTAATAGAGAATTTTTCACCCAAGAACATTCCCATTCTTAAAAGACCGTTGGCTAAAATGGCCGGTATCCTTACGCCTCACGGCAAAACCCCTTTGGATTGGCGCCTCACATTTTGTCGGAATAAAGATCAGGTTCGACGACACATAAAGCGTATTTCAAGCTGGAATCCAAAAACAATCGTCATGGCTCATGGTGAGATTATTACTCAAGATGCTTTGCCATTTTTGCATCGCTCGTTCGCTTGGGCGAATTAGTTACTTAAGATTTTGTTCTTACCAAGATATTCCCTAGGCGAACATCCTGCTACGGCCTTAAATTTGGTACTAAAATAATTACTGTCGTTGTACCCCACCCGGAATGCAACATCGGTTATCGATTTTCCATTTTTTAACATGGCCATTGCCCGGTGTACTCTGAGATGATTGATAAAGCGGTTGGTTGAAAGTCCAGTCAACTGAACAAGCTTACTACTTAATGCTTTTGGCGTGACTTTAAACATATCGCAAATATGATTAACTGAGAGATCCTGTTCGAAATAATTATTGCACAGATAAACAACGGATTTCATTAAAGGTGATTGATCGAACGATCCCACACTCAGCCTGTCGATTGAAAGTAACAGTTGTTCAAACAGAATCGATGCCATAATCGAGGCATGCACATCTTGCCGTTCATTTTCTTCTTTTATCCGTAGAGCGATGTTATTGAGTGGTTTGAAGTCGTCTTCAAGAATCATAAAATGGTTTTGATCGTTTTCGAGTTTTTTTATGACATCCGCAGAACTACGGCTTACTGAAAGAAAATCTTTGTTGTATGCAACATTCAACAAAATCAAATCCTGACTATCCGAAAACTGGTGATAATCACGTTCACTTACACAAGCGATAGTGTTAGGCAACATTACAGAAAAATCATCATTCACCGTATGGTTGCCAATACCTGAACTAACTAAGATCAGTTCACTAAAATCATGACGATGCTCAGGGTAATCCGCTTGAGGTTCCCTACGTAAAATATTGACGCTGTTTTTATAGCCGACGTATTCTTCAGATTTGAGAAATAGCATATTCATAATCAAGTTACCGATAACCTGAAATACTTTAGAGCCCTGAAAAAAACAAGCCGAGAGCAAGCTCTCAGCTTTGATTTTCTATAAAGCTTTTTTGTATAAACTGATAACCTGGTCACGGGTCATTGGCACTGGATTGCCACCTGCACAAGGGTCAGCTAGCGCATCATCGACCCAAAGCATCATATCTGCCTCTGTGATACCGAGTTCACCAAAACCCGCAGGTATGCCAACGCGCGTGTTCAAAGCTTTTAGAGCCTCAATTGCAGCAAAACTCGCTTCTTCATCGTTCATGCTCGATGTATCTACACCCATTGCGGCAGCCACTTTGGCAAACTTACCAACGCGTGAGGCGCGGTTAAATTCACTGACAATCGGCAACAATATTGCGTTACATACACCATGTGGGAGATCTTTCTGTGCCCCACCAGGGTGAGCCATCGCATGAACCATTCCAAGCCCCGCACTATTAAACGATAGCCCAGCGACAAACTGACCGAAAGCCATCATTTCTCGTGCCTCGATATCTTTACCATTATCAACAGCTTTGGGTAAGTTATCAGCGATAAGGCGTATGGACTCAAGTGAAATGTAATCAGTGAGCGTATGTGCACCAACTGACACATAAGACTCAACCGCATGTGTCAGCGCATCAATCCCGGTTGCTGCAGTAACACCCTGTGGAATACCGAGCATAACACTGGGATCGTTGACTGAAACATCTGGAATAATCTTATCGGATATAATCACATGCTTCACATGAGTTTTTGTATCCGTAATGACCGCGTTGCTGGTGACTTCTGCTGCGGTACCCGCTGTCGTATTAATCGCATACAGCGGTACGCCAATCTGCTTCACTTTTTCGACTCCATTAAAGTTAGCAATCGGTCCACTATTTGCTGATAAGATACGAATCGCTTTCGCCGTATCAATCGAACTACCCCCACCGAAACCAATAACATACTTTGCGCCCGCACTACTGAACTGATCAAACGCACGATTGACAGTATTAGTATCCGGGTTAGGTTTAACTTCATTGAATACGCACAGATTTAAAGCACTGCTCGTTAATTTGTCCGCAAAGCCAAATTGAACCATTGCAGGATCGCAAATGAGCAGACCTGGTTGCTCTCCATGTTGATCAAAAATCCGTTCGATAAGGGCTTCTATCGCCCCTACACCTGCTAAGTTAATTCTTGGAAATGCTAGTTTGAAAACAGACATGTTTGCCTCACAAATTGAATTCTCGTTTTAATATCGCCATATTTTCTTCGGTAACGCCCTCGGGATCGAAACCCGCAGATAAACACTTCAGATAGAGTTTGGCACCTTTATTAGCAACATCGATATAGTCAAATGCGACCAAAACATCGTTACCTGACGCCGTTGCACCATGCTTTTCCCAAATCGCGACATCGTGGGTCAACAAAGATGCAGTTGTTCTGTCTGCCAACTCTTCGGAGGAAGGTAAGCAATAAGGAATCATACCTACCCCTTTGGGTACAAATGCGCGGACTTCTGGTAGCATCTTCCAGCAAGTATGAGTAAACAACTCACTACTTTTCGAGATATCTGGGTGATGAGAGAGTGCGATTAACTCTAGCGGATGAGTGTGTACAACCGACTTATCCGATGAACCTTGAGCACGCTTTGCTTCAAGAATTTTTATATGGCTAATAAATTCAGAAGTCGGTGCAAAATTATCGGCCGCACTCCCGCCCCAGAGAATAAAGAAACCATCGGCTCTTGGGTTTATTTTGAGAATGCATCCTGCATATCCAGGTTCACGTAATTCGCGAATACGCTGCCCAGTACCTTTCACAAAATAAATACGCCCTGCGCAACTTGCTGGCATGGCTAAAGGTAAAGGACGCTCTTCACTTGTCACGGTAACATCACCGATTATATCCGTCAGATCGACCGAAATATTACCGCCGTTTCGCTCTGCCCATTCTCTTTGCCAAAGGTATTGGGATACTTCACGAACTTTCTCGATCTCAAGTTTTACTGCATCGTTTAATGTAATCATTTTAAATAAAATACCTCGGTTAAATCTCTTGATACGGGTGAGTTATCAGCATTAGATGGCATTACATCCTTCATATAAGCCCACCACTCTTTACATATTTCTGTATCCGCAATTGCTGCCCATTTTTCTTCACTTTCCACTTCGGCGTAGCCAAACAACATATTCTGTTCAGCAAACAAATGGATGGAGTAATTCGACACTCCATGTGAAGAAAGCAGCTCTGACATTGCCTGCCAAAGATCGTCGTGGCGCTTCTTGTACTCAACGTGACAATCTGGGTTTACAAACATCAGAAATGCTTTTCTAATCATATTTTTCTCCTTAGACCGCCATACCCATACCTACGATATTGGCGGCAGCAGTGATGACCAACAGACCTAAAATGAGGATTCTTACCGGACGAGTACCAACGCCTTTCCACTCTGCCATGACTAAGCCAATCACACCGCCAAACAGAACGTAACCAGACATATGCAACATCCAGTTGATATAGCCGAGATTTTCAGGAACAGAGGCTTCACCCCAACCATAGAAGAAGAATTGCAGATACCACATAATTCCGCCCATCGCGCTGAACAGAAGGTTTCTGATAAGAAGGCTTTTACCGATTGAGATATCATGTCTAATTGAGATTTCTTTCTTAGTGACGATGTTAAAAATACAGAAGCCGAAATTAACGATCGCACCGCCCCCCATGATGAAACCATAAGCAGGCATAGCGACGTATAGATAGTTAATTCCCAGAGCTTCAGACTGTGCCCTAATCGGACCAGCAGCGTCTAAGCCAAACGCGAATCCTGCCGAGAAAATCCCACATATGATGGCAAGCGTAACGCCTTTGCGTAAGTTAAATTCCTCCGCTTTCTGCCCCATTGCTTTTTCTTTGGCATTCCCAGCAAAAGTGACGATTGCAATACCAACCAAAGCAACGGCAATACCCAGCATTGTTAATGTGCTACCGTTTGAGCTCATTAATTCGCCAAATTTACCCTTGATAATGGGTGGCAATAGTGTCCCTACCGCCAGGTTTAAGCCGATCGCAATACCAATACCCATGGAAAGACCAAGATAACGCATTGTCAGACCGTAAGTGATGTTACCTATCCCCCAAAGCGCGCCACAGAACATCAGCATGGCGAACGTTGATAAGGGAATATCGGCGTAAAATTCAGCCAAATTGGGTACCAGCATAGACGTAACAATCCATGGCATGAGTACCCATGAAAATAAACCACCGATTGACCACATTAACTCCCATGACCAGCCCTGAACCTTTTTGTATGGAGCGTAAAAGGCGGCTGCGGATGCTGCACCTACCAGGTGCCAACCAATACCAGCTACTACAGACATAATGATTTTCCTTATATTTTTTATGTAGGGTCGAAGAAGTACGCCCCTCTCTAATCGAAAAGGGCTAGCTGTGCTTAGCGTGTCGCCAACACGGTTGCTTCGTAGTCTTTCACTTGATTCATCCAGTCAAAACCCACTGGTACACCTTGTTTCATGCAGTAGTAATCCCAAACAGCGGGCCAAGGCAGTGAGTGCATTTCTTCGGTTAAACCAAGACGTGTAGAGTAATCAAAGTCTTGTTCGGCTTTACGTAAAGTCTCAGTGGGTTCCAGAAGTGCTTTTAATAGCGCCTTCTGTGCGTTTCTTGTTCCAACTACCCATGCTGCGATACGGTTGATTGACGCGTCGAAGAAGTCCAAACCGATGGAGACACGTTCGGTCAGATCATTACGGACGATTTCGCGCATGATCGCTTGAGTCTCATCATCAAAAGCTACAACGTGATCCGAGTCCCAACGGACTGGGCGCGTAACATGTAGCAACAGATTCTTCACATAGAGTGATACCGCTGAAATCTTATCGCTGATGACTTCAGTTGGATGGAAGTGCCCTGCATCCAAGCAAAGTGCTGTGTTACGTGTTGAGGCATACGCCAGATAAAACTCATTGCTTCCGACTGTGTATGCTTCTGCGCCGATACCGAAGAGTTTGCACTCCACAGCATCACGGTGATAACGCTCATCAATCTTTTCGGTAAGTGCCACATCTAACGCGTCAATCAATCTTTGTCGTGGTGCCAGACGATCAATCGGTTGATCCTTCATGCCGTCAGGAATCCAGATATTCATTGTGGAAGGTGTACCTAACTCACGACCAAAATATTCAGAGATTTTTCGTGAAGCTTTAACATGGTCAATCCAGAATTGACGTACTTCTTCTTTCGGATGTGACAGTGTAAAACCATCATCTGCCAGAGGATGGGAGAACAGCGTAGGGTTGAAATCTAACCCTAAGTTATGTTTTTTCGCCCACTCAACCCAGCTGGTAAAATGCTCTGGTGTAATTTGGTCACGCTCGACTTTCTCCTCACTGTCGAGGTAGATAGCGTGTAGATTGAGGCGTTTTTTCCCTGGAATCAGAGAAAAGGCTTTTTCAAGGTCAGCGCGTAGCTCTGCGGGTGTCGTTGCAGCACCAGGATAGTTACCTGTTGCCTGAATACCACCGCTCAAAGCGATATCTGGTGACTCAAAGCCCTTCACATCATCGCCCTGCCAACAGTGCATCGAAATTGGCGTTTGATCGAGTTGTTGCAACACATCATCAGTATCGACACCATACGCACTAAACACTTCTTTGGCATAGTCATATGCTGATTGGATTTGTGTATCTTTCATTGTTCCACCCTATTCACTTAATTAATTGGTATTGGGATTTAATGTTGTCGAGATCCACGATTTCACGTGGTGAATAAAATTTAACCTGCGATGAGGCATGTATAATCTGCCGACCTTCTTCAAGACAGGAGACCATGTCCAACGCAATAAATTGGTTGATTACGTTACCCAACACGGATGCTTCAGTCGGCTCTGTCGCTACTTCTATCCCGCATACATCCGCACAAAGCTGATTCAGGAATTGGTCTTGAGTACCGCCGCCAACGATGCGAAGCTGTTTGATGGTTCTCCCTGAGGCGTAAGACAATTGTGTTAACGCGTCATCATAAGCAAGCACTAAGCTGTCATAGATACAGCGCACGATTTCCGCTAAGGTTTGTGGTCCAGGTTGATCTCGTTGCGTGAACCAGTTCTTGATAGCCTGTGTCATAGAATCCGGATTAAGGAAGGCGTCGTCATTGGCATTGATAACGTATTTAAATGGCTCAGCCTGACCTGCGAGCAGAGCAATATCCGAAAATGTAAGTGATAGATTCTCCGCTTTAATTCGTTGAATCAGCCAGAGCCCCATGATGTTCTTCAGCACACGATAGCGACCGTCGACCCCGCCTTCGTTGGTTAAATTCGCTTCGAATGCCGACGAATTGGTAAAGGGTATTTCGCTCTCAATTCCGACTAAAGACCATGTTCCCGAACTTAGATAGGCGGTATGTTCATCGGTTAAAGGTGTCGCAGCGACTGCAGAAGCCGTATCATGGCTCGCAACCGAGCAAACTGGGATCTGAATATCCGCGAGCTGGTATTGTCCAATAATGCGGTTTGGCATTTTAGGTGGAAGGAACCAATTGAGCTTCGCACCGCAAGCATCAATAAGTTGCTTGTTCCACGTTTTCTCATGGCAATCCAGCAACTGACTGGTTGAAGCATTGGTATATTCGCAATGCTTAACACCGCACAATTTGTAATTTAGGTAGTCTGGAATAAAAAGTAGAGTGTCAATATCATCAAACCACTCAGGTTTCTGATCCGAAATCGCTTTGAGTTGATTGATGGTGTTGAATGTTAAAAATTGAATACCCGACATACCATAGATGTCGCGTTTACTCAGGCCGTTGTCGCCTTCCAGTTTTTCTTGCGAGCCCTGTGTTCTCGCATCTCGATAGCTGACAAATTCACCAAGATGTTTGCCAAATTTATCCAGTAATACAAAGTCCACTCCCCATGAATCAATCCCTAGTGAGCATATGTCGTATTCCGATGCCAATGCCTTGTTAATACCCACTTTGATTTCTTCAAGAATCGAGTACAGATCCCAGCAGGATTCATTACCATGCATGACCTGCTGATTGGTAAATCGATGAAATTCTTTTAAACCAATTTGTTTTCCATCCAGATAACCCACCATTACGCGGCCACTGGATGCGCCTAAATCGATAGCAATCACGCCTTTCATTTTTCAAACCCTCGTAAAGTACAGGGTTATTTAAGCGAATTTAACGAATGAATAACTTCAAAAAAAATCATCAGTTAGATGAATCGAGGAATATTTTTAAAGATAGAAATGTGTGTTGTCACAAAACTGACAAGAAATGATATGGGGAAATAGAGGGTGGTTTTAAAAAGGAAAAAGCCAAAGTAAGGGTTGCTTTGGCTTATGGTAATAATATTATTTCAATAAATTCAATGCACTATCGTCATCTACTGGCTTACTGAAATAGTAGCCTTGATAATAATCGGCTTGAAGGTCATGTAAACGGGCTAGCTGTTCTGGTTCTTCAATCCCTTCAGCGATGACTTTACAACCAATCAAATGCGACATTTTCGTCACCGCATCAACGATATTCTCATCGCGGTCATCGTTGCAGATATGGTCAATATACATCTTATCGATTTTGATATAGTCAACATCCAGACTTTTTAGTACTGATATCGAAGAGAATCCAGTACCAAAGTCGTCAATTGAAATGGAAACGCCACGCTTCTTGGTTTCTCGAATGACTCTTGAAAGTTTTTCGAGGTTCTCAATCATCACCGTTTCTGTTATTTCCAGATGGATGTTTTGTGTATTAACGTCGTATTTCGATACGAGAAAATCTAAGTATTCGACGAAGTCATCTTCAAGAAACTGAATCACAGATACGTTGATTGACATCGACTTATCAGGAAAGTCTTGGTTAATTCGGTGTAACATCGCAATCGATGTTTTTAAAACAAAGCGGCCAAGCGGAATGATCAGCCCGTGTTCTTCGGCAATATCGATAAACTCAGCCGGTGAGATGAATTCGCCGTTTAGATTCCAACGCACTAATGCTTCAAAACCTGCGATTTCATTGGTTGGAACGCTGACTATCGGTTGATAACTCATGTAAAAACCTTCGCCGTCGATAGATTGTTCCATTGCATTTCGTAAATATTCTTTACGCTGATTTTTTAACTGAATTTCATCGTTGAAGTGGCATACTTTTATGTTGTTTTGCTTACCTTCTCGCACCGCGTTGTAAGCATTGCGAATGGCGTCCAGTACCTCAATATCTTCTTTAAAGGTGTAAACACCAATATGGAATGTCGGCGTAACTTTGATATTGTTCTGCTTAATTTCTTTAATTAACGATTCTTCGAGGTATTTGAGAAACTCTTTAATTGCAATACGGGAATTGGCTGCGAGATAAACAATAAATTCGTCACTCCCCCAACGACCAGAAATCGAATCATAATAACGATCGATATCAGTAAGACGCTTACCCAACGTTGACAAGACATAATCACCAAAAATGTGCCCATAAGTATCGTTGATGACTTTAAACCCACGCATATCGATGTACAGAACCGAATGAATAGGCTGGTTTAAATCGAAAGGATCATTAAGAAGTAATTCAACTTTCGATACGAAACTATTCCGGTTATTAATTTCGGTAAGCATATCCTTTTGTTCAAGACGCACAATCTGACTGGTTCTTTCCTTTACCTTGCCTTCAAGATTATTAACCAGTGAATCGAGTTTGACCTGATTCTCAACGCCATTGCGAATGTATTTAGCGCACTGATAAGAGCTCACAATTAGAGCCATCCAAAAACCGACACCTAAAATGCCCAATGCTGTGCGATCTGGGTCCTGATCGGAAATAAGAAGAATGCTGTAAGGCAGAACAGTTATGGTCGTAAAAGAGAGGGAGGACTTTAGATCGGCATTCAGTAATGTCGCACCGCCACCTGCCATTCCACAGAAGACAACAATCGTGACCATTTCTTCCTTAACGGAAAATGCCTGATGAAATATGTAGGGAAATATGGCCCATACGATGCCTGCCATAACGACACCAACAAAGTGCATCTTCATTTTTGATTGGTACTGATTGTCCGCCAAAAAATGAACACCAAGTCGATAGCATCCTACCGCGATAATCATGCACAACCATAAATATTTGTAATTCACAACGACGTTCTCGTAAAGGCTACTAAAAACAATAACCGATGCGACAAAGATGTTGACGATGACAGCAACCACCATATTAGCTGAGAAAACTCTCAATCGTTCCTGTTCGTACATATTTCTTAATTCCTGAAAACACTCCTTAACCCATTAAAACGCTTTTACTGGATTTATCAACTAATATTGTAGGGAAATAGACTTTTCGAACAAAATGGCAGCAAAATCACTAACAAATGCTAATTATTGAGTAAAAATCTCAGTTTATGATTAACTTGGCGTTGCTTTAGTTGCATTAAATAAAATGGCGAGCCGCAAGGCTCGCCATTTTATTTACTATTTTATTGATTAACTATTGGCTTTGCGCCATCGCCGAGGGTTTGTAGGCACTGTATTCAGATTTTAGTCCAAGTACCAGGCTGAAACACATCAGTAGAAGAATGAAGTTGAATGGCAACGCCGTTGCAACTACCCCCGACTGAAGGGCCTGAAGCGCTTCTTGACCACCAATCCACAGCATCGCACCAGCGATTGCGCCCTCGATACTCGCCCAGAAAATACGTTGTGGTACAGGCGCATCTACTTTACCACCAGCAGTAATACTATCGATAACCAGTGACCCCGAGTCAGACGATGTTACGAAGAACACCAATATCAGAGCAATCGAGATGATAGAAATCACACTACCAAATGGCAATTGGTCATAAACATAGAACAACGTTAATGAAATATCGGTTAAACCTTTTGTACCCAGCTCACCTACTTTGTTAATAACCTGATCAAGCGCGATACCACCAAATACACCCATCCAAACCATAGTAACCAGTGTTGGAATCAGTACAACCGCTAAGAGGAACTCACGTACTGTACGACCACGAGATACACGTGCGATAAACATACCTACGAATGGTGACCATGAAATCCACCACGCCCAGTAGAATACAGTCCAAGCGTGCATCCAATCTTCATCTTCACGGCCATGAGGGTTACTCAATGGGATAATATTTTCAACATAGCCAAGGAACGTATCTTTGATCGAAGCAAACGCAACGTCATAAGTTACCGCGACAATAAATACAAACAGCGCAGCAGCGAATACCATATTGATGTTACTCAGCAGCTTCACACCGCCATCAATACCACGTACAACCGAACCAATCGCAATCAGTGTAACAAATACGATAACACCAAGTTGCATCCCGATACCGCCATCAGTACCGAATACATAGTTAATACCGCTGGTAGCCTGCTGTGCACCTAGTCCAAGCGATGTCGCCAGACCAAATAATGTCGCTAGTACCGATAAAATATCGATAACGTGTCCCAACCAACCCCAAGCGCGGTCACCAAAAACGGGATAGAAAACAGAGCGCATTGAGAGAGGTAAGCCTTTGTTAAAGGCAAAGAATGCAAGGCCCAAAGCAACAATCGCGTAAATCGCCCAGCCATGAACACCCCAGTGAAATATTGTTGCACCCAGTGCCATTGACTTGGCTTCTGGCGTGAATGGCTCGACATTCATCGGCGTACCATACCAATCAGTGAAGTACGCAGTTGGCTCTGCAACACCCCAGAACAGAAGACCAATACCCATACCTGCCGCAAAGAGCATCGCAATCCAGGACGTGGTCGAATAATCAGGAGTAGCGTCTTTACCGCCAAGTCTGATTTTACCGAACGGTGAAAACATCAGAACAACGGTGAAAATAAGGAAGAAGTTGGTAGACCACATAAATAGACCATCGAAGTCGTCAATGATGGCATTACGCAGCGTATCTAGTGCACCTTTCGCTGTAGCAGGATCAACAACAAGTACGGCAGCTAAAAACAGAAGTATAAGTCCGGCGCTAATCCCAAATACCGGATTGTGGATGTCGAATCCCCACTTCTGAACGTTATCCTGACCTACTTGGTAGTCAGTTGTGTCAATACTGTATTTCTTAAATACATTACTCATATTAGTCACTTAAAATGTTTTGTCATCAATGCTTTTGGCAATATTTGTCGGTTTTGAAATCCTTTTCAAACTCATTAATATTTAGTACCCAAAGCGTTATCGAAACAAATAATAGCAAAAAATAGTGACAATAATCAAGTTTTTGTCGATTTAATGGCTTTTATAGCGTTTATGAGAATCAAAAAACACAAAAATATACTTAGTAAACGAAACATTATAACACTCTCATTCTCTCCACTTTCGTTGCTTATTCACTGTTCAGAAGCGAAACGTAATTGCCTCACAGCATTCAAGATGATCGCGCGAGATAGAGAGTAAGGTTGCGAGTTGACGATAGTATGACGAATGTCCGACAACCAACAGAGAATGATCAAAGCCACGATAGCGATCGATAAACTCCTGAATACGCGCCTGCAGATGCATCAAGGTTTCGGCACTGCGCTCGCTTTCGAGCAATAAGCGGTTTTCCTGAGTCTTAAGCATGCCATCCAGATTGCCAAAGTCTCTTTCAATTAAAAGAGGCTCGCTAATCACCTGTTCGAATTCGTATTGGTCAGTAAAGTATTCAACAGTCTGTTTGGCACGTAACAAGGGGCTATGAACCAGAACGGTGGGACGTTGTTGAGCGATCAATTTATAGGCTGCGGTTAATCGCTCTTGCTCTATACCGATGATAGGAATGTCTTGATGTCCAGCAAAACGATTCTGTTGGCTGTACTCGGTCGTACCATGCCTTACATAAATACAATCAGTCATGGTGTCACCCTCCTTTATCGAAACTGCTTGTTTATATTCAGGTAATGTCGGGTTGTTATGTTAAGTATTGCAGTGATTTATCGGTATGCCCATTAATTTATCGAAATGACACAGAATTAACATTTTCTCCCTCCTCGCGACGCATGCGATCCTATTATTGACTAGTAAGCAATTGTAATAATAACAATAACTGGACATGTGTTATGCAAAGTCACCCTCAACATCTCTACAAGCAACTCATTGAGCAACTCTCCGTTACCATTTCTGCGGAACGAATAATTACAGACGAAGCAAAACGGCTTGCCTACGGTACAGACGCAAGTTTTTACCGGCTCATTCCCCAGTTGGTACTCAAATTAAAGTCTCTCGAAGAGATCATATTCACGATTAAATGCTGTAACAGCCTCGATATACCGTTCACATTTCGCGCGGCCGGAACCAGCCTTTCTGGTCAGGCTATATCGGATTCGGTGCTTATCACGCTAACCGATGACTGGCGTAACCATGATATACGTGAGAATGGCAAAAAAATTCTCCTCCAACCGGGCGTAATCGGCGCTGATGCTAATCGCTATCTTGCTCCATTTGCTCGGAAAATAGGTCCAGACCCAGCCTCAATCAATGCCTGTAAAATTGGTGGTATTGCTGCAAACAACGCGAGTGGAATGTGTTGCGGTACGGCTCAGAACTCTTATCGCACGGTTTCCGACATGACCATTGTTTTATCTGATGGCTTTATATTAGACACGTCGAGCAAACAGAGTATTGAAGACTTCAAGCAAAGTCATTCACAGCTCTACAAGGGTATTGCCCAACTCAGTAAAGAGACACAGACAAACAATGCATTAACGCAGCGAATTAAGCACAAGTACCGGTTAAAGAATACGACTGGGTACGCGTTAAATTCACTGGTCGATTATCAAGACCCGATTGACATAATCAAACATCTAATGATTGGTTCCGAAGGAACTCTGGGGTTTATCGCCGATATTACCTATAACACAGTTGAAGAACATGCGCACAAGGCATCAACGCTGTTGGTTTTCTCCGATATAGAGCTTGCCAGCCAAGCTGTGATAGAACTGGCCAAGCAGCCGGTCTCGGCGGTTGAAATGATGGACGGTAGAGCGCTGCGTTCAGTCTCCGATAAACCCGGAATGCCAGATTTTATTTCCAAGCTAGACCTCAATGCTGCCGCACTACTGATTGAAGTTCGTGCGCATTCCCATGCCGCTCTTAAAAGCCAATGCGACGACGTCATGCAATGTATGGCTCTCAACAAGATAATCGAGTCAGTCGAATTTACTTCAGAGCCATCTGTCGTTGCATCACTATGGAATATCCGCAAAGGAATGTTTCCTGCGGTTGGTGCTGTACGCGAAGTCGGTACCACCGTCATTATTGAAGACGTGGCATTTCCGGTAGAGCAGCTAGCAAACGGTGTTAAAGACTTAACAAGCCTGTTTGAAAAATATCACTATTCCGAAGCCATCATTTTTGGTCACGCCCTGGAAGGTAATCTTCATTTTGTGTTCACTCAGGGCTTCGAGAATCCACAAGAAGTCGAACGATATCGTTATTTTATGGAAGATGTGGCCCAACTTGTCGCCATAAAATATGAAGGTTCACTAAAGGCAGAACATGGAACCGGAAGAAATATGGCACCCTATGTCGAATTAGAATGGGGCAAAGATGGTTATCAGTTAATGGAGTCCATTAAGCAGTTATTTGATCCCAAAGGCCTGCTCAATCCAGGCGTGATTATTAATCAGGATAAGCAATCGCACATTACCCATTTAAAACCGATGCCACCCGCCGACAATCTAGTTGACCGCTGTATCGAATGTGGCTTTTGTGAACCGGTGTGTCCTTCACGTACACTCTCTCTTACGCCGCGACAGCGTATTGTACTATTTAGAGAGTTACAGCGAAGAAAGACAGCGGGAGACCAGTCATCGGCAAAAGAGTTGGAGCAGACGTTCGAGTATCAGGGAATCGATACTTGTGCAGCGACAGGACTGTGTTCACTGCGTTGTCCCGTGGGTATTAATACTGGCGACTTAGTGAAGAAACTGCGTAGAGAAAAATACCAAAAATTTACCCCGATAGCCCGCTGGACAGCCAATCACTTTGCAACAACGACCAAAGCAGTGAGCGCTGGACTGGTTATAAACCGAATCTCGACACGCGTACTTGGTGAACAGAATATGCTTAGCGTAACCAGCAAGCTTCGGCAGTTGTCAAAACAGCGTATTCCTCAGTGGCTACCTGAAATGCCGACTAGCAATCGATTTAATCTAAGCACCCTACCTAGTCAATTTCATCATAAAAAGGTGGTTTATGCTCCTTCCTGTGCATCGAGAACCATGGGACCACAAAATAGCAGTAAGGAACCTCGTCCTCTGACTCAAGTATTTACATCAGTATTGGAAAAAGCAGGTTATGAGGTCATTTTACCCGATGAACTTAATGAGCAATGTTGTGGCATGCCCTACGACAGCAAGGGAATGACCGATTTGGCTACGCAGAAGTTGCAGCAATTTGAGCAGGTACTCTGGCAAGCATCGGCTCATGGTCAGTACCCCATAGTGATGGACACCAGCCCTTGTGCCAAACGAAGTATCGATAATCTAACGCACAACATGACGATTTATGAACCCTGCGATTTTGCTTTGCAGCATTTGGTACCTGAATTGTCATTGGAGCCGAAACAGGAAACCATCATGCTCCATATTACATGCAGTACTCGACACCTTGGCCTCGAATCACAGATGATTGCATTAGCAAAAGCGTGCGCATCTGAGGTGATCATCCCTGAACATATCGAATGTTGCGCCTGGTCAGGTGACAAAGGGTTTACCACGCCAGAGCTTAATGCTGCAGCCACTGCTCCGCTAAAAAGTCAGGTACCTGAAACTTGCCAGCGAGGCTTTAGTAATAGTCGAACCTGTGAGATTGGCCTGTCGCATCATAGTGGAATTCCATACCAGTCACTGCTGTATTTACTTGATGAAGTGAGCACAGCAAAAACAATGGCGTAAACATCTATAGGTGAAAAAAAATCAGATTTATTGAAAAATTTTAAAAATACACAGTGATGGCGAAGGCACATTGAAGGCTTTTAGCGTCTTCCCCATCGCATAAAACCAGCAAATACAGCTCATCGGATGAGTTATAGAATCGACGCTTTTTATGTGTTTCTGCACTAAAATTAGGCAGAGTAGAACTGTTCTCACCAATATGTCACTCTTCTCTCAAGGCATCCATTCATGTCCCCCTTTCCTACTGGGTTTTCGTTAGTTTTTTAAGTCTCATTAATCACCCACCAATATTCCAAGCTCAATTAATATACACGATGATTGTGCAACGTTGCGTTAGATCTGCCCAATCATGATGCATTTTACACGCGATTTTTATTTTAAAATCCAAAACAAACAAGCGATATTGTCATTGACTTATATTTTCACAAGTGCTTTTATCAATGTAACGATTTAAATCAAGGATTGTTGTTGAATCGTTACAACACTTATTTTTGACATAGAAAAAGGACATTCTAATGGCTTTAACAAATGAGGCTCAGATCCAAGACGATCGTGCCGACGAATATGCAAATGGCCCCGTTCCGGAGGCTGACAAAACTGTTGGTGCAATGTCGATATTCAGCGTAATGCTCGGAATAACCACTGCGTTAATTTGGTTTTCTCTTGGTTCACAACTTGTACATTCGTTCGGTACCATGAATTTTGTCATCGGAGCGACAGCGACGGCGATCATCGTCGGCATTATCAGCTTCGTATGGGTAAACTTCGCTTCAAAATCTGGATTTAATTCAGATTTAATCACACGGGCAAGTGGATTTGGATATTTAGGGTCAACCCTAACAGCGTTAATTTTTGCTACCAACAACCTTCTTTATTTTGGTTTGGAAGGTGGCATCATGATTAATGCAGTTCATGCTTACTTCCCTGCTATTCCACTACTTTTACTCCAAGTGATGTGCGGTTTAATTTTTATTCCTCTCACATGCTTTGGTGTAAAACTGGTTAGCCGTATCATGTGGTTGTCGCTACCCGTTTTATTCCTATTTTTCGTGCTTATCGCTTGGAAAGCCATTGAAATGGGTGGAACACCAGACTTTTGGGCTCTGCAAGCGTCACCAGATATGAATAGCGCAGCTGGTTCACCGATTCTGCAAGTAATGGTCGCCATGTTTGGTATCTCTGGGATTGCCGCAACAGCGAGCGATTTTGGCCGATTTATCCCGTCAAAAAATGCAAAATCGGGCGGAATTATGATGGGTCCTGTCTTCACTTTGTTTACTTTCTTAGTGCCGCTACTATTTGGTGCTTGGCTGGGTGCAACCTTTGAAGAAAATGATCCTGCAGTCTACTTCACTCACTTCTTCGGGGCGTTCGGCGTACTGTTAATCGTCATTACACAAGCACGTATCAACACTAATAACGTCTACTCTGCAGCAGTAAGTCTGGCAACCTTCTTCAATCGCCTGTTTCATATAAACCTCTCTCGCTTTTGGTGGGTAGTAATAGCAAGCGTAATGTGTGTATTGATTCTAACCGCCGACCTTTATAGTAAAGCGACACTGGTTCTTGGTGTTTGGGGCATCTTCCTCATTACATGGGTTGGCGTGGTCTTCGCTGATATTTTAATTAACCGCTACATTCTTAAGCTAACGCCTAGCGACTATTTCTATCGTAAAGATCAACTACGCAGCTTTAATCCAGTTGGCATTATTGCCCTATTTACAGCACTCATCGTTGCATTACCTCTCTCATTTGGTATCGCAGGACCATTTGGTAGCACCATCGCACCGTTTGTGGCTTTCGCTATCACACTCATTGTTACCCCTCTGGTAGCACTGATTACCAAAGGACAATTTTCGACTAAGCAAAGTCAAGTTCACTACGCAACCGACTCTGCTCAGTAACACTGTTATTCATGGAATATGATTAAGGGACATTATGAATCAAACAACTTTAACGCCTCCATTTACTATCTCTGTCGATACTGGAGGCACTTTCACCGACCTAATTTTGGCTGATCAAAACCGCGTAATAGGTCTGTATAAGTCATCTTCGACACCAGATGATCTATTTAACGGAATTTCCGCGTCAATCGAGTTGGCGGCGATTGAAAATGGCATGACATTAAGCGAACTACTTGAAGATACGAAAGTATTTGTTTATTCCACAACTCGCTCAACGAATGCAGTACTCGAGGGCAAAGTCGCTAAAACGGCCTTTATTACAACACAAGGTTTTAGAGACGTATTGCTATATCGGGAAGGCGGTAAGGAAGACCCTTACAACCTATCAACGCCGTATCCAACACCATATATCCCAAGACGATTGACGTTCGAAGTGCAGGAACGAGTTCTAGCGGATGGTTCGGTAGCTGTCGAACTCGACGAAGATTCTGTACGTTCAGTGTTACAACGATTAAAAGAGCTTGAAGTCGAAGCGATTGCGGTATGTCTCACCTTCTCTATTGCCAATTCAAGCCATGAAGTTCGCATTGGCGAGATGATCGAGCAAGAACTGCCGGGTGTTGCCTACTCTCTCAGTCATCAGGTAAATAACGTGGTTCGTGAATATCGTCGAGCGTCGTCCACCGCAATAGATGCTTCGATTAAACCATTAATGAAAGAGCATCTACAAAGCTTGGAGCGCCGTTTTAGAGAAGCGGGGTTCAAGGGTGATCCTTTGATGGTAACGCACGTGAGTGGCGGTGTAATGAGCCTAGAGCAAATGGCAGATAAACCCATTCAGACCATAGATTCAGGCCCTGCACTTGCTCCTGTTGCAGGCGCTCAATACGGGTTAGCGGAGCCACTCGCTCAAGGTAAGAACATCATCGTCGTGGATACGGGCGGCACCTCTTATGATGTGAGTCTGACCCATGACGGACAAATCGCCTACAGCCGCGAAAAATGGTTAGGTCCAGAATGGAGCGGCCATATGACTGGGTTACCCGCCGTTGACACCCGCTCTCTTGGCGCTGGAGGTGGTTCCATTGCCTACATCGATGATGGCGGCTTAGTCTGTGTTGGTCCCATCAGTGCAGGTGCAACCCCTGGCCCGGCATGTTATGGACGTGGTGGTAAAGAGCCAACCGTAACCGATGCAGCGTTAGTACTGGGTTATCTTGATCCATCGAATTTCCTTGGCGGTCGTATGACACTCGATTTGGAGGCCGCGCGTGAAGCATTTCGTACTCGCTTAGCAGAACCTTTGGGTATTAGCATCGAAGAGAGTGCCGAAGCTGTGCTGCGTATTACCTCCGAAGATATGCGCGGATTTACAACCGATATGACCATCAGTCAGGGTATCGATCCTCGTGATTGTGTCATGGTTGCCGGTGGTGGCGCAGCGGGAATGAACATCGTACGTATCGCACAAGATCTTGGCGTTGAGCACATTATCATTCCTCGTCTCGCATCAGGTTTGAGCGCTGTCGGTGGACAGTGCACCGATATCAGTGCGACAGTTTCGGCAGGTAAATATATGACCACTGGGGACTTCGATGGTGAGCAAGCCAATGAAGTCGTCCAGGGGCTAAACAATCAACTGCAAGAATTTTTTGACGATGTGAAAAATGACGGAACCAGAACCCGTAATCTCGTTATCGAAGCACGTTATGACCAACAACTGTCAGAAATCGATGTCGATTTAGGTGACACGCCAAATTTCTGCAGTGCTGATGCACTTGAGATGCTGCACAGTAAATTTGATGAAGCGCACCTTAAATACTTTTCTGTTAATCAACCCGGCGCCCCCGTTGAAATCGTGAGCTGGCGTGCTGAAGGTAAAGTGATTCGCAGCAAACCATCTTTGGCTATGCCCTTAAGTGACTCGCAAGTGAATGCTATCGAGCCAACGTATCGTGACATGTTTTTCAACGATACGCTGATCAAAGGAGCCGTTTACCGAGTGGAAAAATTACCGAGCGACGTGACGATCAAGGGACCTGCGGTTATTGAAGAACCAACCACCACGATCGTTGTTCCACCAGGCGCAGTCGCATTGACGCGCTCAACACACTATCTCATTTCTATCGACCAAGGTAACAAGGAGCAGTAATCATGGGACACGCTAACACAACAGACCGCATCGATCCGGTAACACTAAGTATTATGGCGAACCGCCTGCACAGTATTACACGAGAAATGACAAATACGATGATTCGTACTGCCCGTTCTACAACGATGGCAGCACGTGACTTTTCCTGTTCAATCAACAGCAGCGATCACCAGCTCCTATCGGCTCCTGGTGCTATTCCAGTGCATGTATATGGTTCATCACTAGTAAGTCAGGTTATGGAACGTAAACATCCTAACTTTAAAGAAGGCGATGCGTACCTACACAATGACCCATACGATGGTAATACGCACGCAGCTGACCACACACTTATGGTACCTGTGTTCTTTCAGGGCGAACATGTATTTACGGTTCTTGCCAAAGCTCACCAGGTTGACGCCGGTTGTGCACTGCCAACGACCTATATGCCAAAGGCGAAAGATGTTTATGAGGAAGGCGCGATTATCTTCCCATGTGTCAAGATTCAGGATCAGAATAAAGATATAGAAGACATCATCGGTATCGCTCGCTTAAGAATCCGTGCATTTGATACCTGGTATGGCGATTACCTCGCTTCATTGGGCGCGCTTCGTCTGGCAGAAAAACGTCTACAGGATTTTTGTGCCTCGTTTGATAGTATTGAACAGGTACGTGCGTTCGTAAAAGAGTGGCTTGATTACGGTGAACGTATGGCTATTGCTGGCATCGAAAAACTGCCAGAAGGACGTCTTGATGTTAAAACGCACATGGATGCTTTTCCCGGCTTACCAGACGGACTCGATCTTCAGGCTACAATCGAAATCAAACCTAATGAAGGTAAAGTCGTTATTGACCTGCGCAATAATCCGGATTGCACCCCAACAGGCTTAAACCTGACAGAGGCAACATCCAAAAATAACGCGGTAACTGCGGTATTGATGGCTCTCAATACGGATAAGAATGCGACGTCTCTCCACGTACCAAATAACTCAGGCAGTCACCGTCCGATTGAAGTATTAGTACGCGAAAACTGTGTTGTTGGTATTCCACGTCACCCAGCATCATGTTCCGCTGCAACACGTACCGTCACTGACCGCGTAACAGGTATGCTTTTGGCAGGCATCGCATCGATGTCAGAACAAGATATCGGTGCGGCGGAGCCACCATTGGGCTGTCCTCCACATGAAGCGGTTGTGTCGGGTCGCGATCCTCGTCGTGATAATGAAGAATATATTCTACAGATTTTCTCAGGCTCATCAGGCGGCCCTGCAACAGCCGACTCGGATGGCTGGTTGGCTTTCGCTACCATCATGGGCGCAGGTATTCCACGAATTGATTCCTCGGAAATCGTAGAGCAGCGTTATCCACTCGTAGTATGGCAACATGCATCAGTTCGTGCCGATTCTGAAGGTGCTGGATATCATCGAGGCGCAACAGGGACAACGTCAGCTTACGGCCCAAGACTTGCCAAAGCAGAATCACACTACTACCTAGAAGGTGTACAAAATCGTCCCAAAGGCGTGCATGGTGGTGGTATCGCTGCGGGTCCAGAATCATGGGTAGTAAAAGCGAATGGCGAAAGTATCCAGATGAGCGATATCGTTGCCGAAGTAAAACTCGACAACAAGGATACAATTTTTTCTCTGGGTTCTGGAGCAGGTGGTTATGGTTCTCCGTTGACTCGTGAAACAGAGAAAGTTTTGGAAGACGTAATGGACGAGTACATTTCGGTCGAACGTGCGAAATCTGCCTATGGGGTAGTTATTGAGGGTGACGTAAAACGCTGGGAAACGCTGTATATCAATGTCGCAGCGACCGAATCATTGCGTGCTGAAATGATATCACTCAACAGAGGAGAGACCGAATTTGATGGCGGAAGACAATCTTGGATTGCGCCAAACTGGTTCCTCAACGCCTCTAGACAAACTGCTGAAGGGGAAAGCCATTGATCCCAGCAGCCATGTTACTTAGCATATTCTTACTCTCGAATATGCCGTCCCCTATCTACCCATTGTGGCAAAACGAAATTGGTTTTCCGACGGCCACTATTACCGTACTGTTTTCGCTTTATCAGGCTGGGGTATTGATAGGGTTACTCGGACTGGGCAGATTTTCCGATAAGATTGGCTGGAGAGCCTCTCTTATCGGAGGAACCGCAGTGAGCTTTATCGCTGCGATTTCCTTTGCCAGTGCCGAAACGCCAACGATGTTGATGATAGCCCGGTTTATGAGTGGCATTGCTGCTGGAATATTTGTCTCTTGTGGACCGGCTGCTGTGACAGCCATTCTGGAACAAGAAAACCATCAAAAACCCGCGCTTGTCGGTTCGCTGGCTATTTCGATTGGACTGGCCTTTGGTCCTCTCATTGGGGGGCTCTTTGCGGATTACTTACCCAAGCCAACTCATTATGTCTTTGTATTTGAGGCCGTATTGTTACTTGTCGGTGCGCTTGCTCTGCTCAATGATCCAAAACTCAAAGCGGCAGCAAGCTTCAAACAAAGTAGCCATCACACCCAAAATCATACGGATGATCACACTGAATCTCAGCTCCAGAAAAAACTATTTGTCGTCGTGACCATCATTTTTGCCTCATGCTATATCACCAGTGCGATATACATGTCCGTCGGTCCTTCTTACTTGCAACACACTTTAGGGCTAAACAGTGCATTACTGGCTGGACTATTGGTATTTCTGGTTTTTGGATCGGCGTTTACCGCGCAAATGCTCGCGTCAAAACTCAGTCCGCTGACACAAACAGTCATCGCACTAACTGTTGGGGGAACAGGCGCAATTCTGTTGGTTATCGGCACCTCTATAAATTCTCCAACTGCTTTTTTCATCTCGGCAATCCTGAGCGGTGCGTCGCAAGGGCTTGGGCAGTTGGTTGGATTAACATTAGTACGAAAAATCACGCCACTTCCTAAGCTGAGAAGAGCTTACGCGATTCTTAATACTGTTGGATATGGTGCAGGTGGCGGATCAATTGCCGCTTCATGGCCGTTATTCAACTCATTGGGAACTATTACTGCAATGGTCGTCATCGCGACCGTCGTTGTTGTACTCACCCTATTCGCAGCATCACTGACACTTAAGTTTCGTCACAGCATGGTCTGAATATTGAGTGGAGTCTGTTTGGCTCCACTTTTTTTACTCATTTAAAAGCCAATTTATTCAATACTATTGCACAGTTACCGAATACACCTAATACTTACATCATCACTTTAGACACACTAAAATTGTCAAATAGGAAGAGTTGATGGGTAAGCTTGCATCGTGGGTGTCATTGATAAAATCTAAGAACAACCCCAGAAAAAAAATCTATCAGCAAGCATCTCGCTATCAGAATCTGTTGGTGGTCGAACAAGGCAATCGCCGTTATCTCTCCTTCATCACAAATAATGGTTTGAGAACACAATCTTGTCAGTTTAACGATGAGAAACATTCCGTGTTGTCGCTGCCCTACGCCAAAATGGCGTTAACCGGTTTACTTTTGCAACCCCATCCCGACCGAATATTACTTGTTGGCCTCGGTGGTGGTTCGCTCCCCATGGTGCTAAGTAAACTTTACCCTAATGCTAAGATCGATATCGTCGAAATTGATAATGCGGTGAAGAAAGTTGCTGAAGATTACTTTCATTTCGCCGAAACCGATAATATGAAGGTCACGCTTGCCGATGCGCGAGTCTTTGTCAAAAGAATGGGTCTGCGCGCAGACGAATATGATTACATTCTTTTGGATGCGTTCAATGATAAATACATTCCAAGTCACTTAATGACACAGGACTTCTTACTGGAGGTTAAACAGATCTTAGCCGATGACGGTGTGCTGGTTGCCAATACCTTTTCAAGCAGCCCTTTTTATCACCATGAATCCACTACTTATCAATCCGTCTTTGGCCCATTTCTAAACTTCAAGAAACTAGAAAACTCTGGTAATCGCGTCATTATAGCGAAAAAAACGGCCTTACCGTCGGTTGAGCAAATGATATTTGAAGCTGAGGCGATAAAAGAACGTTTGCATTGCTTTGGCGTTGAGATCGAAAAATATCCGGTCATGCTCACGATCGAACCAGATTGGGATACGTCGGCTCGTATACTTACCGACCAATTTTCGCCGGTCAATCTGCTCAAAGATTAAGTCAGACGACCTTGTTACTTGCACCTTTATCATTAAAAAAGCTAATATGTTGATTGATTTTCAAAGAGTTTGTTGTGCCTATACACGACCCGCTTTAAAGGATAATAAAAATGAAAGGAAATCGGCATAACGACAATCAGGTCGTCCCAAGGACAGAAAAATCGCCTGAAAAAATTGACGAAAAAGACAAGACACTGGTCGAATCGTTGCGTGTCAATGCCCGCTTATCGTACGCAGAATTGGGTACTTCGATTTCTCTCTCCGCTGATGCTGTGCGGGCTCGCGTTGAACGTTTGATCAATGAAGGTTTTATTCGTCTCGTCACACTCGTTGACCCTGCTCTCGTTGGCAAATCTACCCGGATCTCCATTGGTATTAACGTCACCGGTAATCCGGACGAATTTGCGCGTTGGGCGAATGAGCAAATCGAAATTATTCACCTTGCACGCACGTTGGGCAGTTTCGATTTCTTCGGTGAAATGGTTAGTGAATCCGACTACACAGCACATCAATTCATTGTGCAAAAACTCAGAGCTGCGCCTGGCGTGACCTCAGTCGAAGTGTGGCCAATGCTTAATATAAACAAATGGCGTCAGGACACTCGCTCACCATCGGTCAGCCAACAAGTCCTTGATCAACTCTCGTGGTCAGATGAAGACTTCGCTATTATCCGGGAATTGACCGAATCACCACGAATTCAGTTTCGCGAGTTGGCGGAAAGACTCGATCGGCCTTATGGCATTGTAAGACGCAGAACCATGGCACTACTCGAAGCCGGCGTAATTCGCTCTACCATCATCATTAATGACCTGATGTTTGAACATTCATGCCTCGCCATCTTATTGGTCAAAGGTGACCAAAATATCAGACAAACCTTAATTGATATGCCCGAAGTATCGATACTATCGTCCAGTACAGGCTCTCGTCAGTTTGTCGGAGAAGTTCATGTCTCTAGTCGTGAAGAACTGGCGTTGTTAGCGCAAAAGCTCAGTCAGCAACAAGAAGGAATGATCGAAACCGAATTATTGCTGCAGGTCGCAGTGGACAAACTGCCCGCTTCATTCCAACTTTAAGTATCGCGTCATAAACCGAGGAGAAAAAATGAACATCAGTGCTGTCTATTACGCTTCGTTTCTTGGCTTCGCTTTTTATCTGCTGTTAATTCTGGCGCAGTGGTTTGTCGCGACCTTTGCTAAAGGCAGTCAAAAAGGTGCCATACCGGGAAAAATTGATGAACATCTGAGTCACGATTCGTTTGTGTTTCGCTCTTACCGTACATTTATGAATACGTTGGAAAACGCGCCACTGTTTATCGGCAGCTTCTTTCTTGCAGTGTTAATTGGAGTGGATCATTTCTGGGTCACGACAACAACATGGGTCTACGTTATTGTGCGCATTTTTCATATGGCGCTGTATTACGTGATTGCGACTGAGAAAAACCCCAGCCCACGCAGTTACTTTTTTATGATCGGTTTTCTTGCCAATGTGGTCTTACTCGTAATGTGCTTTATCCGCCTGTTGTAACGATACGTTCAGATAAAAGAAAAGTCATCTGCAGGAAGGAAGACAGATGACTTTTATGACAACCTAGCCAAAGTTGTCGCTATTAATATTCGATGACGACATTGCCTTTTGGTGAACAGCAGCAAGACAGAATGTAACCATCCGCCACATCTTCATCGGTAATACCGCCGTTGTGATTCATCTCAACTTCACCGGATACTTTCTTCACTTTACAGGTACCACAGATACCCATACCACAGGCTTTCGGAATAGTAAGCCCGACTTTAGCCGCCGCGGCATGAACCGTTTCTCCCGGCGCAATCTGCACCACTTTATCACTGCCTGTAAAGGCGACTTCAATCAGATCACTTGGTGAAAGTGATTCGGCTTCTTCTGCCGCCGCTTCTGCATCCTGAACGGCTTGTTCTTCAATCAAATCAGGCGTTGGTCCAAATGCTTCTTCGTGATAGCGATCCATATCGAAGCCCAGCGCACGCAATAAATTTTTCACCGCGTTCATATACGGCGCAGGACCACAGCAGAATACTTCCCTTTCAAGTAGATCGGGCGTCATCATCAGCAGTTTTACATCATCGAGATAGCCACGATATCCGGCCCAGTTTTGTCCCGATTCGATGCGCTCACAGATGAGGTGCAAATGGAAATTGGAAATACGCGACGACATAAATTCCAATTCACGGCGGAAGATCAGATCGCTGGGCGTTCTGGCTGAATGCACAAACACGATATCCACATCGGTATTGGTGTCGTATGCCCAGCGCGCCATCGACATGACAGGAGTGATCCCTACACCACCCGATAACAGCAGGATCTTATCGGCTGGATAATCAATACTATTGAACTCTCCCACCGGGCCGTGAACTGCAAGTTCAGACCCTTCTGCAAGGTTATCGTGAATCCAGTTCGAGACAAAGCCACCCGGTACACGTTTAACGGTTATCGAAAAACTGTACGGTACTGATGGAGAACTGGAAATCGTGTATGAACGAAACACCTGCTCGTTATCAATTTCGAGTTCCAGAGTGACAAACTGACCAGGCTTAAAGAAGAACATAATCGGCTGGTCAGCCATAAAACAGTAAGTTTTGGTATCTTTCGTTTCCTGAATGGCTTTAACACAACGTACATTGTGACGGCCGTTGCTCCAAATTTGTGTTGTTACAGGAATAAACGAACCACTTGGGGTAAATGAATTATTGAGCGTGTTCATAGCCGGCCTCTCCGCAACGGTGTCTTTAACTAATTGCCCTCCATGGGTTAATTGTATTGTTGAGTTATATGCTCGACTTTAGTTATCCATCCACGACATTTTTCGGTCTAAAAATGTCACCCCTAAATGGCTTTTTTTCACCTTGTCTTAAACAGGATCGCTCGGTGTCGTGAATAGACTCTTTGGCACAGGGATAAAAATGGCAGGATAGCGCTAGTCCGTTATTTTACCTACAAAACGTAAGGTATTACAGACAACGCATGGAAGCCCTACTCGGGCATATCGTCAACATTTCCGAGAAGAAGATTGTAGCAATGACACAGAACGATTTACTTAACGTAAGCTACCCGAGCTTGGATGTCGCTCGTAATGAAATGACCAAACTACTCAGTGAACGTCGTGAGGACTATTCATTACCTCGACCTTTATACAATGACCCTTATCTTTTCCGTATTGATGTCGAGGAGATTTTTCAGAAAGAGTGGTTATTTGTCGGTATGACCAGTGAAATCCCATCTAAAGGCGATTATTTCACGGTCGAAATTGCTCAGAACCCAGTATTAGTCGTACGTGACGCTGACGGTTCTGTTAATGCGTTCCACAATACCTGCCGCCATCGCGGTTCACGTATCTGTTTAGAACACCGCGGTAAAGTGGCAAACCTCGTTTGTCCTTATCACCAATGGACATACAACACCAAAGGCAACCTGTTGTTTGCTGGCACAGAAATGGGTGACGAGTTCGATATGAAGTCACACGGTCTGCGTCCGGTGAAAGTGAAAACGGCTGGCGGTTTTATCTTTATCTGCCTTGGTGATGAAGAGCCTGATTCAAACTTCGATGAGTTCTTAGCGACACTTGAAGAGTACATGGCGCCGTACGACGTAGAAAATACCAAGTTGGCGGTTGAGTCAAACATGTATGAAAAAGCCAACTGGAAACTGGTTATCGAGAATAACCGTGAATGTTATCACTGTGCCGGTAGTCACCCAGAACTGCTGAATACGCTGCTTGAATGGGATGACACCACTGACCCACGCGCGACACCGGAGTTTCTTGCTTACTGCGAGCGCATGGCGAACGAGTGGGATGCTGAGAACATTCCTCACGAACACAAGAGTTTCGGCCCTCGTAACCGCCTTGTGCGTATGCCGTTAAAAGAAGGCACTCAGGTGATGACCATTGACGGTTCCCAAGGTAGCGACAAGCTGTTGGGTCGAATTCAGAACCGTTCGCTGGGATCACTGCGTATTCTGCACCTGCCAAACTCGTGGAACCACATGCAAAGCGATCACTTTATCGTGTTCCGTGTACTGCCAATTTCAGCACAGGAAACCATGGTAACGACCAAGTGGTTTGTGCATAAAGATGCGGTTGAAGGCGTGGATTACAATACGGATCAACTTCGCCAGGTTTGGGATGCGACCAACGATCAGGACCGTATTCTGGGTGAAGAAAACCAACGCGGTATTAACTCTCTGAGCTATGAACCGGGGCCGTATTCAAAAACTTATGAGTTCGGTGTTATCGATTTTCTCAATTGGTATTCTGAACGTATTCAGGAAAATCTGAACAAGTAAGTTAGCCAATAAAAAAGCCAGTGAAACGCATCACTGGCTTTGTTCATATTCGAAGACTATTGTTTACGTCTGTTAAGCCTTACGACGTGATTGTACCGTCGCACGCGCATTGGCTTCTAGCGCGGCTCTGGCGACTTCTTTAGATACCACGGTTTTACCGATCGGAAACAGCGCTATACCCGCCAATTTTAAGTGTTGCAGACTAAATGGAATGCCGATAATTGTGATAAAACACGCTATAGCTGACATGACGTGCCCTACTGCAAGCCAAAATCCCGCCAACACGAACCAGATTACGTTGCCTAGGACACCAAACGGACTGGTACCAAAGTCGTCCTGATTGGTAAGCACTTTACGGCTAATGGCTTCTTTACCAAATGGGAAGAAGGAGAAGTTCCCCATTACAAAGCATGCTCTGCCCCATGGAATACCCACTACGGTCATAAAGGCGATCAATCCCAAAAGCCACCACGCGAGTCCCATAAAGACGCCGCCCAGCACAAACCAAATTACGTTTCCTATTGTTCTCATTTATTGTTCCTAGTTTCTCTAACTACACCAAGTCGTGATGACATGGCGACCAACTGCTTTGTCGGATTGTACTATAAAGATCGGACTCAACGATGAGAATAAAACATCTGGGGCTAATCAATGGCCGGAGGATTCTCAAGAAACTCACGAGGATTGTCATGCGCAATCGTCCAGAACAGCCCCTCACCGAGTGTGGCTCTGAGGTAGGTGGATAATCGTTTCTCAGAAAATTTCTCACTTTCAACCATGTAGAAATCAGAACCAAACAAAACGTGAGATCGGATTGATTCATCTTGCAGTAAAACTTTCAGGTAAGGTACGTTCTCTTGGAAATTGAAGATGGTGTATGAGATATCGGTATACAAATTTGGATACTTGCAATCCTTTATCATCTTGCTGATTTTCTTGACCCAAGTGGGATTATTGATGTCTCTCGGTTCATCCCAGTGTCTTTGCCATTCTGAGATACCACCAAAATGCGCTAGACACACTTTTAATTTCGAAAATGTCTTTAAAACCTTCTTGTAGTTGTCGGGATCAGCAAAGGAATGCGCCACTTCTTTTTTGTAGTCTTTAGAATTCACCGAACCAGGAGAACAATGGGCGATCAGTGGTAGGTTCTTTTCTTCCATATAGGGATAGATTTCATTCATCAATACTGGATGGTCAGGGCGATAGCCCAATGGCGGGTAGATTTTGACGCCTTTGAAATTGTGGTTTTCGACAAGGGATTTTAGGCGTTCTAAAGCTGAAGGTCTGCGCGGGTCGATGTGGGCGAATGGGATGATGATATCTTTGTATTCTTTACTTGTCGCAAGTGCAGCTAGCACTGCATGTTGTTCATCGATGTCTTGTTTTACTTTACCAGCTCCCATGTACGCCATGTCCATCGGTAAAATAACGAACTTGGTGTTCTCAGGATAGTACCCCATCAACGCCCGTAAATTGGCTTCTTGCGATTCGCGATATGTGGCTTTGATAAATGCGGCGTAGCGATTTAATTTGTCGTTTTTTGTGTAGGGTATGACTGCTTTCAACATCCCACTCAATGCCCAACGTATGGGCTTGATTCTTGCCGCTGGTACTAAGAAGAATGGGAAGTAATTTTGCGGGATATTTTCATGGGTAAACAGATGGTTGTGGCAATTATAAATAATCTTATCAGCCATAAGATTGCTCCAGTTTTTACTCGTTTATTGGATTAGAAAATGGGAAATTGTGCCGTGTTGTGACACTGTTTTTATTGTTTTGAAGGGCTGATAGTTTGTTATTAATTTTATGTGGTTAGAGTTGTAATCACGTATTTGTTATATGTAGTGATATAGATAATTGTGAATAAACTCAATATCGGCGGGATAGAAATCGGTCAAGGGAATTTCATTCGGCTGGAACCAATAAAATGTTTGCTGCCGATCTTTATCTGTGATTTTAGTTTTTTAATCACGTTTCTTCGCATAACTCTCGAATGGCAGCATCTTCACCCGACTCGTCTGCATCAACGGAACCGCCAGGAAACTCAAATACCATTCCTTTGTTTCTACGATAACGCTGTTGGATAAGAACTCTGTCTTGTTTGACGACTACCGCCATGGATAAGTTTTTCATGTGTTGGTCTTTTGGTGAAGGCTGAGGAACCAGAGCAAAATACTTGGCGCTACATTTTGGGAACCAAAATTCGTGACAGGTATTTTTGTCAATTGATGCGATTTGTTATGCATTTTCACGGTTCCAATCTGCCCCTTTGTGATAATTTATAAGCTCTTCTTCTATATAATTACGTAAAGACTCTGGTTCGATTGATACCCATGAAATTTTTACACTCCCTCCTGACGTAACATGAGAGATAATTTTTTCCAACTTTGCGCCTGTGCGTTCATTTTTGGTAATTAAATGATTTCTAATTCTTTGGCGAGCTAAGTTTTTTTTCGTTTTGCCTATATATCTAAGCTTAAATGAATCTGAACTATTTTCAGCGGTAAAAATCGCATAAATATTGGCAGTACCTGCTAATGAGTTAAGAGTATCACTATTCGCCAAATCAAGCTGAACACTATCCCATGGTGAAATAGCATTTGATGGGTACTTAAAATTAATAAGAGAGTCTTCATTGAAAAGAGCTGTGTTAACCTCTTTTATAAACTCTTCAAGACTTTCTATATTGCGATATTTCATGGGCTCCTGACCAGATGCATAACGCCCAATTAAGGGGTGAACAACGCCTACACCCAAACCTAAAGCATTGTGCCATAAACACTAAATTTGAAGTAGAAGCAAAAATGCCAAGCGTTGTGAATCCCTCTTAAATTGCTTGTTAGCCCTATGAATGAATAATAACATCCGGCATTTTAGCCGTTTCTCGATCAGCAATAGTGTAATGGAAAAAACCATGTCGTTTTTCAGGGTCTAAGATATCAACCTTACAAATGTGATGTAATTTAGGTGCTACCTTTTCTGAAAACATGCATAGTCGATAGTCATCAGTATTAACTTCAACAACTAGACCCGAGAAATCAAGGTCATAACAACTTTCTAGTATTTTGTGTTTATCACTAGGAAAATTGTCTTTATAGATGACATTGTATTTCGGTTGGAAGTAGCGAATTAAACTAGCTTCTACTAGGCAAATCTGTTGATGCTCAGTCAAAGGGTTATCCATAATACTTCTAAATCGCTCTATATCTTCAGGACCACCGATAGCCTGTCTGTCTCTGCCATCCATCTGTGTTAAGACTCGATATGGAACATATTCAAAAGTTAACAATGAAACTTCATTATCAGGAGCCTCATACTGACTTTGTGCCAATATTTTCTGAAGCGTGGAGTGACTCTTTAGTCTTTCAAATGCGCTCCTAGTACCATCACCAAATGCCTGACCGACATAAAGAACTTCCAGATTTGCAAGCTCAGGTCTAGACAAGTGAACTCCATGAGCCATGCCTAATGCTGTTGCTGGTAGATACCTAACAACTTCGCCATTGCTGTCACAAGTAATGATCTCGCGATGAGGATACTTTGATAACTTTACTTCTGTGGCTCCATCAAGAAGCGGAAAGTCTTGTTCGAATGGTATTTTAGTTAGCTTACCTTCAACTCGATAAACTAATGAACCAGAAATCTTTCCACCCTCATATTTGAAATCTTCTCCGTCAAATGAAAGTATTGGGCGCTGACAAATAATATAGATATGAGAATTATCAGATACCTCCTTAAATTCTTCTGGCATCTCTCCACCAGACATAAGTTGACTTGCTGCCGTCATCATCCAACGACCAGAATACAAATTAACTGCAAATTCAGATAAATACTTTCTTTTTGATTCAGTCATACATTACTCATTTACTCATTATTGCTGATAGGGCTAACGCCGCGTTAAGGTGTGAGCAACGCAATAAAATGCTTTCTGCACAACACATTAACCACTAAACTCACTGCATGCTAAAAATGCCACGCGTTGCGAATCACGCTTAAACGCTTGTATGGATAATAACTACTCCAAATTAGGGTAAAGTGAGTCCCAAGCTTTAGCTGCAACTAAAGCCCTCTATGTTATAGTTCGATTGAGCGCTGGCTCCTCTATCGAGAGACCGATAACAAACATGAACGTGGCATAGAACTCCAAGCACTAAACTCGAATACTCGACTGGGTCTCGAACCCGCATTACGCAAGCAAGAGTTAGCTTATTATGAATACGAACGCACTTCAAAACTTAAATGTCGGTGTTGATACCGGCAAGGCAAATCTCGACATTTATATTCGTCCACTCGATATCTTTTTCACCGTTGCAAATAACGAAAAAGGGATAAAAGAAGCGATWAAAATCATCAGTAAACAYAAACCTGAACGCATTGTCATAGAGGCGACCGGACGCCTAGAGATGCCATTTATTATCKCTTGTTCAAAAGCCAATTTACCTTTTGTCATTGCTAATCCCATTCACATTAAACGCTTTGCGGGAGCGATTGGACGTAGAGCTAAAACGGACAAGCTCGATGCACAATTAATTGCTCATTACAGCGAAGTCATTCAGCCTAAACTAACTCAGCTAAAACCAGAAATAATGCGCTTAATGAGTGACTTAGTCGCAAGACGACATCAAATATTAACGATGCAAACTATGGAGAAAAACCGTTTACAACAACTTCCCAAAACACTTCACTCAACCATTAATCCAATCATCACAGCATTCAAAAAGCAGATAGAAAAATTAGAAATCCTAATCATCAAGCTTATTGAAACAGTTCCCACCTATCAGAGCAAAAATACCATTCTGCAAAGTGTTCCTGGCATCGGTAAAGTGAGTGCGGCAGCCATTATAAGTAACGTTCCTGAACTTGGTTATATCAGTAATAAACAAGCCTCTTCCTTGATAGGTGTTGCGCCTATGAATAAAGAAAGTGGCCGATTTAAAGGTAAACGAATCATCCAAGGTGGTCGTGCTCAAGTTCGAACCGTTTTGTATATGGCAATGATGTCCGCTATGCAATCGAACCCTGTTTTTAAATCCACATATCAACGATTGCTTGACGCTGGGAAACCAAAGAAAGTAGCGATCATTGCCTGCGTTAGAAAGATGGTTGTGATACTAAATTCGATGCTCAGAGATGGAACTATGTGGAACGCAAATATGGCGAAAA
>NZ_RJVQ01000068.1 GCF_003856525.1 Vibrio viridaestus
CTGCAGAATAGAATATATTTTAAGGCAAGCATGGAGAATAGAATATATTTTAAGGCAAGCATGGTTTCACCTGCCTCCAGCTTGGATTTCGGAGGTTATGGCACTTTTATGCTTCGGTGTACACAGCGTGATTCTCTCGGCGAGATACGGCGTTTGCGCGCATARAAAGCAAAGAGTGGCCTGTCGCGGCCGCCCAGAAGCCCAGATTTGCAGCTCTCTTGCCCTGAAGTGTGCAGAATAGAGGATTATGTACGGCAGACGTGGTTTGACTTGGAACCGGGGCGGCACGGCCAGCTCCATTCCTCCAGGCGGRCCGTGCYACTGCTCTCAGCCGGGCACAGAGCGTCCCCGGGCGGCCAGGAAAGATGGCTCTGCCCGTGCCTCCCAGAGGCACTGATCCACAGCTTTCCTGGCCAGGAGGCTGCAGAATAGAATATATTTTAAGGCAAGCATGGTTTCACCTGCCTCCAGCTTGGATTTCGGAGGTTATGGCACTTTTATGCTTCGGTGTACACAGCGTGATTCTCTCGGCGAGATACGGCGTTTGCGCGCATAAAAAGCAAAGAGTGGCCTGTCGCGGCCGCCCAGAAGCCCAGATATAGAGCTCTCTTGCCCTGAAGTGTGCAGAATAGAGGATTATGTACGGCAGACGTGGTTTGACTTGGAACCGGGGCGGCACGGCCAG
>NZ_RJVQ01000069.1 GCF_003856525.1 Vibrio viridaestus
AGTCTTTCCGTCCCGTTGCGGGTAATCGGCATCTTCACCGATACTACAATTTCAGTCTTTCCGTCCCGTTGCGGGTAATCGGCATCTTCACCGATACTACAATTTCACCGAGCTCATGGCTGAGACAGTGCCCAGATCGTTACACCATTCGTGCAGGTCGGAACTTACCCGACAAGGAATTTCGCTACCTTAGGACCGTTATAGTTACGGCCGCCGTTTACTGGGGCTTCATTTCAGACCTTCGCTTACGCTAAGCCCTCCACTTAACCTTCCAGCACCGGGCAGGTGTCAGGCCTTATACTTCAWCTTTCGWTTTTGCAAAGCCATGTGTTTTTGRTAAACAGTCGCCTGGGCCATTTCWCTGCGGCTCWCATYRCTGWGAGCRYYCYTTMTCCCGAAGTTACRGRRYTATTTTGCCGAGTTCCTTAGCCATGAATCACTCGAGCGCCTTAGTATTCTCTACTTGACTACCTGTGTCGGTTTGWGGTACGGGYMWYTWYAACCTGAWGCTTAGWGGKTTTTCTTGGAAGTCAAATTACACGCACTATCCAATTGTCCGTAAACGCTTGGTACTATCGGCTTTCAGCTCAACTGGCGGATTTGCCTACCAGTCTCATAGCATACGGCCTTCAACGAACTATTCCGTCAGTTCGCGGCGTTGTCATCTCTTCGTCACC
>NZ_RJVQ01000071.1 GCF_003856525.1 Vibrio viridaestus
AACGCGGAGAAATACCTAACAATGGAGAAGGCGCGAACAATGAATTGAATGGACTGGGTTTGATCGGATGGCATGGCTCGTCCATGCAGGCGTGGTCCATCTCAATGTTACTTTATATATTCTATTCATATTCAATATTTAACGCGGAGAAATACCTAACGATGGAGAAGGCGCGAATTAGGAGTTGAATCTACTGGAGTTGATCGAGTGGCATGGCTTGGCCATGCAGGCGTGGTCTCTATTCATATTAAATATATTGTTCYTTCTCTARCCTAACCTYGTTCTWCATCATGTATTGGTAATTGATACGATACAGTRAGTTGGYGTARTCGATGGTGTGACWTCCACGTAAGATCTTATAGATTAGGCAGTTATATCATGACAAATCTACAATTTYAGGATTAGGTCTATTATTAGAGCAGTACTAATATCATAGTAGACCATAATTCCACAAATATACGGTTAAGGAGGAAAAAATTGTGTAGAGTATGAGGATCAAGTACAGTTGTGTCAAATACTCTTTTCTGGTTTGATCTAAGTTCGATTAACCTATCTTTCGAAAACACCTTAGTTCTATTTCTCATCCCAAGGGAAAATTATCAACTCGCTCACTGTTTGACTTACAATCAGTGACGACTAACGCTGTCAGCTGTCAACGATAGTCCATGGATGTC
>NZ_RJVQ01000073.1 GCF_003856525.1 Vibrio viridaestus
CAGTAGTATCAGCCATTTATCCCGCTTCCCTCCACATTTAATCGAGTGGTCATGCTAGAAACATAAACAGTCAGAGATAATTATTATATATAATCCATCCGAATGGGATAATAAAATTACTACTCTTTATTTTTTATTTTATYATTCTACGYTCTTTTCTTAATTGAAGAAATAATTCGAAAATAAAACAGCAAGTACAAAAATGAGTAATAACCCCCAATAGAGACTGGTACGATTYAATTCAACACTTTGTTCGTTCGGATTTGATTGTGTCATAGCTCTATAATTGAATTAKGTTTATCGTTGGATGAAYTGCATTGCTGATATTGACCCCAAAAAAGAAACGGTAGGTACAGCTAGTCCRTGAACAGCYAACCAKCKCACTGTAAAAATTGGATAGGTYCKATCTATAGTCATTGGGWCCTCCTAAAARGATCTACTAAATTCATCGAGTTGTKCCAAAGRATCAAARCGGCCWGTKATTAATGGAATKCCTTGTCGGCTCTCTGTAAAATACTCATTTGGTCGGGGACTTCCAAACACATCATAAGCTAAACCCGTGCTGACGAATAACCAGCCCGCAATGAAAAGGGAAGGTATAGTAATGCTATGAATGACCCAGTATCGAATACTGGTAATAATATCAGCAAAAGAACGTTCTCC
>NZ_RJVQ01000074.1 GCF_003856525.1 Vibrio viridaestus
CACATGAACAGGTTACGTCGATCGTTATGAAGAATGTGAAATGAAGTTGCAGCAGCAGGATRGCCATTGTCTTCTATTGTGAGACATATGTGGAAAGGTCTGTAGCCACTGTGTTACATSGTCTCYAGSAYCACAACCAGGCAGTCGTSAACGACYGACAGAAGCCAGTCCTCTWCAGCTYTCTTYCATACCGCAACWYMATGTCATACACTGACGATATATCTGTMACACCATCACATTTCACAGACCATAMTTGTGCGCCGACCATCTCAAAATYCTATACASYWKTSRGCCTGAAGCWCTCAGCGAAAYTATATCMCAGGTTCAATGTTATTTTAATAACCTAWCTATGTGGAGYGWYAAATGGCAATTAGCATTYAACCTGAACAAGTGTGGCATCATGCATTCTGCAAAACATCCATATGATTTACAACTTTGCTTGAATCAAAGTAGACTGGAAACACTGAGATCAGTGCACGATCTCGGTATTACTTACACACGAAGCGTAAATTGTCAACAACATGCCTCGTTTATTATTTCCAGATGTAGACGGTTAATTGGCTTCATAATGAAAAATTCTTCACAACAGAGGCTATGCTCACTCTTTACAAAACATGTATACCACACCTTGAATATGGCTCTTTTATCTTCTCAAATGT
>NZ_RJVQ01000010.1 GCF_003856525.1 Vibrio viridaestus
TAATGTAATGTTGAATTGACTGTGCCAAACATTCATTCTTAAAAAGAAATCCTGTTCGATTTGGTCACTCGTATCATTGATAAAATCTTTTGGATGTTTATCCGACGAGTGCCCACACAGATTGATAGGTTTATATTGTTAAAGAGCTAACTTCAGGATTACTCCGTGAAGTGGAGGTGCATTGTATAGAGATAAAAGGAAGTGTCAAACACTTTTTGTTACTTTTATTTCTCACCTCATACTCACTGCTTCAAAGTTCTTAGAACTCATCTGCCGTGTCAGTGAGGCGGCATTATAGGGAGTTCGATAATAAGCGCAAGCATTTTTTAAGAAAAACTAAAATTATTTTATTTCTTAGCTTAATAATGGAGAAAAACCAGAAAATAGACGAATAATTCACCATTTCCTGGTTTTCATGAAGCATAAATCAAATAAATGCGTAAGCGTCAGCAAACATACATTCACTTCTTGCTGATTTATGTTGCGTGAAGCGTTCTCTCGCGGCTCCCGCCATTTCAAAACGTCCAGCGATATAAATGTCAAAGTTCTCGAGCGTTGCAAAGTCTTCTTCTATTGCTTCAAGAACATTACCGAGCTTACCTGTCCAATTATTTTCAGCTTGTTCGATAACAGGAACGAATGAAATATTAGAATAGTTCTGAACCAATAGTTCCAACTCTTCTTTTGCATATAATTGGTCTGCAGTCTTCGCTCCCCAGTACAAGTGCACAGGGCGATTTACTTTTTGCTCAACACAATGGTCTAAAATAGAACGCACATAACTAAAGCCAGTGCCACCAGCGACAAGTAAGATAGAACGATCGCTGTCCTCTTTAAATGAAGCGTTACCATGAGGTGCATCGATTTCGATTTCTTCACCTTCAGCCAACGATTTTTTCATTAGATCGACCACTTCTATTGCGTAAGCGTTGTGCTCCGCAGCACCGATGTGAAGTTCTAATTCACCTTCAAGTCGGAAAGGGCTACTCGCAATAGAGAAAGGACGTTTATCTTTTTCCCCCATCACTACCATTAAATACTGGCCCGCTTTAAAAGGAATACTCTGAGAAGGTTGAAGCAGAACCTTATAGGTATTACACGCTAAAGGTGTAATAGACTTTACTTTACATTTGATCGTCATTTTATTTTTTATACCTCTAACTTACTCTTCAAAAGTAAGTATCAAATTACTTTTTGCGAATGCCTGACAAGGAAATATCCACCCATATTTAATTTCATCTTTTGTTAATACAGGCTCCAGATGATAATCGACATCACCTTCAAGCTTACGACACATACATGCCGCGCAAGCGCCAACACGACAACGGTTGGGGAAAGAGATCTGCTGGTTGAGCGCAGCCTCTAATATTGTCTGTCCCGCCGAAACCGTAAACTGCACTTTACTAGGTAGTAATAAAACAGTATGGCTCATAGAATATCTAACTCATCCCAAATTGCATCAATCTTAACCACTAATTTAGGATCTTTCTTGATGGGGTTGCCCCACTCTCGTTGAACTTCACCTGGCCATTTATTCGTAGCATCAAAAGCTAACAAACTGCTTTTGTCAGATGAGCCTTCAACTTTAAGAATATCTCTGGTTGGATCGATTCGGGTTGTGATTGCCCAAATCACGTCATTCCAATCACGAATATTTACATCTTCTTCAAATAAAGCAATGAACTTTGCGTCACTTACTAGTTGAAGATTTTTCATCATATACTGCAGAAGCTCCTTAGCTTGTCCTGCTGCGTCTTTCTTCATACTAGCAAGGATAAACCGATGGCCTGTCGTTTGTGGTAGATAGATATCAACTATATTACTGAATTGCGTCTTCCATTCAGGGACGATTGTCGAATTAAAACTCTTGTATTCAAGTACGTCATTCATTCCTGTCATCGCTAATTCTGGCTCCCATTTTATGGTGGCATCTAACCCCATTTTGGAACCAAGCCCAACGACAGGAGAAGCGAAATCTAGCGAATCAATCGGAGTGTTATCGACGAACAGAGAATCAGCTACCGGCGCCATATTGTCGACCATGGCTTTAACGACTTCGTCCCAATCTCGAGCATTGACGCTTTCATCACATACAATCACGTATTTGGTATACATGAATTGGCGTAAGAATGACCATACCCCCATCATGACGCGCTTCGCATGCCCAGGGTATTGTTTTTTCATCGTAACTACGGCCATACGATAAGAACAGCCTTCAGGTGGGAGATAAAAATCCACTATTTCTGGGAATTGCTTTTGCAATATAGGAACAAATACTTCATTAAGAGCAACACCTAAGACTGCAGGCTCATCAGGTGGACGTCCTGTGTAGGTACTATGATAGATAGCGTCTTTACGCATTGTAATATGTGTAATGGTAAAAACATGATGCTTTTCGACTTCATTAAAGTAACCAGTATGGTCGCCGTAAGGACCTTCATCAGCTAACTCATTAGGATCAATAAAGCCTTCAAGTACAATTTCCGCACTCGCCGGTATGTCTAAATCATTACTGATTGATTTAACCACTTCTGTTTTACTACCGCGTAATAATCCAGCAAAAGCATACTCAGACAAAGTATCAGGCACCGGAGTCACTGCACCTAATATTGTGGCAGGATCAGCGCCAAATGCGACGGACACTGGAAAAGGTTCCCCTGGATTCGATTCCATCCAATCTCGAAAATCGAGAGCTCCTCCACGATGAGCCAACCAGCGCATAATAATCTTATTTTTGGATAATTTTTGCTGGCGATAAATACCAATGTTCTGCCGCTTCTTAGTTGGGCCTTTTGTGACTGTAAGTCCCCATGTTAATAACGGGGCAACATCACCAGGCCAACAGCTCATCACGGGAATTCTATCTAAATCGACTTGACTACCTTCCAAGATAATCTCCTGACACGGTGCCTTTTTCAGTCGCTTCGCAGGCATGTTCAGAACCTGTTTAAATACAGGAAGTTTATCGATGGCATCTTTAAAACCGCTCGGCGGCTCTGGCTCTTTTAAATAGGCAAGAAGTTTCCCGACTTCTCTGAGCTCTTTAACATTTTCTCTTCCCATACCTATTGCAACTCTTTTGGGTGTACCAAAAAGGTTAGTAAGGACGGGGGTATCGTAACCGATTGGATTCTCAAACAATAGAGCAGGCCCTCCCGCTCTGAGGGTCCTATCACTGATCTCTGTCATTTCATAACGAGGGTCGATGGGATATTTGATACGCTTTAACTGACCATGTTCTTCCAGATAATCCAGAAATCCGCGCATATCCTTAAATTTCATGAGGGTACTGCCTATGATGAACTTTAGAGCAGTATACCAAAAATCATCGTAAATCGAGTTTCGATTTTAATTAGTTATCCAAAACTTGTTGCAGTACTTTATGATTCACCTTCACATTAGTCGCAATCAAATCACTCAATAACGTCCTATAACCCTGCTCCTTTAGCGCACTTGCTACATAATAAGCCTGATCACTGTCTTTCATCTGAGTAATTAAGTAGTTTTTTACGTGATCGGGTAATGGCTGAATCCGCGTCAGAGCGACCAATGCTTGCTGCTTCAATCTCGGGTTTTTACTGGCCAACATAATTTGATTGATAGCAAAGCTATCGTCTTTGAGATTACTTAACCGAGTGAGCTCATTTTCCATATTGATATCCGCTTTCATCAACCAAAATAATTTATACAGCTTTGGATCGTTGCTCGCCCGTACTAAGGTTGCCATTGCGGCAGAAGATGGTAACCAAGTCGTCACTTTCGTTTCTGTAATCTGAGCAACAAGAGAATGAACGGCTTCATCGGTTAAACTGTCGATTTCTCGATTAAGTAATGCTTCATGTTCATGAACGAACTGTTCATCACCGGATAACCAGTCGCGTAAATTCAACTCATTGTGTTCGGCTTTTAGAATGAAGTCCAACGTACTCTTGTCTTGAATCCAAGCTTTTAAGATACGGTTAGCGATATTGGGGTAATCAAATGCGGGTAACGTAAACTCATAACCATCGCCCTTTTGCAGGACGTAATAAACAGGCTTTAACGACCTCTGTTCGACGACGAAATGCTTCATTTGCACTGAAAGAACCGCATTTTCATCGTACAGTTTTTTTATCAGCATATAACGAAGCGATTCCTGCTGAGGAAATGCTAGCTGATCAAGAGCGAACTCGAGCGAGTCTATATCGTCTTTCTTTACGTATTCCATCAACTCTGAGACTTTATTCTGCAACTGCTTATCCTGCAGCAGCTGATTTCTCTCAGTCATAGAAATATCGGCGGCGGACACACTAAAAGGTGCCAGCAACGAAAAAGAAAGAAGTAATGATGACAACATTCCTTGTTGCATACACCTCTCCTAAGGATTCCTTTTCCTAGATTGTGGTTATAGATAAAGCGTAAAGCAAATAAAAACGCCATCGTATCCGTCGATGGCGCTTTTCTTTATCTATTTTGTTATTGACGTCTCATCGCATCAAAAAACTCATCATTGGTTTTGGTCATAGCCAACTTATCAATGAGGAATTCCATCGCGTCAGTCTCACCCATAGGGTGAACAATTTTACGTAAGATCCACATTTTTTGTAGCTCGTCAGTCTTAGTAAGAAGCTCTTCACGACGAGTACCTGAGCGATTGAAATCAATAGCAGGGAAGACACGCTTTTCTGCAATCTTACGATTCAGGTGCAGTTCCATGTTACCTGTGCCTTTAAATTCTTCGTAGATAACCTCATCCATTTTCGAACCAGTATCTACAAGAGCAGTTGCGATGATTGTTAAACTACCGCCCTCCTCTACATTACGTGCAGCACCAAAGAAACGTTTTGGACGATGTAATGCGTTTGCATCCACACCACCAGTCAGTACTTTACCCGATGATGGAACAACTGTGTTGTAGGCACGAGCAAGACGAGTAATCGAATCGAGTAAGATAACCACATCTTTCTTATGCTCAACCAAACGTTTCGCTTTCTCAATCACCATCTCAGCAACTTGAACATGGCGAGATGCTGGTTCATCAAAGGTAGAAGCAATCACTTCACCTTTTACCAAACGCTGCATCTCTGTTACTTCTTCAGGACGTTCATCGATTAGAAGTACCATTAACTCACATTCGGGATGGTTGTGGGCGATGCTTTGAGCAATATTTTGCAGAAGCATTGTTTTACCCGCTTTAGGCGGAGCAACAATCAAACCGCGCTGACCTTTACCAATTGGTGAAGCAAGGTCAAGAACGCGCGCTGTAATGTCTTCCGTTGAGCCATTACCACGTTCCATCTTCATGCGTTCGTTAGCATGTAAAGGGGTTAAGTTTTCGAAAAGGATCTTGTTGCGAGCGTTATCAGGTTTGTCATCGTTGACAGAGTTCACTTTGAGAAGAGCAAAGTATCTTTCGCCTTCTTTCGGTGGGCGAATTTTACCGGAGATAGAATCTCCTGTTCGCAAGTTAAAACGACGAATCTGGCTCGGAGACACATAAATGTCATCAGGACCCGCTAAGTACGAGCTGTCAGCACTACGTAAGAAACCAAAACCATCTTGAAGGATTTCTAACACCCCATCCCCAAAAATATCCTCTCCACTTTTAGCATGCGCCTTTAGTATAGAAAAGATGATGTCCTGTTTACGTAGACGAGCTAAGTTCTCAAGCCCTAGGGATTCTCCCAGCTTGACGAGATCTGAAACAGCTCTGTTTTTTAATTCTGTTAGGTTCATTGTGGTGGATACTTGTTTAGTCAAAATAGGATCTGTTTGCTAGTAAATAAATTAAGAAAGATTTTGGTCTAAGGATTGACCAAGAAGTGAACACTTGTTTAATTAACGCTCGATAAACTAGCACTAAAAGTAAGTCTAGTCTAGGTTTTGTTTTAATTCTAAAAATAAAACCGTACATTGATCAATGTACGGTTTAATTTCTAATTAAAGATTTGCGTCCAAAAACTCTTTTAGTTGAGTTTTAGACAACGCGCCAACCTTAGTAGCAGCAACGTTACCATCTTTAAACAGTAACAACGTAGGAATACCACGAATACCAAATTTTGGCGGTGTTCCTGCATTGTGGTCAATGTTCAACTTACCGATAGTGAGTTTGCCTTCGTACTCATCCGCGATTTCATCTAGAATTGGAGCAATCATTTTACATGGACCGCACCATTCTGCCCAAAAATCAACAAGAACAGGGCCTGCAGCTTTGATCACATCACTTTCAAAACTGTCATCAGTCAGCTGCAAAAATTTATCACTCATCTTCGACTCCAATCTGTTTTTTCTGATCTGATTGCATAACAATCAGTAATTAGATGCTCTATTGGAATGTATTTACTTTCGTATTGCAAGCCTAAGCTGATATTCTATAGCAATGAAAAAGACACACATCACAGAGCAAAATTTCGCCGATTTGGGGTTAGAGCCTCAAATTACTGAAGGTTTGAAGCAAAAAGGGTTCGAATTCTGCACCCCAATTCAAGCTTTGGCGTTGCCGGTACTGCTCTCCGGCCGTGATATTGCAGGCCAGGCCCAAACAGGGACTGGTAAAACGCTCGCGTTTCTCACTGCGACCTTTAACCACTTACTGACAACTCCGGTACGAGAAGGAAGAAGTTCCATCCAACCTCGAGCTATTATTATGGCACCAACTCGAGAGTTAGCGATACAAATTTTTAATGATGCGGAACCTTTGATTCAATCAACCGGTGTAAGCGCAGCGTTGGCTTATGGTGGCGAAAGTTACGATAAGCAATTAAAAAAATTAGAAAAAGGCGTTGATATTCTGATTGGAACAACTGGAAGAATCATCGATTTTTATAAACAACGAGTCTTTAACCTGAATGATATTCAAGTTGTCGTGCTGGATGAAGCGGACAGAATGTTCGATTTAGGCTTCATTAAAGACATCCGTTTCTTGTTCCGTCGTATGCCTGCACCTGCAGATAGATTGAATATGCTATTTTCAGCAACACTTTCTTATCGTGTTCAGGAACTGGCATTTGAGCACATGACATCACCAGAACATATCGTGGTTGAACCGGAACAAAAAACAGGTCACCGCATTAAAGAAGAACTGTTTTATCCATCAAACGAACACAAAATGGCGTTACTGCAAACTCTCATCGAGGAAGAGTGGCCAGATCGAGCCATCATTTTTGCCAATACGAAGCATAAATGCGAGTCAATCTGGGGCCACTTAGCCGCAGACGGTCACCGTGTGGGTCTTCTTACTGGAGATGTTCCACAGAAGAAACGCGAACGTATTCTAGAAGAGTTTACACAAGGTTCTCTGGATATTTTAGTAGCGACAGATGTTGCAGCTCGCGGCTTACATATTCCTGAAGTGACTCACGTGTATAACTACGATTTACCTGATGACTGTGAAGATTATGTTCACCGCATTGGACGTACAGGTCGCGCAGGTGCAAGCGGTAGTTCAATCAGCTTTGCTTGTGAGGAATATGCAATTAATCTACCTGCAATCGAAGAATATATTGCACATTCAATTCCAGTATCAGAATATGATTCGACTGCATTACTGGAAGATTTACCGGCTCCCCTAAAAATGAGACAGCGACAACCCCGTCAATCGCGTAGAACAAATACTGGTGGTTCTCATTCAAATAATCGTCGTTCGTCAAATAAGAATAGAAAGCCATATCCAAATAATAAGAACACAACACCAAGCAATTAAGGAAGCTGACGTCGTATATGAGCTCTAACCAACCTTCACCGCTTTACGCTGCAATTGATCTCGGATCGAACAGCTTTCATATGCTTGTTGTCAGGCATATTGATGGTAGCGTACAGACAATGGCAAAGATTAAACGTAAGGTACGTTTAGCTGCAGGTCTGAATGAACGCAACGAGCTGAGTGTGGAAGCCATGCAAAGAGGCTGGGATTGTCTGGCACTTTTTGCAGAGCGATTACAGGATATTCCTCAAGAAAACATCCGTATTGTGGGTACGGCCACTTTAAGAACCGCCGTAAATGTTGATGTGTTTCTGTCTAAAGCGAATCGTATTTTGGGTTATGACATTAATGTCATTCCGGGTGAAGAAGAAGCAGCCACTATATATAAAGGAGTCGCTCACACTTCTGGTGGTATGGGACGACGTCTAGTGGTTGATATTGGTGGAGCCAGTACCGAGCTTATCATCGGTGAGGGCTTTGAAGCTAAAGCACTCACCAGCTTGAAGATGGGTTGCGTTACCTGGTTAGAAAAATATTTCAAAGATAGGCAGCTCACCGAAGCAAACTTTCGTTATGCCATAGAGGCAGCAAAACAGACGTTGCTTCCAATCCTTGAACAGTATCAATCTCTGGGATGGAATGTATGTGTTGGAGCCAGTGGTACGGTCCAGGCACTGCAGGAAATAATGTTGGCGCAAGGAATGGATGAGGTCATTACCCTATCTAAACTAAAACGTTTACAACAACAGGCAATGATGGCTGATCATTTAGAAGAGCTGGAAATTGTAGGATTAACGTTAGAAAGAGCACTCGTTTTTCCGAGTGGTCTTTCGATTTTGATTGCTATTTTCGAATCACTTAGCATTGATGCAATGACTCTGGCCGGTGGCGCTCTGCGTGAAGGTTTAGTTTATGAAATGGTTAATGAACTGCGACAAAATGATATCCGCGCAAGAACGATAAAGAGTGTTCAAACCCGATATCAGATTGATCAGCCATATGCTAAGCAAGTGGCAGAGCTAGCTAGTGATCTTTTACAGCAATGCGGAGGTTCTGAGTGGATTCCTGAACCACAAGGCGAAATGCTGCTGTGTACCGCTGCTGAACTGCACGAAATCGGTCTTTCTATCGATTTCAAAAAAGGTGGCGAGCATGGCGCTTATCTCCTCCAACATTTGGACTTACCCGGCTATACCCGAGCACAGAAGCACTTTTTAAGTGAATTAACCCGACGTTATCGCGAAACTCTGACTGCATTGCCAGAACAGTATGCATTGTCTGCAGCAAGCGGTAAACGAGTACTTAGACTACTGCGCTTAGCAATATTGCTTACGCATCGTCGTAGCAAGGATTTACAACCCAATATCGTGCTGGTAGCGGAAGGTGACAATCTGACCATTAAGCTGGATAAAGAATGGCTGACCGAAAACCCTCTGACAAACGCTGAGATAGAAATCGAAGCCCATCGTCAGACAGACATAGGATGGCCACTTTCCATTTCGGCTTAATTACGCTCTTTTCCGATTCAAAACCGCTCTTAACTTGAGTGGTTTTATCGGCTTCGCTAAGAAGTGGAATCCATTTGACCGAATGGCTTCCATCATTTCCTGAGTTCGGTCTGCACTAATGATGACTCCCTCAAATTGAGCTCCCATACGCAAACGGCACTGCTGTAATACTTCAAGACCAGTACGATCATGATCGAGACGATAATCCGATAATACTATTTCTGGCGTCCATTGCTCATCAATACACTTAAGTCCAGACACTAAATCCTTACCTAAACGGACATCGCACCCCCACCTATTGAGTAACTGACTCATTCCAATCAGAATATCTTCTTCGTTATCCACACACAGTACCTTTAACCCAACAAGATCCAATTGAGGCGAAGACGGTTCAATGACTGTGGCAGGTTTATCTATCTCATATGCTCTCTGTAAAACTAAAGAGAACACACTGCCCTCTCCCGGCCAAGAGCGCATCTCAATCCGGTGCCCCAGAACCTGTGCTAAACCTTTCGAAATCGCTAACCCCAAACCTAAACCTTGGTCAGAACGAATCGTGCTGGCACGTGTAAACTCATCAAAGATAATTTTCTGTTTATCATCTTCAATACCCGAACCGTTATCCCAGACATCAATACGAACGTGAGCACCAGCGCGCCTTACCCCGAGAATCACTTTGCCTCTGGGCGTATAACGAAATGCGTTAGTGAGAAAATTCTGAATAATCCGACGTAAAAACTTAGGGTCGGATACGACGATAGTTGAAGAAGGAACTGTAGCAAACTCGATACCCTGTTGTTCCGCGATGACACTGAACTCAGCACTCAAATGCGACAGTACATCATTCAAAGCAAAGCGATGAATATTTGTATCAAGTTTACCGGATTCTAATCGGGATATATCGAGCAAATCGCCAATGAGTTCTTCGGCTGCGCTTAATGAACTTTCTATATGAGTGGCCAATTCCCGAGACTCATTTTCTTTCGCCACTTCAGCCAAAGAAGATGCAAATAACCTCGCGGCATTCAAAGGCTGCATAAGATCGTGACTTACCGCAGCAAGAAATCTGGACTTGGAACGGGACTCTCTTTCCGCCCTTTGAGTCTCAGCAACCATTTGGCGATTCAGTTTCTCCAATTCTTCGGTTCGCTTGTGAACTCGTTCTTCCAAAGATTCATTTGCTTGTTTTAACGCATCCTGAGCCTCACGAAAGACCGTAATATCAGTAAAGCTCATAACGAAGCCACCACCGGGCATCGGATTACCCTGAACCTCAATTACCCTTCCGTCACTACGTTGCCTTGAGGATGTATGCCGCGAGCCCTGCTGGAGGTGATAAAGTCGTTTCCTAACATGCTCTTCAATATCGCCCGGCCCACACAAGCCCTGCATGGCATTATGCCGAATAACATCGGCAATCGGCCGTCCCACCTGAATTAATCCCGGAGGAAAATGAAATAACTCAAGATAACGTTGATTCCAGGCGACAAGTCTAAGCTGCTTATCCACAACCGAAATTCCCTGTCCAATATGTTCAATAGCGCCCTGTAAAAGTGTGCGACTAAAGTCATACAGTTCCGAGGCTTCATCCACAATCGTGGCAACCTCCTCCAACTGCATGTTTTTTCCTTGTAACGCAGAGGACAAAACTAACTTAGCTGAGGAAACACCGAAAACACCCGCTAATACGCGCTCAGTATGACGAATTAACGTTGCTGGAGCTTGCTGGTTAGGCATTAACTCCACATCCTGCTGCTTCCAATACAAATCAAAAGCAGAGCGCATACGAGAACGCCCAACAAAGCGCGAGGCAAGCATTTCCAATTCAGCTACCGTAACTCTACTTTCATATAAACTGACATTTTCGTTATCAGGAAGCGGAATACCAACAAAAGACGCAGCCTGTAGACGCTCTGTCAGGCTAGATGAGGTCAGGACAGAAACCCACCAGTAACAAAAAGTATTCAGGATAATGCTAAGAATCATGCCCCAGTCTGAAATCCCGATATGCAAAGAATGCAGAAACACTGGTGGAGTAATTATCCACAGGAGAGGATTGCTATGAGCATCACCCGCTAAGATCTGCGTTTGATACATTAGTGTGATTAGCCAGATAGTGACTCCGATGGTCAGACCAACATAAACACCTTTCTTATTGCCATCTCTCCAGTACATTCCCCCAATCAACGCAGGAGCAAACTGTCCAACGGCAGCAAAAGAAAGGAACCCAATCGTGGACAAAGAAGGTATAGAGTCTAGCGCCCGATAGTAGCCGTATGCCAATATCAGCAGTACCAAAATCAAAGCGCGGCGAATTATGACGAGCACATCAGAAAAATGACGGTGGCTCTGATGAGATATACGCAAGCGACGCAGTAATATTGGCACTACCATATCGTTCGAAATCATGATCGTCAGTGCCGTTGTTGAAACGATCACCATGCCCGTTGCTGCTGATGCGCCCCCCAAAAATGCGATCATTGCGATCCAGTCGGATCCGAGCATTTTAGGAATACTGATGACATACGTATCTGCTAGTTGCGGCTCCATTAAACCTTGTCCAATCCAGGAGATTGGCAGTACAAATAAGCCCATCAAAACCAAATAGATAGGAAATACCCAACGGGCTTTACGCAAATCTTTGGGCTGTTCGTTTTCAACAATCATGGTGTGAAACTGGCGAGGAAGGCAAATTATCGCAAATACCGTCATGACAATATGAATGCTCAATGTCGCCCAATTAGGCGCTCGAAGAGAACTCGACATGATAGTATCTAGTCCAGAAACTCTATCGCTGAAAAGTATGTAGATAATGAATAAACCAATGGTTAGAAAGGCGAGCAGTTTGACTATAGACTCAAATGCAATACTCATCATCATACCGCGGTGATGCTCTGTACTGTCTATATGACGAGTACCAAACAACATCGTAAACAGTGCCAGAGCGACAACCACAGCCCAAGCAATTTGGTCGACATTCTCTCCGGAAGCTCCCGCCAATTTTGGCGATAATACCTGCACCCCCATAGTGATCCCGCGCAATTGCAATGCGATGTACGGCAAAATACCAATCACGGCAATTAACGTAACGAGAATCGCTAAGCCTTGTGATTTTCCATAACGAGCAGCAATAAAGTCGGAGATGGAAGTAATATGTTCTCTCTTGGCTGTCATCATTAAGCGAGAGAGTAAGCGCCAGCCAAAAGTAAAAACTAAGATAGGAGCAACGTAGATAGGAAGAAAAGACCAAGGGTCCGATGTCGCTTGACCGACAGTTCCATAGAACGTCCAGGAAGTACAATATACCGCAATAGATAAGCTATAAATCCAGGGGCGGTATTTCGCGAGCCAATGGATATGACGATCCCCATACCAGGCAATACAAAACAGTATGCTCAGGTAAAATAACAACAGCGGGATCACAATCCATGCATCCATAAACGATCCTTTCAAATATAAAAGAGAAATCTACCCTCTCATTAAAGAAAGAATCGTTTATTCCTGCAAATTCAATCTATTAATTATGTGCTTCAGCAGAAGTTTTTTGTTGCTTTGACTCTTCCTGCACATCAGAACCTAACAGGCGTACAGGAACAAATAGAGCCAGTAATCCCATAACGGACATACCGAAGAAGACTAGTCCTCCCCAATGAGAGAACCCCCAGCCGGAAATCGGCGTTAGTACTGCAACCACCAACCCTAAAGGTAAAGCATTATAAAGAGCCTGTAATGGCACCATTAGCCTTCCAGGCGCACACTGGATATATCGAATTGCCGCGATATGAGCAACAGCAAACGTCATACTGTGAAATAACTGAACAAAAACAAGCGCGTAAAGTTCAGTAGTTAAAGCAGTCACTCCCCAGCGAAACATCACAGCGATAGAAGCAATCACAAACAGAGTACGAATAGAGAGTTTCGCGAATACTGACTTACTTACAGCAAAAGCCAGAATTTCAGCAATCACACCTAGACTCCATAAATAGCCGATAGTTTCTTCGCTGTACCCGACAGATTTCCAATAAATTGAACTGAAGCCGTAATACGCTGCGTGGCTTCCCTGAATAAACGCCACCATAAGTAAAAAGAGTATGACGGATTTATTTTTCAGTAGCGCAACGAGTGACTCCTTTTTCTCCATCGTCGAAGGTCCATCACCTTTGGGTTCTGGATTAGGTTTCAGTAAAGAAAAAAGCAGCATGACACAGGCGCCGACAAACGCCGTGTAGAGAATAACCTGATTGCCAAGATGCAGTGCCAGCCACCCCACTAGTGTCGAGCCAGCAATGAACGCAGCTGAGCCCCACAGACGTGAGCGGCCATAATCCAACAACTTGCGCTTCGCATAATGATTTGCGAACGCATCAGATAAAGGCAACGTCGGACCGATACCCAAATTAAATAAGATGGTCAGAAAGCAAAGCCAGTAAAAACTGTCATCAACAGCAAACAATGCCAGGCAAGCAATCATAAATAAGCTTATCCAGCGTAAAGCAGGGAGTAATTGTTCTGCCTGATTAACTTTAGGTGTAAGAAGAAGATTGGCACCGCAACGAGTCGCAAAGGCCAGACCGACTAAAATACCGACTTGTGCTGAATCCATGCCTTTGTATTCAAGCCACAATGCCCAAAAAGGAAGATACACGCCATAAACAAAAAAGAATCCAACATAGAATTGTGACGCCCAACGAAATGGCGAGATTTGCAACATAGTGTTCTCATTCAGCCTATTTATAATTTGCCCTATTATGCTCTTCTCAGCATTTGGGAAAAAGGGCTATTCGAGCAATTCAACGTTTCCCTATTTTCTACAATCTCTGGTAACAGCAATTCTGCTCGGTATTTCTACGACCAAAGTCGTCTGGAGATAGCGATAAAGTTAGCCACAATTAATTCATCAGAGTTTAGTTAGGGATGGATTATTTGCCGATGCCAGACAAATTTAATATGCAATCTCCACCTTTTGACAGGTTGTCTGATGAAGAACAGAAAACTCTGCGGAGTTCTCTCGATGTTGCCTATTATCGCAGCCAACAAAAGTTGCTCAATGCTAACGAGTCCAGCACGCACCTTTTTCTGCTGATAAAAGGAGTTGTGGAAGAGCGATCTGAAGATAAAAAAGAGGTCTTTGCACACTATACCAATGATGACCTATTTGATGTACGAGCTATGTTTGACCTTCATAGCAAACATGATTATATCGCTCTGGAAGATACCTTAACCTATTTATTACCCAAAACTATTTTCTTATCACTCTATAAAAAAAATGGAGAGTTTGCGGCTTACTTTGACAATAATCTCGCCAATCGTCAGGTCCTACTGGACGCAGCCCATCAGCAGCAAAACCTTGCGGAGTTTATTTTAACGAAGGTCGATGATTCTATTTATTATCCGCCCACAATACTTGATCCTGATTGCACTTTGACTCAAGCAACTCTTATGATGAAAGAGCATAACGTAGACGCGGCATTAGTTCGTCTTAAAGAGAATGAACCTCAATACTATCCAAGCTACGGCATCATTACCCGAACCGATATGCTTCATGCTCTGGTAATCAACCAAATGACTCAGGACGAAAGCGTTAGCCATATTGCGACCGCACCCGTTCAATCTATAGAAAAAGGGGATTTTCTATTTAATGCACTGATTACCATGCTGCGTTCGAAGGTTAAAAGGCTTATGGTCACACAAGCCAACAACGCAGTTGGTCTATTGGATATGACTCAGGTATTGAGCAGTTTCTCGACACATTCCCATGTTCTGACTCTCAGTATTGCTCGCTCATCCAGTATTGAAGAACTGATTATTGCCTCCCATCAACAGCAACAATTAGTGCGAAACCTGATTAAAAATGGCATTCGTACCCGCTTTATGGTCGAACTGATCGCTACGGTTAACGAACAAATCATAGAAAAAGCGTTTGAATTAGTTTTTCCCCCAGAAATACAAGAGCAATGCTGCTTAATGGTATTAGGCTCCGAAGGTCGCGGAGAGCAAATTCTAAAAACCGATCAGGATAACGCCCTAATCATAGATGAAAACCTAACATGGGATACACTCCGGCCTATCGTAGAGAAATTTACTCATACTCTACTTCAGCTTGGTTACCCTCCATGTCCAGGCAATATTATGGTCAGCAATAGAGAATGGGTAAAAACAAATGCAGGTTGGGTCAATTCGGTCACTCAGTGGGTGAAAAAGCCTTCTGGAGAAAATATGATGAAATTAGCGATTCTGACCGACGCCGCTCCCATCGCAGGAAATGAAAGTATGTTTTCAGCTGTCAAACAGGCTTTAATTACACTGACCAAAGGTAAAGAAGCGTTATTAAGTGAATTCACTCGTCCTGCATTAAATTTCTCGTTGCCATTAACTCTGTTCGGCAACGTCAAAAGTTCAAAAGAAGGAATAGACATCAAACAAGGTGGCATTTTTCCTATCGTTCACGGAGTAAGAGCGCTAAGCCTCGATTATGGTATCCAGGCCACCAATACGTTTGATCGTCTCAATACCTTAGTCGAACTTCATGTACTTGAGCAGGAAACTGCAGATAACCTTAGTGAGGCGTTAAAACTGTTCATTAAATTTCGTTTAGCTCAGCAGATTGATAACCCGACTCAAACAAATCAGATCCAGATAGAAAGAATGGAGCGAATGGAGCGCGACCTACTTCGTCATGGTCTTCATGTCGTCAAAAAATTCAAAGAATGGCTGAGTTACCACTATCAGATAAGAGATTAAAGGGCGTAATCATGAATCCACTAAGACGAAAGTACTGGTATTACAAGCTCGCTAATTCAGCTTATCGCGACTTGTTCAAGCCCTATAGAGGTCAGGAATTAGTCTCTCTCGATTGTGAAACCACCAGTCTTAACCCTCAGCGAGCGGAACTGGTATCGATCGCTGCGACAAAAATTGTCGATAACCGGATTTTAATCAGCTCGTCATTTGAGATTCGCTTAGCCGCGCCCCAATCTCTCAATGAAGACTCGGTCAAAATTCATCATATCCGACATAATGATTTAACCAATGGTGTATCCGAAAAAGAGGCGTTAATTCAACTATTACAATTTATCGGCAACCGCCCGTTGGTTGGATATCATATCCGTTATGATAAATCGATTCTTGATATCGCTTGTCAGCGTCAACTGGGGTTTCCTCTACCCAACAAACTAATAGAAGTCAGTCAGATCTATCATGACCAATTGGAGAGATTGTTACCAAATGCCTATTTCGATCTAAGCCTTGAAGCCATTTGTAAACACCTAGATTTACCGCATCACAATAAACACGATGCATTACAAGACGCCATCGCCGCCGCACTTATTTTTGTTCGCCTGACCAAAGGTGATCTCCCTAGCACTCTCATCAGTCATTAATCAGAAAGCACTCAATTTCAAATGACTTTTTTAGTGATCTCGAGCACTTAGCCAAAAGTCTAATTGAGGAATCGGCTCATCTGAACAACAGTTAATATCAATAAATGACACTGACTCACACACTAAAAAATACATCATCGTCAGCGCCAATATCGGGTTTTCATAAGGAGAAGATGTCATGAGTGAACACGTATATCCGGTTAAAGAACAGATCAAAATTAATGCTCACGCGGATAACGACACATACCTGTCTATGTATAAGCAGTCCGTTCAAGACCCAGAAGGATTTTGGTCTGAACACGGAAAAATCGTTGATTGGATCAAGCCCTTTACCAAAGTGAAACACACATCGTTCGATACAGGCCATGTCGATATTCGTTGGTTTGAAGATGGTACATTGAACGTAGCGGCTAATTGTATTGATCGCCATCTTGAAAAACACGCGAATGACGTGGCGATCATCTGGGAAGGTGACGACCCTAATGATGATGCAACGATAACATTTCAGGAACTTCATGACGATGTTTGTAAATTATCCAACGCCCTTAAAGAGCAAGGAATCAAAAAGGGTGATGTAGTCTGCCTCTACATGCCAATGGTTCCAGAAGCAGCCGTTGCTATGCTGGCTTGTGCGAGAATCGGCGCTGTACATACCGTCGTTTTTGGTGGTTTTTCTCCCGAAGCGCTTGCTGGGCGTATTGTCGACTCAGACGCGAAAATGGTAATCACCGCAGACGAAGGTGTTCGTGGAGGACGAACCGTTCCTCTTAAGAAAAATGTCGACGAGGCACTAACGAATCCTAAAGTAAAAACCGTATCGAGTGTATTCGTTTTCAAACGAACCGGAGCTGAAGTTGCCTGGCATGAGCATAGGGATGTCTGGTGGCACGAGGCCGTATCAACCATGTCTTCAACATGTGCTCCTGAAGAAATGAAAGCGGAAGACCCCTTATTTATTCTCTATACATCAGGATCAACAGGGCAACCCAAAGGTGTTCTTCATACCACTGGCGGTTATCTGGTATACGCGGCAATGACATTCAAGTACATCTTCGATTACCAGCCAGGTGAAGTGTACTGGTGTACTGCTGATGTTGGTTGGATCACCGGACACACATACATGGTTTATGGTCCACTGGTGAATGGGGCAAAAACAATTTTATTTGAAGGTGTACCTAATTACCCTAACACTAGCAGAATGAGCGAAGTTATCGACAAGCATCAGGTAAACCTGCTTTATACCGCACCAACTGCCATTAGAGCTCTAATGGCCAAAGGCGATGAAGCAATACAAGGAACCTCCCGCAGTACGCTGAGAGTCATGGGCTCCGTTGGAGAACCGATAAATCCCGAAGCGTGGGAATGGTATTATCGCACCATTGGTAACGAACAGTGCCCCATTGTTGATACGTGGTGGCAGACAGAGACTGGCGGTATTCTTATTACCCCTCTCCCTGGCGCGACAGATTTAAAGCCAGGCTCAGCAACGAGACCTTTCTTCGGCGTTCAACCTGCATTAGTCGATAACTCAGGTAATCTGGTCGAAGGCGCAAACGAAGGAAACTTGGTCATTCTAGACTCGTGGCCGGGCCAGATGCGTACCGTTTATGGCGATCACGAACGTTTTGAGCAAACGTACTTTTCCACCTTCAAAGGTATGTATTTTACAGGTGACGGCGCAAAACGAGACGAGGATGGCTACTACTGGATCACGGGCCGTGTTGACGATGTACTGAATGTATCAGGACACAGAATGGGTACCGCCGAAATCGAATCCGCTCTGGTCGCCTTTGATAAGATAGCCGAAGCTGCTGTCGTTGGTATCCCGCACAATATTAAAGGTCAGGCGATTTATGCGTATATTACTCTTAACGATGGTGTCTATCCTTCGACTGAATTACATAAAGAAGTGAAAGATTGGGTCAGGAAGGAAATAGGTCCGATCGCAACACCGGATATTCTGCACTGGACCGACGCACTCCCTAAAACGCGTTCAGGTAAAATTATGCGTCGAATTCTACGTAAAATCGCAACGGGAGATACCAGTAACTTAGGTGATACTTCCACCCTAGCCGACCCGAGCGTGGTCGATAAACTTATCTCCGAGAAATCAGAGTTGGGTAAGTAAACTCTGCTTACAATTTGAACCTCCAGTAAAAAGAGTGCCTCCGGTTATTTACTGGAGGCTTTTTTTCATCAGCGTAATAACCTTCACATTTTTATTATTTTCAGGGAACAAACAGCTCAAATAGTGGTCTCTCTACCTATATTTGTCCAATTTAAGATAATAATCCCGCACATATTCAACAATGAAAGATCACACTAACAGTGTGAGATTTATCGGTGATAAGACCAGTAAATTGCTGCTATTTGTATTGAATTAGCTATAATCTTGAAGGTTTCATTATTTTTCGCCTATTTTTTGACAAAAATGCTATGTCATTTTGGAAAATAAGTGATTATGATGTTTAGGTACCACAATAGAGGAAGATAACAGCACAATGTCAGCAAAATTCCGAATCCTTGTCCTTAATGGTCCAAATTTGAACTTACTAGGACTAAGAGAGCCTGCTCACTACGGTTCACAAACTTTAGAGAGCATCGTTTCAACTCTTGAGGAACAGGCAAAAAAGGCCGACGTTGAACTGGAACATCTTCAGTCAAACCGTGAGTACGAAATCATCGAAGCGATACACAGTGCTTTCCAGAAAGTGGATTTTATCATTATTAATCCGGGCGCGTTCACTCATACCAGTGTCGCCATTCGGGATGCATTGCTCGGTGTCGCCATTCCTTTTATCGAAGTGCACCTATCAAATATTCATGCCAGAGAAAATTTTCGCCATCACTCCTATCTTTCGGATAAAGCGAAGGGGGTCATCTGTGGCTTGGGTGCGCAAGGATACGAATTTGCACTGTCTTCAGCTGTGACTACACTGAAGAGCAGTCACTAACTAAAACAATGAACAGTCTCTTTTGAGACTGTCTAGTCATGAGATAAAAATAGAGAAATGAGCACAATGGATATTCGTAAAATCAAGAAGCTTATCGAATTAGTTGAAGAATCTGGAATCGCTGAGCTGGAAATTTCTGAAGGTGAAGAGTCGGTTCGCATCAGTCGCAACAGCACTGCACCTGTAGCCCAAGCACCAATTCAATACGCAGCTCCTGCTCCTCTAGCTGCACCTGTGGCGCCAGCAGCACCAGTTGCTGAATCGACACCTGCAGCACCGGCAGCTCCTGCTGGGCACAAAGTACTCTCTCCAATGGTAGGTACTTTCTATGGAGCTCCAAGTCCTGACGCAAAACCGTTCGTAGCTGTGGGTCAAAGTGTAAAAGTTGGTGATACTCTTTGCATCGTTGAAGCGATGAAAATGATGAACCAAATCGAAGCAGACAAAGCAGGCGTTGTCACTGCGATTCTTGTTGAAGATGGCCAACCTGTTGAGTTCGACCAACCACTAGTTGTTATCGAATAAACGGGGTTTTAACCATGTTAGATAAAATAGTCATCGCGAACCGAGGTGAAATCGCACTTCGTATTCTTCGCGCATGTAAAGAATTAGGCATTAAAACGGTGGCAGTACACTCGACTGCTGACCGTGATCTGAAGCACGTACTGTTGGCAGACGAATCTATCTGTATTGGTCCACCACGCAGTATTGATAGCTACCTGAATATTCCACGTCTTATTTCTGCTGCTGAAGTCACAGGGGCAATTGCAATTCACCCTGGTTATGGTTTCTTGTCTGAAAATGCTGACTTTGCTGAGCAAGTAGAGCAATCAGGATTCATTTTTGTTGGTCCTCGTGCTGAGACTATTCGCCTGATGGGTGACAAAGTGTCAGCGATCAATGCAATGAAAAAAGCAGGCGTTCCTTGCGTACCAGGTTCTGACGGTCCTTTGGACAATGATGAAGCTAAGAACAAAACATTTGCAAAACGCATCGGCTATCCGGTTATTATCAAAGCCTCTGGCGGCGGCGGCGGTCGTGGTATGCGAGTTGTTCGTAACGAAGGCGAACTGGTCAACGCCATAAGCATGACACGTGCGGAAGCAAAAGCGGCATTCAACAATGATATGGTTTACATGGAGAAATACCTTGAAAACCCTCGTCACGTTGAAGTTCAGGTTCTTGCTGATGGTCAAGGTAATGCAATTCACTTAGGTGAACGTGACTGTTCAATGCAGCGTCGTCACCAGAAAGTAGTTGAAGAAGCTCCGGCCCCTGGTATTACTGAAGAAATGCGTAAGTACATCGGTGAGCGTTGTACACGAGCGTGTATCGAGATCGGTTATCGCGGTGCGGGTACTTTTGAATTTCTATACGAAAACGGCGAGTTCTACTTTATTGAAATGAACACCCGTGTTCAGGTTGAACACCCAGTAACTGAAATGGTTACCGGTGTTGACATCATTAAAGAGCAACTTCGTATTGCAGCAGGTCAGCCACTATCGTTCACTCAGGACGATATCAAAATTCGCGGCCATGCTATCGAATGTCGTATCAACGCAGAAGATCCAGAGAAGTTCCTTCCATCGCCAGGTAAGATCACTCAGTTCCACTCTCCAGGTGGTATGGGCGTCCGTTGGGAGTCTCACATCTACACTGGCTATACCGTTCCGCCGTATTACGACTCAATGGTCGGTAAGCTGATCACTTACGGTGAAAACCGTGATGTAGCGATTGCCAGAATGAAAAATGCATTGAACGAAATGATTCTTGACGGTATCAAGACCAACATTTCACTACAGTCATCTATCATGAACGACGAAAACTTCCAGCATGGTGGTGCGAATATCCACTATCTAGAGAAGAAACTCGGTCTGCAGTAACATAGATTTTATTATATTGCATGCCAAAAGCCTGCTTCCAGCAGGCTTTTTTGTCATCAGACAAACGCAATAACATCTGCTACACTCTGCGCCAAATCACTTTTTAGACAGGTCACAGCTATGCCTTGGATACAAATAAAGCTTAATGCAACCAATGAAAACGCCGAGATTATCGGTGATAAGTTGATGGAAGAGACTGGAGCCCTTTCGGTCACCTTTCTTGATGCCAAAGATACACCTGTATTTGAGCCTCTGCCTGGAGAAACTCGTTTATGGGGTGATACTGACATTTTAGCGCTATACGACGCAGAGGCCGATACTAGCCTCATCCTCAGACAAATAAAGGAATTCGGTCTACTCGCTGATGATTTCGCTCATAAAGTAGAGCAGATTGAAGATAAAGACTGGGAACGTGAATGGATGGATAACTTCCACCCAATGAAGTTCGGTCAGCGCCTATGGGTTTGTCCTAGCTGGAGAGAAATTCCTGAACCTGATGCTGTTAATGTCATGCTCGACCCTGGTCTTGCATTTGGTACAGGCACTCACCCGACAACAGCGCTCTGTCTTGAATGGTTAGATGGATTAGACCTGCAAGGTAAAACGGTAATCGACTTTGGTTGTGGTTCTGGCATTCTTGCGATCGCGGCCATTAAGCTCGGAGCAGCTAAAGTCATCGGTATTGATATCGATCCTCAAGCATTAATCGCATCACGTGATAATGCTCAGCGTAATGGTGTAGAAGAGCTACTTGAAGTGTACTTACCGCAAGCTCAGCCAGAGAACCTTCAAGCCGATGTGGTTGTAGCAAACATCCTCGCCGGACCTTTGCGTGAACTTTCTCCAGTGATTAAAGGACTACTGAAACCTTCAGGTATGCTAGCCATGTCTGGCGTACTCGATACTCAGGCGCAAGATGTTGCGACGTACTACAGTGACGAACTAACGCTTGATCCTATCGTAGAGCAGAGCGAATGGTGCCGTATTTCAGGCATAAAGAATAAAGTTTGATCAGTTTATTTTCTAATTGACTGAAAAATAAACAATTTACAAAAACAAATTGTAAATGCTCAAATAATAGTCTTTTCAGGGCGCGAAAAAATGCGTAAAATGCGCGCCCTTGCTGTTAAAGAACATTTAAGACGTTTTGAAGATCGGAAACTACCAACTTAAGAATAAGCTTATCCTTGCCCCAATGGCGGGAGTAACGGATAGACCCTTTCGCGAGTTGTGTCTTCGATACGGTGCCGGAATGGCTGTCAGTGAAATGATGTCATCCAATCCAGCACTCTGGAAAACATCTAAATCGAAACAGCGCATGGTACATGAGGCCGAATCGGGTATTCGCTCTGTACAAATTGCAGGAAGCGATCCTCAGCTTATGGCAGAGGCCGCACAATTCAGTGTTGAGAACGGTGCGCAAATCATCGATATCAATATGGGTTGTCCCGCAAAGAAAGTGAACAAAAAACTGGCGGGTTCAGCACTCCTACGTTATCCCGAGCTGATAGAAGATATTCTAAAAGCAGTAGTGAATGCCGTTGATGTCCCTGTGACGTTAAAAACCCGTACAGGATGGGATACAGACAATAAAAACTGTGTCCACATTGCTAAAGTAGCCGAAGACTGCGGCATACAGGCACTGGCTCTACACGGTAGAACCCGTACGTGTATGTACAAGGGAGAGGCAGAATACGACAGCATTAAAGCGGTCAAACAAGCGATCTCGATTCCGGTTATTGCTAATGGCGATATCGACAGTCCTGAGAAAGCGAAGTATGTACTGGATTACACCAGCGCTGACGCTTTAATGGTTGGACGACCTGCACAAGGACGTCCATGGATTTTTAATGAAATCCATCATTTTTTGGAAAACGGCATCACGATGCCGCCACTTCCGATATCGGAGGTGAAGGAAATATTGCTTGGGCATGTTCACGCTCTCCATGGGTTTTACGGAGAGTTTCTGGGACCACGAATTGCGCGCAAGCACGTTGGTTGGTATCTGAAAGAGCATGAACAGGCAAGTGAGTTTCGCCGTACCTTCAATGCCATAGAAGTAGCAGAGCTACAACTGGAAGCACTCGAAGGTTATTTTGATAAAGTTGCATCATATAATTAAGAGAAGAGCTAGACCGAATATGTTCGAACAAAATCTGACTTCAGAAGCTTTAACAGTAACAACAGTAACTTCACAAGATCAAATCACGCAAAAGCCTTTACGTGACTCCGTTAAAGCATCTCTTAAAAACTATCTTGCTCAATTAAATGGCCAAGAAGTAACAGAGCTATACGAATTAGTTCTAGCTGAAGTAGAGCAACCTCTGCTAGATACCATCATGCAATACACTCGTGGTAACCAGACTCGTGCTGCTAACATGATGGGTATCAACCGTGGTACGCTTCGTAAGAAGCTAAAGAAATACGGCATGAACTAAGACTTAGTTTTTAAGCTATTGATCTAAAAGACTTAACATTGATATGTTAAGTCTTTTTTATTTCACACAAGTAAATTCGTTCTCATCATCTAAATCACAACAGGATTAGGCTGAAAAAGCTCTAGTTCACTATTCCTTACCCGTGTTTTTATTTGCTCAATAAAGTCTAAGATATTCGTATCCATTTTCAAATCAGCGAACTCAAGGCATGAGTATTTCCACCACTCCAGCTTTAATAGCTCATCTATTATTGACGGCTCAAATCGGAACCTGATTACTTTCGCAGGTACACCGCCAACAATTGCATAATCCGGAACATCTTTCGTTACAACTGAATTAGCAGCGATAATTGCCCCATTGCCAATGGTTATACCCGGTTTTAATGTAACAAACCTTCCGATCCAAACATCGTTTTTAATAGTAATTGGCCCTGTAGACTGCATATCTACAGAGTTAAGCTGGCCATCCAACCCAAAGACATTACGCTCATAGCTAATTGGTGAGGTAGTAAATCGATCTGTTGGATGCTGATGTTCCATTACCCAAAGATCAGATGCGATAGAACAATAACGCCCAACAGTAGCATCGACAGGTAAAGCAGAGTGTGAATAAGAAAATGCGCCCATTTCCCAAACAGTACTACTTCTTTCAAAATTACAATACGGTTCGATTTCGATTGGCTTGTCGCCGCACCGTAGTTTTTTCCACCACTTTCTCTTCACTGTTATATTATTGAGAGAGAGCTGCTTTCGTTGATTAATACTCAGAATCAGTTTTCTCATTGAACCTTACACACCGCTACTTTTGTTTTATAAAAAACAATATCATTTTATTTTTAATTATTTTTATTATTTATTTAAAAGTATTTAAGTTCAACCTAGATGGAAAATAAAAACCTCAATATCAATATATTGAGGCTCTAAATAGTGGTTTAATACTGAGTGGTACTCTTCTCCAGAAAAGCCGCTATGCGCTGTAAAGTGCACGGCCACGCCTGCCACTCGGCTTACGCGCCTGAAGGAGTTAATGCCATCGAATACGCCGCAAAACTTATCTGTAAGGTGAATGAGCTTGCTGAGCCATTAAAAGAACAGCAGGATAAGCGATTCGTTCCCTCTTATAGTACGTTACAAACGGGGGTAATCCAGGGAGGCAGTGCGCTTAATATTGTTCCCGAGTTTTGCTATTTTGATATTGAGATGCGCTATTTACCAGGCAACAATGCCGCTGATACCTTCAATAGCCTTCAGGATTACGCTGAGAGTAAATTTCAGCCCGTAATGAAAGAAGTTCATCCTAATGCCCACATTCAGATTGAGACTCTGGCAGAATACCCGCCGTTACTTACAGACCCGCAATAGCAGTTCGCTCAGCTGATTGCACAGTGGAGCCAATGCGATGATTTCGATACCGTTGCTTTCGGTACTGAAGGAGGACTCTTTGATGAAGCTGGTATTGCAACACTGGTGTGTGGGCCTGGCAGTATGGAGCAAGGACATAAACCCGATGAGTTCGTTACCGTTGAGCAGCTTAATCGTTGTACTGATATGCTTGAGCGGCTGCGGATCTGGATGCGTTAACAGATAAGAGATGCCCGGTAGCGTTTGTCCGGGCATCGTTGATAATCAGGTGTTAGATTCCTCTTGGTAAGGCGTAACAAACCGCAGCCATAGATAGCCTAAAACCCCCGCAATAACCGTCGCCAACATAATGCCCAGCTTCGCGCTAATCAAATGTTCTTGGCTAGACTCAAAGCCTAATAATGCAACAAACATCGACATCGTAAATCCCATTCCTGCCAGTATAGCGAGACCAAAGATTTCCTTGAACGTTAATGAATTACTAAGCTGCCCTATTCCTGTTTTCACAGACAGCCAAGTAAGAGAGAAAATCCCTATCGGCTTGCCAACCACTAAACCGAGAATGACACCCCATGCGATGGGAGAGCTGCTCATATCTTCAATGGCTTTCTGACTCACGGTTGTCCCCGCATTTAAGAAAGCGAAAATCGGTACAACAAACAAACTCACGGGTTTATCGAGCAAGTCTTCCCAGATTCTTAACGGCGTTCTGGTTAAACGAGCTTTACGTTCTATGTGACTTAATCTTGAGTCTTTTTCCTCATCACCAAGAATTTCCTGAGGTTCGATTGGAGAGTCTTGCATACTTTTATCAATATCTCCCGCGGCGTGATGCATCGACTTCGCCAAGTGCACAGGATGAACAGTCGGACGAGCCGGAATCGTCAGCGCAGCCAAGACACCCGCCATTGTCGCGTGAATCCCTGATTCGAGGACAAAATACCACAGCCCCAATGAGCATATAACATACCAAATGGCTCCACGAATACCGAACCGATTTAGCAAAACTAAAGCGACCAGAAATACTGCAGCAATTGCGACCGAGTTCCACATAATCTGATCGGTGTAAAAGATAGCAATGACAATAACGGAGCCAATATCATCGACGATAGCAAGAGCGACCAGAAAAATCTTTAGACTGGGATTAACCTTTCCACCGAGTAATGCCATTACCCCAAGAGCAAACGCAGTATCAGTTGCCATAGGCACACCCCAACCGCCGCTTCCCTCACCGGAAAAATTGAGCAGACTGTATATCAAAGCGGGACATACCATCCCCCCGATAGCAGCCATGATAACTGCGGACGACGCTTTGATGGAACTCAGCTCTCCGGCAATGAACTCGCGTTTAACTTCCAAGCCCAACATAAAGAAGAACAACACCATCAGGCCATCGTTGATCCATTCATGCGCACTGAGCTCAAAACTAGTATTATCCGCAAAGAACCCGAGCTTAATATCCTCTAGCGCATGGTAGGCATGAGAAAACTCTGAGTTAGACAAATAAAGCGCAAGAATGGTTGCAGCGAGAAGCAGCATGGCTCCCGTCGTCTGATTAGAGACAAAATTCTGAAAGGGCTGCCTGACATAATGGCTAAACGATTTTTCTAAAGGCGGCCGAATGTCGCACTGAGCTTGTTTCGCATCTTGATTTGATGTTTGAGATGTATTCATAGAACCGGAGTATCCTTATCTTTTGATAATACACGCTTTCTATTGTGACATCTCAAGATGTAACTTTCATATCAAATTTGCGAATATTCCCCAGTAAGTGTTTGGTTTACTGCTCCAACGCTTCTAAAATGGAGCAATGACTAGCGTCATCATCGGCTTCTCCACAGCAGGCGTCGTTGATTTTTTTCAGCGCTTGGCGAATTCGTTGCAGGTCTTTGATTTTGTCATCAATCACCGACAATTTTGCAGTTGTAATAGCTTTGACTTCCGCACAACTATGTTCAGTTGCTTCTAGCCGGATACCGAGCAGCTCTCGAATTTCATCTAAAGACAGTCCAAGGGATTTTGCTTTTAGAATAAACTTAATCTGCTTTTCACTCTCTGTTGAGTAAAGCCGATACCCTGACTCACTCCGACTATCCGGAGTGATAAGCTGGTTCTTTTCATAAAACCGTAGAGTTTCAGTTGTCACCCCACAGCGCTTCGCCAATTCCCCGATCTGAAACATCTGAAATCCTATACAATTTAATAACAACTATGATTTAAAATACGCTAATTCGGAAATATTTTCCCGATGCCAAACGATTGCGCGAGCTTTTTTGTGATTAATTCGTTAGAATACGCGCCACTGATTTTTGCTTAGTACTTTTTAACACTAACTCCGTGAATGTGAGGAACATCGTAGCATGAATAACGCTCGTCCTATTCGCCGTGCGCTGATCAGCGTATCAGATAAAACTGGAATTGTAGAATTCGCCCAGGCACTTACTCAACGTGGTGTAGATATCCTATCTACTGGCGGTACAGCCCGTCTTTTAGCAGAGCAAGGCATCGCAGTAACTGAAGTATCTGACTACACAGGCTTTCCAGAAATGATGGATGGCCGCGTAAAAACGCTTCATCCTAAAGTGCATGGTGGTGTACTAGGTCGTCGTGGCCAGGACGATGACGTCATGGAAAAACACGGTATTCAACCGATTGACATGGTTGTTGTTAACCTTTACCCATTCGCAGCAACGGTTGCGAAAGAAGGTTGTAGGCTAGAAGATGCGGTTGAAAACATCGATATCGGTGGTCCAACAATGGTCCGCTCTGCAGCGAAAAACCATAAAGACGTAACGATTGTCGTTAATGCCTCTGACTATGATCGCGTTGTTGCCGAAATGGACGCTAACGATAAATCGCTAACGCTGGAAACTCGTTTTGATTTAGCTATCGCAGCATTCGAACATACTGCAGCTTACGACGGTATGATTGCAAACTACTTTGGCACCATGGTTCCATCTTACGGTGAGAACAAAGAAGGTGACGAAGAGTCTGAATTCCCTCGCACATTCAACATGCAATTCGAGAAAAAACAAGACATGCGTTACGGTGAAAACAGTCACCAGGCTGCTGCGTTTTATGTTGAAAGTGATGCGGCAAATGGCTCCGTTTCATCAGCAAAACAAATTCAGGGTAAAGCTCTGTCATACAACAATATCGCGGATACTGACGCAGCTCTAGAGTGTGTGAAAGAGTTCGCTGAACCAGCATGTGTTATTGTAAAACACGCTAACCCTTGTGGTGTTGCTCTGGGTAGCGACATACTAGAAGCTTACAACCGCGCTTTCCAGACTGATCCAACGTCTGCCTTTGGCGGTATTATCGCATTCAACCGCGAGCTTGACGCTGAAACGGCTAAAGCGATTGTTGACCGTCAGTTTGTTGAAGTCATCATTGCTCCTAAAGTTACAGCAGAAGCCATTGAAATTGTTGCAGCGAAGAAAAACGTTCGTTTACTTGAATGTGGCGAATGGACTGCAAAATCAACTGGCTTTGACGTGAAACGCGTTAACGGTGGTCTGCTCGTTCAAGACCGCGACCAAGGTATGGTTGCTCTGGACGATCTGAAAGTCGTGACAAAACGTCAACCATCAGAAGAAGAGTTGAAAGATGCTCTGTTCTGCTGGAAAGTAGCAAAATACGTAAAATCGAATGCGATTGTCTATGCTAAAGGTGATATGACAATTGGTGTGGGTGCAGGCCAAATGAGCCGAGTTTATTCTGCTAAAATTGCGGGTATAAAAGCCGCAGACGAAGGTCTAAAAGTAGAAGGTTCGGTAATGGCATCTGATGCATTCTTCCCATTCCGTGATGGTATTGATGCAGCGGCTGAAGCGGGTATCACCTGTGTTATCCAACCAGGAGGTTCTATGCGTGATGACGAAGTTATTGCAGCAGCCGACGAGCACGGTATGGCAATGGTCTTCACCGGTATGCGTCACTTTAGACACTAATAAGCCAAGTTAACGAGTTTTAAGTGGTCAGAAGTACAATATCGACTTCTGACTCTTATCTCTCAAACGAATTCTGAAACACTGAATACTATTAAGGAACTCATCCTATGAACGTACTTGTTATTGGTTCTGGCGGCCGCGAGCACGCTCTAGCTTGGAAAGTGGCACAAAACCCTCAGGTTGAAACTATCTTTGTTGCTCCAGGTAACGCAGGTTCTGCTCTGGAAACAAAAGTAAAGAACGTGAATATCGATGTTGAAGATATCGATGGACTCTTGGCATTCGCACAAGAAAATGCGATTGAGCTAACGATTGTTGGCCCAGAAGCACCATTAGTTATTGGTGTGGTTGATGCCTTCCAAAAAGCAGGTCTTGCTATCTTTGGTCCAACTAAAGGCGCAGCTCAGCTTGAAGGTTCAAAAGCTTTCACTAAAGATTTTCTCGCTCGTCACAATATTCCTACTGCAGCCTATTCTAACTTTACTGAAGTAGAGCCGGCTCTTGAGTACCTGCGTAAACAAGGTGCACCAATTGTCGTTAAAGCTGACGGTTTAGCGGCTGGTAAAGGTGTTATTGTTGCAATGACCCTTGAAGAAGCAGAAGACGCAGTAAAAGATATGCTGGCAGGTAATGCTTTCGGTGACGCGGGTCATCGCGTGGTAATCGAAGAGTTCCTTGAAGGCGAAGAAGCAAGCTTCATCGTTATGGTTGATGGCAAAAACGTATTGCCAATGGCAACCAGTCAAGATCACAAACGTGTAGGCGATAAAGATACTGGTCCTAACACTGGTGGTATGGGTGCGTATTCTCCAGCCCCAGTCGTCACTCAAGAAGTGAACGACCGCATTATGGAGCAGGTTATCTACCCTACCGTTGAAGGCATGGCAAAAGAAGGTCACCCATATACTGGTTTCCTATATGCAGGTCTGATGATCGATGGAGAAGGCAATCCAAAGGTAATTGAATACAACTGTCGTTTTGGCGATCCAGAAACTCAACCTATCATGATGCGTATGCAATCAGATATGGTTGAACTATGTCAGGCCGCACTTGCTGGCAAATTGGATCAAGCTGAATCGAAATGGGATCCCCGCGCATCAATCGGTATCGTACTTGCTGCAGGTGGCTACCCTGGTAGTTACAACAAAGGTGACGTCATTTCTGGCCTACCAACAACAGATGTTGAAGGTGAGAAAGTCTTCCACGCAGGAACTACAGACAAAGATGGTCAGGTTGTGACTAATGGCGGCCGAGTTCTTTGTGCAACAGCTCTGGGTAACTCAGTATCTGAAGCTCAGCAACGTGCTTATGAACTGGCGAAAAAAGTGACTTGGGATGGGGTTTTCTTCCGTTCCGATATAGGCTACCGCGCTATCGCTCGCGAGCAGAACAAATAAACCATTTGATTCTGTTGCCGATACATCATTTAAAAAGGGAAGCACATGCTTCCCTTTTTTACTGCTTCAGATCCGGTTCAACTACACAGCCATGCTCGTCACTATCAATAATCAATAGCTCATCGATATACAGTGTTGAGCCTTTTGCTCGACCTAACACAGCTAAGTAGTTATTAAGAGAAGATAAACGCTGGATAACAAAGCTAGGAAGGGTCTGATTAAACTCAATAGAGGTAAACTCACGGTTTTTACAGCTCTCAAATGTTTCACCATTCCAAATACCTTGGAAGAGCTGTTTTCCTTTATTGTTTTGCTCTCGAGTCATTTTTGCGATATCAAAAGCTTGCTGCTGATAATGATCGAGCTGCTTCGCTTGAAGAGGAAGAACTTTCTTATCGATACGATAGCGTTGGAACACAGCTTCGCCATCCTGGGAGAATCGAATCTGTACTGAAAAAGGCACTAATTCTCCAGCCGTATTGCGCTGTTCCCCATAGCGTAGGATTTCCTGTAACTTTCCCTGGCTCCAATAATAAGTCGAACGATATGAGCCATCCTCGCCAGAAAACACGGTGTCGGCAGCTTGGAATGCGGTACTGTTTTTTTCGGTATACCAAAACAAAGAGATAGAGTCGCCAGCTCTTTGCCCACCAGAAAATCGATCTATCTGAGCCGTATCAAGAGAAGTATTAGTTGAAGAACAAGCGGTTAAAACAAAGGCTAAAATCAGGGAGGGTATAAATTGCTTCATAAAAAACTACGCCAAGAGTCATATCGTCTTGGCGTAGTATAGATTAGTTCACTGAGTCTTTCAGTGCTTTACCTGCTACAAATGCTGGAACATTTGCTGCAGCAATTTGAATTTCTTCACCAGTCTTAGGATTGCGACCAGTGCGAGCGGCACGGTGATTTACTTTAAACGTACCAAAACCAATTAGCTGAACTTGGTCACCTTCTTTAAGTGCACCTTCTACAGCGCCTAGAGTTGCTTCAAGAGCTGCTTTAGCTTGTACTTTTGAAAGATCTGCTTTTTCTGCAATAAAGTCGATTAATTGGGTCTTGTTCATTAGGTTTCCCTTCTAATATGTTATCGAACTAAAACCACTCTAAAGCAAAAAGCCCCTGATTGGCAAAGGTTTGTCGTCATAAGTTCGCTCTAATGACTATTTTTTAACCATAAAGTGGGTTATGCCTCACAATTTATACACCCATCTCACTTCTGAACCCTTGTAATTCGGGGCTTGAAGCAGCATTTATGAGATGAATTGTCACAGAAATAAAAATGTAAGGTTATATTTATGTTGTTGTTGGCACTCTATGTTGCGTTAGCCATTTTTGTCTCTTTTGTCTGCTCGGTGCTAGAAGCGGTACTTCTAAGCATCACACCCAGCTACGTTGCTCAACAACAAAACTTAGGCGGCCATACTGCAGACAAGCTGGTTAAATTAAAGCAAGATATCGACCGCCCATTGGCTTCTATCTTAACGCTAAATACCATTGCTCATACTATTGGTGCCGCAGGAGCTGGTGCTCAAGCGGCTGTCGTATTTGGTAATAGATGGGTAGGACTGTTTTCAGCCATTCTCACTCTGGGAATTCTGCTTCTGTCAGAAATCATCCCTAAAACTATTGGCGCAACATTTTGGCGACATTTAACCCCTTTTACGGTCAATGTGCTCGACCCGATGGTTAAGGTTCTGTTTCCCTTAGTCTGGCTGTGTGAATTAGTTACTAAGCCATTTTCTAAAGAGAAAGAACCACTAAAAGTTCGCGACGAAATCTATGCCATGAGTTTATTGGCCCATGAATCAGAAGAATTTGATGAGGGAGAATCGAAACTTCTGGCCAACTTTTTTACCTTACGCACCTTTCCAGTGACAGAGGTCATGACCCCAAGGACCGTATTATTCCGTGTAGATGCGGAAATGACCGTCAACGACTTTCTCAGCCAACATATGGATACACCATTCTCACGCCCTCTGATTTATAGCCAGTCTACAGACAATATCCTTGGCTTCACTCATCGTTTAGAGCTATTTAAGCTACAAAAGCAAGGCTATGGCGATAAACAGCTCGGGGCGATTATGCGTCCTATCTATGTCATGCTAGACAACCTATCCCTACTGGATGCGTTTAATCAGATGCTTCGCGAACACCTGCAACTTACTGTCATCGTAGATGAATACGGCTCAGTGAAAGGAATTGTGACACTGGAAGATATTTTTGAGTATTTGGTCGGAGAAGAAATTATTGACGAAGCTGACAATACTACCGACATGCAGGTTCTGGCTTTCAAACGCTGGGAAAAATGGAAGAAAAAACATGGTGTAATAGAAAGTAAAGATGAAGAGGATGGAAATCAGTCAGATAAAAATAATTAAACCTTTATCTGACTTAAATACTTTATAACTTAAGCGCTGAGCCCGATATTAGAGACATTACCTTGTCTGATTTCTTCTTTAAGATCGCGAATCATGTCGATATCACGCTCTGCACAATCTTTTAATGGACGGTAAATAGCCCACTGGACATCCCATTCCTCACAAACCGCTTCATTTTCTTTCTGATTTTCATTGGTAATTTCATCAGAGCCTTGAGCTTCTTCTAGCTGTGCGACAGTAGTAACAGAAACCGCACTCACCTTTAACGCAGCTTCTAATAATTCATCGCGATCTAACATACCGTGGAGAAGATCAGATAATGCTTCGCATGCGTCTATCGCAGGATATACACCATAAAAGTCAAATTCTTCAGCGAGTGGAATCAACTCTTCCAATTTTTCTAACTGACGTTCATAGTTGACTTTTGCCGTTTTGACCGTCAACGTTTCCCATACCGCATCAAGAATATCGCGATAGACTCTTTCTGAGCCAAACTGAGTATGCTGACAAAATGCGGCATAATTAGGGTACATACGCTCACAAAGGCAAGCCATAAAGGTAATATGTTGCCAGGACTGTAGTTTTTCCAGGCGAAGTTGAATTGGATTTTGCAGCATAATCAGTCGTTGTAATGAAAACACAGCGGCAGTGTACTGTATATCAGCAGAGGAAAAAAGCACCGTTTATGAACAATTCACCACACTCTGTTTATCTGCTGACGACAGATAATGAAAAGTATCTCGCTCTTCTGGATGAAGCCATTCAGCAAAACAGATTACAGATAACATCTGATAAAAATAAGGCTACTGTTTTACTGGCCGATCCACCTATTGCCTGCCAATGTCTGGAGGATTTTCCTCAATTGGAATGGATGCAATCAACTTATGCCGGTATTGATAGCCTGATAAAGCCCCACTTGCGTCATGATTACTTTCTGACCAACATTAAAGGCCCTTTTGGTCAGTTAATTACCGAGTATGTTCTGGGCTACACTCTTTCTCATTTGCGTCATTTTCCGACTTATGCACAACAGCAAACCAGCCACCAATGGTTGCCACACTCTTACCAAAGTATTGTTGGAAAACATGTTGTTACATTTGGTACCGGAACAATCGCAGCAGAGATAGCCGAAAAGCTGAGTGCTCTAGGGATGTGCGTGTCCGGAGTCAATACTCGCGGTATTCCCCCCAAGAACTCACCCTTTTCTCAGGTATTTCACATCAATGAAGCAGGCGCAGCGCTAAGTCACGCAGATATTATCGTCAATACGCTACCGCATACCGAAAACACCTATCACATCTTTGATGATGAACTGTTATCATCCTGCGAAAATGCCCTACTGTTTAATGTCGGTCGCGGAAGTGCTATCAATACGGACTCATTACTGAATGCACTAGATACTGGTCGAATTGAACACGCCTATCTGGATGTGTTTGAACAGGAGCCACTACCTGAAGACCACCCCTACTGGTCGCACCCTTCGATTACAGTAACGCCTCATATTGCTGCGGTCAGTTTTCCGGAACAGATAGTCGACATCTTTTTAGACAACTTAGATTTATGGCAAGAAGATGAACCACTGAATTTTCTCATCGATTTCGATAAAGGCTATTAATGTTAGATGTATTGCTTCACGACATCAGGCAGTGCCGATTATGTGAACCTAATTTACCACTGGGCGCTAATCCGGTTATACGGGCACATCAAAACGCTCGAATTATGATCATTGGCCAGGCTCCTGGCACCAAAGTTCATCACACATCTATTCCCTGGAACGACCCGAGTGGTGACCGGTTAAGACAGTGGCTTAATTTAGATAAACAGCAGTTCTACGATGAACAATCCATCGCTATCATGCCTATGGGGCTTTGCTATCCAGGCAAAGGTCATAGCGGCGATTTACCGCCAAGAAAAGAGTGTGCGCCACAATGGCACCAACGTGTTTGGAATGAACTGCCCAATATCCAACTGACTTTACTGATTGGTCAATACGCTCAGCAATACTATTTAAAAGATCGCCCTAAAACACTGACAGAAACAGTCAAAAACTGGCGTCAGTGGTCGCCATCCTATATTCCCTTACCTCACCCTTCACCTCGCAATACAATGTGGCTACGGCGCAATCCTTGGTTTGAGGAAGAGGTTATAGAATATCTTCAGAAAAGAGTGGCATCGGTTTTAGCTGCGTAAGAGTCACTCACATCATATTCCAGTGCCGTAAGCTTTTCTTTTAACGCATTTTGAGCAGCTATATCTCCGTGAACCAGCCGAATATGTTTCGGTTTTTCAGAGATATTGGTGACAAACCGAATCAAATCCTCTTGATCAGCATGAGCAGAATATCCGGAAATTGTACGTATCTTCGCTCTGACATCGATGATTGAACCATCAATCTGAACTTGGCTATATCCAGACTGTAATTCTCGCCCCAATGTTCCTTCTGCCTGATAACCAACCATCAGCACATCCGTTTTCTCATCTGGTAACAACTTAGCTAAGTAATCCATTACCCGTCCCCCCTGACACATACCCGAGGCGGCAATTACAATAGCAGGCTCACCCGCATGTGCCAACCGATTGACGATACGTTGATGCTCTTTGAAACTGCCGACTGTAATGCACTGTTCAAAAGCTAATGGGTGCCGATTAAAGCTCACTTTCTTTTGCGCCTCCTGCCCCCATAACTTACGAAATTGTCGGTAAGCGCGAGTAATATCAATCGCCATTGGGGAATCAACAATAATCGGCAATTTATCGGATATCTCATGTTGGAAAAGTAATGATTCAATATCGTAAAGCAGCTCTTGCGTACGACCAATACTGAACGCCGGAATGATAATCGTGCCACCATCGTTTAGCGAACGATGAATGATCTCCTCGAGTCGTGACGTTCTTTGACTGATCGTTTCGTGGTGTTTGTCGCCATAAGTTGACTCCATAATCAAATAATCTGCGCGTTTGGGGGGAATAGGATCAGGTAAGAGCGGTGTATTTGAAGGTCCGAGGTCCCCGGTAAAAACAATAACCTGACCATCGGATAGCTTAATTTCGGTGATGGCCGATCCCAAGATATGCCCTGCAGGGCTAAAACGTAGATAACAGTATGTTTTATCTTTATTTAACCGCAGACGATTCCATTGACCAAAATGAACGGTTATGATTTGCTTATTGAGGCGCTCGATAATCACCTGAATCTGGCTACTTGCCAGACCGAGAGTCAAATGTAAACTATCGCGAAGGACCAGAGGGAGAATAACGGCAGTGGCTGGTGTACAGTAAATCTTGCCTGTGTACCCTTTGGCTAATAACCAAGGTAAACGACCAATGTGGTCACTGTGAGCATGCGAAAGAATAACGGCTTCAATCGCACTGAGGGAAAAGTCTATCTCAGGAGAGCGATAATCGTTACCCTGAAATAAACCGCAGTCGAACAAAATGCTCGATCGAATAAATTTCAATTCATGACACGAGCCCGTTACGCCATTTTTAGCGCCATGGTGAATGAGATTTAGCATGACAGGTTCAAAAAATTATTAGTTAGAAATATATAGTCTTACAGCAATGCTAAAGCCGTAAGTTATACTCGTGAATCAAAATCATAACAGGATGAGAGCTTGCTCAAATTTAGGAGGGTGTTTGCCCATTCCTAGAAATGGTCAAAAATGATAATGACGTTCGATAACTCAATTGTGGTCATCGCAGTATTTATACTGGTAATCGTAGGCCTGATTAAATTTCAAAATGATTCCCACCGAGTATTCGGTGTTGGGTTTATTGCTCTCGTGCTAACAGGCCAGGTCACCACTCAACAAATCATTTCAAGCTTTTCTAATGTCGGTCTTTTAACCTTAATTCTGCTCATGGTGTGCTCTCTCGCACTGGAAAAAACATCTCTGTTGAGAAAACTGGCGCGGCAAATTATCACGCCAAACTACAACTTAACCTGGCTGCGTCTTTATCTTCTAACGTCGATTACTTCTGCTTTTTTAAATAATACCGCCGTTGTCGCAACGCTTTTATCTCCGATTAGAAACAACTCGCACCATAACGCCAGTAAGTTGCTCATTCCGTTATCTTATGCCGCGATTTTCGGCGGCACACTGACTTTGATTGGGACATCGACCAACTTGATCGTTAATAGCATGGCGATCGAAAGCGGCTTCCCCAGTCTCGGATTTTTTGATTTTACGGCTATCGGCATCGGTGTATTTATCGCGTGTGGTATAGCTTTGCGCGTCATGAGTCAATTTCTGCCTGATGTGGAACACAAGACTGTTCAGGCCGCTGACTACTTTATTGATTTGGAAGTTAATGCGAACTCAAAGCTGATTGGTAAAAGCATAGAAGAAAACGGTCTGCGTAATCTGGAGAATGTGTTTCTTGTCGAAATCTATCGCGACAACCGCCTTATTTCTCCGGTTTCCCCTTCACAAACGATCGAAGCTCACGACAGGCTGTTGTTCAGTGGTGATATTTCTCAAATACAACGATTATTAGAGCTCGATGGCCTTTTTTCCTTTGCTGGGGAAAATGGTTTACCCGTCAGTAACCTAACCGAAGTTTTGATTCGCCCAGAAAGCGTACTCGTGGGCAAAACGCTAAAACGCAGTGGATTTCGTGCTCTGTTTGATGCAGCGGTGGTTGGCATCAAAAGAGACGGAGAAAAAGTCTCAGGTAAGTTAGGAAATGTGGTACTCAAAGCAGGCGATTACCTGATTTTGGCAACCGGTGAAGACTTTAAGTACAGAAAAAATATCAGTAAGAACTTTTATGTAATATCAAGTAATGTTGAAACAGAACAAGTTTTGACTGGCAGCAAAGAAACCATCGCAATCTGGGGCTTTGTGCTTACCATCGGGCTCTCAGCGTGTGGTCTCACTTCATTATTTAATGGTCTTATTGTTTTGCTGACGGCACTGATCTTTTCTGGCTGTCTCACTAGTAATGAGATAATGCATCGTCTGCCGCGTAATATCTGGATCATTATTGGCTCGGCGCTCGTTATTTCTAATGCTCTACAAAATGCTGGTGTACTAGAGCAATTTAAGGGGTGGTTGGTCAGTCAAAGTGGCTATCTCACTCCTATACTAGGTTTGATAGTCGTGTATGTAATTACCTGGCTAATGACCGAACTCATGACGAACAATGCGGCAGCGGCATTAGTATTCCCGCTAGCTTATAGTTTGTCTCTAAGTCTGGGAGTGAACCCTGAGCCTTATGTACTCGCGGTAGCCTTTGGTGCCAGTGCCAGTTTCATTAGCCCCTATGGCTATCAAACAAATTTAATGGTCTACAGTGCTGGTAACTATCGTTTACAAGATTTTGTGAAGATCGGTTTACCGATCAGTGTGATTTATGGAACCGTAGTGGTCGCTATGTTGGGATATCTCTACTTGTGATCGTTACGAATAAAAGAAAGTTAAGCTAGGAAGTGACAATGACTTTAACTCCTGCGCGTATGACGCACCTAAAACAGCTTGAAGCTGAATCGATACATATTATTCGCGAAGTAGCAGCGGAATTTGATAACCCGGTCATGCTCTACTCGGTGGGTAAAGACTCGTCAGTTATGCTTCATTTAGCGAAGAAAGCCTTTGCTCCAGGCGTTCCTCCATTCCCATTAATGCATGTGGATACGACCTGGAAATTCAAAGAAATGATTCAGTTCCGCGATTACATGGCGGAAAAAGTAGGTATGAAACTACTGGTTCACCAAAACCAGGAAGGCCTGGAAATGAACATCAGTCCTTTTGATAATGGCTCAAAGCATACTGACGTAATGAAAACTCAATCATTAAAGCAAGCGTTAGACAAATACCAGTTTGATGCGGCCTTTGGTGGCGCTCGCCGTGACGAAGAAAAATCACGTGCCAAAGAGCGTGTTTATTCATTCCGTGACGAACACCATCGCTGGGATCCTAAGAACCAACGTCCTGAATTATGGAATATCTACAACGGTCGCGTAAATAAAGGCGAAAGTATCCGTGTATTCCCTCTTTCGAACTGGACAGAGTTAGATATCTGGCAATACATCTATCTGGAAAACATCGAAATTCCTGAGCTGTATTTCTCTAAAAAACGCCCAGTTGTTGAACGCGACGGCATGCTGATCATGGTTGATGATGATCGTATGAAGCTGCGCGAAGGTGAGAAAATCGAAGAGAAAATGGTGCGCTTCCGTACTCTCGGCTGTTACCCACTAACAGGAGCGGTCGAGTCAGAAGCAACAACACTACCTGAAATTATTCAGGAAATGCTACTGACGACCACATCAGAACGTCAGGGTCGTGCGATTGACCACGACAGCTCAGCATCAATGGAGAAAAAGAAACGCGAAGGATATTTCTAAATGACATCTCCTTACGAAAGAAAGCAGCATGACAGCGCAGGAGGCGACGTCGTCTGGCACCATTCTACGGTTACCCATCAAGATAGGGTTAAACAGAAAGGGCAAACGCCAGTTGTGTTGTGGTTTACAGGATTAAGTGGATCGGGTAAATCCACTATCGCAAACGCGGTAGAGAGTCTGTTACTTGAAAAAGGCAAGCACAGCTACCTTCTGGATGGTGATAACGTTCGTCATGGATTAAACAAAGATCTTGGTTTTAGCGATGCTGATCGGGTAGAAAACATTCGTCGTATTGGTGAAGTAGCCAAATTATTTGTTGATTCTGGCTCAATAGTGCTGACTGCCTTTATCTCGCCATTTATTGCGGATCGCCAGCAAGTACGAGAGCTTTTGCAACCAGAACAATTCCTAGAAGTCTTCATTGATACTCCTCTGGATGTGTGCGAATCGCGAGACCCTAAAGGTCTGTATAAAAAAGCACGTGCAGGAGAAATCAAACACTTCACAGGTATTGACTCTGAATACGAGGCACCAAAACAACCTGAGATTCATGTTGAAACGGCCAATGCTTCGATTGAAGAGTGTGCGGTGCAAATCGTACAAAAGCTGGATGCACTAGGCTATCTGCAGGGGGATAAATAACCATGCACTACGATGTATTTAACGGAGATGCTGACGGTATTATCGCTTTATTACAGCTTCGCTTAGACGCTCCCAAGGACAGCATCCTTGTGACCGGTGTGAAGCGCGATATCAAACTATTGTCTCAGGTCGTTAAAGCAGGCGATGCCACTTCAGTGACGACTCTGGATATCTCGATGGAGAAAAATCAGGACGCCTTACACAGTTTACTCGATAGCAAGGTGCCGGTTTTCTATTGTGATCATCATCGTACTGGCGACATTCCCGAATCAGATTCACTAGATGTTCTGGTAAATCTCGATGCGGAAGTCTGTACTAGTCTGCTAATCAACCAAAAGCTACAGGGTAAATACAGCTCATGGGCTATCGCTGCCGCTTTTGGCGATAACCTTAACCAACGTGCACAAGCTATGGGTGAGCAACAAGGGTTAAACCAAACTGATATCGATTTTTTATGTGAGTTAGGTACCTTGATTAACTACAACGGCTATGGTGCTTCGCTTGATGATTTGCATATTCCACCAGCAGAGTTATTTCTGCAATTGAAACGGTACCCATCGCCTTTTGAGCTGAGAGAGGATAAATCCTCGCCTTACTATCAGCTTAAAGTGGGATATGAGCAAGATTACGCAAACGTCGCTCAAATCGAGCCTGTGCACAGCGATTCAGTCAGTCGGGTTTTCGAACTGCCATGTGAACGCTGGGCAAGACGTATTAGCGGTGTATATGGAAATGAACTGGCAAATCAGTCCCCCGAGCTCGCTCATGCCGTCATGACACTAAATAGCAATGGCGAAGACTACACCGTTAGTGTTCGTGCACCTCTTCGTAATAGAGTCGGTGCCGATGACGTCTGTACTCAATTTGCTACAGGCGGTGGACGCAAAGCTGCAGCTGGAATTAATGCTTTACCAGTAAGCGAAAAAGCAAAATTTATCCAAACATTAAATGATTACTACAGGGTTTAGTTGAACAAACGTCTCTTATAGGGCGTGGGACATTGAGTTCCCCCTAAACGTTTAACCCTGAATCCTGATAAGGAAATTGATTATGTCGCATTCATCTGATTTGATTGCAAAAGATATCGAAGCCTACTTAAAGGTTCATGAAAACAAAGACCTGTTACGTTTCCTCACCTGTGGTAACGTCGACGATGGTAAATCCACTCTTATTGGACGTCTGCTTTATGATAGCAAGCTGATTTATGAAGATCAGATGGCCGCTATCGAGAAAGACTCGCAGAAATTCAACACAACCGATCAGGCATTTGACCTGGCATTGTTGGTGGACGGCCTGCAGTCTGAACGTGAGCAGGGCATCACGATTGACGTAGCTTACCGTTACTTCTCAACCGATAAACGTAAGTTCATTATCGCGGATACTCCAGGACACGAACAGTATACTCGTAACATGGCAACAGGTGCTTCTACTTGTGAACTTGCCATCGTGATGGTGGATGCACGTCATGGTATCCAAACTCAAACACGCCGCCATAGTTATATCTGCAGCCTGCTTGGTATCAAGCATGTGATTGTTGCGATCAACAAAATGGATTTGATGGACTTCAGCCAGGACGTGTATCAGAAGATCAAAGCAGATTATCGTGAGATGGCTAAACACCTGAACATTGATGATATTCGTTTTGTGCCAATTTCAGCTTTGCTAGGCGACAACGTTGTTACACCAAGCGAGAATATGGACTGGTACCCTGGCGCAACGTTAATGAAGTTGCTGGAAACAGTGAAAGTGGGTAAAGACACCAACATGCAGCAGATGCGTTTCCCTGTTCAGTATGTGAACCGTCCAAACCTAAACTTCCGTGGCTTCTGCGGTACTCTGGCCTCTGGTCTGATTCAGGTAGGCGACGAAGTAACGGCACTTCCATCGGGTAAGAAATCTCGTGTGAAATCTATCTACACATTCGATGGTGATCTTGAACTGGCGCAACCAGGGCAGGCAATCACGCTGACACTGGAAGATGAAATTGATGTCTCACGTGGAGATATGTTAGTTCACACTGGTCACGAGCCACAAATCAGTCGTAAATTCGATGCACACGTTGTTTGGATGAGTGAAACACCGCTACGTACGCACAAAGAGTACCTGTTTAAGTTTGCAACCAAGTCGTGTTCTGGTCGTGTTAGCGCGATTCCGCATAAAGTCGATGTGAACACATTGGAACTGCATGCGAAAAACAGTGAATCCGTCGAGCTGAACGAAATAGGTTTGACCAGCATTTCACTGACAGACGAAGTCGCTATTGATGCGTACCAGTCTCTACCAAAAACAGGCGCGTTTATCATCATCGACCGCCACACGAACGTCACCGTTGGTGCGGGTATGGTTGATAACGTGACAAACATCGATTCACTGGATACTCGTGAATATTCTGAAGCTGAAAAAGAGCTCAACGCATACGTGCGTAAACACTTCCCTGAATGGGGCTGTGCTGAGATCTAATCAGACATACATAGGGTTAAGTATTTATTACTTAACCCTATCACCTGACCCTTTTCCAGTTGCTGTTTGCACGATATAAACAAAGTAATTTTTTAAGCTCATCGTTGCTATCATCCGCTGGTCCCACTCTGCAAGTTTTTGTGGCGTCGACATATCAATTTCATTCACTTGAGCCAGTCCTGTAATTCCGGGTAAAACGTCTAGCACACCACATTTTTCACGCTCTTCAATCAATTCCTCCTGATTGAATAAACAAGGTCTGGGCCCAACTAGGCTCATTTCCCCTTTCAACACATTGATCAACTGTGGAAGTTCATCTAACTTCGTTTTTCTTAGAAAGCCACCCAATTTGGTGACAGAACTTGCTCCCACGAGATGAGTCGCAACGGACTGAGTCTGAGGTGGCATGGTACGAAATTTAATTAGCGTAAAAGGTTGCTTCTTTTTTCCTACCCGTACTTGGGTGAATATCGGTGCACCCGTATCAAAATACCCCAAAATACAAACAATAAGCATCACCGGCCAAAGTAAAAGCAGGCCCAGTAACGAAAAAAATAAATCAAAACAACGAATCATGTTCAGCTTAACCTTTATGCTCAAGATAACAGTCAACCGTCTCCTTCAAACCCTCAGAGAATGAATAAGGTGGTGTCCAGTTTAATAGCGATTTTGTGTGACTAATATTAACCTGTAAAGGTAAACAAAGTCTCTGTGCAACGGCCTTTTTCCCTATCAAAGTCAACATCAACTTTAGAAGCTCTTGGGGAACAGGAATAAGGCGAGTAGGTCTGTTCATATGCTTTGCAACGGCACGGAATAATCCACTGACCGTGACATCATCATCATCAGACACCATAAAAGTCTGCCCCGGAGCTCGGGAGTGTGTACACACCACAAGAATAAGATCGACTAAGTTCTTCACGAAAACCAGGCTACGGGTTGTTTTGATACAGCCAAATGGTAACGGTATCCCTTTATCAATCACTCGTAATAAAGAGTAGAAGTTCGCTTTTACGCCCGGTCCATAAACTAGTGGCGGACGAATAATCACAAGCTCCATATCAGAGTCCAAGCAGAGATTTTTTAGTTGCTCTTCCGCACTCAATTTACTCTTTCCATATTCGTCAATTGGATGAGGTAAATCATCGTGTTGAAATGCCACATCAGGCGCATTCCATTCTCCGTTAACTTTTATCGAGCTAACGAAAACAAACCGCTTTACTCCCATTTTTACCGCTTGTTCAGCTAGGCTAAGCGTGGCTTGTACATTGACAATATCGTATGCTCGCTGCGCTTCTTCCTCTGTTTCGTCCATCTGATGTACCCTAGCTGCACAATGAATCACGGTATCTACATTATCAAGTGCTGGCATCCACGAACTATCCGGCATAAGTTCGATATGAGCATTTTGGCATTGTTCGATAACATGACTACGTGAGTGCGCAACAACTGTCTTTCCAAATTGAAGTAACTGCTTGACAAGTTCTCTTCCAATAAATCCACTACTCCCAGTGACCAATACTTTATTCATTCAAGCCCTCAAGTGTTATATGGTTAAAAAATCACCATCCAATGATACATTACTGTCAATTCCCAAAGTTTACATTTGATTTATCTAAAGATTAAGGCTTAGACTAGCGTTGGCATTAAAGTACTATAAATACAAGCCGCTAAAAATAAATAAAGGTATTTCGTCTTTCTCAAAGGCACTAAAAGCAATGTTTACTCCTATTCGATTATTATTACAGGCGCAACGTAGAAACAAACGTTTTATCAGTCTCATGTACGACATATGTGCTGTGTTACTTTCTCTCTTTTTTGCTATGGTCTTGAGACTTGATGGCCTGCACTTTCCTATAGGCTACGCTGAAGTCATGTGTGTACTGTTGACTCTAGCCGTTACCTTAATGGTATTCATCAAATTTGGAATGTACCGTGCAGTATTAAGGTATATGATGCTGCCAGCAATCGGGCATATTTTTCTTGCTGTTTTTCTTTCTTCCATCGCGTTAGCTCTCAGTAGTTACTTTTTCCATGCTTTTGTACCACGTAGCGTGCCCTTTATTTATGCCGGTTTAGCGATATTAACGCTAGGTGGGCCAAGAATCTTCATACGTACTGTTTACTATCACTACTACAAAAGACACAAACCTAACGTCTTTATATATGGTGCAGGAGCAACAGGAAGAGATCTAGCTTATGCTCTAATTCAAGGAGATGAGTATCACCCTGTTGTACTTTTAGATGATGACAGAAGTAAAACTGGGCAAATTATGTTTGGTGTCCGAGTTCATCACAGTAGTGAATTTGAATCCCTAAAGTCTCTCTATGAGCCGGTTAAACTGCTTCTTGCTATCAATAATATAGGCAAAGGTGAACGACTAAGGCTGTTGGAAAAATTATCAGGTTGGCCAATAGAAGTACAATCAGTACCTAGCGTAGAGGACATTGCCGCAGGGAGAGCAAGAGCAACTGATATTCGAGATTTGGATGTTTCCGACCTTTTAGGGAGAGCCGCAGTAGATCCAGATACGCAACTACTCTCAAAAAATATACTGGGTAAAAATGTCATGGTAACAGGAGCTGGTGGATCGATTGGTTCGGAGCTATGTCGCCAGATATTACGACAAAAACCTAAATCCATCGTACTGTTTGAGTTGAATGAATATAACCTATATAAAATAGATCAAGAACTACACGCTGTAATTATCCGTAAAGACTATGATACAAAAATTGTGGCAGCATTAGGCTCGGTACAGCGAGAAAATCGAGTACAAAAGCTGATGGAAATGCATAACATCGAAACTGTCTATCACGCAGCAGCATACAAACATGTGCCTTTAGTAGAAGATAATATTATTGAAGGAATTAGGAACAACGTCTTTGGTACTTTATCCTGTGCAACAGCAGCGATTAATGCAGGGGTTAAAAACTTTACTCTTATCTCTACTGATAAGGCCGTCAGGCCAACCAATATCATGGGCGCGAGTAAAAGAATGGCAGAGCTGGTGCTACAAGCGCTTGCTGATAAAGGTAGCAATACCACCTTCACTATGGTTCGTTTTGGAAATGTACTGGGCTCATCAGGCTCCGTCGTTCCGCTGTTTAAAAAACAAATTCGTAGAGGCGGCCCGGTCACTGTGACACATCCAGATATCATTCGTTATTTCATGCTTATCCCAGAGGCAGCTCAGCTAGTTATTCAAGCAGGAGCGATGGGAAAGAACGGCCAGGTATTTGTACTCGACATGGGAGAACCCGTAAAAATAATGGACCTCGCTGTACGTATGATTCATTTAATGGGGATGAAAGAATATTACGATGGGCATAGTGAAAGTGGTGATATTGAAATTAAATTTACTGGCTTACGCCCAGGAGAGAAGCTTTATGAAGAATTATTAATTGGGGAAAATGTAGAGGGTACAAGTCATCAAAAAATCATGACAGCTATGGAAGAGAAATTGTCGTGGGATAGCATGAATACACTATTACAAGAATTAGATATTTGTTGCCACAATTTTGATTCTGAATGCATTAAGAGAGTTCTACTTACCGCACCAACCGGGTACAACCCAAGAAAAGAGGAAGTCTAATCGTGGCCCTATTTATTTCGGTCATTAGTCATAACCATGATGATATGATTGTAGAAAACCCTACACTAAAAAATTTAGCCCATGATTACACAGTAATACTTAAAGCTAATACTCCTGCCAAACAAATTTTGCGTAACTACTGTGAAGGTGCGGGAATTATTCTACTTCAAGGTAATAAAAAGAAGGGATTTGGTGCGAATAACAACGAAGTCTTTAATTATGCAAAGACGCAACTCAACATGCAGAACAGCGACTACTTCTTGGTCTTAAATCCCGATGTAACTGTAACATTAGAAAGTATACGAAGCTTAATGACTGTAGTGCAAGAGGAGCAATATCCTATATCAACGATAAATCTTTATCGTGATAAAGAAATGAGAGTTTATGATAACTCGATACGCCGTTTTCCTTCTCCGCTGAATCCGATAAAGACTTTGCTAAGACTCAAGAGAACCGATCATTACGATAAAAACTCTATTCATAAACCAATCGCTGTGGACTGGGCAGCGGGCTCACTTCTACTTTTCAATTCTGGCGTTTATGAAGAACTCAATGGTTTTGATGAACGATACTTTATGTATTTTGAAGACGTAGATATATGCATGAGAGGTAAAAGTAGAAAATACCACACATATTATATTCCTAAAATCTACGCCATACATAAAGGTGGATTTAAAAATAGAAAAATATTATCTAAAAATTTTACCATTTACTTAACTAGCTTTATCACTTTCACCCTTAAATATTTTCATTAAAATAAAGAAATACAGGTTGATTAATTTACCTTTAAAAAAACCAAAGCCATCAAAACAAAATGAATTATAACAATTCTTATTCATATAAACTTTAAAAAAATATATAGATTGTTTAGATATATTTATTATATTTTTAAAAAAAATAATTGGATGAAATAGCTTAAAAAACTTAGAATCAGAAGAAGAAACAGCTCCAATAATATTATTTTCATGCTGCCTATACAATAAATATTGCCCCGGAATCATCTTAACACTGCCATAATACTTGACTACGATCGCTAACCACCAATCATGTATCATTATATTAGGGCTTGTAATATCACAAATAGACAAAAAGTCCTTTACCCTTGAGTTTATACATATAGTAGCTCCCTGAACACAGTTACGTACGAGAATTGAATCATCGCCCAGTACGGTGTGGCTCAATTTCTGAAACTTGAAAAAGCTTTTCCCAATAATATTATCTGATTCATCTATAAGGATTGAATCAGAAAAATATAGTATGGGTTCATTAGATTCAATAAAACTATTACTATAAATTTCTACTTTTTTATAATCCCAAATATCATCTTGATCACACAGAAATAACCAATCGAAATTCTCATTCATTATACCTGAAAGAAAATTAGCTGTAACACCTGACTTTGGTCCGCATCTATAGTTTATAAAACCTGAATCTATTTCATGCTCATATTCTACATCCAAGAATCTCTTCAATTTATCATCACAACTATCATCATAAATAAAAATACAATTAACCTTCATCGATTGGTTGATTATACTATCTAGCTGTTTAATAAAAAATTTTATATATGGATTATAGGTGCACAATAATACTGAAATATTCTTATTTATATCTTTAGCCATAAAACTTGCCAGTTAATATATGGAGAAATTTAAATAAAAAGTTAAAGTGATTCCTTGTATTTCTATTTAATCTTATTGCAACCCTTTGCTCAATTATATATCTATTTATAAGTTTTATATTGTCACTCACGATTAAATCTTTAAATTTAAATTTATAAAATTTAGAAATCTCTATTGATTGCCTATCTTTTACATTTGATATTCTTTGATATTCATCTTGATGGACATCAGGTATGCATAGACTACTATCTATCTGAATACCAATAAGACTAGCATTACGCACTAACATAGTTTTTATTTTATCAGGTATATGAATAATTATACTATCTTCGACTTCTTTATCATATTGATAAGAATTTATTTTCTTCCTATAGGTTATGGGGATTTTATTATTTGAATTTTTCAACTTATCTGATAATAAATTATAGAAACATTCAGACAATAAATCACCATAATAGTTTTCATCATTATTAGATAGCTTATTTAAAAAATTAACAAGTTGTATATATTGATCAATAGACATCGGTACTTGGTTAACTTTTCTTAGAAAATGTAAATATGGTGGTTTCAACGTTGTATTAACACGTTCATCTACCTTTGATAAAGAACTAATATCTTCATCAGTAAGAAGTAAGTAATTTTTTAAAAGCTCAATTTCTATATTATGATCTAACGAGTATAATAACGTATCTACTTTTTGAAATTCTTTATTCCAAGGTTCAAAAAGTTTATCATAATCATAATATTTTAACTCAAATTCACGACAGGTCTCTACTGTTCCTGTAAATCGTCTATATGGATCTCTAATTATTTCATTATACAAAGATGTAAACCAATCAAACTGGGGTCTAATAAAAGCTATAAAACTCACATCATAATCTTTATTACAAAAAACTTTTGATAATCTGACGCTAAGATTTGAAGGTATAATTTTATTTTCTAAGAAACATTCTGAACTAATTAATACTGTGTCACATTTTGAAGTGTCAATTTCGTTCTTCAAGTCTAAAAGCATTTTTAAAGAAAGTTTCTCATCACTAGATTTAAAACTATTAGCAAAATCACCATGGTTGTCACCAGAAATAATTGAAGTCGGATATAATATACCGCTAGACATTAGCTTTGACTTATTTAAATTCAAATATCTTTGAATGAAAGATGTTCCTGTCTTGTGTGTACCTATATGAAATATCAATTTCATTTGTCATCCATCACATTAGTTAAATTAAATTTTTTTAGATTTGGGTATTTTTTAAAAAGTAATAAGTTTGATGATTCTAGATTATTCTTAATTTTTTTACTTAGTTTTATTTTGTTACATTTCAAAAATGATAACCAACTAAAATATCGAGAGTAAATAAAATTCTCAATAAAAAAACTTCTAACCCCAGTATTTTTTTCCAGCATCCATAAATAGTTCAAAATAGAAATTTCAAAATCATTGAGTGATGCATTTTCATTGACAACATTATCATTATACAACGTTATATCAATATTTAAGGCATGGTTAATAAAATCTTTAATTAGATAATCACCACTTTCCTCTTGAATATAATTTCTAACTATTAAGGATTTTTCTCCGAATACACTCGTAATATTTTCTAATGTATTAAAATAGTTTAACATTTCGATTTGAGGCAAATCACCTACATGTCCACTAAAGCGAAGGTCTTTATCCATAACAACGTATTTATATACAGACTTCAACCAAGATATTTGAGGTCTTAAATAAACTATAATTTTAATATCAAGATTATCTATATTTTTTAAATGATGATATAAGTGGTTATAGTCAATACCTTCGAGAAAGCATTCGGAACTGATCAAGAAATTATTCAATGGACTATTATTGATATAATTTTTCAAATCAGAATAGACCTGTTGACTATCCTGATTTTCATACTTATATCTATTTACTTCGTTAAGGCCCTTAAAAAAACCACTAGATCTGCATTTAGAGACTAAGGTTGGATTCAAAGTCAATGCAAACATCGCATGATTTTTCTCAACACAATGACAATCAACATAGTCAATACCAGAATTTAAAAGCAGTATTCTATTATTGAAACACCAAGTTTGTATCGATGTTGTCCCAGTCTTATGAAATCCTATATGTATATAAAGCTTTCTTCTTTCCATATCACTAACAAGTTATAAGATAATATTGATAACCGCGAAAATTCTTTTTTTCAGATTGTATTTAAAACGTAAATAAAATCTACCCAACATTCCAAACTCCTGAACAATTTGTCCTTGTTTCCATAATGATCTTTTTATATTAATATATTTTCCTTTCAAGTTTATTTCTTTATCTAATATCATATTTACTTTCAAGTCTTTTCCAAAATCCGCACTACGAGATATACTTAAATAATTGAAAAGTTCATTTTTTGAAGGCCACAATATTTGTTTTCTTAATTTTCCAAGATATAAAGTTGATAACTCATCATCTATATCATCAATCTTATTATATACTTGATAAAATATAGAAGATATATCACCCAACACATTAGAATCGTCGATAAAGCCACATTCAGGGGTAATTAGGCCTTCAACTTTAATATATGTCTCAGTACTTGGATGCTCAGGTTCGCATAACATTTCAATGATATGTCTATTCTCGATTATATATGAAAATCCTTGACTTATATTTTCTTGATAAGAATCGAACATTATTCCATGTACAAATTTATGGAAGTTAAACTCAGGACCTCCGTACGTACTTTTGCCAACAAAAAATGCATTTATATTATAGTTAGGGAACAGTACTTTTAAATAAAAAACAATACTTCCAGACCAGCCAGTATCAACTAATGCAATTTTATCTTTTTTATCTACTAATTGCTTCCAATATGAAAAAAATAGATTATATTGATTAAAAACATACTCCCTTAAAAAAAGATCGCCATCCTCGATTGACAATAGATCATTAACACTCGAATAACAGACCTGAGTATTATGGAGTCTCTCTAATTTATCTGTACTAGTACAAGCTTTATACTCGCCAAAAGAATGACTTCCTAAGAAACACTGAAGCATACTATATAAACTCATTCCATAGTATTCTTTTGCTAAATCGTATGATGTAATATCAGGTGCGACATAAGAACATGCTTTAATCGCAGCTAATCGACTTGTATAGCAAACATTTGATTTGACGGATAAAAGATAATCCGAATGTGTTTTAGAGAAAACAGCTCGTAATCTTATACCACCTCTTGCTAAAAATAGTATATTATCGATATTTTTACTTTTTAGTGTAGCATATAAAAAAGAGTTATATATTTTAAATAGATAAGCATACTGTTCTATCATAAAACACCCAATCTTTTCATAACTCTATAATTACTCAATTTATTTGCAGCTTGCCATAATCTAGAACGCGGTGTGTAAATACCTATAATACCGAATTTAATTGGCATACTGTAATCCGAATGGTAATTATCTCCACAATGAATCACTTTTTTATCTTCAATACCGAGTCTATCAATAACGTAAGGAAATAATGAACCTTTTCTCTTACTTTTGTTCAAATCAGCGCTAGAAAAAAGATAGTCTAGCTGAAATCCACTAAGAATATTACTAATTAGTCTTGATATACTATCTGAAGTGAGGTACATATCAGAAATTCCAATAACTGAACTACCATTCTTTTTTCTATCACTCAAAAAACTAACTAAATTTGAATTAGGGCTTAATACTGAAGACTCGTAGCTTAACTCTAATTCTAAAGCACTATGTAAAAAATCATCATCATAATTCACATCTAGAATATCAAACATTAATTTATATATGTATGTTATATTTGGTTCTTTCTCTTGGTCATTACCAAATGTATAATATGCAATTCGAGCAGCTTCAATTCGCGCAAGCCAAATTGAATTCACACACTTTTTAATATTTAATTTTCTTTTGAAAATCTTTGAAATTTCTAGAAACCTATAGTATTCACATTGATATTTTCTAAGTAGTAATGTATCAAAAATATCGACAGAATAAATATCGTATGTCTTATCCCTGAAGTATGCATCATAACACTTCATTTGATAAACCTACCTAATCTAAGTTTAATAATAACTGCCTTAGCCTTTCCAATCAACATATCTACCACTCCAAATCTATGATGAATGCTCTGGAATTGTCGGCCTAAGGTAAGAAGAACTCCTAATCCGATTTGATTATTAATAATATCTTCTCTTAATAAATTATTTCTAAAAATTGCTTCATAATGAGCATGCTTATCTATTGAACCCACAACAGAATTAGAATACACGCTATTATTTTTATCTTCTCTATGATGATAGTATGCTAATTCCATCGGAATTACGCCAATGTTTCCGTTTAATAAACATCTAAGATGGAAGTCCCAATCACCTAATACTGGTAAATCTTCATTAAACCCACCTACTTCATCATATACTGATTTTCGAAATAAAAAAGAAATAGGAGGAAATTGATTATGCATGAGTAAATCAGACATACAAAGGTTTAATAGCCCATTGTTATAAGGTCTTTTATGAAGGATTTGAACACCTTTTTCAGATATTTTCTCAATGACCATCGTTGACTGAACTACAACACCAACTTGATCATTATTAGAATCTAAGTATTTGGTAGTAATATCTAGGAACTCGGGATATAAACTATCATCATCATCATGAATAAGAATATAGTCTCCTTTAGCATGTTCAATACCATTGTTTGACGCAGCTTCCATACCTACAGATTTTTCTCGATGAATAACAGCGACATCAATACCTTTAGTTCTTGCCAATTCTGCTATTTGATCTACTGGCTCCCTAATGCCAGCATCATTCACCAAAACCCACTGAAAGTTCTTATACTTCTGATTTTCAAGTGACTCTAAAACTCTTGGTAGAAGTATTGGTCTATTTTTTGTTCTAGTAATAATAGAAACTTTATTCATTAGTACTTATTCTCATGATTTTTATTTTTACTATTAAGGAGATCAGTTAGCCTTTTTATTTCTTTCTGATCTTTTTCCCAAATGATTCCTTGCTTATGAGTTTGTGTTAACAAATTCTTAATTTCTTCTTGATCCTGCTCCCAAATAATTCCTTGTTTATGAGTTTGTGATATTAACATTAATCTATTTAATTCAAGTAGATCTAAAAATGGCTTAAAAAAACTAAAATGTTTAATTATATCTGAAAACGATTCATTTTTATTTAATTCATTTTTATATATAATTGTCAAGCCAAACAATGACGCTATATTTAAGTAAGACCAATCGTCATTTATAGTATCTTTCACAGCTTTATAAACACCACTTTTACAAGATGAACTATCATTATGGAATGATTTTACGTCATAATGAATTGGCCAAAAAAATGGCATATCAATCTCATTTCTATCCTTACTTAAATTCATATAAGATATATCAACTTCCTTTTTGTTCTTCATATCATTGATACTATAAAATGTATCTACATAATTACATGGCCAAGAAGTGTCATGCATAATGATAATTTTAGGATTCGGTGATGAAAAGAGCACATCTAACTCATCAATCACTGTTTCATAATTATGGTCACCATCAATAATAAAAACATCTTGTAACGAATCTTTGTTTTCTTTTAAATACTCAATAGATGTCTTCTTAAAAAACTCTACTTTAACAAAATCACTATCATCGAATTCCTGATAAGCAGGATCTACAGAGTGTAATGTGACATCTAAGTCTGAACATAATGTATCAAGCTCTCTCAAATGATTACCTTGATATCCACCAATTTCGACAATTCCTTTCTGGGTGATAGCTTTTAATAAAGGAAACAGAATGCTCTTATAATTTACCATTGAGGCTAGCTGTAAACTCATTTGAGCATTATCAAAAATCTCATAATCTTCAATAAGATTTTTTTTGAGTAAGTCTTTAATATCTTTATATCTAACTTTTTCATCATTTAAATTAATCATAACTTACCTTTTATTTTATCGTTCCCTAATTATAAACTCTGCAATACGAAAAGATTTATTTTTTGAAAAATCTGCTGATAATATTATATCTCGGTCCCACTCAATTCCTTTGCAGGAATATCTAGCTGCAGATGAATTTATACTTTTGGGGTATTTTTCAGCATATCCAGGAGTCTTCATTGGACCATCTAAACTCTTATTATTAATACATAAATTATCAAAAACATTACTTGTTTCATTTATAATAATAATCGATAAATTTATTTTACCGTTTTCTATAGTAATTTTTTCTACATTTAAAATAAAACCATCTATTATTTCAAACTTCTCCATAGTTAACTGGAACATATTAAGTTTAATTTCCATATTATATTCAGATAAAACTTTGGACTTCCTACCATCTTTACGAACGATACCATTGTTTATCCAGACGACTCTATCTACTACTTTTTCTAACTGCCGTTCAGAATGAGTAACAATAACAATAGTCATTTGGGATGATATTTTCTTCTTAATTTCTCTTTCCGCTTTATCTTTAAAACCTATATCTCCAACACCTAAAACCTCATCAATTAATAAAATGTCAGGACTGGCATACATAGATATTGAAAATCCTAATCTAGCTCTCATACCCGAAGAATAAGATTTGACATTTTTTTCGAAAAAATCATTTAATTCTGAAAATTCTTTTATTTGTTCAATTTTACTTAATATGAATTGCTTACTATACCCTATTAGCATACCACTTATAATAGCATTTTGTCTGCCTGATAGATTAGGATCAAAACCAGCAGATAATGACATTAATGAGATACTTTTTGTGTGATATACTATTTCTCCATTATCAGGTTTTATAATGCCAGCGAGTAATCTAAGCAACGTTGACTTTCCTGCTCCATTTCGTCCTATGATTCCTAAATTTTCGCCTTTATAAATATCAAAGGACACATTTTTTAACGCTGAATATTTATTTATTTTGAATAAAGATTTTTTTTCTCTATAATCAACTCCAACGTTTTTTATCTCTAAGATTTTTTCTTCAATCATTCCAAAACAACTCTTGGCAGTTTATATTCTAGTTTTCGATACAATACAATTGATACTAATATTAATAATACACCCACACCGCCTACTGAAATCAGCTCATATAGATGTGCAATATTATTATCTAACAACACATCTCTGTAACACGCCAAAAGCACGGCTATTGGGTTAAAAAAAAGATAACTCTGATATTGAACTGGAATATCTTTGTAATTAAAAAATATTCCAGATGTGAACATTAAAAACTGTAAAGTCGTTGGAATAATATAAGACATATCTCTAATAAAGGGGGTAATCAATGCAGCCAAAAGAGAACATGCTGTAGTAAAAATAAATTGTATAGCTATTATTAGCAATAAATATATCCATTCAGTATTAATATCAATTCCATACGCAATAAGGAATAAAACTAAAATTAAAAATACTATTATTTGTTTCAAAGCATCTTGAATGATGAAAGTCATAGGAAAAAATATCTTATGTATAAACAATTGATTCATAAGAAAACGTCCTTGAATAATACTCCCCATTGCGTGGTTCACAGTTTTTGAGAACCAAAGCCAAGGTATGAGCCCGGTAAGAAGGAATACGACATAATTTTCATCACCCCTTTGCAAAAAAAACGCAAAAACTAGATAATAAACACTCATATGCATTAAAGGCTCTATTACCCACCAAGTATAACTTAAGTAATTAACCGATGCTTCAGATTTGAGATTCAAACTAGCTTTAACTAAAATCAAGTTAATCGTATGCATAAATTTCATATATAAATTTCTTTTAAATAATTTAAATTGATAGAGGTTCTATGTTTGCTAGATCCATACCATCCTTATCTTTCTTAGATAAATAAACTTCTTCGTTTTTACATAGAGGCCATTCAATACTAATACTAATATCATTCCATAAAATCGAGTGCTCTGCCTTCGGGTTGTAATAGTCAGTACATTTATAAACAAACTCCGCTTCATCAGACGTCACATAAAAGCCGTGTGCAAATCCTTCTGGTACCCAAAGCTGGCGCTTATTTTCTGCGGAGAGGTAAACCCCGACCCATAGTCCGAAAGTTGGCGAATTTTGACGTATATCTACTGCGACATCGAATACCTCACCAGAAACGACCCGAACGAGTTTGCCCTGCGTATTTTCAGTTTGATAATGTAATCCACGTAAAATCCCTTTCTTAGACTTTGAGTGGTTATCCTGAACAAATGTTGTTGGCTTCCCAGTTACTAATTCTTCAAATTTTTTCTGCTGCCAGGTTTCCATAAAAAAACCACGCTCGTCACCAAAAACTGCCGGCTCTATAATCTTAACTTCTGGAATTTTAGTATCTATAACTTTCATGATAGTTAACCTTTTAACTACAGTATTTATCTAGGTTATTTAGTGCTTCTAGCCAATCACTCGCTCTAACTTTAAATTGTTCTTCGATTTTGCTAGTTGAAAGACGTGAGTTGGCAGGGCGTTTTGCCGGCGTTGGATACATATCGGTCGTGATTGGAGATAGTTTAGGGATGGTCTCTAACAGCCCCTTTTCACATGCAACCTCAAAAATCTTGCTCGCAAAATCAAACCAGCTCACATGAGGAAGCCCTGAATAGTGATACACGCCAAACTCTACAGCTTCACCCGATACTATTTTTTCTGCCACAGTGATAAGTGTCGCAGCGATATCACCTGCATAGGTTGGTCCGCCAAATTGATCAGCAACGATACCTAACGAATCTCTTTGAGATCCGAGCCTAAGCATCGTTTTCACAAAGTTGTTACCGTGCTCACCAAAAACCCATGCCGTACGCATAATAATATGGCGTTTACAATTCTCAGCTACCGCTACTTCACCGGCTAGCTTACTTGCCCCGTAAACCCCCTGAGGCTCGGTACTATCAGACTCCTGATATATTCCTCCAGCATCGCCAGAAAAAACATAATCAGTAGATATATGCAAAATCGCCGCATCTACGGATGCTGCGGCTTGAGCAAGATACTTTGGACCATCACGGTTAATAGCGTATGCTAAGCTATCCTCATCTTCCGCTTTATCAACTGCAGTATACGCAGCAGCGTTGATGATAATATCGGGCCTAAATGACATAACTTTAGACATAACTAGCTCTTGGTCTGATATATCTAACGTTTTACGATCCAAAGCTAATACGTCAATTTCTTTGGCTAAGGCTTGCTCTACGAGACAGTGTCCAACCTGGCCATTGCTGCCTGTAATTAGTACTTTCATCCGATTACAAACCTTTTCTACTTTGTGATTCAGTAATGAGTCTCACTAAATACTGGCCATAGTCGTTTTTCATCATTGGCTTAGCGAGCTCTAATACATCTTCATCACTTAGCCAACCACTACGCCATGATATTTCTTCTAGACAAGCCACTTTAAGACCTTGGACATGCTCAACGGTTTGAACAAAAGATGATGCCTCATGAAGGCTTTCGTGAGTGCCTGTATCTAGCCAAGCAAATCCTCGCCCAAAGAGCTCAACATTCAGAGATCCATCACAGAGGTACATTTCATTGAGTGTGGTAATCTCTAACTCACCACGAACAGATGGTTTCACTTGTTTAGCGAACTCAACGACACGATTATCATAAAAATATAATCCGGTTACGGCATAGTTCGATTTTGGAACCTCTGGCTTTTCCTCTATTGATATAGCCCGCATCTGCTCATCAAACTCGACAACACCAAAGCGCTCTGGATCTTTAACCTGATAGCCAAACACTGTTGCGCCAACCTCTCTTGAGGCTGCACTTTTTAATAGACCGGTAAAATGCTGACCATAAAAAATATTATCGCCTAAAACCAGACAAACAGAATCGTCACCAATAAACTCTTCTCCAATCAGAAAAGCCTGCGCCAAGCCATCTGGACTGGGTTGTATCGCGTACTCAATGTTAATACCGAACATTGAGCCATCACCAAGCAACCGTTGAAATGCACTGTTATCATCAGGCGTCGTTATGATTAATACATCTTTGATACCCGCGAGCATCAGTGTAGATAACGGATAATAGATCATTGGCTTGTTGTAGATAGGAACAAGCTGTTTCGATATCCCCCGAGTTAAAGGGTACAAGCGCGTTCCCGATCCCCCAGCTAAAATAATCCCTTTCATGTCATTCTCCAGCACCTAAACGTTCACGAGAATAAGAACCATCTAGTACTCGACTCCACCATTTCTTGTTGCTCAAGTACCATTCGACTGTTTTGCGAATACCACTTTCAAAGGTTTCTTCCGGTTTCCATCCTAACTCAGTCGCTATCTTGCTCGCATCAATAGCATAACGAACATCGTGCCCAGGACGATCTTTGACATAAGTGATCAAGTCTTTATATTCACTTACTCCTGCAGGTTTATTGGGAACTAACTCTTCCAATAAGCTACAGATTGTTTTCACTACCTCAATATTAGCTTTTTCGTTATGACCGCCAATATTGTAGGTTTCACCAACAACGCCTTCAGTAACCACTTTATATAAAGCTCGTGCGTGATCTTCTACAAATAACCAATCACGAATTTGCATTCCATCACCATAAACCGGTAATGGCTTTCCATCCAATGCATTTAATATCATCAACGGAATGAGTTTTTCCGGGAAGTGAAATGGACCGTAATTGTTTGAGCAATTGGTCACAATGGTTGGCAGTCCGAACGTACGTGTCCAAGCTCGCACTAGGTGATCACTTGAAGCTTTAGATGCCGAGTATGGACTTGAAGGAGAATAAGGGGTTGTTTCGGTAAAGAGATCATCTGTACCTTCTAAATCACCGTATACCTCGTCTGTCGAGATATGATGGAAGCGAAACTGCATTTGTTCTTTTTCCTCAAGAGCAGTCCAATACGCTCTTGCGGACTCTAATATCGTGTAAGTACCAATGATATTGGTTTCGATAAAATCTTTTGGACCATCAATTGAACGGTCAACGTGACTTTCAGCAGCCAGATGCATCACTAAGTCAGGCTTGTGCTGATTGAATACGCGATCTAATTCAGAGCGATCACAAATATCAACTGGCTCAAACGCGTATCTTTCATTACCAGAGATCGAGTCTAGTGACTCCAGGTTACCTGCGTAGGTAAGCTTATCAACATTGACTACTGAATCATTTGTATTTTCAATAATATGCCTAACTACTGCCGAACCAATAAAGCCCGCTCCGCCTGTCACCAGTATTTTCATCGATTTACTTCCTTCTGTTTCTGGCTTAAATTCATACTCAGCATGAACGCTACCGCCCTTAGGTTACGCATCTAAATTACGAATTAGCTTACAAATTGTAGTAGCTTGAGCAAATTTATCGAAAATACTACCTCAAACGATTTCAAGACGCGAGGTTAACCTTTTCTTAACCCATATTTTGTGATTACAGATCAAGGGTAAATGGCTATAATATAAACCATATTTTCAAACAGATTACGGAATAACCATTATGATCATCGTAACTGGCGGTGCTGGCATGATTGGCAGCAACATCGTAAAAGCTCTTAATGAACGCGGAATTCAGGACATTTTAGTCGTCGACCACTTAAAAAATGGCCGAAAATTTAAAAACCTTGTCGATCTTCAAATCGCTGATTATATGGATCGCGATGACTTTCTGACTCAAATTATGGCTGGTGACGATTTCGGTCCAATTGAAGCGGTATTTCACGAAGGTGCTTGCTCAGCAACGACAGAGTGGGATGGCAAATATATGATGCTCAATAACTATGAGTATTCAAAAGAATTGCTGCATTACTGTTTAGATCGAGAAATTCCATTTCTTTACGCTTCCTCAGCAGCGACTTACGGCGACACAAAAACATTCGTGGAAGAGCCAGAGTTTGAAGGGGCATTAAATGTCTACGGCTACTCCAAGCAGCAGTTCGATAACTATGTAAGACGTCTATGGCAAGATGCCGACGAGCATAATGAAAAACTGTCCCAAATTACTGGATTTCGTTACTTCAATGTTTATGGTCCTCGAGAGAATCACAAAGGCTCAATGGCCTCAGTGGCTTTCCACCTCAATAATCAAATGAATGCAGGTGAAAACCCTAAGTTGTTTGAAGGCAGTGAACACTTTATTCGCGACTTTGTTTATGTCGGTGATGTTTGTCAGGTCAATCTGTGGTTCTTAGACAACGGAGTGTCTGGTATTTTTAACTGTGGAACAGGAAACGCAGAGTCTTTTGAAGAAGTGGCCAAAGCTGTAATTACTCACCACGGGAAAGGACAAATTGAAACGATTCCATTCCCTGAGCATTTAAAGGGCGCATATCAAGAGTTTACCCAAGCCGATTTAACCAAGTTACGAGCCGCAGGATGTGATATTGAGTTCAAAACTGTTGCACAAGGTGTCTCAGAATATTTACACATTATAAATAAATAGCGTTTCGTCACATTTTCTACTTTTCTTATCTCGTAAGACACTCATACTAGGAGTGTCTTATTTTTAATAATCATGATTACAGTTGGTAGTGAGGTAGATATGAAGATTGCGGTAGCAGGGACAGGTTACGTCGGTCTATCCAATGCGATGCTTTTAGCTCAGCACAATAAAGTTGTTGCACTTGATCTAATCGAAGAGAAAGTCAACATGCTTAATAATAAGAAGTCCCCTATTGTTGATAAAGAAATCGAACAGTTTTTAAATGAAAAAAACCTCGATTTTAAAGCGACTTTAGATAAAGAAGAAGCTTATGTGGATGCGGAGTTTGTCATCATTGCAACACCTACCGATTATGACCCACATACAAACTACTTTAATACGTCTTCTGTTGAAGCGGTTATCAAGGATGTAATGGCGATTAATCCCAATGCAGTGATGATCATCAAGTCAACCATTCCTGTAGGGTATACTCAGACCCTAAAAGAAGAGCTTGGATGTGAAAATTTAATCTTTTCACCGGAGTTTCTTCGTGAAGGTAAAGCGCTCTACGATAACCTTTATCCATCTCGTATTATTGTCGGCGAACAAAGTGAACGAGCTGAAACGTTTGCCAACCTACTTGTCGAAGGTGCACAGAAAAAAGATATTGAAGTTCTCTTCACGAACTCTACCGAAGCTGAAGCGGTAAAACTGTTCTCAAACACTTATCTTGCCATGCGCGTTGCGTATTTTAATGAACTTGACTCCTATGCAGAGGCGTATGGCTTGAATTCAAAACAAATCATTCAGGGCGTTTGTCTGGATCCTCGTATTGGTGGTCACTACAATAACCCATCATTCGGTTATGGTGGCTATTGTTTACCTAAAGATACTAAGCAACTTTTGGCTAACTACGATCAAGTACCGAATAACATTATTGCTGCAATTGTTGATGCGAATAGAACAAGAAAGGATTTTGTTGCTGAAAGTATTTTGAAAAAACAACCTAAGACGGTTGGTATTTATCGCCTCATAATGAAAGCTGGTTCAGATAACTTCCGCGCATCTTCGATTCAGGGGATCATGAAGCGATTAAAAGCAAAAGGTATTGAAGTCGTAGTTTATGAACCAGTACTGAAAGAAGATCTCTTCTTCAACTCAAGAGTGATAAGAGACTTGGAAGAATTCAAATCGATTTCTGACGTAATCGTTTCAAACCGTATGTCAGACATTCTGTCGGATGTAGCAGATAAGGTGTATACACGAGATCTGTTTGGCTCTGACTAATACATCTCGCGTCATAACAACACACTATACAGAAGGAGCCATTAGGCTCCTTCTTCTTATTTGCCAATAACAACGGTAGTATATAGGGACAAAACTCACAGGATCACAGTGCGTATAAATCGTGTCTAAATTCGTTGTACTTCATATATGCCTCTCGAAAGGTTGGGGGGGATTAGAAATGTATCCCATCCGCACAGGAAAATGGCTGCAAGAGCAAAATTGTAGTGTTTTAGGATTAGCTATTGAAGGTACTCCTACTCACACTGGAATGTGTGATGCTGGTTTTGAGACTTTTAATACAAAAAGTAAGGGAAGACTAATCAGTCGACAGTTGCCGGCGCTAATCAAATGGATTAAAAAGAAAAGAGTGAATATCATTCACTGTCACAAGTCTGGTGACCTGTTAATCGCCGCATTACTCAAGAGCTTTGTTCCAACAGTTCGCGTTATTTTCACCGAGCACATGGGTGTAAAAAGACCCAAAAAAGATATCTACCATCGTTGGGTTTACCATCATATTGAACAGGTACTATCAATCAGTAATGAAACCTATAAGCGAAATATTGAGGCTTTACCCGTACCAAAAGAAAAGGTAGAACGGCTCTGGCTTGGCACTCCTATTCCAGACCTTATTCAATCCAAGCAATATCTCAGCGACATAAAGACAATATACAATGTCCCTCTAGATAAGAGAGTAATAGGTATTGTTGGTCGTATATCTCCAGGGAAAGGCCATCTCGAGTTGATCAAAGCATTTCAGGTTGTTCATGACAGAATCCCGAATACCCGACTTCTAATCGTAGGCGGTTTAAACGAAGAGCAAGGTGCTGATTTAGACTATTTAGACAGTGTGCAAAAAGAAATCGCTCAACGTTCACTGCAACAACACGTTATTTTTACAGGTTTTAGTAATGACGTTCACGCTCTTTATTCAATAATGGATGTGGTGTGTCTTCCATACGCAAATGAAGCATTTGGATTAACAGCTATTGAAGCCATGTCAGCTGGACGTCCTATCGCTGCATCCAATACTGGAGCTCTACCTGAAATTATCGACACCTCTGGACTACATTTTGACCCAACCGTTCCTTCAGATATCGCCTCTAAGCTCATTTCAATTTTGCAGGATACCGAATTAGCAACACAATTAGGTTCATCTGCTAGAAAAAGAGCTGAGGAGGAGTTTTCCGTAACGACTCACATAACAAAACTACTGAAATATTATGCGAATAGTACAAAAAACTAACTTTTTTCTTCTATATTCATAAAGATGAGTACCACATGATAACCATATGTACTTACATCGGTATGTAATGTTACTATTCAGGTCGTCACAATATTAATATCTATTATCATAAGTTTAGCTAATGAAAATTCTCGTTATTGGACCATCATGGGTCGGTGATATGGTTATGTCACAAAGCCTCTACATCGAGCTGAAAAATCAGTACCCCAATGCTTCTATCGATGTGCTGGCACCTCGGTGGTGTGGTCCAATTCTGGAAAGAATGCCTCAGGTCGATAATGCATTGGAAATGCCTATAGGTCACGGTGATTTCGATTTAATAGGTCGTTGGAGACTAGGTCGAAGCCTAGCGGTAAACCAATATACTCATGCCTATGTTTTACCAAACTCAGCTAAGTCAGCGCTTATTCCTCTCTTCGCCGGTATACCAAAACGGATTGGTTGGAAGGGAGAAATGCGATTTGGTTTATTAAACGATCTTCGTCCAAACAAACGCATATTTCAGTATATGGTCGAGCGATATGTTGCTCTGGCTTTCTCCAAAGCTGAAATGAAAGTAAAAACGACATTAGATACCTGTCCACATCCATCTCTCACTGTTTCTAGAGAAAATCAATCCAAACTTATCAACAAACTGGATCTGAATACCGAAAGAGAAATCATAGGTATATGTCCGGGAGCTGAGTTTGGTCCTTCGAAAAGATGGCCGGATGAGTACTACGCAGAATTGACAGCCAGCCTAATTAACCAAGGGAAACAGGTTTGGATGTTTGGGTCGACGAAAGATCAAGAGGTTACCAATAAAATTAGGATGTCTCTACCTGAAGAACAACGTGGCTTTTGCTATAATCTAGCAGGAGAAACGTCGTTAATCGAAGCGATAGATTTACTCGCTATGTGTAAGACTGTGTTTTGTAATGATTCAGGACTAATGCACATCTCTGCTGCGGTAGGAAGTCAAATAGTGGCGATCTACGGTTCGACATCACCACTGTATACTCCACCATTATCAGATAAAGTTGTGATTGTAAGTAAGGAGCTTGAATGCCGCCCTTGCTTCAAGCGAGAATGCCCTTTGGGGCATTTGAAATGTCTTAAAGATCTCTCAGTTTCGACCATTATAAACCATTATAACTCTATGGAACAGGATAAATAATGTTTTCTGCATCAGTCATAATTGCTTTTTACAATAATATAACAGCATTAGACACTATTTTACGTGCTTTGGAGAATCAAAGTAATGCGGGGTTTGAAGTTGTTATCGCTGATGACGGCTCCTGTGTCGACGTTCAACAGTGGGTAGAAAATCGAATAAAAGAGTCTCATCTTGATATACAACATATTACACAAGAAGATATCGGATTTCGTAAAAATCGAATTCTAAATAAAGCGATATCAATATCACGCTCTGACTATTTGATTTTTATCGATGGCGACTGTATCCCACAAAAATACTTTGTTGCCGATCATTTAGAAAATCGCGAGCCCCAAACAATATTAAATGGTCGCAGGGTCGATCTACCGTCAGAATACAAAGATAAATTATTGAGTGCCAAAAAACCTGAAGAATTTTTTACGTGTAATATGGTATCAATACTATTTAAATATTTGTCAGGAAAAGGTAAAAACATAGAGAAAGGAATAAGAATAAAATCTCCTTTACTCTCAAAGTTTTTAAATAGAAAGAGAAGAGGTATTGTTGGGTGTAATTTCTCTTTACACAAAGAAGATATAATTTCTGTAAATGGTTTCAATAACTTATATGAGGTTGCTAGTATAGGTGAAGATACTGATATTGAATACAGGCTCGTTAAAACAGGAAAAAAAATAAAGAATATCTTCTTCCAAGCAAATATATTACATTTAGTACACCCAGAGTTGCCTAGGCTATCTAGAGCTATTGAATTATTTGAAGAAACCAAGGCTAATAATGAATTTATTGCAAAAAATGGATATAATGAATCATTTCAGCAAAAATAATAAGGCACTGTTATTTTTGTTATTTTTGTTAGGTGTTTCTTGTCTTGTGTCAAAATCAGGATTGTATATTTTCTCTAGCTTATTATTGTTGTATTTTATATTTTCATTCGATGTAAAGAAAATAGATATAAAAAAACCACTTATAGTACTCTCAGCTCTATCATTTCTTATCGGTATATTAGCTGTTTTATTTCGTCAAAGCTCAATGGATGAAATAGTTTTCTTCTTAAAAAAATCATCTTTTCTTATATTATTTCCAATTGCTTTATATTACTTCCGATTTAATCCAAGAAGCTTAGTATTATTAGCAGGTGGATTTATTGGTTTAGTCATCGCGAACATAAAAGCAATATCTATTTACCTGCATTCTGGAGCGCCATTAACTGGTAGTTTAATACAAAGCTTTTGGGATATAGGTCGCTGGAGAGAATTATTATCTTACGCTATTGTTATTGCTATACCATTCCTTTTTTCTAAGCGAAAATATTTAACAATCATTAGCTGTATAGTTATTGTCCCCAGCCTATTTTCAATTATTTTGAGTGGTGGTCGACTACCTTATGTTGCTGTAGGAATAGTGACATCAATTTACTTTATTATTTTTCAAAGACGATTATTTATCTACTACATACTTATAATTCTTTTAGGTTCAGCTTTACTATATTTTTCAAACTCTTCAATCAGTCAGGCCGTAGAGCAAAGAGTCGTTTCGATTTTTGATACTCAGAAAAATGATTCTAACTTAGGGCGTTTGACTATGTATCAGCAAGGCCTGAACTTCATTCTTCATAATCTACAACATAACCCTAAAGATTTCTTACTCGGTTTTGGCGAAGAGAATTTCCAACAATACTATACTCGCTATTTATCAGATCACACTGATATAAATGAACTAAACCAAAAGACATCCAATCAGTTTTCGTATACAGATCATCATGATGCTTATCTGAATACGCTCAGTAAGCGTGGTTTTTTATACTTTATTTGCTTCTACCTGCTTCTATATAAAATGGTTAAGGAAAGTTATCAATTAAGTAAAGGGGGCGACCCTTTCTATCAGGCAAGTTATAACTTAATCGTTTGTTATTTGATTGCCGGGCTATTTTATAGTAATAGTTTCAGCTTTCAGACGACTATTTTCTTTCTTTTTTGGGCTGCACTGTTTAGTAAAGGCACAGTAAATAGAGTATCCTCATCCACAGTTGAAGTAGCTAAATAATTTTCCACTAGAAATAGTGCTAAACTAGGTTAAATAATGAATAAACTCCCAATCGTTGTCGCTAATCGAAGCATTAGGCTTATTGGTAACATCATCAAGCTTTTATCATACCCATTCCACTACGTTTTCCCCAAAAAACGGTTTACGATCCCTGAGGAATCCAATGCTAAAGTGACCTGGGAAGCAACGGGTAATGTGCCGAGAGTCATTTGGCAAACGAACTACTCTAATAAAAGTACTCTTCCTATTTACTTTAACTACTTATTTAACCGTTTACTGTCTTTAGACTTCGAATACCGCTACGTCAGTACGGAAGAGCGAGAAGTCTTTATGAAAGAACAGGCATCTGAAAATGTTTACGAGGCTTATATGAAGCTCAATGACGGTGCTGCACAGGCGGATCTTTGGCGACTGACCGTTTTATATACACATGGTGGTATTTACTTAGATATCGACGCATGTATTGTTTGGCCATTAAGAAAGCTTATACAAGACGTGGATAACGCTTTATACGTAAAAATTAAGAATGATACGGAGTACTCTAACTTCTTTCTTGCAACGGTTCCGGGGAACGAAGATTTTTTAAAGGTTATCAATATAATCGTTAATAATATCAATAACTACAAAGACTTAGAAAAGAAAGGCGTTTATAGTACAACAGGGCCTGACACATTAAACCAAGTATTAAACACACAGGACAATGTTAAGTTTACGCCAAGAAAATATTTGTGTATTCAGGGTGCATTTACAAATGAGCATTTTCAATATCTTGATAAACCAAGAGGGAAATGGACCCACATGAAAGATGAAGATTTGATCAAGTAAATCATGCTAAATCCAATTCTGACAGGGCTCTATAATCTTCTTATTCTCATTGTGAGCCCTATTTATCTAACAGTACTCATCCGCAAGATGAGTTCATTACCAAATGCTCAACATCGGTGGCTTGAGTACATTGGTTTAGGTAAAATCGAATCTGAGTCAACACGTCCCATTTGGATTCACGCAGTATCTGTGGGTGAATCAATGGGAATTATTCCTCTAATCAGAGAGATCAAGAAATCCCATCCAGCAAAATGTATTATCGTAACGACAACAACATCAACTGGCGCACAAATCATTATGAGCCAGTTAAAAGACGATGTGACACATTACTTTATGCCATTTGATATTCCATGGTGTGTTAGGCGCTTTGTAACCAAAATCAATCCAGAAACCTTTATCATTATGGAAACTGAACTGTGGCCAAATACACTATCTATAGTCAATTCCTTATCGATTCCCATCACTGTCATTAATGCTCGAATGTCGGAAAAGTCATGCAAAAGCTACCAGAAACTGGGCTCTTTCTTTCGTCGAGTTTTGAACAAGATCGATCATATCGTGTGCCAAAATACATCCGACAGAGAGCGCTTTGAAAGGCTAGGAATGGATACTAGCAAACTCTCGGTAAGTGGCTCTCTCAAGTTCGACATTAAGATTGATGACGCTGCTATTGAAAAAGGCGTGAATATCCGTTCAGAGTTTGGTGACCGCCCTATTTGGATTGCAGCAAGCACCCACCAAGGGGAAGATGAGCAACTTTTAACTGTACATCAACAAATACTAAAGCAGCTTCCTAACGCTTTATTAATCCTCGTCCCTCGCCATCCAGAAAGATTTGATTCCGTTTTTAAATTATGTACTGAGAGTTTTGATACCGTCAGAAGAACAGGCAAACTCCCCGTCAAATCATCCTCCCAAGTTTATTTAGCAGATACCATGGGCGAACTTATTGCTCTGTTTGCAGCAAGCGATGTTTGTTTTATGGCAGGTAGTTTGATTGGTGATAAAGTCGGAGGACATAACCCGTTAGAACCAGCGGCTGTTGGGTTACCAGTGATTACTGGTCCAAGCTATTACAACTTTAAAGATATATATCGTTGTCTATTTGAACTTGGCATCGCCTTCGAAAAGTCGATACCGACAGAGATAGCTAAAACCGTATGCTCACATTTGGAAAATAAAAATAAACTAGGCGATATAAAAATAAAGGCCAAAACATTCGTTGAACACAATAGAGGCGCATTACACTTTACAAGTTCAGCTATCCTACAATATTCGAACGACACCGTTGATACAGCAGAATGAAAAAAGTACTTCTTATAACAGTTCCAATGGGTGGGTATGAAACCGCACTGATTAAAACGTTAGAATCAAAAGGGTTTAAAGTTGATTTTTTCAAGCAGGCAGCCAAGGTCAATAAATCAGAGCTGAGTCTCTTTCAAAGAGGTATGCGCGGCATCAATCGACACTCATCCTACATTACAAATATTGAGACCAAAATCTACGAAGAATACATCCAACAACTGGATGGGCACTATGATTATATTTTTGACTTCGGTGGTAAAGCTCGTCATACCTGCCTTTCACTTTTGCGGAAGAAGTACCCGAAAGCAAAGTACCTTCTCTATATGTGGGATGATATTAAGCATTCTGAATATATTCAAAATAACTTACCGCTTTACGATGACGTTTTTGTATTTAATCATGAGGAAGCGCAACAATTCGGCTTTCGCTATCGTCCCAATTTTTACATTGATGATTACATCTATGACGGTGAAGATAAGACAATCGATGTATTCTATCGTGGAACGCTCAGAGAAAAGCAAAGAACCCGAACTTTAGACGCAATAGAGAAAGAGCTTTTTAACTATCAAGTCGAGATCAGTTTGCATGCTCGAGGTGGCTATTTAAAGAACTTTCAAAAGGTTCATTCAAAAGACTATTTTGACAAGAAATGTGATTCTGGCTACCTCAATGTCCAGCAATTATCTGATAAGTATAAACATTCTAATATTCTTATCGATATTGCGTTCGATAATCAGATAGGACTTGGGCTAAGACCTTTAGAAGCCATAGCGGCGAATTGCAAACTCATCACGACTAACCCGAATATAGTCAATTACGATTTCTTCAATCCACAGAATATTTTTATCTTATACTCTGATAGTCGCAATATTTCTGGGCTAATTGAATTTATGGATACGCCATTACAAGCCTATAGCGCTGATGTGCGCTATAAGTATAGTGTTTCAGGTTTTATCGATGATGTTTTCGGACTTCACTAATAATAAGCCGATATTAGATCATCAAAATCTTTCATACTCCAATGAATATCCCACTTCATTTTTTCTTTTTCAAAGGAGCGTTTCAAGCGGGATAAATTGCCTTGCTTAAAACGCTCATTCTTTTCAATAGAACACTTATCAAAATCGATAATCCAGATCTTATCTTGCTCATCGACTAAAATGTTATGGATATTTAAGTCGGTATGATTTACCCCTGCATCGTGCATCTTACGAATTTCTTGGCCAATCTTTTGATACATCAAACCAGATAAGGGTTTCTCTTTTAGTATTGAAACTAAATCCCGCGCATGAGGAACCTTTTCAGTTATCAGATCAGCTTGATAACAAAATGTACGCTTTACTGCTCGCGCTGCTATCGGTCTCGGTACGTGGACGCCTTGAGCATGGAGATTTTCTAAGATGGTAAATTCCTGAAAGCTTCTGGTATTTTTCCATCCGCTAAACCAGTAGTGATCACTGACAAGCTTACCAAATAAACCGCCGCGACGATAATGGCGCAATGCCCCGGCTAAGCTGTGTAACTGTATAAACCAGGTAGTTCCTCGTCCTTTTGCACTGCCGATAATTCTATCTTCTAGCTGCCAATAATCGGGGGAAAAGCAATGCCGTGGATCAGCCGAAAGCAAGTCTTCGTTATACCAAATCTTCTGATTTTTGTTCTCTACAGTTTTCAAAACACATTTACCATCAGGGTATTCAACGGAGATATTTTACATTTTCTCCTGCTATCTGCATAATTCTTGTCAATTTCTTTTCTACTTGAGAATCGCATGGCGCTTTTTAATTCTGCCCCGGCATCAATCTGCATACTTAGACTATCTGCGATTGGCGATGTCTGTAATGTCGTCGCTGTCGTTCAGTCTATACAGAGGCAATGGCCCACAACAAAAATCACCTGGATAACCGGAAAACTGGAAGCACAGTTGATCGGTGATTTGCCGAATATAGATGTCATCGTGTTCGACAAGAAACAAGGTTGGAAAGCGTACTCCTCGTTATGGTCTCAACTGCGATCGCAGCACTTTGATGCGTTGCTTCACATGCAATACGCTTTTAGAGCTAGCATTGCTACTATTGGGATTAAAGCAAAATATAAACTCGGCTTTGACGCAGCAAGAAGTCAGGATTTTCAAACTTGGTTTACCAATGTCAAGGTTCCTTCACCAAGTGGATTTCATGTTTTAGATGGTTTATTTGCTTTCGCTAAATATCTTGGCGTAGAGGATACAACACCAAAGTGGTCACTTACTTACTCACAAGACGACCTAGTATGGGCTCAACAGTTTTTGCATAAAACGTCACGTAATCTTATTGTCGTTCCGGGTGCCAGTAAAGCCTATAAAAATTGGCATGTAGATGGATATGCTGAGATTATTACATACGTCCAAGAGCTTGGTTGGAATGTAATATTAGCGGGCTCACCAGCAAAAGTAGAGCTGGATTTAGCGCAAGAGATTGAGAGTAAGCTTCAACAGCCCATCACTAACTTAGTCGGCTCAAGCTCACTTAAGCAGATGCTCGCGCTTCTTGCTCACGCCGATCTGGTTCTTGCTCCCGATACGGGTCCAGCTCATATGGCAAACGCGGTAAAAACCCCAGTTATTGGTTTGTACGCACATCATAATCCGAAGCGAACAGGGCCTTATTGTTATCAACGCTACGTAGTTTCTGCGTACGATGACGCCATTAAAGCGGAGACAGGAAAGAACCCTGATGAATTAAGCTGGAGAACACGTGTGAAGGATGAAAAGGCGATGAATCGAATCCAAGCTTCACAAGTCATTCAAGTGTTTAATATGGCGGTCGAAGATTTTAAGTTATCCCCCCAGCCTATCAATAGCGGAGAGAATCAATGAGTCGTCCAAGTTTGGCCGTTGCCTTAATCGTGCGAAATGAATCCAAGCATCTGGCGGCGTGTTTAGATACGGTTAAAGAGTGGGTCGACGAAATCGTTATTCTCGACTCTGGTAGCTCTGATAACACGGAAGAGATTGCCCGTACCTTTACTGATAAGTTTTATACCAATACTCAATGGCCTGGATTTGGGCCGCAAAGAAGACTCGCTCAATCTTATGTCGAATCAGATTACGTTCTTTGGCTAGACGCCGATGAAAGGGTCACGACCGAGTTGAAAAACAGTATCATCGCTGCTTTAGAGCAGAATGAGACGAATACGGTTTATCAAATATCTCGTATGAGTTGGGTTTTTGGTCGTTTTATTCGTCACTGTGGCTGGTATCCTGATCGAGTTTTACGTCTCTATCCAACTCAGCTGACCCAATATAATGATGCACTAGTCCATGAAAAAGTTGAGTTAAACGCCAATATACAAGTCAAAGATCTGTCTGGAGACGCTATCCACTACACTTATGACGATATCCATCATTATTTAGTTAAATCCGCTGGATACGCCAAAGCCTGGGCAGAACAAAGAGAGAAGAAAGGTAAAAAAAGCAGCATAGGTCAGGGATTACTGCACGCGATAGGCTGCTTTATTAAAATGTATATCGTCAAAGCCGGATTTTTAGATGGGAAGCAGGGCTTCTTATTATCACTGCTATCGGCACACTCAACTTTTGTAAAGTATGCCGATTTATGGGTTAGGACAAGTACGTCTTCACCCAAGGATTAACGTCCGTTAATACGTCAGCAACATTCACTTTAGACATGTCTTCCTGCTGATTTTTATCTCCCTCTTTGGGCGGACAGAACGCGATGTGTCTGCCCTGAGAGTTTAATGGCCTCCAGCGCAGAGGCGTTGCCGACCGTTTAGCAGGAAAGAAACCAACAGTAGGCACATCTATAGCCGCAGCGATATGTAGTGGTCCGGTTGAACCTGCAATAAACACACTGGCACATGCGATAGACTTTGCAAAGTCGGGTAAGCCATCGTTTTTATCATAAACAACGGCTCTCTCACCATGCTTGTTAATTAGAGACTGAAGTTCGTAGGCTTTTTCTTCCTCTCCTGGACCGGCAGTCAGAACAACCTCAAAGTCACCCTCAATACCATCTACCAAATTACAGTACTGCTGCAGTGACAAATTATTCGCAGAACCGCCACTACCTGCATGAACATAAATCCAAGGTTTATCGGCGCGAATGCCTAATTGTGCTGATAGCTTGCTGCGCTGGCGCTCTAGCTCAGATAGAGAAAAATTGAGATAAGGTGGTTTAGGCTCCACGATCGCTATCTGATTATCAGATAAAAAAGCTCTCACTAAGTCGAGATTATATTCATATTCTGGCTTTCTTGATTGAGAGCGTTTTTGCTTGATCCTACGGTTATAAAAAACCTGAGCAAATTTTGTCGCTGGCGCCAGACGATATGGAACCTTAGCCTTCCACACCACTAGTGCGTTATAGGTTGTCGAGAAAAAGTTAATTGATGCATCAAATCTCTGGTGACGAATAGTACGAATCATCTCCGCTTGCGCATCTTTACTCCCGTTCTTTGTTGGATCTTCAATAACATCATCGATCCATGGACATAGACGCGCTAACGCAACCGTATATTTAGGGACAAGGGCTGTGATATGACAATCAGGTATGGATGCTTTTAGCATAGCAAAACTTGGCCACGCTAACATAAAGTCACCAATCTTATCATTTCGTACAACAAGTAACTTTTTCATTTCAGACTCGTAAACCGATACAACATCGATATCATACCCGTATCCGTAGGTAATTTTGATCCTTTTTGTTACTATTACAAAAGTTTTGTTGTTTTAAAGAGGTCAACTTGTGAGCCATAAAAAATATTCGCGAGTGATTTACCCAGGGACGTTTGACCCGATGACAAACGGCCATATAGATATCGTAGAACGTGCAGCCTGCATGTTTGATGAAGTCATTATTGCTGTAGCGGCAAGCCCAAGTAAAAACACCATGTTTACCTTGGCAGAACGCGTTCATTTTGCACAAGAAGTAACAAAGCAGTTATCAAACGTATCCGTGCAAGGGTTCTCGGGGTTATTGGTGGATTTTGCCAAACAAGTTGACGCTAACGTTCTGGTACGAGGACTGAGAACAACGATGGATTTCGAGTATGAGTTTGGGCTTACAGCTATGTATCGCAAACTCATGCCGGATTTAGAAAGTGTATTTCTGACGCCAGCAGATGAGTTTGCATTTCTTTCCTCAACAATAGTCAGAGAAGTAGCCATTCACGGTGGAGATGTGAAATCGTTTGTCCCTAAAATCATCGCTGAGGCACTTATAAAGAAAAAAAGAGTCTAGCCGCTTCAGTTCTTAATATTATTTCTGGCAAACTCGGCAAAAAAACGTATTCCGTTGGCCAATTTTCTGTTCGTGGATTAATGCACCACATTCAGGGCAAGGTTCCCCTGCTTTACCGTAAACTCTGAGTTTCTGCGCAAAATAACCGGGTTTACCATCAGCCTGAGCGAAATCCTTAAGCGTTGTTCCACCTTGCTTGATCGAGTAAGCGAGTACTGACTTAATTTCAGAAACAAAAACGGTCCACTCTTCTCGAGTCAAACTACTTGCGGGCCGTGTCGGGAGAATATGAGAAGTAAACAGTGATTCATTCGCGTAAATATTACCGACCCCGACAACATTCTTGTTGTCCATGATGAATTGCTTAATAGCAACACGCTTGCCATTCGCTTTTCCCATAATGTCATCAACATTAAATTCATCACTTAATGGCTCAGGCCCTAAGTTACTTAAAACAGAGTGGTTTTCACCAATAGGCGACCATAGCCATGCTCCAAAGCGGCGTGGGTCGTTATAACGTAATACCTTGCCATTACACATAAACAGATCTACGTGATCGTGTTTTTGTGGCTCTATTGGCGCATCCAAGACCCGAAGTGAACCCGACATCCCTAAGTGGACAATCGCCGTACCGATATCTGTCCTGATGAGCAGATATTTTGCTCGACGTTCAATACTGCGGATAACTTGTCCTTCTAGCTGGTTTAATTCAAAAGGAATATCCCAGCGAAGCTTTGGCGTCCGTACAGCAATTGATTTAACTTGTTCACCAACCAGATACGGGCTAATACCCATACGGCTTACTTCAACTTCTGGTAATTCAGGCATGTTTTTCTCTAATCGTTCTTTTTTGGGAAAAGATAATCTTTATCAACAGAAACCGCAATCCAATCACCTCGCCAGTTTTTAAACAACCAAAATTGAGGTAATTGATACAAGGTTATTCGTTGTGGCTCTTCCTGCTGTTGATACCAAACTTCAACAGATTCTGGAGCGGGTAAACGACTGACTAACGCATTATAGGTATCACTATCTACAATCGTTCCCTGAATCTGAGACCAACGATGAAAAAGCTCCTCTGCTGAAATAGCCAATCTTGGCTCTAATGACCACTGAGATGCTTTTTTTTCTAGAGCCCAATTAGAGCTGTAGACCGCTTTTACCGTGTAGTCAGGACGAAATAAATGAGTGGATGCCTGCTGATCTGGGGGAATCAGATACGTTTTGATAAGTGTAGGTAAGTTGAGAATAACGATAAAAAAAATAATCGATAAAATAAGAATGTTATTCCACTTGCGTCTGTTATATCGCATGACCGCCTCTTATTAAATCACTCTGCTTAAACGTATTATTACCTTAGTCGAAGAATAAGCAATAAAAAAACCCAGCTATAAAGCTGGGTTTTTTACACTGTTACAAAGAAAATCAATTACTTGATTTTAGCTTCTTTGTAGATAACGTGCTTGCGAACTACAGGATCAAATTTCTTGATCTCGAACTTGCCTGGCATGTTACGTTTGTTCTTGTCAGTTGTGTAAAAATGACCAGTACCTGCAGAAGATACTAGACGAATTTTCTCACGAATGCCTTTAGCCATGGTCTTTTCCTCTTAAACTTAAACGTTTTCGCCGCGTGCACGGATATCAGCGATAACAGCATCGATGCCTTTCTTATCGATGATACGCATACCTTTAGCAGTTAGACGTAGTTTAACAAAACGTTTTTCGCTCTCTACCCAGAAACGATGAGTTTGTAGGTTCGGCAGAAAACGACGCTTAGTAGCATTTTTTGCGTGTGAACGGTTGTTACCCGTTACTGGACGCTTACCAGTTACTTGGCATACTCGGGACATGAATGTCTTCTCCAAATCGTTTCAGCTCGATATCAACCTTGGTGGCCGAACCTCTTTACTAATAGAAGAGCAGAGGTTTAAAACCGTTATGGAAAATCCATACAAGGCTATCAAAGGTCGCGCATTATACTAACTTGACGTGCATTGCTCAAGACCCGAACAGATCCTTTTTGCAGATCTTTTGATCTTTTTTATCGCCGAGCTGATTTAGGTTAAAAATTTAGTGGCGGAATAATAGCAGAAATAATGGGCGGAACAAGGAAAACTTACTCCATCCACCCCCTTTCACAAAAAGAAACGATTTCACCATCACCAATAACCAGATGATCGAGGACTCGAATATCAACTAAAGCCAGTGCATCCTTGATTCTTCGGGTGATACGTCGGTCGGCCTGACTGGGTTCGGCAACACCCGAAGGGTGATTATGAGCAAGAATAAGAGCCGCCGCATTATGGTGTAGTGCCTGTCTCACTACCTCTCTTGGATGTACAGAAGCTGAATCTATGGTTCCCTCAAATAAAATTTCACCCTGAATCACTCGATTTTGATTATCTAAATAAAGGACATAAAATGCTTCTCTGGGTCTGTCTCGCAATAAACCAGATAAATAAAGACGAGTTTGTGTTGGGCTACTTAGTGCGTCTCCTCGCTCCAGAGTCTCCATGAGATAACGCTGGGTCATTTCCAGTACCGCTTGCAACTGGACGTATTTCGCTTCTCCCAGCCCTTTATAACGACAAAACTCATTCTTACTGGCTGCAAACAGTTTTCTTAGAGAGCCAAATTCACTTAAAAGGTGACTAGCGAGGCACAAAACGTTCATCTCTTTGGTGCCTGTGCGCAGAAAAATCGCGAGCAGCTCAACATCGGATAACGATTGAGGGCCGTGACTCAGAAGTTTCTCTCTGGGCATAGATTCATTAGGTATCATCTTATCTCTCCTTTTTCGGGAAGAGATCAAACAATAAATTCGTGGCGTAACAACGAGCAAAACTCTAAATTTAGCTTGGGCACAAAGAAGATTAAGTCACTTGCAGCATGCATCTACATATATTCTGCGACTAAGTACTCACTTCGCTGTTATGTCACCACTGCTGTATCTAGAAAAACTTGTGCTAACATAGCAGCAGATATTTTGAGGATAAGAATATGCAGACATTAGCCGGAAAGAAAATTCTTCTCGGGATGAGCGGTGGTATCGCGGCTTATAAGTGTGCAGAACTCACACGTCGCCTTATCGAACGCGGAGCCGAAGTCCATGTTGTCATGACAGAAGCGGCAAAAGAATTCATCACACCTTTAACAATGCAAGCCGTATCGGGACATCAGGTTGCTTCAAGCCTACTCGATCCAGATGCAGAACGCTCAATGAATCACATTGAATTAGCAAAATGGGCTGACTTGGTGTTGCTCGCCCCCGCAACAGCCGACCTTATTGCTCGGGTTGCAGGAGGGTTGGGTAATGACCTATTAACCACATTAGTGCTTGCGACAGATGCACCCGTTGCTGTTGCTCCAGCGATGAACCAGCAAATGTACCGAAATATTGCAACTCAGGAAAATATTGCGACGCTTAGTCGTCGTCAGTTTTCTATCTGGGGACCGGCTTCAGGCGAACAGGCCTGTGGTGATATCGGTCCAGGGAGAATGTTAGAGCCCATGGATTTAGTCCATTGTTGTGAGCAGTTTTTCCAGCCAAAGTCACTCGCAGGAAAGTCTGTTCTTATTACAGCAGGTCCAACACAAGAAGCAATCGATCCGGTTCGCTACATCACCAATCACAGTTCAGGAAAAATGGGCTTTGAGTTAGCACAGGCAGCTTCTAACCTAGGAGCTAAAGTAACCTTAGTCAGTGGCCCAGTGAACTTAAGTACACCATTAGGCGTTCATAGACTGGATATAAAAAGTGCCGCTGAGATGCACTCTAAGGTAATGGAAGTCGCCTCGAATCATGATATTTTTATTAGCTGTGCGGCTGTTGCGGATTATCGACCTGCTGATGTAGCCGAGCAAAAAATCAAGAAAACAGATGACAATGATGAAATGACCCTAAAAATGGTCAAGAATCCCGATATTGTTGCGTCAGTTGCGTCTATGGAAAAAGGCAGACCCTTTACGGTTGGCTTTGCTGCTGAAACGCAAAATGTTGCATCTTATGCAAAAGCAAAATTAGAAAGAAAAAAACTCGACCTTATTTGTGCTAACGATGTATCAGTAGCCGGACAAGGTTTTAACAGCGATTCAAATGCACTCACCGTTTATTGGCCTGATGGAGAGCACGTCTTTCCTCTCACATCAAAAAGCCAGTTAGCACTCGCGTTGATGTCATTTATCGGTGAAAAAATACAATAATAATCAATCATAGCTAAGTCTTTAACATTTGAGTGGAGAAGGACAAAGGAATGAGTGGTACAAAGAAAAGTAACCGCAGGGAAGAAATTCTACAAGCATTAGCCGAAATGCTAGAATCACACGACGGAGCTTCACGTATTACAACGGCTAAGTTGGCAAAACAGGTTGGTGTTTCTGAAGCCGCTCTATATCGACATTTTCCCAGTAAAGCCAGAATGTTCGAAGGACTCATTGAATTTATAGAAGAGACGCTAATGTCGCGCATCAACTATATTCTCAATGAAGAAAAAGATACATTGAATCGCCTAAAAATGGTGATTCAACTGATACTTGCGTTCTCTGAGAGAAATCCCGGGCTGACGCGAATTTTATCAGGTCATGCTTTAATGTTCGAAAATGAGCGCCTTAGAGACAGAATTAACCAATTATATGAACGTATTGAAACATCGTTGCGACAAATCTTACGCGAAAGGAAACTTCGCGAGGGGAAATCTTTTCCTGTTGAAGAAACGATTCTTGCTTCTCAACTCCTTGGTCAGGTGGAGGGTAGCTTGAATCGTTTTGTCCGCTCCGATTTCAAATATCCACCCACAGCGAATTTCGAAGAGTACTGGGCTCTTCTAAGCGCACAAATAAAGTAACTATATGAGTGATTATAAAGTCGGAAAACCAGAGTTTTCTTTCTCTTTGCTGCATCCTAAATATTGGGGCGTCTGGTTTGGGTTCGGTATGTTGGCGCTGATCGTTAACATACTCCCGTACACAGCTTCAATAAAATTAGGGCAGTCGTTGGGCAAATTCGCGATGCGATTTGGTAAAAAACGTCTGCACATTGCACGCCGCAATTTAGAACTATCGTTTCCTGATAAACCAGAAGATGAAATAGAACAACTGTTAGTCGAAAACTTTAAGAATACTGGTGCCGCCTTAATCGAATCTGGTATCGCATGGTTTTGGCCAACATGGCGTTTTCGCCGTATTCTCATTAACAAAGATACTCATGCTCTTGCCATGCATGAGAAACAGAATAAAGGCGTTCTGCTTTGTGCCGTGCATGCTTTCAATCTGGAAATATGTGCGCGAGGCTTTGCTGCGTTGGGCATGTCTGGCTATGGTGTCTATAGACCACACAGTAATGCTGCCTATGAGTTTATTCAGTATCGGGGCAGAAGCCGTGACGGTAATAAACTCGTTTATCGACGCGATCTCAAGAAAATGATTCGGGTATTAAGACAGGGTGAACGTCTATTTTATCTTCCAGATCAGGATTATGGACACAATAAATCGGTTTTTGTCCCTTTCTTTGCCGTTCAGGATGCTTGTACGACAACTGGAACCAGTATCCTCGCGTATGCCAGCAAATGCGCCATCGTTCCTGTTTCCGGATTCCGTAATAACAACGGGAAGTATGAGCTCATGGCTGATGAGTCAATAGAAGAAAACTATCCTCAAAATGACAAAACCGCAGCGGCTGCGTATATGAACAAATACGTAGAAGCAGTTATACTTCGCGCTCCAGAGCAATGGATGTGGCTACACAAGCGCTTCAAATCTCTGCCTGATGGCACACAATCCAACCAACGATATCAATAAATTAAAGGTCTTTATTGAATGAGTTCAGAGCAAGAACAGCCAAAGAAAAATAGTATCGATTCCTATCTACATGACCCTAAATTTGAGTGGTCATTTCTCCATCCTCGTCATTGGGGAATGTGGTTAGGTGTGCTATTTGCCGCCCTCCTCGCCTACATTCCTCCCAAATGGCGTGATGGTTTAGCACGAAGGCTATCGTCGATTATTGTTAATAAAAATGGACGCGTCGTAAGAAGAGCCAGAACGAACCTGGAGTATTGCTTTCCAGAGAAGTCCGAACAGGAACGCGAAGAAATCGTACGTGAAACCTTCGTGAAAGCCGCCCAATACATGCTGGGCTATTCTGAGTTTTTGGTGCGCTCGACCAAGCATAATCAGAATCGAGGCGTAATGATTGGTGAAGAGAACATTATTCCTCTTCTTGATGCTGGCGAAAATGTCATTATTCTTGCACCTCACGCGTGGGCCGTAGACTATCCCGCAGTCATGCTCGCAGCTCGCGGCTATAAAGTAACCACGATAATGAAGCCTCAGCGTAATCCTATCGGGGACTGGTTGATGCATGTGCAACGTATGCAATACGGCGGTCGAATTTTTGCTCGCGATGCTGGCGTAAAGCCATTCGTTCGCTCCATTAAAGATGGGTATATTGGCTACTGGTTACCTGATGAAGACCATGGTCCGCAAAACTCCGTTTTTGTTCCTTTCTTTGCAACTGAGAAAGCAACATTAAAAGGATTTGGCAAGATGGCTCGCTTATCGAAAGCGAAAGTCGTTCCGATCCTCCCAGCGTATAATGACAAAACATCAAAATACGAAGTCCATATTTTACCGGCTCTGGAGAACTTCCCAACCGGAGATGAAGAATTGGATGCTCGTGCAATGAATAAAGCGATAGAAGATCTGCTAACACCACGACCTGAGCAATACATGTGGAATCTGTTTTTGCTGCAAACGCAAAGAGACGGAAAGAAAATCTACAGCTAATAAAAAAGGAAGCCTCGGCTTCCTTTTTTGCTTTCGAATAAACGCATCTATTACAAACTTATACACCGTACTGTTGACGATACGCCTTAACAGCTTCAAGGTGCTCAGACTCATCCCCTTTTTCTTCAAGGTATGTGATGAGGTCCGTCAGACCCACAATCGAAACAATTGAACAGCCAAAGTCACGCTCGACTTCCTGAATAGCCGATAGTTCACCTTTGCCTTTTTCCTGACGATCAATCGCAACCAAGACACCCGCAAGGTCTGCACCATTTGCCTTAATGATTTCCATTGATTCACGAATAGCTGTCCCAGCGGTGATTACATCATCGACCAACATAATACGGCCTTCAAGTGCACTTCCGACTAAGTTACCACCTTCACCATGGTCTTTTGCTTCTTTACGGTTAAAGCAATACGGTGTATCGACACCATGATGATCAGCAAGTGCCACAGCAGTTGTGGTCGCAATCGGAATCCCTTTGTAAGCAGGGCCAAACAACACATCGTAACTAATCGCTGAATCGACTAATGCTGCAGCATAAAAACGGCCTAAACGAGCCAAGTCTCGACCTGTATTAAACAAACCAGCATTAAAAAAATATGGGCTTTTACGGCCTGACTTTAAAGTAAATTCACCAAATTTAAGAACCTGTTTCTCTAGAGCAAATTCTATAAATTCACGCTGGTATGCTTTCATTGACTTTCTCTCTTCCTAAATTAATTGAGCTTGTAGTAACAAAATAATGCTTATAAAAAAATAGCCCCTGAAACAGGAGCTATCCAATCAAGTGATTAACTTTCTAATGCTGCTTTTTGTGCTGCGACAATATCGGTGATACCTTTTTTCGCTGATGACAATAGCGACATTAACTCATCATGCGTGAACGGTTCACCCTCTGCGGTTCCCTGAACTTCAATCAGACGACCGTCTTCGGTCATAACGACGTTCATATCCGTGTCAGCAGCCGAGTCTTCAACGTACTCGAGATCACACAGAATGTCATCGCCCAGAATGCCTACAGATACCGCAGCAACCAAACCTTTCATTGGGTTCTTTTTCAATTTGCCTTCCGCGACAAGCTTATTCAACGCATCCGACAGAGCAACACAGGCACCAGAGATAGACGCCGTACGCGTACCACCATCGGCTTGAATAACATCACAGTCAACCGTTACCATAATTTCACCCATGGCTTCAAGATTGACTACCGCACGCAAGCTACGAGCGATTAAACGTTGGATTTCCATTGTACGACCACCCTGCTTACCACTTGCCGCTTCACGGCGAGTACGAGAGTGCGTAGCGCGAGGTAACATACCATATTCAGCCGTCACCCAGCCTTTTCCCTGACCTTTTAGCCAACGAGGGACATTTTCCTCGACGCTGGCATTACACAGCACTTTAGTATTACCAAACTCCACTAAAACGGAGCCTTCTGCATAAGCGGTGTAATTACGAGTGATTTTTATAGGTCGAACCTGATCGGCAGCACGGTTATTTGGACGCATGACGCTTCTACCTTAAATTGGGTGAACGAATGGATTGGGCGCTGATTATATAAGAAATCGACGCTTGTTCCTAGTTTGAGCCTAAAGCTTACCATTTCATGATATCTCTGTGTCACAAACGTGTTTGAATGGTAACGATTAAGCATCTATCTATGCTAGTATTTCTCTAAGAAAGAGATTGATATTTTTTAACCAAGGATATTTAAATGATTTACAGTATGACGGCGTACGCACGCAAAGAAGTCAAAGCTGATTGGGGTACGGCAATATGGGAAATACGCTCCGTTAACCAACGCTATCTCGAGACTTATTTCCGCCTGCCAGAGCAGTTCCGCGGACTCGAGCCTGTACTTCGTGATCGTTTCCGTCAAAAGCTGGCTCGCGGTAAGGTGGAATGCCATCTTCGTTATGAAGCGAACCCAGCAGCCAAAGGTGAACTCACCATTAATGAGAGACTCGCTCAACAGGTGATTGAAGCAGCAAGCCAAATTATGCACATGACGGGCGAGCTGAGCCGGATAAATCCATTTCAGGTAATGCAATGGCCAGGTGTCATGGAAATTCCTGAACAAGATATCGACTCAATCAATAAAGAACTTTTGACTGCATTTGACGAAGCAATTGAAGATTTCCTCGCGGCTCGTAGCCGTGAAGGCGAAAACATGAAAGCTCTGATTGAACAAAGACTGGAAACCATCACAAACGAAGTCACTAAGGTTCGCTCGATGATGCCAGAGGTTCTCGAGTGGCAACGCAATCGCCTGTTCACAAAATTTGAAGAAGCGAAAGTCGAACTGGATTCAACCCGAGTTGAACAGGAACTGATTCTGCTGGCACAAAAATCCGATGTAGCCGAAGAACTTGACCGCCTTGACAGTCACGTTAAAGAAACACGCAACGTGCTGAAAAAAGGTGGATCAATAGGTCGTCGTCTTGATTTTATGATGCAAGAGTTTAACCGTGAATCTAACACGTTGGCGTCAAAATCAATTAACACCGAGATCACCGCATCAAGCGTTGAACTTAAGGTTCTCATCGAACAGATGCGTGAACAGATCCAGAATATCGAATAATCGATATAGTAAAACGCAATAAAAAATGGCTGCCGATGCAGCCATTTTTTATAGTTTCTACTAAGCGGCCTTAAGCCACTTCTGCGCTGAATCTAGCGTACCACTCTTATCCATTGCCATCAGCATTTTACCCGTTAGCTCAGGATAACCGCTGGTCAACGCTGCAATGACTTTGCCTGACTTGCGGAATAATGCGATAAATTGATCATCCTCCGGCGCACCCGACATTTCAATATCATCCCAGTCTGGAGCGTATCCAATATACTCAAATTTGCGATCGTATTGCTGTGTCCAGAAGAAAGGTGTACTGGTGAACTTCTTGTGCATACCTAACATATTTTCTGCCGCCATTCGCCCATGCTGCTGAGCTAAACGCCAGTGCTCTATATGTACTAGCTTATTTCGGTATGGATACGACGTGATATCCCCTGCTGCATAAACGTTATCAGCCGCCTGAAGATAGCTGTTCACTTTGACTGTTGCATCTTTTTCCAAATCAAAATCATCCAGAAATTCAGTTTCTGGTTTAATCCCTGTAGCCATTAGAACCAAATTAGCTTTGAGATGACTACCATCCTGCAAATCAATACCCGAGATTCGGTTACTCCCTGTGAATCCAGTTACTCTCCCCTCAACAAACTTAATCCCATTTTGTTCATGCATCTGACGGAAGTAAGTACCAATTTTTTCACCGAACAAATGACGAAAAGGAACGGAATCGGGAGCGACTACCGTTATATCAAACTTGTCATTGCGCTGTTTAAGTGATGCGGCCGCCTCAAGAGCAATGAAACTGTTCCCAATAATTGTCAGTTGTTTTGCATTCTCGATATCACTGATCAGATCCTCAACTTGTCCAACATGACGTAGAGTGTGAATACCATCGAGTTCGATACCTGGCATATCAGGCTTGGCTGGTTCGCCCCCCGTTGCAACGAGTAACTGGTCAAAAACCAGAGACTGACCGTCCTGCAGAAATACCGTGTTGTTTTCTGCATCAACATGTTTGACTGCGGCAGATAGTCGGGTTATCTGTGGCTGCTCGGTTGTTTCTGCTGGTAATAGCGAAGTGACATCATCCGTCGACATTTTTCCGGCAGGTACTGCTTTGGTAAGCAATGTTCGGTCGTAAGGTGCTTCTTGCTCTTCATCTACGATCGTTACCTTGCCTTTAAAACCATTATTCAACAATGTTTGCAACGCTGTTGCCCCAGCCGCACCCGAGCCCAAAATTACAAAATGCTGTTGAGCTTCTTTATTATCATTATTCGATTCTACAGTGGGCTGTACTTGGCTGACATCAACATAGATGTCCTCATTTCTGATTTCCAGTGGATACTTTTTAAGGCCTTCTAGTGCAGGTGGCTCACAGACATCAGCAGATTCAATATCAAAGACTGCTTTGTGCCACGGACAGACAAGTTTTCCTTCACACACAGCCCCTTTCTCCATCGGAGCGCCTTTATGAGGACAGTCAGCGCCACACGCGTGAATACTATCATCCAGTTTAATTAGCAAAATATCGGTATCTCCGACAGTCTTGCGTACTGGTTTCTGATCTTCAAGCTCGTTAACTCGGGCTACTCGTTGAAATGTCATGATATCTCTCCTTTGTTGCCAGTGTAAGGATTCGGCTGCAACTACTATTCCAAAAGAAATAATGAGATTAAAAACAAGATGCATATAAGAACACTAAAAAAGAAAAAATAACCTTATAAACATAGAGTTAAACCAAAACGGACATAAGCCAAATATTCAGATATTACTTTTACCTTGGGCTACTAATTGATAGCTCCCACCAGAATATGGCGATTTATCGGCAACTTTTACATTGGTTATCAGAAGCTTTTACAATAGAAAAAGCAGATAGTTAATCCTCCACTTATTCATCCCTTTTAACATCAAACAGGCCTAAATAAATTCATCACTTGATGAAAATTGTGGAATTAACTTCCTGTTATCCCATGTAGAAAGATTCTATATTCATCAAATGAGGAATATTCAATTGATCAGTAGGAATACTCAATGTCTCGACCTAAAGGTGATACACAAACCAGACAGAGCTTATTGGAAGCCGCGAAAACCTGCTTTACTAAACTAGGATATGAAAGAGTATCGACTAGACAGATAGCCCGTATCGCAGGTGTCGATGCGGCGATGATAAGGTATTACTTTGGCTCTAAGGCGGGATTGTTTGAGGCAATGGTACTGGAAACCATTAAGCCCATGCTGGACAAGTTAAAAGAGCGTCATGACCTTTTGACCACCAATGATCCTTTAACTCTCATGCAAACGTATTATCAGGTCATGTCCTCGAACCCCAACCTACCCAAACTCCTTATGCAGGTGATGAACCACGGTGACAGCGATGAGGCTTACCGAATTATAAAAGGGATTTTATCCACCATTCTTTCTCATGCCAGTAATTGGTTTTCTCCACACAACCCTCAGTGGCAATTACGTGATGACGTCAATCCAGAACTGGCACGTTTCAGTATGATCAGTCTGATGGTCTTTCCTCTGATTGCACCACAGCATCTCATTGATCAATTTGGCATCGAACTTTCTGAAGCTAATTTAGAAAAACTCGCGCGACACAATCAGCAAGTTCTACAGCATGGTCTGCTAGCGAGTAAGGAAGATTAATATGAACCGTTACTTTATCTGTATCTTGGCTCTTTTCCTCCTCTCAGGTTGCGGGCAAGAGTCCCATTCGGTTGCGATGGGAACATTGGAGCGTGATACCACAACACTCTCGTCTCCCATCGCTGAGCAAATCACTGCAGTCTGGGTGAAGGAAGGAGAAGCGGTTACAAAAAACCAGGTCCTTATGCAGATAAACCCCACCCATGCACAGTTAAAGGTAAAACAAGCAGAAGCTCAGCTCCAACAGGCTCATTTTGCTCTCAAAGAAAAAGAGAATGGTGCACGCCTCGAAGATAGACAGGCGGCTCAGGCAACTTATGATGCAGCCCGAGCAACAGAGGAAAAGGCAAGGCTGGCGTATCTTCGTATAAAAAAACTTTATCAGGCGAAAACCGTCGGAAAAGCCGAATTAGATAATACTCAAACAGACTATCAACAAAAGCGAGAGTTAACCAAACAGAGTCTCGCTCAGTGGCAAGCATTGCAAAATGGTACCCGTATTGAGCAATTGGAGCAGCTAAAAGCACAAGTGTCATCGGCCGAAGCTGAGCTAGAATTAGCCCAGCAATCATTAGAAGATCTAACCATTAAAGCGCCTTTAGAAGGGACGGTCATTCAGCTTCCCTGGGTAGTAGGAAATAGAGTGAGTGCCAATGAACCTGTCATCAAATTGGAGACGAGTTCAGGAGCGTACGCTCAGATCTATCTTCCTCAAACAGCATTAAGTCGAATCAAATTAGGCGATAAAATCTCTGTTTTTGTGGATGGTTACCCACAGCCTTATGACGGTAAGGTGCAATACATTCGAACTCAGCCAGCCTTTACGCCTTATTATGCTCTAAATGAAAGAGACAGAGCGCGCTTGATGTATCTGACGAAGATAGACCTTCCCTCCGCCAAAATGCTTCCAACAGGTGTCACTCTAGAGGTGAGGTTACCATGATGCCAGAGACAAGCTATGCCATTGAAACCGAGAACCTGACTCGACGATTTGGAGACTATGCAGCGGTTAATCAACTCAACCTTCAAATCACCAAAGGTAGCATTTATGGCTTTCTGGGTCCGAACGGCTGCGGCAAATCAACCACTATCCGTCTATTGACTGGATTGCTTGCACCAACTGAAGGTTCGATATCCGTTTTAGGGCAGCCCCTTCATGGCAATGAAGAAAAACTAAAGCAACGCATAGGCTATATGACGCAAAAGTTCTCTTTGTACGAAAATTTAACCGTGGCAGAAAACCTTCGCTTCGTCAGTGCAGTCTATGGACTGACAGGTCGAAGAAGCCGGCAAAGAATAGATGAACTCATCACGTTATATGAACTTAAAAAACAGCAAAAACAACTCGCAGGTTCGATGAGTGGGGGGCAAAAACAGCGGTTAGCACTAGCCTGTGCAACATTGCATTCTCCCGACTTGTTGTTTCTGGACGAACCCACATCCGCTGTCGACCCAGAAAACCGCCGAGAATTTTGGGAAAGACTTTTTGACTTAAGTGATTCAGGCACCACCATCTTAGTTTCTACCCACTACATGGATGAAGCAGAGCGCTGCCACCAGATAGGAATCCTAGAAAACGGTATTAAGCGGGCGGATGGTTCCCCGGCAGAACTAATGGAGCAGCTAGGAAGTTCAATTATTGAAATCGAGGGGCATGGACTTCGCCAGCTAAAACAAACGTTAACGGCATTGCCAGAGGTGATTTCCGCGGCGCAAATCGGTAGTCGTCTGCGGGTTTTAGTCAAACAATCTATTGTCAATCCAGTGGCGTTTTTACAACCCATGACGGAAGGGTGTCAGTTAATCCCAGCAAGGCCGAGTTTAGAGGATGTGTTTGTCGCTTCTACCGGAGGTCGCCATGTGGGTTAGAATCTATGCCATGCTACTCAAAGAGTTTCGCCAACTCTCCAGAGACAGAATGACATTTGGTATGATTGTGATGATCCCACTGGTGCAGTTACTGTTATTTGGTTACGCCATAAATACCGATGTTCGCCATGTGCCGTCAGCCATTGTTGATTTATCAGATAGCCAGTTAAGCCGCCACTTAATCCAATCTATCGAGGCATCACAATCTGTAGATTTTATCGCCACGTATCCTTCTGTAAAACAAGCAGAAGAAGCTTTACGAGCCGGTGACGTCAAAGCGATTTTCTATATCCCCAGTGATTTTTATCAACGCCTTATTATACACCCGGCGTACACTAACCATCAGGAACGTAATGCACTGATTCAGCCTGTCGCGCAGTGGATCGTTGATGGTTCGGACACTTTGGTTGCAGCGACGATAAAGGGATTACGAACCATGCCTCTGGATGAACTGGCAGGACGTGCAATAGACAAGACGACTCCGAGCTTTTCTATGGTTCCTTACTTCAATCCGGAACAACGCACAGTTATCAATATCGTACCTGGATTATTGGCTGTTATTCTCACAATGACGATGGTTATGTTCACGGCTGCCGCCATTGTTCGTGAGCGAGAGCACGGCAATATGGAATTTTTAATTACCACGCCAATACGTCCATTTGAATTAATGATTGGAAAGATCGTTCCCTTCGTATTGGTCGGGCTGATTCAGGTCACCATTATACTTACAGTAGGACACTTCTTATTTGGTGTACCCATTCGAGGCGGGTTACTTACGCTCCTTTGTGCTGCACTACTGTTTATTTTCGCTAGTCTTACTCTTGGTTTGGTCATTAGTACTATCGCTAAAACCCAGCTCCAGGCTATGCAACTAACGGTTTTTATTTTGTTGCCTTCAATTCTTTTATCTGGATTTATGTTTCCTTACGACGCTATGCCTGAAGCCGCCCAGTGGATTGCCGAATGTTTACCCGCCACTCATTTTATGCGCATGATTCGAGCTGTTGTTTTAAAAGGAGCAACATTAGATATGCTGAGCAGTGATGTCATCTGGCTCAGCCTATTTACTATTGCAGGCGTTATCATTGCTTCATTACGTTTTCATAAGCGCCTAGGGTAAGCCTCATAGAGCTGAGAGTGATGAGGTTTTTTTTAACCATAAGCCAACTAACGTCCAAATTGCCATCGTCAGGAGGATAGCGCCAATACCATCCAGAGCGTAATGCCACGCCAAATGAACTGACCCAATTAAAATGACGCCCACGTAAATCCAAGCCAAAAATCCTACAAACTTATTGATGGCATAGAGGGATAAGGCGATTAAAGTAGTTGTAGAAACGTGGACACTGGGAAAAGCCGAAATTCCGGAACCTATTTCGAGGGTATGAGCCATGTATGCATCCCAAAGTTTCTCCTGTGTTGGTAACGCCCACAAATGAAAATGGTAGTCTGACTTAAGTAAAACATCATTCTGGGCATTCAACACTGACATAAGATCTTGAAATTGGGTCATCGTTGGGAAAAGGCGCTCAGCATAAGCCGGACCCGCAGATGAAAACAGAATCGCCAATACGCCACCATTGATAAACCAAACTAAGCAATTACTTACAATCATTCTTTGTCGAATTTGCGGACGATGCACGATACAAAGGGAATATATAAGATATATCCAGACTACAAAGAACCAAATATTATACAAAACGTTAATCACGCCACTCGATAACGCCGAGCTAAACACACTGTGAGTTAACTGCCAGGGAGCATATCCACCAAACATCAACGCATCCCAATCCGCCAAGTACGGATCAAGGTAAAAGGGAATCACCGCCGGTATCGCAGCTTTTAAAGACGTAAAGCAGGACAACACAATCGAGAGGCATTGTGAAAGCACCAAAAAGTTAATGACTTCCGGCCAGTTTTGGACCACTAATTTTATTTTGAAATAAAATCGTCTAAGCGGTTTGCGTTGTAGATGAAAAAGCAGAAAGAAATAGTAGCAAGTCGCCGCCAGGATAATGGTCATGGCTAGTGAATAAGACATCGCTTTGGCATAAGAGCCAAACGAAAATTGCTGTGGAACATCGGCGGCTTGCGTAATGAGAAATGTCATCAGGCAAATCATAAATGACATCAGATAAATCACTTTATCTCTGATGAATGGCTGCCAAAGCTTTCGCCAACCGGAAATAGGTTCTTCTGATTCAGTTGTTTTAAAAAGCTCGCTCATACCCTGCTCCAAGCGGCTTGAGTTTTTGGGCAAGGACGACTCAAGCCAACGTCATGACACAGACAAAATTAGTCGTCACATTGAGTATAGCTAACTTCTTTATATGCTTATGATTTACAGGTTAACGTTCTCCCTGAACTTGGTACCACAGTGTTCGAGTCCTTGGGCCTGTATCGCATTCGATTAATAATACGTTTTGCCATGGTCCAAGCATTACACGCCCATCAACGACAGGGATAGAAAATGAATGGTGCAACATAATAGAACGCAGATGACTAGACCCATTGTCATCATGCCAGGTTTCGTGGTGACGATAAGGGGTACCATCGGAAAAATTGTTACCATAAGGAATGCCCATCGCCACTTCAAACATATGGTCGAGGTCATGTTCCATAATTCCAGGCTCAGCTTCAGTAACGGCAAGCCCCGCCACACAACCCGCAACAAAAATCATGACATAACCTTCCCGAATACCACTATCTGATACCACCGCACGAATATGGTCATCAATAATATTTTTACTCATACGACCATCAAGATGGTAATCCCTTTCAATTGTATAAACCGCCATAAATCCTCCTTGCCAAAAAATGAAACTAAAATTTTAAATATAGTAATAAAAGAATAACCATACTAACTCGTTAGTATTCAATAAGAACAAAAACAGATCACAGATAATGAGATGAGCACACAAATAAAAAAGGCCAGCAAACTGCTGGCCTAACTCATTGTAGAACGTTGTTTAGAAGTCGTAACTCGCGGAAAGCGTTACGGTTCTCGGATCTCCAAGGACTAAATAATTTGCAGAACTACTAGAGCCACCAGCAGAGGCCCAATAGTTACGATCCGCAACATTCTCTACTCGTAGTCGAACAGTCATATCATTTTCATCAACTTTGAAGGAATAACGAGCTCCGAGATCAAAACGTGTCCAAGATGGCAATCTGAGTGTATTCGCTTGGTCAACATATTGTTTACCCGTATATACAGTTCTTCCTTCAAGCACTAAGCCGGGTAGAAATGATGAATCCCATTCTAGATTGATATTTCCCTGAACTTTAGGAACACCAATGGCATCATTTCCTTCATACGTACCAGATTCTGAGTTAACAATTTCAGAGTCAACAAAAGTCGCCCCACCTAAAATTCGGATGTTCTCGGTAGGACTACCAAATGCACTAAACTCTATTCCCTGATGTCGTTCCTCTCCGTCAGATGAATAGACATTATTAACAGCAATACCACTAGGTAGAGACTGTCGGAACAAGCTAAGAGTCATTCCATACAAACCCTGGTCATATTTAATTCCGGTTTCGACTTGCTTAGATTGATAAGGTTTAAGAACTTCGCCTCTATTATCGTAAGAACTACCGACCTCAGAGCCAGGAATCAATGCTTCAGAATAGTTTGTATACAGAGAAACGGAATAACTAGGCTTATATACAACACCAGCAAAAGGAGAGAAACGAGATGCATCATACTCATCATCGTTTGATACCCCGGTATTGTAGTCAAATGTCTCTGTATTAATGTTTTGATATCTTCCCCCAAGCGTGAGAAGAACGCTGTCATCCAAGAAGGATAATGTGTCAGCTAAAGCAAAACTGGTTGTATTGGTTTTACCTTGAAGTACCGGATCATCCATATCACCAGCACTACTAGTAATGGTAGGCCGTGCATAATCTGTAGGATCAGTCAAACTGGTACTTAGAGCATTGTATGAACTCATCGCATAAGCGTTATATCGTTTTTCGCGATAAGCAGAGAAAGACGCAACGACAGTATGTCCCACATCCCACGTAGAAAAATGCGTTTTAATACCGGAATCTGATGAGATAACCTTATCTTCTCTCGCGTTTTCAAAAAGGTACGTATCCATCTCATTTCCAGACGACATGGTAGGGTTTGCTAAAACATTATGCTCTCTTCCTTGTCGAGCACCGACAGCTAACCAAGCCATAGTATCTTGAGAAAAATCATATTCGCCACGAACCACCCCAAACAGTTGCTTTTCGCTCGAATAAGTCCAGTCTTGCGCATAGTTTGAAGATGAATCAGGCGCAGACGGAATGTACCCATTCGGTGTTACACTTGGCCTAGGGTCATCGAGCTTATGATCCTGATAACCTAAATCAGCAGAAAAACGGAAGTTATCACTACTATGATCAAACCCAAGAGTGAACATACCTAATCGACGTTCTTGGTCATCAATCGCTGTATCACCATCACGCGCAACGGCATTCACACGAATACCATTTTCATTTTCTGCGCCAAATCGTCTACCAACATCTAAAGCAGAATAAAGCTGCCCACCAGTTTCAGTGCCAACAGTCAAACGCGTTATTGGATCTTGATGAGCACGTTTGGGTACCAGATTGATCGTGCCCCCAACGCTGGAACCACCAGGAGCAGCTCCATTTAAAAATGTGTTAGCCCCTCTAAAAACCTCTACGCGTTCAATCATTTCAGCTGCAACAAACTGTCGAGGTAAAATGCCATACACTCCGTTTAACGTGAGGTCATCAGAGTAAACTGGGAATCCTCGAATCATGTAGAGTTCTTGGAAATTACCAAAGCCTCTTGCGACTCGAACGGTAGGGTCATTTTGCACAACATCAGCAACACTCACGGCTTGCTGATCTCGAATGAGTTGTTCTGTGTAATTTGTGGAGGAAAATGGCGTATCCATTGTATCCACATTGCCTAACAGTCCAGCACGCCCAGTCGTCGCGACCTGCCCCCCCTCATATTCATCACCAAGCTTCACCTGGGAACCAACCACCGTCACCACATCGTCACTATCCGTCGCACTGGTATCTGTTTGCTCTTGAGTTTGAGCATAAAGGGACGTAGAAGTAGAGAACATCAGTGCGACCATAACCGCAGTACTGATAGGTGAACGTGAGAACGGAAACATGAGCAACCCCTGCTTAGTGATTTTTTTATTAATAAAGAACTAAACACAAATAGTATTGCTAATGATAATAATTTTCAATACAAAGAAAGAGTAAAGCTCAGTTACTTTCCAACTAATGTGGAAATTGAGGGGAAGGGTCAATCCGTTGACTGGATTAACTTAGAAAAAGGGGTTGGTTGCTGTAATAAATTCAATAATGCCGCTTCCTTCAAGGGGGGAGAAAACATAAATCCTTGAATTAAGTCACAGCCCATTTCTTTCAGCGCGCTAAATTGTTCGAATAATTCGACCCCTTCGGCAACCGTAATAAATTCCATAAAGTTGCCAATTTCAACCACCGCTTCAGTTAGTTTGTGATCGATCGGATTCTGATGGATCTGTTTAATAAACTCTCGGTCAATTTTAAGCACAGAAATAGGTAAACTTTTCAGGTACGCTAATGACGAATAGCCGGTTCCAAAGTCATCCATGGCAATTCTGACACCGTCCATTGACAATTGCTTAAGCTGACTGAGTGCCAGATTAATATCTTTCATTAAACTGGATTCCGTGACTTCAATTTCGAGGCAGCTCGGCGCAAGCTCAGAGGAACGAATCATCTTCATCACTCGATTTGCAAACCCAGAGTCCATTAACTGGATACTGGACACATTGACCGCTAAAGAAAATTGTTCATCTACAATACCTTGCTGCTGCCACTCTTTGATTTTTTGAATACTCTGACGAATAACCCATTCACCGACAGGAACAATCGCTCCTGTCGACTCAAGTAATGGAATAAACTCAACTGGTGAAACAAAGCCAAACGCCGGGCTTTCCCAGCGCATCAGTACCTCAGCACCGACGATATTACCCGATACAGTTTCCACTTTAGGCTGATACAGAAGATAGAATTCATTATTCTGTACAGCTTCCTGAAGAGCCGAGCGAATTTCAGCACGACGAAAAATAATCGCCTCAAGCTCACTACTGTAGAATTGCCAAGAACTCAATTCTTTCGGTAATGCTAACGCCGCTTTGCGAATCAGTTGTTCCGGCATCCGTGAGGCAGAGCCAGAACAAATACCTATTCTCACCTGTAATTGAAACGACATCTGATCAACATAAATACGTTGCTCATACATTTTACAGATAGCTTCAGATGCGTTCTCGACTTCTTGCTGAGAGATACACCCAGCACAAAGCATCACCCACTCCTGACTATTCCATACACCAAGCATGTACGGTTTTAATAATGGGTGGTGAGTTAACTCTGTAGAGAGTTTTCGTAAGATTTTGTCCGTAACTGCGTAGCCGTGTAAACTCGATATTTCTTCTATTCCATCCATATAAAGATAGAGAACCGAGACAAATTCTTTGCGTTTTCTGTAGCTCATCAGCTCTTCAAGCAAACGGCGTCGATTGGGTAACTCAGTGACCGGATCCTGACGAGATATTAGTGCCAAATCCTCAGTTCGTGAGTTCACCAGTTTCTCGAGCGATTCAGCACGCTTAGAGCCTTCCTTGAGAAGTAAGGCCATCTGCAGAGTATTATGGATACGCTGTAATACTTCACTGTGATCAAACGGCTTGGTGAGAAAGTCCTGAGCACCAAGGGATAGCGCTTCTCTACGTGTCGTTTCATCAATTTGAGCGGTGAGAACGATAACGGATGGCGCTTTATGACCAAATTCGTTTTTCATCCACTGCATTAACTCAAGCCCATTGATATGCGGCATCCTGATATCTAACAATATCAAATCAGGCAACATCGACTTAATCAAAGCCTGAGCATTTCGGGAGTCGATCTCTCCATGAACCGATGTATAACCTGCATCTTCAAGTAACATATGCACCAGTTCAACATTGGCTGGCGTATCATCGATAATTAAAATATTGGCGCTTTTCGTCAGAGGCACTATCACTACTCCTCAGACAAAACGCTATCAAGTAAGTTAATAAAACTTTTCATCTCAATAGGTTTGGTTACGTAATCTAAAAAACCACTGTTCTTCGCTTGCTCGACATCTTTATGTGAGGCGTTAGCAGAGAGTGCTACCACAGGGATATCACGGGTCAGAGGGTTATTCTTCAAAATTGTCTGCACTTGAAATCCATTCATTCCGGGCAAATCAATATCTAATAAAATGAGGTCTGGTGTATCTGAAAATGCCAATTCAACACCAGTTTCACCAGAAGCCACACAGACCAACTCACACATATCGACATCATTAAAAATGTCTTCCATTAAACGTTGATTGGTAGGGTTATCTTCAATATACAGGACTTTTTTCGCAATCTTACTGGCAGAAGAATGCGACGAGAGTTCAGCAGACTCTGGCTGAGAGCTTATATCACTGCTCGTTACTTTGTAGTCGACAGGCAACCTGAACCAAAAGTCACTTCCTTCTCCTTCGATACTGGATACACCAATTTCACCGTTCATCAGGGACATTAATTTTTTTGTTAATGCCAGCCCAACACCTGTCCCCTCAATTGCGCTCATTTCCGCACCTAAACGGTTAAATGGCTGGAACAGTTGCGATTGCTGTTCAATTGAGAGTCCAACACCAGTATCGGATACAACGATTTTGGCATACTGCCCTTCTTTTTCGACCCGAACAGTCACTGAACCATTAGAACGATTGTACTTAATCCCATTACTGATGAGATTAATCAGCACCTGCTGAACCCGAGTATAATCACCTATTGCATAGATATCGGTACAAATATGATTGTGTAAATGCACACCATACTGCTGAGCAATCGGCGCCAACGTTTGAATGCAACGACTCACCAAATCCCCCAATTCGATCGATTCGAGTGACACCTGAAATCGACCTGATTCTATTTTGGCTAAATCCAACACTTCGTTGATTAAATTCAACAGATGTTTACCGCTATGTAGAATTTGATCGACCTGGCGAGTTTGCTTGTCGTTAAGCACACTTCTGCCACCTTTAAGTAACTGAGCAAAGCCTAAAATCGAGTTTAGTGGCGTACGAAGTTCATGACTCATGGAGGACAAAAACTCAGTTTTCGCCTGACTGGCACTTTCAGCCTGCTCTTTTGCCCGGCTGAGTTCCTCAAGCAGCAACGCCTGCTGGTTCATTTGCCGATAAAGATTGATAAGCAGAACGCATGTCGACGTAAAAGGTTCAAGCCACTCAACGAGGCTCTTGTCATAGGGCTGCTCGGCATTCGCAATGGCGTACATCCCAATGACTTTACCTCTATCGATAATGGGAACACCCAAATATCGATGCAGCGTCGGGTGACCTGGGGGTAAATGTGTTCCCGCCATTCCAATATCATTGTTAAGTACCACTTCGCCCTGAGCGAAAACTCGTCCTAACATGGTATTGGGATTAGAGAGTAACATATCTCCACGGACTAACTGCTCCATCAGTTTTTTTGACTCGGGACTCCAAGATAAATCGGTAATCGCATGTATTTTCAACGCTGAAGCCGATTTTTCATCAACGACTTCACCAATCAAGGCATACTGACTTTTGGTCAGATTTTTAAGGCCTTCCTTGAGAAAACGCCATAAAGTATTTCCCGAAATTAGAGCATGATAGTCAGTCAGACCTCGATGTAAGATCTGTAAAAGAGCACGTTCATCTCGCTCTTTGGCATGCGTTTCGTAAACACTGGTTAAATCCGAGATAACCGCAAAATACTCCGGCTCATCAGAGGTTTGATCGTACTGAATCTCACTGACTACTACCTTAACCGGTAGCACGTCACCGGATGAATGAACCGCTTGCATCTGAATCCCTTTCTTGGCTACTTCCTGGGAAAGCAATACATCTAACAAGCGTCCCGCATCCTCGACAGACATTGCAACCTGATCGGGTAACATGAGTAACTCAGAGAGCGACATTCTGGCAAAGTGACTTTTCTCGTAACCTAAGCGCTGTGATAAATACAAATTTCCACTCAAAAGGTCACCACGTCGGTTAAACAGCGCGATCCCAGTAGCTGAACTTTCAATCAGCGCTAAGTACCGTGTGCGGTTACGATGATTATCATGAATTTTTTGCTCTAGCTGCTGCTGATTGCGCTGATATTGAAGCAAGGTCTCGATCTGACGAGAAAATTTCTCCAGCTGAATATACTGAGTTGATGACAAGGTGATATCTGGGGAACCAAACAGACCTAAAACAGCAACAACTGCTTTAGTAGGACTGAATAAGGGAAAGGCTGTAGGCAAATGACTGCCCGTCTGAGGCCGACCGCTCTCAAACACGGAGTGAAACAGTTCAGAGTTCTGAGTCTGCGTTAATAAGACTTCTTCAGATAGACCAATGGTAAAAAACCACTGATTATCTGGCGAGATAATCGCAACAGATTCAATACCAAAAAGATCACAAATCAGAGAACAAATATTCTCTAAAGCAATTTTGGACTCCGAATCCAGACCATAGAGTACCGAGGAGAGCTGTTCATTTAGCCCTCCTTCATTACTGGAGAAAGACATTGTCATACTTGCACCGTTGAGCAATACGTACGAATTTAGCTCTTTGATTATAGCAACTTATTGAGCAATTCGTTTTTTATATATTGGTCAAACATTACGCCATTTATGAATATCTCTCAACTAGTTATAACTTTATAAACATTAGCTAACTATTTTATGCTTTTATTCGATTGAATATTAATAGTGCGAGAAAATAGACTGACCCAATAATAGCGACTAGAGTTCCAGCGGCTATTTGATTGGGAAACAAAACAACTTGCCCCAGCCAATCCGACCACAACAGGGTTACTGAACCGATTAAACTTGCCACAAGTATCTGAGACAACGTTTTTTTCGCTCCCATCATTTGCGCCAGATGTGGAGCGATTAAACCGACAAACGATACTGGACCTAATGTGGCTGTGACGATCGCACATAACGTCGCAACTAATGTAAATAAGAAAACCGTTATTCGATTAATATTCACGCCTCTGGAAAACGAAAAAGATCGTCCGATAGATAACAGAGTTAACCAACGAGACGATACCAAAGCCAATCCGATCAATACGATGGTTAGCAAAAACAACCATAGTGCCTGGTCTGGGGTAACTCGGTATGTCGAGCCGGCCATCCATTGCATAATGCGATAACTGTCCTGATTTCCTTTCGCTAAAGAGAATTGAACAAAAGACTGCAATAAAGCGGTTAATGCAATACCAGTAAGAACAAAGCTGGCAGGCGCAAAGTGATGCCGTTTACCTAAGATCAGTAATATGATGAGAACGGCACCACTTCCCAGAAAAGCCATCATCCATTGTCCGGCACCAAAGCCATCTGCGATAAATAATGCCGATAAAACCAGCATAAAAGTGGCACCGGAAGAAATCCCCAAGATATCTGGACTGGCTAATGGGTTGTATATTAAACGCTGTAAGATCACACCCGCGACAGCTAACCCCATCCCAGCAGAAAGTGCTGTTAGGCCTCGGGGCCAACGCAATTGCCATTGATACTCAGTTGGTAAAGAAAGTATCCATTGGGTTTCTGTTGGTTGGTGAGTCACATATAACGTTATGACGATCAATAATGCCAACACAAAAACGCCTATGCCCACCAGACTCAATTTGCTTTTTGAGTGAGGTAAAGCGATTGATAACGAATCCTGCGCGGCAAAACGTCGGCGGCTAAACCAAATTAATGCAGGAGCGCCTATCGCTGCGGCAGTAACGCCGCTCGGTACGACTTGCCCCAACATCTGCGTAAACCATATTGATAATGCATCGGTAGCAACCAGCATCCCGGCACCAATGACTGCGCTTAATACCAGTTCCTGCCGCGGAGTTCTGCCACCAAGGACACGAGCAATATTTGGTGTAATCAGTCCGATAAAACCGATCAGCCCCACAGCAGTGATCGATGCGGAAACAAGCCAGATCCCAAGCAGCATTAACAGGAAAAAAGTGGGAACAACGGGTAGACCACGTGCAGAAGCACCTTCCTGACCTAATCGGAGCAAAATCAGTAAACGAGGTGCGAAAATAAAGAGCAGTAAACCGACCAATAGCTTTGGCCATAACCAGATAAACCAGTCCCAACCGTTTTGCGCTAAATCCCCTGCCCCCCACATGAAAACCGTTTCTGCATATTGCTGATTCAGCAAAATAATCGCACTGGCAATAGCCCCTAGAAGCAGATTCACCACCATCCCCGCAATGACTATGGGTAGGCCTGTCATATTTTGAAAGCCGGCGATTAAGACAATAAGGCCAAAAGCGCACAAAGCCCCAGCCATAGCAATAAAAGCACTATAATCAGGTGCAATATCTGGCCACCAGACACTGACGCAAACCAGTGCTAGCCATGCTCCAGAAGAGGTACCGAGAGTAAGCGGCGAAGTGAGCGAGTTTTGTGTTAGCTGCTGCATTAAACTTCCCACAACACCTAAAACGGCGCCAACACACAATGCCATGATCAGTCTGGGTAGCTGAGCGTAAACAAAGTTAAAATCAGCAAAGGACTCCGCTGATTGGGAAGACCATAGAAGGTGCCACTGCTGTGCTAACGGTAATTCCTGACCTATCTGTAAGCTCATTCCCGCAACGAGAATAAAACCGAATCCGGCTAAAATATTACGCGTATTCATGATGAGGAAGCCATCCCCACCAGGCTATCCGTTATTGCTTCAGCAGTATATTTCAGTGACATCGCACCACCATAACTCCACACAGAGCGAACAGGTAGGGCGTGATTCTTACGTACAAACGGCATAGCTCGCCACAAAACCGATTTTTTCAGCTTTTCTTCTTCGTTAAAGGGTCTGAAATACAATACGACACCATCTTTAATGTGCTGTAGTGAAGAAATCGGCTTCTGAATAATGCCCCATTTGGCTGCAGGTAATGACATCGCTGGCTGTAAACCTAGCTTTTGTAAAACATAAATCGGCGTTGAGTTTTCACTGTAGATAAACGTTGAAGTGGTATTGGCAAAACGCATAATGAGCACTGGGGGCACGTGTTCAGAAAAAGCCTTTTCGATACGCGCCTTTAATTGTGCAAATTCCTTATCCATCGCCACCAATTTTTGGTTCGCTACTTCTTGTTTGCCAAATACCGTTGCCAATTGCTTAAATTGCTCAATGGCAACTTGTGCATGCTGATCTTGCTGTGAAAAATTTGCATACATCAGTACTGGAGCGATTTTCTGTAGCTGTGGCAGTAAGTCCTTCTGTGTATCTGAGGCAATAATAATGTCTGGCTTAAGCTCTGCTATTTGCTCAAGACTCGGTTCTGAACGGGTGCCAATACTGACCGTTGAGTGCGGAATTTCTGGCTGCACTACCCAGTCTTTGTAACTGTCTAATTCGGGAGCCCCTAGCGGAGTAACCCCAAGCTCAATCACTTGTTCAACCAGATCCCAATCAAGAACAACGGCGCGACTTGGGTGAGCAGGCAACACATGCATACCCAAATCATCCTGTACCTGTATATCTTGAGCATAAGTAGCGACTGAGAAAAACAAAGAGGCCAGAAGGGTTAACATTAAGCGCATACAACAGCCACCTTATTTGTTCGTGAATCAGTTGATGGTTCTGGGTGAGAAATCAAAGATATCGGTGTCTGATACAGTTCGGAAAGTCGAGTTTCGTTTGCCATTTCTTCAATTGGACCATCAAACGCAATTTTGCCCTTTTGCAAAGCAATCACATGAGAAGCAAACCTTAGCGTTAAATTCAAATCATGGAGGATGACAATCACACCTCGCTTTTGGTGCTGATTTAATTCAGCCAATAAAGCCATAAGCTGATATTGATGATGAATGTCGAGCGCGGATGTCGGCTCGTCAAGAATCAAAACAGGAGATTGCTGAGCTAACAACATCGCGACCCAGGCACGTTGGCGTTCGCCCCCAGAAAGCTCATCAGCCAAGGAATCAGCAAATTCATTCACACCCGTTTGTGTCATTGACTGCGTAATTACGTGTTTATCCTCCTGGTTCCAACGTCCCAGCAGGCCACGCCAGGGAAAACGCCCCAAGCGTACTAGCTCTTTAACAGTTAAACCTGCACTGTTTGGCAACTTCTGGGGTAAATAGGCCACTGATTTCGCCAAAGATTTTGCTGACAATGATGAGAGTTCTTGCTCATTGAGAACGATCTTACCTATCTCTGGGCTAGTCTGACCGGAAAGAAGATTAACCAGTGTTGATTTACCCGAACCATTGTGGCCTAAAATGACCGTTACCTTATCGGTAGGTATGTCGAGTTTATCAATATCCAAAATTGTCCGGCCTCCTCGGACAACTTTAATATCCTTGAGCAAATACACGGTTAATGTCTCCTCATCTCAAATTTTATTGAGAACCATTTTAATTATCATTACCATTATTGGCTTATTTTACTGATAAATCGCATAATGAACAGTCACGATCGCAAGTTATCGCCAACGAATTAGCACAGGTCATCTTTCATGTTTCAATGGTTTGAACGTTTAACAACCCCTTTTCCCCCACAATCTCCGCAAAAACCACCCAAAACACTGTTCGGTTTTTGTCGCTATTACACTCGAGGTTTTGAAAAACCACTCATTTTGATGTCCATTCTCAGTGCCTGTGTTGCGGTAGCTGAAGTCACACTCGTCAGCTATATGGGGGAGTTAGTTGATATCTTAAGTACGCAAAGTCGCGATAATTTTTGGTCGATGCAGGGGGGAAAGCTGATATCCATGTCCTTGCTGGTTCTGGTATTTATGCCGATACTCGCGTTCTTTCATTCGATGATTCTCCATCAAACCATATTGGGGAATTACCCGATGTCGATTCGTTGGTTAGTTCATCGTTATCTGCTCAAACAAAGTATTGGTTTCTTTCAACGTGATTTTGCCGGCCGTGTGGCGACAAAAGTCATGCAAAGCGCGAATGCGGTTAGAGAAACGGTGCTAAAACTGGTCGATCTGGCTGTTTATATTGGGGTCTATCTGATCTCGATGCTCGTTATGATTGGTAGTGCAGATGGCGTACTAGTTATCCCTATTCTAGTGTGGCTATGCCTTTACGCTGTTATTCAAATCTACTTTGTACCCAAGTTAAAACAAATATCGACTGAACAAGCAAACGCTCAATCCAATATGACAGGACGCATTGTCGATACCTACACCAATATCACCACTGTTAAGCTGTTTTCACACTCAGAAAGAGAAACCGATTACGCAGAAAGCGGCATGAAACAGTTTTTACAAACCGTATATCGGCAAATGCGCACCATTACCTGCCTACTTTATAGTGTTGATATTATTAATTATCTATTGTTGTTCTCGATTGCGTTTCTCTCTATCTCTCTTTGGCTAACAGAGTCAGTTTCCGTTGGTGTCATTGCAATAGTCATCAGTATCTCCCTACGTTTACAAGGTATGTCCAAATGGATCATGTGGGAAATTCGAGCTGTATTCGAAAGTATTGGGACGGTCATCGACAGTATGAATACCATCTCCAATGAGATTGAAATCGAAGATAAACCTCAGGCGCCTAAGCTCGATATTACCCATGGTGCTATCGAATTTGATAACGTCAATTTCCACTATACGGAACAAAAGCCAGTGTTTGAGCAGCTATCTCTGTCCATTAAAGCGGGAGAGAAAGTGGGGATAGTCGGTCGTTCGGGTGCAGGTAAGTCAAGTCTGGTAAATCTCCTACTGCGATTTTATGACATTCAAAAGGGAACGATTTCCATCGATCACCAAGATATTGCCAACGTCACGCAGGAATCACTGAGACACTATATCGGTATGATTACCCAAGATACTTCCCTACTCCATCGTTCTATCAAAGAGAACATCCTGTATGGCAAACCTCAGGCATCGGATGAAGAGGTAATCGAAGCGTGTAAACAGGCTCAGGCTCATGAGTTTATTCAAGGCCTAGAAGATGAGCGCGGACGCAAAGGTTACGACGTTCATGTTGGTGAGAGAGGAGTCAAACTGTCTGGTGGGCAACGCCAACGTATTGCCATTGCCAGAGTTTTACTCAAAAATGCGCCGATACTCATCATGGATGAAGCTACATCTGCGCTGGACTCTGAAGTTGAATCGGCCATTCAGGAAAACTTAGAAACACTCATGGAAGGAAAGACCGTTATAGCTATCGCTCACCGTCTATCGACAATCGCGAAGATGGATCGACTTATCGTGATGGATGACGGCAACATTATTGAGCAAGGTAGTCATCAGGAATTGCTGGAACAACAGGGTGTGTATGCTCAGTTATGGACTCATCAAACCGGCGGATTTATCGGCGAACAATAATCCGCTGATACTAGTCTCGCTGAATGAGTTGAATCAAAAAGTCCAAGTCCTCTCTCGCCTCGTTTGCAGAGAGGGCTTCAAGCCATAAAGACTGACTATAATGTTCCGAGCGCAAAATGAGATGATGCCCTTCAAAGCGGATTAACCACGAATGCAAGTCCGCATCACATTGCTTTTCTATGATCTCAGCGGATATAAAAGTGACGAAGTGGCTGCCAATATCAGTGAATTGCTCAAAATCGTAGTCTGGATAACACAGAACAATAACGCCTTCATCACGACGATACTCTGCTACGCTGAATTTATCCATGGTAAGTCAAATGTTCCTGAATCAGATCTAAAAAAGCATCTGCGTACTTATCCAATTTTCTCTGCCCCACTCCGTTCACCGCTAACATTTCACCATAGGAAGTAGGTAGAATCTCCGCCATATCGATGAGAGTAGCATCATTGAAAACGACGTATGGTGGAATGTCTTCCTCATCTGCAATGGTTTTACGCAGTTTCCGTAATTTAGCGAAGAGTTTTTTGTCGTAATGCTTATTGGACAGTTTTTCGGACTTCGCCGTGCGTGCGGCAGTATCTAGACGAGGTACCGCCAGTTCAATCTCCATCTCACCACGCAACAAAGGCCGAGACTCTTCTGTTAGCTGTAAAGTTGAATTACGCGTAATGTTTTGCTGCAGTAACCCCTTGTGAATGAGCTGACGAAAAATACTCACCCAATAATCATGACTATAGTCCTTACCGATTCCGTAAGTAGACAACTTGTCGTGACCATTTTCTCGTACCCGAATATTTTGCATCCCTCGCAACACTTCTACAACGTAGCCAATACCAAAACTCTGATTCACGCGATACACACAAGACAGCGCTTTTTGTGCCTGCTCTGTCGCATCAAACCGTTTCGGCGGATCAAGACAGATGTCGCAGTTGCCACAAGGCTCTTTTCGGTATTCGCCAAAATAGTTCAGCAATACCTGTCGACGACAAGTTTGTGCTTCGGCAAACGCGCTCATGGCATTGAGCTTATGCGTTTCTACCTGCTTTTGCGGCCCATCATTTTTTTCATCAAGGATGCGCCTTAACCAGCCAATATCTGCGGGATCGTACAGCATCATGGCTTCTGCTGGGAGACCATCACGACCTGCTCGCCCGGTTTCTTGATAATATGATTCGATGTTACGCGGAATATCAAAATGCACAACAAAGCGAACATTGGGTTTATTGATGCCCATCCCAAAGGCAACCGTCGCCACCACAATCTGGATATCGTCTTTCTGGAAAGCTTCCTGAACATAGGCACGCTCATCAGCGTCCAAACCTGCATGGTAACTTGCCGCTCTGACGTGGTTATTGCACAATTTCTCCGTTACCATTTCGACTTTCTTGCGACTACCACAATAGATAATGCCGCACTGCCCTCGCTGAGTGGTCACAAACCGAATCACCTGAGAAACAGGCTTATGCTTTTCCACCAGCGTATAACGGATATTCGGACGGTCAAAACTGCCCATGTAGACATGCGGGGTATCAAGGTTGAGTCGGTGTTTAATGTCGGCTCGGGTCGCTTCGTCAGCAGTGGCAGTCAATGCCATAACGGGAACGTGAGGAAATTGTTGCTTAAGTTGTCCTAGGGAAGCGTATTCGGGACGAAAGTCGTGTCCCCACTGAGAAATACAATGCGCTTCATCAACGGCAATCATCGACAGATTCATCTCGCCTAGACGGTCTAGGAAGTTATCCATCAACACCCGCTCGGGTGACACATATAATAGTTTAAGCTGACCAGAATTAATCCTCTGGTAAACGCTCATTAACTCTTCTCGGGTCATCGATGAGTTAATACACTCTGCGGCTACACCATTCGCTTTGAGCTGGTCAACCTGATCTTTCATCAGAGAAATCAAAGGAGATATCACCAGTGTTAGGCCAGAACGCACCAATGCGGGTATCTGATAACAGAGTGACTTACCACCACCTGTTGGCATGATGACAACGCAATCCTCACCGGATAATACCGCGTCAATCACTTCTTCCTGTCCAACACGGAACGTCTGATAGCCAAAAACAGAACGCAACACAGTTTGTGCGTCAGAGAGTTCGTCTGAGATTTGTTCGGCAATCGAAGTGCTGGTCATAAATTCTTATCGTTTCAGGCAGTGGCTGAGCATTATATCTTAGGCTTGGTATTGTAGACGCTCGATCTGTGGATTGAAACCGAAAATCAATCTCATCACACAAAGATTAATGCGAGCTTTATGTACTGTACTCACGATATACTGCTAAACCGATCGCATAGTTAACCAACAGACTCATTTCCATGAACCAAGATGAACAACTCGAAGCCCGTAAAGGCGTCATTTATGCCTTCTCGGCTTATATTATGTGGGGAATTGCCCCAATATATTTTAAACAGCTGACCTCGGTCAGTCCGTTTGAAATTCTGGCAAATCGGGTTGTTTGGTCATTTTTACTGCTGGCGTTGCTACTGCACTTTGGTCATCACTGGGGGGCGGTACGGCAAATGTTACGCAATAAAAAAACGGCTACCATGTTATTGGCTACCTCATTACTGGTCGGCTCTAACTGGCTAATTTTTATTTGGGCAGTCAATGAAAACCATATGCTAGACGCTAGCCTCGGTTACTTTATCAACCCAATAATTAACGTGATGCTGGGGTTGGTCTTTTTACAGGAACGTTTACGCAAAATGCAGTGGGTCGCCGTCGTTCTCGCTCTTATTGGCGTCGCGGTTCAGTTAGTCGCATTCGGCTCTATCCCATTAGTGGCCATCGCGCTGGCTTCGACATTTGGCTTCTATGGGCTATTGCGCAAAAAGATTGCCGTCGATGCACTCACCGGGCTGTTTATCGAAACGTTAGTCTTATTCCCGCTGGCGTCTATCTATCTACTTGGATTTGCAGACTCATCAACTAGCCATTGGCTCGCTAATACAGTGTGGCTGGATATTTTACTTTTTTCTGCCGGAATTATTACCACGGTACCACTGCTCTGTTTTGCCGGCGCGGCGAAGCGATTACGTCTGTCGACATTGGGCTTTTTCCAGTATATCGGTCCGAGTATTATGTTTATTCTTGCGGTCGTTGTTTACGGCGAATCCTTTGCGATGGATAAGGCCGTTACTTTTACTTTTATCTGGGGCGCACTAATCGTCTTTAGTCTGGACGGCCTCAAACATCGCCGACGCAAACCCACTATCCATATCGAAAAAGAGTGATCATTTTTTACAAGACTTTTGGAGACGGGCTGATTAACCTAACCGTATCAGCCCACGCACTTTTGGTCACTCGCTATGGACAATGTTCAGTACATCACAACTCAGGATGCCTCACTCAACCTGATTCAGGGTGACTACGCTCAATTTGCATTTCAGCGTCACTATCATCTTGATTACCATATCGGTCTCATTACAGACGGCGGCCAGAAGTTTGTATATAAAGGTGCTCAGCATCGTGTGGGCAAAAATGAACTGGTTATCATCCCACCAGACGAAATGCACGATGGACAATCGTTAAGAGAAGGGGGATACAAGGTTAATGTCTTCTGTATCGCTCCGGACTGGTTTACCAATACATTTGAGTTATCAGGTGTTAACAGTGAATCTCTGTCCTTCAATAATCTGGTTATTCAAGACACGGATATTTTTGCTCCATTGCAGCAGTTACATCACCATCTGAAAAACCCCTCGATATCCAGCCTGGCCAAAGATTGTTTGCCTTTCGAGGGATTCGAGCCATTAGTCACTCGGTATACAAAAGCCCGGTTATCACCAATAAACCGTATTGGGAATCAACCGTTTAAAACGCTCAAAGACTACATGATGGAGAACTTAGATCAACCGATTCGCTTGAGTACATTGGCAGAACTCTGTCAGTTGAGCACCATCCAATTGCAACGACACTTTAAAGCACAGATCGGAATGACACCTTACGCCTGGCTGGCTAGGCTGCGTCTGGAACAAAGTATGAAGCTCCTGCAGGGAGGCGAAGCTCCATTGTCAGTAGCAATGAAAGTTGGCTTTTATGATCAAGCCCATTTTTCAAAAGCATTTAAAAAAGCCTATCGGGTTTCCCCTTCTTTTTTTATGTAATTCTTCCATTCATTATTATTTTTCTTTAGGAGACTTTGCTCAGTGAACGAAGTTAGCATTCTTGCGACCCTGGCAACGATACATTTTATTGCTCTTATGAGCCCCGGCCCTGATTTTGCCTTGGTGGTGTATAACTCCACCCGTCAGGGTAAAAGTACGGGTATCGCCATCGCATTTGGTTTATCTCTTGGCATTCTGACTCACTCGATTCTCAGTATTGCCGGGATCAGCCTTTTAGTTCATCAACATCCGCTGTGGTTTGCTGTTATTCAGATTTTAGGTGGTAGCTATCTTCTTTCTCTCGGGTATGGCGCATTAGCCAGTGTCTACTCACGGCAAAAGCAGCAAAATGAGTCGTCCGCTTCACATGAGCAGAAAACGATACGTTTGAATAGTCATTCGGAAGCCATCTCCAAAGGCTTCCTGACCAATATCCTCAACCCTAAAGCTTTGGTTTTTTTTATCAGTCTGATGTCGACTCTGGTCCCCGTCGGGATGTCATTAGAAGGTAAACTGATGGCTCTGTTCATTTTATGGAGCCTAGCGTTTATCTGGTTTGCGCTTTTAGCTTGGCTCCTATCCACCAGAAAAATGCAGAATCTGATTCAGTCTGCGGCCAAATACATCGACGGCATATGTGGGTTAATATTCAGTTTAATCGGTATAACTATTCTGTTCACCAGCATCACAAAACTGATTTAAGTGAGTAGGATAAAGCTTCTCTTTGTCTGATCAATTTGTAAGAGATCTCTCACAACGAAGTAGGGAAATTACTATATATTACTCAGATAAAAAGAAAGATATTTTTATAAGTAACTGAAATAAAACAAATAACACCTAATGTTAAATAAATGATCTTTCTGTAATCGTTTTCTTTTCATTGCACGAACAGACATTTTCGATAATATGTACTCATCGGCAGGACGCTGAAATGGACATTGAAGGGAAGCTAATCATAATCAGGATGATTGTGACTAGGGACGGAAATGGACAACCCTCTGGACAAGGGCAGGAACTTACATCAGGATGATGTCAGGGACACCACTAAGGATTAGTGAAGATAGAGTTAACTAGGACAAGTTAACTGACCAGGATAAGGTCAAGGACACCGCTAGGACGGCGAAGTATGGATAAGCTGACGGACAACAGCTAACTATCATGGAGTAGATGCAGGGAGCACCTCTTAGTAGCCGGATTGCTGCGAGTAAGAATATAACCCCGATGGGCTCAGCCCTCGGGGTTTTTCTTTTTTACATCTTTTCCAGTTTAGCGTATGCGGTAACTAACCACTTGATACCTTCACCGTTAAACGCAACCTGCACGCGACTTTGTGGACCGGTCCCTTCAAAGTTAATGATCGTACCTTCGCCAAACTTAGGATGCTTAACCCGGGCTCCCAAGCTAAAACCTGTTTCATTAAAGCTTTCTTTAACCACAGTCTGACTAAAACGTCCGGAACTGGATGGTCGGCTCACTTTCGCTTTCATCCTTACTTCGTCCAGACACGCTTCAGGTAATTCTTTAATAAAGCGAGATGGTTTATGGTACTTATCCTGACCATACAAGCGGCGCATTTCGGCATAGGTCATGTACAGCTTTTGCATTGCACGAGTCATACCCACATAACATAGACGGCGTTCTTCTTCTAGGCGCCCCGCTTCTTCGACTGACATCTGACTTGGGAACATGCCTTCCTCAACCCCAACCATAAATACCATTGGAAATTCGAGGCCCTTAGCACTATGAAGTGTCATAAGTTGTACGGCATCTTCAAACTCGTCGGCTTGCCCTTCACCAGATTCAAGCGCAGCATGGGTTAAAAAGGCGGTCAACATCGGCATATCTTCAGCCTCTTCCGGCTTTTCAAACTGACGAGTCGCGGTGACCAGCTCTTCTAAGTTTTCTATTCGGGCTTTAGACTTCTCACCCTTTTCCTGTTCATACATAGAGTAGATGCCAGAAGCTTTAATCACATGATCGGTCTGGCCATTTAGAACCATGTCACGGGTATCGTCTTCCAATGCGTCAATCAACTCGATAAAGCGACTCAGTGCGCCTCTGGCACGACCAACCAGTACTTTTTCATCAAGCAACGCTACGCTGGCCTGCCACAACGTACAGCCACGATCTCTGGCAGCAAAACGTACTGTCTCTAACGTTTTGTCACCCAGACCACGAGTCGGTGTATTTACCACCCGTTCAAAGGCCGCATCATCATTGCGATTCGCGATTAACCGCAAATATCCCAATGCGTCTTTGATTTCCTGACGTTCGAAGAAGCGCATACCGCCATAAATACGGTAAGGTAATGACGACTGTAATAGCGCCTCCTCAAGCACACGAGATTGAGCGTTATTCCGATAAAGTAATGCGGTATCGGTAAGTGCCCCGCCTTTTTCCTGCCACTCTTTGATTTTGTTTACGACAAAACGCGCTTCATCTAATTCGTTATAAGCAGAGTAAACGGAAATAGGCTCTCCCTCTTTTCCCTCTGTCCATAAACTTTTCCCCATTCGCTCAGTGTTATTCGCAATAAGGGTGTTTGACGCTTCGAGGATAGTTTTTGTTGAGCGATAGTTCTGCTCTAGGCGTATGGTTTTTACTTCTGGGAACTCGACGGTAAATTTTTCGATATTCTCTACTTTTGCGCCGCGCCAACCATAAATAGACTGGTCGTCATCACCTACGATCATGACTCGGGTCTCCGGACCACACATTAACCTCAACCACGCGTACTGAATGTTATTGGTATCCTGAAACTCATCAACAAGAATATGCTTAAAGCGTGACTGGTAATGCTCACGAATAAACTTATTTTCTCGTAAAAGCTCTTGAGTTCTTAGAAGAATTTCAGCGAAATCGACCAGACCTGCGCGATCACAGGCTTCCTGATAAACCTTATACAACTGGATATAGGTGGTTGTAATCGGATCATGGTAGCTATCGATATGCTGTGGCCGTAGCCCCTCATCTTTTTTCCCATTGATCCACCAGGAAACTTGTCTTGCCGGCCACTGTTTTTCATCCAGATTCTGGGCTTTTATCAGTCGCTTAAGTAAGCGCTGTTGGTCATCAGAATCGAGAATCTGAAAGTCTTCCGGCAGCTTAGCATCAAGATAATGCGCGCGCAGTATACGGTGACAGATACCGTGGAACGTACCATTCCACATTCCAGATGCGCTCCCCATCATCAGCTCTTCAATTCGACCACGCATTTCCGCTGCGGCCTTATTGGTGAAAGTCACCGACATGATGGAAAAAGGCGATGCTTCTTCGACTGACATTAGCCAGGCAATACGGTGCACCAGAACCCGCGTCTTACCACTCCCCGCCCCAGCAAGCACAAGTAAGTTTTGTAGCGGAGCGGCCACAGCTTCGCGTTGTTTTTCATTCAGGCCATCGAGAAGTAAGGAAGGATCCATCATAGCGCATCTTTTACTGGTTATTTATACATATTAGAGGGAATTATAACCATAAATGAGGGTAAGATGCTCGCGTACTGGTGAAAATATTTTCCAGCCAATAAAAAAGCCTGGCATTTTGCCAGGCTATCAAAAACTCAATTAATTTTTATCCTCTAGGCTGCAATGCCTGAGTGGCGCAATAACGCGTCGATTTCAGGCTCACGACCGCGGAATCGTTTGAACAATTCCATTGGCTCTTCACTTCCGCCCATTTCAAGAATATTATGCAAGAAACTTTGCCCTGTATCAGAGTTAAATATACCTTCTTCTTCGAAGCGAGAGAACGCATCTGAAGAAAGAACTTCTGCCCATAAGTAACTGTAGTAACCCGCACTGTAACCACCAGCAAAAATATGACTAAAGCTGTGGGAGAAACGGTTCCACTCAAGACTTGGCAATACTGCGACCTTAGATTTCACTTCCGCCAGCGTTTCCAGCACTTTCGGACCTTCATCAGGATCGTATTGGGTATGAAGCGTAAAGTCGAATAGACCGAACTCTAACTGACGCAGAATAAACATTGCTGACTGGAAGTTTTTCGCCGCCAGCATTTTATCCAGCATTTCTTTCGGTAACGGTTCACCAGTTTCATAATGTCCTGAGATAAACGCTAGCGCCTCTTCTTCCCAGCACCAGTTTTCCAGGAACTGACTTGGCAGCTCAACCGCATCCCAAGGAACACCGTTTATACCGGAAACAGCACCCACTTCGACCTGAGTCAACATATGATGAATACCATGACCCGTTTCGTGGAACAGAGTAACCACTTCGTCATGTGTAAATAGCGCAGGCTTACCACCGACAGGCTTGTTGAAGTTACACGTCAAATACGCGACAGGCGTCTGCAGTTCACCATCAGAAGTAACTCGACGTCCACGGCAGTCATCCATCCATGCACCACCACGTTTATGCTCACGGGCATACAGATCTAGGTAGAAGCTACCACGCAATTTATCGTTGCTGTCGAGGATATCAAAGAAACGTACAGATTCGTGCCAAGTCTCAACACCTTTGCGCTCTTTCACATTCATACCAAAAACACGATGTAATACTTCGAATAAACCACTCACCACTTTTTCTTCAGGGAAGTAAGGGCGAAGCTCTTCATCTGAAATTTGGAAAAGATGCTGTTTCTGTTTCTCGCTATAGTAAGCAATGTCCCACAGATTAAGAACCGATACACCATAAGTGGATGTTACGAAGTCTTGCAGTTCCTGAACCTCTTTTTCACCTTGTGGTTTGGCCTTTTTCGCTAAGTCGTTCAAAAAGCTCAGAACCTGGTCCGGTGTCTCTGCCATTTTAGTTGCCAATGATTTTTCACTGTAACTATTAAAGCCAAGCATCTTAGCTACTTCATGGCGCAGTTTTAGCAGCTCATTGATAATCTCTGTATTATCCCATTTACCTGCGTTCGGTCCACGGTCTGATGCACGGGTGACATAGGCTTCGTACATTTCTTTACGCAGTTCCTGATTGTCACAATAAGTCATTACAGGCAGGTAAGACGGCATCTCAAGCGTCAGTAAATAGCCTTCTAGCCCTTTCGCCTCCGCTGTTGCCTTCGCGGACGCTTTAGCGCTGTCTGGCATACCGGATAACTCAGATTCATCGGTGATGTGCTTAGTCCAGCCCATCGTCGCATCGAGTACGTTATTTGAGAATTTAGAGCCCAGCTCTGATAAGCGCTTGCTAATCTCTCCGTAGCGTTTCTGTTCAGAAGATGGCAAACCAATACCCGACAATTCAAAATCGCGTAATGAGTCAGTGATGGTTTTCTTTTGTGCCTGACTTAACGCCGTAAATTCGTCGCTAGCTTTAATCGCTTTGTAAGCCTCAAACAAACCCTTGTGTTGGCCTACCCAAGTGCCATATTCAGATAAAATTGGCAAACAGCTTTCATACGCTTCGCGCAGCTCTTCACTGTTCATGACAGAATTTAAATGGCTGACTGGAGACCAGATACGCCCCAATCTGTCATCCACTTCTTCAATAGGAGCAACCAGATTGTCCCAGGAAGGTGACTGGTTACCACTTAAAACTTCTTCGATCTTAGAACGGCAATCCTCAATGGCTTTCTCAACCGCTGGTTTTACATGCTCAGGCTTGATACTTTTAAACGGAGGCAAATCCGTAAAGGTAAGAAGTGGATTCGACATAAAAATATTCCTTTTTATTTGAATATGTTGCTTCGATAAATTTTCGAAGGTGTTAAATACTAAATATAGGTTGCTTCGCCAATTTTCAATAGTCGCGTATAATCGGAATCTTCTATTTTATTGATAGGTTGCCGTCACAGGCAGGGTAAGAGGTATAATTTGCTGAGTTATCGACATAGTTTTCATGCGGGCAACCATGCTGATGTAGTGAAACACATTGTGCAGAGTCTGATTCTTTCTTCACTACAGCAGAAAGATAAACCGTTTGTTTATCATGACACACATTCTGGCGTAGGTCGTTACGACCTGACACATGAATGGTCTGAGAAAACCGGGGAATTCAAACAGGGCATCGCACGATTATGGCAGCAACCGAATCTCCCAGCTGACATTGCCAGCTATATTGACGCGATTAAACAGCTAAATGATAGCGATGAATTGCGCTTTTATCCGGGGTCGCCTCGTGTTGCAAGAGCTCACCTTCGTCCACAGGATAGAATGGTATTGACGGAGCTTCACCCGTCAGACTTCCCTCTTCTAGAGCAGGAATTTGCCCGAGATAGGCAAGTTCATATTTTTAAAGAAGATGGGTTCAAGCGTTTAAAAGCAAGTTTACCGCCTCAGGAACGACGTGGTCTGGTGTTAATCGACCCGCCTTACGAGCTGGCTCGTGAGTATAGAGATGTAGTGACTGCGATAGCTCAGAGCCATAAGCGCTGGGCAACGGGTATCTACGCTATCTGGTATCCAGTTGTAAACCGATGCGATATTGATGATATGCTAGACGGATTAAAAAGTTTGGGTATCCGGAAAATCTTACAAATTGAGTTAGGCGTTTCACCAGATACAGATGAACGGGGAATGACAGCATCGGGTATGATTGTTATCAATCCCCCATGGAAGCTAGAATCACAGATGACGGAAATTTTGCCTGTTCTGAAAGAGGCAATAGCACCGGCGACAGGGCATTATAAAGTGGAATGGGTTGTCCCTGAATAAAATGCCCCAAGATAGACGGTAAGAGTCATCGAACAAACAATATTGGAGAAAATAATGGCAACACATTTTGATTATCTATGTATCGGCGGTGGTAGCGGCGGTATCGCTTCAGCAAACCGAGCAGCAATGTACGGAGCTAAAGTGGGTCTTATCGAAGCGAAAGATCTCGGCGGTACATGTGTAAACGTTGGTTGTGTGCCAAAGAAAGTCATGTGGCATGGTGCGCAAATTGCTGAAGCAATGCACTTGTACGCAAAAGACTACGGCTTCGATGTCGATGTTAAAAACTTCAACTGGTCGACGTTAGTTGAGAGTCGTCAGGCATATATAGGTCGAATCCACGAATCGTATGATCGCGTTCTGGGTAACAACAAAGTCGAAGTCATTAAAGGATTCGCTAAATTCGTTGATGCCAAAACAGTTGAAGTAAATGGTGAACTTTATACAGCTGACCATATTCTTATCGCTGTTGGCGGCCAGCCAACCATTCCAAATGTTCCTGGTGCGGAATATGGGATTGATTCAAATGGCTTTTTTGAACTCAACGAGCAACCTAAACGAGTCGCCGTTGTCGGTGCAGGCTACATTGCTGTTGAAATTGCAGGTGTTCTTAATGCTCTAGGCACAGAAACGCATCTTTATGTACGTAAAGAATCACCTCTACGTAGCTTTGATCCGATGATCATTGAAACGCTAACTGAAGTAATGGAAGCGGAAGGTCCAGCTCTACATACTCATTCCGTACCGAAAGAAGTTGTGAAAGAAAGTGATGGAAGTCTGACACTGCACCTTGAAAATGGTGAGAGTCAAAATGTTGACATTTTAATCTGGGCCATCGGCCGTCACCCTGCTACAGAAGCTATCAACCTGCAAGCAGCAGGGGTAGCCATCAATGAACGTGGCTACATTAAAGTTGATGAATACCAAGAGACAAACGTGAAGGGTATTTACTGTGTTGGTGACATTATGGAAGGCGGTATTGAGCTGACTCCAGTTGCCGTAAAAGCAGGTCGTCAACTTTCCGAGCGTCTGTTTAACAACAAACCAGAAGCGAAAATGGATTACGATCTCGTACCAACCGTTGTCTTCAGTCATCCACCGATTGGTACTATTGGTCTAACAGAATCAGAAGCCGTTGAAAAATATGGCGAAGCAAATGTAAAAGTGTATAAATCTGGCTTCACCGCTATGTACACTGCAGTAACGTCACACCGTCAGCCTTGTCGTATGAAATTGGTGTGTGCAGGACCAGACGAGAAAGTTGTTGGTCTTCACGGTATTGGCTTTACGATGGATGAGATGATCCAGGGCTTTGGCGTTGCAATGAAGATGGGCGCAACAAAAGCAGATTTTGATTCCGTTGTGGCGATTCACCCAACAGGCTCAGAAGAGTTTGTTACCATGCGTTAGTTAAGCAGCACCAACGAATTAAAAAAGGTCGGTATTTACCGACCTTTTGTGTATCTGAAACATTATGTTCAGACTTTGAACTGAGCAATCAGTTTGCGCTGCTTACCAGCCTGAGCCTGTAAGCTTTGGCTAGACTCGGCATTTTCTTCAGCACCGCGAGCCGTCTCATCAGCTGAATCACTGATATGTACAACACTGGCACTGATGTCTCTCGCCGTTGTGCTTTGTTCTTCAGTTGCTGTTGCAATCTGCATGTTCATTTCAACGATCTGACCAATTACTTCGCTCATTTCAGTCAGGCCAGTATCTGCCTGTTCTGCAACGGAGATATTGGACTCGTTACGGCTAACGTTAATACTGATCGTCTCAACCACTGCCTGAATCAGTTTCTGCATAATTTCGATCATGTTCTGAATTTCTTCAGTGGATTTCTTGGTGCGACTCGCCAAATTACGGACTTCATCAGCCACAACAGCAAAACCTCTGCCTTGCTCACCAGCACGGGCAGCTTCAATCGCAGCGTTAAGAGCCAGCAGGTTAGTTTGCTCAGCAATATCCTGAATGGTTTCAATGATACTATCGATTTTACGTCCATACTCATCCAACTCAAGAGCGGTTTTAGACGTAGCTTCTATCTGTACTGCCTGTTCACGAATATTCTCAATCGCCTGCTTAATACTTACACCGACGTCAGTCACTTTGTCATTCGCTTGCTCGGCAGCCATCATGGTATCGTGAGCTCTTGATGCAACTTCTGCGACTGAGCTTTCCATCTCAGTCATGGCAGAAGCAGTCGATTCGAGCAAACGACGCTGCTGCGAAACCGCCTGAGTAGTAGTATCACTAATTTGCGCGTTTCTGTCTGCGACATCGGTTAGCTCATCAGCAGAGATGTTGAGTGATTTGAAGACCTCTCGCAAGTTCTCTACCAGACCATTCAAGTAACCACCAAGTTCGCCAAATTCGTCCTTAGTCGATTGTTCAAACTGAACACTAAGATCGCCTTTAGTCATTTTCAGCAATGCTTCACGGAACTGTTTCAGTGTTTTACGAATCCATGACGCCATCCATAGTGGTAGAATGATGGCAATCGCCAGAGCGACAGCACTTACCATGAACATCGTGTTTTTGATCAGGCCAAAGTTTTCATTGGTATGCTCTTGAGCAGCGCTAACAATTGACTGAGATTGATCGACAAAGGAATTCACCGATTTCAGTAATCCGTTGATACTTGCTTCAGTATCTTTCAGTAAAGCTTCTGTTTTAACGTGATTTTCGTATTCATTGACATACAACTTGTACAGACCGTCTGTATCTCTTAATTCATGCAAAAGCGGAACAAGCATCAAGCTAAACAGTTTGCCTTTGTCTTGATCAAATGCCTTAATTTCGTCGTAGCGACGAGCAATCACGACATCCATACCATCCAAACCACTTTTGAGCTTGTTGATATCGCCATTTACCATGTAATTATTAAATGTAGTCAGCACCTGAGTAACCTCACGATCCAAACCTTCCATTGTTAATGAAAAGTCCTGACCCAAATAGCCACGAGTCGAATAGCGTCTCAGATAGTAGGTCAGACGTCTTTGTACATTACTCAGTATACGAATTTCTTGGCTAATTTTTTCAGCAATAATAATATTACTGCGACGAAGCTGAATCAGCGCCTGAGCCTGATTGATGTACGCACTACGCAACCCTTTGATTGTATTCAGCTCTTGAGCCAACAAAGAGTTACTGCTAATCACATCTTGAGGAATCGATGCCAACGTTTGATCGACTTGTTTACCATAACGCTCAAAATCTGTTTTATGCCCATCTACTTCATTTACATTCGATGTAGTAAAAATAGAGACAACATTTTGATATTGTTGCAGGATGTCGATTTTGACATCATTTGCTTTCTTAGAAACAGGAAGCGTTTCATTCATGACCTGATTAAGGTCATTCTGAACTCGCGAAATGGAAACGTAGCTGACAATTACAAGCGTCAATAACGCAAGTAATAAAATCAAAAAGCCTCCGATGATTCTTTGTACTAAAGACATATGTTCTATCCTCAAAACTCGGCAAGTCTAGCTAGCTTTTCTTAGAATAATTTTACTTTAAATAGTCAGAGAGATTATCTGGAGTCACCAACTGGAAAGGTACCCAAACAATCGAGTCAACTGGAACTTCATTGATAAGCTTATAAGCCACATCAACAGCAGTTCGTCCCTGACCTACGGCATCCTGAAGAACAGTGACGTCTAAGTCGCCTTTTTCCATTTCATTCAACGCATCTTTCGTCGCGTCAATACCACCTGTCAGGTAGTTTTTAGGATCTTTACCCGCATCTCTAATAGCCATCAGACCACCAATGATCATTTCATCGTTATTGGCGACCAGCACTTTAAAATCAACACCTTCAGACAGCCATTTCTTCACAATGGTATATCCTTGGTTTCTTGCCCAGTTGCCCGACTCGGTTTTGACCAACTTCATTTTTGGGTACTTAGCCATGACGTTCTTCACGTCTAAAGTACGCATTTTCGCAGCCGGGTGGTTGACCTCTCCCATCATGAGAGCAACATTGCCTTGGTAATTGGCAAGCTTGGCGAGTTCTTCCATCTGCATCGTGCCTGACTCTTCCTCATTAGAGCCAACATAGACGGCTTTAGGAGGCATTTTGCTCAGGTCTTCGACAGGCGGAACATTGAGGAAAATAAGAGGAACGGTTTCCGCGAGTTTAACAATACGCTTGTTTTTTTCGTAGTTACCCGTTGTTAATACGATAATCGCATCAGCACCAGCTTTGATGTAACTCTGGATTTGTTGATATTGAAAATCTTCGTCACCACCTGCTGAGTCGATATAAATATCATCTCCGCGACGATCGACGGCCTCTTCGATATTTTTGGTAATCAGATTTCGATAGTTATCTTCTTCACTCACCGAGACAGCAATAAATTTTGCACATGCCTGATAAGAAATAGCACTTAAGAGTAGAGCAACAGGAAGACCTGTCATTAAACGTCTAAAACAAAAATTGTTGGACATATCTTTTGCTCCAATATTGGATTAATTAATTCAAAACGCTCTTATTATTATGTGAATATAATATAGACGACCGAAATGGCTTATGTTGAATAAATCATCAAAATTGTGAAAAGATAAGCAAATGTAATATTAATTTTCTCAGTAAAGACAAATTCCCGAAATTTTATTTGTTATCTTTCAAATAATTAAATATCAATATCGTCTATTACAACCGCACACAAAGCACGTTTAGTAGCGAGGTTCCTTTTAACTGAGATGTTTTACCACTGGTAAAGAGTCCCACGTTATTTTGTCCCCAGTACGGTAGGTATATCGGCCATTGTTCCTTTTTCATTAGCTCTGAATTCAATAATTTCTTCCATTGTGGAATCGTTGCGAGTTCCATACCGATAGACGAACATGTTTTAGCTGCCATGGGGTAACTCATGCGGTTCCATGGCTTGTCGTACTCCATGTAAAACTGCACTGTCTCGTGGTCGATAAAAGGAATCGCATATTGAATACCATCCAGCGTTGCTTTCTTCCGAACCACAATGTTACCAGTAGACTCAATTGGATCTCTTTGTGGCTTAGGACTATTTAAAGCTGGACGAGATTGAGAGACTGCCATAGCAGGATCTTTAGACTGGGTTGGTTTTACTGGTGTAAATTTCACAGTACTTGAAGACTTAGTAGACGATGAATCGGACTCTGAGGTAAATGCTCGCAAAAATGCCTTCCGATATTTGGGTAACTCTTGCACATGCTCGAGATCCCTCTTTGCCGCCATATAATCGTCATAGGGACCAATTAAACAACGAAATGAACTTTTCTCCGGCTTCATCCAAACATCCGTAGAAATAGCGCCATAGAGATTCTTAGCTTGAGCTAGAGTCATCGGCTTATTAAATACACCGCACTGTATCCAAAAGCTACTATTGTTTGAGGTGGGCAACTGTTTGCCCCATAAGCCTTGGCCGATAGGACAAGCCTCGGCTAATTCGGGTAGAGAACTTGTAGACGCTTGGGTAGCATCACAAATAAATGGCTTTGCCGATGCGCCCACTGGTATTGATAAGGCAATCAGCAGAGAAGCAGTACCAATCCAACATTTAGTAGTGATTTGAAGTAGTGAATTCACTGTTAATATCCTTAAGCATTCAATCACAAAACAACAACTTTTTGACAGAGAATAGATTAAGGATGCAAAAAAAGAGCCGTAATTACTCACGACTCTGATTAAATTAGAAAAAACATGACATTTTGCTGTCAAATTAGCCCTTGTAGATCTTAGGGTTAAAGACATCTCTCAGCCAGTCACCAAGTAAATTAATCACTAAAACCAATGTGACCAATACAATGCCAGGGAAAGCAGTAATCCACCAAGATCCGGAGAAGATATAGTTAAAGCCTATACTAATTAGGGAACCAAGTGATGGCTGATCAACTGGTAAACCGAGGCCCAAGAATGACAAAGCGGCTTCCGACATGATGGCATTTGCTACCTGTACGGTCGAAATAACCAATATAGGGGATAAGCAATTAGGTAAGATATGTCGGAACATTATTTTAGGTGCACGAAACCCCATGACTTTCGCGGCTTCCACATATTCCTTTCTTTTTTCGGCAAGCACTGATGCTCGAATTGTTCTGGCGTACTGTGGCCACTCGGCGACACCTATGATGACTACGAGCATGACAACAGCATATTCGCTATAAAATTCACTGCCAAAACTCGCCTTAAAGATAGCAGACACAATAATAGCCACCATCATGGTTGAGAAAGACAGCTGAACATCCGCAAAACGCATAAGGAAGCTATCAATTTTCCCACCAAAGTAGCCTGCTGAGAGTCCCATGATAATCCCTAAGACCAATTGCAGGCCTACCGCTAAAAAGCCAATCGTTAGAGAGAGCCGCGAGCCATACAAAATCGTTGAAAGAATATCTCGTCCCTGGTCGTCCGTTCCAAGCAGGAAGCGAGCATCTCCATCTGGCATCCAGGACGGTGGAAGCTCTGAATCCATAATATCAATACTGGTCAAATCGTATGGATTAGTTGGTGACAATATTGGCGCCAGAATAGCCGCTAAGAAAAACAACAAGAAGATAGCGAAACTCACCATCGCTACTTTATCTTTCAGAAAGTAGTACAGAAAATCCGATTGCTTAAAGCGCTCCCAACGACCAGGAGCTGAAACAGGTGTACTCATGATTACGCTCCTTTTCCAGTCAAATTAACGGTTGGGTTTATTAAGCCATACAGCAAATCGACAATCGTATTCGTTACCACAAAAATGAGTCCGACAAAAATGACGTAGGCAGTGATAAGCGGTGTATCAACCCGGTTAATGGCTTCTAAAAATAGAAATCCGGTTCCTGGCCACTGAAATACCGTCTCTGTCAAAATGGTATAAGCCACCATAGTACCAATTTGTACACCACCTACGGTCAATACTGGCAACATGGTATTTTTCAAAGCATGTTGGTAATACACTTTCTTTAAAGGTAAACCTTTTGCCTGTGCAAATTTGATGTATTCCGAACTTAAAACTTCCAGCATTTCAGAACGAACTAAACGTATAAATAGTGGCAACATTATCGATGCCAGTGATACACAGGGCAAAACAAGATGCTCAAGGCCATCAAGGGTGAAATATCCAGATTCCCAACCAAATATATTGGCGGTTTCTCCACGTCCATAAGAAGGTAACCAACCTAGCTCAATTGAGAACACGTACATCAACATAATCGCAGTCAAAAAGACGGGAATAGAGATACCTATACTGCTAAACGCCATGACAAACTTGGTAAACCAACTTTTGGGATGGATTGCCGAATAGACGCCAAGCGGTATCGAGATGAAAATAATCAATACAGAGGCACCGAACACCAGTTCAAGTGTCGCGACCAATTTTTCTAAAATAACATCCAGAGCAGGACGTTTAAAAAAGTACGACGTCCCTAAATCACCATGCACTGCAGCAGTGATAAAACGTGTGTATTTGGTGACAAACGGATCATTTAAACCCAACTCATCGCGTAATGCCTGGCGCTCAGAATCAGACACTGACTGCCCGACCAGTTCCCGTAGGGGATCCCCTAGGTTATCCTGAATAGCAAACGCCACTAAACTAATGACAAACATAACGACAATTGCTTGCGCTAGCCGCTTGACCAGAAACGAAAACATTTCCTGCCCCTTAATCCTTTCTTATCACAGATTCCTGTGTTATCAGTCTGAAAAGAGACGCCTATCCGACTGATAGAATAGGCGTCCTTACTACTTAAATAAGTCAACTAATCTCAGAACTTATTCTTTGACGTGCAAATCACCAAGGTATGGGAAGTTCATTACGTTGACGATAGGTTTGATTTGTAATGTTGATTTCGCACCCCATGCCAGGTTCTGCCAATGCAGAGGAACGAATGCCGCATCGTCGTACAATGTTGCTTCGACTTTTTGCAGTAATTTCGCGCGTTTCGCTGGATCTGTTTCGACGTTAGCGTCTTCAACCAGTTTATCGACTACGGGGTTTGAGTAATGCCCACAGTTGTACTGACCACGACCCGTTTCTTCGTTACGAGTCATTGTCAGGAATTCAGAGAAGTTAGCTGAATCTTCTGTATCCGCGTGCCAACCAATCATCAGCATATCTGCAGCACATTTATCAAATTCAGGCCAGTACTGAGCTTTAGGCATAGTTTTCAGATCAACTTTAATCCCGATCTTAGAGAGCATTGCAGCGACAGCCTGAGCTACTTTCGCATCATTAACATAGCGGTTATTAGGTGCGATCATAGTCAGGTTGAAACCTTTCTCGTAACCTGCTTCTTTCATTAGCTCTTTGGCTTTTTTCAGATCATAACGAGGTTTCAGATCAGGATTGTAACCGGCGTATCCTTGAGGACTTTGCTGAGCCGCAGCGGTTGCAAAACCTTTCATGATTTTTTTCACAATACCTTCATTGTTTATCGCATAGACAATAGCTTGTCTAACACGAACATCTTTCAGTGCCGGATTACTCGCCTGATTTAATTGGAATGTTATAATACGTGTACCTGGAAGGGTCACCAAATCAACTTTTGGCGCATCTTCCACACGTTTGAGATCGTTTGGTGCAACAGGTGCAATCATATCAACATCGCCAGACAGTAGCGCTGCCACTCGTGTTGCATCTTCTTTGATCGGAACCAGAGTCAAATTATCAACGTTGCCTTTTGAATCTTTATCCCAGTAATCAGCAAAACGTTCGAACTCAACTTTTACGCCTTGCTCGCGGTATTTGATAACAAATGGTCCAGTACCTGATTCGTGCGTTGATGCAAATGAATTACCGTGCTTAACAATCTCACCCTTGTCTTTTCCATCATCGGTTTTGCCTGAGTAGAATTTGCTGTCCATTGGGAAAATGTACGTTGCGGTTTGCAATACAAGTGGGTATGGCGCTTTAGAGACAAGATCAACGGTATAGTCATCGATCTTAACCATTTTTTCATAAGGTTCGAAGATAGCCTTGAAGTCCGGTGAGTTTTTCAAACGCTTAAACGTCCAAATCACATCATCTGCCGTCATCTCGTTTCCTGAATGGAACTTAACGCCCTGACGCAATGTGAATCGGAACGTTTTATCGTCAATTCGTTCCCATTTTGATGCCAAACGAGGTTCGAACTTCAATTCTTGGGTATAACGAACCAATGGGTCAAACACCATGTGAGAAAGCTGTAGCGTTGCTCCTGATAACTGCTCCTGAGGGTCGAGTGAAACTGGATCAGCATCATAAGCGATGGTGATATCAGCGGCATTAACCGCAAAACTCAGACCTGCAGCCATCAATGCCACTGCTAGCTTGCTTTTCATTATTTTCATTTGCATAACTCCTTTGCGGGACAAAATATCCCTGTGTTTGCGTAGTATTGTTGTTATTACTTTAGCTAACCGCTGCTTCTCTAAGGCCAGTAAACTCGGGCATCAGAGATATAAGTTGCTTGCTGTACTCATGCTGAGGCGAAGTAAACAGAGTTTCCGTATCGGCTACTTCCAGTAAGGTGCCCATTTTCATGACGCCAATACGATCACACATCTGACGAATAACCGGTAAATCATGACTGATAAACAACATCGTCAGATTGAGTTCGTCCTGAAGGTCTTTTAACAGGTTAAGAATCTGTGCCTGAACCGAAACATCCAAAGCAGACGTGGGTTCATCACAGATGAGAAGACGCGGGCGAGTAGCGAGGGCTCTAGCGATAGAAATACGTTGACGTTGACCGCCAGAAAATTCATGTGGATACTTCACGCCAGCCATACGACCTAATCCCACATAGTCCAACAAATCAAATACAACCTGTCGGGTTTGAGATTCATTCTCTGTCAATTTATGGAAACGAATCGGCTCCGCGATGATATCGAAAATTTTCATCCGCGGATTCATTGAAGTATACGGGTTTTGGAATACCATCTGCATCTGGCGACGCATTGGCCGACGTTCTTTTTCTGATGCTAATGCTGTTAAGTCAATACCTTCAAAAGACACTTTGCCTGAGTTGGGTGTATATAAACCAGCGATAACTCGAGCAATTGTCGATTTACCCGAACCGGATTCACCCACTAAGCCAAATGTTTCCCCTTCATTTACGTCAAAGCTGACGTTATTTGACGCCTGAACATACTCACGACGGTTTTCGAACAGAGAGTCCTTAGTAATAAAGCGTAAGTTGACGTTTTCAACGCTCAGCAATGAGCCTTTATATTCGCGTTGATCCTGACTCTTTCCAAGCCAGTGATTCTTAACATCAATCGGTTCCATCTCTCCCGCTTCCTCGATATAGCTAACCAGAGGGAAACGATCGAGTTTAACGTCAGAACGAGGTACTGCGGAGATTAAGCTTCGGGTATACGGATGGTCGGGATCTCCTAACACTTTTTGCGTCGGACCAAATTCAACTAAGTCGCCACGGTACATCACCGCCACGCGATCGGTCACATTAGAAACGACCCCCATATCGTGGGTCACTAACATACAGCCGACGTTATTTTTAACGCACAACTCCCGAATTAGACTGAGTATCTGATCCTGAATCGACACATCCAGTGCCGTTGTTGGTTCATCAGCGATGATCAGATCGGGTTCACCCGCTAAGGCAATCGCAATAACAACTCTCTGACGCATACCACCAGAAAATTGATGAGGGAACTGCTTTAGGCGATTTTCCGGCTGCGGAATTCCCACTTGCTTCATGAGGGACAGCGCTCTTGAATAGGCTTCGCTGTCTGATACCTTCATATTGGCATGAATGGTTTCTTTTATCTGATGCTCGACCGTAAAGAGTGGGTTGAGGGATGTCATTGGGTCTTGGAAAATGAAGCCAATTTTCGAACCTCGAACGCGACGCATTGCTTCCGGCTTCAAACCAGAAATCTTCTCACCATCGAGAAACACCTCTCCTCCAGCAATCGTTCCTGGGGGACTCAATAGATCGATAACCGCATTACCCACTGTTGACTTACCGGCTCCAGATTCACCAACCACACCAACGATTTCACCCCTTTCAATTTCTAGGGTCAAATTCTTAACAGCGGCGAAAACTCCATGACGGGAAGGATATTCAATACGTAGGTTTTTTACTTCTAATAATGACATTTCTATACCTCAGCTGATAATAGTTATTAATCAGCTTGCATCCATGCAAATCAGCATAAAAAACCAATTCACAATTAAATATTACAGTTCGACAAAACTTATTCAAAATACAATATAAGCGTATAAAAAAGCAATTAATGACAATAAACACATATTTATTGAATAATAATTCTGTTTAATAATATATTTAAGGAGAACGACGCTCGTAAATAACTCACCAAAATGAAATCGATAACACAACAAAAAACCAATAAAATTAAAAAAAACAGACAAAAATAAATGAATAATGGTAAGTTAGTAAACTAATAAAAACCATCAATAATAGATTAACAACTTTGTAACAATCGCTTTTATTGGGATAAAAGCCCAATATATTCATAAAAAATAGCAATTAAAACTAATATTTTAAATTATACCAGAACCTAAAACCACCACGATTAATATGGATATAACAGACAAAAATACTGACCAGTGAGTCAATTTAATTTTATCTGCAATCGATGTATCTTTACTTTCTATTCATCAAGCCTAGTCTATCTGTCGCAAAGTAAGCGTAATAAACGTGTTCTAGATCACTAAAAATAGAAAAATTATGAATTCTATTTGGCGAGATTCGAAAATCTGTAAACAAAACACCAGCGAGAAGAATAGAGGAAAGATGAGATCTAGTGATTAAGAATAAGCAAATATCTGCTATTCCGAGCATCAAATAGACATGAACACTGTCATTCAGTGAAGAAATAGACCATACCAAAACGAGAAAAGTTATGACCTACATCGAGACTTTTGCATGATGGTCGGTGAAGAGGGATTCGTACTGGGTGGCATTCCGTACCCGATCCTCTGGTCCCAAACCAGACTCAAAATACACTGCTTTAGAACGAGAAAAGCCCCGACATAACGTCGAGGCTTTCGAATGATGGTCGATGAAGAGGGATTCGTACTGGGCGGCATTCCGCACCCGCTCCTCTGGTCCCAAACCAGACTCAAAATACACTGCTTTAGAACGAGAAAAGCCCCGACATAACGTCGAGGCTTTCGAATGATGGTCGATGAAGAGGGATTCGTACTGGGCGGCATTCCGCACCCGATCCTCTGGTCCCAAATCAGACTCAAAATACACTGCTTTAGAACGAGAAAAGCCCCGACATTACGTCGAGGCTTTCGAATGATGGTCGGTGAAGAGGGATTCGAACCCCCGACCCTCTGGTCCCAAACCAGATGCGCTACCAAACTGCGCTATTCACCGATCTTTTGGTATTAAGCAATCCAGATAATAATCTCTGAGATGGCTATTTTAATTCGTGATACGCTACCAAATGACGTTTTCACTGAATAAATGGGGTGACTAACGAGGCTCGAACTCGCGACAACTGGAATCACAATCCAGGGCTCTACCAACTGAGCTATAGTCACCACTAACTTGTAATGTTACCCGACGAATCCAGTAACTAAAATATGGTCGGTGAAGAGGGATTCGAACCCCCGACCCTCTGGTCCCAAACCAGATGCGCTACCAAACTGCGCTATTCACCGAGAATGGGGTGACTAACGAGGCTCGAACTCGCGACAACTGGAATCACAATCCAGGGCTCTACCAACTGAGCTATAGTCACCACAATTTTACCGATTTTTCCTCCGGAAAATGGCACGCCCGAAAGGATTTGAACCTTCGACCTTTGGCTCCGGAGGCCAACGCTCTATCCAGCTGAGCTACGGGCGCTTCATGCCCTATCGGCGGAGGGGAATGATACGTATATCACCCGATGCCGTCTAGTACTTTTTGCACTTTTTTTATCGTTTGGTGCGTTTTTCATCACTTAAACAACAAAATAGAAAGAGTGAAATAATATCACGTCGCAATAGGTCCCAGATAAGGCGTTGTAAGCTCTGATTTTCTTCGTTATCAAACTTACATGCAACATAGTAACGATTAAAAAGTGTATTACAAGTAGAAAGCCCTAATCTTTTGAATATTCTGTTTATTATTTCTTAAACATTGCTCTCAGATTAGCGATATGAGCCTGACCTTTCGCCATTCTCTCTTCTTGGGTCACCACTTTCTTTTTCTGTTCCCACTCAACGTCATCATAAGGAAGTTCATCCAAAAAACGGCTTTGAGTTGGCTTAAGTAGCTCACCATACTGACGACGCTCTTTGCACATTGTAAACGTTAATTCTCGCTGAGCTCGGGTGATGCCAACATACATCAAACGACGCTCTTCCTCGATATTGTCTTCATCGATACTCGTTTGATGCGGCAAAATGCCTTCTTCCGCTCCAACCAAATACACGTAGGGAAATTCTAGCCCTTTTGAAGCATGCAGCGTCATCAGTTGTACCGCATCAGTTTCCTCATCTTCGCCTCGTTCCATCATGTCACGCAGAGTGAGGCGCTGAACAACTTCTTTCAGCGTCTTTTCTTCCTGATCATAATTATCACCTTCTAAATCGGCGACAATCCATGAGTAGAGATCCGATACGTTTTTCATCCGCATCTCTGCTGCTTTTGGACTGGATGACGTTTCGTACAACCAATCTTCATAATGAATATCACGAACCAGTGAACGAACAGCGTCAACGGTATCACCTCGTTCAGCATTATCAGCAATACTCACTATCCATTGTGTAAATCGACGTAAATTATCGAGTCCTCGTCCTGAAAGATGCTGCTCTAAGCCCAGTTCAAAGCTTGACTCAAACAAGCTTTTTCCCCTCATATTGGCGTAATTTCCCAACTTTTCCAGAGTTGCAGGACCAATTTCACGACGCGGAGTATTTACAATCCGTAAAAAGGCATTGTCATCATCAGGATTAACCAGAACCCTCAGATAAGCCATAATATCTTTTATTTCTGCTCTGGCAAAAAACGACGTTCCTCCCGTTAACTTGTACGGAATTCGGTTCTGTGTCAGAAGCTTTTCTATTAGTCGAGATTGATGATTACCACGATATAATACGGCGTAATCTTTATAATCGGTTCTGTTAAGGAATTTGTGCGCAATAATCTCACCCGCCACTCTCTCCGCTTCATTATCTTCGTTATTCGCTAAAACAACTTTGAGCTTCTCACCTTCCGGAAGCTCCGAGTAAAGAGACTTTTCATAGACGTGGCTATTATTCGCTATCAAGATATTTGCCGCTCTCAGTATACGGCTAGTTGATCGGTAATTTTGTTCTAATTTGATAACACGAAGATTAGGGAAATCTTTACCTAAAAGCACAAGATTTTGGGGATTGGCACCGCGCCAAGAATAAATAGACTGATCATCATCGCCAACAACCGTAAAACGAGCACGCTCACCAACCAAAAGTTTGACCAACTCATACTGGCTGGTATTGGTGTCCTGATATTCATCAACTAAGAGATAACGAATACGATTTTGCCATCGCTGTAATGTCTCTGGCTGACGTTTAAAGAGATGTACTGGCATCAGAATCAAATCATCAAAATCCAGAGCGTTATAGGCGCGCATCTGATTTTGGTATAACTCATAGCAAAACGCGAAAAGTTGCTGTTGTTCACCTTGAGCGATGACTTTTACCTGCTCAGGAGAGAGCAAATCGTTTTTCCAATTCGATATGGTGTGCAGTAACTGACTGAGTAATTCTTTATCGCCATCAAGCTGCTTTTCGGTCAGTTCTTTAAGTAACGCCATCTGATCCTGATCGTCAAAAAGAGAAAAACCCGCTTTGAGATTAAGCGCCTTATACTCTTTACGAATGATATTAAGACCAAGAGTATGAAAGGTAGAAACGATAAGACCACGTGATTCACTTCGACCAAGACTTTGAGCCACCCGCTCTTTCATTTCTCGAGCCGCTTTATTGGTAAACGTCACGGCAGCAATGTTCCGTGCTTTATACCCACATTGCTGAACGAGATAGGCAATCTTATTGGTGATAACCCTTGTCTTACCCGAACCGGCACCAGCTAGCACGAGACAAGGCCCCGAGACATATTTAACCGCTTCATCTTGTCTTTGGTTTAATTTCATCGTGTCAACTTACTTTTCTAACGCTTCGTATACCTCGCACATGATAATACCTACCCCCATTGATTGCTATGAATCTATCGACACTTCCCTTTCTTTGATCTCACCACTTGCTTTTTTTTTCGCCACCACTCAGAATGAATGAACGTTCATTCATTTTTGTAGATTCATGGAAACACAGAAAAACGATAAGTATGACCAAATACTAAGCGCAGCAGAAAAAATGCTGGCAGAAACCGGATTTCAAGGTCTATCCATGCAAAAACTGGCAAATGAAGCGGGTGTCGCAGCAGGAACTATTTATCGTTATTTTTCCGATAAAGATGATTTACTAGAGCAATTACGTCATCGCGTCGTACAAGGCATCGCGGATGCTGTACAAAAAAATGTCAGTGATGACATGCCATTAAAAGAACGGTTTCACACAATGTTGAATAACGTTTGGACATTGGCCAACACCAATACAGCACAGCTCGCAAACCAAGTTCAATACGATGCACTTCCACAAGCCGCTTGTAAACGTGTTTGGGAGTGGGAAAACGAGCGAGAACGCTTTGGCGAAGTAGAGAAATTGTTCGAGCAGGGAAAATCAGAGAAGCTCTTTAAGCCTCTTTCAAACAAGATCCTTGTGGCACTTAGCTTTGAAGTTATTGTTAGCCTGGCTCGCAAGCAGGCTCTGAATATTTATCCCCTTTCAGAAATTGAGCTCAATGCTGCAATTGAAGCTTGTTGGGATGCAATAACGATTCATTAATAGGATAACAAACCGATCTGAGAATATGCGACAGACAATAACGATAAGCTCTCGGATTACAACGTGACTAATAAAGTTGGAGTTTTAATTGATGAAAAAGTGGACCATCGTGATGCTGCTCATTGTAGTGGTACTATTTGGCAGCGTGATCGGATTTAATCTGTTCAAACAAAAGATGATCGCACAGTATTTGGCAAATCAACCTGAACCTTCTTATCCAGTAACAATCCAAAAAATTAACGATCAAGACTGGGTTCCCACAATTCAAACTATTGGCTTTATAGAACCTTATCAAGGGGTAATGCTAACGTCTGAATCAAGCGGTGTGGTAAAAAGTATCAATTTCGATTCCGGGATTGAAGCTCAGAAAGGCCAAGTGTTAGTCACTCTTGATTCGAGTGTTGAGCAAGCCAACCTAAAAAGTACCGAGGCTAAGCTTCCTGCAGCAAAAGCTAAGTATGAACGTTACAAAGATCTCTATAAAAAGCGCTCTCTTTCTAAAGAGTCCTTCGATGAGGCAGAAGCCGCGTATTTTTCTCTTGCAGCCGATATTGAAAGCCTAAAGGCCACTATTAAACGCCGAGTTATTGAAGCTCCCTTCTCTGGCAAAGTCGGTATTCGCAATGTCTATTTAGGTCAGTACCTTCAGCCGGGTACGGATATCGTTCGTTTGGAGGACACCAGTATCATGCGTCTCCAGTTTACCATTCCTCAAACCGATATCTCTAAGGTTCATCTAAAGCAGAAAGTCGATATATCCGTAGACGCCTATCCAAACCAGACTTTTTCAGGCTCTATCACAGCGATCGAACCGGCCGTTAGTGTCAAAAGTGGCCTGATTCAGATTGAAGCGGATATTCCAAATACCGAGGATAAATTGCGCAGTGGTATGTTCGCGAAAGCCAGTATTCAGCTTCCTGTTCAGCATCAGCAAATTATCGTTCCACAAACAGCTATCACGTATACCCTCTATGGCGACAGTGTTTATGTTGTTCATGATGATGGTAAAGAAAAACGAGTCAAACAAGTGATCGTGAAAGTCGGTAAACGTCAAATAGACCAAGCTCATATTCTTTCTGGGCTCTCTTCCGGTGATACGATCGTTATTTCAGGTCAGGTCCGACTGAGTAATGATGCGAAAGTGCACATTGTCGAAAGTGATGCAGCCAATCCACCCGCAGAAATACCGATGCTATAGGTAGGAGGACATATGCGCTTTACGGACTTATTTATCAAGAGACCAGTGCTGGCTGCTTCTATAAGCTTTTTGATTGCGCTACTCGGTATGCAGGCGATTTTTAAACTTCCGGTACGAGAGTACCCGAAGATGACCAATACCGAAGTGACCGTAACAACAAACTACTATGGTGCCAGTGCTGACCTGATCCAAGGCTTTATTACTCAACCATTGGAGCAAGCAATCGCTCAGGCAGATAACATCGATTATATGACTTCTGAATCGGTGCTCGGCAGTTCGACCATTACCATTAAAATGAAACTGAATACCGACCCGAATGCCGCCTTGGCCGATATTCTGGCAAAAACAAACTCGGTTCGATCTCAGCTCCCTAAAGAAGCCGACGATCCGAGTGTCACGATGTCAACGGGTTCTACAACGGCCGTCATGTACATCGGCTTCACGAGTAATGAACTGAACTCCAGTCAAATAACGGACTATCTGCAACGCGTTATTAACCCTCAGCTATTTACTGTTTCAGGCGTATCCAAAGTCGACATGTATGGCGGGGTAAAATATGCACTGCGAGTTTGGCTTGACCCATATAAAATGGCGGCACTCAACCTGACAGCAAAAGATGTCACCAACGTTCTTAGTGCCAATAACTATCAGTCGGCCACAGGACAGGCTACCGGTGAACTCGTGCTTTATAATGGTGATGCTAAGACACAAGTTAGTTCGGTAGATGAGCTTAAAAAACTCGTTGTCAGTCAGGATAATGGCGAAGTTGTTCATTTAGAGAATATCGCCAAGGTCACGTTAGCGAAAAGCCATGATACTTTTCGTGCAACAGCAAATGGAAAAGAAGCGGTTGTGGTGGCGATCAACGCAGCGCCAAGCGCAAACCCAATCGATATTGCCAAAAGTGTTCGCGATATTTTACCCGGAATCGAGAAAAACTTACCTCAAAACGTAAAAATGCAACTTCTGTATGACTCCACTATTGCTATTAACGAGTCTATATATGAGGTTATCAAAACTATTGGTGAGGCTGCATTCATCGTTCTCATCGTAATCACTTTGTTTGTCGGCTCAATCCGCGCAGTCATGATCCCGATAATAACGATTCCACTGTCATTGATTGGTGTGGCTCTCGCAATGCAGGCATTTGGGTTCTCATGGAACCTAATGACTTTACTTGCGATGGTCTTAGCGATTGGGCTTGTGGTTGATGACGCGATAATTGTTTTAGAAAACGTCGACCGGCACGTGAAGCTGGGAGAAAATCCATTTAGGGCAGCGATTATTGGTACCAGAGAAATTGCCAGCCCAGTTATCGCAACTACGCTGGCGTTGGTCGCCGTATACTCCCCAATCGCCCTAACTACGGGTATTACCGGATCTCTGTTTAAAGAGTTTGCTTTGACACTCGCTGGTGCCGTATTGGTTTCTAGTATCATCGCGCTGACGCTTTCACCAATGATGTGTTCAAAAATACTCAAAGACCACGACACTCCAACGCGCTTTGAACTTGCAGTTCACCGGGTATTAGACAGAATCACCGATCGCTATCAACGCATGTTAGGTGCCTTTATGCAAAGAAGGCCCGTCATACTTGTTTTTGCCGTGATTGTGTTTGCCAGTCTACCGGTTCTGTTTAAATTTATTCCGACAGAACTTGCTCCAGCAGAAGATAAAGGGGTCGTGATGCTGATTGCGAATGGTCAGTCGAACGCTAACCTGGATTATCTGCAAAATACGATGAATGAAGTAAATGCGATCTTATCTGATCAACCTGAAGTTCAGATGGCGCAGGTATTTACTGGTATTCCTAAATCTAACCAAGCATTGGGAATAGCAGTGCTAGTGCCATGGAGTCAGCGAGATGCAGGCCAAGCGGATATCACCAAGCGAGTGCAAGATCTGGTAAAAGATATTCCCGCGATGTCGATTTCTGCCTTCCAAATGCCTGAACTTCCAGGTGCAGGTTCAGGTCTACCGATACAGATGGTAATTACCACTCCTAGCAGTTTTGAAAACCTCTTTACCTTGTCATCAGAGATACTAACCAAGGTTAAAAAGAATCCTCAATTTGTGTATTCAACGTTGGATTTGAATTTTGACTCTGCGACGATGCGCATCAATATCGATAAAGAAAAAGCTGGGGCATACGGTGTCTCAATGCAGGATATTGGTTTAACGTTATCGACTATGGTCGCCGATGGTTACATAAACCGAATTGATTTAGGTGGCCGGTCTTACGAAGTGATTCCTCAAGTGGAGCGAAAATATCGCCTGAACCCAGAATCATTAAATCATTACTACGTGAAAGCAATTGACGGAAAAGCGATACCGCTTGGCTCTCTGATCCATATTGATGTTGTGGCAGAGCCGCGCTCCCTACCGCACTTTAACCAGCTTAATTCTGCAACCATTGGGGCAGTACCCGCACCTGGCACTGCCATGGGTGACGCAATTAACTGGTTAGACAAAACGGCGAATGACATTTTACCTACCGGCTATCAACATGATTATATGGGTGAATCACGCCAGTTTGTTACCGAAGGTAATGCTCTATATGGCACATTTGCGTTGGCTTTAGCCATCATCTTCTTGGTATTAGCAATTCAGTTTGAATCACTCAAAGATCCGATTGTCATTATGGTTTCAGTTCCCCTTGCTATCTGCGGAGCACTTATTGTTCTTGCTTGGGGGGCCGCAACTATGAATATCTACTCTCAAGTCGGACTGATCACTTTGATAGGTCTGATCACTAAGCACGGGATTCTTATCTGTGAGGTTGCAAAAGAGCAGCAGCTTAACCATCAAATGAACAGAATCGACGCAGTCATGGAGGCCACCCGCGTCAGGTTACGCCCGATACTGATGACAACAGCATCAATGATTGCTGGTTTGATACCATTGATGTATGCCACTGGAGCAGGTGCAGAACAGCGCTTTAGCATCGGGATTGTGATTGTATCAGGTTTGGCAATCGGGACGTTATTTACGCTGTTTGTGCTGCCAATCATCTATACCTATCTGGCAGAAAAACATAAACCACTACCCGTATTTGTTGAGGAGTCGAAATGAATATGATGAATTACGGTTAAGCAATTTCAATGATTGGAATAATCAAACTCGCTCCAGAGTACTATTTCGGTATAAAATGATTACAAAGATATAGGAGTAGGGATAATTATGTTTGATCCGAAGAAAATAGAGCAGATTGCCAAGCAGATTCATGAATCTATGCCACAACCTGTGAAAGATTTGGGTACTGACGTAGAACAGAAAGTTCGCCAGGTAATTCAAGGACAACTCAATAAATTAGATGTTGTCAGTCGCGAAGAATTTGATGTTCAAACGCAAGTACTGCTAAGAACACGTGAGAAACTCACTCAAATGGAACAGAAGCTCGCGGAAATTGAAAGTAAGTTAGCAAACAAATCGGAAGAATAAAAAAAAGGCTTGGTTAACCAAGCCTTTTTCATTTTGTCGTCGGGGACTATGATTAGTCACCTACTGCGATACGTTTCATGTCAGTCATATAGCCACGTAGCTCTTCACCAATCAGTTCTACTGGGTGAGAACGTAGAGCGTGGTTTACTGCGATAAGAGTTGCGTTGTCTACTTGGTTTGAAGACTCGCCGATACCTTTACCAATTACGTCAGTGCTTACTTTGTCCATGAACTTCTCACGTAGAAGTGGCACAGCAACGTTAGCAAATAGGTAGTTACCGTATTCTGCAGTATCAGAAATAACGATGTTCATTTCGTATAGACGTTTACGAGCAATAGTGTTCGCAATGAGTGGAAGCTCATGCAGAGACTCATAGTATGCAGACTCGTCAATGATACCAGCTTCGGTCATTGCTTCGAATGCAAGCTCAACCCCAGCACGAACCATAGCAATCATAAGGATGCCGTTATCGAAATATTCTTGCTCAGAGATTTTAGCGTTTGTTTCTGGGTAATTTTCAAATGCACTTTCACCCGTTTCTTTACGCCATTTTAGTAGGTTTACATCGTCGTTCGCCCAGTCAGCCATCATTGTGCCTGAGAACTCACCAGAGATGATGTCATCCATGTGTTTGTAGTAAAGAGGAGCCATAAGCTCTTTTAGCTCTTCAGAAAGCTCAAATGCTTTAATTTTAGCTGGGTTAGACAAACGGTCCATCATGTGAGTAATACCACCAAATTTCAGAGCTTCAGTGATAGTTTCCCAACCGTATTGAAGAAGTTTACCTGCATAACCAGCATCAACACCTTCAGCAACCATTTTTTCGTAACATACGATAGAACCAGCTTGTAGCATACCGCAAAGGATAGTTTGCTCACCCATAAGGTCAGATTTAACTTCGGCTACGAACGAAGATTGTAGACATCCAGCGCGGTGACCACCTGTTGCAGCAGCCCAAGCTTTTGCAATTTCAAGACCGTCGCCATTTGGATCGTTTTCTGGGTGAACAGCAACAAGAGTTGGAACACCGAAGCCACGTTTGTATTCTTCACGTACTTCTGTACCAGGACATTTTGGCGCTACCATAACTACAGTGATGTCTTTACGGATCTGCATACCTTCTTCAACGATGTTGAAGCCGTGAGAATAACCAAGAGCTGCACCCTGTTTCATCAGAGGCATTACAGTTTCAACAACGTTAGTGTGTTGCTTGTCTGGAGTAAGGTTAACAACAAGGTCAGCTTGAGGAATAAGATCTTCATAGCTACCAACAACAAAGCCGTTGTCTTTTGCATTTTTGAATGATTTACGCTGCTCATCAATTGCAGACTGACGAAGAGCATAAGAAACATCTAGACCTGAATCACGCATGTTTAGGCCTTGGTTAAGACCTTGCGCACCACAACCAACGATAACGACTTTTTTACCTTTCAGGTATTCTGCTTCGTTAACGAATTCTGCACGTTCCATAAAACGACATTGGCATAGTTGGCCAATTTGCTGGCGTAGGTTTAGAGTGTTGAAATAGTTGTTACCCATGAGGAGATGCTCCTTTGTAAAATTTATCCGTCATGTCGATGCTGTTGATTACATCGGATGGGCTCATACTAAACCAGACATTTAATTGCGGAAAGTGATATATTCACAATTAAGTATTGCGTTTTTTGCAACACAAAGGGGTCATGCGTGAATATCAAAACATTACAATTGTTTCGCCATCTGAGTGACAGTAAAAACTTTACCAAGACGGCCTCGGCGATGCACATGAGTCCTTCTGCACTCAGTCGCCAAATACAGAAACTTGAAGAAGAAATAGGCCATCAGCTTTTTATCCGTGATAACAGACGAGTGGAACTGACACCATCAGGGACGAAGCTCATTCCGGTTGCAATGAAAATGATTACTGATTGGGAACATTATTTAACCGATCTTCAGGATGAAAGCAGTTCCCTGCGAGGTGAAATTCGTTTGTTCTGCTCGGTAACGGCAAGCTATAGTCATTTACCTGAGCTGTTATCCACATTCCGCTCTCACTATCCTTTTATAGAATTTAAACTTCTGACAGGCGATCCAGCACAAGCCATCAATAAGGTACTCGATAACGAAGCTGATATTGCCATCTCTGCTTTACCTGAGTCATTACCGTCCCGGGTGGCATTTCAAACGATCAGTGAGTTACCAATGTCGGTCATCGCTCCTGTCGGTATTTCAAGCTTTACCGATGAGTTGCATAAAGAAAGCCCTGACTGGTCAGCAATCCCCTTTATCGTTCCTGAATCAGGTACCGCGAGAGAACGTGCCAATGCTTGGTTTAAGAAGATGAAATTTAAGCCCAATATATACACACAGATCTCCGGACATGAAGCGATCGTGAGCATGGTCGCTCTAGGATATGGTATTGGCGTTGCACCAGATGTCGTAATCAACAACAGCCCTGTGCGAGACAAGATTCAACGTTTACCAGAAAGTGAGTTGATGAAACCATTTAAGCTGGGTATCTGTTGCAAACGCTCACAGTTAGATGGACCGATAGTCAAAGCACTTTGGAAAGTAATTACGGCGCAGAGAAGTATCGTTCGATAAATAAAAAAGGCCGCTTACCTCACGATAAGCGGCCAAAAACTGGAGCGTCTGACTACTCCAATGTAGGCATATTAAATGAGCTTGCGTGTTGCTCTAGGCGCACGCTAGCAGGCCAACGGCTAGTGACTGTTTTCATTTTTGTATAGAAACGAACGCCGTCGTTACCATGTACGTTTAGAGGACCGAATACTGAGCGTTTCCAGCCGCCAAAGCTGTGGAAAGCCATTGGTACAGGGATTGGAATGTTAATACCAACCATACCAGCCTGTACATTCTCGCTAAATTGACGAGCAGTTTCACCATCACGAGTAAAGATAGCAGTACCATTGCCGTATTCGTGACGATTGATTAGGTCAATTGCAGTATCAAAGTCTTTAACACGAACGATTGCCAGAACAGGACCAAAGATCTCTTCTTTATAGATAGTCATGTCTGGAGATACTTTGTCAAATAAAGTTGGACCCACAAAGTAACCATTTTCAAAACCTTCCACTTTAAGTGAACGGCCATCGATAAGCAGGTCAGCACCTTGTGCAACACCTGAATCGATGTAGTCAATAATTTTCTGTTTATGAACAGAAGAGATCACTGGACCCATATCATTTTCTTTACCATCAACAAGACCAGGACCGATGGTCATCTTATCGACACTAGTTTGTAGCTTGTCAACTAAAGCATCAGCAGTTTCATCGCCAACAACAACCGCTACAGAAAGAGCCATACAACGCTCACCTGCCGCTCCAAATGCTGCGCCGATGATAGCGTTAGTTGCCATATCAAGATCTGCATCAGGCATTAGGATACAGTGGTTTTTTGCACCGCCAAGCGCTTGACAACGTTTGCCATGAGCAGACGCCGTAGAGTAGATATATTCTGCAATAGGAGTCGATCCAACAAAGCTTACCGCTTGTACTCGAGAATCAGTTAAAAGCACATCAACTGCTTCTTTATCACCGTTTACAACGTTGAACACACCTTCTGGAAGACCAGCTTCCTGAAGAAGTTCTGCAAGCATAAGTGAGAGGGATGGATCTTTCTCTGATGGTTTCAATACAAAAGTGTTACCTGTCGCTAGAGCAATAGGGAACATCCACATAGATACCATCGCAGGGAAGTTAAATGGAGTAACGCCAGCACATACACCAAGAGGCTGCATTAGAGAATGGCTATCTACACCAGTACCTACGTTTGCTGAGTGCTCGCCTTTTTGAAGGTGAGGAATACCACATGCAAACTCAACCACTTCTAGACCACGAGTAAGCTCACCAATCGCATCAGAATACACTTTACCGTGCTCTGTTGAGATAGTTTTTGCAAGCTTATCCATATTCGCTTCAATGAGAGATTTAAATTTGAATAGGATACGTGCACGCTTTAGCGGTGACTGCTTTGACCATTTAGGGAAAGCTTTAGAGGCAGCTTCAACAGCAGCTTCTGTTTCACCTTTTGTGCTAAGGACAACCTGACGAATTTGCTCGCCAGTTGCTGGGTTAAATACTGGAGCAAATTTGCCACTTTGGCTTTCTTTAATGCTTCCATTAATGTAATTCTGAATAGTCTCCATCAACGACTCCTAAATATAGACTGACTTTCTACTACGACCTACGGCGTTTTATATTTGTGTTTGTGCTTGGAAGACTCAAAAAACCACTTTGGCAACATCAATACATTGCTCTTTACTAGTAAAGGAATTTTAAGTTTCTTTGCTGAGCGGCTGAACTATACGAAATAAACATTTCATTATCAACTCAAATGAAAGACACAAATCACAATATTGGAATATTAATTTGCAGTTTAACGACAACCTTTAATTGATATGCATCAATGACAATATTCTGTTTTTAGTATAACTAGCACGGCAATTGTGGCTTTCAGAGTTAAATATAGTCGAGTGTGGAGAAACTAATCAGGAAAAAATGAAACAAAAAAGGCAGAATCATGGAATGAATTCTGCCTTTAAAAACTCGGAGAAATGCTTAATGCTTGGTATCGTTCACTTTAAATGCCAAAGAAACGGCCAAAGTTTGAGCAAGACACATAGATGCCGCTTGAGAACGGAAACCATCTACTTCAGCTTCCTTAACATAGAAGCAAATATCGCTCATAGAAGCTAGCGGACTTATCTGGCTGTCGGTAATGATCAGTTGTTTTGCACCAACACGAGAGGCTGCTTCTGTCGCCATAATCGCTTCTTTAGCATAAGGAGTGAAACTCACGGCAACCAAAACATCATCAGCTTCAATCATATTTGCTTGCTCTTTAAACATCCCGCCTAAACCATCAACCAGGAAAACACGTTGATTCAGATGACGAAGAGCATATGTAAGATAGGATGCAACACTAAACGAACGACCTAAACCAATAACATGAATCGATTTCGCCTTCACTAAGATATCAACCGCTTTTGCCAGTTCTTCAGCGGAAATTTGAGCCGCTAGATTTTGCATTGCCTGAGCATTAGCCCGAGAAAATTCGTGGAGGATACTACTAGGCTGGTCAGCAGGTTCGATATCATCATCTAATTCCTTCAAGAGTCTGACACGATCGGTATAACTTGTCGTTTCTTCAAGGAGATTCTTACGAAATAGCTGCTTCATTTCATTAAAGCCGCTAAAACCAAATGCGTTAGCAAAACGAATTAATGTAGAAGGTGGAACACCTGCATTATCTGCGATAACAGCTACGGTATCAAAAGCGGTACTTTGAGCATTGTCTAAAACATACTCAGCGACTTGCTTTAGCCGCTTACTCAATTGTCCATAACGCTCTCGGATCTGATCCTGTAGTTCGGTTAAGTTATTCGCCGTTTGCATGAAGTGTCCCTTGATAATAGTAATACTGTTATTGTGATTAATTTTTTTAATAAGGTGAATTATTCCCCGATTACACTGTTTATACAATAATCCCGTGCTAATTCTTCAATATAGATGCACTTTTCTAACAGATCTAACAAAAAAAGCCGCTGATAAATATCAGCGGCTTCTTTGATAGTGGCGGAGAGATAGGGATTTGAACCCTAGATACGCTATTAACGTATGCCGGTTTTCAAGACCGGTGCTTTCAACCACTCAGCCATCTCTCCATAAATTGTTACTAAGTTCTGTCTTACTCTTACGATGCAAATACCTAGTTTTCGTAATCAATGATGATTACTTAAATAAAAGCCTGGCGATGTCCTACTCTTACATGGGGAGACCCCACACTACCATCGGCGCTAATTCGTTTCACTTCTGAGTTCGGCATGGAATCAGGTGGGTCCAAATCGCTATGGTCGCCAAGCAAATTTGTTAATTCGGAGAGCTGTTTCGTCTCATTTACACAATCAATGTTCTTACATTGAGTCCACAAAACCCTTTGGGTGTTGTATGGTTAAGCCTCACGGGCAATTAGTACAGGTTAGCTCAACGCCTCACAACGCTTACACACCCTGCCTATCAACG
>NZ_RJVQ01000077.1 GCF_003856525.1 Vibrio viridaestus
GATCATTGCGTAGACTTCTTGTCAGCTTGCACTTAAGCTGACTCCGCTCTTCATTATGTTCAGAGCCAGGTGGAATGAGTTTGCGAGCATCTATCAGTGCGATAGATGCTGCTGAGATCCAGTGTTGCTCCCTAACCTTCTGGTTTACCTTACTAGCAGATATCACTGCTGTTTCCACAGCTTTTCGGATACCATTCCATGCTGCATCGGGGTAGGCATCACATACATGGCTGCCTAACTGTTTTCCTAGTTGTTCCTGAAATATACTCTTAGCTTGACTATCATTAAGTAGGGCCCTAAGAGGTTTCCTTGCAGGATCTTTCCTACGTCCAGTAAGACGCAAGCAAATACGCGCTCGCACTAGAGCATGATCTGAATCTAGGCATGTGCTCCAGAATGAGCGACAGTCTTCTATCGAGCCCCTCCATCGGTGGCTGATAGCGATGTGATCTATTTGGGTCCAACGTTGGGACGAATTAGGGGGTCGCCATGTTAAAAGATGTTTTTCCTTATGCTTAAAGTTAGTATTTTCAAGGAACAGGAGGTTATCTGAGCATAGCTGCAACAGACGGTCGCCAATATCTGTTCTTTGAGCCACGACACCATAAGATCCACCAAGGTGTCTTTCTCTATCGCTTATTTTACCT
>NZ_RJVQ01000080.1 GCF_003856525.1 Vibrio viridaestus
CTTTTTGTGCTTCGGTTTCTTTTGCGTCTTTTGTCATGTAGTAAACGTTATAAGCAATAGCAGCAAACATAATCTTGTCTCCTTCCGTTATCGTCAGTGTCTTACGCTTTTTTCACGTCGGCTTTTTGAGCTTCGGTTTCTTTGGCGTCTTTAGTCATGTAATACACGTTATAAGCAAATGCAGCGAACATAATCTTATCTCCTCAATGTTGTTGTAAGTTTCTTTCGTCTACGGGGTAAATATAGATCTACCTCACATTGAATGCAACATTTATTTTGTTTTTATTTCACTTTAGAACGTATATTTTGTTTATTGAAGGCTAAATACTTGATTATGGCTCTTATTCTGTAATTTACTTTCATTAATGTAGTTGAAAACAGTTCAATCAGGGTGATTCGATAACAAGAGAGACTCAGGATGGGATGGATGGGGCCCCAGAAACGACAAAACCCAGCATTGCTGCTGGGTTTTAAATAGTGGCGGAGCGGACGGGACTCGAACCCGCGACCCCCGGCGTGACAGGCCGGTATTCTAACCAACTGAACTACCGCTCCGCATTGGTTAGCTTGGTGCTAAATAAAAGCCTGGCGATGTCCTACTCTCACATGGGGAGACCCCACACT
>NZ_RJVQ01000082.1 GCF_003856525.1 Vibrio viridaestus
TTTGTTCGATTGGTGAACAGAAAAATATCGAAAAGAACATAAGAAACCAAGAGTGTCACTCTGGACTCATGTCAATGATACCCATGAAAAACGCTGTCAGTGTTGGGATAGAGGCGACAATATCGTTTTCAGTTTGCAGGAGATTCGCTCGACTGCATAAACTGATGATTCGCGCGAATGATATTGTCGTCAGACCACCAATTGAACTGGACAGGTTGTAAATCGTCGAGTAGTTGAACAGCCGATTGATGTACCGGAATCATCTGTTAAATAACGGCCACGAGGAAACAATACTTCATAAAATGAAGTACGACATCGAAATAGAACAACTACAATAGTTCAGATGTGTTACAATGTCAARTCTAAATAACATCGTTCTTACGTATACTRACAGTTGCACTGAACRKTCGYTTAGGTATKATTAGCGTAACAGTTGRATRWGTGAATAAAAACATATACGAAAACTATGGTTGGGTTCGTGGAGAATTTTCGAGGACGTTTAGATATTTTCCAAACCCGTATCGCATGTAAATAAACCGAAAATRGAATTAAAATGACTGTCGWGTAATAAGGAAATCGAGYCATGATTTACCGTGTGAATTA
>NZ_RJVQ01000083.1 GCF_003856525.1 Vibrio viridaestus
AAATCACTATGTGAAATCTTCGTTAAATCACTATGTGAAATCTTCGTTTTTTTTTTTCTCTTTCTCTATCGCTTTCCCATAAGTACAGCACTTGTTGAATCGATAGAGAACCTTTTCTYCTGTATCGATATGAATCCATTATGAATCGATATTATTACATTCCAATTCCTTACCAATATCCCTCAAGGAAAATGCCGAATTGGATCCMAAATTGACGGRTTAGTGTGATCTTATCCAGGCGGCTATGCACTCTTCGAATAGGAATYCATTTTCTGAAAGATYCTGGCKTTCGTGCTTAGGYGGGTCTCCGAGATCCTTTCGAYGAMCTATGTTGTGTTGAAGGGATATCTAKATRATCCGATCRATTGCGTAAAGCCCGCRGTAGCARCGGAACCGGGGAAAGTMTACAKAAGTATACAGAAAAGACAGTTCTTTTCTTTTCTATTATATTAGTATTTTCTATTGCGCAGTATTAGTTAGTGATCCCGGCTCAGTGAGTCCTTTCTTCCGTGATGAACTGTWGGCRCCAGTCCTACATTTTGTCTCTGTGGACCGAGGAGARAGGGGGCTCGGCGGGAAGAGGATTGTACCATAGAAGC
>NZ_RJVQ01000084.1 GCF_003856525.1 Vibrio viridaestus
TCGCGGGTGAAGAGCTACCAGAATTAAGCGAAGACGATCTACTCGAAGAAGCGGCATCAGAGCCATCTGAATTAGCGGATGCTGACGAGAGTGGCGAGCCTGGAGACGCTGAGCCGGAAGATGTACTGGCGGAGCTTGCTGATGATGAGCTTCCTGAATTTGACGAAGATGATGCGTTAGCCGAGTCGCAAGCAGAGGAAGAGACTGACGAAGCCACTGCTGATCATGTTGATGCTATTGCCAGTGAAGATTTACCAGAATTAAGCGAAGACGATTTACTCGAAGAAGCGGCATCAGAGCCGTCTGAGTTAGCGGATGCTGACGAGAGTGCCGAACCCGCAGGCGCTGAGCCGGAAGATGTACTGGCGGAGCTTGCTGATGATGATCTTCCTGAATTTGACGAAGATGATGCGTTAGCCGAGTCACAAACAGAGGAAGAGACTGACGGGGCCACTGCTGAAGACGTTGATGCTATCGCGGGTGAAGAGCTACCAGAATTAAGCGAAGACGATCTACTCGAAGAAGCGGCATCAGAGCCATCTGAATTAGCGGATGCTGACGAGAGTGGCGAGCCTGGAGACGCTGAGCCGGAAGATGGAACTGTTCTGTGGGATTGTCTATTGAAGAAGGGTGTGCCTGAGAAGTTTATTAACATCCTAAAAGCCCTATATACAAACACCTCAGGCAGAGTGAGGGCATACAACCACCTCTCTCCATTGTTCCATTCGAGCAGTGGGGTTAGGCAGRGTTKCCCAATCTCACCATTCCTCTTCAACTTTGCCATCGATGACATTCTGGAAASAGCTCTGATGRATGTAAGTAATGGTGGTGTRGATCTGTTKCCTGGAGAAAGRCTTCWCGACCTTGAKTATGCGGWYRATATTGTCTTACTGTGCGATAATGMCCAAGSCATGCRATYCGCACTTAATCAGTTGRCAATCAGTGTCCGTAKRTAYGGTATGTGCTTTGCACCTTCGAAGTRCAAAGTACTTYTAYAAGACTGGCAGGATTCYAATCCTGYACTCACCCTGGATGGTGAGCARATARAMGTAGTYGAGAAKTTCGTGTATCTGGRTAGCTGCATAAGTGCTGGTGGKGRTGTGAGTGATGAGATCAATGSAMGWATAGTGAAAGCCAGAGMGGCTTATGCCAATCTGGGCCACCTCTGGCGCCTT